>NZ_JBWCCY010000001.1:0-192128 GCF_056279705.1 Rhizobium sp. USDA 4016
AATTATACGTCGCTGGCGCGACGCCCTTGCTTGAGGCCCGTGGCGGGCCTGCCGCTCCCCACGAACCCATTGATTTCGTTCGCAACCGGGAAAGAATTCCGCCGTGGCCGTCCCCCATTTCTCCGTCAGCGTTGTCGCCCGCGGCTCCGGCCGCAGCGCAGTGCTGTCGGCGGCCTACCGGCACTGCGCCAAGATGGACTACGAGCGGGAAGCCCGCACGATCGACTACACCCGCAAGCAGGGCTTGCTCCACGAAGAGTTCGTCATCCCGGCCGATGCGCCGGAATGGCTGCGCTCGATGATGGCGGACCGATCGGTGGCCGGCGCCTCCGAGGCCTTCTGGAACAAGGTCGAAGACTTCGAGAAACGGCCCGACGCGCAGCTCGCCAAGGATGTGACGATTGCTTTGCCGCTCGAACTGACGCCCGAGCAGAATATCGCGCTGGTGCGGGATTTCGTCGAGCGACACATCACGGCTAAGGGGAGGGTGGCGGACTGGGTCTATCACGACGCACCGGGCAATCCACATGTCCATCTGATGACAACCTTGCGGCCACTGACGGCGGACGGTTTTGGCGCCAAGAAGATCGCGGTGACAGGACCGGACGGCAATCCGATCCGCAACGACGCCGGCAAGATCGTTTATGAACTCTGGGCCGGAAGCATCAACGATTTCAACGCGTTTCGGGACGGTTGGTTTGCCTGTCAGAACCGGCACCTGGCGCTTGCCGGTCTCGACATCCGCGTCGATGGGCGGTCCTTCGAGAAGCAAGGGATCGATCTTGAGCCGACCATTCATCTCGGAGTCGGCACGAAGGCGATCGAGCGGAAATCAGAAGGCACGTCCGAGCCGGTCGAGCTCGAACGGCTCGAACTGCAGGAGGCGAGGCGGAGCGAAAACGTCAGGCGGATCGACAGGAATCCTGAGCTCGTTCTTGCCCTGATCATGCGCGAGAAGAGCGTCTTTGACGAACGGGACGTCGCAAAGATCCTGCACCGCTACGTGGATGACGCGGTGCTGTTCCAAAGCCTGATGGTGCGGATCCTGCTCTCCCCCGAAACCTTCCGCATCGAGCGCGAGCGGATCGATCTTGCCAGCGGCATCCGAGTGCCGGCCAAGTACACGACGCGGGAGATGATCCGTCTGGAAGCCGAGATGGCCAATCGCGCCGTCTGGCTGTCTCAGCGGTCGTCGCATGGCGTTCGCGACGTCGTGCTGGCGGCGACACTTGCGCGTCATGAGCGTCTGTCGGACGAGCAGAAGACCGCGATCGAGCATGTGGCGGGCGCCGAGCGGATCGCGGCCGTGATCGGCCGCGCCGGCGCCGGCAAGACGACGATGATGAAGGCCGCATGCGAGGCATGGGAAGCGGCCGGCTATCGCGTCGTCGGCGGCGCGCTTGCCGGCAAGGCGGCCGAGGGCCTGGAGAAGGAAGCGGGCATCATCTCGCGCACGCTTGCGTCATGGGAGCTCCGCTGGAACCAAGGCCGCGATCAGCTCGATAGCAAGACGGTTTTCGTTCTCGACGAGGCGGGCATGGTGTCATCTCGGCAGATGGCGCTGTTCGTCGAAGCGGTGACGAAGGCCGGCGCCAAGCTCGTTCTCGTCGGCGATCCCGAGCAGCTTCAACCGATCGAGGCAGGTGCCGCCTTCCGCGCCATTGCCGATCGCATCGGCTATGCCGAGCTCGAAACCATCTACCGCCAGCGCCAGCAATGGATGCGTGACGCCTCGCTTGATCTTGCACGCGGCAAGGTCGGCAAGGCGGTCGATGCTTACCGCGCCAACGGCAAGGTGATTGGATCGGATCTCAAGGCCGACGCGGTCGACAACCTCATCGCCGCCTGGGACCGCGATTACGATCCGGCAAAGACGTCGCTTATCCTGGCTCATCTGCGCCGCGACGTGCGCATGCTCAACCAGATGGCGCGCATCAAGCTTATCGAACGCGGGGTTCTCGACCAGGGAACCATGTTCAAGACCGCCGATGGCGAACGCAACTTCGCCGTCGGCGACCAGATCGTGTTCCTCAAGAACGAGGGATCGCTCGGGGTCAAGAACGGCATGCTGGCCAAGGTCGTTGAGGCGAAACAGGGACGCATCACGGCGCTGATCGGCGATGGGAAGAATGGCCGCCAGGTGCTGGTGGAACAGCGCTTCTACAACAACCTCGACCACGGCTATGCCACGACCATCCACAAGAGCCAGGGCGCGACGGTCGACCAGGTCAAGGTGCTCGCGTCGCTCTCGCTCGACCGCCATCTCACCTATGTCGCCATGACCCGTCATCGTGAGGACCTGGCCGTCTACTACGGTCGTAGATCCTTCGCCAAGAACGGTGGGTTGATCCCGATTCTGTCGCGAAGGAACGCGAAGGAAACGACTCTCGATTACGAGAAAAGTGACTTCTACCGCCAGGCGCTCCGTTTTGCCGAAGCCCGCGGTCTGCATCTCGTCAACGTCGCGCGCACCCTGGTTCGCGACCGGCTGGAATGGCTCGTCAGTCAGAAGCAAAAACTTGCCAATCTCTGTGTCCGCCTTGCCGCCGTTGCCGGCAGGCTTGGGCTCGTCCGCGGCGCCGCGCAGTCCCCAACCCAAAGCAGTACCAAGGAGGCAAAGCCGATGGTCTCGGGCATCACAACCTTCGCCAAATCGGTCGACCAGGCGATCGAGGACAAGGTCGCCGCCGATCCAGGATTGAAGAAGCAATGGGAGGAGGTCTCGACCCGCTTCCACCTCGTCTATGCCCAGCCGGAAAGCGCGTTCAAGGCAGTCAATGTCGATGCGATGCTGAAGGACGAGGGCGTCGCAAAATCCACGTTGGCGACGATCGGATCGAAGCCCGAACACTTCGGCGCGCTGAAGGGCAAGACCGGGATCCTCGCCAGCCGCGCCGACAGAGAGGAGCGGGAAAAGGCACAAACGAATGCGCCGGCGCTGGTCCGCAATTTGGAGCGCTATCTGCGCCAGCGGGCTGAAGCGGAACGCAAGTTCGAGGTCGAAGAACGGGCTGTCCGTCTGAAGGTCTCGATCGATATTCCCGCGCTGTCGCCAAACGCAAAACAGACATTGGAACGCGTTCGCGATGCGATCGACCGAAACGACCTGCCCGCCGGCCTCGAATATGCGCTCGCCGACAAAATGGTGAAGGCTGAACTGGACGGTTTCGCCAAGGCGGTATCGGAGCGTTTCGGCGAGCGGACCTTCCTGTCGCTTGCCGCGAAGGACCCCAATGGACAGACCTTCAATGCCGCGACCGCGGGAATGACGGCCGGACAGAAGGCCGAGGTGCAATCGGCGTGGAATATGATGCGGACGGTGCAGCAGCTCGCCGCGCATGAGCGCACGACCGAGGCGCTGAAGCAAGCCGAGGCCCTGCGTCAGACGAAGAGCCAGGGGCTGTCGCTCAAATGAAGATAACCGTGTTTGCGTTCGGGACACGACGCGCTCAGAGGACGAACGCAGTCGTGCTCTTGGCCCTGGCGGCATCCATCGTTGGCGGCGGTGTTGCTGCCGCAACCGTCGGCGGCTTTCGCATCAACATGACACCCAGTGAACCTCTCGGTCTCTGGCGTATCGTGCCGCTCGATCGCCCGGCAGATCGCGGGGATCTCGTTTTCGTTTGCCCTCCGCAAACGACAGCAATGCGGGAGGCGAGAGAGCGTGGTTTTCTCCGTGCCGGAACCTGCCCTGGCGGCGTCGCGCCGCTCATCAAGACCGTCATCGCCGTCGCCGGTCAGCATGTTGAGATCGGCGCCGGCGTGACGATCGATGGGCGACCGGTCCCCTCCTCCGATTTGGCAGTGCGGGACGGCAATGGCCGGCCGATGACACCGTTTTCAGGCGGCGTCGTGCCTGACGAAAGCGTCTTTCTCCATTCACCGTTCAGGGGGTCCTATGACTCCCGTTATTTCGGCCCCCTGCCCGCCTCAGGGATCCTCGGCCTGGCGCAACCGGTGCTCACCTATGCGCCGTGAGCAGCTCCCGCAAACAGCATTGATTGCTGTTTCAGTCGTCGCCGGGGTGGTGGGATGGAGTGGCCACGTCCTGCTTCTTCCGGTCGCGTTTACGTTTCCGGTTCTCTGGGGGCTGGCGCGAACGAGACTGACCGCCGCGTTTGTCTCTGCCGGCTATTTCCTCGCTGCGTCACGCGGTCTGCCACAGGGTGTTGCCACCTTCTATTCCTCGGACTTCTGGCCGGGACTACTGCTTTGGCTCTGTGCGTCCGTCGGCTTTGTCATCGTGAATACCGTCCTCTGGACAAAGAAGACGGGTGCCCGTCCGTGTCGCTATCTCTTGGCAGCGGTTCTGATGGCCATCCCGCCATTCGGCATCACCGGCTGGGCGCATCCGATCACCGCGGCGGCCGTGCTCTTTCCGGGATGGGGATGGTGGGGACTGGTTGCCGCGACAGCCGGCCTCATGGGCCTCGTAACCCGCATGTGGCCAGCTGTCGCGATTGTCCTGGCAGGCTTTTGGATCTGGTCCGCCGCAACCTGGGACGAACCGAAACTACCGAAATCCTGGCAGGGGGTCGACCTCGAACTGGGCGCATCGCTGGGCCGTGACGCCAGCTTTAATCGTCACCGTGATTTGATTGTCACGGTGAAGGATAGGGTGCTGGGCGGCGCACGCACGATTGTTCTTCCTGAAAGCTCCCTGGGCTTCTGGACGCCGACTGTCGAACGGTTCTGGGTGCGAGCTTTGAGAGGAACTGACGCCATCGTCATCGCCGGCGCAGCCGTCATCGATGCGGGCGGATACGATAATGTTCTGGTCGCCATCTCTAGTGAGGGCGCGCGGACCCTCTATCGCGAACGCATGCCGGTGCCAGGTTCGATGTGGCAGCCGTGGCGCGCGTTGCTCTCTCAGAGCGGCGGTGCGCGGGCACATGTCTTCGAAAATCCGGTCGTGACGGCGGCCGGCCATCGGATGGCGCCACTGATCTGCTATGAGCAACTGATCGTCTGGCCGGTCCTGCACTCCATGCTCGAGGATCCCGACCTCATTGTCGCTGTCGGCAATGGCTGGTGGACGAAAGGGACATCCATCGTCGCCATTCAGCGCGCCAGCGCTCAGGCCTGGGCGCGGCTCTTCGCCAAGCCAATTGTCTTTTCCTTCAACACCTGATTGCCCAAGGAGACGTCATGCTCGACGCGGCCCTGATCCAGACATGCGCCGACCCTTCTTTGAAACCTGCGATCGTCGGACAATTCGTGAGTGCCGCCGGCTCGAACGATCCATTGTCCGTCACCGTCAAATCCGGTGGCCGCTTGATCCTCATTCCCAAGGCGACGTCCCCTGACGAGGCGATGGCGATCGTCCGGCAGTATGTCGGCCAGGCGGTGGTCCGCGTCGGCCTGACGCAGTTTCCGGCGGGCGTCGGCATCAAGGATGTCGCCGATCTGAAGCCCGACCTGGTCGACAGTTGCGAAAACCTTCGCAAGGGGACGGCGATGTTCGCGAAAGTCTTGCGCATCGTCGCCAAATGGTATGGTAATCCGAAGAGCGATGAGGTTTTCCCGCAAATCTTCGAGGACGCTGTCTATGCCTGGAAGACCGGGGAATTCGAGGGAGTGGGCGTTTTCCAGGCGCCCGATCCAGGGGGCTCGGTCGTCAATCAGCGTGAGCCGATCGACAGCGGGGGAACTGATGACGCACCACACGACGCTTCCCAGCCGACCGACGCCGAACCTCAAGATGAGAGGCAAGTTGGCGCAGCGGGGATGCGGATCGATCTTTCGCGTATCGGTGGGCAAAAGTAGCTGCCCGCCTTCGTCCAGGGCGATCGGCGCGATCGATGCCTGGCGTTGCGGATCTATCGAAAGCCAGTCGGCGACCGGGAAAAATGCTTCACGCTCGCCCACCGGCTCTGCCCTTCCTATATCTTTCCTAACGATTGCATGATCATATCAAATGGCGTATCGCCTGCTTCGAACAGAGGAAAACGGTGCCCAAGGTTAATCCATCGATCCTGCGTTGGGCTCGCGAAACCGCGGGGCTCACTCTCGAGGATGCCGCTGAAAAAGTTGGTCTTGGCGAGGCTCGCGGAGTAACGGGCAGCGATCGCCTAGCCATGCTCGAAACCGGGGATAGCGAGCCGACACGGCCGATGCTCTTGAAAATGGCGGCGCAATATCGCCGGCCCCTTTTGACGTTCTATTTGGCTGAGCCACCGGCGGTGGCCGCGCGCGGTGAAGACTTTCGGACCCTGCCGGCTGAGTTCGCAAAGCGCGATGCGGCGTTGGTCGACACGCTGCTGCGTGAAGTCCGCGCGCGGCAGGAAATGGTTCGAGCCGTGCTCGAAACCGAGGACGAGGCCACCCCGCTTGATTTCGTCGCATCGTTTGATCAAAGCCAGGGCGCCGAGGCATTGGCAACGGCTATTCGGACGCGCCTTGTGTTCGAATTGAAGACGTACCGGCATGGAAGCGGCCGCGGAACGCCCAAGGGTTTCGCCTATCTTCGCGAGCGGGCCGAGGCGGCCGGCATTTTCGTGCTGCTTATCGGCAACCTTGGCAGTCATCACAGCGCCCTGAATGTCGAACTCTTCAGGGGCTTCGCCTTCGCCGATCCCGTCGCGCCTTTCGTCGTGATCAACGATCAGGACAGCGAGCAGGCGTGGTCATTCACGCTTCTGCACGAGCTTGCGCATATCTGGTTGGGTCAGACCGGCGTCAGCGGGGGACGGCCGGCGAGCGCGATCGAGACGTTCTGCAATGATGTTGCCGGGCGCATCCTGCTGCCCACGGCAGAGATCGCCCAGGAGCCTTCGCTCGTTGGCGCGCCGCAGGAGCAGGTGATAGCCCGGATTTCCGCAATCGCGGACGCTCGGCAGGTCAGCCACTCCATGGTGGCCTACAAGCTCTACCGCGAAGGAATCATCGACCAGGAAACATGGTCCGCGGTGACGACGGTGTTCCGCCAACAGTGGCTGAGAAATCGAGCCGCGCAACGCGATCGTGCCCGGGAAAACGAGGGCGGGCCAAGTTACTATACGGTCAAACGACATAAGCTCGGCAATCGGCTCGTCGAACTCTCCAGGCGAATGCTGGCTGAGGGGGCCTTGTCGCCTTCGAAGGCCGCCGCGATCCTCGGTGTCAAAGCCAGCAACGTCTACTTCCTTACCGATAGTGCGGCGTAAGGAGAAGCCGTGCATCTCCTCGACGCAAATGTTCTGATCACCGCCCACAATTTGTACTACCCGATCGACCGGTTTCCGGAATTCTGGGATTGGTTGGTCCATATGGGCGAGGCCGGCGAGATCAAAATTCCCGTGGAGATCCTCGAAGAAATCACCGAGGGTTCGGAGATCGGTCGCTGGCTGAGCGAAGCTGACAACTACAGTGTTCTGCGGCTGGATGAAGATGTCGACCCGGCCTTGGTGCAGGCTGTTATCGAGAAATACGCTCCCGATCTGAACGACGCGGAAGTCATCGAGATCGGGCGGGATCCGTTCCTGATCGCCTATGCGGTGGCGCTGCCCGCCGATCGAATCGTGGTGACGGTCGAGGCTTCGAAGCCAAGCGCAAAGCGCGCAAATCGCCGCATCCCCGATGTCTGCAAGGATCTCGGTGTCAGGTGGTGCAACAGCTTCGAAATGATGACGGCCCTGAACTTCACGACGGCTTGGCGATCCCGAATCTGACTTTCGCGTGATACTGTCAGCCCGGATTTGTCTCCGTCAGGAATTCTCTTGGATCGACAGCCAGTGCTTTGGAAATCTGGCCAAGGACCGTGAGCGTTGCAGACATCTCTGCACGCTCAATGGCACCGATATGGCGCGCACTCAGGCCTGTGCGATGGGCCAATTCTTCCTGCGTCAGTTTCTGGCCATGGCGGATACGACGCAAATTCCTCGCCATGACCTCGTTGAGATCCATGACATCAGCGGAAACAGAATCGGAACTATTGTTCTAGGAACTATAGTTCCGATTCAACAAAGCCTGTGATATTGCCGGGTGATCAGATGTTTACTCTTCCAAGAGGATCGTCTGACATAGGAGCCGAGAGGCGTGCGCGAATACGGCGCAGTCGTGCCAATCCATCGATCTGGGAAGGAAAAGAAATGCAAGATGCGGGTTCCTCGCAAGCCGGAGGAGACCAGAGGAAACCTCGATACGATTTGATGGACAAGGCGGAATTGGAGACGCTGACAGTGGCCGCCATTCGCGAACATCGCCGTCTCCTTGCCGCCGACCAGGCTGTCTACGAAGAGTGGATACGCGCAAGCGAGGATCCTACAATCGCCAGCTCGGTTTTGGAGACCCTTCAGGAAGAGCATTTTGCGCGCCAGAAAAGGGCCGCAGCTCAGCAGGATGAGCTTTCGGATATGCTTGACGCACTCGGCTTCGTGCCCGCGGTGCCCACCGATGATGACGTTAGTTAAGCTAGCTGGGAGGCAGCAAACCCCGATCCTTGGCGATCGCCACAAGATGCGGCACCGACTCGGCGCCGAGCTTGCCACGCGCCTTATCGAGATGGTGCTGCACAGTCCGGAAAGCGATGCCGACCAGATTGGCCGTTGTAAGCGTACTCTTTCCTTTTGCCGCCCAGATCAAGCAGTCCATTTCACGCGGCGACAGCGCCTGCTTTGGATTGAGGGTGGTCTTGCCGCCGATCATCTTCAAGCGATAATGGATCATCATCACCAATTGCACTGCCCGTTTCGGGTCAAAAGCGACCGGCAGTTCCACATTCCTTTCGGAGGATGCGAAGGTCAGCATCATCGATGTTCCGTAGCTGCCTTCCACGGGAATGGTCATGCCACAACGGATTCCGTGCTCGATCGACTCGTTGCGAAACTTTCTGAGCTCAGATGAGCCGCGCGGTCTCCAATCGTCCGCCGTCCAGAAGAAAATATCGCCCTTCCGTTTGGCCTGCGTCACCACGGGATCAATATTGGAGTAATCGGCCGAGAGATAGGTGCGTTCCCATGGCTTTGGATAGGTGTTGAAGGTCTTGATCTGGGCGCCTTCCTTTTGAAGATACGCAAATCGCTCGTAGCCGCAGGCCTCTGCGAAGCGCTTCATGGCACCTTTGATCGTAAGCTCGTCCTGCGCAGCTTCCAACATGTCGACGAGCGAGCGAAATTCTCCATCCACCAGCGTTTCTCCTGTCTTATCGACCTGTAGGTCGGTCATGATCTGGCACATCGAGACACTCGAACGAGCCTCGCCGCCCGGCGGCCAAGCCATAGCCATAATCAGCCACAGGCATCTCGACGCAACCCACGGTGCCCGCGTAGCGCGGAGCAGTACCTCTAGCCGTGCAGGTCTAGCACTACCTGCGATAAGACAAGTTTCAAGTCCCCTTGAACTAAAAAGATGACAAAGACAGGAAAGTTATTGCGGGATTGCAATGTTGCACCGGCATGCGCGGCATGCCAGCGGCTGAAATGGCGTCGGACGATGTTCGTCAGTTTCTGCTGTAGGTCGACGGAAATATAATATCCTGGTCGACCAGCACATTGAACTTGTAGCCGGGGCGGATCTGGATGGTCGGCTGCACATTCAGGTTCTTCGAGATGGTCTGCTCGGCGACCCTGCCAAACGATTCCGCGAAGTTGCGGCGGGCCGCATCCGATGCGGTCTCCTGCGTCGCGAGCGTCGAGCTTTGCGGCATCGACATGTCGATCCCGGTTCCGATCAGCGCGATGAGTGCCGCAGAACTCCACGTGCGCCAGAGATGGCGATCGACCTTGTCCTTGAAGCCACCATATCCTTCGGCATCCGTGCCGGCCATCCCGCCGATTTGCAGCGTCGCCCCATTCGGGAAGATGAGGTCGGTCCACACGACAAGGACACGTTCCTGGCCGAAAGAGACCTTGGAATCGTAACGGCCGAACAGTTTTGCCCCCTGCGGGATCAGAAGCCGGTAACCGGTGGCGCTGTCATAGACGTTCTGACTGACCTGCGCGGTGATCCGGCCGGGAAGGTCGGAGTTGAGACCCGTGATCAAGGTGGCGGGAATGACCGAGCCGCGCTTGAGCTCATAGGCTGACATCTGCGGCACGACCCGGTTCGGCAAATAGCCAAGGTCCTTGATGTCCTGGTTGAAGAAATCTTCCTTTGATGTCTGAGCGTTTGGATCGACATTCTGCCCCATCAGACCGGACTTCATGGCAGCGGCGTAAAGGTCCGAGGCGCTATTGGCAGTCGTCGCCTGCCGGTCGGTCTCTCTGGAGATGTTGGCTGCCTTGTCGATGTCGGAAATATCCACCTTCAACGGCGAGTCCAAAGCTGTCGCCCGCGCCTGGAGCCGGGCCATGCGCTGCCGTTGCGCTTCACGGATATACTGTTCGTCCTGCTCCCGTTTCAGGCGTGCCTTCCATTCCGCTTCCGATTCAAGTCTCGGGCGCCGCTCCTCTCGCTGGGTGGGTGTGCGATCAACAACGGCGGTTTCCTTCGCGACTTTCTGTTCGACGGCGGGCGTCGGCTGGAACACTTCGCGTTGTTCCGGATCGCCGATGATGCCGTCGGTGACACCACGCTTGAGCTGGTCGCCGAAGTTGGTTGCGGGAGCATTCGAGGCGCTGTCGAGATCGTTGTTGCGATTGAAGGGGAGACCGCGCCATGAAAGCCCGATGACGACGACGCCGACAAATAGCGCAACGATGATGATGGCGACGATGATTGGCAGACGGTTCAGACGGCGCATACCCTTCTGATCGTCGGCCTGGCCCGAGCTGCCCAGCTGCAGAGATTGCACCATGCTCGCCTCCCCTTCAATTGCGCTGCATGATGGAGAGCGGGCTTGCCGGCACAGCACCTGCGGCCGTTGCCGTATATGCCCTGCCCAGCGCGATGGACGGCGTCGACAGCCTCGCAAGCACCTGGCCATCGACGCCATCAATCGAATAGGCAAGCTCGACAGGTTTGACGTCTTTCCCGTCCTTGCCGTCGGTGATGACCGTATAGCCCCACCCTTTCAGCGCCGCCTCGAGTGCCGTAGCGAAGTCCGAAGCGTCCTTCTCCATCTTGATGGTCGTCGTGCCCGCGGGACCGATCTGCTCGGCAAGCCGGCTTGCCATGTCGCCGGCAATCGCACTTGCGGCCGGACCTGTGACAGTGGTGGGCGCCGAATTGGTCGTCAGACCGTCCTCGGCCGTCTGGCAGCTGGAAAGCATGGCGGCGGCGGTGATGATGATGGCGAGGTGCTTGCGCATGGTTCAGCCTCCCCGCCGGATGGTGATCTTCTGCTGCCGCCAGCCGACGCCGGAGACGAGGATTGCTTTGTCGACCGCATAGTCGACGATCATCATATCGTTCTTCATCCGATAATTGACGATGCGGTTCTGGCCGCCGCTGACGACGAAGAGCACCGGGGCATCCTGGCTCGAGAATGATTTCGAGAATTGGATGTAGGTCTTGGCGCCGTCCGAATAGACCCGCTTCGGTTTCCAGGGCGCGCTGCCACTGATGGAGTAAGAAAAGTTCAGCTTGTCGGGCGCGGTTCCAGGAATGCCGCCGGTCTCCAGCCGTGAGTTGATATCGGCAAGCTTGGTCGAGACATCCTCCGGATATTCGAAGCCGACGCGGGCCATGTACTGGCTCGGATGCGATTTCAGCTGGATGTGATAGGTGCGCCGCGAGGTCGTGACGACCATGGAAGTGACGAGACCCGCCTCCGACGGCTTGACGATCAGATGGATCGCCTGGCCGCCGGTGGCACCGGAGATCGCGGGTTCCACCTTCCAACGAACGGTATCGCCAACCAGAACATCGCGAACGATCTCGCCGCCTTGCAATTCGATATCGCAGACCTGCAGCGGCGAGCAGACGACCGACGGCTGCGTCTCCCCGAAGAGGAAAATGACCTTGCCATCGGGGCCGGTTGTCACCAGTCCCGATGTGCCACGCCATTTCCTGGAAATGTTCGTACCCTTCACCTCGTTGTTCGACATGCTCTGTGCTTGCGCACCGCTCACGAAGACGAGTGCGGCCAGGCAGCCGGCGGCCGCGAATATTTTTGTTATCTGCATTGAGAAATCCCCTGCCCTTAAAGCTGTGCTGTCCAGTCGAAATCCCGGACATAGAGGCCGATCGGGTTGAGGCGGATGGTCGCCTCATCCTGCGGTGCGGTAAGCGTCACCGTTGCGATCCCGCGAAACCGGCGCGTGCCGATTTCCTTGCCCTTCCGATCCCGTTCATATTCGGTCCAGTCGATCTGATAGGTCTGGTTCGACAGTGCCACGATATTGTTGACCTCGATGGCAACCGTCGACGACTTCGCCTTTTCAAACGGCGAGTTACCGCGGAACCAGGCATTGATCTTCTCGGTCGATGGATCAGATGTTCGAAGGAGTGCGTAGGTTCGATCGATATATTGCTTCTGCACAACTGCATCCGGCGTGATCGAGCGGAAGCTGGTGACGAAGTTTCCGAGCGTCGCGCGGACCACCCGAACATCGGCATATTCGATCTGCTGAGGATAGCCTGATGTCACCGCGGTCCCGAGTTTGTCGACCTCGACGATATAGGGAACCAGCTTGACCTGGGTGCTGAGATACATCGCATATGCGAAGCCGATTACGGCCATGGTCAAACCGAGGATGCCGACGATGCGCCATGCCGCCGCGGACTGCACATAGGAACCGTATCGCTCGTTCCATTCCTGGCGCGCGGCAAGATAGGGGTTTTCGGGGGCGCGGTTCGCTGCCATCGATCGATCACTTTCTGATTGCTGTTAGTCTTTGCGTTCGGGAGGTGGCTTTGGTCCGCTGTGCCCGCTGCGCGCCTGGTCGAGCTTGGCGTTGGCAAGACCCAGGATAGACCCGGCGTAGGCGCCGGGGGAGCCGATGGCCTTCTCCTTGGCAGCTGAGCCGGCCGCCTTCCCCGCGGACCCGATCCCCGCGCCGAAACCACGAAGGGCAGCACCTGCGACAGATGAACCTGCGGCGCGGGCGACCTGGGCAGCCGCAAAACCTGCCCCTGCCGCGCCCGCCGCAAGGAACCCGGCGCCCGTGGCGAAGGATGCCGCCTGACCACCATGCCGGATCGCCTCCATGCCGCCCGAGACGGATGCCCCTTGGACAACACCTTGAATGACGCTTGGCACGTACATGGCGATGATAAAGACCACGACCGAAATGCCGGCAATTGCCAAGGTCGTGACGAATTGATCGGAGGACGCAGTCGGAGCAGTCGCGAGGCCTTGGAGCACTTGGGATCCGATCTTGGCGATCATCACGAGCGCCATCAATTTCATCCCGACTCCAAAGGCATAGACCAGGTATCGGATCGCGAAGTCCTTGGTATAGGACGAACCGCCCAGCCCGAGCATGATCATGCCGGCGAGCAGGCCGACATACATCTCGACCATGACCGATACGAAAATCGCTGCCACAAGAGAGAAGGAGATGACGACAATCGCCATCGCCAGCACAGCTGCGACAGCCAGCGCGTTGTCCTCAAACACGCCGAACTGTGCTTGTTGTGACATTTGCGAAGCGACCCGAATGCCGGCGTCGAACACCTCGGCCGGCGACGCCGATCCGCCACCGGCGCCGATCTGGAAGAGACTGTCGACAACGGCTCGGGCAAAAGAGGGCCCTTGGGTCAGGACGAACGCAAAAAAGCCGATGAACATGATGCGCCGGACAAGCTCGGCAAACCAGCTTTCCAGCGATGCTGCTTGGATCGCGAGCCAGACAGCGGCAATGCCGATCTCGATGGTGGCGAGAATCCAGAAGAGGGATTTTGCTGCGTCCATGATGGTGGTTTCCCACCCTTTCGCGGCCGTCGAGACCTGATTTTCGAGTTCGGTCAGGACTTGTCCCTGTTGCGCGAAGGCGGGAGCTGCAAAGAAGAGGCAAAGGAGGCCTGCGATCAGGAACGATTGTTCAAGGGTACGCTTCACCATCTCGGGCGCATCTCCTGGCCGTCCTTGATCGGCGGCAGCTCCTTGCTCGAGCCAAAGAACCTCTCCCTGACGGCGCGTTGTTCTTCAGTGAGCGCAGGTTTGCGGGATCCCCTGGAGTTGACGATCAGCACCGTCGCCGCTGACGAAACAGCTGCAACAAGCACAAGGACGGCAATGACAACCGCGCGGCTCACCAGCGGGGCTCCATCTTTTGACCTTCGGGAATGCTCTTCACCTCCGCGTTGAAGAACTTCTCGCGCCGGGCCTGCGCCAAGTCCTTGTCGATCTGCTCTGTCTGAAGCCATGTCCCCATCATCGTCATTTGCTGGGAGACGAGGCCGCGAAGTTTCTGCATCTGTGCGACCTGCTGTGCGGCGATCTCGTGGCCGACCTGCAAGGCTTTCATCTGCCCGTCGGCGGTCTCGGACATAGAGCGCAGCGAAGACATCGTGCCTTCCTCGGTGTCGAACTGCTCTGCCGTCAGGCTCGCGGCCTTCAACGTGCTGGCGATCGTGTCGCGGTTGGTGTCCGACCAGGTCTGATAGCTTGAGGAAAAACTTGTCGCGTTCGGCAGGTTGGTCCTGAGGCTAGAATAGCTTTGGAAGCGCTGCTGCAGCACATCATCGGCATTGCCCATCGAAAACGAGATGCTCTGGCCCTGGTCGACAATGCTGCGCAGTTGATTGAGATCGCTTTCGACCTGCCCCCACATGTGCGAAGGAAGCGTCGCAGTGTTCTGCAGCAGGTTCTGGTAGATATTGAGTTGGGTTTCGATCTGTTGCGCCAGCTGGCTGATCTGGGTGAGTTGATTTTGAATTTGCTCGCCGGACTTCCCGACCAAGGATATCAGTTCGCCGTTGTTCAGGACCTGCGTCCACTCCGTAGCAGCGCCGGTTGCGGTACCCGCTGATGCCGGCGAGACAGCACCAATCGTTAATGCGACCGCCGCCAGGGCGGCAAGCAATCTATTCGAAGTTGAGCAGCGATGCGGCATCGTGAACTCCTCTCGTTTGAAGCCAGTGGATCGGCCAGTCGCGGCCATGTTCGGAACGCAGAGCGCGGACACGCTTCAAATCTTCCTTGCCCGATGCGCCGACAAAACTGAGCGCCACAGGGCCGAGTGCCATATCGAATAGCCGCCGGCCTTCGGGGGTGACCACGTAGTATTCGCGCTTGGGGGTGGCGTTCGAGACGATCTCGATCTGCCGCTCGTTGAAGCCGATCCGCTCGTAGAACTCGCGCGTCCCAGGCTCACGGGCGGCGCCGTTCGGCAGGCAGATCTTCGTCGGGCAGGATTCCTTCAGGACATCGATTATGCCGGAGCGCTCGGCGTCCGAAATCGACTGGGTCGCGAGCAAGACGGCGCAGTTGGCCTTGCGCAGCACTTTCAGCCATTCGCGGATTTTGTCGCGAAACACTGGATGACCGAGCAACAACCAGGCCTCATCGAGGACAATCAGGCTCGGTGAGCCGTCGAGACGCTTTTCGATCCGACGGAACAAATAGGTGAGAACGGGCACGAGATTGCGCTCGCCCATATTCATCAGCTGTTCGATCTCGAAGGTCTGGAAGGCGCGCAGCGTCAAGCCGTCCTGTTCGGCGTCGAGTAACTGACCCATCGGTCCATCGACTGTGTAATGATGGAGCGCGTCCTTGATCTCGCGCATCTGAACGCCGCTCACAAAATCCGACAGCGATCGACCGGCTGCACTGGCCATCAGACCAATCTGACGCGAGATAGCGTTGCGGTGATCTGGGGTGATGGCAACGCCCTGCAGCGCAACCAGCATTTCGATCCATTCCGTCGCCCATGCGCGATCACCATCGCTCGCGAGCTCCGAGAGTGGGCAGAAGGCCAGCGCCCTCCCCTCTTCATGAGCGTCGCCGCCGATCTCGTAGTGATCGCCGCCTGTGGCGAGCGTCAACGGCAGGAGCGAGTTCCCCTTGTCGAAGGCGAAGATCTGGGCGCGGTCGTACCGCCGGAACTGCGCTGCGATCAGTGCCAGCAGCGTCGACTTGCCCGAA
Source organism: Rhizobium sp. USDA 4016 (assembly GCF_056279705.1). NCBI lineage: Bacteria > Pseudomonadati > Pseudomonadota > Alphaproteobacteria > Hyphomicrobiales > Rhizobiaceae > Rhizobium > Rhizobium sp. USDA 4016. The sequence continues at coordinate 15,890 of NZ_JBWCCY010000001.1, forward strand.
CCGGTCGGCCCAAAAATAAGCGTGTGGCCAACGTCGTCGACATGAAGGTTCAGGCGGAACGGCGTCGAGCCGCTGGCCACCTGCATCAGCGGCGGAGAGTTCGTCGGGTAGAATGGGCACGGTGCGACAGGGCTGCCCGACCAGACAGAGTTGAGCGGAATAAGATCGGCGAGGTTGCTGGTGTTGATCAGCGGTTCGCGGATATTACAGTACCAGTTGCCCGGCAGGCTGCCGAGAAAGGCGTCTGTGGCATTCAGCGTCTCGATCCGCGCCCCGAAGCCTTCGGCCTGGACGAGTCGGCGGATAGCCTCGGCCTTTTCCTGCAGTGCCTCTCGACCACTGTCGAAAAGGACAATGACCGGCGTATAGTAGCCGTACGCCACCAATTGCGAGGAAGCCTGGGCGATTGCGTCCTCTGTCTCGGCCACCATGCTCATGGCATCCTGGTCAATGGAACGGCTCTGCGTCTGGAACAGCTGATCGAAGAACGGCCTTACCTTCTGCTGCCACTTCTTGCGGGTGCGTTCGAGTTTCTGCCGCGCCTCTTGCGCGTCGAGAAAGATGAAGCGCGATGACCAGCGATATGTGAGCGGCATCAGGTCGAGGCTATTGAGAATCCCCGGCCAGCTCTCGGCAGGCAGGCCGTCGATCGCCACGACCCCGAGGAAACGGCTTTCGACCTTCGGCGTCAGCCCATGCTCGAGTTCGGCGGTGGCGATCCAATCAAGATACATCGGTGCATCGGGCAGTCGGATCGGATGGTTCTCGCCGGTGATGCAGAAGCGAACGAATTGCAGCAGTTCGTCATAGCGCGCGACCCGCTCCCCTCCCCTCTCGACGACCTCGCGGGTTTCCATCCGGCGTATAGACAGGGTGTTGGCGAGATACTGCTCGATCTCGCGGACAGCGTTCTTGAAGACGAACAGCACCGTGTCCGCATAGCTCTTCTTGCGGCTCTCCTCGTCCGAGTAGATGTATTTGCTGAGCGCCGTCTTTTTGGATTCGAGCGGTCGATACGTGAGGATGAGCGCGTGCTTGCTTTCGAAATGTCCCTGCTCGCGCGCGAAATGCGCCCGCCGTTCGGCGTCGATCGCGCGCGTCACACGTTCGGGGAAATAGCAACGATCATCCGTCGGATAGTCGAATGTCGGAATGCGGACCGCTTCGACCTGGATCATCCAGCCGCTCCCGAGCCGCGACAGGATCGTATTGATCTGGCGCGAGAGTTCGTTGCGCTCCAGGTCGGTGGCGCTTTCGGAATCCGGGCCGGCAAAGTACCAGCCGGCCATCAGGCTCCCATCTTTCAACAGGAGCACACCACTGTCGACCAGACCGGCATAGGGAACGAGATCAGCAAAGGACGGGCCGGTGGCCCGGAAGCGTTTGAGCGCGACCATGTCTCCTCCTCAATACCGACGCCACGGCGAGGAGGTCGCCTTGTAGTAATGGCGGTATGATATGTGGCGGACATAGACCTGCCGCATCAGCGGGTCTGCCTTTGCCATCATCCTCAAGAAGCCGACGATGACGATCCAAATGGCAACGCCGAACAGGGCGGAGTATGCCGTCAGCACCACGAAAATGAGAATGACGGCAGCAAGCCCGGTAAGCAGCACCAACTCCCGGTCCGCGCCCATCAACAGGTTCGGGCGCGACAGGGCACGATGAATGCGGTTGCGTTGCAGTCCGGACAAGGTCTCAGCCATGACCCCCCTCCCCTGCTCCGCTTGGATCGATGGTCGTGGCGCGCTCGTCCGGCACTCCGATCGTGGCGCCGGTCGCGCCGAAAAGGCCGACGATGTTGGTTGCGCCGAGCAGGATGCCGGCGACAAGCACCACATAGACGAGCCGTCGCGCGAAATCGTTGAGTTCGCCCCCGAAGATCAGCATGCCGCCGGCGATCGCCACTGCTGCAAGCGCGATGGCACCGGCAACCGGGCCGGTGATCGATTCCTGGATTTGTTGCAGTGGTCCTTCCCATGGGAGGCTGCCGCCCGAACTCGCCAATGCAGGGGCAACCGACGCCAGGACGATGGGCGCTGCAAGGAGCGCGACGGCGATAGTAGCGTTCTTACGCGACATGACGCGCCTCCTGTTCTTCGGTGAGCTCATCGGACTCGATTTCGTATTGGCCGTGTGCGTAGCGCTCGACCTGAATGACATCGCGAACACGCCGGCCCCTTGCCGTCCGTTCGATCGAGATAATGAGATCGACCGCCTCGCCGATCACCTCCTGCATCGGCTGTTGGCTGGCTTCGGCGGTCAGTTGCTCAAGGCGGCGGAGCGCCGACATTGCAGTGTTGGAATGGATGGTCGCGACGCCACCAGGGTGGCCGGTATTCCAGGCCTTAAGCAAAGTGAGCGCAGCGCCGTCGCGGACTTCGCCGACGACGATCCGGTCGGGACGCAGCCGCATCGTGCTCTTTAAGAGCCGCGCCATATCGACAGTATCGCTTGTGTGGAGAAGGACGGCGTTATCGGCTGTGCATTGGATCTCTGCGGTATCCTCGAGGATGACGAGGCGGTCGTCCGGCGCCGACTTGACGATTTCGTTGATGACGGCGTTCGCGAGCGTCGTCTTGCCGGAGCCGGTTCCCCCCGAGATGATGATGTTGAGCCGGGACGAAATTGCGCTGCGGATCGTCAACGCTTGCTGTTCGCTCATCACGCCGGAGCGCACATAGTCTTCAAGGGGGATCAATCGCGAGGCACGACGGCGAATGGTGAACGCTGGCTTGGAGACCACCGGAGGCAACAGTCCTTCGAAGCGGTGGCCGCCGATCGGCAGTTCGCCGGAGACGATTGGTTGCTCGGTATCGACCTCGGATTGGAGCGCATGCGCCACCGTTCCGATCACCATTTCCGCCGCCGCGGACGACATTTCTCCGGCGGGTGCAACGCCATGGCCCAGCCGTTCGATGAACAGTTTGCCGTCCGGGTTGAGCATGATTTCGACAACGGTCGAATCATCGAGCGCGACGCAGAGCTGATCGCCGAGCGCCTCCTGAAGCTTGCGGACGAGTCGAGGATGAGAGCGAAGCTGGTTCACGGTTTTCTCCTTATGCTGCCTGACCCAGCGGACCATTGAATTGCGAGCGATAGCTGGACGGGCGGAGCCTCAGAAATGTTTCCACGTTCGCCGGGAGCATCCCTGCGACGGCTATAGTCACGCCGATACGGCTCGGATCGCCGATGCGCTGAAGCGGCCAGCCGACACGACCGAGAATGCGTTCGAACCGCAGGTCGGTCACCGTCACGATCTCGGTGATGGCGTTTGCGAGGCACCACTCGATGATGCCCGCAAACATGGTCAGCGTTGCCTCATGCACCGATCCCGATCCCCTGCCCTCTTCAAGGGTCGTATCCACGCAGAAGCGGGAGCTCTCCACCATCGCGGGGTGTGCGTGCAGCCCGTCCTCCGGTAGAAGCGACGGAAAGACGTTGGTCACCATGGTCGAGCCAGTGGCCGGCAGGAGCCGGGCGCAACCGCTAACCTTGCCGAGGTCGGACACGGCCAGAATGTAGGTGGGGTCAAGAGAATCGAAGCCGTCCGATTCCTCACCATCTATGACGTTGACCTCCCAGCCCAGCCGCTCCGAGAAGACGCGAGCGCGTAGCTGGTGATGTTGCTGGATGAGCCGAGCTTCGTGAACATTCCGCGGTTTGTTGAGCGCGAAAACCTGCATGAATTTCTCCGTCGTCGTTAATCGGCGGAGAAGTCAGCATGGAACGGAATTTAGCGGTAGTTGGAGGATCCTGCAATGATTTGGCGAGTGAGTCGCTCCATGATGATCGCCTTGTTTGCGGAAATCATGCGCCGACGCCTAAAGCCGTCGGGCAAGTTTTGCAGGATTCACAGATAAACAGATAGAGAACGCAGTAGAACCACTGGCTTGTTAACTCACGATTATTAAAAGAAAATCGGGTGAGATCGAATTGTCCCGCGCGATGGCGTTAACCTCTTGTTAACCTTAAATGTCTTGCGGCTCGGTGGGAATCGGGAGATAGTTTCGCAAATGATGGCATTCCAGCCATTTTTTCGAAAGTGTAGTGCTCCGGGGAAATAGTTCGCGAAATGACCAGTATGTTGCCCAACAGATTTGATATTGAGATCGCCCAACAAGGGGCGAAGATCTCAAGTGCGTTGCACATGTTGCGCAGCCAGCAGTATCCGCCGGACGCCCGCAAGGGACTGCGCAAGTTTCAGCTTGCGGAGGTTGCCGACTTCATGGGCGTAACCCAGACTCATCTCCGGCAGATCCATGCCGATGGCAAGGGGCCTGAAATTGAATCGGTTGGCGGACGCCGCTATTATACCGCCGATCAGATGCTTGAGCTTCGTGATTATCTTGAGGCCAACAAGAAATCCGACAAGAGATACTATGTTCCTAAGCGCAGAGAGGGCGAGCCGATGCAGATTGTGTCGGTCGTCAACTTCAAGGGCGGAAGCGGCAAGACCACAACGGCCGCACATCTTGCACAATATCTCGCCCTCACCGGGCATCGGGTGCTCGCGGTCGACCTCGATCCCCAGGCATCCCTGACCTCCCTCTTCGGGATCCAGCCGGAGCTTGATGATACGGCGTCTCTTTATGAGGCTCTTCGCTTTGACGACGAGCGCAAGTCGATCGCCGACGTCATCCAGCCGACCAATATTCCCGGACTGGATGTCGTGCCAGCAAACCTGGTTCTTCAGGAATACGAGTATGACGTGCCGCTGGCGATCTCTTCCAAGAAAGGTGAGGACGGCCGACTGTTCTACATGCGGATCGCCAGCGCTCTGAAGCAGGTCGATGACAAGTACGACGTGGTCGTCATCGATTGCCCTCCTCAGCTCGGTTATCTGACCATTACCGCGCTCATGGCGTCGACCGGGATCCTCATCACCATTCATCCTCAGATGCTGGACATCATGTCGATGAGCCAGTTTCTGATGATGCTGGGCGGGATCATGGGGCCCGTCGCCGAGGCCGGCGCCGAAATGCGTGTTCAGTGGTTCCGGTACCTCATCACGCGATTTGAACCCACGGACATCCCGCAGGCTCAGATGGTCGGGTTCATGCAGTCGATGTTTGCACAGCAGATGCTGAGAAACCACGTGTTGAAGTCGACCGCGATTTCCGATGCGTCGATCAAGAAGCAGACTTTGTACGAGGTCGAGCGGGTTGAATTCGTCCGGGCGACATACGACCGGGCAATGGAGAGCCTGAACGCAGCCAACGCGGAGATTGTCGAGCTCATCCACGGCGTCTGGGGGAGAAAATGAGAGGATTGTCAGCCGTTTTTTTCAACGTTTTGCTCAACGTCATCAGTGGCTTGTCGGTGTTGACTGCAGGTTGGGAGGGAACTCATGTCCCGTGAAAATCCGTTCGCCAAACTAGATATGGCTTCGATCTCGGCAAACCAAACGCCGACAAAGCCAGGCTACGGCATGACCGGAGCTGCGAAGACAGTTGTTCGCTCCATCGAGGACATGGCGGAGAATACCAAGAAGCTTATGGAGGGTGAGGTAATCGTGGACCTGGATCCGCGATTGATCGACGTGTCCTTCGTCGCCGACCGACTGTCAGATGACGGCGAGGAGTTCCAGGAACTGCTCCATGCTATCAAGGAGTCGGGTCAGACAACGCCTATTCTTGTTCGCCCGAGCTCGACAGATGCCAAACGATATATGGTCGTGTTCGGCCATCGTCGCCTGAAAGTCGCTCGCGAGCTTGGAGTGCCGGTCAAGGCAATCGTTAAGAAGCTCGACGACATTACCTCCGCCATTGTGCAAGGACAGGAGAACGCGGCCCGTTCAAACCTGTCTTTTATAGAGCGCGCGTTCTTCGCTCAGAACCTGATTGCGTCAGGAATGACAAAGGAAACGGTTCGTTCGTCACTCGCCGTCGATGAGGCAATGCTCTCCAAGATGCTTGCAGTTGTCCAGGCGGTGCCCGCGTCAGTGGTCCAGGCTCTGGGTGCATCTAAGAAGATCGGGCGCGACAAATGGCTCAGCCTTCGGCAACTGGTTCTTGCCCCTGCCCTGTCCAAGGTTGCAGTAGAGCATACGGGGTCTGCTGACTTTCAAGAGCTTCCTGAAGGTGAGCGGTTCGATGAGCTACATGACTACCTGAAGCGATACAAGGCCAAGTCAGCTGCAAAGAAGCCGAAGGCAAACGTCCCCGTCCGGGACTGGACCTCTACCGATCGCGCACTAAACGTGGTGATGAATTCGAAGGCAAAGAAAGTTGCCATCGAGCTTACGAATGTTGAAGCCAGGCCTTTCAGCGAATGGCTGTCTTCCCACATGGGTCGTTTGTACGAGGAGTACAAAGGATCGAAAACTGAAACAAACGGAGACTGAACCGCAAAAGAAAAAGGCCCCCAAACGGCGAACCGTGGAAGCCTCTCTCGTCATCTCTAGCAGGATCGAGAATCGCATTTCCCGGAATCACAGTCAAGAGTCTTGGCGCCGATTTGGTGAGCGGATTTCCTTTGCCTGAAGCAAGGTGAATGAAAAATGCAGACGGGACATGTGACGACGCCCTTTGGGCGGCGGCCGATATCGCTTGCCCTGGTCAGAGGCCAGATGGCGGTCGACAATCCGCAGCCAGACACGCGTATCGAAAAGTGGAAAGTGTTTCGTGACGTGTGCGAGGCACGGGAACGCCTGGGAATCCAGGACCGGGCACTTGCCGTCCTTGATGCCCTCCTGACCTTTCACCCTCACGCGGAGCTCGATCCGAGCCAGGGGTTGGTCGTTTTCCCATCCAACGCCCAGCTGTCCGTGCGGGCCCACGGAATCACCGAGACGACACTGCGCCGACAACTCGCAGCACTTGTCGATGCCGGCCTTATTCTGCGGCGCGATAGTCCGAACGGTAAACGCTATGCGCACCGCAACCGCGATGGCGAGGTCGAGCAGGCTTACGGGTTTGACCTGAGACCGCTGCTAGCTCGTGCCATGGAGCTCGCCCTGATGGCGCAGGACGTCGCCGCCGAACGCGCTCGTTTCCGCCGCGCAAAGGAAGCCCTCACGATCTGCCGTCGCGATGTGCGCAAGCTGATCTCGGCTGCCGTGGAAGAGGGCGCTACAGGGAACTGGGAACGCGTGGAATCTGAGTATGTCAGTATTCTCGCCCGCCTCCCGCGCTATCCGAACCACGCACAGGTCGAGATTACTCTCGACGAGATGGAGCTCTTGCGGGAAGAGGTTCTCAACATTCTGGAAACACAGCTAAAAACTGAAGATATGCATGGCAATGCCATTCACAATGCCTGCCACATACAGAATTCAAATACCGAATCCATAAATGAACTTGAACCTAGCTCTGAAAAAGAGCAGGGCGATGGCTTGGCGGATGGACCTCTGACCAAGAATGAGCCGAACGAACGACCGAAGACGAAACCTGAGCCGATCAAGGCATTCCCACTCGGAATGGTCCTGCGTGCCTGCCCGCAGATCGCCGATTACGGCCCTGGCGGGCGCATCGAGCACTGGCGCGAGCTCATGAAAGCGGCCGTCGTCGTGCGATCAATGCTCGGCGTCAGCCCCTCAGCCTACGAGGAGGCCTGCAATGCCATGGGGCCGGAGAATGCGGCAGTTGCGGTGGCCTGCATTCTGGAGCGGTCGAATTTCATAACATCTGCCGGCGGATATCTGCGGGATTTGACCAGACGCTCGGAGCGCGGGGAGTTTTCGCTCGGGCCGATGCTGATGGCGCTCATAAAGGCAAATGACGGCGGACATCGAAGGTCGGCCTGACACGGGACTGCACCATTAACGACGGGCAAAACGCGATCGGCTTGTGGCGCTGGCGCATCAAAACTTGTCAGCCGTTTTTTTAAGTGATTTGCTATGGTAATACAGGTAGTTATCAGCGTTGACCATCGAATTCCTGCGAGGACCTGCAACAATGTGGAAGGCAAAGCAGAAACAGCTGGCGGTCGAGCAGATCAATGGTCATATCGCGAAACCCCATCCCCTGATCATCGGTCGTGCGCCTGAGAACACCGAAATGCTGTTCACGCCCGCCGAACTCTACGGCGCAATGGCGCAATGCTCCAGCAGGGCAAAGATGGACCAGCGTGCGGCGAGGGCTCAGGTTCAGATGTGCCGCCATCTCATCGCGCGGCACGTCGACGACAAGAATGATCGTTTTGCTTTGCTGGAGACGGCCCGGACCCTGAAAGACTACGTCGGAAAAGCCATGACGGGGCTTGTCGGAGACGGTATCGCCTATCTCCACATGGTCCGTGATGGCTACCGTTGGGTGGATCATTTCGAAAATCACACCGTGCATGGCAAGCCCCCGACCACACGGTCTCCGGATTACGTTTTCAGCCGCAGCGAGGATCTGTTCGTTGCCCTGGCGGAGTCCAAGGCGACTAAGGGGGCGTCCAGGGCTGCTTTTACAAAGACTGTCAGGGATGGCTACAAGGAGCAGGTCGAACCCTATCTGGGCCGCAAGATCGGTTCCTGGGTTGCCTCGCACGGCTATGCCGTCGGCAGCTGGATGAAGTCGGTGAAGAAGGCCGAGATATTCATAAATCATACGGCGAGCCCGAGTCCGCCCACAGGTCAGGCGGGGGATCCTTTCGATCGGTCTGATCCGCGGGGGGTGCGATTCGGTAGCTACTGCGGCGTACTTACTCTCCTGTTTGGACCTGACATTGGAGAGGCGGCACGCGCTCGCAGCTGGAGACCGTCCGAGCAGAACTTCACCACTGTTGAATGGCTCGGCCGGACGTGGATTGTCGGAGAAGACGCGGAGTGGGAGCCTCTGGTGATCACTCCCCCAGAGCACCTGATTTTCACACCGAGCTCGGTGCGGATCATGAATGGCATGGCGCTGGATCTGGAAATCGCACAACGTGTCTTTGCTGCGATCGAGGATGGTGACGAGGCACTCGACCTCTTGGGAGAGCTTCCCGAGTTTCCAGTAGATCTTGTTGAAACCGCGAAACGTTCCGGAGGCGCGATCTTTCCCGACGGGTTTGCCGTACTCGGTCGTGACGAAGACCTGGGCCATTACTCGCAGATATCGATCAAGCCGCCAGCCCAGTCGGCGCTTGCCTTGGTTGAAAGCGAGTTCGCGGCCGAGGCCGTGGTCGCCGAGGAAATCCGGGGGATCGAGACCCGGTCGCGTTCGGGCTCCGAGGTCGATGTCGTCGAGGATAACCATGCGCTGCTTTACCTCACACATGAGCAGCCGCGGGTTCACCCAGCGCATCTGTCAAACGTGATCTGCGATCCGCGCGTCAGGTCACGAACGGAACGGGATTACCAGTCAGCGTATGAAACCGGCCTGCGCGTTCTTAAAGAACGCTGACAGCCCGAAGGGGTCTCTTCTTGCAGACAGTTGGCTATAGCGCGCCATGTCTATGATCTCGAGGGCTATCGCTTCTGGCCCCAGATAGCACTTGCGACAACCCTAAGAAGGCTGGGACGAGGGGAGGGCCGCCATGTAAGGCTCTTTCTCCTGCTGAGGGGAGCGTTGACGTCAAGAAGATGGAAGACGGGTTCTGTTTCTTTGGAAAGGTAGCCTTTGTATACGAAGTGGCCTTCAGTCACCAGGTCGTTCGGCGACACCGCGGCCTCGACAACGTCACGGTCATGATAGACGCCGCAAGCGGCATAGCATTCGACAATGAGTTGCGAGCAAAAGGTCGAATTGCGACGGAGGCTGTGCCGCCTCGCGAATAGGGCTAGCCGCGCGAGCCAATCCTTCTTGCTGAAGAAGCGTAGCTTGCCGCGTCTCTTGACCGCTCGTCGACGTAAGGGAAGCAAAGCAGCATCTAGCCTGGCATATTTCTGGCCCCGCATGGATTTGGCATGGGCGACCGCTATTGCAATGTCATGTTCGCCCTCCCATCGCAAGACGTTGGCAACCTCGAAATCATTCATGAGGCCTTTGACAGAGCTTTCTTCGATACCGTTTAGGCCGGCGTCGATTGCTTGGCCCTGTCCGATATAAATCGCAGCGTGCGAATATGCGCCGTTTGTAAGTTCGCGGATCGTGGTGTGTAACTGATCTGGGTCAGCAGAGTACCATACGAGTATGTCACCAGGTCGAAGTGAACTGGCATCTATGCGACCTGGCGGCGGATCATCAGGAACGTAATGGCAGGAACATAGATCTCATTCCCGTGTTGGTCGAAGTCCACTGCGTAAGGCATTCCGCTTCCCTTTAAGCAAAGGCAGTTCGGTATATCCATTGCTACTAAGAAACTGTTAGCCTGAACACCCAGGATAATTGACGGTTCCGGCGTCGATCGTCTGACTGGTCTCCCGCATTGTTAGCGATTCAAGCGGATCCTACGCGTTCAACTCTATATTGAGATCAAAGCAGTCTCGCCGCCCGACCGCTTCGCCGGGTTGTGTTGTTATAGTAGCTCGAAGCCTGCTGCACTGACCGATGCCTGGATTGCTCCATCGCCTCGGGAAGAGGGATGCCGCGATTGGCCGCCTCGGTGAGATAGCCGGACCTCAGCCCGTGCGCCGAAAACTCCCCAACCTCCAACCCAGCCATCTTCACGCGCTGCTTGACGATATCGTTGACCGCCTTCGGATCGAGCGCCCGGCGGGAGACATTGCCCCAGCGATCGATCGCCCGGAACACACTGCCGCTCCCAATCTTCGCGGCCGCCAGCCAGGCATTGAGCGCCTCCACCGGCCGGCCGGTCAGATAGACGACCTCGTCCTGGCCGGCGCCGGAATTCTTGGTGCGGCCGAGATGGATGGCGAGAGAGGGGAGGGGGGCGCCATTCTCGATCTGGATCGGCGGCTCGACGGTCAGCTGCTCGCGGCGCAGCCCGGCGATCTCGCTGCGCCGGCGGCCACCGGAGGCAAAGGCGACCATCAGGATCGCCCGATCGCGGAGATCGCGCAAATTGTCGCCGCCGCAGGTCGCCAGCAGTTTTGCCAGCACGTCACCGGTGACCGCCTTGGCGCTCTTGCGAAGACGTTGTCTTGGCGCAGCTCGGATCGCCAGCCGAATGGCTGATTTGAGGGCAGGGGAGGCGAAGGCCCCGTCAAAACCGCGCCATCTGGTCAGCGTCGACCAGTTGGCGAGCCGTCGGCGCACCGTGTCCGGCGCGTGCGGCCCGATCGAACGGAGAAAGCCGCCGTCCCTCAATGCTCGGTCGACCTCGGCCGGCATGCCGTGCTCGGGATCGGTTTCGCGTCGCGCCGGATCCCAGAGATGATGGGCGACGAATTTGAGCAGCAGCGCCTCCGGCGCCGGCCAGGGCAGGGCGCTGCCGGTCGCCGCCAGGCACCAGGCTTCGAGATAGCCGAGGTCGGACGTCAGTGCCCGTAGCGTGTTGTCGCCCATGCCTTCGTTGACTAGGTGCCGCAGCGTCTCGACGTCCTGGTCGGAAAGAATCTCGGCGAGCTTGTCGCGCCGATCGATCGGCAGCACCGCGGCAATCGTGTCGAGGGTTTCGGCACGCCGGGCGATTGCGTCCGGTGCCGTGTTCGCAGCAAGAATGTCCAAAATGTCTCCTGAGGCGCGAAAACCGGGTGTAGCACGGCCGCATTGGCCCTCCATTGATACCGTTTCGCTGATTTGCGGCCTTTCCGCAATCATTTTCGATAAGCGATACTTATCGGATGTGATACATGGCCTGGAGCAATCTAGGCAGTGACGGACATTAAATCGGAGATAGCGTCCGTTTAGCAAATCATTTACCATGTTTTCAATGCGTTATGATTTATCGAACTTGCCTCTCCAGACTCTCCAGACCCTGCTGCGGCCGATTTCGGGCGCGACTTCTGCGTTGACCCGTCTCGACGAACGCATTGCCCGTTCCCCGGTCGGTGCGGGCTGGATCGAGCGCATGCATTTTTCCGATGCCTGCGCCTCGCTGTGGATCGACGGCGAACTCGTTCACCTCGAGGACCTGGTGCTGCACGACGCCCGGCTCGATGTCCGCGCCCCGACCCATGAGTTAGCCATCGCCCGTGACGTTTTGAAGACGCGCCGGCGGATTGCGGCGCAGCCGCCCGGCTGGGCGCTGAGCAATGAAGGCCTGCGCACGCTCCGCGGCGCCGGCGCCGAAAGCACCAGCGCTGACGACACGGCTCATGAGGACGCAGTCCACGCCACGCCGCCGGCTACAACCTTTGCAGAGGGTGTCAGGGAAGGAGAGGGGGAAGAGTCCGACGCGTCCGATCCGCTGGCCGCGGAACTGGCGGCGATCGACGCCGTGCTCGCCCGTTCCGGCGTCGCGATCGCAGAAGCCAAGAAACCCGGCCGCGCCGGCGAGCGCGAGAAAGATCCGCTGGTCTACGATCTCGATTGGGACGAAGACGAGCGGCTCGGTGAATGGCGGGCCGTGTTGAGCGAGACCGAAGGACTTCCGCCGGTGTTGCGCGCCGCGCTGTTGCTCGATGCCTGGAACGACCTGCAGGTTTTGCAGCATGCGCCATGGCTCGGCCGGCTGCTGGCCGCCGAGACGCTGCGACAAGCGGACCTGACGACGGCGCATCTGGTCGCCGTCAATCTCGGCCTCAAATCCATTGCCGTCGAGCGCCGCCGGCATCGGGCTCGCGACACAAGGCTGCTGGCGATCGTCAACGGGATCATTGCGGCGGCCGAGTTCGGGCTGAAGGAGCATGACCGGCTGGCGCTGGCAAAACAGATGATGGAGCGGCGCCTGGTCGGCCGGCGGTCGTCGTCAAATCTGCCGGGCTTGATCGAGCTGGTGATGGCGCGGCCGCTGGTCTCGGCCGGCATGGTTGCCGAGACGCTGAAGGTGACGCCGCGGGCGGCGCTGAGGATTGTTGGTGAACTGGGGCTCAGGGAGATGACGGGGAGGGGGAGGTTTCGGGCGTGGGGAATCATCTAGATCATGTTGTTGTCTATGGCAGACAAATCTCCATGGATGAATGCGGATCATTTACTAGCGAGGGAAAAGGCCGAAGCGACCTTCATCAACCATTCCAGAAAAATGAATTACTCGATCACCGAGTTCCACATCTGACGGGGGATCCATATTCTCAACGATGATCGCTTGTCGGTCAGCTTGGAGGCCGAGAAGATATCTGTAAAAGTTTCCGTTAAGGTTCGTATGGCTTAGATCGTCGTCGGCCCCGTCCGGTTCACGGTAGGACAGCAACGGGGAATCGAGCACAACGATCCCCGGATGTGCCAGATCGTTGTCGGCGCAATATTGCAGTAGTGAGATCGTGAAAGCCGACTGCGTGATTGCCCTCAATCCCTTTCCGTAGGACGTCCTGGCTTTCCCGGACACAATCAGATCTTTCGCGCTCGTATCAAAATGCACATGATCAAGATCTGGGAAACCCCATTGTTTGAGCACGCTCTCAACACGTTTTGCGAACGGTGCCACGATCGTGTTGGTAAGGCGATTGTTCGAAGCGGTATCGCCCGAGCCCCCCTCGTTCTGTCGTTCCAAGGCTGCCTTACGACTGGTCAGATCACTCAGACTGGAAAACAGCCCGAGCGCCTCGCGTACATTCGCGCCCTTGTCAGCCAGCTCTTTGTAAGTTGCGCGTTGTTTGCGCAAGTCAGGTGATACGACGGTCTCGATTTCAACCGAGAGTTCGCTCAGCGAATTCCTCAAGTTGGGAAGCGACTTCTGAATGGATTGCGCCTCCGCACGCAACGCGGCTATCGTCGTCATCAGTTCCGATTGACGAGATTCTATCTTTTGCATCTCTGCTTCAGCGGCGAGGACTGTCACAGCGACATCGCCGTGGCAGACTGCGCTGGAATCATGATGGTCAGGCAAGGCACCGCAGGTGGGGCAAACCTCCTGTTCGAGGACCGAGAAGAAGCTTCCTGCCTCCCGGATGCCCAAGAGACGCTCATAGTCCGAAACATAGTGGTCTCGTAGAAGATTGAAGCGGTCAAGCAGAGTGGCAATTTCCGTGTATCGATCGGCGGTTGTCTCAAGCTTCTGGATGATGGCCCGCCTTCTGGTCGAGATTGCCTTGAACTTTTCCTCGGTGAAGGCGAGCTGCTCGGCGCGATTGTCCATCGCTCTCGTGAGTCGCTCTTCTTGAGCAGACAGTTCGTCACGTGAGCCGGATATTGACGTGATGCGTTTCTGAGCGTCTGTGATCAGCTGATCGAGAAGATCGATTTGCGCCAGGCGTTTCTGCTCTTCGGCGGACGTGCTTTTGCGTGACAGGAGCGCTGTGTCATCGACACCGGTCAACAGCATCGTGAAGACGGATGTGTTCGCTGTATTTGCCGTGTAGTTCCCATCGGACAAGGGCGAACGCTTCTGGATGATCTCCTCCTCGTTGACGATCGCCAGTCGCGCAATGTTGCGGAAGCTCAACGCCTGCGTTTCATCCTTTGCGTTCTTTTTGATCCGCTTGCCTGAAAGGCCGATCTTGGAGAGAAGAAACGACGAGAGGTTCGTCTCATCGCGCTCGTTGTGAATTTCACTAAGGGGACTGCCCTCCGCATCCGGGATCGACGTATGCAGGCCCTCGAATGCCTGAAACTGTCCACCGGCCATGCTTCTGAGCAATGTCGTTTCCGATCCGTCGTCGAAAGCAATCGCAAGCAATACGCGATCATAGCCCTTAGCCTGCGGGATATCGGGCAGAGGGCCCTTGCCGCCAAGCATAAAATCGATCGCTTCGACAATATAGGACTTCCCGGTGTCGGAAGCACCGTAGATGACGTTAAGGCCGGACTGAAACGAAACAATCGCCGGTTCTTTCTCTGAACCGTGAAAGGAGAGGTGACGGACCTGGAAGCCTGAATATGCCATTATGCCGGTCCAGACGCTTCGTCTTGAAATTCAGAGACCCAGTTGGTGAGAAGATTGCGCATTAGATCGTCAAAAGCCTCATCATTGTAGTTCTGGAAATAACCTGCGAGCCATTCGGCGCGCTCGTACAATTGTCGGAGATATGGCGTCTGAAGCGCGGTGACAAAAAACTCCGCATTGTCTCCGGCCTGGAACAGGATCCCGCTTTCATCGACAACCTGCTCGACTAGCCCTCGGGACATCATCAGGGCTACGGCAGATTGAACGGACTTTCTTCGGACCTGCGTGACAGGTGACATGATCGGTGTCGGGGGATGCAGGTCCGCTGGTCCATCGAGGACACTGGTCCGCACGACAAGATAATCCATCGCGGTCAGTCGGTTTAGATCCACCGCCTGGGGAAAATGCGCGTGCAGAACGAAGACGGCCCTCACGCCCGTTTCGAGCGAGCCGTTGAAAGCCGAGGCCGTAGGCATTAGCGGCGCCATGTCAGCTTCCCATCATTCGCAAGCTGATGACAAATGCCCCGACGGTCGGTGGGAAAAGCGCTTTTGTTCAGAGGATGAGCGTCAAGAACCAAGGACTGCGCTTTCTCGGTTACGGCGACGACGCGCGCATATCCGTCCGAGTGTTCGCCGTCGTGAGTGTCCAGGACCCCGTCCAGTATCTCGGTCTGCAACCCCTCGAAAGTACCAGGCTCCACTTTCTCGCGCACGAACACCCGCAGGGACTCAGCATGATAGAAGGCCTCGCGGGAGCGATGAAAATGGGATTTCAAGCTCGCCCACTTATCGAGATGCGAGACCGCGACGATTGTCTCGCCCTTGTGCTCCGCATAGGCATCGAGCAGCTTGCTTGTATAGGTCGCCTCTGTCTCTCCGATCTCGACAGGGACAGAGTCGGGCCGCGGACGAGAGGGCAATCCGCCACCGAAGCGGCCGATGTGATAGGGCGTTCTGGAATGGGCTTCGATGATCGTTCGAGGCTGCTCGGCCGAAAAGATTCGAAAGTCGAAATCCCTAACGTAGTCGAGGAATTTTCCTTCCAGAGTGACCGGCCCCGTCGAGGTGATTTTTCCGGAGATGGCTTTGTCCCATTCCGCAAGCACCTTCGCTTTCAGCTTGTTCGCATTGGAGAGCAACAACGACAACGATGTCGAAGCGCCTTTCGGCGCGATGAACCGGCATGCTCTCGGGGCTTTGTACTCTCCGGAGAAAGAGTACCAGAGCATCTTCCCGATCTCAGGTGCGACCACGCCGAAACTCAAGGGTGAGGTGTAGTGCTTGCACTGGTGATTGTCCCAGATGCCGAGCAGCTGGTCGGCGTCGCAGAAGCCAGCAATATCGATCCCTTTGTCTCCGGCACCGGTCGGCCGCATAACGCTGACATAGGTGGTTTTGAGCGAATGGACCCATTCGTCAATGAACGTTTCCCATTCGCTGGCTTCATAAATCTGGATGATCTTGAGAGGGTCAATCTTTGGCCCGTTCTCGAAATCGCTTGCCAGAAGGATTCTTGCTGACGGCAGGTCTTTCACCGCATCCTGTAACGACATCAGAGTAGCCTGCATTTCAGCCTTGTGCTCGAAGCAAAATGGTAGGTCGAATAAGATCTTAGTCATAACATTCGCAAGGATACATGCAATCGAAAGTACATCGTTTGGCAGCTACGTTCCATTAATTTCAACCGCATTTTATCTCTTCCGCGAGACCGGATTGACGGCAGGGGAGGAGCGTCAGCCTAGCGACGGTCGAAAGCCGGGGTGAGCGACCGGTAACCCCGGCAAGCGGTTCGGCCACGACCGAGGTCACGGGATACAATTCGGTCGCGCGTCGCCTATTGCGATCTCGGCACGTCAATGGAGAACCGTCCAGATGGAATCGGATCTTTCCGCATTTCTGCTCGATCTCGATGGAACGTTGATCGCATTTGAGCCCGGCATTCTGTCGAGCTGCCGGGCGGCGCTGCGATCGCTTGGCCATGAACCGATCCGGCCATGGATGTTGCCTCGATCATCGGCCCGCCGATCGAAGACGTCATGCGCTAGCCTAGATTGCGAATGCGGCGCGGAGGCAGCATGCGGCACACATGAGCATACCGGAGAACGTCGGAAAGTAGAGCCGCCGAAGCGGGTCTGTGGGCGCGTTCAGCGGTGCTGCGGCCGATTTCAAATGATGGCAAACCATCGTTGTCGTCTTGCTCGGCGGCTACGCATGCCGGCACGCATCGTATTGCCGTGTCTTAGCGAACTATTTCATTCTTGTTTTGCTTCATTTTGTCGTAGCGATGAAGTAGCTTCCCTGTATGGAAATGAGCACCTTAACCAGAGCGCTGACCTCGGACAAAAACGCCATTGCTAACGCACTGGCTTTCAAACCACCCGTATTTCGTGGTGAGTATCAGGGGCTCGGTGAGAACGTCGATCTTGCACACGACCTGGACCATTCTTCTACCTACGGAGGATGTCTGCTCCCGCCTATCGAGACGGCTTTTAGCAAGGCAGCAAAAGAATGCGACCCCTTCAGCTCAAGCGGGCTGGCGCCGCTGAGCGGCACCATCGGGCAGCTTGTACGCACAAACCGGCTTGAACCCAAAGCGGCAGCTGGAGGGGTTTTCGAGCTCTACATCGGTCTGGGAATGAGCGCCAGTTACGCCCGCAGCATCCAATCGTCGCTCCAGCAGATGGAGGCATTTCGCTGATGGCAGGCGAACCTGCGACCGCGCTGCCCGAAATGAATGGTGCACCAACGCTGCTGGCTGTAGCGGGCGATTACCCCCTTCACAAGTTGGGGTGGAAGGCATTCCAAGACCTGTGCGTCGGAGTAGCTGAGGAATGTCTTCGCAGGCCGGTCCAGAATTTCTTGCCCGGCAACGATGCCGGGCGAGACGGTGCGTTTGTTGGCCGCTGGGACGGTGACGATCCCGCTGCGGGTGAATCGACCATCCAGTGTAAGTTTACATCTAAGAAAGCCAACAATCTTAGCCTTTCGATGCTGACGGATGAAATCGCAAAGGCTGAACGGCTCGCCAAAAAAGGGCTGGCCCACGACTATATCATTCTGACGAACCATACGATCACCGGGGAAAGCGAGCTCGCTATTCGTGCCGCATTCCAAGGCGTTGGGGTTGGTCGATGCCGCATTTTCGGTAGTGATTTTATCAACCGGCAGATTCGCACCTCTTCACGCCTCCGAATGATGGCCCCACGCCTGTATGGGCTTGGCGATCTGAACGACGTTCTTGATGCGCGGGCATATGGGCAGGCCCAGTTAATCCTCAGCGCCATGGGTGAAGATTTACAACGGCTTGTCGTTACCGAGGCTCATCGCCGAAGTGTAAGGGCGATCAGTCAGCACAACGTCGTGCTCTTGCTCGGCCCGCCGGCGGCAGGGAAATCAACCATCGGTGCGAGCATCGCCATCGGCGCGGCCGATATATGGCGTAGTTCGACCATTCGAGCCACTTCTCCAGAAGATGTACAGCGGCATTTGAGTCCGGACGTTCCTCAGTTTTTCTGGATCGACGATGCCTGGGGTAACACCCAGTATCAACGGCAAACGGCGGAGGCGTGGAACCAAGTGTTTCCACTGATGCAGGGTGCAATGAAGCGGGGCACCCGCTTTCTAATCACGTCGCGAGACTACATCTGGAGGGCAGCGCAAGCAGACCTCAAACTCCAGGCCATTCCCGTGATGAAGACGAGCCAGGTTGTTATCGATGTCCAGCAGCTCAGTAGCGCCGAAAAGGCTCAAATACTATACAACCACCTTAAATTCGGCGATCAGCCTGTGCCGTTCCGGTCGGCGATCAAGGAGTTTCTGCCGGCTATCGTTGAGGGGCGGGACTTCCTCCCCGAGACTGCGCGCCGGATCGGTTCATCCTTCTTTGCAGGCGATCTAAAGGTTAAGGAGGCCGACATTGTCAGATTTTTCGCAAGACCGGAGCAATTCCTGCTCGATACCATTTCCAATCTCTCGAATGACTGCAAAGCGGCGACAGCGACGATCTTTCTCAATGGCGGAGTCGTTCGCTCACCCGTGACGTCCTCGATCATGGCGACCGCTGTGAGCGCATTCGGTAGTACCGAAGCCGCGACGCGGCACGAACTGCAAACCCTCAACGGCAGCCTTCTGTTATTGGCGCAAGACGAACAAGGCCCTTACTGGACCTACAAGCATCCCACCGTGAGCGACGCATTTGCACGCTACCTTGCCCAGACGCCAGAGCTTGTCGAACTCTACCTTCGCGGAGCCAAGCCGGAAACGATCCTCTACGCTGTCGTCTGTGCTGGAGTGACGATCCAGGGCGCACCCATGGTTATTCCCACCAGTTTGAACGAACTTCTGCTCGAGCGGATCGGCAAACTTGGAGGAAACCTCCTGGCGACCTTCGTGTCCTATCGCTCGAACGCGTCGTTCTCTCAGATGGTTCTGACGCGCAGGCCAGATATTCTCGACAGTGCCCGAAGTTTCGGATCGCCGATCCACGAGGATGCCGACGCAAGTCTTCTCGTCAGCCTGCATCGGCAAAAGGTTTTGCCTGGCAATTGGCGTGACCATCTCGCAACCAAACTGCTGGAGGCGTTGGTCGCCGAAGCCGATCCGAGCGTCTTCGAACTGACTTACGTCGATACGATACTCACGGAAGACGAGAAGGAACGAGCGGTGGTTCTCGCGCGGGATAAGGTGCTCACCAACATCCCGCATTATGTCAGCGAGGTGCGGTCAGGCTGGTCGAAAGACTATCCTCCTGACGATCATTTCGACACGCTGGAATCAGCAATCCGCTCTATCAACGAAGCTGTCGCTCGGGCACAGCCAGACGTCCTACGCCCTGACCCGATGGCACTTTTGCGACATGAGGTGCGCCGGGCTGTGGATCGGATGGAAGAGGATTACGAACCGCAATCGTCGACGTCTGCGCCGGTCGCCTCATCCACGCCGCAGAGTGCAGTTCTTCACAGCCTTTTTCGGGATGTGGATGAATGAGCCGTTTCTACCCATTTGACCAACGCGGACATATGAGAGGTGGCAAGCGGTCATGCTAACGGCGAATTGCAATGGATACAGGGTTGACGCAGCCTCATCTTCGAAAGGGCTTCTGTTCGAATGCCCGAAATGCGGCCGTCAGGTGACGCTGAAAAAAGGGCAGATCAAAATTGCCCATTTCGCCCATAAACCGCCGACGGATTGCACTTGGGCGTCGGGTGAAACACAGGCTCACATGGAAGCTAAAACGGTGTTGCGCGACAGCTTCCGCGCACTTGGTTACTGTGCAGACTACGAGGTAGAGGTTTTATCAACCGGTGGCGACCGCCGTGCTGACGTTCTGGTCACCTCGCCAGATGGCTTGGCACGTTGGGCGATAGAAGTTCAACATACCCCGATATTGTTCGATGCGATCGAGAAGCGCACCACTGCATATTGCGCTGCCGGCATACCCGTTTTGTGGATGGGCATATTGAGCAAGAAAATGAAGGACGACGCACAATCCGTCCCAGACGGTCTGACGATCCGCCAATACACCATCCGGCCCTGGGAGAAATGGGCGCAGGCTCTTGCCTTCAAGGAACTGTGGTATCTCGATCCGGACGACAAGACTCTTTGGCGAGGTTCATTCACCGACCACCTGATCCATGTCGAATCCACGTCCTGGTACAGCGAAGGTGGCGAAGAGCAGTCTGCAGGCGGCTATTCCCGTAAATCCAAGCGTTGGCGGACGCTCAATCTGCAGGGTCCCTTTCACGCCCATCAGCTGTCGCTGGGATCAAAATGGCGCAAAGCGTGGTCGTCGCCGGTATTCAAGCTGCCCGGCGGGGTAATCGCGCAACTCGCAATCCGGTAACCGGACGCACGGGACAGCTTCACGTCTTTCAGTTTGAGGCGGCGTATTATTGCAGAGAGGCACCGGGGTGGGGGCGACCCGAAACAATCAGCAAAGCTGTCTATTGCTGCAATCACCCCCAGAAGTGATCTGGCCATAAAGGGCTGAGCCTGGCCTGTGTTCCAGTGCGATACATAGTTCGCGACAATCGTCGCCATCGCCGTATTCAAACCCGCGACCTGCGCAGGCTCCAGGACAAGCTGGTTTGCCGCCGCACGCAATTTCATGGCCGCATCGATTGCCTTTTCGGCTTCGTACCGTTCATCAACCCGATAGCGACACAGAAGGCGGGCACATCATAGGCCTTTTCCTCAGCAATCCGAGAAATCAGCCTTTCTTGAAGCTTCCTGGTTGTCTCGCGGATTAGCTTTTCGGTCGTCATAATCACCTCAGCGGGCCGTTCTCCCCGACGTTTTCGAGCCACCTCTATTACTACCGGTTGTGCTTGAATAACTGAAGCTACTGTTCTACGGCAACACAGAAATCACCTTGAGTGAGTCAGGGTAAGCGTGGGGAGATCATGGTCGAAATCGACTCGGACGAAGAAATCAGGACGAGCCTCTGCCTCGATTGCGCTCGCCACACCAGTGTAAAAAAGATTATCGTTCAAGACTGCACGAAGGGCCGGTGTGCGGTCTGCGCCCGCGACGATGTGGACGTGCGAAACCCCGATAACCTCGAACCGCTGGTGATGGTTATCAGAGCCCTGATCCGTTTTCACTACGACGAGCACGAGTACAACCCGCACTGGGGTGGCGACAGCGTCATGTCGCTATTCTATAAAGCGGACAATCCGATCCTCGAACCACCGAAATCCAACCTGTACGTCGACGATTTCGATGAGTGGTTGAATTGGCCGCCGTATCCGGACTGGGATAAGGGCATCGCGGTTTTTGCGGGGCACGACGAAGGTGGGCGAGGTATGAATTTCGCAATATCGCGCACCAATCCGGGCGAGTTCGTCGATTTACAGAGCCGCTTGCTGACGGAAAACTTTTTTCAAGTCGAACCCGACCTAGAAGCGTTCATCGCCCCATTTCTGAACGACATTGAAATCCAACTTCCGCAAGGCGAGGTCTGGTTTAGGGCCCGGTTAGGAGAAGCCGCAATATATCGGCGGTTTCCTCTAGCAGGATGGGAATCAAAGATAATCCGGATTCCTTGGCAGAACGAAGCCATCGGGGCTCCGCCCCCGCCGAAGGCAGGTTTCGGCCGCTTGAATCGTGCTGGCGTCTCGGTGATGTATCTCGCCTCCGATCCATACACGGCGGTGGCGGAGATAAGACCCCATCCGGGCCATCATATTTCCATCGGCGGCTTCAATAGCCTACAGCCAATTCGCTTAGCTGACTTCAGCCCCGACATCGGGATTTTCGCGACTAGCGATGAACGTCTATCGTTATACGCCAAGGTTCAGGCATTCGATCGTCTGATGAGCATGCCGGTCACGCCCGATGAACGAACGCCTTATCTGCTGACCCAGCTTCTGGCAGAGGTCCTTCTCCGACACGGCTTCGATGGAGTTCGTTACCGCAGCTCAGTGTCGACGGGTAGCAATATCTGCGTCTTCTACCCGGAGAAGTTTGGATTCGTTGGGGACCGTTCTGAGGTGCGACGTGTCAAAGCGGTGGCATATGAGTGGGCTTCGGTTCCTTCCGAACTAGCTCCGCGACCCGACGATCGGCCCTATAATCGAAGGGTTTAGCGTTGCGTTCCAAAGGTTGATCTCATAATGTCCGCCCGGCGGCCAAAGCCGCCGGGCGGACCTCCTCTCGCAGCCGAGATAATCGAAGGCACATCAAAGCTAGGGAGAGATGCTGGACCTCGATCGCTGCAAAAATCTAAGCAGGCTCATCGAAAAGTACGCCGACAACTTCTAGGATTTGCGTCAGACGTGGCAATCCGCCGCCGCCGGATAGGCTCAACAGCACGCTTGGCGATATGCCATCTGGGTTAAGGCTTTCCAGCACAATAATCATGCCTAGCTGCCGCATGCGCTTGAAATAGCGCGCCCCCGATTCATCAACGGCGACCACGAGACGTCCGTCGAGACGGCTAAAAGCTTCAGGCGTCGTCAGCGCGTCGCGGGCTATCAAGTACTGTCCGTCAAGAGCAATCGGCTCTGCGCTGCGGCCGCTCACTGCGAAAAGCCTGGCTTTCTCCAGCAGCTTCGCGATGACGCCAAAGTCGGAAAGGGCGATAAATTCGGCATTCGCGTTAACAGGCGGCACAGGGAGCTCTCGTCCTGCAAACAGCGTCCCTACAATCTTGCGGCAGGAAAGCCTCTCGCGCGGCGCGATGATGGGCTGCGCCAGCACGTAAGGGTCGACGCTCTGGCCGGTAAGGACCGCGATATTAGGGTGAGCATCTGTTTCATTGTAACGCCGGGCAAGAAGCTTGTCACCGAATGCAGCCGTAACCAGATTGCGCTCATTGATCTTCGCGTAGTTGCTCGTGATGATCACGTCGCCAACCCCCGCGACCGGATCGAGCGTGCCCGCCGCCAGCTGATAAGCATCATGATTGTGGAGCGTGATGTCGACGGTTTGAGCGAGGTCTTCCATCGCGATCAGTCCATCGCCCGCGCGGCCGTCTGTGCGCGCGGCGGCGGCTATGCCCGTATGCACAAGTTTCAGTTTCCTGAGATCTGCTGCATTTCCGTTGGGGAAGGAAACGACATTGTCCATCCAGGGAAATAGGCGCGGTTCCCCCGCGTAAGCTTCATACTCGGCGTACACCTTGAAGCCCGTATGAATCTGGTTCTGAAGAGTCGTCTCCCAGAATATCTTTACGTCGCCCGCTTCGGCCAGACCGATCGTGCCATCGAAAACATGGTGCGATTCATTGATGATCTTCATCTGCTTGCCGCCGCCGCCCGATAGCGTCTTGTAGAGCTTGTCGAACGCGACATGGCTGAACGGCGCTACGCTGGCATCGCGCCGTTCTTTAAGCAGCTTCGCGAGATCACCGATCGTCATGTCGCATACCGTAGGTTCTTCCGCGCGTAACATGATCTTCAGCAGGTCTTCGCAGTACCTACGGACATCAGCGATATATTCGTAAGCGAGCCTGTCGTCCGAGGACTTTTGTGCTTCCGCATATGCGGCCGCTAGGGCATGACCATTGACGACCGTTGCGACCTTGCTGCTAGCATTCAGGCGGGCAAGCAAACCTTGCTGTCCGGAAAGATTCTCGATGTTGACAAGAAGCTGGAAGAACTGCCGCTCATGGGTGATGAGAACCAGCTGCGCCGCTTCGATCGTAGCTGCATCCGCATTCGCAATTCGCGCCAGCTCCTGAGCCCATTTCCTTTTGTTACGCGGATCGAACGTCACCTGGGGATCGTCGAGAAGCATCAGGGGAAATGGATTTTTGCCGAGTGCTTCAATGGTCTGCTCGCGCATCGCCAATGTGAAAGCCCAGAGAATGGCACGAAGCCAGGAACTATTGGCAACGGTGGAGGCATCGATTCGGATGCCATGGTCAAAGCTCCCTAAAACCTGAACCGATTTCTTGCCAAGCGCAGCATCCTCGAACGAAAGGCGCTCTCTGAATTGAATACGGTCAAGCACCGACTTCATGCGGCCTGACAACGCCGAGATGGAACTGGCGGTTTCCGCCGTGACGAGGCCGCGCAGGTCTTTAAGAGGTTCAAGGGCCTCAGCGATCGCTTCCCGGGTGCGCTGACCGGTCTGGATTATTAGCCAGTCCTCGGCGTGCTTCGCCGCGTCGCGGAGCGCCTTTGCCAGATCGTCAAGTGGGGCAACCTTCTCAAGGGCTTCTTCGAGTGAAGCGAGCCGACCTTCCAGACTGGACGCCGGAAACAGGCTGTTTTCGTCGGCAATGCCTTTGAGCGCGCTCCACGCATCCACGAACGACGGCCGTTCCACAGCCCACCATTCGACCAGAGCCGACACGCGCTCAGCCCGGGACAGATATGCGAGGAGACTCTGTGCTGCGTTAGGGACGTCGCCGGAAACGGCGCGGCTGACGTAGTTGAAAGCGGGCAATTTTTCCGAGAGCCCGGCGGCAGTGTTTGCAGCGAACTCCGCCATCCCCGTCAGGACCGTGGAGAAGGGCGCTTCCTCCACAAACCTTTCCCTCACGGCGCTGACAAAGGCAGTGCGGGGCTGCATGTCCGCGAGCGATGCGAAGTGCGGTACAAGCGCCGCCGGGATCGCGTCCCGGACATCTTTTTCTATTGCCGCGCATGCGTCAACGAGTTTGCGCTGCGCCGCGTCGGCTGCAACTTTCAGGTCATCAAGTTCGGCCGCCAAGGCCTTTTGATCGGGAAGCGAGAGCTTGCCTTTGCACAATGGGCAATCGGCGTCTTCATGCTCGTGGCCTGCGGGTGTGAAGTACTGGGCCGCCAATGCTTTCAGGCGAAGACGCGAATCTTCACCTTGTCGTTTGTCCCATGCGATAGCCTGCCCGATTTGCGAGCGGGCCGTCGTCAATATCGGCGAGAGCGCGTCGAAGAGGGAATCGGAATGCGCGGCCTTCAGGGCGGCCCAAGCTTCGAAGAGCGGGATGCCTTTTACATTCTGTTGCAGGACGCCGCGCGCGCCGCTGACCGCGCTCCTAATCCGGGCGCGATGATCAGGGTTCGCCGTGTCTATGTCCGAAGCGACCTCCGCCTGGAGCGCGCGCGAGTGTGTTGCCGCGAGGGCGGCAGCACCATCCGCGAGATCGCGAAGGCCCTGCGTATAAGTCCTGTTCTCACGGTCATCGGCAATCGTCAGTGCGAA
This sequence comes from Rhizobium sp. USDA 4016, assembly GCF_056279705.1. Lineage (NCBI taxonomy): Bacteria > Pseudomonadati > Pseudomonadota > Alphaproteobacteria > Hyphomicrobiales > Rhizobiaceae > Rhizobium > Rhizobium sp. USDA 4016. The sequence goes on from NZ_JBWCCY010000001.1 coordinate 41,257, forward strand.
ACCGGCCTTGCGCGCTTCCTCGGTCGCTCGGTCGAGCGCCGTTTCCAGTTTCATTTCGATACCCTGGATACCTTTGTCGGAACCGTATTTTAGAAACCGCTTGGCTTTGTGAGAAAAAGCGGCCGCGCCTTCACCGATATCGGCGAGCTGGTCTAGGCCCGTGAGTAGCTTGACGGCCTCATAAATCGAATGACTCTTCTCGCCGAAACCTATCCTCGCAAGACGCGCCGGCATCAGCAATCCGGTTTCGATGAGATGTGGCGCTGTTCTGAGGGCGGGGTCGATCCTGCTTTCAAACTGTGGTTCGCCCACCGGTGCCGCAGTTAGCCGCCGGAACGCTTCAACTGTGTTGCCGTCATCATCCTGAAATGAAAGTCGGACCCACGCCTCTGCTGTACCGGCCAGTTTCAGCGCGTTGGGAGGAAAGGCGACCGTCGGCGGCCAGTCGCCGATCTGCACGCCCGAGTCGTTGAAAACGGGCATACGCCGCCCGTCATCCTTCACAAGACCGTCCTGGTCGCGACAGCGATAGCCCGTCAGCGCCCAGATTATCGCACTGGCGATCGACGTTTTGCCGGAACCGTTCTGGCCTTCGAGGCACCAGTTTTCCCTGTTTGCCGACAGCATGAACGGAGGGCCATCCAGAAGGTTCAGGCCCCCGAAGCCTACGGCCTCCACCCTTGTAAGTCGCCAGCATGCTCTGCCCTCAGCCGGTGTGGCGGAAGACTGCTGAGAAGCAGGGTCGAACGATGAGTTATTCCAAGCAGCAATAAGGCCCTCAAACAAATCTTCGCTGCCCGTCGCAACCTTGGTTTTGTCGGAAGACAGGAGAAAATGAAAAAGGCGCCTTGCTGCAGGCGTGGACAGCTGAATCTGGCCGGCCTTGATCTCCCCGAAGCTCTTCCAGCTGAGGGGCTCACCTGAGAGCAGTCTGTTTGTTGCCTCCGACAGTGAAACGGCCATGATTCCTCCCCGCTTCAGAAGACTAGAAGAGAAGCTCGGTGCAGGCCATCGAAAATGTCAACACCACATAACGCGCTGCGATCACAACGATAGTTATCCTAAGCTTCTCGCTGAAACCTGCCCGTCGTCAATCGGCCCCAGATCGATCATTCCTCCTCGGCGGGGGTGACGTCAGCCAATGGAGCATGTGAGATGAACGGCGTCTGTTAACAACAGGGTCGTTGGTTCGGATCCCATCAAGGCGCTACGCACGTGTTCCGGAGATGCTGGCGACGTTCTCGCGGGTTAGTCGATTGCCAGAGAACTCGACAGGTCGCGATGAGCTGCGATCTGCTGTTGCAGGAGTGCAATCTTCTGCTCGGCGGCCTGGATCGCGTCAGCGCCGGCCAGGAAGCGACGTGGCAGCTCATCGAGGTTCGTAAGCGTGATCAGCGCCTGTGCGAGCTTGGCGGGATCGCCGGGCTGCGTGCCATTGGCCCCTATCCAGAACGCTTCCTGCGCCGCCCTCCGCTCACTGTAGTCATCGATTTTCAGGTCGGCAAATTGCGTGGAATCCTGGGTCAGCAGCTCCGTGCGGAAAAAGCCGGGGTTGACGATCATCGTTTCGATGCCGAACGGACCGACTTCAGTCTGCAGCGCCTCCATCCAACCGTCGATGCCAAACTTCGAAGCCGAGTAGGCTGTGCAGAACTCAAATCCTATCAGCCCTGCGGTCGAGGATATCGAAATGATGCGGCCGGATCGCTGCCGACGCATCGCCGGAAGGAGGGCGCGGGTCACGGTCATCGGGCCATTCAGGCTGGTACTCAACTGCAACTGCATCTGCTCGGGCGACAGCTCCTCGAAATACCCGGCGTAGAAGCTGGCTGCGTTGTTGACCAGCACGTCGATGCGTCCGAAGCGCTCCAAAGTGGCCTTGGCGGCCTCTTCGGCGTCCGCGGCGCTGGTGACATCGAGCTTGACGACGAGCAGATTCTCGGAAGCGCCGATGGCTTTGGCGACCTTCTCGGGATCACGGCCGGTCGCGACCACCTTGTAGCCTGCGGCCAAGGCCGCTTTGGTGATGTCGAGGCCCATACCCCGGCCGGCGCCGGTGATAAACCACACTTTGTTGCTCATTTTCAGTTTCCTTTCTTGTTTCTGTGACTTGTTCGGCGCCGCACGCGCAAGCGGAGGAGGGTCCTCACATCGCCTGGACGGTGGGGCGCACGAGGATCTCGTTCAGCGTGATCCGCTTGGGACGGCTCAGCGCGAACGCGATCACCTCGGCGATATCCTTGGCCGGCATGGCGACGTTGTCGCGGTAGTCCAGCGCGGCCTGCTGGCTTTCCTCGTGAGTGATGTGATTGGAAAGCTCGGTCGCTACCGCACCCGGTTCGATGACGATCACGCGAATGTCCGGCTGCAGCTCGACCCGGAGCGCTTCCGACCAGCCGTTGATCGTCCATTTGGTGGCGGAATAGGCGGCGAATCCGGCCGGAGCGACACGCCCGGCGACCGATGAAATGTTCACCAGGTCGCCTTTCCTGGCGCGCAGCTGATCCAGGAACACCTCGGTCACGGTCATAGCGCCGAGGAGGTTGGTTTCGACCATCTGCCGGTGCTCAGCGCGCTGGTCAGAGCCAAACGGCGCCGTCAGCATGACGCCGGCATTGTTGATGACGACGTCGGCTGCGCCCAGGTCCTGCTGGACGCGCTCGGCAGCCGCGACGATGGACGCGCGGTCCATTACGTCCGCCTGGATCGCCAGGGCGGCCTCGCCAAGGTCCTCGGCGAGTGCGGCAATCCGCTCAAGCCGGCGCGCCAGCAGGGCGACCCGGTATCCTTCCGACACCAGTTCTCGGGTCAGGGCCTCGCCGATGCCGGAGGAGGCGCCGGTAATCACGGCAACGCGGTTGGTGGGGGTCATGGGTGTATCCTCCTCATTGATTGGTGGTGGGCGGCATCGCGGAACATCCGCGCCACGATGCCGAACCGGCGGCGTTACTTCGTGGGAAGGCCCGCGCCTTCGGTGATCAGGCGCCAGCCTTCGGTCGAGTCCGTAAAGAACTTGCGGGCGGCGGTGTATTCCGGCGAGTTGTAGTAGCGCTCCGCGTCCGCCAGGCTCGGGAACTCAGCCACGGCGATCACGGAGCGCGGCTGGCCTTCGACGACTGGCTTCGGACCCGGATTTTAGACGATCACCCGCCCGCCATACTGCTTGACCAGCGGGGAGGCGGCCTCAATGTACTTCTGGAACCCCGCCTCGTCGCGGATGTCATAGCTGCCGATCATGTAGGCGGGGGTCGTGGCATCCTCGGCGAATGCGGCCGGGCCGGCGGTAAGCGCAAGCACGGTCACGGCGGCGGCAAATAGCTTCTTCATGGGATAATCTCCTTTGGTTGAGCGTCAGGGGCAGGGGCTCAGCGAACGGGTCGGCGAGGATGGCAGGCACCGTGTCCGGTCGTCATCGATCGCCAGGGGTCGGCCGGTCCGCTGAAGGGGTAACCCATCAACTTGTCTGACTGCGAGGAGATTACCCTGGCCGATCATTTCCAAAAATGGCATTCTCGTTGATGTGTCATTAACTTGAGGTTCATAATGGACAAGGATCAGCTGGATGGGCTGGTGGCCTTCGCCCTCGTCGCCGAGAAGCGGAATTTCAGCGCAGCGGCCGACACGCTGCGCGTCTCGCCGCCAGCGATCAGCAAAATGATCCGGCAGCTGGAGGTGCGCCTGGGCGTCACACTGCTCACGAGAACCACCCGCGCCACAAGCTTGACGGAGGCAGGGGAGAAGTTCCTGGCGCAGGTCGGGCCGGCGCTTGAGGCGATCGTGGGGGCGATGCAGGAAGCGGGGACGGCGGCTGACAAGCCGGTGGGTCGGCTGCGGCTCAACGTGCCGCAGATGATCTACCCGAATTTCCTCAAGCCGGTGGTGGCGAGCTTTATCGAGAAGTACCCGGAGGTCACGGTCGAGCTATATTTCGAGAACGCCGCTACCAACATCTTCGAGCGCGGGTTCGATGCCGGGATCCGGGTCTCCGATATCCTGGCCCAGGACATGGTGGCCCTGATGCTGATGAGTCCGGTGCGCTGGGTGGTCGCGGGTGCGCCCGACTACCTTGATAGGGTCGGCCGCCCTGAGCATCCCAAGGATCTGCTGGCCCACAACTGCGTCTGTGTCGGCTCAGGAGAGCGCGTCTACGACCGCTGGGAGTTTGCAAGCGAGGGCAGGGAGTTCGCAGTGCAGGTGAAAAGCTCGCTCATCACCAATGACGCGACCCTCGCGCTGGATGCGGCACTGGGCGGCATGGGACTGCTTTACGCCCATGAGAATGCTATCATCGACAAAGTTGGAAATGGCGAGCTTGAGATCGTGTTGGACTGGTACGCGGCCACCAGTACCGGCGTGTATCTCTACTACCCTCAACGTTCCCAGGTTCATCCGAAACTACGAGCGTTCATCGACCATATTAAGGAATACCGAAGATCTAGCTAGCTGGGTCGCGGGCATTCTCCGCCGGCAGCTGACGATCGAGCGGTAGGTGTCGTTTCGATCGCGGACAACCTCAAATTGGCCGCCTTAGGGGAAGGGAGCAATAGGCGACAGCGGTCGCGGCTTCGGCGCCAAACAACGCGACCGCAGCTTCTTCGGCGCTATCCGGATCACTGCTGTTTTCGAAAATGCCCTTCATGTCGAATCCCTGCCAATCCGATAGACTGCCGCATTATCCTGTCTTTCACGCAGGCCTTTGTATGAGGGATGCCGGAGCTTTCCGTCCTGCGTCCAGGCCCGATACTCGATTTCAGCGATTAGGGTCGGCTGAACCCAGATCGCGCCTTTTCGCTTGATCTCCACAGGCGGCTTCGCCGTCTTGATCCTATCGAGATCCTGCCGGAGACGGATTGTCTCTCGTTCTTTGAAACCGGTGCCCACGCCGCCGACATAGACGAGATCGTGGTCGCGATAAGCGGCGAGCAGCAATCGGCCAATACCGCCCAGCGCCGCCGCGGAAGGTTCATAGCCGATGATAAAAAAGCTGTCGCTGTGGACGCATTTGATCTTGAGCCAGTCACCGAGGCGGCCCGACCGATAGGGCGCATCGAGCTTCTTGGCAATAACCCCCTCAAGCCCGTGCTCACAGGCTGACTCGAACAGCTCGTCACCATCGGCCTCGATCGCTTCGGAAAGCCGGACGGCGCCGAAACTGTCCGCCGGGACGATGCGCTCGAGCATCTGTCGACGCTCGAAGAACGCCATTCGCCGGAGATCATGCCCGTCGAGGTACATGATGTCGAAGGCGAAGAATATCGCTTCATCGGCACTTCGTTTGCCGCCGCGGCCGCCAAGCGCCTGTTGCAAGGCGCCGAAATCGGAGCGGCCCTGTTCATCAAGCACGACGGCCTCGCCATCGAGGATCATCGTTCCGCCAAGCCAGGACGCTGCCTGTGCGATGAAGGGGAAGCGATGTGTCCAATCGTGGCCACCCCGAGTGATGACACGGACTCGCGTTGGCTCGACGTGGATCGCGAGACGATACCCATCCCATTTCACCTCGTAGATCCATTGCGGGCCTTTGGGTGGTTTCGAAACGAGGAGCGCCAGGCATGGCTCGACACGAGCTGGCATCGGATCGAACGGCAATACCGGCTGCTTTGGGTCCCGCGGTTTTCGTGCGCGGCTTCGAAGCGCCGCTTCGGCGGTGCCCAACAGCGGTTGCGTCTTCTTTCCTGGTGGCCTGGTCATGCTGGCAGTGCATCAGAGTGGATCTGAAGAGTCGAGTCCTTCAGTCGAGTGATCGCAGGGATTACTCAGCGATGCCGGTGCGACGACTCATCTCGATGGTGCCAGGACTTGGTCTCTCTAGGGACGTTGTGAAAACGGCAAGCAAACCGTTTTGCTGCGAGATGGAGCGAGGCAATATTGCTGCCGCGCCGGGATTACCCGACCTGTTCTACAGCGAGGGTGCCCGCGGAAAGCGGCCTGATCAGCGACTTCGCGGAAACAGATGGATCGAGCCAGTCGGCCCAGGCGTCGCGTTCCAGGATCACGATCTGCCGGTCGTGGTAGGGCGCGATGTCCGGACCCGGTTCCATCGTCAGCATGGTGAAGGCCTGACCGACGTCCGGCGTGTCGCGCCAGATGCCGGCAATGCAGAAGATCGGCTCGTCCTTTTTGGTGAACAGCCACTTGTCCTTGCGCTTCTTTTTCGGGTCCTTCGGATCGGTGAACTCGTAAAAGCCATCGGAAATGATCAGACAGCGATTGGAGGTGAACTCCCGTCCCTCCGAGCGGAAATTATAGACCGGCCGCTTGTTCGGTCCCGGCCAGCTCCAGCGCCGCTGCACGAGCTCTCCCTCGTCACGGGTTCCGTCGATCGTTCTGACGATCGGGCCGATATCGGTAATCTTGATGTCCTCGCGCGCTTCGAGGTTCGGAGTGCCTTCACCAAAACGGATCTTGATCTTGAGGTCAGCGAAATCCTCGACAACCGAGGCAACATCCACCATCAGCCGATAGTCATTGCACATTGCTCTTCCCTTCGAGGGTGGTCCCATTACCGCACCACCGAGGCGCTGCAGGTGCAATATATGCTCGGATTGTACGCGTTCCAGCAGGATGAGGAGTTCCTCGGCATCCTTCGTCGGCAGGCGGAGCGCGACCAGTCTTTTGATAAGTAAAGTTTGCCGCGCGACGATGGCGGCGCCATCTCGTACGTGTCGCATGACCATCTGAAGTTCGGTCTCACCGGCGCGCATCCCCGGAGTTTAGCAGTTTTCAGCGAACCGCACAGGATTATCCATCGGCCTTGTCTAATGTGCGTGTTCCTGATATGTTCCGTCCATTATGAACGCGACCGCTTTCCAGTCCGATGCCCCGCTGGACGAGCGCCGTGTCATCGTCAGGCGCCATGATGGCGATGTGGAGATGGTGGAGCTGCCATGGGGGCTGCGACCACGCGACGGCGGCCCGCGCGCCGTTAACGTCGTCCGATCGGAAGGGCGGACATTCCCGAGCTACCGCTGTCTGGTGCCGGCTTCGGAGTTTCGCCACAAGAGCTTCAGCTTCTCGCTGGCCAACGGCGACTGGTTCTATTTCGCGGGGATCTGGCGGCCGGCGGCTGAGGATTGGCCGGAGGCCTATGCCATCCTGACCATCGAAGCGAATGCTGATATCGTGCCCTACCACGACCGGCAGATGGCGGTGCTGACACGAGACCAACGCATGGTCTGGCTTGACGATCTTGTTCCCGAAGAGGAAATACTGCGGCCATTGCCGGCGGGGACATTCCGGGTCAAGCGACACGTGGGTGCCTCTGCCCAGCCAACGCTGGCGATCTAAAGCGCCAGGCGCAACTGCGGTTCCGTGATAACCGCGCGTGGCTCCAGGGATGACAAGGTGACGCCGAGTAGGCGGATGCCTTTTCGGGGCGGAAAGATCGGCGCCAGCAGCAGGCCGACGATGTCCTCCAGATCTGTGATCGCTGGCAGAGGTGCCGGAAGCGTCTTGCTGCGGGTGATCTGGTTGAAATCGGCATATTTGGCCTTGAGCGTCACCGTCTTGGCGCTGATCCCATTGGCCTCGCAGTAGCCCCACACCTTTTCGATCAGCGGCTGAAGCCCTTCGCGGGCCGGTCCATAGGCGTGTAGATCATGCGAAAATGTATCTTCGGCGCCGACGGATTTGCGCACCCGGTTCGGCTTGACCTGGCGCTCGTCGATGCCGCGGGCAATGCCGTAAAAATAAGGACCGGACTTAGCGAAATGATCCACCAGGAATTCCAGCGTCTTCCCCTTCAGATCGGCACCGGTTTCAATCCCCAGCCGGTGCATCTTGTCGGCCGTTGCCGGGCCGACGCCATGAAATTTTTTGACAGGGAGGGCCTCGACGAAGGCCGGACCGTTCTTCGGGGTGATGACGGCCTGGCCATTCGGCTTGTTGAGGTCGCTCGCCATCTTGGCGAGGAACTTGTTGTAGGAAATCCCCGCCGATGCATTGAGCCCAGTGGCCTGCTTGATTTTGGCACGGATCTCCAGTGCGATCTCCGTGGCGATTTCCATGCCCTTGAGATTATGGGTAACGTCGAGATAGGCTTCATCGAGAGAAAGCGGCTCGATGACGGCCGTGTATTCGGCGAAGATCTCACGGATCTGCTGCGACACCGCCTTGTAGACGTCGAAGCGCGGCGGCACGAAGATGAGGTCCGGGCATTTCCGCTTGGCGGTCACAGACGGCATCGCGGAGTGGACACCATAGGCGCGCGCCTCGTAGCTCGCCGCCGCCACCACGCCGCGAGAGGCCGATCCGCCGACGGCAATTGGTTTGCCGCGCAATTCCGGATTATCGCGCTGCTCGACCGACGCATAAAAGGCGTCCATGTCGACATGGACGATCTTGCGCGGCCGCTCGTGGCCTTCATCTTTTGTCATGACTGGCTTCCATCAGGACCATCTACGTCCGCCAGACATGGGAAGTGCGCGCCGCATTTGTCACCCTCCGGCGTTTGCATGCGCTCGCAGCCCATGGCCATCCGCCGACGGAGTACCGCGAAGCTCACATCGGCGCCAAAAGCTTTCACCAACAGCTTTCGCTCGATCGCGCCATGGCGGTCACATCGCGGGCAGCTGAATTCAATAACCGGGTCACGATAATCCTTCAGTCTCAGATCACTCAGCCGGTCTGGGCGGGCCATGTGAAAAAATTCCCAATACGGCCATCGAGTTGAATCCCTTTATGGAATCCGTCAGGCCCGCACCCGCGCTCAACTTGAACGCGTCGAGTGCGCATTGACTCGTTTTCGCTTTGAGAACAAATAAAGAACATACCGCGTTTTCTCAAGTCAAAAACGGTGCCGTTAAGGAGATCATGACCACAGCCATCGCCACTTCGAATACCGTCCTCGACGAGTTGCGCGAGAAAATCGCCAGCCTCGAAGGTGCGGGTATGCGCCGTCGCAGCGTCCTGCCATTCGGGGTGAGCGAGATCGACGCGCAGCTGCCGGGAGGTGGCCTGGCCTTTGGTGCCCTGCATGAAGTGGCCGGCGGCGGGAACGGTGCGATCGACGGCGCGGCCGCCGCACTCTTCATCGGCGGCATCGCGGCGCGGACCACCGGCAAGGTGGTCTGGTGCCTCACCCGCTTCGATCTGTTCTTTCCAGCACTTGCCCAGGCCGGACTTCACCCCGACCGCGTCATCTTCGTCGAAAGCGACAAGGAAGAGACGGTGCTCGCGAGCTTCGAAGAAGCCTTGCGCTATGGCGGCCTCGGCGCCGTCGTCGCCGAGCTGGTGCGCCTGCCGATGACGGCCTCGCGCCGGCTGCAGCTTGCGGCGGAAAAGTCGGGCACGTTAGGCCTGGTGATCCGCCGATGGCGGCGCCAGACGGAAGCCTCCGATTTCGGGATGCCGACGGCAGCTGTGACCCGCTGGCGGATCTCGGTGCTGCCGTCCGAGCCGCTTCCCGTGCCGGGCGTCGGCCGCGCACGGTGGCTGGCCGAGCTCATGCGGGTCAGGTCAGGCGAGGGAGGACAATTCATTATCGGAGCATGTGATGGCCAGGGTCGTATCTGTCTTTCTTCCGACACTGCCGACGGACCGGATCAGGCGCGCCGATCCTTCGCTCAATCCTGACGCACCGCTGGTGGTGATCGCCAGGAGAGGGTCGAAGCGATGGGTGGCGGCGGTCGACCGGGCAGCTGCCAAACTGGGCTTGCGCGTCGGCATGCCGGCCGCCAAGGCGCAGGCGCTGGTTCAGGGATTGACGATGGTGGATGCCGATCCGGCGGCCGACCTCGCGACACTTGAACGGCTGACGCTTTGGGCCTTGTCGCAATATTCTCCCGTTGTCGCCATGGATCCCCCTGATGGTATCGTCATGGATACCGACGGCGCCGATCACCTGCAGGGCGGCGAGGACCTGATGCTCTCCGGTCTTGTCAACCGCTTCCGCGGCCGGGGTCTTGCGGCACGAGCGGCGATCGCCGACACCTGGGGTGCGGCACATGCGCTCGCCCGGTCCACGGATCGCGAGACGGTTATCATCTCGCGCGGCGAGACCGCCAAAGCGGTAAGCCGGTTGCCGCTGTCCTCGTTGCGGCTGCCGGCCGAGATCGTCGGGAGCCTCAGAACCCTCGGCTTCGCCACCGTCGGTGATCTGGCAGTCGCGCCGCGGGCGCCGCTGACGCTGCGGTTCGGGCCGGAGGTCGGGCGCCGCCTCCACCAGATGTTCGGCCGGCTCGCCGAGCCCATCGATCCGATCCGGCCGGCGGATCTCGTCGAGGTCCAAAAATCCTTTGCCGAACCGATCGGGGCTGCGGAGACCATCGAGAAATACGTGGGCCGCCTGGTGCGGCAGCTCTGTCTGGAGCTGGAGAAACGAGGACTTGGCGTGCGGCGCGCCGATCTGATCGTCCACCGCGTCGACAACACAATCCAGTCGCTTCGGGCCGGCACGGCCAAGCCGGTTCGTGACATCGGCTGGCTGACGAAACTCTTCCGCGACCGGATCGAGAAGATCGAGCCGGGCTTCGGCATCGAGAAGCTGGGCCTCGCTGCCATCGTCGCCGAACCGCTCGTCGAGGCGCAGTCGGCTTCCTCGCTGATCGAAGAGCAGATCACCGATGTGACGCCGCTGATCGACGTGCTCGGCAATCGTGGCGGCCAGCGGATTTTCCGTGTCGCGCCGGTGGCGAGCGACGTGCCGGAGCGCAGCGTTCAACGGATCGCACCGACGGCGGACGAGGTCGGCGCCACCTGGCCGCTGCATTGGCAGCGGCCATCCCGGCTTTTGCCGCACCCGGAAGCTATCGAGGTGATTGCGCTCTTGCCCGATCATCCGCCGGTTTCCTTTACCTGGCGCGGCAAGCGCCGCCGGGTAAAGCGCGCCGACGGCCCGGAGCGGATCTTCGGAGAATGGTGGCAGCGCAGCGCCGAATGGGTCGCGGTTCGCGACTATTTCGTTGTCGAGGATGAAGCCGGCGAGCGCTTCTGGATTTTCCGTTCCGGCGATGGCGTGGATGCCGACACCGGATCGCGCAAATGGTTCCTGCATGGGGTGTTTGCCTGATGCGCTACGCCGAACTGCAGGTCACCACGCATTTTTCTTTCCTCCGCGGCGCAAGCTCGGCGGAAGAACTGTTTGCGACCGCCAAGCTCATGGGCATCGAAGCGCTCGGCATTGTCGACCGCAACAGCCTGGCCGGCATTGTTCGGGCGCTCGAAGCCTCGCGCGCCACCGGCCTGCGGCTCGTCGTGGGTTGCCGGCTCGATCTCCAGGACCGCATGTCGATCCTCGTCTATCCCACCGATCGCGCCGCCTATTCGCGGCTGACGCGGCTTTTGACCTTGGGCAAGGGCCGCGGCGGCAAAGCCAACTGCATCCTGCATCTCGATGATGTGGCGCACTATTGCAAAGGCCTGATCGGCGTCCTCGTCCCGGATATGGCGGACGATGGCTGCGCCGTGCAGCTGAGGAAGATGGCCGAGATTTTCGGCGACCGCGCCTACGTCTCGCTCTGCCTGCGCCGGCGTCCGAACGATCAGCTGCGGCTGCACGAGCTGTCGAACCTGGCGGCGCAGCACCGGGTGAAGACGGTCGTCACCAATGACGTGCTGTTTCATGAGCCCGGCCGGCGGCAGCTGCAGGATGTCGTCACTTGCATTCGCACTGGCACGACCATCGATGACGTCGGCTTCGAGCGCGAGCGGCACGCCGACCGCTACCTGAAGCCGCCGGAAGAAATGGCGCGACTGTTTCCCCGTTATCCGGAAGCCTTGGCACGCACGGTGGAAATCGTCGAACGTTGCAGGTTTTCATTGGAAGAGCTCGTCTATCAATACCCCGAGGAGGCGTTGATCCCGGGCATGACGGCGCAGCAGTCGCTGGAACACTATACCTGGGAAGGCGTGAAGACGCGTTATCCCGAAGGGCTGCCAACGCATGTCGAGAAGACGATCCGGCATGAGCTGTCCCTGATCGAGACGATGAAATATGCCCCGTATTTCCTGACGGTCTTCTCGATCGTCCGCTATGCCCGATCTCGGGGCATTCTCTGTCAGGGCAGGGGGTCGGCGGCGAATTCCGCCGTCTGCTATGTGCTCGGCGTCACCTCGATCGACCCGGAGACAAACGACCTCCTCTTCGAACGCTTCGTCAGCCAGGAGCGCGACGAGCCGCCCGACATCGACGTCGATTTCGAGCATGAGCGGCGGGAGGAGGTGATCCAATGGATCTACAAGACCTACGGCCACGACAAGGCGGCCCTGTGCTCCACGGTAACCCGCTATCGCGCCAAGGGCGCCATTCGCGATGTCGGCAAGGCGCTGGGCCTGCCCGAGGACCTGATCAAGGCGCTTTCCGCCAGCATCTGGTCTTGGTCGGAAACCGTCGGCGAGAGCCAAGTGCGGGCCCTCGGCCTCAATCCGGAGGATCGGCGTCTCGCCTTGACGCTGCGGCTTGCCCAGCAGCTGATGGGAGCACCGCGCCATCTCGGCCAGCACCCGGGCGGATTTGTCCTGACCCACGACAGGCTCGATCATCTTGTGCCGATCGAGCCGGCGGCGATGGTCGACCGCCAGGTGATCGAATGGGACAAGGATGACGTCGAGGCGCTGAAAATGATGAAGGTCGACGTGTTGGCGCTCGGCATGTTGACCTGCATGGCGAAGGCCTTCGCCCTCATCGGCGAGCACAAGCACCAGGATCTCGACCTCGCCACCATCCCCCAGGAAGACCCGGCCACCTATGCGATGATCTGCAAGGCCGACACCCTCGGCACTTTCCAGATCGAGAGCCGGGCGCAGATGTCGATGCTCCCACGGATGAAGCCGCAGACCTTCTATGACCTCGTCATCCAGGTGGCGATCGTCCGGCCCGGACCGATCCAGGGTGACATGGTCCATCCGTATCTGCGCCGCCGCGAGGGCAAGGAAAAGGTCGAGTATCCGACGCCCGAACTGGAAGCGGTCTTGCACAGGACACTGGGCGTGCCTCTGTTTCAGGAGTCGGCGATGAAGATCGCGATGGTCTGTGCCGGTTTCACCGGCGGCGAAGCCGACCAGCTTCGGAAATCCATGGCGACGTTTAAGTTCACCGGCGGCGTCAGCCGGTTCGAGGACAAGCTCGTTTCCGGCATGATCCGCAACGGCTATTCACCGGAGTTTGCCAAACGCACCTTCGGCCAATTGGAAGGCTTCGGATCCTATGGTTTCCCCGAAAGTCATGCTGCCAGTTTCGCGTTGATCGCCTATGCCAGCAGCTACATCAAATGCCATTGCCCGGATGTCTTCTGCGCTGCGCTCCTGAACTCGCAGCCGATGGGTTTTTATGCCCCGGCCCAGATCGTCATCGATGCGAGGAAACACGGCGTTGAAGTTCGGCCGGTCTGCGCTAACCGCTCACGTTGGGACTGCACGCTCGAGGAGGTGGAGGGCACTGACCGGCATGCGGTGCGGCTCGGCATGCGGCTGGTGCGCGGATTGGCAACCGCCGACGCCGCGCGCATCGTCGCCGCGCGCGCCGACGAGCCCTTCGCATCGGTGGACGACATGTGGCGACGGTCGGGCGTGCCAGTTGCCTCGCTCGTCGAGCTCGCCGAAGCCGACGCCTTCCTGCCGTCATTACGGCTTGAACGACGCGATGCGCTCTGGGCGATCAAGGCGCTGCGCGACGAGCCGCTGCCTCTGTTCACAGCCGCGGCCGAACGCGAGGCGCGGGCGATCGCCGAGCAGCAGGAGCCGGACGTCGAGCTTAGGCAGATGACCGACGGTCATAACGTCGTCGAGGATTACAGTCACGTCGGGCTGACGCTCCGTGAGCACCCCTTGAGGTTCCTGCGGGCCGATCTCGCCAAGCGCCGGATCGTCACCTGTGCCGAGGCGATGACGGCGCGCGACGGCCAGTGGCTGATGGCGGCCGGGCTGGTGCTGGTGCGCCAGCGTCCGGGTTCGGCCAAGGGCGTGATGTTCATCACCATCGAGGACGAGACGGGCATTGCCAATGTCGTCGTCTGGCCGAAGCTGTTCGAGCGCTCGCGCCGCGTGGTGCTCGGCGCCAGCATGATGGCGATCAATGGCAGGATCCAGCGCGAAGGTGAGGTGGTTCACCTGGTCGCGCAGCAGCTGTTCGATCTTTCGGCAGATCTGTCAGGGCTTGCCGGGCGTGACGGCACGTTTCGTGCCACCACCGGGCGCGGTGACGAGTTCGCCCATGGTTCGCCGGGCAGTCCCGATTCACGCGAAAAAGCACCTCCGCGGCTTCGGGCGAGGGACATGTTCACGCCGGATCTTCATATCGATACGCTGAAGATCAAGAGCCGGAATTTTCATTAGATTGGCTGCTCGACGGGTTGTTGAAATCGCGGGGTTGTTGGTTCCGATCTCTTCAAGGCGCCCGAGTGTGATCCGCCGGCGCCACCCGCTGCACGCGATTGCCACAAAGTCACGAAAAAAGCCGGGTCTCGTGATGTTCTCACGAGACCCGGAAGTCGGCCGGACAGCCGGCCTCTGGGAGAACATATACCTTCTAGGGGCCTACGTGAGTTTCCCTACCGTCTTCTCGAGAATTGCCCACAATTCCTCGCCATATTTTTCGCGCCAGCCGGTGTAGAAGCCGCCGTCGCGAAGTTTCTGCCTGAACGCCTCAGTGTCGGGCTGATTAAATACAAGGCCCTGTTTGGCCAGGACGTCTTTGAGGGACTCCGACAACTTGGCCATATCTTGGCGCTCATCAAGCGCGGCTTGGTTGATGTTGCGGCTCACGACCTCCTGCACATCCGCCGGCAGGCTTGCCCAGTTGCGCTTGTTGGCAACGCAGAAAAACGCGTCCCACATGTGCCGGGTTAATGCGCAGTATTTTTGGACCTCGACAATATTTGCGGTCTTGATGTTGGCCAGCGAATTTTCCTGTCCATCGACGACCTTCGTCTGAAGTGCAGAATAGAGTTCGTTGAAATTGATAGACGCCGGAGCTGCCCCAAACGTCTGGAACATGGAGGTCCACAGCGCTCCGACTGGAACGCGGATTTTCATACCGGCGAGATCTGCGGGCGAGTTGACTGAGTGCGTGCTGGTGGTGATGTGCCGGAACCCGTTGTCCCACATCTTTTCCATCGGGAGGAGATTCACCTTTTCGATGAGCTTATGCAGAGCGACACCGAGTTCACCATCCATCGTCTTCCAAACCGTATCATAGTCCGGGAAAATGAAGCCGAGACCGTAGATCGAGGCCGCCGGGACCATCGTGGACAGTACATTGATACCAGAGTTCAGGAACAGATCGATGCCGCCTGCTCTCACCTGCGACAGCATATCAGTGTCGCTACCAAGCTGGTTGTTCGGGTAGACCTGCAGTTCCACCCGCCCGTTTGTCTCGTGTTGGATGCGTGCTGCCGCCTCCCTTGCGCGCGTGGTGATCGGATGGGTCTCGGCCAGATTGAACGCGAACTTCAGGGAATACTCGGCTGCGGCCGCTCGCTTCATCGAAAACCCGAGCGCCGTGGCGCTGAGACCAAGCGTCGTCGTCATCGTGAATGCGCGTCTTGTCAGATTTACCATTTCGTTCTCCTCCAAATAAGCTCTGTAATTTTGGTTGGTCGAGGTCGGACTACAGGAAGCCGATCGAGAGCCACGGAACCGCAGCAACCACGGCAAGACCAATGGCCATGGCGACGATGTAGCCGACGATCGGTTTCATGCCGGCGTCGGGGCTGACTCGGCTGATTGCACAGGCAGCGTAGTAGCCAACACCGAAGGGTGGAGCGAAGAGGCCGATACCCATCGCCAACACGACAACCATGGCGTAATGCACCTGATGGATGCCCAACTGCTGAGCAACCGGGAACAGCAACGGTGCGAACAGTACGATTGCGGGTATCCCCTCGAGCACACTGCCGAGGATGATGAATATGACGATCGAGACGATCATGAACGTCACCGCACCGCCCGGGAGCGTTGAAAGGTTTTGAGCCAGCGCTGTCGAGAAGCCTGATTGCGTCAGGCCCCAAGCCATCGCCGTGGCCGCGCCGATAATCAAAAGGATAGACCCGGACAGGCTCGCCGTCTCGACAAGCATTGGCTTGAGCCGGCGCCAGTCGAACTGACGATAGAACACCAGACCCGCGACAACCGAGTATGCAATGCCGATCGTCGAAACTTCTGTCGCCGTGGCGACACCTTCGATGACGGCTGAACGGATAACGAACGGAAGCGCAAGGGCAGGCAGTGCAGCGAGGAGCAGCTTGCCGATCTGCCGTCGACTTGCCCTCTTGACGTGACTCGGGTCATCGTTGCGGCAGCGCCAGCGCACCAAGAAGCAAAGGGTTACCGCCAGAATAAGGCCGGGGAGAAGACCGCCGGTGAACAGCGCGGCGATCGATACCCCGGTTGCGGATCCCACTGTAATCAAGACGATGCTAGGCGGGATTGTCTCAGTCTGGGCGCCCGTCGCCGAGAGAAGTGCGACAAGATCGCCTTCGTCTGCGCCGCGCTCCTTCATCTCCGGAAACAACACGGGCGCGACGGCGGCCATGTCGGCGGCCTTCGATCCGGATATCCCAGATACAAGATACATCGCAGCCACCAGCACGTAGTGAAGCCCGCCGCGCACATGGCCAAGTAGGCTGGCGAGGAACGCAACCATCGCCCGCGCCATACCCGTCATCTGGATAAGTTGGCCGAGAAACACAAACAGAGGGATCGCAAGAAGGATCAGATGGCTGACACCTTCGTCGATCCTGCCGACAATGATTAGAGGCGGCGTTCTGGTGGTCAATATAAGGTAGCCGAATGTAGCGATCGCGAATGAAAAGGCGATCGGCACGCCGCCGAAAACACACGCCGCAACGCCGCCGACGAAGAAGACGAGAAGATTGAGGTTTCCAAGACCGACGAAGACCGGCTTCAGCGCCCAAAACAGGCAGAAGACCGCTGCAACGGCAGCAATCGCACCGAGCGCTAGACGGAGATTCGAGCTCTGCAGAAGCCGCAACACCGCGAAAACAAGCATCAAAGCGAAGCTCGTCGGCAACGCCGAGGCGCGCCATGAGTTCTGAATATCCATCGCGGGCGTCCAGACGTAGGACTCTTCGGTGGCATATTCCAGAGATGCGGGCAGGATCAGCACGAGGAAGGCAAGTGCCGCCGCGACCGAAACCAGTTCAACGAAGCGGCGTGTATCGCCCTTCAATGCGGTGACCACCGCCGTCATGCGCATGTGTTCCTGCCGCTGAAAAGCGACGGCGGAACCAAGCATCGCAAGCCAGAGAAACAAGATTGACGCCAGTTCGTCCGACCAAACCAGCGGGACGTGGAATACGTAACGAGCGACGACGGCCGAAAACAGCAGAAGAATTTCGCAAAGCACCAGAAGTGCTACCGGTATCTCCAGGCATTTTACCAAGGCATGTTCAATCTTGCGTGCCATTGCTGCCAGGCTCGACGTCCTTGCAACATCTTCGATGACTCCGTGAACAGTCATAGTGGCCTCCCCATTCGGTAAGGCCTGATCGTTTGCGTGCGGGTGCAACGCAGTCGGGTATTTCTCAAAAGCCTGTCCTCCCACGCTCGCGCGGGCGCACTGCTCCTGCCGGAAAAGCCGGTCAAGGTTTCGGAGTGTTCTCTAAAGTGCGTTCCCACGAATTCCGCGCACTGTGCTCCTCTGCGCGTAGGTATAAGGTATGATGTCATACCCAATATGGCAAGCACTTTTTCTGCCGGCCTGGGGTGGAGTCTTGAAGCGCAACGAGTACGGCCTCCGTCGAGGCATCGATCAGTCACTGGATCGATCGCAGAGAATTGCCCTCGACCACATCGAGGTTCCACTGCCTTGTGTGCACAAATGTCAGGAGATCTTGGAGCCGACGAGTCCTGTTTGGCGACCAGGGCACCCCGCATCCTATCATCGCGCCGTCGCAACTCGACTCCCGAAAACGGCAACCGAACGCTTGTGCCGGCTCGATGTCCCTATTCTGTCCATAGTCCTTCGAGAGCGGCGAACCTGGCGCGTCTTAAGTCGAGACCGTGCCTTGCCGGCTTAAAACGCCGGGCCGCCTTATTGACCTTCCGGTTAATAAAAAGGTGTCTCAAAAATTCCGGCCGCTTACCGCAGGTCAGCGGCCCTCTGAGTTTTCAGCGCCGCCAATCTCCCCTCCGTAGATTGCTGCGTCGTCAGGTTCCGGTCCTCGGCAGATGCTAGTCCCTCTGGGGGAGGGAGATCACACCGGGCATAAAATGAAAGTCCTGCTTTGCATCGGCTCTGCTATGCCACGACTAGATAAAGCGTTGGCTCCTCTGCGCGGTTCGTCTTTGCCGGCCCATCGGCAATTTGGAACCTGGATAGCATCTCGAAAAGCGATGCGGTCTCCTTCGCGAGATTGTTCACGGCAGCAGTCGACTCTTCCACCATAGCTGTGTTCTGCTGTGTCGCTGATTCGATCTTACCGACTGAGAAATTGATTTCCTTGAGCCCGTCGGCTTGACAGCGAGAAACCTGAGCAATGGCGTCGACGTTCTGATTGACGCTCTGCACCTGAACAACGATTTGGCCCAAAGCGTTGCCGGCCTGTTGCACACGCTGGACCCCATCATTGATATGCAGGTTGGATATTTTGATCAGAGACTTGATTTCTTTCGCCGCCGCCGCAGACCTTTGCGCCAGGTCTCTGACCTCCTGCGCTACTACCGCGAACCCTCGGCCAGTCTCCCCGGCCCGAGCCGCCTCAATGCCTGCGTTCAAAGCCAAAAGGTTTGTCTGAGATGCGATTTCATCGATGACACCGATAATATTGCCTATTTCGACCGAAGAAGAGCGAATGTTTGTCATGGCCTCAATAGTCTCGCGCATTATGGTGCCTGACCTCTCGGCATGTTCCTTGGTCTCGCCGACGAGGATCCCTGCTGCGTGAGCTTTATGGCTTGCGTCCACCACCTGCCTTGTCATGTCTGCGAGGACAGAAGCCGTTTGCTCGACGACTATAGCTTGCTGCTCCGTTCTCACCGCGAGTTCGTTCGAGGAAGTACGGATTTCTTCAGCCCCCGCAGCAATCGCCTGCGCATTGTCGTTTACTTCGGACATTGCATCGCGAAGCTGGCTAATCGCTGAATTGAAGTCCAATCTGAGCGGCTCAAGAGCTCCCGTGAAAGGCCGATCAAGCTGAATGTGAAGGTTACCTTTCGATAACTGCCTCAGTGCATCGGCAACTTGTTCGACGGCGGAACTGGTCTGTTCGGCAGCCCGCTGGCGCTCCTCTCCTTCGTTCTCCAAACGCCGCCGCTCGGCATCCTGTCGATGATGCTCGGCGACCGCATCGCGCTCCGCTTTTTCTGAAAGATGATTCTTAAGGCCGGATATCTGCCGCGCGAGCTGACCGATTTCATCCTTCCGTCGCTCGAGTATTTGGTCAATTTCCATGTCGCCGGCGATCATTTGCAGGACTGACTGCTGTAGTTTCGCCAGAGGCACGATGATGGAGCGGATAGTGAGCGATGCCGCGGTTACTCCGAACAAAGCAGCTATGCCGAGCGCAGCTAGCGTCAGAAATTTAAATTCATCAGAAGCTGCTTTAACTTTGCCACCAACGCCTTGGTTTAGAGCTTGCTCGTAATCAATCAACTTGTTCAGAGCACCAATCCATGCCGTCAACTTGGGTCTCAGTTCATTTAAGAGCAGCGGCTTTGCCTCGTCTCTTTTTCCGTCGAGCGTCAACTTGATGACGTCGGCAATCAAAGGCTCGGCGTCATTCTGAAAAGCCGTCAGACCCTCAGCGAGGCGACGCTCTGCGGGGGTGCTGGCGACGTCGGAATTAACGGCCTTTTGCAACTCCGCGAAGTTGGAAGCGTAGGATGCCTGCAGCTTTCTCATCATCACGATTGTCGTTGCTTGATCTGTATTCGAGTCAGTCAAAACGATGTCGCGCAATGCTACTGCTCGATCGCGGACCGAGCCCAGCATATCGATGCCATTCCGAAATTTTTGGCTATTACTGCCATTTATGAGGCTGAGCTTACCGTTGATCTCGTCGACCTGGCTGATTGACGAAAGAGACAGAACTCCCATTGCGCACAACAGCAACCCGAATGCGATAGACAAACGTATCGCCACGCCAAATTTCCGAATCCTCCACATTATTTCCCCTCCGCCTGAGCAAACCTTCGAACTGCGCATGAGGTATAACCTTATACCTAATACCTTAACCGAAATTGAAGGGCGCAAGTGCGTCGTCTCTGGCATTGTTGATTGTCGCAGACGTCGTGGTGGCGAGAATGCCTGCCAAATCTTAGATTCAAACGCAGTCCCCGAGGAGCCATTACTGAAGAAGAGATGACCGCCTCCGCTGAACCGCCTCGTGGAGATACTCACGAGAGCTGCTTGATTGATCGAGCTTGTTGAGGCGAGGTTGCGCCGCCGCTAGCTCTCTGCTTTCAGCGCATGCTTGACGCGCAGAATGGTGATCACAACAGATCCCACAACGACCGGAACAGCGACGAGCATGATCATTGGATCGAAATGGAACCCAGCGTGGTCTGCCGTTTCATACACGAACTTCAGCAAGCTCAACAAATAGTAGCTTATTGCAATGATCGAAAAGCCTTCGACCGCGCGCTGGATCTTGACCTGCGTCGCGGCGCGATCAGCCATGGCCTGGATCTGTGTCGCGTTTTGGAATTCGATCTCGACCTGAATTCGGGTTTGCAACAAGTCGAGCAAGTGCATCGCGGCCCTCGATAGTTGCTCAAGCCTCAAGGCGGTCGCTTCACAGGTACGCACCGCTGGCTTGAACCGCCGCTCCACGAAGGTACCGAAGCGTTGAAAGCCGACGACGTGCGTTTCCCGTAAAAGCGCGATCCTCTCCTCAACGATCTTGGCGTAGGCTGCGGTTGCGCCGAACCTGTTTCTGGTCTCGGCGGTGGCCGAGATGACATGGGATGAGAGAGCGGTAATCTCCTCGAGCAATTGCTTGTGCTGATGCGCGGGCGTACGAAGATTGCGATTGGTCAGTTGAACCAGCTCCGTGTCATATCCGCCGAGAAGCGGGGCGAGACGACGCGCTTCCGGCAATCCGAGAAGTGCCATGGATCTGTAGGTTTCGATCTCGAAGATGCGGCGTACCATGCGCCCCAGGCGGTGTGCGTTCAGGTCCTTGTTGAACAGGATAATTCTACTTGAATTGTCCCCTCGAACACGAAAATCGGAGCAAACCTGCGCCGCGCCCCCACCGATCAATGAGGCGGCGGTATCACCGAAGCCGAAGGTTTCCAGCACCGGTCCCAGCTTGTCAGGAGGGTTCCCGAGGACAAGGATGCTGACGTGACAAACGAGCAGCGGTGAGATCAATCCTGCGAGCTCGGCAAAGTCACTTTCAAGGAGGTCAGATTCCGGCCAGCCCCCTGGCTCGCTGTCAAGTTTCCGGACGCGCGTAACCGTCACGAATTCAGTGTGCCTTTCGACTCTAACCGAAATCGTGGCATCAGCTTCGAGACTGTCGTGGAACTCCTTGATCACACCGTCTATGGGCATGAAAGCAACGTGCTCAACAATTGCGGGACCGTTGAAATAGATCGACGGTCGAGCGTGAAGCTCGGAGTTGAAGTCTGCCGTCTGCTGTTTGAAAGCAGTTGGACGAGAGATCTGTACACAAGGAGACGTCGTTGCCGACGCTGCTTCTTCCGCACCCTTCGAGATCACGTCTATGTTCCCCATTTTCAGAAGTGCAAACACCGGCGAACCTTATGCGGCGAATGCAAGCAACTTGGAAGCCCGCCCGGATATGATAAATCTGCTGATCCGCGTTCGACCTTCTTTTGAAAGGTCACAGCAGCTTAAGAAGCTAGGAGACCCCCGCTGGTATGTCACGCCAGCTGTACTTCGGGCGATATCCTAGAACGTCTCGGGCCATTTGGCTTGAGACAAGACTGCCATGTTCAGCAAGTTGTCCTTGTAGCGGTACATTGGGATAATAAGCAGCCCTAAGGGCACGTGTGAGCCGCGCCAACACGGTATCATCTGCTGCTATCACGAAGTGATGGAATCCATTGAGGCTTGCATTGAGCGCAAGCGAAATGGCCTGGGCACAGTCCCGGCTGTCAACATAGGACCACAGGTTCCATTTCTGAACGCCGGGATTATCTTCGCAAGCTTTCATTGCATCATATTGGTGGGGCTCTTTTACCCAAGAAAACCGCAGGCCGATCATTTTGAGCGCGGGATCCCAGCGGCAGAATTCGGCTGCGACGGATTCGTCTACAAGTTTGGAAAGCGCGTAGCTACTCTCAGGCTTCGAGGTCAGCTTGTCATCGACCGGAAAATAGGCAGGTTGATCGTCAAACGGGACGCCCAGCAAGGTCTCACTGCTCGCAAAAACAATGTTCTTTATGCCCGCGATCCTTGCCGCTTGGAAAACATTGTAGCTGATGGCGGTATTGGTGTGAAATATGTGCGTGCT
Organism: Rhizobium sp. USDA 4016; assembly: GCF_056279705.1. Taxonomy (NCBI): domain Bacteria; kingdom Pseudomonadati; phylum Pseudomonadota; class Alphaproteobacteria; order Hyphomicrobiales; family Rhizobiaceae; genus Rhizobium; species Rhizobium sp. USDA 4016. The sequence continues at coordinate 63,636 of NZ_JBWCCY010000001.1, forward strand.
CGCAGCGACTTTCGCGCCTACTATCGCAGCAAGATGGACGATGCCATCAATCCCGGATTCGATATCGGCGACCGCATCAAGGACCTGGCCATAGTCCCGCATATCGACGCGGGCGAACGGGCACCTCATGTCGGATGACGGCACCTCGTCGATTCCGATGACCTCGTGCCCCTCTTCGAGAAGGCGTTCAATCGCCGCGCGCCCGATTCGTCCGCTGCTTGCAGTGACCAGAAGTTTCATGGCATTTCCCCTTTACGGGCCGCTCAATGGCACGAACGAGAGTGCAGGTTACGGCACCCAGACCCGCTGGGTTCCTCCTGGTTCGTAACGCGCTCTTGTCACCTCGAGAGATTGATCAAGGTGGCCCTTTCCTCGGCGGTGAGCGGCCGGACCTCGTGGTTCTGCAAGAGCAAGAAGAGCTTCGCCGTTTCCTCCAACTCCTCTGTCGCGTACTGGGCGTCCTTTAGGGACTTGCCCGCGACGACAGGTCCATGGTTTGCCATCAACACCGCATGATGGTTCGCGGCGGCGGCTCCCACCGCCGCCGCCAGCGCTTCGTCTCCGGGAGGAAAATACGGCACGAGCGGCAGGAAACCGATACGCATGACATAGTAGGCGGTCAGGGGCGGCAGAACGTCGCGCTCGTTGACCTGCTTCAGCAAGCTGACGGCAACCGAATAGGTTGAATGCAGGTGGACGACGGCTCGGCGATTGTCCTTACCGCAATACATGCACTTGTGGAGGAACGCCTCCTTGGTGGGCTTGTCACCTCCGACATGCACGCCTTCCGCCGAAAAGCAGGACAGCCGTGCTGGATCGAGCACGCCCAGCGAAGCGTTGGTGGGCGTCATCAGAATGCGACCGTCCGACAGACGGACGCTGATGTTGCCGGTCGATCCTGCAGTCAGCCCGCGGTCGAAGAGCGAGCGGCCGACCTCGACCATCTCGTCGCGGACCTTCGTCTCTTCGGATATGGAGCCTATCATCGGAGCCGGTCCCAAGCGTTCATGAAGAAGTCTCGTTCGCCGAAGTTGCCGGACTTTAACGCGAGTGACAGAGATCGCCCCTGGCTCTTTGCGTGTACCCACGGCACTCCCGGGGCGATTTCGTTGCCAATCGAGAGCTGGTCGACGCCTAGCGACTTCACCACCGCTCCCGACGTCTCGCCGCCGGCGACGATGAGATCGCTCACACCCTTCTCGACGAGCCTTCGCGCGATTGAGGAGAGGGCGGCCTCGACCATCTCGCCGGACTGCGCGGCGCCCAGCTTGCGTTGGTTTTCCTTCACCTCGTCGGGCAGAGCCGTCGCATAGATGAGAACAGGCTTGCGGCCCAGACGGGACGAGGCCCACTCGACGGCCTCGCCGACGACATCGCCGCCGTCCGCCAGCTTCGAGAGGTCGACGCGGAAACCCTCGTGGTCTGCGAGCATCGCCTCCACCTGTCCGTTGGTTGCGACCGAGCAGCTACCGGAGACGACGGCTCTGTAGCCTTCGTCCAAGTCAGTCGTAACGGCAGCGTCGCGGCTGTTCCCGCCGGCAAGAAGAACACGAGCCAGCCCATATGCCAGGCCCGACGCACCGGTGAACAGCACGAAATCCTTAAATGCCTGGGCAATCTCGACAAGGTCCTCGTCAGCCAGGGCGTCGATGACCACAATACACGTGCCGTCGCCGTGAATGGGGGCGGCCCATTCGGCGATGGCGGACGCCCCTTGCTTCACCGTCTCGTAATAGCATCCGGTGATTTCGGCCCGCGACTGCGGCCCGAGCACCCGCAGCAGGTTCGCGTCTGTCATCGGCGTCAACGGATGATTGCGCATGCCGGACTCGTCCAGCGGCACGTCGCCGACGAACAGGTTGCCCTTGTAAACCGTCCGGCCGTTGGCAGGGAAGGCGGGGCAGGCGATCGTTATGGATTGGCCAAGCTCCGCAAGCATCGCGTCGGCGACCGGGCCGATGTTGCCCTTCGCCGTGGAATCGAACGTCGAGCAGTACTTGAAGTAGTACTTCTGCGCGCCACGGCCACGTAGCCATCGCAGTGCTGCCAAGGACTCCTCGACCGCCATTTGCGGAGGTGCCGTTCGAGTCTTGAGGGCGACAACGATTACGTCGCCGTCAATGTCTCTGTCGTCTTCAGGAACGCCGATCAGCACCGTCGTTTTGAGGCCGGCGCGCGCGAAGATGTTCGCGACGTCAGTCGCTCCCGTGAAATCGTCGGCCACGCAGCCGACCAGCAACTTTCCGGCGGCCACCATATGGATCACCTCATGATGAAGGGGTTGGCGACGTCTTCAGCGGTCGAGATCATCACGCTCTTCGTCTGCATGTAGTTCTGGATCGAGGCGATGCCATTCTCGCGACCGATGCCGGAGTGCTTGTAGCCTCCAAGCGGCGACATATAGCTGATGACGCGATAGGTATTGACCCAGATGGTGCCAGCCTGGATGGCGGCCGAAACCTTCAGGATACGACGCATGTCCTGGGTCCAGAAGCCCGCGGCCAGCCCGTAATTGGTGTCATTGGCAATATGCACGGCTTCCTCATCGCTGTCGAAGGGGATGACCGCCAGAACCGGGCCGAAGACCTCCTCCTGCGCGATGCGCATGTCGTTTCGGACCGCGGAGAAAATCGTAGGTTCGACGAACCAGCCCCTGGAGAGCTCGGCATTGTCCGGCCGCCCCCCACCGAGAACGCATTCGGCGCCCTCGCCTTTTGCGATGTCGATATAGCCGAGGATCTTCTCGAGTTGCGGCGGCGTTGTCACGGGGCCAACCTGCGTCGACGTCAAGAGCGGATCGCCCATTCTCGCCGTTTTTGCGAGGTTGACGATCTTCTCGAGAAACTGGTCGTGGATCTTTCGCTGCACGAGCAACCGTGAGCCCGCGATACATGTCTGACCGGTGGCAGCGAAGATGCCGGAGATCACCCCGTTGACGGCATTGTCGATCTCCGCATCGTCGAAGACGATGTGCGGGCTCTTGCCGCCGAGTTCAAGCGTAACCTTCTTGAAGTTGCGCGCTGCATGCTCGCCGATCTTGCGCCCGGTGCCTTCACTTCCCGTGAAAGCGATCTTGGCGACGTACTTGTGGGTCGTCAGCGTCTCGCCGACATCCGCGCCGAACCCTGTGACGACGTTGAAGACGCCCGCGGGAAAGCCAGCCTGTTCGACGAGCTTTGCGAACTCAAGGGTCGAAGCAGACGTGAACTCCGAGGGCTTTGCCACGAATGTGTTCCCTGCGGCGAGTGCCGGTGCCAGCTTGTAGGCGAGCAGCAGGAGAGGGGAGTTCCACGGCGTAATCCCGACGCAGACGCCGAGCGGCTCATTACGAGTGAAGTTGAAGGTGTCCGCCTTATCGATCGGGATGACCGCTCCTTCGATCTTGTCCGCCAGCCCGCCGAAGTAGTAGTACCACTGCGGGATGTACTTGAGCTGAAACAGCATTTCGTTGATGAGCTTGCCGTTGTCCGTAACCTCGATCGTCGCGAGATGCTCCGCGTTCTCGGCGATCAGGTCGCCAAGACGCCGAAGAAGGTGTCCGCGGGCGCTCGCGGTGAGCTTCGGCCACGGACCGCTCGTGAAGGCGCGGTGCGCAGCCTCGACTGCTCGTTCCGCATCTTCCCTGCCGCCCTTCGGAATAGCGGCCCAGGTCTGCCCGTTGAAAGGGTTCTTCGTCTCGAACGTATCTCCGTTGGCAGCGTCTTCCCACTTGCCGTCGATGAACATCTTGTATGTCTGCATTGTCTTTCTCTCTTCTAGCATCCGAGTTGTCGAGCGAGGTCTTCGAGATCGTCGGCGACGTAATCCCAGCGCTGCTCGGCTGTGAGGTCGGTCGTCTGGCCCTCGCCGTATTCGGTGGGTCGTGCGATGAATGCTGTTTTAAGGCCAAGGCTGCGCGCGGCGGCAAGATCGTAGTTGTGGGCAGCGCACATCATGACGGCCCCGGGCTCCAGATAAAGGAGTTTGCAGACCCCGAGGTAGGTCTCAGGATCGGGCTTGTAGTGCTGGAAAAGCTCGCAGGAGAACACGTTGTCCCACGGCAAGTCGGCATGCTTTGCCATATTGACGAGAATCGCGACATTGGCGTTGGACAGCGGGCCGATGATAAACTTCGACTTCAGCCGGTGTAGCCCGCGCGATGCGTCGGGCCAGCCGTCCAGGCGATGCCAGACCTTGTTGACGTGCGTCATCCGGTCCTGGTCTAGTTCGGCCAGCCCCATCTCTGCGAATACTGCCTTCAAGGCATCGAAGTGAAGTTCGTCCAGGTTCGTCCACGGCAACTCGCCGCTGCGCACCCGCGCTTTCTGGGGATTGTAACGGTCTCGCCAGCGGTCGACGAGACCGGCCCAGTCGATCTGCAGGCCCTCCGCCGCGCCCCAGGCGGTGAGATCGCGGATGATTGAACCCCGCCAGTCAACGACAGTGCCGAACGTGTCGAAGACAATCGCCTTGACGTTGCTGGTCATCTCGCGCCCTCCTTCTTGTGGGACGAAATGCGCTCGAACGTTTCCACTCGCTTTTCGGCCACCCAATCTCGAACCATCGCATCAAAGCTCGCGAAGTGCGGCGTCTTCAGGTGGAAGTCGAAATCGGCTCTTGAGCCATAGACTTCATAGAGGTAGATGCGCTCGGGCCGCTCAGGATCGCGGCAGACATCGAACACTTCGCAGTTCGGTTCGTCGCGCAGCGACGTCGCCGCATTCTCGATTATCGCCGCATCGAAATTATCGGCGAACTGGTTTCGAACGACGAACTCTACGACCACGACAAAGCCTGTGGATGCCGAACTCATGCGACCTCCTTGCGGACGGCACCCAGAGCGCCGATCACGCTGCGCGTCATCTCCGCGCAATTGGCGCTTCCGCCATACTCCATTGGAACCGCGGTCTTGGTAGACAGAGTATGCTCAACCGCCGCTTCGATCAGCCTGGCGGCGTCAGCAAGCCGCTGATCGCCGTGCTTCACCGCCAGCCAGTCGAGCATCATCGCTCCCGACAGGAACATTGCGCTCGGATTGGCGACGCCCTTGCCCGCAATATCGGGAGCGGTCCCGTGTGCCGGCTGGAAGAGGCCGTGGGTATCGCCGATGTCCGCCGAAGGGGCCATACCCATGCCGCCGATCAGACCGGCCGCAAGGTCGGAAAGGATGTCGCCAAACATGTTCTCGGTCACCAGCACGTCAAGCGTCCAGGGCTTCTTCACCATGTTGAGCGCCAGCGCGTCGACATAGGCATAGTCCTTCTGCAACTCGGGGTGCTTGGCGGCGATCTCATCGAAAACCTTCCGGAAGAAAGCCATCGAACTGAAGACATTCGCCTTGTCGACGCAGGTCACCGTGCCGGCCTTGCCGCGACGTTTGCGCTGGGCGGCCAGCTGGAAAGCGAATTCGGTAACACGCTCGGTGCCGGCCCGCGTGATCTGCATCGTGTCGTAGGCCTCTTGGTCGTTTAGCACTTCGCCACGGCCACGCGCATAAAACAGTCCTTCTGTCTGCTCGCGGACCAGGACGAAGTCGATTCCTTCGGCGCGAGGATCGGACAGCACTTTCGGAAGGCCGGGAAACCACCGGATCGGACGGACACCTGCAAACAGGCCGAACTCCATGCGCAGGTCGAGCTGCGGAATGATTTCCGTCCCGTCCGGGAAGCGGATGTCGGGCCAGCCCATCGCGCCGAAGAGGATTGCGTCGGATGTCCGGCAGGCCTCGAGCGCGGCGGCGGGCAGGGCCTCGCCGGTCTCCGCGTAGTGCTGGGCACCGGCCTGATGCGTCTCGAACACGAGCGGTGGCGCGCCCGCCTGGCTGACGGCGGCGTCGATCAATTCCAGGCAGGCAGGCATGACTTCCCTGCCGATCCCGTCGCCGGGAAGGACTGCGATCTTGAGAGTGTTGTTCAACGATGACATTTGAAACCTGTCCTAGAGGTGGTTGAGGCCGAGGCGCTCGAGGAGGTCGAGCAGTTCCTTGCCTGCCCGCTCGCGGTGCGCCTTGTGAATGTTTCTTGCTTTTTCGCGGTCGCCTTCCCGGATTGCTTGCACGAGTTCTGCATGTTCGCGGGTTGAGTTAACCGGCTTGGGACGCATCTTCAGCGTCACCATCCTGACGCGATGTGCGCGGTCGATGAAATTGAGGACGACCGACTTGAGCATCTGGTTGCCGCCAAGTTCGAGCAGTTGCTCATGAAATCTCGCGTCCGCCTGCGCCCAGCGCTCCAAGTTATCTTGCGAAAGCGCATGGTCCATGTCGGCCGTCGCCTTTTCGAGACCCCGGAGTTGGTCCTCGGAAAGCCGGCGGCTGGCGGCAAGCTCTGCAGCCGTACTCTCCAGCGACGTCAGGATTTCGTAAATTTCCTTCATGTCAGAAATAGAAATCGGCAGGACCCGCATTCCGTGCCTCGGGATCACCGAGACAAGTCCGTCCTGCTGGAGGCGCATGAGCGCCTCCCTTACGGGCGTCCGGCTCATTCCCAACTGGGACGCGACTTCCTGTTCGGTCGCCTGGTAACCGGGCGCCCACTTGTTATCCAGGATGAGCTGGCGCAACCGAAGGTGCGCTGTCGCGGTCATTGTTTTCGCGAAGGCGTCCTCTTTGATCTCTGAGACCGGTGCTGTCTGTTTCCTGGTCGGCATTTTCTTTCCCTTCAAGCTGGCTGATTTCTCAGGAGCCTACATATTTTCGCCAGCTATGTTCAGGCTGGTATCCGAGAGCGCTCTTTGCTTTGTCGATGGACAGCAAGGTTTCGTTCTTCCCGATCTGCTTCTTGAACGGGACCCCCGGATACCACCTCCTGACGAGTTCCTCGTTGGAGGTGGTCATGACCCCATCGTCGTTTGCGATGATGAACACCTCGGCACCTTTGCCGCTCCACTCGAGCGAGCGACGGATCGCCTGTGCCCCGTCGCGGGCGTCGATATAGGTCCAAAGGTTGAAGCGTCTGCTGCCCGGGTTCTGCTCGAAGGCCGGGAAGTCGGCATACTCGCTCTCGTCCATAACGTTGGAGAAGCGTAGGCAAACGATCTTGAGCTCGCTGTCCCAGCGGCAATACTGCTTTGCCATCTCCTCGCCGAGATGCTTCGAGAGGGAATAGGAGGTTTCCGGGCGCGACTGATAATTCTCGTCCGCCGGCAGATAGTCAGGCTTGATCTCGTAAGGAATGCCGAGCAGGGTCTCGCTCGACGCCCACACGATGTTCTTGATGCCGAGCAAGCGGCATGACTCGAAAACATTGAACGTCGAGATGGTGTTGACCCGGAAAACATCCGCAGGAGCAACGCGCCCCGGCATCGGCACAGCGGCCAGATGGACGACGGCTTCAGTGTTGCGATTGTGGTCCCAATCAAAGCCACTGATCGCCTCGATCGTGGCGCGCATATCCTCGAAATCGACCTTGACGAAGGGGCAGAGGTTTTCTGGCGGAGCGATCGTATCCGCGTTGATGACGTCGTGGCCGCTCTCAACCAGATGCTTGATCGTGGCTCTACCCAGTTTGCCGCTGCCGCCTGTTACTAAAACTCTCATATCGTAATACCTCCGTAGAACCTTCCAGGTTAGCGGCTTCGGCCGACCGCCACAGCCAGGATGATGAGCATTCCGCGCGCGATGAGCTGCTGGCTGTAGTCGAGGCCGCCAAGAATAAGACCGTTGTTGATGACACCGATGAGCAGGGCACCGACGATGGAACCGATTACGGTCCCGCGTCCGCCGAAGAGGCTCGTGCCGCCAAGTACCACGGCTGCGATGACCGACAGCTCGTCGCCCTCGCCAAGCTGAAAGCGCCCAGACTGCAGGCGTCCGGCATAGAGCATGCCCGCGATCGCAGCGGCCACTCCCGTCAGCAGCAGCACCTGAAACTTGATCTTCCGGACATCGACGCCGCTGTAGCGTGCCGCAATCGGATTGCCGCCTGCCGACATCACCTTGCGGCCGAACGGTGTCTTGCGCAGCGCGATGTGGGCGATGGTGCCGAGAACGGCGACCCACAGGACGAGCACGGGTACCGGGCCGATGTTGCCGGATCCGAAGATGAAGATGAACGTGTCGTCGATGATCGGAACCGGGGATGTGCCGCTCACCCACATGCCGACCCCTCGCGCGATCCCCATCATGCCGAGCGTGACCAGGAACGACGGGATGTTGAGGTAAGCGGTAAGGCCGCCATTGATGGCGCCGACCACCAGACCGAGGGCCAAGCCCGCGAGAATCCCTGGGACAAGGCCGTATTGGGTCAGAACCAGGCCAGCGATCACCGATGACAGTCCGGCGATGGCGCCAACGGAGAGGTCGATCTCGCCCGCAGAGAGAACGAAGGACATCGCCATGGAGACGATGGCGACAATCGCCGTCTGCCGCAGGATGTTGAGCAGGTTGTTCGAAGAAAGGAAACCACGGTCCTGCAGCAGGATGGCAAAGACGATGAAGATGACGACGAAGCCGATATAGACGACGTAGTCGCGCCAGTTGCTATGCCACGGTCTGCGGTGAGACTGAGCTTCCGGTGTCGGGTTCAATATCTTGGCCTCAGTGGACATTTTGCGTTGCCTTCTGAATCGCGACCTGCAGACCAAGTTCGGTGCGGATCAGCGGAGATTGGGTTTCGTCGCCGGCGCTGGTTGCCCAGCTCTCGATTTCGTCGCGCTCGATTTCGCGGGCGAGGCGTCCATTGTTCATGACGAGAATGCGGTCGCTGGTGGCCAGCAGCTCGGCTGGTTCCGACGAGATGACGATGACGGACTTGCCCGAGGAGGCGACCGTTCGGATAAGTTCGACGATCTCGGACTTCGAGCCAATGTCGACGCCCGCCGTCGGTTCGTCTAGGATGACGACCGAAGGGTTGGTCGCCAGCCACTTCGCGATGACGATCTTCTGCTGGTTGCCGCCTGAGAGGTTCCTCACCTTGTTCTCGGCGGACGGCGTCTTGATCCGAAGCTGCTTGATCAGATCGGACGTCAGCGAGCCTTCCCGCCGACGGTCGATGAAAGGCCCGCGGACGAGCTGGTCGATCTGCGGCAGCCCGAGATTGTCACCGACACTGTGCTCGATGACGAGGCCCTCGTCATGGCGGCTCTCGGGCACCAGCACGATGCCGGCCTTGATCGCATCGGAAGGCGACTTGAATTCCGCAGCAGTGCCGCCGAGCTCGACGCTACCTGATGTTTTCCTATCGACGCCGAAGAGGAGGCGAGCCAATTCGCTTCGGCCCGCGCCCATGAGGCCCGCGATACCTACGATCTCGCCCTTATGGACGTCGAAGCTGACATCGCTTGGTTTTCCCGAAGGACCGGAAAGGTTACGCACGGACAACGCAGGTTTGCCGCTGCGGTCGATGGGTCGCGCCTGGTATTGGAACCCTGTGACGCGTTTGCCGACCATGTGCTGTACGATCGAATCCAGCGTGAACTCGGATGTCTTGCCGGAGGTAACATTCTGACCATCGCGGAGGATAGTGATCTCGTCGGCAATGGTCATGATCTCGGTCATTCGATGCGAGACGTAGATCACAGCCGTCCCCGCAGCAGTGAGCTTCTTCAGCATGCCGAACAGGGTTTCGGCTTCCTGCGCGCTCAGCGATGAGGTCGGTTCGTCGAGGATGAGGATCCTGGCCTTCTGATGAATCGCCTTGGCGATCTCGGTGAGCTGGGCTTGGCCGGGGCTGAGTTCGGAAACGGGTGTCCGCGGATCAACCCTGAGATTGAGCTGGGCGATGATCTCGGCTGCCTGCTCGATTTCTTTGCGCTCGTCGACCAGAATAGACATGCGACGGGGCTCGCGGTTCAGAAAGATGTTCTGCGCTACTGAGAGCGATGGAATTAAGCTGAGATCTTGAAAGATCATCTCAATGCCGAGCGTGCGGGAGTTTTCGGGAGAGTTCGACGACATGTGCTCGCCGAAAACCTCGATGGATCCCTCCGTGGGTGTGACCACGCCCTGCAGGATCTTCAACAGGGTAGACTTGCCGGCGCCATTTTCGCCGACCAGCGCATGGATTGTCCCGGGTTGGATTGTCAGGCTGACACCGCGCAATGCGTGCACGCCGCCAAACGATTTCCTCACGTCGCGCATCCTGACGGCGGCGAGGGTTTCGGTGACTGCTTGAGTGTTCATGGTCGTTGTCCGCTGGGGCACGGGGAGCGGCCGGAGCCGCTCCCGCGCACCGTTAGTTCATTGCGTCGGTGAGAATCTTCGGTGCCTGGTCGCCGTTCGACTGCGGCCACGCCTCGATCAGGTTATCGCGGGTCACCGCAAGGGCCGGGAGCACGACGTAGGGAGGTGCGTCCTTTCCGAGTAGGGCGTATCCGGCAAGGATGCCCTCGGCATAACCGGCGCCGTACGGACGCTGGGATCCGGTTCCCTTGACGTAACCCTTCTTAGCCATGTCGATCGAGATGTTGACGCCAAGGTCGCAAGTGGTGATGACGAGGCTCTTGGACGCGCCCGCTGCGCGCGCCGCTGACAGGACGCCTTCTGTTGGAACGTCCCACACGGCCCAGATGCCATTGAGGTTGGGGTGGGCCGTCAGCATTGCGGAGGCGACGCGCTCGGATTCGCTTGAGAAATCAGGGCCTCCGACACCGGTCTCCTGGACGACCTTGATATCCGGATAATCCTTGATCGCTTCCTTGAAGCCGACCACGCGTTCTTTGGTGGCAAAAAGGTCGGACGCATGCGGGATGAGACCGATTTCGCCCTTGCCGTCGAGCGCCTTAGCCATGAGCAGTGCGGCGACCTTTCCCATCCCGCGGTTGTCGGAAGACACGAGGCTCACATAGTCTTTGCCAGCCTTCATCCCGGCGCCGGTCTGGTCAAGGAAGATGATCTTAATGCCAGCGGCAGCAGCTTTCTTGTATGCTGCGGCCGTGGCTGACTGCTCGGCGGGAACGGTGATCATGACGTCAGGTTTGAGCGCCATGACGCTTTCGATGTCTGAAACTTGCTGCTCCGCGCGATATCCAGCATCAGTCGTCGCAACGATTTCGACGCCGAGCTCTTCCAGGGCCTTCTTTTGCCCGGCCATCTGGGCCTTGGCCCAGTCAGACGCCGTGTAGTGCATCACAATGGCCGCTTTGGCATGCTTCGCCTTAATCTTTTCGATCTCTTCGGCGGATAGCTTCAGGTCGCTCGCGAGGGTCGCTTTTTCGCCGTTGGGCCCGCTTGCCGGGTGACTTTCAATATCCTTGATCTGTTTATCGATATCGACCGCGAAGGCGCTCGGCGCATAAGCAGCGCTACCGCCGAGGGCAGTGGCAAGGGCGATCATCTGCAGGGACTTGCGCATCGTCAAAGGCATTTCGGTTCCTCCCTTTAAAGCCTATTGAGTTCCTCGAATTCAATAACGTATACGTTAATGCATTTGTAAAAGCTGTCAACTGAGAAATGTCGGGAAACATCGGCGAGCCGAATTGAGCATTCCGCATTGGATGGTTTCAACCAACCTCGAGCGCCCAACGCGGTAGTGATCACGCTGGTCATCCGTCCGTTTGCCACCAAACGGATCGAAGCAGACCGCCCCGTGAAAGCGACCTGGGCTGATCCTTCCGGCTCCCGATCGACGTGGAAGCCAATAAAAGCTATTGCGCAGATATGGAGGTATAAGGTATGAGGTATGACGTCGATGGACGCACTTTTGCAGTCTGAATGTGATATTGTTATATTCATCGCATCCTCCGCGTGATGTTGTGATTTCGATATTGTGATGTCCAATAAAGTGCGCCACATTGGTCGCGGTTTATAAGGGAGGAAGAATTGACAGCAGCAGTTTCGATCCGCGATCTCGCGAACGCTATCCGTGTCCTGTCAATCGACGCGGTTGAGGCCGCAAAGTCCGGACACCCCGGAATGCCCATGGGCATGGCTGATGCAGCGGCGGTGCTGTTCGGCCGGCACCTCAAGTTCGATTCAAGCGAACCTGGCTGGCCGGACCGCGATCGTTTCGTCCTGTCGAACGGCCATGGCTCGATGCTGCTCTACAGCCTTCTGCACCTCACCGGGTACGAAGACATGACGATTGAGCAGGTTCGCAACTTCCGCCAATGGGGCTCCAAAACGCCAGGTCATCCCGAATTCGGGCACACCGCTGGCGTCGAGACGACCACCGGGCCGCTCGGACAGGGGATCGCGTCGGCTGTCGGAATGGCTATCGCGGAGCGGCGCCTATCAACCGAATTTGGCGCAGCGCTTGTCGACCACCGGACCTACGTTTTCTGTGGAGATGGGTGTCTCATGGAAGGTGTTGGTCAGGAAGCTGCTTCGCTGGCCGGCCACCTGCAGCTCGGCAAGTTGATCCTCCTTTACGACGACAACTCCATCACCATCGACGGCTCGACCGCAATCGCGTTTTCGGAAGATGTGCTCGCGAGGTTCGACGCGTATGGATGGCACACGCAGCGCGTCGACGGTCATGATCCGGATGCGATTGACGCGGCGATCTCGCAGGCGAAGGCGGAAGCATCCAGACCATCCCTCATAGCCCTGAAAACCATCATTGGATACGGCTCTCCGTCAAGGGCAGGAACAAGCTCCGTACATGGTGCACCGCTCGGCGCCAGCGAAGCCGCCGCGACGAAGGCAGCCTATGGCTGGACGGCGGACACTTTCGAGATTCCTGCTCCAATCCTCAAAACTTGGCGCGAAGTCGGCGCGAAGGGCGCCAAGGCGCGCAAGGACTGGCAAGCGCGGCTCGAAGCAGCGGGCGCAGATGTCAGAAGTGAGTTTGAACGCCGCACCGCCGGCTCATTGCCAGCGCGATATGAGGAAGCGGTCAACGCCGCCAAGGCAAAGCTGCTCGACAAGCCGCAATCAGTGGCAACGCGTAAGGCAAGCCAGATCGCACTGGAAGCGCTGACGGAGCTGCTTCCGGAAATGATCGGCGGGTCCGCTGACCTCACCCACTCAAACTTGACCCGGGTTCCGGCCGTCGACAGCGATTTCACCGCCGCTGCAAGCGGGCGGTATGTCAGCTATGGCGTCAGAGAGTTTGCCATGGCCGCCGCGATGAACGGTATGGCGGCTCACGGCGGCGTCATACCCTATGGTGGCACGTTCCTCGTCTTCTCGGATTATTGCCGCAATGCCATTCGTGTGGCGGCTCTGATGGGCGTCCGCTCTATCTTCGTGATGACGCATGACTCGATCGGTCTTGGCGAAGACGGTCCGACGCACCAGCCCGTCGAGCATCTTGCCAGCCTCAGGGCAATGCCGAACTTGCATGTATTCCGGCCCGCCGACACCATCGAGACGCTGGAATGCTGGGATCTTGCAATAACCAGCAAGAACACGCCGTCGGTTTTGGCGCTCTCGCGGCAGAATGTCCCGCAACTGCGCGCCCAGCGTGACGGCATCAATCGCTGCGCACGGGGAGCCTATGTGCTCCGGGAAGCGAGCAGCGAACGTGCCGTCACAATCATCGCCACCGGAACGGAAGTCGCGCTTGCGATCCAGGCTGCCGACGAGCTTGAGGCGAGAAACATTCCCGCCGCTGTCGTCTCGATGCCGAGCTGGGATCTCTTCGAACAGCAGCCCAAGGATTACCGCAGCTCGGTCCTCGGCAACGCGCCGCGCATTGCCGTGGAAGCGCTCTCGAAGTTCGGCTGGACTAGGTATGTCGACAGCGAAGACGACGTGATCGGGATGTCCGGCTTCGGAGCGTCTGCGCCTGCCGAGACGCTGTACGAGCAATTTGGGATCACGCGTGACTCAATCGTCACGCGCGCCCTAGCAAGGATAAGGGGCAAGCAATGAGCGCGCCGGCGACACACGGAAATGACGAAGCGGGCGTCCAGTACGGTTCTGTCGATGAGTACCTCTCGACCTGGGCTGGTGAGGATTTGTCCCGTCAGGGGGTGGCGGCTCTAATCAACGGTGTGTTGGATGCCGCCTGTCTTTTATCCGCACGCATCGCAGCCGGTTCCCTGGAGGGCGATCTGGCCCACCTTGTCGGATCAAATACCGACGGTGATGCGCAAAAGGCAATCGACATCGCGTCGCACGAGTTGTTCATCGAAATACTCGCACGCGCAGGCGCTGCCAGGGTCCTGTCCGAGGAGGCCGACGCGCCAGTTATGCTCAATGGCCAGCATTTTGCGGTCGCAATCGATCCGATCGACGGTTCAGGCAATGTCGGGCTGGGCACGCCCGTCGGCACGATCTTCTCGATCATGCCTTTCTGCGAAGCTGAAGATCCCTTTTTAACCCCTGGAAAGCGCCAGGCCGCGGCCGGTTATGTCTCATTCGGCAACACGGTCGATTTGGGCTTTTCGGTCGGAGAGGGTGTGCTGCTGGCGACGCTGCATCCCCAAACCAGCGAGTTCCTGATCGTCAAAAGGCAGGTTCAGATACCTCGGGACACGTCCGAGCTTGCATATAACGCTTCCAACCACCGTCACCTTCACCCTGCCATGAGCCTGTATCTTCAGGATTGTCTGACCGGCAAGGAGGGAACGCGCGGCCGCGATTTCAACATGCGTTGGCTCGGATCGGCAGTCGGAGAGCTCCACCGGATCCTGATCAGGGGCGGTGTGTTCTTCTACGCCGGCGACAAGCGACCCGGCTTTGAAAATGGGCGCCTTCGCCTGGTGTATGAAGCGAATCCGATCGCGTTCCTGATGGAGCAGGCCGGGGGGCGGGCCACCGACGGCACGACCGCCATCCTGGACAAGATCCCGACCTCTCACCATTGCCGCACGCCGCTGGTTTTCGGTTCAGCGACGGAGGTCGACCTGATCGCAAGCTATCTCAATTCCAATCCAACCAGCGAGTAACACGTCATGGCCAGGATTACTCTCCGCCAGCTGCTGGATGATGCCGCCGAACACGGCTACGGCGTCCCGGCGTTCAACATTAACAACATGGAACAGGCGCTTGCCATCATGGAAGCGGCCGACGGAACGGATTCGCCTGTGATTCTCCAGGCGAGCCGTGGGGCCCGAGCCTATGTCAACGACATCATGCTCAAGCACATGATGGAGGCGGTGACGGAAATCTATCCGCATATCCCCGTTTGCGTCCATCTTGACCACGGAAACGAACCGAGCACCTGCGTCACCGCGATTCAGCATGGTTTTACGTCCGTCATGATGGACGGATCGATCCTTGCTGACGGGAAAACCGCGGCAGATTGGGACTACAACGTCAAGGTCACGAGAAGCGTCAGCGACACGGCCCATTGGGCAGGGGTTTCGGTGGAAGGGGAGCTTGGCGTTCTGGGCTCGCTTGAGACCGGTACGGGCGAGGCGGAAGACGGTCACGGCGTCGAAGGCAAGCTCGATCCGCATCAGCTTCTGACCGATCCGGAGGAGGCCGCGAAATTTGTCGCGGAGACCAAGGTGGATGCGCTTGCCGTCGCAATGGGCACCAGCCATGGCGCCTACAAGTTCTCACGCCGGCCGGACGGTGACGTGCTGGCAATGGATGTTATTGAGGCGATCCATCGGAAACTTCCGAATACCCATCTCGTCATGCACGGTTCGTCAAGCGTGCCGGAGGAGCTGCAGGAAATTTTCAATCGCTTCGGCGGGCGGATGAAGCCCACCTGGGGCGTGCCGTTGGAGGAAATCCTGCGCGGCATTCGGCATGGCGTACGAAAGGTCAATATCGACACTGATTGCCGCATGGCAATGACGGGACAGGTGCGCAGAGTGCTGTCCGAAGATCCGACAGAATTCGACCCTCGCAAATATTTGAAGCCCGCAATGACGGCGCTTTCGAAGCTTTGTCGCGAAAGATTCGAAGCTTTCGGAACGGCAGGGCGCGCAAGCTCCATTCACGTTGTGCCGCTCGCGGAAATGGCGAAGCGGTATCGAGCCGGCTCGCTCTAGGTCGGCCAACATCCATTTGAACGCAAACGTGGTGAAGCGGCGATGACCGAGAAGAAAACCCTCTGGATTGGCACCAGCTGGAAGATGAACAAGACGCTTGCCGATGCCGCGCAGTTTGCGCACGGTCTCAGGGCCGCAGACATCACGTCCCATCCGCGCATCCAGCGCTTTGTCATCCCCCCTTTCACTGTTGTCCGGGAAGTGAAGACCACGTTGGCGGGCACGTCGGTGAAGGTCGGCGCGCAGAACATGCACTGGGACGAGGAGGGCGCCTGGACGGGCGAGATTTCGCCCTTGATGCTTAAGGACTGCAACCTCGACATCGTCGAGCTTGGTCACTCCGAGAGGCGTGAACATTTCGGTGAGACGGACGTGACGGTAGGACTGAAAGTCGAGGCGGCGGTTCGCCACGGCTTGATCCCGCTCATCTGCATAGGGGAGACACTTCCCGAACGCGAGGCCGGGCGCGCCCGCGACGTCCTCGAGGACCAGGTTCGCGGCGCGTTGGGAAGCCTTTCTACCGACCAGAAGGACAAACCGATACTGCTTGCCTACGAGCCTGTTTGGGCCATTGGCGTCGATGGGATCCCCGCGACAGCGGACTACGCCGACGCCCGCCAGGCCGAGATCATCGCGTTCGCGGAAGCCGTGCTCGGCCGGCGCATTCCCTGCCTCTACGGCGGTTCGGTCAACGCGGACAACTGCGAAGAGCTCATATCCTGCCCTCATGTCGATGGGCTGTTCATCGGCCGCTCGGCCTGGAAGATCGAGGGCTACCTCGACATCCTCGAAAAGTGCGCGGCCAAAATCTGAGGAGTGATGAAGATGAAAATTGCAGTAGCAGGCGACAGCGCGGGCGAAGGCCTCGCCAAGGTCCTCGCCGATTATCTCAAGGATCGTTTCGAGGTGTTCGAGGTCTCCCGGACGGACGCCGGTCTCGACGATTTCTATGCGAACCTCTCCGACAGGGTCGCCAACGGCGTGCTCGAGGGCACCTACGACAAGGCCATCCTGGTGTGCGGCACCGGGATCGGCGTCTGCATTTCGGCAAATAAGGTGCCGGGCATAAGGGCAGCCCTCACACACGATACTTATTCCGCCGAACGGGCGGCGTTGTCGAACAACGCCCAGATCATCACCATGGGCGCCCGCGTCATTGGATCGGAACTTGCGAAGACGATCGTCGACTCCTTCCTCGCCCAGAGGTTCGACGAGAACGGTCGCTCGGCCAGCAATGTTGCCGCTATCGACGAAGTCGATACGAAATACCACGCCCGCTAGTTGAAAAGCTGGGCAAGCATTGCTCGCGGTCGAGGCGCCAGGCGCAATCAGCCTGGCGCTTTATCGTTTTCTGGCAATTTTCAGAACCGACGAATAGGCCGGGCGGCTTGCGGTATCCAAGCTTCGCGTCCGCCTACAGATGCCGCCGGTGATGATCGCAGTGGGACCTGCGCGAAATGCAAGATGCGCTATGTCTTGACGTGATGTCCTCCCTGTCACTTCAACAGCGATGTGCGGAAGTGTTCCATGTTTTCCTCGACGCTCTCGCGGCTGAGGTCGCCGGTCTTTCTGTCCCGGATCATCTGAAACATGTGTTCGTGGAGATCGACTGCGCGCCATTTGCCACTGACCTCTAGCGATTTTTGCACCCAAGGCGCGACCATCGTCAGCACGAAGTCGGCGATCACGACGATCAACGGGTTTCCGGCAGCTTTGTATATTGCTCGGTGGAAATCGAGGTCGGCCTTGAGAAGATCTTCGATCGCGGAGTTCGCATCCTCCGACAGCCTTTTTAGTCGGTCGATGCACTCCCTCATCGTGGCGAGGTCTTCGTCCGTACGCCGCAGCGACGCGAGTTCTGAACAGTTGCGGTCGAAAACGTATCGCAGTTCCATCAGCATCTCAGGCGTCGAGCTCTGAAGATAGAGCTGAAACATCGCGAGCGGCATCGCCGGAAGGCCTTCGTCCTTACGGATGTAATTTCCAAAGCCATGACGCGTCTCGACAAGACCCGAGACCGCGAGCGTTTTGATCGCCTCTCTGATTGGAGTGCGACTGATCCCGAGAAGCTGGGCCAGCTCTTTTTCATTGGGAAGTTTGTCGCCAGGCCCGAGGTTGCCTTTGGCAATTTCGCCCGTAATGTAGTCGAGCGCTATGTCCAGCCGGCTTGGGATTTTCTTTGGGTCAACAGACAGCATTCCTGGTCACGCTCCAATCAGAAATCGAATAGGTACGAGGTCATACCGCGTTTTACCGCTTGCGACAAATGCCGAACGTCGAACTGGCCACTTCTCCAGGTTATTCGCTGATTTGTCCCAGCCGCTTCGAGGCTTTCGGATCGAATGGGAACATGAGGCCAGCGGCCAGGAAGCCGCCGTCGACGTTCAGGGTGTGCCCCGTAATATAGGCAGCATCGTCGCTCGCAAGGAACACCGCGGCATCAGCGATTTCCGATGGTTCGCCATAACGACGTTGCGGAACGAGCCGATGATAGGCGTCACGTGTTTCGACCGTGTGCATGACTTTCGAGACCTCGGTCAATATCGGGCCCGGTGCGATGTTATTCACATTGATTCCCGATTCCGCGAGTTCGACCGCCATAACCTTCGTGAGGAGTTCGACGCCGGCCTTTGAGGCTCCATAGGCCGAACGTCCGACACCGCCCTTCTGGCCGGACAAGGATGCAATATTGATGATCCTCCCGTAGCCCTTGGCGGCCATGATCCGAGCAAAGGCTTGCGCCACGAGGAATGTTCCCGTCAGATTGATCCGGACGACGCGCTCGAATTCCTCCCTCGAGCTTTCGAGAAACAGCGTGGTTGCGCCCACGCCCGCGTTATTGACGAGAATGTCGACTGTGCCGAAACGGCTGACCGATTCCTTGACGATCGTCTCGACGTCTTCGCTGACGGAAATGTCGGCACGGACCGCTAAAGTCCGCTCCCCAAGCCGTTCCGCAGCCTCGTTAGCCACTTCGAGATCGCGATCAACGATCACGACGTTCGCGCCTTCGCGAACATAGGCTTCAGCGATCGCTAGTCCAATGCCCCGGCCAGCTCCGGTCACCACGGCAGTGCGTCCAGAAAGTCTCATCTCGTCCTCCAATTTTCAAGATATGAGGTATAAGGTATAAGGTATGACCTTGACAGAGTTATGTGCTGCTTCTATGAGTATTGTCAAGAGTGAAGCCCGGCTGATGTATGGAGGAAGATATCCTCGGCCGGGATATTGGGAGGATCCGATGACATCAGCTGGCAAGCTCAAGGCCGTGTTTTACGGCGACGACTTCACGGGTTCTTCCGAAAACCTGGCGCAGTTCCATCGCAGTGGTGTGAAGGGAAAACTCTATCTCGCACGCCCTTCAGCACAGACGGCGTCAACAGATGCTCTGTCTTATGATGTGCTTGGCTTCGCCGGTACCGCAAGGGCGTTGTCCGGCGTCGAGCTCGACGAGGAGCTTGACAGCGCGTTTTCGATCATGCGCACCCTCAACAGTCCGCTTATCCAATACAAGATCTGTTCGACGTTCGACTCGTCGCCCACCGTTGGAAGCTATGGTGCTGTCCTAGCGCGCGCTGCGGCTCACTTCGGCAAGAGGGACGTTCCAGTCCTCGCCGCGACCCCGGACTTCGGGCGCTACACCTGTTTCGGAAATCACTTCGCGCGCTTTGCCGACAGGATTGAGCGGCTCGACCGGCACCCGAGCATGTCGCGCCACCCCAGGACGCCGATGCACGAGGCGGATCTGCGCATGCATCTGGCTGGGCAGACAGATAAGGAATTCGTCAACGTCACGCTTCCCGCAATCCGGAACCGCTCGGCAATGGAGGAGCGTGTCTTCAAGGCCTTCCAAGAGGGGGCAGGGGTCATTTTCGATGGGCTCGAAAATGCGGATCTTGCGGCTGTCGCCGATCTGCTCTGGGCGCGGTATCCGACACGTCCGATGTTCGCGCTTGCAGCTCAAGGCTTGGCGCAACAACTCGGCGCTCTTTGGGCCCGCTCGGGCCTGCTATCGTCGGCGGAGCCCGTCAAGACGGAGATTGCCGGCGTCGAAAATCTACTCGTCTTATCAGGTAGTTGCGCCCTGCAAACCGGGCGCCAGATTGCGGTGGCCGAAGCTTCCGGGTGGAACCTTGTCCACTTGGATGTCTCGACAGTCCGGTCCGATGATGATGCTGAGGCAGTTGCGCGGGAGGCTGCTTTGAAGGCGATCGAGAGCCTTGTGCGCGGTCGACCTACAATCATCTACACCGCTCGCGGGGAAACCGGCCGTGTGGCCGGCGGCGATGTTCCCGCGGAACGCTTGGGCGCCATCTACTGTGACGTTGCGCGTGCCGTGCGTCGCGCGGTTTCCTTGCCGCGGATCGTGTTTTCGGGCGGTGACAGTTCGAGCTATGCGGTGCGGACAATCGGCGCCGAAGCGCTCGAGATCGCCGTTTTTGACGAAGTTCAAAATTGCCATGTCTGCCGCCTGGATGCGCCGGGCGACGCCGAAGTCGATGGCCTCGAAGTCATGCTGAAGGGCGGGCAGATTGGTGCCGATGACTTCTTCCTGCGGGCAAAGGCGGGCACCTCGGGTTATCTGGCGGCGTAAGGAGCAAAAGATGCAAAAGAAAATCATCCTCGAAGCCAGGGTCAACGAGTACGCGCCGCGCACATCCAACCCTAATATCCCATACACCGCCGACGAGATCGTTGAGGCCGCCGTTGCAGCCCGCAAGGCGGGAGCGGCGATTCTCCACTATCATGCCAGGACAGCCGACGGCGGTGCGACAAACACCGTTGAGGCAAACGCTGAAATCATCCGCGAAGTCAGGCGGGCGACCGATCTACTCATCCTTCCCACGCTCGGCTTTATCTCGAATGATGCCGACGCCATGAAGCGCATCGACACGGTCGCAACCTTGGCATTGGACCCTGCTACGAAGCCCGATATTGCGCCCATCGATACCGGTTCGGCCAATCTCGAGCTTTGGGATGCCGAGACGCGCAGGTTCGAAAATCCAGAACGTTTGTATCTCAACACGACCGAAAGTCTCGCGCACTACGCGCGTACATTGGCCGAAAAGGGCGTAAAGCCGAAGCTGGTTTCCTGGTCTGTTGGGTTCACGCGCCGCGCGATCGCTCTGATGGACGCGGGCCTTGTGAGAGGGCCCGCCTACTTTCTCCTGCACCTAACGGGAGGGCGATACATTACCGGGCATCCGCCGACCGAGGCGGGTCTCATGGCGCATCTTGCATTTCTGCCCGACGACCGGCCGATCGAATGGACGGTCAATTGCCTTGGGGGCAATCTGTTGAACATTGCTCCTGCGATCTGCCGTCTGGGCGGCCACATGGCTATTGGAATAGGCGACTATCCCTATCGCGAGTTCGGCACACCCACGAACGCGGAAGTCATATCGCGCGCTGTTGAGATTGCCCAAAAGGTCGGACGTGAGCCGGCTACACCTCAGGAGGCACGCGCGATCCTCGAACTGGACGCCGCGTAGAACCAATACGGCATGCGATCCGCACACACGCGGCATAGATTTCGATTTTACGAGGTATGACGTCATATCATGGTCAACGCAACTGAGAAGATAACAGTTCAGGCAACCGCGCAGTCGTCTTCGGCACGCGTGCTTCTGCGGGCCGAGGGCGTGGAAAAGTCGTTCAACGGCGTCCCAGCGCTCATTGATGGCCGACTGACTCTAAAGGCCGGGACCGTCCATGCCTTGTGCGGCGGTAATGGCGCAGGCAAGTCGACATTCCTCAACATCACGATGGGACTGCTCCGCCGCGATGGCGGGATAGTGGAGATCGATGGCGAGCAGGTCGACTTCAAAAGCGCCGCTGACGCCTTGCGTCACGGCATTGCGATCATCACTCAAGAGCTGTCCCCCGTCCCCGAGATGACTGTCGCCGAGAACCTTTACCTTGGACGCGAGCCGAAACGGCTTGGTGTGCTCGTCGATTTTAGCCAGATGCGCAGGGACGCCCAGGCATTCCTCGATGAACTCGGCTTTGAAGTCGACGCTGCCAAGAAGATGGGGGAACTGAGCCTCGCCCAGATTCAGCTCGTCGAAATTGCGAAGGCTCTCAGCTATCGGGCACATATCGTCATCATGGACGAGCCGACATCGGCTATCGGCGAACACGAAGTCCATGTCTTATTCAACGCGCTCCGCAAGATCACCGCGCGCGGTTCCGCAATTATCTACGTGTCTCACAAACTCACCGAAATCTTCGAGATCGCGGATGAGTACACAGTGTTCCGCGACGGCTGTTTCATCGAGACTGGAAACATCAGCGACATCGACCGCCGTCATCTTGTGACACAGATCGTCGGCCGTGAGGTCAAGCTGGTCGAGAAGGGCAAGCCTCTCGAAGACGCGCCAATCCTGCTTTCGGTGTCGAACTTGGCGCGAGGGCCTCATTTCCGAGACATCTCGCTAGACGTGGCGTCGGGCGAAGTGGTCGGAATCTACGGGCTGCTTGGGTCCGGACGAACCGAGTTCCTCGAGACAATATTCGGGCTGCACTCACCAACGGGAGGCGAAGTTGTCTTCAACGGCGGTAAGGTCAAGCCAGGCAGTCCTAAGGACGCAATTCAACGTGGAATGGCGATGGTGACCGAGGATCGCAAGGACAGTGGTCTCGTGCTGTCGGCATCGATCGCCCACAACATCACGCTTTCATCGCTGGCCTTGATGGCCATCAGCGGTTTCATCCGCGGGGACAAAGAGCGCAGCGCAGTTCAAGACATGATCGTCTCACAGAGGATCAAGTCGGCGTCGCCAGATGTTGCCGTCGAAACTCTGTCAGGGGGCAACCAACAAAAAGTCGTGCTGGCCCGGTGCCTTCTGACAAATCCAAAGCTTCTCATTTGCGACGAACCGACGCGTGGCATCGACGAAGGTTCCAAGCAGGAGATCTACGCGTTCCTGCGAGACTTCGCGGCAAAGGGCAACGGCGTCCTCGTGGTCTCCTCGGAGGCACCGGAGATCATGCAGCTCAGCGACAGGATCGCGATTTTCAAACAGGGGCAGCTGCTCAGCATCATCGACGGTGCCGAAGCAACGCAACAAACGCTTATGGACATGGCGAGCTGATGAGCGGTCGTAGCCCCATTCACGGGAGGACTTGAGTAATGAATACCATCGCTGCGGCGAAGCCCGGAAACTTCCGCGCCGGGGAAATGATCAGGCAGTTCAGCATCGTTCTCGTGTTTTTCCTGATCGTCGCGTTCTTCGCGTTCGCGAACCAGTACTTCATGACATGGTTGAATTGGCTGAATCTCGTTCGCCAGTCGTCGATCAACGGCATTCTGGCGATCGGAGTGACCTTCGTCATCCTTACTAAGGGCATCGACCTATCGGTCGGCTCCGTAATGGCGCTCGCGGGCATGATCGCCGCCAGCCTCGTAACGGAGACCAACGAGCAGTTCGTGCTTTTCGGTATCTTTGCGGGCCTCGCGGCGGGAGCCGGCCTCGGCTTGGTGAACGGCGTGCTTGTTGCCGCGGTCAAGGTCCCGCCGTTCGTAGTGACGCTTGGCATGTTGAGCGTGGCCCGCGGTCTCACCTTGATCTTTTCGGAAGGACGCCCCATCCCGAATCTGTCGGATCCCTTCAAGTGGATCGGCTCCGGGCAGATCATGTATATCCCGGTACCGATCGTCATCCTGTTCGTCGTCTTCCTGATTGGATGGACCGTTCTGAACTATACGACTTTCGGCCGTTATGTGTACGCAGTTGGCGGCAACGAGAAGGCGGCTCGCACGAGCGGCATTTCCACCAAGGTGATCGTCGGTGCGACCTATGTGATCTCGGGCCTCCTGGCTGGTCTTGCGGGGCTTGTCCTGACGGCTCGCACTACCGCTGCGCTGCCGCAAGCGGGCATCGGTTATGAACTCGATGCGATCGCCGCCGTCGTGATCGGCGGTACGAGCCTTGCGGGCGGCCGCGGATCGCTGCTCGGCACACTGATCGGCGCGCTCATCATCGGCACGATCAACAACGGCATGGACCTCATGGGCGTGTCTTCATACTACCAGCAGGTCCTCAAGGGCACGATCATCGTGGTCGCGGTCATCGCCGACCAAATCCGCAAATAAGACCAATCCCGAAATTGCCGCCGGGGAAGGCCGGCGACAATGTCCGGCCCAGCGTGTCGCGTCCGGACGTATCTTAAACCAGAGGAGAATATGAAATGCAGATGTCTAGGAGGAACCTGCTCAATGCGGGTGTGGGTATGGCAATCGCCGTAGCGACGTTGGCTGGCGGGAACTTCGCCTTCGCGCAGGACAAAATTCGGATCGCGGCTCTCTCGTTCGGTGAGTCCGGCGAGTACATGAAGGCTTGGTCGACGGAAATCCAGAACCATCCCGCCGTCAAATCGGGCGAGGTCGAGATCACCGTTTTCGACGGCAAGTATGATCCACTGACACAGGCGAACCAGATCGACACAGCGATCACCCAACAATTCAACGCGATCATCATGTCACCGTTCGACCTCGAGGCCTCGGCACCGCCGATCGAAAAGGCCGCCGAAGCGAAAATCCCGCTTATCGTGTCAGCGCTCAAGACCAAGTCGACGAAATACACCGCGTCCATCATCGTTAACGATACCGAAGGCGGCCGGATCATCGCTGAGGAACTCGCCAAGCGCCTTCCGAACGGCGGCAACGTCGTCCTCATGGAGGGTCCGATCGGCCAGTCGGCCCAGATCGAGCGCCGAGCAGGCATCGACGCTGGTCTCGCCAAGTTCCCGAACCTCAAGCTCATCGAAGACAAGACAGGCAACTGGAGCCGCGCCGAGGGTCAGGCGCTCATGGAGAACTGGTTGCTCGCGCACCCGGGTGAGATCAACGGCGTCCTTGCGGAAAACGACGAGATGGCGCTTGGCGCGATCGAAGCCATGAAGAGCGCCGGCATCGATCTCAAGACCGTTCCCGTTCTTGCGATCGACGGCATCCCGGACGCAAAGCGCGCCGTGAAGAAGGGCGAGATGGCGGTCAGCCTCTACAAGTACGCCCGCGCCGAAGGCCAGGGCGCGGTCGACCTCGCACTGCGGGCGATCAAGGGCGAGAGCTACAAGCCACAGTCCGAAATCTGGGGCTCGCTGATGGAATGGAAGGGCGGCACCGAGAAGGACTACGTCGTGCCGTGGCTCGTGCTCGATTCCACCAATGTCGAGAAGTACATGTAATCGGACAACGGCGGACGGCCCATACGGCCGTCCGCCTTACACCAGGGAAATAGGATCGACCATCATGTTGAAGAGAAAAGTTGGAAAGACCGATGTGACGCTGACCTCGCTAGGGCTGGGTACCTCGCCGCTCGGTGGGTGCAATGTCGATGTGAGCTTCCAGACTTTCGAGGCGGTCGTCCTCAAGGCATACGACTTGGGTGTCCGCTATTTCGACACCGCGCCCCTTTACGGCCTTGGAAAGTCCGAGCATTCCCTCGGCCATGTCCTTCGCAACAATGATCTCATCGGCAAGGTCGTGGTCAGCACCAAGGCGGGGCGGATACTCAAGCCGGAAAGCCGCGCAAAGCGCGCCGAGAGCCTTTACGGCATCGACTGGGTGAAGGCGCTGCCATTCGTCGATGACTACGACTATTCCTATGACGGCATCATGCGCGCTTTCGAAGATAGCCAGCAGCGCCTGGGTATGGACCACATTGACATCCTCTATCTCCACGACGTGAGCGGCGAATGGCACCGCGAGGCGTATAGCACCCACCTTTCGGCGCTGAGATCGAGCGGTTACAAGGCGTGTGACGAGCTGCGCAGCACAGGCTCCGTGAAGGCCATCGGCCTCGGCGTCAATGAAACCGCGTCGGTCCTGCAGGTGGCGGAGGAATTTGATCTCGACTGCTCCATGGTCGCCGGGCGCTACACCCTGCTCAACCACGGCGCTCTCGACCATTTCTATCCAGAAATGCAGCGTCGCGGCATCGGTATCATTGCGGCTGGCATCTACAACTCCGGCATCCTCGCCGAGGGTAGCAAGTCGATGACAACCACCCGCACCTACGATTGCCAGCCCGCGCCTGAAGCGATCGTCCGCAAGGTCGAGGCGCTCGAAGCCGTCTGCGAGCGCCATGGCGTCTCGCTTGCGACTGCAGCGACACAATTTGTCTACGCACATCCTGCAGTGACCGCGGTGGTACAGGGAGCGCTGGCGCCCGAACACGTCGCCGCAAACGTCGCCGCGATCTCGACGCCGGTTCCGGCTGCGTTCTGGGCCGACCTGAAGTCGTCCGGCCTCATCCCTGAAGGCGCGCCAGTTCCGGAGGCATGAGAGCGATGGATCTGGCTCAGCGCAGGCCCTCGGACATTCTGGTCACCTATCGGATTGAGACCGCCGGGAGCGCTGAGGCCTTGGCGGTCAAGATCGGAAGCGACCAGTCGACGGGTACATTTGTTGACCTGCCCGGAGAGACGCCGCAACTGAAGGCGCGCGCGGCCGCGCGCGTGGTCGCTTTCGAGAAACTGGACTCTGTCGAGGTTCCCTCGCTCCCTGCAGCGGGCGAAGTCTTCAACCGAGCGGAGACAACAATCGCCTATCCCCTGGAGGCCATCGGAACTGACCTCGCGGCAGTCACCACGGTTGCATTGGGCGGGGTCTGGTCGATCAAGGAATTCACCGGGCTGAGGGTCATCGGCCTGCAGCTGCCTCCAGAGTTTGAAGGCGTCTACCCGGGGCCTCAATTTGGGATCGAAGGCTCCCGCCGTCTGACCGGCGTCTACAATAGGCCAATCATCGGCACGATCATCAAGCCCGCGCTCGGCCTCACCCCGGACGAAACGGCGCAGGTGGTTGCTGAACTCGTCGCGTCCGGTGTCGACTTCATCAAGGACGACGAGAAACTGATGTCGCCACCGTACTCCTCGTTGGAGGCGCGGGTGAAAGCGATCATGCCGATCATCCGGGATCAGGAGCAGCGCACCGGCAAGAAGGTGATGTATGCCTTCGGCATTTCCGACGTCGATCCCGACGAGATGGTTCGCAAGCACGACCTGGTCGTGCGCGAGGGTGGAAACGCCGCCGTCATCAACATCAATTCGATCGGCATGGGCGCTTTTCTGTTCCTGCGTCGGCGGTCGTCCCTTGTCTTGCACGCCCATCGCAACGGCTGGGATCTTCTCACCCGACATCCAGGTCTTGGGTTCGATTTCTCGGTCTACCAACAGCTTTGGCGACTTCTCGGCGTCGACCAATTCCAGATCAACGGCATCGCCGCCAAATACTGGGAGCCGGACGCCTCTTTCGTTCAGTCGTTCCATGATCTCCAGAAACCGATCTTCAGTAATGCCGACCGCCCGCTACCGGTCGTTTGTTCGGGTCAATGGGGTGGACAGGCGCCTGAGACCTATCGAAGGACGGAGCAGACGCTTGACCACCTTTACCTTTGCGGTGGTGGCGTCGTCAGCCATCCCGGCGGGCCGTCGGCTGGTGTCAGAGCGGTCCGTGCGGCCTGGGATGCCGCGGTCGCCGGAATCGATCTCCATGAATATGCCAAATCTCATCCAGAGCTGGCGCAGTCGCTCGCCAAGTTCGGCTCTAAAACCGTATCAGAAGGAAGATGACAGATGGAATATCGTCAGCTTGGCCGGTCAGGTCTGAAGATTTCGCAACTGGTTCTTGGTTGCATGAGTTTCGGCGTCGCCGATCGCGGCAACCATGCTTGGACCTTGTCCGAAGACGACAGTAGGCCCTTTATCAAAGAGGCACTCGAACAGGGCATAAACTGCTTCGACACGGCCAATGCCTACTCGGACGGCACCAGCGAGGAGATCATCGGCAAGCTGCTCAGGGAGATGGTGCAGCGTGATGAGGTTGTCATTGCCACCAAGGTCTACGGCAAGATGCGCAATGGAGCGAATGCGGTCGGACTTTCCCGCAAGGCAATCATCGCGGAGGCTGAGGCCAGCCTCAAGCGGCTGGCGACCGACTACATCGACCTCTACCAAATTCATTTCTGGGACAATTCGACCCCGATCGAAGAGACGCTGGAAGCGCTGACCGATCTCGTTCGAAGCGGCAAGGTTCGCTACATCGGAGCCAGCAATTGTTACGCATGGCAATTTGCGCGCGCGCTCTACAAGTCGGACGCTGCCGGATGGTCGCGTTTCGTTTCGATGCAAGCTCAGATGAACCTCCTTTATCGCGAGGAAGAGCGGGAGATGTTGCCGCTCTGTAAAGCTGAAGGGGTCGGGATTATCGCGTTCAGTCCGCTGGCTCGCGGGCGCCTCAGCCGGCCTTGGGATGAAAGCAGTTTGAGGTCCGAGACCGACAATGTCACCGCTCGGTTCTACGGTCACGCGGACGAGGCGGATCGCCGCGTCGTAGACGTCGTCGCAAAGATTGCAGACGACAAGAACGTCCCGCGATCCCTCGTTGCGATGGCGTGGCTTAACACAAAGGCGGGCGTGACGGCTCCTATAATCGGCGCAACGAAGCTACAGCATCTGAAGGATGCCGTCGCTTCCTTGGCCGTCAAGCTAAGCGACGACGAGGTCCGCGAACTCGAGGAGCCATACGTGCCGCATAGCGTAGTCGGCTTGAACTGAGTTTGGCCCAGCGGGGACGACGTTGAGGCTGTCAGGAGGCACGCCGAACCGGGCCTCCTGAGCCAATGGCTTTGGTCGTATCGATCTCTGCTCCCTTCCAGAACCAGCGCGAGGAAAAAAGATGACCACCACCCGTCATTTTGACGTCAGCGACAGCGCGATTGAAGCTGCCGCCCGGCTAATGCGAAATGGCGAAGTTGTCGCGTTTCCGACGGAGACGGTTTACGGGCTCGGCGCGGACGCCAGCAGCCCCGCCGGGATCGAGCGCATCTATGAAGCCAAAGGACGCCCGCGGCATAATCCCCTGATTATCCACGTTTCGGACGTGGAAATGGCGCGCAGGATGGCACATTTCAATCCGGAGGCAGAGTTGGCTGCTGCCAGCTTTTGGCCGGGACCTCTGACATTGCTCCTGCCAAAGCGGGAAGACGCGGGGCTCGCAACCGCAGTTACCGCGGGCATGAAAAATGTCGCAATCCGATTTCCCTCGTCGAGTGTCGCCCAACGGCTGATCCGGGCCGTCGGATTTCCGGTGGCAGCGCCTTCAGCCAATCGTTCCGGGAAGGTCACCTCGACCCGCTTCGTGGAAGTTGTCCGCCAGTTGGACGGACGGATTTCGGGAATCGTGGAAGAAGACATATGCGATCACGGCCTGGAATCGACTATTCTGTCTTTGGTCGGATCTCCGATTATTCTACGCCACGGGTCAGTTCCGCGGGAGGCACTGGAAGTTTTACTAGGCCCGATTGACGAGGACACTGGGCCCCAAAAAGTCTCGGCACCAGGCCAGCTAAAGAGCCATTATGCTCCGGAAGCCGCCGTTCAGATGAATGTCGACCGTCCTGCCGCCAATATGGTCTGGGTCGGTTTCGGACCGGAGTGCGAGGGCTGTCAATTGACGCTGTCTTCTTCCGGTGACCTTCAGGAAGCTGCCCGCAACCTCTACACCGCCATGAGTGAAGCCGACGCCTTGGCCGGCGCGAGTGACGTGATTGCATTCGCCCCTGTGCCTCTGATTGGCCTTGGCAGGGCAATCAACGATCGGCTGAGACGAGCTGCCGCGCCCCGTTGCGCGTAGGCGGCATTTCAAGCAATTCGCAAAATGCGGATGGCGGCATGCAAAAAACGCTTGCCTCTATAGGTATGACCTTATACCTTACACCTTGCCGATTGAGGAGTCAGGCCACGGAGGTCCATCAAGCATTTCTGGTGTGGTTGGCGGCAGACGCCGGCGACCTGACACGCATTTGGGACACGGGCTTTACCCGAACAATGACGGCATGGCGGAAGCTACATCGCTTCGACGCCTCCTATCGACATCTAGGGATGATCACATGACCGAACTTGAAACTAGGCCGCTCGGAAAAAGCAAAGTGCAGGTAACTTCGCTTGGGCTAGGCACAGTGCCGCTCTCTGGCTTCAACGCCGATGTCTCCTACGACGAATTCGAAGCGACGATCCTCGCCGGGTATGCGGCCGGCATCCGCTATTTCGATTGCGCGCCGATGTATGGATTCGGCAAGTCGGAGCATTATCTTGGCCATGCCCTCAGGGCGAACAAGCTGCGCGAAAACGTGGTGGTAAGCACCAAAGTCGGACGCGTATTGAAGCCCGCAAGCAGGACGAAGAAGTTAGAGACCGTCTACGGCATCGAGTGGATCGACCCGCTTCCGTTTCTCGATACCTACGATTACACCTATGACGGCGTGATGCGCGCATTCGAAGACAGCCAACAGCGCCTCGGCCTAGACTATATTGACGTTCTTCTCGTGCATGACGTTGGTCGGGCATGGCACGGCGACCAGAGCGAATTCTATTGGAACCAGTTGCGGGCCTCCGGTTACAAGGCACTGGACGAACTTCGCTCCAGCGGAGCCGTATCGGCCATTGGTCTGGGTGTCAACGAGACCGAGTCTGTCGTGGGTGTCGCCCGTGAATTTCCAATCGACTGCTCGTTGATCGCCGGCCGCTACACCCTTTTGAATCATGCCCCGCTTGAGGCCGCGTTCGACGAGTTGCTCCAGCGGAACGTCTCCGTGATCGCCGGCGGGATCTTCAATTCCGGGATCCTCGCGACCGGCGTAAGCGGTCCCGCGGCCACTTACGATTACGGCAAGGTTCCGGCGGCCGTCGTCGAAAAGGTCAAGGCCATCGAGAGCATTTGCTTAAGATATGCGGTGAGCTTGCCTGCAGCGGCGATGCAATTCGTCTATGCGCATCCGGCAGTGGCCACGCTGGTCATGGGTGCAAAGAGCGCATTGGAAGTCGAGCAGAACGTCAAGGCGATCAACGAGACAATACCCGCTGCATTTTGGGACGCTTTGACTGAAGCGAGCCTTCTTCCGTCAAACGCTCCGCTGCCGACGGCTGTACGATGATGGCCAGCGGAGGCACCGTTTTCGGCGGCTTCCGCTGTGAAGCGCTCGTGGGTTCGGTTCCATCGCCGGAGGCGCGCGCATGCCTCGAGGCGCTCGTCACGACATATGGCGAGCTCCTCGCGATCTACTCCTTCATGCATATGGCATTGAGGGAGAAGAGCATGCGCCTCTTGATTGGAGAACTCGCCAATCGCGCCACAGAGATAAAGCGATCCGTCCGTTCCTCGCTTGCGGGCTCGCGCGGTCTCGCGGGGCAGGGCCACGCACTCTCCCATCTTGGACGGGCAGATGGCCTGCTTGCCGAGGCGGAGGAGCACCTGCAGCGCGGTGTCCTGGTTTCAGATGCACCCCTGCTGGGGCTGCTTTCAAATGCGGCGATCGAGCTGAAACGATCGGCCGCCATCTTAGGCACGTCGACCTTCGACACGAGAGCATGCTGTGGAGGGTCCCTACTTGGACATGGGGAGGAAGACCATGGGAACGCATTCGATCTGGGTGCTTGAATACTCTCGAAGCCCGGTGCACCCGGTCAGCGGGGTTTTTTACGGCGCCCATAATCAGGGCACGATGAACCTGCCGTTCGCATACATACTCATCAAGTCGGGAGATGCAGTCGTTCTGGTCGATGCCGGTCACGACGCCGCCGATTTCGGAGGCCAGATCGCCAACTCAATCGGCGTTACCGGTTGGACGCCTCCGGAAATCGTTCTCGGGGAATGCGGGATCAGGCCCCAAGACGTCACGCATGTCATCCTCACGCACGCGCACTTCGATCACATTGGCGGCCTAAAGTTCTTCCCAAATGCTAAGATTTTCATTCAGAAGAAAGAATTGGAATCCTGGATGTGGATTCTGGCAAAGGGTCGGCGCTTCCGTTCATTGCAGGCCGGACTGAATCCGGCGGATATCCTCTATCTGACCCAGGCAAATATCGAAGGCCGCCTGGAACTGGTGGAGGGAGAGCGGGAAAACCTGGTACCAGGCGTTCATGTCTATCCGGCATTCGACACCCATACCGCAGGATCGCAATATGTGGTGGTGGAGACCGGCGGTGGAGACGGCAAGTTTGTCCTGTCCGGCGACGTCATCTACACCTACAGCAACCTCACGGGTGAGGACGCCACCGATCCCTGCTTTGTGCCGCCGGGCCTTGCCAATGGCAGCCAGACACGTCTGATCGAGTCCGCCGAGGAGATGCTCAAAATCGTTGGTATGGACGAACGACGAATCGTTCCCATGCACGAGGAGCAGCTGTCAAAAATCTATCCGTCGCGCCTGACGGATCGCCAGCTCATGCTCGTCGAGATTTGTGTGGCCGACGGAGACGTATCAAGAGTTTGATCGATTTGAAGCAGCGCGAACGCCAAGCTGCATCGTTCACAATCGTCCTCCCAAGGCGATAAGCAGAGAAAAGGCCGGGTGTCAGTGACTCCGGCCTTTTCCAAACACCTTGCCCGCTGCGGTGATCTGCCCGGTGAAGAAGCCCTATATTCGCGCCCGCTTTGATGACGACCCGGTAGCCCGCGATGTTGACCATGGAGGACAAGGCCTCCATCTTTCGTGCGCGGCTGACGCGCGGGACCATCTCCATGGCGATGACATTTGCGCTTGAACCCCCAAAACATCCTGTTTCGTTAGAAAATGAGCGCCTTCGGCCGTGTCCCATTATGCCAGCAGCGTCAGTGGCGTTGTCGAATAGAGCAAGACAAACTAACGAAAAATGATGTTTGCATGTGATTTGTAGCGGCGGATCTTGATGTTAAAGGATCGGATTAGTGCGCCGGAGGACTAAAATATGAAGAGAGATGATCGGAGGCAGGCCATTATGGACCTGTTGGTCGCGCAGAGGGTGGTGGATCTCGACGACCTATCTGATCGGTTCGCTGTATCCAAGATGACCATCCACCGGGATCTGGATGATCTTGAGCAGGCAGGGATGCTTCGCAAGGTCCGTGGCGGGGCAACGATCGAGGCAGGAGGCCATTTCGAAAGCGATTTCCGGTTTCGCCAGCAGCAGGAGGGCGAGGCCAAGCGCCGGATGGCCGAGGCCGCCCTTGAACTCGTCGAGCCCGGCATGACGGTGATGGTCAACGACGGATCTATGGCGTCGGTGCTCGGGGAATTGCTGCCACAGAGGAGGCCGCTGACGGTGATCACCAACAATGCGGCGGTCATCGATCGGCTCAAGACGGAATCAGGGATCAACCTGATTGCGGTCGGTGGACGCTATTCGATGAAGTTCAATGGTTTTTTCGGCGTCGTCGCCGAACAGGCACTGTCGCGTCTCAGCGCCGACATCGCCTTT
This sequence comes from Rhizobium sp. USDA 4016, assembly GCF_056279705.1. NCBI lineage: Bacteria > Pseudomonadati > Pseudomonadota > Alphaproteobacteria > Hyphomicrobiales > Rhizobiaceae > Rhizobium > Rhizobium sp. USDA 4016. The sequence continues at coordinate 96,687 of NZ_JBWCCY010000001.1, forward strand.
ATCTCAACGCCGGCAGTTTCTGGATTGCGCGTCTACCATATGGATGATGACGTTGTCCGCTCGAAGCGAGCGATGATTGCAAGCGCCGCGCGTCGCTGCCTGCTCTTAAACCATAAGCGCTTCAATCATACCGCTCTTCATGTCCTGGCCACCATTGACGAGTTCGAAGTTATCATCACCGATCAGGAACCGTCAGTCGACGTCCGCGCGGCTTTGGAAGGAGCCAATGTGCCACTTCGAGTGGCATCGCAGGAGAGCAAGTGAATATCGCCAACAATCCTTCGGATAGATGCCGCGCAAGGCGGCACCTGTCCATCTCAAGCTGGGCCCTCCGATTGGGGGATCCCTTCTACAGTCTTCTCCTAGGACGTCTCCTACGGACGTCCAACGCGATATCTCAGATGGACGGAGCCGAGGCCAGCGGCTTCGGCGCTGATAAACGTGAGCCTCGCCCCGCCGGCAAGCCCATCCTCACCGCCCTCGAATATGGCCGGTGTATTCGACTTGCCTCCGATCGCAGGGAAGATGACTAGGCTGACCTCGTCAACAAGACCCGCATCCAAGAAATTGCCATTAGTTTGCGCCCCGCCTTCCAGCATCAAGCGCTTCACACCGAACTCGGTTCCGAGAACGTCGAGCGCGTTTTTCAGATCGACGCCATCTTTCTCCGATACGATATAGGAAACGCCAGCCTGGGTGAGGCCCGCCAGGTAAGCATCATCCACGTCAGATCCTGTCAGCACGACAAGGTGAGCCCCCTCAATGTCGTTCTTGTCCCAGCGTAGCCGACCGTCCTTATCAACGATAACAGCGAACTCGTCGGCATCCGGGTTGGCGATATGGATCGGTCGCGCGGCCGTGCCGGTTGTTTGATAGGGATGGTCGACGGCGTCCGCGAACTCTTCTCCCGTCGCTCTTCCCGAAAGCCAGGCGTCGGCGCCGATCTTCTCATGCAGGTCGTCATAGATCTTCACGAGCTCATCGACCGAATGGCCGGTTGCCTCGGCCCAATCATTGACGATCAATCGGCCATCGAGCGGCGACATCATGTGACAGATTACATAGGGTCTAGGCATTGGACTACGCTCCTCTACAAACATTCCACCGTCAGTGGCCTGCCTTCAACCAGGCTGCAAATTTATCCATCCAGTCGGGGTGCCAGCGTGAAAGCGCCGGCCGGTTCAGGATCATGTCGTCGGCCGCCCAGCGGATCCGTCTGGCATCGATCTCAGACGTGACCGCGTTATCAGGACAAATGATGTAAAAGTCCTCGTCGAGCAGACGGGCCAGGAAGTATTCGACCAGCTGCTCTGCGGTCCATGCCTCATCGGGCCTGGCAGCGCCCTTCGGCTTGAGTGCGATGTTCATGGGTGTCCACGTGTAGCCAGGGACGAGGAGATGAGCCGATACACGACCTCCCGTCTCCTTCAAAAGCTCGTGCGACAGCTGTTCGGTCAGCACCTTGACAGCTGCCTTTGCCACCGAATAGGCGGCATTGCCTGGAGGAGTTGTAATTCCTTCCTTGGAGCCGAGGTTGACGACCGCCGATGGTCGGGCTGCCTTGATCAGGTAGGGCACGAAGACGTGTTGTGCGGCTAGAACACCTCCGAAGTTTACATCGATCTGGCGTCGCCACTTTACAGGATCATCCCAGGGGCCGGCTCCTTGCGTAATGCCCGCGTTGTTTACAAGGATGGCCACGTCGCCAAACCGAGAGAGCGTTTCGTCCTGCAACCTCGTCAGTGTCGATAGATCCGAGACGTCGCCGCTCACAACCAGAGTGTCCGTATCGAGTGTCGAGGTAACATCATCAAGTGCGTGGGTGTCGAGATCCAACAATGCGAGCTTCATGCCGCGGGCCGCGAGAGCCCTCGCGATTGCCAAGCCGATGCCCTTTGCAGCTCCCGTGATGACCGCAACGCGGCCAGGAGCAACGATGCTGTTCATTCTCTCGCTCATCTTTGTCTTTCCCGTCATTGGACGTCACCGCTGGAAGGTGTGCCGGACACGCCGTCGCGGTGGATTTTCTCGGCCGACGGCACCAGCGCAAGAAGCGCACCAGCGCTATGCGGGCGCTTGTTTTGTCGGACCATATCTGCTGGCTGCGAACGACAGCTCATCCTCCTAACAACATAGGCCACTCCGCCACCACTTGAAGTGAGCTGGATCGCACGCACCGATGAGGGGTGTTCACTCTTGGGTGCCTTCGTGACGTCGGGAATGCCTCGTCAATTTGGCGCGGACGCGACCAAAAGGTCCCTCACTCCTGGTATCTGCCAGATCGGTGGTGATTTTTGCTCACCGCCCCGATCGATTTTGCTCATGTAACCAACCGGCTCCACGGGCATTAGGTCACCAGCGCCTCGAGGCGATCGTGGTGCTGATAAAACCAAAGGAGTGAAATCATGACTGGTAATAAACCACTCGCAATGGTCACGGGCGGCTCATCTGGAATAGGCTTCGAGCTTGCCAAACAATTCGCCAAGAATGGATTTGACGTCGCTATTTCAGGCTCAAGCGACAAGGTAAACGAGGCCGCCGATGCGCTACGAAGCCTTGACGCCGAAGCGTATCCGTTCAAAGCGGATGCCTCGACATACGATGGCGTTGAGGGGTTCTGGACTTTCACGCAGGGGCTGGGGCGCCCACTGGAAGCCGCGGCTCTGAACGTTGGTATCGGTATCGGCGGCGCCTTCGTCGATACCGATCTCGAGGATGAGTTTCGCCTGCTTGCAATCAATGTCACTGGGACCGTCCATATGGCCAAACGCGTCGTCCAACATATGGTCAAGAACCGCCGCGGCAGGATCCTCATCACCTCCTCGGTTTCGGCGACCCTGCCCACGCCATACGAAACCGTCTACGGCCCGTCGAAGGCATTCGGTTACATGTTCGCGGAATCTCTGCGCGAGGAGTTGCGCTCGACCGGGGTCACGGTGACGGCACTCCTTCCGGGCGCCACCAACAGCGACTTCCACGCGAACGCTGGGATGGGCGATACGAAGCTCGGTGGCCAGCAGAAAAACGACAAGACGCTCGTCGCCAAGCAGGGCTTCGAGGCCCTCATGAACGACATCGACCATGTCGTCGGCGGGGACCAGAAAACCAAGCGGCAGGTGTTGGAAAACCGGACAACCCCGGAGCCTGTTAAAGCCGCCCGGCAAGCCGAACTGACCCAACCGCAGTGAAGGAGCACATCATGGCACATCTGAAAGACAAGGTCGCAATCGTCACGGGAGCTTCCTCGGGCATTGGAGCAGCGACCGCCAGAGGATTGGCGGAAAAAGGTGCGCGCGTTGTCCTTGCCGGCCGCAATGAGGAACGCCTCAGTCAGATTGTCGAAGACATCGCCGGTTCGGGAGGTATTGCCAGCTACAAGGTTGCCGATGTCACGGATTTTGAGCGTACCAAGGCCCTCGTCGCATTCGCCACGACGACGTACGGCCCGGTCGACATATTAGTCAACAATGCGGGCCTCATGCTCTTTTCCTATTGGAAGGATGCCGCGGTCGGCGATTGGAACAAGATGATCGATACCAACCTGCGTGGCTATCTGCATGCGATTGCCGCCGTTCTGCCGTCGATGTTGGAGCGCCGGTCCGGCCGCATCCTGAATATGAGCTCTATCGCCGGCGTTCATGTCGGCGAGGCGGCAGGCGTTTACGGAGCCACGAAGTTCTTCATACGCGGTATCACCGAAAGCCTCAGAAAGGAGGTGGGCGTGGGAAGTGGGATCCAGGTGTCGATGATCAGCCCTGGCGTGATCGATACCGGCTGGGCCGATAAGGTTCATGACGAGACGGGCAGAAAGATCGCCGGAGAGCTCAACAAGCAGGGTATTCCGCCGTCGTCGGTGGGTGAAGCCGTGGTCTATGCCCTAGATCAGCCCCCGGAGATCACGATCAACGATATTGTCGTCCATCCAACCCGGCAGGACTGGTAGCCGGCGTTTTCGAAAGCTCAGAACTTGAACCTCCGGGACTGCCAGGCCGCCCGCGCGGAGGTGGTATCCGTTCCAACCGGTGCCGTTTCTCGTGGCTGTGGACAAGATGATCTTCATTGCATGACCATCTAATCCCGGAGGTTCTCATTATTCAGCGACCGGGCCCATCCCCCGTCGTCGCTCCCAGGATCCAACATGAATCAACTAAGATCAAATTTTTGACTGCTTCCGTGCCCATCACATACCAAAGACAGGGTTAGTTGAATAAGGATTGAAGACGCCAGCCGCCTGAAGCAAGGTCGGCGTCGGCAAGGACGATCTTATTCAGTACAAGTGCGAGTATCCATCACTCATGGTATCGACGCGGGCCGATCTGGCCGACCTTGAAACTTTCGTCGCGATCGCGCGGGCGGGGGGGTTCCGAAAGGCCGCCGCGCTTCGCGGCGTTTCCGGCTCCGCTCTCAGCCACTCGATTAGGGGTTTGGAGGCCCGTCTCGGCGTCCGTCTGTTTCATCGGACAAGCAGGAGCATCAGTCTCACCGCCGCCGGCGAAGTACTGCTTGCCGAACTGGAGCCGCGTTTCCTCGGCATCCAAGCTGCGATGGATCTCCTGGATAGTTTCAGGAGCGGGCCTACGGGCAGGGTGAGAGTGACCACGCTGCGTGACGCCGCCGAGCTGTTGATCGCACCTCGACTGCACAGTTTTCGCCGCAACTACCCCGATGTCGAGATCGAAGTCAGCGTCGAGGATCGCTTTATCGATATGGTCGCCGAAGGTTTTGACGCGGGCATCCGTTATGGGGGAACAGTTCCCGAGGGGATGATCGCGTCGCGTCTGACGTCCGAACTTGAATGGGTCGTGGTCGGTTCTCCAACCTATCTCAACGAACGAGGGCGGCCCGAGCGGCCGGAAGATCTCTTGACGCACGAGTGCATCCGGATCCGAACCGGTACGGACCACGTCTGCAAATGGGAACTTGGCGACGGCGATCGCATGGTTGCGCTTGACGTTCCCGGACTGCTCACGCTCGGGGATTCAGAACTATCCATCCGCATGGCGCAGGAGGGGGGCGGTCTCTTTTACTGCCTGCGCGCACGCGTCGAGGACAAACTCGCGGCTGGTCTGCTCGAAGTGGTGCTGCCGGACTGGGCGTCTACTGGGCCGGGTTTTCATGCATACTACGTTTCGCACCGACAGGTGCCGTTCGCGCTCCGGACGTTTCTCGACCACCTTAAGGCGCCGCTTCCGGACGATTGAAGGGACCTCGCGAGCCAGCTCCAAATTACGCAGATGCCTACATGGTATCCGAAACTCGTAGAGGTCTCGGCCTGCGCTTCAATGGATGCGTTAGCTTATACCATAACGAATTCAGATGAAAAAAGCTCATCTATTTTATGAAATATTGCGTTTGAAATAGGAGCTGAAAGCAGAGATGGTTCGATGCGTGGAGGGCATCTGAACCTGGATCGCCTTAGCGCGTAAGATGAGATGCAATACGGTTTACGAGGTCGCCGGACTATGTTCGGCGAGGGAAGAAGTATTGCGCAGATGCCGTATTAGGAGGAGGGCCGAATGAGTTTCCCCGCTGGAAAAACTGTAGATAAACGCGACAATTCTATTCTTGCTGGTCTCGAACCGGCGATCTTCTTTGGCTTTTTCGAAGAGCTAAGTGCGATCCCGCGCGGTTCTTACAACGAGAAGCAGGTCAGCGATCACATCGCCGATTTTGCCCGGGCACGCGGCTTCGAGGTTTACCAGGACGAGATCTACAATCTCCTCATCAAGAAGCCGGGCACACCCGGCTACGAAAACTCGCCGACCGTCATTCTTCACGGGCATACCGACATCGTCTGCGAGAGCGACGAGGGTGTTGACCACGACTTTGAGAACGAAGGCATCAAACTTCAGGTTATCGGCGATTTCATCCATGGGACGGGGACAACCCTTGGGGCGGACAACACCGTTGGTGTGGCTTTCGCAATGTCGTTGCTGGCATCCGACGATATCCCGCATCCGCCGCTTGAAGTCGTCCTGACGGTTCAAGAAGAAGTCGGCAAGGGCGGCGCACAACACTTCGACGGCACAAAGCTTAGCGGTAAGCGCCTTCTCGACATGAACTGGCACGATCCCAAGTCGCTTTTCGCAGGCTGCGCTGGCGATATTTCAGTGCGCTTCAAGATTCCGGTTCAGTGGGAACCGCGCGTTTCGGGGCAGGCCGCCCTTTCGCTGCGGATCTCCGGCCTGAGCAGCGGTCATTCCGAATTCGACATCCATCTTGAACGCGCTAACGCGATCGTCCAGCTCGGACGGCTGCTCCGGATTGCCATCCGGGATGCTGGGGCCAGCGTAGCCGAAGTCAAGGGTGGCGTGAACCGTTACGTTATCCCGGGTGAGGCAGAGGCGATCATTTCGATCGATGCCTCGCGGATTGACGATCTCAGACAGAGAATTGAAGCGGAAGCGGCTTCGATTGCGCGTGAGTACAAAGCAAGCGATCCCAACCTCAAGGTCACAGTCAGCGAGTCAGGGAGGCAGATTACTGAAGTCTTCTCGGCTCAGTCCGCCCGGGCGCTGGTCGATGCCCTGAACCTGCTTCCCAACGGCGTCCAGAGCAAAAGCCTTCAAGTCGAGGGCCTCGTCGAGAGCTCCAACACCGTCGCCTTGCTTTCAAGCGATGAAGAGGCCATCCAAATCGTCAATACGGTCCCAAGCGCCGTCAGCTCCCGTCGCTACAACATCGTCGACAAAATCCGGCAGCTGTCAGAACTCATCGGCAACGGCGCGAGCGTGGAGACATTCGCGGATTGCCCGGAATGGCCATACAATCCTCATTCGCGAATGCTCAACGCCGCCAAAGCCGCTTACGAGCGCGAGTTCGGCGAGCAGCCACATGTGGAAGTCTCTCACTCCAGTCTCGAGCTCGGCCTTTTTCGAAAGAAGGTTCCTGACATTGACATGCTGTCGATCGGACCGGAAGCGTTCGACGTCCACACCACGCGCGAGCGCCTCAACCACACGACAGTCGATCCGACCTGGCGGCTTCTCAAGTCGCTGCTCCGCGAACTCCGGACCTAAGGTACTAAAATGCCAAAACTGCCAAGCTACTTCGGCAATTTCCCACATCCGCCCAGCGAAAAGAAGCCGGTCCATCTGACGCGCGATAGCTACAAGATGTTCATCTATACGGGGACGAAGCCGTACTCGAGCGACCTCAACTACCTGCTCGCCAGCACGGACCAGCAGACCACTGGCATCTATCAGCTCGCGCCGGGAAGCAACTTCGACCCGGCCGACATTCACGCGGGTGACGAGGTGTACTATGTCCTCGAAGGTGTTGTGCATCTCCTAAACCCCGAAACCGGGCAGACAGAGGAACTCGGACCCGGTGACGCGGTGCTTATCCCCAAGGGCGCTCCGCATCGCGGCTATAACTTCAGCGACAAGGCTGCAGTTATCTTGTTTTGCATCGCACCGCGTATCTGGGACGAGAATGGCCCTCCGACCGGCTATGACGGGCCGACGCGCCTCTATAAGCACGAAGGGAGAGCGTGATGAGCCTTGAGAAACTCGGAGCCTATCCAGTAGACGGCGCTCAGGCGCGCAAGAGGGGCGACCTGGTGAAGGTCGCAAAAAGCGATCGTCTGAACATCGTCTCCGGCCGCGATCATCCCGTTCTCATCCAGTTCTGCGTCAGCAACGATTACATGCACGTCGGAGAGCTGACTATCCCTGTGGGTGGCGTTGGACCGCGCGCGAGCGAACCCGACAGCCATGGAGGGGACGCAGTCTTCTACGTTCTGCAAGGCCCCGCAACCTTCTATTTGGCGGATACCGACGAAACCTTTCACATCCGTGACGGCGAGTCTTTCTTCCTGCCCGGCGGCATCAGCTACCAGTGCCTAAACTACGGCTCCAACCCAATCCGGATGGTCTTCACGATCGCACCGGGACTGTAAGCCGAAGATTTGAATCTCAGATTGCCAAGCTTCGCCGCGGACCCGTTCCGCGGTTGGGAAAACTTTGTCTTGTCACCACCAGGGAGGATCATGTGACAATTTTCAGACGGACGTTAATCTTCGGTGCTGCTCTCGGGCTCACCGCTTCGCTTTCCTTCAGGCCAGCGCTTGCACAGCAGTTGGATTATTCGAAGGTGTTTCCTGGCATCTTGATGGACAAGGACATCAAGCCCACAGGCCAGGAAGTCAAACCCGCTAAGAAGGATAACCGCCCGCTCAAGGTCGGCTTCCTGCCGACGGCGATGGACACCTACTATCAGCGTGTTCTGGCTGGCGTGAAAGAAGAAATCGACAAGCGCGGTGGCGACGGCACTATCCAGCTTCTCGTGCAAGCTCCGAGCAGCCAGTCTGCCACGGACGACCAGATCAGGACCATGGAAGCCTGGATTAACGACGGTGTGGATGCGATCGCCGTTGCCTTATACAACGAAGGCGCGTTGCTGCCCTCCATCCGGCGCGCCACCGAGGCGGGCATTCCGATCTTCCTCTTCAATTCACCCGTCGCGGATAACCCATATTATGTCAGCGATATCGGCTACGACCAGAGTGACGGTGGTCGTGCGCAGGCGCAATGGCTGGTTGACACCTATGGCGACAAGGAAGTCAAGCTCGGGATCCTGGAGGGCCTGCCCGGTCCGCATACGAGCCAGCGCATGAAGGGTTTCAACGAGGTCATCTCGAAGCACCCCAACTTCAAAATCGTCGCTCAGCAGCCGGCTGGCTGGGTGCGTGCCCAAGGCTTGTCGGTGACTGAAAACATGTTCACCGCCAACCCCGATATCGAAGTCCTCGTCGCGCTCTACGACGAGATGGCCCTTGGCGGTCTGCAGGCTCTCAAGGCTAAGGGGCTGAACGGCAAGGTGGCAATCGTCGGCTACGAAAATATGAAGGAAGCCAACGACGCGATCCTCACCGGCGACTTTGCAGCAACGGTCGACACCGGGGCCAAGGAAGAAGGTCGCAACATCATTCGAGCGGTGGATGAGTTCGTGATGAAGGGCACCGCCCTGCCGAAGAAGATCTTCGTGGCGCCCAAAACCTACGATGCGAAGAACATCAAGACCTTCGATCAGAACGACTACGTCTACGTCCAGCAGAAGTAGATGTGACAGTACGCGGCCCCGCCTCGCGCGGGGCCGCCCACTCAACAAGGGCGACCTGAATGACAAACGCTCCGCTGCTCGAGATGAAAGGCATTGCCAAACGCTTCGGCAACACGAAGGCGCTTGATGGCATCGAGCTCGTACTCAATCCCGGCGAGGTTCTCGGCCTGGTCGGCGAGAACGGCGCAGGCAAGTCGACGCTCATGAAAATCCTCTCTGGTGCATATGCACGCGACGAAGGCACCATTTCTGTCAGAGGTAAGGTGGTCGATCTGAACAATCCCAAAGACGGGTCCAGGGCCGGCATCGCGATCATCTACCAGGAGCTGAGCCTGTTTCCGGACTTTGACGCCGCCGAAAACATATTCGCGGGCAGGGAGCTGCGCCACGGGCGTGCAAGTGCATCACCGCTTGACCATTCGGCCATGCGGGCAGCCGCCTCGCGTATCCTGAAGGGCGAGTTAGGCGTGGACGTACCTCTCGACAGGCCAGTTCGAGAGCTTAGCCTCTCGCACCGGCAGATGATCGAGATCGCCAAAGCCATTAGCAGCAACGCCGACATCATCATCATGGACGAGCCGACCGAAGCGCTCGAGGAGGTCGAACGCAAACAGCTGTTCGCCATCATCAAGAAGCTTCAGCAGGCCGGTAAAGCTCTCATATATGTGTCTCACCGGATCCAGGAACTCCTCGGCATCGTCAGCCGCGTGATGGTCTTGCGCGATGGCAGCGCGGTCGCAGACCTGCCCGTATCGGAGCTCGACGTAGACAAGGTCGTCAGTGCGATGATCGGCGGCTCTCTCGCAAAACAGTTTCCTCCCCGCGTCCCGGCAAGGTCCGAACCCTCGTTGGACGTTCGCGGTTTGACGAAAAGGGGTGCCTTCGAAGACATCACCTTCTCGGTAGCCCAGGGTGAAATCCTCGGCGTCACGGGTCTCGAAGGATCAGGCAAGAGCGCGCTCCTGCGGGCGATCTTCGGGCAGATCCCGCATGAGACCGGCTCGATTCTGATCGACGGAAAGCAAGCGGCGATTTCGGACCCGACGGACGCTATTCGTCAACACGTCGCCTTCTTGCCCGCCGAACGTAAAACCGAGGGGATTTTTCCACAACACAATGTCGGCTGGAACCTCTCTATCGCCAACCTTCGAACGCTCGGCAAAATCACGTTGATGCCGAAAAAGGAGCGCGAGATTGCCTCCGGCTACATCGCCAAGCTCGGCGTGAAATGCGACGGCCCCGGTGCCGACATCACATCGCTGAGCGGCGGTAACCAGCAAAAAGTCATGCTTGCTCGCTGGCTGCTCACCCGGCCAAAGGTGCTCATGCTTGAGGAGCCAACGCGTGGCGTCGACGTTCGTGCCAAGGCCGAGGTCTACACCCTCATCCAGGCTGCTGCGAAAGACGGCTGTGCTGTCATCGTGGTGTCCGCCGACAACGCGGAACTGCTTGGACTGTGTCACCGGGTCGCGGTCATGTTCGAAGGACGGATCTCGGCGGTCGTCGATGCGGCGACCTCCAAGGAAGAAACACTCGCTCTTCATTCGGTGAGGCCGCCGCAAGGCCATCATCTTCAGGGAGGTATCCATGGCTGATATTGCAGCTACACGCCCGCGCTCGCCCCTTACGCTCGCACGCAGCGGCGGCAATGCCGGCGTTTATCTGGCCTTCGTCGTTCTTCTGGTGGCGCTTGGCTTTGCCGCTCCGCGGTTTTTCACCTTTGGCAACTTGACTGACGTTCTTCGTCAGGCGGTCCCCATTGCCGTGATCGCGTTTGGAGCGACCTTTGTGATCGGGATGCGGGGCATCGACCTCTCCGTCGGTTCGACACTCGCGCTGAGCGGTCTTGTGACCGCAAACCTGATTGTGCTTGGTTATCCCGTTCCTCTGGCATGCGCAGGCGGGATTGCGGTCGGTGCGGTGATCGGACTGGTGAACGGAATCCTGATCACCAAGGTCGGGATCACGGACTTTATCGCCACAATGGCCATCATGGTCATCAGCCGCGGTATCGTAATGGTCTACACTCAGGGTATTCCGATCGTCGGAGCCTCCGACCCCGCCTTCCGAATGATCGGCCAGAGCTATGCCGGCGGTGTTCCTGTTCCGGTCATTCTGACCGCCATCGTCTTCGCGATCGCCTTCTACCTTCTCTATTACACGCGTTTCGGCCGTTTCGTTCTCTCGATCGGCAGCAATCCGGACGCTGCCCGGCTGGTCGGCATCCCCACGGACAAGGTCAAGATCGCCGTTTACGTGCTGGTCGGGGTCCTCTCGGCCTTCGCGGGCGTTCTGCTCACCTCGCGCCTTGAAGCCGCCATGCCTGAAGCCGGCCAGGGGTACGAGCTGGATGTCATAGCTGCCGTCGTAATCGGCGGAACGGGTTTGTCTGGCGGACGCGCCACTCTGTTTGGAACTGCCGTGGGTGCCGTTTTGATGGCGGTCGTCCGCAACGCGCTCAACCTGCTCAACGTGAACACCTTCTGGCACCAAGTCGTCATCGGCACGATCATCCTGATCGCCGTGGCAGCCGATCGTTTCAGTCGCCGTCAAAAGGCCTGAGGAGGCGATGATGAAATATATCGAGCTCCGCAAGTCCGTTCTTGACGCAAATGCCGCGCTCTACGACCGCGGTCTCGTCATCTCGACGTTCGGTAACGTCAGCGCTATCGACCGCGCAAAGGGTGTTGTCGCCATCAAACCGAGTGGCGTTTCCTATAAAGGCAATGCAGGTCGCAGATATCGTTGTAACCGACCTCGATGGCAATATCCTAGAGGGCACGCTGCGACCATCGTCTGATCTCGATACGCACCTGGAACTCTACAAAAGCTTCAAGTCTATCGGTGCCGTGGTCCACACGCACTCGTTCTTCGCGACGGTGTGGGCCCAATCCGGCCGGGGTATCCCTGCCATGGGAACGACCCATGCCGACTATTTCAACGGAACGATCCCCGTTACTCGCAAGCTGCGCGACGACGAAATCATAGACGGTTACGTCCGCAACACGGGCAAGGTCATCGTCGAGGCACTCGGAAACAATGCGCCGCTCTCCGTCCCCGCAGCCCTGGTTAACGATCACGGCCCCTTCTCCTGGGGCAAGGACGCAGCCGACGCCGTTCATAACGCGGAGATGCTCGAGGCTGTCGCCAAGATTGCCTTCCACGCCCGGCAACTGAACCAGGACGATCCAGAAATTTCCGACGCTTTGCTGGACCTCCACTATCAACGCAAGCACGGCCAGTCGGCGACCTACGGCCAGCCAGACAGTTCCAAGTAGGATTATCATGTCGATTGTAGCAGGAGTTGATTTCGGAACCTTGAGCGTGCGGGTAACGCTGGCTGATTCCGAAAAGGGTTCCCTTGGAACCTGCGTCGCGGAATATCCTCTCGAGCGGCGTCGTTCCGATCCCGACCTGGCAACGCAATCCCACGTAGATCATATGGAAGCGCTTGTGCTGGCGATGCATCGAGTGATCGACGAATGCGGCGTAGATTCCAAGGAGATCCGTGCGATTGCGGTCGACACGACGGGGTCCTCGGTGTTGCCTGTCGACAAAAATATGCAGCCTTTGGGGGACTACTACCTCTGGTGTGACCACCGCGCCAAAGCGGAAGCCGAAGAGATAACGGCGATGGCGCACGACATGCACATTGAAGCAATTGAATGGTGCGGCGGAACCTATTCCCACGAGTGGGGCTTTGCCAAGCTTCTCCACTGGATGCGCCACAATCCCGACCAGCGCGAGCGCTTTGGGACCGCCGTGGAACATTGCGACATGGCGGCCGCGGTCCTCACCGGAGTGACCGACACGGCTCGCATGGTGCGCAGCGTCTGCGCCATGGGACACAAGTGGATGTGGAACCCGAAATGGGGTGGCTTGCCCTCGCAGGCTTTCTTGTCCCGCGTCGATCCGCTTTTCGACGGCGTGCGCGAGAAGATTGGCGGAACATATCAGACCTCTGCTTCGATCGCAGGTGGGCTCAGCACATACTGGGGCGAACGACTCGGCCTGACCCCCGGGATACCAGTTCCCACGGGTGCGTTTGACGCCCATTGGGATGCAATTGGCGCTGGCTGCCGTCTGGGGGACGTCGTCAATGTGATCGGTACGTCGACCTGTATCATTGCCGTTAGTGAACGTGTGAAGCTAATCCCCGGTGTTTGCGGCGTCGTCCCAGGGAGTGCACATCCAGACCTTGTGGGAGTTGAGGCAGGCCTGTCTGCGACAGGCGACCTGTTCGATGCAATAGCACGACGTGCCGGCACGACGGTGTCCAGGCTCGCTGAAGGCCTGGAAAGCATCGAAGGCGGAAAGACCGGTCTGATGCGTCTCCCCTGGGACAACGGGGACCGGACGGTTCTCGTCCGCTCCGACCTTGGTGGAATGACGCTTGGCTGGCATCTCGGCCATACAGCGCAGGACGAACTGTATGCCGCGATTGAAGGTACGGCTTTCCACACACGGGTTGTCCTGGAGCGGATGGAGCAGCACGGCGTTCCAGTCAACCGCGTCATTAATGGGGGAGGTATCCCGCAAAGGAACGACATCCTCAACCAGATCTACGCCAATGTTATAGGCAAGCCCATATTGGTCCCCGACGGTATTCCGACCGGTCTCGGTTCGGGAATATTCGCCGCTCTTGCATCCAAAGATCATGGATCAATCGAGAGCGCTCAGGCAGCCATGTGCGTGGGCTACAGAAAGTTTGAGCCTGATCCGAGCACGCGCGGACGTTATGAGACCCTCTATCAGCTGTTCAAGCAGGTCTATATGGGCTTTGGCACCTCGAGCCTCGCAGACTTCTCGCAAGTTCTCGGAGACATCAAGCGGATTGCTGCAGGTGAGAGTATTCGGTCCGAGTTTGGCCACCGTGCCGCGCGCAAGGTAGCATTGCTATGACCCGCTGTGCTCTTAGATCAGATGTCTATGGATCGAGAACGTGATGACGTCACTTCCATCCATTCGTGCAATACAGTCGTTCGTCGCAGCCGGCAGAAAGGGTTCATTTCTCGAGGCTGCTGCCCAGCTGCAGCTTACTCCCTCGGCGATCAGCCACCAAATCAGGCTGATGGAAGACGACCTTGGGGAAAAACTCTTTCACCGCATTGGAAGGAACGTTTCGCTCACCGAGATTGGCGAGCGATACCACCGTGATCTTTCAGAAGCGCTTTCGATGATTGAGCAGGCGACCGATGAGGTGTGCCGGCGCAACAGCGTCGACGTCCTGAGCGTCGGCTGTGCTTCAAGTCTGGCTTCGCTATGGCTTATGCCAAGATTGCCTCGGTTCGAAGAATTGTATCCCTCGATCGAAATCAGGCTTCTGTCTACATCGGATCCTGCAAAATTGTCCGATGGCTCGGTCGATGTTGATATCTGCTACGGCAGCGCTCCTCGCCTGGGCTCTATCGCGGCGGAGGAGTTCCCCCTTGAGACAATCGTCGTAGCCTGCTCTCCCGAGGTGGCGAATGGCGAGCGGCCCATACGCAAGCCATCGGATCTGGTGGGCCACACCTTGATCAAGTCGGAGCAGACGCTTTACAGCTGGCAACAATGGGCGAAGGACCACGGCTTGGCGATTGACGTCAATCGCGGCGCTCGATTTCGCGATGCGTTTATGGCGATCGCGACCGCTGTCGAAGGACGCGGCGTGTGCCTGGAGAGCTACCGGCTTCTTGAACGGGATGTGGAAAGAGGTAACCTCGTCCTTCCGTTCGGGATGACAGGCCCCAACCTTCGTTGCCACACGCTCACATATGTCCGCTCGCGGCTCAGATCAGAAAAGGTCAACGCGTTCAAGCAATGGCTGGAAAACGTATGGCTTGAAGACACTGCCTCGGCTGAAATGCGGGCGCGAGGCTGATCGAACCTCTGACGGGCAGCAAGATCGTCCGGCGTTCTTTGAAACGCCGAGACAGCTATGCGTGATGCCCAACCTTCTCTTAGCCATGCCTCGAGATTTTTTGAAGTTTTTGCGATTGCGAGGCGAGCGGCCACCGAGCACGATATGCGCCGTCTTCTGTCCTTCTCACCAGTCTATGCGCTGACGACTTCAAGGCCATAGCTGTAGGACCGTGTCAGATCGCGCTCCGGGCGGCGCTATCCGCGACTTAAGAGCCCGCAAGTCTATGGCTGTCAGACACGACGAGCAGGCAAAGCTGTCGGGAAGAGATCAACTGAGACTGGCAGCTCTCAGACAATCTGGATTGATATTAAGAGCGAATGCCTCCATATGTAGAGAATGATTTAGCGCGGCGTGAGCCGATTACAGGTGTTGGCGGGCGATGCAGACGGACCTACAGATATCCAGACAAAGTGCGACGTTGCGCGTAAAAGTTGAGGAGACTCTACGTCAGGCGATAGCCAGTGGGCGATTTAAGCCCGGCCAGCGACTGGTAGAGCGAGAACTTTGCGAAATGCTGGGCGTCGGCAGGACCTCGGTTCGCGAGGCAATGCGACAGCTTGAAGCTGAAGGCATTATCACAAGCTATCCCCATAAGGGACCGGTCGTCAGTACGATCACCTACGAGGAAGCACAGCAACTCTATACCGTTCGGGCTCTTCTTGAAGGATTCGCGGGCCAGCAGTTCGCTGAGCATGGCACTGCCGCCGACATAGCGACACTTCTAGCCGCGGTGGTCGAATTCGAAGCCGCTGCCGAAAGTGGCGTCGGTGCGCGCCTCATAGATGCGAAAAACGCGTTTTACAACTGTTTGATGGACGGCAGCAAAAACGTGTTCGTAAGGCAAATGCTGACAGCTCTGCATAATCGGATAAATCTCCTTCGAATGACAACCATGACGCAACCGGGACGGCTTGCGCACAGCATTGCCGAAATTAGGGATATTGCGAACGCAATCCAGAATCGCAACGGGCCGTTGGCGGCGGCGGCCTGCAAATTCCATATCGACCAGGCTGCCAAGGTCGCACTTGAATACCTCCGGAAGAACGCAGCGCCAGAAACTTAAAATTTCGATTGACAGATTGTCTGATAATCTTTTTAATCCTCTCTGAAGGAAGGCGGGTTTCATTGCTCGCACGCGTCCGGAGGAAAAAATGTCATCGACACTCAACGCAACGCGCGTGGCCTTTATAGGGCTGGGCGCGATGGGCCAACCTATGGCTCAACATCTCATTTCGGCGGGCTTCGATGTCGTCGGTTTCGACCTCTCGAAAGACGCCAAGATAAAGCTCGCTGATGCGGGCGGGCGAGCCGCCGAAACGATTTCTGACGCCATGGTCGGGGCCAGTTTCGTGATCACCATGCTTCCGAACGGCAAGATCGTGCGCGAGGCGCTGCTGGGCGAAAACGCCTGTGGCGGCCTGAAGCAGAATGCCGTCGTCATAGACATGAGTTCGTCTGCTCCAAACGACACAAGGGAACTCGGTCTCGAACTTGCTTCTCGTGGCCTTCGGCTGGTTGACGCCCCGGTCTCCGGAGGCGTCAAGCGCGCCGTTTCTGGCACCTTGACAATCATGGCCGGTGGGGAGGATGCTGATATCGAGGAGGCCGAGCCGCTGCTGAAGGCAGTGGGACAACAGGTGTTCCGGACGGGGCCAGTTGGCTCGGGTCACGCGATGAAAGCGATTAACAACTTCGTATCCGGTGCAGGTGTGCTGGCGGCGATCGAGGGTGTCCTTCTTGGACGCGCCTTCGGTCTGGAGCCGGCGACGATCGTCGATATTCTCAACTCGTCGTCTGGAAAGAACAACGCCACCGAAGTGAAGATGAAGCAGTTCATCCTCTCTGAGACGTTCGGGTCGGGATTTGCCATTGGTCTGATGGCCAAGGATATCCGCATCGCCGCCGATCTCGCCAAGACGCTTGGTCTTCGCCTCGATGCTCTCGCAAGCACGGCAGACGCCTGGGATGCTGCACAGAAGGCGCTAGGCCCATCCGAGGACCACACCCGCATCATCCGATACGTCGAAGATCACAATTAGCCTCGGAAACTCGCGAATTCGGGCGAAACAGACAGATTGTCTGATAATCAGTTGATCTTGTCGTAGACAGTAAAGCTAGGAGCGTTGTCGAATGACCGCCACGAAAGAAACGAAAGTGAAAACACACGGCAAGGAGCGGCCTGTCCCTTCGAAACAGTTCGCTCGAGGGCTGGCGACGCGTCGTGAAGTCATGGGCGATGCCTATGTCGACGCAGCACTCGGTAAGGCGACCGACTTCACCTGGCCTATGCAGCAGCTCGTCACTGAGTATTGCTGGAACGAGATCTGGAATCGACCAGGCCTCGACAGGCGCGCGCGGTCCATTCTGAACCTTGGCATGATCTCTGTTCTCAATCGTCCGCATGAGCTCAAGGGCCACGTGCGCGGCGCGATCAACAACGGCCTCACCAAGGAGGAAATCCAGGAGATTTTCCTGCAGGTCGCGATCTACGCCGGCGTACCGGCGGGCATCGACAGCTTCCGAAACGCCCAGGAGGTCTTCAACGAAATGGGCATCTGAAGCCGCCGCCGCTGGGCGTGGCGGAAAATTTTGAAAGGCGTGGATCGGCCGCGCCGTTTTAACCAGGGAGGAGCCGAACTTGGCCATCGATCTCGAGAAGTTCAAAAAACTGGCGCTGGAGGACTTCGAGTTCAAGCGCGAAACCCGTTATCTCAACGGCATTATCAAATGCGATTTTCCGAGCCGCAGCGTCGCACTCCACTTCGAAGACGGCAAGATGGTGAAGGTCGAAGAAGCCGCCTACGACGACGAGAAGTGCAAGATCGTCATCCGGGGCACGGGTGAACAGTGGGACGCGCTTCTCCAGAAGAAGCCGCGGCCGTTTTATCAGTGCCTGCAGTCGTCAAACATCAAACACGGTCTGTTCCTTAGCAACAATAACGAAACCTTCGCGTATCTCCCTGCGCTCAATCGCATGACGAACCTGATGCGCGAGGCCCGCCCGGAAGGAGTAGCAGCATGACCAGGCATGATCCAATCACGGGCCGTTACGTCTACCTGACGATCGAAGGCATCGAATATCGCGTCTATTACGAGGAAGCCGGAGAGGGCATCCCCTTGCTTGTCGGTCACACGGCGGGCTCCGACGGCCGCCAGTACCGCCACACGCTCTGCGACGAAGACGTGACCAAGAACTTCCGCGTTATCGCGTTCGACTTGCCCTATCACGGGAAGTCTCTTCCTCCACACGGCGTTCGCTGGTGGGAGAAAGAGTACAACATGACCAAGAAGTTCATGATGGATTTCCAACTGGAACTCTCTAAAGCCCTTGGTCTGGACCGCCCCGTTTATATGGGTAGCTCGATGGGCGGACATCTTGCTATCGATCTGGCGTCGAATTACCCCGACAACTTCCGCGCTACTATCTCCGTCGAAGGGGCACTGCGCTCGGCTGCCGAATATGTCGATGTCGGCATGGCAGGCATTAGGAAAGAATTCGACAACCCAAACGTGAACCGCACCTCCATCGGCGCGGCCATGATGCTCAATATCTCGCCCTACTCACCAGAAGCCAATGTCCGCGAAATCCAGTGGGAATATAGCTGCGGCGGTCCGGGCGTCTTCGCAGGTGACCTCTATTACTACTACTACGACCACAATGTCTCACCCGAAGAGGCGAGCAAGATCGATACGTCGAAGTGCATGCTGTACTTCCTGACGGGCGAATACGATCCGAATACCTCCCCGGCCGACACCAAGATCGCCGCCGATCTCGTCAAGGGCAGCAAGTTCTGGACGATGGAGAAGCTCGGTCATTTCCCGGTCACCGAAGACTACACCGAGTTCAGAAAATACCTGCTGCCGATCCTCGAGGAAATCCGGCAGGCATCCGCAACCAGGGCGAAAGTCGCCTGAAACAATCTCTTGGGAGGAGCATCCAATGAGACGGAGTTTAACCGGAACCATGGGGGCGCTGATCGCGGTCAGCGCCCTGACGACCACGGCCTGGGCTGACGGCGTCGACCAGCTCCCCGCCAACGAGAAGAAAATCTACGAGGTCGTCGACCCGCAGGTTCCGCTCGGAGCGAGTGCCTACAAGGATTTCAAACCGAAGAAGGGACCGCCCTGGAAGATCGGCTACGCCAGTAGCTATGCCGGCAATACGTGGCGCGCAGCGGCCCTCGATGCCGTCATGAATGACCTCCTGCCGCGCTCCAAAAAAGCGGGGCTCGTATCTGAAGTCGTGGTCACTCAGTCCGACCTCAAGGACGCCGTCCAGATTCAGCAGATGCGCCAGATGGTTGATGATGGTGTTGATGCCATCATCATCTGCTGCTCGAACGTCACCGCTCTCAATCAGACGATCGAGTACGCCTATAAGGCAGGCGTTCCTGTCTTCTCGTTTTCGGGATACGTGACGTCGCCTTACGCGATCAACGGTGCTGCCAATCACGCGCAGGGCGGCGGCGAGATGGCGATCTGGCTCGCAGACAAGATCGGCAAGAAAGGCAACGTGCTTCTCGTGTCGGGCATCCCTGGCTTCGCCTCATCCGACAGCTTCGACAAGGCCGCCAAAGACGCGCTGGCAAAGTATCCCGACATCAAGATTGTCGGCGAAGTGGCTGGCAAGTGGACCGACCAGGTAGCACAGGTCGAGGTGCAGAAATTTTTGGCGACGAACCCCATCCAGATTGACGGTATACTGACACAGGGCGCGCAGGAGAACGGCGTGTTGAACGCCATGCTCCAGTCGGGCCGCGACATGGTGCCGATTACGCTGGGCGGCGAGGCTTCGGCGGCATGTTACTGGCGCAAGAATCCGGAATGGATCGATGCCGGCTTCCATATCTGGCCGCCGCGCCGCGAGATGCAGCAGATGTGGGAGATCATGCTTCGCACGCTCGAAGGGCAGGGGCCAAAGGTGCAGTCCTTCCTGCGCCCAGTCCTGCCGTTCACAATCGATGACGTTCGCGCTGCGATCCCCGAGGATTGCGATTTGAACTCGACTGATTTCGTCGAACCGAAGGCGGACGGATGGTTCCCAAGTGCGATTGCCGACCAGTACTTCGAGCGTCCTGCCGATCCCTGGAAGCCGGTAGCCCAGTAAGCCGGATCCGCCCGGTGGCTTAACCGCCGGGCGGGACCTTGGATGATCGTAAAAGCCGCCTTGGCGGACGTTGCGGGTGGGAGGTCTGCGATGGGCAGCGAGATAACAGTCAGAATGATAGATGTCGCCAAGGCGTTCGGGGAGACGAGGGCACTCAAGAAGTGCGACTTCGAGGCCCGCGCCGGAGAGGTGCACGCCATCGTCGGCGAGAACGGCAGCGGCAAGAGCACGATGGCCAAGATCATGTCGGGCGTTTTGCACCCGGACGCAGGCAAAGTCACGATCCTGGGTGAAAAGGTTGCCTCGCCCGTCGACGCCAAGCGGGTCGGCCTGACCACCATCTTCCAGGAAGTACTGGTTGCCGACGAGGCCAGCGTGTTCGAGAACCTCTATGTCGGTCGTGACGGTGTCTTTCGTTCGCAGTCGACCGGCGATCGGCGGACAGAAGCGGCTGAAATCGTGGCGCGGCTCGTCGGAAAATCCGTAGACCTCGATCAGCTGGCAGGCAGCCTCCCACTCAGCATCAAACAGTGGATCGTCATCGCCCGGGCTATCCTTCGCAAGCCGCAGGTGCTGATTCTCGACGAATCTTCGGCCGCGCTCGACCTCGACTCGACCCTCCGGCTCCATGCGGAAATCGACCGCCTTCGTGCCGAGGGCGCGACGATCCTCATCGTCACCCACCGGATCGCGGAACTCGTGCGTATCGCCGACCGTGCGACGATCCTGCGTGATGGGATAACTGTCGGTACGCTCGGAAAGGACGAGATTACCGAGGAAAACCTGCTGTCCATGATGACGCCGGCAGATCGGCGCGCCAGCGATGCGACAGAATACGCCTCCCGAAAGAAGGCGCTCTCGGCCCCTCTAATACTAACTGCGACTGGTCTCGCCGCGCACCGGTCGGCGCGCCTGTTCGATTTCGACCTTCCCAAGGGGAGCATCGTCGGCGTGGCCGGGCTTGATGGGCAGGGGCAGGAGGCTTTTATCCGCGCCTTGGCCGGCATCATCCAGCCGTTCGGTGGCGAGGTGAAGGTCCGCTCGGTGGATACGGACAAGATGGTCCCGCTGCGATCGCTCGACGATGCCGCAAACCTCGGTGTTTCCTACGTCTCCGGGGACCGCAAGCGCGAGGGTATTTTCCCGCAACAAAGCATCTTCGAAAACCTCGCCATCGGTGTCTACAGGAAGAAGCTCGGCCCCCTGGGTGTGATCCGCAAGCCCACGCTGAAACCGATGTTCAAGCGCGAAGTGGATCGTCTGCGCATCAAGATCGGCAGCCCGTCGAACAGGATCACCTCACTGTCGGGTGGCAACCAACAGAAGGTGCTCATCGGGCGCGCCTTCGCAAACGATCCCCAAGTCATCCTCCTGAATGACCCCGCCCGCGGCGTCGATCTCGGCACCAAGCGCGACCTCTACCGCGAACTCCGCCTGTTTGCTGAAAAAGGCGGCAGTGTCATCTACCTGTCGACTGAGATCGAGGAGTTCATCGGGTTTGCCGATCGCGTCGACGTGTTCTTCGGGGGAACGTTGTTTCGATCCCTGACCGGCGAGGAAATCGCCGAGGCACCAATCCTCGCCGCTATGTTCGGGAAAGCCCGGGACGCTTCCGTTGATTTCGATCTGGAAAGGACCGCATGATGTCTGCAACCGCTTTCCGTCAAGTCACGCAGGACCGCTCGCTGTACGTTCCGGCCGGGCTTTTCCTTGTCCTACTTTGCGCCGTCGCCTTCCGTGGCCAAGGTCTGTTCACGAACAATGGTCTGGCCGGAGCCATTCTGGTTGCAACGCCGCTGATCCTCACCGCGCTCGCGATAACACCGATCGTCATGGCGGGCCGCGGAGCCGTGGACCTTTCCGTCGGACCGCTGATGGGCTTCGTCAACGTCACGCTCATTACGTGGCTGGTCGGCAACGGCATCACGCACCCTGTGGCCATCATTGCCTGGGCGGTGGGATTGGGAGCGGCGTTCCAGTTGGTGCAAGCGCTCGTGATCATCTACGTGCGCGTCGCGCCCATCATCGTCACGCTCTCCGGTTTCCTCGTTCTGTCGGGCGTCAACCTGATGGTCATGTCGCGTCCCGGCGGTGTCGCTCCAGACTGGATGCTAAGCTGGGGCGCGGGAACGAGCGTATTTTCGCCTGTCCTGTTGCTTCTGCTCGGCGCTTTCGCAATCTGGGGCGTCCTGAGGGGCACGATGTTTTACCGCAACCTGCGGATGACAGGCGCTGACGAGCGGATGGCCTATACCAGCGGTGTGCAGGTCGACGTCGTGCGCATCATCGCCCATATGGTCGGCGGCGTTTTTGCTGGGCTCGCCGCATTGAGCTACACCGCGCTGATCTCATCCGGCGACCCGACCCAGGGCAGCACCTACACGCTGCAAGCGGTCACGGCGCTGGTCCTTGGCGGCGCCAGTCTCTCCGGGGGGCGCGGCGGTGCGCTCGGCTCGACGCTCGGCGCGATCAACATGTTCCTCATCTCGTATCTTCTGTCCACTTTCAACTTCGGTACGGTTTCGGGCTTCGTTACGCAAATGGCCTTTGGCCTGATCCTCGTTGGATCACTTCTCGTGAACGTCTTCGTCATCAGCCGCCGCACTGTCGCGTGAGGGAGTAAGGAAATGATCTCCACTGTCTTGAACACAGAAATCGGCGCGGCCCGTGGCGCCAGCCCTTTGCGCAAGCACAAGAGTATTTCGATCGGCTTTTGTCTCCTTGCATGTCTGCTCATTCTTGGAGCGCTGCTCGTGCCGGGCTTCGTGTCGCCGCAGAACGCGCGATCGATCCTCCTGCTCGCCGCCTTCCTGGGGCTGGCGTCTGTCGGGCAGACGCTCTGCGCGCTCGTTGGAGCGCTGGATCTTTCCATCCCATACATCATCGGTGGCGCCAATATCCTGCTTCCAAGCCTCATGGTGGCGGGTCTTCCGGCGCCCGTCGCCATGATCGTCGTGCTCGTCCTTGGCACTTTGGTCGGGGCTTGCAACGGCGCCCTCAGCTTCCGGCTGCAGGGTCAGGCGCTGATTATGTCGCTCGGCCTGGGTTTCGCGGCCGTCGGGGCGGTCCAGATCTACACCTCGCTCGGATCGCAGTTCGGCGGTACCGTCTTTGCGCCCGTCCCCGGATGGCTTCGCAACCTTTCGGCGTTCAACGGCAAGTTCTTCGGTCTGCCGTTTCCACCGGTTATCGTCATATGGGCTTTCATCGCCGTCGCCCTGGGCTGGATAATGCACAACACCTGGTTTGGCCGGAGCCTCTATGCTGTTGGCGGGAGCCGCACGGCCGCCGCCCGCCTCGGAATCTCGGAATTCAAGATCTGGACAGTGATCCACAGCGTCAGCGGGGCGATGTCGGCACTCACCGGAATGCTGCTCCTCGGTTTCTCCGGCGGCGGTTTCGTCGGGGTCGGTGATCCCTATCTGTTCACCACCGTGGCGGCGGTCGTTATCGGCGGAACATCTCTTCTAGGTGGTGCCGGCGGGTATGGAGCGACGGTCCTCGGCGTCCTCGTGCTTACTGTCCTGACCTCTCTTCTCGTCGGCCTGGGGCTCAGTTTCCCGGCACAACAGGCCGTCGTAGGGCTGCTGATCGTCCCCATGGTCGCGATCTACGCCCGCTCACCACACATCCGTAATCAGATTTGAACGTTGCATCGAAAGGAATATCAATGGCTATCTCCACCGCTCTACTGGATCGCCTGAAAGACCCCTCCCTGGTACGCGAGGAAATGCTGGTAGGAGGCGACTGGCGAAAAGAGGGCGCGAGCGGCAAGACGATCCAGGTCCACAATCCCTCGACTGGGGACGTGATTGCGAGCCTCCCGAGCGCAGGACTCCAGGACGTCCGCGAAGCCATCGACGTCGCCAAACTCGCCCAGAAAAAGTGGGCCGCACGATCGGGCAAGGAACGTGCCGGCGTCATGCGGAAGTTCTTCGACCTCGTCACGGCCAACACCGAGGACCTCGCGATCATCCTGACGTCCGAGATGGGCAAGCCTCTGGCCGAGGCACGCGGCGAGATCGCCTACGGCGCTTCCTACATTGAATGGTTCGGGGAAGAAGCCAAGCGTGTTTACGGGGACACCATTCCGGGGCATCAGGCCGACAAGCGCCTAATAGTCATCAAACAGCCCGTCGGCGTGGTGGCGGCCATCGCGCCCTGGAACTTTCCTTCCGCCATGGTCTGCCGCAAGATCGCCCCGGCGCTGGCATCCGGCTGCGCCATCATCTTCAAGCCGGCCGCCGAAACCCCATTGTCGGCCCTTGCTCTTGCCATCCTCGCTGAGCGTGCGGGAATACCCGGCGGCCTGTTCAGCGTCCTGCCGACAGACAACGCCCGGATGTTCGGTGAAGAAGTCTGCTCGAACCCCGTCGTCAAGAAGCTGACCTTCACAGGGTCTACCGAGGTCGGGCGCATCCTGATGGCGCAGGGCGCACAAAAGATCATGAAGCTCAGCCTCGAACTCGGCGGCAACGCTCCCTTCATCGTCTTCGACGATGCCGACCTCGACGAGGCCGTGGAAGGAGCGATGCTGTCCAAGTTCCGCAATGCCGGCCAGACCTGCGTTTGCGCCAACCGTCTCTACGTCCAGAGCGGGGTTTACGACCGCTTCATAGAAAAACTGGCGGCGCGGGTTTCCGCGCTCAAGGTCCTTGACGGGTTCGAGGATGGAGCCACCATCGGTCCGCTGATCAACGAGGATGCAGTAGCGAAGCTCTACAGCCACATCGATGACGCTGTCGGTAAGGGTGCGAAGGTCGTTGTCGGCGGCGCAAGGGACGAGCGTGGTGGCACCTTCGTCCAGCCGACGCTTCTCTCGGAAGCCACAAAGGAAATGAAGGTCGCACGAGAGGAGACCTTTGCGCCGCTCGCCCCGGTCTTCAGGTTCGAAACGACAGACGAGGTCATTGAACTGGCCAACGACACCGAGTTCGGTCTCGCTGCCTACTTCTACGCCAACGACCTTCGAAATGTCTGGAAGGTTACGGAGGCCCTGGAGTACGGGATGGTCGGCGTCAACACCGGCCTGATCTCGACGGAGGTCGCACCGTTCGGCGGCGTCAAGCAGTCGGGGTTCGGCCGCGAGGGCTCAAAATACGGCATGGATGACTTCCTTTCCATGAAATACGTCTGCATGGGCGGCATACAGTCGTAGTCCAACGGTTGGTGGCGCGTCTTAAGGCTCGCCACCCGCAATGTTTGAGCTGGTCACGGAGGCCCGATGACACATTCTGCAGTAGGCGGGGAAACTCTTGGTCAAGACCGCGCCGGCAGCCTTCAAAAAGAGGCGGTCGACCGCGAGCAGGACCCGGCCGATCACGCTGCCCAGGCGAACGTCGAGGGCAGAACGGCAATGGAACGTCGGAACGTGCGGAGAGAGGCAGGCGCTAGACTCACCTTTGTGCTGGGTCTGTCTGCTTAAGGCTCGCGTTGACGCAACGTCTGATGACCCATCTCGATAGTTTCGTAGGTATTTTTCGACGGGACGAGGACAGCGCGCCACCGGCCACTCGCTGGCAAGATCATCACCGGTTGTCTGGCATTTTTCTGGTGGCACGTTGACGCAAGGCGCACGTGTCGGGACGCTCGTGCCTGCCCGCCCCAGTGCTCTGATTACTCAAGGGCAGCATCAGTTGAACCTCACTTCACATTTGCAGATTCTGCAATGGCTTGCGGCCGTCAACTGCCGCAAGGCCCTGATGCGGCGGTCACAGATCGCCGAGAAATTGCGCCGTAGCAGACTAATATTTGACCTGGAAGAGCCCACTATCGTTACCGCGACTTGGTCGCGTTGCAATGATGAAACGGTGCTGCGCCTCACACCTGCGTTCCAGAGTGTCCGGGCGAGACCGTGACGACCACGGCCCCGCCGGACGTTGCCTTGGGAGGCTGACTTCTGGACAATGTTCGTGACGAGAGCTTAGTGCTTCATGCGCAGGATTGGCTTGATGACCTTGCCGCTCTCGGAATCGGTCATTGCCTCGTTGATCTGGTTGAGATCGTAGAACTGGACGAGCTTGTCGAACGGGAACCGTCCCTGCTGCCAGTATTCGATGAGCTCGGGTATGAATTTGGAGGGAATGCTCTGGCCTTCGACCACACCGACGAGCGTACGGCCGAACAGAAAGTTGCCGATATCGACGATCCCTTCCGTTCCGAGCGCGGACGATCCGACCAGTCCACAGGTTCCTGGGGTGCCGAGGCAATCGACCGCTTGGCGAAACACCTTCGGCGAGCTCGTGCATTCGAGACTGAAGTCTGCGCCTTCGGGAATGATTTCCCTGATTGCCTTGACGCTATCCCCATTGCGGGCGTTTATGATGTGGGTTGCACCCAGTTCAATCGCCAGTTCGAGACGTTCATCGTTAAGGTCGATCACGATGATGGTCGAGCATCCGGCGATCTTCGCCGCCATTACGGCTGCCATGCCGACCGCACCCGCGCCGAACACTGCAATGGAAGATCCCGGTTGGGGCTTGAGGCAGTTGAGAACCGCTCCGGCGCCCGTTTGCAGCCCGCAGCCCAGCGGTCCCATGAGTTCGAGCGGAACATCTTTGGAAACCTTGACTGCATTGCGCTCGCTGGCGATGGCGTAGGTGGCGAAAGAAGACTGCTCGAAGAAGCACCCGCTGATCTGGGTACCGTGTGAATCATGTAGCGGGCAACTGCCATCCGGCCGGGTGCCACGGAAATTTCTGCCGAAAAAGTCTTCACAATAATAAGGCGTGCCTCCCCGGCACTTTTCGCATTTCCCGCAATATGCGTAGCTTAGAGCCACGTGGTCACCGGGCGAAAGCCCTTTTACATCGGCCCCGACCACTTCCACGACGCCGGAGCCTTCATGGCCGAGAACCACGGGCTGCGGTACGTCATATCCTTGGTCGCGAACAACCATGTCGGTGTGGCAGACACCGCTCGCCACGATCCGGACGAGGATTTCGTCGGGGCGAGGTTGATCGATCCCGATGCACTCCAGAACAAGAGGCTTTGCCTTTTCGCGCGAAATTGCAGCGTATGCTTCTTTCATAAAATGACTCCTTAAGTGCGCGCTCGGCCGGTGCGCGCCACTTGTAGGCGTTAGCAGACAATCAGTCAATTATCTTCAGTGAACGAAAATGCTCGCTGAGGCCAATGCCAGCGCGCTACACGGACATGTAAAGAAACAAAGCGATGTAATATCAATTGCTTCCTCAGGGTATGCGGCCGATCTAGATCTTGGCCCGAATTGTTGGCTGTCTTAAAACTGGAACTTGTTTGACAGATTGACTGAGTCTGACGTGACGTTCATCGAACGCTCCGGCTGACGGTAGTGCCCGTATTTCCTGCGCCTCGCAGCCCCATTTTCCAGGCAATGGTAGCGATAATGGCGCCAAACTTCCTTTTCATGAACCTCGCCGGCGAGGCGCGGTCTCCTCTGTTTCCTGTTGCGCGCTCGTGGGGTGAGGTGACGGACGGTTGCTTTGTCTTATTGCTATATCGAACCGAGCCACAATAAAAGAATAACTAAATCAGCGTGATAACACAGACGACACGTCGAAAACCCGAAATTCAAGATAGTTTATTGACAGATTGTCTGCTTATTCATAATGATGCGATCTGCCGTTTGGGGAGAATTCGGCGATGGCTGGAAGATAACGGCGCTCCAGGTCGCAGACAAAATGGCCGCGTTGGGTGGCAAGAGGAGGAGAATTCTGATGAAAAGACGTACATTCCTGCAGACGGGCAGTGCCTTGATTGCAGCGGGCGCGTTCGGAATACCGGGCATCCTGCGGGCAGACGATACGATCGCCCTGCTGCCCGACACTTGGCCGTCCGAAGGGGAAAACCCCGTCGTCGAAGCTGGTAAGTTCGCCAAGGCAGGTCCCTGGAAGATCGGTCACAGCCACTATGGCCTGGCCGGTTCAACGCACACCTATCAGACCGCGTTCGAAGCCGAATACGAGATTAGCAGGAACAAGGCCCGTGTCGCAGACTATCAATTCCGAAGCGCCGACCTCAACGCCTCAAAACAGGTCGCCGACATCGAAGATCTGATCGCACAAAAAGTCGATGCAATCATCATTGCGCCGCTTACAACAGGCTCGGCCGTGGAAGGCATCAGGAAGGCAAAGGCCGCCGGCATTCCGACGGTCGTCTATCTCGGTCGCGTCGACACCGAGGATTTCACGGTGCAGGTCCAGGGCGACGACTTCTACTTCGGTCGGGTGATGGCTCAGTTCCTGGTCGACAAACTAGGCAACAAGGGAAAAGTGTGGGTGCTGCGCGGCGTCGCCGGGCATCCGATCGATGCTGATCGTTACGCCGGGGCGATGGAAGTCTTCAGCAAATCCGGTCTCCAAATCACCTCAACCCAGCACGGCAGCTGGTCCTACGAGGACTCAAAGAAGATCGCCGAAAGCCTCTATCTCTCTGATCCCGATGTCGCCGGGGTCTGGACTGACGGCGCAAATATGTCGCTCGGGGTCCTGGACGCGCTGCAGGAAGCCGGGGCTTCCACCATTCCACCGATCACGGGAGAAGCCCTGAACGGATGGATGCGTCGTTGGAATGATGAAAAGCTCTCTTCGATTGGGCCCATTTGCCCTCCGGCTCTTTCGACGGCAGCCCTGCGTGCGTCCTTCGCGCTTCTCGAAGGCAAGCCGATCCAGCGCAACTGGACCAACCGGCCCAAGCCGATCGTCGACGACAATCTTGCACAGTTTTACCGCTCCGATCTCACGGACGCTTACTGGGCCCCGACAGAAATGCCGAATGAGAAGCTCCTCGAGTACTTCAAGGCCTGACGCATGGAGGGCGCGGACAAAGCGCGCCCTCTTCACCCTCGCAGATGGAAGTGTTCATGAGTATGCTTGTCGAGATGGTCAGCATCAACAAGTCCTTTGGTGCGACCAAAGTCCTATCGAATGTTCAATTTTCGCTTGAACGCGGCTCCGTCCACGCGTTGATGGGCGAGAACGGGGCGGGAAAATCCACGCTGATGCGAATTCTGGCCGGCGTCTATCAACAGACCGCTGGACGCATCCGTCTGCGAGGAGAAGAGGTGACCTTCCGGTCCCCCAAGGAAGCGCGTCTCGCCGGGGTGTCGACAGTGTTTCAGGAGTTCACCCTGATCCCCAATCTCACGGTCGCCGAAAACATGTTTCTTGGACACGAACCGCGGCGTGCCGATGGGTCGATAGACACCGCCGAGGTCGTCGAGCGATCCCGCAAGCTGCTTGCCGACGTTTTCCCTCAACTGGACGCGACGGCGATTGTGGAAACGCTGACGGTTGCCCAGCAGCAGGCAGTGGAAATCGCCAAAGGCCTGACATCCAATGCCGATGTCTTCATTTTCGATGAACCGACCGCGGCACTAAACTCGACGGACGTCGCTCATCTCTTCAAGGTCATCCGCGATCTGAAGGCGCAAGGCAAGGCTGTCGTCTACATCTCGCATCGGATGAACGAGGTGTTCGAACTGTGCGACACCATCACCGTCATGAAGGACGGGGCTTGGGTAAAGACAGCCAGGGCAGAAGACTTCAATCTCCAAACGCTTGTGGCAACCATGGTTGGACGCGAGCTTCAGAGTTTCTTTCCGCCGAGGGCACAGGCCATTGGATCGCCGATGCTCGACGTGGCAGGGCTTCGTCTCAATGACCATGGCCCGCCGGTCGGTTTTTCCGTACGCACGGGCGAGATCATCGGGCTCGCCGGGCTGGAGGGCCAGGGGCAGCGTGAAATCATGCGTGCGGTCGTCGGGGTCGAACCCGCCGCAGCTGCGAGCGTCCAGCGTCGCCGCGACGACAGCATGATCGATGTGAACGTATCCTCAGGCTTTTCGAGTGCCATCTCAGCGGGCATTGGTTTCATTCCTGAAGACCGCAAGCAGGAAGGCCTGTTTCTTCGGCTTCCGATCTGCGACAACATCGCACTTGGCAAGCAGTTGAACCGGAATATGGCGAGCGTTGCATGGCGTTCCATCTCCAGGGTTCACGATGTCATAAAGTCTCTCCGTGTTGCGGCTGCCGACCCCGCCTCGCCCGTCGGCAAACTTTCGGGCGGAAACCAGCAAAAGGTGCTTCTTGGCCGCTGGCTGCTTTCGGGGGTCGATATCCTTGTCATCGAGGAGCCGACACGGGGCGTCGATGTCGGCGCGAAAGCCGAAATCTACAAGCTGCTTCGCGATTTTGCCGATCGTGGCGGTGCAGTGATCGTCTCGTCGCGCGAGCACGCCGAACTGATCGGGCTGTGTGACAACATCCTGGTCGTTCACGACAAAAAGATCGTCGGGCAGATGCCCGCGCTCGATGCCACAGAGGAAACCATCCTGGAAACCGCACTCGGTTCGAACTTCGCGCACGATCCGCGCGCCGCTGTTCATTGAGGAGGATACATGAATACCGTCGCAAACTTCCTGAAGACTCCTTACCGGGCGGGTGCGATCCGGCTGTCGATCGGGACGCTATTCGTGCTGGTGGTCGCCTCGGTCATCCTGCTTCCAGAATTTCTGGCGCCGGAGAATCTGTCGAACCTGCTGGCCCAATCTACTGTTCTTGTCATTTCTGCGCTCGGCCAGACCTTTGTGATCCTGACGGGCGGCCTGGACGTTTCCGTTGGTTCGATCATCAGCGTGACGACCACGATCATGACACTCGACATGCCAGAGGTTGTCCGTGTCGTGCTTTGCATTGCGGTTGCGATCGCATTCGGACTGGCCAACGGATACGGCGTAGCCAGGCTTAACGTCCACCCGATCATCATGACCCTGGCAACCATGGGGATCGGCCAGGGACTGGCGCTTATTATCCTCCCGATCCCCGGCGGGAAGGTGCCTGATTGGCTGTCGGCGTCAGTCGCGGGTTCGGTCGGGCCCGTGCCGAACTCGCTGCTCTGGCTGATCGCCGCCGCCGTCGTTGCTGCCTGGATGCTTTATCGCAGGCCGTTTGGCCTTTACCTGTTCGCTTCGGGGGGTAACGATTTCAATGCCCGCATGAATGGCGTCCCGGTCGAGCGCACAGTCATCAAAGCCTACATCCTGTCGGCGCTATTTGCTTGTGCTGCCGGGATGTTCCTCGCGGGCCGCCTTGCCTCGGGCGATCCCAAGGGGGGTGCCACCTTCGGAATTGAATCCGTTACCGCAGCAGCGCTCGGGGGTGTTCACCTAGCTGGCGGTATAGGCAGCATCCTCGGCACTGTCGCCGGCGCGGCTATCCTCGGCATCGTCAACAACGTGATGAACCTCGCCAACGTCTCGGCATTCCTCCAGTCGGTCGTGAAGGGCCTTCTGCTGCTGGCACTCGTCGTCTCGCAGCGTCGCAAAACGATCGGACTTTGAAAGAGATGGACCTCTCGATGACCACAGCAGATGCGAAAATTGAGACGCCATCCCGCACTCTCACGGCCAAGCGCACACTTTCCTGGGTGCTCGGCTTGCCCCCGGCATATTACGTGCTCGCAATCCTGATCGCTTTGGCCCCCGCGGTAAGTGCGACGCTGATCAATCCGAACTATTGGTTCGTGATCCTGAAACAGTCAGCGCCGCTCGGGATCGCGGTGCTGGCGCAATCTCTTGTCATGCGGGTGCGTTCGATTGATCTCTCGGTCAGTGGCGTGTTTGCTTTTTCGATCTATCTCGCCAGCTCCGGGCTCCTCAACAGTTACCCGCCCTTCGTCACGGTCCTGATGCCGATCGTCATCGGCCTTGCCGTCGGTCTGATCAACGGCGCCCTCGTGGCCTATGTCCGCGCCTCCGCGGTCATCGCGACGCTGAGCGTATCGGCGATCCTCATCGGGATCGTCCAGTTCATGAGTTCCGGCCGTGCACCGGGTTCGACACCAAGCTGGCTTCGCGTCCTGACGAGCGGGAACATCTGCGGCCTGTCTTACTCCGTTATCGTCTGGATCGGGATTTCCGTGGTCGTCGCACTAGCGTTCCGCTTCCTGATCCTCGGGCGCTACTTCCGCGCTGTCGGCGACAATCCGAGGGCGGCGGAGATAACAGGCATACCTCTGGCTCGAACGATTTTTGTCTCGCATACGTTGGCGGGCACGCTGACGGGCATCGCCGCCCTGGTTCAGGTGTCTGCGCTGGCCGTTGGAACGATCAAGCCCGGCTTCGACACCTTCATGAACGCTCTCGCCGCGACGATTCTCGGTGGGGTGACGTTCGGCGTCGACCGCGGCGGCGTCGCGGGGCCTTTCGTGGCGGTCGTCGCCTTCAGTTTCCTATTTGCGATGTTGACCGTGTTCGGCATCCAGGAGCCCGGCAAGCTTATCGTCCAGGGCGGGATCATCGCTCTTGCGGCGATCATTTACGGCGCACGCGTCGGTCGCGTCTAGCCCGCACAGGATGCCAGACAGGTCATTCCCGGTGTCAACGCGGGAGAATGCAGGAGAAAAGCATGGTGAAGATAACGGCGGCTGTGGCCGTAAAACCGAAAGCTCCGCTGGAGTTTCGTGAACTTGAGCTGGCGGATCCCGAAGGCAATGAAATTCTTGTGCGAACGGTCGCCACGGGCATCTGCCATACGGACCTGTTGCTCCGTGATGGGATTTTTGGGCCTCCCGCCCCGGTCATACCGGGACATGAAGGTGTTGGCATCGTCGAAGCCATCGGGGCGGACGTCCAGGGTTTAAGGGTGGGCGACCACGTTGCGCTCAGCCAGAGTTCATGTGGCTTCTGCGGCGATTGCCGGCGCTCTCACCCGATGAACTGCCAGAACTACACCCAGTACAATCTGACGGGGCTTCGTCCGAACGGCAAAAAGGCCTTGCTTTGTGATGAAGTCGGCATCGGCAGCAACTTTGTCGGCCAGTCATCCTTCGCGACCCACATCCTGGCGACTGAGAACAACGCCGCGCAGCTTCCCAAGGATTTCGACCTGACGAATGCGGCCCCGCTCGGTTGCGGCATGGCAACGGGGGCAGGTACCGTCATCAACGCCATGAAGCCGGAGATCGGACAAACCATTGCCGTGTTCGGCGCCGGAGCAGTGGGCATGGCTGCGGTGATGGCCGCCAAGGTCCGGCGGTGCAGCAAGATCATCATCATCGACCTGAACGAGCAGCGTTTGGCGATGGCCAAGACGTTGGGCGCGACCCATGCTATCAACGGCAGGGACCCAGACGTCGTGGAGCAGATCCACGCCTTGACGGGCGGCGGTGCCGATTTTGCGATCGATGCCGTGGGTATCATTCCCGTCATCCTGAATACCATCAAATGCACGCGGGCAGGGGGCCATGTCGTCCTCCTCGGGCTCGACGCGCTCGGCAAGGATATTCCAATCCCGCTGGACCTCATGGTCTTCAACCGGAAAATTCAGGGTGCCATCCTCGGAGACCAGATCCCCCAGCTCTTCATTCCCCAACTGGTCGAGCTGAACCAGGCCGGCCTATTCCCGTTCCAGAAGCTGATCACAAAGTATCCGTTCGAGAAAATCAACGAGGCCATCGCCGATGCCGAAGCTGGCC
Source organism: Rhizobium sp. USDA 4016 (assembly GCF_056279705.1). Taxonomy (NCBI): domain Bacteria; kingdom Pseudomonadati; phylum Pseudomonadota; class Alphaproteobacteria; order Hyphomicrobiales; family Rhizobiaceae; genus Rhizobium; species Rhizobium sp. USDA 4016. The sequence goes on from NZ_JBWCCY010000001.1 coordinate 130,217, forward strand.
GCGTGATCAAGCCCGTCATCGTCTTCAATTAGGAGCTTCCCACATGCCATCGAGCAAGTCCGACGAACAGCATCTCATTGTTGAGTTTAAAACATCGACGCGTAACCGGGACCGTGTCAACACACTGCTCCAGGAGTTTGTCGGCCCTGCCCGCGAGGAAGAGGGCTGCCTCTACTACAATCTCTACCAGCGCTCCGACGAGCCGAATACGTTCTTCATTCTCGATGGTTGGGCAAACGAGGAGGCAGCCGCGCGTCACGGAGAATCTCCGAACGTCAAGCGTGTTCTCGAACCGTTGCTTCCGTTGCTGGTAAGCCCCCCTTCCATCATTGTGAGCAGTCGCATCAGCGACTGAGCTTGCGATCGTGCAACACCGAAAGACGCGCTTGATCCGAGGCGGGTTTTTTCCAAAGGCTCGCGGGAGGACGAAATGGAGCATCGAGTTGTCATCGTGGGAGGCGGTTTCGCCGGCCTCCAATTGGCCAAGGATCTCAAATGTCCAAACCTCTCGATCACGATCATCGACAGACGCAATCATCACCTGTTCCAGCCGCTGCTCTATCAGGTCGCCACGACCGTCTTGGCGACCTCCGAGATTGCCTGGCCCATTCGCGCAGTATTCCGTGGAAGGAAAGATGTCACGACGCTTCTTGGCGAGGTCGTGGGCGTCGATGTCGAGAAGCGGCTCGTCTCGCTCAAGGGCGGCCATGCCATTCCCTACGATACTCTTGTTCTCGCAACGGGGGCCCGTCACGCGTATTTCGGCCGGGATGAATGGGAGCCCTTCGCGCCCGGACTGAAGGCGTTGGAAGACGCCACCACGATCCGCCGTCGCCTTCTCCTGGCGTTCGAAAAAGCGGAGCTGGAAACCGATCCCCAAGCGCGGGCGGGGCTGCTGACCTTCTCGATAATCGGCGCCGGGCCGACAGGCGTCGAAATGGCCGGGATCATCGCCGAACTGGCTCGAAGGACGCTTGTCGAGGAATTCAGAAACATCGATACGACTTCGGCGCGCATTCTTCTTATAGAGGCAGGGCCGCGTATTCTGCCTGTTTTTCATGAGGCGTTATCGCAATACGCCGAGCGATCCCTTGCGTCGATGGGCGTCGAGGTTCGCACGGGAAGGCCCGTGACCGACTGCACCGAGGAAGGCATATTGATTGGGGACGAGTTTGTCCCGAGCCGCACGGTCATATGGGCGGCGGGCGTGCAAGCATCCAAGGCCGCCGTGTGGGTGGGGGCGGAGACCGATCGAGCGGGGCGTGCTATCGTGCAGCCCGACCTCACGGTCTTCGAACACCCGGACATCTTCGTTGTCGGCGATACCGCTAGCGTTAAGACCGGCGACGGAATGCTGGTTCCTGGTATCGCGCCTGCCGCAAAGCAGCAGGGAAAATACGTCGCCCAAATGATCAAGGCCCGCCTCAACCAGCGCTCAGCGCCGCCTGCCTTCAAGTACAGGCATCTTGGCAATCTTGCGACCATAGGACCAAGCTCCGCGGTGATCGATTTCGGCAGGCTGCGGCTCAAGGGCACCATCGCCTGGTGGATCTGGGGCCTTGCCCACATCTACTTTTTGATCGGAACAAGGAGCCGTATGGCGGTCGCGCTAAGCTGGCTTTGGGCATTTACCTTCGGCCACCACTCTGCTCGCCTCATTACCCAGAAGGAGACGCTTAAGGACGAGGTCTAGCCGCAGGGGCTGCAAACGATATTCTTCAGCTTAGAACCCAGCTTGTACAGCCGGCGGTCAAAGTCAATGCCCCGTCTGCCGATCACGACCGCTCTGAAGCGCAACCCAGAGCCGATTGGCCGGTGGTCAGTTGAGTTCAAGCAAGGAATTTTGGCCTTCCCGTCTATGAGTATCAACTAAATTCCTAACGCCTCGATCGAGTACGAGATGGTAGTTCGACAATGACAACATGGAACCTTTGTCCTCTCCAGATGGCATCCTTGCGATGGCTGGCACGAGGGAAGACGATTGCTGTGATTTCCCAAATAGAGGGCAGGAGAGTAGACGATATCGAGCGCTGCTTGAACGATGCCTTGTTGCTGCTCGGAGTGCAGACCCTCGACGACGCTTTTCGAAAAATCGAAATAGCTCGCTGTGACCGAACTTAAAGCGATTTTAGCATGCGCATTGACGGTATTTGGAATTGCCCGAGGGCGATTGTTCCATAATATATCTTACCTGATTTTAGATAAGTCTTTCGAATTATTGGATAAAAGTGGATTTTATTTTGCGCCCAATGGCGTGAAATTGACGGGGCCTCGTCCCTCACATCGAAACATCAAATTCCGTGACGTTTATGCTTCGGCCTCGAGGCCGTTGTTTCGATCCGTGGCAAGAAGCATTGGCTCTGGCGTGCCGTAGATCAGGCACGATTGGAATGGAAACAAGCATCAGCAGCGGGCTGATGTGCGGCCCGCATGGCCGCCTTGGTATGGCGGTGGCTATGTCTGAGCACCTAGATGCCACTTGTCGCCGATCCGACCGGAACTGCGGCGGCGAATGTCGTTGGCAAAAGGTACGACCAATTTCCCTGCCCACAGGCGGATCGACTGGTGCGAGACAATGATCCCCCGAGCGCCTATGATATACGCAATGTTTCCGAGGGAAGTACTCCATAGCGCTTGCGATAGTCCGCAGAAAACCTGCCTTTATTTACGAAGCCCCATTTCAGAGCGACCTGCGTGACCGAGAGGCTAGGCTCGCCTGTCATCAGTTCCTGATGCACTGATTCCAACCGTAGGTGCTGCAGAAATGCCAGAGGGGTCGTATTTCGGAAGTTGCGAAAACCGTTCTGAAGAGTGCGTCGGCTTACGCCACAAGCCGTTGCGATTTCCTCAAGAGATAGCGGCCGAGCAATATTGGCACGCATATAGTCGACCGCCCGTTTAACGGCCTTGGGTAAGGGTGGTTCAGCAGCGCGGCATAACTCAGGTGAGTAGCGATGCTGCGCAGCTTCGATCAAAAGCTCCATCGTCGTTTCGGTGAGGTGACTAAGTGCTATCGGTGATTGTTGGAGGATTCCGTCTCGTAATCCAGCATACAGCACTGGTACAAGTTGCACCAAAAGAGAGCCGAACCCGACCGACAGGTCGATTTCTGGCGAAAAATTAAGGCTGCCTCTTATTGGCGTATTGAGCCGACGTCCTAAGCGGCGCGTCAGTTCATCGTGGGCGATCCTAAGACCCAAATGTTTCGTGGGCCCAATGAACTGGATTGTACTCGCCGACATGCTGTTCACGAAAACGCCACGCCTTCCCTCTGACGGGATTTGTCTGCCGTCCACGGTAACGACCGATTGGCCATATAGTGGAAGCATGACTATGTTTGCCTCCGCCGGTCCCCGGTGCTGGACCGTGAGGTCGCCCTCGTAGTGCGCGGCAATAACTGCAATCGGGCCATTGGCGATCGCATGTATATCGTAGGCGATCGTCTTAGCGCCCTCTATATGCACTGGTGATTGCGGGGAAAGCCTGGAAAGCGCTTCCGCGAGTTCCTCGCTGCAGGTGCCTTTGAGCGAGAAATGGTCAATCTTAGAGGGGGACACTCTCAAACTCTCCATTCATCACTTCCTTCACGAAACGGTATCCGAGCATGAGGTCCGCCTATCGCCATCGAGGGGCGGTTGTGGAACAGGTGGGCAATCCCGTCATGGATGGAGCCGAAGCGCTACACCCGGCATGAACACTCGGTTTGCAGCATCGTAGGATCGAAGCTTGTTGATGGCGAAGGTACGACCAAATTTCTCTGCCCACAGGCGGATCGTCTGGTGCGAGACAATGCAGGACCGGCCAGATGTCCTTGACCATCCGCAGGCGCAAAAGCGAAACGGAAAGAAAGCCACACCGCCTGGGCAATAATTTCAGTAGGAAAGCGGTGGCGGCGATCAAGTGGATCACGGTTTGTCATGCCCAATCATCGGACAGCGAACCCAAGGTCCGTTCCCCCCGTCGGCACCTTCAAAACGCGCTTTTCTTCTGGTGTATCGGAGGCCACCAACGCAGGAGTTCCGCTCTCCCTCTGCGGGCAGGTGGAACGTCTGCTCGTCAGATACGAAACATTGGACATCGCCATCGCCGCGGCTGCGTGATCGACACGAAGGCCGCTTTCGTCGATCTCGCGGCAATATTCGATCAGGGCTTCGATGGTCACCATGAGGAGGCCATGTCGCTCGGCGAATTCACTGAGCTCCGGAAGACGCGCCATAGTGCCGTCGTCGTTGGCGATTTCGCAGATGACACCCGCTGGCTCGAGCCCGGCCAGCCGAGCCAAATCCACCGCGGCTTCCGTATGGCCGGGGCGTCCGAGAACACCAGATGGGTTTGCCCTCAGAGGCAGTATGTGGCCTGGCCGGGACAGGTCCTCCGGCATCGTCGATGCGTCGGCGAGCGCCCTGATGGTCTTGGCGCGGTCTTCTGCGGAAATCCCGGTCGATACGCCTTGCATCAGGTCCACCGAGACAGTGAACGCTGTCTTCATGGAATCCGAGTTACGCTCCACCATGAGGGGGATATCCAGTTCGTCTAGCCGGTCCCCGGTCATCGGAACGCAGATCAGGCCGCGCGCATAACGCATCATGAAGGCAACATGATCGTTCGTCACCTTGTCCGCGGCAACCAGGATGTCGCCTTCGTTTTCCCGGTTTTCGTCGTCCACGACGATGATCATCTCTCCGGCGGCGATTGCTTTAACCGCGCTCTCGATGGAAGCAAACTTCATGGTCTTCTCCTTGAACTAAACATGGCCCAGAGTGCGTGCGAGTTCGCGGTCGACCCGCGCCCGGAGTTCCGCAGACGGTGCCGAATCTGGAAAGTCGCCGTCCATCGCATAGATGAAGTCACCGCGAACCTCGGCTTTGAAGAAGCCCATCAATGATCGCAGGTGAGCCTCGACGTGCTCGCCATGGGCCTCGGCCTTACCCGTTGCGAATATCAATACGGGTTTCCCCTGCAGAGCTGTCATTTCGAAGAGGTCGAAAAGATGCTTGAGAAGACCGGTCATCGAGGACTTGAAGACCGGTGTCCCCACGACGAGGACGTCCGAAGACTGGATTGTGTCAAGGACGTTCGCAAGTCCAGCAGGAGCCTCCGAACGCCACAGGGTGGTTCCTAAAACCGGGAGAACATCGACCAGGTCAAACAGGTACCGGGCGTGCCCGGGCGGGACGCTCGAGAGTGCGTATTCCCCGAGCGCCCGCGTCTTCGAGGGGCGCGAGACATTGCCGGTTATCGCGACAATCTTCAATTTGCCGGCCTTTCGATCAGATCTGGTTGCGGATATGCGGGGTACGAGCGTAGACGGCCACCATCGGCACGATCAGCAGACCCACGATCGCCTGTTGCGCGGCAAAACTCAGGCCCAGCCCGACCAGCAGGGACGTCATTACTGTCAATACGAGTACCCCGAGAACGGTTGCCCCGTATCCGCCTGCGCCTCCAAGCAACGAGGTGCCGCCGATCACAACGGCCGCAACGGTGGTGAAGAGATATGGATCTCCGACGCCAACGAATCCGCCGCCGGAAAACCCGAGCAGCAGTACGCCCGTCAGTGCCGACATCGCTCCACTGATACCGTGAATACTAGTCCAGACCTTGGTTTCGGAAATGCCAAGCCGTGCCGCTGCAGTCCTGCTGCCTCCAACCGCGTAGATGGAACGGCCAAACCAGGTGTTGTACAGAGCCCAGATGGTCGCAAGCGTTATGAGCAGCCAAACCAGCACCACCGGCGGCAGGGAAAGCCCGAAGGTCTTCCCGTTGAACGCGGCGAAATTCCGGAGCCAGTTCGGTACGGGGGCGAAAACCGTGCCGCCATAGTCGGAACCGATGGAGGTGTACAGCTGTACCGCACCGACAAATGCGAAGCCGACCCCCAGGGACATGATGAGAGCCTGGCCCTGCAGCCTGAAGCTCAAAAAGCCGTTCGCCACCCCGATTGCTGCTCCCAGGATAACGACCACTATTACGGCCAGCCAGGCAGGCATGCCGGTGACCAACAGGCTTGGGAAGAGAATGTTCGCTCCCCCGATGACATAGGGAATGGAGAGATCAAGCGCGCCGACCATGGCACATAGCGTCTGTCCCAACGATGCAAGCCCCAGGAAAGCGGCAAGCAGCAATATCGAACGCGCGTTACGGGGCGAGATGAACCCCGGAACAAGGATCGTACCCAGCACGAGAAGTGCGGCAAGCAGACCAAAGCCAATCACGATGCTGCGCTGCAGCTTTACCGATCGTCCTGTTTGGCTCATCGTCTGTTCCGTTGCGAGTAAAGTCATTACAAGTCCTCCCTAGAAAGCCGGGCGCCGGGCCGTCATGAATACGTTGACGAGGAGCGATGCCACGAGGATCAGGCCGAAAGCCATTTGCGTCACGAACCCTGTCACGCTTCCGAAACTGAAGGCGGAAAGCAGGTACGAGATGAGGAACATGTTCAGCGCACCAAGCGTCGACCCCAAAGCCCCCCCTCTCCCGCCAGCCAGGTTTGCGCCACCGAGCACCAGGGCGGTAACTGCCTGGAGCGTGTAGCTGCTTCCCTGGGTAGGATCGCCCGAAGAGATCAATGCCGTATAGCTGAGCGCGGCAAGGCCAACGAAGACGCCGCCGAGGAGATGGGCGCAGATACGTACGGTGTCGACTTTCACTCCGCTCGTGTAGGCCATCCGTTCGTCGGCGCCTGTCATGCGGAGGTGGGAGTAAAAGGTGGTCCGGCGCATAACGGCCCAAAGAGCGAACGCCCCCAGGACGATAATCAGCACCGGAGATAAGATCGTGGTTCCTGCTCCCCACGTCATCATCCAGTCCGGCGCGACGCCGCCGGGCCTTGACATGACCATGAGGTTCACGCCTGAAAGGACGAGGAAGCTGGAAAGCGTGACGATGATGGGGGCGACCCGGACGTAGATGATGATGAGCGCCTGCAGCAACTGGTACAGTGCGCCGACTGCTACCACCCAGCAAACTACCGCGAGTGGCGACGTGTAACCACTTGCCGAGAGCCAGCCGATCAGGGTGACGTTCACGAAACCCATCAACGGGCCAACGGAAAGATCAACCGAACCGCGTCCTGCCATCACGATCGGTGTCAGGGCGAGCGTTGTGAGGATCAAAGGTGCTGCGACGATGATTGCTCCGCCCATTCCGGTTGCGGTGAACAGCCGCGGCGACAGCAAGGCTGCGGCGACGAGCAACACTCCGAAAAGAACGAGCGGTACGGCCAGCGACCTGTCGAGCGCAGGAAATCCAAAACGTTGCGACATCAGTGTGCCTTTCTCTCTTTGGAGAATTCCATGGTGTCGGCAACCGAGCGGCCGAACATTGCAGCGAGAATGGTTTCTTCGTTGATGTCCGGGCCGTCGAGGGAGCGATGGATGCTCCCTTTGTGAAAGACATCGACACGGTCGGCGAAACCAAGAAACTCCTCGATCTCGCTCGAAAGGTAGATTACCGAGCCGCCACCTTCAGCAAACAGCCGAAGCTCGCGATACAGGTCGCGTTTGGTGTTGAGGTCCACGCCCCGAGCAGGGTCGTTAAGAACGATCACTCTGGGATCATTGGCGAAGGCACGACCGATCAGGACCTTCTGCTGGTTACCACCGGAAAGGGACGTAATCCGGTTGTCCGGGTGGCCGATCTTGACGCGGAGCCGTTCGACTTCCCGAGCAAACGTCTGCTTCAGCTTTTTCCGCCTGATGACACCGAACGGCCCGAGGTTCTTCTGATAGATACCGATGGCGAGGTTCTCGAATATGCTCTGCTGCGGGAAAATTCCTTCCCGCTTCCGGTCTCCGGAGACGTACACAATGCCCTTATTCGCCGCGTCGTCGAGCGTGCTGACTTTGACGAGACCGGTGCTTTCCCTATTCAGGATCCGGACCTCCCCTCCGAACGGCGAGATAATCCTTGCGACCAGTCGCACGAAGGCGTCCTGGCCCTGGCCGTCCAGTCCCGCAACGCCCACGATAGATCCCTGCGGAAGGACGAAGTCGAACGGTTGCGATGCCTCCTGGGGGCGCGCGCCATGGACGGAAAGAGCCTCCTTTCGATCACCCGACAGGCCCGGTGCAGACGTTGAAGCAGCGGCGGAAATTTGGCGGTCTTGAGGGGTCATCATGCGCAGGAGGTTGGCCTCGGTGATCTCGGATTTTTCAAGGACACCGACAGTGAAACCGTCTCTCAGTATCGTCGCCCGATCGGCGATACGGACCAGCTCGGCGATGCGGTGCGTGACGATGATTACCGCGCAACCCTCGGACCGGAGCCGATCGATCTCTTCGTGGAGGCGGACGGTCGCGTCGAGATCGAGTGCAGCCGAGGACTCGTCCAGGATCAAGACCTTGGGTTTCCTCAGAACGGCCCGGGCGATAACGATCCATTGCTTGATGCTGAGCGGAAGATCACCGACGTTCTGCCGGAGATCGACATGCTTTCCCACCAGGCGGTCCAGAAGGCTTTGCGCAACGCTTTCACGTTCCTTGGAGGATTTCCGAAGCGAGAACAGGTCCTCGCTTCCCACGAAAAGGTTGTCGAGGACACTTGCCTCATCCGCGACAAGGACTTCCTGGAAGATCGTAGCGAGACCAACCTCTTTGGCATCGACTGGCGAGGTGATGGACTTGCCAAGGATCAGCACAGATCCTGCATCGGCAGCGATAACGCCGGACATGATCTTCGCCATGGTGCTCTTGCCGCTGCCATTCTCGCCAACGATCGCGTGCACCTCTCCTGCCCTGGCCACAAAATCGCATTTCTTCAAAGCCTTCGTTTCACCAAACGATTTGGCAACGGCCGTCATGCTTACGGCGACGTCATTCGTCATGCCGATCCTCCCTCTAGGCAGCAGCAAATCGTGCCAGGACATCCGATGTCCGGGCCTTGCTGAATTGTAACTGCCGTCTTTTAAACGCTCCGAGAACTCGCTCGGTGAACTATAGAATGACAGATTGTCTGCTAATCTGTCAATAGTGTCGCCACGCCGATATCGGGATGTCGGGTTGATTTCGATGAAACCGGTTGGTCGCTCGACGCCCTCAAAGTTAAAAGCATGTTGTCACGCACCTGACGTCGGTCAGAGGTTCTCGATCGGAGTTCCGCCCGATCGGAAGCGATCTGGCAGCCATCGCGATCAAGACAGGACCAAAGCACTATTGAGGGTGTCCGCTAATCTGATGAAGGCAACCGTTTCGATTGGGGGCATACGGACATCCCAACCTCCGCGCGTCGAACGCGGCAAGTGCCATTCGATCATCCAGCCCTTCCCCGCTGGGGGGAGCGGGCAGATCGAACTCATGGTCGATGGGCCCCTGGCGCGCGCAACCGTGGAGATCACGGGAACTCTTCGAAGTTTTCCTTCGCGGGGTCGTGAGCAAGCCACGGCCTGGCATGGGACACCCAGACGTTTGACCCAGGAACCGAACCAGGATCAGTGTCAAAAGTGCCTGCCCGCAGCACCTTCATCTCCGGGTTGGCAGGCCGTTCGGCATAAACGTGCGAACCACACCGTGAGCAGAACCACCTCAGTTTCCCAGGGGTCGACTCAAAGCTGTGAAGGACGTCCTCGCCGGAAGTCAGCTTGAAGTTCTCACTCTTCACCTTGGCGGCAGTGTTATGATCGGCCGCATGGGACTTTCTGCACGTCTGGCAGAAGCAGTTCCACATCGGGCCATCCAGTTCCGACACTTCGTACTGGACCGCTTTACATTGGCAAGATCCGAGGATCGGCATCTTCAAAATCCTTTCATCGCTTTATCGAGTTGTGGCTGTCGCGCGCTCGCAGAAAGCCACCGCTTCAGGTTCCGTGCAGCCTGCCGGATTCTGTCTTCGTTCTCCACGAAAGCCAGCCGTACGTATTCGTCACCCATCTCGCCGAAACCGATGCCAGGCGAAATCGCGACCTGTGCCTTCTCGAGCACGAGCTTCGAAAACTCCAGCGAGCCAAGGTGTCGGAAATGCGGGGGTATCTTCGCCCATGCGAACATCGTCGCCGCAGGAGCTGGAACGTCGAAGCCGGCATCGGCAAAGGTCTTCACCAGTGTATCTCTGCGCGTCCTGTAGATGTCTCTTGCCCGCGCGGCGTCCTCCCCGTCCGAGTTTAGGGCATGGGCGGCGGCGACCTGTATCGGCGTAAATGCTCCGTAGTCCAGGTACGATTTCACGCGCGTCAACGCTCGGATGAGCCGTTCGTTACCCACCGCAAACCCAACGCGCCAACCGGGCATCGAGAATGTCTTCGACATCGAGGAGAATTCGACGGCCACGTCGATCGCGCCGGGGACTTCGAGAACAGACGGCGGCGGGGGACCGTCGAAGTAGATTTCAGCGTAGGCGATATCCGACAGAACGATGAGATCGTGCTTCTTCGCGAAGGCGATGACGTCCTTATAGAAATCGAGCGTCGCGACGCGAGCGGTGGGGTTTGACGGGTAGCTTATGATGAGCGCCAGAGGCTTCGGTACCGAATGCCGCACCGCCATTTCGAGAGCTTGGAAGAAGGTCTCATCCGGCTCGACCGGTACCGACCTTATCACGCCCCCTGCCATGAGAAATCCGAACGTATGAATCGGATAGGAAGGGTTCGGACAGAGAATGACATCCCCGGGGGCGGTTATGGCCTGTGCCATGTTCGCAAAACCCTCCTTGGACCCGAGCGTCGCAACAACCTGGGTATCCGGATCAAGCTTCACATTAAACCGGCGGGCGTAATACGCAGCCTTGGCGCGGCGAAGCCCGATAATGCCCTTGGAAGCCGAATAGCGGTGCGTGCGCGGATGCTGCACCGCTTCGCATAGCTTGTCCACAACCCAGCTTGGCGTGGGAAGATCGGGATTGCCCATTCCAAGATCGATGATGTCGACTCCGGCCGCGCGCGCGCTGGACTTGAGACGGTTCACCTGGTCGAAGACGTAGGGGGGCAAACGCTGTATCTTGTGGAATTCCAACTTCTGGTTCCTTATCGTGGGTCCTCCGCGCCGACGGATGAAGCCGGCGCGGAGGTCGCGGGACAACTTGGGAGGTCGTCGATTACTTCTTCGGCCGCCAGGCCAGCGGATCTTCCGGGCGCTCGAAGTACTGTGCTGCTACGTCCGCGGGCCACCATGCATCGCCCTTGGGCTCGATCCACGCCGTGGAGTTCGGATCGCAATCTTCCGGAATTGCTTCCTTCACATCGTCGATCGTGTAGGGAAGAGCCGGTCGCAGGATCGACTGGATCTTCGGCCCCTGGCCTTGGAGCGTCCTCATCATCACGTCCCACACCAGGCGGGCGTCAGCCCGCGGCGGCCAGAAATGGAAGCTCTGGCTGATGAAGTCGGGATTGTTGCGCCAGTAGCACGCCGCCGACGCCTCGCCGCCGAGGACGATTGGCATCATGTCGCGCCCGGACTGCTGGACCGCGTTGACGACACCGTTTTCCGAGGCCGACTGGACGAGGATACCAGCGATTTCGGTAGGGTTGGTCGCGAGGAATTTCTGGACTTCGACCTGGGCGACCTGATCGGTCCACTTGCCGGCGACATCGCCCACGACGGTGATGTCCTTGTACTCGTCGAACGCCTTCTTGGCACCGACATTGAAGCTGTCGGATGATGCGAAGCCCGGGATGCCCGAAACCGTCAGCACGTTGCCCTTGCCGCCGATTTCCTCCGCCAGCCATTTCGCGGCCGTATAACCGCCCTGGGTGTTGTTTTCGGTCGCATTGATCGCGTAGGGCGATGTCACGTAACCCGAGAACGAGAACACCGGAACGCCCTTGGAGTGCGCGTATTCGATGGTCTGGTTGATGGCCGTCACGTTCGAGCAGCAGATGATGATAGCATCGACGCCGTCGTCGACCATCTGGCGCATCTGCTGGATTTGCGTCGCGTCCTTCAGGTCGGACTGCGTGACGACAAGCTCAGATACCAGTCCAGCCTCCTTGTATTTCGGAAGCAGAACCTCGTTCAATTCAGTGAGGATCTGGGCACGCCACGTGTTGCCTGCATAAGTGGATGCGTAGCCGATTTTCCATGGCGGCGGCCGCTTCGCCACAAAATCCTTGAGCGGCGTACCACCGAGGGGAATTGCCGGGTCCACGAGCTCGTAAAGCTGCTTCTGGTCCGGTGGTAGCGAGTCTAAGCCGTCCGCGAATGCGGCGGTGGTCATCAGGCCTAGCCCGGTGATCACGCTCAATGCGGTGTAAACCTTCTTTAGCATGTGTAGGGTCTCCTCCCCTCTGTGCATCCGCTACAGCAGTTGACGCCGTTGGCGTCGAGCCACGGAATTGGTGAAACGTGTTTCGATTTCGGATTGGTGGCGGGCGGCTTGCGCCGCCCGCCGAACGGTCAGTTCCTGAGGCCAGCCTGTCTCAGCAGGGGCATGACGCGGTCGTTGAAGAACGGCAACTCTTCGTTGTAGTCGACCATTGTGAGAAGCGCGCCGTCGACGCCCGTGTTGCTCAATCCGACGAGCTTGTCGGCGACCTGTTCCGGCGTTCCGACGATCGGGTAGCCGCCCCAGCCAGCGATAAAGCGCTCCTTGAACTTCTGGTACATCTCTGCCGAGTGGTTCTGTGACTGAACCTGAAGAACCTCGCAGATGTTTTCGCAGGCTTCCCAATCGCCCTTCTGGTTCACGTAGTAGTCGTAGTAATCCCGGGCTTCCTTTTCGGTCTCGCGAACGACGACCGGGCACGCGGTGAAGGTTCCGAGTTCGCGCTTGTATTCCTCGCGAGCCAGCTCCTTCACCTTCTTCACCCAGGCTGCGCCCGATTCCATGTCCTGCATGAAGCCGAAGTTGAAGTCGCAGAACTTGGCTGTGAAGTGCAGGCCCTTGCCCGACGAACCGGCGCAGATGAGGACCGGGCGACCCGTCTCCTTGTTGTAGGGCTTCGGCTCGCTGAACGCGTCTTTCACCTTGAGGAACTGGCCGTCAAAGGTGACGCCGTTCTTCGTCCACAGAGATTCGACGATTTCCATCCATTCCGTGGCATATTCGTAGCGGGTGTCGTGTTCCATCATCGGAACGCCGAACATCTCCATTTCCGGGGTAAACCAACCCGTCACCAGGTTCAGGCCGTATCGGCCCTTCGAAATATTGTCGATCGTTGTCGCCATCTTCGTCGCGACGATCGGGTTCAGGGTCGGGATATGCGTCGTCGAGAAAAACTGCAGCTTCGTGGTCACGGCAGCCAGGGCCGCGGCCCACGTGAACGTGTCCATGTTCACGCCGTTGAAGTTCGTCGGCCCGCCGAAACCGCGCCATCGGGCGATCGGCACCATGCATTCCCAGCCGGCCGCTTCGAGCTTTTTGGCAATTTCGACATTGTGTTCGAAGCTCGGTTCGAACGTTGATTCCGCGGTGGTGATGGCGCAAGCGCTGGAACAATTCGTTCCGAATACGCCAAGCTTCAGCTTGTTGCCGTTAAACATCGGGTTTCCGGCGGCGCGGAAATCATCGCTGGTCGTCATATTGAAGTCTCCTCCACAGAGTTAGTCTGTTCCCGGCCCGAAAGCCGGGCACCGATTAGATACCCATGTCCTCGAAGACTTCCTGCGCGACGCGGAAGCTGTCGATCGCCGCGGGCACGCCGCAATAGATCGCGACCTGAAGGAAAACTTCGCGAAGCTCGTCCTTGCTGAGGCCGTTATTGATCGCGCCGCGAACGTGCAGCTTCAACTCGTGGGGGCGGTTAAGGGCGGAAATCATGCCAAGATTGAGAAGGCTGCGCGAACGGCGGTCGAGGCCGGGCCTGTTCCAGATCTCGTTCCAGCAATACTCGGTGACAAGCTCCTGCATCGGCCAGTTGAACTCGGTCGCCTTGTTTACCGAAGCGTCCACATATGCACCGCCGAGAACCTCCCGACGGGTCTGCAGACCCTTTTCGAACCGTTCACTGACGGGACGCCCATTCACTTGCGATTTCATATCGGTGGCAATAGTCACGGATCAAACTCCTCATTATCGGCCGAAAGGCATTTGGTGGATGTCATAGGCCGAATGCTCGGCCAAACGTTTCAGGCGGCAGCATCGATCAGCGCTGCCGATCTAACCAATTTCCCGTCCTCGTAGAGGAGCGGGGCAATATTCTCGATAAACCGGGCCTCGATGACTTCCCCGAGAACGACGTCATGGGTGCCAACGGAGACTGCGGAGTTGAGGCTGCAAACGAATGCGGCCTGGGCGTCGCCGAGGACGGGAACTCCGCCAGCCCCGATCCACTCACCGTGAGCGAACCTCTCCTCTCCCTTCAGTTTTCCACTGAACAGCGGAACCAAAGGCGCATGGCTAAGATGCAGCATGTTGACTGCGAATTTCCCCGCCAGCTTGAGCGGGCCGCTGATCGAAGCCGATTGGTTGATGCAAACCAGGAGGGTCGGCGGGTCAGCCGTCACCGACTGGACGGCGGTTGCAGCCATGCCGTAACGGGCACCTTCCCATTCCGTTGTGATCAGGCAAATTGTCGATGTGAACCGGCGTAAAGCGGTCTTGAACGCCGCTTGCGCTGCTATTTCAGCACCAGCCATGGTTACCTCCCCCAAGTCATTCGTGACCCAAGATAAGCAGATTGGCAGACAATCTGTCAACACGTTTTATTGGTCATTGACAGATTGTCTGCGAAAATGTTTTCTCGGGGCACTGAAAGAGGAGACGATTATGGATCTGGAATCGAAAGTCTGTGTGGTGACCGGGGCTGGCAGCGGGATCGGGCGCGCAACAGCTGAACTGTTTGCGCGCCAGGGCGCTAAGGTTGGCGTCGTCGACGTCAACATCGATGCAGCACGAGACGTCGCCCGAGAAATTGGGACGGATGCGATCGCGCTAAAAGCCGATGTGTCTTCCTCCGCCGAAGTCGAGGCGTTGGTCAGGTCAGTTAAGGAAAAATGGGGGCGTATTGACGTTCTCGTCAACAACGCGGGGTTCGGAATGACGGGAAACGTCACCACCATCGCCGAATCCGACTGGGACCGGATCATGGCGGTGAATGTGAAGGGGATCTTCCTCTGCTCGAAATACGTGGTTCCGATTATGGCGGAACAGGGCAACGGATCGATTATTAACACGACCTCATACACCGCCGTGTCAGCCATCGCCAACCGCACGGCCTACGTAGCGTCGAAAGGCGCGATCTCGGCACTCACGAGAGCCATGGCACTGGACCACGCAAAAGACGGGATCCGCGTCAACGCTGTCGCCCCCGGGACGATCGACTCGCCCTATTTCACCAAGATTTTTGCGGAAGCGGCGGACCCACAAGCCCTGCGGGAAGACTTCAACGCCCGTGCAGCCTTGCACCGGATGGGCAACCCGGAAGAGATCGCCGAGGCGATGCTCTTTCTCGCTTCGGACCGCTCGCGGTTTGCGACCGGAAGCATTCTCACAGTCGACGGAGGATCGTCGATCGGGAACCACTTGGTGCGCTGAAGCACATAGGTGCTGGCGGGTGCCTCCTACTTGACCACGGGAGGCATTTTTACTGTGGTACTACGTGTCGGAAACACAGAGACCCGCGGTGGGGAAAGATAGAGATCACGCGCAAAGCTGCGTGATCAAGACCCTGCGATGAGACGTCGCTACGGCGCTTTATAGGCGCATCGCCGCGCCTGATCCTTCCCCCAGATAGCGGGAATTTTCCCAATTCCACACCGGAACTTCTCGGGAGCGCGTGAGGGATGCCGCCTGCGATGCCGGCCCTGAGACGCCAATTGCAAAGCCTCGGTATGCGCCCGCCCGCTTTCGCATGCGATCGCCCGGCGGCTGCACCGGGCGACCAGAGTCAATCCAACCGCTTAGCGAGCGGCTTGCCGTACGAAATCGAGCCCTTTGACAAGATAGCTCCGGAAGAAGTTCGGGTGTTCACACATTGGAAAGTGACCTAGTCCGCCCATAACGAGGTGGAGGCATCCCGGAATAAGTTCGGCGAGCTTGGCACCGTCGGCCGGCGTGGCTGAGTAGTCATAGTCGCCCGAGAGCAGCGCCACCGGGGTGCGTGACGGGTCAATGCGGGGAGCTGTCACTGCTCCGTCGAACTCGTCGCTGTAGAAGGAAAGATCGCCTGGGTAAACTCCGGGTGCTCCCTGCGAATAGATCCAGCTTGACCTCCTGCGCTCCCCCGCGGGGCTCAGTGGGCTCATGATCCCTCTGACATATGCCGAGTTATGAAGTGAGCCGTGTACGTTTACGTTGTGCTGGTAGGAGTTCCGTCGTCCCTTGGAGCGGAAAGGTGGCTCGATCGCCACGATCCCGAGGATATGCTCCGGCCGTTCCGCCGCGAGAACCAGCGACATTGCCGCGCCCATGGACCCACCCGCGACAATCGCCTTTTCGCGAACCACCTGTTCGAGAATGGCCGTGCACCATTTCAGGTAGAGCGATGCCGTGAGCTTGTAGAGTGCTCCGTCCCACGTCAGCGGCGGCATGGACCGACCGTGGAATGGTAGGTCAACCGCGATCAGCCTGTAGCTTTTCGCAAGCTCGGTGTCCGCCAGCTGAGGCATGAATTGGCGGCTATCTGCTCCGGCGGTGTGAAGAAACAGGACCGGCACCCCCTCACCTGCTTCTTCGTAATATATTTCATGGGGGACGTCATCGATATTGACGACGGCATACTGCCCCCGAATTTGACGCAGGTCGCGTTGCGCACGCTCCGCTTTCATCTCGGGGGACGTGACGACGAGCTCGAACACCCGTTCGAGAGCCGGGCGTGCTTTCGCGAGGTCGAGCGGTGAGCCGGCGATCTCGAAGAGAGGGTTTGCAAGCTGCAACGCCGTGAAGGAGTGAAAGGTAGCCGGCGGCGGCGTCATCAGAACCTGATCCCAGGCGTCCGTGGTGGCCCTCACTGTCACCTGGGGGTCACTGCTTTCCCCCGAGATCTCCGCGCCGCCTTCAGCGAAATCGAGGGCGATCACCTGATCGCCGACGTAGAAGGCGATCTTTATCGTCAGGTCCGGAGTGAGCCGGGGCAATTCCTGATCCCCAAGAGCCTCCGACATGCGGGACCGCAATTCATTAAAAATGCCCAAAGCAACCTCCCTGTTCGAACGAGCGCCAGGCCGCACGCGTCGGCAGCGCCATGACTTCGAATAAGCAGATTATCAGACAATCTGTCAATACCGGCTAATGCCGCTTCTTCAATCGCCGTCGTTTTCAGAGGTTTTACGCAGGTAGTCCAACGCGACTTTGGCCGCCATATCGATGTGGTACTTGCAGGCTGCGGCGGCTTTCGGTCCGTTTCGGTCGGTAATGGCCGCAGCGATCTCCTTTATCTCTTCCACACTGTGGTTCAAGCGCCCCGGCTGCGTCATCGACGTCATGCGCAGGAGCGTCACCCGATTGTGGAGCGATGTCAGCATTTGCTTGACGAAGACGTTTCCGCTCCCTTGCATCAGGCAGTCGTAAAACGCGGTTTTCGCCTTGATGAGCCTGCTACCGCCGCCGTTTGCCGCGGCTTCCGCAAACTCAGTAACCGCCTCATTGAGTGTATGGATATCCTGGGCGGTTCCGTTTTCAGCGAATTCCTTTCCAGCATAGCTCTCGAGCAAAGCCCTGACGCTGTAAAGCTGAGCGGCTTCTTCGTAAGTGATAGTGCTGACGACGGGGCCGCGGTGCGGATAGCTGGTAATGAGGCCCTCGGCCTCGAGTTGTCGAAGCGCCTCGCGGATTGATGTTCGTCCGACACCGATCGACTCGCAGAGTTCTCGCTCAACGAGGCGCTGACCCGGCTTGAAACGGCCGCTGGATATCGCCTGCCGCAGTTTATCTTCTACCTGAGTGCGCAAAGTGGCACTCTGCCGTGCAATCTGTAAATCCATATCACCCATGGGATCCAAAAGTCCGTTTTACCAAGGCCGGAACCGGCCGCGCAAGTCATGGTACTATATGGTGGGTTATCCCGATGAGACAACCCGATTGTCTGACGAAAGCGAAGAACACCCTAGCCTGGCCTCTTACCGGACATTCCATGCGTCCCCATTACCGTAGAACCTTTGCAAATGCGAGATCCGGTGACAGCGATGGGAAACTCGTCAGGACTGCGGGATCGTGGCCTGGAACGAGTACTCCGGACGGTCCTGAAAGCTCACGGAGAGTTCGGTATCCCTCCAGTACATCGGCGTAATCGGCGAAAAGCGGAAAGACGTCGTCATGCTCCAGATAGCGTTGAAAATGGAGTGCGTCCGATGCGATAACGACGACGTCATTGCCATCGTCCAGCCTCACGACCTGAAGGCCCCTAGAATGACCGCCGACGAGATGGATAGTGAGCCCCTCCATAATCTCGCCGTTCCCGTCGTGGAAGCACACCCTGCCGGAAAACGTCAGGCGGACCGCATCGACTACGGCGTCCACTGCAAAGGGACGCCGAAGACGATCATGGCACATGCATCGTCCTGTACCGTAGGCCATCTCCCGATCCTGCAAGTGGAACCGGGCTTCGGGGAAGTCCGCAAGGTTTCCCGCGTGATCATAGTGAAGATGCGTGATGACGACGTCGGTAATGGACGATGCGGAAATCCCGAGCTGGCGAAGCGCCTCGACCGGATGGATCAACATGGTCCTCCCGCGCCTTTCAGCCTCCTGCGGGCTAAACCCGGTGTCAACCAGGATCAGACGTTCACCATGGCGGATCAACCAAACGAAATACTCGATCCTGCCCGGGGCGTCGTGGGGATCTCCTGCTTCCAGGCCGAGTTCGCCAACGGGCCGAACCGCAGTGCCGTAATGTATCGCCAGGACTTTCCAGTCGGTCAAATTCTCGCTCCTTCCGCAGGCTCAAGGAACCAGCAGATGCCGGATCACCTCGCCACGGTCTAACCGGTCGAAGGCCTCGTTGATTTCCTCAAGCGGGCCAGTGCTGGACAACAGTCTCTCCACGGGCAACCTACCCTTGAGGAACAGGTCGATATAGCGGGGAACATCGCGCGAAGGTACGCAGGACCCCATGTAGCTGCCTTTGATGACGCGTTCTTCCCCGACAAGAGGAAGCGGCGAGATCTCGAATTTGGTGTTCACGTTCGCCAGACCCGCTGTGGCCGTCGTGCCGCCGCGCCGCGTAATGCCATACGCGGTTTCGAACGCTTTGCTCGACCCTGCCATCTCGATGGCGTAGTCCACTCCCCCGCGGGTCGCTTCCTTGACCTCGCCGATGACATCAGGCGTGGTTGCCAGGAAGGTACGCGTCGCGCCCAGCGCCTTAGCCAACTCAAGCTTCTCCGGCATCAAATCGATGGCGACGATCTCGCTTGCCCCGCTAGCCACCGCTCCGAGGACGGCCGACAACCCCACGCCTCCCAGGCCGATGACGGCGACCGACTGCCCCGGCTTCACGCCACATGTATTTACGACGGCACCGACGCCTGTCATCACGGCGCATCCGAACAAGGCCGCCATGGTGACGTCCACGTCTTTGGTGATCTTGACGACCGAGTGCGCCGACACGACCGCGTATTCCGAAAACGCCGATACGACGCTGTGATGGTTGATATCGTAGCCCCGAAGACGGATATGCTTGCTACCGTTCAACAATGTCCCGGCGGCGTTTGCGCGATAGCCCGGCTCACAGAGGCTTGCGCGTCCTCCCGCGCAGTAATCGCAGTGTCCGCAGATGGGCAGGAACGACATCACGACGTGATCGCCAACCTTCACTGTATCCACACCGGGTCCGATTTCTTCGACAATGCCGGACGCTTCATGCCCCAACGCGACAGGCAATGGACGGGGGCGGTCGCCATTTATCGCCGACAGGTCGGAGTGGCACACACCAGCGGCCTTGATTTTGACCAGGACCTCAAGATTGCCCGGAGGCGCCAGGTCGACGGTCTCGACACTGAGAGGCCGCGAACTTGCATACGGCTTGGGAAGCCCTGACTCTCGGAGAATGACTGATTTCATCTGCATTGTCGCGTATTCCTATCTCGAGAGCATCTGCATGGCGGCGGGTACGTAGCGGAAGCCTTCCCCCTCCCGGGCGACGTTGCCGAGCCCGGGCCACGCAAAGTGATAGGACATCACTGGTATGCGGTCTGTCGCGAGCATATCCAGCACCCGTGTGCGCGACCGCGCCGAGAGCTTGGGATCGGTGTCGTACTTGAACTCCATCCACGGGCGTTCCATCAGCAGGATATGATGATGGGTCAGATCGCCGAGGAAGCAGAGCCGATCGTTGCCCGACTGCATGAGGAAGCAGAAGTGGCCCAAGGTGTGGCCTGGAGCGTGCACTGCCTGCACGCCCGGCAGAAACTCCTGACCGTCCACGAAATGAGTTATCCGATCACGGTGTGGAAGAAGGTTCCTCCGGGCATTTTCCACCTGGGCCTTGAAAGCGTCATCAAGCTTGCCTCCGTCGGTCCAGTCATCGAAGTCGCTTTCGCTTATGAAGATCTCCGCGTTGGGAAAATTAAGCTTGCCGTCCTGATCGCAAAGTCCGCCGGTGTGGTCGATGTGTGCGTGGGACAACACCACGGCATCGACTTCCAAAGTGTCGATCCCTGCCTCCTGCATGCTCTTCAGCAGGCGACCGGTCGTCGGCCCGAAAATCTTCGACGTCCCCATCCCGGTGTCGAACAGGATGGTCTTTCCGTTGATTTTGACCAGCGGGATGTTCTGCTCGAGGGTCACCGACGAACTGGACAGGAAGTTCCTGTCGAGCATTTCCGTCACCGTGGCTGCGTCGACCCCGAGGAAATTCTCCCGTGGGTCGCCCAATTCCAACGGTCCGTCCGAAAGTACCGTTATTTCGCCGCTTCCGAACTTGAACGGATAGAAATAGGGCAACTTAGTCTGATGCGCTTGGTCATTGAGCACGCCGCTTATCCTCCCAGATTGGCTGCACTATTTGACAGATTGTATGAAAATCTGTCAACACAATAGTGGTGATTGTCTACGAAGTCAGGAAACGATCGAAAGCACGTGACCCCTTGGCCTGCCGATGTTGAACTGTTCGATCTGCTGCATCAGCCGCTGGGTCTCTTTTGTGAGTTCCTGGGTGGCGGCGTGGGCTTGCTCGGCGATGGCAGCGTTTCGCTGGGTGCTGTCATCGATCTCGCCAACGGCCTGGTTCACTTCGATAAGCGAAGCCGCCTGGTCCCTGCTCGCCGCAGCGATAAGCTCAACCCTTTCGGAAATTCCGGCAACATTCGACGATATCGCAATCAGCACCTTGCCCGCCTCGTTCACCAATCGCGATCCCGAGGCGACTTCCTCGCTTGATCTTGCTATGAGTTCCTTGATTTCCTGGGCGGCTAGAGCCGACCGCTGGGCAAGTTCCCTGACTTCCTGGGCCACGACAGCGAAGCCCTGCCCCGCTTCTCCAGCTCTCGCGGCCTCGACACCGGCATTGAGTGCCAGGAGATTGGTCTGGAAGGCAATCTCGTCGATGACGCCGATGATTTGCGAAATGCGCCCGGAAGCCGCTTCTATTCGTCCCATAGCGTCAACCGCGTTCGTGACCACTGAAGCAGACGCATCCGCGGCCTGCTTGGTTTCTTTTACCAGCTGGGCTGCGGCTTGTGCCTGCTCTGTCGAGGAACGCACCGTCGCGGTGAGTTGATGAACAGCGGCCGCGGTCTCCTCCAACGACGCGGCTTGACGCTCGCTGCGGCGGGAGAGATCATCGGCGCCACTGCTGAGGTTGTCTGCATTTTGCCGAATGAGCACGATGTTGCCGCGAAGTTCCGACATCGTCGCCTGCAAACGCAGCAACGAATTGTTGAAGTCCCGTCGCAATTGTTCCAGCCGCCCGGAGAACGGTTGATCGATCGTGCTCGAAACATCACCGTTGGATAACCTCTCCAGCCCAGCGGCAAGACTGTCGACGGCGTCGCCGATCTGTTTGTCGATCTCGGCTTTCTCCGCCTCGTTGTGCCGACGTTCAGCTTCGGAAGCCGATCGTTGACGATCCGCGTCGTTCTCGATCTCGATCTTCCTCGCGGCATTCTTCCTGAAGACACAGAGCGCCCGGGCCATTTCTCCGAGCTCATCAGCGCGCTCAGAACCGCCGATCTCAATGTCAAGGTCCCCTTCCGCCAAACGCCGCATGTCGTCGGTCAACTGGACGACAGGTTTTTTGAAAGTCGCAATCATCCCGAAGCCAGCGAGAAGTGCGACGAGGACGCCAGCAAATGTCGTGATGAGGCCAATGCCATTCGCGTAAGCCGTCTCTTCAATGGCTCTTGCGCGCTGGGCGTCGGCAAACGTCGTGAGGTGGCCCCATATGGTGTTCAACTGGTCTGTCGTTTGCCTATATTGCGCACGCCTCACTTCCGAGATCTCGACGAGCTTCGCACTGTCCTGCGTCATACCCTCTACCGCCGGCGGCACCGTATTCTGGACTGCCTTGAAAAGGTCGAGGTCGGAAGCGGCACTCCAGATGTCCAATATCTCCTTCTTCGTTCTGTCAAAGTTCTGGACGAGCTGCGCACGGTTTTGTTCGGTAGGGTCGGCTATGAAGCGCGCAAGGTTTATCCTGATGAGATAGCTGGAGTCCGAAAGTCTTCGGCTGCCGTCCAAGGCGCTGCTGATCTTCGCCAAATGTTGGTCGAGACCTGCGAACTCGACGATTGCTTTCTTTGTTTGCTGGTTCGCTACCGCGTTAATCGCGACGGAGATTTCCTTGAACGCGGACATTGCGGTGTCGAGGCCTACGGTGTTGTCCGATGAAGCGCCCTGCGACAGAAGTTGTGTTACGCTTTTCACCGCGCCATCGACCGAGCTCGACAGTTTTGTGGCGTCCGATGGCAAGGAAGCCCGCAGATTTCGGGCGCTCCGACGCAACTCGCCCACTTTGCCGCCCAAATATTTGAGTTTCAGCTCGGTCGTTCCGGCGGATTGGTAGCCCGCGGCAAGATCAAGGAAGAAGGTTGCATAGCCTGTCACCCTGTCGGCATCGCGCAACATCGATTTGGCGATGCCCTCGGACTGCTCGCCGGACTTCCTTAACTCGTCTGCTAGCCTGAGCATTTCATTCTGCGACCAAACCAGCGATTCAGAATGATTGGCGATCGAGCTTATCAGTTTCTCTTCGCTTTCATGGATGCTCCAGAGGGAACCAAAATTGTTCACCACGTCCAGCATAATCGCGTTTGCCGACTGGAGGCCTTCGCTTTCCGCCGTAGCTCCGGCATTCGTCACCAAAGCCTGCAGATGCGATTGCTGCGCGAGCAGGTCAGCCTTCACGCGATCGCGCCTTTCTTCCGACGCCTCGTCGAGAAACTCTCTCATCGAGGCGGAGACGTCACGGAAACCCGAGAGCACCTGCATCACCTGGCTTGAGGTTTCCAGGCGGCTTTGTAGGAGACCCGCGGCGTAGTGCCCCAAAAACCCCACCGCGCAAATACTGATTATGAAAGGCAGTACGAAAATGATTACTTTTGTCTGTAGCCGGAAACGGGACAACAGCCTGTCCATTGTGGTCCATCCTTGTCCATAGGCGGTGAAGAAGCTTCATCAATCGGGATCCGCTTCCGATGGAAGCATCGAATCATCAATGACGACACGAGGCTGCGCGACTGAAGATTGTCTGTCAACAGATTGTCTGATAAAGCATGTTCAGGTTTATCAAATTGTCTCGCGAACTTGCGGAGGAATAACTCCAGAACCGGCGCTGCCGCAGCCGGCACAACTTTCACCGCTGACATCGATCAAACCGCGATGTCTTTGTTTTCAGTGGAAAGCGGTGACGGCATCTCGGCCATGTGAAGGCTGCGAACATGTCGTCGTCGTGGTGACGGCGCCTTGGTGAACAAACGGGCCTTCCTTCTCATGGATGGACGGCTCCACGGATGACGCCGACCTCACCAGCTTTCCCAATATGCATATCGAGATGCCCGATCTGGGAACGGTAAGTTAAGATTGAGGAAGCAGAGAAGATGACTGAGACGAGAGCATTGCTCGATAATATGACCTTGGCCGAGCAGGTCTCGCTACTTTCCGGCGATACGTTCTGGTCTTTACCGCCCATCGACCGCCTAGGGATAGGGAGATTGCGCTTGACGGACGGCCCCAACGGCGCCCGCGGGGCCGGGTCTTTTGTCGGGGGTGTGACTGCAGCGGCTTTCCCGGTAGGCATTGCCATCGGAGCGAGTTGGAACCCGGACCTAGCCAGGGAAATCGGCAGTGCGCTAGGTGACGAGGTTCTTTCCAAAGGGGCCCATGTCTCGTTGGCGCCGACCGTTAACATCCAGCGCAGCGTCACAAACGGCCGCAACTTTGAGTGTTTCTCTGAGGATCCGATACTGACGGCGGAACTTGCCGTCGGCTATATCGAAGGTCTGCAGTCCAAGAAAGTGGGTGCCACGATAAAACATTTCGCCGGCAACGAGTCCGAGATCGAACGTACAACCATCTCTTCAGATATCGACGAACGCACTCTGCGCGAAGTCTACCTAATACCCTTTGAGGCTGCGGTGAAGCGGGCAAAGGTCTGGGCCGTGATGTCTTCATATAACAAACTAAACGGTACTTACACGGCGGAAAGCCATTGGCTGTTGAACGAGGTACTGCGCGGTGACTGGGGTTTTAACGGCGTGGTGATGTCGGACTGGTTCGGCTCGCGTTCGACCGCACCCACCGTGAATGCTGGGCTGGATCTGGAGATGCCGGGCCCGACCCGCGACCGCGGCTCCAAGCTTCTGGCGGCGATCGACGCGGGCGAGGTAAGTGTCGAGACCGTCCGCGCCTGTGTGCACAATATCCTGACCCTGATGGAACGCACCGGCGCAATCAACGATCATCGCGAGTTTAAGGAGTACGCCATTAATCGGCCGGAACATAGGGCACTCATCAGGCGCGCGGGAGCGGAAAGCGCAGTTCTGCTACAGAATGACGGCATCCTGCCATTGGCTCAGCAAGGTACGGTCGCCATCATTGGACCCAATGCCAAGATCGCGCAGGTTATGGGAGGCGGCTCGGCGCAGTTGAACCCCCACTATGTCGTCAGTCCGTGGCAGGGGCTGGCGGACGCCCTGGGTGAGGAGAACGTGTGCTACGCTCAGGGTTGCAGCAATTATCGGTTTCAGCCGCTGATCGAAAACCCGACAACCTTCGAATTTTTCCAAGAAAGGGAGCTTGCTGGCGAGCCCGTGAAGGTTATCGAGGAACCGTCGAGCCTCGGTGTATGGTTGCCCCCCGTGGCCGGGGGCCTAGTCGATCCGCATCGCTTTTCCGCCCGAATGCGCACCGTCTTCACAGCCTTAGAAGCCGGCGTCTATCGCGTCGGCCTGACCTCGGCCGGGCTTGGTCGGGTCTATGTGGACGGCAGGCTTGTGGTGGACGCCTGGGCTTCCTGGACACGTGGTACCACATTCTTTGAAGAAGGCTGCGAGGAGGTCGTGGGTGAAATCACGCTCGAAGCCGGCCGTAAATACGAGGTCGTCGCCGAGTACGCCCGGCACGATCACGTCAACCTCTATATCGCCGCAATTCGGGTAGGAATAGGCAGGTTTTCGGCCGAAGCGGAGATTGCCGAGGCAGCAGCCGTCGCCGCAAAGGCTGATCATGCGGTAGTCTTCGTGGGCAGAACGGGCGACTGGGATACCGAGGGCTCCGATCTCCGCGGCATTGCACTTCCCGGTCTGCAGGACCAGCTTGTTGAGGCGGTAATTGCGGCCAATCCGAACACGATTGTCGTCCTACAAACCGGTGGACCGGTGGAAATGCCTTGGCTTTCCGGTGCTCGTGCAGTACTGCAATGCTGGTATCCCGGCCAGGAAGCTGGCAACGCGATCGCCGATGTGCTCCTCGGCAAGGCCGAGCCCTCGGGCCGACTGGCACAGACCTTCCCCGTGCGCTGGGCTGACAATCCCACACATACCGAGGATGACGCGGTCTATCCAGGCAAGAATGGCCATGTGCGATATGACGAAGGTGTGTTCGTTGGATATCGGCACTACGATCGCCAGGACGTTAAGCCACTGTTCCCCTTCGGTCATGGTCTCGGTTATTCAAGCTTTGCGATGTCAGACCTGACGGTAGGGCTGCCGGATCCTGCCGGCGCGGTGACAGTGACACTGGGATTGACCAACGTCAGCGAGCGGCCAGGTTCGGCAGTGGTGCAAATCTATGTCGGCGATGTTGAAGCATCTGTACCCAGACCGGTTAAAGAATTGAAAGCCTTCTCGAAAATCGCCCTGGAACCCGGTGAGAAACGAAGGCTCAGTTTCATTCTTGACGCCCGAACATTTGCCTTCTTCGACACGACCGAGCGGTGCTGGCGGATAGAGACGGGGGAATTTGCAGTTATGGTTGGGTTCTCGGCCACCGACATCCGTTTGAGTGGAACTGTCACGCAAAAGGGCGCTGTCTTAGCGCTCTAATCGTGCAGAGAAGCAAAGACTACGTTGGCGGTGGTTGAGTCCCAAAAGAGAGCGCAGTGGCGGTGAAGTTCGGTGAATGAGTGAAAGAATGGCTCAAGACGGGCGATATTGTCATCGACAGGAAGGATACCGACCTTCATAGGCGGCGAAGATGGCGTCGGAAGCGTTGGCGGACACGTTCGCGACAGCGTCGGTCCTATGCTTTTTTTGATGCCTTTCGCAGTCTCTCGAACTGAGCTCACGCTAGCCGCGAGATCGGAATCGTCAATCGTATCGAGGGCTGCCACATTCTCGTGCAGTTCGGCTCGACCGATCTCCTTCAGGACATATGTATCGAGCAGAAATTTCAAGCTTAGTCATCCAGCGCGCTAAGATCGGGAACACCGATCGACCCGAGCGATATCGTATCCACCGGTGCAAAGATTGCGGGCAGCAAAGGTGGATCTCGATCGCCCAACCCTGATCATTTCTGGCAATGAGAAATCTTGTTTTCGGACGCGGAGCCACGGACAGACGCCGTCGCTCTGTGCGGAAACTTGAGCCCGCAGCCCTTTCCAGGTATCTATCGGTCGAGAGCGCAAAATTACAGGCACAGGATGCGGCGATGCTGAAAACCGACACCCGCCAAGCAAATTGGCGCCGTGCTAATCCAGCGAAATATGATGCTCATCTTGCTGTACAGCGAGCCGTAAAGGCAGGCGAGCTGGAAAAGCAAACATGTGAGGTCTGCGGGATTGAAACGGTCGACGCCCATCATGATCAATACGACGACCCTTTAAAGGTGCGCTGGTTATGCCGACGGCATCACACAAGGCTTCACCACTACGGCGAGGATATGTTTCCGATCAGGAATGGCCTTTAGGTGCGGTCCGCCGATCGCTCTTGATTTCAGTTGGCGTTCCCGCGTGACTTGATGTCTTGCAACGCGATGAAGGCGCACATTGCTTGTTGCGTAACTTCCGCCATGTGATGATTTCGTTCGACTGCCCTCCGGATAGGATTGACGCGAAGGCATTGCCCTCGCGCCCTTCTCTACCACTCAGTCCAACAGGCTAAGATGTAGTGGCTCAGGAAAATACTCGAAGCCCTCTCCCGCTATGCCAACGTGCCCGTAGCCCGGCCATGGGAAGTGGTAGGACATGAAGGGTATTCTATTGGAGGCCAGCATTTTCAGAATGCGCACACGCGATTGAGCCGACAGTTTGGGATCGGTATCGAACGCAAATTCCATCAAAGGCTTTTCGAACAGAAGCACAGGATGATGAGTGAGGTCGCCGCCATAGCACATTGTCTTTCCTGCTGACTCGATCATAAAGCAGCTATGGCCGAGTGTGTGTCCAGGAGCGCTAATGGCATGAATACCAGGAAGAAACTCTTGTTCGTCCTGGAAAAAAACCATGCGGTCCCGCACGGGTTTGAGGTTGTGGATCGCGGCTTTAACAAGACCGTTGAGATCGCCTCCAAGTTTTTTCTCGTCGGTCCAGAAATCGTAGTCGGTTTGGCTGATGTACACCTGGGCGTTTGGAAACGTTGGTTTCCCGTCGTCGCCCCAGATTCCGCCGACGTGGTCCCAATGAGCATGCGAACAGACGACAGCGTCAATATCTTCCAGCGCAATATTCGCGGCGGCCAAGCAAGACTTGAGACGGCCAGTCGTCGGGCCAAATTGCTTAAGCGATCCCATCCCCGTGTCGAACAAAATCAGCTTGCCACCGATGTTTACGACAGGTGCGTTCTGAGCGAGAACGACCTCATCCGTGGGCAGGAAGCTGTGGTTTAGCATGGATCTTATCTCGTCGGCCGGGACGCCGAGAAAGCTTTGTGTCGGGTCGCCGAGCGGAAGTGGGCCGTCTGATACGATGGTTACCTGGGCGTCCCCAATGGCAAATCGATAAAAGTCCGGAGCTTGTGCCCCGGAAACGGGGCTCGCCCTAGCGTGAGCCGCTATACTGTTCGCACCCAAAACGGCTCCACTCAAAGCAGCTCCCCCTGCCAATAGTAAGTTGCGGCGGTCGATCTCGAAACGTTCATTTCCCATTTCACTCCTCCCCATTTGTAAAATGCGTCTGCAGACCGCGCTTGTCTTGCGACGGATTTCGGCTTTGTCTGCATCGGAAAGGTATCAAGTGGCAGGTCTACGACAATTGAATTGCAAGTCCATTTCAATGAGCATCGCTCAACAAATGATCTCGCTCGGACCTGCGGTTCATCAATCGAAACAACCGGTTTCGGGGTGCCGCGTTGCTCCGGCCATCAGATCTCGTTGGCTTACGGTGAGTTCGAAAGAACTCTTGGCTCCCTGACTGCGGGACGCGGCTCGCATCCGAATATCGGCAAGATTATCGTGGATCGCCTTGGCTGCCTCTTTGTCATGTGAGTGGCCCTGCGTCAGGTCGCCAACGGTGTTCATTAAGCGGTAGGAGGATAGATGTTACCTCTTCCCTCGAAGCACCGCTCCTTGAGGAAGAAGCCACGGAAAACCGCGAGGACGTAACGATCTTCCGGTGGGCGCTACATTCCTTCCCGGGCATATTGCGGAGCCAGCAGCATGCTTCTGAAGCACGTTGCCAGCCCGGCATTCCGCCTTATCCGACATGGTTACGACTGTAGAATGGCCGACTTCTCTACCGGCCGCCTACGGTCGCACGTCATAGGAAGCCGATCGAGATCCAGGGCACCGCTGCGACGATCGCAAGCCCGAGAAGCAGGGCGATCATGTACCCCCACAGCGGCTTTATCCCTTCCACGGGGTTAACACGGCCGATTGCACAGGCGGCATAATAACCGACGCCGAACGGCGGCAGGAACAGGCCCACTCCCATGGCGAGAATGACCACGATCGAGTAGTGCACGTCGTGGATCCCTAATCCCTTGGCGATCGGAAATACCAGAGGTGCGAACAGAACCACCGCGGGAATGCCTTCCAGCACGCTACCGAGCACAATGAACGCGACGATCGACACGATCATAAAGATCGGCGCTCCTCCGGGTAGACCTGCCATCGTCTGAACCAGCCCACGCGAAAAACCCGATTGCGTCAGGCACCAGGCCACAGCCGTTGCCGCCGCGATGATGAAAAGGATGGCTCCGGACAAGACCGCCGTTTCCACCAGCATCGGACCCACCCGCTTCCAGTCGAACCGGCGGTAAATGAGGAGGCCTGCCAGCAGCGAGTAGGCAATGCCGATTGTCGAGACTTCCGTGGCGGTAGCAACGCCTTCGACAACCGCTGTACGGATGATAAAAGGCAGGGCCAAAGCCGGAAGCGCAATCAGGAATGTGCGGAAGATCTCCCTGGCCGGCGGCTTGCGAAAACCCGACATGTCCTCGTTGCGATAGCGCCACCAGACGACAACGCAAAGCATCAAACCGCAGACGAACGCCGGCAAAAGACCGCCTATGAACAGGGCCGAAATCGATACGCTCGTAACCGATCCGATGGTGATCAATACGAGGCTCGGCGGGATCGTCTCCGTCTGCGCACCCGTAGCCGCAAGCAGGGCCACGAGATCACCGGGCTTTGATCCTCTCGCTTTCATCTCCGGGAACAGTGCCGGGGCGACAGCAGCCATGTCGGCGGTCTTCGAACCCGATATCCCAGACACCAGATACATTGCCGCGACGAGGACGTAACACAGGCCGCCTCTGACATGTCCGAGCAAGGACGCCAGGAAGTTCAGCATCGCTTTTGCCATGCCCGTAACCTCCATCAGCATACCCAGCAGCACGAACAGCGGGACCGCCAGCAGGAGAAGATGCGACATTCCCTCATCAAGCCGACCCGCGATCACGCTTATCGGACGGCTCGTACCCAGAGCCACATAACTGATGGCAGCGAGAGCGAACACGAACGCGATTGGTACGCCGCTCAGCACACCTAGTGCGATGAAGACTACGAAGAAAAGCACGAGGTTCCAGTTGCCCATCGCCATGATCAACGGTTTCGCCGCAATCGCCAACCCTATCAAGCATGCGGCTACAAGGACTCCGATCAGGAAATCGCTCAGCCTGATGCGCTGAAGGGCATTGGTCACGCCAAGGATAAGCATCAGGCTAAGTCCGATCGGAAGACCAAATGAACGCCATGCGACCGAAACCTCCATCGCGGGAGTGACGACCGGAACTTCATGAAGAGCGTAGACCGTGGCTTTGGGCAGAAGAAGCACGCAGACCGAAAGGCAAAAGACAAGTGCAGCCACCTCCAGTCTTGCCCTTACGACGGGCGGCATCGCGTCCGCGATAACGCCCATCCTCATGTGCTGTCCGCGGTGAAAAGCGAGGACCGCGCCCACGATCGAAAGCCAGAGGAACAACATGGAGGCGAGCTCGTCCGACCAGATGAGCGGCTCGCCCCATGCATAGCGGGCGAAGACGCCCGCCGACAGCACGAGTACCTCGACGACAACAAGTGCTGCGGCGATCAATTCAATCAGGCGCACCACGCCCGCTTCAGCTTTCGCCAGGACTGGCCACGCGCCGATCACCGGGGGGCTGACATTTTCAGAAGTAGCCATGTCAACGCCTCAGATCAATTTGCCCGAGGTAGACTCCAGCAACGCCCATGCTTCCTCGCCAAAACGCCCCTTCCAATCGGAGTAGAACGACGAAGCTTGCAGCGTCGCGCGGAACTTGGAAACATCGACGTCGATAAATTCAAGACCCTTGCTCGTCAGCTCTGCCTGGAGTTCGGAATTCAGCTTTTCGACATCAGCGCGTTGCACGAGAGCCGAGCGATTGATCTCGGTGACGACAATGTCACGCAAGTCCTCAGGCAGCATCTCGAAGTTGTCCCGATTGGCGAGAATCCAGAAGCCGTCCCACATATGGTTGGTCCGGGAGAGATACTTTTGAACCTCGTACATCTTGGCAAAGTAAATGCCAGCGAGCGGGTTTTCGAGACCGTCGGCGACGTGGGTCTGGAGTGCGGAATAAGTTTCGCCCCATGGAATCGACGTCGGCGCGGCGCCGAGAGACTTGAAAAGCGATGTCCAGAGCGGCGCAGGAGGGACGCGGATCTTGAAGCCCTTGAGGTCCTCGGGCGACTTGATCGGTTTCCCGATCGAGGTCGTCTGCCGAAAGCCGTTGTCCCACATCTTCTCGAAGGCGATCAGGTTGACCTTCTCAAAAGCCGTCCGGATGCTCCGGCCGAGCTCACCATCCACCGACTTCCACACCTGCGCGTAGTCGGGGTAGGCAAATCCTACACCGGTGATGGCCGCCGGCGGGACGAGTGTCGCTGCGATGAGGCCTGTCTGCGCAAGAAGGTCCAGGCCGCCTGATCGAAGCTGGCTGAGCATATCAGCATCGGTGCCGAGCTGGCTCGCGGGGAACACTTGAATGCTCACGCGGCCGTCTGTCTGCTGGCTGATCTTGTCGGAAGCCTCGGTCATCCGCGTGTTGAGCGGATGATCAACCGGCATGATGTTGGCGAATTTAAACGAGAATTCAGGCGAACTCGCACGCATGATGCGCGGTGCCGCAAGCGCGGCGGTCATCGCCACGGAACTCATAATAAGGGTACGGCGATTCATTGTGATCATTGGTTCCTCCTCTAACCGTGTTGATCTATGTCGATGTTTTTAGGAGCCTCCAGCGCAGGCGCTCTCCTCGTAAGCGTCCTCAGTTTCTTGCAGGTTGCTTAGACCTTGGACTGATGTCGCTGAAGCCGGAAGCCTCCCACTGTGCGGCTGGACGTAAATTAGGCGCTTGCGCCAAACGTCCGCAAATGAATTGCCTCCGGCCAATGGTGAGTTGAACTCAGGCGAGTTCGGCGTGACCCGCGATGGAGACAAAGTTTTTCTGGGAGCACGCGCCAGGCAACATGAATCCAGGTCACATGTTTTTTGCGCAAACTCTTTTGATGTGGAGGAAGCCGCCATGCTAACCGCTTTGCATGCGAGCATGGCACTCCGGTGGGATGTGCCGGCCTATGACGTGCCAGTATCGCGGAGGAGACCGGAATTGCACCAAGCTTTAGAAACAAAGCCGAGCCCCGCACGTGGACCGGGAAAACCGACAATCGGTTTTATCGGTCTCGGCTCGATGGGATTGCCGATGGCGTCGCATCTCCTAAAAAGCGGCTTCAGGGTCAAGGGGTTTGACATCTCGGAGAATGCTCTAAGAAGCTTCGCTGACAGTGGCGGGACTGCCTATCCAGACGCTACAGAAGCGGCCAGCGAGACCGACGTCTTGATGATGATGGTAGTCAACATCGACCAGGCGCACCAAGCCCTCTTCGAACGGGGCGCCCTGGCAAATTCAGCCAAGGCCAGCGTGGTCATCTTGATGTCAACATGCCCTCCCGGCGAGGTTGAACAGCTCGCCGAGGCCGTTATTGCTCGCGGTCACCGGTTTCTGGATGCGCCTGTTTCCGGCGGCGTCGCCGGAGCGCGCGACGCGTCGCTCTCCATCATGGTGGCTGGCGACAGGCAAACCTATGAGATGAGCCGCAATCTTTTCGACGTGCTCGGCTCCAAGATCTATTATCTCGGAGAGCGGCCTGGCCAGGCATCGGTTGCCAAAGCAGTCAACCAGTTGCTGTGCGGCGTACACTTGGCGGCAGCGGCTGAGGCGCTGTCGCTCGCCGAAAGGGCTGGCCTCGACACCTCAACGGTACTCGAGATCGTGTCCGGCTCGGCGGCCGCCAGCTGGATGCTCAACGATCGTGGCCAGCGGATGCTTCTGGAAGACCCTGAGGTAACGAGCGCGGTAGACATCTTTGTGAAAGATCTCGGTATCGTGCTTGAGGCTGGCTCCTCTGCCAGGGCCGCCCTGCCGCTCGCCTCCGTTGCGCATCAGTTCTTCCTTGCCGCGTCTGGGCAGGGGTCAGGCTCGGCAGATGACAGTCAGGTCATTCGTGCGTATCGGGGAATGACCGCGGGCCAGAAGGAGGCAAAGAAGTGAGTGCCGAGATCAAAAGCAATTACGCGCGACTGTCCGGCATCACCATGCACTACCTGACCGCAGGATCCGGTGAGCCGCTGGTTCTCCTTCACGGGGTGCCGCAGAGTTCGCACGAATGGCGGCACGTGATCCCCTTCCTCGCGGACAAGTACGCGATCATCGCGCCGGACCTGCGGGGCCTCGGCGACACTTCCCGGCCCGCCGATGGGTACGACAAGAAAACGATTGCCGAGGACGTGTGGGAGCTTCTTTCTGAACATCTGAAGATCGATCGCTTCAATCTTGTGGGACACGACTGGGGCGGCCCGGTGGCGTTTGCCCTGGCCGCGCAGCACCGGGGGGCTGTTAGCAAGCTCGCGATCCTGGACGTTACCATTCCTGGCGATGGAGCGGACATGTCGCAAGGCGGCCGCCGTTGGCACCACCCTTTCTTCAGGACGCCGGATTTGCCGGAAGCGATGTTCGGCGGTCGCGAGCATATCTATCTGGAATGGTTGTTTGACAATTACGGCAGCCGGGCAAACGTGCTATCTCAGGAAGACAAGAATGAGTATTTCCGTACCTACCTGAAACCGGGTGGCCTGCGCACACTTCTCGCCTATTATCGGGGCTTTCCAACCGACGTCAAAGACAACGAGTTATTCCTCGAGAGGGATGGCAAGCTCGAAATGCCGGTCCTCGCCCTGGGCGGAGACAGTGGTTTTGGCCGCGGCATGGAGACGATGGAATCACTGCAGCGGGTGGCAAGTGACGTTCGAGGCGGATTGATCCCGGGCTCGGGTCACTGGGTTGCGGAAGAAGCTCCCGAATTCATAGCGAACGAACTCGGGAAATTCTTCGGCTAAACCACTGCCTGACGTCGGGGATGCGCGTCTGATCCACCAGTCGCGCATCACCGACCCTGATTGCGCATAACTCACCTCCCGCCGACGTCGATCTCACTCGCAGAAACCGCGTCGCCAGCCAGGGTCTCTTCGATCCAACGTTTGAACAGAGCGATCTTTGGCGTTCTTGCCCTGGATCGTAAGTACACGAGACTATGGCAATTGATGCTGGGGCCTTCCAGGCCAAACGGCGCAACGAGCCTCCCGCTTTTCAGATCTTGCCGGACGAGTATGAGGCTTTCCAGGCAAACGCCAAGTCCATCCGCGGCCGCATTGATGGACATGAAAGATCTATCGAAACGCAGCCCCCGATCCATGTTGAGCCTCACACCGTGGTCGTCGGCCCAATCCTGCCAGCGATAGAGGTTCACTTCGGAGTGGATGAGCGGAAATCTGGCGAGATCCTGCGGTGAGCGTATTCCGTTTGCGCCCTCGACCAACGATGGGGCGCACAGGACCACTATTGGCTCGGGCGGGAAGGGCTCGACGGCGATGCCAACCTCCACGGGCTGCGTTCCGTAGCGGATGTCTATATCGACGTTGCCGGTCCTGAGCTCGGCCGGGTCACCAGAAGCGTGCAGTCGAAGATCGATCTCCGGATAGCGGGCGCTAAACCGGGCGAGGCGAGGCATGAGCCACTGCGAAGCGAGACTGACAACCGAATGGATATTCAGAATGTCACTTTTGCCCTTCTTCGTGAAATTGCGCGTGGCGCTCTCGATCCTTCGAAAGGAGGCGCTGATCTCTTCAGCGTAAGCCCTTCCCGCGTCAGTCAGCATGATTGAACGCCCGGAGCGATGAAATAAAGCAATTCCGAGCTCCGAATCCAGCGCGGCCATTTGATGGCTCACGGCCGAGGGGCTGATGCTCAGTTCCTCGGCGGCTTTTCCAAAAGATCCAAGACGTGCGACAGCTTCCAACACCTGTAGCGATCGCAGCGAAGGAAACTCCAACGCGCTCATCACCCCTCCTCCCGTTTATGCGTGCCTCGCCACGTTTCCTACTTGAGACATTCAGTACGCTGGAGGACGCCCTTCCTCTATATTCCATGAGGAAATTTAACGCAAATGATGCAGCTGTTGAGATGCATTCATGCATTGACCGATGGAATTCGCTTGTCCGGATGAAGCGTTTTTAACACTTTGCCCTTCGGAACGGCCTTTGCGCCGTTCTTTGCTAAGGGAGGAATGCATGGCTGAACGGGTGATCTCCGTGTCCGGCGCGCCGTACGACGGGCATAGCAGAGAGGCCGCACTGGAGAGCGCGGCAACCCTCGGGTTCACGCATTTCGAGCCGGCCTTTATCGTTGGATATACAGAACCCTTCGATGAGACCGCCTTCACACCTTCCGAGATGACCAGTTGGCGCAGCGCGCTTAGGTCTTCGGGGCTCTTGTGTCATGCAATGTCGTCGCACATCGACCTCGGTTTGGAAGATTCGGTCGAAGTGTTCACGGGCCGCATGGCATTCGCCGCGGCGATTGGAGCCAAGGTTATTGCGACCAACGCGGCCGCCCGACAAAGAGAGGCAACATTCCGTCGCAACGTCGAAACCATACTGAGAAGAGCGGAAGCCTTTGATATCATCGTTGGCCTGGAAAACCCAGGAGACGGCAGCGATAGCCTGATCAACACCGCGCGGGACGGTATTTCTCTTGTTGAGGAATTCGGATCGCCCTTTCTAAAGCTAAATTACGACGCTGCAAACACGGCGTCCCATCGACCGGACATGGACGATCTCGCAGGTGATGGAATCCTGGCGCTGCCGGAATCGGCGCACGCCCATATCAAGGATGTCCGTGAAACCGACGAAGGTTGGTTTTTCTGCGATATCGGCGACGGCAAGGTCGGGTGCGAGCGCCTCCTGGCTGCAATCGCAAAGCTCGACAGCCTCCCGGTCAGTATTGAACTTCCCTTGAGACTGCATCGCAATCGGCAGGCGCAGCCCGTTCGCCGCCAAGATCCCGTGCCGCTGTCAACGATCGAGGACTCGCTGGCTCGGTCGCTCAAGGTCGTCCAGCGAGCGCTCAACCACAATCAATGACCGTGTCTGGAGGAGGACGCAGTGCAACGCTTTGTAAACAACCGCGATGAGGTCGTGGAAGATACCATCAAGGGCTTTGTGAAGGCACACCGAGACATCGTGCGCCTCGCCGAAAACCAACGCGTGGTGACGGCGATTGACCGGCCCGCGCAAGGAAAAGTGGGTGTCGTAACTGGAGGTGGCTCCGGACACGAGCCTGCCTTCATTGGCTATATAGGCCGCAACATGCTCGACGCGGTCGCGGTCGGCGAGCTGTTTTCGTCGCCAACGGCAAAGAGCTTTCATGATGCCATACGCGAAGCGAATGGTGGAAACGGCGTCGTTGTCCTCTACGGAAATTATGCCGGAGACAACATGAACGTGAAAATGGCGATGAAACTCGCCGCGAAGGACGGCATCGAGGTTGCCACGGTGGTTGCGAACGATGACGTGTGCTCCGCCTCCGCCGAGGAGCGGGAGAAGCGCCGAGGCGTTGCCGGAGAGATCTTCATGTGGAAGGTCGGCGGAGCGAAAGCGTCGATGGGCGCCAGCCTATCCGAGGTTCGTGACGCAGCGCAGAAGGCCATCGACAATTGCCGCTCGGTCGGTGTCGGATTGGGGCCGTGCACTCTTCCAGCGGTCGGACATCCGAACTTCCAGATCGAGCCTGGCACCATTGAAGTCGGTATCGGCCATCACGGCGAGCCGGGCGTGCGAGTAGAAGCGCTCAAGAGCGCATCAGAGGTCGCCAAGGATATGTGCCAGATCGTGCTGGATGATCATGATCTCGGCTCGGGGACAGAAGTGGCCGTACTGGTATCTGGCCTTGGCGCGACACCGCTGAACGAACTTTACATTCTCTTCGACACAGTCGAGGAGGAAATCTCCGGCCGCGGCCTCAGGATCCACAAAGCGTATGTTGGTAACTACTTCACGTCTCTTGAGATGGTTGGAGCGACTTTGACCGTCATGGCGCTCGATGAAGAGCTAAAGTCGCTACTGGAGGTCGAGGTTCGCTGCGCGGCGACACTTTAAGGAGGGAACAATGCAAAAAATGAATAACGCGGCAGCCGGAGAAATCGTAGTCTCCATGGCAAGAGCGATCATCGATAACCGCGCCTACCTCAGCGAGATCGACGGCAAGATTGGCGACGGCGATCACGGAATAAATATGGCGAAAGGTTTCGGTTTAGTGGCCGACCGGATACGCGGCAAGGAGCTATCGCTCGCAAAAGCGCTTGAGACCCTCGGAACAGTCCTGATGACCGAGATCGGCGGATCTATGGGTCCGCTTTACGGTGTGATGTTCACCGAGTTTGCCCAGCAGATCGATCAGGTCGACCAGATCGACAACAAGACGTTCAGCCGAATGCTGCATGCTGGCTTGACGGGTATTCAACAAATTGGTTCGGCCAAAGTCGGCGACAAGACATTGCTTGACACGTTGGTGCCTGCTGTTGAAGCTTTTGACAATGCGACATCAGAAGGAAAATCCTTCGACGAGGCATTGGAACTCCTCGTTGCGGCAGCCGAAAGTGGCCGCGATTCGACGGTGAACTTGATCGCGCGGATCGGCCGAGCCAGCAGGCTGGGCGAACGATCGCTCGGCGTGCTGGATGCTGGTGCGACGTCTTGCGCGCTGATCCTCAAGGAGTTGTCTGAGGGAACCCGTGATAGGCTTCAATAGTGTCATCGCTTCTTGAGCGTGATCATAGTGAGAACCGAAGTGATGCCGAGCTTAAGGGGAAGCCAATCCAGAGTGCCGCTCGGTTATTGATGTGAAACGCGCCGCGATAGAAATCCGGCAACAGTCCTCCGTGTGCCGCCCGAGGGTGGACACCCGCTTTCGCGGCCATCCGGGAATCAAATTTAGCGGACAGATTGGG
The DNA here is from genome assembly GCF_056279705.1 of Rhizobium sp. USDA 4016. NCBI lineage: Bacteria > Pseudomonadati > Pseudomonadota > Alphaproteobacteria > Hyphomicrobiales > Rhizobiaceae > Rhizobium > Rhizobium sp. USDA 4016. The sequence goes on from NZ_JBWCCY010000001.1 coordinate 168,197, forward strand.
TCGGCGGCGAACTATGCATTCGGTCTCCGGGCACCATCGCTCTCGCTTGCAGGGTCGGATTCCGCAAACCGCGAAAGGCACGACTCATCGCAACTTAGGCGGTGCCACGACTGAAGCTGACGCGACATTCGGTCACGCGGCGACGCAGAGTCCTTCGCTCAGCCAACACCTGACCCGCTAAATCGAAGACACGAGTAATCGGCCTGCGGGCAGCGACGACCTGGCACGAGCTCGAAAATCGTGCGTCAAACGGTGGCCCAAACGGAAGCAAGCCAATCCCGCTTGTCTGTGATGGCGTCCTGGCCCGGTTCCGGATCTTCCACGATCAACCCATAAAGGGTCCGCTAGCAAGCTGCGGCCGCGTCGGCTTCGCCTCGCGGTGATCGCGCCCGGACCCCGTGCCTTTTGAGGAGCCATCGAGCGGGAATTGGCCCGCTCCCGTAGGAGCCTCTCAAATGTCGCACGATCTCTCTCTCGCACAGTCCCACGCCCTCCAGCTTTCCCGTGACCTGATGGTCCCGGTCACCCTCTTCGAGGTCGACGGAGAATACGGCGTCCTTCCTTCTGACGAGATCGACGCCGACGACGATCTGGCGATCGTGCACGAGTATACGCCATGGCCGGCTCATTGAGCCGGCGCCGCGTGGGTGCCCCTTGCGAGCGGCAGGCCGCAAGGGGGGCTTCGCCGCGTCCGATGTCAGCTTGCATGATCCGACAATTGCCAGCCGCGCCCTTGCGGTCTTTGCTCTTCGGGGCCTGCCGAAAGGCGTCGGTGAACCGACGGGCAAGGAAGGATTATGGAGGCCGATCGCTGGGCGATCGGAATGAAAAATGAAGAGAAGAGAGATTGAAGCGCTGCGCGATCAGGTCAGTTGTGCGGCAGTGCTTGAGCATGCCGGTTTTGCAATAGACGCGAAGGAAAGCACGCGACGGGCAGTCAAGTTCCGCCGCGGCGGCGAGATCATTATCGTCACCTATGAAGGGCGTGGGTGGTTCGATCCCCTGTCCGACGCGAAAGGCGATGTGTTCCGGCTCGTCGAGCATCTCGATCGGGTCGGTTTTCCCGAAGGTGCAGAACGGGTCGCGGCTCTGGTCGGGTTTCAGATCACGGAGCCGGAGTGGCAGCCCGCAAGGGATGGCGAGAGATGCGACCTCTCTCTTACCGCTCGTTGGCAGCCCCGCCGCCGTCCCTGGCCGGGTTCCGCGTCATGGCGATATCTCAATGGCGAGCGCTGCGTTCCAGCGAACGTGCTGCGAGCGACCGTCAAGGGCGACCTTCTGCGCGAAGGTCCGCAAGGCAGCATGTGGGCGGCGCACCGGGATAAGGTCGGGGTTTTGACCGGCTGGGAAGCGCGCGGACCGCAATACCGAGGTTTTGCATCCGGGGGAACCAAGGTTCTTTTCCGCTTTGGTTCGGACAGCGCTTCGCGCCTGGCCGTCACGGAAGCCGCGATCGATGCCATGAGCCTCGCAGCGATCGAAGGTTTGCGAGAGGGCACGCTTTATCTCAGCACTGGCGGTGGATGGTCGCCGACCACCGAGGCAGCCTTGCAGGAGTTGGCTATGAAGCCTGGCGTCCAGTTGGTTGCGGCGACGGACGCCAATCCGCAGGGCGACATGTTTGCCGAACGGCTGCGGACGCTTGCCGATGATGTCGGCTGCGACTGGACGCGACTTCGGCCGCCCGAGGAGGATTGGAACGAGTCCTTGAAGATCAGGGAAAGGGAAAAGAGGGAAAGGACGGAAGGAGGAGGCGTGCCGCATGCGCGCGGTCCGCGTCAAGGGAGGCTTCGCCCGGCGGAGCCGGCCCTTGACCCTGACGGTCGCGATGCCGGCGGCAGCCAAGGGGTCATGAAGGACTGAAGAGGAAGGCAAGGTCGATAGGACAGTGCCGCGCTTCGGTCCAAAACCTCCGAAGGAGCTGCAGATGAACCCCTCTCCCGCAATCCGAAAAGTCTTCCAGGGCGTTGCAAGCCGACCGCAGATGTTCCGCATGTTCGACCGTCATCTCCAACGGCCCAACCGCTGGGAAGAGGACGCAATGCCGCTCTATGCCGGCGAATGGTTCGAGATCGGCGAGGCCGAGCACGACTACATGTTCGAAATCCTGCCGCCGCTCTGGATCAGCGGTTCGATGTTCGCAATGCGCGAGTTCCTGACCGGCTCGGTGACGTCAGTGTTCTTCGCGCTTCGGATCGACGAGGCGATCCGCTATTTCCACGGCTATTGCGACCTTGCCGATCAGTCGTCCGTCGAGACCATGCGCCTTGCGATTATCGAGCGCGAGAGCCGCCCGGTCCGGCCCATGACGCGCGAGGAACGCCTCGAGCATGTCTGGAGCATTACGGCGGACGATTATCGCGGCTATGCGGGCGAGCGCTGGCCGGAGGCCTCGCGCGGCAAACGCACCGTGATGTTATACGGCGGTAAAGGCGGCACGTTTCTGAAGCTGCTGGAAGGCCTCAGCGAGGACGAGATCGCCGCCAAGCTGCCAGTACAACTGCGCCACCTCCGCTCGCCGATTGCGGCTTGAGAGCTTCCGTTTGCATCTGGGCGCGAAGCGATCGCGCTCGGCCACGATCGCCGCGCAGCCCATGCAGGCGGCCACCCATTCGCGTTCTTCGACTGTCGCTTGCGGCGGATCGATGACGCTCGCTCACAAGGAGCTTTCGATGAGCACCGATCCCTTCACCCTCGATATGTTCGGCAGCAGCGCTCTGTCATCGGGACTTGGTCTTGGCGTCACAGCGTTCGGCGGTTTTGCCGCCAACGACGACGAGCCCGACCCGACCCCGCCCTCTCCTGCGCCGGCGCGGGCTCTGCCGGTGACCAACCGGCCGGTCCCGCGAAAGCAAGGGCAGCGCGCCAACTTCTATCTCGACGATGGCGACCGCGAGCTCGCCGCGACCTGGAAGGAGCGGGCACGCATCAACGTTGCGGCGATCCTCACCGCCAACGAAATCGAGAAGATGAACCTGCCGGCGACCCCCGCCGCGCAGGCAAGGCTGATCCGCTTCACTGGTTTCGGCGCCAGCGAGCTTGCGAATGGCATGTTCCGGCGGCCGGGGGAAACCGACTTCCGCACAGGCTGGGACGATCTCGGCAACTCGCTGGAAACAGCGGTCAGCGAGGGCGAATACGCTTCGCTCGCCCGTTGCACCCAATATGCCCATTTCACCCCCGAATTGGTCATTCGAGCAATCTGGATGGGCATTCAACGTCTCGGCTGGCGCGGCGGCCGGGTGTTGGAGCCCGGTATCGGAACAGGCCTGTTTCCGGCGCTGATGCCAAAACAGTATCGCGAACTAAGCTACGTCACCGGCATCGAGCTCGATCCCGTCACGGTCCGCATCGCGCGACTACTGCAGCCGAAGGCGCGCATCATCAACGGGGATTTCGCGCGCACGGACCTCAATGCGATCTACGATCTTGCCATCGGCAATCCGCCCTTCTCCGATCGCACGGTTCGTTCCGACCGGCAATATCGTTCGCTAGGCCTTCGGCTGCACGATTACTTCATCGCCCGATCGATCGATCTCCTGAAACCGGGCGCCCTGGCCGCTTTCGTCACCAGCGCCGGCACCATGGACAAGGCCGATCGTACTGCCCGCGAACACATTGCCAAGTCCGCAGACCTGATCGCCGCGATCCGATTGCCCGAAGGCAGTTTTCGGCGCGACGCCGGTACCGACGTCGTGGTCGACATTCTTTTCTTCCGCAAGCGCAAAGCAGGCGAGCCGGAAGGCGACGTTTCGTGGCTCGACCTGGAGGACGTCCGGCCGGCTGTCGAGGACGAGGGGGTGATCCGCGTGAACCATTGGTTCGCGCAGCATCCAGAGTTCGTGCTCGGCGATCATGCTCTGACTTCCGGCCCGTTCGGGGAGACCTATACGTGCCGGCCACGCGCCGGTGAGGAGCTCGACGCGGCGCTGACGGCAGCCGTCGCGCTTCTTCCGGAAGGCATTTATGACGGCGAGCCGACGGCCATCGACATCGATCTGGAGGACGAACTTGCCGAGATCGTCAATCTCCGCCCCGACAACGCCAAAGTGCGCGAAGGCAGCTATTTTGTCGATGTCAGGCACGGCCTCATGCAGGTCGTCGATGGCGAGCCCGTCGCGGTGCAGGTGCGCAAGGCACGCAGCACTGAGGGAATTTCGGAAAAGCATGTCCGGATCATTCGCAAACTGATCCCGATACGCGACGCCCTGCGTGAGGTCCTGAAAGCCCAGGAACTGGACGGGCCGTGGCGCGACTGCCAAGTTCGGCTGCGCATCGCCTGGTCGAACTTCGTGCGCGATTTCGGTCCGATCAACCACACCACCGTCTCGATCATCGAGGACGAGACGACGGGTGAGGTTCGTGAAACCCATCGCCAGCCGAACCTTATGCCCTTCCGCGACGACCCCGATTGCTGGCTGGTCGCCTCGATCGAGGATTATAACCTCGAAACCGACACCGCCAGGCCCGGGCCGATTTTCTCAGGACGCGTCATTGCGCCCCCTTCCCCGCCCGACATCACCTCCGCAGCCGATGCGTTGGCAGTCGTCCTCAACGAGCGCGGGCGCGTCGACCTCGATCATATCGCCGAGCTTCTGCATTGCGACAGGGATGCGGTTCTCGATGCGCTCGGTGACGCAATCTTCCGCGATCCGGCCGATGGCTCCTGGCAAACCTCCGATGCCTATCTCTCTGGGGCCGTGCGCACCAAACTTGCTGCCGCGGAAGCCGCGGCCGGCCTCGATGCTGTCTATGAGCGCAATGTCCGTGCGCTGCAGGCGGTGCAGCCCGCCGACCTTGGCCCGTCGGATATTACCGCTCGGCTGGGCGCGCCCTGGATCCCGGCAGCCGATATCGTCGACTTCGTGCACGAGACGGTGGGTGCCGAGATCAGGATCCACCACATGCCCGAACTCGGCTCGTGGACGGTGGAGGCCCGGCAGCTCGGATGGACGGCGGCCGGCACATCCGAATGGGGCACCGACCGCCGCCACGCCGGCGAGTTGCTCGCCGATGCGCTGAACAGCCGCGTGCCGCAGATCTTCGATGTGTTCAAAGATGCGGAGGGCGAGCGGCGGGTGCTGAACGTCGTCGACACGGAAGCAGCGCGCGACAAGCTGCAGAAGATCAAGCAGGCCTTCCAGAATTGGGTCTGGACCGACCCGGATCGCACCGACCGACTGGCACGTGTCTACAACGACCGTTTCAACAACATAGCGCCCAGACGCTTTGACGGCTCGCATCTCAAACTTCCCGGCGCCTCTGGCGCCTTCGTTCTTTATGGGCACCAGAAGCGCGGCGTCTGGCGGATCATCTCGTCCGGCTCGACCTATCTCGCGCACGCCGTCGGTGCAGGCAAGACGATGACCATGGCGGCCGCGATCATGGAACAGCGGCGGCTCGGGCTGATCGCCAAGGCGATGCTGGTGGTGCCGGGCCATTGCCTCGCCCAGGCCGCCCGCGAGTTCCTCGCGCTCTATCCGAACGCCCGCATTCTCGTCGCCGACGAGACGAACTTCACCAAGGAAAAACGCGCTCGCTTTCTCTCCCGGGCGGCGACGGCGACCTGGGATGCAATCATCATCACCCATTCGGCATTCCGGTTCATCGCCGTGCCGTCAAGTTTCGAGCAACAGATGATCCAGGATGAACTGCAGCTCTACGAGGAGCTGCTGACCAAGGTCGACAGCGAGGACCGTGTCTCCCGCAAGCGGCTGGAGCGGCTCAAGGAAGGGCTCAAGGAACGGCTGGAGGCGCTTTCCACCCGCAAAGATGATCTGCTGACGATCTCCGAAATCGGCGTCGACCAGATTATCGTCGATGAGGCGCAGGAATTCCGCAAGCTCTCCTTTGCCACCAATATGTCGACCTTGAAGGGCATCGATCCGACCGGTTCGCAGCGTGCCTGGGACCTCTACGTCAAGTCCCGCTTCATCGAGACGAAGAATCCCGGCCGGGCTCTGGTTCTGGCGTCGGGCACGCCGATCACCAACACGCTTGGCGAGATGTTTTCGGTCCAACGTCTGCTTGGCCACGCCGCACTGGCTGAGCGCGGCCTACACGAATTCGACGCCTGGGCCTCGACATTCGGTGATACGACGACGGAACTGGAGATCCAGCCATCGGGCAAATACAAGCCCGTCAGCCGTTTTGCTTCCTTCGTCAACGTGCCGGAACTGATCGCGATGTTCCGGTCCTTCGCCGACGTGGTAATGCCGGAAGATCTCCGCGACTACGTCAAGGTGCCTGAGATCTCGACCGGCCGCCGGCAGATCCTGACGGCCAAGCCGACCCAGGCCTTCAAGAATTACCAAGTGATCCTCGACGCCCGCATCAAGGCGATCGAGATGCGTGAGGGGCCGGCGCAGCCCGGCGACGACATCCTGCTCTCCGTCATCACCGACGGTCGCCATGCCGCCATCGACTTGCGCCTGGTCGACGCGGACAATGACAACGAGCCGGACAACAAGCTCAACTTGCTCGTTCAGAACGCCTTCCGTATCTGGCAGGAAACGTCGCAAAGCTTGTTTGTGCGGCCGGACGGCAAGCCCTTCGACCTCCCAGGCGCGGCGCAGATGATCTTTTCGGATCTCGGCACCATCAATGTCGAGAAGGCCAGAGGTTTTTCCGCTTACCGCTGGATCAGGGACGAGCTCGTCCGCATGGGCGTGCCGGCCTCCGAAATCGCCTTCATGCAGGAATACAAGAAGACCGAGGCGAAGCAGCGTCTGTTCGCCGACGTCCGCGCCGGCAAGGTCCGCTTCCTGATCGGCTCGTCGGACACGATGGGGACCGGCGTCAATGCGCAGCTGCGCCTTAAGGCGCTGCATCACCTCGACGTCCCGTGGCTGCCTTCGCAGATCGAACAGCGCGAGGGCCGGATCGTTCGTCAGGGCAACCAGCATGACGAGGTCGATATTTTCGCCTACGCCACCCAGGGCTCGCTTGACGCCTCCATGTGGCAGAACAACGAACGCAAGGCCCGCTTCATCGCGGCGGCGCTGTCTGGCGATACCTCGATCCGCCGGCTGGAAGATCTCGGCGAAGGAGCGGCCAATCAGTTCGCCATGGCGAAGGCGATTGCCAGCGGTGACGAGCGCCTGATGCAGAAGGCGGGACTTGAGGCGGACATTGCCCGTCTCGAACGGCTGCGCGCCGCCCATGATGACGATCAGTATGCCGTGCGCCGGCAGATTCGTGACGCCGAACGCGATATCGAGATTTCGGAGCGACGTATCATAGAAATCGGCAAGGATATCGAGCGCCTCGTTCCGACTGCGGCCGACGCCTTTGCCATGACTGTCGTCGGCGAGGCTTTCAACGAACGGAAAGCCGCCGGTCGCGCCTTGATGAAGGAAATCCTCACTCTCGTTCAGCTCCAGCAGGAGGACGAGAGCGTCCTCGCCTCGATCGGAGGCTTCGATCTCCTCTATTCGGGCGAGCGGTTCGGCAGGGGCGACGGATATCGTTACACGACGCTCTTCCAGCGCACTGGGGTCGATTACGAGATCGATCTCGCCATCACGGTAACGCCGCTCGGCGCCGTCTCCCGGCTGGAGCATGCACTGGATGGTTTCGAAGAGGAGCAGGATCGCTATCGCCAACGTCTGGAGGAAGCGCGCCGGCGGCTCGCCTCGTACCGGTCACGCGAAGGAGGCACATTCGCTTTTTCGGGGGAACTTGCGGAGAAGCGCCGACAGCTTCGAGACGTCGACGAGGCCGTGGCGGCAGAGGCTCGCCAGGATAGCGCAGCCAAATCGGCAACGACATGAAGCTGCTATCCTCCCCCTACGGATCGAGCGACTTGTATGCGGCGCAGCATTGCATGGCTACATTGCACAATATGTGTTTTCCATCTGATCAAAAATCGAGCATAGTGCGCACAGCTGATGCACATGGCGGACTCCTCCCAGTTCTGCCGCACCAGCTGTTCCCCTCTGGAGGTTTAAATTACCTTCACACCTTATGGGCCGCGGTTTTCCGATGGCCCATTTTTTTCGTGGGCCGCCGATTCCCGGAATGGTGTGTTGATGGCATAGGACCGTTGATCGTTACGGCGACAGCCCAACGGTCGTCACTATCGAGCCCGGTATCGTCAGCTCGAGCCCGCTGCATTTGCCTGGCTCAGACAATCTGATGCTCACCCAGCCATCGAACGCCTTCTTCTGAAGCAAAGTACCGTTCAGCGGGTCCGATCCGCAGGTCTTGCCGAGCGATGCGGCTACATCCGTCCAGCCCGCGCCTGGTTTGAAGATGATTTTCGGCGCAAGCTCCGCGCTCAGTTCGGATTTGCCACCTGCAAGCAGCGCGTAGCCTCCAAGTGACAGAATGATGAGGATGGTCAAACCGAATAGCTTACCTTGCTGCCTCTTGAATTCGTTTCGGAGCGCGAGAAACTGTCCAAGGCTCGTTATCGGCGCAATCACAGCGTTCACGGCGGTCCAACTGGCTGCGGCGCTCGTGTAGGCGGGTGTGCCCGGCGAGGACGCCTTGTATTGGGCAATAACCTGATCCCGGTAAGCAATGAGTTCGGAGATCGATCGAACCTGCGGCGGCAGAAGATCTCTCGCCCGCTCGTCGATCTCGTTGGCGATCGCCTTGCTCGCGTTGTCGTCGTTCATCAGTTGCGTGAAATAGAAGACATCCGACGTCAATAGCCCCAAGAGAATGGAAATGGCGGATAGGATTGCTACAAGTCCGAACCCGCCGAGCAGCGCGCCGGCGAAAAGCTCCGTCCCGCTCAAACTCGCGAGCCCGTTGATCGAAGCACCGGCTATGACAGCGGCGCCGACCGCCGCGAGGCTTGTCGCAAGCCACTTTACGGTATCGCGGAGGTTCGCCCTGGCCGAAGCATGGGGATCAGCGGCTGGCCCGTCACCCATTGCTGTTGCCCGTCAGCTTGAACTGTACGGCCATCCATTGCGGCTTACCGAGGTCGGACAGTGTCTTGCTGATTCCATCGATGTCGATGGGCTCAGTGCCCCCGATTTCGAACAGAAACAGGGTTGGTTCGAGCGCGTCATCGTGGGATTTGTGCGCGTTCTTGATTGCCTGGGCGAGTTCGTTCGCGGTCGCAAGCTGCATGGTCTTCGTCTTTGCCTTTCCGTCGGCGATGATCGAGGTCGAGGCTCCGCCGCCCGGCGACCAGATCGGCGGCAAAGCCCCGGTGGTTGGCGCGGGGAGCGTAACGGAGCTCCCGCCGCATTTGATCGTTATCGTTCCATCAACATTCGGCTGTACCGTCAGGCTCATGCCTATGCCCCCCGAGCGATCGACGTGTGAATTCAAAATTGTAGAAGTATAACGTCGCATCTCATCGTATCGAATTTAGAAAGCAAAGAATAGCGATAGAGTAAGGAAGAGGGAAAGGATCGGGTCGCAGATCGGTCCGCCGGTCGCCGCTTCCGCTCAACCGCCGTCTCCGCATCGCGGCCACTCGGCCTTCGCAGGGCTGTCAGCCCCGCTCGTCCTTCGCGGCAGCGATGCTCGACCGCAGTTGCACCCGGCCGCACGCTCCGCGGTCCGGGAAGTGTCTTCGGAAAGAACGAAGACGCGAGAAGGACCGGCAGCGGGCCGTGTCCAATCCCCGAGAAGGAGCATCCCATGCAACTGATGAAGGTCGATCCGCGTGCGCTGAAGGACAACCCTGATAACACGCGCCAGTCGAAGTCCACGCCGCAGGCCGACGCCCTGCTATTGGCGACGATCAAGGCCGTCGGCGTGATCCAGCCGCCGGTCATTTTCCCGGAAGCCGGCGGCAACGGCTATGTCATCGAAGCCGGTCACCGGCGCACCCGGATGGCGGTCGCCGCGGGTCTTGAGGAAATCGACGTAATCGTTGTCGAGGCGGCCAACGACAACGGAGCCATGCGCTCGATGATCGAGAACATCGCGCGCGAGCCGTTGAACCCCGTCGACCAATGGCGGGGCATCGAGCGGCTGGTCGCGCTCGGTTGGACCGAAGAGGCGATCGCCGTAGCGCTTGCCCTCCCGGTCCGCCAGATCCGCAAGCTCCGCCTGCTCGCCAACGTGCTGCCTTCGATGCTCGACCAGATGGCGAAGGGGGACATGCCGAACGAGCAACAGCTGAGGACGATCGCGGCTGCCTCGTCCGAGGAGCAGAAAGAGGTCTGGAAAGCCCACAAGCCGAAGAAGGGCGATACGGCAGTCTGGTGGCAGATCGCCAACGGCCTCTCGAAAACCCGCATGTATGCCCGCGACGCGAGTTTTGGCGACGATCTGCGCCAGGCCTATGGCATCGAGTGGGCGGAGGACCTGTTCGGCCCCGCCGACCAAGATAATCGCTACACCACCAATGTCGAGGCCTTTCTCGGCGCGCAGCAGGAATGGATGTCGAGCAACCTGCCGAAGAAGGGTGCGATAGTCGAGGTCAACAACTGGGGCCAGCCGGACCTGCCGAAGAAGGCCGAGCGTGTGTACGGCAAGCCGGCCAAGGGCGATTGCACCGCAATGTACCTCGACCGCGACGGCAAGGTGCAGAGCGTCCACTACCGGATGCCGGAGGTCACGAAGTCCGCCGGTCAGACCGGCACGGCAGCCGATGGCGCGGAGGAGGCTAACGGCGAGGTGGCGGTCGCCGGAAAGACAAGGCCAGACGTCACGCAGAAGGGCTTCGACATTATCGGTGATTTCCGGACCGATGCGCTGCATGAGGCGCTGGCCCGCGCGCCGATCGAGGACGACATGCTGATGGCGCTCTTGGTCATGGCCTTTGCCGGCACCAATGTCCGGGTCGATTCCGGCGCCAACGACACCATGTTCGGACTGAGGCGGTTCCAACGTCATGTCTCGCGCCTCTATTCCGCCGACGGCAGGCTGTCGGTCGATATGGACAGCGTGCGCGTCGCCGCCCGTTCGGTCCTCATCGACGTGCTTTCTTGCCGCCGTGGCATGTCGAATAGCGGCGTCGTCTCGAGGATCGCCGGCGAGGCAATCGGCGCGGACGGCTTCCTGCCGAATATGGGAACAGAGGATTTCCTTCTGTGCCTGTCGCGCCAGGCGCTGGAGACTGCGGCAAAAGAGGCCAACGTCCAGCCTCGGCCGCGGGTCCGCGAGACCCGCGCCGCCCTCGTCGACCACTTCGCATCGACTGAGGCAACCTTCGTCCATCCGGCGGCGCTGTTTGCGCCTGACCCGAAGGACATCGCCGATCTCCTCAAACATGGCGATTGCTTCGACGAGGAGAATGGCACGGTGGAAGAGGCGACGGGCGATATCGAAGGCAATCTGCAGCCGGGCGCTAGCGACAACGCCGTCGGTTCGGATGCAGCGGATCTGGATCATCAGGATCCTGACGCTGATGCGGTGACGACAACTGATGACGCCTCCGACGCAGAGGAAACCGCCTACGCGATCGCGGCGGAATAGCAGACCCTCTTCTCCGCATGATCTTCCGCCGCCGGCCGCCCCGGCGGCGGTTTCGTTTCAGCCACCACCAAACTCAAAGGAGGATGCGCAAATGTCCGCGTCTCTGATCTATGATATCGCCCCTGTTGGTTCCATCGTCGCCTGGTCGGATGGCACCCCGCGACCGCCAGAGCGGTTCAGGAAGAAGCTCGCCGCCTGGAAGACCCGCAACAGCCAAGGCCGACTGGTCCGCAAGGAGGGCGAGCGCAACCTCGGCGCCACCAGCCTGTCGCCATATTTTACGCTTCACGAGGGCGATCTCGGCGCAAATGGCGTGATCGCGATCCGCATCCACCGCACCTTTTCGCTCGACAGCACGCTGACATTCGAAGTGATCGAGCGACCGCCGCTCGGATCGGTTCGCGTCTTCGATCGCGCCGGGGTCAGCGCCGAGCTCGTGCATCTCGCAATCAATCAGCTCGCTGCCGAGGAATGGCTCTCCCGACATGGCTATCCCCACGCCGTTCTCGAGGAGGTGATCGCCGACGAGGTCGCCGCCGATCACGTCGAAGGGAGGGCTGCGGCATGAACCCGGCACGCACGCTCCAAATAGAGGCCTCCGCCCCTGAAGATTTAGGGGTGGAGTTCGGCACAGCCGCCGATGGCATGGCGGTCGCGCGGATCGGCGATCTCGTCTTCGCAATGGTTCACGCCGGTCACGGGCAATATTTGCTCGCGAGTGCATGGCGCGTGTCCCGCCCGCTTGCCGCGCTGAAGCGCGATGATTTCTATTCCCATCATGGCGCGGTCGCCGACGAAGCGGCGTTTCGCGACCGCATGAACGAACAGGCGGAACACAGCCGCGAGTTGGGGCTGCTTTCCCGACAGAGCGTGCGAATGACCTGCAGCACGCCCTGGGGTCCCTCGCAGGGCGCCACCGTCTATGCCGACGGGATTGTCTGCCACACGACGGCTGGCCATGGCGGCTTCCACTTGTCCTCCGCTCGCAATGCCAGGGTCCATCCGACGCTCAGGGCAGACGGCGGCTGGTACGAGGAGGATGCCGCCTGGGCGGTCGTCGCCCTGACCTTTCCGGACCTGTTCACGGCCTACGAACGCAAGTGCTCGGACAAGACGATCCGCGACAGTTGGCCGGATGCCTGGGAGGAGATCTCCGGTCGCCCCCTTGCACCCGGCGAGTCCTACGAGAAGGATGCCCGAGCCTTCGCGCGGAAGCACGCCGGCGATTGGATCGTCATCTCGGCGCTACGGTCAGACCATCACGCCGGCAAGACGGAGGTGATCGCCACGATCGGCGGCAAGCGCGGCGAGCGCGCGCCAGAGCGTCGGTTCCTGGTGCCGAGCGATGAGTATGCAATCGGCCGCTTCGGCTTCGTCATCGATGAGGCGAGGCATGCCGTCTATGACGGACCCTCCAGCTTCGCCGGTTGGCGTGGGAGGGCGGCGTAATGGCCAGTTCCGAACGACCAGCCGGCGAGCTTGCCAGAATGGAAGCGGCGCGGCGAAAGACACAGCACCAGCTAGCTCTCATCGAGCGGCAGATTACGCGCCGCATGACAGCGCTCATTCCGCAGCTTGGCCGACGCCAGGCTGGCTTTCGCCGGGGCAAGCCGCCGGAGCCGGGCGCCTTCCTCGAACGCTACCGCGCGAACCTGGCAGCTCTGACGGCCGAGCGCCAGCCGGAGCTCGACGCGCTTACCCGAAAACTTGCCCGGCAAGACGCGGCAATCACAGCATTTCGGGTGCGAGTAGAATCCGATGCACCCGTCGCAAACGCCCGGAGGGCGTCGCCATGAGCACGATCGGAGATCTGGAGCGAAAGGCCGGTCTCGGCACATCGCCAGCCGAGAGAACCACATTCTGGCGCCAGTTCCATCATCTCGAGGGAGAAGCCTTTCTGAACGCCGGCGTCGCCGAGCTCAAGCGCCTGATCGAGGCCAGGGAAGCAGTGTCCGATGCCTCGCCAAAGACGCGCGTTGCCCGTTTTCGCCGTGAAGTGATGGCGCCCCTGACGGCCGAACAGCAAGCGGCGCTTCAGGCCTATGCCGCCAAGCATGGCCGCCGCTGGAAATCGATCCTCAGCAATGCGTGGATGGGCGGTCCGCCGCATGATGACGGCGGTGTGTTGCGCGGCCTTCGCAACTCGCACGGTCCGACCTGGCTGCAATCCTACCGGTTGCCCAAGCCGCCCGAACGGTAGGCGAGCATTCACGCCCGGCGCGTGGGGAAGACGGAGTTTGCGGGAAAGCCTCTCGTTTCGTTTCGAGGACGTCGTCTTCCTCTCCACGCCGGATTGCCCTTCGGTTTTGCTGCGGTCTGAACCAGCGGCCGTGCGCTTCAAGGCCGCTGTCGCGCCGCGGTGCGGCCGGACCCCGCCGTTCTTCTCGGAGCAGGCTCGCGTGCTCCGCCGAGGGCAGCTTGCCCTCTTCGCACGCAAACCGGCTCCGCTCGTCCAGGTGGGGCCGGACCCTGAAGCACCCGTCTTTCCGCCGGTTCGGGTTGACCGCACCGAAAGGCAAGGCGGCATGGGGCCGCAGCCGCTTCGGACGACCTCGAAAGGAAACGACCATGGCCAAGCCTACATCCTCTCCTCGCCAATCACCACGCGTCGTGCAACTGCGCAAGGGCGCCACTATCGAAATGGCCAGGCTTACCTGCCCCGACGCCAGCCAGGCGCTGAAGATCGCCGAGAGTTTCGGGACCGCGGTCATCGACAGCGACGGTATCCGCGACCTGCATGAGCGCCTGATCATTGAGACAGCCGATGCGCTCGCTGATGGCCTCGGCGACAAGGCCATGCAGATCCACCTGCAGCGGATCGTCGGAGCCTATGTCGGTTCTGCCCATGGCGCCGGCCAGTTCTACAGCCGCGCCGTCACCGAGGCGCGCGATGCCACGGCCAAGGCCGCCAACGATGCCCGTGACGAGGACCTCGACGGCCCCGTCGGCTATGACAGCGCCGCCCAGCGCAAGCGGGAGTTTGCCGCCGACATGGGCATACAGGCCCATTCGCTCAGAATGGCAGCCGAAGGTGCCGTCGCTGCCTATGCCCAGGTCATCGGCGAGACCTGGAAGCCTTTCGACCGGCCGGTCGAGCAGCCGGGCACGTCGCTCAGCCGCAAGGCCGCCGAAGCGCAAATCTCAGCCTTCGACTAGACGCCTCGAGCGGGGCTCCGCCCGGCTATTCAATCGACACCAGAACGGCCGGCTCCATGGCGGGACCGGCCTTTTTCGTGTCGCGGAGGCGGAAACGAGCAAAATGAAATGAAATCGATGGCACGCCCGCCGCGGCCCGTTCCGTTCGTTGGGTCTGCAGGAGCCGCCGGCGGACGCAACGGCTTTGCCGTCCTGCACTTCGTTGCGGCCGTTCCGGTGCATCCGCCGGCTGCCTTGCTCCTGCCCTTGCCCCTCCGCAACGGGTCGCGACAGGCGCGGCCTCGAAACGGAGATTTTGATATGAGCAGCACAGAAAATCAGCCGGGCGATCTCTACAGCCGCATCACCGACAAGATCATCGAAGATCTTGCGAAGGGCGTGCGGCCCTGGATGAAACCATGGAATGCGGCGAACACGGCAGGCCGTATTGCCCGGCCGCTGCGTTACAACGGGCAACCCTATTCTGGCGTCAACGTGCTGCTTTTATGGTCGGAGGGCATCGCACGGGGTTATACGTCATCCACATGGATGACGTTCAAGCAGTCCCTTGAACTGGGCGCCGCGGTCCGCAAAGGCGAGACCGGCACGGCCGTCGTCTTCGCCAGCCGTTTCACCAAGTCCGGAACTGACGGAAATGGCGGCGAAGTCGAGCGGGAAATCCCCCTCCTGAAGGCGTACAGTGTGTTCAACGTCGAACAAATCGACGGACTTCCCGACCAGTATTATCAGCGGCCCGCGCCGGTTCCAGATCCGGTCCAGCGCATCGAGCATGCCGATCGGTTCTTCCGCAACACGGGTGCTTTTATTCGCCACGGTGGCAACCAAGCCTTCTTCTCGCCGGCCGCCGATCTCATTCAGATGCCGCTGTTCGCGAGCTTCAAGGACGCTGCTAGCTACTATGCGACCCTGAGTCACGAGGTTACCCATTGGACTGCGGCGAACCACCGTGTCGGTCGCGACCTCAGCCGCTACGCCAAGGACAAGAGCGAGCGTGCTCGCGAGGAATTAATTGCCGAGCTCGGCAGTTGCTTCCTATGCGCCGACCTTGGAATTGTTCCCGAGCTCGAGCCCCGCCCCGATCACGCGTCCTATCTTGACTTCTGGCTCAAGGTCCTGACCGACGACAGACGGGCGATCTTCCAGGCGGCAGCGCATGCGCAACGGGCCGTGAGCTTCCTGCATGGCCTGCAGCCCGAGCGCGCCGACGAGCGGCTTGCTGCGTAACGACTTGTCAGCGCCGGTCGTTGGTCTCGCCAGCGGCCGGCAACTCTCGGCCGTCAGTCGCGGTGGGCGTGTCACGATCAGTCGCAAGGTCCAGTTTGCCCCAGATCGAGGTTTTCCGGTCGATCGGCTTGAGCTTCCGGGACGGCTTGATTTCGACGATGAACGGCTTTGTCTGCTGACGCATAGATCCTCCAGGCGACGAATCGCAAGGCGCGACGATAGCGCGGAGGATGGGCAATGCAACGCCCTACGCTCGGGGGTTCAGCGAGGTTTGGCTCTGACATGTGGACGCGACAGCGGAGCGATCGTTCTGGCGTTTGGACGGGCATTCGTGGATTGGCAGCCATTGCCATATCCCTTCGACCACTGCACCAGACCACGACCTTCGCGGGCTCGATGAGGCATGTCTGATCGAAGACCGGCTTCGCCTCGATCGTCCTCCCGCAACGGCCTTGCGAAACTTTCTTCCCCTGAGCGCGATGCGCTCATTCCTCGCGGAGCAACAAAGCTTCTCCTGGCCGCCCTCCATTTCATTCCGGCCTTTCAGGTGCGGTCCGATCGTCCCCGATCCTTGCGACAGCCATCGAGGCCGCGATGGGCGCGGCCCGAAACAGCAAAGGAATGCGACAATGGCAACCATCGGCACCTTCACCACCTCCGAAACCGGCTTCAACGGGTCGATCCGCACGCTCGCCCTCAACGTCAAGGCCCGCATCGCCCGCATCGAAAACCCCTCCGACAAGGGCCCGCACTTCCGCATCTACGCAGGCAATGTCGAGCTGGGTGCGGCCTGGCAGAAGCGCTCCGAGCAGGACCGCGACTATCTCTCGGTCAAGCTCGACGATCCGAGCTTCCCCGCCCCGATCTACGCAACGCTCACCGAGGTCGAAGGCGAGGACGGCTACCAGCTGATCTGGTCCCGCCCCAACCGGGACTGAGGCCCGGACAGGCCTCGCCGAAAGGCGGGGCCAAACCCGCCACAGAGACAAGCCGGTGACAGGCATCGAGCCTGCCGCCGGCTTTTTCGGTGCGATACGGAGAGGGACTATTGTCTGCTCAGATCGGCCTATCGTGCCGGGAGCAAATGCCGGCGCCGAAGGACGCGCGGTTCCCCCAATTTTGTCTCCGCTTCGTACCTCCGCTCCAACAAAATCGGCTCCCCCACGCGCCGGCTCCGCCGGTCGCTGGCGCGCTCCTTGACCCCGTCATCTCCTCCCGCCGCGCGGTCTCGTCTTTCACGAACTCAAGGAGATGAGACGATGACGATCGAACAGCACATCGAGGAACTGCGGGCCGAGTTGAGGAACGCCTGCGATGCCGTCGAGCGGCGCCAGGTCGAAGCGGAGCTTCAGCTCGCCCAGGCTGATCTGGCCGTGGTGCTTGCCGAACAGGACGGCATCATCGAAGCCGAGCCGCCTTTCTGAGGCGGCTTTTCTGCGTCACGTCGAGCCGGTTCGCCGGATTGACCGGCTTACCGGCTGTCAGGGATTTCACCCCTCGACACTCCCGCCGGCTCACGCCGGACACGGTCGCGGCCCATTCTGACCCGCGGGTCTCTTCTCTCTCTGACGTCCCATTCTACTCCAGCAAATCCGGCGTCAAGGACGGCGCGGTCTCCCCCAATTTTTCCGTCGCTGCGCTTCCCGAAAAATCAGCTCCCCCGCTTGCAAGTCGCGTTCCGCGCTCCTTGACCCCTCTTTGCCACGGAGTGGCCGATCTCCGTCATCAAGATGAAGGAGATCACATCATGACCACGGATCAGAATCTTATGCTCCACACCAAGCTTTCCGGTTTCCGGCTCGTCGTGCTTGCAAACCGCTTCGGCTGCGATACCGAGTTTTCACGAGCGCTTCATGACCGCCTGATCGAAGGGCTCGATGCGGCTCACGCTCACCTCCGCACCATCATGGCATTGGAACGGAGCGTTCTTGCCGGCGACGACGACTATGCCGCCTATCGGCTCGCAGGCGAGAACGAGATGTTCGAGCGTTTCACCATCAACTTGCTGGATGAGCTCGAGATCGATTTCGACACGCACGAATACCGCATCAACGGTGGCGATTGGACCAATGCTTTGTCGGCGGATTGCGACGGCGTCGATATCGATTATCCAAGACTGGTCGCGATGTGCGAGACCGAACTGGGTTCCTTGGCAGCGATCGTCAGGGATATCCGCCAGGAAACCGGCATCGTCATTCATGCGGCGCGTGTCGCCTACGCGAGATGCGAAAGCTCCTGAGGCGGCCTTTGCGATTTCCGAGGACGGCGAGAGCGGCTGCATGAGGGCATTGGCAAGCTTTCGATCGCAGCGAGCGCGACCAGTTCAACGTCTCCTTGTCGACAAGCTGTCATCTCTTATCGGGGATATTGCAGCCCCTCGGTCCGGCCGCAACCTGGCGCCGCCGGAATTTTCCCCGCCGCATTCCGCGGCTCCTCGCGCGTCAAAATTCAGGCGCCGCCAGGTCCTCCGCGTCCGTTACGGCCCTTTGGGTGCGCCCCTCCTTTTCGGTCTGACGCTTATCCCCTGCGATGACCGCATTTCGAAAGGAGGTGGCATGAAAGAGTGCGCGCCCGCTGAGAGAACGGATCACTGAGATGCAGTCGATGATCGAGGGACAGTCACACCTCCAGCCTTTCGGCTTATCCTATTGGGGTTTAGAAGATCTCAATAAGGGAGTTGGAAGCATGACTGCCTCTTATGAATACCATATCGGCGTCGACTACCACAAATCCTACAGCCACCTGGTGGTTCAGGACAGCAGCGGCAAGACGCTACGATCCGGCCGGGTGAAGAACGATCGACAGTCGCTCGGCGGGTTCCTCGAACGCTACCGGGAGAACTCGCATGCGGTTGTCGAGGCCACCCGCAACTGGATGGTGATCTACGATTGGCTCGACGACATTTGTGATGATGTCGTTCTCGCCCATCCCTTGAAGGTCAAGGCAATCGCTGACGCCAAGATCAAGACCGACAAGATCGATGCGACGGTGCTGGCGCATCTGCTCAGAGCCGACCTGGTGCCGGAGGCCTGGGCTCCTGGCGAAGGAGCAAGAGAGCTGCGCGTCGCGCTGCGCGAACGGATGTTTTACGTGCGGCTGCGGACGATGACGAAGAATCGCATCGTCACGGTGTTTGATCGTTATCCGGAGCAGACGGCGCAGCTGAAGAAGCTCGGCGATCTGTTCGGCAAGGCCGGCCGCATTCAGCTGGCGCAGGTCAACGTCTCAGAGATCGACCGCATCCAGATCGATCGCGGCCTCGCCTTCATCGGCGACATCGACGTGCGGATCAAGCAGTCGGAGGCGACGATCCGGGCGATGACCAAGGCCAATGCCAATGTGAAGCTGTTGGAGACGATCCCCGGCATCGGCGAGTTCTTCGCCCGGCTGATCGATGCGGAGATCGACGACATATCGCGGTTCCGCACACCGAAGAAGCTTGCCGCCTATGCCGGTCTGGTGCCGTCGACCTATTCTTCCGGCGGCAAGACCTTTCACGGCAAGATCATCAAGCAGGGCAACAAGTGGCTGCGCTGGGCGTTCGTCGAGGCGGTTTCTCCCGCCATCGCCACTGATGCGCAGCTTCGGGCCCAATACGAGCATCTGAAGATCAGAGGAACAAACAAGGCGCGAGTTGCGATTGCGCGCAAGCTTTTGACGATCGCCTTCCACATCCTGCGTGACCAGCGCGCTTATGAGCCGCGCGGCGAAAACACCATGGAAGGGACGTCGACGATATCCCGGTTGTCCTGATGGCCGTTTAGCGAGTCCGGCAGGACTGGGCTGCGCTCTTGAAGGAGAATGGGAAACCGGGGGCCGAACGCCACTCTGTGACCGAAGCCAGGAAGGGCATCAGGTTACGAATTGGAGAATGGTTTAAGACCGCAGGATGCAAACAACGCTGTCCAGCGGAGGGAGAGATTTAGCCGATCGGCAAAACAGCCGGTCAAAAACACAACCGAACCCAAGGAAAAGCCGCCAGTTAAAGGCGTTTTGTCCCTTGTGTTCTTTCATTGGAGAAACGCCATGCAACAACTCGCCCAATTCCTCGCCGCCACCCGGCCGCCAGCTCCGCGCCCTCGGCAAGGTGATCAGCCACTTCTTCCGCAAGGCCAAGCTCGCACTGAAGCTCGCGATCAAGATCCCGTTCTTCGTCGAGATCGAGGTGTCGTTCGAGACCGATTGGAACCGGCGTCGATGAGGCGCCCTTACGGCCCGCTTCGGCGGGCCGTTCTCATCTCGCCGCTGAGGCGCGCGGACGATAGCCGCGCTTGCGCTTTCGTCGGAGCAGATCGAGAAACAGGTCTACGGCTTCCTCTTCCCGACCGAAATGATGGACCATCATCTGGCCTTTGGCGCCAATGCGGCCCCACTTCCTGAGCAGGCAGACATCGCCGAACAGGTTCGGCTCGATCGAAATGGCATAATAGCGCGCCATGTTCTTCGCCACATCGGTGCGTTCGACATAAAGATGGTAGGGTTGCGCGATCATGAGGGTAGAATCGCCGATCCCGACAACCGCGTCCAACGACACTTATGAATCGGTCGGCGCTGATCGATTCACGACGGTGATGATAAGCGAGGGGACGAGACAGGGTTGGGTGAGACGCCTTCGGCGCACGGCTCTACTCGCTCACGCTCCCCGAACCCGCCGGGCGGTTTCGGCCATCCGGCAACGATCCTCTCGCGGGTCCTCAGCCGCACCATCCGTGTCTGGCACCGTCCCAGCGTCTGGCAAGGCCCTCGTTAATGAGTATGTCTCCGAGCGAGTGTCCCGATCGCAAGACGGTCCGGAGCTTGCGGCCATACTTGTCTTCGTCGCGCCAGCCGGCCGCCAGTGAGAAGTTGCCGGCATTGAGCAGCGCCAGCAGGCGTGCTTTCGCGGCCTCACCCTTGATGCGTTCCGCTTCGCATCTCGGCGGGCTGAGTTCCGGCGTGTCGATATCCGCGATGCGGATTTTCTCGCCGCGGAACCAGAACGTATCGCCGTCGACGACGCAATTCACATGACGGCCGCCGCCGCAGATTGAAAATGCGGCGGACGATGAGTCCGTTACCGGTGTCTTAGCAACAGCCGGCAGTGCGGGGAGGTCGCCGGCGCCGCCAAAGGCAAGCCAGCCTGTAGGAACAACGACGATGGCTGAGATGACTGCCATAAGCAATATGCGCGGACCGTTCTGTCCCGTCTGAGGTTTTCCCTGCGGGCTACGGCGATCGTTCTTGCCGCCGGACTTCCGCAGCCTCCTGAACGGAACCACATTCGATTTCGCCACTTGCCCGCTCCTCTCCTGTGTTCCTCAACCTATCTCGGACCCGGTTTCATCTGCGTTTACGGAGACGCTCGGCCTCGACCTTCAGTCAGGCCGGCAGAACGGTGTGCGAGAGCGGGGCGCAGTCGGTCCCGCCTCCCCTGCGGGCCACTATGTTGAGGCTCCTGCGGCTGCGCTATTTCCCGTTCCCCGCACGACGAGAATTCCCGAAATCCCACCCCCTGGGTGGCCGCTATGCTGATTTCTCCGATACTCTTCATCATCCTCGATCGGCCTTGCTCGTTGCACTGCGCACCGGCTCGATCGGATTCGCTTCGGGTCTGTCTTTGAGCTGTGGAAACTTGTTTGTCCCGACGCACCTCTTCATATCCTCACGCCGGAACCAGATGGCGCGGCCGCATCTCAGCGGCGCGTTCCCGGCCGTGAAGACGATCTGCTCGTCGGCACGCATGCGCAGCACCTCGTGCGATTGGATCAGAGGTCTGGCGGCGAGTTGCTTCGATCGCGTGCGCGAGGATCCCTTCGCCTGAGAACTGCGGCTGACCTGGTCGATCTCAACCGTCGTCATGCCGCAACGGCGCGAGATGTACTCGGCGGTTTCGGGATCGTTGATCGCGGCAAAGGAGATCCAACTCGCGCTCTCGAACCATTTGCTGGCCGCGTCGCGCCCGCCATATGTCTCGCGCATCTGGCCAATCGACTGGTAGATCATGAGGAGCGTGATGCCGTATTTCCGACCGGCGTCGCGGGCTGTCTCCAGGATCCGCATGTAGCCGAGGCGCGCGACCTCATCGAGGAGAAATAGCGCCCTGCCCTCCATTTGCCCATTGCGGTTATAAATCGCGTTTAGGAACGAGCCGATGATGACGCGCGCCAAGCCCGAATGCGTCTCCAGTGTCTTGAGGTCGACGTTGATGAAGATGTCGGTCTTTCCCTCTCCAAGATCCTGCGTCGTAAAGGTCGAGCCCGAGACCAGGGCGGCGTAGTTCGGATAGGACAGCCAATGTGTTTCCTTGACCGCGTTGGCGTAGACGCCGGAGAAGGTCTCGGGCGTCATATTGACGAAGGCCGCGACATTTTCCTTCACGAAGTCCGAGTCTGAATTGTCGTAGATCGACTGCAGCCGTTCACGCAGTTTCGGCTCCGGCTCGGAGAGGTTCTTGCGCACCTGGCGAAGCGTCTGGTCGTTCTCCGGCGTGTGGCCGGAGAGGCAAACATCGGCAATCAGCGCTGTCAGCAGCTGCAAGGCGGAGGCGCGGAAGAAGTCGTCACGAACGCCGCGCGCGCCGCCGCTATCGCTCATGATCCACGACGCGACCGAGGCAATATCCTCCTCCTTCGTCCCGCCGAACTGGCCGATCCAGTCGAGCGCGTTAAAGCCGATCTCCGAGCGCTTCGGATCGAGGACAAAGACATCTCGATCGGCGTCGCCGCGATGCTTCGATACCATCAGGGCGACCTCGTTCGAGGGGTCGAGGACAACGAGCGCTCCACCCCATTTGAGCGCGGTTGGGATCGTGACCGATGTCGTCTTGAAGCCGCCGGAGCCGGCGAAGACAATTCCGTGCGAAGATCCAAAGGAGCCGTCGAAGCAAACCAGCGGCGACTTCCCGCCTGCTCCCCACGTCTCGGCGCTATCGGCGCGAAACGCGTGTGCCGCAACGCTGTCTCTGTCGACCCGGTAGCGCTCGCCGATGACGATACCGCCATCCGCGGCAAACAGCTTTTCGGCTTGCGACAGCTTCATCCAGTCGGCCTCGCCGTGCAGAGCCCGCTTGCCGTAAATGCGTTTCGGCTCGGACCTGGCGAAAGCGGCGTTGCCGGCGATCGCCACCCGCATGCCGAACAACGCCGACATCAGCACGGCGGCCGCGCCGATCGTCGTTGCGGGATCGAGATAGTTCAGGATCGACTTGCCGGCTGGCACCTCGCCCCGGAACGCGGAGAGCCGTATCGTCTCACGCAGGATCGCAACGACGAGCGTGGCGATCGCGCCTGTGAAAACGCCCCAACCGGCTGACCTGATCCTGGGCGAGCCGGCCGCCGCAAACAGGAAGACGATGCCGACGAGGGAGGCGACGACATAGGGTAGAGCGATGCCCGTCCGGCCGAGCATCTGTTTTGCGACATCATTCTTGCCGAAGGCGGAAAGCCAGTGTTCGACCCCCGCCATGCCGATTGCCGTCAGCATCATCAATGCGCAGGGTGCGACGTATAGAAGGATCCTATTCATCGCTCTCTCCGAACGCCGCAGCACCAATCGCGGTGAGGCGAACGCGCTCCTGCTGGTCTTGCTTCAGGCGGCCGGCGGCATCGATGAGAAGCCCGAGCAGCAGCGCCCGCTTCTCGTGGCGAAGCCCGGCCTTGACGATGAGGCCGCCAAGCTCGATCTTTTCCCGCGTGTCCTTCTTGCGGGCGTCGGAAGTTGCCGTGCGCGCCATCCGCTCAAGCCTCAGTAGTGCCGCCCGCAGCCGCGCCAGTCGCGTCCTGCGTGGACGATGCGCTGCTTTCGCCGGCGTTATCCCCCTTCTTCCCTCCGGTCGCAGCGACCTTGCGTCCGCGAAACCGCTTCGCCAGGTCCTCGAAGGCTGCCTGCAGCTCTGTCTCATCGACTTCGATCTCGCCGAGACCTGCCTTGAGCGCGATCCGGCCGATGCGCTCGGCCTCCCGGGTCTCGGCCGCCTTGAGTTGCTCTTGGAGCCTGGCGATTTCGTCGCGGATTTTCGAGGATGGCTTCTTCATGGGCTGATGTCTCCTGGGTGAGAAAGCTTGGTCTTTCGAGCCCAGTCTTTCCGATCGACTTGCGGAACGCACTAGGCGGATCATGCAATCGCCAGCGGCGATGCTTTGGTGAATGATCCCGGCCGTTCCGAAGGAGCGGATCCAAAGGGCGC
>NZ_JBWCCY010000002.1:0-2498140 GCF_056279705.1 Rhizobium sp. USDA 4016
ATCTCCATGGTCTTCCCTTTCTGCGTTGTTCAATTTAGGGCGCGGTTTCTCCGCGATTAGGTTCGATTCCGCGCATGCTGTTATGAGCGCTGTCGATAAATCATGCAGCTGCGGGTCGCCGCCTCATCAGCCATACCGCGACGATGGTGGCGCAGGCGACGACGATGGTGCTCGCGAGAAAGACGCTGCCGGTTCCGGCTTGCCCCGACAGAAGTCCGAGAACAGGACTGGACAGGCCGAGCGCCAGATCAAGGAAGGCAGTATAGGTTCCCATCGCCAATCCACGGCTTTCGGCAGGAGCGCGTCGGACAGCCTCAACGCCGAACCCTGGATAGACGAGCGAATAGCCAAATCCTGTAAGCAGCGCACCGGCAAAGGCGACGCCCTTCCATGGCGCGAGCCAGATCAAAGCGAGACCGGCGGCCTCGATGATAAGGCAGGCGAGCGCGACGCGAGCGCCGCCAAGTAGATCCGTCAGGTGGCCGAAAAAGAGCCGCGCAAGGACAAACGAAGCAGCAAAGCCCGTTACCCCCAGCCACACCGGGCTCCAGTCCCTTTCGGCAAAAAGCAGCGATGCGAATGTCATCATCGCACCAAAGCCGAAGCTGCTCATTGCCAGTCCCAATCCCGGCACCCAGATTGCGCTGAGGACGGTGCGCACAGAAGCTGGCGTTCTTCGCTGTGGAGGTACCGGCTGGAGGGGAAGAACGGCCGCTAGAGTGAGAAAGGGGACCGCGGCGGTGGCAAGAGCGATGGAGGTGAAGCCGAAGGCACCGTAAAGCGCACCGCCGAGCGGAGCCCCAACCGCGAAGGCGGCATACATGGCCGTGCCGACCCAGGCGATAACCTTTCCCGTGTTCGACGGTCCCCCAAGAACAAGGCCCCAGCTCACCGCCCCGGTGATGATGAAGCTCTCGGCGCCCCCAAGGAGGGCGCGACCGCCGAGGAGGATCGTCGCCGACACCGCGGGCGTTGAGACGAACGCCAGAGAGAGCATGTAGAGCAACCCTGCAGCGCTCGCACCGACCAGGCCGTAAACGACGGCTTGCTTGGCTCCTTTGCTATCTGCAAAATCGCCTGCCCACACCCGCGACACGAGCGATGCCGCGAACTGTCCCCCCGCGACCAGCCCGACGGCGAAGCCGCCGAGCCCCAGACCGCTATGCACATGAAGCGGCAGGACTGGAAGCGCAAGGCCGATTACGAGGAAGGCGATAAAGACAGCCAGCATAATTGGAAGGAGAACAATGCCGATCGGTCGTGAGACTGCCGTCGAGGTGAGGAGTTCGGATGACATTTTGATAAACTCGTTTTGATCAGTCGCAGTGCGTTCCGTGAACTGGCTTTGACTATAGACGGTGGTTGGCCATGGGATAATCTGATAAAAACGGCAAACACATATGAGGAGTGTTCATAAATGTTACGCGAGAACATTACGGATCTGCTCTTCTTCGTCGCCGTTGCGAGAGAACGGAACTTTACCCGTGCGGCAGCCCAGCTGGGCGTTTCGCAGTCGGCCCTCAGTCACTCTGTGCGGCAATTGGAAGAACGGATGGGCGTCAGACTGTTGACGCGCACGACGCGGAGCGTCACGCCTACAACAGCGGGAGAACGGCTTCTCGAAAAGCTTGGTCCGCGGTTCCAGGAAATTGAAGATGAACTTCAAGCGGTGACCGAGTTTCGCGAAAAGCCGGCCGGCACCGTTCGGCTCACGGCCGTGGACTTCGCAATCGATACATATCTTTGGCCGAAGGTGTCGAAAGTGCTGGTCGACTATCCCGACATTAACATCGAGATAATGACGGACTACGGGCTTACGGACATCGTGACCGAACGCTTCGATGCTGGCGTCCGTCTCGGCCAGACGGTGGCGAACGGGATGATCGCCGTGCGCATCGCTCCCGACCAGGCCTTTGCGGTCGTCGGATCTGCGTCCTATTTCGAGGGACGTGAACCTCCGATTGTTCCTCAGGACCTGACGTCGCATAAATGTGTGAACCTCCGCCTGCCGACCCACGGCGGAAACTATGTGTGGGAGTTCGAGAAAAACAACGAGGAGATACGCGTGAGGGTCGAGGGACAGGCGACGTTCAACGGAATCAATCAGGTCTTGGCCGCCTGTCTGGACGGCTACGGCCTGGGCTACATGCCGGAAACCCTTGCCCAGCCTTATATCGACGCCGGACGCCTTGTCCGAGTCCTGCAGGACTGGACGCCCGCGTGGACCGGCTACCACCTCTACTACCCGAGCCGACGGCAGCCGTCGCTCGCATTTTCCGTCGTTCTGGACGCTTTGCGCCATCGATAGTGGCGTTAAGCCATCAGCGTCAGCCAGAACGTTTTTCGAAGACATCCTTGAACACCGGTACCGCCGAGAAGACGTTTGGCCATCCCCCATAGAAGGCGAGCTGCGTCAGCACCTCGGATGCCTCCTCCTTTGTGATCCCGTTGTCCATCGCCTTGTTGAGATGAACGGAGATCTGGGCCGTTTGGCCGTTCACGACCAAGGACGAAACCGTCACGAGGCTGCGGTCGCGAGGTGCTAGACCGGGCCGCTGCCAGACATCTTTAAAGAGCTTGTCAGTGTAGTCGACGACACCTTGCGAGACCGGCCCGACACTTTCCTGAACGCGCTTTGCGCGATCGTTTTCCGCCAGTTGGTCGAGAGCCAGCAATTCCGGCGATGCCAGTGGAAGCTGGTCAGATCCGATGCCGCGCTTTTCGAAGACATCCCTTGCTGCAGAGACTGCCGAGACCGCATTTGGAAAGCCGGAGTAGAATGCGAGGTGCGTGATGATTTCCGACAGCTCGTCCGGCTTGACGCCGTTGTCGAGTGCAAGGTTGAAATAGAACGGCATCTCGACCGACTGGTTCTTCGCAATCAGTGCCGCGACTGTGACGATGCTACGGTCGCGCGGACTAAGGCCCGGCCGCTTCCATACCTCGCCAAGCAGAGTGGCGTTGACATATTTGTCGAGGGCTGGAGAAACGCGTTGAATATCCGTCCTGGACACGGATTGAACGAATGTTCGAGTCTCTTCGGCAAGGACCGGGGTGACAGCAAGGGACAAGCACAGCGCGGACGCGGCAAGTAATTTCATGGAATGGTTCCTCTATTCAGGTCGTTGCTCGACAAGGCAGCCTGCGTAAAGGATAGGTCCCGATCTATCGGAAATAAGGGGCTCATTCCTGATAGGAGTTATGAACTGCGCTCATGAAAACCGATAGGCCCTTTTTAACGGCTGCGCGACCGGCGGCGTCTCGCCGTCCCCAGAGGATATTTCAACTCCGCCGCCGCAGCTTGGAAAGAACTGCGCGAGGCCGCGGGATTGAGCCATTCTGTCTATTCCTCGAGCAAATCAGCGTGAACGCCTTACCACCTGTTGCGGTGGTGCGCGACGAACCGGCGGCAAGCAAGCTGACTGCATCGCAGAGCCCGTGGAGATAAGTTCTGTTTATACCCTCCCCTGTCGGTTTGAATTCGTCGATTGCGTCACGCCATTTCCTGCACTAGCTGAAGAATGCGTGGAATTTGATTGTGAAACGCAGCGACAGTAAACGGCCGGGAGGACTGGCATTCGGCTGGAATGAGGACCATGCCGCCCTCGCTGCGCTTTGGCGCCTTCAAGCGAGAATAGCCAACGCGCATAGCACAGTACGTCGCCGCCTGTGATTGAAGCATCAACCTGTCCTTTGGGATGCTTTAGTCGCTGGCGCTGATGAAGCACGTTGCCCAACGCTTGGGTTTCAGGTCAGAATTTAGGAGGTATGGCCATGTATGAATTGCTGATTGATGGAACTCTGAAGAAAGGTGACCTCGAATTGGAGGTCATCAATCCAGCAACCGAGGAAATCGTAGCGGTTTGTTCCCGTGCTTCTCTTGCGCAGCTCAATGCCGCCGTCGCCGCCGCAAAAAATGCGTTTCCGATCTGGGCTGCGACATCGTTTAAGAAGCGACAAGAGACGTTATCCAAGCTGGCTGATGTCGTGGAAAGTCATTCTGAAGAGCTTGCCAGACTGCTGACCATGGAACAGGGCAAGCCTCTGCGCGATGCAACGGGAGAGGTGCTCTACACGGCAGCCGCATTCCGGCATATCTCAGGCCTCGAATTTCCACCGGAGGTACTTGAAGACAGCGACCGCCGCCATGCCGAAATCATCCGCAAGCCTTTGGGAGTCGTGGCGGCGATCACCCCGTGGAATTTTCCCATCGTCACTCCGGTGCTGAAGATTGCGCCGGCCTTGCTTGCTGGCAACACGGTTGTCGCGAAAGTGGCTCCGACCACGCCGCTGACGATGTTGCGCTTCGGGGAGCTCGTGAAGGATATTCTCCCTCCCGGTGTTCTGAACATTATTGTTGACAACAACGACCTCGGCCAAGCACTGACAACACATCCGGACATTGCGAAGATTACGTTTACCGGATCTACCGCGACCGGCAAGAAAATCATGGGCAGTGCCGCGGACACCATTAAGCGCCTGACACTGGAATTGGGCGGCAACGATCCTGCCATCGTCTTGGACGATGCCGACCCCCAAACCGTTGCTTCTGGGATATTTGCAAAGGCTTTCGCAAACAACGGACAGGTTTGCGTCGCGATCAAGCGGCTTTATGTTCACGAGTCACAATATGACGAGGTGTGCAAGGAACTCGTCGCACTTGCTGAGAAAGCCGTCGTCGGCGACGGGCTGGAACAGGGAACGACCTTGGGCCCGGTGCAGAATAAGGCGCAGCTGGAAAAACTGAAGGAATTCCTCGCCGATGCGAAAGAAAACGGAACGGTTTTGACCGGCGGTAAGGTGATCGAGCGCGCCGGCTATTTTATCGAGCCGACAATCGTTCGAGATGTCCAGGAAGGTTGCCGGATCGTCGACGAAGAACAATTCGGACCTATTCTGCCGGTCATAAAATATACCGAGATCTCGGATGCCATAAGGCGGGCCAATGCGACGTGCTATGGGCTGGGCGGCTCCGTCTGGTCGTCCAACCGGGATCGAGCGGTTGAAGTGGCAAAACAGATTGATGCGGGCTCCGTTTGGATCAACAAGCATGATGATGCGGCCGTCCACTTGCCGTTTGGAGGCGCGAAGCAATCTGGTTTCGGGGTGGACGGTCTAGAGGAGTATACGCAGCTTCAGCTGGTCAACAGTTAACCTGGAGACGACGCGTCACTTTCTCGCATTCACACGCGAACGCAGTTCCTGCCGCTATAAACGCCGGTCACACGGTTGAGAAAACCAACTCGACTGCGACCTTGCTGAAGATTGCTTGTGGGAAAACGCGGTTCGTTGCGCCTTCGGCGCTCCCTGTCCTTCCGTGGATAGAAAGGTCATTCGATGACAAGCATACACACATCACTTCCCTCGACCATGCGAGCAGCGGTTATGCACAGGGTGCGGCAGCCGCTTGAGGTCAGATCCGTTCCAATTCCTGAAATTGGAGTTGACGAGGCGCTTGTCAAAATTTCTGCGAGTGGAATTTGCCGGAGCGACTGGCATTTTTGGAATGGGGATTGGCGTTGGCTGGTGGACCTTCCGACGCCAGCGGTTCTCGGACATGAAATCGGTGCCGTGGTTGCGGCGGTCGGCTCGGCGGTCAAAACGGTGAAGGTCGGTCAGAGGGTCACCATTCCCTTCAATCTCGCATGCGGGCACTGCCCGTATTGTGAGAAAGGCCATCAAAACATATGCGACAATGCTCTGAATCCGGTTTTTGTGCCGGGTGGCGGTGGCTGGGCCGAATATGCCCGCATCCCGACCGCGGACCTGAACTGCATAAAGCTGCCGGATGACGTTGACGAACTCTCGGCTGCTGCACTTGGCTGCCGCTATATGACGGCATGGCGGGCGGTGCGCGATCGCGGCCTCGTGCGCTCCGGCGAGTATCTGGCGGTCTTCGGATGTGGTGGCGTTGGGCTGGCCGCCATTGAAATTTGCACCGCGATCGGTGGAATTGCCATCGCGGTTGATATCGATGAAGAAAAACTATCACTAGCTCGCAAGCTCGGGGCCAAATTGGCGATTTCGGCAAAGGGATTGTCAGCCGAAGAGGTAGCGGCAAAAATTCGCACGGAAATGGGTGGACTTGGACCGCATGTCGCCATCGATGCGCTGGGCGGAAGCCGGACTTCCGTCCCCGCTGTCAAATGCCTGCGCAAGGGGGGACGGTTGGTTCTGGTGGGCCTCACCGGCAAGGAGGACCAAGGAAAGGTGTCGTTCCCGGTTGACGATATGGTCTGTATGGAAGTGTCCGTGGCTGGAAGCAATGGCAATCCGCATTCGACCTTTCCCGAACTACTCAACCTCGTCGCAAACGGGCGATTGAAGCCACGCTCTCTGGTCACCAGACAGGTCAACATCAGCGAGGTCAGCGGAGTGCTCCTGGATATGGATAAGTACGCAACGTCAGGTTACGTGGTGATAACCAGCTTCTGAGGGGGTTAGATCCAACTCGTTGAAACGGGGTAAGGGGATGGGAGAAGCCATCCTCAACTGCTCATCGACAACCCGCATCGTCACGGTATGAAAATGCTGGCGACTGCGAGCGATCGAGCAGAGCCGAGCAATGCGCGAACA
This sequence comes from Rhizobium sp. USDA 4016, assembly GCF_056279705.1. Classification (NCBI taxonomy): domain Bacteria; kingdom Pseudomonadati; phylum Pseudomonadota; class Alphaproteobacteria; order Hyphomicrobiales; family Rhizobiaceae; genus Rhizobium; species Rhizobium sp. USDA 4016. The sequence goes on from NZ_JBWCCY010000002.1 coordinate 6,577, forward strand.
AACTTCCCTGCCCTAGACGATCGTGCTCGCGCGGGCAGCAATCGAACAGTTTCTTGCCAAACGACGACGTTTCCAACGCCTGTCTTCCTTGATCGCTGGAACAAGTCACTTCGCCGATCCTGGCTTCTCCCGCGCGAGAACGCGGTCGAAGGCACCGACTGACCGACTGCGTCCCGTCCCTGGCAGCGCTTAGCCTCCTCGAAGGGAGCGAGACTGTGAGCCCCGAGGTGCTTGGCTTGGTCGCTAACGATTCCGATGTCGAGTCTTCGGTTCATTTATGAACACCGCTCATGACGACAAGCGCGTTTGCGCGCTAATCCAGCGCTCGCGTCCCTCCTATTTGTGCTTCAGTCATCGCGAGACGGAGGCATCATGATACTGTGCAAGACAATCATGGCATCGGCAACGCTGGTCGCAGCGTTCCTTCTTCATCCTAGCGCCCATGCACAAAGCATCAACGCTGGACAGCGCGCGGAGAGCCGCACGCGGCCTTTCTTCAGTCAGGCCATCGCAGAGTTCAGCACGCCTTGGGCAATTGCCTTCCTCAGATGCTCGTGACCGAGAAGCTTGGGAAAATCTTTTTGGTGACTAAGGCCGGCGAGAAGACCGAAATCGCCAATGTGCCCGCTGTCGCAGCAGCCGGCCAGAATGGTCTTCTGGACATCGCCGTCTCTCCGGACTTCGCGGCTAGTTCCCGAATCTACGTCACCTACACCGAGCCCGACGATGGCGGCAGCAGGCTCGTTTTATCCCGCGCGACACTGGCAATATCGCAAAACGGTGCAAAGCTCGCTGACAGCGCCGTCATCTGGCGGCAGACCCCGGCGGGCGGTGGTGGTCAGCCCGGTGGTATCATTGCCTTTGACCCACAAGGTGCGCATTTGTATCTGACTGCGGGAGACCGAATGCAGTCGATGAGCGCGCAGGATCCCGGCCAGGCGCGGGGTAAGGTGTTGCGCCTCAACCTCGATGGCAGCGCGCCAGCGGATAATCCGCATGCCGATGAAGGTCGGGTGCCGGCCCAGACATGGAGCGCGGGTCATCGCATCCCTATGGTCTGGCGTTCGCGCCCGATGGCCGACTCTGGCTCCACGAAATGGGACCGCGGGGCGGCGACGAGCTAAACCTCATCGAGCCCGGCCGAAACTATGGCTGGCCCTTGGTTTCCAACGGCGACAATTACAACGGCTCGCCCATCCCTCGCCACACCACCCGGCCGGAATTTTCCGGGCCGGCGCTCTATTGGACCCCAGTGATCGCGCCTGCTGGGCTCGCCTTTTACAAGGGCGAGTTGTTCCCCCAATGGCAAGGATCTGCCCTGATCGGTGGTCTCGCAATCCGGTCGTTGGTGCGGGTGGGTTTCGATTCCGAGGGCCAGCCGGATGAGGCCGAGCGCTGGGATATGGCTGCGCGTATTCGCGATGTGGCAGTGGCGCCGGACGGAGCGGTCTGGATCATCGAGGATAGCAATCCCGGCAAGCTTCTGCGGCTGACACCAGAAGATTAAGCGGTCGCGGTGAAGAAGCCGGCCTTGGGTCCTCGAACGCCTCACCCAACAAAATCGCGACATCTATGATGGCAGATCCGTCGAAACTGTTCTCCCGTCGTCAAGCCTCATGGTCGGTCCTGATACCGACGTCAATGACGCCTGTTTGACGCTCGCTACACAGCTACGATGCACCCATTCATGAGCTGATCTCATAACAACGAGCGAAACGCGGGCGCTAATAAAGCCATCTCAGCCGAATTACATGTCTGACGTCACGAACCCCATATGGAGATAAACCGATGAACGAGAACCATGACCCTGTTGAGCTGGACAACGGGAGCGGTCTTGACGTCGACCGGCGCAACCTGCTGAAACTCACCGGTGCCGGCGTCGCCACGATGACGGTCGGCATGCCCCTGGCAGTGGCGCAAGATATGTCAAACGGCGCGGATAACTTCTATACCAGCGACAAGGTGAGCTTGCAGAAGGTTACGTTCAAGACTCAGTATCAGATGAACGTCGCTGGGAACCTCTACATTCCCAATAATCTTGACCGGAATGCGAAGAATCCGACGATCATCGTTGGGCATCCCATGGGTGCGGTAAAGGAGCAAAGCGCAAATCTCTATGCCACGAAAATGGCTGAACAGGGATTCGTCGCGATGTCCATCGATTTACCTTTCTGGGGCGAGAGTGAAGGCCAAGTCCGCAACCTGGTTTCGCCGGAGGTCTATGCCGAGAGTTTCAGTGCTGGGGTCGATTTCCTGAGCACCCAGCCATTCGTCGATCGCAATCGGATAGGTGCGATCGGGATCTGCGGCAGCGGGAGCTTTGTCATCAGTGCTGCGAAAATCGACTCGCGCATGAAAGCCATCGCGACGGTCAGCATGTACGACATGGGCTCTGTTACCCGCAACGCGCTCAACCACTCGCAGACTGTCGAGCAGCGAAAGCAAATCATCGCAGCCGCAGCCGAGCAGCGCTATGTGGAATTCACCGGCGGCGAAATCCAGTACACCGGCGGGACGGTGAATGAACTGACCGCGGACACTCACGCAATTCAGCGTGAATTCTACGATTTCTACCGCACGCCGAGAGGCGAAGTCACCCCCGAAGGCGCGACGCCTCTCACCACGACACATCCGACCTTGACCAGCAACGTCAAGTTCATGAATTTCTATCCCTTCAACGACATCGAGACAATCTCTCCCCGGCCGATGCTGTTCATCTCTGGCGAGGTTGCTCACTCCCGCGAGTTCAGCGAAGATGCCTATATGCGCGCTGTTGAGCCGAAGGAGCTTGTCATTGTCCCCGGCGCCGGCCACGTCGATCTTTACGACCGCGTGAATGTCATTCCGTTTGACAAGCTCAGCTCCTTTTTCGACCAGCACCTCATCGCTGCCTGACCGGTCCGGGCTACGGATTGTGACCTGAACAGGCATCTGGAGAGCCCCTAAAGTCTCTTGTGCCCTCCAGTGTCTACTATTCCTGTTGCGCGCCGGCCAGTGACAATGGCCGATACGGCAAGTGGGAACAACAAATATGCTGAGAATCGGACTTAGAGCCGGGGGATGTTACCGCTGATCTGGTAGATAACAATGCAACTTGGTCCGATGCAGATGTTACCGCTCACGATGGATATAAATGATTATCTGCGTTGAGCGACAGTCACGCGGCAACCCAATTTCAAAAGTCGAGCTTTTGGCACGCTTACGATGCCGCATGCGGCTCAGCCACAGACCATTTGGTTTTTCGAGAAACGCGTGGCGGACCTTTCGACCGGAGTATCTGAATCCTCCCACAGGTATCGGTGTCGAGACGTGGAACGCCAAGCGTGCGAGAAGGGGCGCCCCTCTGGGAGGCGCCCCTTCTTCATGTTCCAATCTCTCACATATATCCTGTCGCAACCGCGTGGCTCATGCGGCCGCCACCATCGCCTTTGCGAGAGAAGCTCCGCCCCTAGAGCGCTCAGAAACTCGATGATCGAGCGTCGCTCTTCGGCATTGTTGAAACGCTGTATCATCCGTGTGCCGCGAACCATTGCCGTCGGATTGCTGAGCCAGGTCTCCAGCGTCTGCGCATTCCAGATGATACCGGAATCCCTCAGGGCGGACGAATAGTTGAACTGTTGGACACTGCCGGCCACGCGACCAACGACACCCTGCAGATTCGGGCCGATGCCGTTGGGTGGTGTCGTGATCTGGTGGCAGGCGCCGCAGCGTAGTTGAAACAGCCTTTCGCCTGCGGCATGTTCTGTCGTCTGAGCGAGGGCAACATTTGCCCCCGCACTTAGAAGCGATGCAACCAATGCGTAGATTATCAACTTCAATTTGGACACCTTAAAAGGACGGGCACCAATCGATACTGACTACGCCGACTGTTCCCCAGAGGCATGGCGACCCAGGCGAACAAGCCGCCTTCGCTCATCTCATTTGAAGGATGATAGGATCGCTGCTTGCCGGGTTGGTGTGTTCGCGCATCGCCCGGACCTGCGCAGGGGTGACAGGTCCTGCGTGGTTGCCCCAGGACGAGCGGACGAAGGTCAGCAGATCGGCAATCTCCTGGTCGCTCAGTTGGTCGCGGAATGTCGGCATGCGATAGGCATCCGGCACGCCGGCTGCGACGACACGTCCCGAACCATTGAGGGTAATGTTGATGGTCGAAGCATTTTCCGCAGACAGGACAGAACTGACGCCTGCAAGAGGCGCGATTGAGTCGCCTCGGCCCATACCGTCACGCCCATGACAGAAACTGCAACGTGCCATATAGGTCTGTGCGCCAGGCGCGGTCGTCGCAGCACTTGCGGCGGACGCTGGGAGCGTGGTGCCATTATGAGACCAGGGCGCCCCGTCACGCGATGTATCGCCCGGCAGGGATTTCAGATAGCGGGCGATCCCCGCGAGATCCTGATCGGTCATGAATTGCGTGGAATTGTTGAACGCCTCCATCATCGATCCGAACACGACACCGTGCTGATTGCGGCCATTTTTCAGGTATGCGACGACGTCCTGCTCACTCCAGCGCCCAAGGCCTGTATTGTGATCATTACGAAGGCTCGGCGCATACCATCCGTCAATCAGAGCGCCCGACAGGAAGCGCTTATCGCTTTGATCAAGCGCAACTTCTTGGAAACCAAGACCGCGCGGCGTATGGCAACTGCCGCAGTGCCCCGGTCCCTGCACCAGGTACGCGCCACGATTCCATAACGCGTCTGCGGCCGGGTCCGGCTGATAGGAACGAGATTCAGTGAACACGAGGTTCCAAAACGCCAGCGGCCAACGCATATCGAGCGGCCATGGGATCGTGCTTTCCTGGTTGGTCTTCTGGACCGGCTGCACGTGGTTCATGAAATAGTCGTAGAGAGCCCGGATGTCGTCATCACTCATCTTCGCATAGGACGGGTGGGGCATTGCCGGATAAAGACGGCGTCCATCCGGAGCAACGCCGCGCCGCACGGCATTATCGAACTCGGCAAGCGTAAAGTTCCCGATCCCGGTTGCTCGATCGGGGGTGATGTTCGTTGTGAAGATTGTGCCGAGCGGCGTGCCCATCGCAAGGCCACCCGCAAAAGGGGCACCATGCTCGGTGGTGTGGCAAGCGACGCAGTCTGCCAGGCGGGCGACATATTCACCGCGTTCGACGGGAAGCGTTTCACGGGGACTCGCCACACCATCAAAGGGGGATGACGGAATTCTGGTGGCAAACCAGAATATTCCAACGGCGGCCAGCAGCACGATAGCCAGAAATACGGAAAGCTTTCTCAATGTAGGTCAACCATTATCGTGTTTGACTTCTCGCTCGGGGCGATGGCCCAACGAGGAAAGTGCTAGGAAGGTCAGATATCCGGCTCAAATGCTGTCGGCGAATCGGGTTTTGGAAAGAGGCAGGCTCCGAATGCGCTGGCCGGTCAGAACCGCCACGGCATTCGCCACCGCCGGAGGGACGCCCGGCAAGCCTGGCTCTCCGATGCCGCCCATCGGCGCCCCGCTCTCAACGATCCGCACATGAACGCGAGGCATCCGGTCCGGCGTCAGAATCGGATAGCCGTCATAGTTGCGCGCTTTCGGCACGCCCTCTTCATAGACAACCTCCTCGATCAGCGCAGACGACAGGCCGAGGGCAACGGCCGAGTTTACCTGGGCTTCGATAACGGCCGGGTTGACGATGCTGCCAGGATCGATTGCCACCCAGACATCGTGAACCACGACCTCGCCCTGCCGAAGAGACACCTCCGCAATTGTTGCAACCTCGCTTCCGAACGGCGAAGCCATGGCAACGCCACGCGCGCGTCGCGTCCCGTCCTCGGCGGTGAAGGGACCACGCCGCCATCCTCCCGAAAGATCGGCCACCGCCTCCAACAATGTTTTCTGCCTGGGGCTATCCGCCAGAAGGCGATGCCGCAACTCGTAGGGATCCTGCGAACCTGCGTCGGCCATCTCGTCGAAAAATGTCTCATAGAAAAAGTCATTCATCGAATGGCCGACGGAACGCCAAAACCCGATGATTGTCGGGTCGTCGACATGAATCTGGCCGATGCGCCGGTTCGCGATCGCATAGACTTTCCCCGCGATGCCCTCGACCGCCGAACTGTCGACCTTGTCCGGCTGACGGCCGAACCAACGCCCGGTAGCACCTTCGCCGACGGCGACTGCATGCAACGCGACCGGCACCCCGCTGGCGTCAAGACCTGCGCGAAAGCGCACGGCCGCCATCGGCCTCAACGCGTCCCGCAGAAATTCCTCCTCGCGGCTCCAGATCAGCTTGACCGGACGACCGGCCGCCTTCGCCAGAATGATGGCTTGAGGATATGGATTGGCCGTCTGATAGAGGAAATGGCGGCCGAAGAAGCCACCGAGGATCTGCGAATGGATGATGACCTTTTCCGGTGCTATGCCCGCCACCTTCGCGGCATCCGCCTGGAACATTTCCGGCGCCATGGTTGGGAAGCCACAGTTCAAGGGTCCCATCTTCGTTCCATCGGGCGAGTGCTGAGGGCGGCTCGAGCTGAGCGTGTGCCAGATAGGGTGCGTCATAGGTCGCCTCCAACGTGCGCTGGGCTCCGCTCAGCGCGCCTGCGACGTCTCCGAAGGTTTCGAAGGCGACACCTTCGCCTGGCGCGGTCTTCAGCATCGCCATATGAGCCTCGGACGAATAATCCGCAGGCATGGCGTGCGGCGTTTGGCCTGCTGGCTCACTCCAGGTTACCTGAAGGGCTTCGACGGCGCGGCGAGCGCGCCACCAGCTGTTGGCAAGCACCGCGACGGCGCCAGGCAGCCGGTGGACGGAGTGGACGCCCGGCATGCTGCGAACTTGTGCTTCGTTGACGATCTGCCCCGGCTCCATACCCAAACGACGGGCGTGCTGGACGGCGGCATAAAGCATGCCGTCAACCCTCTGATCGATAGAATAATGCGCCTTGCCGGTTGACTTGTCGCGCACGTCGAGTCGGGCAACCGGCTTACCAATCCAACGGAAATCCTTGCGATCGCGCAGCCCGACCTCGGTCGGGACGGGCAGCTCGGCGGCGGCGGCGGCGATCTCGCCATAGGCGATCGTTCGCCCGGAGGCTGCGTGTCTAACCAGGCCCGGTTCCGTCGACAATTCGGCTACAGGCACCTCCAGTCGTGTCGCGGCGGCCTGCAGCAACATTTGGCGGGCCGAAGCGCCGAGCTTGCGCATCGGGTCGTAGCTCATGCGCACCGACATGCTGCCACCGGTGAAACGGAAGCCACCGATCAGAAGGTAGTCTGGACCGGGAGGGGCCGCTTCCACCACGAACCGGACAGGATCTACATCCAGCTCTTCACCGACGATCTGCGCCATTGCGGTAAAGACGCCTTGTCCACCCTCGATGAAGGCACTGCGCAACAGCACGGTGCTGTCGGGACGGATTTCCAGAAAGGCGCGCACCCGCGTGCCGGGAGCAATGGTTGCGGGCCGCGGCCTGCGCCCTGGCACGTCCGGCCGGGAACGAAACCGCCAATACCAATGCGCCGAGCGATGCGCCAAGGAAGCCGCGCCGGGAGAGGTTGAATGGCTTGCCGTCCTCGTCAGTCATGAGGTCAGCGGCACCTGCTAGCATGTCGTTCATGAAATCCCCCCACATCAAGCTTGGGCGGCCTGCCGGACGGCAGCCGCGATCGCGTTGTAGGTTCCGCACCGACACAGATTGATCATCGCACCCGCGATATCAGCGTCGCTCGGCTGCGGGCTTTGCTTCAACAGCGCCGTGGCCGCCATGACCTGACCGGACTGACAGTAGCCACATTGTGGGACCTGTTGGGAAACCCATGCCTCGACGACTTTCTTGCCCACGGGATCGTCACTGATCGCCTCGATCGTCATGATTGAAGCACCGGCTACGCTCTCCACAGGCGTTACGCAGGATCGTATCGGCTGTCCGTCGACGAGAACAGTGCAGGCACCGCACTGGGCTAGCCCGCATCCGTACTTGGTGCCGGTCATCTCCAGTTCGTCCCGTAAAACCCAAAGCAGTGGCGTATCCGCCTCGATCTCGATTTGGTGCGTCGAACCGTTGATGGTCAGTTCCATGGATCACTCCTCAGATGTTGTTGCGTAGTGCATAGTCTTGCAGCCACCAGCCGCGCGTCTCGATTTCGCAAATTTGCCGATGTTCAGCGAGACGCTTCGGTCCAAAGTTTCGTTCCATCCGCGGTTTCGGAACTTCTCAGTCAAGGCGGTCGGGAATTAAAGTCGAATTCGACGTTAGCCGATTGCCTGGCTGCGCATTAGAGCGCGATAATCGCTTGTTGTTATGAGTTATATTCATGAATGACGTCGGGGACGAAACGGCTCCAGCGACCAAAGTGTGTTCTATGACTCGAATAATACAATACTCCGGGGCTGCGCGACTGAAACCTGCTCATCCTGACAGTTCACCACGGGAGCGAAACGCCCTCCGCTATACATGTTATAGGCCTCTCCCACGACATCGGTCTCGCCGGAGGTCGAGGGGATGCTGATCGCAAACAATCCGATCAAGACGACGGTGGCCAAGGCAAATCCCGCGCAAATGCGGCGACCATCGATGATGTAGTCGTGTGGGTTGTAAGACACTAGAACCTCCTTACCGCTTTCGATCCAAGCCAAGGTGTCGTCATCCTTGCGCCTCGAGATAGGAGTGCGGATGCTACGGTACTAGGTTGCATAAACCGCATGTTGACATGAGGTCAGCTCATCAATCGAGCGAGGGGTTCCTGCCCGCGGTGCAACTGGCCCTTGACCAATCTGAAACCAAGCGTACTCGTTGCGGTTAGCGGGTCGCATTCGCCGCGACATCCCGGCATCTGCTCTTCTTTTCCGGCGCCGGATCCTCGGCATACTCGCGACGCGCCGGAAACCGGTGTGCGTGCGCTAGGTCCGCCCTCGTCGGGAACCGTTCCGGCCAGATCCCAGCACCATTCGAGTTTGTCTGATAATGATTCTCCTACCCACCACGCACGAGGTGGCATGCTGACATTTCGCGTGGAGACGGCGACGGAAGGAAATTCGTCGATCATCCCGGCGGACGCTGCTCGTTCCCATTCGGTTTCAGTCGGCAGACGATAGCCACCTGCAGCAGGGTTCAGCTCGACTGTCCGGTGGCCCTCTGTCTGAACGAGCGTGTAGGCTGTGGACAAGCCCTCGCGGGCACTCTTCCAGTTCGCGAAGCTTATCGCATCATACCAACTCACCAGGACCACCGGATCGTGCTCGTCCTGCAGCATATACGGGTGGTCCCAAGAGGCATCAGGCTTTTTCTGCCATCGCTTTTTAGCCGCAATGACCCAACCGCTAGCACGTTTTTCGCAGTCTGTGAGATACCCGGTGCGCATCACAAACACCCGAAATTCGCCCACTGTCACTCTCTTGTCCACCACAAGAGATCCGTTTTGCCGTGACGTCATTTCTTTGTCTCTCCCATTGGTCCATAGCTATGCTGTCTCCCCCAGCTTTGCGACGGTTTCAGCCTTCGAAAATGTGATCCCATCGTGATGCTGACGTTACCAAGAGCCACGATCCGGCCGCTGTCCTAATCATCTTTTTAGCGCTATAACGGGCATCATCATATGAAAAGGATTCATGATTGCCACGCGAGAGCATTAACGACCTGATGGCTTTCTTGGCTGTTGCGAGGGAACGCAGTTTCACCAGAGCTGCCGCCAAATTCGGCGTTTCGCAATCCGCCTTGAGCCATACAATTCGCCACCTTGAAGCTAAACTTGGCGTTCGGCTTTTGACCCGCACCACTCGCGCCGTGTCGCTGACTGCAGCTGGCGAGCGCCTGCTTGAAGGCATCGGTCCGCATTTCGACGAGATCGAGGTCCAGGTCGACGCGCTCAGCGCCCTGCGCGACAAACCGGCAGGCACGATCCGCATTACGGCTGCCGACTATGCGATCAAGTATGTCCTGTGGCCCAAGCTGCGAAAGCTCCTCCCGGATTATCCAGATATCCGAGTCGAACTCGTTCTCGACAACGGGCTGACGGATATCGTCACCGAGCGTTACGATGCCGGGGTACGCATGGGCGAGCACCTCGCCAAAGACATGATTTCCGCCCGGATCGGCCCAGACTTCTGCCTCGCCGTCGTTGGCGCTCCTTCTTACTTCGCCAGCCATCTAAAACCGAACCATCCCAAAGACCTCGTTGACTACACCTGTATCAATTTCCGACTCCCGAGCTCCGGCGGACTGTATGCCTGGGAATTTGAGGAAGATGGCCGGGAACTCAGAATTCGTGTCGATGGCCAGATGAGCTTCAACAACACCTTCGATATCCTCGAAGCGGCGCTGGACGGCTTCGGCCTTGCGTATATTCCAGAGGAGGTGATTCTGCCTTACGTCGAGGATGGGCGGCTTGTGCGCGTCCTGCAGAAATTTTCTCCATACTGGGATGGCTACCACCTTTACTATCCGAGCCGCCGTCAGTCCTCCCCGGCCTTCATCGCTGTGCTCGACGCGTTACGCCATCGGGAATAGCGTCAGACAGTGCCAACCAATGGAGCGCACTCATGCGCCTGTCGCTTCCTTCAACACTTCATTTTCCGCAATGCGGGCCTGCTGCCTGTCGGGTGGCGCAGCACGGCGCCGCCTCCGCCACCACACCATGACATAGTGAGTGACGACAGCAGGAAGGCTAACCACGCCCGCCCAATATCCGAAGAACGGCGTCACCGAGGCCGTGAAGTCCCAGAAATCCAGGCTATAGTTGAACGTCAGCTTGGTCCCAACGCCGAGCACCGAGAAGCTCCAGACGCCAAAGCCGGCGAATAGAAACGCGGTGGCGCGAAGCACCAGCGTCCTCATCGTATTCTCTTGGGAGACCCCCAGAGACGAACCGACCATCGCCATCACGCGGCCCCAGTGCAGCCCGAGATGGACGCCCACGATGATCATCGCCCAATAGGCCGAGAACCAATGGATGTCGCGCAGATAGATGATGTCGGGAATGGGGAGGAACTCAAACACTGATCGTGAGATCACGATGCTCGTGACGAGCAGGACCAGCATGTTCGCGATCAGCAGTAGATGGAGCACGAGGATGAGTGTGCGGCGCGTATCATAACGTCCTCGAAACAGGTTCTTGAACCAGAGCCGGTTGACTGCAATGTGCCATGCGAGCAATGCGAACAGCCCGGTCCCGAATAATTCATGCGGCAGGTTTTCGAGCCACCAATAGGCAAGCGAGAGGAGAAGCAGTATCGCCATTGCGGCCGGCAGCGCGAGGCGGGCAACAAGGATGTTTGTCACGTTGGTAGGCTCCTTTCCAACCCGGGCGCCTTCACTTGAAACCGAGCGCGTCGCTGAAGGTGAACATGAACTGCCGCTCGCGGCGGGATCGCTGGTGGCACGAATAACATTGGGTGATGTTCTCATCTGCCTTGATCGCCTGATCCGGCCAGAACCATTGGTATTGCCAGTCGTCGATACCCTCGCCCGTCTTCTGCGCGACGAGATAGCGGGTTAGGACGTCGCTCTGATAGTCAACCAAAACCACATGCGTGCCAGTTGGAACTTGCTCGCCAGCCTTGATCGCGTCGAGTGCAGCCCTGCTGGTAAGCATATGCTCCCTTGTTATCCCACGCCGCACCGTCGTGTAGTGCTCCAGCTGGTCGAGCGGCGGAAACGTCACTGCGTTCGCCTCCGCAAAAGCGGGGGTCGGTCCCGATCCTTCGGGCGCCATCAGGTAACTACCGACAAAAACGATCGCGCCTGCGATCGATACCAACCTGAACCGTCCCACAAGTCTCATCTTTCTACGCATCCTCTCGGGGCACAGGCTCTGGGGTTGTCTCCAGGGATCCCCGGGTTCTCTTTCTGGTTCCGCCCCCGGCTTCAATCGAAGGGCAGCCTTTGCGGTTTCGACAGATGGAAATCTCGCGACCAAACGTCCGCCAAACTTTTCTGCGACCCCGCGACGAAACTCCGAAGACCCGCGTAGCTCAACGAAAGAGCTTGACTGCTCCGGTCGCCTGAAACTGCAGAGGGAGCGTTCCGAGGCATTGATCTGCGCAGACATAACAGATCACCCGGTGCGCAATTAGCCGTCCCTGAGCGCTTGTAGATATGAGGCAGATTCATCAATCACAGGATCGGCGCATTCCGCCGACCACGCTCGCTCCACCGCAGCAAAGGACCTGTCCGGAGCGCAAGGATTTTTTTGGAAAAGGCGCCGCACTTATGAGCCGCACTCATGAGCGTGTGCGTAATTTGGGCTCTAAACAGCGCTTCTCGACTTTGAGATAATAAGGGCGCACGACCGTACTGTTCCAACGTGTCGTGCTTCCAGGCAATCCGGGAGTTCCGTTCGCTATGCGCCCTTATATAATCTGCCATATGGTCACCTCGATTGATGGCCGCCTTCATCCCAGCCGGTTCACATCAGTTGCGGCTGGCATTTCGGCCGACATATTGCGCGGGCACTACGAGCAGGTGGCGTCCCGGTTTGATGCTGAAGGGTGGATCGTTGGGCGGGTGACGATGGCCGAAATCGCCAAGGGACATGAGCGAACCGTTGGTAATGTCCTACCAGTAGAGCGCAAGCCTCATGTCGCCAATCGGAACGGTCGAAACCTGGCCGTCGCCATCGACCCGTCCGGGCGAGTGCACTATGGCGGTGACAATATCGGCGGGGATCATGTCGTCGCGGTCTTGGGCGAACACGTCTCGGACGTCTACCTCAGTGAACTGCGAAAGGATGGGGTTTCCTATGTTTTCGCCGGGCCACAAGGCGATGATCTGCCTGGCGCCATGGCACAGCTCGCGTCCGTCTTCGGCGTCAAGAAGCTGCTTTTGGAAGGGGGCGGCAGGATTAACGGGGCGTTCCTTGCTCAACGGCTGATCGATGAATTCAGCACCTTGATCTTTCCCGGCGTCGACGGCGTCGCCGGGACGCCAGGCATCGTCGACTGGGATGGCGCCGAAGGCGATCAACGTCCTGGCGCGGGCCAAGCTCTTCGGCTTATTGCCTGTGAAACGCTGGAAGGCGGATTGGTCTGGTTACGTCACGCGGTCGAACCTGCGCCTCGCCCGGCAGCGTAGTGATGCGACGCGGTCTTCTCTGACCACAGGGTATGGTTCCGATAGCGGCCAGCCGTTGATGCCAACCTCGGCTTCACCGTGATGCAAGGCATCACCAGCACTGCCTCTTCCTCGGGCCGGAAAAGATAAAGACAGTGCAGCCCAAAAATGCAGATGGAGGCACGAGCGCTCCATTTTCATCTTGACGGAACTACAAATCCGGCGATCCCGATCTGCATGATCGGATCAGATCGAGACGCGCTCGAAATTGAAGATCGCTTTCTTCCAGCGGCTTACGGTGTAATTGCTGAAAATCCCGTTCAAGAAGAACGGATCATTTTCGATGTAGTTAATAGCTTCCTGCCGATCGTCGGTGTCTAGGATAATGAGGCCGCCGTTGGGAAAATCGTCATCGTCAGGAAAGAGGCCGCCGCTTGCGATAATACGATGGGCATTCTTGATCACGTATTCCAGATGAGTTGAACGAAGTTGTTTTTTCTTTTCCAGAACTTCGGGATCATCAACGAACATAATAACATAGGCCATGTGCCTTCTCCTCAGGGCGACCCGCATAACCAAACACAACCCCTGTTATGCCGGCTCTGACGATCACAAGCGGTCGAAACCGAGCGGATGTCTGGATCAATTGACTTTGTCTCTGCCGTTTACCTTTGGGATTGCCGCGCGGCAATCATCAGGAGAAAGCGGGTATAACTTTGAGTTATTCGAAAAGCATTCGCTGCAATGCATCCCTGTACGATTAGCCAGATTGGAGCCTTGCCCCGGGGATTTTCCAAATTGGAGGAGCCTGCTTTGTCCGATTGCCAGCGCCCGCGATGACGGGAAACCCGCTCCTTTATCAACTCGCTTCGGAGTAATGCCTGGTGGACCGCCCGTGGACTTCACACCAGTTCTGGTGTCAGGCGTCATATAAGTCTGTGTTATACCCCAAGAGAATCGTGCCTTGTATCTTCCTCGAGACCGCAGCTATCGTGAAGAGTAGGAGGAGTTTGGAGCACCGCTCGCCGGCGTTTCCAGCATAATCGTGTGAGGTCGCAGCAAGACGGCTTGCTGCGCATTTAACTTTTCGGGAGGGGCAAATGGTATTGAGAGACACAACGAGACGTGGGTTCATCGCTGGCGGACTTGCGCTGGGCGCGCTGGGTCTAGTGGCCACGCGAGCCAGTGCAACCAGTTCGTCGGAAGTGATTCGCTGGATTGTCGGATATCCTCCGGGAGGATCGACTGACGTGATCGCACGACTGCTCAGTGGGCCGATGTCCAAAAAGCTCGAGCAGACGATCATCGTCGATAACCGTCCGGGCGCCGGCAGTGCAATCGGAGCGGCGGCTTTGGCGAACTCCCGCCCCGATGGTCTGACGATCGGCGCGGCCGATAATGGGACATTGATCATCAACCCGGTCGCCTACAAGAACCTGCAATATGATCCGGAAAAGGATTTTCGCCCCGTCGGCGTCTATGCCGACATCAACATCCTCCTGGCCGTCGGAAAAGCTCAGCCGTACCAGACGGTGGCGGAGTTCATCGATCATGCGAAAACTGCTTCCGAGCCGGTAGCCTATGCAAGCCCTGGCGTGGGAAGCCCGCTGCATCTTGCAATGGAGCGGTTAGCGCGCGAGGCCGGGGTGAAGCTTGAGCACATTACCTATCGTGGCATGGCACCGGCGCTGAATGACGTTCTTGCGGGCGTCGTTCCCTCCATCGTCATCGACTATACCACCGCCCGGGAGGTCATCCGTTCTGGCGATCTGAAGCCGCTGGCAACATTCTCCGCATCCCGGCTGGCGGCCCTGCCAGATCTTCCGACGTTTGGCGAAAAGGCCCTTCCGGGATTCACCGCCGGGGCGTGGCAGGGAATGATCGTGCCTCATGACACGCCCGATGAACTGGTCAACCGTCTCAGCGATGCGCTTGCGTTCGCGTTGCAGGATCCGAATGTGAAAGCGCGTTACGAAGAACTCGGCCTGGGCATGCCGGCCAGCGATCCGCAAACCTTCCTGAAACGCTGGCATGACGACAAGGCGCTCTTGCAGCCATTGATCCGCGAACTCGGAATCACTTTGTAGACCAATAGTTCGGTTGCCCATCGCTGAACCGTGAGGGCGGCGGTGGGCGCCAAGACCTTCCAGGAGCGTTCCTTTGAGTTCACGACTTGCCTGGTTCATCTCCTAGAGCCGAAAACGACCGCTGGCATGACCTGAAGCGCACCAGCAGCACTTTGAGACTGTTGTGCTCGGCAGTCGCTACTAAAATGAGCACCTTTTTGGGATCGATCTTCAAACTTGGTTCTTGCGTGGACTCTTCGGCGTTTCCGTCGCGTCACAGCCACAGCGAGTGTGTTCAGTCATCGACTACGCGGGCAGTCGGTCTGGCAGACCTGTTACGCCAAAGCCGACCGCTATGTCGGCATCGGCCCGTTCGCGGCCCGATCGTCCTTAGCGCCCCTGAAATCACGGCGGACGGCGAACCCGACCGGGACCTCTAGCGGGTCCGGCCGTTGATCTTGAGCCTGATGCGATAAAGCGCGTTCGTGGCGCAAACATACATCATGTTGCGCCGGGGACCGGCAAAGGTCAGGTTGCCGACAATCTTTCCAAGCTTGATTTTGCCCAGTAGCGCGCCGCCCGACCCATAGCAATAGACGCCGTCGCCTGTGCTAATCCAGATATGATCGTCGCTGTCCAGCCTCAGACCGTCAAAGATGCCAACCGGGCAGTCAGCCAAGACCGCGCCACCGCTGACGCGGTTGCCAGTATCCACCTTGAAGGCGCGCAGATGGGCTGGGCCGTCCTCATGGTGGCTCTTGCCGCTATCCACGACATAGAGAGTGCTTTCGTCCTTGGAAAAGGCCAGACCGTTGGGCATGACCATGTCGGTAATCTTGGCCTCGACCTTTCCGGTCATCGGGTCTACGCGGTAGACATGGCAGCCGTCGATCTCGGGCTCTGCCTTCATGCCGTCGAGATCGTGCAGGATGCCATAGGGCGGATCGGTGAACCAGACCGCCCCGTCCGAAGTGACGACGGCGTCATTGGGCGAGTTCAGCCGCTTGCCCTGCCAGCGATCGGCGATGGTGATGACGCTGCCGTCATGCTCGGTTCGGCTGACGCGGCGATGGCGGTGCTCGCAGCTCAGCAAGCGGCCCTCAAGGTCCACGGTCTGGCCGTTCGGATGGCCGCAATCCTGCCGGAACACGCTGATCGAGCCATCGGTCTCGTCCAGGCGCAGGATGCGGTCGTTCGGAATGTCGGTGAACAGAAGATAGCGTCCCGCAGGGAAATAGGCGGGGCCTTCGGTGAAGAGGCCGCCGCTGAACAGCTCTTCCGGCGGGAAAAGCGCCGCGACTTTCTCCTGGAAGTGCTTGTCCACGATTTCGTAGTGTTCAGACATTATTCTGCTCCTTCGCCGTCTTGTCGTGATATTTTTTAATTGCAGTCCGGTATGCCAGCTCTTTTTCGTGATCTGATCTGAACCGGGAGGTGGTCGGCTAGGCCCAGACGCACGAGCGCGGCGACGGGGAATCGGCTGCGGTCGTGACGTCCTGAGGAACGCGAGGTCCCGCCTGCCCTGCAAGCCAGCAATCGCGCCGGTGACCAGGAGACCACAGGAACGGCGAACATTACCGGGAAAACCGCCGGGTGTTGCCACAGGAACGAGGCGACCGCAATGCTGCTCCGGCAGTCACCTTAGTCTGGGCGCCGGCGACGGACCGATCGCAAGGATAGACCCGCCATGGTTAGCAACGCCGCGTTGGCCGGGCTTTCGCCCAAATGGCGCGGCATCGCTGTTAACGGCAGGCCTTTGATGGGATCGGTCGACCCGGCCCTAAGCCAGCGCGCCAGCTACTTGGCGTGGATCACATTCGCCAGCGTCCAGTCATACTGGTACTTCACCCAAACTATATCGCTGTCGGCCATGCCTTTGTAGGCGGTCTTTAGATCCTCCAGCGTGATCGTGGGGATCGGCGAGATCATCTTCATCGGCACGTCAACGCCACTGAGCTTAGCCACAGCGACGTTGACAGCCACACCGCCAACGCCTGGATCGACATTGATCGCCACCGACTGATAGCCTGACTTCGCGTTCAGATCGAGCAGCAGGTTTGCGTCCACACCATCGAAGCCATAGACCTGCAGCGGAACCTCGCGGCCCGCCGCCATGAAGGCCTGAGCCGCGCCGAACGCCGCAACGCCCTGGGAAAATATGATGTCCACGTCGGGCAGCGTTGGGAGAATGGCGGAAACGCGCTGCTGAGCGACCGATTGGTTCCAGTCGCCATAGACTTCGGCCACAATCTTGATATCGGGATATTTCGCGAGCGCACGGACATAGGCATCCTGGATCGCCTGTTCCGCCGCGTTTCCAGCTAGGCCGCGAATGTTCACCGCGTTTCCCTTGCCGCCTGTCCGTTCGGCGATATAGCCGACATATTTCTCGCCCAATTCGTTGTAGTCGAACTGCAGGTCGATCGCCTTCGGGTTGGTGACCGAGCCGAGCGCGGTGGTCAGCACCGGAATGCCGGCATTGACGGCATTGTCGATGGCGCCGTTTAGTGCCGTGTCTGACAATGGCTCGAGAATGATGAAATCCACCCCCTGCAGTGTCATGTTGTTGACCTGCTGGATCTGGGTCTGCGGATCGCCTGCGGCATCCACCACGGTCAGCTCTATGTTCCTGCCCTTGGCGTTGAGTTCGGTCGCAGCCCATTGCGCGGCGGCAAGAAAACCCTTCTGCCAACCATTGCCCTGAAACGGCATGGCCACACCGATAGTGATCTTGTCCTCTGCCATGGCCGACCCGGCGACGAGCGCTGCCGCGAGCACGAGACTGCCGGCCAGCACGGTCCGTCTTTTCACGATACCCTGTTGCATTCTTTCCTCCTTGTTGTTGATCGCGGCGTCCGCCTGTTGCGGGCTACCTGCGGTCCGATGACCGGGCGGCCACCAGACAAACGGTACCCAGGACAATCAGCCCCTGGATGACGTATTGGGCTCCAATGCTTAGTTGCAGAAGCACCAGGTCGGATTGGGCGAGCGTCAGCACCAGAGCGCCGAGCGCAGTCCCGAAGACGGAGGTGACGCCCCCGGTAATCCGCGTGCCGCCGACGACGACCGCTGCGACGGAGCCCAGCAAATAACTGCGGCCCAGATCAGCCGAGACACCGCCCTGATAGGTGGCCAGCAGGGCACCCAGCCAGGCAGCCAATACACCCGAAAGCACAAATGTACCGAGTGTCAGCCACCCACGCCGCACGCCGGCCAGCCGCGCCGCCTCCCCATTCTGGCCCATAGCGTGCAGCTGAAGGCCGAAGACCGTGCGCGAAAGTAGAAGTCCGAGAAGGGCGAGGGTAAGCGCGGTGATCACCAGCGCGCCTGAAATTCCCGCGACGCGCCACCGCAGTGTCGCCTCAAACAGTCCGCCGACGCGGCTGAAGCCCCCACTTTGGATGGCGACGATTAAGCTGTAGATAATATAGCCGGATGCCAGCGTCGCGACGATGGCGGGGATGCGTAGCCGCACGATCAGTGCAGCATTCAAAGCCCCGGCCAAGGCCCCGGCTAGCAACGTCAGCGCCAGGGAGCCCAGGATGTTGCCTTCGCCCAGCAAGCCCGCCGACATCACATAGGCGCCAAACGTTATGACATAGGGCAGCGACAGGTCGAAATTCCCCGGCCCGCTCGCAATCACTGTCATCTGCGCCGTTCCGGCCAATGTCAGGAAGCCGGCGATGGTCGCATTGGCCAAGACGAAGGACAATGACAGCGTTCCCGTGACCAACCCCGCAAGCAGCCACAATAGAACCGCTGCAATCAGCGCGCCCAACCAGGACTGACGCAACAGCCGGCGCCAGCTGCTGCCCGGTGCCTCCGGCAGTGGGGCGGAAGGATTGGTGGTTGTCGTCGATTGGGTCATGATGCCGTCGACCTCGTAACGGAACGGAAACTCAGTGCAGTGATCAGCGCCAAGCCACCGATTGCGGTTGAATATTCCGAGCTGATCCCAAGGAAGCCGAGGTTGGTGGTGATCAGCGAAATACCCACCACCGCCATCACCGCCCCGATCGGAGAAACCAGTCCACCCGCGAAGCTTGCCCCGCCGACCACCACGGCAGCTATGGTCGCGAGGGTGAAGTTGGAAGCGACGTGAACATTGCCCGCGCCCGTAGTGGCGGTCAGAAGCAATCCCGACAGGACGGCAAAGACCCCGGCCAGCGCATAAAGTGTTATCCGTCCCGCCAGCGCAGAAAAGCCAAGCGACACATAGGTCCGCCGGTTATGTCCCAAAGCGCGTAGCTGGATGCTGTAGCCCCAGCCCTGACAGATCCACAGCCCAAGTAGCGCCGCCGTCGCCAGCACATAGAAGGGCAGCGGAAGCGGCCAAAGCTTGACATGCGTTACCGCGGCCAGCCATTCCGGGGAATGTCCCCCCGGAGTCTCGCGCACCATCAGCCCTATGCCGAGCCAGACAAACGAGGCGCCGAGTGTCGCCACCACCGATGAAACGCCCAGAAGCTCGACGATCAGCGCCAGTAGCACATAGCCTGCGATCAACCCGGCCAGTGCCAATAGCCCCAGTGCGGGGGCATCGACCAGGTAGGTGGCCGCCAGCACATTGGCGAGGCCAATGGCAAAGCCGAGGCCAAGGTCGATGTCGCCGCCAAGTAAAAACAGCATCTGCGCGATGACCGCGAGGGCGAGCGGCATCGACGCCTGCAACAGTAGTTCGAGACCGAAGGTACTAAGCGCGTTGGGCTGCTGCCAAAAGGCCAGTGCGAACATTGCCAGCATCAGGAGCGCTGCCGGCAGGGATCGCCATGAGATCAGCCGCGCCAGTGCAGCTTTCCCGAAGGCGCTGCGGTTCATTTGCCTCGTCTCCTGAGCGGCCGCTGAGCCCCCCTCGCCGGGATGCATGAACGAAGCTTGAACGATCCGCTCTTCTGTCGCCTCGGCACCACTGAACTCGGCTACGACATGACCGCGCGCCATAACATACACCCGGTCGCATTTGTGGAATTCGGCGACTTCGGTCGAATAGAGGATTGCGCTGCGGCCCTTGTCCTTGAGCTTGTCGAGGATGGCGTAGATTGAGGCCTTCGCATTTGCATCGACACCCCGGGTCGGATCGTCCAGAAGCAGCAATGGCGCCTCGCTGGCCAAAGCCCGGCCCAGCAGCGCGCGCTGCTGATTGCCGCCGCTCAGGCTCACGATTGGTGAATTGGCGCGGTGAGCAAGGCCCAATTCCGATAACCATTCCTGTGCCGTTGTTTTCAGCGCAGTAAGATCCACCAGACCGAAGCGCGAGGAACGGGGCGCGGCCGAGATGGCGACATTGTCCTCGACGTTCCACAGCGGCAGAAGACCTTCGCGCTTGCGGTCTCCGCTGACATAGGCCATGTCGCCGACCGAACGGATCGCGCCCGCATCGCGACTGCGTACCGCGAAGACGGCCTGCAGAAGCTCGCGTTGTCCCGCCCCTTCCAGCCCGGCAATGCCGACAATCTCGCCTTCGCCCACGCGGATACGGATGTCGTGCAGCCGCGGGCCGGAAAGGTTTTGGACCGTCAGCAGATCGCGATGCGTCTCGGCGATCGCTTGTGGCTCGGCGGGGATGGCCTTATCGGCCGTGGCGCCCGGCAGGCCGAGAAGTTGATCATGGGTCAGATTGCGCCCGTCGCCATCGAAATGCAGCTTGCCGTCGCGCAGGACCACCACGCGATGGGCAAGCCTCAGCGCCTCTTCGAGCTTGTGGGTGACATAGATGATCGCCACGCCCGCGGCCGCCTTGCGGGTGATCAGATCGGCCAGCTGGTCGGCCTCTTGCGATGACAGTGCCGAAGTTGGCTCATCCAGGATCACCAGGCGCGTGCCGGGTTCGGTCATGGCGCGGGCGATTTCGACCATCTGGCGTTCGGCCACGGACAGCCCCGAAACTTCGGCGCCCACATCGATGCGATTGCTGGGAAAGACCTTCATGCGTTCGCGCGCGCTCCGCATCAAGTCGCGCCGCGACGCCGCGATCTTCTTATCCGAGGTCAGGGCCAGATTTTCGCCCACTGTCAGGTTCGGAAAGGTCGAAAGTTCCTGGAACACCCGCTGAATGCCCTGCGCTCGCGACGAACCGGCGATGTAATTGTCGAAATCGATTGCCTGAGCGTCCAGTGTCAGCGTGCCTGAGCTCGGCGGTAGCGTGCCGCCGATAATGTTGAGAAAGGTCGATTTTCCTGCCCCGTTAGGTCCAAGCAGGACAAGGATCTCGCCCGCGCGGATGTCCAGGCTGACATCGCGCAGCACCTTGCTGGGTCCGAAGCTTTTGGATAAGTCACGGACCGAGACGAAGATTGCCCCGTCCCGCCCATCTCGTTCCCTTGTTTCGTCGTCTTTCATCCTATCCTCCTCCCGAAGATATTATGCAGCCGGGCGCTTCACCCCTTTATCAACCATCACGGAGACTGTCGGCTTGTCCGGGGGTCGCCGACAGGTCTGCCGCTTGGTCAATCATGGACCCGCCTGGATTTGGCGTTGCGGCCAGGACGGGCGCGAATGCCGCGCCGTTACAAACAGGCCGTCTGGCCGCCATCGACAGAGACCACAGCCCCGGTCATGAAGCTGGCATCGTCGGTCAGCAGGAAGACGATCACGGCGGCAATCTCCTCGGGTTCGCCCATGCGCCCGATGGGATGAGCGGCGTTGATGCGAGCCACGGCCTCGGGGTCCTGAAGCATGTATTCGACCAGCGGTGTCTTGGTCATGCCCGGCGCCACGGCGTTGACCCGGATGCCCAGCGGCCCCAGTTCCGGCGACATCGACTTGGTAATGCCCGAGACAGCGAATTTCGACGCCACATAGGGCAGCCGGTTTGGCACGCCCATCACGCCTGCCCCGGACGAAATGTTGACGATGGCACGTGGCTCCTTATCGTCTCGCACGGTTCGCACAAAGGCCTGGCACATGTTCACGGTGCCACCGAAATTGACTGCCAAGACGCGCTCGAGCTTTTCGGGTTCGACATCCAGGATGTTGGCGACGCCGGTAATCCCGGCGCAGTTGACGAGGCCGTTCAGCCGACCGAGCCGTATGCGGGTTTCTGCTGCCAGAGTCAGTGCCGCCGCCTGGTCGCACACATCCAGCACCGCCCCCTTGACGCGCGGGCTACCACCGAATTCCGACACGATCTTATCCACGGCTTCCTGGGTAATATCGGCGGCGACCACATCTGCGCCCTCGGCGTGCAGACGGCGCACACAGGCAGCACCGATGCCGCTGCCCGCTCCGGTGACCATCACGGTCCGACCTTTAAATCGATTCATTTCTTCCTCCCTCTTTGGCGCAAGCGCCGACTTGGCGATCCCGTCATCTTCCGGGTCAATTCGTCCGGATCGGATCGGCTTGCGAGCATCTCCCCGAGCTCGCTGGTCAACGGTATTGGTAGGGCGTAGATTTTTGTCAACGGACGGGGAACGGTGGTTTCCGGCAAAGAAAGCAACAACATCATTTTGTCACATCAATATTAATGTGTATTATCAATGAGTTGTAGACGTTCTTTCCTGCCATTATGGGTATTCTCCCATGTTATACCCCGGTGCGGGCGCCTGGTTTTTCCGACGCAAAACAGGCCGTCCCATTAGGAAGCCTGCGTCACGCGCCAGCGGCCGGTGACGCCGCGATACGAGGTCGCTGGATGGTTTGCGTTTTCAAAAGGTCTTTCGGGCCGCCCTATAAGAGGCGTAAGCGAGAAGGCCCCCGGCGAGCAGAATACCGGCACTTGTCAGGAACGTGGCTTCGTAACCGCTTGCGTCAAACAGGAGGCCGCCCGCGGTCGCACCAAGGGTGATCGCAAACTGGATGGTAGCGACCATCAGTCCGCCGCCAGCCTCAGCATCGCGCGGGAGCGAGCGTGAAAGCCAGACACCCCAGCCGACCGGCCCCGAGGTTACGAGACCCCAGGCGCCAAGCAGCATGGCCGCGGCCAAAACCCATCCACCAAAGAGAACAAGACCGATGGCGACTATAGCCATTAACACAGGCGCCAGGACGAGCACGCCATACAGACTTTTGTTCAAGACCGGGCCAATGAACAGGGTGCCGACAAGGCCCGCAACGCCAACGACGAGCAGGAGTAACGACAGCGTGGAGACATCGACACGGGTGACGGTTTCCAAAAATGGGCGCAAGTAGGTGAACAACGCGAATTGCCCCATAAAAAGAAAGAGGATCGCTGCCATACCGATGGTCACGACGGGCCGCCCGAGAAGGCGAAACGTCGCTGTCACACCGGACGCGCTTCCGCCTTGCATCCGGGGTAGCGTCATCGCAAGCCAACAGACAGCGGTCGCAGCAAATGGAACCACGCAGAAGAACGCGCCGCGCCAGCCGATCAATCCACCCAAAAAGCTTCCTAGAGGAGCTGCAATCGTTGCAGCCAAGGCGTTGCCACCGTTCAGGAAGGCGAGGGCCTTTGGAACGTCGGTTTCGGGGACAAGCCGCATCACGGTTGCCGTCGACATTGACCAGAAGCCGCCAATCACAATGCCGAGAAGCGCCCTACCCGCCATAAGGACGGCAAAGTTGGGAGCAAAGGCGACAACAGCGCCCGACACAAGCATAAGCCCAGTCAAGGAAAGAAGTACGACTTTTCGATCGAGGCCTCGCGAAAAGAAGGAAATGAACAGGCTCGTCAGGACTGCGAATATACCAGAAACCGAAATGGCTTGGCCGGCTTGTCCTTCGGTCAAGGCCAGCTCACTGGCGATCGGGGTCAGAAGGCTGATGGGCAGGAATTCGGACGCAATCAGCACGAACACACAAAGCGACATCGCAACGACAGCGCTCCAGTTGGCCGGTCTCTCTTTGCTCGATACGGATTGCATCAGCATGTTCGCTCTCCTTTGGCCGCAACGCTGCACATCTCCACGAAGAGCTGTTGTCGCAGCGCTCTGAAAAGACAGTGTAGTAAGCGTATCTCGTGCGATATCCGAGCCCGCTCCGTCCTGTGGTTCGGGATCCACCGCGGCGGGCGATCCTGCCGTGGTCCTATTCGACTTTAGCTCGAAAGCCTTGCCCGCAGCGGAAACTTGCCTCGAGCGAGCAGCGGCTCAAAACCCTTGTCGAGGCGGCCGAGCCGGATCAGTCCGGCCGAGTAGCGATAGCTCGCGTAGTAGAAAACAAGATTTCCCCAGGGAGCGTAGTAACAAAGGTCTCCCGCGGCCTCGTTCTCGAACGCGCCGCTTCCTTGTTCGGTGAGCTTTCGCGGCAGGTAGGCGATCTTTTCATTGTTGGAATAATCGTCGATAGTCAGATCCAACGGCATCATCGAAACCAGGTCATGGGCCGACGGATTGTCGTAGAGGGTTGCGGTAAAAACAAAATCAGCGAAAGCAAATTCTAGTTTCATGTTTGAGTTCCGAACTTTTAGCAATGTTGGCGGTGTCTGAGCCATTGGGATCCCAGGCACGGAGCTTGTTAAGGCCATCGCAATCAGGCTCCTGCGCGTCAGATTGTTTCCAGCTTTCATTGCGTCTCCCTCATGTTAATTGCTGGCGGCGAGCGATTTGCATGTGTTTTGAATGGTGCATCATCAGTCTAGCAGTGAGGACAATGGTGGATTAGTCGATTGCGAACGCATGCAGTTATGAGAATGACTCATCAATGTCTTGCGTCTGTCGAGCTCGATACGGGCCGGCCACCGGTTCAAAAACGTTTCATCCCGTTGCCTTTTCCGCGGCAACCACAAATAGGTCGCCAGATGTCGGGAAGTAACGGGTACGGCCCGCCGTCTGCCGCCTTAAGCTTTGCATTGCGATCTGCGAAGCGGCGGAGGGCATTTGTCGTCGCGAACCAGCTGTTGTTCAGGCGGAGGGATCAAGATGTTGTTTTCGCGCGCAAACAGGTTCGGTTGGGACGCATCCTCTTTGCCGAGATGTTGCCGACCAACCAAATGATGGTGGTGGTCGCGGCAGGAAGGCGGACGCATTCAGAGCCTACCGCGATGGCGCGGAATTTATGGCCGCGCCACTGCTTCGAAAGACACCAACTCGTCGAGCTTGAAGGCTCGCCGTATTCCGCCGCGCCGATGGGAAAGGCGCGGCGTCTCTTGGCGAAAAGGAGATGGATCACCGGAGAGACAAATGGATCACCGGAGAGACAATCCGAGACTCGCCAAAGTCGTGATCAATTGCCCGACTGCTTCTTCCACTCTTCGTAGCGAGCCTTGTTCTCGGCATTCGCAGGATAGAGACCGGGCAGCGCCGCACCCTTGTTGACCTCCTGCATGATCCAGCCTTCAAGGCGTTCTTGTTCGGGTGCAAGCTCGAGGATATCGTCGATCAGCGCTGCTGGGATAACAACGCCTCCGTCGTTATCAACGACAATGATGTCGTTCGGGAAGATGGCAACGCCACCGCACCCTACAGGCTGGTCCCAATCCACAAAGGTGAGGCCGGCAACGGACGGCGGAGCAGCTGCTCCCGAGCACCATACCGGAAGGTTCGTGCCAAGCACCCCATCCAGATCGCGGACAACACCGTCGGTCACAAGAGCCGCAACGTTCTTCTTCGCCATACGGGCACACAAAATGTCTCCGAAGATACCGGCATCGGTGATGCCCATAGCGTCAACGACTGCGATGCAGCCATCGGGCATGGCTTCGATCGCCGCGCGTGTAGACTTGGGGGACGACCAGGATTCCGGCGTAGCCAGATCTTCGCGGGCGGGTACGAAGCGCAGGGTGAAGGCGCGCCCAATAATACGTCCCTGTCCGGGCTTGATCGGCATAGCTCCGCGAATCCAGACGTTGCGAAGTCCTTTCTTCAGCAGGATCGTCGTCAGCGTTGCAGTTGTGACGCCTGCCAGGATGGTTTTGATTTCTGCATCGGTAGCCATTGCTCTTCCTCTTAAAATGTTCAGTTGTTAGATGCTTGCAATCATTCCGCCGTCGACGCGGATGATGCTTCCGGTGAGGAAGGACGCGCGTTCACTGGCGAGAAAGGCGACCACGTCGCCGTATTCTTGCGGCTTGCCGTATCGTCCTACTGGTATAGATGCCGTGCTCTCGGCAGATACGTCCTCGACGGAACGCCCCTCCCGCTTGGCCCTTTGTTCATCGAGGAACGAGATGCGTGGTGTTGCTATGCGACCGGGAAGAACGATGTTGGATGTGATGCCATCCCCACCGACCTCCTTCGCGAGGGTCTTCGACCAGCCAACGAGAGTGGAACGGAGCGCGTTGGACAGACCCAAGTTCGGGATGGGTGCGACTACTCCCGAGGAGGTCGAGGTGATGATCCGGCCCCAACCTGCCTCCCGCATTTTGGGAAGCACTCTGTCTGTGAGCGCAATAACCGACAGAACCATCGCTTGAAAAAACCTTGACCATTGCTCAGAGGATTGACCTGAGACCGTGGTCGGAGGCGGACCACCAGTATTGTTCACGAGTATGGCTACGTTGCCGTACCGGCTTTCAATCAGCGAGACATTCCTGTCGATTACCGATAGATCGCTGATGTCCCACTTGATCGAGAAGGCCTCGCCACCTGCCAATCTGATGTCAGCCGCTGCTCTTTCCGCTGCATCGCCATCAATATCCGCGACGACTACCTTTGCACCCTCTGCCGCAAGAGTATGGGCAATTGCACCACCAAGGCCGCCCCCAGCGCCCAGAACAACGGCGCATTTTCCGGAAATTCCCAAATCCATTTCAGTCTTTCCTCTTGTGTCTATTGAAGTGCCGCACACGCATCGCCAATACGGGTGCAGGCATCGCGAAGGCGATTTGTCGAAGTGGCAAATGAAATTCGGAAATACGGTCCGAGTCCAAAGGCCGAACCGGGGACGACTGCCACACCCGCTGACTCCAGCAGATAGGTTGCGAAGCCCACGTCATTCTCGATCAGCTGCCCATTGGGCTGCCGCTTGCCGATTACCCCTGCGCACGATGGAAAGAGGTAGAACGCACCGTCTGGCGTGCGGCAGCTCAATCCATCTGTGGAGTTAAACGCCGAGAGACACAGATCGCGCCGCTCTTGGAATACGGCATTGCGTTCTGCGAGGAAGTCCAGAGGACCGGTAAGAGCGGCGACGGCAGCCGCCTGCGAGACCGAACTCGGATTGGTGGTGCTTTGCGACTGAATCGTCGCCATTGCTTTAATCAGGTCGGCCGGGCCGCCTGCATAACCAATGCGCCATCCGGTCATGGCATAGGCCTTGGAGACACCGTTGCAGGTTAGAACGCGTTCCCGAAGACGTGGCTCCACCGAAGCGATTGTTGTGAACTCCCAGCCGTCGTATCGGATGTGCTCATACATATCATCCGTCAGCACCAGAACGCGTGGATGCTGCAATAGGACCTCAGCAATCGCTTTCAGTTCGTCCGCGGAGTACCCCGATCCAGTCGGGTTGCTCGGCGAATTGAGAACCAGCCATTTCGTTCGTGGCGTGATGGCGCTCTCTAAGACTGCCGCGGTGAGTTTGAATCCACTGTTCTCACCACAGGAGAGCGTTACGGGAACCCCGCCGGTGAGCAAAACCATATCCGGATATGACACCCAGTAAGGGGCGGGAATGATTACCTCGTCACCTTCGTCCAACGTTGAGGAGAAGGCGTTGAAGATCACCTGTTTTCCACCGGTCCCAACGGAAATGTTAGCCGCCTCGTATTCAAGGTCATTCTCGTTCCTGAATTTCTGAACAATCGCGCGCTTGAGTTCAGGCGTTCCATCGACGTCAGTGTATTTCGTTACGCCATTGTCGATTGCCTTCTTGGCGGCCGCCTTGATGTGATCGGGCGTATCGAAATCTGGTTCGCCTTGCGACAGCGCGATGATGTCCGCTCCGCCGCGTCGAAGCTCGGCCGCCAAGCGAGTTATCGCAATTGTCGGCGAAGGCTTCACAGTTTTCAGCCGCTGGGAGAGGCTGCTTTGGTCAAATCGCAAAGTCATCGCTAATCCTATGACGTTAGTTTCAGCGAGAGATTGACATGCGTGCCACCGTAAGAAAACATGTGTCTTCGCGTGTTTGAAATGTAGAAAGCCTAAATGATGGAGACGCGGTTTCTCAAAACACTCCTCTCGGTAATTGACTTGAACTCTATCGCCGCTGCCGCTCGAAAGGAAAGCCTGACGCCGTCGGCAGTCGTGCAACGTCTGCGGGCGCTGGAGGACGAAATTGGGGCAGTGTTGGTCCGACGAGCCGGTCACTCCATGCGCGCCACTGAGGCGGGGACAGCGGTTGTCGAGGCAGCCAGGCGCATTGTAGACGCGGCAGAAAGCCTGTCCGGCCTAGCCAATCAGAACGAAGAGATAGGTACCGTTCGCGTGGGCGTCATTCATTCGATGACGACGGGGCTGCTTCCCGAGATACTCTCGTCCATGAAGGCGAAACGCCCAGGGATACAAGTGGAAGTGCAGCCAGGGCAGTCATCCGACTTGTATCAAAAAATGGGCGAAGGGAGCTTGGATGCAGCGATATTGGTCGAGCCTCCCTTTGCCATTCCCAAGGAATACACGTGGTACGAGCTTAGGAAAGACCCACTCATTGTACTAAGCAGCACAAGTGAGATCGACAGCGATCCCATCGCCCTCCTAAAACGCGCACCATTCATCCGCTACGATCGAAAGCAATGGGGCGGAAGGTCGGGCGAAGCATACCTGAGACGTTTAAAGCTTAGCCCCCAGGATAAGTACGAACTGGATTCACTCGAGGCGATAGCCGTGCTTGTGAACAAGGGTTTGGGTGTCTCCTTAGTCCCCAACTGGCTCCCGCCATGGCCGGAGGGCCTATCGCTACGGAAGCTTCCGCTGGAAGGAGCGCCCTTCCGGGGCGTGGGGTTGATCTTCCCTAGGCTGACAACAAACGAGCGGCTTGTGAAAGCCTTCGCCGAGGAAGCACGGGCAGCGGCAAAATTGAAGGAAGCCCTGCTCTCCGGCAAATAGCGCTGGGAGCCTGGAAAGCTGCCCATCGGAACACTTTCGACGCGTTGATCTTTATGTGGAAACGTCTACCGTCAACGGGCAAGCCGTGTGTCCCAGAAAACGCCGCGCGAAAGATGTCAGTTGCGGGTTGTTTGCTCTCGCTGCGGTTTTCCCAGTCTCTTGCAAGTGGAGTTATTCTGCGCTTGCACATGCAAGTCTAATTCCGGGGTCCGTTCGCTATAGGTTATCGTACAAGCGCTTGGTCATCATGTTCATGCTCTGCATCAGCGGGTATACTTCCTCAAGAAACCGCAGATATGAGCCAGGTCCTCTATGCTTTTCGAAGAGCGGTACACAGCCTGGCGTCGCGGTCCATGCGGCCAGTGATTGTGGCGGACATTCGCAGTGAAACTGTGTGCTGACAGGGTGAGTGCCCACTGCCATGATTTGAACGGGTGATCCCGCGGCTGACGGGCAGAAACTCCGATGCAATCAGCACGAACACACAAAGCGACATCGCAACGACAGCGCTCCAGCTGCCCGCTCTATCTTCGCGCGACATGGTCTGCATCAGCACGTTCAATTTCCTTTGACCACTACAATATGCTCTCGGATGAGCTTGGCGGCGGGGGAGCGGCGTGCGATGTGCGGACAACGGCTCAGAGTGTTCAGCATCATCGCAACGCGGTCACAAGCCTCGTTGATTTTCAGCTCAGAAGCCTGCCCTTCAGCGGAAATTTTCCGCGCGTGAGTAACGGCTCGAAACCGTTGTTGAGTCGACCAAGCCGGATCAGATCGGTGGAGGAGCGATAGCTCGCGTAGTAGAAAACAAGATTTCCCCACGGGACGTAGTAACAAAGATCTCCAAGAGACTCATCATCGAAATTGCCCCTTCCTCCTTCGGTAAGCTTCCGGGGTAGATATGCGATCTTTTCATTGTTGGAGTAGTCGTCAATCGTTAGATCCAGAGGCATCATCGAGGCGAAGTCACGGGCCGTCGGATTATCGTCAAGGGTTGCCGTAAACACAAAATCAGCAAAAGAAAATTCTACTTTCATGGCCAAGCTCCGGCCTTTGAGCATTTTGGCTGTGTTTGAGCCGCAGCCAACCCTGGCATTGAGCTCGTCAGGGCCATTGCTATCAAACTCCTTCGTGTCAGGTTGCTTACGGTTTTCATAGCGTTCCTCTCGCATATAGACCCACGGTGAAACGATTGGCAGCAAGGCGTTTAATGAAGCTTGAAGCATAACAGGCCGCACGGTCGCAGATTAGACGGCTGCGAACGCATGCAGCTATGAGAATGACTCATCAATGTCTTGCTTTTGCCTGAGGCGCCGAAGCGAGGTCACACACGACCTCGCCCCAGAAGGTCGTGCACGCATGCAGTTTTCACGGACATGGCGAAGCTGATGAAAGGCGGCGAGATTCGTATTCGTTGCTTGTGTCAGGCAATGTGGACCGCGGCTCTGCGTGATGGACGTGGCTGATGGCGGGGAAGCGAATTAATTCTGACCGTCATCGACGAAGTCGGTGCTGACACTGACATCTCGCCACGTCTCAAAGTTCTCGCGCAGCATGTCGAGCCGCGCCATGCCACGCTCATAAGCGTCGGACCCAAGAAGCAGACGCAGAGGAGGATTGTCAGCTTCGAACACCTTGACCACGGCCGCCGCCGCCCGCGCGGGATCGCCTGCCTGCTTTCCGGAGATAGATCGCAAACCTTGGCGCCTCGCACCAGCGGTCCCAGCATAATCATCGATCACGGTCGCGGATTCAATGACGGACCTGCCTGCCCAATCTGTGCGGAAACCGCCCGGCTCGATCAACGTGACCTTGATGCCGAGTGGCCCTACTTCCTGCGCCAACGCCTCGGAGATCGCCTCGACGGCAAATTTTGTGGCGTTGTAGTAGCCGAGCGCCGGATAAGCATTGAGGCCGCCGATCGAAGAGAAGTTGATTATGTGTCCATGCCGGCGCCGGCGCATGCCAGGAAGTACCTTGCGAACGAGCGAAGCCAGACCAAAAACATTGGTCTCAAACTGTCTGCGGATTTCTGCGTCCTCACCCTCTTCAATCGCCGAGAAATAGCCGTACCCAGCGTTGTTGACCAGAACGTCGATCCGCCCGAAATGGGTATCGGCATCGCTAACAGCCTGTTCGATCATCCCTTCATCATTGACGTCAAGGGATATCACCAGAGCCTTATCACCATAAGGCCCGACCAGATCTGCGATCTTTGCGACATCGCGCGCGGTCAGTGCAACGCGCCAACCCCGTTTGAGGACGAGTTTTGCAATCTCGCGACCGAAACCGGTCGAGCACCCTGTAATGAACCAGACAGGTGTTTCATTTGGCATGAAAGTTCCTTTCATATTTGCGCAAGTGTCAATCACCAAGCAGCCGATTAGGAGCTTCTGGTCGAACTCGCTGCCCATTCCTGCCGGCCGTCTCGATTGCATCGATCAGGCGGTGGAGTTCGACACCATCTGCGAAAGTCGGCGCAGTGTGAGTGCCGTTCCTGAGATCATTTGCCATGCGTGCATAGAGGCGGGCGACGTTGCCTGAGAAGGGTTCCTCGGGCAACGCTTCGAAACAGCTGGAAGGGACCGCCAGCGGCTGAAGCGGTGCCTCCCCTTGGCTGCCCGCAAGTGATATGCGGATCTGCTGCGCGTGACCATAAGGGCCCGAGAGGACAATGTCGCCGTCCGTCCCATTGATTTCCCAGACTAGACCGTCGCCACTGCGTGGCGCACCGCCGCGATAATGGATGGACAGTGGCGCCCCGTTTGCAAGCAATCCGCTAAGTACCACCTGGTCGGCCGCGCTCATTGGTAAAAAGTTGCCGGTATCGAGAGCACGTGCCTCGTGGCGCCGGTTGGCGACCACGGCCGACAGTTCGATGATGTCGCCGAGCACATCACGCATCGCGGCGAGAGTATGCGCCACTGGAATGGTGAGCATCGTTGCACCATTGGCCCGATCCAGCAGGTATCCATACGTCTGTTCGCTAGCGACGGTGCCGCCCCAGCCGCCACCCCTTGCGGTCAGCGTCGTGGATAGAACATCTCCGACAAAGCCGTCAGCAAGCAGCTTGCGCAAATACAGGATCTCCGGAGCGACGCGAGCCTGCGTGCCAACAATGGCAAGAACACCCTTGGCCTCGGCGAGAGACGCTAGCTCCTCGGCCTCTGCGAGACCGTTGCCAAGTGGCCATTCGCAAAAGACGTGCTTCCCGGCTGCGATCACAGTTTTGACGAGCTCAAAATGATGAGGGACCTTCACAGTCACGGAAACAACGTCGATGTCGGACGAATGTGCCAATTCGGCAACGTCGTTGAAGGCGCGGGGGATGTTGCAGGCCGAAGCTGCTGCCTGGGCGCTGGCGTGGTTAGAATTCGCTACTCCTGCAACCTCGAAGGTGTCTGCTAGTGCACGAAGCGCGGGCAGATGCGCCACCGCGGCCCAGCTCCTTTCGGCTGTCAAACCAACTATGCCAACTCGAAAACGATCGTTTGCCATGTTCAACCCTTGTTCTGATATGACATTCAAAGATGAGTTCCGCTCGCCCGTTCAAGAGCAAGAAATAGAAGAGATCTTCGGCTGTCAGATTTAGCGACGCTGCTGACAGATTTTCGTCCAACCGAGATCGCAATTGCCATGCACCGCCCGGGACGCCGCCAACTTGCCTTAAATGGAGTTGGGGACGGCCGCGCGCAGAGCCGCGCTGAACTGCCGGGACTGACCTGCAAACCGGACGTTCCCTACCCGGAATGAGTCGAATTCAAAGGGCATCCCTAAAAACTCACCTGTCAGATGGATCTCTCCACCTTTGGGCCGGCTAAGCGAATATCATGGGGGTCAATGCCGATGTCACGTAACTCCCGCGAGGGCAACCGATTGAGATAAGTCAGACTGTCTCGGTGCCGCCGCCACCTTCTCAGCATATGCAGAATGCGCGGCACAATTCCCTCCTTATGGTCGTAACGCTGCGCGCTCTTTGCCTGCGGTAAGATGACGTCCCATTTACTGAATCCCCGCTCTGCATCGATATTTTTTGACACACATTGCCCACACATGTTCTCTCCTCCGCCTAATGGATTTTGAAACAGTATGAGCACATTGTTCGACCTGGATTAGTGCGATTAACCCGCATGTTATCATGAGCCTGATTCATAAATTCGGTATCGCAGCGTTGTTTCGCCACATAACAAACTGGACCTGTCTGGGAGCTCGACGTGGCACTCGCGGAGCGCCTGCCCGCGCTATGTGCGGGGTTAGCGCGAGCACCCTTTTAGTATGCGATAAACCGTCCGGCGAAAATGACAGCGGTCCATCGATCATTGCATCTTCGCCTATGATCGCGCGCACCTGGGCAGCGGCCATGTCGATAAGCCCATGCGGCTGTTCCAGCAGGCATCATGCATGCACCATGAGCCGTGCGGCTGCAACGTCTGCTAGGACCGACAGCGCCAGCGATGCCGAATCTCGTGTTGGCCCAAAAACACCGATCGGCGCCTTGATACGGTGAAGTTCACCCTCGCCGTATCCGAATTCTTTCAAACGATCGATGCGCCTCCGGTGTGTCCGTGTGCTTCCCAACGCGCCTATATAAAAGGCCGAAGATTTCAGAGCGACATCGAGAATTGGCTCCTCTTGGTCGAGGTCGTGATGGAGGAGGACAACGGCGGCGTACGCATCAATCTGCGTGCCAAAGCGTGTCGGCCCTTCCCCCGGCTCTCGGACGAACACCTGATAGCCAGAAGCCCTAGCGAGGCGCGCAACAGCCTCCGCTTCGACCGTCTGCCCAGAGATGACAAGGCGTGTATTCGGTCGATACACCACCAGAAAATCGGTGCCTTGCCGGCTTGCCCGCTCTGCCGGTTCGACGACTGTCAGCGACTGGCTTTGGGGCGAGTAGCGAAGTCCGGCCGGCCGGCGTTGCCTGAGACATTCGAGTACGTGCTCGATGCCTGCGATCTCCTGCAGAAGATGGATCGCGACCGTGATTCCGCCACCGCAGGGAAGAACGATGTCCAAGAAGGGAGAGCCGTCGCCGAACATCACGGTCCGATCACATCCCGCCTCCATGGCGAGAAGAGCTTCTGCCGCGACGGCGGCCTCGACGCATCCGCCGGAAACGTAGCCGCAGAAGCGACCGTCAGCTGCCACCACAACATGGGAACCAAGGGCACGTGCCGCACCGCCGCGGATCTCGATGAGCGTAGCAAGCGCCACGCCGCCGTTACGATAGGCGTCGACGGCGAAGCGAAGGACCTCGACAGGATCGTCGTTCAAGAGCGCCCTTGCCGGTGTCGGCAGGGAAACGGGAGCGAAGATTTCGGTCAATGCGAAAATCCTTTGGGAAGTTGACGGCGGGTTGGTGAACTTCCGCCGCCAATTGCGTCATGCGACGTCCGGGAGGCCGCCAATCAGCTTGTCAAGCGTGATCGGATAGTGCCGGACCCTGACACCCGTCGCATTATGGATGGCGTTGGCGATTGCGGCGGAAACGCCGCACAAGCCGAGCTCGCCGATGCCCTTTGCCTTCGTTGGCGACGACATCGGGTCGGTCTCGTCCATGAAGATTACCTCC
Source organism: Rhizobium sp. USDA 4016 (assembly GCF_056279705.1). Taxonomy (NCBI): domain Bacteria; kingdom Pseudomonadati; phylum Pseudomonadota; class Alphaproteobacteria; order Hyphomicrobiales; family Rhizobiaceae; genus Rhizobium; species Rhizobium sp. USDA 4016. The sequence goes on from NZ_JBWCCY010000002.1 coordinate 41,105, forward strand.
TGGTGCGGGATGTCGGCGTGTACCGCCACCTCGTAGCCGGCGAGATCGTGATTGACAAAGAAGCCGCGGCGCGTGTCGACTGCCAGTTCTTCAGAAAGCGCCCCGCCGGCACCCATGGTCATCGCTCCGATCACCTGGCTGCGCGCGGTGATCGGGTTCAGGATGCGTCCAGCCGCGCACACCGCCAGCATCCGCCGGATCCGGCTCTCGCCGGTGGCGACATCGACGCCGACCTCGACGAAGTGCGCGCCGAAGGTCGACTGCTGGTGCGTCTCCGACAGCTTACCCCATTGGATCGCGTCCTCGCCGACAAGACCATCGGCACCCGCCGCTTCGCCGAGCGGTACCGAGCGGTTACCGGAGCGAACCTCGCCGTTCTCGAAGATGACGTCCTCGGAGTTGAAGCCGAGTTTCTGGGCCACGGCCTCGCGGAGCTTGACGCAAGCGGCGTAAACGCCGGCGGTCGAACAGTTCGCGCCGAACTGGCCGCCAGAACCCGAAGAGACCGGAAAGCGGGAATCGCCGAGCTGGACGCCGACCTTGTCGACGGTAACGCCCATCATCTCCGCCGCTGTCTGCGCGATGATGGTGTAGCTGCCCGTGCCGATGTCGGTCATGTCGGTCTCGACTGTGACGACGCCTTCCCGGTCGAGGCGGACACGCGCTCCTGACGGAAGAAGAAGATTGTTGCGGAACGCTACACCAACACCCATGCCGATAAGCCAGTTTCCCTCGCGGCGTGAGCCCGGCCGTCCTCGGTTCTTCCATCCGAAACGTTCCGCCCCGAGCTTGAGACATCCGACGAGGTCACGGTGAGAAAACGGTCGCTCCGGCTTTTCAGGATCGACCTGGGTGTCGTTGATAATCCGGAATTCGACCGGATCGATGCCGAGTTTCTCGGCCACTTCGTCCATGGCAATCTCCAGCGCCATAAGCCCGGGCGCCTCGCCCGGAGCGCGCATAGCGTTGCCCTCGGGCAGATCAAGCGTCGCCAGCCGCGTTGTGGTCATGCGGTTTGCTCCGGCGTAGAGCAGCCGTGTTTGCATGACCGCCGCCTCAGGGCCTCCGCCTTCAAGGTCACCAGACCAGCTTTCATGGGCAATCGCGGTGATCTTTCCATCCTGCTGGGTTCCGATACGGATGCGCTGAATCGTCGCTGGACGGTGCGTCGTGTTGTTCATCACGAACGGTCGCGGAAGCGCGACCTTTACCGGACGGTTGGCCGCCTTTGCTGCGAAGGCGGCAAGCACGGCGTCCGCTCGCAGGAACAGCTTGCTGCCGAAACCGCCGCCGATGAACGGTGACATCAGGTGGATCTTCTCCTTGTCGATGTCGAGGGTCGTTGCTAGGTCAGACCGCCACCAGTCAATCATCTGGCTTGAAGTCCAGACCGTCAATTCGTCGCCGTCCCAGGCGGCGATGGAGGCATGCGGCTCCATCATTGCGTGGGACTGGTCGGGCGTCGTGTAGGTCTCCTCGAACGTGACCGGAGCGGCTCTGAAAGCGGCATCGAAGTCGCCCGCAGCGGAGTCCGGATCACCTGACTCGGGCTTTACTGCCGAGTCCATGGCCTGGCGCAGATCGAAGGCTCCCCTTTCTTCCGCGTAGTCGACCTTGACAAGCGCGGCGGCGGCGCGGGCCTGTTCGAAGGTCTCGGCGACAACGACCGCTATCGCCTGGTGGTAGTGCTGCACCTCATCGCCGCCGAAGAGCTTCGCGGTATTGAACCTCCCCTTCTTCCGTTCTCCGATGTCCGGTGCGGTCACCACGGCGATCACGCCCGGCGCCTTCTTCGCCGCGGAGACGTCCATCGACTTGATCCGCCCCTTGGCAATCGCCGCGCCGACGGGGTAGCCATAGGCGTACGGCGTGTTCGGATCATGCCACTCGTAGGCATACATCGCGCGGCCGGTCGTCTTGAGATGGCCGTCGATGCGGGGGATGGGCTGACCGACGACCTTGAGGCGGTCGATCGGATTGGTCGTCGCTGGTGTATCGAACTGCATGAGTTACCCCCTGGCTTCGGCAATGATCGCGCCGAGCGTGCGCTCGACCAGGTCGACCTTGAAACGGTTCTGTTCGGTGGGACGGGCGTCTGCGAGCAGTATGCCCGCCGCCGCCCGTGCGCCTTTCGGCAGTTCGGCTTCGGCCGCCTCGATGCGCCACGGCTTGTGGGCAACGCCACCAACGGCGACGCGTCCGGTGCCGTCGGTCTGGATGACGGCACCGACCGAGACGATCGCGAAGGCATAAGACGCGCGGTCGCGGACCTTGCGGTAGATTTGCCGGCCGCCGATCGGTGGCGGCAGCACGACCGCGGTGATGAATTCTCCGCTCTCGAGGGCGGTCTCGATATGGGGCGTGTCGCCCGGCAGGCGATGGAAGTCGGCGATCGGGATGGATCGACGGCTGCCGTCAGCCTTTACCGTCTCGACGACTGCGTCCAGCGCCCGCATGGCGATCGCCATGTCGCTCGGATGGGTGGCGATACAGGCTTGGCTGGTGCCGACGACGGCATGTTGGCGGCTGAAGCCGCCGATGGCCGAACAGCCGCTGCCCGGTTGGCGCTTGTTGCACGGCTGGTTGATATCGTAGAAATACGGACAGCGCGTGCGCTGCAGGAGGTTGCCGGCCGTTGTCGCCTTGTTGCGCAGTTGTCCAGAGGCACCTGCGACGAGCGCCCGGGACACAAGCCCATAGTCGCGACGTACAGTCTCATGCGCGGCGAGGTCCGTGTTGCGGACAAGCGCGCCGATGCGCAGCCCACCCTCCGGAGTGGCTTCGATCTTGTCCAGGCCGAGGCCGTTCACGTCGATCAGATGCGTCGGCGTCTCGATCTCGAGCTTCATCAAGTCGAGAAGGTTCGTGCCGCCGGCAATGAACTTGGCTTGCGGATTGGAGGCGACCGCCTTGGCCGCGGCTTCGACGGACGAGGCACGTTCATACCTAAAGGCTCTCATGCTTTTGTCCCCGCGGCTTCGACGATGGCATCGACGATGTTGGAATAGGCGCCGCAGCGACAGATGTTGCCGCTCATGCGCTCGCGGATTTCGGTGGGAGTGATGGCCGCCTGTGCGGTTAGGTCGCCCATGACGTGGCTTGGGATGTTCGCCTTGATCTCCTCGAGCACCGCGACGGAGGAACATATCTGTCCAGGCGTACAGTATCCGCATTGGAAGCCGTCATGCTTGACGAAAGCAGCTTGCATCGGGTGAAGCTCGCCCGGCTTTCCGAGGCCCTCGATTGTGGTGACCTCATCGCCCTCGTGCATGACGGCGAGTGTCAGACAGGAATTGACGCGGCGGCCGTCGACCATGACGGTGCATGCACCGCATTGGCCATGGTCGCAGCCCTTCTTGGTGCCGGTCAGATGGAGGTGCTCGCGCAGCGCGTCGAGCAGCGTTGTTCGATTGTCGATATCGAGACTGCGGCTTTCGCCGTTCACCGTCAGCGACACCTTCGACGTATGTTGCATTGCATTTCCTGCCGCTTGTGCAGCCGCTTCACCAGCCGCGGCAGTCGCCACTGCGACTGTCGCAGCCGACGAAATAAGTAAGTTCCGGCGGGAGATTTCAAGTTGGATGGGGCCCTGCATATCCTGCTCCACTTCATTCCTTCGGTATCTTTGAGCGCGGAGGGACCGCGCCTTTTTGGAACGTAGTGCGGCAATCAAGAGATGATTAGGTGGGCCTCGTTTCTTGAAGTTATCGCTCTGATTCATGAATGGCGTGACGGTGGCAATGCCGCCGACGATTTCAGATGGTCTAGCCCGAGGACTTGAAACTCATGACTGATACACGTTGAGCGTCAGCCCAATCGTGGCCCGGTACCTGAACAACCGCTGAAAGTATGTCGGGCGGCCTGAAGCGAATAGCAACGAGTCCAGGCGACTGAACAATGTCCAGGCTGGCGAGAAAATTGCGCAGCACGCGCAGCAAAGAGGTACAAACCGCTGGCCTATTTCGGGGACAGATGGTTCACGGTCGGTGGTGCGGCAGAATGGCTGACCACAATCGACCGGCAAGAGCACGACGTCGGCCTCCTTACCAGGACGTTCGACGTTGCGCCACTACTGCCGTTCGCCGACATCGGCAGCGTCAATTAAGTATCTTGAACGCAGACGCGGTAAGATTGGCTCGGCTCTTAAGCGTAATTTGCGTATCCGGCCGGTTGTTCTTACCGGACGGATACGCAGTTCTACGTGTCCCCGATTTGTGTTCAGTTGAAGCGCAACATCGTTTTGATCGCCCTACGCTCGTCCATTGCACGGTAGCCTTCCGCGACATCCGTGAGCGGAAGCGTCAAATCGAATACCTTGCCAGGCTCTATCTGGCGCTCAAGCACAATGTCCATTAGATAGGGAAGGAAACGGCGCACGGGTGCGGGTCCGCCAAGCAGGCTCTTCTGTCCGAAGAAGAGCCCTTCACCATCGAGCTGCACGCCATGCGGCACGCCAACAAAGCCAATGGAACCGCCGGGACGCGCGCAATTCATAGCCTGCATCATCGATTCCTGAGTACCAACGCATTCCAGAACCGAATCCGCTCCCACGCCTTTGGTGAGTTCTTTGATCCGGGCAACACCGGAATCGCCGCGCTCGGCGATGATGTCGGTGGCGCCGAATTCAAGGGCGAGATCCTGCCGGGTCTTGTGGCGGCTCATGGCAATGATCCGTTCTGCACCCATCTGCTTGGCCGACAGCACGCCCATCAGGCCGACTGCGCCGTCACCCACGACCACGACAGTTGAGCCAGGCTGGACTCGGGCTGCATCGGCGGCGTACCAGCCGGTGCCGAGCACGTCTGAGGTTGCCAGAAGGCTTGCAATCAGGTCGTCCGAGGGCAGTGTCGCTGTCGCAACCAGAGTGCCGTCTGCAAGCGGGACACGTGCGAGAGGTGCCTGTGCGCCGCTCATGAATTCGCGCTGCTCGCACGACGATTGGAAGCCGAAGCGGCAATGAGGGCAGGTGTTGTCAGATATGCAGAACGAACCAACCACAAATTGGCCAGGCCGGACGGTCGTGACCGCGGAGCCAACTTCTTCGACGATGCCGCAATATTCGTGACCCATCGCCATGGGTGCCTTGATGTCGTTCAGGCCACGGAAAGGCCAAAGGTCGGAACCGCATATGCAACTGGCGGAAAGCCGAATGATGGCGTCGGTGGGGTGAATAATCTGCGGTTCGGCAACCTCTTCACAGCGCACGTCGCCCGGCGCATAGAGCATTGTTCCCAGCATTTGATGTTCTCCCTATCGATTGCCCGTTTGGTGCGCGACGATAGCAGATTCCTCGACTGTACATTAGCCGTGCATTTGTGGATGGTCTTATGAGTCGGATTCATAAATCTGGAGTGAGACAGTGTCGCCGGATTGTCGCTCGCTGGAGACAACCCTGTCATTTTGCGATGCCGGATGATTGAGGTCTTGTTTGGTCGGTGGAGGAGATGCGCACTTTCTTGGCTCCGCGGACCGGCGCTCGTCTCTTTGTAGCGTCAAAGGCTACAAAAACGGGAAATAATGTCGCCATCAATGGCCTTCATTCTGCGGTAACACTCACTACTTGTCATGCAACTTCGATCAGGGCGTCTAGTCGAGGAACCCGGAATTGAGCGAATCGTGATGCAACGCCGAGCGAGCAGTGGCTTTAAGGTAGTGGCGCGCGATCTCAGAGGGTTCCAGCAATGGTGGTACGTGATGGGTTAACTCAACTCGCCTGTTTCGCTGGAGTTTGCAACTCGGTAGGCCCGATCGGAAGAGCTTGCATCGACCAATGGTTGTTCAGAAATCAGTATTGAGGAGGATTTTGCATGAAAGCCACCCGCCTGGCAGGTTTTATTTGACATTTCCAAGCTTGAAGGAGCCACCCCATGGGACGACTTGCGTTTGACAGCATGGCAAAGGCGCAGGCGCGGTCCAATTCTCCAGCCTATTCTGCTTTGAGGCCGTTGCGTCAGCGGGCTGGCAGACCGCACGCTATATCATCGAGGGGCCACCACAGTGACATTCGCGGCAATCCACTTTGTCGGCGGATCGAGTGATCAGCGCCGCTGAGGCCAGCCATTAAGTGCTTGATCGGCACGCAGATGCCCCGGAGTTACAATGCAATCTTCTTCAAACCTGGGCTCGAATGACGGCAGTTGGCCAATTCGACGCACCAGGATTCTTGACTGGCTCGTTATCGAGGCGCGGAGCGAACGCTTCATCGACAAGATTTTTGCGGAGATGTGCGAGAGGCTCATCGATGCCGGTATACCTGTGGCGCGGGGGACGCTTCACTTCAGAATACATCATCCGCAATGGCTTGGTTCTCGCATTTTGTGGCGAAAGGGCATGCGCGAGGCAGAGATACGAACTTTCGACCACGGTCTTTTGGAGACCTCACAGTATCTCAACAGCCCTATTAACGAGATCCATAGTGGAGCAAGTGAGGTGCGGTGGCGTCTCGAGGGAACGCCGGAGGGGGTTGTTCATTGCCCGCTCTACCGTGAACTGCGCGCCGATGGTCTTACCGACTATATTGTTTGGCCCCTCGAGCACACGCTGGACAAACGGCATGCCGTCACCTTCGCCAGCGAAAGACCCGGGGGGTTCACGCCCGATGACATTGTCTGCCTCAAAGACCTTCTCGCGGCACTGGCGCTCGTCAGTGAAATCAGGCTGAAGAACCGCCTTGCCCGAACACTTTTGGAAACCTATGTGGGGCCGCACGCAAGCGAGCAGATCCTGGCCGGCGCGATCACTCGTAGCAGCGGCGTAACGGTCGAGGCAGCGATCCTGGTCTGTGATCTTCGCGATTTCACGAAAATATCGGACCTTTGGCCACGCGATAACGTCATCGAACTGCTCAACGACTACTTTGACGCTATGTCAGAGCCGATTGAGAGGCGCGGCGGCGAAATTCTGAAATTCATGGGAGATGGCCTTCTCGCCGTTTTCCCACTCACCAATCCAACGGCCTGCGACGATCTGCTCCTGGCAATCAGCGAGGCGAACGCCGCCGTGGACCGGCTAAACGAGAATCACCTTTCCGAAGGACGCAACGTTCTCAACTACGGGATCGGCGTCCATGTCGGCGACGTCATGTATGGAAATATCGGCTCGCGCAGGCGTCTCGACTTCACGGTGATCGGCCCAGCCGTCAATGCAGCGTCTCGTCTGGAGAGCTTGACGAAAGAAACAAAACGTCCCGTGCTGATGTCCAAAGCCTTCGTTGATATGGCGGGCTGCGAAGCCGTGGTAGAGAATCTCGGTTTTTTCCCGTTAAAGGGCCTTGGAGAGCCTATCGAAGTATTCGCGTTTGTAGACAGCACGACGCGAAGAAGTTCTTTGCGATAATCTTCATCATCTGGCCTCTTTAAACGCACAGCTTGGCGTGGTTTCCTGATCAGACGTGTAGGCTCGTGAACGTGAGGTATTTGGCACTGGCCCATGAAACGCTTGGAAGTCATGGGCCTGCGGTGGCAGCGTCAAGCGAAATCAGTTCGGCGAATTCTCAAAGATGGACTTCACGACGCCAGCTGCCTGGATCGCGTTGCCCCAGCCGGCATAAAATGCGATGTGGGCGAGCGCCTCGCCGATCTCCTCTTTGGTGACACCTTTGATTACCGCGCGATTCATATAGAAAGACAGGAACGCCGTCTGCCCGAGAGCCGCAAGCGTCGCAACGGTCGCCAGCCCGCGATCACGCGGCGCAAGGCCAGGACGCAACCAAACCTGATGATAAAGAAGATCGTCGGTAAAGTGCTGAACAGCCTGCGAACCGGGTGCCACGCTTTCGGCGATGAATGCAACGCGGGTGCTTTCGTCGGGCAATGCTTCCTCGATCGAAAGTAGGCTGGGCGATACGTCCGGAAGCTGGTCGATGCCGATCCCGCGCTGGGCAAAGATTTCCTTCAACACCATGACCGACGCAAAAGCATAGGGCCAGCTCGCGTAAAAAGCGAGATGAGTGATGAGTTCGGAAAGCTCGCTTGGCTTCAATCCGCTGTCGAGCGCCTTATTGAAGTAGTGCGGCAACGCGATAGTGGCATTGCGTGAAATCAGTGCCGAAAGCGTTACAATGCTGCGGTCGCGCGGCGAAAGGCCAGGACGACTCCAAAGTTCCTCGATGATCGCTTCCTGGGTGTACTTGACCAAAACCGGGGCGACGGAGCCAACCGCTTGAAACAGCGGGGCGGTGTCGGTATGGTTGGCGTTGGACATTTCCGTTTTCCTTTTATGAATGCAACACTTTATCGGTCAGCGAGACGACGAGGGTTTCTTGTTGCGCCGCGGATAATTGTGTCGCGCTTGAGATGGTGACGAACCAGCCTTCCAATCGCCGACTTGGCCGATCACGCTGCGAATAGCTTCACCAACGCCGTGTGCCGATGCGGGGTTCTGGCCGATCACCAGCCGCCCGTCGACGACGACATTGGCCGACCAGTTCGGCGCCGGTTGGTGCAGCGCGCCACGAGCTTTCAACGTCGGGGCCAGCAGGAACGGCACGATCTTCGTTGCCTGCACTTCCTCCTCCTCCTCGTCGGTGAATGATGCCAAGCGCTTGCCGGCAACCAGATAAGAGCCGTCACCCAGTCTAGCGTTCACGAGCGCAGCCGGGCCATGGCACACCGCGGCCACGATGCCGCCAGCTTCGTAGATTGCGGGAATGACCCGTTGCACAGCCATGTTGTCGGCGTAGTCCCACATTGTCCCGTGACCGCCGGCAAAGAAGATCGCGGAATAGCGGAGGGGTCGAGCTCTGCCAGGTTCGGGGAATTGGCGAGCGCGCTGCGAAAGACGGGATCTTTCCAGAAGCGCGCATTCACTGCATCGGATAGGTCGAAGCCATCGATGGGAGGCTGTCCGCCTCGAACCGACGCCAGTTCCGTGTTTATGCCGAAATCCTGCAATACCGCCAGCGGATGGGTGAGCTCACTTAGCCAGAAACCCGTCGGTTGGCCGCTATCACCCTTAATCGGATGGCTGGTTACCACACAAAGAACAGGTTTGATTTGGTCAGGCATTTGCTCCTCCTTCGGAGTGTAAGGATGCCATATCGATCACGAACCGATACTTGACGTCGCCTCTCAGCATGCGTGCGTAGGCATCATTGACTTCTTGCATGCGGATCACTTCGATCTGGGAGGTGATCCCGTGCGCGCCGCAGAAGTCGAGCATCTCCTGCGTCTCGGCGATTCCGCCGATGAAAGAACCCATGACGATCTTGCGGCCCCGGACCAGCCCGCCAGCGTTCGCAGGCGGATCAAGCAGGCCCCATGTACCCCAAGAGCACCAACGCTCCCTCCAGGGACAACGTGGAGAGATACGGGTTGATGTCATGCCTATAGGGCACCGTGTCGACAATGAGATCGAATCTGCCTGCAACAGCCGCCATCTGTTGCGGGTCGCTCGACAGGACAACGTGATCCGCTCCGAGATCGCGTGCATCACCTTCCTTCCCTGCGGAGCGGGTGAAAACGTCACTCGGCGCCCAGCGCCTTCGCAAGCGTGATCGCCATGGAACCTAGGCCGCCCAGGCCGACGACGGCCACGCGGCTTTCCTCACCGATGTGCCAGTAGTGCAACGGCGACCAGGTGGTGATGCCTGCGCACAGAAGTGGGGCCGTGCCCGCCAGGTCGATTCCATCCGGTATGCTTAAGACGAAGTCTTCCGAAACGACCATCCTGTCGGAGTAGCCACCGAATGTCGTCAGACGATCATGTCGATCGACACCGTTGTAGGTGGAGGTCGGAACTTCTTCGCAGAATTGCTCAAGCCCTCTGAGGCGCGGCTTGCAATGCCTGCACGAGTCGACCATGCAGCCGATGCCGACATGATCTCCAGGCTTGAAGCGGCTGACATCTCGACCAACCGCTGTTACACGCCCGACGACTTCATGGCCGGGGACGACGGGATAGTTCGTGAAGCCGCCGTGATTGCGGGCGATGTGCAGGTCGGTGTGACAGACCCCGCAATAGAGCACATCGATAACAACGTCATCCGAGCGCGGCTCTCTCCTGGAAAATCGGTGAGGCGAGAGCGTATCCGTTGGTGATGCGGCTGAATAGCCAAGGACTTCCATGACAGACGTTCCTGACGTTAGACCTGACCCTGACTGAATTGGTAGGTGATTTCAGCGACGCGCTGGCCAAGATGCGCGGCTGTCTTCAAGTCACTTTCGATGGGGGACAATTCCGGTGATTCATCATTTGACTGGGCCATGGCACCGAGCCAGCCACCCACACGGTTTGGTTCGTCATTGGATCGACCCGGAAATAGGTCGAGACCAACCCAGATCATGCCGTGCTGAGCCGCAAACAGTGCCATGGAAATCAAGGAGTTGAGCTTGTCGCCATGCATGGCCCCCGAATTCGTGAAGCCTGCGGCAATCTTGTTGCGCCACGACTGTGGTATCCAGGCCTGACGGGTCGAATCCTCCATGAATTTCTTCAGGCGAGCGCTGACCATGCCGTTGTAGGTCGGGGAGCCGAAGATGATGGCATCGCTTGCTTCCAGGACTTCCCAGGAAACGTCACCATCGGTGACCGCGATGAGCCTGGCCTCGACTCCCGATACTCGGCCGACGCCCTCCGCAATGGCCTGCGCCTGCTTTGCGGTATGGCCGAAGCCGCTGTCATAGACGATTGCAATCTGCATTTGATACTTCCTTTGGACCCGTAAAACTTGATCGCCATGGACCGGCGGCTGATTGAATGCGAAAGAATTCGTTCCCTTCCCTGCCCGGCAGGATTTAGAGAGGCGATTTCTCGGCTAGAAAACTCTTATGTGATACTGTAGAATCTTATACTACGGTGGCGATGTTTGTTCCCATTCATGTAGAATGTGACGCTACAATGCGAAGCGGATAAAATGAGAGAAAGTCTGGATGGTGTGGCTGTCTTCGTTGAAGCGGTGGAGGCGGGAAGCTTTGCTAGGGCAGCCGATAGGCTTGCTTTGACGCGTTCGGCCGTCGGCAAGACGATTGCACGTTTGGAAACACGCCTCCGTGTTCGTCTCTTCAACCGGTCGACCCGCAGCCAGTCTCTTACGGAATATGGCGCGATTTACTATGAACGCTGCCTGCGAGCCCTTGAGGAACTCCGTGCTGGCGAGGCGTTGCTGGAATCAGGCAGACACGAAGTGGCCGGCCGACTGAAGGTATCAATGCCCGTCCTGTTCGGCCGCTACTGCGTCGAACCGATCCTGCTGGAACTGGCTCGGGACCATCCGAAGCTGGAACTGGATCTGCGGTTCAGCGACCAGGTCGTCGACATAATTGCCGAAGGATATGATCTCGCAATTCGCAACAAGGCCCCCGGTGTCGCTAGCGGGTTGGTCACGAGAAGGATTGCCCTTCAGAATAAGGTCGTCTGTGCGGCGCCGGCCTATCTCGCAGAACACGGCACGCCTGTCGAAATTGCTGAGCTTCTTCAGCACGATGCTCTGGTTTATTGGCGCAACGACCAGCCTTATCCTTGGACGCTGCGGAATGGCGACGGCCAGCTACAAGATGCACAGTTGAAATGGCGGCTGCAATTTGACAGCCAAGAAGCAATCACCGACGCGGCGGTTCAAGGAATGGGGATCGCGTGGCTACCCAAATGGCTTGTTTCCTGCCACATTCGCACAGGGCGCCTTGTTGTCCTGCTTCAGGACTGTGCCTCGCCGCCTCTGGAAACATATGCAGTTTGGCCCGCCACCCAGTATCTGCCGATGAGAATGCGCGTAGCAATCGATGTGCTTGCCCAAAGGCTTGATGCTGTCGCGAATAGCGAGCAGACTTTCTCTTGGGATCAAATGGATCTCTATTGAAACGGACTGGTCCTCGCCGTCTCAGATTGCGAGGCCTGTGCCAAATCCGCGTTATCTGCGACCGAGCGCTCGTTCCGACAAGGTATGAGCGTGCGGTGAAGAGGATGCCGCGTGGCGGGCGCAATAACCGGTGGCGGCGGTCACGCCATTGCCGACATTCGTTTGGTCTCCGACGGGTTTCCACCGTAGCTGGCCTTGTAGGTCCCTGAAAAGCGTCCGGGATGAACAAAGCCCCATCGCAATGGGATTGAGCCACCGTCTGTTGGTTTGTGGGATCCATGAGGTCGCGCCGGGCCGCTTGCAAACGCATGGTTCGCAAGTAGGGCCCGGGCGGTTTTTCCTTGAAAGCGCGAAAGCCCGTCTCCAACGCCCTCACAGACGTTCCGACGGCCTCAGCGACCATCGGCAATGTAATGGGTTGGTCTATGTTTGCCTGCCTGTACTCAATCACGAGACGAACGTGTTTGGGTGCGACGACAAACGCCCTATGATCCAAAAGCTTCGAAAAACCATGAGGGATCAACCGCACCACCATATCTGCAAGCGCGCTTGAGTCATAGCCGCCATTGCAATCGGGGAGTGGAGCAGCGGGTCGTTGTTGCGCATGCCCAAACAATGATCCGGATCAATCCCTCGACGAGCTTGTGACTTGCGCGCAGAAACACACCCGGTCCTGTCGAACCTTCCACGCGCAAACGGAATGACCAACAACGTCGCCGGGCCGCGTGGCAATAACCGCGACGCGTTCATAGACATCGTCCATGTCGAGGAGCTCGCCCGACCGAATTGACTTTGCCGTTGGGCGATGTAAGACGGGAGGGCAACGGAAGAATTGCCCTCCCGCGAACAATCAGGCGACTTCTGCAGAGAAACGTGCAAATAGCGGCTTAAGGCGAGGATGACGCGCCGCCTGAGGCGGATGAATCTCTACTGTTCGGCCGGATTTCGTCTCGCGCCTGAGCCATTCGCTGATGGTCTCTGCACTGGTGTGATCCATGTAGAGCAGGTGTTTGCCGATAATACTGACTTTACGGCCTTCGGGCAGCCCTTCGAGCGTGCTAAGCAACACCGGCACGTCCTTGCAGGTGACCGCTCCGCCCAGTCGGACATGAATTTCATCGTCGACCTCGGAATGCCTGATTGCGAGCTTTCGGCGCAGATAAGGAAGAATTTCGAGGATCGACAGCGCAAGGCCGAGCGCCACCCCGACCAGCAGGTCCTGCAGGACGACCATGGCCACCGTGACGGCCCAGATTCCAACCGGCATGAGACCATGGTGTTCGAACAGGTGGCGCACATGGTGCAGGCTGATCAGCCGCCAGCCGGTGACGAGCAGCACGGCGGCGAGCGCCGTCAAGGGTACCATTTCCAGCAATCCCGGCAAAAGCGCAACAAGGCCGAGGATCCACACGCCATGCAATACTGCCGAGGCCCGCGTGCGAGCCCCAGCCTGGACGTTGGCCGATGAACGGACGATGACACCGGTGATAGGCAATGCCCCGAGCAATCCGCAAAGCCCGTTACCGACGCCTTGGGCGAAAAGCTCCCTGTTGAAGCGCGTGCGTCCCCCGTCATGCATGCGGTCGACAGCGGCCGCCGAAAGAAGCGTTTCGGCGCTCGCAATGACGGCAATCATCAGGATCGTCAAGATAATGCCGGGCTGCGCTAGCTGGCCAAAATTCTCGGCCGTCGGTATCGATATGCTCTCTGCCAGTGAGGCAGGCACTTCCACACGGGCAATCGGGAGTTCAAGAGTGGTCGTCAGGACCGTCGCGGCAGCAACCCCGACAAGCGCCCCCGGAACCAGCGCCAGCCATTTGGGCCGGAATTGTTCCCAGCAGACCATGGCGAGGAGGGCGATTAGACCGACCAGTAGCGCGACGGCCTCGTTGGTCACGCTGGCGGCCCACAATCTACCGACACTCTCGTTTATCGCGGTGACATTCTCGATGCCGCCGGCGGCAGGTTTGGCATCCATGAGCACATGGACCTGTCCGAGGATGATCAAAATGCCGATGCCGGCCAGCATGCCATGAACGACGGCCGGCGAAATTGCTCTGAACCAGGAGCCGATCCTGAGGAAACCCGCCAAGATCTGCAGGAGGCCGACGATGAGCAGCACGGGACCGAGCATGGCAACGCCGTACTGTTCGACGAAGCCGAAGACGATGACGGCAAGACCGGCGGCAGGCCCGGAGACCTGAAGAGGCGAGCCTGCCAGCAGGCCGACAACGAGGCCTCCTATGATACCGGAGATAAGCCCCATGGCCGCTGGTACCCCGGAGGCGATCGCAATTCCCAGGCAGAGCGGAATGGCGACAAGAAAAACCACCAGAGACGAAGCGAGGTCGCGCGAGAATGCAGAGCCGTTGTTTATCATGGCACTACTCCCCGCCAAGCGTTGCGGCAACCCGCGGCATGACATGCGGGTGGTCTCGTCCTGTGATGGCGACCGGCAGCGGCTCGCCCTCCTGCACCTCGGTAAACGTCGCCAAAACCCCGTCATAGACTTGGACCTCGCCCGTCCCGATGTCGAAGAACCAGCCGTGCAGCGTGATCTCGTTGGTCGCAAGCTTCGCAGCCACCGACGGATGGGTCTTTAAATGGTCGAGCTGCACGACGACGTTTTCCATTGCTACCGCACGCACGCGGTCAGTTTCGGAGAGATCGTCGGGATAGGCTTGGCAAACAATCGAATAGGCGGCGTGGCTGTGCCGCAGCCAGGCTGCGACATTCGGCATTGGTTCCAGCATTTGCGGGTGGCACAGCCCTTTCATCGCCCCGCAATCGGAGTGACCGCAAACGACAATGTCGCTGACGCCGAGCGCCAGGATGGCATATTCGATTGCGGAAGAGACCCCACCATTGAGGGTCGAGAAGGGGGGAACGATATTGCCGGCATTGCGGCAGACGAAGAGATCGCCGGGACCGGACTGTGTTATCGTTTCCGGCATCACTCGGCTGTCGGCACAAGATATCATCAGGGCATGTGGCTGCTGGCCTTCGCGCGCCAGCTTGCGGTAAAGCGCCGAATGATTCGGAAACACGGCGCCACGAAAACTGGAGATACCTTTCAGGAAGTCACCCATATATCGGATCCTCTTTCTGGCCGGACGTCGGACTGGGAGGATGTCTCTCATCCGGCGGGTTGCAGAAGCGATCTGTTCGCAGGTGCACAATAGAGGGCAGAACGCGAGCAAAAAAAGAGTCTCGCAGCATATTGCGTCGCAACATTTTTTGAACAAGACGTGATCTGGCTGATTGCCGCTCACGTCGCGAATTCCCGCGTTTTGAATCTCTGCGATCCTAGATGACGCTGGATTTCAGGGTCCGACGCCAAACTCGTCTGGGTCTCACTGAGGACACTCTCGCAAGTGACCCGAACGTGCGTATAGCGACCGGGGCTGTCGCTTAGCAGTTCATCGTTCTGCCGTCCGGAACCCGCCATTGCTCGCCTTAAAGCGAACGCGTCGTCACGATAGCGACTGCTCCAAGGTCAATTGACTGGAACACCGCAGCCATCCGGATGATAAGTCAATTATCTGATGATCGCTCGGTACGCGCCATAGCGCTTGAAAAGCCGTTGAGCGAGACCGCGGATATGGCGGACTGTGCGTTGTCGGCGACGATGGGGAATCTGCGGCATCTTGCCCGAATTTCAGGGGCAAGGTGCGCAGGACCTTGTAACGCCTGATCAATATTGAACGGCATTCTTTCTTCCGAAACATTTTGAGAAGAGAGCCGCCCAACTAACAACTCCGCTTAGGCCAACTACACGCGCCTATGAACGAGCAGGCCAAACGCGAGACTTCCGACGCCGCCAATCGCGATTACCCATCCCATCGGCAAGGTTTCCCGTCGGCAAACGTTCCGGCGACCGCTGAGCCGATGACGCCGCTTCCATATTGGATTGCGCCCATCAGTGCAGATACGGCACCAGCACGCATTGGAAAATCAGCCAGCGCCCCTGAAATCGCATTGGCGGTAACGAAGCCGTTCATTGCCGTAAACAACCACAGGCTCGCGGCCACTCCGAACAGACCGCCGAAATCGGTCGCCGTGACAAATGCCAGGATCGCTCCCGTCACCGCCGCCCCTATTGTCCCCACTTTCAGCATGCGATCACCGCCAAACCGCGTGACCAAGCGCGAATTTGCAAAATTTGTGGCCATCAGCCCGATTGTTCCGACGGCAAAGACCAGCCCGTAGAGCTGCGGAGACAGGTGATGATAATTGATATAAGCAAAAGACGAGCTCGAGATGCCGGCAAAGACGCCGGCATAGAAGAACCCGAGTGCCCCGGCATAGCCCAGTAGCCTGACATCACCAACGAGGCTTCCGTAGGCGGCGAAAGCGGTTGACAGCGGCTCGGCGTTCCGCCGTTCCGGCGGCAGGGTTTCCGGGAGTGTAAAGAGGGCCGCAAGCGTAAGAAGGCCGATGAGGACGAGTGTCCAGAAGATAGCCTGCCATGGTGCCACTTTAAGAATCAGTCCGCCGACGCTCGGACCAAGAAGCGGCGCGACGGCCATGACGGTCATCAGGGTCGATAGAACCCCGGCCGCGCGGTCACGGCCGTAGAGGTCGCGAACCATGGCGCGGGCGAGCACGACGCTGGCACAAGCTCCAACAGCTTGAAGGACCCGGCAGGAGATCAGTTGAACGACGTCGGTCGATAGGGCGCAACCGGCGGAGCCAGCCATGAAGAGGACCAGACCTATCGCGATAGGAATGCGCCGCCCGCACCTGTCGGCAATCGGTCCCCAGAACAACTGTCCGACACTGAAGCCGATCAGATAGCCCGAGACGGTGTATTGCAATGTCCCCTGGGTTGCTGCCAACGCCACACTCATGGCTGGCATGGCGGGCAGATAAAGGTCGGTCGAGAGCGACGCGAACGCCAGCAGCGTGCCGAGAACAATCATGAGCCAAAGCCCCGACCGCTCCGAAGCACCTTCCGATTCCACGGCCACAGCATCAACACTATATTTCATAAAACGACCTTCATGCGCTGTTTCCAGGCAATCACAGGCGCTATCGCGCGGCATCGGCAAGGCGTCAGCGTACGGTATAGCCGCCATCGACCGGCAGCGCGTGTCCGATGACAAAGGTTGAAGCGGGACTGGACAGCCACAGGACCGCATCGGCGATCTCTTCTGCACGGCCGAGACGGCCGATCGGAACGTCCTTCATCATGACGTCCATGGCCTCGGGCTGCGTTTCCAGCATGCCAGTAACCATCGGGGTCGCAATGATGCCAGGGCATACGGCATTGATCCGGATTCCCTTCGAAGCGTATTCCAACCCAGCGCTTCTGGTCAGTCCGACGACGCCGTGCTTGGACGCATGGTAGATGCCACGCTCGGCGATGCCGACCAGACCGCCGAGCGACGAGTTGTTGACAATGGTTCCATTTCCTTGCTCGCGCATCTGGATCAATTCGTACTTCATGCAGTTCCAAATGCCGCGAAGGTTCACGCCCATCACGAAGTCGTAGTCTTCCGGATTGGCGTCCGCTGTTTCGGCAACCGGGCTCTGAACACCGGCATTGTTGAACGCGGCGTCGAGGCGGCCGAACGTCGCCACCGTCTCGTCCACCATTGCCTCAACATCTGCCATCTTGGCGACGTCGCATCGTATGCCGATCACCTTGTGGCCAGCGGCAGCGAGTTCTTCGGCGGCAGTGCGAACGGCATCTTCATTGACATCCGCCAGCGTTACCGCCGCGCCAGCCGCCGCGAACGCCTTGGCGGTGGCAAGCCCCATTCCGGATGCAGCGCCCGTGACGAGTGCCACCTGATTTTCGAATGAGAAGGTCATGATATTTCCTCTCTGTTTCGTGAATGAACGGACACAGCGCCCAGGCATTGCAAGGATTGGACGGCACGGGCCGAGCAGACATTGGTTATTTCGCGCGTGACAATTTCAGCAGGCGGTCTTGCGACGGCCCTTCAGCGCGCGGCGACCTATTGGTCGTGATGACGTAAATGTCCTCGCCGACGGGCAGCACGTCTCTCAGCCGGTCGCCTGAGCTGAAGATCGGCCTTAACCTGCCCCCTCTCTCATCGAAGGCGTAGAGCGCTTTTGACGCGAGTGCCGTGACAAGCAGTTCCTTGCCCGCAAAGGCGATACCGGACGGAGCCCAGGTCTCGTTGCCAGAATGAAGCATTGGTTTTGCCATACCCTGCCGTTGGTCATCTCCGGAAATGAGTGGCCAGCCGTAGTTGGTTCCAGGGGTCACAAGGTTGATTTCGTCGTGGGCCGATTGTCCGTGTTCGGCAACGAGGAGCCGACCTCCGTCGTCCCAGGCAAGTCCTTGCGGATTGCGATGGCCGTAGGAATAGACGTAGGAGCCGGGGAACGGATTGTCGTCCGGAACCTTGCCGTCCAGCGTCATCCGCAGAACCTTGCCGGCAAGGCTATTCAGATCCTGTGGCCGTTGCCGGTTCTCCGTCCATCCGGTCGTGACATACAGGTTGTCGTCGGGGCCGATGGCGATGCGTCCGCCGTTGTAAAGCCGATGACCCGGAATTCCATCGACGAGGACATGTGTCTCCTGCCAAGTGCTTCCATCGAAGCGCGCCTCTATGACCTTATTGGTCAACCCGGCGTCGGAGTTGTAGGTGTGATAGAAATAGGCCGTACCATTGCTCCGGAAGTCTTTCGACAGCGCCATTCCGAGCAGGCCCCCACCACCCTCTCGGGCGATGGGGTCGGAGGTCTTCACCGGATGGCGCGTCAGACGCCCATTTTCAATGATGACGACGTCGCCGGCCGCCTCCGTCAGAAGGATTCGATCGCCCGCCTGTTCGATGTCCCAGGGATAGTCGAGGCCCTCGACGATCACGTCGACCGTCCAGTCCGAACTCGTCGTTCCGGAGATTGGCGACGCGACGTCGGTATCCTGTCCCCATGCCACTGACGATGACAGGAAGGTGGCCAAGGCAATCACCTTGCCTGCTGCTTTCAGGTATCTCATCGGAATATCCCCTTGGAAGTTGCTGCGTCAGTCGAGATATTGCTCGTCCGAGACCTTCTCCATCCAATCGACGTTTTTGCCATCCTTCATGTTGGTGATGGCGATGTGTCCGACGCCGTTGGTGTCGGTGGCACCGTGCCAATGCTTGACGCCAGGAGGCGTCCAGATAACGTCGCCCGGTCGCATGACGCGCTTTTCGCCGCCTTCTTCCTGCACCCAGCCAGTCCCTGTCGTGACGATCAGAACCTGCCCAGCCGGATGCGTGTGCCATGCCGAGCGTGCACCCGGCTCGAATGTGACGTGGCCACCGGTATTGCTCGTATGTTCGTTGTTGGAATAGAGCGGATCTACCGTAACCGAGCCCGTAAAGTTCGCCTCCGGACCCTTCATCGAAGGCCGCGAGCCACCAGGCATGAATTGCATGGACTCAGCATGGGCTGACGTCGATGCGACGAGGGCGAGAGCAATGGCGTTGAGCGTGAGCTGTTTCATATTCCGTCCTTTCTTTCCAATTCGATGAATGATGCCGCCATGGAAGAAGCTCCAAGGCGGACTTGCGTTCGAGATCAGGTTTGCGGCCGGCCGCCATGTCGATGACAAAGCGATAGCGGCGTCCTGTGCCACGACGCATTCGTAGGCCCGGTCGATGGCGATATGCGTCATCACGGTGGTTGGCGATGCGCCGTGCCAAAGCTTTTCGCCCGGTGCGCACCAGACCACATCACCGGGGTGGATTTCCTCGATCGGACCGCCTTCGCCTTGCACGCGACCGAAGCCTGCCGTCACGATCAAAGTCTGGCCAAGCGGATGCGTGTGCCATGCGGTTCGCGCGCCGGGCTCGAAGGTAACGGCCCCTGCCATGCCACGCCGTGCGTCGTTGGCCGCAAACAACGGGTCGATGCGAACCGTTCCGGTAAACCAGTCCGCCGGCCCCTTGCCCGAGGGGATGGAGCCGTTTCGGGTGATCGCCATGCGCTCATTCCTGTTCACAAACGTCGATGTGAAGGAAGATAGCGTCCCTTATTGAGAAGGATTAGAGGGCAAATCCTGCAAGGACATATGGGCTCCACGCATGAATTGAGGGCTGTCGTGCCGTTTTTCCGTGGTACAATAACGTATATCACTTATGCAGGGAGTTCATGAATGCTGCGTGAGAACGTCAATGATCTGCTTGCTTTCTTGGTGGTTGCGCGTGAGCGGAGCTTCACCAAGGCGGCCGCCAAGCTCGGGATGTCACAGTCGGGCTTGAGCCACACGGTCCGTGGCCTCGAGGAGCGCCTTGGACTTCGACTACTGACGCGCACGACACGAAGCGTCGCGCCGACACCGGAAGGAGAACGGCTGTTGACGACGATCGGCCCACGGTTCGAGGAAATCGAAGGCGAACTGATCGCGTTGACGGATCTGAGGGAAAAACCCGCCGGGACCATTCGTATCACCGCGGAAGACTTCGCCATCGACCATATCCTGTGGCCAAAGCTCCGAAAGGTTCTGCACGAATATCCCGATATCAAGGTAGAATTCATTATCGACTACGGACTGACGGACATCGTTGCCGAGCGGTTCGACGCAGGCGTGCGTCTGGGCGAGATCGTGTCGCAGGGAATGATCGCGGTGCGAATAAGCCCCGAGCAGCGGATGATCGTTGTCGGCTCGCCCGATTACCTCAAGCGATGCCCGGCACCTATCGTTCCCCGGGACCTGACGAATCATAACTGCATCAATCTGCGACTTCCGACGCGCGGTGGCGTCTATGTCTGGGAGTTCGAGAAGGATGGCCAGGAACTGCGTGTGCGTGTCGACGGCCAGATGACCTGCAACGGCATTACCCAGATCCTCAACATGGCCATTGACGGCTATGGGCTTGGTTTTGTCCCCGAAGGTCTAGCAATACCAGAGGTCGATGCCGGACGTGTGGTCGAGGTGCTGGGGGACTGGTGCCCTTACTATCCGGGATATCATCTGGTTTATCCAAGCCGCCGACAGGCTTCCGCGGCATTCACCGTCATACTGGAAGCGCTGCGTGACCGGGGATAGCGGGTGACGATCCAAACCCGGCTGCGCCAGTCCAAGCTCCAAGCGGAAACCGGCGCGATCGAGGCGGTCGGACTGTCAACCTGGTCGCTTTTCGAAAACGTCCTTGGCAACAGGAACGGGGGAGAAGACGTTCGGTCAACCGGCATAGAACGTCAGTTGCGTCAGCATCTCCGATGCCTGCTCCTTCGTCAGTCCGTTAGCCAACCCCACATGTCGCGCCATCTTTCGTCGGGATGTGCCTTACTCCACTGATAGAGTTTACGCTGAACGCCGAGTATCCAGGCGAGATCCGCCCGGCGATCCATGTCCACAGATCATTCCTCCGTCATACAAGTCTATCGTCTTCCTGCTTCCCTTCGCCATGTATGCGGCTTTCCCGCACTCCGACTACTACGGAAGCTCCGCCCTCGGGTTCGTCCTTCTCCGGCCGTCGCGGCTAGCCCAGTTCCTGCTAGGCGGGCGATCCGAGTTCCCGTGTTCCGATTCCCGACCTTTGTGCCGTTAGGTGGTGAGCTCTACCCCTGACAATTCGGGAGGAAAGGCTATCGAGAGTGCCCCTTCCTCGGATGCGGTGACCGCACCCAGCAGCGGAGAACTACAAGCCCCGCCGCTTCAGATTGCTTGGCCCTCTCGCCATCACGATTTAAGGGCGTTATTCGGTAAATACGGAGGCTTCCAGCACTCACTTCGTTGCCTCACCATAGACACTGTGGTAGCCCGGCCTACGGCTGATGGGCCGTATCCGTTTCATTTAAGATCGATCTGCTGATGACACCCAACCGACGACGCTCGGCCGAGCTTTTCGATCCCCTTCCGTCTACTACTCTCTGTAGAGGGGTGACATTACAGTCACCGGTCAAGAACCAGCCAGTTTAGAAGGCTATCTTTATTGCATGATAACCTCCCGCCCTTCACGGCGCACTGTTAATGCCGTAAGAGATGCGGTTCCGGGACCCGGCGCTCGCCCACTGGTCGTTCTCTCGCATGGCTATGGAGGCAGTTAGCGCAGGATTTTGAACTGCTCTTGTCCCGACCCCTTTCTGCGCGGCGTCGATGCCTTCCATGACCTTGGCGAAATCGCCCCAGCGGGTGATCTTGCGGAACTTGTCGGGGTCGAGCGAATCCAGCGAGACGTTGATGCGGCGCACGCCGCAATCATGGAGCTCCTCGGCGTGACGGGAAAGCTGCGAGCCGTTGGTCGTCAGCGTCAGCTCGTCGAGGCCGGAGCCGATCCTTTGGCCGAACCGGCGGACGAGATGCATGATGTTCTTAGGCCGTGAGAATGGCAGGCATGACACTGTTCCTCTTTTCTCTATCGCTTGTTGTCGGGCGAAATGAGAAACTGACCCCGCATTGCCTCACGTTGATTGCTACCGATAAGGTCCCCGTCCCGAGGGGATGAAGCCGTTGTTGTCATCCTGGTTCGGAGGATGGATGGCGAGGCGGGTTAGCATGGCGACACGGTCGGAATTGGTCGAAGCGATTGTCGAGCGATATCGATCGAGCTACCGAGCCGACAAGCAACGGATTCTGGACGAGTTCGTCGCAGTTACCGGTTATCATCGCAAACATGCGATCCGAGTGCTCCGCCGTCGAGCGACGGGTTCGCCACCCACTAGACAATATCCCGTGCGCTATGGCGCCGATGTTCGGGAGGCACTGGTAGCATTGTGGGAAGCATCCGACCGCCTCTGCTCGAAACGCCTCAAGCCGCTGATCCCCATCTTGCTGCCGGCTCTTGAGCGGCATGGCCGGCTGGATCTTGATATCGAGCTTCGCGACAAGCTGCTGACAATCAGCGCAGCGACCATGGATCGCCTCCTGTCGGAAGTGCGTGCTGTGGCCCGGGGCGGACAACGCCGCCGTGCCGGAATGAGTTCTGCGGTTCGGCGGTCGGTTCCTGTGCGAACGTTCGGGGACTGGAACGATCCGCCGCCAGGTTATGTCGAGGTCGACTTCGTGGCCCATTCCGGCACCTCTTCATCCGGCAGCTTCGTACAGACAATGGTTGCTGACTGATATCGCCACGGGTTGGACCGAATGCGTGCCGGTGCGGACGCGAGAAAGCGGTCTCGTGATCGCTGCCATTAAATGTGCCAGGTCGCTGTTTCCCTTTCCGCTGCTGGGCGTCGACTTCGACAATGACAGTGCCTTCATGAATGAACTCGTGGTCTCTTGGTGCCGAAGTCAAGGGTTGGAAGTGACCCGTTCCCGTGCCTATCGGAAGAATGATCAGGCATGGGTCGAGCAGAAGAACGGCGCCATCGTTCGACGGCTGGTCGGCTATGGCAGGTTCGTGGGTGCCGAAGCCACGGCAGCACTTGTTCGCCTCTATGACTCGGTGCGGCTGCACGTCAATCTCTTCCAACCTTCATTCAAGCTGCGAGAGAAGACCCGCATCGGCGCCCGTGTGATCAAGCGCTATCACCCGCCAGTGCCGCCGGTCGAACGCGTATTGGCCCATCTCGAGGTGGCCGAGATCGACAAGGAGCGGCTGCGCGCGATGTTAGCAACGGCGGACCCGGTAATGCTCTTCACTGGCATCCGTGCGGCGCAGGAGGATTTGGGAAGACGCGTCGATCGGCGTGGAGTGCAAGTAACGCCTGAGGAACCTGTCGTCATCGACCTGCAGCGCTTCACCGCTAATCTGAAGACGGCTTGGAAAGCTGGCGAGGTGCGACCTACGCATAAAAGGTCATATCGGCGGACCAAACCCTATCCGAAGAGGCCGACCATGCTTGGGCCGTATGAAGCTCAGATTCGGGCATGGCTGGAGGCTGAGCCGACACTCTCGGGAGCCGTCGTGCTGCAGCGGCTGATGAACGTCGATCAGACACGGTTCACGAACAAAAGCCTGCGGACGGTGCAGATGGCGGTGAAAGCCTGGCGTCAGGAGTCCGCCCTTGAGATCCTCAATGGCGACTGGATGACGCCGGTTCTTCCACCCGCCAAATCGTTCGGTAACATTCTTCGGTGAGGCAATAGGCGGGGTCAATTCCTCGCTTCGCTTGACACTTGTGCCGTTCCCACGGCAGCAGCGACCGTTCGATCCTGGTCCTGGGTTGAAATCCGGTCTTTTTCTTAAAGAGCTATCCGTATCAGCGAAGTTCAGAGGCCACGGAATCGGAAGCCAACTAATGCGCGCAGTTGCCAAAGTGGCATTGGATTGCGGCCATGGCCGTGTCGATTGGACGCAGACGGAAGGAGGCTGCTGGCTCACTACGCGAACCTTGGGGCGGTGAGGCAGGACGAGAAGATCGTCTTGCGACGGTCAGGACGGGCCCTGACCATCCTGGCAACCCTCGAGGACGATACCCTGTGATCTGCGATGTGACAGCACCTGCCGGATAAGTAGGTCCGCAACGGAGACCGCAAAGACGTTGCGTCACCCTTCAGACCTCTGCTGCCAGGCCGAGCGCTTTCACAATTGCGACACTCAACTTCATCATCGTCCGGATGCGACCCAGAATCCGTCATGAACGGTAGCGGATTCTTCTTCAAGGAGGGGGCCTTCAACGGCGACTTTGCGCTGCCCGGCAGCGAAAACCTCACGGCAGGGCAGATCCATCGTCAAGTTTTCGGGGTCCGGACCGATCAGGGCCTTCAGCGTCTTCTCGCTCATTCCATGCACAACGCGGCCGACCCCAGTCCAATAGACGGACCCCGCGCACATGGCACACGGCTCCGCGCTCGTATACATCGTGCATTCGGCCAGAAACTCGTCGGTATAGGCTTTGGACGCGGTCGTCATCAGATTGCGTTCCGCATGGCCGGTGCGGTCGCTCTGCGTACCGCACGTGTTCATCGCTTCAAGCAGAATGTTTCCATCGGCGTCGGCAAGCAGGGCCCCGAAGGGATGATCGCCTCTGGCGCGGGATGTCCGTGCAAGTTCTATCGTCCGGCGAAGCAGTTTCAGATCGCGTTTTTGGTCGCCCATGTCTTCCCCTGTCGTTCGCCTTTTTTAACCGCACGGGCCCGAGGGCAGCAAGAGAAAATGCTGCAAAAACAGGCCGCCCAATGGTCTGCACATATTTTGCACAGCATGCTAGTTCCGGAAGCAGACCGGATGAAGTTAAAGTGACGAACCCGTGGAAACTGCTGGCTTTTATCTGGCACGCCGATTGCATCGTTTGTTTCGAGTAGAAGCGGTCAGAGCCGGTGGCTCGGGACATTGCTCGGGGAACGGTTTCTGAAGGAGGCTGCCGTGCTTCTTGCTGCTGCTCGAAATCATCCGAACCACGTCCGAATTCTGCACGTGCATGGCAGGCCGCTGTGCGCTTTGCTTCGGCTCGTCCAACAATGAGGGGAATAACTGATGCTTCGAAAGCTGTCGCAGATCCTGCCGGCAACACTGCTGATCGCCGGCACGCTTATCTCCAACGCCCAAGCGGCCGATAAGGTGGTCTTCCAGCTCGATTGGCTGCCGGGCGGCGACAAAGCGCCGATCTATGTCTGTATCGAAAAGGATTTCTGTGCCGAAGAAGGAATCGAAGTGTCGATAGAGCCGGGCCGTGGTTCCTCCGAAGCGATCACCCGTCTCGCTGCCGGCACATCGGATGTCGGCTCCGCCGATATCGGCGCGCTGATGGCCGCGAAGGTCACCGAGAAAGTCGGCATCACGGCGATCATGTCGATCTTCAACAAGGGACCGCACGCTTTCTTCGTGCTGAAAGGCGGCGACATTAAGAAGATCGAGGACGTGAAAAACAAGAAGGTCGCAACCTCTCCCTTCACCTCGTCGAACGTCTTCCTGCCGCTGGTGCTGAAGGATGTCAGTCTTGTCGAAAGCGACATCACGCTGACCAAAACCGACCCCGGCGCGCTCGGCCCGATGCTGATGACCGGCGCCACCGATGCGATTATCGCCTGGACGACTAACGTGGCGATTTTCACAACCCAGGCGAAAGCAGCCGGCAAGGAACTCGACATCTTCACCTGGGATGCCGCTGGCCTCGAGCTCTATTCGGCCTGCCTGCTCGCCTCCGACAAGTTCATCACCGAACGTCCGGACGTTGCCAAGCGTTTCGTGAAGGCATTCAAAAAGTCGCTGGAATACGTCAAGCAGGATCCGGACGGCGCAGCCGCGGCCGTCGTCAAGGTCGTGCCAGAGCTGACGATCGCCGACGTGAAGGGCGCGATCGTCGACACAATGACGCTGGAGTTCAACGATATCACCGAAAAGGACGGTCTCGGCGTCTTCGAACCGAAGCGGCTTGCGGCAACCTGGGAGCGCGTTTCAGCGGCGCAAAACCTCGACAAGGCGGCACTCGATCCGACCAGAATCGTCAACACGACCTTCCTGCCCTGATGAACATGATGAACCCCATCCCGGCCATCGGTCCGCCGGCGCTTTCCTTCAAGGGGCTCGGACAGGTCTACCAAACCAGCTCCGGCACGCTCGAGGCGCTTCGTGGCGTGGATTTTTCCGTAGACCGTCACCAGTTCGTGGCGGTCCTCGGCCCCTCCGGCTGCGGCAAGTCCACGCTTCTGCGCCTGATCGCCGGGCTTCTGAGACCGACAAGCGGTGAAGTGAATGCCTTCGGTTATCCGATCATGGAGCCGCGCGACGACATCGGCATCGTCTTCCAGAAGCCGACCCTGCTTCCCTGGGCCTCGGCCGAGGACAATGTCGTCTTTCCGGTGAAGCACAAAACGGGCAGGGTTTCGCGCGCGGATCGGGATCGGGCACGCGAGCTCCTGGCCAAGGTGGGACTGGCCGGGTTTGAAAAGCGGCTGCCGGCCGAACTTTCCGGCGGCATGCAGCAGCGCGTCGGAATTGCCCGCGCGCTCCATATGAATCCAGACATCCTCTTGATGGACGAGCCCTTTTCGGCGCTCGACGCGCTGACCCGCGAGGAAATGGGCTTCGAACTCTTGCACATCTGGGAGGCCCAGCCGAAGACCGTGCTCTTCATCACGCATTCGATCAGCGAAGCGGTCCTGCTTGCCGACCGCGTGCTGGTCATGAGCGGACGTCCTGGCCGCGTGATCGAGGACATCCCGATCGAGATTCCCCGCCCGCGCGGCATGGAAACGTCGAGTTCCGCCGAGATGCAGGATTATGTCAGGCACCTGCGCAAACTGCTGCTCAAGCGACCGGAGGCGATATCGTGAAGCAACCCTCGTCCTTTCGCTCACTCATCGACATGCCCTTCTTCCTGCCAGCGGCGACCTTCGCGCTCATCGTGATCCTCTGGCAGCTCGCGGCGGATGTCTTCGCGATCCCGAGCTTCATCCTCCCTTCCCCCATCCGAATCCTCAGCGGCTTCGAACAGATCGACCTCGCCCGTTGGACGGACCATATCTGGGCGACGCTCAGGATCGCAATGATCGGATACGTCCTCTCGATCGCGATCTCGCTGCCGATCGCCATCATGCTGGTGCGATCCAAACTGCTGTCCCGCGCGTTCTATCCGCTGCTCGTGGTGGTCCAGTCCGTGCCGGTGGTTGCGATCGCACCGATCATGATTGTCATCCTCGGCTCCGACGATGCGCCGCGCATCGTCATTACCTGTCTGATTACCTTCTTTCCGCTGGTGGTCTCGACCGCGACGGGCCTGATGGCGACGCCGGAGGAGCTGATCGAGTTGTCGAAGAGTCTAAGAGCCCCCGCATGGCGCGAGGTCACCCAGATCCGACTTCCTTATGCCGTGCCCTATATCTTCTCGGCCTTGAAGATTTCCATCACGCTTGCGGTGATCGGCGCGGTGGTTGCCGAATTCGTCGCTGCCGAAAAGGGGATCGGCTATTTCATCCAGTTCTCCACCTCCTTCTTCAAGCTTCCGGAGGCCTGGGCCGGCCTCGTGATCCTGGTGATCATGTCGCTCGTGCTGTTCCAAGCGGTGGCGATCGTCCAGCGCGTCCTTTTCCCCTGGAGCCTGCCGAAGGAAGGGCGATGAATATGGCAATGACGAGAGGAGGCAAGCACGGCATCTGAGAGCCGCCCGCCCATATAGCAAAAGACCGGGAGTAGAAGCAGTCAGCGCCGAGCGCGCGGGTCATTGCTCCTTTGCAAAACGGCTTGACCGCCCATGCGGCAGGCAGAACCAATGGAGACTGTCATGCAGACCAGTGCAGTTCACAACGAATACACGCTCGCGGAGTTGAACAAGGAAAAAGGATTCGGCGGCGCGGGGCTCGAAAAGGCGCGCACCGTCCCGCGTATCGATATGAGCGACTACGAGAACCGCAAGTCGGAGATCGCCGACCGGCTTTGGGAAGCCTCCACCAGCAGCGGTTTCTTTCAGCTTGTCAATCACGGCATTCCGCAGCAGGCCATCGATGAAGCCTTCGCAATGTCGGAACGGTTCTTCGCCCTTCCGGCGGAGGTGAAAGGCAAATATCCACTGCACCCCGGCTCCAATGCCGGCTGGGAATACAAGGCGCAGATCCGCCCCTCGACGGGCACCGCGGATCAAAAGGAGTCCTACCAGATCACCCTGCCGCGCATGGGCGACCTCTGGCCGGCCGGCGAGGAATTGTCCGGCTTCAAGGCCGTCATGCTGGCCTTCGAGCGTTACAATTGGGCCCTCGGCATGAAGGTGCTGGAGTGCTTTCGTATGAAGCTCGGCTTCACGGTGGATTTCTTCACTGAAGCCCATGACCCTCAGTCGCCCGATTATCTCAGCACGCTGCGCCTGCTCCATTATCTCGGTATGGAGAACGCCGCGGCAGAGGACCTGAAATACTGGCGCGCCGGCGCTCATACCGATTTCGACTGCCTGACACTGCTTCACCAGCACCCAGGCCAGGGCGGGCTGCAGCTTTGCCCGGGTAAAGAGTCCGACAAGCTGGAATGGACGGATGTCGAGCCTTTGCCGGGCGTCGTCACCTGCAATATCGGCGACATGCTGATGCGCTGGAGTGATGACAAGCTGCTCTCCACGCTGCATCGGGTGCGCATGCCGAAAGAGGGCGAGTCCCTCGGTCCACGCTTTTCGCTCGCCTTCTTCTGCCAGGCGAACCGTAACGCGATCATCCAAGGACCGGAAAAGCGCTACGAACCCATCACGGCGTACGATTATCTGCAGCAGCGTATTGCCGCCAACCGGCTCTGATCCCCGAAGGCGGCGGCTCTGCCGGTCGCCGCCGCTTCCTGTTAGCCATTTCTGGAGATCGACCATGAATTCCATGCTGAACGCCCGGCGGCTCGATGCCGCCTCCCTGCCCGTCATCGACGTTTCCGGCCTTTCCTCGTCCAGCCTCGACGACCGCAAGGCCGTGGGTGCCGCATTGCGGGCCGCCTGCATCGACAAGGGCTTTTTCTACTGCTGCGGCCACGGCATGCCGCTCGGGCTGATCGATGCGATCTTTGCCGAAACAAAGACGCTGTTCCATCAGCCCGTCAAAGCCAAGGTAGCACTCGAAAGTCCAAGGCTTCCCAGCCAGTTACGCCTCAATCCATGTAATATAAATCCTGAAGTTACGTGCCCAGTTAGACGGCGTCCCATTGCTTGTTAGGTCGGCGTTGTCTCCAGCACGCATCATCGCCGTATGCAGATCGCTGATCGCCCAGCTTTCGCTCGAACTCCAGGACGAGCCGCCCGTGAACTTTGCCTTGAAGACCTCGAAGATCGACCACGACAATTCCGACTAGGCGGCGATGGTATGAATAAGTGTGTTGAAGGCGTTGACCGCAAAGAGCGGCATGGCGCCAGATGAGCCGTAGCGCCAAGCGGTCGGCATTGTGAGACCCAAGTTTTTATCTCCCTTTCTTTCGGGTAGCTGCCTCTGAGCCTCGCTTAGATCCTCGGGGGCAGACGGAGGGGCTGCGGCCCCCGAGCACCACACGGGAAGGTTCGTGCCCAGGACACCGTCCAGGTCGCGGACGAAACCGTCAGTCACGAGAGCCGCAACATTCTTCTTCGACATTCGGGCGCACAGGCCAAAGAGGCGAGCATTGGGCGATGACGTTTTGCTTCAAGCTACATTGATCTTTGAAACACTGTTTCATCGTCAATATTTCTGCGTCGCCTTCCCATGCGACGTAATGTGAACGAGGAGCATGCTGAGATTTCTACGCGGTTAGCAATCGAGATAAGCTTGCAACGTCGGCTACAATGAAATGCCAGATCGAGACATCTCGTCGACGACCTCCCGAAAAGACGGGAAACTTCCTTGACCATCTGAGAACTGCCATCCCAGAAGCAAGGTAAGTCTCTGCAGTCCAAAAAAGCAGCCACGCCGGTATTTGTCTCAGAGCAAATGCACAAGAAATATGCAAGAATATAGAGCGCCGATATTTTCGCCAATTTTTAATTGACGCATTTGCGGTTCATCTGTAAGGATCGCTACAGTAGCAATCGCTACAGACGACGCCCAGATGGGCCGTAACGACGCGCCCTAAAGAGCGTCAATGCGGACATCCGCAACCGACTAACTTTGAGCATCCGATCTAACCGACCTACTCACCCCATAAAGTAGGCATAGCTGGCGCGCGCCCAGCAGCAACGAACGAAAGGTTCCAGCATGACTATCAACAAAAACATCCGCTCGATCGAAGAAATCAATGCGGTCGTTTCCGTGATTCAAAACGGCTATGTAAAGGGGCTCGTCGAGGGCAATTTCGAAACGATCATGACGTCGTTCCATCCAGACGCGACGATGTACGGATTTTTTGAGGGCCAGCTCCTGGGTGGATCCATTCACAACCTCAAGGGCTATGTCGACACCTACGGCGCCGGCAAAAACATGACGGCTCGTATCGACGTGCTGGAATTGACCACGACGACGGCTTCGGTCCGGATCGAACTCGAGGGTGCCGGCTGCGGCTACGACTACACCGACTATCACACCCTCATGAAAATTGACGGAAAGTGGCAGGTGATTTCCAAGCTGTTCCACGCATACGACAAGTAATCAGACTCAACCTCCGGGCGCTTGCGACTCCGCGGACACGCGAACGAAAAGCGCCTGGAGGATCGCAGCCCACAAGCCGTCAACATAAAGCCCTGCCACCCAAGAAGGGATAATCCCCAATCGAGTCAGTAGGCCTGTCTTTGCCGGCAAAACGCCAACAGCCAAACTTAAACTGGGAGTTTAAAAATGAGCTCGGTCGCTTTGCATGACGTAGATCCTCGTGCGTCCACACTTAAGGGAAATCTCGGCCCAATCGGAATTGCTATGATGGTTGTGGCAACTGCCGCACCACTCACTGTCATGGCCGGAGTCAGTCCTCTGATTATAGGTTTCGGCAATGGTGCTGCAGCACCGACGGATGCGCTCGTCGTCGGTCTGGTGATGCTTCTATTCTCCGTGGGCTTCGTCGAGATGTCGAAGTTTATTACCAACGCGGGAGCATTTTACGCCTATATTCTGAAGGGAATGGGCCGGATTACCGGGGTCGGTGCAGCATCCCTGGCGATTTTCTCCTATACGGTGATTCTGATTGCGCTCGAAGCTTACATCGGTTTTGTGATTAGCGACGCCCTACAGAATTTGTTTGGGATCCTAGTGCCCTGGTGGGCCTGCACGATAGGAATCGTGGCACTTGTCGGCTACCTTGGCTACCGCAATATCGAGGTGAGCACGAAAATCCTGGGTGTCGCTCTATTGATGGAGATAGGCGTTATCCTGCTGCTCGACGTCGCGGTGTTCGGCTCGGCAGGCGCTTCAGGACTTGAGACTGCATCGTTCAGTGTTGGAACGTTTCTCTCCGGATCACCTGGTCTGGGTATCCTCTTTGCGGTCTTCGGGTTCATTGGTTTTGAGTCGACCGTCGTTTATCGCGAAGCGGCACTAGACCCCGAGCGTTCCATCCCACTTGCAACATATATTGCAGTGGTGTTCATCTCGCTGCTCTATTTCGTCTCTTTCTACAGCGTCATAGTTGCCGAGGGAATCGATCAAGTTGTTAAGATCGCTACAGAAAATGCTGGAGGAATGTATCTTGACCAGGTTGGAAAATATCTAGGCACCTTCTTCCACGATGCGGGGCAGGTCTTGTTGATAACAAGCCTTTTTGCAGCGGTGCTATCGATCCACAACATCGTTGCGCGCTATAAGTACATTCTCGGTGGCTGTGGCGTCCTTATGGCCCCGCTGGGCAAGGTCCACGCGCAGCATTCTTCGCCCTACATCGCATCCGGCGTTCTAAGCGTGATCTCTCTTGTCGTGCTTGGCGTGGCCGCGATCATTCACATGGATCCTGTAACGCAAGTTTACACTTGGGGAGCGGCAGCCGGCACGCTGGGCTACATGACTATTGTCGCCATGTCCTCGCTGTCGGTAATCCTTTTCTTCTCCGGACGGCAGGAGAAGATCAGCATTTGGAAAACACGTGTCGCTCCACTTCTTGGCTTCTTGGGACTGCTCGGCTTTCTCTACGTCGCTGTAACGAATCTCTCCGCCCTCACAGGGAGCGAGGGCTTCAACGCCGTTAACGTGACCATCGTCCTGCTGCTGATCGTCGCATTTTTTGTTGGAAGCGTCGGTGCCGCATACATGAGGGTGAGGGCGCCCAAGCGCTACCAAGCCGTCTTAGCTAGTATGTAATTCTCCGGATACCCAGAGCTCAACGGCTCGCTAAACCGGCGAGCCGTTGAGTGAACAAACAGCCCTCACCTGCAGCGCTCCCTCATGACGCTCCGCCCAACTGTCAAGGAACTTCCCGCGCCGCACAATGATTGTTTGTCCCATTGGTGTTATGAGAGATATACTGGCTCCAATGGTTGGGCCATATCTCATCCATGTCATTCAAGATCGGTGCGCTTGCAGAAAAACGGGGACAGGAATGATGGGTAAAGGCGTCGTTCGCGGCACGATCGAGGATCGTAATGAGATTGTAGCTCTCGTGATGACGACCTACGTTGAGGGCATCAGGCGAGGAAACTTGGAAACTGTGCTAACCGGGTTCCATGCGGACGGCACAATGTTCGGCATTGATGATGGCGCGCTATATGGCGGCTCGATTCAAACATTGGTCAGCTACTTTGCTCAATATGGGCAGGCCCCGGACGTCGCCGTCCATGTCGATGTGTTGGACATGACCCCGTCGACTGCCGTAGTGCGAATAGAGCTTAATCAAACAGCGTGCGACGGAGAGTACACGGATTTCCACTCCCTGATCAAGCTGGAAGGGAAGTGGCAGATCGTGTCCAAGCTATTCCATCTTTGGGACAAATGATCGGTAGGCAAACTTCTTGCGGCGCCTCTGCTCGCCCAAACTACGATCTAAACTTCGCTCGACTTGCGCCTAGCGAGCATGCCCAATACTCACAATTTTTTCGGCTTTGTCCGAGGTGCGGTGCACCGCCGGAAGCATTCTCATTGCAAGGTTCGATATCTTCTCCAACTCTTCCTGGCTCCTCCCGTCCCGAGCAGATATCGACATACCTTCCAACAAGGTGTTCAGCGCTGACGCCAACGCATCTATATCACTTCCAATTGCCAACTGCCCGTCGTCGACCGCCTTCTTCAAGCGCAGGAGAAAGCAATCTTTCCCTTCTTGCCGCAACGCTTTCAAAGCCTCATTCACTTGCTGCCCTTCTTGCGACACGTTCGTGGCGCCCAAGATGACGATGCAGCCACACGGGGCATCCTGGGACGTCAAAATTGCACAAGCTTGCTGGAACAAACCCGAAACTGCTAGCTCGATGTCAGGCTCCTCTTCCAAGTGACGCCACGCAGCCTCCCAGTAGACGTTCTCGTAGTAGTTGACCGCCTCGAGAAACAACTGGGCCTTATTGCCAAATGCGGCATAAAGGCTAGGGGGATTGATGCCCATCGCGGTGCACAGATCCGCAATCGATGCCGGCTCGTAGCCGCACTGCCAGAAAACATTCAGCGCTTTATTAAGGGCGGCCGCTCGATCAAAGGTTCTCGGCTTTCCCTTACTTCGATGCATCAATGGGGCGAGATGTCTGGGCATATTGCTTCCGTTCGCTGGGACGCCATAAACGCGCCGGCTCTCCTGTGAATGCTCTGAGCTTCTTTCCAAATGTAGTCACAAAGACTCGACGGCTCAAGCCCGGGGGCCTTTAGTTCTCTGACTAGGCGTTTCGCTTAGACCTCTCCTGACTGAAATGAAGTTCCCCGTCCGACGAAACATCAGATTTCCCAGGCTTCAGGAGAATCAATGCCACTCTCCCTGCGACCAGACATGCCAGCGTTCATCGCGGATGCCTGCGCGCTCGGTCACAAAGCGTGCCGGGAGGATTTCTCAGTCGCCTATCATCGTGTCCCTAGGCTATTTGCCAAACTTGCGCTGGCGATGGCCGATATGCCGAGGGCCTCAAAACTTGGCCAGGATCTGCTCGTCCTGAATGACTGGGGACCGGAGAAACTCAACGACGAGCAGCCCCGCGATCTCCTGGAAATCGTCGAGGATCGATACGAGAAGCGATCGACGATCGTTACCAGCCAGTTTCCCGCGGATCATTGGTATGAAATGATCGGCAATACAACCACCGCCGATGCCATCCTGGACCGCCTCGTACAATGCCTGCCGCGTCGAACTCAGCGGCGAGAGCGTGCGTAAACAGCGATCGATGACAGGTGCTGAAACGGCCTGACTTGACCTCGAACAAAAGATCAAACCGACCCTAAGGAACGTCAAAATGGCCGACTTCAGATCGGAACCGTGTCCGGAACGAGACTGGAATGAGTGTCCGGCTTCGTATCGGGATCACCGTCCGGGATCATTTGAGTTGGAGGCAGCCTTTGGCGCTGAGCCACATCCTCCATTGTAGGTGACGTAAACCATCACCATCATGGCACGCTACGATGCCGATGGGAGGGGCATCCGACCCATCAGTGGAAACCAACAGACGTCAGTCAAATTGAGAGGATCGGCTGCGTAAAGAGAAGTGGAAATCTTCACGACGCTACGTCCGATGCCCAAGCCGCCTGGCGCAAATCTCCCATGGAGATTTCACCAACCGGGATCGGCTCCTTGTTGCAGCGGCCATGATGGAAAACGGCAATCCGGTCCGAGATTTCCATCAATTCCTCTTCTTCGCTCGACACGACAACGATACATCTGCCTTCGTCTGCGAGGTTGCGGATGATCGCGTAGATATCGGCTTTGGCACCTATGTCTACGCCTTTGGTCGGCTCATCAAGGAGGATTAACTTTGCGTCCTGCTCGATAATCCGCCCTAGAAGCACCTTTTGCTGATTACCGCCGGACAGTGACCTCACCGGGCCCCCGAGATTTCCGCGGGTTCCGATCCTGGACAGCGTAGCGATTGATGACCTCTCGGCTTTCTCGCGGCTCACGAAACCAGCGCTCCGATACCGCTTGAGCGTCGCCAGAACCACATTCTGATACGCCGACATGAGGGGGACGAAACCATCGATCTTCCGCTCCTCGGTAAGAAGCGCTATCCCCTTGTCCAAAGCCGACCGAGGGTTTGCGGGATTGAAGACAGCCCCGTCAACCACAATCTCGCCCGCGTCAATAGGCTCCATGCCGTAAAGGGAACGCAGAAAACGTGTCCTGCCTGATCCCACGAGGCCGTAAAGACCCAATACCTCGCCTGATCTCGCCTCGACGTTGACATGGGCGAGCCTGGGGCCGGACAGATCAGTCACTTTTAGAAAAGCCTTTCCAGGAGTGCGGCCGCGACTATCCTTGGGCAGGGTCTTCTTGGGTGCATGGGTATCCCCGATGATAGCGTCTACCACCGCCTGTTTTTCAAGGGAGCCTGTCGGTTCGTGCAACACCACCCTGCCGCCTGAGAGGACCGTGATTTCGTCGCATACAGCAAGCACGTCGTCGAGTTTATGCGAAACGAGAACGACACCGATCTGCCGCTTGATGGCGATACGGCGGACTTCTTTTAAAAGCTGTTCGGCTTGATTGCCGTCCAGGGCAGTCGTCGGCTCGTCTAGAAGCAGAAATCTTGCCTTCCAGTCGAGGTTTGCGATTACTTCCACGATCTGCTTTTCCGGGTGGGACAGTGTTCCGACCGCTCGGGTCGCACCGATGTTCAGTCCATGCTCGGCCAACAGTTTCTGCGTGTAGGCATTCATCTCACGCGTTCGTTTCCAACCGCCCGTGTTCACCTCGCGCCCCAAAAAGAGGTTTTCGGCGACGGTCAGGTTCGGGATAAGGCGCAGCTCCTGATAGACACAGGCGATGCCTTTGGCCAATGCATCACGCGGTGATGCGAAACTGCTGACCACATCTCCAATGGCGAGGGATCCACCTTCCTGCGGCTGGGCCCCGGCAAGGATCTTCAGCAAAGTGGATTTACCAGCTCCATTGTGCCCCAAAAGTCCGTGGATCGTTCCGGGCCTGACGGCAAAATCGACGCCGTGCAACACACTGACTCCCGCAAAGGACTTCGTTATGCCTGAGGCTTTAAAGGTTTCACCGGACGACATTTCCCACCTCCTCATAAGAATTTCCGTGGCAAGACCATGTGCATGCCACGGAAAGCGTCACATCACTTAATAGGCTTTGTCAGCCGTCTGTGCCGCGTTATCCTTGTTGACAAGCAGGGGCGGGCTATCGATTACAGGTTCAAGCTTTTCGCCAGCGAGGTGCTTTTTGATGTTCTCGACCTGGATCTGGGCAAGCTTGGCCGGCTCTTGGATGGCGCCCGCCTTGAGAATGACGTTCTCTTCGATGTACTGGACTCCAAGCTTGTCGACGAATGCATAGAGTTTGATATCGTCGCGGCCGAGCTGCTGGATTGCCGCCAACGCTCCGAGGGCTGCCGGTTCGGTATCGGAATAGACCACGGTGATCTCGGGATTGCCCTGAAGCATCTCCGTCGTGACCTTGAGAGATGTAGTCTCCTCGACCTTGCCATTGACCAGCGCGACAACCTTGACGTCGGGGTTGGCCGCGACCGCTTCCTTGAAGCCGTCGTCGCGGGTGTTGGCAGACACCGAGGTCGGTTCACCGACGATCCCAACTACGGCTTTGCCGCCCTCCCCAAGGTCCTTGAGCAGTTGCTCGCCGATGAACGTGCCGCCAGCCTTCTGATCGGTCTGAACAGCCTGAACGACGATCAGGTTTTCGGCCTTCAACGCTTCCGGATCGGGGAGCAAGTTAATCGTGAAGACCGGGATTTTCGCCTGGTTCAGTTCGGATACAGACGCCACGCAAGGACCGGACGAAACGCAATTGAGTGCGACAGCCGCAACACGCTGCTGCACGAGACTTTGAATCTGTGAAAGTTGTTTCGCGTCATCATTATCGGCGATCATGACCTTGACGTCGAAGCCTTGGGCCTTTCCGTTCTCCTCAAAGCTCTTCTTCATGGCGACGTAGTACGGGTTCGTCAGATTCGGCAATGCGACGCCAAGTACCTTAGCATCCTGCGCCTGAGCCATATTTGCCATTACCAGCACCGACACGCCCGCCGCCGCAGCTCTGACACTCCTCCACAATACACTCATCTCGTTCTCCTTTTTAAGATGATAGTCCTTCACCTGAGGCGTCACCCGATGGTGTCCGTCTCACCTTCGACGGGAGCTAGCCGTTCGAAATCCTGCGTTTCAGCAATTTTTTCCATGGCAGCGACAAGCGGCTCGACGAGCGCAGCGTGTCGAACGTCACACCGATCAGTATGATCACGCCGATTACGAGAGGCTGCCAGTACGCGTTTACATTCAATACGTTCATGAGATTGGATATGGTTGCGATCAAGGTCGCGCCGATCATGGCTCCGTAGATCGATCCGATGCCGCCGAACAGGCTGACGCCGCCCACGACCGCTCCGGCAATGGAAAAGAAGAGTTCGTCGCCACGTCCCGCGGTCGGGTAGCCTGTCATGAGACGGGACCCGTAGATCAGCCCGCCACACGCGCCACAGAGACCCGAAATCGCATACACCAAGACGGTGATACGCGATGTGTTGACGCCAGCTAGCCGTGCGGCCTCAGCATTTCCACCCACCGCGAAAATGTGTGTCCCTGTCACGGTGCGCTTAATGAAGATTGCCGCGACCGCAATTGCGATACCCAGAGCTATCACGGGAAAGGGAACCCCGAAAATCCGTGACTGGCCAATCATTCTGTAACCAAGCTGCATGACACGGATCGATTCCGCACCTGTGATGATCTGCGGAATGGAGGCGGCGACCCCCATCATGGCGAAGGTAACGATGAATGGCGGGACGCCTGTTTTGTCGATGATAAGACCGTTGATCGCCCCGGCGAGTGCCCCTGCCCCAAGAACCAGAACCGCAGCGATCGGCCAAGGCAGACCGAGGGTCTCCATTAGCACGGCCGCGATCACGCATGTCATCGCAACGACCGACCCGCAGGAGAGGTCAATCCCGCCTGTGAAAAGCACAAATGACTGACCGAGGCAGAGAAATCCGATCACCGCTCCGTTCAGTAGCAACACGAACATATTGGACATGGTCATAAAATTCGGAGACGCCAGCGACCCGGCGATCAGAACAACCAGCAAGACAAACGCGATGCCGGCTTCGGCCGGGACGCGGAGGCCCTGTTTGGTTTCGCTCTGTGAAGTTGCAATCAATGCCATTTCCTCCTCCTTGAAATCCCGCCGGCGATTAAGCCCGCGAACATGCCTTGCGATAATTTTCTCTGATCTGCTCAGCGTTGCCGAAAGCATCACTCTCGGGTTCTGCGACGACATCCAGGGGCGGAGCCCAAGCTGCCGCTACCTCCTGAGCCGATGCGTTCATCAGTGCCGCAGCGGCTTGGACCGCGGCTCCCGCTGCTGCAGATTCCACGAGCGGACAAGTCCAAACCTGCCTCCCTGTGAGATTTGCGAGCGTCTGGCGGTATGCCTTAGAACGCGAAGCGCCTCCCGTGACTATCAGGCGGCCATCGCCATCAAGCCCGGCACGTTGCAAAAGGTCGCCGCCTTCAAGTAGGCCGCATAGTACCCCCTCTACAGCCGCACGCGCCACCTGTCCCGGCGTAACGTCACTACGGATCCCGGTTAGAAAACCCGTTGCTTCTGGAAGGTCCGGCGTACGCTCGCCGTCGAGATAGGGCACCAATGTCAGGCCACCTGCCCCCGCCGGACAATCGATTGCCACGCGGTCGAACTCGTCGACAGCGATTCCGAGGATGCGCCGGAACGCGTCAGTAACCTTGGCAGAATTCAACGTGGTAACCATCGGCATGAAGGCTTCGGTCGCGTCCGCATAGCCGTTGATGGCCCCGGTCCCGTCGCGAATGCCGGACCTCGTAATCCCGTAGATCGTCCCGCTGGTGCCCAGCGAGATCACCGTATCGCCCTCGCGAACGCCCATCCCCAGTGCAGCGGTCATGTTGTCACCAGTACCTGCGCCGACCACTGCACCGCTGAGTTCGCCAAGTTGAGTTGAAGTGCCGACGACCCCGGCACGGTCGCTGGATCCAGTGATGTCTGGCAGGACTCTGTCCCAATCGATCCCGTCGACCGCCAGTCTCGCCAAGGCGTGATCCCATTGATTGCTGAACGGATTAAAGTATCCGGTCCCAGAGGCAACGCCGCGTTCCGTGACGGCGCGTCCGCCAAGCCTGTAAATTAGGTAATCGGATGGAAGGAGAATGTGACGGGCTTTTGAAATTAGACCCGGGTGTGTGCGTTCAGTCCAAGCGAGCTTTGATACGGTCAACGCCGCGGCCGGGACGGAGCCTGTTCGGTCCGCCCATTCTTGCGCACTCAGCTTTCCAATAAGCGCGGTCGCATCGGGGGCGGCCTCCGTGTCGTTCCAAAGTTTCGCGGGACGAAGCGACAGGCCGTCGTTGCCGAGAAGTACGAGGCCGTGCCCCTGCCCTCCAACCGATATTGCAGCGACCCTGCCGAGATATGGACGAATCTGATACAAGGCCTCGCTGAGGGCAGACCACCATGACTCCGGTGACTGTTCGCTTACCGGTGGCGTGGTGGGGGGGTGGGCTGCACGCGCCTCAGCTACGACTGCACCATCGCTCAACCGACGCAGCATGACTGTGCAGGACTGCGTGGAGGAATCAACACCGGCGACGAGATCGCGTTGCATGTCCATCAGGCTCCAGGCTGGACCAGCCGTTTGAGGCTCTCTTCCGAGTCACGTCCGACAGCACCGGAGGGATGCGTGAACAAGATCTTGTCCCAGCCGTAACCACGAGCGATACGGCAGACTTCAACGAGAGCGTCGGTGACCGCTGCGGAGGCAAGCGAACTACCCGTGGCGACAACGGACCCGAGATCAGTACCCTCTGGTAGCGTGAGCCGAATGACATGGTCAGACATTAGGGCCAACTCGCTTTCGGGCGAAGCTGTAATGGAGACAAGGGAACCACAGAGCGTTCTCGCCCGGGTACAGAACTCGTTCAATTCGGCTGAGCTTCCACCTTTCGACAGGGCAAGCACGATGTCCTGCGGCTGAAGCACACCGAGTCCGCCATGCAGCCCGTCGGATGGCGGCAGGTGAAAGGCAGGCGTTCCACCGACGGAGAGGAGATGAGCGGCACGGCTGGCGATGGCCCCCGATGTTCCGCTTCCGGTGACGAGGACTTTGCCTGCGCATGTTGCGAGGAGCTTAGCCACAGCGAGAAAACTTTGATCAACGCCGTTTAGCGCCCCCAAAATTGCGTTGGCATCTGAACGGATGACGCTTCTTGCCCTTTCAAGCCACTCTTGGTCTGCCTGCATGATGGTCTCCCTAGTTGTTGAGAAACACATAAAATAGCTTCACAAGATCGTCAAGTGAGCACTGCTGTGCTCATTTGAGCGGTAAGTGGCATTTACGTTTTCTGCCTGGGCTTCATGTTGCGTTGCAAAAATCCCAGACTATGCCGAAAAATCTCAGGAAATCAGCTTCCTCGCCACCCCGGCGTCGGTCACCAAGACCCGAAGCCAGCCCCCTCGAAGAACCGCAGCAATCGCCTCTGCTTTTTCTTCGCCGCCACCGATTCCGATCACTTCCGGAATTTTGCGTAGCTGTTGGGTGCTTATGCTCAGACCCATGTCGTCAAGCATATTCGCAACGGCGTTGCCATTGAAGTCGATCAACGTCGCGCAGAGATCGGCGCATACGCCATTGGAAAGCGCAGCTTCTCGCCAAGCATCCGGAAAGCCCGAACAGAGGCAAGATTCCGCAGGGTTCCACGATCCGATGCCCACAACGAGAACGTCGATGTTGTCGTATCGGGAAACAACCGCGGAGATTGAAGACTCCTCCCGCAACTTTCTTATAAGCTGCAGATCTTCCGCCCACATCGGCCCGTATACGGGATAGGCGACACCGCCGCTCGCACGCGCAAAACGGTGAACGAGTTCGACCGGATTTTGGGAGTATTCTAGCCCGTTTGGACTTCCTGCCGCCTGTATGACGTCAACCTTGGGAAGCTGTGTCAACGCCCGAGCGGTCGCAGCAAGTGTTCTTCCCCATGCGACGCCTAGAAGCTGTCCATCGACAAGGGTCTCCTCGAGGAGTTCCGCCGCGAGCAGTCCTATCGGCTCGACCAGGGCACTCGCAGGCAGGTCTGGACCGTCAAGAACGAGCACTGCTTTGAGCCCGAATTTATGGCGGACAGCTTCTGCCAATTCCGTATTAAGACCGCCCTGGTCGTTGATGACGAATTTGATAATCCCCTCATCGATGGCGGTGTCAATCAGACGCGCGACTTTAAACCGGGAGATCCCGAGTTCATCCGCAATCTGTGATTTGCTGTGATTATGGACGTAGAAACGTCGTGCGACGAGGGCTGCTTGCACGCGCTGAAGGGGACGGCGAGCCATGTGAACTCCTGTTTGATGCACATTTGAGGCTTGTTTTGCTCATATGTGACAGAAACAGAGAGCTGGCAAGTCGGCCCATGAACATTGGGGGCGGAACAAGAGGAGTGCGAAATCGTACGCGGCCTTTATCAACCAAAGACAGCCACGGCCGATTTGATGGTGATGCCGCCGTCGGGGCTTCTGCGCATTTGGCGGCCGGTGGCAGCACGGAACACTTGCAATAACTGCAGTGCGGGAGGCACCCGTGACCAAAGGGTTTTCATGCGAGACCGGTAACTTCAATGGGGTTAAGCGGCGCGCAGGAGGGGTGGTTTGGGTTTGAAGAGTGGTGGCACGTTCGGCTCTGGCTGCCTGAATTGTGCACGCAGTCGATCGCGAAGCTCGCCGTTTAGATCTGCCGTGCGGACCTGCATTAGCAGGTGGGCACCCTTGGAGGACCAGCGCATTTGTTGTTTCTTGACCATCCGCTTGCCGACGAGTGAGTTCACGGCCGACTCGGCTCGGGTCGAGGCGACGCGAAGGCCGGCCCGATAGCGCTTGCCATAATTGACAATCGCACCGCGATTTGAATGGACATAGGTCAGGATCTGAGAACCCAGGCTATGAAGCCGTACAACCGAAAGCGGGCATTCTCCTTGCCAATCCTTCAGTTTCGTCAAAAGCCGTTCCAGGTCGCGGATTGCGCGATCGACGTGTCCGTGCCACAGACGCCACTTCACAGCTCTGATGTCCTTGTCGATGGAGGGGAGCGCGTCAAAAAGGCCCGAATCGGATCGAACGATGTGATCGGCGATTTGCTGCATGGGGTGGATCTTCATGGCGATGTGGAACCAGTCAATGATGTGGGTGGTAGGCTTCGGCATGGCGCGTGGCAGGCGTTTCAGAATTTCAGCGCCATCCGAGATCACGGTGACGTCGCCAAAGCCGCAATACCCTTCTCGCTGGAGAGTGTAGAGCGCTCGGTCCCGGATCGCCGATTGGTCGGTGCTGCCAGTAACGAAATAGCGTCCGCCCCTTTCGCCCCGACCGCCGCGACCACATCTGGCCACGACGAGCTCGAAGCTTCGAGCTGATTGGGATCGGCGCTGCGAACATGCGCTGTGTCGATACTAATGACGAACTCTTTGCGGCGATCACCGGGCAACTGCATTTCAAGCTGGCGTCGTTCGTTCGCTTGACTCCTTGCGCGACGTTCTTCTCCTGCATCTGCCGCGTCCAACCGCTCACCGATCCTGATGGTGCGCTTGCGCACGGTTGCATGCCTCTCGGTCGGCTCGACGGGCAAGAACTCGGCCAGCATCTTCGCTGCCTGCCTGTACGGCATCATGCTTCCTATCCGCGCTGTCAGTTCCATCAGTTCGGGCGTTGCCCGATCTGCGCAGAACTCCTTCAGCGGCGCGAACCCAACGACCATACCCGGATTGCAATCCCGGCACAGCATCCAGCGGGGATTGCGCACTTCCACCGTCCCAAAAACAGTTCGGATCCGGCGCCTCGTATAATCCTTAACTGGCCGGAACGTGTGGCAATCTGGACAGACCCGACGAAAAAGGGAATAGGTTTCCGCCTCATGGTTTACGGCCGCGCTCTGCAACGCCGCCATGATCTTCTTGCCGTCATCGATCGACAAGCCGATGTCGCCGTCAAACAGACGTTCCCAGCTCTTGTCGATGCGGACCTCTTTCCGGCAGATGTCGCCGAATTCATTCCTGCCCTCGATCGTAATCGTCCATTCCACTGCCATTGCCTTCTCTCCGGACAAAGCGACACTGATGGACTGCTCAAGCCTAACAACCCGTTTCGACCCCGGATAAATTACCGGTCTCGGCACTGCCGGCGCAGCTCAGCTTGACAACGTTGCGATCTCCGTTTTGTGGCCGCGCTTTTGCCTGCGCTGATTGCAAACATCGCCGCCGTGCGCTTTCTTCGATCGGGATAGATCCTAAGCCCGATGCCCATAGACAACAAATGACTCAGTCAGGGCTTTTCTCCTCCGCAAGGCGACATTTGCGGAGAAAGTTTTTGTGGCATTGCAATAGTTAATAACGCACTGCAATATAACTGTCACAAATCTGTGCAGTTAGAGCGCCGTGCGATGAGGATTTGCATCTATAAGTCGGAAAGAGCACCTGAGCTTACCCTCTTGCTGCGCGAAGGCTTGCCTCTCCCACTCGATACCAAGATAGACAAATGGACCAAAATCAAGGTCGTCACCGACGGGGAAATGAGAGCAGACCTTTTAATTCAAATTGGAGGCGCGGGGTATGCGTTAGTTCGACTTGGCGCGATTAGACAGCATTAGGCAATAGTACCGCCTTGCTGCAGCGTTATCACGACACCACCGTCGCATCGCGGGGCTTTGTCTCTTGGAAAACACGCACCCGGCGCTCGCGAGTCGACTGGCCACATTGCCCGGCTCGGACTGAAAGCTGCCTTGCTGAATTGATCGCCTTGAAAGGAATCGAACCGCTGCCCCTGTGGCGACCGATAATTTTCAGTGAAAACTCCGTGCCGGCGGCCCACTGATAAGTTTCGAACCTGCGACGCCTCTGGGTTAGAGAATTGTAGTCGGAGCATGTGCGGAGATGATCTCAGTCACCCGCCACCCTTCTCGGGAAACGTTATTCTCCCACAACGTACATCGATCGTGATGCACCGCCGCAGATGCGGAGCTGCCGAACGCCTATCGCGTCCGGCAGCCTTTCCTATCATTCAATCTTGGTGTTCTCGATGCTGAGACCTGACTGGAATGTCAGGAAGCCGGGCATGTTGGTAAAACCGGTCACGCCCTTCCTGACGGCGTAGTTCTGTTCGCGCCACATGAAGTAGACGAGCGGCGACAATTCGAGCGCTCTGTCGACGAAGGCATCGTAGACTTTCGCCCTCTCGTCCTTGTTTATGGTTGCCCTGCCTTTGTCGAGCAGTTCGTTGATCTGCGGATCGTTGAAGTACGGGGAATTGTTGGTCCGGACGAGCTTGTCGCCGCCGTAATAGTAATTGCTCAGCCAGTCGGCATCGGTAATCTCGCCAAGGCTGCCGAGCACAGTAAAATCGTAATCAGCAGCAGTCGCCTTGGCCATGCGGCTCGCCCAGTCCGGGAGGTCAAGGTTTACCTTGATGCCGATTTTTGCAAGCTCGGACTGAATGGCGACCGCCGTATTCTGATGGAAACTGTATTGCGACGACGCGAGCAGTCGCGCCTCGAAGCCGTTTGGGTATCCGGCCTTGGCAAGCAGTGCCTTGGCCTTCTCGATGTCATGCGAGAAATAGTTTGCCTTGGCTTCGGAATAGCCCATGTAACCTTTCGGAATGGCGATACCGTAAATCGGGCTGCCCAGGCCGTTGAAGGCGGTATTGATGATCACACTGCGGTCGACGGCATAGGCGATCGCCTGGCGAACTTCCGG
This sequence comes from Rhizobium sp. USDA 4016, assembly GCF_056279705.1. Classification (NCBI taxonomy): domain Bacteria; kingdom Pseudomonadati; phylum Pseudomonadota; class Alphaproteobacteria; order Hyphomicrobiales; family Rhizobiaceae; genus Rhizobium; species Rhizobium sp. USDA 4016. The sequence goes on from NZ_JBWCCY010000002.1 coordinate 85,963, forward strand.
CTTCGAAAACGGTTCGAACTTCGTATTGAACTGCAGTCCCATGAAGGGACCGGTGTTCCTCAAAAGCTCCGTGTCAGGCCCTTTTTCAAGATCGGCAGCGTCCTTGGCCGGAACATAGTCGATGATGTCGACGTCTCCCGATTTCAGCGCGTTCACGCGCGTATTCTCATCGCTGTAGAAGACGTAGTGGACCTCGTCCAAATCCGGTTTGCCGGGCTTGTAGTAGCCGTCATATTTTTCGACGACGATCTCTCGCCCGCGCGTCCAGCCGGCGAATTTAAAGGGGCCGGCACCGATCGGCGAGGCGGTCGGATTATCGGCATTCTTTGCGAGCCACGCCGCCGGCACGATGACGGATTCTGGCAGTGCAAGATAGTCGACGAGCGCAACCGATGGGCTCGAAAGGGTCAGCTCCACGGTCTTTTCGTCCGGCGTTTCGATCTTAGAAGTGATCGAAAGCTCGTTGCGGAAGGCGGCTTTTCCCTTAGGGTCGAGAATTCTCTCCAGAGAGGCTTTCACATCGGCAGCGGTTACGGGAGAACCATCATGGAAGGTGGCCTTTCGCAGATGGAAGGTGAATTCCTTTGCGTCGGGGCTGACGTCGTAGCTTTCGGCAAGCTCCGGTGTGATCTTTCCGTCGACACCATAATTTACAAGTCCGCGATGGATCGCCAGCTTGACTGTGCGGCCGGATGTACCGGGCTGGATTACTGTATCGAGGGTCGACGGCTCTCCCGAAAGGCCGAAGTAGAGGGTGCCGCCTGCGAGCGCACTGGTCGCGGTCAGACCCAGAAGGCTCGCAGCGAGAGCCATTTGGAGAATTCTCTTCATGATGTTCCCTTTCTTTGTTGAAGATTGTCAGTTTTCGCGAAGTCTCGGATCGAGATGGTCACGAAGCGCATCGCCGAGGACGTTGATGGCGAGAACAGTGAGCGCGAGGCACACGGAGGGCCAGACAACATACATGGGATTCTGGCTGAGATAGCCGCGCGCCGTCCCGATCATCTGCCCCCATGATGGTTCGGGTGGCACGATGCCGAGACCGAGAAAACTCAGGCCGGATTCGAGCAGGATCGCCGCGGCGATCGTCAATGTTGCCTGAACAACCAGTGGCGATAGAATATTGGGCAGGATCGCCCGCAAGACGACGCGAAGATATCGCGCGCCCATGGCGTGCTCGGCTTCGACGAATTCCTGCCTGATCACCTGGAGGGCCGCCGATTGCGCAACGCGCGCAAACTGCGGGATGAAGATGATGCCGATGACAACACTGAGGCTCACGACGCCGCTGCGCCAGAAGCCGACGGCCAGCAAAGCCAGCAGGATTGCCGGGAAGCTCAGCATGATATCGACGCCGCGCATGATGAAGAAGGCGAATACCGGCCGGCTGTAGGCGCCGACGATGCCGCAAGCCGTGCCGCCAATCGCGGCGATGATGGTAGAGATGACCGCCACCAGGATCGTCGGACGGATGCCGACAAGGAGACGCGATAAGATATCGCGGCCGAACTCGTCGGTGCCGAGCAGGTATTGCGTCGAACTCGCCTGGTTGACCGCGTTCTGGTTGATGGCAAGCGGATCGTGCGGGGCGAGAAGAGGCCCGGCCAGTGCAATCGTGAGTACCGCCGTCACGACAAGCAGACTGGAGGCAACGAGCGGTCGGCGAAAAAGAAAGGTCGTCTTCATGCGCGTTTCCGGCGGATGCGTGGATCGAGCAGGCTGTAGAGGATGTCGACGCACAGATTAATCAGGATGAACAGTGCCGCGATGGTCAGGATACTTCCCTGGACCAAGGGATAGTTGCGGTTCGAAACGGCCGTGACGAGAAGAGTGCTCAATCCCGGCCAGTTGAAGAGGGCCTCGACCAGGACTGTGCCACCCATCAGGTTGCCAAGTTGCAGACCGATGATCGTGACGATCGGGATCGCCGCATTGCGAAGGACGTGAAGCCAGATCACGCGGCGTTCGCGCATTCCCCTCGCCCGCAGAGACCGCACAAAATCACGACCCAGGATCTCTAACATCGAAGAGCGCGTCATGCGGGCGATCGAAGCGGCGAGCCCGAGGCCGAGAGTAACTGCCGGTAAGGTCAGCTTCTGAAAATGCAGGAAGGCGTTTCGGGAAATGTCGGTGTAGCCGCTCGAAGGAAGCCATCCGAGCTTGAGGCTCAGCAGCAGAATAAGAAGCGACCCGAGAATATAGACAGGCACTGAAATGCCGAGTGTCGAGAGCGACGTCAAAAGACCGTCGAGAAAACGACCGCGTCGCAGGGCGGCCGCAATGCCGACCGGCACGCCGATGATGGCCGCAAGGACGATCGCAGCACTGGCAAGCTCAGTGGTCTTGGGAAGGCTGGAGGTCACGTACTCGACGACCGGAACGCCATCGAGAGAGTTGCCGAGATCGCCGGTGGCGGCATTGCCGAGCCATTTGAGATATTGGGACAGGACGGGCTGGTCGAGGCCCAGCTGCTGACGCATCGCGGCAACTGTTTCTGGTGAGGGATTGCTCTCTGGCCCCAGCAGCAACAGAACCGGATCGCCTGGCATGATGTACATGATGGAAAATACGAGGGTCGCGATGACCCATAGCTGGACCAGCGCCGTAATGAGCCTTGATCCCAGCGTGATGACAAAGGTCGATAGGGTCTCCATCAACGCGCCTCCAGAGCGGTTAGCTGCACGGTGCCGATCTTCGGCACGGCGCTGAGAAGCGTACGGGTGTATTCAGCCTTGGGATTGTCGAAAACGTCTGCGGCAGGGCCGGTTTCGACGATCTTGCCTTTCTGCATCACTGCGATCGTGTCGCTGACGTGGCGGACTACGGACATGTCATGCGAGATGAACAGGTAAGTCAGGTCGAATTCGTCCTGCAGATCCTGCAGCAGGTTGAGGACTTGCGCCTGAACGGACACATCCAGTGCCGAGACGGCCTCGTCGCAAATCAAAAGCTTCGGGTTGAGGGCAAGAGCGCGGGCGATGACAATGCGCTGACGTTGGCCACCCGAGAACTCGTGAGGATAACGGCGCATGGCGTCGCGGGGCAAACCGACGGCGTCGAGGAGCTTCGCGACCGTTGCCTCACGATCGCGTCCTTTCTCGTGGATGTCGATCGGCGCGGCGACAAGGTCGGTCACCGTCTGTCGCGGATTGAGAGAGCCATAAGGGTTCTGGAACACCAGGGCGAAGTCGCGGCGCGCTGCACGCAATCGATCGCGGTCAAGCGAGACGAGATCGCGACCCTCAAATTCGATGGAGCCGCTGTCCGGTTCCATCAAACGCATGACGAGCCGAGACAAGGTCGATTTTCCGCAGCCCGATTCACCGACAAGACCGAGCGTCGAGCGGGCCTGGATCGCGAGACTGACGTCGTCGACGGCGCTAAATGCCTGCGGCGCTGAAAGGGCGCTCTCACGAGTCCAGAAGGTCTTTGTCAGGTTCCGGATGTCGAGTAGCGTCGCGCCTTCCGGCTCCGACGCAGGTCGCACCCTAGGTGCCGATCGGGCCTCGACGATACTTGAGATCGCACCGCGGTCATCCCTGCCAATCACGGGCAGACGGCTCTTCGGTGCGGAGACAGACGGCATCGAGGCGATCAGCGCCTTGGTGTACGCGCTGCGCGGCGACACAAAGAGATCGCCTGTAGTGGCCTCCTCCATGAGATCACCTCGGTAGATGACGGCAACGCGGTCAGCGACCTCGTAGATGACCCCAAGATCATGCGTGATGAGCAGAATGGCGGCGCCGATTTCCTGATTGAGGCTGCGCAGCAGACCAAGCACCTGCTTCTGTACCGTAACGTCAAGGGCTGTCGTCGGCTCATCGGCGATGATGACATCCGGCTTGCAGGCGACCGCCATGGCGATCATGACACGCTGGCACTGTCCGCCCGAGAGTTCGTGAGGATAGGAGCGCATGCAGCGCGCCGGATCGGAGATCCCGACTCGGGCCAGCAGATCGCGGGCACGTTCGCCTGCCTGCCGGCGGTTCACCCGCTCGTGCAGCAGGATCGCCTCAATGATCTGGCTTCCGCAGGAAAACACCGGGTCGAGAGACGCCATCGGATCCTGAAAGATCATCGAGATGCGCTTGCCGCGCAGCTTTCGCAGAACGTCGGGCCGCGCTGTCAACAAATTCGCGCCGGCGAAGTCGACACGTCCGCTCGTCACGACCGCATTGCGCGGCAGGAGGCCCATCGCAGCCAGCGACAGGATGGTTTTCCCGCTGCCGCTTTCGCCGACGAGGCCCAGAATTTCACCGGATGTCAGCGAAAGTGACACGCCGTTGACCGCGGCGCGCAGGCCCTCGCCCGTCTTGAAGGCGACGGAAAGATTGTCGATTTTCAGAATTTCCCTACCCGGCATACCGCGATCCGATCTGCGATTTCTGCCCTCCATTGCCGGAGAGCCCGTTCCCGTAGTTTTTGAGCGCTTATGCGCATATTTTGAATTATTAAGGCACAAAGCGCCAAACTCCGTCAAGCATACGTTTGTATTTCGGGAGAAACTTTTCTTGGATGGAAGTTTTTGAAGCTTTTTTGAGATTTCTACCAAATTCCGGCTTGTCAGAAATGAAAAGCCCGCTTACCGTCAATGCAAACGAATGCGCGACCGGGCAGTCACGCCAGGGGGAATGGACAATGACACCAGAACATCACTCACGCGTGGCGCTGATTTCAGGGGCGAGCCGCGGCATTGGGCTCGCAATCGCCCGCGAACTCGTCGAACATGGTTATCGGCTCAGCCTCGGCGCCCGCGACGTCAAGGCGCTGGAGGCGCAGCTCGGCCCGGAAAACGATCGGCTGCACTATGCCCATTTCGATGCCTACGATCCGGCAACGGCAGAGCAATGGGTGGCAGCTGCTGCCGCGAAATTTCAAAGGATTGACGCACTCGTCAACAATGCCGGCCTCGGCGAGCGCGTGTCGCTCATGGACGACAACGACGAGGCGCTCGACCGGCTCTGGGCCGTCAATGTAAAAGCGCCACTGCGCCTCACCCGTCTTTGCATGCCCCACCTCGAAGCGACGGGCGCCGGACGTATCATCAACGTCGTCTCGCTGTCCGGAAAGCGCGTCAGAAACGCCTTCGTCGGCTACAACATGACCAAGTTCGCGCTGATGGGGCTGACCCATACGACTCGCCATGTCGCCTGGGAAAAGGGGGTGCGAGCAACAGCGATATGCCCGAGCTTCGTGCGCACCGAAATGAGCGCCTACACGAACAAGGTCATCCCTGATGAGATGATCCAGCCGGAAACCCTGGCCTCGCTCGTGCGCACCGCAATCGAGCTTCCCAACAATGCAGCAATGGCTGAGATGCTGGTGAATTGCCGACTCGAAGACATGCTCTGATCAATGCCGGCGAGATAGAACCATGTCACGTATCATTCCCGACGCCGTCCCCTCCACGCAGGCCCTGCCCGCAAAGGTGGATGTCGTCGTCATCGGCGGCGGAATCGTCGGCGTCTCGACGGCGCTGGAGCTGGCCGAACGCGGTGTATCCGTTGCGGTTTGCGAAAAAGGGCTCATCGCGGGCGAACAGTCGGGCCGCAACTGGGGCTGGGTGCGGCAGATGGGTCGTGACCCCTCCGAACTGCCTCTTGCCATCCAAAGCCTTTCTCTGTGGAAGGGTATGAACGCGCGCACCGGCGAGGAAACCGGGTTCCGGCAGACCGGCATCGCCTATCTTTGCCGCAACGCGCGCCAGGAGGCCGAATATGAGGCCTGGCTGGTGCATGCGCGCGATTTCGGCCTCGATTCCAGACTGCTTAGAAGCGAAGAATTGGGCCAGCACCTGCCCGGCATGACCGGAGGGTTCACTGCCGCCCTGCATACCTCCACCGACGGCCGTGCCGAACCGTTTAAGGCAGCGCCGGCGATTGCCCGCGGCGCCATCCGCGCTGGTGCCCACGTGATGACGGGCTGTGCGGTCCGGGCCATCGAACGCTCGGCAGGCATGGTCAGCGGCGTGATCACGGAACGCGGACGCATCGCCTGCTCCTCCGTCATCCTGGCTGGCGGCGCCTGGTCGCGGCTCTTCAGCGGAAACATGGGTATTGATTTTCCGCAGCTGAAGATCCTCGGTTCCGTGGCACGGGCCACCTCGGTAGAAGGCGTGCCCGAGCTGCCGGTCGGCGCGGACAATTTCTCTTTCCGACGACGATTGGACGGCAGTTTTTCGATTGCCATGCGCAACGCCAATATCGCGCCCATCGTGCCTGACAGCTTCCGCCTGTTTGCCGACTTCGTGCCAACCCTTATCAAGAGCTGGCGCGAGCTGAAACTTCGGGTGGGCAATCGGTTCATCGAAGAGTGGCGGACCCCCGGCAACTGGGCTCCAGACGAGATCACGCCTTTCGAACAGGTGCGTATTCTCGATCCCGTACCTTTCGAGCGCTTCAACCGGGAGGGCCTTGCACATCTGGTCAAGGCATTTCCGGCCTTTGCCGAGAGCCGGATCACGCAGAGCTGGGCCGGCTTGATCGACGTGACGCCGGATGCGGTTCCGGTCATCTCTCCGGTCGGCGGCATTCCCGGCTTCTTCATTTCCAGCGGCTTCTCCGGACATGGGTTCGGCATCGGTCCCGGTGCCGGAAAGCTGATGGCCGACATCGTCACCGGCGCGCGGCCCTGCGTTGATCCCGCGCCATTCCGTTTCGATCGTTTCAAGAAGACCAAGGCAGCCTGATCCGCTCGCTAAAACCTTGGCCACAGAGGGTGAAGACATGGCATTGAGAATTGGAGTTGATTCCGGAGGCACGTTCACCGACGTCTGCCTGTTCGACGACGAAACCGGCAAGCTCGACATCTGGAAGGTACCGTCGACACCGGACGATCCTTCACGCGGAATTGCAAGCGGCGTCTCGGAGGGGCTCGCGACCGTCGGCAGCACCGCGGCACATGTGGCCTTTCTCGGTCACGGAACCACCGTTGCCACGAACGCCCTGATCGAGCTGAAAGGCGTCGCAACCGGGCTGATCACCACCGATGGCTTCCGCGACCTGTTGGAGATTGGTCGCCAGAAGCGCCCCAGCCTCTACGACATGAACGCCGAGAAACCGGAAACCCTCGTCAGCCGCGACCGCCGGCAGGAAGTTCCCGAACGTCTCAAATGCGATGGCTCGACGGATCGCTCGCTCGACGAGGAAAAGCTGCGCGCGGCCGTGCGTACGCTCGCCGAGGAGGACGTCAAGGCAATCGCGGTTTGTTTCCTCTATGGCTTCTTAAACAGCGCCCACGAGCAGCGCGTAGTCGACATCCTCCGCGAAGAAATGCCTGATGTCTTCGTCAGTGCCTCGCATCAGGTGGCACCGGAGTTTCGCGAATACGAGCGCATGTCGACGACGGTCGTGAATGCCTATCTTGGTCCGGTGATGCAGCGCTATATCGACAGGCTCAAACTGCGCTTGAGCGAGCTCGGCGTGCCAGTCGCCCCGCAGCTGACCCAGTCGAACGGCGGCGTCATCGGCTTTGACATGGCCGCGCAGCTTCCGGTCCGCACCGTCCTTTCCGGCCCGAGCACCGGCGTCGTGGCGGCCCAAGCGGTCGGACGACTGGCCGGCTTCGACAATATCATCACCTTTGACGTCGGCGGAACGTCGAGCGACGTGGCGCTGCTGCAGGGCGGCATCTGCAAGCTTACCGGAGAGGCCAACGTACATGGCTATCCGATCAAGGCGCCGATGCTGGACATCCACACCGTCGGGGCCGGCGGCGGCTCGATCGCCTTTGTCGACAGCGGCGGCCTTTTGAAGGTCGGTCCGCGCTCGGCAGGGGCAGATCCCGGACCGGTCTGCTACGGACGCGGCAATACGGAGGCGACCGTCACCGATGCGAACATCGTCCTGCAGACCCTCAATCCGGTCGAAATCCTCGGCGGACGCATGAAGGTCCGGCGCGATCTCGCGATCGAGGCCGTGCAGCGCCTGGCCGATCAGCTCGGCCTTGGCCTGATGGAGACGGCACAGGGTATCATTTCCGTCGTCACGGCGAACATGGCAAAGGCGATCCGTCTGATCAGCGTGCAACGCGGCCATGATCCGCGCGACTACGCGCTGATGGCATTCGGCGGCGCGGGGCCTCTTCACGCTGCTCGGCTCGCCAAGGAACTCGACATGAGCTGCATCATCGTGCCGCTCACGCCCGGCACGCTCTGCGCCCTTGGCCTGCTTTTGACCGATCTGCGTTCCGATTTCGCCATCTCTCGCCTGATGAAGGTCGATGAGAACGCCGTCGAGCCGATGATCAGCGGTTTCCAAGCGCTCGAAGCCCAGGCCGGAGCCTGGTTTGATCAGGAAGACATCGAGGCCGGGCGGCGTGTCGTCAATCGGACCGCCGACATGCGTTATGTCGGCCAGAACTATGAACTGCAGGTCTCTGTACCCGCGGGCACGGTGGGCCCGGATACCCTTGCCGCGCTGGTCAAGGGCTTCGAGCAGGCCCATCTGCAGCGCTTCGGCTTCATCGCCGAGGGCGAGGCGATCCAGATCGTGACGTTGCGGCTCGAGGCGGCCGGTGTCGTCAACAAGGCCGAGCTCGCCTCATTGCCGGATGCTGGCCCGTCCTGTGACGGCGCCGTCATCGGCTCCCGGCAGGTCTATATGGATGAGGCCAAAGATTTCCTGCCCTGCCCTGTCTATGCCCGTGAAAAACTGAAACCAGGCAACCGCATTGCCGGTCCGGCGATCGTCGAGCAGATGGACACCACCACCGTCATCCTCCCGGACACGCAGGCGACAGTCGACCCCTATCTCAACCTCATTCTGGAGACACGGGCATGAGCAAGATCGATCCGATCACCGTGGAAGTCATCGGCAGCGCGTTGACATCGATCGTCGAGGAGATGGGCGAGGCGCTGGTGCGTGCCAGCTACTCGACCAACATCAAGGAGCGGCGCGATTGCTCGACCGCCCTCTTCGACCGGCACGGAAACACCCTGTGCCAGGCCGAGCACATTCCGATGCACCTCGGCAGCTTCATCGGCATTATCCCGCATATCAACAAGCGCTTCGCCGCCGACGATATCAAGCCGGGCGACGTGTTCATGGGCAACGACGCCTACGAGGGCGGCGCAACGCATCTGCCGGATATCGTACTCGCAGAACCCATCTTTCATGGCGAGACGATGGTTGGATGGGCCGTCAACACCGCTCACCATGCCGACTTCGCCGACCGCGGCCATGCCCATATCTATCAGGAAGGTCTGCGCATCCCGCCCGTGCGGCTCTATCGCCAAGGCCAGTTGCAGAAGGATCTGCAGGACATGTTCCTGCTGAACTGCCAGGTCCCGCACGAGCGGTTGTCGGACCTGCGCGCCCAGATGTCAGCCAACCGGCTCTGTGTCCAGCGCATGCAGGATCTCTGCACGAAATACGGCGCGGATCTCGTTCTGGCGGCCGGCGACGCCCTCCAGGACTATGCAGAGCGCAAGATGCGCGCCGGCATCGCCGCCATTCCCGACGGTGTCTACAGCTTCACGGACTACTTCGACAGCAACCAGTTCTCCGATATCATGGAGCTCAAGGTGGACATCGCCATCAGTGGCGATGCGATGCACATCGCCTTCGACGCGCCGCCGCAGGTCCCCGCCGGGCTGAACGTCATTTACACGGCCCTGCTGGCGACCTGCTACTATGCCGTCAAGGCGGTCATCGACCCGACCATCCTGCCGAACGCCGGTCTGTCGCGGCCGATCAGCGTGGAGGCGCCACACGGATCGCTGCTCAACTGCAAGCACCCTGCAGCTGTCGACGGACGTATCGCCGCTTGCCAACGCGTTGCCGACCTTGTCCAGGGCGCACTGGCGAAAGCTCTGCCCGGCAGGGTGACGGCCGCAGGCAATGGTGCCTGCACCGGGGCTCTCTTCACTGGCACACGTGAAGATGGTTCGCTCTGGGTCTATCTCGAGACCATCGGCGGCGGTGGCGGGGCGCGTCCAACGGCAGACGGGCTGAGCGGCGTCCATGTCCACATGACGAATACGTCCAACCTTCCGGTCGAAGCGCTCGAGCTGGAATATCCTCTGACGCTCCTGCGTTATGAACTCGTCAACGGCTCGGCAGGGGCCGGCACATGGCGCGGCGGCATGGGGCTGCGGCGCGTCTATCGCATCGAAGCCGATTGCCGGTTCAGCGTCGAGGGTGGACGGCTGTCAGTCTATCCCTGGGGACTTGAAGGCGGTCTGCAGGCCACCGGTTCGCATTTTGATTTCGGAAACGGCCAGCAGAACCTGCCGGGAACCGTGCAGTTGAAGGCGGGACAGGTGGTCGAGCTGGTGACCCCCGGCGGCGGCGGTTACGGCGAGCCCTCCGGCCGGTCCCTGGAGGCCATTCGCCGCGACATCAAGCAAGAGCGCATCACGGCCGAATTTGCCGAACGGATCTACCGCCTCGGCGCCGAGCAAAAACCTCATCGGGCGGCAACCGCCTGATCGTTTAATCCCACAAAGGAAGGATCTTACCCATGGTAAAGGTGACCAAAGTCAAATCCGGCAGCCTCTATGAGGAAAAGGAAAGCTATTCGCGCGTTGTCGCTGTCGACAACTGGGTGTTTGTGTCCAACACCGCCGGACGCAATTACAAGACCCGCGAGATGTCGACCGACCCGGTCGAACAGGCCAAGCAGTGCTTCCATAATATCGAGGGCGCCCTTGCAGCGGTTGGCGCAACTCTTGCCGACGTCGTGCGTTCGCGCGTCGTCATTCCGAACGTTGCCGATGCTCCCGCCGTTATGGCCTATGTGGGCGAAAAGTTCCGAGGCATCGACCCTTGCAGCACGGTCACCTGCCCGCCACTCGGCGGTCCGGATTTCCGCGTTGAAATCGAGGTGACCGCCTACAAGGGCGTGGGCGCTGCCGGCTCGGAATATATCAACGTCACTCTGTAACGAGATCATCATCGGCCGCCCGGCGCGCTCGGGCGGTCGACGATTAGAGGTGGCGGTCGATCGCCCCTGCTTTCAGTTTCCCTGCTGTTTCTGTAAGGTCGCGCTCCATTGAGAAAGAAAGAGGGTCTGCTCTTGGCTGAGACGGAAACACCGCAATCGGAAGACTTTTTGCCCGCCGAGCGGCGCGAGAAAATCATGGAATGGTTTTCCTCAAACCAGGTCGCCTCGAGCCAGGATCTCGCCAAGCGCCTCAACACCTCCATCTCGACTATCCGCCGCGATCTCGATTTCCTGGCATCTCAGGGTGTCGTGAGGAGAACGCATGGAGGAGCCGTGCGCGTTCGTCGCAGCACGACCTTTGAGCAGCTCGTCGATGAAGCGCGTCAGACGGCCGTCGAGGAAAAACGCGCCATCGCGGTGGCAGCCGCAAAGCTCCTCCAGCCGGAGCAGAGCATTTTCATCGATTCACGCTCGACCCTGCATCAGTTCGCCTATGTCATCGCCGAACTGACGACGCCGCTGACGGTCGTGACGAACGATGTACATGTTGCGGATGTCCTTGTGAACAAAGACCATATCAAGCTCGTGGTACCGGGTGGCATCTGTCGTCCGGGCGCCTATTCGCTGCTCGGGGAAACGGCGATCAATTTCGTTCGCGAACTGCGTTGCGATCATCTGTTCCTATCCTCGCAAGCGGTCGACACCGAGTGTGCAAGCGACACGTCACTGGAACTGGTGCAGCTACAACGCGCTATGATCAACGCGTCGGTTGAAACGACGCTTTTGATCGACAGCAGCCGGTTCGGTAGCAGGGCGATTTATCGTACGATCCCGATCGAAAGGATCAACCGCATCATTACGGACGAGGGTCTGAATGCCGAGGAACGGGTGAGATACGCGTCTGTTGTGAGTGACCTGATCATCGCGCCTTATCTCGACGAGGCTCAGGAGGAGCCTGAATGAGGTTACGAGCCGACCAGGGAAACGGTTACGTCCTTTCAAACAGCGACACTGACTGCCTGTGACCCTCCCAAAAGCCAAAGGACAGGCGGCAAGAGCCAAGGCGAGCATTACGATCGTTGATATCGCCCGGCTCGCTGGCGTCAATCCGTCCACCGTCAGTCGGGCCCTCTCGGGATCGCCTGCTGTGACTCCACAAACGCGTGCGCGAATTGCAGAGATCGCCAAGGAGAGCGGTTACGTTGCGAACCATAATGCTCGCATGCTCCGATCCCGAAAAGCCAACCAGATCCTCGTCATTGTTCCGAACATTGCCGCTTTCTCCCATCCGGACGTCATACTGGGGATCGAAGAGGCTCTCGAAGAACACAATATCGGCGTCATCGTCGGGAGCACGAAAGGAAGCGAAGAAAGGGAAGTTGCACTTGCCCGGCAGCTGATGACCGGAACCGCCGATGGTCTCATCCTTCTCAACGGCCGCCTGCCATCCGAGCTGGGAGAGCTTCCGCAATACACTCGCAGGATCGTCGCGATCTCCAGGCCTGTCGCAAACCCGGCGATTGCCTTCGTCGGCATCGACAATGAGAAGGCGGCAGTTGAAGCGACGCAGTATCTCCTTTTTCTCGGCCGCAACCGCATCGTTCACTTGGCGGGGCCGGAGCAGAGCTCGATTTTTTCCGCCCGCGCGCAAGGCTATCGAAACGCGATGCGCCAAGCGGGCCTCCATGAACACAGTGAGGTGCAACATCTCGCCTCCTTCGATATTTCCGCCGGACGCGAGGCCATGCGGAGCATCCTCAGCAGACGACATCTGCCCGATGCCATCTTATGCGCCAGTGACGAACTTGCCTTCGGCGCCATCCAGGTGGCCAAGGAAAGCGGGATAGAAATACCGGAACAAATCGCTTTTATCGGCTTCGACAATCACCCGGTCGGTGAAGCCTTCAGTCCGCCGCTGACCACGATTTCCGTACCGCGCAGGCAGCTCGGATTTTTAGGGGCACAAACCTTGCTTCGCCTGATGCGAGAGGAGAAGGAAACCTCTAAACCCCTATTATTGCGTTACGAGCTGCTGGTAAGAGAAAGCAGCGGCAGGAACCGGCTCAGTCCTGACCTAGAAAGACCGGCATGGTGACGGCGGATGTTTTCGATGCGGCATCAGGACTTCGGGTGTATCCATTCAAACGGCTGGTGCCCCGGTTGGGGCGTGACACTATCGTCGCTGACTACGATCGGCCAAGCGTGCCGACGGAAGAACAGGCGCAACTCGAACTCAATCAGTAACAATCCCATCAAACCCTCTCAGCTTCGATCGCTGCAATGAAGAAGGGAGGACGTGTTGCTTCCGTCGCCGCCCACGGGGCAGGACGGTCACCTGCCCGCCACTCGGCAGCCCGGATTTCCGCGTTGAAATCGAGGTGACCGCTTACAAGGGCGTGGGCGCTGCTGGCTCGGAATATATCAACATCACTCTGTAACGAAGATCATCATCGGCCGCCCGGCGCGCTCGGGCGGTCGATCATTAGAGGTGACGGTCGATCGCCCCTGACGGAGGGATCGGCAGATCACGAGAAGATCCAGCAAAGCCTTCAGGACAAAATAAGTCGGGTTGATATTCAGATCTCGTCGCTGAAAAAGTTCAGAAGTCTCATCGAGCGACAGATCGAACGCTGCCGAGCCGCCGAGGCCGACAAGTAGGAGCGTTGAGCCGATCCCGACATCCGCCCGGGCCAGCTTTGGACCAGTGTTGAAAGGGTGTGAACCAGCGACCCGCTTTCCAACTGAATATCAATGAAAATTCCTGCTCTTCACCTTCAGCGTATCGATGTGAAGGTCAGGCACGAATATGTCGCGCGGGGTTGCAACTTGCTTCGCTCTATCCCGCGGATCTGTTCCGCCACCATGGGCAAACTCGTCGCCCCGCCCGGTCGGCAGTTTGAACTCTGAGTTTTTTTCGTAGCGCCCGCACCTCTCCGGCGTGGATTGCGGGGAAAAAATCGATATCTCACAGTGTCTTTAAGACTTTTCTGCTGGACTGCCGCCATGGAGAAGCCTCCGAGATCAAAACCCCTCCTTCGTGATACCGAGGCCCCGATCCGGTCGCGGCCGCGCAGGAAGCGCAATCCGGCCCAGCCACAGCTCCCTTTCGATCCCATGCCAGAGCGGGTCGAGCCCGCGCTGGCGCAATTGAAGGCCCATCCGCCGACGGGAGACGAGTGGAGCTGGGAGCTGAAATGGGATGGCTATCGCCTCGCTGTTCACATCGAGCCGCAGGGTATCCGGATCCTCACCCGCGGCGGCCATGACTGGACACACCGGTTTCCGGCGATCGTAGAGGCCGCCCAAGCGCTCGGGCCGGCGACGATGATCATCGATGGCGAGGCCGTGGTGCTCGACGAAGAGGGGCGGCCGGATTTCGGGCCGCTGCAGCAATCGCTCGGCGCATCCGGCAGACAAGCTGGCAACCGGGCCTCCGGCGCCATCTTCTACGCTTTCGATCTCATCTATTTCGACGGACACGATCTGCGCGGTGTCGAATACCGATCGCGCCGGCATCTCCTCGATGACACGTTGACCAGCAAAGACAGTGCCATTCGCCTATCGGAAACACTCGACGCCGAACCAGCCGTCTTGCTTGAGCACTGCCGCCTCGGCCTGGAAGGCATCGTCGGCAAGCACCTCGATCGGCCCTATCGTTCCGGCCGGACCGGGGATTGGGTGAAAGTCAAATGCGTCCAGAGCCAGGCTTTCTTCATCGTCGGCTATGAGGTGTCATCGGCATCCCCTACCGGCTTTGGCTCGTTGGTGCTTGCTGCCTATCGCGGAGGCGATCTCGTCCACGCCGGTAGCGTCGGCACGGGCTTCAAGGAAGCCGAGGCCATCAGGTTGCGGAAGATGCTGGACAAGCTGCGCTGGAGGCGAAAGCAGCCGCCCCTGCCTTATTCCGGACGTGCCGATATTGTCTGGGTCGAACCGACCCTGATCGCCGAGATCGAGTTTCGCGCCTGGACGACGGACGGTAAGCTTCGCCATCCGTCCTACAAGGGTTTGCGAGAACGCCAGGACAATGCCGACGTCTTCCGGCTCGACTAGCGAAATCAGCGCCCTACGCTAGATTGTCGTCCATTCGAGCTCGGCGGAGTAGATATCTAGCATGTGCCACCTTTAATCGCATGGAAGACAGGAACTGGGTCGCGAAGTGGGCCTAGGACGCCGAAAGCCTGATCAACCTGATGCCGGCCTACCAGATGAACCCCGACCAGATGGGGCCGATCGTCCGCAATACCGCCGACGGGAAGAAACAACTGGTCCATGCGCGCTGGGGACTGCCCTCCCCGCGCTTCACGCTCGAGAAGGCCGCCAAAGCAAAAGCCGACAAACTTGCAGCCAAGGGCAAGCCATTCGATCTCGAAGAGCTGATCCGCATGGAGGCCGACCGCGGTACGACCAATGTGCGCAAGCTCAGTTTTCCGCACTGGAAGCGATGGCTCGGCGTCGAAAACAGATGCCTCGTCCCGGTCACCAGTTTCGCGGAACCGGATCCGGCCAGCCAGGAGGAGGGCGGCAAGGTGCCCAATGCCTGGTTTGCACGCGACGAGGGAAAGTCGCTGATGTTCTTGCCGGGCATCCACGTGCCGCAATGGCAGAGTGTTCGAAAGGTCAAGGACGGCCTGACGACCGACGATCTCTATGGGTTTTTGACCACGGATCTCAACAGCCTGGTGAAGCCGATCCATGAGAAGGCCATTCCCGTCCTGCTGCTGACGAAGGAAGAGACCGACACCTGGATGCGGGCACCCTGGGATGAGGCCAAGGAACTGGCCAAGCCGTTAGCGAATGACGCGCTGATCATTTCCTCACGCACACCGTCCGGATCGACGATCGTGTCGAAATCCGGAGAGCCGGTGGAACAGGGCAGTCTGCTTTAACCCCTCCGATGACGATCCTCGAGTCTTCGATCAGAGCGGGTTCGCTTGCGGGACTCCGAGCAAGGTGCCGTCTTCAGCTACCATTATGATTTCGGGGATGGCTGGCGGCACACCGTCGCGGTTGAGGAGTTCTTGACGCTCGCTGCTACGCCCAAACACGGGAGCTGCGTCGCCGGCGAACGGGCGCGACCGCCGGAAGATGTTGGTGGCGTGTCGGGATATGAGCGGTTCCTGGAGATCATCGCCGACGAGGAAGATCCCGAATATGTACTATTCGTTGGTGCGGAGGCTATTTTGATCCGGAATGGTTTGACCTTTCGATAGCGGACAAGGATCTCCGCAACGCTCTACGCTCGAACGTCAAACGGCGTCTGTATCAACCGAAACCGAAAGCCGTCCCGAAGAAATGAGTTGGGCGAGGATTCCAGGTGGAGGGTCTTGATGAGATTCGAACCGACAACCCCCTTATTCGGATCTGCCTTTCTTTGCTCGTGACTTGTTGAAAGCGTTGGTGGGATTTGAACCATCCCTGCCAGATTCTTCGGCCGCGAGTCCGGTGAATTATGCGCAATGAATCCTCACCTCAAGAAATCGAACTCCCCTCTTCCTCATGGCTGATCGCGGTCCGCTTGCCGGACGAGAAGAAGATCAGGGCGAAGAGCGGCTCCGAGCCGAGGCACTTCGCCCAATGCCGGACCTTGCGGGGGATACGGATGGCATCGCCCGGCTCGAGCAGGTGCATCTCGTCCCCGAGCTTATGCTCGCAGCGACCCGATACGACATAGAGAACTTCCTCGCAGTCAGGATGGGAATGGAGCCCGTTACGCTCGCCGGGATTGATCCGGCAGGTGCCGAAGGTCATTTCGGCGCCGGGCACGGCTTCGTCGGTGATCTTCCAGTTGAGTTCGCCCCAGGCGGTCGGGACGATCTGACCAGCGAGCTTCTTGGAAACGGGATCGTTCTGCGGCATCGAGTCGGCCTCCGGCGTCAAAGCGTGGTCACCACACCGGCGTCGGTATGCCGGTAGAATTCGAAGAGTTTCATGATCTCGGCCGCGACCTCGAGCGTGCCCTTGGTGATCCGCTCGCCGGCGAGAATGGCATCGGTCAGGTGGAGGATTTCGCCGACATAGCCGAGATAGAAGAGATTGTTGTTGTAGAGCTGACCCAGCGAATGCTCGGGCTCGAAAACCAGCGCGGCATTGTCGTCCGGCTGGATGAAACTTGCGGCGCGGCCATAGGACGGCAGGTCGGCGCGGCGGAAATAGGTGAGCTTGCTGCCATTCTCGACCACTGCATTGGCGCCTTCGCCGATGACCTCGACCCGCTCGAATAAACTGCCACCCGACTGGCCGGCGGCGAAGTGCAGCGTGCCGATCGCGCCGGACTGGAATTTTACATTGGTGACAGTCGCCCCGGAGCGGCCCTCCCATTCGTAGCTCACGCGTTCGATCCTGCCACCGAGAAAATTGAGGATCGCGGCGGGGTGATAGATGTGGTCGAGGAAGCTCTGCATCTTCACGAGGTCGCCGCGCTCGGCAAGCGGCGGCAGGCTCTGAGGATAACGGACATTGATCGAGGTGAGCGCGCCGAAATTGGGTGAGCCAATGAGATCGCGCAACTTTTCGATCGTCGGGAAGAAGGTCTTCTTGAGCCCGGTCATGACCATGCGGCCCGCCTTGGCGCTGGCCGCCTGAAGCGCCTCGATCTCCGCAAGGCTGGCGGCCGTCGGCTTCTCCATCCAGACATGCGCGCCGGCGGACAATGCCTCCATAGCAAGGTCCGTCGCTTGGACGCGTCCGTCCGGATGATAGGATGTGACGAGGAAGACGAGATCGGGCTTTTCCTTCTCCAGCATCTCGCGGTGATCGGAATAGGCGCGTTCGGCGCCGAAAAGTTTTGCGAATTTACCGGCGCGGCCGATATCGAGGTCGCAGATGCCGGTCAGTTCCACCGGCGCATAGCGGAGCGCGGGATAGACGTTGCGATAGGCGTGCCCGCCCGCCCCGATGAAGCAGGCCTTGACGCGGTTTTCGTATTCGAAATTATAGCGGATCTCGCGCTGGATATGATGCGGCATGGTCAACCCTTGATGGCGCCCTGCGTCAGTCCTTCGGTGAACCGGCGCTGGGTCAGGATGTAGAGCAGGATGATGGGCAGGAAGGAGATGACCGTGCCGGAAAAGACCAGCCGGTACTCCGAGGCATAGGTGCCGGCGAAACGGACGAGCCCGAGCGGGATCGTCTGCACGTCGGGGCTGATCAGCACGATCAGCGGCAGAAAGAAATCGTTCCAGGTCGAGAGCGCCGAGATGATGATGAGCGCCATGACGGCAGGCGTCGAGATCGGCAGGAAGATCTTGGTGAGGATCTGGAAATGCGAAGCGCCATCGATCCGCGCCGCCTCGACCAGTTCGTCCGGAACATTTGTGAAGAAACTGCGCATCAGGAAGATGCCGAAGGGAACGCCGTTGCTCACCTGGGCGAGGACGATGCCCGCGAGCGAATTGACGAGGCCGAGCCCCGAGAGCACCTGATAGAGCGGAATGACGGTGGCCTGGATCGGGATCGTCATGCCAAAGATCAGCGCATAGAATATCCATTCCCGCCCCGGAAAGCGGATTTTTGACAGTGCATAGCCGGCAGGTGCGCAGGTAACGAGCATAAGGATCACCACGCCCACGACATTGAGGAAACTGTTGCCCACCAGTTCGCCGAACCCGCCGATTTTCCAGGCATCGAGATAGTTTTTCCACATCAGCTCGGCCGGCCATTCGAAGGGATCCGCGCGGCCGATTTCAGCTTCGCTCTTGAGGCTCGAAACAAGCAGCCAGGCGAAGGGTGCCAAGACGAGAACAAGGATGGGAACGAGAGCCAGCGCGACCGGCCATTCACGATTGCGCATGCTCATCGGGCCATCCTCGCGCGCCAGCGGTTGAACACAACGGTGATGGTGATCGCAAACAGGCTGAGCAGGATGCAGAGCACCGCGGCAAGCCCGTGGTCCTGCGCCTGGAAGGCGAGCCGGTAGATGTAGGTCGTGATCAGTTCGCTCTGATAGAAGGGGCCGCCATTGGTCATCACGAAGACCGTGGCGAAACCCTTGAGGCCATTGATCATGGCGAGCGACATGACGAAGGTCATCACTTCGCGCAGGCCCGGCAGCGTCACATGAATGAGCTTCTGCCAGCTATTGGCGCCGTCGACCTCGGCGGCGTCATAGAGGGCTGGGTCGATATCCTGCAGGCCCGCGATGAAGAGCAGCATATAGAGCCCGAAGCCCTGCCACGAACTCGCGACGTTGACCGAGAACAGGACGAGTGCGGGATCGGAGAGCCAGCCCTGCGTCCAGTTGCCGAGCCCGATTTCGGTCAGGCCGGTGTTCAAAAGGCCGAAGAAGGGATCGTAGATGTTGGCCCAGATGACGCCGACCACCGCAAGCGACACGAGATGCGGCAGGAAGAAAGCGGTGCGGAACAAAACCTGGCTGCGCTTGAGCCGCGCGATGGCAAGCGCGAGCCCGAGACCCAAGCCACCCGCCAGCACCGCGTGAAAGAGCAGCCAGATGATGGTCTGCCACAGCGCCTGCCAGACGATCGGGTCCTGCGCGGCCTTGCGATAGTTTTCCATACCGACGAAATTGGCCGGCGTGTTGAAGCCCGCGGAGTCTGTGAAGCTCAGCCAGAAGGTGACAGCGATCGGGAAAAGCGTGAAGATGCCATAGACCGCAATCGCCGGCGCCATGAGCCAGAAGGCCGTTCCGGTATTGTCGTGGCCGGCGGGGACCAATCCCCACTTCCTGCGCGGCGCGGTTGCTGCCGCGCGGCCGGCGATATTGTCCAAGGCCTGCACTCCCGCCACGCTTGCCACTCCCGTCACCAGCACCGGCCCGCGATTAGCGGACCGCCGCCATCTTGCCCTGGATCTGCTTCATGCCGTCCTCGCCCGAAATCTGCGCCGACACCAGACCCTGGATCACCTGGAAATAGGTATCGGTGACATCGGCGGGCAGGTAGACGCTCGGATTGTAGCCGACGCCGTTGGGGGCTGCCGCGAAGATCTCTTTGAGAACAGGCGTCGAGGGCTGGATGTCGTTGAGCGCGCGCGGATAGAGCATGGTGCTGGCCGCGTGCTGCGCCCGCTTCTTCATCACGTCGTCCGACAGCATGAAGTCGATCCATTTGAGCGCGAGCTCAGGCTGCTTGGAATTGGAGGGGATCAGCCAGCTCCAGCCGACACCGCCCGTGGGCTTGGCTTCGCCGGCAATATCCGACGGCATGGGCAGATAACCGGCATTGTTTAGGTCATAACCGGCTTTGCGCGCATTGGCGGTAAACCAGGGGCCGGCCACAAACATGGCGGCGCGCTTGTTGAACCAGAGACGCGACGCGCCATCGAGATCGAGCCCCGCCATTTCCTTCTTGATGAAGCCGGCATCGACGAGTTCGCGTAGCCGGACCGCACCGACCACCATGGCCGGATCGTCCCAGGCGAGTTCCCCGCGCAGCGCCTTGCCGACATTGAGCGTGCCGCTTGCCGACTGAAGCATGTTGCCGAAGAGATGGCCCGCACTGCCGGGCGTGCGCGGACCGACCGCCAGCGGCTGGATGCCCTTGTCCTGGATCGTCTTCAACAGAACGACGAAGTCCTTCCAGGTGGCCGGAATCGTCCAGCCGTTCTCGGCGAACATGTCCTTGTGGTACCAGATGCCGAGTGCATCGAGGCCGTCCGGCACCTCGTAGATCTCGCCGGCATACTGGCCCTTCAGCTCCTCATAGAGCCAGGGATAGATCTTGTCCTTCCAGCCGCGCTGTTCGTAATAGGCGGTGAGCGGACTGATCTGCTTGGCATTCTTGACCACGGTGATGCGGCCGATGCCCGAATTGGTCAGCACGACATCGGGGCCGACATCGGATTGAAGGGCCGCTTGCACCGCGCCGTTGCTGATCGTGCCGGTCGGCGGGATGAACTCGACGGTGACGCCGGGATTCTTGGCTTCGAAATCGGCTTTGATGCCGTTCCACAGTTCTGCGATCAGCGGCTCGGTGATCTGCTCCGGCCCCCACATGCGCAGGGTTTCGGCGCGCACTTCCGCACCGGCGGCGAGAAATGCCGCGGCCGCCACGGCCCTTGTAATGATATTCATGACCTTCTCCTCCTTTTCGGGCACCGTTGGCCGGCACCTCCCCACATGACCGGCCGGGACCTCCATCCCGCCGGCTATTGTTCCCTCACCGCTCCGCCATTCCCTTCGGGAGGCGGGCGAGCACGGCGGACTGCACGTCGCTGATATGCGTGCACATCAGCGCGGCGGCCGCAGCGGCATCGCGGGCACGCAGCGCCTTGAGGATGTCGTCACGCTCCTGCGCGGCACGCTCGGCGAATTCCTGGCTTTCATTGGCGATGGTGCGGCAGATCTGGATCTGCAGCGCGAGCCGCGAGAGCGTTTCGATCAGCGCCGCATTTTCCGAACGCTCGGCAATCGTCTCGTGGAATTCGCGGTCGCGCAGACCGTAAGTCTCCATATCGCGGCGGCGCAGGGCCTCCACTGCAGCGTCCAGGACCTTCTCGAGACCGGCAATGTCGCGGTCGCTCATCCGGGGAACGGCAAGTTCGACGGCAAAGCATTCGAGCGTCTTGCGCAATTCATAGAGGTCGTCGATCTCCTTGCGCGTGAAGCTGCGCACGAAAAAACCGCGATAGGGCTTGATCTCGATCAGGCCCTCTTTCGCCAGCGTACCGATCGCCTCGCGGAACGGCGTGCGGCTGACCTGCAGCTTCTCCGTCAGCTCCTTCTCGTCGATCGGCGCGCCGCTCGGCAGGTCGCCGGCGACGATCAGGCGTACGATTTCCTCATAGATCCGCTCACGAAGCGTGAGATGGCGCGGCGCGTTCATGGTCGATTTCCGTCTGGCTTCCTGAGAAAGAGTATGCAATATTGCAAAAAATATACAATATGCAAAATGAAATTCAGAATTTCGTAATCGAGCCCGGGAGGAGCACATGAAAAAGGTCTACGTTGTCGGCACTTGCGACACGAAGGGTGAGGAGCTCGCCTACGCAAAAGAGGCCATCCGGGCGGCCGGCGGGGAGGCCTTGCTCGTGGACGTCGGCACACAAGGGGCTCGCGCGCTTGCCGACATTTCCGCGGCTGAGGTTGCGTCGCATCACCCGGACGGCGCTCCCGCCGTCCTCGGCCAGAACGACCGCGGAGCCGCGGTTTCCGCAATGTCTGAGGCGCTGACCGCGTTCCTTGCGACCCGTATGGATATAGGCGCGGTGCTCGGGCTGGGCGGTACCGGCAACACCGCCCTCGTTACCGCTGCGATGCGTTCCCTACCGATCGGCGTTCCGAAGCTCATGGTGTCGACCGTCGCCTCGGGCAATACCGCACCCTATGTCGGGCCGAACGATCTCGCCATGATGTATTCGGTCGTCGATGTCGCAGGTCTCAACGCCATCTCGCGCAAGGTGATCGGCAACGCCGCTCATGCCGCGGCCGGCATGGCGATGAATACCGTGGAAGACGCCGCGAGCGACAAGCCCGGACTCGGAATGACGATGTTCGGCGTAACCACGGCCTGTGTGACGCAGGTCCGCGCCGCCCTCGAGGACAGCCACGAGATCTATGTCTTCCACGCGACCGGCATCGGCGGACAATCGATGGAAAAGCTTGCCGATTCACGGCTGGTTTCGGGGCTCATCGATGTGACAACGACCGAAGTGCCGGACCTTCTCGTCGGGGGAGTCTTCCCGGCAACGCAGGACCGTTTCGGCGCGGCAATCCGCACCAGATTGCCCTATGTCGGCTCGGTCGGCGCCGTCGACATGGTCAATTTCGGCGCGCGCGACACGGTGCCGGTGCAGTTCCGCGAGCGGCGGCTGCAGGTGCACAATGCCAATGTCACGCTGATGCGGACCACGCCGGAAGAAAACCGCAAGATCGGCGCTTTCATCGTCGAGCGCCTGAACAGAATGGAAGGCCCGGTCCGCTTCCTGCTGCCGCTCGGCGGTGTGTCGGCCCTAGACGCACCCGGTCAGGCATTCCACGACCCGGAGGCCGACGCCGGCCTTTTCGCGGCCGTCCGCAGCGGCTGGAAGCCCGCCCCCAACCGGCAGCTGATCGAGATCGACGCCCATATCAATGACCCCGCCTTCGCCTCGGCGCTCGCCGAGAATTTCCGTGCCATCGCCGCCTGAGGATAAATGCATGAGCAGACCAGACCGCCAGACAATACTCGCAAGACTGCGCGACAAGATCGCCGCCGGCAAACCGATTATCGGCGGTGGAGCCGGAACCGGCATTTCGGCCAAAGCCGAGGAGGCAGGCCGCATCGACCTGATCGTCATCTACAATTCCGGCCGCTATCGCATGGCCGGGCGCGGCTCGCTCGCCGGCCTGCTCGCCTATGGCAACGCCAATGACATCGTCAAGGACATGGCGCGCGAGGTTCTGCCCGTCGTCCGCCATACGCCGGTGCTTGCAGGCGTCAACGGCACCGACCCCTTCATGCTGGCCGACCGCTTCCTCGACGAACTGAGAGCGCTTGGTTTTGCCGGCATCCAGAATTTCCCGACCGTCGGCCTGATCGACGGCACCTTCCGCGCCAATCTGGAGGAAACCGGCATGGGCTTCCATCACGAGGTCGATATAATCGCCCGCGCCCATGCCAAGGACATGCTGACCACGCCCTATGTCTTCT
The DNA here is from genome assembly GCF_056279705.1 of Rhizobium sp. USDA 4016. Classification (NCBI taxonomy): domain Bacteria; kingdom Pseudomonadati; phylum Pseudomonadota; class Alphaproteobacteria; order Hyphomicrobiales; family Rhizobiaceae; genus Rhizobium; species Rhizobium sp. USDA 4016. Next base: position 109,437 of record NZ_JBWCCY010000002.1, read on the forward strand.
CCAGCGCTGATGCTGTGGCGATGACTGAAGCCGGTGCCGATGTCGTGGTCTGCCATCTTGGCCTGACCACGGGCGGTTCGATCGGTGCGGAGATCGTGCTCAGCCTCGACGACTGCATCGAAAGGATCGACACATGGTCCGACGCCGCCCGGACGGTGCGCAGCGATGTCATCGTGCTCTGCCACGGTGGGCCGATATCTTCACCGGCGGATGCGCACTATGTGCTGGCACGCACGAAAGGCTGCCACGGCTTCTACGGCGCAAGCTCCATGGAGCGGCTGCCAACAGAGATCGCGATCCGCTCGCAGGTGGAAGATTTTGTAACATTGGCAAAATAACTACCTGACCGCAATCGCAGGCGCCGGGACACAATTCGGCTAAATCGAGTCCCCGAGAGCTCTGCTTCGTGCCCACAGTGAGGTCGCGCAGAGCGGAGCGGGGTCAGGCCGGATCGCCTTTTCAAAGGACTTGTTCGGAATCTTGGGTGAGGGAAATCGAACCAAGAACTTGCGATCAGGCCCGTGGAGCGACAAGGGGGCGGAACAAGAGGAGTGCGAAATCGTACGCTAAGGGCGGACGAAGCGGGAACTTATGCGACGCGCCGTAGCCCAGCTGGAAGGCGGAGCGATCGAAATCCGCTCGGCATCTGATGTTCCGCATCCCAGGTGTAGATGCCGGTAAGGTTGATATGTTCCCAACTGAGTGGCGAGATGTGCTTCAACAGAGTATCTGGAATGTCTCGGCCTGCTTTTCAGCTGTGTGACCGCGCGGTCAAGATAGACCGTTTCCAATGCACGATCGCGCTGACGACGAGATTGAGCCCAGAGGCGCGGAATGCTTGGCTTTCGAACGAGCGATCACGGATTTCGCCACGCTCGTGGAAAAAGACAGCGCGCTTGAGCCTATGCGCGGCCTCGCCCTTGTTGAGGCCGGCCTGGCAGCGCCGCCGCAATGCCGGACTTGAGTACCATTCGATCATGAACAGCGACCGCTCGATACGGCCGAGTTCTCGCAGCGCCCTTGCGAGATGGCTTGGAGATGCGGACAGCTTCTTCAGGATCGTAGACGGCACCACGGACCGCGTCATGATCGACGCCGCCAGATGGAGCAGATCGTCCCAATGGTCGAGAATCAGGGTGGTGTTGATCGGCGCCCCGATGTGGTTCGACAGTGCCGGAAATGCGTCGCCCTTCTCGAACGTGTGGAACTTCCGATCTTTGAGATTGCGCAGTCGCGGTGCGAACCGCTTGCCGATCAGGGCGAACAGCCCGAAGATGTGATCACTCGCGCCGCCCGTATCGGTAAAGTGTTCATGGATGTCGAGGACCGTGTCCTGATCGAATAGCCCATCGAGCACATAGGCCGCCTCGCTTTCGGTCGGACTGATGGGCAAAATGCTGAAGTAGCCGTACTGATCTGACAGATGGCTATAGAATTTCGATCCGGGTTCACTGCCGTAATGCAAATTGATGTCGCCGCGCTTTGCGGCTCGGTCGCTTACTCGGAAGAATTGGCCATCTGACGAAGATGTCGTGCCGTTGCCCCAAAGGCGGGAATGCGGATGCCGGGTGTGTGCATCGGTAATAGACGCTTGCGCAGCACGATATGTCTCGGATCGGGCGTGGAAGGTGCGCATCCAGCCGATCTGGTGAGCGCTGACCCCTTGGATGCGCCCGCCATTCGCTTCGGCCCGAGATTGGTCGCATCCGCCAGTACGCCCGCCAGAGGTGAAAATGCTGGAAGACTATGCCGAGCGGGCGACGGGTTTCCGCCAGCTCCCTCGCGCCCTCTCCAGCCGAGCATCTTGCCGAAGACCCGCACACGGGCATGTCACAGCTCGGCATCCGCAATGTCTCCTCGACAGCCAAGGAGGGTTATGATTACGCCCGCGCCAATGGATCGGACATCCTTTCCGTGCGGTAAATCCGCAAGCTTGGCGTGGAAGGAGTGGTGGACCGGATTCCAGCCGGAAAACGCTATTATCTTTCGATCGATATCGACGGCTTCGATCCTTCGATCGCCCCGGGAACTGGAACACCAAGCCATGGTGGTTTCATTTACTATGAGGTGCTGGAACTGATTGCCGGCTTGGCCAAGCGGGGCGAGATTGTTGGTATTGACCTCGTCGAGGTCGCTCCCGACTACGACCATACCGGTTCGACAGCCATTCTAGCTGCTCAACTTCCGCTCAATGCCATCGGCCGCATATTCGTCGCTAGGAAGGAATAAACAGCGATTTGGCAAAAGCCAGTTGTGACAGCAGCGCGTCAGACCCCGCAATGCTGGGATAAAGGCTGCGGGGACAATTCTTCTGACCCGCTTTTAGGCGGCAAAGCTGCGCATCTCAACGATGCGACGTTGGAGTCTGCTATAGCAGCATTGACGTGCCTCGATCGAGATAAGTGTCGAGGAATTGTTCCAGCCTCGCGTTTCGCGGCTTACGAAACACATCCTCCGGGCTCCCGCTGAACAACAGCCTGCCGTGATCCAGAAAACTGATTTGCTGTCCGACCGTGGCGGCAAAGCCGATCTCATGGGATACAACGACCATCGTCATTCCCTCGGCGGCGAGATCACGCATGACGTTCAGGACTTCGCCGGTAAGTTCGGGATCGAGCGACGACGTCGGCTCGTCGAAGAGCATGATCTTCGGTTTGAGCGCCAGAGCGCGCGCTATGGCGACGCGTTGCTGCTGTCCTCCAGATAGCTGGGCGGGGTAATGCCCCGCGCGACTTTCGAGGCCGACTTTCATCAACTGCGCCATTGCGCGCTTTTCGGCCTCCTTCCGATTCATTTTGTAAACCGTCTTCAATGCTTCGCTGACATTTCCCAAAGCCGTCATGTGGGGCCAAAGATTGAACTGCTGGAAAACCATTCCGATTTGAGATCGGATAGTTCGATTGGTCTCAGCCGGCAGGCGTTCGCGAACGCCTTGAGCGCTTTCCGTGAAACCCAACACCTCGCCATTGATGGTAATCGTTCCATGCGTGGCCTCTTCGAGGAAAGCCATGCATCGTAGCAGGGTGCTCTTGCCTGAACCGGACGGACCGATCAGGCACGAGACCTGTCCTTGAGGTATGTCGAGATCGATGCCGTGGAGAACGGAGGCGTCACCATACTTTTTCACGAGACTTCTGACTGCGATCGCTGGAATGCTCATACGTTGAAAAACCTGAATCTAGACAGTTTTGTTTCAGCCAAGTGCCCGACCTTGCTGGTGATTTCCACAAGCGCCCAATAGAAGAGCGCCAATAGGAACAAAGATTCGACGAAGGCATATTGCTGGGAACCGATCGCGCTGACGGTAAGGGTGAGTTCCGGAACGGTGATAATCGACAGGATCGCCGTCTCCTTCATGAGAATGACGGCCATATTTACGGAGGGCGGCAGGACGAGCATCGTCATCTCAGGCAATAATATGCGTCTTATAATCTGCGCCTGCGAAAGCCCCACGCATTCAGCGGCCTCGATGTGTCCTTTGGGAACGGCCGCGAAGCCCGAGCGAAAAATCTCGCTGAAATATGCCGCTCCGTAGATAGACAGGCCCAGAAGGCCAGCTGGCACCGGATCCAGCGACAGGCCGATAAGCGGACCGCCGTAATAAAGGAGAAATATCTGGATCAGGAACGGCGTCCCCCGCAGAATACCGACGATCACACCGAGGGATCTGTCAAGCGCCAAACCGCCGTAGCGCCTTGCGACCGCGACGACGAAGCCAAGGAGCCCGGCAGCCACTGTGCCAAAAATCCAGATGGCGATTGTGACGCCAGCACCGCGCACGATGGCAGGCAGTTGCTCGAGGATTATCTGGGTGTCGAAGGTCATCGAGGCACTCCCGGGAGCGTCCGCTCGATCATGCTTGCAGCCTGCGCCACGCCCCAGTTGATCACGAAATAGATCAAGCCGGCCGAGGCAAAAATCTCGAGAGGGAGGAATGTGCTGCCCGCTAGGTCTTGCGCCATGCGTGTCAGTTCGACGATACCAACCACCGAAACGAGCGAAGACGCCTTGAGGATGAGAATGGCCTCATTGACGAGTGCTGGAAACGTCAGCCGCAACGCGATTGGAACTTTTATGCGGCGAAAAATCTGACCCGACGTCAATCCGACCATCTCCGCCGACTCGATCAGACCGCGCGGCACGCTGGCAAATCCGCCCCGAAGGTTCTCCGCCTGATAGGCAGCCGTGCAGAGGGACAGTCCCACCAGGGCTGCAACGATGCTCGGCACGTTGACACCGATCGCCGGCAGCAGGTTATAGATAAGCAGCAACTGCACGAGCAGGGGTACACCGCGGAAAAAGCTGATGAATATTTGAGCGGGAACTTTGAAGAACCTCTTCGGGGACAACAATGCTCCGGACAGGCCGATGGCAATGGCGAAACCGATGAGGATGGACGCCATGCTAATGCCGACGGTGTAGATCGACGCACGTAGAAGCAGTTCGAAGAGTTTTATAGACATGGACTGAGGTTCGCCGCTTGCGGTCACGCGGAAATGCGAGTTGAATGCGCCCCGCACAAGCCGGGCGCATCAGTCGTTCTCGTACGATTGATCAGAACGCTGGGTCTTTTACAGAATCCGGTGTGTCAAAGCTTGCTCCGAACCACTTCTTCTGCAATTCCGCCAGACGGCCATCGGCCTTCATTTTCAGAAGGGCTGCATCGATCGCATCCATCAATGGAGCATGGCCGGCATCCTTGAGACCGATGAAACCGAAATAGGACTTCTGACCAAATGCCGGCAGAACGACTTCGAACGTGTCCTTACGCTGGCTGGCGACAAAGGCGATGTTCGGAAGCGAATTCGCGACACCGACGATACGGCCCGCCGCGAGATCGGCATAGGACTCAGTGAAAGCAGGATATTCCCGAATATCAACCTTGGACGGGAGGGTCTCCGAGAAGGCGCTGAGTTGGGCAAGCTGCGCGGTTGCCTTGCCGGAACCAATAGCCTTGCCAGCAATATCTTCCGGCTTGCTGATTGTCGTATCGCCCGCCTTCTTTAAAATCGCGACGGTTGCCTCGGCAATCGGGGGTGTGAAGCGATAGCGCTCCAGGCGAGCCTTGGTGATGGTCGCCGGCCCCGCGACCATATCGAATTTTCCAGCTTCGAGCCCCGGCAGAACCCCTTCCCACGGAAGCGTCACCCATTCGATGCTAACGCCCAGTTCCTTGCCGATCTCAGCGAACAGGTCGACATTCAGCCCGGCATGTTCTCCAGCGTCGATGAAGTCGAATGGGGCGAACGCCGTTTCCGTTCCAACCTTGAGTGTTCCCGCCGCTTTGACGCTCGCCAGCGTATCTTCGGCGTGGGCGGACAAGGAAGCCCCGAACAGGAGCGCGGCTGCAGCAAGGCCTTTAAACAGCGAGTTTGCCTTCATAATCTTTCTCCAGTTTTTGCCCTTCCCGCAGAAGAGCCAATGTTCCCACTTGTCACTTAGTTTTGTCCGGCGGGTTTCTTTGCCCCGTATTTGACTATACAAATAGATATATCCACAGCCGGAGTGTCAACGCAAAAGTCATGGAAGGCAAAATTTGTGCCGGATGGTCGCGCTTGAAAGCGCGGCACAGACGCGCGAAGCTTTCTGGGTAGGCCGCCGATGACCTAGGGCGTTCCTTTTTGTTTCTGCTGCATTTTGAGGTGCCATCTTGGTGTCGATCCACCACAAGATTTTCAAGGATATTGAGACCAAGATCATGAGCGGTGATTGGCCGCCGGGTCACCGCATTCCCATCGAGCATGATCTCGTCGTGCAATATCGCTGCTCCCGGATGACTGTCAGCAAGGCTCTTACCGCGCTGGTCGAGCGGGGAATGATCGTGCGCAAGCGCAAGACCGGTTCGTTCGTCGCCTCGCCGCAGATCGACCGGACCGTCATGGATATTCAGGATATCAGCACCGAGGCACGTCTCTCGGGCCATCGGTACAGTCATGCCATTCTTTCGCGCCGGATCGAAAAGCTTGGAATGGTCGAAGCCGCGCAGTTGAACGAACCTGCAGGCGTCGAGATATTGAAACTTCAATGTCTCCACTTCGTGGATGACAGACCAAATGCGATCGAACGGCGCATCATTTTGCTCGACGCGGTTCCCCTGGCCAGAGACGAGACATTCGCTTCTTCGCCTCCCGACCGCTGGCTGCTGGAGCAGGTTCCGTGGTCAAAGGCCAAGCATGTCATTCGCGCCGTTTCTGCCGACGCATCGACAGCCCGCGTCCTGCAGATGGAGCGCGGTGAACCATGCCTCAGTCTCATCCGGCAAACCTGGCAGAATGGTCACACGGTCACCTATGTCGAGATCAGCCATCCGGGTGACCGCTTTCAGTTCGCGGGCGTCTTCCATCCGTCGGCGAAATGAGTTCTTTGAATGTTGCCTGACGATCCACACATGCCTGGCAGGAACGTGTTTTGAACGATGAGCAACAATCCAAGGCAATGCCGCTCAAGGGGCTTCAGGCTTTTGAGGCAGTCGGACGATGTGGAAGCGTCACTGCGGCGGCTATCGAACTGAACGTCTCGCCGGGGGCAATCAGTCAGCAGATCCGAAAAGTCGAAAAGTTTCTTGGTGTTACCCTACTGGAGCGTAGCGGTCGCACCGCAGAGCTGACGACATGGGGACGCCTCTATCATCGTGAAATATCCAAAGGCTTCGCACAGTTCGCGGTGGCGCGTCAGGTGCTCGAAAGAGCGCGCAACGAGAGTGTACTCGTTCTAAGCGCGCTGTCATCGGTCGTGAACAAGTGGATCGGCCGTCGCATATTTGACTGGCAGGCACTGCATCCCGGTGCTCACATCAAGATTATCGGCCGGGACAAGGAACCGCAAATGGGGTTCGACGATGTCGATTTCCGGGTCAGCTATGGATCGGACGTCCTTCAACACGAACATTACACCGAACTGTACCGCGATTGGGTGGTTCCTGCTTGCTCGCCTAGTCTTTTGAACCGGCGAACAGTTGCTGCGGGCGACCTGTTCCGCTTCCCTCTCCTGCACGTCGAGTGGGAAAAGCACTTCACACCTTACCCGAGCTGGGCGGATTTCGCGCTGAACGTCGGCGTCGAATTCAAGGAGCTTTCGCCCGGCCTTTCGTTCACCCTGTCGAGCAGCGCGATCGATGCGGCGGTCAACAAGCGCGGCATCGTTCTTGCTCAACTGTCGATGATTGCGGATGAGTTGGCGGCTGGAACGCTCATCATCCCGTTGGACGTCAGAATTCCGCTTCTTGAAAGCTATTTTCTGGCATGGGACCGTTCGGCTTTGCAGAAACCATTCGGACGGGAATTCCGCGACTGGATCGTCAGGATCGCAAGACAACAGGCTGCGCAATCCGCGCCTCTCGGAGGCGAGCGCCTAAGCTTTAGAAAAACTAAAATATATCGAAGCGGCACGCCATTGCTCAAAAAATCCCCACGGCGATAATTTATGCATGACCTCCTCTTGAGACTGGAAGCGATGATCGTCGCTGCTGGATTCCGACAAAGGAGAAGCGCATGGCACGTACGGACAAGATGAAGCTCGGTACATTTGTTTATACCTTCGGATTTCACCCGGCATCTTGGCTTCATCCCGCGAGCGCCGTGAACGGAGCGAATGATTTCCGCCATCTGCGTGACGTCGCCAAGCGTTCGGAGGCGGCGAAATTCGATTTCATGTTCATGGCGGACTCTCCGGCCGCAGCCGTAGGCGACCCGGATGCTCTGTCGAGAAGCCCCACGAAAATGAACCGCTTCGAGCCTCTGTCGCTGTTGTCGGCGCTTTCGGTGACAACAGAAAAGCTGGGGCTCGTGGCGACTGTTTCGACGAGTTACTACGAGCCTTTCAATGTCGCGCGCATCTTTTCCTCCATCGATCACCTGAGTGGCGGGCGCGTCTGCTGGAATGTCGTCACATCTGATCACGACGAGACCGGCTACAATTTCAACCGGGAGGGACTGGATCCTCACGCTCTTCGATATGAGCGCGGCAACGAGTTCGTCGACGTGGTTTTCGGTCTATGGGACAGTTTCGAGGAAGGCGCTCTGCTCCTCGACCGGGAAAGCGGCGTCTACTACGACAAGACGAAACATCACACCCTCAATCACAAGGGCAAGCATTTCCAGGTGCGCGGACCGTTGAATATCGCGCGCACACCGCAGGGGCGCCCGGTGATTGCGCAGGCGGGTGGATCCGAAGCGGGCATGGACATGGCGGCGCGGACTTCGGAGATCGTATTCAGCCTCGCCTCCAGTATCGAACGGAACCGGGCTTTCTACGAAAACGTAAAGAGCCGCATGCCCGCCTATGGCCGGGATCCGAACGACCTGAAGATCATGCCGGGCGTCGTCATCAATGTGGGAGAAACGGAAGCGGCGGCAAAGGCGAAGGTCAACTATCTGATCGACAAGCTCCATCCGGATGTGGGCCGGCTGATGCTTTCGGAATTTCTCGAAGCGGATCTGCGGGGCGTCCCGCTCAACGAGCCGTTCCCGATGGATCGGCTGCCTGCAGCCCCGAAAGGCTCGCGCGCGCTCTTCGAGGAGCTCGTCGCCTTCGTCAAGAACGGCCATACCGTTGGCGAACTCATTCGCCACTATGCGGAGAAGCACACCGGCAACGGCATAACGGGAACGCCGAGCCAGATTGCCGACTTCATGGAGGAGTGGTTCGAAACACGGGCGGCGGACGGCTTCATCTTGATGTTCCCGACGCTGCCGTCCAGCCTCGATGATTTTGTCAAATTGGTCCTTCCGGAGTTACGCCGTCGCGGGCTGTTCAGGGAAGAGTACGAAGGCTCCACGCTTCGTGAAAATCTCGGCCTTTCGATGCCCGCCAACAGGTTCACCGCGGCGAAATCCCGAGTTCAGGAATGAGGCAATGGACATGGCTCTTTTAAATGAAAAGGACGATGCCATCAGCCAATCCGACTTTAAGATGTCGATGAGGCATCTTGCCGGCGCCGTCAGTGTCATCACGGTTGGCGACGAAGAGGAGCGAACGGGATTTACCGCGACATCGGTTTCTTCCCTTTCTGCCGATGTTCCATCGGTGATCGTCAGCGTGAACCGCACATCGTCGTCCTGGCCGGTCCTCGAAAAGTATTGTCGCTTCTGCATCAATGTCCTTGCTTGCGACCAGGAGCATGTCGCGCAGTCATTTGCAGGGGTTGGAGGGCGTCGAGGTGTCGAGCGCTATGCAGGTGCCCAGTGGCACAAGTTGGCGACCGGTACGGCGGCACTGAAAGACGCACTGACTGTTCTCGATTGCGAACTCGAGACAGCGATCCCGCATTACTCCCATGCAATCCTGATCGGCCGGGTTCGTGCAATAACACTTCGGCAGAGCGCGGAGCCGCTCCTGTACTGGCGCGGCGGCTATCGCCGCCTGCAGATCGCATCGGCCCTGCATCCAGAAAACTGAACGAGAATGCCGGTCAACCGCGGAAAAACATAAGCATGAGAACAAAGCTCCGGCCGAACGAGCGCATTGCCTCCTTACCGGATTACAATGCGGGTCTTAACCTGGAGCAGGCCCGACTGCTCAGCGGCTGCGAAACGGTCGCGGCGCTGGCGAGCAATGAGAACCCTTATGGCTGCTCACCGTTGGTCCTGGAAATGCTCGGCTCTCGCCGTTTCGATCCGTCACGCTACTCTGACCCGAACTGCACGGCACTTCGCAGTGCGTTGTCCGCATCTCTGGGTGTGCCGGAAGAGCTGATTGTTGCGGGAAACGGTTCAGAGGAACTTATCGCGGCGATTTCGCGAGGGTTCCTCGTTGAGGGTGCCAAGTCTACCACCGTTGCGCCGAGCTTTGGTCTTCACGAGATTGATCCGCTGGCAGCCGGCGGGGTCGTCGCCAAGGTTCCCATGACGTCGCAGATGTCGTTCGACGTTGACGCACCGGAGGCGGAACTCGCTGCGGCCCCTGCGCTTTTCTTCCTGCCGTCCCCCTCCAATCCTGTCGGACCCGCATTGACATCGGAAGAGATGGCCCGCCTCGTCCGGGCGACCCGGCCCCAAACACTTTTCGTGCTCGATCAGGCCTATATCGAATTCGTCGCTGACGGTTATCCCGACGGCCTGTCGCTGCTCGGTCGTCCGAATTTCAATTGCGTGCTCCTTCGTACTTTCTCAAAGGCCTATGGCTTGGCAGGACTCCGGGTAGGCTATGCAATATGTTCAGACAGGGCAATCGCACGCGTGGTCGCAAAGGCGAAGCCCCCGTTTAACGTGAACGCAGCGGCACAAATGGCAGCGATTGCGGCGCTCTCCGACCAGGAATGGATGAAATCAGCCGTCACCCGTGTTGTCGCTGAACGCGGCAGGCTCGCCTCCCGCTTGTCTGCCCTGGGGCTCCGCGTTGCGGACTCGCAGACGAACTTCCTCTTCTTCCGGACCGCGATGCCAGGCACTACTCTTGCGGAGAGCCTTCTTAAGGAGGGCATCGTCGTCAAGCCTTGGCGAGAGGCTGGATACACCGACTGGTCGCGAGTTACCGTGGGACACCGGCGGAAAACGATCGCTTCCTGGCTTCGGTCGCAAACATCATCGGCGGTTCGCACACAGAGATGAGTTCTTATGACCTTGATCGATACTGATGAACACCTTTCATCGGCCGTGGCCGATATAGCCAACGCCATCGGCGGGAATAAGCTGCGGACGGGAACAGCCATAGCCGATCTCAATCCCGGCGAAGACCCTGATAATTTAGGAACCTTCGCTGTCGTCTCCCCGACATCGACGGCGGATGTCGCGGCAATCGTTCGCATATGCGGAAGGTACAAAATTCCGATCGTGGCTCACGGCGGGCGCACCGGGCTAGCCGGCGGCGGCATCAGCAACAGGCACGAACTCGTCGTTTCTCTTCAAAATATGCGTCAGATCGAAGAGATCAATCCAATCGAAGGCGTTGCAGTGGTGCAGGCCGGCGCTACGCTTCAGTCGTTGCAAGCCGCTGCGCTGGGCCACGGCCTGGAACCCGGCATCGACCTCGCCTCACGCGGTTCGGCAACGATCGGGGGAATGATCTCGACGAACGCGGAAGGCATGATGGCGTTTCGCAATGGCGTGATGCGGCACCGGGTTCTCCGCGTCGAGGCAGTCCTCCCGGATGGAAGGGTGTACAGCGACATGACCCGCGTCATCAAAAATGCAGCGGGTTACGATTTGAAGCACCTATTCATCGGCGCGGAAGGAACGCTCGGCATCGTGACGCGGGCGGTCTTAAGGCTGGAGCCCGTTCCGACCGGCACGGCCAGCGCCATCTTCGGACTGCCGACGATCGATGCGGCCCTCGAACTGGTGCGGCTCGCCAGGGCAACAGGTTCACTGAGGGCAGCCGAAGTCATGTGGTCCCGTTATTTCCGCTATGCGTCGGGGCACTACGGCTGGAATCCCTCCGGATACAATGGGGTCAGCCCCCTGCATCTGATCGTGAGCCTAACCGGAGCGAACGAAACAGGCGCTCAGGGTGCGATGATCGGTCTATACGAAACCGCCCTTCAAACACACGGGGAAACCACCGCCGTCCTCGCATCTTCCGTTGGGCAGGAGGCCGAGATATGGCGGCTTCGCGAGGATACCGGATTGATCTACCGGCAGTATCCGGGCGCCCCCTCATACGATATCTCCGTACCTCTGGGTCACATCGATCCTTTCTTGCGACGGGCGATGTCTGCGATCGCGCGGATAGACGACGGTCCCGATCCCTTCATTTTCGGGCATCTCGCCGACGGTAACCTGCATATTGTTCTCGATCGACCGGGTGTGTGGCTGACCGAGGAGAGGCGCGAGGCCGTGGAAAGTATCCTCTACCAAGGCCTCGGTTCAGTCGGAGGGTCGTTTTCAGCGGAACATGGAGTCGGTTCGAAGCGCGTGCCCGCCCTGAAGGCAACTGCGGATTCCTGCAAGCTGGCGTTAATGGGCCTCATCAAGGATGCAGTTGATCCAAATAATTTGTTCAGCCCAGGAAAGATCTTTGAATAGTCTGTGCATGTTTAAAGGGGATATTCGGCTGCCTCCCATTTGGCGGCAGTGCATTGAGGTGTCGAAACCGGCAACTTCTCCGGACTCGGCATCCCGCAGGCACTTACCGCCTTTGTCTCGCAGTTCGGCGCGAGACCTTTGGGGATCCTGCTGCTCCTGATCGTGTTCTACCTAATCCTTGGTTGCTTCATGGAGACGCTATCCATGATGATCGCGACGCTACCGGTCGTCTTTCCACTCATCCTGCATATGGGGATCGATCCGGTCTGGTTCGGCATATTCCTGGTGCTTATGATGGAGATCGGCCTCATCAGTCCGCCCATCGGCATGAATCTCTATGTAGTACAAGGCGTGCGCGGGCAAGGTTCGATCATCGATGTAATCCGTGGCGCCACGCCCTTCGTGCTTCTTATGCTCGCCTTTACAGGAATCGGGCGGCTCGACCCTTGCATGAAGGCCGATCTCGCCGTGCTCGATCTCTCCCGGCTGCTCCTTGCGCCGGGAGCGCAAGATCAGGGCGATCGGGGTGAGCAATTTTTCAGTGGCACGAATGGATATGCAACAAGGTTACCTCCGGCGGGGCTCTCGTGTATAGCAGCTCCGACCCGCAACGTCACACGTCGGCAAGAGCATTTAGCAAGTCGGTATCATCCTTGCCGGTGATGATGCTGGCATCAGCCTGCACGACAAATTCGACGACGGCGAAAATGCCGCCAAGATGGATCTTCAGGAGCCTTGCGGCCTCGTCTTCGTCATGCGCCTTGATAGCGGCATAAAGCGCCGCATGCTCCTCGATCACTTCCTCGAAATAACCGATCTTGGGAAAGGCCTGGCGGCGCACGCGATCGAGCTGTCCCGTCGCGTTGTGGATCGTCTGCCAGACATTCGGAAAACCGGCAATCCGGCACAGAAGCCGGTGGAATTCGTTGTCGACTTTGAACGCCTCGTCGATGTCACGCCGCTTGGCCGCATCCTGCTGGCGGAATATCAGAAGGTCGAGGTCGCGCTCGTAGACCGGATCGAAATTGCGCGCGGCAAGCCGGACCGTCCGCATTTCGAGGCTGGAGCGCACTAGATGCCCCTCGATCACCTTGCGCATGACGATCTTGTTGACGAATGTGCCGCCGCTCGGGACGATATTGACGAGACCCTCCTGGGCCAGGCGCAACACGGCCTCGCGCATCGGCGTGCGGGAAATGCCAAGCTCGGCGCAGGTTTCCTTCTCGTTCAGCGTTTCGCCGGGCGCGAGCTTCATGGTGATGATGGCGTCGCGAATGACATTATAGGCCCACAGCGCCTTGGGCTGGCCGGCCCCCATGTCATCCAGTCCCAGTTTCGCGTGTGAATTCACCCAAGCCCTCGTTTTCACTGTCGAACGTATTCGAACATCCTATCACATCGCACTATCTGCGCCGCAAAGACAAGGATAGGATTATCCATCAGCTTTCGTTGGCAACTATGACCGTCGTGTTCAGCAGCACCTTGGCACCCGCCGCCACCTGATCCGGGTCGCACCATTCCTTTTCGCTATGGGAGATGCCGTCCTTGCAGGGCACGAAAATGATGGCTGACGGGCAAAGATGGGTCATCGACAGCGCATCATGCGAGGTCAGCGTCGGCAGCATCATCGACTTGTAGCCCAGCCGCTTCGTCACCGCGATGACCTGCTCCGAAAGCTCTTGAGACAGGTCAAGCCGCTGCCGATAGTGCGAGGTGGTAGCGTCGATGACAAGACCAGTCTCTTCGGCGATCCGTTTCGCCGCAGTCCCTATCCGCTCGATGATCCTCGCACGGCCATCCTCGGTGGCATGAACCGCGACATAGGAGAGCTTCGTCAGATGCGGAATGTTGACGCGGTTGTTCGGCCAGTTGCGGATGACGGTGGCGCTGACCATGCCGTCCGGCTCATTTTCCGCCCCGATACCCTCGATCTCGAGGATAAGTTTCGCCGCGGCAACCAGTGAATTGCGCCGCTTCGACATGGCCGCCGTCTGCGAATGGCCGTTCTCACCACAGATATCGATGAAGCCGCTGCATCCCCACGAACTGTTGGAAACGGCCGCGATCATCGCCCCCGCCTTCTCCATTTCCGGCCCCTGTTCGATATGCAGTTCTAGATATTTATGCACCGGCCGGCCACCGACCGGCAGCGGACCGGCATAGCCGATGCGGGCGAGTTCCTCGCGAAGGATCTCGCCGTCATCGTCCTTGCGCGACAATGCCCCGTCGAGCGGCAGCAAGCCGGCGAATATGCCTGATCCCATCACGCCGGGTTGGAAACGAGCGCCTTCTTCATTGGTGAAATTGGCGATCTCGATTGCCCGCTTTGTCGTGACGCCGGCGGCATTCAGCGCCCGCACCACCGCGACCCCGGCAAGCACGCCGAGAACGCCGTCGAACTTGCCGCCCGGCATCTGCGTGTCGAGATGGCTACCGATCATCAGCGGCGGCAAGGATGGATCAGTCCCCTCCCGCCTAGCGAACATGTTGCCGATCGCATCGACCGTCACCGTCAACCCCGCCTCTTCAGCCCAGTAGCGGAACAGGTTGCGCCCTTCCCGGTCGGCGTCAGAGAGCGCCGGCCGAAAACTGCCACCACCTTCCGTTCCCCCGATCGCCCCCATGGTCATGATATCGGCCCACAGGCGTTCGGCGTTGATCTCCGGCGATGCAGTCATGGTCTTGTCCTTTGGCAATCAGGGGGAAGGCGGGCGTACGATCAGTTCGTCTCGTGCAGCACCTCTTCGAGTGTGTTCAGGAAGATATCGGCATGGTCCTTGCCGAAAGGCAGCGGCGGGCGGATCTTCAGCGTGTTGCCGTGAATACCAGCAGCACTGATCAGCACCCGGCGCTCGCGCATGCGGTTGACGACGGCAAACGACCGCGCGCCATCCGGCTCGTGGCTCGCACGATCCTTGACGAATTCGAGACCGAGGAAGAGGCCGGCGCCGCGCACGTCGCCGATGCAGTCGAATGTCTGCTGCAGCTTGCGCATGCCCTCCAGCATGTAATTGCCGGTCGATAGCGCATTGCCCATCAAGTCCTCGTCGCGGATAACGTCGAGCACAGCATTGGCAGCAGCGGTCGACACATGGTTGGCGCCGAACGTGTTGAAATAGCGGATGTCACGGCCGAAACGCTCCTGCACCTCGCCCTTCATCACCGCGGCGGCAATCGGCACGCCATTGCCCATCGGCTTGCCCATCACGGTGAGATCCGGAACGATGCCATGGCGCATGAAGCCCCACATATGCGATCCGGTACGGCCGAAGCCCGGCTGAACCTCGTCGGCAATGTAGAGCGCGCCGACCTCATGCACGACCTCCAGCGTCTTCTTCAGGAAACCGGCCGGCTCGGAAAAGATTCCGTCTGTCGAGAAGATACTGTCGGCGATGAAGGCGGCCGGCTTGATGCCATGGCGCAGCATGAAGGCGATCGCCTTGGAAACCTCTTCGGCAAACGTCTCGCTCACGTCCTTGCCATCGGCACGATAGGCATCGGGCGCCGGCACAGTCATCACGTGCATGCCGAGCGGCATGTTCGGTCCGAGTGACGGCGAGATGGCGGCAGCGGCGGCCGTCGTGCCGTGATAGGCGTTTTCGGTGATGATTATGCCGGTTCCGCCGGTATAGTAGCAGGCGAGCCGCATGGCGAGATCGACCGCTTCGCTGCCGGTGCAGCAATACATCACCCGGTTCAGGTCGTCCGGAAAGGTCGCGAGCAGCTTCTCGGAATAATCGAGGATCTTTTCGTCGAGATAGCGGGTATGGGTGTTGAGGATAGCCGCCTGCTCAGTGATCGCCGCCACCACGCGCGGATGGCAATGGCCGACCGAGGGCACGTTGTTATAGGTGTCGAGATAGGCGTTGCCATCCGGATCGTAGAGCCAGACGCCTTCGCCGCGCACCAGATGCAGCGGGTTTTCGTAGAATAGCCGGTAGGACGGCCCGAGCATCGCCTGGCGCCGTTCGATCATCGAACGCTCCCGCTCCGGCAGGCTGCCGAGGCGCGACGCATCGAAGCCGTTGATCATCGTGGTGGCGGGCTTGTTCATCTCTCTCTCCCTCAGAAGCGTTATGCACGGCACGCGGCCGCAAGACGTGCGATGGCATCGTCTCTTGAAATTGCATCGAGCCGGGCGAACTGCGCCCAGACCGTCGGACTGTTGCGTGTGTAGAGGTCCCGATGTTCGGGAAACAGCTTGGCGCGCCATTCGGGGATCGCCAGCCGCATCAGCATGCGGGTCGTCACCGCAGTATAGAGCAGCTCGATTTCTTCGTTGGACAGCGTCTTTTCTGTCCTGTAACCCTTGAGGAATTCGCACATGGCTTCGACCGGATCGGCGGCATCGCCCATCTGGTAGGCGGCGCCCACAGCAACGTCGAACAGCAGCGGCGCATGTACCATGTCGCCAAAATCGATGATGCCGCTGATCGTGTCCGGATCCTCCTCGCTGACGAGGATGTTTTCCATGTTGAAGTCGTTATGGATTACCTGCGCCGGCAGCTCCGCCATGCGCGGCACGACCAGGCCCTCAAAATCGTCCATGGCACGTTCGAGCCGGGCACGCTGCACCGCGTCATCGAAAGCCGACAAGAGATCGCGGATACCGGCGGCATGTTTCATGTCCCAGGTGATGCGATGGCTCGCGGCCTCATGGGTGAAGCCTTCCAGCGCCTTCTGCATGCGGCCCAGCAACACGCCGACGCGATAACGCTGGATCGCCGAATGCGGCTGCGATTTCTGCGAAATGCCGGGAACGAAGGTAACCATACGCACGCCGCGGGTACCGCCTTCATCATCGGTCATGCGGAAGTCCGCTTCGCCATCGAGCGTGCGGATGATCCTCTGGATCGGAATGCTGGGATCGGCGGCTTCCACATGCAGGAGCGCCTGGCTGTGCATGCTCGTCATCGCCGGATTTTCGGCCGGGTTCAGCACCTTGAAGAGATATTCCGTTCCGTCGTCGAGTGTCAGCCGATAATTGCTGTCCTTCTCGCCCCAGAGCCATTCGGCGCAAGCCTTCAACCCGTACTTTTCCAGCGCTATGCGCTCGGCCTGATCCGGGGGCACGGCAGTCGCGTCCGTCTTCAGCTCAGCGCCAAGCCCGCTTGCCGCCCCTTGGCTTGCCGTGGAGGCCATGTTCCCATCCCATTCTGCTGTTGTTTGTTCTGGTGCGGAAACCGAAGCTTCCGCACCTCTCTTATGGTTCAGGCAACCCGCGGTGCGCTGAGAACCTCTTCCGGATAGGCAGCCTGATAAGCGGCTGCCAGCGCCAGTACGATATCGTCGCGATAGCGCGGACCGACGAACTGCAGGCCAACCGGCAGCCCGCCGGCATCGAAGCCGCAAGGAACCGACACGGCCGGTTGCCCGGTCATGTTGAACGGATAGGTGAAGGGCGACCAGTCGGACCAGTCCTTGCCTTCGATCCCGCCCGGGAAATCGACGCCGGCCTCAATTGCAGTCGTCGGCATCGTCGGCAGCATCAGCGCATCGTATTTCTCATGGAAAAGCGCCATCGTCACCTTGAGATCGGCACGTACCTGCTCGGCCGCAACATAGTCGCGGGCGGTATAGGCGCAGCCTTTTTCGTAGATGCGGATCAGGCCCGGATCCATCAGCTTCTTCTGCTCTTCCGTCGGGTTGACCATCTCGACGGTGCGCGCTTCGGCGGCGTACCACAGTGCCAGCAGAGCATCCTGCGGATTGGAGAAGCCGGGATCGACCTCCTCAATGATTGCGCCCATATCCGCCAGCCGCTTGGCAGCCCGCTCGACGGCGGCAGCCACATCCGGCTGCACTTCGGCGTAGCCGAGATTGCGGCTGTAGCCGATCTTCAGACCCTTGACGCTCGCAGCCTTGATCCCCTCAAGCCAATTCGGTACCGGCGTCGGGCAATAGCCATACATGGCCTTCGGTGTCGGCCCGGTCGTTGCATTCATGAAGAGTGCTGCATCTTCGACCGTGCGGGCCAGCGGGCCGCGATGGGCGAGTTCAAACAATGCCGTCGGTGTGTCGGACGGGATCCAGCCATAGGTCGGCTTGATGCCGAACGTGCCGGAGAAGGAAGCCGGGATGCGGATAGAACCCGCACCATCGGACCCTTCATGCAGCACGCCCATATTAAGCGCTGCGGCGACAGCAGCGCCGCCGGAGGATCCACCCGACGCGCGGTCCGTACGCCAGGGGTTGAGCGTATTGCCGAAGGCAGGCCCATGGGTGACACCCTTCCATCCGAACTCTGGCGATGTGGTCGTGCCAAGGATCGTGACACCTGCCGCCCGAAGGCGTTCCATGATCAGGAATTCCTTCTCGGAAGGGACCGTGGCGCCAAGCGCCGAACCGCGCCGCCACGGAATACCCTTGACCGGCGTCAGTTCCTTGATCGTCGTCGGCGCACCGTCGATGGGTGAAAGCGGTTCGCCCTTCTTCCAGCGCGCTTCGGATGCCTTGGCTTCCGCCAACGCCAGTTCCGGCACCACATAGGCGAAGGCGTTGACGCCCGGGTTGAACTTCTCGATCCGCGCGAGCGAGGCTTTCGCGGCTTCGACCGGAGAGGCCTTGCCCGAGGCGAACAGCTCGGAAAGCTGTGCCGCGGTCATTTCGCCAAGATCGGTCTTTTCCATCATGTTCATGATCTCAATCATTGATGCTTTAGGCGTGTGCGGCCTGAACCGTATCCAGCGCACGGCGGACGGCGCCGAACATGTCGTCGATCTGTTCGGCGGTGATGATCAGCGGCGGGCAGAAGCAGATGGCTTCACCGATATTGCGGATGATCAGGCCTTCGTCCTGGCAGGCGGCAGCGACGGTTGCGGCGGCATCACCGGCATTGGCATCCGCCCAAGGCTTGATTTCCAGCGCACCGAGCAGGCCGACACCGCGCGAGGAGTGCGCCAGCGGATGTTTGGCGAGTTCGGCCAGTCCGCCGAGGAATTTCTCTTCCAGACGTGCGGCATTGCCTACGAGATCACGCTCCTGAATGATCTTCAGGTTTTCGAGACCGACCGCGGTCGCAACCGGATGACCGGAGGCGGTAAATCCGTGGCCGAATACGCCGATACGGTCGGACTCATCGGCGATCGGCTGATAGAAATGGTCGTTCATGATGATCGCCGAAAGCGGCATGTAGGACGACGAGATCTGCTTTGACACGACGAGCACGTCCGGCTCGATGCCGAGCGTCTCGCAGGCGAACATCTTGCCGGTACGGCCGAAGCCGCAGATGACTTCGTCGGCGACGAGAAGAATGTCGTATTTCTTCAGGATTTCCTGCACGCCGGCCCAGTAGCCATCCGGCGGGACAAGCACGCCACCGGCCCCCATGACCGGCTCGCCCCAGAAGGCGGCGATCGTTTCCGGGCCTTCGCTAAGGATCAGCTCTTCCAGCTCCTTCAGCATGCGCGCGGTGAAATCCGCTTCGCTTTCGCCTTCCAGACCGAAATGGACGTAGGACGGACATGAGGTATGGATCATACGGTCGAGCGGCAGATCGAAGCTTTCATGGTTACGCGGCAGGCCGGTGATCGAACCGGCAGCGATCGTTACGCCATGATAGCCCTTGATGCGGCCGATGATCTTCTTCTTGTCCTTTTTGCCGAGCGCGTTGGAGCGGTACCAGACCATCTTGCAGGCAAGATCGTTGGCTTCCGAGCCGGAGGAGGTGAAATGCACCTTCGACATCGGCACCGGTGCGATCTTGATCAGCATCTCGGCCAGATCGACCGACGGACCATGCGTCTTGTAGGAGAAGGTGTGGTAATAGGGCAGCTTTTCCATCTGCGCCTTGGCGACTTCGGCCAGGCGCTTCTCGCCGAAGCCGAGCGCCACCGACCAGAGGCCGGCGAGCCCCTCGATATAGCGCTTGCCGGTATTGTCGGTCACATAGATGCCGTCACCGGATTCGATTACGAGGCCACCGGATTTTTCGTAGTTCCGGAGATTGACCATGGGATGCATCTGATAGGCCATATCGCGGCCTTCAAGCGAATTCAGCATGATCGTCATCAGTCTCTCTCCATTGATTGGTTCGGGCTTTGCACCGGCCCACTTGATGTTGACGTCCGACGGCTCACGCCGTCATCAGAGCTTCCTTTGCCCGACCGGGAATGGCCTCGATCAGGCTCTTTGTGTAGGGGTGCCGGGGCGTGTCGAATATCTCGCTCCCCGTACCGAGTTCGACGGCCTCACCCTTCTGCATAACCATCACGCGGTCGCAGATCTTGGCGGCGACGCGCAGGTCATGGGTAATGAAGACGAGGGAGAGATTGAGATCTTTTTTCAGTTGGCCCAGCAGTTCGAGGACCTGGGCCTGGATCGACACGTCGAGCGCCGAAACCGCCTCGTCCGCGATGATGATTTCCGGCTCTAGTGCAAGCGCCCGGGCAATGCCAATACGCTGCCGCTGACCGCCGGAAAACTCATGCGGAAAGCGGTTGGTCGCCTTCGGATCGAGCCCGACCATCTCCATCAACTCGGCGGCGCGCGCCAGCGCCTTCTTCTCGTCCTCGCCATAGGCGATCGGCCCGGATGCTATGATGCGACCGATCTTTTCGCGCGGATTGAGGGATGAATAGGGATCCTGAAAGATCATCTGTATGCGTCGGCGCATGGCCCGGAGGTCCGCGCCTTTCAGATGCGCCATATCCTGACCACCGAGCAGCACGCGGCCGCCATCGGGATCCTGTAGCCGCACAAGACAGCGCCCGACCGAAGACTTCCCCGATCCGCTTTCCCCGACGATGCCGAGCGTCTCGCCACGGCCGAGCGTAAAGGAAACCTCCTTGACCGCATGAACCTCGCGGGCCTTGGAGAACAATCCGCCGCCCATACGATAGATTTTCGAAAGCTTCTCCACCGCAAGCAATGGCTCACGGGCGTCGACGCTGGCCACCCCTTCGCCGGGACGCGGGATCGCCGCGATCAGTTTCTTCGTATAGGGATGCTGAGGCGAAAACAGCACCTCTTCGGCCGTCCCCTGTTCCACAATCCTCCCGAGCTGCATCACCGTCACATGGTCGGCGATCTCGGCTACGACACCGAAATCGTGGGTGATGAACATCACCGCCATGTTGCGCTCCCTCTGGAGCTTGGCGATGAGCTTGAGGATCTGCGCCTGTGTCGTCACGTCGAGCGCGGTTGTCGGCTCGTCGGCAATGAGCACTTCCGGCTCCAGAGCAAGCGCCATGGCGATCATCACGCGCTGGCGCTGACCGCCGGAAAGCTGGAACGGATAGCTGTCGGCAGCCCGCGGCGGATCGGGCAGGCCGACTTCCGTCAACAGGGACATGGCCTTTTCCTTGCGCGCCTTCGGCGTCAGGAGGCCATGTGCCTCGAACACCTCCTCGATCTGCGCAGACACTTTCATCAGCGGGTTGAGCGCCGACATCGGCTCCTGGAAGATCATCGCCACGCGACGCCCGCGGATGCCATAGAGCGCATCCGAGGACATGGTGATGAGATCCTTGCCGGCGAGCAGGATTCGGCCCTGCACGACCTGCACCGTATCCGGCAAAAGCCCCATCAGCGCATTCGCCGACATGGATTTGCCCGAGCCGCTTTCGCCGACCATGCAGAGCATTTCGCCGGGAAACAGCTTGAAGCTGACACGATCGACCGCATAGGGCCGGTCTGCGCCGTCCGGAAGCGCGATGCTGAGCTTGTCGATATGCACGACCGGTTCGCCGCGCCCTTCTTCCTTCAGTGCACCGGGATGAATAACGGCATCGGCGGAGGTTTCCATGCGCATTGTTTCAGCCAGCATGATTACCTCCCCTTACGCGCGAGGCGCGGATTGAGGGCATCGTTCAGCCCTTCGCCGACGAGATTGAGAGCGAGTACGGTCAGAAGGATCGCGAGACCAGGAAAGAAACTGACCCACCAGGCCTGCCGGATCACCGTGCGACCGGCGCCTATGATATAGCCCCAGGACATGATGTTGCGGTCACCAAGGCCTAGGAAGGACAGCGAGCTTTCGATCAGGATCGCCGCCGCCACCATCATCGAGGCAAGCACGATGATCGGAGAGAGCGTGTTCGGCAGGATCTGTCGCCAGATGATCGTCGAATGCGTCTGCCCGGAAAGTACGGCAGCCTCGACGAATTCGCGCGACCTGAGCGACATCACCTCGCCGCGCAGGAGGCGCGCGACCGGCGGCCAGGAAACCACGGCAATAGAGATGACGATCGAATAGATATTGGGCTGGAAGATAGCCACGAGAACCACGGCGAGCGCGAAGCTCGGCACGCTCTGGAAAAATTCGGTGAACCGCATCAGCAGATCGTCGACCCAGCCGCCGAAGTAACCGGCAATGGCGCCGATCGGAATGCCGATCAGGAGCGACACGACGGTCGAGACGAGGCCGACCAGCAGCGAAACCCGCGCCCCATGTGCGAGGCCTGCGGCAAGGTCGCGCCCCATCGGATCGGTGCCGAGCACGAAGGCGTCCATGGTGAAGGGCGGAATGAACGGCCGCTGCACCATCGACCACGGCGATTTGGTGTAGATGAACGGAGCGACGATCGAAAGAACGACGACGAGAAGCAGAATGACGAGGCCGACGACCGCGCCGCGGTTCTGCGAAAAGCGTTTCCAGAAATCCTTCATGACGCCACCTTGATGCGCGGATCGATGAGGCAGTAAAGCACGTCGGTGATGAGGTTGAAGAGCAGAACCATCGCGGCGGAGACGACGAAGACACCGAGCAGCAGATTGTAGTCACGCTGCGAAAGGGCATCGAACATCAGCCGGCCGATGCCGGGCCACGCGAACACGGTCTCGATCAACACTGCGCCGCCGACCAACTGCCCCGCCTGCAGGCCGGCAAGCGTGACGACCGGCAGAAGCGCATTGCGCAGCACGTGGCGGCGCTGGATGACGCCGGGGCGCAAGCCCTTGGCCTTTGCCGTCTTGACGAAATCGAGTCGGCTGACCTCAAGCATAGAGGCGCGGGTCATGCGGGCATAGACCGCCATGAAGAACAGCCCGAGCGTCATCGCCGGAAGGATGAGGTGCAGGAAAATATCAAGCGCGCGACGGAAGCCTGTATAGTTCGCTCCCACGGTCTCATAGCCGAAGCCGGGCAGCCAGCCGAGCTGGACGGAGAACAAGAGCACGCCCATCAGCGCCAGCCAGAACAGAGGCGTCGCATAGAAGATCAGGGCGACCAACGAGATGGTCGTGTCGGCCCACTTGCCCTGCCGAGCCGACGCAAAGGCGCCTGCCGCCACGCCGAGACCAAGTGAAATGACGAAGGCCGAAAGGGAAAGGAGCAGGGTCGCCGGCAGTCGCTCGCTGATAAGCTGGAGAACCGGTAGTTGCTGGCGATAGGAATAACCTAGATCGAGTTGGACCACGGAGGAAACGTAGATCCACAATTGCACATAGAGGGGCTTGTCGAGGCCGAAGCGCTCTCTGAGCTGTTGCAGGAAGGCAGGATCGGCGTCCCCCGCTTCCCCCGCCATCACTGCCGCCGGGTCGCCTGGCGCCGCATGAATGAGGAAGAAATTGAGCACAGTGATGCAGATCAGGATCACGACCGCCTTCAGCAGTCGCCCCGAGATGAATCTCAGCATGAGCATAGCCCCGACTAGATTTTTTCAGGTGCAGGATGAGCCAGGCGGAGACGGATCTCCGCCTGATATCGGCTTACTTCTTGATCCAGGCATCGCGCATGGATTCCGGCAGGCCGGACGCGGTGGTCACCAGATCCTGGACCTTGCAGTTGTAGATCGTCGGGAAGCCGAGCTCGAGCAACCAGGCGACCGGAACGTCCTCCTGGAGCTTCTTCTGAGCCTGATCGTAAAGTTCCTGACGTTTCTCGGCCGGATAAGCGACGGCAGCCTCGTCGAACAGCCTATCAAGCTCGGGATTCGAGTAGCCCTCAACGTTGTTGAACGGATTGCCCTTGGCGATCTGCGAGGTCTTGTAGTTGCGGTCGACGCCAATCGCCGGGTCACCGTTCTGGTAGAGATAGGTGAAGGCTATGTCGTAGTCCCAGTTGGACGTGCGCTGGTTCCAGCCGGCGACATCCGCCGCCTCGATCTCTACGGGAATGCCGACCTCGTCAAGGTTCTGCTTGACGGCTTCCGCCCAGCGCTGCCAGGTCTCGCCATAGGGAAGCGGCAGGAGCTTCAGAGGCTCGCCGTCATAGCCGATTTCCTCGAGCAGGGCCTTGGCCTTATCGGGATCATGCGCGTATTTCGGCTCGACATCCTTGTAGAAGGGAATCTTCGACGAAAGCGGACCGGTCGCCACCTTGCCGTAGCCGTTCCACAGGACGTCCTTGGCGAATTCGCGGTCGAGCGCATACATCACCGCCTGGCGGAATTTCACATTGTCCATCGGCGGCTTGCGGTTGTTGAGCCACAGCCAGGAAAGCGGCGCGAAATATTCCCATCCCTTTTCCGTCGAGCAGGTATTCGGCAAATCTCTCAGCCGTGGAATGTCAAAATTCTCGACCGAACCGCCCGGCAATACGTCGACATTCCCGGTCTCGAAGGCGACCGAGCGCGACGCGCCATCCGGAATGACCTGATAATACAACTCGTCCAGATAAGGCTTGCCCTTCACATAATAGTCGGGGTTCTTGACGAGATGGATGTAGCTGCCGCGCTTCCATTCCTCGAACCTGAACGGGCCGGTACCGATCGGCTTCTCGTTGGCCGGGTTCGTGGCGTAGTCGGTGCCTTCGTAGATATGCTTGGGCAGGACCGGCATCGTGTAGAAGGCCAGGCCGCGGATGAAGGCCTCGAAGGGCTCCTTCAGTTTGAACACGACGGTCTTGTCGTCCGGTGCGGTAACGCTTTCCACATGGGCCATCAGGTTGCGATGGCGCGGCTGCATCTTCATGAGATAGTCGTTGGCGGAAAACAGCACATCGGCCGATGTCATCGGTTTGCCGTCATGCCACTTCACGCCATCCTGCAGCGCGAACGTATAGGTCAGGCCATCGTCGGAGACCGTCCACGATTTGGCGAGCGATGGCTCGGGCTTGAGGTTCTCGTCGTAGCGCAGCAGGCTTTCGTAGATGTTGCCGCCGACAAGCAGAGCCGGGCCGTTCGTGGTGGTGCCGATCATGATGCTCGGCGGTTCGGGCTGAACGATCAGGTTCAGCTTGCCACCCGGAACAGCCTGGGCAAAGGCCGCGGTCGTCGTGAGAAAAAGCGCAAAAGATGCAGAAATCAGTCGTCGCATGAAGTTCCCCTTATGGATTTTTCGCTTGCGTGCGGACGTCTTTTTGGATCGCTGGAAGAGACAATATACCGATATATCGATGCATCATCTTGACTCCGACCCTTTGCGCCTGTCAAGCAAGACAGACGATTTTCTGCATAATAATTGAACGACAACACGGTTCGCACAAAAAATGAACAGATGCGGGAAACGAGACTCTCGGCCGTGATCGGTTAGCAGCGAAATGAAAAGACGGAGGCGAACGGCGCATGGAATTCAGGTCGAACAGACCGGGGAAGACACCACACATCGCGCTGGTCAGCGGCACCCTGGATCTCACCTTTCTCAGGTCCGCATTCGAGAAATCAGGCCTGAATGCCCGTCTGAGCATCTATCCCAACGCCGGCTTTGAAACCGCGGATGTGGCCGTCGTCTGGAACCCGCCGCACGGCGTGCTGGCTTCGATGCCCAATCTGAAACTGGTACACAGCATAGCAGCCGGACTGGACAACATATTCGCCGATCCGCAACTGCCCGATGTTCCGGTTTGCCGGGTCGTGGACACGGAACACGCGCTCGGCATGGCGGAATATGCCATCTGGTCCACGCTTCTGTTTCACCGCGAGATGGATCGCCACCTGCAGAACGCTGCAGAACGGCGCTGGGAGCGCCCCGACCAGTTTGCTGCCAAGGACTATACGGTCGGCATTCTGGGCTTCGGCGCCATTGGCCGGACCGTCGGCCGCGGCTTGCGCGCCATGAATTACAACGTCCGCGGTTGGGCACGTTCGGCAAAGGAAGAAGCGGGCATCGCGACCTATTCCGGCCCGGAGCAACTGGCGGAATTCTTGTCCGGCTGTAATCTCCTCATCTGCCTCCTCCCGCTAACCGCGGCTACACGCGGCATATTGAATGCCGACCTTTTTGCGCAAATGCCCAAAGGTGCCGCTTTGGTTAACATGGGGCGCGGCGAGCATCTCGTTGAAGCCGATCTTCTGGCGGCCATCGACAGCGGGCACCTGCGCGGCGCGGTTCTTGACGTCTTCCACAAAGAGCCCCTGCCGGACGACAGCCCGCTATGGGATCACCCGAGGGTTTTCGTGACCCCACACATCGCCTCCATGCCCAATCCGAAAGACGTGGCCGCGCAGATTTTCAAAAATGCAACACGGGTACTGAACGGCGTGAAACCGCTCAACGCTGGCGACCGTGAAAGCGGCTACTAGACTAGAGCATTTCCGGTGAAAACGGGATCGTCGGAAGCCCTCTATCTATTTGTTTTTACGCAATTCCGGACGCAAAACCGGTTCCCACTTTTGCTTAAATTGCTCTAGACCTTGGGCGCCAGCATGACGCCGATATTCTTCAGATCGAAACCCGGCTCCTGCACGATGAGGCCCGGTTCTTCTGCGATCACGTATTCGACGACCTTGGCCGTATCGTCGAGATGCCGCCGCATCAGATCATGAGCGGCATCGGCATCACGGGCGCGTATCGCCTCATAGATCGCACGGTGCTCCTGCTGGACCTCGTCGAAAAAGCCTGATCGTGGAATGGCCCGGCGCCGGACCCGGTCCAACTGTCCCGTGGCATTGTGAATGGTCTGCCAGACATCCGGAAAGCTGGCCAGCGTGCAGAGGAACCGGTGAAAGTCATTGTCGACTGCCAGCGACTGGTCGTAGTCCTGCCGCTTGGCGGCATCACCCTGAAGAAACATCAGGAGATCGAAGTCCCGGTCGTGAACCGGATCATAGACCTGTGCCGCAAGCCGGGCTATGCGCAATTCAAGGCTGGAGCGGATCAGATGCCCCTCGATCACACCCCTGAGCGAAATGCCGTTGACGAATGTGCCGCCGCTCGGCACAACCTTGACCAAGCCCTCCTGCGCCAGACGCAGTACGGCCTCCCGCATCGGCGTGCGTGAGACGCCGAGCTTCGCGCAGGTTTCCTTCTCGCTGATCGTCGCACCCGGCTCCATCCGCATGGTGATAATCGCATGACGGATGAAATTGTAGGCCGCCAGTGCCTTCGGCTGCCCCGCACCGCTCGCGGCACCGCTATCGGGCAGAAAATCAGACCGCCTCAAACTGTTGTTCATCCTCGTCCGCCTCCTCGCTCTACGCGCCCGGAGCCACTATACCGATATATCGCGGCTATGTCCCTAGCCACTTCGGCGTCGTTTGCAAGAAGATATCGCCTTTATCACAGGCAGACCCGGCCTCCGCGGGTCGTCCTGCCCCGCGAAAGCACTGGGAAGCACCGCCTGCCTCTATCGGCCGTGACGGATCGTCACCATTATGCGGAGGCTGGCCCCCGCTTCCGGCGCACCAACAGCACCATGGCTGCGATCAGCAGGGTTCCGAAAATGAACAGGAAGGCAGCCGCCGCGATCGCCGGGCTGATATTGTCTCGGATCGTCGAGAACATCTGGCGCGCCAGCGTCCGCTGGTTCGGGCCGGCAACAAAGAGCGTCAGCACGACCTCGTCGAGCGAGGTCGCAAACGCCAGCACGGCTCCGCTCAGGATGCCCGGCATGGCAAGCGGCAAGGTCACCCTGCCAAAGACGCGCGCGGGTGAGGCGCCGAGGCTGGCAGCCGCCAGCTCCACCCTCCGGTCGATACCGGCCAGCGATCCGGAGACACTGACGATTACGAACGGCACGGCCACGACCGTGTGCGCAATGATCACCGCCAGATAGGTGTTCGACAGACCAATCCGCGCAAGCAGGATCTGCATCCCGATACCGAGTACGACCGCGGGCACCACCATGGGCAGCATGAAAAGCATACGAATGAGCCCTCCGATCGCCGGCAATCGCCGCCTCAGGCCGAGCGATGCCAGGACGCCGAGCACTGTCGACAATATGGTCGTGCCTATGCCGACGATCAGGCTGTTGACGATTGCCCGCTGCCAGGCGGGTGCTGTGAACAGCTCAACGAACCAGCGGAACGAAAAGGAGGGAACCGGATAGATGAGCAACTGGCTCGATGTGAAGGCAAGCGGCATCATGATCACGAGCGGAATGATCAGGAAGGCTGCCATCAGCACGCCAAAGGTCCATTGGATGGTTTTAGCCGGCATCAGGCGCTCCTTTCCCGCTGGGTCGCGAGCCGGTCATAGACGGCATAAAGGACGATGGTGATAACGAGGAGCACAATGCCGAGGGCGCTCGCCATGCCCCAGTTGCCTGAACTCTGCGCGTGGAAGGCGATAAACGAGCTGATCATCTGGTCGCCGGCACCGCCGATCAGCGCCGGCGTGATGTAATAGCCGATCGCCGACATGAAGACGAGCAGCGAACCGGCGGCAATGCCGCTGAAGCTGAGCGGAAGCAGAATCCGAACGAAGGCCCGCAGCGGATGGGCCCCAAGCGAGGCAGCCGCCGGCATCAGGTTTTTCGGAATGGTGAGAAGCACGCTGTAGATCGGCAGCACCATAAGCGGAAGCTGCACATGGGTCATCGCGATGAGCACCCCGGTGCGGTTGAAGATCAGGGGTAGCGGGTTCGAGATGAGGTGAAGCTCGGCAAGCGCCGAATTGATCAGGCCCTGCTCCTGCAGCAGGATGAACCATGCGGCAGTTCGAACGAGGAGCGAGGTCCACAGCGGCAGCAGCACGGCTGCCAGCAGCACCTGTTTCTTCCAGCCGGTCGCAACCGCGATCAGCAGGGCGTAGGGGTAGCCCAGAAGCACGCAGACGATCGTGACCGTGGCCGAAATCCAAAAGGTCCGCTTGAAGATCGCCATGTTGATCGTGTGCTCCGGCGGCTGCGAGACGATCTCGCCCGCGTCGTCACGCATCAGATCGACTGCGGCGAGCAGATAGCGATCCGTCGTCGGAGACAGCGCATCGGTGATCGCCTTCCAGTATTGCGGCTGGCTCCATTTCTTGTCGAGCTTGACGAGATCGATCGGCTCTGCTGGCTGTTCCCGCACGGCCTTGAGCGTCTTGCTCATCAGCGTACGGAAGCCGGATTGCGCGCTGTTGAGACGGCGAACCATGTCGCCGACCGCCTGCTCGTCGGTCGCATTGCGTAGATCGACGACGAATGCCGCCTGAAGCTCAGTATCCGGCACACTCTCCCCATCCCAGGAGGACGCGACCTTCGCCGTCTCCGGCAGAAGGCGCGCCACGGCATCGTCCGAAACGGATTGGGTCAGCACGGTCGCAAGCGGCCAGACGAAGAACAGACAGATGAACAGGAAGAGCGGTGCCACGAGCAGGTACGGCCCGCTTCTCCACAAGAAGGTCTTGCCGCTCATGACGCGATCACCTTGCAGTCTTCGGGGCTGAACAACGCGGTGACCCGAGCACCGCGATGCGGCTCCGGCGATTTGCGGTCGAGGCGCGCGACATAGGATACGTCACTGAGCCCGGCGAGTTGTACCCGCAGATGATCGCCTTGATAGACGCAGTCCGCCACTGTGGCCGAAATCGCATTGCTCTGCCCCATCGCACTCACATCTTCGATCAGCGACAGGCGTTCCGGCCGAAGCGACACCGAGACATCCTGCCCTGCGGCCAGGCCGCCTGACCCCGCAACCCGCACCAAATCGCCGCTCCTTAGCCGGATCGCGGCCGAAGCTGCATCCACCGCCTCCACACTTCCCTCGATAAGGTTCGTCTCGCCAATGAATTCCGCGACGAACCGCGTCGCCGGCTCGTCATAGACCTCCCGCGGCGTTCCGATCTGTTCGATCTTGCCCTTGTTGAAGACGGCGATGCGGTCCGACATTGTCAGTGCTTCGCTCTGGTCATGGGTGACGAAGACGATGGTCAGGCCGAGCCTTTGATGAAGCGCGCGGATATCGAGCTGCATCTGCTCGCGCAGGTTCTTGTCGAGCGCGCCGAGCGGTTCATCCATCAGCACCACCCGCGGTTCGAATACGAGTGCACGTGCCAGCGCCACGCGTTGCTGCTGACCGCCCGACAACTGGGTGGGCTTGCGTTCTGAAAATGCGCCGAGCTGCACCATATCCAGCGCCTTTTTCACGCGATCGGCGATTTTAGTCTTTGAAACACCGCGCATCTGCAGCGGAAAGGCAACATTGGCGCCCACGGTCATATGCGGGAAGAGCGCGTAATTCTGGAATACGACACCCATGTCGCGCTTATGCGATGGGACGTCATTGACCTTGTAACCATCGACAAGGATCTGCCCTTCTGTCGCCGTCTCGAAACCGGCAAGCATCATGAGCAGCGTCGTCTTGCCCGATCCCGACGGCCCGAGAAGGCTGACGAATTCACCCTTCTCAATATCCAGCCGCAGCTTGTCGACGACGCACTGTTGTCCGTAATATTTGCTGACGGCATCGAAGCGAATGCGGAATTCGGCCACGCCATTCCCCTTCTTCTTGTCGCTGGATAGGTTGCTCCACCGGTCGCTTGGGCGAAGCGGCACGTATCTCTCGTTTATGTCGGCTTGGAAGACGCTGCATCTCTGCAGCCTCCCGATTGCTGGGAGACTTGGCTTCTTACTGAGCCAGCCAGGCGTTGAAGCGCGCGGTCAGCGCCTCGGAATTGTCGATCCAGAAATCGACATTGAGCGGGATCGCCTGCTTCAGATTGTCCGGATGGGTCGGCAGATTGGCATCGATCTCCGGCGGGATAGTAGCAGCAGCTTTCTTGTTCGGCATGCCGTAATCCACCTTCAGCGGCAGTTTCGCCTGGTTCTCGGCCTGGCTTGCGAACGCAATGAAGTCCATCGCAGCGTCCTTGTTCTCGGCGCCCTTGAGGATAACCCAGCTGTCGATCGCATACATGCTTTGCGGCCAGACCAGTTTGAAGTTCTTGCCTTCCGCCTTGTTGATGCCGGTGACGCGACCGTTATACACCGCCGCCAGACTTACTTCGCCAGACGCGAGATACTGCACCGGCTGGGCACCGGCTTCCCACCAGACGATATTCGGTTTCAGCTCGTCGAGTTTCTTGAAAGCACGGTCCACGCCTTCATCTGTCGACAGGACGTCGTAAAGCTCCTCCGGCTTTACACCGTCGGCGAGAAGCGCGAATTCAAGATTGTACTTTGCGCCCTTGCGCAGGGTACGCTTGCCGGGAAACTTACTCGTATCCCAGAAGTCGATCCAGCTCTCCGGCCCCTCCTTAATCTTGTCGCCGTCATAGCCCATGGTGAGAGACCAGTAATAAACCCCTGCGCCACACTCGTTGACGGCTTCGGGCAAAAATTCGTCCTTGACGCCGATCTTGTCCCAATCGAGCTTCTCATAAAGGCCGTCGGCACAACCAAGCGCCAGCTCTTCGGCTTCGACCTGCACCACGTCCCAGTTCGGTGCGCCGGCTTTCATCTTGGCCTGCAATACGCCATAACCGCCATCCCAGCTCTCTTCGATAAAAGGTTTGCCAGACTTTTGCGAAAACGGCTTGAAATAGACGTCGCTCTGCGCGGCTTGGGCGACGCCACCCCAACCGACGATGGTGAGGTCCCGCGCTTTGGCCTGCCCCGAAACGAGCGCGGTGGAGGCGAGCGCCAGAACAGCGATGGCCGCGGTCTTGAAGAGATTTTTCATTTTGTTCCCCTGATTAGCCCGGACCGTTATCCTGAGCCCTGAAGTTGCGACTGATCCTCTCGTTTCCTCCAGCAAAATGCGCGGTTCGCCCGCGTCTGTCTTTCGATGCCCGGCGTCAGACGTGTTGTCCGCCGTTGATATGGATTTCCGCACCGTTGATGTAGGACGACTGGTCGGTGCAGAGGAAATAGATGGTCCTTGCGACCTCGGTGGTCGTTCCGAGCCTGCCCAAAGGCACCTCTGCCTGAACCAGCTCGTCGGTTCCGGCCGACAGGATCGATGTGGCGATCTCGCCCGGCGCAATCGCATTGGCGCGAATGCCGCGTGGGCCGAATTCATGCGCCAATTCGCGTGTCAACGCCGCAAGACCAGCCTTTGAAGCAGCGTAGGCGACGCCTGCAAACGGATGTACGCGCGAACCGGCAATCGAAGTGACATTGACGATCGACCCTTGGGCAGCCTCAAGTTCCGGAAGCAAGGCGCGAGCCAGGAGTGCGGTTGATACAAGGTTGACGTTCAGCACCTTCATCCAGGTCTCGGCATCCGTTTCCGCTACACCCAGACGGCCGCCGCCCGGTCCTTTCGGGGAAATGCCCGCATTGTTCACAAGCGCCGCCAGCTTGCCGTCGAGCAGACGCTGGCGCACCGTATCGGCAAGCCCGTCAATGCTCGACAGATCGGCAAGGTCAGCCTGGATATGGCTCTCGCGGGCCGACGGCCAACGGCATTCCTCGGAAAACGGTTGGCGGGAAACGGTCAGGATTCGCCAGCCATGCTCCATGAAAAGCTTGACTGTTGCATGTCCGATTCCGCGGCTGGCACCGGTCAGAAGCATGTAGGGGGTAGTGGTCAAGGACAAAACTCCCGTGATCCGGCAAGAGACAGGACAGACCCGATATATCGGTATGTTATTGTCTCGAAAGAAGTTTGCAAGCGGTTTTCGCAACTGCGAAGACTCTACAGTCAAATTGAGACTTGCGCTCCGCCCGCTTCAGCTGCCGCAGGATCGTGTCGTCGCTTACCGGGATCCCGAGCCGCCGCATCAAGCGCTCGCCGGGTCGGCCACCCCCTTTTCGTCCTTCGAGAATTTGTAGAGCCCTTCCAGCGTCGGCAGGCTTTCCCAGGTCCTGGCAAGGGTCCGCGCCATCCATTCGGGTCATTCAGGCCGAAGCCGCTCTTGCGCCGGGCAGCGATCGCTGTTTCGCGCAGATCCGC
The DNA here is from genome assembly GCF_056279705.1 of Rhizobium sp. USDA 4016. NCBI lineage: Bacteria > Pseudomonadati > Pseudomonadota > Alphaproteobacteria > Hyphomicrobiales > Rhizobiaceae > Rhizobium > Rhizobium sp. USDA 4016. The sequence continues at coordinate 142,315 of NZ_JBWCCY010000002.1, forward strand.
CGGATCGGGCGGTATCCACCAGTGACCATGCCCGGCGGTTGCCGTGACGCCGCTCGTGCCACAATAGCCGTTGTCGACAAGGATGACCGAAGCGCCCGCACGCCGCGCCGCAGCGGCGGCCCAGTTCCCCGCCAAACCGCCGCCAATGACCAGCACATCGGCGTTCAATTCCACTAAATCGTGCTGCAGCGACATGGTTCTTCCTTACGCCGCCTCTTGCTGATGGCCGTGCCGCACACCGAGCCAGCTCAGAAGCCGGCCGCGAAGGGCCGCGAATTCCGGATCGGCGACATCGCGTGGCCTTTCCAGCGCGATCCGCTCTTCATGCGCAATGATGCCATCCTTCATGACGAGCACGCGGTCGGAAAGCAGCAGCGCCTCCTCGACGTCGTGCGTGACGAGCAGCACGGCGCAGCCATGGCGCTCCCAGAGTTCGCCCACCAGTTCCTGCGCTTTGATCCGCGTCAGCGCATCAAGCGCGGCAAAGGGTTCGTCGAGCAGCAACAGATCAGGCTGGCGCACCAGCGCGCGAGCGAGCGACACCCGCTGCGCCTCGCCGCCGGACAGCACCTTCGGCCATTGGTCCGCGCGATGACCGATGCCGACTTCATCGAGCGCTGCAATCGCCCGCTTCCTGTCCGGCGAGCCAGGAAGGCCAAGAACCACATTCCGCCAGACCCGCTTCCACGGCATCAGACGCGGCGCCTGGAAGGCGACGGATCGGCGCAGCGGTACCTCGACCTCGCCGGAAATTTCCTGGTCGAGATCGGCAAGGATGCGCAACAGGGTGCTCTTGCCGCAGCCGCTCGCGCCGAGCAGTGCCACGAACTCGCCGGCTGCGATCTCGAGATCGAGGTCCTTGAGAACCTCGCGCTCGCCGAAGCGCCGGGTAAGGCCGCGCACGTTCACGACGAAAGGGGTCGCGGCCGGCCTGACGGCCGTCAGGTTCCGCTGAATGCCGGTCGCCATGACAGGAATATCCTTTCGAGCGTTCTGACGATGAAGTCGACCGCAAGGCCGAGGAAGGCGTAGACCGCCAGGCAGACGACGATGACGTCGGTCTGGAAGAACTCGCGGGCATTGGCCATGAGATAGCCGATGCCGGCCGTCGCATTGATCTGCTCGCCGAAAACGAGAGCCAGCCATGCAATGCCGAGCGAGTAGCGCAGCCCGACCAGCGCCGAGGGCAGTGCGCCGGGCAGGATGATGTGACGGATCATCGCCAGGCGGGAGAGATCGAGCGTCCTGCCCGCTTCGATCAGCGAGGCATCCACGTTGCGGATGCCCGCATAGACGTTGAGATAAAGCGGAAAGGCCGTCCCGAGCGCGATCAGCGCCACCTTCGGCGCCTCGCCGATGCCGAACCAGATGATCAGCAACGGGATCAGCGCGACATTGGGGACGGTGCGCAACATCTGTACGGTGGCGTCGATCAGATCCTCGCCGAGCCGGAAAAGACCGGAAAGCACCGCGAGCAAGACGCCGACCGTGCCGCCGATCGCCAGTCCCGTCAGCGCCCGCCCGAGCGAGACCCACATCGCCTGCTGCAATTCACCGGTCTCGATGAGCTTCGCCGCACTGCTGAGCACCACGGAAGGTCCGGCCAGCACCTCCTCCGGCAACAGGCCGGTGACGGAGGCCAGGTGCCAGAGAAGAACAAGAAGCACCGGCCCCAGTCCACGCCTGAGCCAGCGCGGCACGCCGCGGCCGGCCGCCGACAGCGGCTCGATGCGTTTCAGTGCGACACCCGGCGATGGCGCCTGGCGGCGGTCGTCAGGCGCAGCATCATTCAGCTTCTCGACAGATTCTATCCTGATGGTCACAATGCTGTTCATCGGCCCGTTCCCATGGATCAGTTGGTCGGCAGGTCGCGATAGACGTATTTCGAAAGGTCGAGGTCGCCGGAAAGCACCCCGGCTTCCTTCCAGGTCCTGAAGACGTTCTGCAGCGAAACGGCGAAGGCATCGTCCAGCGGCACGCGTTTGAACGCCGCTTCGTCGTCATAGGTTTCAGCGACGATCGACCTGTCCTGCTTGGAGAAGGCCGCATAGAAATCGATATAGGCATCCTTGTTTTCGGACGACCATTTGTAACCGCGTTCGATCCGGACGGCAAAGTCGGCGATCGCCGCTACCTTGCCTGGATCGGCAAGCGCGCTGTCGGTGGCGCTGAGCACGCCATTACCGGTATTGATGCCCTGGCCGTCGATCAGCACGCGCGCCTTCTGAGTCCCGACCGTGCGGGCGAGATAGACGCCCCATGTGCCCCAGGCATCGATGCTGCCTGTCTGGAAGGCCGCGCTGGCGTCCGCCGGCGTCAAGAAGGCCAACTTGTCGTCACTTTCCTTGAGACCCGCCTTCTTCAGGACGCCGACCGTCAGGTAATGCGCGACGCTGCCGCGCGTCGTTGGCGAGATCGTCTTGTCCTTCAGGTCCTCGATGGTCTTGATCGGGCTGTTTTCCGGAACGAGCAATGCTGTGCCGCGTCCGCCGTTGGAGAAGGCGGCGACCACCTTGATCTTGGAACCGCCGGCAACGGCGCTGACGGTCGGGCTATCGGCTGCAGAACCGATATCGACGGCATCGGCCTTCAACGCCTCGTGCAGATTGACGGCTGCCGCATAGACCGACCATTCGATTTTGTAGGGCACATCCTTGAGCAGGCCCGCAGCCTCCAGCTTGGCGCGCGTCGCACCCGTCTGATCGCCGATGCGAAGCGTGACGCCCGACAGATCCTGAGCGAAAGCTGCCGAAAGGGGCGTGGCGAGGAAAAGTGCGGCCAAACCGCCGGCAAGGAAACTGAATGAGCGTCTGGAAAGAATGATCATGGATTTACCTCGGTTCCGGTCGGGCTTCTCTTGGGAGGATTATTCGGCGGCGACAGGAACGTCGCTTGCCGCATAGCGGTTGCGCGGCACGGGAATGCCGAGATTGCCGCGGAATGTTTCGGATTCGTATTCCTCGCGGAAAATGCCGCGCTTCTGCAGGATCGGGATCACTGTCTCGACCAGCACCTCAAGCTCCTTCGGCAACGAGACGTTGACGACGAAGCCGTCCGAACCGCGCTCGACGAGCCAGCGCTCGAAGGCATCGGCCACCTGCTCCGGTGTGCCGATGAAATCGGTGCGGGGCGTGGCGAAGCGCAACGCCACCTCACGCAGCGTCAGATTGCCCTTGCGGGCGACTTCGATGATCCGGTTCGACTGGCTCTGGTTGGAATTGGCGCCATGGGCGGCGACATCCGGGAACGGCGCATCGAGATCGTGCTGCAGGAAGTCATAGTCGTTGAACGGCCGGCCGAGCATGGAGAGCGCGTTCTCGATCGAAGTGAGATTTGCGAATTCCCGGTATTTCCGCTCGACCTCCTCTTCCGTGAAGCCGACGACCGGACGGATGCCGGGCAGGATGAAGAGCTTGTCCGGGTCGCGGCCGAAGCCTGCGGCACGCTGCTTCAGGTCACGGTAATAGGCGCTGCCCTCTTCGAGGCTGTCATGATGGACGAAGATCGCGTCGGCGCGCCTGGCTGCGTAATTTCGGCCATCTTCCGAAGCGCCCGCCTGGAAGATCACGGGCTGGCCTTGCGGTGAGCGAGCGATGTTGAGCGGTCCCCTGATCTGGAAGAACTCGCCCTTGTGATTCAGCGTATGCAGCTTCTTCGGGTCAAAGAAGATGCCGCTCGCCTTGTCGTGGACAAGCGCATCGTCTTCCCACGAATCCCACAAGCCTTGGACGACATCGAGATATTCGTCGGCGAGCCTGTATCGCACGTCATGGGCGAGATGCGCCTGTTTGCTGAAATTGGAAGCGCTGCCCTCAAGCCAGGAGGTAACGACGTTCCAGCCGGCACGGCCCCCGCTGATATGATCGAGCGAGGCGAACTGGCGGGCGACGTTGAACGGCTCGCTGTAGCTTACCGTCAGCGTGCCGACGAGGCCGATATGCGACGTGGCGCCGGCAAGGGCAGACAGGATCGTCAGCGGCTCGAAGCGGTTGAGATAATGCGGGCTAGACTTCTCGGTGACGAAGACGCTGTCGGCGACAAAGAGAAAATCGAATTTCGCCGCTTCGGCAAGCTGCGCCTGGCGCTTGTAATAGGCAAAATTGGTGCTTGCCGTCGGATCGGCATCCGGATGGCGCCAATCGCCCCATCCCATGCCGACGCCGTGGAGCATGAAGCCGAGTTTCAACTGCCGTTTTCCGGTCATCCAATCCCCCGTCGAAGAACTGCCGCGAGAATTGCGGCGTGGTTTTTTGATATTCGTCAGATTATTATCCATGAAATCTATGTAATAGATATTTTATTGCAAATTGCCGTCCGCAGATGAGAAAGGATTTCCATTCATTGCCGGCTTGCGCACATCGAAAAGGTCGGTGACGATGATCGAACGGAAGTCGTCGACGAGCACGGTCGCTTGCACGACCCAGAAACCGTCGATCGGCAGGAAGTTACCTCTTATGGTATAGCGCCCGCTTCCGATCCTGACTGCCCCACGCGTGAAGGGGCCAATGCCATAAGCCGGCTTTCCCAGATCGAGGCTGATCGACATCGGCTCGAAGGATTTGCCGTCGAGCCGCAGCTCGTCGATCTCGACTGTGACCGGACCGACCAGCGCCGGACGCAGGGTCAGCCGCGCCGTCAGGCCGTCCTTCGCCACCGCTATCGACTGAACAGGCGGTGCCGCCTCGAGGATGGCTCGCGGCGGCGGCGTGAAGCGCCATAGGCCGAGCACGCCGAGAATGGCGAACGAGATCGCCATTTCCGTAGCAATGCTGCGCTTCAGATATCGTCTGGCACCCCCTTCGCCGGCAAGCGCGCCCTCGGTCAGCCGATAGCGGTTGATCGCGGCAAGCCCGAGAAGCAGTACGACGAGCGCAAGCTTCTTCAGCAGAACGAGGCCGTACGAGGTCGTCCAGAGAGTCGAGACGTGGCCGACCTGGACGGTTGCAAGGAAGATGCCGCTGACGGCCAGCACGAAGACGACGGCTGTGATCGCCGTGGAAAACCGTCTGAGCGCATCCCCTGCTGCGCCGTCATTGCGGCCAAGCACATCGGCAAGCGGGATCAGAGCGCCGATCCAGGCCGCAACGGACAAGGCATGCAGGAAAACGGCCGGCATCATCAGATAACGCGGCGGCGCCGTGGATGCGTGGCCGGCGCCGGCGAAAGCGAGACCGACGACTATCAGCATTACCGCAGCAAACCACAATCGAAACCGCAGGCGCGAATGATGGGCGACCAATGCCAGAAGCAGCGCGGCGGCGGCAAGCAGCGTCGCGCGGCCATAGGCGGTCGACCACAGGCCGGCCGACCAGACATCCACGCGGCTCAATGCGGGGAAGGTCTCGCCGAGCGCATCAAGGCCCTGAAAGCCGATGAGAACAGGAGCAGCCAAGAGGCTGAGAATGACGAGTGCCGATACCGTGTGGCGGGCCGCCGGCCGCAGATCGATCCTCGCAAAAGCGGCGAAAGCGACGCTGCCGGCGCCGAAGATCAGGCCGAGCATCAGCAGCAGCCGCGCCACCCACAGACCGGATCGCACCGCAAGATCGGACGTTTCGCCGACGGAGGCGCCGGCCGCACTCGGCGCGCCGATGGAAAAGACCTGCCCGCCGCCGACGGGATGCCCGTCGGAAGAGGTTACCCGCCAGGAGAGGATATGCGTGCCGCGCTCCAGGTCCGGTGGCAGCGCATACGTTACCGACGTGCCCTTGCCGCCGTCATCCTTCAGGATTTCCGTCTTACCGCTTGGACGGATAAGGCGTGCCACCAGCGGCGTCACCGGCTCGGAGAATTGCAGGGTGATCGCCTTCGGCTCATCGGGAAGCACGGCGGCATCGGCGGGCTGAGACGCAATCAGGCTGGCATGGGCGAAAGCCGCCGCCGCGAGCGGCCCGAGATAGAGGATACAGATGACCGCCGCCCAAAAACTGCGGCGGACTGCTTTCGAGATTGGCGTCACGGTTCCACACGTACGGAAGGCGCAGGATGTTTCAGATCGTCGGAAGAACCGCCGTCGGTCGGGATTTCGATCCAGCGATCGGTGCCGCCTTCGCATTGCTGCACGACGGGCACGAATATCCGGCCGCTCGCCGCTTTTCCGACCGTCGCGCGGAAGACGAACTCGTCGTAATGGGTGTCTTCGAGCCTGCCGCCCGTCCAACCGATCTCCTTGACACCGCCGGCCCCACCATGGCCATGACCGGACGCCGCGGCCGCGTTGTGGACATCGTCGGCGACGATCGAAAGTGTCCAGCCGGGCTTCGGCTGCGGCTTCGCCTCCGTGAGGCTTTCCGGCAGCGCGATCCGCACGCCTGTCGTCGCCGAACCCTCGCAGCCATGCGGAACGCGAAGCACGAACTTCACCGCCGCCCCCGGCTTCACCTCCCTGTTTTCGAAGATGATGTGGGCGCTTGCCGGCAGGCCGAAGGAAACGGCTGCGACAGCCGTCAGGGCGAGACCGCGGGAGACACTTTGCATTGTTCCGTTCTTTCGCATGGGGATCACCAGCTCGCCGCAAGGCCGAGATGGCCGAGTGCCTGCTGCCTGAGATCGGCAAGACGCGGATCGCCGCGATGACGAGGATAGGGAAGATCTACATTGAGATCGGCGACGATCCTTGCCGGACGCGGTCCGAAGATGATGACGCGCTGAGCGAGGAAGATCGCTTCCTCGATGTCATGGGTGACGAGCACTGCCGTCAGCCCCGCTCGCTGCCAAAGCGAGACGAGCTCCGTCTGCATGGCGAGACGCGTCAACGAGTCCAGTTTCCCGAGCGGTTCGTCGAGCAGGAGCAGACGCGGCTCGTTGACCAGGGCGCGGGCAAGCGCCACGCGCTGCGCCATGCCGCCGGAAAGCTGGTGCGGATAGGCTTTGTCGAAACCCTTAAGCCCGACGAGTTCGATTGCGGCGTCGACGCGATGCCGGGCAGTCTTGAGGATGCCCTGAGCCTCCAGGCCAAGCGCGACATTGTCCCAGACGGTTCGCCAGGGAAACAGCGTCGGATCCTGGAATACGAGGATGCGCGAGGGATCCGGTTCGCCGACCCTCTCTGCACCGACCGTCAGCTCGCCCCTGGTCGGATGATCGAGGCCAGCGAGGAGGCGCAATAACGTCGACTTCCCGCAACCCGACGGTCCGAGCAGGGCGACGAACTCGCCCGGCTCCACGGAGAAGCTGACATTGTCGAGGACAGGCAACGGCGCTCCCTCGAGTTCGAACTGGTGCGAGATGTTGCGGATGCCGATCGGCTGGCCGGTAATCTCCGGCCCGACCTGCTTTAATGCAGTTGCGGCTACCATCTGACGAGGCCTTTCTGCCAGGAAAGCGTCCAGTCGCGAACGCGGAAGAGGATGGTGATGAGGCCGGAGCACATCAGGGCCATGACGAGCAATGCGGCATACATGTTGTTGTAAGCCGCCCAGCCCTGCGCCCATTGCAGATACCAGCCGAGGCCGGCCTTGACGCCGAGCATCTCGGCCACGACGAGCACGGCGAAGGAGGTTCCGAGCCCCATGAACAGGCCGACGAAAACGTGCGGCAGGGCCGCCGGTATCGCCACCTTGAGAATGAGGAAGGAAGGCTTGGCGCCCAGCGTGCGGGCAATGTCATAATAATCGCGGTTGACGCTGGCAATGCCCGACCAGGTGAGGATCGTAACTGGAAACGCGGTCGCGAGCGCAATCAGGAACACGCTCGCCGAGCCGCTGGTCGGGAAGATGAAGAAGGCGAGTGGCAGCCAGGCCGTTGCCGGCAGCGGGCCGATCAGCCGCAGGATCGGGTGCACCCAATAGCTTGCATTGCGCGACCAGCCGATCGTGGTTCCGATCAGGAAGCCCGTCACCGCACCAAAGAAATAGCCCTTGACCAGAAGTAGAAGCGAGTAGCCGACGCTGACGCCGAGACGCTCGTAATCGTCGAGAAAGACTTCGAGAATGCTCTGCGGCGAGGAGAAGAACGGCACCGGCAGAATGCCCGTCTTCGCCGTCAGGACTTCCCAAGCGGCGAGGATGACGGCAGCGGCCAGCAGCCAGGGCCCGTAATAGCGGACGGTGGCGGCGATCCGGCCGAGCACCGTGCCGGTCACGGCGACGGTCGCCGTGACCGTGGCGACAGCCACGGCGATCAGCGCCAGCGCCCGCCCGTATGGCTGGGGAATGATCTCCGGCCAGTACTCGACGAGCGCTGCCGCACCGGCCCAGCCGAGAGCCGCCAGAATTCCGGTCAACGAAGGCGTCCGGCCCTCACGTCGGAGTTCCTTGTCCACCGAGGCTTCAGCGCTGTCGGCCAGCGCCGGATCGAGAGAGCTCATGACCGTTTCTCCAATGAAAGAACACAAGGGGCAAAAAGCCTTCAACTGGCGGCTTTCCTTGGGTTCGGTTAGGTTTTGACCGGCTTTCTTCGCCGATCGGCTAAGTCTCTTCCTTCCGCTGGACAGAGTATTGCCGTCCGTCGGTTCTCGTACCAATCTCCAATGCGTGACCTAATGCGTTAGCTTCGGTCACAGAGTGACGTTCGGCTCCCGGTTTCCCATTCTCCTTCAGGAGCGCAGCCCAGTCCTGCCGGGCTCGCTAAACGGCCATCAGGACAACCGGGATATCGTCGACGCGCTTTCCATGGGGCTGTCACCGCGCCGCTCGTAAGCGCGCTGGTCACGCAGAATCTGGAAGGCGATCGTCAAAAGCTTGCGCGCGATGGCAACACGCGCCTTGTTCACTCCTCTGAACTTCAATTGCTCATACTGGGCGCGCAGCTGCGCATCGCTGGCGATGGCCGGGGCGACCGCCTCGACGAAAGCCCAGCGTAGCCACTTGTTGCCCTGCTTGATGATCTTGCCGTGAAAGGTCTTGCCGCCGGAGGAATAGGTCGACGGCACCAGTCCGGCATAGGCGGCAAGCTTCTTCGGGTTGCGAAACCGCGCTAGGTCGTCGATCTCGGCGTCGATCAGCCGGGCGAAGAACTCGCCAATGCCAGGGATCGTCTTCAACAGCCTCACATTGGTATTGGCCTTGGTCATTGCCCGGATCGTTGCTTCCGACTGCTTGATCCGCACGTCGATGTCGCCGATGAAGTCGAGGCCACGGTCGATCTGGATGCGGTCGATCTCCGAGACCTTCACCTGCGCCAGCTGAATGCGGCCGGCCTTGCCGAACAGGTCGCCGAGCTTCTTCAACTGTGCCGTCTGCTCCGGATAGCGATCAAACACCGTGACGATACGGTTCTTCGTCATCGTCCGCAGCCGCACGTAAAACATCCGCTCACGAAGGGCGACGCGCAGCTCGCGGGCTCGCTCTCCAGGAGCCCAGGCCTCCGGCACCAGGTCGGCTCTGAGCAGATGCGCCAGCACCGTCGCATCGATCTTGTCGGTCTTGATCTTGGCGTCGGCGATCGCCTTGACCTTCCAGGGATGGGCGAGAACGACATCATCACAAATGTCGTCGAGCCAATCGTAGATCACCATCCAGTTGCGGGTGGCCTCGACAACCGCATGCGAATTCTCCCGGTAGCGTTCCAGAAACCCACCCAGAGACTGGCGGTCGTTCTTCACCCGGCCGGATCTCAGCGTCTTGCCATTGCTGTCCTGCACCACCAGGTGGCTATAGGATTTGTGGTAGTCGACGCCGATATGGTAATTATAAGAGGCAGTCATGCTTCCAACTCCTTTATTGAGATCTTGCGAACCCCAACAAGGTAAGCCGAAAGGCTCGAAGCGTGACTGTCCCTCGACCATCACCTGCATCTCAGTGATCCGTTCTATCGGTGAAGGCGGCCTCTTTCATGTCACCTCCTTATGCGGCCAGGACGTCGGCATAAACGCGATCGGCGAATTCCTTCGGATCGGTCGAGCGTTTGAAGACCTGTACGTCGCGAAGCTCCTGCGCATAGAGAGCGATTTCCGTCTTGAGATCGCCGCCGACGGGATTGTGGTTATGCGTCTGGCTCTTCAGCACACCGACCAGATCCTCGACCGACTTGTCCTTCGGAGCGTTGGGCAGGAAGGCCTTGGCGGCATCTTCCGGCTTGGCGACCGCCCAGTCCTGCGCTTCGAGAAGCGCGCGGGTGAGCGCGGCCGCCGTCGGCAGGTCGTCGCGGATGAGGCTGCCGCGCAGGCCGACGATGCAGCAGACGCGGTTTTCGAAACCGTGGTCGAGGTTCGACGCGACCTGGACGTATTTCGGGTCCTGCAGCCAGAAATAGGCCTTCGGGTCGCCGTCGGCGATCGCCGAGATCTCGCCCTTCTCGGCGGCAAGCTGCAGCAATTCGCCCGGATACTGGCGCCATTCGACATCGGCGACCGGATCGATCCCTTCCTTCTGCAAGAGGATCGAGAAGAAGTTCTTGCCGGGGCTTGCGAGGTCGGAAATGCCGATCGCCTTACCCTTCAGATCCGACAGCTTGGTAATACCGGTGGACTTCAGCGCGACGAGACGCGAGCAGCCACCATGCGTGCCGGCGGTGATCTTGACGTCGAAGCCCTGCTCCAGCGCCTTCAGCCAGCGCAGCGCCATCCCGATGCCGCCGTCGGCCTTGCCGGTCGCGATCGCTTCGAGGAGCGCGTCTGTGGAGCCGCCGAAATTGATGAGCTCGACGTCGAGACCGTATTTCTCGAAGATTCCCTGCTCCTTGGCGAGATAGCCCGGCGCCAGGCAGATGGCGGTCGCATTGGTCGCGAATTTCAGCTGCTTCAGTGCTCCACCACCGGTGAGAACCGCCGGTGCGGCAGCGCGTGCCGCGATGCTTCCGAGCGAGAGTGCGCCGAGCGGCGCTGCAACGCCGATCGCGCCTGCCGCTCGCAGGAAAGAGCGGCGGTCGATGCTGGAGACTCCGTTGCCTGCCCCAAATAATGTCTTTGCATTCCAAACCATTGTCCCAGCTCCTATTGTTCTGATGGTGAAAACATACGGAGATGCCCCGGCGCTCCGCAGATCGACGAAAATTCTTACTCGGCTGCCTGGATGGTGCCTTGCGCATCCCGCTCGGCAATCAGTGCCCGGACGCGCGGAATGAGATCGCGGCCGTAGTGGAAGGCATCCTCCAGCGGATCGAAGCCACGGATGAGGAAGGTGGTGATGCCGAGATCGTAATAGTCGAGCAGCGCTTCGGCGACCTGGTCCGGCGTGCCGACCAGCGAGGTCGAGTTGCCGCTTGCCCCCGTCAGTGCCGCCATCTCGGTCCACAGGCGCTTGTCGAGACGCGCGCCGCGGGCAGCGGCAGCCAACAGGCGCTTCGATCCTTCGTTCGGCGGATTGTTGCCGGCACGGCGACGGATATCGATCAGCTTTTCGGCACCCGGATGGTTGCGCAGCGCCTTGGCGCGTTCGAGGAAGCCGGCCGCCTTTTCCCAGGCCGCCTCTTCTGTTTCGGCAAGGATTGGACGAAGCGAGAGGCTGAAGCGCGGCGAGCGACCGTATTGGGCGGCAATCGCGCGTACCTTATGAATGGTCTCGGACACCTGCTCGTAAGTCTCGCCCCAGAGGGCGTAGATATCGGCGTGTTTGCCGGCAACCGAGAAGGCCGCTTCCGAGGAACCACCGAAGTAGATTGGGATGCCGTCCGGTCTCTGTGGCTTCACATTGGCGAAGGCCTGTTCGACACGGTAGTATTTGCCGGCATAGTCGAAGGGCTTGTCGCTCGTCCATTCCTGGCGGACGATGTCGAGATATTCGCTGGTGCGGACATAACGCTCGTCCTTCGTCAAATGATCGCCGTCCTGCGCCAGTTCCTGGTCGTTGCCGCCGGTGATGATATGAACCGCGACACGGCCGCCGGTCAGATGATCGAGCGTGGCAAGCTGGCGAGCCGCCAGCGTCGGCGCGGTAAAGCCGGGCCGGTGGGCGATCATCAGCTTCAGCTTGTGCGTTCGGTTCGCGACATGCTGGGCGATCAGGATACTCTCCGGCGAGGTCGAGTTGAAAGCGAAAAGCACGCGGTCGAAACCGCCGTTTTCGTGGATCGCAGCCGCTGCTGCGATATGATCGGGATTGATGATCGGTCCCTTGCGCGCGATCGTCTCGGATGCGTTGTGGTTTCCGATATAACCGATGAATTCGACGGGCATGCTAACCTCCGTTCGGTTGTCATACGCCGAGGGCAAGACGGCCTGCGCCAAGGCGGACCGTATCTTCCTGCGGACTGTGGATGCGACCGCAGAGCACATCACGATGATGGCGCTCGAGCGGGTTGTTGCGGGAGACCCCGTGATTGCCGGTCAGCTTGAGAGCCTTTTCCACGGCGGCGATGGCATTTTCCGTAGTGACGACCTTGATGAGGCCGGCTTCCGACTGACTAAAGGGCGTCCCTTCATCGACGTCGCGTGTCGCCGAAGCGATGAGACGGCGATTGACGGCAAGCAGTTCCTCGATCTCGCCGACGGCCTGCTGAATGCGTGGCACCGAGGCGAGCGGTGCGCCGAGATTTGTCGGCACGCGGTTTTTGAGGAAGCTCACCAGCCAGTCTCGCGCCGCTTCGGCAATGCCGGTGTAGAGCGCGCCGGGAAGGATGCCGAACCAGGCCGCCTGCCCCTCGCCGCGGCTTCCCCATTCCTCCGGCAGGCGGATATCGACGGCATGGTCCAGCAGCACTTCCGCATTGTCGAACACGGCGTCATGGCTGCCGGTTGCGCGCATGCCAAGCGGATTCCAGGTCTTTTCTATGGTGACGCCCGGTGTTTTCAGCGGCACCAGGAAGCCACCGACGCGCGGCTGTTCTTCATCCGTCCGCGCCCAGACGATCGCGTAGGTCAGACCCTCCGCACCGGTCGAATAGATCTTGCGGCCGCTGAGCGACCAGCCGTTTTCCGTCCGCCTCGCCGTCGTCGCCGGCAGGCCGCCGCGCACCGGCGTGCCGAGTTCGGGCTCTACGCGGAAGGCATTGATCAGCGCGCCGTTCTCGACCGCATCGGACAACACCTTGCGGACCAGATGCTCCGGCCAGCGGCCTGTCGGGATCGTCGCGAGGTTGATATATTGCATGATCATGATCAGCGCTGTCGAAGGCTCGCCACGCGCAATCGTCCGGATCACATCCGCGGCTTCCGCAAGGCCCGCCCCGCCTCCGCCGAATTCGGCGGGCGCTGTCAGCGCGACAAGACCCGCTTCATGCAGCAGCCGTATGTTTTCGAAGGGAAAGGCGGCGCTTTCGTCATAGATGGCAGCGCTCTCGGAGAAGCGGCCCGCTAGTACCGCGGCGCTCCGCAATGGATCGAGCGCTTCAGTGACCGGTTTCTGCCGAAGATTCTGCGCCGTCATGCCTATCATCTTCCTCTTGAATGGTCCGCTCACTCGGCAGCAACTGCGGGCAATCCCGTCAAGGCGGGAAAGAAAGCCGCGATTTCCTCCACCGTCTGCTCGATGCGCCGACGTAGCGGCTCGGCGCTTACGCGGTAATCCACAAAATCGCGATCGGCCGCATAGATGGCAGTCGGCAGCGTGTGCGACGTGAAGAAACCGAAAAGCGGACGAAGCTGATGCTCGACCATCAGCGCATGCCGATCTCCGCCGCCCGTCGCGGTCACAATCACCGGCTTGCCGCGGAGCGCCAGCGGATCGATGAGGTCGATCAGATGCTTGAAGAGGCCGGGATAACTGCCCTTGTATGTCGGCGATCCGATGATGAGGATATCGGCCGCCGTGACGTCCTCTATGAGCTGCCTGGCATTCGGGTCCAGATCGTCGAAGCGCAACGCATTGCCGAGCGAAGGACCGGCATCATGCAGATCGTAGATGCGCTGTCGAAAACCGTAACGCTCGGCAGCAAGCGCCGCGGTGGCCTCGACAAGAACACGCGATCGCGAGGGACGGCTAAAGCTTCCAGCCAGACCAACCAGCTTTGGACGAGACATGAAATTCCCCTTGTCGATTTAGAGCGGAGCAGAGGCGTCGCGATCTGCTCCTTAAATAATATTATCTACCGATTTTATAGACTAAAGGAAAAGGCGCGTCGTATTGGCGGTGTTTGGCGAAAAATACTGCTGTTTTGGAGGGGTGCTTCGAAACCGTATCGCTGGCGATGGGGCTTTGGCGAAGGTTACACTTCAGCCGATTGTGGCAACCATGCGAAGGAGAAACGAAGTGACGGCAATCAATTCCCTGAACAGCACACTCGCGGATTTTCAGGCAAAACGGGCGGAGACGATGGCACCCGACAAACTGAAGATCAACGTGGATCAGCGCCGCCTGCTGGTGGAGACGAGCAACCGCGACGGCTTCATCAAGGTCGGCGATGCGGTCGAGCCCTTTGATCTTGTCGAGGTCGGCGGCGAACGGCTGACGCGCGATGCTCTTCTGGAGAAAGGCCCGCTCGTCGTGGTGTTCCTCCGCTTTGCCGGATGCCCGGCATGCAATATCGCCCTGCCCTATTACAACAAGCATCTGGCCCCGGAACTGGAAAAGCTAGGTGCAACGCTGGTCGGCATCAGCCCGCAGGTGCCGGAACGACTGGTCGAGATCAAGGAGCGCCACAAGCTCGACTTCCTGATTGCCAGCGACCAAAACAATGCGCTTGGGCGCCGCTTCGGCATCCTCTACACATTCGACGAGCCATCGAAGCAATCGTCGATCGCCAGCGGTTCGCCGATCGGCGAAGTGACGGGCACGGGCACATGGGAACTGCCGATGCCGGCGGCGATCGTGATTGATCAGACCGGCCATGTGCGCTTTGCCGATGTCAGCCCCGACTGGCTGGCCCGCACCGAACCCGGCGACATCATCGACGCGGTCCGCAAGCTCACCGCGCGCGCCGCAGCCTGACCCGAACCCAAAGACGCCTCAAGCAAACGAGAATTAAAGTGACTCAGGACCACCACAGCCCTCACGACCACAACCATCATACCGACCATTGGCGCGACAATGGCGTAAAGGTGATCCCCGGCAATTCGCTCGATCCCAACACGGCCCAGACGCCTGGCATGAACCGGGCGACCGCCATCAGCAAGGCGCGGGCCGGCGCCGAGAAGATCTGGGCCGGCACCGTCACGATCCACGCCAATGCCAAGACCGGCGCCCATCACCATGGTGACCTCGAAAGCATCATCTACGTTGTCAAGGGCAAGGCCCGCATGCGCTGGGGCGAAAACCTGGAATACACCGCCGAAGCCGGTCCGGGTGATTTCATATATGTACCGCCTTACGTTCCGCATCAGGAGATCAATGCCAGCCGCGATGAAACGCTCGAATGCGTCCTGGTGCGCTCGGGCCAGGAACCGGTCGTCGTCAATCTCGATATCGAACCGGTCGAAAGGCCGGAAGAGGTCCGTTGGATTGATCCGATCCATCGCTGATCCGAGCCTTGTTAGGCGTGAACGACATCTTTTGGACGGCGCTGCCAATCCGAATCCTGCCGGCAGCTAAGCGTCGTCCTTCCCGATGAAGGCACGAGTTTGTTACTGGAACAGAGGGTTCGCGTCGCGACTGGTCGAATAGCGAAAGCCTGCATGCTGCCTTCGCATCCTGCGAACTTGTACACCTTGAAGGGAATCGAACCGTCGGCGGCGTCGCCCGCTATACCTAAGCCTCCGATCCCTTGGTTATTACGTTGGTTAAGAGTCTTCGAAGCTTATGTTAAGGACCTACGCGAAATCCAGGACAATGCCGCGGTGTTCGATATCGCCACGCTCGGCAATCGCAGCTGACCGGCGTTACCGGTCGAGGTCGGCATGGTCGAGGCCGAAGTGATCCAGAACAAGCTGAAGATTGCGGCGATTGGATTTGAAATAGACGTCGAAGACATCGCCAAGCACCGGCACACTTCCCGCAACCGTGTCAAAACCGACATTGACCAGCATCTTGACGAGCTTGTCGTTCGGCACGCCGAGACGCCGAGCCTCGTTGACGATGATGAGACTGACGGCGGCGGCCGCAAAATCGCCGACGCCGGGGATCAGGCCAAGGACCGAGTCTGCCCCGAGCGACATGCGTGTACCGGGAATTCGGAGCGCCGTATCCATCAGCCGCGCCAGTCCGCGTATCCGGCGAAGGCGCGTAAGCTGTTCGATGGGTATGTGGGACTTCTTCATTCTTTTTGTTTGGTCTCCGCGCCCTGCGATTCAAATGTCATGCAGCAGCCTTATGCTTGCCAAGCCGTGTCGCTTTCCATTTAATTGCCAGACTCTGGTTGCAATAATAGTTAGTTACGCACATAAATTGAGAATTGCCATTTAATTGGGTCTTCCTCAATTTGTGTGGTGCTCTGAGGAGCTCCGTGCCTGCTCTGCCATACATCGCACGTTTGATCGTCTTCAGGCGGTTGATCTGGCCTTCCGCCTGGCCGTTGCTCCAGGGCAATTCGATGGCGTTGCGTTCACAGTTCTGATGTGCGCACCGCCAGCGGCTCAACCGAAGCTTCACCGTGACGGTCTTGCCCTGGACCGGCAGATCTTGAAGGCTTCGGTTGGACCAACCGTGCCGATTTCGGGTCCGCCGTCCGCAATCAGGGCAAATGCCGAAAGCTAGTCCGGCAGCGGAAACAACCCAACTGTCATCATCAGTGAGCGCGACAACCAGAACTTTTGCCCCTGGACCGGGCGACCATTTCGATTTGGTTTGCATGCCCGCCCATAGCGGCATCATGTCTAACGCTGAGTGACCACACAAATTGAGGAAGACCCGCTTTAAATGCCAAACCAGTCGAAACAGCCGCAGTCTCATATTTAACTGCCAAGCGACACCCTTTGTTTCGAGCTTTTGGGGACACCATGTTCTACGGGATCTAGACATCGCAGCCGAGGCCAAGCTGGAAGAGAACCCCGCAAGGTTTGAGGACTTTCAGCCCGCAACGCGAGGGGAGCTCTTGTTTCCCGAGGCCTCGTACTGCACGTCGGGGGAATCATTCCCTGGTTCCCCACGGCGTTACTGCGACAGGAAGCGCTCGGGGCGGAACGTGGCGAGCATGGGATGCTCAGCGCCCGTCGCGACCTCGTAGGCGAGCAACTCACCCACGATTGGGCCGAGCGTTGCCCCGCTGTGGCTGAAGGCGACGTAGTAGCCGGGAATGGCCTTGAGGGCACCGATCACCGGTTCGCCATCGCCGGGGATCGGCTTGCCACCGACTCCGATGGACGCGACTTCAAGCTTCGGATTGTCCTCCATTACCTTGGCTGCCTCGGACAGCAGGGCATTCACCACAGTCTCATCGATGTCATACCCGCCATCAGGACGCACCTTCACGCCTTCGTCGGCGGCCCAATCGCCATCCAGCGAGAAGGTGCCGCCCGGCGCCGGACGCACGGCGACGCGTGGCGTGTTGAGAACGGCGCGCAGGGGATGAGCGAGCGGTTTGGTCTGCACCAGCAGCGCAACCGGGGTTCCATCATCGATCGTCTGGCCGCTTTCCGCTACCATATTCGGTACGGCGGGACCCGTCGCAAGCACGACGGCATCGGCCCGGAAGCGGCCGCCCGTCGTTGTCTCGGCGCCGAGGGCGCGGCCACCCTCGACTAGCACCCGTGCCGCCCCCTGGTCTGTCACCAGCGTGCCCCCGCGCGCGGAAAACTCCTCCAGAAGCACGCCGATCAGGGTCGGCAGGTCAACCCATCCCTCGCCCGGATTGAAGATCGCTCCCTGCGGCGTGATCGCGCGTGCATCGAGGCCGGGCGTGACGCCGGCGACGTCGTCTGCAGAAAGCCACTGCGCGTCATAGGCAAGTGATACCTCATGGCGATAGGCGGCGGCGATCTCGTTGCGTTCATCGTCGCCATCCCAGGTCAGGCCGCCGTCGAAGCGAAGCCAGCCGGCATCGGGATACCGCACTGAGAGCGTGCGGTAGCGATCGATGCCGGCCATGCGTAGGCGGTGATAGGGTTCCGAGCGCATGCGCGCCGAGTTCAACCAGGAGAGCGAGCGGCCAGAGGCGCCGTTGGCCGGCGGACCGTCATTGAGGATAGTAACGCGGATGCCGCGGCGGACGAGCTGGACGCCCGTGGAGACGCCGAAGATGCCGGCGCCGATGATGATTGCCGAAGATATGGTGTTGTCTGTCATGGAATTTCTTTCAATCGCTTGGTCATGCAGGTGAATGGAACGGGTCAGGGCTCTTCCCAGCGGCCGGTGACTGCGGAGCGGAACAGTGCTTCGATCGCCTTCATGTTGGCGATCGCATCATCCAGTCCCGTTTCGAGCGGTTTGCCGGAGAGAACGGCTTCGGCGAAAGCGTCGGCTTGTTCGCGGTATTGGTCGACCGGCGCGATGGCGATCTCCTCCCGCCCGCCGCCGGCAAGGTCGCGGCCGTCGTCGAGGATGAGTACGGTCGGCTCGTCGGCCGCCGCGTTGATGGGAATGGGGATCTCCAGACGCCCGCGCGCTCCGAGAACCGTCACCTTCTGCGTGCGGGCAAGCTGCGTCGAGCAGGTGAAGACGAGCTGCCGTCCCTCGGGAAACTCCAGCAGTCCGCTTGCGAGGCGGTCCGTGCCGAAGGCCGGGTCGCGTTCCATCAACGCGATCGCCCGCAAGGGTTCGGCATCGAACAGGAAGCGCGCCGTGTTGACGGCGTAGCATCCGACGTCGAACAGTCCGCCGCCGCCGATATCGGCCTGGTTTCGCACGTTCCGCGGATCGTCGAGATAGTAGGAGAAGATCGTCTGGATGACTCGAGCCTCGCCGATCCGCCCTTCGGCGACCAGCGTCCGCGCCTTCTTCCACTGCGGATGGTGGCGTATCATGAAGGCTTCGGCGACCGGTAGGTTTGCCGCCTTCTGCGCGGCCGCCAGTGTCATGGCCTCGCCGGCGCTCAGGGCGATCGGCTTTTCGCACAGCACCGGCTTTCCCTGTTCCAGCGCCTTGATCGTCAGCGGCACATGCAGGTGATTGGGCAGCGGGTTATAAATCGCGTCGATCTCGGCGTCGGCAAGCAGGCTTTCGTAGTTGCCATAGGCCTTGGCAATGCCGAACGCCGCCGCCGTTTCCTCCGCCCTCTTCAGGTCGCGCGAGGCGATCGCCGCAACCCGTCCGGATCGGCTAGACTGGATCGCGGGGATGACCGCCTTGATCGCGATCCCGGCGCAGCCAAGCACGCCCCATCTTATCATTTGTGTCATTGTGATCTCCCTTGGTCGGGGTCAGAGAACTTCCGCAAGAAAGCGTTGCAGGCGCGGGCTCTGCGGATTGTCGAAGATCGCATCAGGCGTGCCCGCTTCCATGACGCGTCCCTCGTCCATGAACACGACCTGATCGGCGACGCGCCGGGCGAAGCCCATTTCGTGCGTGACGACCACCATGGTCATGCCGCGACTCCCGAGATCGGCCATGAGGTTCAGCACCCCCTTGACCAGTTCGGGGTCGAGTGCGCTCGTCACCTCGTCGAACAGAATGACCTCCGGCTCCATGGCGAGCGCGCGGGCGATGGCGACACGCTGCTGCTGGCCGCCCGAAAGACCACCCGGCCGGTGATGCTGGCGGCCGGCGAGCCCGACATCAGCGAGCCGCGCCTTGGCGATGCGCTCGGCTTCGGCCGTCGCCAGGCCCTTGATTTTCGTCAGCGACAGCATGACGTTCTCGAGCGCTGTGTGATCCGGGAAAAGATTGAAATGCTGGAAGACCATGCCAACACGGCGGCGCAGCTTTTCCGGCTTCATGGCGAGAATGCTCTCGCCATCGAGAAGGATGTCGCCGCGCCTCGGTTCGACGAGACGGTTGAGACAGCGTAGCAGGGTCGACTTACCGGATCCGGAGGGGCCGATGATGCAGGTGACGCTGCCCGCCTTTACCGAAAGATCGACGCCTTTGAGCACTTCCAATTCGCCATAGGCCATACCAAGGCTGCTCACGTCGAGACTGCCACCCTTGAACGAGGCTTGATCCGCCGCGAGAGCACCGCGATTGGCACCGTCGAGTTCGCTAACTTCCTCCAGCCCGCTCATGACGATCGCCGGGCGCTGCTTGCCGAGCCGCAAGCGGTTGTCGATGGCATTGACAACATGGGTGAGCGGCACGGTGACAACGAGGTAGAAGACGCCCGCCAGAAGCAGAGGCGAAAGATTGCCGGTTACAACGGCCTGATCCTGGCCAACGCGGAAGATCTCGCGTTCGGAGGCGAGCAGGCCGAGGAAATAGACGAGGCTCGAATCCTTGACGTTGCCGATGAACTGATTGACCAGCGCCGGCAGCACGCGTCGCACCCCCTGCGGCACGACGATGAGCCGCATGCCCTGACCATAGCTCATGCTGAGCGCCCGGCAGGCTTCCATCTGGCCGCGATCGACGCTCTGGATGCCTGAGCGGAAGATTTCGCCGATGTAGGCGCCGGCGATTAGGCTGAGCGCGAGGATGCCGAGCGGATAGGGCGACGGACCGAAGAGCTCCCGGCCAAGCCGCGCAAAACCTTGACCGATCAGGAGAATGGTGACGATGGCCGGCAAGCCGCGGAAGGCGTCCGTATAGATGCGGGCCGGGATGCGCAGCCAAGGCGAACGGGAAATGCCCATGATGGCGAGCACCATGCCGATGATGACGCCAAGCACCGTCGAGGCTGCCGCAAGGATCAGCGTGTTCTTGAGACCGACAGTAATCATGGTCGGCAGCACTTCGGCCATGGCGTTCCAGTCAAGGAAGCTGCGGCGCAGGTTTTCAAGCCAGTTCATCAGGCGGTCCCTTAAACGAGAAGCCGGTCCGACGGGCAGCAGCCGGACCGGAAAGCGAAATCAAGGCTTGGGAAGGTATGCGGCCGGCATCGGCGTGCCAGGGAACCACTTTTCATGGAGCGTTTTCCAGGTGCCGTCCTGCATGGCGGCGCCAAGGCCCTTGTTCAATGCCTCGCGCAGCGCGTCGTTGCCCTTGCGCAGGACGAATCCGGCCGGCGCATCGAAGCTTGGAATATTGACCGCCACCTTCATCTCCGGATAACGGCCTGAATAGTCCTTCGCCGCCTCGTAATCGAGAAAATGCGCGTCGATGCTGCCGTTGTTGAGCGCTGCAACGGCAGAGTTGTTGTCCGGGAATTTGACGAGATCGGCGTCGGTGAAGTTCTTCTCGGCATAGATTTCCTGGAGCGTGCCCTGCACGACACCGAGCCGCTTGCCCTTGAGGCCGGCAGCGTCGGTGATGCCAGCATCCGGCGTAAGCACAGTGAGATAGCCTGCCAGATATCCGTCGGAGAAATCGACCGTCTCCTTGCGCTTCTCCGTCGTCCCGATTGCGGCCGCAGCAACGTCGAATCGGCTGTTGGCGACCGAGGGCATGAGGGCGGAGAACTCCTGGCCGGTGAAGATCACCTGCTCTTTCTTGAAACCGATCCGCTCGGCCACATTGAGGAACAGTTCAATGTCGAAGCCCGTGAAATTTCCGTCGGAGGTGGTGAAGGCATAGGGCTTGGCGTCGCCCATCGTGCCGACGCTGATGACGGTCGGGTCAATCAAGCCATAGGGATTGTCTTCGGCGACGGCGGGTGCTGTCGCACCTGCCGCAAGGCCGAGAGCGGCCGCGACGAGAGCGGTGCGCAGTATGACGAAGGGGAAACTTACAACTTCGGAAAATTTCATTTTTTTGGTCTCCTCTGGTGGTTTAGTTGCGATGCTTCAAGACGTAGAGATCCCATCCCGGATGACGGAGATAGAGCATTTTTCTTGAATTTGAGACCGGTATCTTAATGAATGAGACCGGTCTCTTTGATTTCTGTCAATAGTTATCTTCGCATTTGCCAGTCGTCAATATCTCTTGTAAGGCTAGCGTTCATGGACCAGCCGCCGCCCCGATTCTCCTCCGTCACCGTCGCCGACGTCGCGCTTAAAGCAGGCGTCTCGAAGGCGACCGCCGCGCGTGTTCTGGGCGGATATGGCACCGTCAGCGACCGGGTGCGCGAGGCAGTGACCGCTGCCGCCCGCGCCCTCGACTACCGGCCCAACGAACTTGCCCGCAGCATGACGACGGGCCGATCCGGCACAATCGGCGTGGTGGTGGGCGACATCGAGAACCCGTTCTTCAGCCTCGCCGTGCGGGGGATCACCGACGTCGCCCGGCAGGCAGGGTTCACGGTCATCCTCATCAATTCGGGCGAGGACGTTGCCTCCGAGAAGGCCGCGGTCCGCACGCTCCTGGCCAAGCGTGTCGATGGTCTGATCGTTTCGCCCTCCAAGGAGAGCGATGTCGAACACCTGCAGGAAGCCGCCCGCTCCGGCCGGCCGCTCGCACTGCTCGACCGCGGCAGCGAGGCGCTCGACGTCGACACAGTGATTGCCGATGACAGATACGCCGCCGAAGGTGTCACACGGCGGCTGCTCTCGCTCGGCCACCGCCGCATCGCCTATCTGACTGCGTGCGACACGCCGGACCACCTCTTCCACACACCGGCCGACATCAATACCGGATCGGTGCGCCGGCGCATCGAAGGCTTTCTCGGCGTCTGCCGTCAGGGAGGGTTGAAGGAAATGGAACGCTGGGTGCATGTGGGTGCGGTCACGCCTGATGATACACGCCGCATCGTCACGACGATGTTGCAGGCGGACGAACACCCAACCGCGATCATCGCCTCGGACAGCGTGATCGGCCTTGAAGTGTTCAAGGCCAGCCGCACGATCGGCCTTGCAATTCCAGGCGACCTGTCGCTCGTCTCGTTCCATGATGCAGACTGGACGTCGGTTACTTCTCCGCCTGTGACGGTAGTGCGGCAACCCGTCTATCAGCTAGGCGAAACGGCTGCGAGGCTGCTTGTCGAGCGGCTGAATGGAGAGGACGTCAAGACCCGGCGTGTCGTTCTTCAAACGGAAGTCATCGAGCGCGCTTCCGTCGCTGAAGCGCCGGCATAGATGTGGTCCAGCCCGGCAGCCGCGGCTGAGATTGGAAGTTGGAGGAAGCATGGAAATGGCTTTTTAACCACCGATCCCAACGACCTGGTGAAGCCGATCCATGAGAAGGCCATGCCGGTCTTGCTGTTGACGAAGGAAGAGACCGACATATGGATGCATGCGCCATGGGAAGAGGCCAAGGAACTGGCCCGCCCATTACCGAATGGCGCGCTGATCATCTCGTCCCGCGAACCGTACGGATCCACGATCGTCTCGAAATCCGGAGAGCTGGTGGAACAGGGCAGTCTGCTTTGACGCCTGAATTCCGGGCTTGTATCGAAAACAAAAAAGCCTGCCGCGGGAGGAGGTGCGGCAGGCTTTTCCAAAAGATTGAACAACGGCTCAAGAGGAGGAGTGCCGCTGTTCCGTCAGGCGCCCTCTGGGAGGAGGATTGGGTCGCCTGAAACACGAAGCTTTGCGGGAGGAGGTGCATTGCTTCGTTGACTTCAAGATATCAGAGGCTGCCCCGACCGCCAGCGCTCAGATCACAGTGCAGCCATGCACTTGCTGCAATGCAATATCGATCCTGTGCTGATTTTCCGACCATTACGGTCAAGACGCGGCTTTCGCTGTTCTGCGAAAGATTCCCTATTCCGCTAGAGACCGAGGCAAGTTAAATAGCCTTTGTAGGCACCGTTCTGCTGATTCAAACAACAAAGCGCACCAAATCGACCAGCACCGTCTGGAGATGGGATTGCGACTTTGCAATCAGAGGCTCTGCGATGAACGATATCACCGGTCACGCTGTCCGTTTTGGGCGAATTGCTGCCACGCTCCCCGTCAGGGATATGGGCAAGTCCCATGACTTTTATACCAAGATTCTCGGCTTTCAGAAAATTTTCGAGAACGGCAATCCGGTCGGTTTCATGATCCTGAAACGCGATCAGGCTGAATTACACCTGACGTTGCAGCGGGCCCACAAAGCTGCGGATTTCAATGTTGCCCACCTGATGGTAGATGACATTGATGCTCTGCACGCTATTTGCCAGCGACATGGGGCAAGGATTATCAAAAGCCTTCAGGATAAAGACTACGGCCTACGAGCATTTGTATTCGAGGACCCGGACGGGAATCGTATCGATGTAGGCCAGGTGATCTAAGGCCGATCCCCGAAGCCGGGTGGAATGACGTCCGCCCGGCTTTCGCAGAAATCCTGATTTTTGCTACAGCGGCGGCAAGCGTCGTTTGACGGACACTCCCTTGATAACGGCGGTGCTGGTGACGGCGTGTTCCGAGAGCGCTTCAAGGACGTCGTCCATCTGCTCGATCGTATGGACTACGAGGCGAGCAAGGAAAGAATCGTCGCCAGTGATCTTGTCGCATTCAACAAATTCCGGGCGCTCCTGAATGAGCCGTTCGACGAGGTGGAGTTTGCCGGGGAGCGGAGCCGATCTGGGGAGACGTGGCCACGGGGCAAGACATGCAAGATCGCGACGAGGATGAGGTCGTGTTCCTTGTGGGAGTTCGCCAGACGACCAGCGGCCAAGAACTGCGCCCGGCGGAACGGCGACAGCCGCCGCCGTGTTGCGAGGGTGATCTCCACCAGATGGATGGGCATTGTGGCTGCCTATATAGATCGCCGCATGAAACCTCTCATTGAGGATATGATAATGGCTCGTATCGTTTTCCTTGAGGATGCGCGCGAGACCCTCGTGGATGAGCAGGGTAGAAATCTGAATCAGTCGTTCACCAAAAGGGGTCTTCTGTGGAGAACCTCGGAGGCAAATCCGGCGAGTTCACGAATAAAGAAGTCGAGGATGGTGGACGGCTTTTCCCCAAGGCGGGTGGCGATGATGAAAGGTGACTTGATCCGCGTCTCCTCTGCAAGCACCGATCGGAAAATGTCTTTCTGCACCCAGTCCGCTGCGTAATGGTCCGGCAGGTATCCGAGGTAGCGACCCGACATAACGAACATCGCCTGCGCTTCCATGTTCGAGGCAGACGCCCGCACCCGCGCTTTCGGAAAATGTTGCAACTCCCGCATATTGGCATAGGGCCTGACAACAAAATCGAATCCCTCTACCCGCTCCACCAAAATCTCATCATCCGGCGATGAGAAAAGCGGATGGCCCTTTGCGCAATATAGAGAGTGGGTTTCGTCTCGCAGGCGCGACAGCTTCAGCCCCTGGTAAGGTTCGGTTTCCGGCAGGATGGCGATATCGAGGCCGCCATTTGCGATTTCGGACAAGAGTGCACCCGGAGAATCGATGACCAATTCCAGTCGGGCCTCCGGCGCCCTATCGCTTATCCGGGCGATGATACGGTGGATGGGAAGGTCGGTGTCTGTGATCGTATTGTCCACAAGCCCAAGCCTCAGCGTTCCCGTGATCCGGTTCTTCAGACTGCCGAGATCGCTTTCGAAGGCATTGAGCGCCAGAAACAGCGACTTCGACTGCTCATGCACGATCGCGCCCCGATCGGTCAGCTCGAAGCCTCCGCGGCCGCGACGACAAAGCTTGAAGCCCAGCCTGTCTTCCAGCGCCTTGATATGAAAGCTCACGGCCGATTGGCTAAGGCCAAGCGTGATCTGTGCACCGAGGAAGCTCTTATGCTCCACCACGGCACGAAACACCGTCAATGAGCGAAGGTCGGACTGAGCCAGCAGCATCGGCAATCCCTTACATCATACTTTCTGATGTGAACTTCATATTTTTCCTATTTTTCTGCGCTGTTGTCCATGGTTTCCTGTATCCAGTATCGCTGATAACGGGGAACGAAATATGAAGCGTCTATCGACAATAAACGCTCTTCTCATTGGCGCAGCGCTCGTGGCCGCGTTGACGACCTTCACTGCGCAGGCCGCAGACGTTCTGGGGAAAATAAAGTCAGACAACGTATTTACTGTCGCCACCGAAGCGCGCTTTGCTCCGTTCGAGTTCGTCGAAGACGGCAAGATCGTCGGTTACTCGGCCGACATCATGGCAGAAGTCATGAAGGCATTGCCGAATGTAACGTTAAAGCGGCTCGACCTGCCCTGGCAGGGCATTCTGCCGGGTCTCGCGGCAGGCCGCTTCGACTATGTCGTCACGTCCGTCACCGTCACCCCGGAGCGCATGAAGGCCTATCACCTCTCCGCACCGATCGCAGATGCGACCATGGCCATTCTCAAGCGCAAGGACGATACGGCGATCACCAAGCCAGAAGACATCGCTGGCAAGGCGGTCGGTTCGCAGGCAGGCTCGGCCCAGCTTGCAGCACTTGAGACCTTTGCCGGAAAGCTCAAGGACGGCGGCAAGCCGTCTGTGACGGTCTCCACCTATACCGACTTCTCGGAGGCCTATGCGGATCTCGGTGCCGGCCGTATCCAGGCTGTCGTCAACTCGCTTCCGAACCTCCTGGAAGCAGCGCGCCAGCGTCCCGATGCGTTTGAAGTGGTTCTACCGACCTTTGGCCCGAAGACCTATTTCGCATGGGCCGGCCGCAATGATCCGGACAGCGCTACACTCGATGCGCTGATCGATGGGGAACTGGTCAAGCTGAACAAGTCCGGCAAGCTCGCCGAGCTTCAGAAGAAGTGGTTCGGCGCTCCTATGGAACTTCCGGAAGCTCTCCCCGCCGCCGAATAAGATGCGCAGGGACAGGCAGTCATGGAAAAGACAGTCGCACACATTTGGCCGGCACTTCTCGATGGCCTGACCACAACAATGACGATCAGTCTGGCGGCGCTTCTTCTCGGCGCGCCGCTGGCCCTCCTGCTGGCGACAGCCGGACGTGGCGGACGAGGGATCCGGGCGCTGGCCGGGATCTATCTCTCCTTCTGGCGCGGGACGCCGATCCTCGTCCAGCTGTTGATCATCTTCTATATTCTCCCGTTTCTCGGGCTTGAACTGGACCCGATCGTGGCGGCGATTGTGGCCTTGGCGCTGAATACCGCAGCCTTCCAGTCCGAAATCTACCGGGCGGGCCTCCAGGCCATTCCGAAAGGCGAGATCGAGGCAGCGAGAATGCTTGGCCTTTCTACCCGCACGATCTTCCTGCATATCGAGGCGCCTCAGGCTTTCCGAACCATGCTGCCGGCACTCGTTGGCGAAATGCAGGCTCTGGTGAAGAACTCCTCACTCGTCTCGGTGATTGCCGTCACCGATCTCACACGCCGCGCCCAGCAGGTGGCCGCCTCCACCTTTCGCCCTCTGGATGCCTATGCCTCCGCTCTCATTCTCTATGTCGCGGTCGGGATGCTTCTCGCAGGAGTGGGCCTGTTGATCGAACGACGTCTCTCGCATCGGAGCGAAGGCCAATGACCGGCTTCATGGACGACGCTCCGCTCTATCTCGCCGGACTTGTAACCACCATCACCGTGTCGGTCAGCGGCATAGCCATCGCCATCCTTCTCGGAATCGTACTTGCCGCGGCACTACGCAGCTGCGTAAGGCCGACCTCGCTTGTGGTCAGAGCCTATGTGGAATTTGCCAGAGGTGCACCACTCGCACTCGTGCTGTTCCTTCTCTACTACGGCGGCCCGCAATTTGGGCTTCTCCTCAGCCCCTATGTGGCGGGTATCGTTGGCCTCGGTGTCTATGGCGCCGGCCCCTTCGCCGAGATTTTCCGCGCAGGGCTCAACGCCGTCCCGAAGGGAGAGCGCGAGGCAGCCGATATGCTGGGCCTGACACGGGGACAATGCTTGCTTCACGTCGAACTGCCGCAGGCGCTGCGCCTCACCCTGCCGCCCTGTATGGGACAGGCGATCGCGCTCCTAAAGGAATCCGCCGTTCTTTCCGTGATCACGCTTGGCGAACTGACGAAAGTAGCCGGTACGATCAGCTCGATCACCTTCGCCGTCGTCACTCCCTACCTCACCATCGCCCTCCTCTACTGGGCACTCGTTGAAATTCTGTCGAGGCTCGGGCGCGTTCTTGAGCGTCGCTTCGCCGTGAAAGGCTCCTGACATGACGCAACCGGCGGCGATCTCCGTTCGCGGACTTGAAAAACGTTTTGGCGACAAGACCGTGTTGCGCGGCATCGATCTCGATATTCACAGCGGCGATGTGACCTGCATCATCGGGCCTTCCGGTTCCGGCAAGAGCACATTGTTGCGCTCGCTTGCCTTCCTTGACGCCTATGACGCAGGCGAGGTCCGCATCTTCAGCAAGATGCTGGGATGGCGGGATACGCCGCTTGGCCGCGAGCGGGCCGGCATCAGGGAGCTGACCGAAGCCCGCAGCCCGATCGGGATGGTCTTCCAGCATTTCCATCTCTGGCCACATATGAGCGTGCTGGACAATGTCACCCTGGCGCTTCGGCTGGTGCATGGCTCTTCGCGGGCTCGAGCCGGGGAAACCGGTCGCGAAATGCTCGGCAAGGTCGGCCTTGCGGCGTTCGCGGACCGTTGGCCGGAAAGCCTTTCCGGCGGACAGAAGCAGCGCGTGGCGATCGCCAGAGCCTTGGCAATCAAACCCAAGGTCATGCTCTTCGACGAACCCACCTCGGCGCTCGACCCGGAACTCGTCGGCGAAGTTCTCTCGGTCATGAAGGCGCTGGGGGCGGAGGGGATGACCATGGTCATCGTTACCCACGAAATGGGCTTTGCCGCCCATGCGGCCAATCGGGTTGTCTTCATGGATGGCGGCCAGATCGTCGAAGAGGGCGCCCCACAAGCGCTTTTCAACACCCCGAAAAGCGAACGACTCTCCCAGTTTCTGCAAACCTGGCGCGAACGCGCGCTCTAGTGCCTGAAAAGGAATCACCATGACTGCCCACGGCTATGACAACGGACGACTCAACCTGCCTTTCGTCGGCATTTCGACCTTCGCCAAGAGCCCCTATCTGGAAAATTGGGATCAGATTGCCGCAGATGTGGCGATACTCGGGGCTCCCTTCGATTTCGGTACGCAGTGGCGTTCCGGCGCGCGCTTCGGGCCGCGAGGCATTCGCGAGGCGTCGACACTTTTCGCCTTCGGCCATGCCGGCGCCTATGATCACGAGGACGATGTCGCCTACCTGGAAGGCCTACGCATCGTCGATCTCGGCGACGCCGATATCGTCCATACCGACACGATAAAGAGCCATGCCAATATCGAATATGGCGTGCGAAAGATCCTGGCCGCCGGCGCGCTTCCGGTCGTGCTCGGCGGCGACCATTCGATCAACATTCCCTGCATCAACGCCTTCAGCGAGCAGGAGCCGATCCATGTCGTGCAGTTTGATGCGCATCTCGATTTCGTCGACGAGCGCCACGGCGTTCGCTTCGGCCATGGCAGCCCGCTGCGCCGCGCCTCGGAAAAACCCTGGGTCACCGGCAT
Source organism: Rhizobium sp. USDA 4016 (assembly GCF_056279705.1). Taxonomy (NCBI): domain Bacteria; kingdom Pseudomonadati; phylum Pseudomonadota; class Alphaproteobacteria; order Hyphomicrobiales; family Rhizobiaceae; genus Rhizobium; species Rhizobium sp. USDA 4016. The sequence goes on from NZ_JBWCCY010000002.1 coordinate 171,319, forward strand.
GACCCAGCTCGGCATCCGCAATGTCTCCTCCACCGCCAAGGAAGGTTATGATTATGCCCGGGCGCAGGGCTCAGATATCCTCTCGGTCCGCCAGATCCGCAAGCTTGGTGTCGATGCCGTTCTGGAGCGTATTCCGGCTGGGAAACGCTATTACCTGACGATCGATATCGACGGCTTCGATCCGTCGATCGCGCCGGGCACTGGGACCCCGAGCCATGGCGGCTTCATCTACTATGAGGTCCTGGAACTGATCGCCGGGCTTGCCAAACGTGGCACGATCATCGGCGTCGATCTCGTCGAAGTGGCGCCGGATTACGACCATACAGGCTCGACGGCCATCTTGGCGGCCCAGCTGCTGCTCAACACGATTGGCAGAATCTTCATAAACGCGAAGCAGTAGAGTTCTTAGACAAACCCGACACGAGCGTTGTTCGGGAAGCCTTATGCGAATTGATATGTTAGTTACAGAGGCGGGTGAAAGGGCGTCGAATAGGAAAGCTAATCGCTCTGCACTCATCAACTTTGGAAGCAACAAACGCTATCCATGATGCATCGAAGGGACGCAGAATTGATGGAACGTGCGGTTGGTTACATTGTTTGCAATAAGACACCAGACGATAGGACGACATCTCGCCACCGAGTGGTGTGGGGGTTATCAATTTTTTACTGTATCGCGTTGGCTGTTCTAACTTTGGCCACCTTTGCAAAATCGCTCTAGCGCGCGCTGGTCACTGTTAGGCTTTCCCTTTAAAGAAACGGTATCCTGCGTCTTGGTAGTTAGGGACCCTTGCCTTCCGATCGATAACTTTGCCTTGAAAGCATCGCTGGCAATGCTGACGAAGCGCACTCTGGCCGAGCAAGAGAAACGTGCGAGAGACCGGGCCGCGACACAAGAGGATGCGCGCTCCAGCCTCAAGTACCTCAAGCGAGCCAAGCAGCGGGAGATCAAGTTCTATGTCAACGTTGCGCTGGATCAGGCGACGAAAGCACGCCTGAAACGGGCGGCCGATGAGAACGATCTCAAGATGGCCGCTGTCATGAAGGCCGCGATCGACTTCTATCTCAAGGAAAACGGCTATTGAAGGCAGCAGCTCCGCTTGCGAACAGCGCGGCGAATGGAGTTCAAATCATGCGACAGTTCCTGATCGGCGGCGAAATACAAACAGAAGATGCCGAGAGTTTCCAGGAGTGCGTGACCCGGTCCTATCGCGACAAACTTCGGCCGCTGTGCCTTTGCAGAGAACCGGGCGTCGCAATGTATATCGCCAACATCGGCAATCAGCTTGTGATCAAGAGAATGCCGCTTTCTGGCGGCGATCATGACCCGGCCTGCCCCTCCTATGAGCCGCCCTATGAACTGACCGGGCTGGGCGCTCTGATCGGCAGCGCGATCAAGCCGGATGCCGCAGCTGGAACCGCCGCCCTCAAGCTCGATTTCTCGCTTTCCAAACGCGGACCGTCGACGGGTACAGGCGCGGGCGGCACGCAAGCCGACAGTGTGACGAACGACAGCAGGAGATTGTCGCTACGAGCGCTGCTCCACCTTCTCTGGCATGAAAGCGGCCTGACGGAGTGGACGGTGCATTGGGCTGGCAAGCGGCATTGGTGGCAGGTCTATCATCATCTTTGCGAGGCCGCCGGCACCCTGTCGGTGCGAGGAGAAATCCTGGCGGAGCGCTTGTTTGTGCCGGAGCCGTTTCGAGCCGACGGCAAGATTGCGATCGAGCAACGACGCGCGCAGGCGATGAGCAGGCTGTTTCGCTCGGATGCCGGAGGCAAAAAGATGATGCTGCTGGCTGGGGAGATAAAAGAGTTCACCTCGGCCAGAAGCGGCCAACAACTCGTCATCAAGCACATGCCGGGTTTCCGCTTACATCTCGAGGAGGCAGCGTGGCGGCGCCTGCAGCGGCGCTTCGAGGTCGAACTTGCATTATGGAGACACAACGAGAATTCCCATCTGGTTGCGATCGCAACGATCGAGGGTGCCGCGGCGGGCTTCGTATCGATCAATGAGATCGCGCTGATGACCGTGACCGAGCATTGGCTGCCGATCGAGGATGCCCATGAGGAACGGCTCCTCGAAAAGCTCGCGCGGCTCCGCGGCAAAACGGTAAAGGGATTGCGCTTCATCTCGCCCGCAGCCAGCCGTTCGCGAATGCGGTTCTCCCGGAACTGCGCCCTCAGCCGATGGCGCTCTATATCGTTCCGCCGAACGCCGATGCCGAGTTCGAGGCGGCTCTCGCCGAGATGATCGAGGCGCGGCCCGACTTGGGGGCATGGGTTTGGCGAGTCTCTGACGGCGAAATGCCATCACTGCCCGGGGAACCAAGCTAAATCGATCACCAAAGCCGCCTTACTCATCACTGTCGTGAATCAATCGGCGCCGACCAACTCCCCTGCCCCTGGTTGTCGACATGAAGCCCGAAAGAGCGGGCCTCGAAGACGCCTCATCGGGGTTAACCCAATCAGTTTCTCGAAGGCTATTTCGATCTCGACAAAAGGGGACCTTGATTGCCAGCCTGGAGCTTCGAACCCGACGCGCCGATCGATCCGGCGAGCCGGCGGCCGGCATGGCGAAAGCCTCCGTCAGAACGGAGGCTCAGCGCTGATGCGGCCTTCCTGTTCGGCTACCATGACCTCGCGTTCGGCGAGCGCCAGTTCCAGTTCGGCGTGGATCTGGCGGCGTTCGGCTGCATCGGCGTTCCGCAGTTCGGCCTTGAGTTCTTCGATGGTGCGGTCGAGTTCGTTCGTCATTGTCGTCTCCTTGACGTTTGTGAAAGACGACGGCCCCGGTCATCGCGGGATGGAGGGGTCAAGGAGCGCGGAACGCGACCGGCGGCGCCGGCGAGCGGGGGAGCCGAATTTCTGGTTCGGGCCGCAGGACCGGGCCCGAAATTTGGGGGAACCGCTCGTCCTTGAGGCCTTCATTCCGCCATGGCACACTTGGACGGACTGAGCAGACATTTCAGTTCCCTGTGGTACCCGAAAAGCCGGAAGCGGGGCTCGATGCCTGCTTTCGGCTTCACCATGCGGGGAAGGTCCCGCCTTTCGGCAGGGCCTTCGGTGCCCGGATCAGGCTGCTTCACGGTTCGGACGAGACCAGACGAGGACATAGTCGCCGTCGGCTTCGGCCGGCCACAGTGCCGCACTGATCGGAGCGTTGAAGCTCGGGTCGTCGAGCTTGAGCGAGATATAGGGCTCGCCGCTGCCCGAGACCGCCTTCCAGCCGGCTCCGACTTCGGCGCCGTTGGATACGGCTCGGAAGTCCGGGGCGTCGCGCGAGACGCGCTCGATTGAGTGCAGGCGGACCTTCATGTTAACCGTCAGAGTGCGGACGTTGCCCTGGATGACGTTCCCGTTGGTGGTGAATTCGCCGATGACTGCCATGATCAAGTTCCTTTCCGTTGCTCGAGCTGCGCCCATCGCGGCCTCGATGGCGGTGGAAGGACCGGGGGCGATCGCCAACGCACCCTCCGGGGCCCCGTTGCGCCTGCGCATCGGGGTGGACAAGGGCTGGAACGTAGTGGAAGGCGGGCGGGCTCGGCTTTTTTGTTTCGCGATGCAAAGCCGAAGGCGGCGGAAAAAAGCCGAGACGCCCGTTGCGGTCAGCTGATCGAGACGCAGTCGTCCGTCGGTCACACCAGCCTCATCGAGGTCTGCGTCGGTGCGCGCATGTACAAGAGGAGGGGACCGGACCGGCGCATCGTCGTTCAACAGCCTGCGCAGGCAACGTAGGGCGGCGTTTTCGGCACACCAAGGAGCGTGTCCGTCATTTCGGTCGAGGCCTTTGCCGATGCTGCCGCTTGTCGTGTTCCTCCAGCGGCCATGTCGTAGCCGGTATGAAAGAGCCTCGGGGCGGAAGTTCGAGATCCTCTCGTCACATTCGGCAACCTCAACCTCCTCCGATCCTGCCTTTACGGCCCGGTCGCAATCTGCGGAAACCACCTCATCTGATCATGGCGACGGACAAAGCCGATACGGCTCCGGCCCGCCGCAAGGCGAGGATATCCCCGCGTCATCATCGAGTGCGGTCGATCCGTCCGCGATGGGCAGCGAGGACCGGGCGTAGCGCCTGGCGGATGTGCATGCCATAGGTTGCGTGCAATTACGTTCTGGCGGAACTCGTGCCTCTGCAGGTCTTCGGCGTCGACGATCATCGGAGCGCCGCGCGCAAACTGCGCACGGCAAGCATCGGCGGTCGGACGGAGTGGGAAAGGCGACTTACACCGCCTCCCCTTCGTCTATCTGATCTGGTTGCAAGTGGTGCAGGTAGCTGACAGCGCGCTGCGCATGACCGGCCGCGACAAAAATTGCACGCTTGTCGCTGGCGAGAACCTTGACCCAGGAGTCAAGATAGCTCGCATGATCGGGCCGCGGCTCGAGTTCGGGAACGATGCCGAGATCAGCGCAAAGGAAGCAACTGCCGAGCTCGGCGATCAGTTCCTCGCGGGCGCGTTCGCTTTGATCCTTGGCATAGCGGCTGAGATCGCGATCCAGTCGATGCGGTGCCGCCGTCCAGTGGGTCAGTTCGTGACTGAGGATCGCAACATAGGACGCAGCGTCGCGGAAGGCTTCGAAGGCTGGCATCTGGATGTAATCACGGGCTGGGGCATAGTATGCCGCCGATCCGCCGTGCCGGATCAGTGCGCCGGTGTTTGCAAAGAAGCGATCGGCATGTCCGATACGGACAATTGGATCCTGAACCGATGTGACCTGATGGAAGCCCGCATCCAGTCCGGCAATCTGATCGACATTGAAGACCGTGTACGGCTTCAGAAACGGGATATTGCGCTCAACGTCTTCGCCCATGTCGTTGGTTTCGGTAAGGATGAAGGAACTGGCGAAGACGATCAACGTGCCGGTCTCGCCCTTGCGGACCGCAGCTCCCAGTTCGCGGGCCTGGCGAAACGTCATCCAGGTCGGCGAGGTGAAGCCGCGGGCGATCGCCTCTGACCACAGAAGCAGGACGTTGATGCCCGAATAGGGTTGGCCGTTGTGGCGCAAGGGCCGGGTGATCCGGTCGTTCGCATGTGCTGACCTCCAGGGCTTAATCCAGGGCCGCACCCCCTGTTCGAGCTCGGCGATGATCTTGTCGGTGATGCGGCTGTAGATGTCGGATCGTTGGTGAGTTTGTTGCCTGCTCATGTCGAAACCTCCGTTTTGAGGCCGCGACCATCGCGACCTGCTACGGCGGTCCGAATGTCGGGCTTCAAGCGCAGCCCAGCACCCGATAGGGCCGGAACGGACGTGGAGGACGGGAAAGCCGTTGCGGGGCGGCGCGGGCCCGACAGGACCTAAAGCCGGGGCAGGAAGCGATGGTCGCAGCACCGCAGGATTGTTCGACGGCTGGGCCAAACACCCTGCCAAATCCGATGGCTCGAAGAACGACCTCGCAAGATCGTGCTGGTAAGAACGTCGCGGTGACCTCGTCAGCGCCCCGGTCGTGCCCATGACCGTGCGGATGTCGATGATGTCGTCGTGCGATGCGGTGGATCTTTCCAGGCAACCCACGCCCGATCTTGAAGTCGATTCCCCGCACCGACTTCAGCTCAAAGGCGCGGTTGGGCAGATCAAGCTGTCCATTTTGGTGCAAAACCGTCGCAAAGCTGCCGCGCCGGCCGCGGCGATCAATGGATATTTTTATTGCACGACAGCCAGCAACCGGGTTCAGTACGCAGGGCCCTAGGAAGGCCGCAGACGTTTGACATGCCTCCGTCCTTCGGTGATGCGAGGACGCCGATGATAGGACGCTGGGGAATTGTCCAGGTTAGCGATCCTGCATGCCTTGGCGATCGGTGCGGAGACGTGCCCCCGTTAAATCAGGCCATTTGGAACTGGAATTTTTCACCGACTGCGCGCGGCAAGCTGTCCGCGGAAAGCACCGAGGTGCCTCCTCACCTTTTAGGCGGAAGTCGACGTGTCATGCGGGCCGGACCGCGCTTGGGAGGGCCTGCCTCTCTCCGCCCGAAAGGCTCGAACCGAGGTTGCGGCGGCACGCCGGACAGTCGGTACAATCACGCAAACCGGGTCAGACTTCTCACGCGCGCTTTTGCGGCTTCTTCCTCGCGGTTGCGTGGGTGTTGCGAAGTTTCGAGCGAATCGAGCAGTTCGCGGGCACATGCCGCGATCGAACCGACCGCGCGGTCGAACGCCGCCTCATTGCGTTTCGACGGTTTGGTGGTTCCGCTCAGCTTTCGCACGAACTGCAGGGCAGCGTCATGGATTTCCTCGTCCGTCGCCGGGGGATCGAAATTGAACAGCGATCTTATGTTTCGGCACATGACTTGCTCCCCGTCTTCTTCATCTTCATCTTCATCTCCTTCCCACTTCAAGGGCGGGGTGACCGCTTAAGGGGCGCCAGGGCTATTGCGAAGTGCTCATGTACGTTTAGATAAAGCGCCGCCAGCGGAAATCTAGAATTAGACCTGCTGTCAACCTCTCTTCACAATCGATCCGTAGTGAAAGGAAGCGCAAGGTAGGAGCTCATGGACAAACCTTGGACCGTCAGCCACGGACCGATCATAGCAACAGAGTTCGATGTTCAAAAGGCAGAGGCGATCAACGTATTGCTGATGCGTCCGGTCGGCATTCTCCCCAACAAGCCAGGCGATCCGATTCGTCCCTTCGCGCTCGGCCTCTTCAACGATATCCGCGCGCTGGCAAAGCCTGATGTCAAAGCGACGGCATTGCGCCGAGCCGTTGGCTCCTTTGTCCACTCAAAACGGTACTATTTCGCGAGCGCCCAACCTGGCTCGATGCGCCATGATATCGATGGCAAGCCCGTGGAACCACTTTCGACCGAAGACCGACTTGTTGCGCAGCGACGCTTTCTCAGCCTGAAACGAGGCAACGACGAGAATAGCGACTCTCACGTCGAGCCACCCACCGCTGCTCCCCCGAGCAAAACTGAGCAGATCCGCGCCGCCCTTCTCAGACGGGATCGGCAGACCTAACGAGCGCCATCCATCTCGGCCTGGTGAGCAGATCTCCCACGATCTGTGCGTGAGGAATCTTTTGATGAAGAGCTAGTGCGCACAGAGCGAGCCGACAAGAATTCCCTTCCCGGCCCCGCGTCAGGCGCTTAACACGGTCGAAAATCGCGTCTGCGTTTTGAGGTTGCCGTCCAAACGCGCGGTAACAGAGCTGCTTCGACATCCGAAACTTCTGCAAGCGGAAAAGGCCGGGCGAACCCGGCCTTCGTACTGTCGGATCAATCGGCGTCAGGCCTGCAGGTTGTCCGCCGACATCTTGCCGGACTTGCGATCCTTGACCAGCTCATAGGTAATCTTCTGGCCGTCGTTGAGGCCACGCAGGCCGGCCCGCTCCACCGCGGAAATGTGAACGAAGACATCGCCGCTGCCGTCATCGGGCTGGATGAAGCCAAACCCTTTTGTTGCATTGAACCACTTCACGGTACCCGTCGCCATAGCGTCTTCCTTTGATCATTTAATCCTGCCGCACCCTGGTGCGGCAAATCGGAACTTGCGGCGACATAAATAGACGCTTCTGAATGCAAGGCAAAGGCAAAAATCCGGTTTGCGGCATCACACTGCCCATTCAGATCGTTAAAGTCTTACGGCTTCACCGGGCTGTCTGCCGCCGCGCTGCTTTCCTCGACGACAATGCTCAGGCAATTCCCGACTGCGATCCGCGCGGCGCTGCTCTGCAAAGTTTTCGCCATACCAATCGAGCGAGCCATTCGCATGAGCAAGCAATTCAGAAGCATTGTGACGTCCTCGACGCAATTCGAATTGCGCAATCCCAATGCCGCCCGCCAAGCAATGGAGACCTTAATTGGCGTCGAGAGGGCGGAAATTCCCGACGCGCTAGAACATATCCGCAGCAATCCCCCAGCACCTCCGCCGACCACGTCCGTGATGTCGAAGATCCAACTGTCGGCCTCGATGAGAAACGAACCGTCAATCCCTCAGCATGTTGAGAAACAAAATCGCGATCTGAGCAGCGACGCCTGAAGTTGGTTGCCCTCTGATACGCTGCTCGCAGGGTCGATCATGGATGGGTATCGCGAATGGACTGCGGATTTTCAGAGGTACGAGTGTCTCGAAGTGGGCAAACTGTCGAAAATTTCGATGTAAATGTCGGTCAGAACGGCGGCGAACGAAATCGCTGAGGGATGGGCGGATCGTCCCTGCGCCGCATTGGTCGATTTCGATGATCCATCGTCGAGGTACTTGCGCAGGCTTACGCCAACGCAATGAAACTGATGTGTAACCCGTTTGCGACTATCGGCGAAACAAGGCTGCCGGGTGCTTTTCACCGCGGCATCGCTCCATTATGACAGATTTGTGACAATCAAATGGGATGTCGATGATCAGCTGGTTTCGTAGACTCATGCCGCGTGAAGATCGTTTCTTTGATCTCTTCGCTCAACATTCGCGCACCGTTGTCGGAGCTGCCGAAGCCTTGAACCAGTTGTTAGCTGGCAGCGAGATCGAGCGCCATTGCGAGACGATCGTTCGTCTTGAGAATGAAGCTGATGAAATAACGCGAGAGGTGCTGCTTGCCATCAGGAGAAGCTTCATCACCCCCTTCGATCGCGGCGACATCAAGGATCTCATCCAATCGATGGATGACGCGATCGACATGATGCAACAGACGGTCAAGACCATCCGTCTGTTTCAGCAGACTTCGTTCGATCCGGGCATGCAGGAGATGGGTGCGGCAATCGTCCAGGCGGCGCATCTGATAGCGGAAGCTATTCCGCTACTGGATCGAATAGGATCCAATGCGCCTCGGCTTATCGCCATCGCCGAGGAGGTCACTCGGGTTGAAGGTCATTCGGATGATCTGCATGACCGGGGTCTCAAGGATCTCTTCAGCCGCTACGGCGCTTCGAATCCAATGGCTTATATCATTGGCAGCGAGATCTATGGTGAGCTGGAGAAGGTCGTCGATCGCTTCGAGGACGTCGCCAACGAGATCAGCGGTATCGTGATCGAGAACGTCTGATGGAGGTTACACTTGCCTTCCCCCTGCTTGTGGGCCTCATCGGGATCGCGCTGTTCTTTGATTTTCTGAACGGCCTGCACGATGCCGCCAATTCGATCGCAACCATCGTTTCGACCCGCGTGCTGCGACCGCACTATGCTGTCTTTTGGGCAGCTTTCTTCAATTTCATAGCATTCCTTTTTTTCGGGCTGCATGTCGCAGAGACCCTTGGAACCGGCATCATCAATCCGGACATTGTCACGCCGCAGGTGATCTTTGCGGCGCTGATGGGCGCGATCATCTGGAACATTGTCACATGGATGCTCGGCATTCCCTCCAGCTCCTCTCACGCCCTGGTCGGCGGGCTGGTTGGCGCGGGACTTGCCAAGACAGGCTTAAGCTCGATCGTCTGGAGCGGTCTGCTCAAGACTGCGGGGGCCATCGTCATGTCGCCTATGATTGGCTTTTTCCTCGCGCTTGTTCTGGTCCTGGTCGTCTCGTGGATTTTTGTACGTCAGACGCCCTTTGCCGTCGATCGTACTTTTCGCGTCATGCAATTTGTCTCGGCCTCGCTCTATTCGCTTGGCCACGGAGGCAATGATGCGCAGAAGACGATGGGCATCATTGCAGTCCTGCTTTATTCGCAGGGTTATCTCGGCCAAAGTTTTCATGTGCCGTTTTGGGTGGTGCTCTCCTGCCAGGCGGCAATGGCGCTCGGAACGCTTTTCGGCGGCTGGCGCATCGTCCATACGATGGGCTCCAAGATTACTCGCCTCAATCCGATGCAGGGATTTTGCGCCGAAACGGGTGGCGCGCTGACGCTTTTCGGCGCCACATGGCTCGGTATTCCCGTCTCGACCACGCATACGATCACCGGCGCGATCATCGGTGTCGGTGCGGCAAGACGGGTTTCGGCGGTGCGCTGGGGGCTGGCCGGAAACATCGTCATTGCCTGGGTTATCACGCTTCCGGCCGCGGCCCTCATCTCGGCTCTCTTCTACTGGAGCTCCGCTTTGTTTGAATAGAGGCCGCAGCAGAACCGAGGGCTGTGCCGGACGAACGCCGGACGCGTGCACTCGTCCAATGCGCCACGGACATCATTAGCGCATGCGGTTCCCACTCGAAAAGCCAAGCTCAGAGAAAGCGCCCCATCCCCGAGGCAACTCCACAAACTGCTTCAGCCCAGCGCTTAGCATTAGGCGAAACGGCTTGGCAGATGACGAACGAGAACAATCCGAGACATCGCAATTCCAGTACCGGCCCGTCGTTTGTCGGCTTTCAGGTAGATTGGATTGCCTCATCCGCCGTTCAGGCAGACTCATCAATACGAGAGGGCTCTGGCGTGCCAAAAAAGCGGTAAGGTGTCGCGACAAGCAGTATGCTGAAGATCGTTTGCCATCATTCCGTTACGGCCGCAATGCGCTCCTTGCGTTCTACGAGCCGCCAATCCGCACGTTCGTCCGGGAAATTCATGATTTCGAGAAGCAGGGACGTGTCGATTGGGTTCAGCCAAACCTTGTAGATCGCCGTCGGGACCTTGATTTTCACTCTATCCCTCACCCGCAGTTCGCGGAGATGCGCCAGGGCAGCTTTGTGCGCATCCTCTTCGGTCGCCTCATATCCGAGGAGTTCGTCGCTTCCGGCAATCAGCTCGAACGCATAAACTGGATCGATTTTCATGATGTGCTCGCCTCCCGTTGACGATTTGAGTGATAAAGATGGCAGGACCAAAAAATTGGCAGATTAAAAAAGATGCAGTTTTGTTAGGTCAATATCGGCAGGAAGCACGGTAATTGCAGTGCCGTCGTCTTTTAGACTTCGAGTTCATGCAGCTTGCCTTCGACAACGTGAATGAGCAGATGGACAGCTGGTCCGCTTTCTCTGTTGGGTCCATCAAAATAATATGCTTCGGTTGGAACGCGGGTCTCGACCAGTGCAGCAGGTCCAACGACGCGAAACTGCAGCTTCCCTTACGATCAATCGGACTGACGCGGGCCGAAAGCAATTGCATCCGCAGCTCATGGCATCCGGAAAAATCCTGGGACAGAAGCTTTTCGATGATCAATACCTCTCATTTGAAGAGTGCACGCCAGCTTTCGGTACTGGTCGACATGCCACTGATTCCTATTCTTCGACGATCGCTCCAAACACCAACCTTGCCATAAAGAAATCCGAGGCAAATCCCTAAATTCTCGGGGAAACTGGCACAAAGTTGCACACGGCGCTGAGAGACTAGAACGACCGAACACCGACGACTACATCTGTGATCTTGCCGAGGATCCTCGGCCAACCTGAGCCATTGATTTACTGGACTTCTTATGGCTGATAACGACATTATCGTCTCGCCGCGACGCTTAACTCCTCACCCTTTCTCGTTGAAACAAGCGCATATCCTTCGCCATAGACTGTCTTGATCCGGACGTCATGACAGGCAGACAGAGCCTTTCGAAGGCGAGCGATATGGACATCCACGGTGCGGGCGCCAACGTCGTGCGGCTCTCGCCAGACGGCAGTCAGCAAATCGTCCCGGGAGCAGGCCCTGTTGCCGTGGCGAACGAGTGTTTCAAGGATTCGACTTTCGATGGAGGTCAATGCCAGATGCCTTCCACTGATGGTGACGCGCCGTGAATCGGACGAAACCGATATATGGGTGGGCAAAGCTGACGGCGGGACTTCACCAAAGGCAGACGGATTACCGGCCGCACGACGTGCGTGCCGGAGAAAGGCAAGCAGGCGTTCGGGGTCAAGCGGTCGCATGATGCCGTCATCAAGCCCGGCCTTGATCATCTGCAGATGCATGGTTCGCATGTCGCCGGCGATCAACGCGCCGACGGCAAGTCCAGCCTGTTTTGACAGGCTGCAAAGGGCGACGATATCGCCGTGCCAGGCAACACCATCGAAGATGACGGCAAGCAGGCCGCCTTTCTGCAGACAAGATTCGACATCGGCGTCACCGTCGGCGAGCTGGCTCGGAAAACCCTCAACAGCCAGGATGTAGTGTAGGAGAAGATAGAGCTCCGGATCCTCTGTGCAGATCAACACCCGATTTTCCATCGCACCCCTCCTTCAGCTTGGCGTAAACTCGCCGCCATTGACGTCGAATATCGCGCCATTGACGAAGCCTGCCTCGTCGGACGCGAGAAACACGATGGCGGCCGAGACCTCGTCGGCTGTCCCCAAGCGGCCGGCCGGAATTCGCGTAATTGCCTCACGATTGACATCGCTTGAAGCCGGACCCGTCATTCCGGTCAGAATTCGGCCGGGCGCAACAACATTGGCGGTGATACCGAAGCGTCCGTATTGGGTTACAAGCGAACGTGACAATCCGGCAAGGGCTGCCTTCGAGACCGCATAGGCCGGCCCGGCAATCAATGGTCGCGTCCGGCCAGCGAGCGATCCTACGAAGATGATGCGCCCGAACCGGTTGTTCTGCATATCGGGCAAAGCGTACTGGCAGCACAGCATGGCACCTGTCAGATTGATGGAAAGCACGTCATCCCATTCCCCGCGCGGAATGGTAGCGACCAGTGACGGGCCATTGTTGCCTTTCGGTGAGACCCCGGCGCAGCAGACCAGAACCGACGGCGCACCAAAGCGAGCACGGATGTCATCGAAGAAGCTCTGAATGGCTTCGGGCTTCCGAAGGTCGACCTGCGAGGCGACTGCGCGACCCGCTTCGATGCTCGCGGCAAGACTGGCGCCGGCTTGCTCGACGCTCTCGGCGCTGTGCCCGAAAACGCCGACGCGATAGCCATCCCTCAGGAACCGACTGGCAGTTGCAAGGCCGATGCCAGTGGTCCCGCCGCTGATGACGGCAACCCGTCCCGTCCCGCCGGTGCTCATGCCGCCTCGTCCATTGCGGCAAAAAGTGACAGCGGCGGATGGGCCTCGGGATCGGTCAAGACCTCGATCATCAAGGGTTTATTGCCGGTTAGCCCCGTGCGGATATGTTCGGCAAGCCCGGCGGCGACGCTGACACGGACAGCCGGGCATCCGCACGCTGCAGCGATTTGGCTGTGATCGACATCGACAAAATGGCAGGCGCTGGTGAAGCGTCCGAACTTTACGGTCTCTGCATCGCGCTGAAACCCGAGGATACCGTTGTTGAGAACGATGATCAGCACGGGGATGTTGCTTCGGACCATGGTCTCGAGCTCCGCCCAGCTGTGGGCAAAACCGCCGTCGCCGACGAGGACGACAACGGGCTTGTCCGGATCGGCAAGCTTTGCGCCCAGCGCAAGCGGCAATCCCCAACCGAGGCCCGCAAGACCGCGCGGCGTCAAAAAACGCATCCCGGCTGAAAGCGACCGGAGCTGTCCTGCAACCCACATTGAGGAGTAGCTCGCGTCTGCGACGACCGTCGTATCTGCTGTCAATTGCGATTGCAGCTCGCGCATGATCCGTTCCGGCCGGATCGGAGTTGCACCTGAATGACTGACGCCTTGCCGTTCGGCGTCAAACATGGCCCAGCAATTGGCGATGCGTTCGACCAGTTGTGCACGCGCAGCGTGACGTTTCGACAGAACGCGCGTCGCAAGGGCTGCCCGTAACGCATCAATGGTCTCGGCCGCATCACCTGCTAGCCTGACGGCTTCATAGGTGCGTCCGATTTCCGAAGGGTCGACGTCGATATGGATGACGGCCGAGGCTGGGTTAATCTGACGCCAACTGTCGGTGCCGTTCTGATTGGTTCTCGTTCCGATGAGGAGAACGATATCCGCCTCCTGGACAAGGGCAAGCGTATGGCGGCCGAGCGATCTTGGACCGACCAACGCGCCCAGGACACCAGCCGATAATGGATGATGCTCGTCGACGGCCCCCTTACCCATATTGGTCGTCAATACGGGAAGGCATGCTTCCTCCTGGAGCTTTGCCAGCGACTGAGCGGCGCGGCTCGCATGCACGCCGCCGCCGGCGATGACGACGGGCGCCCGTGCCGCGGCGATCATTGCCGCAGCCCGCGCGATATCTGCGTCTGCCGGACGGTTGCGATCAAGCGGCCATCGTCCCAAGCTCACCGACCGGCGCAGCACCGGCGCCTCGATCTCGGCGCGCAGGAGGTCGGCGGGAAGCAGCAGGGCGACGGGCCCCGGCCGCCCCGATACCGCGGCGGTGAACGCGGCGTCGACATAGTCGTCGATGCGTTCGGGAACGATCACCTTTCTCACCCATTTTGTGCAGGACTGGAAGAGCGCCAGATGGTCGAGTTCCTGGAACGCGTTGCGATCCGCCTGATCCCGTTCGACGTCCTGAACGAGGGCGACGATCGGCACGGAGGCCTTCAGGGCTTCGGCGAGCGGTGGAACGAGAAGTGTTGCCGCCGGACCGTTCTGGGCGGCGACGACCCCGACCTTTCCCGATCGCCGCGCATAGCCATCGGCCATCGTGCCGCCCATGTTTTCCTGCCGGTAGGCAACCTGCCGGATGCCGATCGCTTCGGCTGCGAGAATGACGGCGGACGGAAGGCTTTGGGCAAAGATCATTGAAACGTCGTGCCGCTTCAGGCTGAGCGCAATACGCTCTGCGACTGTCAACATGTCAGGGGAATGCGTCATCGGGAGGCCTCGAATTCTTGAGCGGCAGGGGTCGAGAGGAAGTCGGAGAAGGTCGTGACGACCGCATCGGCGTCGTAGGCCGTCATTGCGGTCGACAGGCAGGCGGCGGCGCCGTTCGGCAGCAGGATGCCGCGGTGAAGGAAATAGTCTGAAAGCGCGGTGTTGATGTCGTTTTCGGCCTGTGTCGGATAGCCGCTTCGATAGTCGCTGGGCGGCTGCTTCTTCGGATGGATGCGAAACAAGGAGGCGGCACCGCTGACGCTGAAGGGCGCGCCGGTGCGATCGATTGCGTCCTGCAACCCGGACCGGGCGTGATCTCCAAGGCGCTCCAGGCCATGGAAGGCCTCCTCGGTCATCGCCTCCATCGCAACACGGCCGGCCACCATCGACACGGGGTTTGCCGAAAATGTTCCGCCCTGCGGCAGGAGCGGCTTTCCCTTGTCGTTGGCGAAAACGCTCATGACGTTTGCCCGTCCACCGACAGCGCCTACTGGAAAGCCGCCGCCGATGATTTTGCCGCAGGCAATCAGATCCGGTTCAAGGCCATAGCGGGCCGAGGCGCCGCGATAGGATTGCCGCAGATTGAGCACTTCATCGGCGACGAGGAGAACGCCATGCTTGCGCGCGGCAGCCTGCAACGCCTGCAGGAAATCCGCCTTCGGCTCGATCAGCCCCGCGCGGCTCGGCATGGGATCAATCAGGACGCAGGCCGTTCTTGCGCCAACGTCCGCCATTCTGCGTTCGACGCCCTCGACATCATTGAAGCGAATGACGGCAACGTCGTCGGCGACCGACGGGGGCGTCCCGCGATAGGCGGGAATCGCATCGGGTCTCGACCCGTCCCCCCAATGTGTCGGTGAACTCGACTGACCGGCCTCGGCCCAGTCATAGGCGCCATGATAGGCGCCCTCGACGCGGACGATGCCGGTCCGGCCCGTAAAGGCACGCGCCGCCTTGATCGCAAACATCACGGCTTCCGTCCCGCTGTTGACGAAGCGAACGTGTTCGATAGCCGGAATGCGCTCGGCGAGGAGTTCGGCAAGGGCGATTTCATGTTCCGTCGGATTGGAAAAGCAGGTTCCGCGGTGAAGGAGGTCGGCAACGGCGTCGGCGACCGGCAGGAAACCATGGCCGTGGATCAGCGTCGTGAAATTGTTGTTGAGATCCAAGAACCGGTTGCCGTCGACGTCGAGCACATAAGCCCCTTCGCCGCGGGCAATGTAGAGCGGTACCGGTTGACGCTCGACGGTCACCCGCGTCACGCCCGAGGGAAAGATTTTCCGCCCTCTGTTAAAAAAATGATGGGACCGGGCGCGCGACAGCGGCCTGTCCCCGGAAATGTCACGTGTATGAAGCATCTTCTTCCTCCGGGACGCACCGTACGTCCGAACATTGCAATTATGTTACAACAAAAATCACAATGGCGAAGAAGTTGCAACAAAAAAGATCAACCGGACGGCGCTGCGCGATGACCAGTGCGCGACAGGGCCGCCTTCTTGAGGCGCCTGTAGCCGTCGCGAATGTCATTTTCCATGGCCGCTCGCACGAAAGACGCCTCACCCTCGGCCAGCGCCTCGATGGCGACCATATGGTTGTGGACGCCGTATCGCTGCTCGGCAAATTCCGGATAGAGATCGTGGAAGGACGATCCGACACGCAGCCATAAAGCTTCGATCGTCGAAAGAAGATGCGGCATGCCACAAAGACGGTAGATGGTAAAATGAAACTCTTTATTGACGTGTAGCGCATCCCGGTATCGCTTCTCGTCGAGGGACAGACTGATTTTCTCCTGTAATTTCAAAAGAGTTTCGACGGTTTCGTCGGTTGCGTTGGCAGCACCTTTCTCTGCCGCAAGCCCTTCGAGGGCAAGCCGCATCTGCGTCACCTCATAAAGCCCCGCAAGATCGAGATAGGGAACGATGACTGTCTTCGGACCCGACATCACCAAGGCGCCTTCGAAGACCAGTCGATTGATCGCCTCGCGCGCTGGAGTAGAACCGACGCCCAAAGTCTCTGCGACAGTGCGGATCGGCAGCTTTTTGCCGGGGCTGTAAGCGCCGCGGGTGAGCTGGTCCTTGAGCGATTCATAGACATAATCGCTAAGCCGCCCCTGGTGGCCTTCCGCACCAGACGCACTCGCAGTTGTACTGTCGTCCATATTTTCTCCCCCTGGCATTGACATGCCGCTTTTTTGTTGCAACAAAACACATGTAACAGGAATATTACGGTTTAATGTAACAGCATAACGAGATTGTGAATATTAGCAACGCTGGGCGGAGATTGCGGCGCGGTTGCTTTGGGAAGAACCCGCCGCCGGAGCGGCAAAGCTATGTCTTCAGACCGCACGGACGGAATTCAGGAGGAGGAGAAAACTTGATCGGTGCCCCCATACTCATCGACGGCGCATGCAAGCAGTATGGCGCCCATACTGCGGTTCGAAGCGTGACGCTTAAGGTCGAAGCTGGCGAATTCGTTTCGATCCTCGGGCCATCGGGCTCGGGAAAGACGACGCTCCTGACCATGATTGCCGGCTTTGAGACGCCAAGCGCCGGGCGCATCGTCATCGGCGGGCGGGACGTCACGCAACTCGCGCCTAACCGGCGCGACATCGGCATGGTGTTCCAGCGCTATGCGCTGTTTCCGCACATGACGGTTGCCGAAAACATCGCCTTTCCCCTGAAGATGCGCCGCCTGCCGCGAAACGAACGGGAACGCAGGGGGCCGAGACGCTCGAACTCGTGCAACTCGGTGACCTCGCTCGCCGCTATCCCCATCAACTGTCGGGCGGCCAGCAGCAGCGCGTCGCAGTTGCCCGTGCCATCGTCTTCGAGCCACCGGTGCTCCTCATGGACGAGCCGCTCGGCGCGCTCGACAAGAAGCTGCGAGAGGCCATGCAGTTGGAGATCAAGCAGCTTCAGCAACGCCTTGGCGCGACGGTGATCTATGTCACGCACGATCAGGAGGAGGCGCTCACCATGTCGGATCGGGTCGCCGTCATGGCAGCCGGCGAGATCGTCCAAGTGGGAAGCCCTGCATCGCTTTACCGGCAGCCGCAAACCGCATTCGTTGCCGATTTCATCGGGCGAATGAGCTTTGCCGAGGGAACCTATCTTGGCGTTTATGAGGGTTTTCATGCGGTGAGGCTTGGCGAGACCGTCGTGCTTAAGGCAAGCAGCGTCAACGGCACGATCCGTCCAGGCGCGCGGCTGAAGCTTGCCATGCGCCCAGAAAAGCTATGCCTGACGGCACGCGGCAAGGGCGGAAGGAACGTCATTCCCGGGACGCTTGAAGCGAGTGTGTTTACCGGAGCCTGCGACCTGCATCTGGTGCGCGCCGAGACCGATGGCCGTCCGCTTATCCAGATCCAGACGTCCGTCGATACCAAACCGGCCGGTCTCAATGCCGGCGCGCAGGTCGACATCGTGGCACACCAAGACAGTCTGCATCTGTTCGAAAGGCAAGGGTCGTGAGCATGGATATGTCGGCCGCACCAACACCTGGACGCCTCATCAGACCGGCGCTGCGCCTTCGAGCAGCGATACCGGCTGGGCGCTACGGACCAATATTGACACTCGTTCTCCTGATGCCGTTGATGGTCCTGTTTTCGATCGGCTTCCTCTATCCGATTGCGCGACTCGTGATTATGAGCTTCGGCGAGGCCGCAGCGGATCTCGAGCAATACCGGCGCATCTTTACGACACCGCTTTATCTTGGCGTCTTGTCGCGCACGATCTCGACTGCCGCTATCGTCACGCTGCTCAGCCTGATGTTCGGCTATCCAGTCGCTCTGGCGGTGTCCAAAGCGCGGGGACGCCTGGCGCTCGTCATTGCCGCGGCTGTTCTCGTTCCATTGTGGACCTCGGTGCTCGTGCGTTCCTATGCCTGGATCGTTCTCTTGCAGCGCAGCGGCCTCGTCAACGCATTTCTGGTCGAGAGCGGTTTCATCGCCGCGCCGCTGAAATTGCTTTATACCGACGGCGCGGTCATTCTGGCCATGACGCATGTGCTGATGCCGTTCATGATCCTGCCCATCGCCAATGCGTTGCGCTCGATCTCCCCTGACTATGCGCTCGCCGCCCGCAGCCTTGGCGCCGGTTCGCTTGCGACCTTCCTGCGCGTCGTCCTGCCGCTCTCGCTGCCGGGCGTGTTCGCCGGCTGCGTCATGTGTTTCATCCTGGCGATCGGCTTTTACATCACTCCAGCACTCGTCGGCGGACCGGAAGCCATGACCATGGCGACCCTTATCGCCCAGCAGACCACGGTCGTTCTCGACTGGCCGTTTGCAGCAGCTCTTTCGAGCGTCCTGCTCCTGGTAACGCTGCTCGTCGTCCTCGCCTTCCGCCGCGCACTTTCGATCAGCAAAGGAATAAACAGTGTCGCCTGATCAATCCGTTGCAGCAAGAACCATTGGCAATCCGCTCCGCACGACAATCGTTCGGCTCGCGGGCGGTGTCGGGATCGGCGCCGTGCTGTTCTTCCTGCTGATGCCCACGCTTCTCATCGTTCCAATGTCGCTCAACGGAACGGCCTATATCGAGTTGCCGCCCCGCGGGCTGACGCTGCGTTGGTACCTCGATTATCTGGCCGATCCGGACTGGCGGGCAGCAACCGTCTTCAGTCTGAAAATTGCGCTTTCGACCGCTGTCGCAGCGACTGCGACAGGCACGCTGGCGTCGCTTGCTATCGTGCGCGGGAGCCTGCCCGGCCGGAACGCTCTGAAGGCGTTGGCGATGGCCCCGATGATCGTTCCCCATGTCGTCTTCGGCGTCGCGCTTTATCTCGTCTTCTCGCCGATCGGGCTTACCGGCAACTTCACCGGCTTTCTGATTGCCCATTGCGTCCTGTCGATCCCCTATGTGGTGATTACCGTCAGCGCAGCACTTGAACGTTTCGATCCGGCGCTCGAACGTGCGGCGCTCAGCTGCGGCGCTTCGCGAACACGGGCGTTTTTCAGCGTGGTCCTGCCGAACATCGCGCCTGCCGTGGCAGTGGCCGCCGTCTTCGCCTTCCTCGCCTCCTTCGACGAGGCGACGGTCGCCTTCTTCATCTCGGATACGGGAGGCAAGACGATTAGCCGGAAGATGTTCGAAGATATCGATTTCAACCTGACCCCCGTCATCGCCGCGGTCTCGACCCTCATGGTCGCGATCTCACTTTTGTTGATGGGCTCGGTCGAACTCCTGAAGGGCCGCCGGGAGGAGTAGGCGGTCGAATTTTTCATCACGTGAGGAAAGACATGAAGAGGTCAATGACATTTATCGCAGCCTGCATGGCTGCCCTGCAGTTCGCTGTAGTTTCGCCGGCAGTTGCTGAGGAGCGCGTTGTCGTGGCAACGACGGGTGGCTCTTATGACGCGGCGTTGAGGAAGTTCTGGTTCGATCCATTCACCGCGAGCACCGGCATCAAAGTCGTTTCGGTGGCTGCGACCAATGCCGAGATGCGCGCCAAGGCAACGGCCATGGTCAAAACCGGCAATGTGACCTGGGATCTTTATCCCGATGGAGAAATCCAGGCGGATTCCGACAATCACAAGGCGACATCGGAAGACCTCGCTGTGTTCTGCGAGGCGTTCAAGGACCGGCCGGACCTCGTTGAGGACGCCTGCATCGGTGCCGGCGCCAGGCTGTTTTCGACGGCAACGTTGATGGCCTATAAATTCGACGCGTTCCCCGATGGAGCACCGACGACATGGGCGGACATGTGGGACACGAAGCGCTTTCCGGGCGGGCGGGCTTTTCCGAATTTCGACGATCCCTGGCGGGTTATGGCGGCTGCCCTGCTTGCCGACGGTGTAGCGCGGGAGGAGCTCTTCCCGCTCGATATCGATCGGGCGCTCGCCAAGCTTGAGACCATTCGCGGCGACATCTCCGTCTGGTGGAAGACCGGCGACCAGAGTGTCCAAGGCTTCCGCAACGGCGACTACAGCATTGGACAGATCTGGCTGACGCGAGCCAATGCGTTGAAGGCCGAGGGTCGCGCCATCGGCTGGTCCAATCAAGCGTCCTTCCTGGTCGGCGATCGTCTGACCGTCATCAAGGGAGCGCCGAATAAGGAAAATGCCCTGAAGCTGATCGCCTTCTGGCTGAACAGTCCGGACGCGCAGGCGCGCGTCTGCGAGGAGCTACTGTGCACACCGCCAAGCAGCAAGGCAATCACGGCGATGTCGCCGGCGGCCCGTGCAGCGCTTCCGAGCGAGGAAGACATCCGGGATCATATCGTCATCCCGGACGCCGCATGGATCAACACCAATGCCGCTTTGCTGCTGGAGCGCTGGAACGCCTGGATACGCTGAAGATGTGTCGGGTCGAAAGACCCGGCTCCCCTACCCTACAGCTCCAGTGCCTTGTCGATTGCCACGGCGAGCGCCCTGATCTCGTCGACGGTATGATCGGCAGTCGGGCAGATCCGCAGGCCGGCCCGCCCGGAAGCAACTGTCGGAAAGAAGATGGCCGACACATAGCTGCCTGCGACCAGAACACGTCTTGCGGCGTTGATCGCTGCCAGTTCATCGCCGATGAGAACGGTGCGGATCGGGAGTGTCGATCCGGATTGGGCGGTCGGCACCAGTTCGTCGAAGAGTGCGATGTTTGCCGCACGCCTCTGCTGCCGTTGCCTGAGCTCATCCGTGCGATGGAGCCTCTGAGATGCCATGGCAGCGCCGATTGCGGCAACGTTGATCGAAGCGGAAAAGGCATGGGCGAGGGCAAAACGCCGAAAGATCTCCTCCTGTGGCGCCGTGCCGAGCATCAGGATGCCGCCAGAAGCACCGAAGCCCTTGCCGAGGGACGCTGCAATGATTGTCCGGTCGCCAAGGCCACCTGGCATCTGCGAACGGGCAAAACCCGCGCCCTTCTCACCGAAGATCGAAACGCCATGCGCGTCATCGATATAAAGGAATAATCCATAGCGCCGCTGGAGTTCCAGAAGCTCGGCGATAGGCGCATTGCCACCCATCGAATAGACGCCGTCGCAGATATAGGCGACGCATGGATGTGCCTCGCAGAGCTCTTCGAGCGCCGCAAGATCGTTATGAGCAATCGTGCGGACGTCTGTCTCTTCGGCGATAACCGGTTTGTTAAAGGCGAGCGTTGCATGGGCCAGACGATCGAAAACCATGACGGGCTTCACACCCTCTGTCAGCGCGCCCGAGGCGATCAGCGGCAATGCACTCATGTTGGCGGCAAGCACCGTCGTGTATGTAATGACACGCGCACCGAAGAGGTCCGACAGGACTTCCTCGAGGGTACCGAGAGCGGCAAAATTCAGGCGCGTTCGCGCGCAGGACCAGTGAAGGGTCCCGTAGTCCAGGACTGCTGCCATCGCACCGGCCGCGATCACCGGATGGTTGTCGAGCCCGAGATAGGAACACCGCACGAAATCGGTGACGATTCTCGTCTTGCCTTTTGCCGATCGTATCTCGGCCTTTCGCCCTGCGAGCGGCCTCGCATAGAGCGCCATAAGGCCCTTCGAATGTGCCGCGGCAAAATGCGGCGTCGAGGTATGGATGAGACTTGCGGTGTTGCGATGCCGCGTAGGCATCGGCGCATTGTGCTGTTGTTCGTTCTGCATGGAACCCTCCCCGCCCGCTTCTGATCCATTAAGCGTAAGGAGGAGCCCCACCTTCATACAACGAAGCCAGCCCGAATTTTTCCTTAAGATTCTGTGACGGTCCGAAAGGCTTGCGTGACGTTCATTCCTTCATATCGACAGCATATCCCTCACCGCGAACGGTCCGGATGACCTCGCGCCCGAGAGCATCGTGCAAGGAGCGGCGCAATCGCGCCACATGCACGTCCACGGTTCGCGGGTCTACGAAATTCGCCTTTGGCCAGACTGCCTCGATCAATTCGGCCCGGCCAAACACCCGCCCGGGTGTGCTCATCAAAGTGCTGAGTATCCGGAATTCGATCGGGCTGAGGCCTACGGGCTTGTCGTTTGCAAGCGCCCGCCTTGCGCCGGCATCGAGCCGAAGATCGTCTGGACCGGAAGGGGCGGAGCGACCGGCAGCGACATCGGTGCCTCCTTTAAGACGGCCATGAAGGTAAGACAGCAGCCATTCGGGCTTCATCGGGCGGATGAAACTCTCATCGACCTCAGCCTTGAGAATGTCGATATAGGGAACTCCCTCGGCAACGAGCGCGACGACCAGCACGTCTGTTGAATGGCCTGATGCCTTCAGCCGGTCGGAAAGATCTGAAAGGATGGAGGATGCCGGCTGGCAGTCGATCAGCAGCACTTCGATCTTTTTCTCGGCGATCAATGCCAGTGCTGCCTCGGATCCATCGGCCAGAACTGTCGAATAGCCTGCGGCCAAGAGAACGTGGGACAGCATCAGGTAGTAGTCCGCATCCATTGATAGGATTGCGATACGGGGTGTCATTTGGTACCTCGCGGGCGTCCTGCGATGAAAAGCCACATTTGATGTTACATCATACAAGGACGATAGCGGCAAAACCACCTCCAATAGGCGTAAACACGAGAATTCCGTATATTAAACACGTTTTACGTGATTCATGAAGGCTTGACCTTCTATTTTTGTTACAACATAATGTGAGCTGCATTAATTGAACGCCAGCACTCGTGGCTGATTGCCAAGGACGGCACGTGATCGTGGCCCGTAGGGATTGACGTCCGGCAATCGTCTTTCGATCAACCCGCGCCGGACGGTGACGGGACGAGTGGATGCGTGACAAAGGTTTGGAACAACAACATTGTTTTGAAGCGGCGCTGGGCGCTGGTACTACAATCGAAGCGGCGGCGGCCGCCGCCGCCTCACTCTACGGCGCCTGCGCGAAAACGGCTGTCGCCTGGTGCGCCATTCACGCGCGCAGTGACGGGCGGAGAGGCGACTTCGCCTTCTGGGTCCGGGTGTTTCGCCATCTTGGCGACGACGGCTGAGGCCAAGTTCTCCTTAGAGGCGCGTAGAGAGTTCTGTTCGATGGGCAAAGTGATCGCAACCTTCGGGTAAACGCGCGCTCCAGAAGCTGTTCGACCGGCTTTCCCGGGCGAGCTGAGCGCCGACCTGTTCGGGCCAAAAACCGTGGCGTGAGCCGACGCCCCTCGTCCCGGCTAAGACTTTCCGTGTCGCACTCGCCGGCGAGAGTTGCCTAACGAGCGGCACGTTGCCGTTCCCAGGTCACGCCGATGAGAAACCGGCCCTTCTCTCGCTCCGCGCATCCAACAGCCGGGTGATCTAGATTTCCCTTGCGCTGTTCAATCATGATGAGCGCAGCAAGGCGTTGATCTCGGCGCGCGAAGGCATGGCGGGGGCCGTGCCCGGCCGCGTCACGGCGATTGCCGCGGTCGCGCAACCGAATCGGACGGCCTCGACCGGCGCACATCCTTCGGAAATCGCCGTCGCGAAGGCGCCAAGGAAGGCATCCCCGGCTCCGGTTGTGTCGATGACATTGCCTGCCGAGAACGCGGGTACGAATTCGCTCTGCCCGGTGCTGTGATAAAACGCGCCGCGTGCGCCGAGCGTGATGATCACCGCTCGCGCCCCTCGATCAAGCAAGCTGCAGGCCGCCGCACGTGCCTGTTCATCGGTTTCGATCGGGTGGCCCACCATTTCCGCTGCCTCGACTTCATTCGGGACGATGAAATCGCACAAGCCGTAGATGCTGTCCGGGATGGCGCGGGCAGGCGCGGGGTTGAAGATCGTCGTCGCTCCTGCCCTTTTCGCCATCGACAGGCCATGTATGGCCGCTTCGAGCGGCTGTTCGAGTTGGGTCATGAAAATGGCAGCGTTTTCGATCTCCGTCCGGTTCGCGTCGACATCGTCGATGCCGATGAGGCCTGCGGCACCCGGTGCGACGATGATGGCATTGTCGCCGCTCACTTCGTCGACGAAGATGAAGGCCGCGCCTGTGGATACGCCTTCCATCTTCATCACATTGGCTTTGATGCCCGCCGCCGCATAGGCCGCAAGCGCCATCTCGCCGAACGGGTCGTTGCCGACCCGGGAGATAAAGGTCACCTTACCGCCGGCTTTTGCCGCGGCAATTGCCTGGTTGGAGCCCTTGCCTCCCGGCCCAAGCGTAAAGCCCGACCCCATCAACGTCTCGGCAAGATGGGGCAGGCGCTTGGCCTTGTAGGCGGTGTCGGCGGCAAAAATGCCCAGAATGACGATCCCACTTTTTTCGCTCATCTGACGGCCTCCGCCGCCGGAATGACACCCTTGGTCAGAAGGAAACATCCGTAGAACCGCAGTTCCCCGGTTGCGATCACACAATAGGCCTTGCTGGCGATGTCATAGAACGCCATCCGTTCGACGGGATACATCGGCGATGGCTTGCCTTCGGCGCGATCGACAATGGCCTGGACTTCCTGTTGAATCGGCGGAAATTCATCGGGCTTGCCGATCACTTCCATGCGGCCCACTGAAGGCTGGATCGGTGTGTCCAGCGGGAAGACGGAAAGGACCGCGTCTATCGCCTGCGGCGCGGGGATGTTTTCCATAGTCAAAAGCTTACCCAGACGCGTCTGGCGGGCTATCGAGTCCGACGGAAAGTTCATGTCGGAAATGACGAGATAGTCGCCGTGTCCCATGTTGCAAAGTGCTTGAAGAATGTCGCCGTTGAGTTCGGCCCTGATTCCCTTGAGCATTGATCTTTCCATCCCTTTCTAATGGCCGCAGTGCCGGCCTTGCTTCAATTTTTATGCCCAGCGATATCCGCCTTAGGTTGCGCGGGCGGGCCGCTCGAACCACGCACGATCAGCGACCCGTCAACCATCTCGTCTCCCCTGCCCGGGTGCTCCTCAAGGAGAAGGCCGACCGCGCGCCGTGCCAGCGTGTCGGCCGGCTGGCGTATGGTTGTCAGCCGCGGCACGACGAGATTGGCGAGCGAAATGTCGTCGAAACCCGTCACTGACAGCTTGCGCGGCACGTCGATCTTGAGGTCGCGGGCAGCGCGCAGCGCGCCGATGGCCTGCTGGTCGCTGGCAGCTGCAACCGCCGTTGGCCGGTCCTGCGGCAGACGCGAAAGCAGGTCGCGGGCAATTCTTTCACCGGACTCGTAGTCGAATCTGCCGTAGGCAATTTCGAGTTCAACAGGTTCGCCGGTCTTGCCGAACCGGTCGATTTGGCTGACGAAGCCCTCCTCGCGCATGCGCCCCGCCTCCGTGTCGGGCGGCCCGGCGATATAGGCGATGTGGCGGTGCCCCAGCCCATAGAGATGGTCCGCAATCAGCGCGGCCGCTTGCGCATGGTTGGTCGACACCAGGGGAAAGGTGCCGAAGCGCCGGTCCAGCGATATGATCGGAACCGCTGCCTCGAGGTGGAGCCCCGAACCGTCGCTCGAAGCCACCACGATGATGCCGCGCACCGACCGGTCAAGAAACGCAGAAACGTGGCTCTGCTCCGCCGCGCGATCGTTATGCGAGCTCGCCAGCATGAGGCTATGCCCGCATTCGAGTGCCGCACGCTCGACGCTTGCGGCAAGCTGCGCGAAGAAAGGATTGGTGATGTCGGGAACGACGAGGCCGATGACATCGGTCCTGCTGGTGCGCAGCGCTCTCGCGGTCACGTTCGGACGGTAACCGAGCGCAGAAATCGCGCCGTTGACCTTTTCGCGCAGCATAGGCTTGACCGCGGCTTCGCCCGACAGCACGCGCGAAACGGTGCCCACGGATACGCCCGCATGTTCGGCGACATCCTTGACTGTGGGCATCTTTGACATTTTCGAACGTCCCGCAGCTACTTTACTGCTCCTGCGGTCATCCCGGCGATGATGTGCTTTTCCAGCACGACGCCAACGATGACCAGCGGAAGGATACCGGCGGTGGAAAGGGCGGCCATCGACCACCAGTTGATGCCCTGGCTGCCCGTCTGGCTGGCAATCATTACCGGCAGGGTGTTGGTATTGGTGGAGGTCAGCAGTGCGGCGAAGAAATATTCGTTCCAGCACAGGATCAGCGCCAGGAGGAAGGCGGCAACCATGCCCGGCAGCACGAGCGGCACGATGATGCGGGCAAACGCACCCCAGATCGACAGCCCATCGACGAGCGCGGCCTCCTCGAGCTCTACTGGCACCGTGGCGAACTGGTCGCGCATGATCCAGACGACGATCGGCAGGACCATCAGCGTGTAGACGGCGATCATGCCCACATAAGTGTCCAGCAGCGCCAACTCCTTGTAGAGAACCAGGAACGGCAGGGCGAGGACGACGGGCGGCATAATGAGCTGCGACAAGAAGAAGAAGGAAATGTCTGAGTTGCGCATATGGCCGAACTTATAGGAAAAGCGGCTGAGGCCATAGGCTGCGAGCGATCCGAGCACGACCGCAAGGGCAGAGGCCGTGACCGAGATGATGACGCTGTTCCAGAGCCTGCGCATGAACTCGTCGCGCACCGTCGATATCTGGAAAATCGTATCCGGGGAAAGCCCGAGCGAGCGCCAGCCCAGCCAGCTGGGCGAAAAGTTGAACCAGGGGATCAGATTGCCCCGCATGACATCGGCGGCAGTCTTGAACGAGGTCGAGACCGTCCAGAACAGCGGGAAGACACATACAAATGCCCATATGACGAGCAGGCCGTAGACGGCCAAACGCATGGCCCACCAGCGAATGCGCTGGCCACGCGCGTATTTTTCGAAATCGATCCGAACCATCAGAGCCTTCCTGTCATACGCTTCACAATGCGGTCGGAAAACTTCATCAGCACCGTCATACCGAAGACGATGATCACCAGATAGACGAGTGCGAGAAGGGTGCCGTATCCGACATTCGAACGGTCGCGGTATTCGCGATAAATGAAACTGGTGACGGAATCGGTCGCCCCGCCGGGACCTCCTGATGTCACCGTGATGATGATGTCGGCGAGCTTGAGCTTGAAGATGATGCGGATCATCACCGCCGTTACCGAAACCGGCAGCATGAGCGGGAAAATGACCTTCCAAAAGCGTTGCCACTTGGTGGCACCATCGACTTCGGCCGCCTCCAGCACCTCCCGCGACAAGGCCTGCAATCCGGCGAGCAGCATGATCATCATGAAGGGAATGAAGGTCCAGGCGTCCATGATCATGATCCAAAGCCGCGCTGTCACCGGGTCGCCGAAGAAGGATGGATTTTCTAAGCCGAGCCAGCGGGCAAACCGCGCGACCGGGCCGAAACGGGTCTCCAGCATCGACTTGCCGACCATCCAACTCACCGCGACCGGCGACAGCATCAAGGGCACCAGGAAGGTTACGCGCCAGAACTTGCGTGCGATGATTTCCTGGTTGAGGAGCAAGGCCAGGCCGAACGCGATTGCATATTCGACCGCAATCGCCAGGCAATAAAGGATCATATTGAGCAAGGCGTTGGTATAGAACGGATCCGCGATCATCCGGCGCACATTGTCGAGCCCGTTGAAGCGGCGCCCGGTTGAAGAGGCGAGGTTCCAATCAGAAAAGCCGATCCAGAGCGCAAAGATCAGCGGGAATACCACCATCGACACAACGAAAAGCGCTGCCGGCAGAACAAAAAGCGCTTTCTTGCCTGTTTCGCCGTAAATGACGACGCGAGTGACGCAGAGAACGGCGGCCCAGAGAAAATAGGCGTAGAGAACCGGGCGCCAGTTCGCGAATCCCCAATCGGTCCAGCCCAGCTCATGGGCACCCTGTAATACAAACGATGCTACGAACCATATAGCGCTCAGCCACAGAACTGTGCGGCCCCAGAAACGACGGCTCGCGGAGATGGAGCCGGCTTCGACCGTGTGGAGCAGGTCGCCTTCGACTGTCGACATGATATTCCTCGCCCGGACAGAATGGGCGCTGGCGAAATCGCCGCCAGCGCGTTTAGTCAAGCGGTCAGAGCCCGAGGCTCGACCGATAGAGTTTCAGCTGGCTATCGCGGCCGATCTGGTCGGTGATCTTCTCCCAGGCGCCTGCAATCGCATCCGCGGTTTCCTGTGCCGACTTGTACTGTCCGGCAAAACCCTTCGCCAGTTCGTCCTCGGCGACAGAGTAATATTGGAAGATGCCGGGGATGCGCGGTTCGATGGCCGCGTTCGGGTGGTTGTAGCTGTCGGCGTTCGAACCCAGATAGTCCTCGATATAGGCGCGGTCGTAACCAGCCTTTTCCCATTCATCATAGTTGAAGTTGGATTGACGGTAGGGCTGGAAGCCGGAGGGATAGGCCGACGTCCATAGGGACAGATCCTTGCCGCCGAGATGGGCAGCAGCAGACCAAGCCGCCTTGCGCTTCTTCTCGTCGCTGGAGACTTGTTTGGTGACGTAGATGCCCCAGCCGATATAGGCCATGTTCGGCGCTTCGTTATACTTGTCTTCCCATTGCCCGGTCTTGCGGTTGAAGACACGGTTGGAGCCGCGGTTGATGCCGAAGCCGACCACGTCGCCCACAACTGAGGTGTCCGAGGTGCGCGCGCCGGAGCCGACATCGCCCCACCACATCAGCATTGCGCCGGTGCCTGCCAGGAACTGCGAGAAGGCTGTGGTGCCAGGATCAGCATTGATCTGGTCGGCCGGATAGGCCTTAGCCGCGATCAGATCCAAGACGTCCTGGATCGCCTGAACCCACGCGGGGTTATTGACCAGCGGCTTCATGTTTTCAGGATCGAACAGCCAAGCCGGATCGCCCGGATATTTGGCATAGGCCGTCGCGCGGTTCTCGATGAAATAGAAGCCGAAACCGCCCCAGCCCTTGAGCGGGTCGAGATAACCGTAGGCGGGCTGGCCGGTCAGCGGATCGGTCTTGCCGATCAGCGCCTTGGAAGCTTCGTTCACTTCCTGCCAGGTCTTCGGCGGCTCGACCATGCCGCTGATCGATCCTTCGCCGAAGTAGTCCTTGCGATAGGCGAAGGTGTGGCAGTCGCCGTCAATCGTCACGCGATAGGTCTTGCCGTCCCAGGTGCCGACCGGGGGCTTCAGGTAGGTCACCAGGTCGTCGGCCTCGATCTGCTTTCCAACCCAGTCGGGCATCTCGTCTAGAAGCCCGCGCCCGGCGGTGTCGCCTTCGAAGGGTGCGCCCATTTCAAGGATGTCGAAGTCGACCGTGCCCGTTGCGATCGACTGTTGAAGGCGGGCGTTGTAGTCGGCTTGGGCAAGGTCGATCCAGTTGATCTTTGCTCCCGTATAAGCTTCCCACGGCTTCAGGAAACCGCGGAACAGGAAGTTGTGGAGATTCTGATTGTTGAGCCCCATGAAGGTCAGCTCGACACCGGCGAACTCGCCCTGCTTGACATTCGCCTTGGTCGGACCGAGGCAGAGCTCGCCCACCTTCTGCCAGTCTGCGTCCGTTGGCGAGCCCTTGCCGACACCCGGAATTTGCAGGATTTGAGCGCGCAAATCATCGGCGGCAAACGCGGTGCCGGCAATCCCGCCCATCGCGCCCGACAAGCCGAGCAGAGCCGCGGCACTTGCCGTTCCGCGCAAAACGTCGCGGCGACTTGCCTGACGGCGCATTAATGCATCGTATATTTCGATTTTCATGTCTTCCTCCTCCACGTTTCGTTGTGCTGCCGCCAACCGGTGTTGCCGGGCCGGCTCCAGTCCCATTTAAGACTGGCCTCGTGCAGAACTATCTGGTAAACAAGAATATGAAACGTTTCATATCTTGCTTGAAACCGCTCCTCCCGGTCTCGCCAACGAGCATTAGACGGCAGGCGGAAAAAGTCAATGAAAAATGAAACGTTTCATGAAGGAGGTCTGGCGGGTACTTTTGGGTAGGGCAGAGGGCGGTTTCGCGCGCCCGGATGCCTGGAGTACCTGTCAAGAGATGCATAACCCTTGGGGCTGCCCGGGGGGTCGCCGGAAAGCGAGTGGGAGGCACATGGCTGAGGTCAATATTTCGGGGGCGCAGAAGGCCTACGGCGCCGTAAATGTCCTGCATAATGTAGATATAGAAATCCGCGACGGCGAGTTTGTGGTGCTCGTCGGCCCGTCCGGTTGCGGGAAGTCGACTCTGTTGCGGATGGTCGCAGGGCTCGAAAGCATCACGGGCGGCACCATCTCAATCGGCGGAAAGGTCGTCAACAATCTGCCGCCCAAGGACCGCGATATTGCGATGGTCTTCCAGAGCTATGCGCTCTATCCGCACAAAACCGTTGCCGAAAACATGGTCTTTGCGCTGCGCCTACAGAAGCAGCCAGCGGACGTCATCAAACAGCGCCTGCAGGCGGCGGCCGAAACGCTCGATCTCGTGCCCTATCTGGACCGTTATCCGCGCCAGCTTTCGGGCGGCCAGCGGCAGCGTGTGGCGATGGGTCGAGCCATCGTCAGGTCGCCGCAAGTATTCCTGTTCGACGAGCCTTTGTCGAACCTGGATGCCAAGCTGCGCGTGCAGATGCGCAAGGAGATCAAGGAACTGCACCAGCGGCTGAAAACCACGACCATCTACGTCACTCATGACCAGGTCGAAGCGATGACCATGGCCGACAAGATCGTGGTGATGCAGACCGGCAAGGTCGAACAGATCGGCACGCCTCTGGAACTTTACGACCGTCCCAGCAACACATTCGTGGCAACCTTCATCGGCTCGCCGTCGATGAATCTTCTCAAAGGCCGGTACCAGGCCGATGGTGCAATCTTCGTCACGGAGAACGGCGACGAGATCGCGCTCGGCTTCACCCCGGAAGCGTCCGACGGGCAGTCTGTCCTCCTGGGCGTGCGGCCTGAACATCTGTCGCTGGCAGAAAGCGGCCTCACGGCGACTGTCAACGTCACCGAACCCACCGGCCATGAAACGATGGTGTTCCTGCGTTACGGGCCGGGCGAGCTTGTCGCGGTATTTTCGGAACGCCACGATTTTGAGCCAGGGCAGGTCGTGACGATAGCCCCTCGTACCGGAAAGCTCCATCTATTCGATGCGGGATCGGGCAAGACGTTGCGGCCGGTTTGAGCCTCGGACTTTCGCCAACTTAAGCTTTAGCGCCATCGTCCTGGCGGAAGGCGGGATCAGCCAGGCCACGCGTTTCGACAGGGCCGCCCCCCGGCTACATCAACGGCGACGACTACCTCGGAGGCTTCGACGTGAACCAACTCGAGGAACTGATCGAACTTCCTCCCCTCCAGCCGCCTCGGCTGATGTGCCGCGATAGCCAGCAATCATGCGCAATCAGCACAGGCCGGGGCTCGCCGAGGAACTGACCGAAAGCGTCTGCAAGTCAGTCGCAAGATCGCGCGCCACTTCGCGCCTACACCCCTCCTGTCCAATTGCAGACGTCTCGTCAGAACTTCGACCTCCCGACGCTGATCCTCGACCGCCTACGCGGACATTCGCGGCGCCGTTATCGGCTTCTGTCGCTTCATTCCGATCGCGCGCGAGCATCTTCCGATCGCTACGCTCCAAGCCGCTCGATCCCCCACCAAGGTAGCCCGTAGGCGTTGTGCCAAGCATCCGCCTGAACATCGAGATGAACGCACCGACGCTCTCGTAACCGAAGTCGCCGGCAATGTCGTGACCAACTCGCCTTGAGCAAGCCATTGCAATGCTGGGCCGATATGCTGCAGTTGCTGGCGAGCCGTCGCTGTGAGCCTTCGCCAGCATCGCCACCAGGGTGCGTGATTGTCGCCGCGCAACGCGACGATAAAGTCTTCGAGGATCGTTGACGACAGCTGCCGCCATACACAGCCAAGTCGTTTCAGTGTTTCGCGTGCGCAAGGCATAGAATTTCGCGATACGCGCACAGCTCATTAATCAGCGTCCTTTCGGTGGCGAGGATTTTAGCCTTCTCCGCCTCGCCTACGAGCTGGATGATGTAGCTCTGCTGATCATTGCCCTGTCTGTCGATGAACGGGTTCAAGAGGCTTTCGGGGTTCGCAAGGGCAGGCAGAGCACCGATATCTTCATTCGTGACATTGGGGGCATAGAACATGAAGTGCGGCATTGTCATGGTATGAACCTCCATGTCCGGCGGCCCAACGGTGCGCATGATCGGGGATACCATGTAAGAGAGGCCCGGTCTCTTGGGAACGCCGTAGGTCTTGTCCGCATAGCGCTTTTCGATTTCGGATTTCAGGGCCATCGGGGACATTCCTTGAGCGCGGAGTTCGGCCACGTCCATGATGACCTTAAAGTGAGCATTTGTGCCGGCCGCATCGTAGCAGAGCGGAATGTAGATATCGTTTCGAAAGTCGGCAAGTTCCCACGCCGTCCTCTCGACCAGGCAGGCCAATCCGTTGCTTCCCGTTCTGGCCAGCGCGTATCCCTTGGCGGGATCGAGAATGTAGACTGCAGCCTTGCCCCGTAAAGCGGGGGGAAGCGCGCTGAGAGCGTACCGGATTTCGAGGTCGGATGCCATTTTGTCGAGGGCCGTGTCGTTTGCCTGACTCCTGCCCGGTAGAGCGATGCTGATGCCGAGCGCGATGGCAACGGCCAGCAGTCGTTTTGTGGCTCCCATAAAGATGTCGCCTGCGCGTTCGAGGGCCACAACAATTGCTTTACCTATATTTCTACGTGTATTTGCTTCTTTGATTGAAGACATAGCTCTCCTCCTGCCCGTTCGACGCTGCTCAAAGCGCCGCATCGGCCAAACAAAACTATAGTGAGGTCATTGAGCGACGGAGCCGCGAGCCCGCCGGCGCAACTGGGCGGGCATTGGCATTTCAGCGAAACGTCAAGCGATGGCTTCTTCGAGATTGTTCAGGATCGCGTTCCATCCGCCGATGTGAGCGAGACGCGTTTCCTCGCTTCGGAACTTGACCTGCTTCAAGGTAATCTCGGTCGTGTTCGCGTCGATGGCGGCGAGATCAATCGTGACGACACTGTCGTCAAGGGAATAAGGAGATTCCCACGTAAAGGACAGGCGCGAATAGGGATCGATTTCTAGATAGGTACCTGCATGCGGTATTTCGCGATCATTTGTTAGCATGACAATCGAAAACCGACCGCCCTTGACGGCGTCCGCGCTGACCCTCGACGGGCCATTGCTGCCCGTCGGGGTATGCATGAATTTGGCAAGCATTTCCGCCGAAAGCCATGCGGCGAACACCTTCTCGCGAGGCGCGGCGATCTTGCGGTTGATAGTCAATTCAAGCTCACTCATGTCCTTCATCCTTTGCATTTAGCACGTCTTCGAGCGCCTGTAGGCGCAGCTCCCAGATGGACTTCAGTTCCCCGAACCAGGCCTCCGTCAACCGCAGGGGTTCAAGTTCCGCAGCAATGAGATGCTCGCGGCCCAAAGTCCGGCGAGTGACCAGCCCCGCCTCCTCCAGAACCTTGATGTGCTTGGAAACGGAGTTCAGGGACATGTCAAAATGAGCAGCAAGCGTCGTCACCCTCAACGCGCCCTCCTGAACGAGGAGCGTGAGAATCTTGCGCCGCGTGGTGTCGCCAGCGGCCTTGAGAATATGTGACAGAGCGTCTTCGTTCATTTATTCACCCGTATGGTTGAATATAATCATCGGCGAACATTAGTCAACCGTTTGGATGAATATTTTTCCACGTCGTTTCGGGACACACAGGGACTGTAAGCCATCTGTCTTGTCGCCATCTTTCTGCCCGGCTTCCTGCTCCTGGTCGGCGCTCTGCCCTTCTGGAATAGCTTTCGGAAACGGCCTCTTGCCCAGGCGGCGATGCGCGGCGCGAATGCCGCCGTCGTCGGTATTCTCGGCGCCACCCTTTTAAGCCCGGTCTGGACCAGCGCGATCGTGAACCCCTACGATTTCGCGCTAGCGCTGACAGGCTTCATCCTGCTGGTGGTCTGGAAAGCTCCGCCATGGATAGTCGTTGTGCTGGTGGCAGCAGGTGGCATTTACCTTCATCTCATCTAAACAATCTGGAGATTGTCGTGGAGCGCGCGACGTCGCCGCGATCTTCCAGCAGCGATGTCTCGGTGATCTCCAACTCAAGTCTCTCTGCCGAAAAGTCCACTCGTCTTAGCAAGCCGGCGCAACGCGCCCTGCCCATCAACGCATTGGCGCCCAAAAGATCGGTCTTGATGATGCCGTCTTGGTCGGACAGGCAATCGGCGAAACTGCCGTGGACCCAAAGGACCGAGCGCGTCGTGAGCGCGATGATGGTCCAGCCGCCGCCCTCGATGCGCGCAACATTGCGGAGGATTAAACCCCTTCCTGCCCGCTGCTTTCCTATTCGGCGTTTGTTGACACCGGTCAGATTCGCCGCGAGCGATTTATGTCAGTGATAGCCGATCGGCAGGCTATCTCATGACTATTTCGGGAGGCGGGAATGCCGCACAAGCAAGTTCTCTTCCATGCGGAAGCCAGGGGCAAAGTTCTCCAGGGCGCGAGCAGGCTGTGCGCATTACGCTTGGGCCGCGTTCCAATTCCGTCCTCATCGAAAAGAAATGGCGCGCTCCGTCTGGAGAATGCCGTCTCCGTCGCCAGCAAATTGCTGCTGACAGAGGTGACCATGACCGAAATACCCGACCCGGTCCAGCAGCCGGCGCAGCCGTCAATAGAGATGTAGGCTCCAGAGCACCTGTTGCGCCCTTCCAGACTCTGCCTGCGGTGCCATGGCTCTCTTAATTGAACACTGTCGCGATATCAATCGGAACAGTCGACGGGACACCCGATTGTCCGGCCACGACAAAAGAGACGCCGACCCTCCGTTCGCCGCCTCTTTGATTTCGAAGCGCTTCGCGATCTTTTATGAAAGGGTTGCGCGCAGGCATCGGCTCCTACGCAAGGACACAGATGGCGCCTCGGCCGGGCGCAACCCTTGCTTCGCCTTTATTTGGTCTTACTGACGCTCGCCTCAATTCTCCCCAATTGAGAGCTCACGTAGTCGCCGTGGCGAAGCTTTGCGAATTCGTCGGTGGCTCGTGTCGGTGCGCTCTTGAAAACGTACCATTGACCGTCCGGTTCGCGTTTCTGATAGATCAGGCCGCCCTTCTTGCGGTGGCTGAAGCAGGTGATTGCCGTCGCCGTTCCGGTCTTGGCGTGCCAGTCGGCGTTGAAGCAGAGTTTACCCGGCTTCGTGATGAACCAGCGGCCCATGCCGAAGGACGGCGAGCCGGCTTCCCGCGACCAGGCGGTAAAGCGGCGCGCCTTTGTGGAGAAGTAGCCGGCGCCGGCTTTCCACATCCAGGAATTCTGGTTGTAGAGCTGATAGATTTCCGCGCTGCTCATGGGCTTTGCGGTCTCGATCCCCGCAGGCTCATTGGTTCCCGCAGCGGACGCGGCCGTGGCGATACCGCCGGTCAGGGCCACTGCCAGGAGCATTTTTTGAAGCATGGACATGTTCAGGTTCCTTCTTGTTCAATTGATGCTTTCGCGGACGACCCGCCAGTCGGGGCGGCCATAGCCGTCCGGCCACGGATAGACTTCACGGTCGTTGAAGTAGATAACGGCGCTCAGGGCCGGGAACTGCGGATAGCGTTTCGTTACGCTCTCAGCCCAGTTTCGCACGTATGAATCGTCGCCTTCGTAGCCGAGTTCGGCAACCATGATGGGCTTGCCGTAACCAGCGACACGGGCGTA
Source organism: Rhizobium sp. USDA 4016 (assembly GCF_056279705.1). Classification (NCBI taxonomy): domain Bacteria; kingdom Pseudomonadati; phylum Pseudomonadota; class Alphaproteobacteria; order Hyphomicrobiales; family Rhizobiaceae; genus Rhizobium; species Rhizobium sp. USDA 4016. The sequence continues at coordinate 207,202 of NZ_JBWCCY010000002.1, forward strand.
TCCGGGCGCAAGGTGCTCTGCAAACGTCTGGGCATGGCCGGTCTTGTCCCTGTCGTATTGCTGCAGGCCAAAGACCGAGAGCCCGATGAGATCGACGACATCGTTGCCGGGATAAAAGGCTTGAAGCCCCTCATTGCCCTTCGGTGACCACATGTATTTGGCCGTCTTCAGGTGGACCTTGCAGACCTCCACCATCCGGCGATAGGCCTTGGCATAAACGGCGCCCTGCCAATGCGACCAGGAGAACTGGTTGTCGGTTTCGTCCATTTCCTGTCCCCAGCGAATGATGACCGGACTTTTCAGCTTGGCAGCAGTCGAGCAGACGGCGGCCATGTTCGCATCGCGCGAACCGTCCAGGATGCTGTGCAGCAGTTCCTGCGAGGTTTGGCGCAAATCGGGTGACCAGGTCCAGGGCTCGACCGAGATCAGCAGGGTGCGGCCACGCGCTTGCGCATAATCGTCGGCGAGGGCGATCGTGCGCAGATCGACGTCTTCCCAGGGCAGGAAGAGGTGTTCGATCTCCGAATCGGGCGAGGCGCCGAAATCTCCGTGCGGATCATAGGCGCCGAACGTGATCGACTCCTTCGTGACGACCGGCATTTTGGTCGGCGGCGCGATGGACGATGTCGTCATTGCAGGCGGCTGCCCTTCGGCAAAGCTGCCCAGAGCGGTCGGCAAGACCGCGACTCCCGACAGCAACAGGCCGGTTAACGACAACAGGGCTATTTTGGATGGGCTATACATTATGTACTTCCTCCAGGCTCGGCCGCAAATCCGGGTGAGCGGCATCGGTTCTCAATTGGATTTCCTCCGGATGGGAAATCCATCGTGGTTTGAAGAAGATCGTGCGCAGGGCGGTTCCGCCCCGGCCTGCACCGGAGACGGCGTAGCGCTCTTCGAACACCTGAAGGCGGCCGCTGCCCCAGGCGAGTGCCTCGGTCGCATCCTTTCCGCGCATGATGGTTGCAACCCCCGGCAGCGCGACGAGCGCAAGAAGCACGGTCGCCATCGCCGGACGGTAGAAACGCGGAACCGCCGCAATCGTATTTTCCTTTGAATGGCGCCCGACGATGACCAGCAGCAGCGCGCAGTAGATTGCCGCGTTCAGGACGGTAAAGAAGTAGCCACCCTTGGAGGCGCCGGCATGGCCGATCGCCAGGGCGGGCAATACCGCCATGATCGCAAGCACAGCATAGGGCATCAGGACACGCACCGGCAGCAGATCGACTTCGGACCGCCCTTTCGGCGTTACGCGGAAATCGACGAAGGAGCCGGTCAGAAAATCGTGCACCGCAGCCAGGGTGCCGGCGAGCGCCCAGGGCCAGCGCGCGAAGAGAAAGAGCATGCATTCCCAGCTCAGGATCTTGGCGTCGTAGGGGCGAAACGAGCCGCTGGCGCGCCAGCGATAAGCCATCACCACGAGAGCGATCGAAAGCGGCGCGAAATGCGCCAGGAAATCGAGATAGGTCACCGTCACGAAGTTCTGGCCGCGCACGAGCGCGATGATCGGCATCGCAAACATGAGCAACATGAAGAACGCAAAAAGCGGATACCAGAGTTGCGAAAAGAGGAACTGGAACTTGAGCCGGGGCGGCAGCCGCCCGACGAGGCTCGGCGAGTACCGCAACAGCAGCATGACCAGGCTGCGCGACCACTGGAATTCCTGCGTCACGAGATCGCTGAAGGTTCTGGGGCCGTCACCATGGGCGATGGCATCCAGCGCGTGCACACCCCGCCAGCCGCCGGCATTCATCGCCAATGTCGTCGAATGATCTTCAGCCAACTCCGGGCCGAGGCCGCCGATCTGTTTGAGGGCGACGGTACGTACCGCGTAATGCGACCCTATGCACAGCGGTGCCAGGCCGCCATTGTAACCGGCTTGGAGCGAGCCATGCATGCTGGCCTCGGCATAGAGCCTTCCACGTGCCGACCAGCTTTCGGAAGCGTTCTTGTCGCAAATGCTGGGGGCCGAGACATAGCCGACCTTTGGATCGGCGAACGGACGCAGCATGTGGAAGAGATAGTCGGGCGCGGGAACATGATCCGCATCGAGTTGCGCCACGAAATCGTAGCGGCTGTAGCCGTAGTGGTCGTAGAAGAAGGCGAGGTTGCCTTCCTTGCACCGCGTGCGTCTGGGCCACGACGTCCGATGGTAATCGGATCGCCCCTTGCGGCTCGAGACGAAGACCCCGTGCCCGGAGCACCAGTCGAGAGTCTCGGGGGAAGGGTCTTCGTCGGCAAGCCAGGTGTCGTGTTCCACATCTTGGGCAAGCATTGCCAGCAGGGTTTCACTGACGACCGAAAAGGGTTCCGGCGGCGCCTTGGTCACGACCATGGCCACTCGGCTGCCCGCCGGCAGGCGCAAGGGACCGTTCGGTCTTGCCGCCCGATAGAAGACGACGATAAAATAGGCCGGCAGAGCGGTAACCCAGGCAAGAACGAGGCTCACCGTAATTGTGCCGAAAGCATCGACGTGATGGCGCGGCTCCAGCCACCAGATCCAGAAATAGGCGAAGGCGCAGGCCCATACGGCCGCCGAGAACAGATATTCGGTCCGCCGATATCCGGTCAGAACCGGGACAAGAAGCGGCTCCTGGGAGGGTTCCGGAGCATGCGTCGCTTGGGTGATCGCAAGTTCGGTCACGCGCGCACCTCCAGTCCGAAGAACGGAGCCGCCGTCCGCACGATGGTTTCCAGGTCGGAATATCGAGGCTGGAAGCAGAGCGTCTCGCGGGCCAGGCTGGCGTCGGCGTAGAGGCTGGGCGGATCGCCCGGCCGGCGTGGATGGATGAAGACCGGGACTTCGCACCCGGTCGTTTCCTCGATCACGCGCAGGACTTCCTTGATGGAAAAACCCCGCCCGGTGCCGAGGTTGACAGTAAGGTTTGCTCCGCCTTTGGCGAGATGGGTGAAGGCCTGAACATGGGCGCGCGCGAGATCTGCGACGTGAATATAGTCCCTTATGCAGGTCCCGTCAGGGGTGTCGTAATCATCGCCGAATATCTCCAGGTGCGGAATCCGGCCGGCCGCGGCCAGCAGCGCCCGCGGAATGAGATGGGTTTCCGGAACGTGCCATTCGCCAAGCTCGCCGTCCGGATCGGCTCCACAGGCATTGAAGTAACGCAGGGCAACATAACGCAGGCCGAAGGCCGCCGCATAATCGGCGAGCATATACTCGCCGATTAGCTTGGTCGTCCCGTAGGGATTGATCGGAGCCTTCGGCATCGTCTCATCGATCGGCTGCACGAAGGGGACACCGTAGACGGCACAACTCGATGAGAAGATGACGTTCTGAAGCCCCGTCTGCCGGCAGGCATCGATAAGCGACAATGCACCGCAGACATTGTTGTTGTAATATTTCGCCGGGTTCTGCACGGACTCGCCCACGTAGGCCGAGGCGGCAAAGTGGATGACAGCATCAGGAGCATATTTCTCGATGACCTCGATCACGCATGGCGAGTCGAGGACGTCACCTTCGACGAAGGGGCCCCAGCGTACGGACGAACGGTTTCCGGTCGTGAGATTGTCGTAGACGACAGGCTCAATCCCCTCCGAGCGGAGGAGCTTCGCGGTGTGGCTGCCGATATAGCCGGCACCGCCCGTGACAAGGACCCGGGGCGCATCCATCAGACCGCCTCCAGTTCGCGTGCCGGACGGGTGAGAAGGCCATCGAAATAGTCGATCGTCTGACGCAGGCCGCTCGACAAGTCTATCTTTGGCCGCCAGTCGAGTTCCTGCATGGCAAGCGAAATATCGGGGCGACGCTGATGGGGATCGTCAACCGGCAGAGGGCGATGGATGATTTGCGACCGGGAGCCGGTCAATCCGATCACCTGCTCAGCCAGCTCCCGGATCGTGAACTCGCCCGGATTGCCGAGATTGACAGGCCCCGTCAGCGACGACGGCGAGGCCATCATGCGGACGATGCCGCCGATGAGATCATCGACGAAACAGAACGAGCGGGTCTGCGAACCGTCGCCATAGATCGTGATGTCTTGCCCCGTCAGGGCCTGAACGATGAAATTCGAGACGACGCGGCCGTCGTCCGGACGCATCCGCGGGCCGTAGGTGTTGAAGATGCGGATGATCTTGATCTCGACGCCGTGCGTGTTGTGGAAGTCGAAGAACAGCGTCTCGGCGCACCGCTTGCCCTCGTCATAGCAGGAGCGCGGCCCGAACGAATTGACGTTGCCCCAGTAGCTTTCGACTTGCGGGTGGACGCTCGGGTCGCCGTAGACTTCGGAGGTGGATGCCTGGAGGATGCGTGCGCCGGTGCGCGCGGCCAGCTCCAGAAGGTTGAGGGAGCCCAGCACGCAGGTCTTTGTCGTATGGACCGGATCGGCCTGATAATGCGGGGGCGATGCCGGGCAGGCGAGGTTATAGATCTCGTCGACTTCCAGATCGAGCGGGTGGATGATATCGTGGGCGACGACATTGAAGCGATCGACGCGCTTCAGATGGGCGATATTGCGCCTCATGCCGGTGTAAAAGTTGTCGAGGCAGATCACCTGGTGTCCGGCGGCCAAAAGCGTCTCGCACAGATGTGATCCGAGGAAACCTGCACCGCCGGTGACAAGAATTCTCTTGGGCGTACGAGATTTTCCCGATGAATAACTTGCGTCATGAGCCGAAGTTTCCGCAGAGTGCGCAGGAATTTTACCAAGATAGTTCACGACTACCTCCCGTGGTTTCAGATTTTTCTATGAGATTTTCGATTTTTACTTCGCCATCCCGCAGAACTACGTCGTTCTATCAGGCGAATATTTTATTCGATCCGGTTTTTTCTTTTGGAATAACCGTTGTTTAGTTAGATACAGCCAAGGGAGGCAATTGTCGTTATCCTCACATCCTGAAAATTATCGCTCTGTACATTTCTGAGCGAAAAGGAATATGATAGACAACTTATGGAGGTGGCTCTTCGGGCGCTTCCGCTTTCCAGATGGGGTTCTGCGGAGATTTCAGCCGCAAAAACAATTGTTTTTCACAATTCCATGGCTCGGGTCGGGTTATGCGCTGGAGGAATTGGATGGCTACTGGGTCTGAATCCGACGATGATCCTGCTGCGGAACAGGAACGGCCGGCCCATATGGAGCGGCGGCGCTGGCCGCGTGAACCGGCCATGCGCAAGGAACGCCCGCCCCATGCCTCCCCTGCCCTCGTGCCGCTGCGATTCTCGACGCAGGACGTGCCACCGGAAGAACAATTCCCGGCCTGGCGGGCACATATGGCGCCGCTCGTGGATGTTCATCTGCCGGAGGGAAAATCACCGGAAGACGGCTTCCTCGGGGAGCAGATCGGCTGGCATCTCGGCGATATCCTCATCGTCCAGCAGCGCGCGCAGGCCCACAGATATATTCGCGATCAGGCCATGCTTCGATCGAGCCCCATCGACCATTGGAACGTCGGCCTGCTGCGCAGCGGCCAAGCCTGGACCGAGGTCAACCGTCGTGTTACCGAGACCGGCTCCGGCGAGATATTTTTCATGTCTCTCGGCAGCCCCTATCGCGGACGGATGACCGATACCGAAGCTTTGCTCGTGTTCCTGCCGTATGAGCTGCTGGCTCGCGATGCGAGCCTTCTCCAGAGCGCCGGCAACACGGTTCTCTCGGGCAGCCTCGCCGAGTTGTTCACGGGCTATCTCACGGGCCTCGAAACGAACCTCGGCAATCTGACGATAGAGGAAGTGCCCCGGATCATCCAAACCATCGGCGATATGGTCGTTGCGGGCGCCGCATCGTCCACAAGGACGGATCCCGGTCAAAACCAGACAAACATGGGACTGATGGAGCGGGCGCACCGCTACATTCACGTCAATCTCCATTCGGAAAACTTGACACCGGACATGATGTGCCGCGCGTTGGGGATTTCGCGTACGCGGCTTTACCAGCTGTTCGAGGCGAACGGAGGCGTGCTCAATTATATTCGCAAGCGGCGATTGCTGCAGGCCTATGCGGATCTCAGCAATTCGGCCGACCACAGGCCGATTTCAGAAATCGCAGAAGCCGCCGGTTTCGAGGTCGCCGCCAATTTTACGCGCGCCTTCATCCACGAATTCAGGTTGAGCCCGCGTGAAATCCGAAGGACGGTGGCAACCCAACAGCGGCCGGCTCCGGCCATCCGCTCCACGCGGCGTTACGGAAAAACGTTCGGGGATTGGCTGGCCCTGATGGGTTGATCCGGCATGCCGCTTGCTGAGGGCCGTTTCTCAGCTGAGCCGGAGATCGACGCCCGGATGTAGCTTCTTCAGGTTCGGAAGGGATTTCGACTGCCAGGGATATTCCGAGCTTCCGCGCGCCGTTAATTGGACATTCGGCCTGTTGCGGATTTGGGTCGTCAGCTTCGCGAGCAGATTGATCCCGGACGAATTGAGAAACTGCAACCCGGTGAGGTCGATCACAAGGCGGTCTGGTCTGGTTTCCAGAATGCTCATGACAAAGGAGAAAATCGGTGCATAGGCCTCCGAGCTCGGCGGACCATGAGCGACTTCCTGTCCGAGGCGTTGATATGGAAGATTATCGACCTTAGAAGAATGGATATGATTTCGCCCGTCCATTTCGACGCGGTGAAAAGCGATGTCGCCGGGGTCATGGCGAAGCTCAAGGGCGGAAGTCCAAACGAGATAGCGGACTCCAAGCGAAAGCAGATCGCCAAACTCAATCACGACGGTTTGTTGCTAAAAATCAAGCGACAAAAGCACGATGGCTGATTCGGCAATCCGGAGCACCTCATCTGGGCCTACCACAAGGGCGTGCCGAGCGACCTCATGCGCCTGAACGAGCAGTCGGACTTGAATCGGCGCAACAAGGCATATACATTGTGGCATATACAAAGGAGGCTCACGATGCCTATTTCATTGCGCTCATCAAGACCGAAAGAAGTGAAGCTGTTCCGCAACAACCGTAGTCAGGCGGTGCGCATCCCTGCGGAATTTGAGTTGCCAGGGGATCGCGTATTGATCCATCGCGAAGGGAATAAGCTCATCATCGAACCTGTAACCAGGCCGGTCAATATCGTGGAGCTTATCGCCGAGTGGAAGAAGGAAGCTCCGCTCGGGCCTGAAGACCAGTTCCCGGATATTGAGGATATGCCTGCCAAGCCGGAGAACATTTTTTGAACGGCTATCTGCTTGATACCAACATCATCAGCGACATCATACGCAATCCCCTCGGACCGGCTGCGCGCCGCATCGGAGAGATCAATCCCAAAGAGATTTGCACCAGCATCATCGTCGCAGCCGAATTGCGGTATGGCTGCGCAAAAAAGGGATCAGCCAAGCTACTGGCCAAGGTCGAAAGCGTGCTCGAAACGGTCCCCATTTTGCCGTTTGATATCCCCACCGACATTAAGTACGGCGGCATTCGTGCGGAGCTGGAAGCGGCAGGACAAACCATTGGCCTCAACGATCTACTGATCGCGGCGCAGGCCTGTGCGCTGGACCTGACACTAGTGACGGACAATACCCGCGAGTTTCAGCGCATTCGCGGTCTCAATCTGGAAAACTGGCTTGAGAGATAGCGGGAGCATCATGGGCGCCAGTAGCAAATTCCGAAACGCTCACATCCATTTTCCCGGCCAGCGCAGGGAAGCTCACAGGGCATGCACTGATGAGTGCTGAGGGTGATATGTCGCCATTTTTCCATTTCATCGACACGTTTTCCGGAAATGTCGATCGGATCGTCATATCGTGTCTGCCGCGCCGTCGCGCCCACCGGTAGCGTGGGTCTTACCGGTATAGAGAACTTTCTCGATCTTCGTCATGGAACACTCCTTCGTTCTGTCGCATAGGGCGACATTGTTGACAGGAGCGTTTTGCCGCCTCGAAGTATCGGGCATGTTTCTGGAACAGGCGGAAATGTATCAGAGCGTAGAAGCCGCGTGCGGGGCTACTTTTCATACAAAATGCACAACAAAACCGGGCATTCTTCAGGGCAGCGATATCTCTGCGGCGAGGCCTCCGCCGAGGCGGTTGTAGATCCTCACTGCGCCGCCAACCGAGACGGCAAGCTGCTGAGCGATGGCCAATCCAAGCCCTGTACCCCCGGTGGCGCGGTTGCGCGAAGTCTCAAGCCGGTAGAACGGTTGCATGGCGGCCTCCAGCTTGTCGTCCGGAATACCTGGCCCACGGTCGGTGACCGTAATGATGGTATTTCCATCGCCCTTCCGTTCGACGCTGATCTCGGCAGCACCCGCAAACTTGAGGGCGTTGTCGATGAAGTTGGTCAGGATACGCCGCAACGCGTGCGGTTTCGTCACGGCCGTGCCGTGAACGATGCCGGCAACGGTGACCGCCTTTCCAGTATCCTGGTAGTCGTAGGCGATGCTGTCGATAAAGGAAGACAGATCAATGCGAGATGTCGTTTCGCCGTTGCCGTGAGAGCTGCGCGCATAGGCAATTCCGTCCTGAACCAACCGCTCGATCTCCCGCAGGTCGCTGACCAGCTTGTCCTTTTCCGGGGTATCGTCCGCCAAGTCGGCGCGCAGGCGCATGCGCGTGATCGGCGTCTGCAGGTCATGCGAGATCGCCGCGAGAATCTGCACGCGTTCTTCCAGGTAATGGGCGATACGGTCGCGCATGGCGTTGAAGGCGCGCGCCGCATTGGCGACCTCGCTCGGCCCGCTCTCGCTCAATGGGGACCCCTTCTTGTTGGGATCGAGTGCATCGGCGGCGGCCGCGAGATCGCCAAGCGGGCGAACTGCCTGGCGCACCGCAAACCAGGTGCAGAGGATCAGCAGCACCATCTGTGCGGCAAAGACATATGGCAGCCATTCGGCCAACGGCATGACGCCGCGCGGCGTCACGTCAATGGTGAGCGGTGCACCGTCTGAAAGCGTCAGATGTCCCTGGAGCCGCTTGCCGTCACCTGGAATGGCTTCGACGCGGAGCGGAAACCTGTTGCCTGCCGCCTCCTCTATCCGTTTTGCAATCTCCGCTCCGCGGCCCGACATGTCCGGCACACCGGGAAGACCCGGCCCAAGAACAAGGCGATAGTTGCCACGGCTCAGGCGGTCCAGCCATTCGGCCCGCTCGTTGGCGGGCAGTCGGTCGATCACGGCGATCGACGTCGCTAGATCGCTTTCCAGCGTACCAAGCATGACGGCCTTGGCCGACATGTAGCGCTCGGCAAAAAGGATGCTGAACGAGAGGCTATAGGCGATCGCCAGTCCGGCAAATAGGATCAGGAAGAGGCGCGAGCGTAGCGTGCTTGGCCACCAGCCGAAACGGGACTTGCCGCCCTCACTCATGTCCTGGGCACCGAAATCTCGACCGGTACGGAGAACACATAGCCTTCAGCCCGCACCGTCTTGATGTAGGTCGGCTCGCGTGCGTCGTCGCCGAGCCGCTGGCGCAGACGGCTGACCAGAAGGTCGATCGATCGGTCGAAGAGCTCGGCATCGCGGCCCTGCGTCAGGTTCAGGATCTGATCTCGGTTGAGCACGCGTTGGGGATGATCGATGAAGACCCGCAATAACCGGTATTCGGCACCACTTAGCGCGATCTCCGTGCCGTCCCTGTCAAGAAGATGCCGGCCAACCGTGTCGAGCCGCCACTCGCCAAAAGTCAGCAGCTGTCCTGCCTCGCTGATCTGAAGGTTGGGCGGCAACATTCGCGTGCGCCGCAGCACCGCCTTGATGCGGGCAAGAAGCTCGCGCGCCGCGAAAGGCTTCGGAAGATAGTCGTCAGCGCCCATTTCGAGCCCGATGATGCGGTCCATCTCGTCGTCGCGTGCCGTCAACATGACGACCGGCGTCGCCTTGTGCTTGCCGGCGCGAAGCTCGCGGCAGAGGACCAGCCCGTCATCGCCCGGCATCATCACATCCAGCACGATCAGATCGACCGTGCTGGTCTCGAGGAAACTGCGCATCTGCCGGCCGTCGGCGGCAACCGTGGTCCGAAGGCCGTTCTTTTTCAGGTAGCTCGATACCAGTTCGCGAATTTCACGATCATCATCGACAATCAGGATGTGGTCGACATGCTCCATCTTTTGTCTTTCAAACAATATCGGTTGGCTGCTCTGCAGCCGTTATTTGTCCGTGTCGGCAGCCGCGAGTAAAGGAGTTTTTTCGCGGCAGCCTGACCAGTCAGGGTTTGGCGACATCAAGGATGGCCTGGGCAAAAGCCTGCGGCGCTTCCTGCGGCAGATTATGCCCGATACCGCCCGTTACATTTCGATGTTCGTATTTTCCGGAGAACCTCTTCGCATAGGAGGATGGTTCCGGATGCGGCGCGGCGTTGACATCGCCTTCCATGGTGATCGTCGGGATCGTGATCATCGGCCCCATCGCCAGCTGCTTCTCGTAGGCATCGTATTTCGCCTCGCCTTCTACGAGACCGAGCCGCCAGCGATAGTTATGGACGGTAATTTCCACATGGTCTGGATTGTCGAACGCGCCTGCCGAACGGTTGAAGGTCTCGTCGTCGAAGGCCCAGGTGGGCGAGGCCGTCTGCCAGATAAGCCGTGCAAACTCATGCGTGTTGGCGGCGTAGCCCAGCCGGCCGCGCTCGGTGGCGAAGTAGAACTGGTACCACCAGGACAGCTCCGCCTTCGGCGGCAAAGGCTTCTTGTTGATTTCCTGGCTGCCGATGAGATAGCCACTGACGGAAACCATTGCCTCGCAGCGTTCCGGCCAGAGAGCCGCCATGATGTTGACGGTGCGCGCACCCCAGTCATATCCGCCGAGGATCGCCTTTTCGATGCCGAGTGCGTCCATCAAGGCGATCATGTCGGTTGCCAGTGCCGCCTGCTGGCCGTTTCGCGGTGTCTCCTGCGAAAGGAAGCGCGTCGTGCCATAACCGCGCAGATAGGGAATGATGACGCGGTAGCCTGCATCGGCCAGGATCGGTGCGACATCGACATAGCTGTAGATGTCGTAGGGCCAGCCGTGAACGAGCAGGACGACGGGACCATCTGCCGGACCGGCTTCTGCATATCCGACATCGAGCACACCTGCCTTGATCTGCTTCAGCGCTCCGAACGAAGTATGCCCTCCCGCCTTGACCGCTGCTAAGGATACCGCGGACGACTGAGCGTTTGCGATCGCGGTCATGCCGAATTCGGCGGCGACCACGGTCATGGCGGCGACACCCAAGAAGCGGCGGCGCTGGTGGTTGAATTCAGGGGACATCGTTCTCTCCATCTCGATTGATCGTGACCTGAAGAGAGCCGGCCGGATGTATCCCCAATGTGTCCCGCCAAGCCCGCAATTGAATGCAGATGTAGCATCCGGCCGCCTTGATACGTTCTGATACAATCTGCCCTGCGTTTCGAGCCCGGGCCGCCGACGATTTGTGTCACTCTATAGTGCACCCGGCGGTTCCCTACACTGCGGTACATTTCTTATGGAAGCCGGACACATCCGGGATACGTCGCGCCGACCAGATTGGCCCCGTTGCTGGTCGTGCCCCATCGCCGTCCAGAACCCGACCAACCGGTTTCAAGGAAACGACGATGACACTTCTCATCATTGCCTATCTCGGAGGAGCGCTGACCATACTCAGCCCGTGCATCCTTCCCATTCTCCCCTTCGTCTTTGCCCGCGCAGGACAGCCCTTTATCCGAAGCACGCTGCCCATGCTGATCGGCATGAGTGGTACTTTCGCACTTGTCGCGACGCTTGCAGCGGTCGGCGGAAGTTGGGCGATCCATGCCAATGAATACGGGCGTTTCGCCGCAATCCTGTTGCTTGCGGTCTTCGGGGTAAGCCTTCTTTCGCCACGCGTTGCAAGCGTCATCACCCAGCCGGTCGTCGACTTCGGCAACAGGCTGCTGAATGCGTCGGGCAAATCCGGCTCCGTACCGACTGCCGCAAGCTCCTTCATCCTCGGCATTGCGACCGGTCTGCTCTGGGCGCCCTGCGCCGGGCCGATCCTTGGCCTCCTGCTGACGGGTGCGGCATTGCAAGGCGCCAATCTCCAGACGACTTTCCTGCTCGTCGCCTATGCCGCTGGTGCCGCGACATCGCTTGCCATTGCCCTTCTTGTCGGGGGCAAGATCTTTGCCGGCATGAAGCGGTCGCTCGGCGTAAGCGAGCGTATTCGCCAGGTGCTGGGTGCCGCAATTCTGGCCGGCGTTGCCGTCATTGCGCTCGGTCTCGATACCGGCCTCCTGGCACGGCTTTCCTATGCCAGCACAGCCGCCTTCGAACAGACCGTGCTTGACCAACTGCACGAGAGGCCTGCGGCGAACTCGTCCTCAGAAGCTGCCGATCGTGGCGCGACGGCTGCCCTCGCTGATAGGAATCAACCGTTTCGCAGCAGCCTGCCTATCGAAGGTGGTTCGCCGTCTTTAAATGGCGCCGTCGAGTGGCTGAACTCGCCGCCGCTGACGACTGAACAGCTGCGCGGCAAGGTCGTCCTCGTCGATTTCTGGACCTACTCGTGCATCAACTGCATTCGCACCGTGCCTTACGTCCGCGCCTGGGCCGAAAAATATAAGGATCAGGGCCTGGTCGTGATCGGCGTGCACGCCCCCGAATTCGCTTTCGAGAAAAAGATCGACAACGTCAAAAAGGCAGTCGAGGATCTTAAAATCGGCTATCCGGTTGCGATCGACAACGACTACAAGATCTGGCGCGCCTTCGAGAACAGCTACTGGCCGGCGCATTATCTGATCGATGCAAAGGGCAATATCCGCTACCACCACTTCGGCGAAGGCAACTACCGTCAGACCGAGCAGGCGATCCAGGACCTTCTGCGCGAAGCCGGCAGCCAGATGCCCTCGACTGCGCCAGTGACGCCGGACGCCAAAGGAGCCGAGGCCAGCCCGGACCTCAAGAACGTCCGTTCGGGCGAAACCTATCTCGGATACAACCGCGCCACCAGCTTCGCCTCTCCGGAAAACCTCCGTGCCGACGGCGCCAACGCGTATTCTATCGACGAACCGGGCCTGAATGAATGGGGCCTCTCCGGAACCTGGACGGTTGGCGCTGAGCAGGCCGTCCTGAACCGGCCGGATGGTAGCATCGTCTACCGATTCAGCGCCCGCGACCTGCATCTGGTTCTCGGACCCGGTGCTGCCGGCAAGCCAGTCCGCTTCCAGGTGACGATCGACGGCAAGGCTCCCGGACCCAACCATGGCGCAGATACTAACGCCAACGGCCAGGGCACGGTGATGTCCACCAAGCTCTACCAACTCGTCCGCCAGTCCGGCGACGTGGAGGAACGGACGTTCGAAATCCGTTTCCTCGAACCAGGCGTCGAAGCCTACGCCTTCACCTTCGGCTGAAACTTCATCTCCCTTACCAAAACCACCCACAACAGACAGGAGTCAAACCTATGAACCGCCACTACATCTCGACCCTAGCACTCGCCTTCGCCACGAGCGTGATTGCCTTCGCGGCACAGGCCGCCGACGTGAAAAACATCGTTATCGTCCATGGTGCGCTCGCCGATGGTTCGGGCTGGCGCAAGGCATCTGATATCCTCGTCGAGCGAGGCTTCAATGTCACGATTGTACAGGAGCCGATCACGTCGCTTGCCGACGATATCGCCGCAACCAATCGGGTGCTCGACCTGCAGGACGGCCCAACGCTTCTCGTCGGTCACAGCTATGGCGGCATGGTGATCACCGAAGCTGGCCACAGTCCCATTGTCGCTGGTCTCGTGTATGTCGCAGCCTTTCAGCCGGACCGTGGCGAAAGCCTCCTCAGCCTCGCAAGCTCCAAGCCGGCCGGCGGCATGAATATTCGCGAAACGAAGGATGGCAAATATCTCTATCTCGACCCCGCCGCGTTCGCGAACGACTTCGCCGCGGACCTGCCGAAAGACGACGCAGCGTTTCTGGCGAGATCGCAGGTCTACGCCTCGAAGGAAGCTTTTTCCGCCAAGGTTGGGGATCCCGCTTGGAAGATAAAGCAGAGCTGGTCAATTGTTGCTTCCGAAGACCGCTCAATCAATCCTGAACTGGAACGCGAAATGGCTAAGCGCGCGGGCAGCGTGGTGACCGAGATCAAGGCAAGCCACGCCGTGTTCGCGTCGCAAGCCGAGAACGTTGCCGACGTCATCGAAACAGCGGCGCGGCAAGTTGGTGCAAAGAGCAAGTAGGCGCATCCCCTAGTGCCGCACCAACGATCTACTCCACAAGTATCCCGAAAGGACACAGTCATGAAACCGATCAACGCATTTGTCGCAGCCCTCCTGTTTCTCAGCAGCGGAATGACGCCGTTGCAGGCGTTCGCTGATGAACCCCTGCTACGCACGGATCTCATCAAGAGCGATATCGACGTGCCCGCCCAGGAGGTTGTGCAAGTCCGTGTCGATTTTCTCCCGGTGTTCTGGCCGCCAGGCATTCTCACCCCGGTGAAGAGATAGCCTATGTGATCGAAGGGGCGCTCGAGTATAAATTGGACGGACGCGAGCCGGTCACCCTTTCCGCAGGTCAATCACTCTTCATTCCGACCGGCGTTGCTCATTCGGCGCAAAATGTAGGCACTGTCAAAGCCTCGGAGGTTGCCACCTATATCGTCCAGAAAGGCCAGACCCTGGTCGTACCGTCAAAATAACGACTAATCCGTCAACATGCGCAGGGAGCGGTGGCGCTGCCTGCGCATGTCGGCACTGTCCAAGACACGACAGCTATCGCCGCTCGGCATTGCCAGAACACATTTCGCCAAAAATTACGTCTGGGTCGACAGGGCAAGATTTGCCTCAGCGATGCCGTATCGCTCTTAACCCGCTTCGCGAGCACATTCGATCAAGCAAACAAGTCGATCCCTAGCCCTACAGTTGCGTGATCCGGATCCCCGGGAGAGCCGCAGTGTTCACCGTACTGTCAAGAACCTGATACAAAAAGGCTTTTGCGACCGATGCGTGGAGCGGGCTCACGATCGCGATGCTACGCTCTGATACACTTCCGGCACGTTTCAAAACATGCTGGATACGTCCGCCCTCTAGCCTGCTCTCCGTCACCAACAGGCAAAACAACGGAGAGTATCTTATGACTAGAACTGAAATCGCCTCTATTCGGGTGCATTTCGCTGGCCGCCTGATCGCAGTTGCGGTTGGCTCCCTCATGCTCGTTCCTGCGGGATACGTCCTGCCGGCGATCGCCGCCGATGCCATTTCGGCCACGTCGGCAAAAAGCTCGGATGAGAGTATCCGTCCGTTCCATATTAACGTCCCACAATCCCAACTCGATGATTTACGCAAGCGCATTTCCGAGACACGCTGGCCCGACAAGGAAACCGTCGATGATTCCTCGCAAGGTATTCAACTGGCGCAAGTTCAGGAACTGGTTCGCTATTGGGGCACTGATTACAACTGGCGTAAAGCCGAGGCGCAGCTCAATTCATTGCCGGAATTCATCACAACGATCGATGGGGTCGAGATCCAGTTCATCCATGTTCGCTCCCGTCACCCCAACGCCCTGCCCGTGGTTCTCACTCACGGCTGGCCGGGTTCAACATTCGAGTTCATTAAGTCCATCGGCCCTCTTACCGATCCCACAGCTTACGGCGGCCGCGCCGAGGATGCATTTGATGTTGTCATCCCTTCCATCCCCGGCTACGGCTTTTCTGGGAAGCCGACGGATTTGGGCTGGGGTCCTGATCGCACTGCACGGGCTTGGGACACCCTCATGAAAAGGCTCGGATATGAGCATTACGTTTCCCAGGGTGGGGATCATGGCTCGGTAGTATCCGATGCGCTGGCTCGCCAGGGACCAAAGGGTTTGCGTGCGATACATCTCAATATGCCTGCGACGGTTCCAGGCGAACTGATTAGAGCGATCAATAGCGGCGACCCCGCTCCGTCTGACCTGAAGACACCAGAACGCGAAGCCTTCCAGTCGCTCAGCACATTTTTTGGACGCAATGCCGCGTACGGTGCGATGATGGTGACCCGCCCGCAGACCATTGGCTACTCGCTGTCAGACTCGCCCGCGGGTCTTGCCGCATGGATGTACGAAAAATTTGCCCAGTGGAGCGACAGTGATGGCGTCCCTGAGCGTGTCCTGTCCAAGGACGAGATGCTCGATGACATCACTTTGTACTGGCTCACGAACACCGGAGCGTCATCCTCTCGTTTCTATTGGGAAAACAACAACAACAACTTCAGCGCCGATGCGCAAAAGACCAAAGAAATCAGAATACCGGTGGCCATTTCCGTATTTCCCTAAGGAAATCTACAAGGCACCTGAGAGCTGGAGCAGGCAAGCGTATCCGACTTTGTACTACTATAATCAGGTAGCGAAAGGTGGACACTTTGCTGCGTGGGAACAGCCCCGGCTCTTTGCGGAAGAGTTGCGCGCAGCGTTCAAGTCTGTCCGATAATATCAGCTAACACGTAGTAATCGCGGGCCCCTCATTTCGGGCGCGACATGTATACGGCTCATTCAGATTCTTGAGCTGCCGCGCTGCGCCTCAACCAATGCGCTGTTTATCGCATTCGCTGGGGTTGATGAATCTTCCGGTCTAGGAGCGGCAATCGAACTTCGACGGGGACAATCCTCGACGGCAGCAACATACCGGTAATCACGGAAAGAAGTGGTCGTTCTGCCTGAGCCATCCGCGACAGCGATCCGGTCCGGGCCGGCGATTTGCATCACCTTGATCCGAATCGAACCGTCTCTCCCTTGTTCCAGCATGTTTTCCCTTTGCAGACCTATACTTGTAATACGACGCGCCCCAATGTCTCTCCTGCTTCAAGCGCGCGATGACCAAACTTGCCCGCCTCGAGCCACTTCGTCGCCAGGATCATGCCTGACCCATCCCAGTAAATGCAGCGAAGTCGATCTAGCTAAGCTGGACTAGGAGCGATTTTGGGCCGGTGCTTCCGAGAATTCTAGCAGAATTGTGGCTGCGAGCTTGTTCTATCGAGTCCCAACACCCCGACATTTTGTTGAAGAACGTTCGATCAGGCCAGGCGCGATGGATGCCGTCCGTTTTTAATCCCTGCGTCAAATCCAATTGATTTCAGTCGGTCCGTTGCCGGACAATGATCACTTTTGAATTGACGGCATGGTCTAAAGTGGGCCAGGGGCGCTATGGTTTTCTTAATCCTGCGAGCCGTTTGGTGGAATATCTTCGTACCGCGTCGGGCTTGCTCCTCGTCAGCAGCATCAGACCCTACGTCCTCGGCAAGACCACCATCTGCCCTCTTCGGCTCCTTGGCGGCGTCATCGCCTTTGACTTCAATGGACCTTTCTTGGGCGAATTATGCGGTCGCCTACGGCCTCTTCCGTGAGGGACCAGAGGACAGCAGTTCACCCACTCCCGACTCCGGCACTCGGGTCCAAAAAAGCCCCAGGATAAGCGCCATTACTGGCGGTGACTCCGGAATAGGGCCGTTGCCGCGTGTTTTTTCACGACGGCGCGGAGTGGCGTTACCGATGGCCACAGTTGCCAGTAATATCTCGGGAGTACCTGCGTGGACAAGTCTCCGCGGCGTCGCTTAATACCAGCGTCCTCGGCCGTACCAGCCGCCGCCAAGCAGAACAACGATCAGAATTATGATGAGAAGCGTGGTGATATCCATATAACGTCTCCTAGGAGTGCCTAGCACGGTGCATTTACTCGTAACTACACTCCGACGTCACTCAACGTTTAGCGTTGGGTTATGTTCCATTTGACCGACGCGATTACCGCTGACGTGAGTCATTCTCTACACAAACAAAATTCACGAACGCAGCCCGTGGTGATCGCTCAACGACCCGCACAATGATGCGGAGCGTAAGTGGGGGGTGGGCCGCAAGATTGGTGATCTAGAGTGCATCCACTTTAATCGGGGTCATATCCGGCAGCAGCGAAGTAATTCGCGCATTCCTGCGGCTCGAAGAGTTTGATGATCCAGGCGTGCGGCATCGACATGTACTGGTGACCCGGCATTGGAAAGGAACCAATTTCTCAGTTGCTCATTGTGCCGCTCATCGAGAAAGGAGCTTTCACAATGGCAACCCAAATCAAGCTCGAGCGACGTCGGCCGGTTCGCGGGGCGCGCCCTACTCGCTTGAGGAATTCCAGAGCAAATACCATCTCGCGCCGGACACTGCCGAAGACCTTTTCCAGCGCTTCGGTCCGTCATCTATAGAACTCGATCTGCTGATGGCCGCGAAACAAAGAGTGCCTTCGATTGCCGCGATCACGAAGGACATCAGTCTGTAGTTCGGCGTGCAGCGAAATGTGGGCCAGGCTGGGGGTCTCGCCGACGTTCTGTCACCCGTTACGTCGTCGTAGGAGTATCTCACAAGACGCTAGTCGGAGTGTCTTGCGCATATCAACCTGCAACCGATCTTCGACCGGCTCCGTCAGAACTTCAGGTGCATCTCATGGGCCATCTTGAAATCTCATCGACACCCTCTCCCGCCTCCGATGCGTGCAACACGACGCCCGTGCAGCCGGCTTCCCGCAGGTAGTCGACAGCCATCGAGCGAGCTCCGTCGAGATGCCGCGTTTCCTGGTAGGTGGGAGCGACCCAAACGCTCCAGATGTAGCCCTGCGACATGTGCTCGGGCTTCAGCACTGCCGGATATGGGATCAAGTGGAGCTGGCAGGACACAGATCCTGCCGGGAAGGTTCCGTCGAAGGCGATGAAGGTCGCGAGTTGCCTACTTCGCCGCCCCTTTTGAAGGAAACTGCGAATCGTGCTCCGGGTCGGTTCCATAGCTATCCAAGATTGCCATGTAGTGGAGCTACGATGTCGTCGTCGTTTTCAGGGGCCGCCTCTCGATATTCCATCATGTCCTCCCAGATCCTCGGTCTGCAGGGTTAAACACCTCAACTCTTTTGCTTGATAATCGCTCGCCTAGTGGACGGTCTGCTTCCGAACGTCCGGATAAAAGCAGTGGAATGTGACCAGGAGACTGACCGCCTTGGCCGCTACCTCCTCCGCGAGGGACACGTCTGTCGCTGCAATGTCCGAAGATGCAGACCTTATCGCGGTTCCTATCGATCTCATGACCATCTCGAGAGCCTCGTTCCCCTCTACCCAAGCATAGCCGGCGTATCGTTCGAGGTTGGACGCCAGGTCGTCGAGGGCGCCGCGCCGCTCGGCCGCGGACATGTTCCGGATCCGGCTGGCGTTCAAGATCGGGTCTCCTTGTTCTCCAGGGCCAGCCGAGCTTGCCGTAACCGCTCCGTCTCCTTGGCACGCCTGCGACGTTCCTCATCCATGGTGTCGCGCGCGAACTTTGTGATGTTTTCGAATGCCTGCTGGGCGCTCGAGCTTGGACTTCGACCGCCCGCTCTCGAGTGGTCTTTAGCTTCGTTATGCTTTTTTCTAGAAGGGCCCCCATTCCACTCGCGTTGTGTATTTGCAATAGAGAGTGCCGGATGTTGATGAGCTCTTCAGCTGCTTGTGAGGCGTAGTCGCGTGTCGAGGGAATTGCGAAGAAACTCGTCGTAGATAAGGTAAGAGCAGATCAAACGCTAAGGATCTCTTCGGCATAGCGCGAGCTGCGGCTGAGTTTGCATCAGGTTTGCCGCCGGTGCTCCGGAGACGGTGGACAGCAGCTATCGGCCGCGGCAGTCCTTCGCCTTGAAAGGGATCGAACTGACGGCCCGTGATCGGATGCGGTTAAAACCTCTATCCAAAAACCTGGCGCCTAGGATGCTGTAATATTGTCTTAAACGGCTTTTGTAATAGCAGCGCAGTCCACTTCATCACGGCGAAGGTCATTCCATTGCCGTCATAAACGCCGGTACTTGTTGTTCGAAGAATTTCGAAAACGATGCAATGCGCGGGGGCAGCGCTTGATAGGGCGGATAATAGAGCGTCAGCCACAAATCCGGCGGCGACCAGTTCTGCAGGACGTGGACTAGCCTTCCGGTGCGCAGTTGCTCGGCTACGTGGAACTTCGGCAGCATGGCGACACCCGCCCCGTCGGCAGCCATACTTGCGAGGACTTCGCCGCTGTTGGCGCTAAACGCGCGCCCTGCTGAGATGTTGGTACTGCCACTGCCGTCCGACAACGCCCAGTTCTCCCGTTTGCTCGCGCCGCTGTATGCAAGGCAGTCGTCAGGGGTCAGCTCGCTGGCATGCTTCATGTTTGCGAATCGGCTCCCTGGAGCGGCGACGAGGATACGGCGCACGACACTGATCTTCCGCCAGATCGTGAACTTGTCGGACGGTGCGGCCGAGATGCGGACAGCGAGGTCGTAGTCGTCATCGATGATGTTTACGAGACCGTCCGTCAGGGAGATTTCGAAAGTGATCTTCGGATAGCGCTCCCTGAAGCCCGACAAGATAGGTGGCAGAATTTGCTGACCGAACCAGGTCGGCGCGCTGATCCGCAGCCGACCGTAATCGGCCTTGTGCGTGTTCATCACGTCCTTGCGGGCGTTCTCCAGCGCAGCCATCGCCGGCTGGATCTGCGCAGCGTAGATCGCCCCGTCGGTCGTCAGCGACACCTGACGCGTGGTCCGGACAAAGAGCTGCACCCCAAGGTCTTCCTCCAAGGCGGCGATCGCTCTGGTGACCGCTGCGGGCGTCATGTCCAGTTCGCGCGCGACTTGCGCAAAGTTTCGCTTCTCGGCAGCCAGAAGAAAGGTTCTCAGAGCCTTATAGTCGTTCATCTATTATTTCATCCCGGACAATTCACTCGCAAGTTTTATTGCAATTCCGACGGCTGATCAACTGGCGTAGATTTTCAATCACACCACACGAACAACGCAGCTACGGAAAGACAAGCATCATGATCAAGGAAATCAACGGACTGCATCACATTACGTCGATGGCAACTGATGCCCGTCAGAACAACACGTTTTTCACGGACACCCTTGGGCTACGCCGCGTAAAGAAGACCGTGAACTTCGACGATCCGAACGTCTACCACCTCTACTATGGCGACGAGGCTGGTACCCCCGGCACTGTCATGACCTACTTCCCATTCCCCGACGTGATGCGCGGCCGCCCCGGCGTTGGCGAAGTCAGCGAGACACAGTTCGCCGTTCCGGAAGGCTCTCTCTCCTTCTGGCAGGATCGCCTGACCGCGAAAGATACGAACCTCCTCGAAGCAGATAAAACCTTCGGCGCCAACCGCCTGCGCTTTATCGGTCCGGATGGTGAAGGTCTTGCCCTGATCGAAACGGCCGGTGACGTCCGTACTGCGTGGAACGGATCCGGCATCGCCGACAGCGTCGCCATCCGTGGTTTCTCCGGCGCGCGTTTCCGCCTGCACGACACAGCCGCCACCGCTGAACTGCTCGAGTTCATGGGCTACCAGCGCACTGAGACCGAAGGTGCCGTCACCCGGTTTATTATCCCCGGCGGCAATGGTGCCGACACGATCGACCTTGAGGCCCTTCCACAGACGCCCTTCGCAAGGCAGGGCGCGGGTTCGGTTCACCACATCGCCTTCGCTGTCGAGAATCGCGCAAAACAGCTCGAAGTCCGCAAGGTGCTGATGGATACGGGTTACCAGGTCACCCCGGTCATCGACCGCGACTACTTCTGGGCGATCTACTTCCGCACCCCCGGCGGCGTGCTGTTCGAAATCGCCACCAACGAACCCGGTTTCAACCGCGACGAAGACACAGCGCACCTTGGCGAGGCTCTGAAGCTACCGGGCCGCTACGAGCCTTACCGTGCCCAAATCGAGGCCGGGCTTACGCCACTTGCGGCCTAATGTTCCAGCCAGGTTGCTTTCCGACAATCCAGCGTCCCAACGTTCAAGACGCGCAGCGATCCCTGCCCCATTTGCTATCTTCAATCCAACTAGAAGGAAAACACGAGATGTCTAACAAGCTTCAAGTCCTGACCCCGCAGAACAGCCAGATCATCTTCATCGACCAGCAGCCCCAGATGGCCTTCGGCGTCCAGTCGATCGATCGCCAGACTTTGAAGAACAACGTCGTGGGCCTTGCCAAAGCAGCCAGGATCTTCAATATCCCGACCACGATCACCACCGTCGAGACCGACTCTTTCTCGGGCAACACCTTCCCCGAACTGCTCGCCGTCGTCCCCGACAACGACATTCTCGAGCGCACCTCGATGAACTCCTGGGACGATCAGAACGTCCGCGATGCACTTGCCAAGAACGCCGCCAACGGCCGCAAGAAGATCGTCGTCGCTGGCCTGTGGACCGAGGTCTGCAACACGACGTTCGCCCTCTCCTGCATGAACGATACCGACTATGAAATCTACATGGTCGCGGATGCCTCCGGCGGCACGTCTGTCGATGCGCACAAATACGCCATGGACCGCATGGTGCAGGCGGGTGTCGTTCCGGTCACCTGGCAGCAGGTCCTGCTGGAATGGCAGCGCGACTGGGCCCGCAAGGAAACCTACGAGGCGGTTACCTCTCTGGTGAAGGAGCATTCCGGTGCTTACGGCATGGGCATCGATTATGCCGTCACCCACGTTCACGGCGGCTCCGAGCGGGTGAGCCACGGCAAGCGGATCGGGCCGAACCCAGCCAAGTAAACCCGGCATCGCTCCGGCAGGACGCCACCTGCCGGAGCGAATTGCTTCCTCCAAAGCGAAGGGTCTCCTCCATGAAAATCTATCTCCTGTCACTCGGTGCCGGCCTGCTGGTGGGCGTGATCTACAGCCTGCTCAATGTCCGTTCGCCCGCCCCGCCTGTCGTCGCTCTCATCGGTTTGCTTGGGATCCTCCTCGGCGAGCAGCTCGTGCCGCTGGCAAAAAGCATCTGGACTCGCGAGCCTGCTGCCCTTTCCTGGCTTCATCAGGTAAAGCCGCACATGTTCGGCCACCTCCCGCAAGGCGGTCCGAACGTGGTGGAGGTGACCTCCCCCCACAAAGTTCCGACCTCGGGGAAAAGCTGATGACGACGCGCCGCACCTTCCTGGGCGCAGCTTCGAGCCTCGCCTTTTCAAATCTGTTTTCTGCGGCCCATGCCGCCGATCCCGTCAAGACCGGAGTCGCCCCAATGTATGCAGATATCGTCCTTCATCATGGATTGATCACCACGCTCGACCGCACCAACCCGAATGCCACGGCGATCGCCATCAAGGATGGCTTGTTCATGGAAGTGGGCAGCGACAGCGAGATCATGGCGCTTGCCGGACCGAATACAAAGGTGATCGATCTAAAGGGCAAACGTGTGCTGCCCGGCCTGATCGACAACCACACCCACGTCGTGCGTGGCGGTCTCAACTACAATATGGAACTGCGTTGGGATGGCATCCGCAGCCTTGCCGACGCCATGGACATGCTGAAGCGGCAGGTGGCGATCACGCCAGCCCCCCAATGGGTGCGAGTCGTCGGCGGTTTCACCGAACATCAGTTTGTCGAAAAGCGCCTGCCGACGATCGAAGAGATCAACGCGATCGCGCCCGATACTCCGGTTTTCCTGCTCCATCTCTATGACCGGGCGCTCCTGAACGGCGCCGCACTTCGTGCCGTCGGTTACACCCGCGATACGCCGAATCCGCCGGGCGGGGAAATTACCCGCGATACCGATGGCAACCCGACTGGCATGCTGCTGGCAAAGCCGAATGCCGGCGTTCTTTATTCGACGCTCGCCAAGGGGCCGAAACTGCCGTTCGACTACCAGGTCAATTCCACCCGCCATTTCATGCGCGAGCTGAACCGGCTCGGCGTCACCGGCGTCATCGATGCCGGAGGCGGTTACCAGAACTACCCGGACGACTATGCGGTGATCCAGAAGCTGTCGGACGAAAATCAGCTGACTGTCCGGCTTGCCTACAATCTCTTCACGCAGAAGCCGAAGGAGGAGAAGGAGGACTTCCTCAACTGGACGCAGACGGTCAGATACAAGCAGGGCAACGATTATTTCCGTCACAACGGTGCCGGCGAAATGCTGGTCTTCTCCGCCGCCGATTTCGAGGATTTTCGCCAGCCGCGCCCGGACATGGCCCCGGAAATGGAAGAGGACCTTGAGGGTGTTGTGCGCATTCTCGCCGAGAACCGTTGGCCTTGGCGTCTTCACGCGACCTATGACGAAACGATCAGCCGCGCGCTCGACGTCTTCGAGAAGGTCAACAAGGACATCCCGCTCGAAGGCCTGAACTGGTTCTTCGATCATGCCGAGACCATTTCCGATCGCTCGATCGACCGCATCGCGGCCCTTGGCGGCGGCATCGCCACGCAGCATCGCATGGCCTATCAGGGCGAATATTTCGTCGAGCGATACGGCCACGGGGTCGCCGAGGCGACGCCGCCGATCAGGCGCATACTCGACAAGGGCGTCAACGTTTCGGCCGGCACGGACGCGACGCGTGTCGCTTCCTACAATCCTTGGGTCTCGCTTTCCTGGATGGTGACTGGCAAGACCCTCGGCGGCATGCAGCTTTATCCGCGTGCCAATTGCCTCGACCGTGAAACGGCGCTGCGCATGTGGACTGAAAAGGTTACATGGTTCTCGAACGAGGAAGGCAAGAAGGGCCGCATCGAAAAGGGCCAGTTCGCTGACTTGATCGTGCCGGACAAGGACTTCCTCTCCTGCGCCGAGGATGAGATCTCCTTCCTCACCTCCGACCTAACAATGGTCGGCGGCAAGATCGTCTACGGCGCCGGCGACTTCAAGACGCTGGACGAAAACGACGTGCCACCCGCCATGCCGGACTGGTCGCCGGTGCGCAAGTTCGGCGGTTATGCCGGCTGGGGCGAACCGGAAGGGGCTGGTCGCCATTCCCTGCGTCGTACTGCAATCGCCTCCTGTGGCTGTGCCAGCGATTGCGGCGTACATGGTCACGACCATGCCAGCGCCTGGACATCGAAACTGCCGATAGCCGACCTCAAAGGCTTCTTCGGAGCTCTCGGTTGCTCGTGCTGGGCGGTGTGAAGCGACGCCCGCATGGTGCTCAGCGAATGGAATGGGTAGCGGATTGCGCTGCCCGCTCGACCTACGAGCGCAGATTTATTGCGATAATCGCAATTAATTCAAAACTATTGATGCAATTGTTGGCGGCAATCTTTCCGGCCAATATCGCTCCACAAGCCGAAACAGTGCCGCTCGGTTCGACCGGCCAACACTACAGGAGCAGACATGATTGATCATTCTTCGTCCACGGGCCGCCTAAGCGCGCTTCTCGCGGGTGCCGTCGCGGCGCCGGCAACGCGGTCCCTAGCGCTTCTTGCTCTCTGCGCCGCCTACATCCAGGGGCCGCTAACCAAGATCTTCGACTTTAACGGCGCCATTGCCGAAATGGAGCATTTCGGGCTTCACCCGACAACGTTCTTCGCCGGTGCCGTCATTGCCTTCGAGCTTGCGGCCTCCGCCATGGTGGTTTCCGGCTTCGGGCGCTGGGCGGGTGCTCTGGCTCTCGCCGGTTTCACCCTTCTCGCGACCCTCGTTGCGCTTCGATTCTGGGAAATGCCTTCCGGGATGGATCGCATGATGGCAATGAACGCCTTCTTCGAACATCTCGGTCTCGCTGGCGCGTTCGTGATCGTAGCAACAATCGATATCGCCAAGGGAACGAGTAAATGAGCGTCACAAAATCCTCCGGTAGCTTCGCACCGCTCCGTCACTCCGTCTTCGCGGTGCTATGGGCGGCCACGGTTCTGGGCAACACCGGCAGTTTCATGCGCGACGTCGCCAGCTCTTGGCTGATGACCGATCTTTCCGCTGCCCCTGCGGCCGTCGCCATGGTGCAGGCGGCCGGCACGCTGCCGATCTTCCTATTGGCAATCCCGGCAGGCGTTCTCTCGGACATCCTCGATCGTCGTAAGTTCCTGATTGCCGTGCAGATCCTGCTTGCCTCGGTCAGTCTCACGTTGATGGCTCTTGCCCATACAGGATTGCTCACCGTCAGTTCACTGATCGGACTGACCTTCCTTGGTGGTATCGGTGCGGCGCTCATGGGACCGACATGGCAGGCGGTTGTGCCCGAACTCGTGCCTCGCGAAGATGTGAAGAGTGCCGTCGCTCTGAATTCGCTGGGCATCAATATTGCGCGCTCAATCGGTCCTGCGGCTGGTGGCTTGCTGCTTGCCGCTTTTGGTGCCGCCGTTACCTACGGCGTCGACGTTGCGACGTACGTCCTCGTCATCGCGGCGTTAATCTGGTGGCCGCGCGCCAAGGATGCCAACGACGCGTTGTCGGAAGGGTTTTTCGGCGCCTTCCGGGCAGGACTGCGTTACACCCGCGCCAGCCCGACGCTTCATGTCGTGCTGCTTCGAGCGACGATCTTCTTTGCGTTCGCCAGTGCTGTCTGGGCGCTGCTTCCGTTGGTCGCGCGCCAACTCCTGGGCGGTGACGCCAGCTTCTACGGCATCCTTCTCGGCGCTGTCGGTGCAGGTGCAATCGGCGGTGCGCTCGTCATGCCGCGGCTGCGGCAGCGTCTCGATGCCGACGGCCTGCTACTCGGATCTGCGCTCGTGACGGCGTTGGTCATGGCGGCGCTGTCGCTGGCTCCACCCCAATGGCTGGCGGTCGTTATCCTTCTGTTCCTCGGTGCAGCATGGATCACCGCCCTCACTACTCTCAACGGCGCCGCGCAAGCGATCCTGCCGAACTGGGTGCGGGGGCGGGGCCTTGCCGTCTATCTGACTGTCTTCAACGGTGCGATGACCGCTGGCAGCCTCGGCTGGGGTGCTGTCGGCGAAGTTGCCGGCGTGTCGGGCACATTGGTGATCGGTGCGGGCGGACTGCTCGTGGCTGGACTGATCATGCACCGTATCAAGCTGCCGTCGGGCGATGCCGATCTGGTCCCGTCAAACCACTGGCCCGAACCACTCGTCGCAGAACCGGTTCCGCATGATCGAGGCCCGGTCCTGATCCTGATCGAATACAATGTCGAAAAACATCATCGCGCCGCCTTCCTGCATGCACTGGACAAAATGTCCCACGAGCGGCGGCGTGACGGTGCCTATGGATGGGGTGTGACGGAAGACTCTGCCGATCCGCAAAAGATCGTCGAATGGTTCATGGTGGAATCCTGGGCTGAACATCTCCGACAGCACAAGCGGGTGTCGAACGCCGACGCCGATCTTCAAGGTCAGATGCTTGCCTATCATTCAGGGACGGACAAGCCTGTCGTCCGGCATTTCCTGGCAATCAACCGGCCCGGCGCGGCTTAAGATGGCCAGCAGAGAGCCTCCATTGTTGCGAAAATCGCAATCAATTCGAAGCTATTGGTGCAATTGTCGGCATTGGCTCTCGACTGCATATCGCGCTAACGGACGAACACAGCCTGAGGGCACAAGACAGGGATCGCAGGACGCGAAAATGACTGAGAACTACCCTTCCATCACGCGCCGCGGCGCATTGCTTTCCGGAGCTGCCGCCGCCGCGGCCATGGTGCTCCCCTCGTCGTTCGGCTTTGCGGCCAACATTGCTTCCACCACCGCCTCAATTAAAGGAGACAATACAATGGGCTACATCACCACTAAGGACGACGTCGAAATCTTCTATAAGGATTGGGGTCCGAAGGATGCCCAGCCGATCGTCTTCCACCATGGCTGGCCGCTCTCGTCGGACGATTGGGACGCACAGATGCTGTTCTTCCTAACCAAGGGCTATCGCGTCGTCGCCCATGACCGACGCGGTCACGGACGCTCCGCGCAGGTCGCAGACGGTCACGATATGGACCACTATGCCGCCGACGCCTTCGCTCTCGTTGAAGCCCTCGACCTGAAGAATGCCGTTCATATCGGGCACTCGACAGGTGGCGGTGAAGTCGCCCGCTATGTCGCAAAATACGGTCAGCCTTCCAGCCGCGTCGCCAAGGCTGTTCTGGTCGCCGCCGTTCCGCCGCTGATGCTGAAGACCAAGACAAATCCCGGCGGCCTTCCGATGGAAGTCTTCGACGGCATTCGCAAGGGCGTTGCCGAAAACCGCGCGCAGCTCTTCGTCGACTTTCCCACCGGTCCATTCTACGGATTCAACCGTCCCGACGCTAAGGTCTATCCTGGCGTCATCCAGAATTGGTGGCGGCAGGGCATGATGGGCAGCGCCAAGGCGCATTACGATGGGATCAAGGCCTTCTCGGAGACCGACCAGACGGAAGACCTGAAGGCAATCACCGTTCCGACCCTCGTCATGCACGGCGACGACGACCAGGTCGTGCCGATCGACAACGCCGGCAGACTGTCCGTGAAGCTGGTGCAGAACGGTACTCTCAAAGTCTACAAGGGTTATCCGCACGGCATGCTGACAACCCATGCCGATGTCCTGAACGCCGATCTCTTGAAGTTCGTCGAGGGCTGATTAGTGAGCCGGGTGCGGCTGTTAGCGCCGCATCCGGATTCGCGCGAAACAATCCCATCCAAAATGGTCCTCATCAGAACATTCCTGGGCTTCTTCCTCAAAGCCGAGATCGACGGGAATGGACGTGGGAAAGATCGTAGCGTAGCGCCGCTCGATCGTGAATTCTTTTAGTGCCGGTTGCGTGAGCGCCACTCCCCCGGAGTGACTCCCACGGCCTTCGTGAAGGTCTCGACGAATGTGTGCTCATCCGCAAAACCGCACGTTTCAGCCACTTGGGCGATGGTCTCACCGGTCCGGCTCAGTTGTGATTGGGCCTTGTTCATTCGACACGCCGAAATCCATTCGAGAACGGACTGCCCAGTCGTATTCAAGAAGCCGGAACGGAGCTCATCCGATGAAAAACCGGTCGCGTCGGCAATCTTATCGACCGGTATGTTGCCCGATAAGTTCGCAGCTATGTACGTCTTGATGCGCTTTTCCTGCATAGGAGACAGCTGACCGCTGGCCAACAGGCGCTGGGCGGGCGACCGTCCGTAACGGTGCGCGAGATGGGCGTTTAACGCCAGCCCGATATGCGGAAGCAGCGTATCCCTTACCTCTTCCGGCATATCGAACATCGGCATCAGTGCTCCACCAATATTGCGGATCACCTGATCGTCAACCCCGCGACAGGTCGCAAGGTCATCGACGCGAGGTTCTCCTGCATCCTTCGCCAGCTCGGCAAAATGCGAGCCCGGGATATGAAACGCAAGGGCCTCAAACCGACCGCGAATGGAGATTGCGGCTCCATCCTTCAGGCTGATTAGACAAATCGAGCCCCTGGGATACCTCTTGAAAGGTGCCGGAGGTCGGCCTGGCCAGATGTCGGAATGGTCGACATCGACGAGATAAAGCATGACCAGGAAGGCGTCATCGGCCGGAAGGAAAACAGGATGCTCGCCGTCTTCATAGGAGTGGTCAAGATGAACGACAGAGAGCTTCGCCTCGCGAAGAGGCCTGATCGCCAGCGCCCTCGCTGCCTCGACACCAAAACATGCCGCAATTCTCTCACTGGCCGCCAACGCTTCACTCACATGTGTCTCGATCATCCGGGCTGGGGACTGTATAGCCGTCCGCTGAAATGCCACGCCTTGAAGGTTCCTATACACCTTTCAAACGTCTATCTTGAACAAAAGCATCCTCGTCGAAGAGATTCGGCGACCTACCAGAAGTCAGCGCGGAAGGCCTGAGCCACCAAAGTGGGTCAGAACCCAGCTCCAGCGACTTCAAAATGAAAGCTGTGCGTCTTGGTTCCTATTTCCGACCGTCACATCAAATCACCCGCTGGACCGGCGACGGACGGTTTTGGATGTCCTCTGAAGCAGTTGTCGATCAACCAGGCTTTGGCAGGATCGGATATCGCGGTCTTCCGCAAGGGAACGAGCGTCATGCAGCTCGACCAGGTCAAGACATCGGCAAGCGATCGAGGTTTCGTTGTCGGCGTATCTTCGCTCGGTGGCCATACGCGGCGCATCTATCATCAACATCATGCGACCAACCACGATTTTACGGAAAACTCGATCTATATCCGCGATCTCTCCGAAGGCTACAAGGCAGATCTTAGCGGTCCTTTCGATTTCCTTCTGCTTGAAATTTCGCCTGCGTCTCTCATCAGGATTGCCGAAGGCGCTGAACTTCCCGGTGTGACGTCGCTGGCAGCCGAAACCGCTTCAAAAGATATCGTGCTTGCCAATCTTTGTCGCGCCTTGATCCCGGCACTCGAAAAACCCGAGGAAGCAAGCGCGCTGTTCGTCGACCAAATGGCGACTGCCATCGGGACCTATCTGGTCCAACGCTATGGCGGTCGGCCCATCGCAACCTCCAACAGATCACGAAGCCTGTCGCGTTCGCATGAGCATCTGGCGAAAAGTCTGCTTCTCGAAAACCTCGACGGCAACATCTCGATTTCGGAGGTCGCGAAGGTTTGCAATCTGTCTCGCGGCTATTTCATTCGCGCTTTTCGGGAAACGACCGGGATGACACCATATCAATGGCTTCTCAGCGAGCGGGTAAATCGCGCCCGGGAGTTGCTTCGGGCCTCGAACGCGCCGCTTGCAGAGGTGGCCATCGCCTGCGGCTTCGCGGATCAGAGCCATTTCACGCGGGTTTTTTCGAGTATCGCCGGCCTGACGCCTGGCAATTGGCGCCGGAACTCCTGAGTTAGTATTTTGGGCCCTGTGGATGCGATGTCGTTGCAGCTGTCCTTTGAACCGGTCTCGCATAAGCCTCGCCGCCTCGGTCGCATCCGCAGGACGCCATCGCCGTCAGTGGCTCAGGCTCCGCTTAACGGCGACGCAGAAATTCCAATCCCCGAACGTTTTTCCACATTATACGGGCGTCTGTCCAGAAAGTAGGTCCGCTCGAGGATGCTGGCGACGAAGGTGTGACCTTATAAGCCGCTGAATTATTCCGGCTCTTGACAAATTTGAAGAAAATGCCGCTCTTGGCGTGTCTCTATGTGCAAGCAAGGAGACAATTTCGGATGAAGCATTTCCCCTATATTGGCTCTGGCCCTTACTGCTACGCAAACTCATTTGCGATGATGTTCGGTGACTGCGCTCCATCTACTGCAGTGATCGAATTTGCGACAGGCAGTCCATTTGGAATGCAGTTGGTGGGCGGTAGGCTACCCTTCTTCGATCCTTATGGATGGACGCCGGAGGCAGGCTTTGACAAAGCGTTAGAGGCGATGGGTTGGGAGTCGGACGTGTCGGCGGGCGGGAACGAATCCGGCGCACTCCATCGGCTGAAGACGGCACTTCGGCACGGGCCGGTTTGGACCGGTCCGGTCGAGATGGGTCATTTGCGTCATCAGCCCGGAATGAGCGGGCCGATCGGCGCCGATCACTATCTCGTCGTCCTCGACGTGCGGGACGATCGCGTGGAAATGCACGATCCGCAAGGTTTCCCTTACGCTAGCTTGCCGCTCTCCGATTTCATGGCTGGGTGGCGAGCTGAAACGCTCGACTATGGGACGCCTTACACGATGCGGACCAATTTTCGGCAAGTGCGCCAGGTTGCCGAAGAGGGGATCATCCGCAGCTCCATCCCCGCCGCTATCGAATGGCTGTTGATGGAGACTGCCCAAAACGTCCCAGAAGGCAGCCTTGGCAATGCTGACGCCGCGCTTCGCCTTGCCACACTCATCGAAGAGGGTGTGAGTGATAACCTGCTGGACCATCTCATTCATTTCGCTGTCCGGGTGGGAGTGCGCCGTCTCTCAGACGCCGCAACTTGCCTGGCGCGCGTTGGCAATACCGAGGCTTCTTTAGTCATGGCTCGACAAGCCGAGACCAATGTCAGTGTTCAAACTGTCAACATGGCATTGCTGGTCGCCTTAGCGGCCGCTGATTTTGCCAAGGTAAATTGGCCTCGACGCTCGAAGCCGCATCGAAGGCTTACTGCGACAGTGCAGTTCCTAGCTCGACATAGGTCTCCGCCAGACGTCGGAGGCTTTTTGCGGCTGTTTGACCATCTCTGATGACAAGAGGGTACTGCAACGACCCGACAAGGCTCTCCTGGCGTCGAGATCTGAAGCGGTGCTAACGACGCTCCGCGAGGTAATTTCGCGCGGCATCAGATTCGCCCCCTGGAGTTCGCCGAGTGGCGCAAAGTATGGGAGGCGGCCTGACACTGTCGGAGTGACGCCCCCAGCAGCTCCAGAAATATGAGCGGGGTCTCAGCCGCATTAGCGTAAGTCTCTGCAGAAGATGACTATGGTTCCGAACGCGCCTGTCTCTCTGGTCATTGAGGCATCCAAAGGGGATTACCTGCCGCACGTTCTATCGCCCCGCCATCGCGCTTAGGGGCGAGATCAACCCGATCTCGTTCGCCGCGTGGTTTCCACGACCTGCTGAGCGACGTAGAATAACAGCAAGACGGCGGCATTGAACTCCAGTAGTTCTTCCACCGCAGAGAGTGTGCGGGTGGTCGTGGCTACATCGACAACCTGCGCCACGCCGATCAATCCGACGTGGAGGAAAATCAGAACGTGGTTCGAAATCCGCGGCCATCTTGCGTCAATGCGCGTGTTCCATACGACTCTCAGCGCAAAGAGTAGTGTGCCGAGAGAAACGGCAAGAATGAGTCCAATCAATACCCAGCCAAGACTTGGGCTCAGATCGCCGAGAAGCCGGTAGGCCAGGATCAGCAAATCGTGGAATCCATCGAGTTCGCCTCCACCGTAGAGAGCTGGCGGTTGAAATCCAAGGATGCGAGCGCCAAAGCTTGTCTCATCCATCAACTCGACGAGGCCAAGCAGGCCGCCCAGCAATAAAGCCGCACGCGGCCCAGATACGACAGCAGCTGAACCTGCCAAAAGCACAACGCTTGCCAAGCATACGGCGCCGCCGGTTTCGATGATGCCGTCTTCGCCGAGAAGAACGCCTCGGGCACCTGGCAAGAAGACGGCCGTCAAGGCACTGCCCACCGTGCAGAGCGCGATCACCGTTATGGCCCATATGAGTCAGCGATATTGACTGATTTGCCGTAGCAGATCGGCAAAGCCAAAGCGTGTAAACGTGGCAACGTCATCCATGTCTTCTGTGCGAATTTTGAGATTTTCCAACGCTCTACCGTGTCATCTGATTGTCATAAACATAGTGATCCCTCGAATGGCTGACCAATAACGTTGGCGTTCAGAACGTTTCAGCTGCGTATATTCGGCGCGCGCAGCGCGCGCATGGAGGCTTTCGTGGGCTTAGTAAACGCAAGCATGTATAGCCGTCGCTCCTGTTGGAACGGCTGGGTAACGGATTGGCGCCGGAGCTATTCCGCGGCATGTGACACTTTTTTGATCGGCTCTACACTTGCGTTGCCGTAATCACGAGTGTCGTTTTCTTGCTTAGCGACAGCTGATGTAATGCCAGCGCCTCTGGCTTTGACAGAGATCGGAAAAGTGTGTTTACTGTCCTCAGTCCCAGGACAGAGGACAGTCACTGTGAAGAGCCAAGACATAGTTGTCCTGCTGAAGCTGCTGAGCCTGCAAGACCAAGAACTCGCGAAGGGTGCAGATCAACTGCGATCTGAATCTCTCGGGGGCGACCCTTACTCAGTGCGGAATCTTGAAGCATTGCTCGGGATTAGCAAGACCGAAATCTCGCAATCGATAAAGAGAAGCGTCACTTCCGGGATCGCGCGGAAGGATATTCGCTCGAATGAACCCCGGCCACACCGGCGAAATCTGTTCGAATTCGTTACCCATGGGCTGAGGTTTGTGTTTCCGGCACAAGTCGGGCCCATGCAACGGGGTATTCCAACGGCGTTTGCCGCGCCGATGCTCCAGCAGCTTCTCGTCAGCGGCGGGACCTATAACTACGTGTGGCCCTACGCCGCCGGACGAGAGATGGGGCAGGCGATCGATCCCCTCTTCAAGAGCGTGCCGGAGGCCGCTTTGAAAGACGATCGACTTTATGAGTACCTTGCACTGGTGGATGCGATCAGGCTTGGTAATCAGCGGGAAGTAGGTCGCGCCACCGATCGCCTGAAATCGAGGATCTTGAGCAAATGACCCCGATCCGCGATCAACTACTGGAAATGCTCAAATTCGTTGCAGCCGCGCTTGGCGAGGACCTGCGTGAACGCCTGGTCTTTGTGGGTGGCTGCACAACTGCGTTATTCATCACCGATCCAGTAACGCTCGAGGATGTTCGCGCCACCGATGATATCGACCTGATCGTGGACCTTTGCCGGCCTAGCGGAGTGGGCTCAGCTTCTCGAACAGCTTCGCGAGAGAGGGTTCAGGGAGGCTGCCGACGAAACCGTAATATGCCGCATGCGCCTCGGTGCGCTTAAAGTCGATTTCATGCCTGATGACGAAACTATTCTGGGCTTCAGCAATCGCTGGTACGCGAAGGGCATCGATACGGCGACGCAGCACCAGCTTTCGGAAGAGCTCACTATTCAAGTGCTGACGCCTGCGCTCTTTCTTGCGACGAAACTTGAAGCCTTCGCCGGCCGCGGAAACGACGATCTTTTCACAAGCCGGGATGCGGAAGACATCCTTCTTGTCGTCGACGGAAGAGAGGGCCTCCTCGACGAAATCACCGCTGCCGAGGGCGACGTTCGGGAGTTCATCGCCAGCCGGTTTCGCGCACTGCTGGGGCACGCTGACTTCGATGATTTCCTTGAGGGCAATATCCGCGGTCCTGCCGGCCGCGTCGATATCGTGCGGGACCGCTTCGTCGCTATAGGCCAAAGTGCGGATGACATCGCAGATGAACATTGAAGCTCTCTGGCTCAGCCAACAAGGTACCCCGACCTCCGACAATCGCGATCATGCCGGGATCGGCATACGTCGCAGTGAATTCTTGAGCATTGTGGTGGACCAGCCAACGGCGACTTCGCCCGGGCAATCGTAAGAATGTTGGTGGACTGGTTTGTCGAATCCAGCGAGGCAATAACAGCAGCTGTCATGGTGAAGGCTCTCAAGCAGGTGCACGAGATTTTGCGCGAGCAGTATCCGCGAGGGTCCGCGAGCATCCTCATAATCCACGCAAAAGGGCGGAATTCTATCACTGTCCTCCATTCGGGAGACTGCGTGCTCGGAGAGGTCGACACGGATGGTTTGATCTCCTGGCAAACCAGCCCACACACCTTGACCAATGCCTTGGCCGAGATGCCCTTGAAGGATATCGCAACATCCCCGACCCGCCATTTGCTGACCAAAAGCTTCCGCGCGCGGGAGTTGGAGCCTCTCGAAACCCTGGAGCGCGAGGAATTTTCGGGCTGCCTCCTGCTTGCCACAGATGGCTTCTGGGCTGAGCTGTCCGAGACAGACCAGGCCAGATTCCTTGGAGGCGACCAATCATCCACTGACACAGAGCGGGACGATCGAAGCGTCTTGCTGCTGCGCATTTCCTTCGGCAATCATCTCGCGTTCGTCATGCACGACAAGTTCTCACAAAATCTCTATCGACGAACCGCTGATGTCGAATGCCCGACCTGAGAGATAGGTGACGTTTCGTACCGGAGACATGGGTAACACTTTTCGCTTTTGGGCGGGAGGTGTTGATGCCGTGGAAAGAGACTTCGGTGATGGAGGAACGTCTACGATTTGTCGCCCGGCTACTAGAGGGCGAAGGCATGAGCGATGTGTGCCGTGCATTCGGCATCTCGCGCAAGACCGGCTACAAAATCTTCAATCGCTATAAGGACGACGGCCTGGAGGCGCTGACGGATCGGTCTCGACGGCCGGTGCGTTATGCCAACCAGCTGCCTGAGCCGGTCGAGGCGATGATCGTCTCGTGCAAGAAGAGCAAGCCGCATTGGGGTGCCAGGAAGATCAGGGAGCTTTTGGTGAAGCGCCTGGCCGGCGATGTGCGCGTGCCGTCGAAGAGTACGGTGCATGCCGTTCTCGACCGGCACGGCCTGGTCGCCCATGCCCGCAAGCGGCAGCGACATCGAGCCGAAGGGACAGCCTTGTCACAGGCATTACTGCCGAACGATCTTTGGTGTGCCGACTTCAAGGGCGAGTTCAAACTTGGCAATGGTCAATACTGTTACCCATTGACGGTCACCGACCAGGCGTCACGTTATCTTCTCGCCTGCGAAGCCTTTGAGTCGACGCGAGAACGGGCTGTCTTCGACGCGTTCCGCCGGCTGTTTATCGAATGCGGCCTGCCGAAGGCGATCCGCAGCGACAACGGCTTGCCTTTCGCCAGTCCAAACGGGCTCTACAATCTGTCGAAGCTGTCGGTGTGGTGGCTGAGGCTCGGGATCACGCTGGAGCGCATCAGGCCGGGCCGTCCCCAACAAAACGGCCGGCATGAGCGCATGCACCTGACGCTGAAGAAAGAGGCGACCAGACCACCCGGCAAAAACATCCTTCAGCAGCAGGCCCGCTTCGACGCTTTCGTCAGCGAATTCAATCAGGAGCGGCCGCACGAAGCGCTCAACATGAAGGTGCCGGCAGATCTCTACGCCGCGTCGTCACGCCTCTATCAAGGCCTGCCGGAGATCGACTACCCCTTCCATGATCGGGATGCGCTGGTGACCAATTGCGGCCGCATCTGCATCTATCGCAAGAAGATCAACATATCGACCGTGCTGGCTCGCAACGGTTGCCTATAGGGAAGCCTGATACGCATTTCGTCCACAGCGTGATGGGGATGTGCGTCTCATCAGCACCTATTTCGGCGTCTACACGGCTTGAAACAGCAACCACGAACCGTTGTGCACCAGCCGTCGTTCTTTGCAACAGGGACGCATGGAACCGCGACAGGATGCGTTATTCCAAAAGGTAGGTTGTGCATCTCCCGATGCCGCGAATATTGATGATTTCCCGGCGGGCGGGCATACGCCCTTCGCCAATTGCATCGAACGTCGCTTGCGATATCTGAATTTGACCTGGTGCGCCGCAAGACTCCATGCGACTTGCAACATTCACCGTATGTCCCCAGACATCATAGACAAAGCGTTTCCGACCGATTAGGCCAGCGATGACCGGCCCGCTATGAATGCCAATCCGCAAGGTGAGCGCTGATCCATCATCGACTCGTCCAGACATTTCGGCCAGCAGTGCCTTGGCAAACGCAACGCCGGCGACGGCGTGATCCACGCGAGGGTCCAGTAGTCCCGACGCGGCCATATAGGCATCACCGATGGTCTTGATCTTTTCGATGCCATATTGATCAGCAAGTTCGTCGAAACGACTAAACAGGTCTCCCAGTCTCCGGACTAGTGCTGCAGCCGGCGTTCGCGCTGCAAATTCCGTGAAGTTGACGATGTCGGCGAAAATAATAGTCACCATATCGATGCGATCGGCGATCACTTCCTCTCCGTCCGCAAGCCGCTTCACCACCTGCTTCGGAAGAATCGCATGAAGTAGGGCGTTTGCCCGCTCCTTCTCGAATTCTATCTGCGCCAGATATTGCTTTTCGCGCGTTCGCCAACGACGACGCTCGAGGCAGGCGGCAATGCGGGCTTTGAACAGGACGGGATTGATTGGTTTGCGGAGATAGTCCTCGGCCCCCGCCTCAATGCAACGGGCAACGGCGTCGTCATCCTTCAGGCCGGAAATCATCACGACCGGGATCTCGCGAAAGTGTCGGTCCGATTTAAGCTGGCCGAGAAGCTCTATACCGTTCATGTCCGGCATCAGGATATCGGCCAATACGAGGTCGAATTCCTGCTGATCGAAGATACGAATCGCCTCTTCGCCGGAGCTTGCCGCTACGACGGTGTGTCCATCGCGGCGGAGTCGTCTGGACAGGAGATCGCGATTTGACGCCGTGTCGTCGACGATGAGGATACGTCCTGCGCGTTCCGTGACGGCCGAAGAACGGGTCGCCATTGTCCTAGCCAGATCGGCGGCAATCGTTCCATCGAATTTAGGCTGAAATTCCTGATCCGCATCAGGAGGCGACCCATCAAGTGTTTCGTCAATCTGCGCAAGCAAATTGCGGCTTTCACGAATGACCTTCGACACATCCTCCAGCAGACGCGCCGGCAAGGTATCGGCGAAGTCCTCGATCAACATCTCGGAATAGCCGAGGATGGCATTCAGGGGCGTTCTGAGATCATGCCGTAAAAGCCTATCGAGCGAGGGGGCATTCCCACTCTCCGGCGTTTCGATGTCGAGAAGCCGCTTGATCAATGTATTCAGCTCCCGGGCGGCGCTCAATATCCTTTCAAGGTCCGGCAAAGCATCACTGGGTCCCGCTTCACGCACCTCTTCCGTAATCAGTTCCTGATAGCCCAGAATGGCCTGGGCCGGATCGACGATGTTTTGGGCGATTCTGGCGATATACATCCGATGCCCGATGTCCCGAGATTGAGCCACGATCGTCACCCTCCGGTCAAACGGGCGATCTTGTCGAGCAGACCCAGCAGTTCGATCGGTTTGGTGTCGTAGTCGTCACAACCGGCCTCGATTGCCTTTTCACGATCGCCGGCCATGGCATGGGCGGTAAGTGCGATCACCGGTATGGCAGCAGTGTTGGGATTTCTTTTGATCCGCTTCGTTGCTTCCCAGCCGTCGATGACAGGAAGGCTCATATCCATCAGAACCAAGTCCGGCTTCGTGGTCACGGCCGCCTCGACGCCGGCGAGCCCGTCCGTTGCGCTGACAACTTCGTAACCACGTTTCTCCAAGCGGCGGGTGAGCATATCGCGGTTCATCTCATTGTCCTCGACAAGAAGAATCTTGACCATCCGAACATCTCTCCTCACGCCTCTTCCTTTTGCGGAAGATGCCGCTTTAAAGCTGCAATCAGATCGGTGCGACCTTTGGTTCCCTTTCTGACTACTTCATTCGCGCGAACGCCCAACCAATCCAGCTCTTCTCGCGTCAAATCTTTCGAAGTGACGATAACGACTGGGATATCTGCCAAGTCGCGCCTGTCTTTGATCGCCTGAAGTAGCGTGAAACCGTCCATGTTCGGCATCATCAGGTCGAGAACCATAATCGTCGGCCGTCCGGCCTCGAGTTGTTCAAGACCATGGCGACCGTCGGCCGCCTCCCGAACCCGCCAACCCTCGCGGACGAGCACCCTGCGGAAAAGATCGCGGGTTGCGGGGTCGTCATCAACGATAAGCACATCATGGCGTGCTTCGCCGGCGACTGCGTTTAGGGTATCGACGAGTTGCTGAGGGTCGATCGGCTTGATCAGATGGTCCACGGCACCGAAGGCCAGGCCCATCTCGCGATCGGCGACAACCGTCGCGAGGATGACGGGAATATCGCAGATCGCCTTGTCCGACTTGATTTCACGCAGAACGGACCAACCGTCTTGACCCGGCATGATCACGTCAAGGACGATTGCGTCCGGGTGCAATCTACGGATTTTTGCCAAGCCCTCCTCTCCACCCGTCGCCTCGATCACGGTAAAGCCTGCGCCGCGAACGGCGTCGGAGACGAAATTGCGAGCCCGCGCCTCATCATCAATCACGAGAACTGTTGGATGCGCGCTCGCACCGTCCAAGGTATCGATTTGCGGCGCATTTTCCTGGACGATATCGGTTCTGGTGATCGCAGGGATTGTGAAGCGGAAG
Source organism: Rhizobium sp. USDA 4016 (assembly GCF_056279705.1). Taxonomy (NCBI): domain Bacteria; kingdom Pseudomonadati; phylum Pseudomonadota; class Alphaproteobacteria; order Hyphomicrobiales; family Rhizobiaceae; genus Rhizobium; species Rhizobium sp. USDA 4016. The sequence goes on from NZ_JBWCCY010000002.1 coordinate 246,300, forward strand.
GTCGAGCCCTTTCCGAATTCGCTCTCGACGGAAATGGCACCACCCATCATCTTGACGAAATGCTGCGTGATGGTCAGACCGAGGCCGGTCCCGCCGTAATTGCGCGTCGTCGACGAATCCACCTGTACGAATGCATGGAACAGCTTTTGCTGCTGCTCCTTCGTCATGCCGATTCCACTATCACTGACGGCAAATTCGAGCCATTCACCAACTCCGTCCTCGTAACGCCGCACCGCAAGCTTAATCTCGCCGTTCTCCGTAAATTTGGCGGCATTTGAGAGAAGATTAAACAGATTTTGCCGCAACTTGGTCTTATCGGTCTCGATCTGATCCTGCTCGACGGAGGCACTCACCATCAGACGGTTGCCCTTCTTTGCGATCAACGGCGCTACGGTATTTTGAACGTCGGCAAGAAGCTGTCTTAGACTGAGGCGCTCGATGTAAAGCTCCATCTTGCCCGCCTCAATCTTGGAGAGATCGAGAACGTCGTTGATGAGCGCCAGGAGATGGCGTCCCGAGCCCTCGATCTTATTGAGATCCTCAATGAATCCGGTCTGTCCGAGATCGCTGGCATCCTCGATGAGCATTTCGCTATAACCGATTATCGCATTCAAAGGAGTGCGCAGCTCGTGGCTCATGGAGGCGAGGAAACGGCTCTTTTCTTCGCTGGCGACCTCTGCGCCACGCCTTGCCTCCTCCAGCTCCGCCTGTCGGTTCTTCAAATCCGAAATATCCGTGTAGACCGCCACGGTGCCGCCCTCCGGCGTCTTTCGCTTGGCAATGCGCAGCCATGTTCCATTGGCGAATTGCCGCTCGATCATGCCCTGCGGCTGGCGGTGACGCTGCATGGCCTCAGCGACCCAACTCTCAATGCTGCCGCTTCCGATATCGGTCGTGCCGCGTTCTGCCTGCGCACGAACGATATCTTCAAAGGCCCTTCCAGGCGTCATCAGGTCCGCAGTCTCCGGAAACAGTTGAAGATAGCGTTGGTTGACCAAAACCAGCCGGTCGTCCGCGTCAAAAAACGCGAACCCATCGGGAATGGTCTCGATCGCTGTCATCACCGTATTGCGCTGGCGCTCGGCAACCGCTTCAAGCTCTCGACGCTCGGCCTGGCTGTCACGCAGCAATCGCAACGTCTTTGAAAGTTTTCCGAATTCATCGCTGCCTTCGGGCGGCAGTTCGACATCCTCCTGCCCCCTCGTCAACTGCGTCATCGCCCTGTCGATCCGGCCGAGCGGCACCAGGATGGAGCGCAGCACCAGCCAGGTCATCAGAATGCAGGCCAATGTCGTCACGCCGGCTGCGATCAGAGCTCGTATATAGGTGTTGCGCGCCGTCGCATCGGCAGCGTCGCGCGCCAGATCGGCTTCGTTCTCGAGACGCTGTTCGAGTGACATAAGCACGGAATCGATTTGATCGCTATAGCTTCTGGCGGCCGCCAGCCGGGAGTTGCCTATGACCCTGTTGTCATTGGTGTAGGCGTCAACGGCCTCCATCGCCTTTTCAAAGTACGCGTTCGAACCTTGTAGGATCGTGTTCGCTTCATCAGGCGCGAAGACCTTGATGCGGGCCAGATCTTGTTCCAGCGCTTTGCGGGCTTCTTGCGCGCGCCGTTCCGAGAGGGTCAACAGGCTGACCGATAGATCCGTCAGCCAATAGCGGACCTCGCCAAAATGGCGATGCGCCTTGGCAGCATCGTCGAACATATGGAAGCGCGCATTCGCCTCCTCAACACGCCCCTGATTTTCACGCAAATCATGCGCCATGAAGGCGACGCTAAGGAGCAGCGCGCCCAAAAGCGCGGCCGAAAGGCAGATAAGGCGAAGCGGAATCTTTCGATCCATCAAGCGGCCGATCCGCATTGGAATGGGAACGGAGGCTCTCATTTGAACAGCGTGATGCTGATCGCACCGGCCAAATCGCCTTCAGCTTTACCCTCCTTCGGGTAGCCCGTTACATCGACATCGCCTTTGGGTCCCCCGTGACACGTCAGGCAGGATGCCGAGTAATATTCAGGGATCAGCATGCGAAAAGACTGGCGGCTGTTCACCTCCACCTCCTCGGTAAACGATTTGCCTTTTGGCCAATCGGGAGACAGAAAATTGCTCTCTATGACGCGCTGCTCCCAATCATCCGGCCGCGCCTTGCGATTGCGGATCAGCTCTTCCGGCGCCGTCACCTTCATCTTCGCCTTGTCGCCGACCTTTTCCTCGAAACGTTCATTGACCAACCGGCCGAAGGTCGAGGGAATGAACCCCTTGAAGCCTACTCCCTTCATATCGATCATGCTTTGATGTTCGTCGACAACTTCCTTTATCGCGGCGACCTGCGCATCGAACAATTGCTTATCGAGAGGGTTGAAATTCTGATCCGATACGGAATCGCCCTTGCGCTGGGCAAAGATCTGCAACGCTTCGTTGACGACACGTTGGCCCGTGAGATCCTTTTTTCCTAGGGATTCGTCGTTGATAAGCTTTTGATGACCCGAGATGACAGTCCGGCTGGCGCGCAATAATGTAGCGAGCCGTTCACCTGTAGTCATGTCATCTTCGTCGGCAACAACAAAGCCCGCCAAAACGCAGATCGCGGCCCATGCCCAAAAGACACCATATATCAGGCCACGCCGCATGTTGAGCCTCGTCGTATAGTAGCCGCGCTGCGATAATATCAGTTTATGCTAAACTTCAAAAGTCATTAGTAACAGTCAGTGACGCCTAAGGCCCCTTTCACGTCGCGACGACGATGCATATTGCGCCAAGTCGTCAGCCTGCTTCCACGGAGAATATACGGCGCTATCGTTTGCCCTGCGACTCGCTCCGAGACGGGCCAAAATCGGGGGTGAAAACGGGGGCCCGGACCATTTCAACAGGCTATCCCGAAAAAACCTGTCGTTCCTTCTCCGAGACGAAAAGGGGCGGGTGGCGCCTGGGAGGTTGTGCAAATTTCAACGGTGTTCGGCGCCGGCCGCGACTATTGGACCGTCGCCAGAACCGGATCGGATGTCCACCACATGGTGGACGATTACGAATATCTGGTCCGGATTGCCTTGCCGAAGGCCGATATCATTTCTCTAGCGCAGGCCGCCGAGTAAGCATCAAGTGGCGGAAAGCACGACTGCTGCCGGCAATCGTTTGCCAAACCTTCTCGTCTGGATTTCGTCTTGGTCTTCGCGCGAAACACCCGAAGAATGTGGTTGGCAGTGGGCTCACGGTTGCGTCGATGACCGGCACTTGCCACGAGCCCCTGCCCTTCCTGCGCGCCCTCACTCGCGCTCAAAAGATGAGTACGTTCGCCCAGCAACAAGAAATGCCGGCTCGTTGGATGGGTGAACTCGGCCGAGAAAGTCGCGAAAGAGCGAGACCACCTCGTCTAGGTTGGTCTCCAGAAGCCAATGACCACCATCCAGCAGGTGGAGCTCCGCATCGGGGAGATCCCGAAGATAGGCACGCGCCGAGCGCTCCGGCATGTATCTGTCCTGCGGCCCCCAGATGATCATCGTCGGCGGACGGTGCTTGGCGAGGTAGTTCCGATGTTGCGGGAACCAGGCGCGGTTCGCCTTCAAACCAGCGATCAGTTCGACCGCAATCTCCTTGCGCTTTGGTGACATCAATGACCAGTGCAGCTTCCACAAATCGGGAGGAATCCGTTCGGCGAGCTTAGAGCTGACGTCGTTCAGGAATTCCTCTTTGAATATTTCCTCTTTGACCGCCTCATCCAGTGCCTCCCTCATTTCGGAACTTGGCAGCCGCCAGGTCTTCTCGATCTCGGCATATTTTGGCCCCAGTGCATCTTCGTAGGGGATATCGCCATTCTGGATGACGAGCGCCACCACGCGTTCCGGCGCCTTGATAGCCAGCCGAGCGCCGATCGGTGAACCGAAGTCATGAAGCAAGAGCGCGAAACGCTCCACGCCGAGCGCTCTTACGAAGTCGTCCAGAAACTGGGCGTAGCCGTCGAAGCTGTAGTCGAAGTCGTCCGGCGTCGCGCTGTAACCGGCGCCGGGAAAGTCCGGCGCGAGCAGCCGCCAGCGATCTGCCAGCCGAGGCATGAGATTGCGGAACTCGTACGATGAGCAGGGATAACCGTGCGGAAGTAGAACCACGGGCGCGCCCTCGCGCCCTGCCTCGCGGTAGAAAATGTCGATGCCTTTGATGGTCACGTATCGATGAGTAGTCGGCGGCATGGCGTGCCTCCTGGCTGATCCGGCGCTGCTGATTTTCTCCTAATCCCCCAAACATCCATTCGTTCCCCGCGACCTGACAACGGCGAGTGCCGGCCGCATCGAAGGCTTTCTCAACAGGAGAGTTCGGGCGCCCTACGCGCGCGACCATCAAAGTCCCAGTTCTCGCCGCATAGTTTCCAGCCGTTCCATGGCAATCACCCCGTCAGCGATATCAGGTGCCGCGGTTGTGACCCCACCCAGCGCCGGGATCACGTCTGCCAGCAAGGAATGATATCCCTTAGGATCTTCATTCGCCGCCGCCGTGAAATTCGGCTTCCAGGTCAGCGTGTCGGCGTCTTCTAAAAGCGTGGCTGCGGGATCATCGATCTTGAAGGGAGGATTGCGATGCCAGCGGACCTCGATGACATCCTCTACCTCGATGCGCTGATGATCCCCCATCAGTTCGATGCGCTCGACCGGTGTGCCGCGCGACTGGATCGTGCCCATGGCGATGTTGCCAATGGCGCCGCACTCGAACTCGAACCCGACATGGAACAGAAGACGGCCGGGGGACTTTTCGACCTTGCGCGCCGAAATCGAGCGCACCGACGATACAAGGAAGGACACCAGGTCCATATAGTGGACACAATGGTGCAGGAAAAAACCGGTATAGTCGACGTTTCCGACGAAGTAACCCGGTGCTGTCATATAGTAACCAGTCAGTCCGAGCACATCGCCGAACCGGCCTGAGCGGACGATATTGGCCGCGATCTTGTTGCCGACGGAATAGCGCTTCATGAAACCGAGCAAGAGCGGTTTTTTCGCCTTGTCGGATGCGGCAAGAAGCTCGCGAGCGCCGGCCGCAGAGCCCGATGGCGGCTTTTCCATGAACACGCCGAGGCCGCGCTCGAGAGCCGCCTTGCCGAAAGCGAGATGCTGATCGGGACCGACGGCCATGCCCACGGCGTCGATGCCGGGCGTTCGAAGAAGCGTCTCGACGTCAGTGGTCATGGCGGAGACGCCAAACTGGCGGCCTGCATCAGCAAGCCGCTTTCCGTCGATATCGCACAAGGCTGCGATCTGGGCGTCATGGCGGACAAGCTGGGGAAGCAACATCTGGGTGGCGTGAGTGCCGCACCCGATCCATCCAATTTTCAAAGTCATCGGCGATATTCCGTCAGTGTGAGATGGGACTTGATGAAGGCGCTGGAGGCGCTCAATCGATCGCTTTCATCCTCGTGCGGGGCACGCCACTGCGCAAAGGGCACGCCGAAACGGTCGTCGGTGCGGCGGAACGGCTCAAGTGAGATCGGCCCCTTGTAGCCCACCGCATGGAGCGCGCGGCAGACTGACACCCAATCGGTAGCGCCGGTGCCTGGAAAGCCACGGTGGTTCTCGTTCGCCTGGAAGTGCACGATCCTGTGTCCACCAAGAAGGATGGCCTCGGCGATCGAGCTTTCCTCCATATGCATGTGGAACGTATCGAGCATCAGCTGGACGGCCGGATGATCGACGGCATCGAGCAGTTCGATCGCCTGCTGTGTCGTGCACAAGACGTCGCTCTCGAAGCGGTTAAGCGGCTCGACGGCCAGAAGGATGCCCGCATTCTTGGCATAATCGCCCGCTTCGCGCAGCCCGGCGACACACCGCGCCTTGCGCGCAAGCCGTTCCTCCTCTGCGACCGGCAGCGGCGGTCGGCCTGCAAAAACCAGCGGGTTGCCGGTCAGGGGACCGCCAACGATCTGCGCGCCAAGTGCCTTGGCACAATCGACGGTATACTTCAGATAATCGATGCCCGCCCGGTGCGCGTCGCCATCGGCGGAGGACAGATTGCGTTGGAGATTGACACGCGCGGCCAGAACGACACCGAGGCCTGCATCGTCAAGCGCCCTGCGCGCGTCCTTCATGTCGATTTCGCCAACTTCCGGCACAAGGAGCTCGACGAAGTCGAAACCATGCTCGCGCATGCGGGAAAAGAGCGGATAGTGCTCGGCGGTGAAGGGCCGTGCATATTGCATCGAGATCAACCCGATCGGGTTCATGTATCAGTCCTCTTTCTTCAGCCGGCCGCGCGGCATGGGGCTTGGCCGGCATTGCGGTCAGCCTTTCACGGCACCTTGGGTCAGTCCGCCGATCAGGCGGCGTTGCACGAGAAGGAAAAGCAGGGTCGCTGGCAGAGCGCCGACGACGGCGCCAGCAGCGAGCAGGCCCCATTCGATCTGGTATTCGCCGATCAGCGTCTGGATCGCGACGGTGACAGGCCGGACGTTGCGGCCGCCAAGGGTTAGCGCGTAGAGATATTCATTCCAGGCGGTGATGAAGATGTAGATGCCTGTCGAAATGATACCCGGCATCATCAGCGGCAGCACGACGCGACGCAATGCCGTCAGCCGCGAGCAACCGTCCGTCATTGCCGCCTCGTCGAGGCTCTTTGGAATTGCGCCGACATAGCTTGTCAGCATCCAGACAGCAAAGGGAATGGCTGCCGTGGCATTGGCAAGGATCAGCGCAAAGTGCGTATCCAGCAGGTTCAGCTTCCGCATCAGAACGAAGAGCGGCAGAATGAGAAGCACGATCGGAAACATGTTGATCAACAGGAACTGCAACATGATGACCTTGCGCCCGGCGAAGCGGAAACGCGAGAAGGCATAGGCAGCTGTCACGGAGACCAAAAGTCCGACGATCACGGTACCGACCGCGATGATAAGGCTGTCGAGCATGTTCTTGAGAAACGAAGTCTGTTCGACAAGCCTGATATAATTGTCAAGGCTCCAGCCGGAGGGCGAGAGTGAAACCCCGGTGGCACTGAGTGCCGCGGTCGGCGTCAGCGATGTCAGGATCATCCAGGCGAACGGCGCCATGGCGAAGAAGACGATCAGTAGAACCGGCAGATCCGTAGTCAGCATACGCCGCAGTGTGCTTTGCCTGTTCATCGTTCAACCTCGCGCATTGTGCGTGCCAGATAGACGGCGACGAAGGCGCCGAGGAAAATCGTGAAGGTCACCGCGATGGCCGTGCCATAGCCGAAATCGAGGTTCTGGCGAGCCTTGACGAAAGCGTAGAGCGGCAGCGTATGGGTGGCATAGCCCGGCCCGCCGCCTGTCATGACGAAGATCACATCCATGGAATTGGCGACCCAGATGACCCGCAGCAGGCCGGCGGTCGCCAGGACCGGACCTATGCCAGGCAGCGTGATGTGGACGAACTGCCGCCATGCCGATGCGCCGTCGATGGAGGCTGCCTCATACTGGCTTTTCGGGATCCCCTGCAGTCCTGCAAGGATCATCACCGCAAAGAAGGGAAAACCCTGCCAGGTCAGTGTCGCAATGATCGCGTACAGAGCGACGCCGGGATCGGCAAGCCACGGAACCGCCGTCTGAACCACGTGAAGATAGAAAAGAATATCATTGAGGACGCCGGTATTCGGGTCGTAGATCCAGCGCCACATTAACGCGATGACGACGCTCGGCAGCGCCCAGGGGATGATGATGAGAGCCCGTGCAAGGCCCCGCCAGGGAAAGTCCCGGTTCAAAAGCAGCGCCGTGATCAACCCCAGCCCCATCTGCAAGGGAACGGTCAGGCCGATCCAGATGACGGTGTTCCAAAGAGCCGTCCAGAAGACCGGATCGTTGAAAAGCTTAATATAGTTGCCGAACCCGACGAAACGGCTGGCGTTCGGCTTGAACAGGACGAGATCGTAAAAACTCGTGAAGACAGCCTGCAGCATCGGCATGAAGACGATAACGGCCGTGACAAAGACGGCCGGCGCCAGGAGCCAGTAAGGCATGAGTCTCTGGCTTTGCCAGAAGGGCTTCGCCTTGTTGGCGTCGGGCGTTGAAACGATCGTCGTCATGAGGAAACTCTGAGGTGAATTGCGTTCGAACCGTTCCGGCGGACTTGCCGCCGGAACGGCAAAGGCCTCATTGCGCAAAGAGCGCGTTGAGCTGTTCCATCATCTGCTGCGACGTTATCTGACCGGTCAGCGCCTGCTGCATGGCCGTCTGCCAGGCGGTGTTGACGAACTCGGATGTGCTCGAGCTTTGCGGCAGGACATGTGCGAACGGCAATGACTGGACGGTGGCGTCGACAAAACGGCGCTCATGCAGCTTCCAGTTTACGGCTCCGCTTTTGGTGACGGTCATCTGGCCGGTCGCGCCGTTAAAGGCGACGTTGTTTTCGCCCTCGGCAAGGAACGAGATCCACTTCCAGGCCGCATCCTTGACGGAAGAGGACGAGAAGATCGCCAATGATTCATCGCCATAAGACGTCCACTGCTTGTCGCCGCATTTGGGAACCGGCACGGCGGAAACCTTGTCGCCGAGTGCCGCTACCAGATCCTTGGACGAGCCGATATGATGGATCGTCATCGCCGTCTTTCCGGATTTGAAGGCCGCGATGATTTCTTGGAACCCATCGTTCGGCGCCGAGGGCGGGATGACCTTGTCCTTCTGGAACAAGTCAATCAGCCATTGATTGGCCGCAACTGCCGCAGGCGTCGTCAAACCGCCAGGCTTGAGCTCGGCTCCCTGCGATAGCACGAACGCGCCCCACTGATCCCAGCCGCCCTTGCCGCCGCGCAAACCAAAACCATAGGTGTCCGGCGCTTTCGTAAGTTTGATCGCCGCTTCGCGAAAATCCTCACAGGTTGCCGGCGGTTTCAGGCCAGCGGCCTCGAATAGGTCCGCGCGGTAGTAGAGATAAAGCACCACATACTGGATCGGCAGATAATATTGCTGGCCGTCGGCCCCCTTGTTCAGCTCCAGCAGATTGTCGAGCAGATCGGCCTTGCCCGGCCATGCATCGATGCGATCGCCGATTGGTTCCAGCGCGCCCATTTCAAGGAGGCGCGGCTGCGCGAAAAGCTTGACCATTGCCGCATCCGGCGCGTTGCCGCCGACAAGTGCTGTATAGAGATTGTCGTAGTAGCTGTTCCAGGGAACGTTTTCAGCCTCGATCTTGATGTCCGGATTGGCCTTTTCGAACTTGTCCACCAGATCTGACATCGGATTTTCCGGATTGTCGAAGTGGTACCAGAAGCGGACTGTTTCGGCCGCCTGCGCCGGGCTGAATGCCAGGGATGCGGCGATCGCCACACCCAGGGTCAGTTTCCTCAAAAGTTTCATTGCCTCTATCTCCTCCAGTTTCAGCAATTTGTTTAAGGTCTTCTCTTCATTGCCCTTGCCGCCAAACCGGCCGAGCGCAGCGCCTCCCGCGCCGCCTCAATTTCGTTTGTGTTCTGCAGGAACCCGTGTGTGACCCCTTTGACGATGTCGATGTGGTCATTGCGGTGAAGCGCCGTCAGGCGCGCATGGAGTGTCGTCGTATCTGAAAAGAGCGGATCGACACCCGCAGCCATCAGATAGAGCGGCGGCAGCTTCGACAGCGCGCCATCTTGTGCCGCCAGCGGACAGGCCAGCGGGTCGGAAGCGATCGCTCGATCACCGGCATACCAATTCCAATAGCGGCGCATTCGCTCCGTCGTCAGGCCGGGGCCGTTTTCGAAGCGACGATAGGACTCGCCGGAAAGATCGCATGCATAATTGCCGTAAAACAGCAGGCCGCCGTCCGGAAGGGCGCGGCCCTCGCGCAACTCATGCAACATCGCTGCAAGTGCTAGATTGGCGCCGGCGGAATCTCCCGAGACGAAAAGCGGCCGGCAATCAATCCTTTCGATCTTGCCCTGAAGAACAGCCCGAAGACACGCGACCGTATCAAGCAGGCCGGCAGGGAAGGGATTTTCCGGGGCCAGCCGGTAATCCGGCATGACGATGGTCATGCCGGCTTCCTCGGCCAGGACGCGTGCGCAACGCTCGTGGGTTTCCGGACTACAGAAGGCGAAGCCGCCGCCATGCACGAAAAAGATGATGCCGCCTTCGGCATTTGACGGCGAAAGAATGCGTAACCGGCAGCGTTGAGAACCAAGGACGCCGTCGGCGGCGATCCAGACTTCCCTGTCCACCGCCATCGGCGGCAAGTTGACGTTCCAGCGCGCGTTGTTACGTGCCGACAGGGCCCGCCCCTGGGCAGGAGGCATGAGCGTCGGATCGGTCTGCGGGCCCGTCTCGGCCGCAACGCTCTCTATGAGGGCCTGCATCTCCCCGGAGAGCACTCCGGGATCTGCCCCGACCGCGCTCACTGGTTTGCATCCGGAAAAACGTCGGGCCCGAAATCGACGATCGTCGCGATATGGTGGCGCATGGCGGCGGTCGCATTGGCGACGTCGCCGCTTTCGATGGCGTCGATGATGCTGCGGTGGCGTAATGCCGTCGCGCGAAGGTCGCGCGCCGAACGGCTCCTCGATATCTTGAAGCGGTGGTTGTGAACGAGGCACCGGTGCAAGATCGGATCGAGAGCCGGGAGATTGGCGGCTTCCAGAATGCGGCGATGGAAATCCCGGTCGATTGCGGCAAGATGGAGCTCGTCATCTGCCTCGGCCGCGGCTACCATATCGTCGAGCATGGCGTTCAGATCGGAGATCAACGCCCTGCCCGGCGACCGCATTGTCCGGGGAAGACCGGTGCACTCGATGTGGGTACGCAGACGGAACATCTCCACCGCCTCATCCGCGGTACATTCAGAAACCTGCGTCCCGCGATGGCCCTGACGGCGAACGAGGCCTTCTTCCTGAAGTTGCAAAAGCGCTTCGCGCACTGTTCCCTGGCTGCATTGGAAATGCGCCGCGAGTTCAAGTTCCGTCAGCCCGGTTCCGGCCGCCAGGTTCCCCAGCATGATGTCACGCTTCAGGGCATTGAAGGCGACAGACGCCTTTGGGGGCTTCGTGACAGTGGGTCTGGCTGAAAAATATGCCATTGATCGAGCCTGTTGCCGGTTGCGTCTCTTTTGTCTTATCGTTATCAATAATGATATCGATAATGGCCGTCAAGGTCGAAAAAGATAGGGAGGAACCAGATGGCGGCCATCACGCTCAACAAGATCCGCAAGTCCTACGGCGAACTGCAGGTGATCCACGATATCGACATCGATATCGCCAGCGGTGAATTTCTGGTGCTTGTGGGGCCTTCCGGCTGCGGCAAGTCAACTCTCCTGCGAATGATTGCCGGACTTGAGGATATAACCGGAGGCGAGCTCGCCATCGGCGGCACTAAAGTAAACACGCTGTCGCCGGCCGATCGCAACATTGCCATGGTCTTTCAGGACTACGCGCTCTATCCGCATATGAGCGTCGAGGACAACATGTCCTTTGGCCTAAAGATGCGAGGTGCGACGCCGGACGAGATCGACCGGCGCGTCGAAAACGCCGCCAACATCCTCAAGATCACGGATTTCCTCAAGCGGCGCCCGGCGCAATTGTCCGGTGGCCAGCGCCAGCGTGTTGCCATGGGCCGCGCGATCGTTCGCGAACCGGCAGCCTTCCTTTTCGACGAGCCGCTCTCCAACCTCGATGCCGCGTTGCGCGTCGAGATGCGCCTTGAGATCGCCAAACTTCACAATCGGATGAAAGCGACCACAGTTTATGTCACGCATGACCAGGTTGAAGCCATGACGCTTGCAGATCGGATCGTGGTCATGAATGCCGGCGTGGTGGAACAGATCGGCAAGCCCTTGGATCTCTACCGCAAGCCAGCGAGCCTGTTCGTCGCCCGCTTCATCGGCAGTCCGACCATGAACACGATCGCTGCCCCATGGACGGACGACAACCGGTTAAGTGTTCTCGGGCGCTCCATCGATGTGGCGGCAGTTGCCGGCGAACGCAGCGTTGCTTCGTCCGTGACCTTCGGGATCCGTCCGGAAGATCTGGTGGGCTGTTCACCTGAAGACGCATGGTTTTCCGGTGAAGTTGCAGTCGCCGAGCGGCTCGGTAGCCAGACCTACGCTTACGTTGAAATCGGCGACGCTCGAATGCTTGCGGTAGAACTGCCACGAGACACCGGCATCACGGTTGGAGAAAAAATTCACCTGCGCGGCAATCCCGCGTCAATCCATCTTTTCAACACATCCACCGGCCGGCGCGTAAACTGACCTTCAGCTCGCCCGAAGTGAGAGCGGCCCCACTCTATGAAGTTGTAAACCATCGACAACCCGCTCCGCATGAGGTTGTCGCCCATGTCTTAGGGCCAAACTGTTGCAATCTCCGGGCCGGACACCCTTTAAGGGGAGTTAGAACCGAAGATCCGCCGCAAATGTTTTGAGCAGATCTGCTGTGCTCAGCGAACATCAGAGCGGGAGCTCAAGACGTTCAAGCTCGCGGACTTCCTGTTCGACCACAGCGAAACCTTTGCCCGCCAAGCGGCGAAGACGTCCCTACTTTCGATATTTTCCGGGCACCGGCGAATAAAGGCGACGCTCTGGCATTTTCATCGTGCGATGCGGGTCGAGAGAATAATGGAGGAGAGCGTTCGTTCAACGCCGTCAATTGTTCCGATCTGGTCGATCAACTGATCGAGTTCGGCGATCGATGGCGCTGTAATGATTGCGATCAGGTCAAATGAACCACTTACGGAATGAAGCGTCGTCACCTCCTGGATCTTGTCAAGGGACGAGGTGACCTGCGAAAGCGCTTTAGGAGCGATGGTAATCAGGACATGCGCCCGGACGAGACCGGCCGTGTAGCGTTCCGACAACCTCAAGCCATAGCCCTCGATCACACCTTCCCGCTCCAATCGCTCAAGCCGTGCTTGGACCGTCGTCCGAGACAGCGACAGCCGCTTGGCAAGCGTCGCCACCGGCAGGCGGGCATTCTCCGCGAGCAACGCCAGCAGATCGCGATCCTTCCCTGTGATTTGCATCGTTCCCACCTACATTTCGCTCAACTGGTTCGTCGTTTTGCATAATATTATACAGCGAAATGCTCGTTTCATAGCTATGATTCGACCTTGCGTTGACATCATCTACGTTCATCGAAGGCAAACGACCAGGGGACGTCTATGAAGGAAATCGTGATCATTGGGGCAGGCAAGATCGGTGGTGCGGTCGCGGCAATGCTTGCAGCGACAGGCGATTATCGGGTTACGGTGGCTGACCGTAGCGAGACGCAGTTTTCAAAGATCGATCGTCACCTCGGGATTTGCACGGTCGTCCTCGACGTTTCAGACCGCGAGAGTCTTGTCACTGTTCTTAAGGGAAAGGTCGCCGTGCTTTCCGCTGCACCCTTTGATCTTACGGGATTGGTGGCTGAGGCTGCCCTCGATGCCGGCGTACATTATCTCGACCTGACGGAGGACGTGGCAACGACTAAAAAGGTGGAGGCGTTGGCCAAAGGCGCACGGACGGCTTTCATCCCACAATGCGGATTGGCGCCCGGTTTCATCTCCATCGTCGCCAACGATCTGGCAAAGCGCTTCGACAGTCTGGACAGTGTTCGCATGCGGGTGGGAGCGCTTCCGCAATATCCTTCCAACGCGTTGAACTACAATCTGACTTGGAGCACGGATGGGTTGATCAATGAATATATCGAGCCTTGCGAGGCAATCGTCGAAGGAAAGCTGGTGACCGTACCGGCCCTGGAGGAGCGGGAAGAGTTTTCGCTCGACGGTGTAACCTATGAAGCCTTCAACACCTCGGGAGGTTTGGGAACCCTCGCCAAGACGCTGGAAGGGAAGGTGCGCACGATGAATTACCGCACGATTCGGTATCCCGGGCATCAGGCGATCATCAAGGCGTTGCTCAACGACCTCAATCTAAAGAACCGGCGTGACGTTTTGAAGGATCTGTTCGAGAACGCCCTGCCGGCCACCATGCAAGACGTCGTGGTTATTTTCGTCACTGTCTGCGGCTGGCGCGAAGGCCGCTACATGCAGGAGACTTATGCCAACAAGGTCTATGCTGGGACTGTTGGAGGGAAGAAGATGAGTGCCATCCAGATCACCACCGCAGCCGGCATTGCCACCGTTCTCGACCTTTTGTCGCATGGTAAGTTGCCCACCAAGGGCTTCGTCCGCCAAGAGGAGGTCGATCTTACAACTCTCCTGAACAACCGTTTCGGGCAGGTCTACAATCCGGACGCAATCAAGGTGAAAGAAGCTGTCTGAAATCCTGGAACATGAGGTCCCGGCTGCTCCGAAGAGCCGCGCTTTTGGTTTGCACCGGCGCAGTCTGTTTGAAGAGCCGTTGAACATCGATTGACCGGATTAAGCTCCTGTTTGCTGAAGATGCAGTGAAGAGCCATGCCAATTGAAGCATAGGGCCTTCAACGCCGCAGCGAATACGAGAAAGAAATCGACGCCGGCCGTTCGTTCCGCGCCACGGACGGCGCAAGGCGTGCGAACTGCGAGCAAGGGGTGCGCTTCTGCCGTTCGCCAAATGGTCACGCGCAATGATCGCCTTGTTCCTGTTGGCTCGAGCCGGTGGAAAGCCGCCCAGCTAGGGTTGCCGGCGTGCTCCAAAAGCGAGAAGCACCTGTTGCTGACCTTTCAATATCTTGTGTTCGGCTTCGTCAAGACGGAACCATCCGGCTCGATCAACCTCTGGAAACGCCCTCATTTTCCCTGATCTCGGAGGCCATTCGATCTGGAATGTATTGCTGACGATTGAGTCGGCGGCGATATCGGCCTCTATTGACCATACCAGCACGACTTTACCTCCGGGCTGCCGGTATTCGCCGAGCCAGTTGAAGTTGCCTTCGATTTTGGACCCCACCTCCTCGAACACCTCCCGTTTCGCAGCCTCCAGCGCATCCTCACCTTGGTCCATAAGGCCCTTCGGGATCGACCAGGCTCCTTCGTCCTTCTGCGCCCAGAACGGCCCACCCGGATGGACCAGAAACACTTCCAGATATCCGGCGATCTGCCGGAATATCAAAAGGCCTGCGCTACGTTTCGGCATGACAAGAGCCTCCTTGGGAGGCAGGAACGAATAGCTCCTACTCTACAAGATCCGACTATACGGCGTTTGAAACTCCGCCGTTGCAGTTTGACGAATATCATAGTTTCACTCCGCCATCGTCGTCCTAAGCTCCTGTCACCGGGCAACCATTGCAAGCCTGCAGAGGAGAAAGAAAATGTCGCTCGAAACCCTGCAGCCCGACAATGGCGTCCTGACGTCAAATTTCCGGAGGGTGCAGAGGGATGTAAAAGCTAGCGCAAGACCGACATCAAGCCGGATGGCCTTCCTTGCAGGTATGCTCGCTACCAATGTGGGCGCGGAACGCTATTTTAGATCACAGGGAGGTATTTGCGTGTTTGAAGTTCATGAAATGAGCAACAAGGAATGCGTTGAGCTGCTGCAGCGAGCACATTTCGGCCGGCTTGGATGCTGCAGGGAGGCCAGTCCCTACATTGTCCCGATCTATTTCGCCTACGAAGCGAACACCATTTATAGCTTCTCGTTGGCGGGCAGGAAGATCGAATGGATGCGGGATAATCCAAACGTCTGCTTTGAAGCGGAGGAACAGGGCGGAGGCAAGGGTTGGAACTGCGTCATCGCCACGGGCAAGTTCCAGGAGCTGCCCGACATCGAGTCATGGCGCGCCCAGCGGATGCACGCATGGTCACTTCTGCAAAAGCATAATGACTGGTGGGATATTGGCGCCCTGAAGCCGGAGGCGATGCGCTCGGACACTGAAACCAGCCCGATCTACTATGCGATCAACATTCAAACGCTCACCGGCCGGTCCGCCCGGCCGCTCGAGCAGCAGTGATATCTCAACTTTCGGCGTGTCAGGACGAGGCGATCCAGCCGGCAGGACCAGGGACGATGCCTCGCGGGATGATGGGTCGAGACATGATGCCGTCCGGCATTATGGTTGGAATTGCTGATAGCGCCTATGCGTGGTCATATGATGAAGATCATGTTCGCCATCGCTGACGCGGGAGGTAACCGCGATCCGCACGCGGATCTTTGACAAGGTCGATGCAAACAAGGACGGCAAGGTCATACCCGAGGAGATGCAGGCGTTCATGCGGCAACAACGGCCGACTGCGACAGCAAAATCGTGCACCAGGTCCCGGTCTGTATTGGTGCACGCCGGCGCGCAGATTTGCACGGAGGCATTTTGCCCCTGTTTAGCGCTTGGGCGCGGCTGGACTTCAGCCGCGCCCAAGCGCGTTTCATCTCAAGCGACGAGATCGAAGCGATCGGCGTTCATCACCTTCGTCCAGGCCGCCACGAAATCGTGCACGAACTTCTCTTGCGTGTCGCTCTGACCGTAAACCTCGGCAAGCGCCCTAAGCTGAGAATTCGAGCCGAAGACGAGGTCGATACGGGTACCGGTCCACTTCAGCTCATCCGTATTGCGGTCGCGTCCCTCGAACACATACTTTGATCCTGGAGCCGCCTTCCAAACCGTGCCCATGTCGAGCAGGTTGATGAAGAAGTCGTTGGTGAGCGCTTCAGGGCGCGTGGTGAAGACGCCGTTCTGGGACTGTCCCGCATTGGCGTTCAACACTCGCAGGCCGCCGACGAGAACCGTCATTTCCGGCGCGGTCAGCGTCAGCAATTGCGCCTTGTCGATCAGCAACTCCTCGGGCGAAATGGAATATTCGCCCTTCTGATAGTTGCGGAACCCATCGGCGATCGGTTCGAGAACGGCAAAGGAGGCCACATCGGTCTGCTCCTGCGTCGCGTCGGTGCGGGCCGGGTGTAAACGGAACCCCGATGTGATGACCGCCGTTCGCCGCCGCCTTCTCGACGGCCGCTGCGCCACCGAGCACGATGAGATCTGCAAGCGACACCTTCTTGCCGCCAGGCTGGGCATCGTTGAACGCCTTCTGGATGCCTTCGAGTGTGTCGAGCACGGCTGCCAGCTGGGCCGGCTGATTGACCTCCCAGTCCTTTTGAGGCGCAAGACGGATGCGCGCGCCATTCGCGCCGCCGCGCTTGTCGGAGCCGCGGAAGGTCGACGCCGAAGCCCAGGCGGTCGAGACCAGCTGGGAGATGGGCAGTCCCGATGCGAGGATCTTGTCCTTGAGATCGGCGATATCCTGCGTATCGATCAGGACGTGATCAACGGCGGGAACAGGATCTTGCCAGATCAGTTCTTCTGCCGGAACCTCCGGGCCGAGATAGCGTGCCCGCGGGCCCATGTCGCGGTGGGTCAGCTTGAACCATGCACGGGCAAATGCATCGGCGAACTGATCCGGGTTTTCGAAGAAGCGCCTCGAAATCTTTTCGTAGGCAGGGTCGAAGCGCAAGGCAAGGTCCGTGGTCAGCATGGAGGGCGCGTGACGCTTGGACTTGTCGTGCGCGTCCGGTACGGTAGCAGCACCCGCACCGTGCTTCGGTGTCCACTGATGCGCACCGGCCGGGCTCTTCGTCAGTTCCCATTCGTAACCGAACAGGTTCCAGAAGAAGTTGTTGCTCCACTTCGTCGGTGTCGTGGTCCAGATGACTTCCAGGCCGCTGCCGATGGTGTCACCGCCCTTGCCCGTTCCGAAGCTGCTTGTCCAGCCGAGGCCCTGCTCCTCGATGCCAGCCCCCTCGGGCTCTACGCCGACATGTGAGGCGTCGCCTGCGCCATGCGTCTTGCCGAAGGTATGTCCGCCTGCAATGAGCGCAACGGTTTCCTCATCGTTCATGGCCATGCGCGCGAAGGTCTCACGAATGTCCCTGGCGGCGGCAAGCGGATCGGGATTGCCGTTCGGTCCTTCCGGATTGACGTAGATGAGGCCCATTTGCACAGCGGCGAGAGGGTTCTCGAGGTCTCGTTCGCCAGAATAGCGCTTGTCGGCAAGCCAAGTGTCCTCGGCGCCCCAGTAGACGTCCTCCTCTGGCTCCCACACATCCGCGCGACCGCCGGCGAAGCCGAACGTTTTGAAGCCCATCGACTCCAGCGCAACGTTGCCAGTGAGGATCATGAGGTCGGCCCAGGAGATCTTGTTGCCGTATTTCTGCTTGATCGGCCATAGCAGCCGGCGCGCCTTGTCGAGGTTGACGTTGTCCGGCCAGCTGTTGAGCGGTGCAAATCGCTGCTGACCGGCTCCCGCGCCGCCGCGCCCGTCACCGGTACGGTAGGTGCCCGCGCTGTGCCATGCCATGCGTATGAAAAGCGGGCCATAGTGACCGAAGTCCGCCGGCCACCAGTCCTGCGAATCAGTCATCAGCGCGAAGAGATCCTTTTTCAGGGCTTCCAGATCGAGCTTCTTGAACTCCTCGGCATAGTTGAATGCTTTGCCCATAGGGTCGGATAGCGAGGAATTCTGATGAAGAATTTTGAGATTCAACTGGTTCGGCCACCAGTCCCGGTTCGACCGACCGCCATGGGCCGTATGTGTATGGGCAACCGGACACTTGCCCGCGGTCTCGACTTTTGAATCCATGTTTTTATCCCTTGCGATAACTTGTACTGGGTGACCCAGCGGAAGACGGCCCTGCAGGAAAAGAGCTTACGGCGTTAGGCGTTGCGGATATTTAGACATCAACACGCTGCAGACCGCCGTCGATCACAAACGGGTCAGACAGCGGCCGCATCTCCTCTCTGCTTTGGGCACTATATCCAAGCTGCTTCATTAATTTAAGTTGGATTTTCTGATTGCAGCGATAAGGTGAGGTTATGACAAATTTGACGCTCAAGCAGCTTCGCTATTTTGAGGCGCTGGCCCGACAAGGCCATTTTGGACGCGCGGCAGATGTCTGTGCGATTTCCCAGCCCGCCTTGTCCATGCAGATCAAGGAACTCGAAGAAACGCTGGGGACAGAGCTCTTCGAAAGAGGCGCGCGTCAAGTCCGGCTGACCAGCTTCGGGGAAGCCTTTGCGCTTCGCGTGCGCGACATCCTGCGTTCTGTTGATGAACTGGCAGACCTGGCTCGCGCTTCGCAGGACCGGCTGGTGGGGCGGTTGCGGATAGGCGTGATCCCGACGGTCGCGCCCTACCTGCTGCCTGCGATCATCGGCAACCTCACCCGCATAAATGACGGGCTTGAGATCCACGTGCGCGAGACGTTGACCTCCAAGCTGGTTCATGAACTGGCGGAAGGCAGGCTCGACACTGCAATTGTCGCGTTGCCGGTATCCGAACCTTCGTTGACCGAGGTTCCATTGTTTTCGGAGAATTTCGTGCTGGTCCGACCAAGCGAGGATGAAGGTAAGCCTGTACCCAACCGCGAGGCCCTGCGTGAAATGCGGCTGCTTCTACTGGAAGAGGGGCACTGTTTTCGCGATCAGGCTTTGTCATTCTGCAACATTCATTCGGCGCTGCCGCGAGAGCTGCTGGACGGCAGCTCTTTGTCGACGCTGGTCCAAATGGTCAGCGCCGGCATTGGCGTCACTTTGATCCCCGAAATGGCCGTTAGAGTAGAGACGCGCTCGGCGTCAGTCTCTGTCGCTCACTTTCAGAGCGTTCAACCCTCACGAACGATCGGCATGATCTGGCGCAAGACGAGCCCCTTAGCTCAACAGTTCTTGAAGGTTTCTGAAATCGTTCGTCAGTCAGCCGATGCGATGCGCAAGCAATACAAATCCAGCATCGTGGACGTGGGTGCCGAGCAATAACTGGCTCCCGGCGCCATTATTTGGGCACGCCATGTGCCTGACCTTCATCCTTGACTTCCCGCGGCGTGGGCGTGGGGATAACGCCATGATCCGGGGCCCTCACATCCTGCCCCATCGAACCATCCGAAGCTACTCGACGCTCACCTTCACGGCTGGCACGTCTGGTGTCTCGCAGGGTTGTTGCCTCGTCGATGAGGGAGGCCAGTTCCTCATCGGACAAGTCGGACAGGTCAAAGGTCTTGGTCATAATTCTCTCCTGGCGGGCTCTGTTTCTACGATGGTAAACGCACAACTTCGCGAAACGACCCAATGGCGGGAAGAAATTTGACCGCGCCAGAACAACCGGCGAGGCGAAAAGGCCAAGTTTCCCCCTCCCTGGGCCCCACCGTTGAAAAAGGTGCGGCAGCATGGCAATGCATGATCCCGGAACTGATGCGCCATTCTCCGAAAGAACGACGAAACCCCCTGACTAGAAGCCGTGGCATCGACGTCAGCCTTTGCGTGTTCCTGTGCATGTACGGCCGGGGCGCGAGGAGCGTCGACTAGATGCACTGCAGAAATCGATCGGTTTCCGTCAGCTCAAGCTGCACTGAAAATCGCTCGCCCAGGAGTTCCAATGACGCCTCATGCGATTCATCTGCACCGCTACAGACAGCATCCGTCAATAAAATGACCCGGTAGCCGAGATCGATTGCACCCAGGATCGCAGCCAATACGCAGACGTCCGTCTCGCCACCGCTGATAACAAGGGTCGACACGCCCTCTTCGGCAAGCGTCGCATGGAGCCGTCCACAGATCCAAGGTGAGTAAGTGGGCTTGTCGAACACCCGAGCAGGCGGCACAAGGCGGGCAAGCGAAGGGACAAGTTCTATCAGACCGGACGGCAGCTGCTTGCGCGTCATCATCCACCATTTCTCATAATAGTGTTGCCACGTGCCTGGCATGTCGGCTGCGTTTTCCGGTGGAATAAATCGCGTAAAGACCGTCCGCTCGGCATGATGGCCTGCGACCTCCTCAACCAGCGGCAAGACGCGCTTCATCCATTCGACGTGCCATGGCGTCGCCTCGAAGAACAGGCACTGCATGTCCACGCACAAGTGACGCCATTCGCCAAGACTGTGCATATGCTCGCTCAGCGGCGTCACTCCTTGCTAATTTCCTCTAGGATTAATCGCAGCTCAGTGATTGGCAGGCGGTTTTCGTCGAACAGTTCGACCGACAACATGTGGACGGGGGTTTCAGGCAATCCGCCGGCGGCAGTCTCGGTAAGAGCGTTGCGGGCTTCGGCCTTTGCAGCCTGCACCCCGTCAAACTCGCAGCTCGTCTCTGCCAATTCCCCTTTCGCGCCGACGACCCTGTAAAAGTATTTCATCTGAGCTCTCCATGGGTTGTCAGTGAAACACTTTGCGTGAGCGCTGGTTCCGCTTGGAAACGTGATGCCCTTGGACAATCATTCCGAAGACGACGGGCAATCGGGTCATCTCGCAGAGGTTTTGCGTTTCGCATGTCGGTGCGCAATGGGCTTGTTGTCAGCTGATCGGAACATCCCGCGCTGCGTCGCGTTCAGGTTGGTCACTTACCCCCTACCATAGGAGAGCAGAATGGCTGCAAAGACGCTAAACGACCTGTTTGTCGACACGCTGAAGGACATTTACTTCGCCGAGAAGCAAATCCTCAAAGCCTTGCCGAAGATGGCGCGCGCGGCGCAATCGGAGGAAGGCAAAGCGGGTTTCCTGAAACACCGTGACGAAACCGAAAGTCAGATCGAGCGGCTCGTGCAAGTCTTCGAGATCATCGGCAAGCCCGCTCGTGGCAAGACCTGCGAGGCGATCCAGGGCATCATCGCCGAAAGCGAAGAGATCATCGAAGAGTTCAAGGGCTCTGTTGCACTCGACGCAGGATTGATCTCTGCGGCCCAGGCTGTCGAACATTATGAAATCGCCCGCTACGGCACGCTGATCGCCTGGGCCAAGCAGCTGGGTCTGAAGGACGCGATCCCTCTCCTTCAGGCAAGCCTCGCGGAAGAGGAAGCCACCGACAAGAAGCTCACCCAGCTTGCGCAAACTTCGGCAAATGTGAAGGCAACGAAGGCTGCATGAGTCATTATTTCTGATTGCTTGGAGGGCCGCCATTCCCGCGGCCTTCCAGCATGCCCCCGCGTCGGGCTGGAGATTGCTCTTTCATCGACCAGGCCCGGGCGGGACATTTATGCGCTACGACCATTTGCTCTGTCCAAATGCAATCCGTGTTACGCGGTCGCAACAGGGATGGGGAACGCAGCGCCTTTCGGCATTGTCAGTCGCCATCGAATGATCGAGACCGCAAGTGTCACGGCAATGACAGCAGCTGCGCAAGTGTGACCGGTCGGAGAGCCCGCGCATCAACGCCGACATCATATTGCCGGGGCATCGGCTTCAGCCGGCCATGCGAATGCCCATGAAGGTTGATCGAGTTCTTGCCCATCTTGTGCCAAGTGCGGAACGGAAAATGACATAGCACGACAAGACGCTCGTCTGTAACGAGCTCGGCATAATGCTGAACGCTGGTCCAGTTCTCAGCCTTCGTTGTCGTCTCGGGATCACAGTTGCCAATAATCAAGTGCTTGCGGCCGTTCAGCATCGAAAGAAGCTGATCGCAGTCGCCCCCTTTCGACGACATGAAGTCGCCGAGATGCCAGATGTCGTCGTCTTTTCCGACGATGGCATTCCAGTTACTGATCAGCGCAACGTCGTGCTCTGCCATATCGGGGAACGGCCTGCGATCGATCCGCAGCACACGTGGGTCGGCGAAATGGGTGTCACTCGTAAAGTAGATCATGAATGGAACAATGGAGCGGCGGCGGCCAGAGTCAAAGTGCCCAGCAAAAAGCCGCGCAAACGCTTGCCTTTCGGGCCCAACCATCGAGTGGGCCATGTTCGTCTTGATCCAAGTCGCGTCAATACAGACAAGTCGTGCCGGATCGAGGCGTGTCTGCCATCCTTTCCAGCGACGGGCAATATCGGCACGCGCCTGCAAGGCAAGGGGCGTCAGTTTCCCGGACGAGAAAACAGCAAAATTCAGTCGTCGGACTTGGAGTTCTTAACCTTTCGGTGGGTTCATAAGAGACGTTTTCAAAACGATCAGTTATCCATATCTTCTGGATTTGCAAGGCACCTCACCCTAGTTAACCGATCGCTTTCATGCAGTTTATCGAGGGCGATCTGTTCCGAAGGGGTGTCCCGCGCGGCCGACGATCACGGGATCATCGATGAACAACGGCTCCTGAGCGATGTCTTGGGACCATCGCTCAAAGATGGTTTTGCCGCGCTTGCTGTTATTGACGCCTACAAATGTTGGATGAATGTCGACTTCGGCTTCCTTCAGCGTCGCCAAAGGTCTGAGTCTATGATGAGGAGCCGTCGGCTACCCCACGGGGCCACTTCCCCAAAGGCACCACTTCCGCCATACGCCGAAAAACGAGCAGGGCGAATTCAGGGACAACGGCGTGAGGACGAACGCGAATAACGGTGTTTTGAAAACAGCCGTCGGGTATTTCGCCCTGCCAGATTGGCGCGCGCCCTACCTGCTTGGGGCTGCCGGCCGCCTCTGCCAAGCAAGATGTCGCCGACTTGAAACTGAAATACCTGACGCTCCGCTGGCGAAAAATCCATTTCCAATACGTCGGTAACATCAATTCCGTTAGCCGTGATGTTGGCCGCACGAACGTACTTCGTGGCAAATTGTCCGGTGTGTTGGTCCGGCGAACGCTGTCGGCCCAGACGCACCGCCCCAATCTTGGCGACGGTAGTCATCACCCACCCTTCTGGCAATATCATCGCTTCTGTCACCATCGCCCCTCAGATAACTCTTTCAATATCGGTCTTCGTAAAATCATCGCCGACAAAGAGCAGGCGGCAGGCATGTTCCTTCGCCACTTCGTAGGCGAAACAGTCCCCGAAATTCAGCCCCGCTGGATGGACGCCCTTACCCCACATTTCATATGCATGGGCGACCCGCCTAGCGGAAGCGGGCGTAAGAGATACAATTTCGAAGCCCAGCCCGTCGATAAGGCGTGCCATCTCCTCCCCAACATTCCGCCGAGCAGACACGATGAGAGCTTCCGCGACTGTGCCCGCGGAGATTAGAAGGTCGGCTTCGGTTTCGAGCGCACCGATGCAGAAATTCGCTTCAGGTTCATCTAGCACGATCGCCATCAGCGCCGACGTATCTACGGCGATCATTCCGGAAGGCCATCAGCACCGTAGAGAAAATCCTGGCTACGCGCTGCGTTGGGTCCGGTCGTCGCCTTCATGGACGCGGCGGTACGAACCGCCTCGAGTAGCGCCCGACGAGATCTTCTGTCAGGCCCCGTCTTTACGGGAACAAGACGAACTGCCGCATGGCCATGCCGGGTCAAGATAACCTCATCTCCCGCTTCGGCACGCCGAACCAACTCTGTCAATTGACCTTTCGCTTCAGTAACGGACACCTGCATCGCCTGCTTCCTATTCCGGACCACTTAAAGGTCCAATAACGTAAGATATCTAGACCATATCTTGGTCCAGAATCAATGCCCTTTCTTTTTAGAAGTTTAGGGTGCTCTGGTACTGCTACGCATGTTCAGCCTGCAGCTCGATAACTCACTGTTCACGGTTGTCACAGCGTTGCCCACGCCCCTATGCCGACCACTCAGACCACTCCCCACGCCCGAAACTTCCCCCTCCCCGTCAATCTCCCTCAAGCCCAGCTCGCCGACGATTCTGACCGCTGTTTGCGGCGTGACGTCGATCGCCTTTGCGACCATGCCGGTTGACAGGAGCGGCCTCGTCATCACCAGCTCGATCAGCTGCGGCAGTTTTGACGACGTCCGCCGTCCGGTGAGCCTCCGCTCCATCGACTGCCGGGCAAGGGTCAGCCGATCGTGTTCATTGAGGTCAAGCTCGGCCGCGGCGATGATGGCGGCGAGCAGCGCCAGCAAACGGGTTTCGCGGTGCAGGCTTGTGGGGGGCAGCTCGAGCGCTACATCGCCTTCGGCCCCGACGGCCTGGACATGTTTCTGGAACTCCGCTAGAGCGTGTAATGTTATTACATATCAGAAAAGGGATTTCCGATGATACCCAGATTGACGATGGCCGGAGCGTTTGCAGCAAGCCTCTTGGTGAATCCGGCCTCCGCTGAAGAGGAAAAGCAGACATGGCGCCTGTTCATCGCCGACCACACGGCTCCCATGGTTCGTTCATTCGACGTCAAGACCGGTGAGCAGATCGGCGAGTTTGGGCTAAAGGGTTATGCGGCGCTGGCCGCCAGTCATTCCGGCCAGACTGTTTTTGCCGTTCAATCAGAAGCTAATACCGTCCAGGTGATCAAAACCGGTGTGACGCTTTCCGACCATGGCGAGCATCGCGATCTGGAAACATCCGCACCTTTGCTGCTGCAAGCCACACTCGACGGGAAACGGCCGGTCCACGCCGTCATGCATGGCGACGACGTGGTATTGTTTTACGATCGGGAAGGCAAAGCCAAGCTCGTTTCCGAAGAAGGTCTTCTGGAAGGCGCAGCATCCGAAAAGCTTATAGACGCGACGGCACCTCACCATGGTGTCGCCGTGCCCATGGGGCGGAATATGCTGGTCTCGGTTCCTGATACCAAGGCGGAAACCAAACCGGATGAACTGCCGCCACGTCTGGGCCTACGTGTTCTAAGCGCAAACGGAAGACAGGTCGGCGACGTCACGCCCTGCACGGCGCTGCACGGAGAAGCCTTCTCGGCAAAGCTCGTTGCCTTCGGCTGCGAGGAAGGTGTCCTGATTGCCCGCCCTGGCAAGGAGCAAACCGTGCAACTTAAAATGCTGGAATATGGCGACAAGCTGCCGAAGGGAAAAGTGACGACCTTGCTCGGCAGCAAGGCGATGCAATTTTTCCTGGGCAACTACGGCGAGGACAAGATTGCCCTGATCGACCCAGACGGCACCGAACCGTATCGCTTGGTCGACCTGCCGACCCGACGTATCGATTTCGCGCTCGATCCTACGCGGGTCAAGAATGCCTATGTACTGACCGAAGACGGGCAATTGCATCTTGTCGACGTTCTAAGCGGTCAGATCACGACGTCGGCAAGCGTCACCGAGCCTTACAGCAAGGATGGTCACTGGCGCGATCCGCGCCCCCGGCTCGCAGTTGCAGGCGATCAGATTGCCATCACCGATCCTCGCCATAGCGTTGTGCGGATGATCGATATTGAGACCATGAAAGAGGTTCGAACCCTTCCAGTTGAGGGACTGCCTTTCGGCATCGTCGCCGTCGGGGGATCAGGCGCCGTCCATTGATCGCTCTTGTCTCAACGGCTTGACGAGACGGTTGCGCTCGGCATAACTGAGCGCGACGGTTCCCCGAAGTAAACTCCGAGGGGATTAATAGGGAACACGGTGCGGACGACCCAAAAAGGGACCAAGACCGTGGCTGCCCCCGCAACTGTAAGCGGATTGCCGATCATCCTCGTGGCGCCAAGCGCCATGCCACTGTGAGCTCGTTCTCATGGGAAGGCAGATGGTCCGGTGTATATCCGCGAGCCAGGAGACCTGCCGTCAAAGAGAGATCCAATTGAACGGGCGGGGTTGCCCGGAACAGGAGACGAGATGATTTCTTTTG
The DNA here is from genome assembly GCF_056279705.1 of Rhizobium sp. USDA 4016. Taxonomy (NCBI): domain Bacteria; kingdom Pseudomonadati; phylum Pseudomonadota; class Alphaproteobacteria; order Hyphomicrobiales; family Rhizobiaceae; genus Rhizobium; species Rhizobium sp. USDA 4016. Next base: position 272,476 of record NZ_JBWCCY010000002.1, read on the forward strand.
ACGCCCCTAATCGGCGCAGCCCCCTTCCGCGTGAGACGGAACAGATCGCTCTTTTCAATAAACCATAGTCGCTGCAGGTAAGCCCGTCGTGCCGGACGGCTCGCCCGCGCGTATGGCCGGTGACCACCTTAAGCGTTTCCCATCAACATCGAAGCGATCAGGCCGCCGTGCCGACGCATCCTCAATTCCCTATGAGTGTTTTCATGTCATCCGATCCAAAACTTCGGCGGTTCATTCTGCGCCTTGCCTTCGCGGTATTGGCAACCTCAGCGATTTCTGCACCTGCTTTTGCCGCTTCGACCACCTACCCCCTGACAATTGCCAATTGCGGCCGATCCATCACCTTCGATAGAGTGCCGGACAAGGTGGTATCGATCGGCCAGGCGATGACCGAAATCCTGCTGTCGCTCGGCCTTGCCGATCGCATCGCCGGCACGGCTGTCTGGTTCAGCCCAGTGCTCAAACAATTCGATGCGGAAAACAGCAAAATCAAGCGGCTCGCCGACAATGATCCGAGCTTCGAGGCGGTGGTCGGAACCGGCCCCGACCTGGTTGCTGCCGAGTTCGAGTGGCATGTCGGCCCGAACGGCTCGGTTGGAACCTACGATCAGTTTTCGAAGCTTGGCATCAACACCTATGTCGCGCCGGCCGATTGCGCCGCCAAGGATAATACGACGGGTGGTGATGGTGTCCGCAAGGAAATGCTGAAGACCGAGGTCATCTATCAGGAGATCGCCGAACTTGCCGCGATCTTTAACGTTCAGGACCGCGGCGAGGCATTGGTCGCAAGGCTGAAGGAACGTGAGGATAAGGCGATTGCATCCGTTGCCGGGGCAAGGGTAAGGGATATCCCGGTCGTATTCTGGTTCTCCAGCAAGGAAGTCGACGGGGAAGCCTTCATGGCCGGCCGCAACGGCGCGCCCGCCTATATCATGCAGGCCCTTGGGGCAAAGAACGTGATTGCCACGAACGAGGAATGGCCGTTGGTCGGCTGGGAAACGGTCGCCGGCCTCAATCCCGCAATCATCGTCATCGCCGGGATGGATCGTCGCCGCTACGTGGCCGACGATCCGGCCATCAAGCTTACGTTTCTGAACACCGATCCTGTGGCAAGCAGGATCAGCGCTGTGGAAAAGAAGCAGGTGGTCGTCATGGACTCGCAGGCAATGAGCCCATCGATCCGCCTTGTCGACGGCATCGAGACGCTTGCAGTAGCCATACGGCAGTTTGGACTGGCGAAGTGAGCAAAGACGCCGGGCAACGTAACGGATGGGGCGGCTTTGCCGCCTTGTCCCTGCTTTCAATGGCCGCACTGACATTGGCGATAGGCCTCGCCGTGTCGATCGGCGAGATCGTCATACCGCTGCGGACGATTGCGCAAGCTATTGCCAATCGAATGTTCGGCACCTCCTTCGCAATCAAGCCGATCCATGAGGGTATCATCTGGGACTATCGGCTGAGCCGCGCCCTGGTCTCTGCAAGTTCCGGCGCGGCTCTTGCGATGACGGGCGCCATGCTGCAGGCCCTGCTTCGCAATCCGCTTGCCGAACCTTATGTGCTTGGCATTTCGGCGGGCGCCTCGACCGGCGCGGTCGCCATCATGATCCTCGGCATCGGGTCCGGCGTGCTGACGCTTTCCACCGGTGCTTTTTTCGGTGCGGTGGCAGCCTTCGGTCTCGTCTCCCTTTTGGCCGCAGGCGCAGGCGGCGGCGCCGATCGGATCATCCTGGCAGGCGTTGCTGGTTCGCAGCTCTTCAATGCGTTGACGTCCTACATCGTCACGACCTCGGCCGATGCCGAGCAGGCAAGGGGTATCATGTTTTGGTTGCTCGGCAGCCTCAGCGGCGTGCGCTGGACGGATGTTTTTCTCGTTACCCCCATTGCCGGCGGCGGCTTTGTTATCTGCATGCTTCACGCACGTGTGCTGGATGCCTTTGCCTTCGGTACGGACTCTGCCGCAGCGCTCGGCGTACCGGTGCGGCGCGTGCGTCTTACCCTTCTTGGACTGACGGCGGTGATGACCGCTGCCGTCGTCAGCATCGTCGGTTCGATCGGCTTCGTTGGTCTTGTCATTCCGCACGCGGCGCGCTTTCTGGTCGGACCCGCTCACGAGCGGTTACTGCCGGCAACAGCGTTGATCGGGGCGATCTTCATGGTACTTGCCGATATCGTCTCGCGCACGATCATCCCGCAGCAGGTGCTTCCAATTGGCGTGGTCACGGCACTTTTCGGCGCGCCTGTCTTCGCCCTCATCCTCTACAAGGCAAGGAGGCCGGTATGAGTATATCGATGCGCAACGTCGCCTGGTGCGCCGGCAGCACAGTGATCGTCGATGGCGTCAGCCTTGATGTTGCGCCGGGCAAGACGCTTGGTCTGCTCGGACCCAATGGCTCTGGCAAGTCGAGCCTGCTGCGTCTCATCTGCCGGCTGCGGCAGGTTGAGAGCGGCGTCATCAGACTGGGCGAGAGCGATATCAGCACAATGGCGCGTCGCGAGATTGCCCAGCGTATCGCACTGGTCGAACAGCAAGCGACAACCGATGCGGACCTTTCGGTAAAGGATGTTGTCCGCCTCGGGCGAACACCGCATCGAGGCGCGCTCTCCCCCTGGGATAGGACGGACGAAGACGCCGTCAATGCGGCGCTGGAACAGGTCGGCATGACGGCCAAGGCTTTACAGCTGTGGCGCACACTGTCAGGTGGGGAGCGTCAGCGCACGCACATCGCTCGCGCCCTTGCGCAGACGCCGACCGAACTGCTGCTTGATGAACCAACCAATCATCTCGACATCCAGCATCAGTTGGAGCTGCTGGATCTCGTCACGACGCTTCCGGTCACCAGCGTCATCGCATTGCATGATCTCAATCTGGCGGCAATGTTCTGCGATAGCCTGGCCGTCCTGCATAGCGGCCGCGTGGTTGCTGCCGGGCCGCCCGAAGCGGTTCTGACCGAAGAGCTCGTTCGGGATGTATTCGGGGTTCGGGCTCATATCGAGAAGTCGGCGGTTCACGGCAGGCATTACATCCAATATCTCACCCGTTAAGGACGGCCCTCGTCTGAAGCGATGTCCGCTTCCAGGCTGGCGCCGACCTGTCCATCCATCCCGCACGGTTTTGCCGCAAGGATACTTCGATGTCGCATCTTGCCGATCTCCGGCGCTGGACGACATGCTTTCCTTGACCATAAGGCGCCGTTTAGGTACCATAGCAGCATGATTTCCGGGAGATCAGATCAAGTTTAGTCGATCTCTAACAGTTTGTTATCACAGACTATTCAACATCTAACGGAAACAATCACGACATTTCGTTCGGTCACTGCGGCCCCTGTTTCAGGCCTTGCGATGCCTTGATTTCTCGGGCTTAAACGAGTGACGCGCCTCCTGCGGCTTCTCGACCCCTGCCGGACTTCCGAATTTCGATCCTATCGCAACTCCATCAGGTGCCTCAGGCTGTTTAGGGTCGCACCGTCGGCTCCGTTGATCGCTCCTGCCGCATCAAGGAGGCGGGTACACTTGCCTATTGCAGACCCGAGGAAGCAGCATGGTTGGATCTGAAGTATTGATTGCAGCGTCTGGCCGATCAGCGCGTCGGCGGGCATTATGTCCTACGAGGCTTTGATCGTTTCGACCGGGCCGTAACGCGCAGCGTTGGGCGTGCCGGCAAACGAGGAAGAGCCAAAGTAACGTGGATGCGGCGTCGGTTGACGAAGGTTGCGGGGCTGTCGTTTTGGGCCGGTCAAGTGTGAGTTTACTGCAGTCAACTCAATGATGGGCGTCATGATGTTCCCGTGTCCTTGCAATCGCCATCAACATCGATCCGATCGCAAACTCGCCGCGTTGGGCGCGCCGCGTGAGGTCGCGCAAATAACCGCCGGCTGAATTGATCGTCCCCGACCTCTCGAAAATGCAGGCCAGCACGGCTGAGGCAGCTTGCGGACCCATGACACGGCAAGCGTCTCTGTATGCTGAGGGACTGATATGAAGCATTGAACTGACGATAGCTCCTGCGGCAATGAGGTCCTGCCAGGTTCTGACAGTTCCGGCAGGACCATAGCTACGCACTTCCGGGCATGCCTGCAGGACGAGGGAGAGCGGAAATATCGTCGATACGGTGTTGGTTCTTGCCTGAGGTTGACGGAGTTCAGTGTCGCTGTCGTTTGCCGGATCGATCATTGGCGAGTTTACTGCAGTCAACTCAGGGGTTCCAGTTTCAACATCGGCTTCAGAATCAAGATTAGATTCGGATTCTGTTATCTGTATGTGCCGCTCATTTTGTGAGTCATTGGCGCTCAGATTGTCCGTTTTAATTTGTATTTCCAGTCGCTTGACGATTTCATCGCGCAATGCGTCGAGGAGATCCAAGGTGGACGCAACCGCATGGGCACCAGCTGCGCGCGGCAATTGGTTCAGGATATCGTGAAAGCGTGTGTTGACCGCTTGCCAGTCTCCGGGAAGCTCTTCACTGATCGCTGCGTGGACAAGCTTTGAGATGTCGCGGCGGGTGAGCGTGAGACGTTCCTTGAGCGTTTGGATGTAGAGGCGGTCGGCAGAGACTTTCGCGGCCAGGCGTTCGATTTCGCAGGCGCGCGCAAGCAGAGGGGCGAGTGAGAAGCCAAAAGCTTCGTGGATCCCGCCATTGCGGTTCTTGCGAGCGTAGCGCTTTCCGTTGGGGCTGTCCTTGCGGATCACGAGGCCGGCAGCGACGAGGACGGCCATATGCCGCCGGATCGTTTGCTCGGCCATGCCATGGCAGCGAAGCGAGAGCTGCGTGTTGGAGGGAAAGACGACAAGACTGTCATCTGCAGCAAGCTCGCCTTTCGGGTAGAAGCTCAAAAGCGCGTTCAATACCGTGAGCGCTCTGTCGGATATATCGAGCAGAGGCTTGGCTTCACAAAGCGCACGATAGATTTTCCATTTATCGATTGAGGCGCCTGGCTCAATTTTTTGGCTGGTGACCTGACTTGCGAGCATGCCAAGTGTCATCGGCCGCCGCCCAAAAGGCGTCGTCACACTTCCGCTTTCCATTTTCTTCGCCTTCTTCAAGGCAAAAGATATCAGCTCACCGAAAATAGGTGCCGGAGACTCTTGACTATGTTGTGCGGAAATGTGATTCTCTGGGTGTCTAGATCAGAGAGGGCTTCCGCTACGGCAACGTTCGGGGGCCTTTTCTTTTGCTAATGATCTCCGTTCTTTCCTGTCGTCCTGTTATCCTCGAACGCCTCGTAGAGCCGATCGAGATTATCCGCGATATAGGTGCCGAAGGCCGACGCCTTCCCTGCCCTCAGCGCGATGGTGAATTGCTTCCCGTCATCCTTGATCTTCGCCTTGACGGAGCCGTCCCTGTGCTGCCACTGGGTCACGGCCGAGGACGGCGTTGCGGTCTGGACGGCTGATGCCGGCTTTTTGCTGAGGAATGCGCCAAGCATGTCGAACCGGGCATCCGGCTCGGCAGCTTCAAAGGCTGGCGTTTCGATAAACAGCATCGCCCGCTCGGCAGCGTTGTCTTCTTCGAATTTCGCCGAAAGGTCATGCCAACGGTCGCGGCCGGTTGCGCGTGCTGCGCCAATTGCCGAAAGAATCTCGGCCGGAATGCGCCGGGTGACCGACAGCATCTTGGAGATGGTCGTCTTGTCAGCGTTGAGCGCTGCCATGATCGTCTCCCGATCGAAGCCGAGCTTGTCGAGTTTGTCGGCAAACATCGTCCGTTCGATGAAGGAGAGATCCGCGCGTGCGGAGTTTTCCTGTCCCTGGGCAATTACATGATCACGATCGGCAAGCTTCTTGACGACGGCGCGAACCGGCCGCCCAAGTTCCTTGGCAGCGCGCGCGCGGCGATGGCCGAAGGCGATCTGGAACTTTCCATCCTTTTCCGGATGCGGGCGGACAAGAATGGGTGAATCCTGCCCTCGCAGGCGGATGGCTTCCACCAATTCCTGAAACTGCTCATCATTGTGCCCGAGACGATCGCTGACGAAGGAATCTTCGATGAGTGCCGTGTCGAGATCAATCACGGTTTCGCCATGGGCGAGCCTTTCTTCGATTTCGCGCGCAGCGTCAGCCCTTGCAGCAAGGGCATCGATACTGCGGGTAACGGCACCGAGCGCGCCAATTCCCTTGAAGTTCATCTGCTGCTTATCGGGGTCGTTTACGGGCTCGCTGTTTACGGCAGTAAACTTCTTGGAATCGTCCATCAGGCCCGAGAGGATATTCTTACGTGCCATTCTTTCTCCTCCTGGCGGTTGAACGGTTGGTTGCTGTCAATCGGTGCGCCGTCATCTGCGCCCCCATGCCTTATGGATGAGCTCGGCGATTTCGCCATTTACGGCGCTCATGGCCTCCATGGCGCGGTCATAGGTCGCGCGGGTAAACTGATTGCGCTCCACCTCGTAGAGGGTCTGGTTTGTCATGGCAGCATCCGAAATCGCCACGCTTCGCAGCATGGGATTTGTGAGCACGTGATTGCGGAACATCGAGCGCATGAAGGCGACCATCTGCGTCTGTGGCCCATCCTGCGGGTCGTAGCGCGTCACGAGATAGCGCAACCAGTCGAGATTCATGTTGCCGCCGGCGCCTTTCAGCGTGTTCAGCACCTCGCCCAGCATCTGCAGGAACTGGCACATGGACATCACGTCGAGCATTTGCGGATGAACGGTGATGAGCACGGCGGTTGCGCTGCAGATGGCGCTCATCGTCAGGAAGCCGAGCTGGGGAGGGCAGTCGATGACGACGACATCATAGTCGTCGGCGACGGAAGACAGCGCCTCGTCAAGGCGGGCAAAGAAGATGCGGCCGTAGTCGCTCGCTTTGCCCTGGGCAAGCACGCGCGGCGTATCATGCTCGAATTCCATCAATTCGAGATTGCCTGGAACAAGGTCGAGATTGGGAAAATTGGTCTTGCGAATGATTTCCTTAAGCGGTCGCCGCTCGTCGTCGTAACGGATTGCCGCATAAAGCGTCTCGTTTTCGTCGACGTCGAATTCCGGCTGGAAGCCGTGGATCGCCGAAAGCGAGGCTTGCGGGTCGAGGTCGACGGCAAGAACGCGGTGGCCAGTCAGCGCCAGATGCTGGGCGAGATGGGCAGCACTCGTGGTTTTGCCGCTGCCGCCCTTGAAATTCACGACGGCGATGACCTGCAGGTGTTCATTGCCCGTGCGGTGCGGGACGTAACGCGTGCTGCCTCTGGCATTCTGATCCAAGAACAGCCGCATTTCATCCATCTGCCTGGCGGTATAGGATCTGCGCCCGGATGGCGTCACCTGCGGAAGGGGCCCCTTGCCCTCCAGCGAAAGATTGCGAAGATAGCCGCTCGTGACGCCAAGGAAACGCGCCACCTCGGCAAGCTGGAATTCGCGCAGGCTTTTCATCGCACGGGGCGGAAACATTTCCAGGCGATGCTGCTTCAACTTGTCGGACAGTTCCTGTGCCTGGCCGATGATCAGCTGGTCGACATCAGAAATTGCTTTACCAATTGTAGGTGCCATATTCATGGAAATCTCGAAAATGCGATTTTAACGCCGTGAGGCCAATGAAACCGCATTTAGCGCCGATTCTCATTTTCTTGCAAGGCCGCTGGCTTAACAGGCGGTTAAGCACCTTCTAAACGGGCTTTTTCGCGCAATACTTACCCGAGTCACCGAAACATGGCTTGCGGAAATGAACCTCTTTTTAACTTCAGTAATGAACGGGAAACAAATCATATCAGCGCATTAGCTGGAAAGCGCCAAGGTTCTGCACCAGCCGAATCGGGTACGCGGGCAGATAAGGTGGCTGTCGCTTTTGCTTTCGGATTTCAATTAACCAGCCGCGCCCGTCCTCGGTCTGGTCGCGCCCGACGTTGAGCCCGATAAATAGGGTTGGCGACGACCGTTCTCTCGAGCGTTGCGGCCTCTGGTTCACTGCGCAGGATCGCGACAATCGCAGAGGTATCGATCACCATCAGTTCGGAATTCCATGCTCATCGAAGCCGATGATTTCTTCATCGCTTCGGCTGTCGAGTTCGGGCAATCGCGACACTCGCCCACGGATCGCCTGCATCTCGGTGAGCAGACGCTCCTGCGCCACATCGCCGTATCCCATGCGATGTAGACGCTCCGTCAAAGCCTGATGAATGGCTGCGGTCTTGCTGATACCTTACCGCCGCGCAAGCTCGTCAACGAGAGCGACTGTGGCGGGGTTTTTGATATTGAGCGACATGACAGCTCCGATATTTCTACCTTTTGAGGCATTTCTACCCTAAATTTCATCGCTGTCAAAACTCCGCGGCGGCGCTCATTGCAATCCCGGCCCGCGGCTGGCCGTAATTGTCTTCGAACACCACGCGTTCGCCGATCGCCAATTCGAGCAGGGCGTGCGCTGTCTTTTGCTGATGCAGAAAGTGCAGCCGATCAACGACCGCATCGTGCGATGCGATCACCTCTGCTTCATTCAAGTCTCCAGGGTCTGTCCCGTGCATTTTAGGGCCCCGTCCAGGTCAATCGTCGCTCCGAAATCCGGCCAATGCAATCGAGGATCGGCGCTACCCACAGCATCGTTCAGCGATGCAAAGGTCTCCCCTTGCCACCTGTTTCTGCCCCACTTAACCGAGTCGCTTCCGACCTAATCGGCCGGCCCCATTTTTACACCCCATTTAAGTCCATCCATCAACAGGCGGATCAGCCTGCGCGAGCGTTCCCGCCATTCCGGCGAGTCGGGCATCGAATAGATGCTGGAAAGCGCATGCAAGAGGTCGGTGCTCTCCACGTCGCTGCGGATCACGCCCTTTGCAGCAGCGTTGTCCACCAACTGTCGAAGAGCCCCGGAGATGATGCCGGCGCTTTCGGCAAAGAGCTCCGAGTTGCAATTCAGCAAAATGCGCAGGCTTTGTGCCATACCGCGCTTGGCGGCAATGTAGTTGACGAAACGGTGCATCCATTCTTCAAGGGCCTGGTCCGCCGGATGTGTTGCCGCCAGATCGCTGGCGGCCGTCGCCAAATTCTGCAGCTCCCGCCGATAGACAACTTCGACCAGATGTTCGCGCGTCGGAAAGTGCCGGTAGAGCGTTCCGATACCGACGCCGGCACGCCGAGCGACCTCCTCCAGCGAACCTTCGACGCCATGATCGGCGAAGACGTCGGCGGCAACAGCAATGAGTTTGTCGCGGTTGCGTAACGCATCGGCACGCATGCGTCTTTCGGGCTTCGTCTCGCTTCCGGCTATTGCCTTTCCGGTCAAAAGCCTCTCCTGCGGATGGGGACTTGACGCTGCCGCGCAAGCCGCTAGTTTAATCGGAGGCGCCTCCGTTTAACTTGAGCGCCTTGCACCTGTTATCGCAGAAAGAGGCGGAATGTCATGTCTCAATTGCGCAGGCGCCACGAGGTGAAAGCAAATCCCGCAGAGACCGAAACCAGATTTTAGCTGGCGCAGGCGCTTTGCAATTCAAGACCCGGCTATTTTCAATGACGGCGTAAAATTCCTCCGTCGAGGCAGGAGAAAACCATGACCCGGACAATCAACCTCAGGCTTGATATCAACGGTGCAAAGCACGCGCTTGCTGTCGATCCACGCGTGACGCTGCTCGATGCATTGCGTGAACATCTGGCGCTGACCGGCACGAAGAAAGGCTGCGACCACGGGCAGTGCGGCGCTTGCACCGTCCATATCGACGGCAGGCGCGTCCTTGCCTGTCTCACGCTTGCGGCCCAGGCCGAGGGGCGGCAAGTCACGACAATCGAAGGCCTCGCCGCGGCAGACGGCACCCTTCATCCGGTGCAGGCGGCGTTTCTTCAGCATGATGCTTTCCAGTGCGGCTATTGCACGCCGGGCCAGATCATGTCGGCGGTTGCCTGCATTGGCGAGGGTCACACGGGCTCCGATAGCGAGATCCGTGAATATATGTCCGGCAATCTCTGTCGGTGCGGAGCCCATAACAGCATCGTAGCGGCGGTGCGCGAAGCTGCGGAGATGGCGCGATGAAAGAGTTTTCCTATTTGCGCGCATCGTCGGCCGATCAAGCCCGTGAGGCGGCCGCCCGGCAAGGGGCGATGGTCATTGCAGGCGGCACCACCCTGCTCGATCTTGCCAAATGCGGCATTGCCGCGCCGGAAACGGTCGTCGATATCACATTTCTTTCCGGGCTGGACGCAATCTCGTCGACCGAGACAGGCGTTACCATCGGCGCGCTTGCCAAGATGAGCGCGGTCGCCGAGCATCGGGTCATAAAAGAAGCGTTCCCTGCGATCTCGCAATCGCTGTCGCTGGCGGCATCCGCCCAGCTTCGCAACATGGCGACGATTGGTGGCAACCTCCTGCAGCGCACCCGCTGTCCGTATTTCCGCGACCCGGCGGTCTTTACGGCCTGCAACAAGCGCGAGCCGGGTTCGGGATGTTCGGCGATCGGCGGAATGACCCGCAACCACGCCGTCCTCGGCACCAGCGAGCACTGCATCGCGGGCAATCCCGGCGATCTCGCGGTGGCGCTCGTCGCGTTCGACGCGGTGATCCATCTGGGCGTGCGGCAGATTGCAGTCGACGACTTCTTTCTGGCGCCAGGCAACACGCCGCAACTGGAGCATAAAATTGAACGCGGTGAACTCATCACCGCCATTTTCGTCCCCGCCTCGCAAGCAGCCCGAAGATCGATTTATCTCAAGGTCCGCGACCGGCAATCCTACGAATTTGCTGCCGCCAGCGCTGCTGTCGGCCTCGAGCTGGAAGAGGATGGCAAAACGATCCGCGACCTTCGTGTTGCGCTCGGAGGCGTTGCGACAAAACCGTGGCGCGCCCGCGCGGTCGAACGCGCCTTGATCGGCAAGACCGTCGAACCGGCGGCGATCGCAAAAGCAAGCGTGCTTGCCATTGAGGGCGCCATCGACCATGGCGCCAACCGGTACAAGATCGACCTGGCGCCACGTGTCGTTGCTCGCGCCATAGAAAGATTGGGAGGTCTGGCATGACCGTCATGGAACCGAAGATCAAACGCGGTGATGCAGCAGATGGCGTGCTCGGAGGCCGCCTGTCGCGCTTGGATGGACCGGCAAAGATCACCGGCAAGGCAAACTACGCGCTCGAAAATCAAATCGACGGCGTCGTTCACGGCGTGATGGTCCAGAGCACGATTGCGGCAGGCACAATCAGCTCGATGGACATCTCTGCAGCTGAGGCATCGCCTGGCGTGCTGCTCGTGCTGACCCCGGACAACATCATGGAGCTGAAATCGGCAACCACCTGGGCCGGCACGCCCGGTCCTGAAGGTCCTTATCTCGCGCTGACCAACGAGATTACCTTCAGTGGGCAGCATGTTGCAGCCGTGTTCGCCGAAACGCTCGAACAGGCGACCGCTGCCGCGGCGTTGATTAAGGTGAGCTACGACGAGAAGCAGGCCATCTTCGGCTTCGATGATCCACGGGCCGGGGAGGGTATTGCGGTCGAGCAAATGACGATTGAATGGGGTAACGCCGAACAGGCGCTGGCTGAAGCTCCTGTTCGGATCGAAGCTGAATATAAGACACCGCGTGAATACAACGTGCCGATCGAACCCCATGGGCTGATCGCCAAATGGGACGGCGATGTGCTGACGCTTTGGGAACCGAGCCAATGGGTGGATGGCATGGCGCGCAGCTATGCCGAGTGGTTCGAATTGCCCTTCGAGAATGTGCGGATCATCTCGCCCTATATCGGCGGCGGTTTCGGTTCCAAGGCACTCTCGTTGCCGCATGCAGCACTTGCGATCATGGCCGCTAGGAAGCTCGACCGTCCCGTCAAGCTCGCGGTCACCCGTGCGCAGACATTCACTGCCTTCGGCGGCCGCCCTGCCACCCGGCAAACGCTGGCGCTCGGCGCAACGAAGCAAGGAAAGCTGCTTTCGATTGTCCAGCGCGGGGCCAATGAAACGGCGATGACGGGTGTGGCCGTCGAGCCGCTCGGTGCCGTCACCTCGATCATGTATGACGTGCCGAACTTCAGCTCGAGGCAGAACATCGTTCCTGTGCATACGGTTCTGCCCGGCGCGCTTCGTGCTCCCGGCGAAAATCCCAGTGCATGGGGCCTGGAGTCGGCAATCGATGAACTCGCCTATGCCGTCGGCATCGACCCCGTCGAGATCCGTTTGCTGAACTATGCCGAGCGAGACCCGCTTGCCAAGATCCCTTGGTCGACGAGACAACTGCGCGAAGCCTTTGCCGTGGGTGGCGAGGCCTTCGGCTGGTCGAAGCGCTCGCCAAAGCCGCGTTCCATGCGGGACGGCAACGCGCTGATCGGCTGGGGTGTGGCGGCAGGCACCTATCCGGTGCGCCGCACGCCTGGTGAGGCACTTGTGCGAATCCTTGCCGATGGTACGGCGGAGATTGCAAGCAGCGGCATCGACATGGGCCAGGGGACCTATACCATCATGGCCCAGACTGCCGCTGAAGTCCTTGGCATCCCCGTCGAGCATATCCACGTCAAGCTCGGCGACTCGGCCTTGCCGAGGGCGCCCGTCGCTGGCGGCTCGCAGCTTGCAAACCTGATGACGGGTGCCGTTCATAAGGCCGCCCTTGCCGCGCGCGACGAGTTGATCGGGCTTGCTCTCAACGATGCGAATTCGCCGTTCCGGGACGCGCAGGCCAATACGCTCACGATCTCTGAAGGCCGGATCTTGCCGCCGAGGGGAGAAGGTGATGGCGTCGCGATTGCAGACTTCATGCGGCAGATCGGCCGTGAGAAGGTCGAGACGCTGCGTGACACGCTGCCGGAAGACAAGCGGGATGGAAAAGACCGCTACGACAACTTTACGACGATGATGACAATGAAGGCGCCGACTGAAGGCGGCTATTCGCTCCATAGCTGGTGTGCGCATTTCGTCGAGGTTCGCGTGGATGAGGATTTCGGCACGGTCCGCGTCTCGCGCATGGTTTCCGCGCTCGATTCGGGAAGGCTCTACAACCCGAAGCTCGCCGAAAGCCAGTGGCGGGGCGGCATTATCATGGGCATTGGCCAGGCGTTGCTGGAGGAAGGTATTGTCGACGAACGATATGCCCGCGTGATCAACAACAATCTGGCCGACTATCTCGTGCCGACCAATTCGGACGTGCCCGACCTTCAGGTGATTTCCGTCGGCATCCCCGATTACCGTGCCTCGGTGCTCGGCGGCAAGGCTGTCGGCGAATTGCCGATCGTCGGGGTGGCACCTGCGATTGCCAACGCCGTCTTTCACGCGACCGGCAAGCGCATCCGTTCGTTGCCGATCACGCTGGAGAAGCTCATCTAGGCTGGGTGCTGCGAATAAAGAACGCTCCCACAGCTCCGGCAAGGCCGGGCCAGGGAGCATTGCGGTTCTCCCGGCAGCGGGTTTTTCCTCAAGCGTCGAGCGGAGCGCTCGTCTCAGAGTTTGCCGGATCGACAGTCATATCCCGGCGCTCTCCGGCCTGAGCCATCGCCTTGACGAGGGAAAGGACCTTTTCACGCACGGTTGGGTCGGTGATCTTCAAGAAAGCGCGATTAAGCGCCAGCCCCTCCTTCGAACGCAGGAATTCTCCGACCGGGTCGAAGTTTTCGGAGGGCTCCAGTCCGTCGAGGCTCAGCGGCTGCGCGGCGTCCTGCTGGAAGAAGAAGCTCGGCGGTACGGCAAGCACTTCGGCAATCTTTTGCAGCCGGCTTGCGCCGATGCGGTTCATGCCCTTCTCGTATTTCTGCACCTGCTGAAAGGTAACGCCGATCTGGTCGGCCAGCCGCTCCTGGCTGAACCCCAACAGCAGTCTCCGCATCCTCACACGCGAGCCCACGTAGACGTCGATTGCATTAGGAGCTTTTGCGTTCATTTTTGGGTTCCATGGACTGTGTTGACGGGGCGCCCTTTCGAGGCGGCATTTCGGGCAGAATGATAGTGTATGAGCACATAGGAAAATTCAATTGGTACTTTCTTGTGGCGGAATCATTCGTGCAGCAATACAGGCGTTCCAGCGAAATTAAAGCATCAGCGTACCAAACTTGGGAAAACTGGGCTGTAACTGACGCGCAAGTTGCGCTAAATGCTCATGCTTGCGGCCGCCGAGAGCTTCCCCAGGGCTCCAGTCGCCGGATTCATCTTATGAAGAAGTGATCGGCGGCACGCGCAGCGGTCCGCAGGAGAAATGCCTATGGCCGTATTGAGCGAGACTTCCCCCCGTTTTGAGAAGACGACGATGTCGATCCTCGTGGCTGTGAGCTTCTGCCATATGCTGAACGACATCATGCAGTCGCTGCTTTCTTCGCTTTATCCGCTCTTCAAGGCAAACTACGATCTCGATTTCGTCCAGATCGGACTTCTGACGATGACGTTCCAGGTCACGGCTTCCCTGTTGCAGCCCTTTGTGGGGATCGTCACCGACCGCTGGCCGATGCCTTATTCTCTGCCGGTCGGCATGGCCAGCACCTTCTGCGGCCTGATCCTGCTCGGCAATGCCGCAAGTTTCGAATTGTTGCTGGTGGCTGCGAGCCTCATCGGTTTTGGTTCGGCCGTCTTTCATCCGGAATCCTCGCGCGTTGCGCGTCTTGCCTCCGGCGGCCGTCACGGTTTTGCGCAATCCTTCTTCCAGGTCGGCGGCAATGCCGGCCAGGCCATTGGGCCGCTGATTGCCGCCTTCGTCGTGCTGCCGCTCGGCCAGCACAGCGTCTCCTGGCTCTCCGCCATCGCGATGATCGGCATCGTCGTGCTCGGCTGGGTCGGCAACTGGTTCATGAGCCACCGCCGGCAGAATGCCGGAAAGCCTGCGGTGAGCCGTGCGCTGCCCTTGCCGCAGAACAAGGTGATCATTGCGCTCATCATTCTCGTCTTGCTGACGGCGACGAAGAACGTCTACATGGCGAGCGTGTCGAGCTACTTCACATTCTACGTCATCGACAAATTCCAACTCGATGTGCAGCAGGCCCAACTGATGCTGTTCCTCTTCCTCGGTTCGGTCGCCGTCGGCACCTTCCTCGGCGGGCCGATCGGGGATCGCTTCGGTTCCCGTTTCGTAATCTGGTTCTCGATCCTTGGCGTTATTCCCTTCGCATTGCTGCTGCCTTATGCAAACCTCTTCTGGACCGGTATCCTCAGTGTCGTGATCGGCCTTGTCTTTGCCTCTGCGTTCTCGGCGATCGTCGTCTTCGCGCAGGAACTGGTGCCCGGTCGCGTCGGTCTGATCGCCGGCGTCTTCTTCGGCTTCGCCTTCGGGGCGGGGGGACTGGGTGCTGCCTTCCTCGGCGATTTCGCCGACAGCCACGGCATTGAGTTCGTCTACCGGATCTGCTCGTATTTGCCGCTGCTCGGCCTGCTCACGGTTTTCCTGCCGCGCATTCCGAGGCACAAGGCCGTCTGATCCGGCTCCCCCAAATCTCGACCGCAATGCTTTCCCGCCCCGGTGTGAAAGCCCTAGAGATTTAATTTCCCGGATCAAACCGTAATAGAATACTATTTCTATGGATTATAGTCATTGTTGCTAGGCTTTACGGATCGCCATTGCCGAGGAGAGCAACATGACCGACACTCGCCGAGAGCTCAAGCTTGGAGCCTTTCTCTATCCGACCGGCCACCATGTTGCCGCCTGGCGCCATCCCGATGCGCAAGCCGACGCCGGCTCCAACTTCGCCCATTATGTCGCGCTTGCGCAGGCTGCCGAAGCTGCAAAATTCGATCTCATCTTCATGGCGGATGGTGTCGGTACCCGCGGCACGGACATCGAAGCGCTGAGCCGTACCGCCATCCGCTACGTCGCGCAGTTTGAACCGATCACCCTGCTTTCGGCACTTTCCGCCGTAACCAGGAATATCGGTTTTGTGGCAACCGCCTCCACGTCCTACAACGAGCCTTATCATATCGCCCGCAAATTTGCCTCCCTCGATCACATCAGCGGCGGTCGGGCGGGCTGGAACCTCGTTACTTCGTCGAGCGAACATGAGGCCCATAATTTCGGCCGCGACGAGCATTATGCCCATGCCGAACGCTACGAACGCGCCGAGGAATTCGCCGACGTGGTGCGCGGCCTTTGGGATACCTGGGAGGAAGATGCCTTCCCTCGCGACAAGGAAAGCGGCATCTATTTCGACCCCGACAAGCAGCATATCCTCAATCACAAGGGCAAGTATTTCAAAGTCCGCGGGCCGCTGAACGTTGCCCGTGCGCCGCAGGGACATCCGGTGCTGGTTCAGGCAGGCTCCTCCGAGCCCGGCAAGGAACTTGCCGCCCGTACCGCGGAAGTGGTCTTCACCGCCCACCAGACGACCGAGGATGCGCGCGCCTTCTACGCGGACCTCAAGGGCAGGCTCGCAAAATACGGCCGCGACCGCGACGATCTGAAGGTCATGCCCGGCATCTTCCCAGTCGTCGGGCGTACCGAGCAGGAGGCGCAGGACAAGTTTCAACAGATCCAGGATCTCATCCACCCGGCCGTCGGACTGTCGATGCTCGCGGGCATGGCAGGCTCGATCGATCTGTCGCAATATCCGCTGGACGGCCCAGTGCCGGAGCTTCCCGAAACCAACAGCAGCAAGAGCCGCCAGAAATTGTTGCTCGATCTTGCGCGCCGCGAGAACCTCACCATCCGCGACCTTTATCTTCGCATCGCCGGCGCCCGCGGTCATTACCAGGTCGTCGGAACGCCGGTGCAGATTGCCGACAAGATGGAGGAGTGGTTCACGACGGGGGCTGCCGACGGCTTCAACATCATGCCGCCGCATCTGCCGGTCGGCCTTTATGATTTCATCGAGCATGTTCTGCCGGAGCTTCGCCGCCGCGGCCTTTTCCGCAGCGACTACGAAGGCCGGACGCTTCGTGAAAATCTCGGCCTCGGCGTGCCGCAACATCCGGCCCGCGCCCAGATCGCTGCCGAATAAGGGGAGGAAACAACATGACCAGTTCGACCCATCTCGAAATCCGCAGCGTCACCCGCGACTTCCAGGTGAACGGCAACAAGCTCACCGCACTCGACGATATCAGCCTTGATGTCGCAGAGGGTGAATTCGTGACGATCGTCGGCGCCAGCGGCTGCGGAAAATCGACGCTGCTGCGCCTTGGCGCCGGACTCGATACGGCCTACGTCGGCTCGATCACCCATGCCGGAAAAAGAGTAACCGGTCCCAGTCTCGATCGCGGCATCGTCTTCCAGGAGCCGCGGCTGTTTCCCTGGCTGACCGTCGGCCGCAATGTTGCGCTCGGGCTTGAGAACGCCGGCCTTGGCACGGCCGAAAAGAAGCGTCTCGTCGAGGAGCATCTGGAGCTGGTCGGCCTGTCGGCCTTCGCCGATGCCTATCCGCACCAGCTGTCGGGCGGCATGGCCCAGCGCGCGGGCATTGCCCGCGGGCTTGTCAACCGGCCGAACGTGCTTTTCCTCGATGAGCCCTTTGGCGCGCTCGATGCGATCACCAAGACGCGGCTGCAGGACGAGCTTCAGGAAATCTGGGCCAGGGAGCGCATCACCATGATCCTCGTCACCCATGATGTCGAGGAGGCGGCCTATCTCGGCGACCGCGTCGTCGTGATGTCGCCACGCCCCGGCCGCATCCGCGAGATTGTGCCTGTCGATCTGCCGCGGCCGCGCGACCGGACCTCGGCAGCACTTTCTAAAGTCCGCAACCGCGTGCTCGAAAGCCTCAGCACCACGACGAAGGCTGGCCCACAGCAGAGCCCCGGTGTTCCCCCCAAGGCCCCCAAGGTGGCTGGACTGCGTCCAGCCATTGCCGCAGCCGGCTAATTTGTCGAAACGGAGAGAAATTATGAAACTTGTATCCCTTGCCGCAGGTATTGCGCTTGCACTTGGCCTCTTCACTGATGCGCTAGCTGAGGAGCCGCTCGTCATTCATGTCGGCTATGCGGCAATCGGCGTCGATAACCGGCCTTACTCGGAGGGCACATCGGCGGCCACGGCGCGTGCTGGTGAATACCTGGAGAAGGAATTCGCAAACGATCCGAATATCAAGATCGAATGGACATTCTTCAAGGGCGCCGGCCCGGCGGTCAATGAGGGCTTTGCCAACGACCAGCTCGATTTCGCCTACCAGGGCGACCTACCCTCGCTGATCGGGCGGGCAACCGGCTTGAAGACCAAGTACCTGCTGGCAAGCGGTGCCCGCAAGCCACTCTATCTTGCTGCCGCAAAGGCCTCCGGCATCACGAAGATCGAGGACCTGAAGGGACGCAAGATCGCCCTGCAGCGCGGCACGAATGGTCATCTTGCCGCCATCAAGGTGCTTGCGGCTCACGGACTGAATGAGCGCGACGTGCAGGTCGTCAATCTCGACAGTGCCGGAACGGTCGCTGCGCTGACGAGCAAGGACATCGATGCAGCCTTCGGCGACACGCAGCTCATCAACCTGGCGGCCAAGGGTGCAGCCGACATCATCTACACGACCAAGGGCGATGATCCGCGCTTTGGTCGCAATGCCGGCGTGATCGGCCGCCAAGCCTTCATCGAGGCGCATCCGGAAATAACGCAGCGCCTCGTCGATGCCTTCGTCAAGGCGGCGAAATGGTCGTCCGACGAGCCAAATCGTCCCGCGCTTTTCGAACTCTGGCACAAGTCCGGCACCCCGGTTCCGATCCTGGAGGAATATTTCAGCAACGACACGCTGGCTTACCGCAACTCGCCACTCATCGATGACCTGCTGGTGTCGCAGTACAAGGAGCAGGCGGTAAAGGGCAAGGAGTTCGGTCTCATCCGCCGCGATGTCGATCTCAACGGCTGGTTCGAGCCGAAATACTTGAACAGTGCGATCGAACGGCTGGGCCTCAAGGATTTCTGGCAATCTTACGGCGCAGATGGAAAACCTCACGCATCGTGAGCTGACGCAAACGGAGACAGGCATGGCTGCAATCTTCGAGGCCGTCGACGATGCCGGCATTCGCATGGCGCGGCGACGGCGAAGCCGCGCCGTCTTCGGCGCAGCCGGTCTGGTCCTGCCTGCCGCGCTTTTTGGCCTCTGGTGGGTGGCCTCGGCAGAGGGCTGGCTTGCAGAACAAATCCTGCCGCCGCCTTTCTTCGTCTATGAGACGGCGCGCGACATGATCGCAAGCGGCGAACTTCTCTTTCACGCCGGCGTCAGCCTTCGCCGTGTGGTGATCGGCTTTGCAATCGGTTCCGTGGCCGGGCTTTGCCTCGGTATCGCGATCGGCCTGTCGCAGAAAATCGAGGACTATGTGAAGCCGCTCTTCCTTGCCTTTGCGCAAATCCCGACGCTCGGCTGGATCCCGTTGCTGATGCTTTTTGTCGGCATCGGCGAAACGCTGAAGATCATCATCATCGCCAAGGGAGCGCTTGTGCCGATGACGCTGAATACCTTTTCCGGCATCCGCGGCGTATCGCCAAAATACGTCGAGGTCGGCGAAGCGCTGTGTTTCAGCCGCTGGCAAAGATTGCGGCTGATCGTGCTCCCGGGCGCCGTCCCCTCGATCTTTACGGGCGTCCGCTACGGTCTAACCCATGCCTGGACCTCGCTTGTCGGGGTCGAACTGCTCGCTTCGTCCGAAGGACTTGGCTATCTGCTCGTCTGGGGCCGGCAGATGTTCTGGCTCGATACGGTCATCGTTGCCATGATTGTCATCGGCCTCGTCGGCTTTGCCATGGACAAGGGCTTGGATCGCACCGAAATGCTGATCCAGCGCTGGAAACGTCAGGAGATATGACATGAGCGTGGCACTCTCCGCCCGCTTCCGCCGCGGCGTCACACTGCCGGTCCTTCTTCTTGTTGCATGGGAGGTATCGGCCCGCACTGGCCTTGCCGACCCGCGGTTCCTGCCTTCTCTTAAAGACGTGGCGCTGACGGCCAAGCGTGAGATTTTCGACAACGGCCTCTTTGCCGAACTCGGCTTTTCTTTGATGCGCAATATCGCCGGTTTCGGGATTGGCACCGTCCTAGGCATCGCCTTCGCAACGCTGCTTGCGCTCTCGCGTCCCGCCGACCGGCTGATCTCACCCACCTTCAACGGCCTGAAGCAGATTTCGCTGCTTGCGTGGATCCCGCTCATTTCCGTCTGGTTCGGCTTCGGCGAGCCGGCGAAGATCGTCTTCGTGGCACTTGCCGCCTTCATCCCGATTGTGCTCAACACCTATGAAGGAATGCGCAGCGCTCCCGCCGATCTCATTGAAGTCGGCCGCGCGCTGAAATTCACGACCCGTCAACGTATCCTGCGCATCCATCTGCCGTCGGCCATGCCGTCGATTGCCACCGGCGTGCATCTCGGGCTGATCTACTCCTGGCTTGCGACGGTGGGTGCTGAATATTTCCTCGCCGTCGGCCCGGGCATCGGCGGGCTGGTCATCGCCGGCCGCGAGCGTTTCGACATGGCCCTTGTCATGGTCGGCGTGTTCGTTCTCGGCCTGGTCGGCTTCTCGCTTAACCGTCTCGCCTATGCGCTTGAATCCTACCTCCTGCGCTGGCGGCCGAGACAGGCGCGATAGGCGCCACGCTGGACATGGAAATCACCAGTTTCCTGCGTAAATTATCCTAAGGCCCTATCGCGCCCGATACGGTTCGAGTGATAGCGTGCGGCCAAGAGGAAATGCCGGAGGAAAACATGGCCAAGAAGACGACCGCGGATTGGGCGGCATTGGCGCAGAAGGAGCTGCGCGCTCAGCCTGAGACGCTGACCTGGCACACCCCAGAAGGCATCGACGTCAAGCCGCTTTACACGGCCGCCGATATCGAAGGGGCGGGGCATCTCGACTCCCTTCCGGGATTTGCACCCTTCGTCCGGGGTCCGCGTGCGACGATGTATGCCGGCAGGCCCTGGACGATCCGCCAGTATGCCGGTTTTTCGACGGCCGAAGAATCCAACGCCTTTTACCGTCGCAATCTCGCCGCCGGCCAGAAGGGCCTCTCCGTCGCCTTCGATCTCGCCACCCATCGCGGCTATGACAGCGACCATCCGCGCGTCGAAGGTGACGTCGGCAAGGCCGGTGTCGCAATCGACTCGGTCGAAGACATGAAGATCCTCTTTGACGGCATTCCGTTAAACGAGATGTCCGTGTCGATGACCATGAACGGCGCGGTCATTCCGATCCTTGCCTCCTTCATCGTCGCAGGCGAGGAGCAGGGCTGCTTAAGGGGCGATCTTTCCGGCACCATACAGAATGACATTCTCAAGGAGTTCATGGTCCGCAACACCTATATTTATCCGCCTGAACCTTCGATGCGGATCGTCGCAGACATCATTGAGTATACGGCGAAGGAAATGCCGAAGTTCAATTCGATCTCGATCTCCGGCTACCACATGCAGGAGGCGGGTGCGACACTGGTTCAGGAGCTTGCCTTCACGCTGGCCGATGGCCGCGAATATGTGCGGGCGGCAATCGCCAAAGGTCTCAATGTGGACGACTTTGCCGGACGTCTTTCCTTCTTCTTTGGGATCGGCATGAACTTCTTCATGGAGGCGGCGAAGCTGCGCGCGGCCCGGCTGCTCTGGGCGCGGATCATGGAGGAGTTCGAGCCGAAGAAATCGTCCTCGTTGATGCTGCGCACCCATTGCCAGACCTCGGGCGTGTCGCTCCAGGAGCAGGATCCCTATAACAATATCATCCGCACTGCCTTCGAAGCGATGTCGGCGGTGCTGGGTGGCACGCAGTCGCTGCACACCAATTCCTTCGACGAGGCGATCGCGCTGCCGACGGAATTTTCCGCGCGCATCGCCCGCAACACGCAACTCATCCTGAGCCATGAGACAGGTGTCACCAGGGTCGTCGACCCGCTCGCCGGCTCCTTTTATGTCGAGAGCCTGACGCAGCAACTGGCAGACAAGGCATGGGCTCTGATCGAGGAGGTCGAGGCACTTGGCGGCATGACACGCGCTGTCAACGAAGGCCTGCCGAAGCGGTTGATTGAGGAAGCCGCCGCGCGGCGGCAAGCTGCGGTGGACAAGGGCGATGAGGTTATCGTTGGCGTTAACAAGTACCGCCTCGAAAACGAAGAGCCGATCGACATCCTGGAAATCGACAACAGCGCCGTGAGAGCCGCGCAGATCAAGCGGATCGAAGAGACGAAGCGCCGGCGCGACAGCGCCAAGGTCGCCCAAACGCTCGCTGCGCTTGTCGATGTCGCGCGCAGTGGAAAAGGCAATCTCTTGGCTGCGGCCGTCGAGGCGGCCCGTGCGCGCGCCACCGTGGGCGAGATCTCCGATTCCATGCGGAAAGCCTTCGGCGATCACGCCGCGACGCCAAGGGTCATCAAGGATGTCTATGGCGAAGCCTATCGCGACGAGCCGGAGCTTGCGGTCTTGAAGAGCCGCATGTCGGACGTCAGCGCGGCGCTCGGCCGCAGGCCGAAGATCATGGTTGCCAAACTTGGCCAGGACGGCCATGACCGCGGCGCCAAGGTGATCGCATCGGCGTTCGGCGATATCGGTTTTGACGTACTTGCCGGTCCGCTTTTCCAGACGCCGGAAGAGGCGGCGCAAATGGCGATCGGCGAAAACGTCAACGTCATCGGTGTCTCGTCGCTTGCCGCCGGCCACAAGACGTTGCTGCCGCAGCTCGTCGATATCCTGAAAGCAAAGGGCGGCGGCGATGTCATCGTCATTTGTGGCGGTGTCATTCCGCGCCAGGACTATCAGTTTCTGGCTGATCACGGTGTTTCTGCCGTTTTCGGCCCCGGCACGCATGTGCTCGACGCCGCCAACTCCGTGCTGGATCTTATGCAGGGAATCCGGCGCAACCAGTAGATTCCTGGCCGGCATTTGCCGCTGTTGCAGGCGATCGGCAGGATCTTACTGCGTGGTATTTTTTGATACGCGCAGGCCAAGCCGGAAGCGGAAATCGCCGAACCTACGTCGCTTGCCGGATGTTGCCGGGCCAAGCTTTTTTTCTTCGCCGGCTGCCGTCGAGGTGACCGCCAGATGGGGCGCTAAGCTTAGCCTTGCTGCATCGGTTTCGAGGAACTGATGGATCGGCAACTGGCGACTATCGCCAAGGCAAGAGCCGTTGCTGGACTGCCGGCAGGAGGTTAGCGAAGCAGCCCGGCTGCGCGCAGCGCGTCATTGATGATTTTGCCGACCCGGCTGTCGCCGGGCTCCGGTTGAGGGCTTCGTCGCTCTCTTGCGCCAGCCAATTTCCGAGCGCCAGACCCCTCGGCAGCGGCGAACTCTGTTGCTTCGACATCGGCATCGGAAGCGAGGCCCCAACTGCGCGCAATGCGCGCGGTCGACGAAATGCCCGCCTCAAGCATGTAGGGCCCCGGTCGGCCGAACGCAGAGCCGCCTTGGGTTGCAAGCGGAAGGCCATGCGCCATGCCTTTGATGGAATAGGTTTCGATGACCATTCGCCCATCGGCATCGAACCAGACCTTGTGCTGGTGCCCATTAGCCACTTCCGTGCGATCCGGCTCTTTACGTGTCGCGTGAACGCCGCTCCACTGATCCACGATCTGATCTGCATTCCTCGGTCGCACTGTTTGATCATGCGTTCCATGCCACACGGATACAGTCGGCCACGGACCTGCGTGATGTCCGGCACGCTTCAACGCGGACCGGAGCTTGGCGGCGCTCGACGGATTTCGCCCCTGCATTTGTGCGAACGCTTCTGCAACATTGGCCGCCGCGCCATAGGGAAGTCCCGCGATGATCGCGCCGCCCGCGAACATCTCAGGATAGGTCGACAGCATCGCGTTCGCCATGGCGCCACCTGCTGAAAGACCCGTCACGAAAACCCGGTTTGGATCGATGCCCTGTGACTGAACGACATGTGCGACCATTTGGCTGATGGATGCGGCTTCGCCCGCACCGCGTCGTGCATCCCCGGGTTCAAACCAATTGAAACAGAGGTTCGGGTTGTTCGAGTGCTGTTGTTCTGGATAGAGAACCGCAAATCCCCGCCGCTCAGCGAGCTGCGACCATCCAGAACCCAGTGCGTATCCTTTAGCTGTCTGGGTGCAGCCATGGAGGGCTACGACGAGCGGGGTTCGCGTATCCATATGTGTCGGGAGGAACAGCCAAGCCTTGAGCGCGCCGGGATTGGACCCGAATGCTGCGATCTCGACAAGGCGTTCGTGAGGTGAATCTCGAAAGGACACATGCTTCTCCTTGAGCCAACAAAGGCGCCGAGGATACATATAGGGATGATTGCTGCAGTGCACAAATGCGGGGAGGCCAATTGCCGCAGATCCAGGCGGCAGAACTGGGCCGGAGCTATGTCAGGCGTGAAGCAGCCCGCGCGCGGCGAGGTTTGCCATCAAAGCCGAAATGCCGAACGTCCATGGGGGGCATTCGGTGGAAAGGCGAACGGTATTGACAAGCGTTCCAAGCCCAGATGAGGAGATCTCGACCACATCGCCGACCTTGTGCGTAAAGCCCTGGTTGGGGGCGTCGCGGTCCTGCGTCGGGGCAAACAGCGTGCCGAGGAACAGCATGAACCCATCCGGATACTGATGATGAGGCCCGCAGGTCTGCCTGACGAGATCGGTCGGGTCGCGGCTGATCTTCGACATTGAGCTCTTTCCGTGGAGAACGAAGCCGTCCTGGCCGGTGACCTTCAGGTCAAGCTCGGCCTTGCGAACCTCGTCGAGGCCGTAGGTGGCGTCGAACAGGCGAACGAAAGGACCGATGGAGCAGGAGGCATTGTTGTCCTTCGCCTTGCCGAGCAGCAGCGCCGAGCGGCCTTCGACATCGCGCAGGTTGACGTCGTTGCCGAGGGTCGCGCCCTTGATTTCGCCGCGGCTGTTGACCGCAAGCACGATTTCCGGTTCCGGATTGTTCCAGGTCGAAATCGGATGCAGGCCAACATCGGCACCCCAGCCGACGGAGGAAAGAACCGGCGACTTGGTAAAGACCTCGGCATCCGGGCCGATGCCGACTTCGAGATATTGCGACCACATGCCTTCGTCGATCAAGGCCTGCTTGACCTTTGCCGCTTCCGGAGAGCCTGCTTTGATGTTGGCGAGGCTGCCGCCGATCAGTGTGCCAACGCGGCTCCGGATCGAGGCTGCGCGATCCGGATTGCCGGCAGCTTTTTCCTCAATGACGCGCTCGATCATCGATTGGGCAAAGGTCACACCGCAGGCCTTCACGGCCTGAAGGTCTGCCGGCGCCAAGAGATAAGGCCTGGCAGCGTCCGGCCTGCCGGCGCTGTTTGCTGCCACTGTTTCGAGTGAAGCAAGCCGATTGCCATCCGCTTGGCGCACGAAACCTGCCGGATCGGCTTTCTCCAGAAGCGCGCTCAATGTCGGGGCTTGCCTGGACGTTATGTCGACTATTTCTCCGTTTCGGATCGTGACAATCGCCGGACCGGCTGCCTGCGGATTCCAGACGCGGCCGACAAACAGGCCGCCCGATGAGGCGTCGTCGAGAAGCTGAGGCATGATGACCTTCCGTCGCAGTCGAGCTTTTGCTCATGTGATTAGAAATTCGCCGCCCTTCAGCAGCGCCGGAAAATCGATCACATCTGTCCGGGCGGGGCAAGGTCAAAAATACGACCGCAAGCAAGTTGAGAAGTCTTTGGTAAAATCAGGCCGGCGGCGCTGAGTGACGCCGCCGGCCCTGGCAAGGTCACTTCGGTGTCACGTCGAAGCCAAACCACTTTTCCGAGAGCGTCTTGATGGTGCCGTCGGCCTTGGCGGCGGCAATCGCCTTTGTTGAATTCCTCTTTCAGCTCGGAATCGCTGTTGCGCAGGCCAACCGAGCTGCCGCGGCCAAGAAAGCCGCCCTGGAAGCGCGGGCCGGCGGTTGCCATATCTTCGTTGCCCGGTTTTTGCGATGCCGTGGTCAGATAGGCCATGGAGGCCATGACGAGGTCGACACGGCCGGCCTTGAGATCGAGGTCGTGCTCTTCGGTCGTTTTGTATTCGCGAACCTCGACGACACCCTTCAGATATTTGTCAACAAAGGCTGCGGCCGTCGATGCGGTCTGCACGCCGATCGTCTTGCCCTCAAGCATCGGCTTCAGCTTGTCAATTTCGGCGGCCGCACCTGCTTCGTCGCTTGCAAGCGAAAAGACCTGGCCCTTTTCGGGCATGTGGGCGAGATCGCTGGATTTGGACGTTGCAAATGCCTGGCCCGTCGAGCCGTAGGAGTCGCTGAATGCGATGACTTCCTCGCGCTTGGCGGTTGCCGACATGCCGGAGATGATCGCATCGAACTTGCCGGCATTGAGTGCCGGGATCATGCCGTCGAAGTTCTGAACGACGATCTTGCATTCCACCTTCATGTGATCGCAGAAATACTTGGTGAGCTCGATTTCATAGCCGTCGAGCGTGCCGTCCGGCTTGGTAAAGTTGTAGGGCTTGAACGCGCCTTCGGTGGCGATCGTGACCGTCGTCCACTTCTTTTCTTCGGCATGTGCGGCCGTCGAAATGGCCAGCATGGTAATGGCGCAAGCCGCCGCCCCGATGCGATTGAAAGGTGTCATGTAGGCTCCCCTTTTCTTGGTTTGGGTCGAAGCTGTCATTTGCTGATGAATTGCCGGAAACGATCCGATTTCGAGTTGGCAAACACGTCCTGTGGCTTGCCGTCCTCTTCGACGAGGCCCTTGTGGAGGAAGACGACGCGGCTGGAGACGTCGCGGGCAAAGCCCATCTCGTGCGTGACCACGAGCATTGTGCGTCCTTCCTCGGCAAGCGCGCGCATGACGCGCAGGACTTCACTGACGAGTTCCGGATCGAGCGCTGAGGTCGGTTCGTCGAAGAGCATGACCTTCGGCCGCATCGCCAGCGCCCGGGCGATTGCTGCGCGCTGCTGCTGGCCGCCGGAAAGATGGGCGGGATAGAAATTCCGCTTCTCGGCAATGCCGACCTTGGCAAGCAGAGCCTCGGCCTCTTCGACGCTTTCGGCGCGGGGCCGGCCCTGGACGTGGATGGGCGCCTCGATGACATTTTCAAGCACGGTCTTGTGGGACCACAGATTGAAGCTCTGGAAGACCATGCCGAGCTGCGAGCGGATGCGGTCGACCTGCCTGCGATCGGCGGGACGGCTGCCGCCCCTGCCGTCAGCCGCCATACGGATCGTCTCACCGGCCACGGTGACCTCGCCGGAATTTGGCGTTTCGAGCAGGTTGATGCAGCGCAGAAAGGTCGATTTGCCGGAACCGGAGGAACCGAGAATGGAAACGACATCGCCTTCGTGGGCGTCGAGCGAGATGCCCTTCAACACTTCGACGGGGCCGAAGCTCTTGTGCATGTCCTTGACGCTGAGTGCGATCGGCGAAGGGGAGGGCATTGCCGCGGTCATCGCGCGTCTCCTTCAATGGGTGCGGTGGAAAGGCCTGCCGGAGGATGTGGCACGGGCTGGCGCAGGTGCGGGCTCAGCCAGTATTCGAGAAGATGGACCAGCCGCGTCAGCAGGAAGTTGATCGCGAGATAGATGGCACCTGCGACGACGAAGACCTCGATGGCACGGTAGGTCTCGGAGATAATTTTGGCGGCAACACCGGTTACCTCCATAAGCGTTATGATGGAGGCAAGCGAAGTTGCCTTGACCATCGATATCATTTCGTTGCTGTAGCCGGGCAGCGCTTGACGAATGGCAAGCGGCAGGAGGATGCGTCGGAACTGCATCAGGCGTGGCATGCCGCAGGCCCGGGCTGCCTCGATCTGCCCGAAAGGCACCGACAGGAGGCCGCCGCGGATGATCTCGCTGCCATAGGCGGCCGTGTTCATCGTCAGCGCCAGAACGGCGCACCAGTAGGGCTCGCGCAGGAAGGGCCAGAATAGGCTGTGGCGGACTGCTGGAAACTGCCCAAGACCGTAGTAGATCAGGAAGATCTGTACGAGCAGCGGCGTGCCGCGGACGATGAAGACGTAGCTTCGTGCGAACCAGTCGAGGGCTGTGATGCCGGAGAGCCGGCAAAGTGCCAGGGCAAGCGCGAGGATTGCGCCAAGTATGATCGATGTCGCGGCAAGCTCCAGGCTCAGCGGGATCGCGGACACGAGGCTCAAGAAGGTCTCGAAGAGAAATTGCCAGTCCATCAGCTTCTCCTCACACCGCGCGAAAAGTGCTGCTCGGCGCGGCGCATGAAGAGACCGGAAACCGTCGAGATCAGCAGGTAGATTGCGCCCGCGATGAGATAAAAATCGAATGGCAGGCCGGTCGATCCCGCCGCCACCTGGGTCTGGCGCAACAGCTCGGCGACACCGGTAATCGAGACGAGCGCCGACTCCTTCAGTACCACCTGCCAGACATTGCCGAGCCCCGGCAGTGCGTGGCGCAGCGTCAGCGGCGCGACGATCCGCCGAAAGCGCAGCCATCGGCTCATGCCGCACGCGATCGCCGCTTCGATCTCGCCGGCATGCACCGCCTTGAACGCGCCACGGAAGACCTCGGTAAACTGCGCCCCGGAGGTGACCGCGACGGCGAGCGACCCGGCGAGGAAGCCGGGAAAGCCGACGAAGCCCTGGGCACCAAAGAGCTGGCCGACGGCGGTGACAACGGCACTGCCGCCAAAATAGAAGAGATAGATCACCAGGAGATCGGGAATTCCGCGCAGCACGGTCGTATAGGTGTCGGCTGCGATACGAAGCCCGCGGCTTCCCGATATCTTGGCCCAGGCTCCGAAGGACCCGATAGCCGCGCCGATCGAATAGCCGGCAAGTGCGATCAGAATTGTCATCCATGCACCGGCAAGCAGTGCCTTGCCCCAGCCGTCCGGGCCGAAACTGACCAGTTCCAGGATGCCGGGCTGGTTCATGGCGCCTGCCTTTTGCATTTTTCTTGAGGAGCTGGAAACGACATGTCACCCATCACGGAAAAGTCGGTGGCGGAATAAGGCGACGGTCTGCCGCCGCCTGGAACAAGATCAATTCGTCTCGAAGGATGGCGTGAGGTCGATCTTGCTCCAGTGTTCGGAGAGCTTCTTGATCGTGCCGTCCTTTGCAGCGGATTTGATGGCTTCGTCGAATTTCGCCTTCAGATCTGCTTCGCCCTTGCGCATGCCAAGGGCGACTTCCGTGGCGAGCATGGCGCCCTTTATCAGCGGTCCCGACATCATCAGTTCGTCGTTGCCAGATTTTGCAAGTACGGAGGTCGCATAGACACCGCTGTCGAAGCCGGCATCAATGCGGCCTGCCTTCAGGTCGAGGTCGCGTTCGCCGGAATTCTTATAGGCGCGCACCGTGACATTTTTGCCGTAGTAAGCATTGATCAATTGTTCCTGGCTGGTCGACTGGACAACACCGACGGTCTTGCCGTCCAATGCCTCGCCGATCTTGGCCATGACGGGATCGGCCTTGCTCTTGTCGTTGAGGTTGAGCTTCTGTCCGGTCATCGGCAGGAAAGCGACAGGACCGTTCTTCAGCAGAATGAAGCTTGCAACGCCACTGGCGTATGGAACGGTGAAATCGACAACCTGCCGGCGCTTTTCATTGATGCCAAGCGTCATAACCAGATCGAACTTGCCGGCATTGAGGCTCGGGATCATGGCGGTCCACTCGCCGGGAGTGAGCTCACACTCCACTTTGGCCCGGGCGCACAGATCGTTGATCAGGTCGACATCGAAGCCGGCGAGCTTGCCGCTGGAATCCATCATGTTCCAGGGTGGAAAGGCGCCTTCTATGCCGACCTTCACATGTGTCCAGTCCTTGGCATCGGCAGCAATTGCAGCCGTGCTCAAAACGGCCGCCAGACCGAAGAGAAGCAGATTTTTCCTTTTCATGACATCATTCCCCTTTTTTATTGCGGTTCGCTGTTCAGGCATCAAATGCAGATCTCAACGCGGCATTGGCCTTACGAAGGGCGTGGGCGATGCGATTGCGGGTCTGCCGGGCATGAACGACATAAAATGCCGTGTCGGGTGCGTGCTCGGGCAGGCCGGCCAGTTCGCGCAGGCCTTCCAAAGCCGGCCAAGGCGGATGCGGCAGAGCTGAATCGTGATGGAAGCGATCGCCGCGCGTATAGTTCAGTGGCACGAGCTGGCGGGACGCGCGCATCAGCGCTGCGTTGAGACGCTCGGCCTGCTTTAGGCAGCCACCGCTCGCTGCCAGGACTGCCTGGGCATTGCGCCGGAGCTCGGCAATCGCGCCGGCAATCGGTGCGAGATCGAGGCGGCCGCCAATGGCGGTACTCAGCCGCGTCAGCTCCTCTTCAAGCGAGGCGGCGTAGGCCGTGTAGTCCAGTGGCAGAACGGGGGAGATGAGCAGGCGCTCGAGAACTTCGATGATGATCTGTGTGTCGCGCCGCAGATTGTCCGGGTCGATATGGTCGATGGTGTCATGGGCAGTGTGCCACCACCAACCGAGCGCCGTCAGCATCTTTATCGGTCCGGGAGGCTGATGGCTCAGGCTGCCGAACATCGACGGAATACCGATGCCCCAGAAGGACTGGTCGGCCGCGCGGCCGTGACGTCGGCCGGCATGGCGCTGGCCGGTGATTTTCTCGATCGCCTCGGCCGCCACCGGTCTGAGTTCGTCGATCACGCTGGAATTGCTCAAAATCGCCGCGCCCTTCCCACCCGTCGAGTCGACATTGACGTGGACGGCGCAACGGCGCTCGAGATCATCGAAATATTCGTCGGCATACCAGGCTGAGCCGGAGTAGCGCCCATGCGAATGACCCGACCAGAAGCAGATGCGCAACCCGCGCTTCCAGCTCGACGCCGTTTCGCCCAGCAGTCGTGCTGCCTCCAGCATCGTCGCATTCGCGCCGCCATTGTCCATGACGCCGTAGTGCCAGGTGTCGTGATGACCCGACAATAGTATGAACGGATCGTCTGCCCCTTTACCGGGGGCAGGCATTTCGGCCACCAGCAAAGGTGTCTTGGTCCAGCGGGTGTCGACCTCGGCAAACAAGACGGCCTTGACGGTTTGGCCGTCTGCAAGGCGTTTGCGCAACGCGGCGCCGTCATGTGCGTCGATCGAGCAGATCACGGTCGCAGGAAGGCGGTCGCGGGTATGCTGGGAGGGGTTTCCCCACACGGGCGAAACGCACATTTCATAAAGATGCTCGGTAGGACTGATATGGAGCTGGCCGCGCGCGCCGGCCGCACTTGCCAGCGCCGCGACCTCTTCGGTTGCAATGCCATCCACGAGAACGATCTTTCCAGTCACCTCGGCCTGCGAAAAATCGGCTTCGGTGCCTTCGCCGACATGAACGAGTTCGGCGCTGATGCCCGCAGGCGGGCTGGAAGCGGACATCGAATGGGTGATGCAGCGAAGAGCTGCGCCGTCGATTTCCACCTTTGCCTGTCCCGGCAGGCTGATGAAGGCCTCATGAAACAGCAGCTCGGTGCGATAGCCATAGCTTGTCATCTGCCGGTTGAGGTAGCCGAAACTTTCCAGCTCCTCAGCCGTTCCGGACAGCTTGACGCGTCGGGAAAACTCCCGAAGATGCGCCATCAGGCGCCCGACATCGGGTTGTGTGAGCTCGTCAGGCATGTCGTTTCTCCGGCAGCGGCGGCTGCACGTCATCCGGGATAGGATTGACGAAGGGTGTCCCGTCGAGGCGGGCTTTGAGGTCGGCCTTGGCGGCATCGATGAGTGACGGGTCGCAGATCAGCTCAACGGCCGTGCTTGCCATCACCTTTGCTGCATGTTCGGTGCCCTTATGGGCGGCCGGAAGCTTGCCCTGCGCGACAAGCTGCCAGGAATGGCCGGGTGTACCGATCGCATAAGTCGCGCCGCGCATCTGCACGGTCGGAACGACCCAGCTCACGCTGCCGACATCGGTCGAGCCGACGATAGAGCCGTCTCCGGAATACAGCGGGATTATCTCCTCGCAAAGCGGTTGATCCTTAGTCGGTTTCAAGCCGAAGCGGGCATAGGAAGACGCGACATCCTCCGCACTCATCGTCTGCTGGAACGTGCGGGCGGTTTGTTTGTCATTTTCGTCAAAAACGGGAGGGCCGAGACGCTGGAGATGGGCAAACATCCGTTCTTCCAGCGGGGTATTGCCGACCAGGTTCGCATCGCCGCTGAGGATCTCGCTGCGGACCGACGTCTCGGTCATCAGCGCCGCCCCCTCGGCGACTTTTTTGACGCGCGCAACAAGCGACAAAAGTTCGGGCAAAGTGCGGGCGCGGATGAGATAGCGCACGGTCGCGCGGGCCTGGACGACGTTTGGCGCAGCGCCTCCGGTATCGGTCACGGCATAATGAATGCGGGCTGTCGATGGCATATGCTCGCGCATGTAATTGACGCCGACATTCATCAGCTCGACGGCATCGAGCGCACTACGGCCGAGGTGCGGTGTCGCGGAGGCATGCGAGGCGCGGCCGGTGAAATGGAAGTTGAGTTCGTTGCAGGCAAGCGAGATCGGATTGTTGACGCCGGCAAAGGCAGCCGGGTGCCATGAAATGGCGACATCGACGTCGTCGAAGACGCCGGCGCGCACCATGAAGCCCTTGGAGGAGCCACCTTCTTCGGCCGGGCAACCATAATAGCGCACGCGTCCCTTCAGGCCGTTCTGTGCAAGGAAATCCTTGACTGCAGCGGCCGCAAGCATTGAACCGGCGCCTAAAAGGTTATGACCGCAACCATGACCATTGCCGCCGGCAATTGCTTCGCGCTGCTCGGCAAGGCCTGCCACCTGGCTGAGGCCCGGCAGCGCGTCGAACTCGCCGAGAATTGCAATAACCGGTCCGCCCTCGCCGGCCTCTCCCAGGACGGCTGTCGGCATCCCGGCGAGGCCGCGCTCGACGCGAAAGCCTTCCTGTTGCAGAAGCCGCGCATGTTCGTCTGACGAGCGATATTCCTCATAGTTCGTTTCCGGCAGATCCCAGATGCGATCGCTGAGCGCAAAGAAGATTTCGCGCTTGCCTTCGACGATGTCCCATACGCTGTCCGAGTTTTTCATGGCTTTCAAAACGGCTTCTTATCGCTTAGTATCCAAAATTGGCGCCAATTTAGGATACAAAAGATTTTTGCGCAATGCGTGGGCATGAATAAAATTTGACCAGGGTCGAAATTGTCTGGCTGCCTACAGAAACTGAAGGCGCCGTGATATCCGTTTCGAAAAAGGGAGTCTTGAATGGCAGACGTTTTAATGGGGCCGAAGCCGGAGATCGGAAATTCGAAAGACGTGACCGATCTTGTCCTCCAGGATATTCTGGCGGGCGTGCTTCTTCCCGGCACCTGGCTCAAGCAGATCGATCTCGAGCGACGCTACAAATGCACGCGGCCGGAAGTCCGCCGAGCGCTCGATCGCCTTGCGCAGAAGCGGCTGGTCGAGCATGTGCCCAATCGCGGCTACCACGTCTACGAGCCCGACGGCCGCCGCGCCAGGGAGGTAAGCGAAATCCGCATCATTCTTGAGACGGCGGTTGCCGGCACGATCGTCAAGAATGCTTCTGCTGACGATCTCGACACGCTCCGGAAGCTGGCGCTCCATTTCGACCGGATGGTCCTTGATGGTACGATGCTGGAGCTTTACGAAGCCAACCTCGCCTTTCACAGGCAACTTCTGGTTCTTGGCGGCAATCAGGAGCTTGTCGACCTTATTGCGGAAATTCGCCAGCGAACCTCCTCGGCGCCCGTCGCTCAATGGCGCACACGCGCCCGCATCGAACAGTCCGGCCGCGAACATCACCTGATGATCGACGCCATTCAGCACAAGGACGCAGAAGAGCTCAAGCGACTGGTGAGGCAGCACATCATTCAGAACTGACCGTTGCGCGCGGGCCGGACTGCATGCGGGTCTACCGGCGTGCAGCCCAGGCAAGGCCGCGGCGAAGAATGAGACGCATGTACGGATGGTCGAATTCGGCTGCGACATGGCCGAGTGCCGAATAAAAGACGCGGCCCGCGCCAAAGTGGCGTTTGAAGACCACCGGCATTACGACATTGCGGGCCGCCTCGTCATATTCGCCGGTGAACGTGGTAGTCGCCAGAATTTCAACGGATGGATCGTAGTGCAGGTAATACTGCTCCGAGTGGTAGTCGAAGTCCGGAATGCCCTGCATCATCGGATCGTTTTGTCGGCTCACATTCACGCGGAAGTCGATGATGTTGCCCGGATGAGAAACCCAGGTGACGCCCGAAACATAGCGGAACGGCGCACTCTCTTTGAAGGATGTCGCGAGTGCGCCATGATGACCGCCGAGGCCAAGGCCGTCACGAACAGCCATGACCAGCGCATTGGCATGCGCCTTTTCCAACTGCTCCCCGGTGATGATCGGAACAAGCAGATCGGCTTTAGCAATCACCGGCGAGCCGAAGATGTCGAGATCGCCGGTAATTTCAACTAAGAAGCCGTCTTCCCGCAAAAGTTCGCCGACGACGCTTGCGCATGCTTCCGGTTCGTGGCCCTGCCAGCCGCCCCAAACGATGATCGCTTTGCGCATGCCCTGCCTCCCGGCTTTCGATGGTTAGGTCGTGACGTCGTGGCTTTTCCAACCAGATAGCGCTCGATTTCATCGACCGCAAGCCAGGTCCTTCGATTGCCATCACACGATTTAGTCTTGACGGCCGCAAGGGACCGCAGTCAGCTCGAGGATTATCTGTGGGAGGAATTTTGAATGCTGAAATCCTTTGAACATATCGGCATGACGGTAAGCGATATGGACCGTGCCGTCGCCTTTTATTGCGGCCTCCTCGGCCTTCGGCTGCATCTGCGCAAGACGATGCCGGATGGCTCGCACGTTGCTTTTCTCGATGCCGGCGGTGGCATGCTGGAGGTCTTCGCGCCTGCAAGCGGGGCGGTGCGGGCAACCGACGTTCCCGAGGGTGCCGCCGGTCTGCGCCACCTCACCTTCCTGTTCGGCAGCGTCGCTGAAACCTTCGCAAAGCTCGAAGCGGCCGGAGTTGAGGTGAAGGAGCGCCCGCGTCTTGCTTACAACTCCGAGGTTCTGCACAAGGTTGCTTTTCTGCGCGATCCCGACGGCATCCTCATCGAGCTCGCCGAGCGGACCGATTGAGGCAGTTGCTCGGCAACAGCAGTATCTGAGCGGCGCTGCTGTTTCCCGCGTGATACCGCGCAAACCGCGCTTACGGTCTGAGGCGAAGTAACAACTCCGTAAGCGAAATCTGGCAACCTCCAGACGAATATTTCTCTCCATTTTAGTTGGGTGTCATGGTTTACAACAAGGAAGATTGGATCAGCCAGCGTGCATATGCCATATGGGAGGCGGAGGGACGCCCCTGCGGGCGCGAGGCCGAAAACTGGCAGCAGGCGGCGGCCGAGTTCGAACAGCTCCAGATGACCAAGGCATCCATCGATGGAACTGACCTGATCGAGATGCTGCGCGCCACCGGACGTCTGATGCGCGCCAGCGAAAATGACCAGGCTCGGATCATTCAAGAGCGCGCCACGATCGCCAAACGCTAGCGATACCAGCACCTATTTCGGGAACAAATTCATGCTCCTTGCGTTTTGTGCAGTTCGGTTTGCACTCCTGGGAGGGTCATATCGGCAATGCGAGCCATCAGACTGCTGTCGACGATCCTTACCCTCTTCATCGTTTTCGGTCTCGCATTCTTTTTTCTTGCCTGGCGCCCCGAAATCAAGCCGCAAAACGCTTCAGAGACCATGCGCTTCGATAACGCACTGATCGCCAAGGGAGCCAGCCTCGCGGCGGTCGGAAACTGTATCGCCTGTCATACGGTCCCGGGAAAGGAAGCTTTTTCCGGGGGGCTTAAACTGCCGACGCCTTTCGGGATTATTTATTCGACGAACATCACGCCGGACGATGAAACCGGTATCGGACGCTGGAGCGAGGCTGCCTTCCAGCGCGCCATGCGCGAAGGAGTGGATCGAAAGGGCGATCATCTTTATCCGGCATTTCCCTATGATCATTTTACCCGAGTCACCGACGAGGACAACAAGGCACTCTATGCCTTTTTGATGACGCGCACGCCCGTCAAGGCGACGGCACCCAAAAACGAGCTGCCGTACCTCCTGCATGTCCGCCCCATCCTTGCCGCCTGGAAACTGGTCTTCTTCGACAAGGGCGCTTTCGCGCCCGATCCGCAGAAAAGCGAGGAATGGAACCGCGGCGCCTATCTTACCGAAGGCCTCGGCCACTGCGGCGCTTGCCACACGCCTCGCAACGCCTTTGGAGCCGAGGAGCGCGGCAGGCACTTCGGCGGCGGCGAGGCGGAAGGCTGGCAGGCTTATGCGATTAATGCGCAAAGCCCCTCGCCGATCCCGTGGGACAAGGAGTCGCTCGCGTTCTATCTGCGTCATGGCTACCACGCGTTCCACGGCGTCTCGCTTGGTCCGATGGCTGAAGTCACCGGCAATCTCGGTGCGCTTCCCGACAGCGATATCAATGCAATCGCAGCCTATGTCGCCTCGATCATGGGCGAACCGTCTGGCGAACGCGGTCAAAGGGGCGAAGAGCTGAAGAAGCAGTTCGTTCCGGAGCAAGATGGCTTGGTGACGGCGGCGATTGACGAGAACAAGGCGTCGGCCGAACTTGCCTCTCATCCGGGTGCAGCCATCTATGGCGCGGCTTGTGCGACCTGTCATGAGTCCGGCCGCGCCGCGCCGTTTGGAGGACTGAATTTCAATCTCAGCACCGCCGTCAACGCGCCCAATCCGCAAAACATTGTCAATGTCGTGCTTTTCGGCCTGCCACCGGCCGACGGTGAGCCAAGCGCCGTGATGCCCGGCTTTGCCGGGGCATTGAACGACCAGCAGATCGCCGATCTGCTCGGTTTCATGCGCCAGCGCTTTACGACGGGCGATCCTTGGCCCGATCTGCTGCAACGCGTCAACCGCACGCGGTCCGGTGAATATTTTGTTGCCGTCCGCCCCTCGGAAGGAATTGAACGAGCGCCGTCCAATGTCGGCGCGAAGGAGCTGAGATGACAACGCTCAACGTCAACGGACACACTCACGAGGTCGCCAGCGAGCCCGACACGCCATTGCTTTACGTGCTTCGCAACGATCTTGATCTCAACGCCGCAAAATTTGGCTGCGGCCTTGGCCAATGCGGCGCCTGCACCGTCATGGTCGACGGCCAGGCGGTGCTTTCGTGCGTGACGCCGCTCATCGTCGTCGAAGGCAAGGAAATCGTGACTGTGGAAGGGCTTGGAACAGCTGAAAAGCCCGGACCGCTGCAGGCCGCCTTCATCGAGAAACAGGCGGCGCAATGCGGCTACTGCATTCCCGGCATGATGATGAGCGCAGCAGCGCTTCTGAAGCAGAATGCCACGCCGACTGACGAGGAAATCCGATCGGCGTTGCGGACCAATCTCTGTCGCTGCGGCACACATATGCGCATCCTTGCCGCCATCAGGCGCGCGAGTGAACTGATGAAAGCTGCCGGGCTTCCGGCCGCCAAAAGGAGTGCCGGATGATGGATATTCTCACCAGACATGAAATGAGCCGGCGCGGCCTGCTTGCCGGCACCGGCGCTCTCATCGTCAGCTTCTCCACGATCCGTGCGCTGGCCCAAGAGATACCGACTGCGGCGCCCGAAAAACCGAAGTTGCCGGGCAGCCTGGATGACGACCGCTATCTCGATAGCTGGATAAGGATCGATTCTGACGGCAAGATCACCGTGTTTACCGGCAAGGTGGAGCTTGGACAGGGGATCGGCACGGCCCTCATCCAGGTCGCCGCAGAGGAATTGGAAGTCGATCCCTCAGACATCGCGCTCGTGACCGCCGATACGGGGCGCACGCCCGACGAAGGGTTTACGGCAGGCAGCCAGTCGATGCAGAACAGCGGTACTGCCATCCGCAACGCAGCCGCGCAGGTTCGCGGGCTGCTGATCGCCGAGGCAGCGCGCCGTTTTAACCTGCCCCCAGACCAACTCAGGGCGAAAAAGAAAAGCGTCTCCGGGCCGGACGGCAGATCGACGACCTATGGCGAGCTGGTGTCGGGCCAGTTCCTGCATGTCGAAGCCCAGCCGCAATCGCAACTGAAACAACCCGATGCGCTGAGCATCATCGGCCGTGATGTGCAGCGCATCGACATCCCGGGCAAGGTCACCGGTGCGCCAGCCTATGTGCAGGACCTGCGCCTCGAAGGAATGGTGCACGCGCGCGTAATCCGTCCGCCGAGCTATGGAGCCACATTGAAAGACATCGACGCCACGGCGGCCGCCGCCATGGCTGGCGTCATCTCGGTCATCCGCGACGGCAGTTTCCTTGCCGTCGTGGCGGAGAAAGAATGGCAGGCGATCAAGGCCATGCGCGCCGTCGAAAAAGCGGCGCAGTGGGACGAACCTGCAACGCTTCCGGAACAGACCGATCTTGCCGCTGCTCTCGCAGCTCTGGAAAAGGATGTCGGCACAGTGGCCGAATCCGGCCATCCGAGCTTTTCGAACGGCGCGATCTACGAGGCAACCTTCACGCGGCCCTACCAGATGCACGGTTCGATCGGTCCTTCCTGTGCGGTCGCGCATCTGAAGGCCGACGGCAGCCTTGATATCTGGTCGCACACGCAGGGGGTTTTCCCCGATCGGGGTGCGATTGCCCAGATGCTGGCGATGCCGGAGGAGAAGGTGCGTGTCATCCACATGGAAGGGTCCGGCTGCTACGGGCACAACGGCGCTGACGACGCAGCTGCCGATGCAGCACTCATCGCCATGAAAATTCCCGGCCGCCCTGTGCGTGTCCAGTGGATGCGCGAGCAGGAGCATATGTGGGAACCTTACGGGCCTGGCATGGTGTCCAAGGTCCGGGCATCGCTCGATGCAAGCGGCAGGATCGACAACTGGACCTATGATGTGTGGAGCAATACCCATAGCACGCGCCCCGGCAATGCCGGCTCGCTGCTTGCCGGCCGCGCCAAGGAACAGCCGACGCCCTTAGAACCGCCGAAACTCAGCATCAGTCCCAATGGCAGCGGCGATCGAAATGCCGATCCTCTCTATGCGATCCCGAACCGCCGGGTGCTGTGGCATTTCCTGCCCGACATGCCGCTACGGGTTTCGGCGCTGCGCGGCCTTGGTGCTTATGCCAATGTCTTCTCGATCGAAAGCGCCATGGACGAGCTGGCTATTGCCGCCAAAGCCGATCCTGTCGAATTCCGCCTGCGTCATCTGGAAGATGATCGTGCCAGCGACGTCGTGAAGCTCGCGGCCGACAAATTCGGCTGGGGGAGGGGCGAAGTGCCTTCCGGTCACGGTCGCGGCTTTGCTTTTGCGCGTTACAAGAACCGTGCCGCCTATCTGGCGGTCGCACTGGAAGCGAAGATCGAGCGCGAAACCGGCCGTGTGCAGGTGCTGCGCGCCGTTGCCGCCATCGATGCCGGTCAGGCCGTCAATCCCGACGGGATCCGCAACCAGACGGAGGGCGGCATCCTGCAATCGATCAGTTGGACGCTCTATGAAGCCGTCACCTTCGATCGCACCCGCATTACCAGCACCGATTGGGCGAGCTATCCGATACTGCGCTTCGGGAGCGTTCCAGAAAGCGTCGAAGTGCATATTCTCGATCGGCCCGGTCAGCCCTTCCTCGGCACAGGCGAGGCGGCGCAGGGGCCGACCTGTGCAGCACTCTCCAACGCAATCCGCAATGCGACGGGAAAGCGGCTGGTCGATCTGCCGTTATCGCGCAACAGGGTGAAGGAAGCGACCCGTCTCGGCTGATAAGAACCTTAGCCGGCGTCTCATCGCAAAGGGGGCAGACGGCAGGACTGCATCACCCATCAGCCGCTCGCGATCGCCGGCGGGCGGGCGATGGGTTTCGGCGACGTGGCGGCCGGTGGTCTTGGTCTGAACCGAACCAGCACCTCGCGCCCGTCGGCCGAAGCCTGCGTGCGCTCCAGCTCGTCGCGCTCTCGCACAGCCTGTGACCAGTGCTCGCCATCGCGGCCATGTTGGCGCCCGGACGCTTCCCAAAGTGCATAGGCCCTCTTGGCGATCCATTCGTTCCTATCGTGGCGGCTCATGGCTGCGCACCCCTGTCAGTGTAACGAGGCTGCTTCGGAAGATTGCGTCTCGCCGAGGATTTCAAGAAGATGGTTGCGAGCGCGGCTCACCCGGCTCTTGATGGTGCCCACTTGGCAGTCGCAGATCGCGGCCGCTTCTTCGTAGCTTGTCCCGTTCACCACGAGCAGCAGTGCATGGCGGTGCGATGCTCCGAGCTTGTCGATCGCTGCCTGCACGTCACGGGCTCTCAGCGACCATTCCTGCGTCGATTTGACCGGAATTGGATGGTCGGTCAGGTCGCCGACGCAACCGACCGGTTCGCGCTTGCGGCGTTTGTAGCTGCTGCAATACGTATTGCGCATGATCGTAAAGAGCCAGGATTTCAGGCTCGTGCCGTCCTGGAACTGCTCGATATGACAAAGCGCCTTGGAGACCGTCTCTTGAACGAGATCGTCGGCGTCGCTTTCAACACGCTCGAAACGCCTCGCAAAGGCTTTGAGAGCTGGAAGAAGCGCGATAATTTCTGCCTGAGCGCTGCAAGGTTGTGCAACGGAGACTGTTGGCATGGCGTCCTCCTTCTAAGGAGAATTAATGCCCTCGCACTCGGTGGGGTTCCCGATAAACTTCATAGGTCCGCAATCGTACAATGGGGCCGTCTGAGCCCGAAGTTTCAGGCCGTCTCTTTACGCACATGCCTCAAGACTCAGCATACTGCGTGGTCGCTCAAGTCGCTCGTATGTGGTCTTGTCACGCTTCAAAACGCCATGATCGAAGATGCGGTGTTGAGAAACACAGTTGCGCCGTTGAAATCTTGAACCTTGGGGCACTTGCTCCATCATTCGAATTTATCAGGAGCGTTGAAACCTATAGCGGTCAAACCGTTAGCACGGTCTTGCATGGGAGATCATCCATGAAGAAGATCATCATTGTCGTCCTTCTTCTCATCCTTGTTGCAGGCGGGTGGATATTCGTCTTCGAGCGAGAATCCGCCACCGTCCCGATCGAACAGGGCTACGGTCCCTCACCGACGCTGCCCGCGCCGAACCCGACGCTGATCCCGACAGTCAATGTCGCGCAAGCGGCGGGCTGGCCAGAAGGAGCCACACCAAAAGCCGCGGAGGGGCTGAAGGTGGAAGCCTTTGCAAGGGGCCTCGACCACCCGCGCTGGATCCATGTCCTGCCGAACGGCGATGTCCTTGTTGCCGAAAGCAACAAGCCGCCAAAAGGTGAAGACGCCGGGTTCAGCATCCGCGGCTGGTTCGAAGGTCTGCTCATGAGCCGGGCCGGCGCCGAGGTCAAAAGTGCAAACCGCATCACACTGCTGCGCGATGCCGACAAGGACGGTGCAGCCGAGATGCGCACCGTCTTCCTGAAGGATCTCAATTCGCCCTTCGGCATGGCATATTCCAAGGACACGCTCTACGTCGCCAATACCGATGCGGTCATGGCTTTTCCCTATACGGAAGGTGAAACGGTGATCACCACGCCGGGCGCGAAAATTGCCGATCTACCAGCAGGCCCGATCAATCAGCACTGGACGAGGGACGTGATCGTGAGCCCTGACGGCACCAAGCTCTATGCCACCGTGGGCTCCAACAGCAATGTCGGGGAAAACGGCATGGATGCGGAAAAAAACCGTGCCTCGATCCTCGAAATCGATCTTGCGACAAAGGCTGTTCGCGTCTTCGCAAGCGGCTTGCGCAATCCAAATGGTCTTGCCTGGCAGCCGCGGACGGGCGCACTTTGGGTGGCGGTCAACGAACGCGACGAGCTCGGCAGCGATCTCGTCCCCGACTATATGACCTCGGTGAAGGAAGGCGGCTTTTATGGCTGGCCCTACAGCTATTTCGGCCAGCATATCGATAGCCGGGCAAAGCCGCAAAACCCTGAAATGGTTGCGAGCGCCATCGTCCCCGATTATGCCCTTGGTCCGCATACCGCCTCGCTTGGCCTGACCTTCAACACGAGCAATCTGTTTGGTCCGGATTATGTCGGCGGTGCTTTCGTCGGCCAGCACGGTTCCTGGAACCGCAAGCCGCGCAGCGGCTACAAGGTGATCTTCGTGCCTTTCGTCGATGGCAAGCCCTCCGGCCCGCCGCGCGATGTCTTGACGGGCTTTATCGGGGCGGACGACAAGGCCTTTGGCCGACCTGTCGGCGTCGCGATCGACATCAAGGGTGCCTTGCTTGTTGCCGATGACGTCGGCAACACGATATGGCGGGTCTCACCGGCTTCGGCAGAGTGACAGGGGCAGGGCGCAACCATACAAAAGCGCCGAGCAAAA
The DNA here is from genome assembly GCF_056279705.1 of Rhizobium sp. USDA 4016. Taxonomy (NCBI): domain Bacteria; kingdom Pseudomonadati; phylum Pseudomonadota; class Alphaproteobacteria; order Hyphomicrobiales; family Rhizobiaceae; genus Rhizobium; species Rhizobium sp. USDA 4016. The sequence goes on from NZ_JBWCCY010000002.1 coordinate 314,392, forward strand.
ATAGCCGAAGCAAGAAGCAAGCCTTGCTTTCATTGTTGGCGCTTTGCCCCTATTTTGAGGCATCGCTGTCAATATCATAGGCTTCTTTTGTTTCTGGAAATCATAATCGTTGTGCTGCTCACGATCTTGAACGGTGTGCTCGCAATGTCCGAACTTGCCGTCGTTTCATCACGTCCCGCCCGTTTGAGGGTCCTGGCCGATCATGGGAGCCGGGGGGCTGCCCAAGCCATCAAACTTGCCGAACATCCCGGCCGCTTTCTCTCGACCGTTCAGATCGGGATTACACTCGTCGGCGTTCTCTCGGGTGCCTTTTCGGGCGCCACGCTGGGCGGCCGTCTTTCGGCCTGGCTTAGCGCACAGGGCGTTTCCCCCGCCGTCTCCGATGCGCTTGGCGTCGGCACGGTGGTCGTTGCCATTACCTATCTTTCGCTCATTATCGGCGAACTGGTGCCGAAGCAGATTGCGCTTCGCGAACCTGAAGTGGTCGCAAGCAAGGTTGCTCCGGCCATGGCTCTGCTTTCCAAGCTTGCCTTGCCGCTCGTCTGGCTTCTCGACGCGTCCGGCAAGCTTGTGCTTACGCTTCTTGGTCAGTCCGGAAAAGGCAGCGATGGGGTGACCGACGAAGAGATCAAGACGGTGCTCGCCGAGGCGAAGAGTGCCGGCGTGATCGAGAGCGAGGAATCGGCGATGATATCCGGCGTCATGCGCCTTGCCGACCGGACGGCGAGAGCCTTGATGACGCCTCGCCGCGACGTCGAAGTCGTCGACATCGAAGACAGCATCGAAGACATTCGCAAGCAGCTGCACCGAACGCACCGCTCGCGCCTGCCTGTGCGCCGTAACAGTTCTGACGAGGTGCTTGGCGTGCTCTTCGTGAAGGACTTTTACGATGCGCTCGACGCGCGTGGCCATGCAGACATCCTCTCGCTTGCCCATGAAGTTCCGGTGATCTCGGATCTTTCGAGGGCAACGCATGTCATCCAGGCAATCCGCAAATCACCGGTCCACATGGTGCTTGTCTATGACGAATACGGCCACTTCGAAGGCATTGTCTCTTCCGGCGACATCATGGAAGCGATCATGGGCGCACTGCAGGAGGGACCTACTGACGAGCAGGCAATCGTTCGCCGCGGCGACGGTTCCTATCTTGTTTCCGGCTGGACACCGATCGACGAGTTCGCCGAATTCATGAACTTCAAGCTGGCGGATGACATTGAATTCCAGACCGTCGCCGGCCTTGTGCTGGAAGAGTTGAAACACCTGCCGGATCTCGGCGAAAGCTTCGTGAAGGATGGCTGGCGCTTCGAGGTCATCGATCTTGACGGCCGCCGCGTCGACAAGATCCTCCTTTCGCCGGAACCTGTAGAAGGTGAAGATCGGACGGCTTAATCCGCCCGCTGCATGTGGAAATCTTTATCCGGCTTTCCAACGTCTTCCGATTTGTCCAAAACGCAGCTACGTTCCTGCAATCCTGAATGCGGGAATTGGGCTCGATGAAGCAGATGCACAGCCTGATCGCAAAGCCTGTCGCGATTGCTATCGTGCTGTTTGCCCGCGCGATCACGGCTGTGCGGGCGATCTGGGCGAATGACGGTTTGCCGCCCCGGCGCTGCATCTATTTTGCCAACCATTCGAGCCATGGCGATTTCATTCTGATCTGGACGGTCCTGCCGCCGCGTCTGCGCGGGCAAGCAAGGCCTGTGGCCGGGGCAGACTACTGGCTGAGATCGCCGCTCACCACGTTCATTGGCCGCGAAGTGTTCAATGCCGTGCTGATCGAGCGCGACCGTGAAAGGCGCACGCAGGATCCGGTCGAGCAGATGGCGGCGGCAATCGATGCCGGCTCGTCGCTGATCCTGTTTCCGGAAGGCACGCGCAACCAGACGGACGAGCCGCTTTTGCCTTTCAAGAGCGGCCTCTTCCATCTTGCCGCAGTGCGCCCGGGGATCGATCTCGTGCCGGTCTGGATCAACAATCTCAATCGCGTCATGCCAAAAGGCGAGATCGTGCCAATTCCTCTGATCTGCACGGTGACCTTCGGCAGCCCGATACGGCTTGAACCCGGCGAGACCAAGGACGGCTTCCTGGCAAGGGCACGGGCCGCCTTGATTTCCCTTTCTCCAAAACATTCAGGCGGCAGTGAATGAACGACGCGCGGTCCGATCTTATTACGCTCGTGCTTGGCATTTTCGCCGTGCTGATCTTTGCCTCACTGGTTGGCTATGTCCTGCATCGGCGTCTTTCGCCGGATGGCTCCAATAGCGCCGTCGAAAACCTGAATGCGCGCATCAAGGCCTGGTGGATCATGGTGATCTTCATCGGCGTCGCTTTTTTGGCGGGTCGTGCCGGTGTCGTCATTCTTTTCGCCTTCTGCTCCTTTGCGGCACTTCGCGAATTCATCACGCTGACAAACACGAAGCGGGCTGATCACTGGGCGCTCGCCTCGGCCTTCTTCGTGGTGCTTCCCATTCAGTATTATTTGCTGTGGGCTGAAGAATACGGGATCTATTCGATCTTCGTACCGGTTTACGCGTTTTTGCTGATGCCGATCATTTCCGTGCTTCGGGGCGATACCGAACGGTTTCTCATCCGCATTGCCGAAGTGCAATGGGCCCTGATGATCTGCGTCTTCTGCGCTTCGCACGTGCCGGCGCTGCTGACGTTGAACATTCCCGGCTATGAGGACCGCAACGTTCTTCTCATCGCATTTCTGGTCATCGTCGTGCAGCTCAGCGACGTCTTGCAGTATGTCTGGGGCAAGCTTTTCGGGCGAACGAAGATCGCCCCGAAACTCTCGCCGTCGAAAACCGTTGAGGGTTTTGCGGGCGGTGTCGCCAGTGCGACTTTGATCGGGGCGTCGCTCTGGTGGATCACGCCGTTTACGCCCTTGCAGGCGGGCCTGCTTTCGCTGGTCATCACGCTGATGGGCTTCTTCGGCGGTCTGGTGATGTCGGCTATCAAGCGCGACCGGGGCGTGAAGGATTGGGGCAATCTCATCGAGGGTCACGGCGGACTGATCGACCGGCTCGATTCCGTGGTGTTTTCGGCGCCGATCTTCTTTCATCTTGTCCGCTACTGGTGGTCGCTGACATGAGTGGTTGGGTCGCACGGCTTGGACGCAGCAGCACCGTTCATGTGACCTTCGCCTTTCTCGCCATGGGAGGCTGGGCGCTGTTTGCCAATCGCGTCCATCCGCTGCCGCGCATGCTGCTTGCCGGCGTCGTTCAGGGCGCGCTGTCTGCCTGCCTCACTTTGTTCTTGAAATCGGCGATCGAAACATTTTCGAAGCGCTTCAAAGGCTCTGCCGCATTCGTTGCGCCGCCTCTCATCGCCTGCCTCGGTTCTGCAAGCATTCTCATCGCCATCCACGCACTCGCCGCAACACCCGAAATATTGAGGACCGTTGCGGTGCCGCTTGCCGTCTCCACCAGCTATGCGGCGATTTACAACTATTCTCTTTTGACCGGGAAAGGTAAGTGATGACGAACACTGAAGATCGCCGGCCGTTGAACAGCCGGAACAGCTGGTGGGCAAAGGCGATCGCGCAGAAGATCGCGGCGAGATCCGTCACGCCGAACCAGATATCGCAGGCAAGCATCGCCGCCGCCTTCATCGCCGGTCTCCTGTTCTTTGTCGCCGGACGCGACGCCGGTTATTCGCGTATGGTCCTTCTCGCTCTTGCGGCGCTTTTTTGCCAGGTAAGGCTCCTCTGCAATCTCTTTGACGGCATGGTGGCGGTCGAAGGAGGCAAGGCAGAAGCCGACGGGCCGTTCTGGAACGAATTTCCAGATCGCGCCGCCGACATGCTGATTTTTGCCGGCATCGGTCTCGGTATCGGCCATCCCGGCCTTGGCTGGGCGGCTGCAGCATTCGCAGTGCTGACCGCCTATGTGCGCGAGCTTGGCCGGGCGACGGGCCACGGCAGTGATTTTTCCGGCCCGATGGCCAAGCAGCACCGCATGGCGATCGTCACCATGGCTGCTGTCATTTCGATCGGCGAACCTTACTGGGATCTGCAGAACCATGTCCTTTGGCTCGGGCTTTGGATCGTGCTTCTCGGTGCCGCCGCAACCGCAGTCCGACGCAGCTTGCGCTTGATCCGGTCCATGAAAACTCCGCTCTGACAACGGCTGTGCCGTGGGCGGCAGTTGCGGCGGCTTTAAATTGTCATCCGTACAATTCCATTCTTGCGGCGTGCCAGGGGCTCTCGCAAGCTCTTCGCCATGGGCTTCGTCACCAGCTTGCTCAACCCGAAGATCGCCATGCTTTATCTCTCACTGCTGCCGCAATTCGTGAACCCGGAGGTCGGCAGCGTCTTTCTGCAATCGATCGCGTTCGGCTTGACGCAGATCGCGATCAGCGTCAGCGTCAACGCACTCATCGCCCTTTCTGCCGAGTCCGTCGCGCTTTTTCTCGGCGAACGGCCGGCCTGGATGCGGGCGCAGCGCATGCTGATGGCAACCGTCCTTGGAGGACTTGCCGTTCGCATGGCGCTTGAATCGCGCCGCTGATACGCTTTAGTTTCACCCTGACCTTGACATCGGTGCTGTTAAAGCGGAAGCCGCACTCGGCTGCCTCGCGGTGTCGTATCAAGGAATGTCAGGATGAAGCGCAGTGCCGTTGCCGTCAGTTCGAACGTGATCTTGACGGGCGTCTTGTTGATGCTGCTCGGCGATTTCCTCTTTGCGCTCAACGATGCGATGGGCAAATGGCTGGTTGCGAGTTTCGCCGTCGGTCAGGTGCTGGTGATCCGCTCGGTCGGCGCCTTCATCGTGCTCGGTCCGATGATCATCCGGCAAGGGACGCGGCAGCTCTTCAATGTCGAGCAAAAGGGGCAGCAGGTGATGCGCGTCATCATGACGACCTGCGATGTCAGCCTGTTTTATGCGGCCGTCGCCTATCTGCCGCTTGCCGATGTCATGACCTTCTATATGGCGGGGCCCATCTATGTCGCCGCGCTTTCGCACTTTTTCCTCGGCGAGAAGATCGGCTGGCGCCGCTGGCTTGCGGTTTTCATCGGCTTTGCCGGTGTTGTCGTAGCGCTCCGTCCATCATCTGCGATGCTGTCCTTGCCATCTCTTTTCGGTCTGACGGGCAGTCTCGCCTTCGCGCTGACGCTGGTGATGAACCGCTCCTTGCGCGCGACAAGCGACACCACGCTCGTCACCTGGCAGACGATCGCTGCTCTCATTGCCGGGATCGTTCTCAGTATCGGCCATTGGCGTCAGGCGACGCTTCTCGACTACTCAGGCATGCTGCTTCTGGGCGTCGTCGCCTCCTGCGCCCACCTGCTGATTACCCGATCGCTGAAGCTTGCGCCCGCATCGCTGCTGGCGCCGCTGCAATACACGCTGCTCATATGGGCGATCGTGCTTGGCATGATCTTTTTCGATGACGTACCCGATATGCAGATCCTCATCGGCGCGGCGATCATCGTCGTTGCAGGACTTTTCATCTTCCACCGGAAAAACCTCAGGGACACGATCACGCCGGACGCGGTTGCGCCGGACGGACATTGAGCGTTCAGTCGAAGGATTGTCCCGGCAGGGTCAGTCGGTTTTGATCCGCAGACCTGTTTCATCGAACAGATGCCAATGGCCCGGACGGGGTGCGATGTTGAGGACATCGCCGCGCGCGACCCGGCTCTGGCCCTGCTGGTGCACCAGGATCGGCTCGCCGTTTGGAAGGGTGCAATGCAGGTAGCTGTTGGCCCCGTGCTGTTCGGCAACGGCGACCTCGGCTGGCCAGCCGCTTTCACCGACCAGGAAATCTTCGGGCCGCACACCGAGTGTTGCTTTCCGTCCGGCTGCAAGCCCGGCCTCAAGGGGCAATTCCAACCGCGGCAATCCGGCGCACTCAAAGGCGAGCGTCCCGTTGGTCGAAGTGCCGATTGTCCCTTCGATGAGGTTCATGCGCGGCGAGCCGATGAAGCCGGCAACGAACGTGTTGTGCGGGCGATTATAAAGATCAAGCGGCGCACCGACCTGCTCGATGACGCCCTTGCGAAGGACGACGATCTTATCTGCCATCGTCATCGCCTCGATCTGGTCATGCGTCACATAAATCATCGTATTGCCGAGCCGCTCGTGCAGCTTGGTAATCTCGACACGCATCAGCACCCGCAGTTCCGCATCGAGGTTGGAAAGCGGCTCGTCGAAGAGGAATATCTTCGGATCGCGGGTGATGGCGCGACCGATTGCGACGCGCTGGCGCTGACCGCCGGACAACTGGCGGGGGCGCCGGTCGAGCAGCGTGTCGATCTGCAAAAGCTTGCCGGCTGCTTCAACGCGGCGATCGATCTCGTCTTTCGGCATCCGGATATTCTCAAGTCCGAAGCTCAGGTTCTGGCGAACGGTCATGTGGGGATAAAGAGCGTAGGACTGGAAGACCATGGCGACGCCGCGATCGGCCGCCGGCGTGTCGATGACGGTTTCGCCGTTAATGCGGATGTCGCCGCCCGTTGCCTCTTCGAGCCCAGCAATCATTCTAAGCAGCGTCGACTTTCCGCAGCCGGATGGGCCGACGAAGACGACGAATTCGCCATCCTTGATATCGAGATTGATATCGGGGATCACCTGCAGCGTGCCGAAGGATTTGTTGACATTTTCAAGTACGAGGTTTGCCATGAACGAAACTCACTTGATGCCCGTGGATGCGATGCCGGTGGTGATGTAGCGCTGCAGAAAGATGAAGGCGCAGGCAAGCGGCAGCGCCGTCAGGGTCGTCATGGCGAGCATCAGATCGTAACGGACCTCGAACTCGCTCTGGAAAGAGTTGAGCGCCAGCTGCAGCGTATAGACCTCGCGGCGATTGAGGACGATCAAGGGTAGCAGGAAGTCGTTCCAGCGCGACAGGATCGAGAAGATCGCCACAACGGCAAGCGCCGGGCTGGAAAGCGGCAGAACGATCCTAAAGAAGATGCGCCACTCGCTCGCATGATCCATGCGCGCTGCTTCGATCAGTTCGTCAGGGATCGTCAGCATGTATTGGCGTAGAAGGAAGACGCCGGTCGGCGTCGCGACGGTCGGCAGGATGACACCCCAGAGATTTCCGACAAGGCCGAGCTCGGCAACGATGAGGTAAGTCGGCACGAGAACCACGGTGGCCGGGATCATCAGCGTCGACAGGATCGAGATCAAGGCGACGTTGCTGCCTGCGAAACGGTACTTCGAAAGCGCAAAGGCAGCCATGGAATTCATCACCAGCGTGATAATGGTCGCAACAGTGGTGATGAACAGGCTGTTATAGACATAGCGGCCCATCGCCTGGCCGGAACTTGCGACCAGGTTGGTGTAGTTCTCGGTCGCAAGCCGCACCTTGCGGACGGGGACGGCATCGGTCACGGCAACGGTGACACGGCCGGCGCCAGGGTTGTCGGGATTGATCATCTGCGCATTCCTGCCGACACGGCGGATCTGCGCAAGCCGCGCCTTCGTGCCGTCCTTCAAGGTTACGTCGAAGAGCGGCAGCGGCTGGTCGAAACCTTCAACCACGGCTGTTTCGCTGGAATAGGGCAGAATGCTCGGCGGAAATTCCTGCAGATTGGCTTGCGTCTTGAAAGAAGACAGGACCACCCAGGCAACCGGCGTGAACATGATGAGCAGTCCAAGGACGAGGAAGCCATAGGTGAGCCAATCGGTAACGTCGAGCCTGTTGCGCCCGCGCCGGGCAAAGAGCAGACCGCGCATGGGAGCTCCGGATTTGGACAGAACAACGTCAGCCATGTTGCGAATTCCTCGACAGGCGCAGCTGCAGGCCGGTGAAGATCAAGAGCACGACGCCGAGCAGCAGCGAGGCCGCGGCCGCGAGACCGAAATTGCGAGGCTGCACGGCGAAACCGACCTCGTAGATATATTGGACGATCAGCATCGTCGCAGATCCGGGGCCGCCGCCTGTCAGCACGTAGAGCTCATCGAAGGTCTGGACCGAGCGAATGACGCAGAGAACGAAGACGACGAGCAGGACGGGCTTTAGAAGCGGCAGCGTGATGCGCGTGAAGACCCGCCAGTTGGTCGCGGAGTCCATCTTGGCAGCTTCATAGACATCGCGCGGGATCGACTGCAGACCGGCAAGCAGAATGATCGTGTAAAAGCCCATATGCGCCCAGACGGTGACGAAGACCGACCAGAAGAAGGCGGTATTTGGAAATACCAGCCAGTTGACGGGCGAAAGTCCGAGCCAGGTTAGAATGCCGTTCAACGCGCCGTTGCGCTGCAGGATCCACTGCCAGGTCAACGCCACGACGACAGGCGAAAGCATGACGGGAAAGAAGAAGACGGCGCGAAAGAAGCCGCGGCCGCGGATCTCGCGGTTGAGGCAGACAGCGGCAAGCAGCGCGACGCCGATCATGCAGATCACCTGGATCGGCACGAAGACGAGACTATTGCCGAGCGCCCGCCAGAAGAGATCGCTCGAGCAGGTGGATGCATCGAGATAGTTGGTGCAGTCGAACAACGTTTCGTAATTGCCAGAACCGATGAAGGGTCGCTCGCTCGGATAAAGACGGTCGCTGCCGGTGACCGAATAGAAGACGTTGATTGCGACCGGAAGGAGCGAGAAAAACAAAACGGCGAGGAGGTTCGGCAAAAGAAAGACCCACGGCATGCGCCGGATGCCCAGGATCTTTTGCAGGCCCGTCATCAAAGGCTCGGCGAGCCTTGCCGGCAGGAGGATGATGTCGCCGGCAACTGTCGCAAGTCGAGCCCTTGTGGCCATACCGCTCTCCTTCCGGATCATCCTGTCTATTGGCCGGCCGCCTTGATGGCGAGCTCGACATCCTGCTTGACACGGTCAAGTGCTGCATCGACCTCCAATTCGCTATTCAGGACCTGGCTGATGCGCGTCGTCAGCGCGTTCATCATGGCACGCTGATAGCGCCAGCCCTGGAAGCGATAGGCGGCCGGCGCCATTTTCGGGATCTGGGCGATGAAGGTCGAAAGTGATTGTTGCGTACGCTCAGAGGCGCTCGGATAGGTCACGCCATTTTCGATTAGCGATTTTGCCGCCGGAATCTCCACGGCCGCCGAGACGATTTCGGCGTTGTTCTTCGACTGGGCGATATAGTCGATCAGCTTGCCGACCGCTTCGGGCTGTTTGGTATGCTTGAAGCCGACGAGCGCTCCGCCGCCCGGCATGACGGTGCACGATGAGGGCCCGCAGGGCGCAGGTGCCACCTGCCAGTCGAAGAGGTCCCCGACTTCCTTGTCCATCTGGCTGAGCGTCCAGGAACCGCCGAAGTAAAGCACGGTCTTGGCATTCAGGAAATCTGAGAAGAGTTCGCGATGCGTTGCGCCGCCGACCGCTCCCCAAAGGTCCATCGGCATTGTTCCGTCCTTGTGCCAGGCCACGAACTGTTCGACGGCATCCTTCAGCCCCTTGTCGATAACCGGTTTGCCCTGGTCATCGACCAATTCGGCGCCGTAGCTGATGGCAAGGCTTGCAAAGCGGTGGCCAGAGCGGTCCATCTCCATGGCGTATTCGGTGTTGGTTGCCTTGGCCACCTTGCGTGTCGCTTCGGCCCATTCGGCCCAGGTTGCGCCCTCCTTGGGAACCGGAACGCCCGCCTGCTCGAACAAGGTGAGATTGACATAGGCGCCATTGACGGTGAGCGTCGTCGGCATGCCGTTGATTGCCTTGCTCGTCGGATTGGAGCCACGCAGCCATTGCAGGGTCTGGCTGTATTCCTTCTCGAAGTTCGCCGCGTTCACATAAGGCGTCAGGTCGAGATAGTAACGGCTGAGGCCGCCGAGGTCGGTGACGATCGCCGCATCGGGGCCCTCGCCGGATTCGAGCTGCACCGGCAGGCTTTCGACGAGCGACTGATAGGGAACGGTCTCGAGCTTGACCTTGACGCCTGGATTTTCGGATTCGTATCGTTTGACGACCGGGTCCATGGTCAGGCAGCCGAAGCCGATATCGTCGCAAAAAACGGTGAGTTCCTGCGCCTGGGCAATACCCGTCAGCGCCGTGGCTGCAAGCAGCGTCGAGGCCGCCCACAAGCCGATGCGGGTGCGTTTCATATCCAGATCCTCCAGCGATCGCGACGGGCCTCCCGCCCGGGGTGGCGATCTGCCATAAACATGTCTGGACTTACCAGATTGTCAACCGGCGAGCCGAAAGAATTTTTGCCAAAACCAGCGCTAATGTGGCTGGTTTGCCGTAGTTCCATTTGCAAAAACATTCTTGACAGGTTCGAGCTTTGAGTGTCTGGTTTGACCAATTATCAGGAGACGAGAAGCCGCAGCTCCCACGGCTTTTGCAGGAGGACGAGACTAAAATGCTGAGATTTGCCGTTGTCGGAATCGACCATCCGCACACGTTTGATCATGTGAAGGGATTGCAAGCGGCGGGTGGAGAATTCGTCGGCTATTGCCCGAAGACCTCTGTTCCGGCGCTGCTCGAAAATTTCAAGAAGACATATCCGGATACGCCGCAGATCGACCGCGAGACGATTTTCGCCGATCCGTCCATCGACGTCATTTGCATCTCCGCGATTCCGCGCGATCGCGCCGGTCTTGCGATCCGCGCCATGAGGGCCGGCAAGGACGTGATGACGGACAAGCCGGGCGTCACGACGTTTGCGCAGTTGGAGGAGGTCAAGAAGGCCGTCGCCGAGACAGGCAAGATCTTCTCGATCTGCTTTTCGGAGCGCCATTGCGTTCGCTCGGCGGTCAAAGCAGCCAAACTCGTCAAGGAAGGCGCGATCGGCAAGGTCATCCAGACGCTCGGCATGGGACCGCACCGGCTGCAGCTTGCGACGCGGCCGGACTGGTTTTTCGATCCCGAAGCCTTTGGCGGCATCATCGTAGACATCGCCTCGCATCAGATCGACCAGTTTCTCTTCTATACCGGCTCGACGAGCGGCGAGGTCGTCGCAAGCGCAATCGGCAACTTCGGCATGCCGGAGAAACCGGCATTCCAGGACTTCGGCGAGGTATTGCTTCGCTCCGACAAGGCGTCCGGCTATGTCCGGGTCGACTGGTTTACGCCCGAGGCGCTGCCGACCTGGGGTGACGGACGTCTGACCATTCTCGGCACCAAAGGCTATATCGAGCTTCGCAAATACATCGATATTTCCGGCCGCCCGGGCAAGGATCATCTGTTCGTCGTGAACGGCGAGGAAAATACCTACATCGACTGCAGCAGCGAGAAGCTCGACTATTTTGAAGCATTCACCGCCGACGTGCGCGATCGCACGGAAACGGCGATGACGCAGGCGCACGTCTACGAGGTCTGCCGCCTTTCGCTTGAGGCGCAGGCCAAGGCTTCCCGGCTCGGCGGACGATAGGAGGAGATATCATGACGAAGAAATTGCGCGTTGGCGTAATCGGTGCGGGCATCGCTTCGCGCCATCTGATCGGCTACGACTGGAACAAGGACCTTTTCGACGTGCCGGTGCTTTGCTCGCTGGACGAAGAACGCGGCCGCGAACTTTGCGAAATGCATGGCATTGGCGAGTATACTCAGAATGTCGACGACCTCTTTGTCCGCAACGATCTCGACATCATCGATATTTCGACGCCGCCGGATTCTCATTTCGAACTCTGCAAGAAGGGCATCGAATCGGGAAAACATGTGATTTGCGAAAAACCGCTCTTCGGCTCGATTGCCGACGTCGACGAGATGAGCCGCATTGTTGCGCGTTCCGGCGGCAAGAAACTCATGCCGATCTTTCAGTATCGCTACGGCTCCGGTCTTCAGAAGCTGAAGCTGCTGATCGAACTTGGTCTGACCGGGCGTCCCTTCCTGACGACGATCGAGACCCATTGGTGGCGTGGCCCTGCCTACTACGAAGTTCCGTGGCGCGGAAAGTGGAAGAGCGAGCTCGGCGGCGGCCTGCTGGGGCACGCGATCCATGCGCACGACATGCTGAACTATGTGCATGGCGCCTGCGCCGAAGTCTTTGCCTACGGCGCGACGCTGGTAAACAAGATCGAAGTCGAAGATACGATGGCGCTTTCCGTCAAGATGCAGAACGGATCGCTGGCGGCACTTTCCATGACGCTCGGCTCACGCAAGGAGATCTCGCGCCTGCGCTTCTGCTTCCATGATCTCGTCGCCGAAAGCATTCTCGAACCTTATACGATGGGTCGCGATCCGTGGAGCTTCATCGCAGGCACCGAGGAGCACCAGAAGCGTGTCGAGGAAGCGCTCGCCGGCTACGAAGTGAAGGAAGACGGCTATACCCGCCAGTTCGAGCTGTTCCATCAGGCGATCATCGAAGACAAGGAGCCGCCGGTGACGCTGCAAGACGCGCGCAATTCGCTGGAACTGGTGACGGCGGCCTATCATTCGCAGCGTACCGGCAAGCCGACGCCGCTGCCGATCAACGCCGAGCATCCGCTTTACCACTCGTGGCTTCCGGACGAAGAGCGGCGTATGGCCGCCAGCGCCTGAGCGCCAAACAGACATGCGTCACCCGTCTTAAGGGTGGCGCCGCAAGGAGGTATCATGGGGGCAGCCGTACCAGCGCTTCGGCTTCAGGGGGAGCAGCGGCTTTATCAGATCGTCGCACGCCGTATTGCGCGCATGATCGAGGCAAACGCCAAGAACCCGGACTGGCGCATGCCTTCCGAACGCGAGCTTGCCGAAGAACTCGAAGTCAGCCGCCCGGTCGTGCGCGAGGCGGTTATTGCTCTGGAGATGCGCGGCCTGGTCGAAGTCAAGGGCAGGGCCGGCATCGTCGTTTTGCCGGTCCGCGGCAATCAGGTCAATTTTGACAAGATCACTGCGGATGCCGGCCCCGGCCCGTTCGAGCTTCTGGAAGCCCGGCTTGCAGTCGAGGCGAGTGCCGCCGCCATGGCGGCCGAACGCGCCACGAATTACGATATTGCCGTGCTCGAGGACTGTATCGCTCAGATGGAGCATGAGACCGACGTCACCTTAAACAACGAAAAGGGCGACCGCGATTTCCATGTGACGATTGCGCGCATGACCGGTAATGCCATCATCGTTTCAATCGTCGAGGCGCTTTGGGTTCAGCGCGACGAGTCGCTGATGTGGAAAAAACTGCATGAGCATATCCATGCGCCAAGCGTGCGCCCGCTCTGGATCGGCGATCACCATGCAATCCTGACGGCTCTGCGTCTGCGCAATCCCGACGCCGCCTACAAGGCGATGGCGCGCCACATCCGCAACGTCAGTAACGAGTTGATGGAAGCTGACGAAAGGGGACGGTTTGCGCCGGAAGTCATGCAGGCGGATGATGGAGAATCGCGCTAGCGGTATGGTCAAGGGCTCTGGGTTCAACGCCCACCTTCTCCAGCCTTTCGGCAGGGATTCCGATTGGCTCTCCTGTCCGGGCAGGACGCACATGAGCGGATGCCAAATGAGCAGACAGTCGGGTGCGCTAACAGCCTGCTCCTGAACCAGGCTTTACCCCAGGGGTGATCCTGGCTCATCGTCGCGCGGCGTTTTCGGTACAAATCCAACAGCGAAGCCGAATAGCCTGCCGATCTTCTCTAGCGTCTCTAGAGTCGGGTTTCCTGTGCCGGTTTCGATTTCGGCAACCTGTCGGCGGGTAAGCCCGAGCGTTTGGCGAACTCCTCCTGCGTCATGCCGATGCTCTTGCGGATTTCGAGCACCGCGCCAGGCAGGCGCAGCGCGCCATGGCGCGCGCGCTCCGCCAAGATTTGGCGCAGTTCCCGGACTTCCTCTTTGCTCGGCTTCTTCCATCGAGCCATATGATCAGTTCCTTGCCGGCATCATGAACTGGTTGCCAAAACGCCGTCGGCAATCTCAGCGCATCGCGCCATGAAGTGATCGGTACGCTCGAGAATGTCGTTCTCGGTCACGCCCTGGCGTTGAACCTCACGTAGACGAGCCGCTTCGGCATCAGCCGCTTCTTTGATGCGAATATTGCCCTCCGGTCGCCGCCCGGAGCAGGAGGGGAAGATCGGCTTCGCGCGAAGCGTCGTTCGGCTCAAGGTGTTCGGCAAGTTTCCGGCGCGCATGTCCTTGTGGCATTAGATCCAACAGGAAGGGTGGCCAGTGGCGACTGTATCGGTTTTCAAGGTCTACGGGATAGCGGACGGATAGGGCGCGATGGTCGCAAACAGCTTTTCCATTGGCAAAATCGACAGAAGCTGCCTCAACAAAGTAATCGAGATCGTAGTCAATGACCGAGGCGCCCGCATAGCCAGCTGCTTCGTCTTGCAGTTGTAGGGTTGCGGCCCCACGCCATTCGCCATTGTCATGAACTTGAAGCGTCAGGCGCATGTTTAATCCCCTTTAATGGGTCAATTAATGCGCTGAAGTAAAAAAATAAACCCCCTATGATAGTGCAATAGAGAGTGCAGTGGGCAATGGATGGCGGTCTTCGTTTTGGTCTGAATCCAAAATGGCGCAGCACGACACCAAGACCACCCACGCCAGCCATAGCATCCGTGCCGGATTCGAGCCGCAAGAGCTATATGACCCGCAAAAATTTCCCGCTTTCATCGAGCCGAAATTCCGGTGAGACAAAACGAGGAAAAGCAACCTCCGAAAATCGGAATGGCGGGCCTGGAGGGCTCTCTCACGATCAGGATGGTTTGGCACCGAGCGCGTGCAGGATGCCGCGCAGTTCCGCCAGTCCGCGCATGCGGCCGATCGCGGGATAGCCTGGCGTGACGGTCTTGTTCAGATCATCCAGCATACGGTGACCATGGTCGGAGCGAAACACGATTTCGTCTTTCGGGCTGCGCTTGCCGTCCTCGGCCACGAGTTCCTTGAGAACCGCGACCATATCGACATCACCTTCCAGATGTGCGCTTTCATGGAAGGAGCGGCCGTCGCCTTCACGCTTGGTGGCGCGCAGATGCGCGAAGTAGATGCGCGAGGCAAAGCGTCGGGCGATCGCCGGCAGGTCGTTGTCGGCACGCACGCCGAGGCTGCCGGTGCAGTAGCACATGCCGTTGGCCTTTGATGGTACGGCCTCGAAAAGGGCAGCGTAGTCGTCTGCCGTCGAGGCAATGCGCGGCAGGCCGAAGAGCGAACGCGGCGGGTCGTCCGGATGGAGCGTCAGCTTGACGCCACGCGCTTCGGCGGCAGGTGTGACGGCCTGAAGGAATTCGATGAGGTGCTGGCGAAGCTTCGCGGCGTCGATGCCGGCATAGGCGGCAAGCTTTTCGCGGAAGCCGGGAATGGTCAAAGGCTCGGTTGTCGAGCCGGGCAGCGCCGAGGTTATGATGCGTGTGATCTCGGCGATCTCGGCTTCCGGCATAGCCTCGTAGACATCGCGGGCGCGTTTCCGGTCGTCCGCTGAATATTCCTTTTCGGCGCCCTGGCGCTGCAGCACGAAGAGGTCGAAGGCAGCAAAGCGTTCGTGGTCGAAGCGCATGGCGGTCGCGCCCGTTGGTATCTCGTAGTCGAGCTCGGTGCGTGTCCAGTCGACCACGGGCATGAAGTTGTAGCAGATGATCGGGATCCCACAGGCGGCGACGGCTTCGAGGCTTGCAATCCAAGCCTCTATTTCGGCCTTGGCCTGGCCGCCCTTGCGCTTGACTGCATCGGGGATCGGAATGCTCTCGACGACGGACCAGGTGAGGGACGAGCGGCCGGGCGGCGTGTTTTCGATCATGGCCTTGCGTTCGCTGACTTCGCTTTCCGTCCAGGCGCGGCCGATCGGCACCTGATGCAGCGAGGAAACGATGTTCGTCGCGCCCGTCTGGCGTACATCGTCCAGGGTGACGGGAGCCTCAGGCCCAAACCATCTCCAACCTTGCCGCATCTATTTCCTCCTTGCTGTCTCGTTGCTTATGGTTCTGCCGGCTGCTTCAGCAGAAATAATCGGGATAACGTGTTCGAAGCTCCGCGACATCGGGGATGACGGCGCTCAGATGGTGAAGCATGGCGTTGCGGGCGGCTTCCGCATCGTGGGCTGCGATCGCATCGCGGATAGCACAGTGTTCGGGAACCACATTGTCCATGCGCCCTAGGGCCGGAAGCGTCAGCCGCCGAGCTCGGTCGATCTGCACCTTGACCGTTTTCAGGATGGTCCAGATACCGGGATAGCCGGCGATCTGTATTATCGCCTCGTGAAAGGCCTCGTCTTCTTCATGGAAGCTGGACACGTCGCCGAGGGCGGCAAGCGCTTTCTGCCGGGAGATGATGGCATCGAGCCGGGCAATGTGGTGCGGCTTGGCCATCCTGGCAGCACTCTCGATGGTCGTGCCTTCCAGTGCTTTGCGAACGACAACCGCTTCCGGGATTGCCGATACGGGGATACGCGAAACGACGGTGCCGGACTGCGGATAAATCTCCACGAGCCCGCCTTCGGCAAGACGAAGCAGCGCTTCACGCACCGGCGTGCGGCTGACGCCGAATTCCTCGGCGATGCGCTTTTCCTGAAGCGCAATTCCCGGCGGCATGCGCAGCGAAACGATGTCGGCATGAAGCCTCTCGAAAATCGCATCCGCCGCCGTTACGCGGCGAAGCTTCGCCGGTCTTTCCAAAAGAGCCGGAAAATCGATCGCTTCGGAACTGGACGCCTGCCGCATGGACTGCCTGAACATGACTTCGTATTGCATACTAGTATATCAATCGAAGTCTGTTGCCAAGGCGCGCCGAGGAGTGCCACACGGCGCTTCCGCATCGACGAGGCCAAAGGCCTCAAGCCGAGCATTCCGCCCCAGCGGAAATCCTCAAGTTCTGCCGGCGCGAACTTGGCGGCAAGCAGTACGAGGATCTGGAACGCGCCCTCGCGCGGCTGCCGGCGACAAATATCCGCATCACCAACCTCAAGGGTGGCCGTGAGGGCCGGGACCGGCGCGCGACCGAAACCTTCCCCCTGATCGGCCGCTACAAGGTGGTCAGCCGTACCAACCAGGATCGGGTCGACCAGGTCGAGATCGAGATCCCGGGCTCGTGCGCCCCGATGGAAAGCCGACCATGCTGACGCTCAATCCGGACTATTTCCTGCTGTCACGGCCGCTCGCTCGTTTCATCTACCGGCTTGCGCGCAAGGCCGCCGGCGACACGACGGCCTTTTATTCCCTGAAAACGGGACACAGGTCGGCTGGGAAGGCTAAACGCGTTTGAAGCGGGCCTGAATGGCGGATGCCACCACGTTTCCATGGTGGCATCCTAACCCTTTACGGTTATCGGCTTCGCAGCCTGTACCGTGCCCGCAGTGAATCACGCCGGCCGAGGCTTGCCAAGCGGAATCCTTTTGCCGCCTGCCATAAGGACGTGATAGGTTCTGATTCATGAACACTCTGAAAACGCCCAAACTAAACCGCAACGCCAAGACCGGCCGCCTTTCGCAGGCGCGTGCCGAGAAGATCAGTGCCGTTGAAGGTCTCGTGCTCAGCGCGCGCATGCGCAAGATCCTCGCCCAGACCAAGGACCAGCCGGCCGAGGAACGCCGCCAGGCTATCCGCGCGCAGTTCGCTCGCAAGTCCGCCTAAGCATTGGTCTATACCGCCGAATCCGATCCCCTCTGTTATCCGGGCACGACTGTGCTCCGCAACAAGATGGATCTGACTGACCAGGACGAGCTGGACGAGTTCGAGACCGCCATGTTCGTCATTCGCTCCGACGAAGCCTGGCCGGCCGGAAATCTCGACGTCGCGCATTATCTGGCGCTTCATCACCACCTCTTCCAGGATGTTTACGATTGGGCCGGCGAGATCCGCACGATCCGGATCGGGAAGGGCGGCAACTGGTTCTGCTACCCCGAGCACATCCACGCCCAGCTGGGCCAGGCGTTTCAGTTCCTGGCGAATGCCAATTATTTCGAAGGCTTGGCGCCCGCCGAATTCGCGGCCCAAGCCGCACATCTGCTAGCCGAGATCAACGCGGTCCATCCTTTCCGCGAAGGCAACGGCCGCACGCAGCTGACGTTGCTCGCGGTCCTGGCCGAGCACGTTGGCCTTCCCTTCAATGAAGAGGCGCTTGATCGCGATCGCGTCCTCGGTGCCATGATCGAGAGCTTTGCGGACTCCGAAGCGCCGCTGGCGGCCCTGATCCTCGACATCATCACCGAACCCTCATCCTAACCCTTTTCGAAATATCCTCGGGGGGCCAGGGGGCAGACAGCCCCCTGGGGTACGCCGCGAATTTGCGGGTAGGATAGGGGGTCTGGGGGACTCCCCAGGGGTAGGCGCGCGCAGAGCGCCGTGAATTTTTTAGGTATACAGGACGCGCCCAGGTAGTGCGGCAAGACGGCTGGCGCGACAAACAGGCCGAAGCCACCGATGATCAAGGAAAAACCGGCGGCAGCCACAAGTAGGTGGCTATCCGCCGGGCGGACTGTCTTGACCAGCATCGAGGCTTCTACACGCCTTATAAGGATGCTCAGCTGATGTTTTTCGTGCCGTCTGTCCACGACGCGCCCCTCAAGGACGACTTCAACCTGATGGACATCGCCTACTGTCGATGCGCATGATGCCGACTGTGACGAACCACAGTACGACGCCAAGGCCGAGAAGGACGGCGGCGATCAGGTACTGAACCGGATCGCGGCCGGTCCAAGGTCCGGCGAGGAACACACAGGTGATCGAACCCAGCACCGGTACAATCGTCGGTGCTTTGAAATGCGAATGTCCGACGCTGTCGCGTCGAAGCACGAGCGCGGCGATATTGACCACTGCGAAGACGCATAGAAGCAGGAGGGCCGTGGTGCCGCCGAGCGCCGGAACGCCGCCTGCGAACACGATCAGCGCGACAGCAAGAAGCGAGGTGAAGATGATTGCCACATACGGCGTCTTTCTGGCGGCATGGACCTTTCCAAGCACGTCAGGCAGAACGTTCTCGCGGCTCATCCCATAGATCAAGCGGCTCGCCATCATCATGTTGATCAGAGCGGAGTTCGCAACGGCAAACATTGTGATGACCCCGAAGATGCCGACGGGGAAACTCGGCGCACCTGCCTGCACGACTTTCAAGAGCGGCGTTTCGCCTTCGCCGAGAGCGGCGGCAGGGACCAGTGTGATCGCCGATATCGCAACAAGGATATAGATGGTGCCGGTGATCACCAGGCCGCCAAGGAGCACTTTCGAAAATATCCGGCTCGGTGCCTTGCATTCCTCGGCCATGTTGACCGAATCCTCGAAGCCGACCATGGCGAAGAAGGCAAGCGTCGTCGCCGCGATGACCGTCGGCCTTCCGAAAGCGCTTATCCGCAAGAGGCTGACGGCGGTCGGTTCGGCATCCGCGCTCGAGTCCGCCCGGCCTTTTTGCTTTTTGTCGCTTAAGGCAGGAAACATCGATATACGGG
Source organism: Rhizobium sp. USDA 4016 (assembly GCF_056279705.1). NCBI lineage: Bacteria > Pseudomonadati > Pseudomonadota > Alphaproteobacteria > Hyphomicrobiales > Rhizobiaceae > Rhizobium > Rhizobium sp. USDA 4016. The sequence goes on from NZ_JBWCCY010000002.1 coordinate 333,590, forward strand.
CTTGAATTTGCTGCGTTGCAGCATTATCTTTTGATGATCCGAAGCGATTCACCCTCCTCCCGAGCCGCTTCGGTCCGACGGGTAGCACTCCTCCTCCCAAGCTGCCAGTCATTATCGAAGCCCGGCGCACCTCCTCCCGCGCCGGGCTTTTCGTTGCGCAAGCGCAGGCTTGTCGCAAGGAAGGTCGTACGCCGATTTGACCGCGCGCTACCGCGGTGATGAGACGGAAATTCTTGCGTCATAAGCCGCTGGAAATCTTGCGCCCCACACCCTGCGGGGGCTGGCTGCATCCGTTCACCTGAGCAAGCTGGAAGGGGGCCGGCATCGCCCAATCAGATTCGGCTATCCAGTGGTTAACCCCCCTCCGGTACAGTCGGTATACACTGCATGGCGAATGCTTTTTCCCGGTGGATGCGGTATAGTGTTTTCTTGAGGGTCGTCCTGGGGAGGGGACCCCGATGATTATTTCTTCCTGGCTGGAGAGCTTGGGATGCGGGCAGTATGCCTCGGCCTTCGAGATCAATGCGATTGACGCGGAGATGCTGCCAAAGCTGACCTCCGACGACCTTAAAGAGATCGGGGTGGCCGCCCTCGCGCACAGAAAGAAAATACTCGAGGCAATTGCTGGACTTGATGACGGCCAAGGGGCCTCGCGTCTGCGTCAGCAGGCGGATTTGACCGCCGTTCCTCCTCGCCACCAACCATTGTCCGCGCGTCCCCGGGAGGCGGAAAGACGCCAGCTGACAGTGATGTTCGTCGACCTGGTGGGTTCTACTGGCTTTTCCACCCATCTCGATCCTGAGGAAATGGGCGCGCTGTTGCGTGAGTTCCAGAATGCCGTGGTGGGCGACGTCGTCCGCTTTGACGGCTACGTGGCGAAGCTGATGGGCGATGGCGTGCTTTGTTATTTCGGCTGGCCCCAGACCCATGAGGACGAAGCGGAGCGAGCCGTCAAGGCGGGTCTTGCAGTTGTGGAAACCGTCAAGTGCTTGTCGACCAAGGGCGGCCAGCAACTCTCCGTCCGTGTTGGGATAGCGACCGGTCTGGTGGTCGTCGGCGACTTAGTCGGCTCCGGCGCCGCTCAGGAGAATGCAGTTGTCGGCGAGACACCAAACCTCGCGGCCAGACTGCAAGCTCTTGCTGAACCGAACACAGTGCTGATTTCTGAACTCACATTCCGACTGATAGGTAAGCTCTTCGAGGTGAAGCGTATCCGTCCGCAGAAGCTGCACGGTTTCGATACCCCCACGAATTCTTACCAAGTGATCGGGGAGGGCCGGGCGGAAAGCCGTTTCGACGCTCTCCACGCTGGGGGCACCGCTCCGTTGGCGGGGCGAGATCTTGACCTTGCCCTGTTGACCGAACGATGGAACCTCGCGGCGTCGGGGGAAGGTCAGGTTGTCGAGCTATTTGGCGAAGCAGGGATCGGAAAGTCACGCATCCTTCAGGAACTTCGCGAACGGTTGAAGGAGGAGAACGTCACATATTTGCGTTATTTCTGCTCACCTTATCATACGCAGAGCGCGCTTTTCCCAGTCATTGACCAGTTGCTGCGGGCTGCCAGCATTTCACGGACGGATCCGCCGGAACGGCAGCTGGCGTTTCTCGAAGGAGTGCTTGCAGCGACGAACAATCCGCAGGAGGAAGTGCCGCTGATTGCCACCCTGTTGTCGATCCCCACGGGAGACCGTTATCCTAAACCCGATCTGATGCCCCAAAAATTGAAAACGCGCACATTCGAGGTCTTGGTCGACCAACTGGTGGCCCTCGCAGGAGCAAAGCCGACCCTCATGCTGCTTGAGGATGCGCATTATCTTGATCCCGTATCGGCCGAGCTCTTCGATGTGATTGTGGATCGGATTCAAAAGCTTCCAATCATGCTGGTCGCCACATCCCGACCGGAAGGCCTGGTTCGGTGGAATGGCCTTCCGCACGCAACTTTATTGACACTGAACCGATTGAGTCGTGCGCAGGCGGCCTCGATTATCATGGTCATGACAGGAGGAAAGCGTCTTCCACCCTCGGTTCTCGACCAAATTCTTTCAAAAACCGAGGGCGTGCCGCTTTTCATCGAGGAATTGACCAAGGTCATCTTGGAATCAGGCATGCTTAGCGACACAGGCGACGATTACAAACTGTCAGGCCCCTTGCCTCCGCTGGCAGTACCCGCAACGCTGCACGACTCTTTGATGGCAAGGCTCGATCGGCTGGCCTCTGTCAGGGAGGTTGCCCAGATCGGTGCAGTGATCGGCCGGGAATTCAGTCACGAATTGCTGGCTGCTGCCGCTGGGCTGGCAGAACCCGAGCTGGAGAGGGCGACTGACCAGCTTGTGGCTGCAGGCCTGGTATTCCGCCGTGGTGGAGGCGGCGATGTCAGCTACGCCTTCAAACACGCATTGGTTCAAGATGCCGCTTACGGGAGCCTTTTATTAAGCCGACGCCAACAGTTACACGCGCGAATTGCGCACATCATGGAGGAAAGCTTTCCTGAAAAGGTGGAAGCTGAGCCTGAGTTGCTTGCGCATCATTTCAACCAGGCCTCTCTTTTAGACAAGGCCGTCGAGTATAACGAATTGGCCGGTCGGCGTGCGCTTTCGCGCTCCTCGATATCGGAAGCGCTTGTTCGGTTCCAAAATGCCCTGAACGGATTGGCGGCTCTGCCGCCTTCCCAGGAGCGATCGCGACGAGAACTAGCGATTCAGGTAGCGCTCGGCAGCGCGCAAGTGGCAGCGCATGGCTTTGCCGCGCCGGAAACAGGAGCGGCGTACCTGCGGGCCCACGAGCTGTGCGAAGAGCTTGGTGAGGTACGCCAGCTGTTCCCGGTTCTCTACGGCCTCTGCCTCTACCATCTCTATGCGGCCGAGCTTGCTGAGGCACGTCGCGCCGCCGACAAGCTGCTGGAGCTGGCCGGTCACAACAATGACCGGGGCCTGTCTTTCTTCGCCCATCGGGCGGCTGGTGTCAGCGCGCTTCCCGCAGGCGAATTTTTGCGTGCTCGCGCCCATTTGAAGGAAGCGCTGTCACTTTATGACCCGCAGGAGCATCGGTCTGAAGCATTCGTGTATGCCTTTGACCCCCGCGTCGTCTGTCTCGATTATCTTGCCCGCACTCTATTGCCGCTTGGTTTGCCCGATCAGGCGATTGCGGCCAATGATGAAGCGGTGCGGGAAGCGAGAAGCTTAGGACACCGCAACAGTCTCGCTCTGCCTTTGTTTTTCGGTGGCGTTGTCCATCAGATACTCGGCAATCGGGAGGCTGTGAAAAGTCGGGCCTGTGAACTCCTGGAAATATCAGAAGAGGCCGGATTTCGCTTTTGGCAAGCAGGAGCAATGATCCTGCATGCCTGGGCAATTGCCGAGGAGGGCGAAACAGATCGTGGCAGATCCGATTTGTTGAGGGGTATTGAAGAGTGGCGTCGCACCGGGGCGAAGTACATGTCGCCGTACTTCTCGGCGGTTCAAGCGCAGATCGACATTAAAGCCGGACATCCGGGTGCGGCCCTTGCCCTCCTTGTGGAAGCACAGCAGGTCATCGAGCGTACCAATGAGCGTTGGTTCGCGGCCGAGGTTTTCCGTCTTCAGGGAGAGGCCATGCTGCAAATCGATCCCGAACGGAAAACGATGGCTGCGGAGCGCTTCGGCGAGTCGCTGGCCACTGCCCGAGCACAGGGCGCACGCTTTTGGGAACTGAGGGCAGCAACGAGCCTTGCCCGGATTGACAACGAAGGTTCCGCGCGTGAACAGCTTGCCAAAATTTGTGAAAGTTTCACAGAGGGTACGGCACTGCCAGACCTTAAGAACGCGCAATTGCTAAGCGGACACACCGCAGGAGCAGCTTAGCCCACAGTAGGGAGGTGACCATGCCGGAGTCGAATATCCGCGGGATAGTCAAGGACGCTAACGACCGCTGGAATGCAGCTTTCAACAGCGGAGATTCAGCTTCGATAGCGGCTCTATACACCGAAGACGGAACCGTGCTGCCGCACACACATGCAATCGTAAAAGGCCGCACGGCAATCGCCGATTTCTGGGCCGGAATGATCTCGGCCGGGGTCAAAGGCCACGGCATAGAATTGCTTGATGCCCATGATGCGGGTGACATCGCCTATTCCAGCGGCAGGTGGTGGGCGTCTGGTCTGGGAGCAGACGGGAAGGCGATACGCTACGAGGGCACGATCGTCACGATCTTGCGAAAACAATGCGACGGTTCCTGGAAGACGTGCCTGCACACGTGGAACTGAAGAGGCTGGAAACGGGGGCACGTTCAGGACATTCCCGCCGGGTGAGTTTATAACGCCTTGGGGGACGCGATGGACCCCACTCGATCATTTGGCCCGACCTCGACAGCCTCACGTCTTCAGGAAAACTTCAATGACCGGCACCGTGACCGACGGCCTGCGTACCGGCAACACGAAGCTGACGGCATCTTCGCCGACGGGGAACTGGCTGTTCTTCCAAAGGGTATTGCCGGATGGCTTGAGCCAGGCTACCTCGCTGCCGTCATGCAAAAACTGGGCATACTCGATCTTGCCCGCCAGCGCGTCGAAATGCAGGTGCCGGAACGGCCAGTTGAAGAGGTGGATGTAGAGCCGACTGCCATTCTGCGTCAACCTGCAGTCGAGCGGCGCGGAGAATTCAGACTGCGTGCAGCCATAGATGCTGCGCCCATGCAGCGCGATCCATTCTTCGTAGGCGCTGAGTGCAGCCTTAGCGCGATGGTCAAGCGTGCCGCGCGCCGTCGGCCCGACGTTCATCAGCAAGTTACCGCCCATCGCCACACTGCCGATCAGGAGCTGGATCAGCTGCTCCGGGCTTTTCCAACTATCCTCGTCTCGGTGATAACCCCACGAGCCGCTGAAGGTGTGGCACGCCTCCCAGGTCATCCGTTTGCCGTCTCGTTCAGGCCAGGCACGAGGCACATATTGCTCCGGCGTTACGATGTCGGGCACGAGGTCGGTAAGATCGAGCCGGTTGTTGATGATCGTATCCGGCGCGAGTTCGCGCACCAGGCGCACCAGCGATTCGCTTTCCCAGTCCTTCTGCCCTTTGCCGACGAGGTCGCCCTGCTTCCACTGGGGGTAGGAGAAATCGAACCACATGACGTCGACCCGACCGAAGTCGGTAAGCAGTTCGCGGACCTGCTCGCGCATGACGGCAGCATAGCGTCGAATGTCGCGCGCTTCATTGATTTTCACGGCATCGGGATGGTTGCGCTGGGGATGACGCGGGTCGATCGTAAAATCTGGATGGTGCCAGTCGATCAGCGAATAGTAGAAGCCGATCTTCAGTCCTTCGGCTCGAAATGCTTCCACGAACGGAAGGAGCAGATCCCGTCCGTAGGGCGTGTTGGTCACCTTGTAGTCGGTCGTCTTGGTATCCCAGAGACAGAAACCTTCATGGTGTTTGGAGGTCAGCACGACATACTTCATACCTGCGGCGCGGGCGCGCCTGGCCCAGTCGCGGGGATCGTAAAGATCCGGATCGAAATGATCGAAATAGTTCTGATAGTCGGCGTCGCTCAGCTCTTCGCGGCTTTTCACCCATTCGTGCCTCGCCGGCAGCGCGTAGAGCCCCCAGTGCACGAAAAGACCGAAGCGGTCATGCACAAACCACGCCTTCTTTTCATCCGGTAAGGTCAAAGCTTGCAGGTTCTGGACATTCATCGAAAACTCCTCCTGTCTGTCGATCAGGTCGTCTCGCGGACCATGAGCTCCGGCTCGATTACGACTCCATGCTGCTTATTCTTCGTGACGATGCGGCTGAGTAGAAGCCTTACGGCCGCTTCGCCCATCTCGCGCTTGTGCACGCGCAGGGTGGTCAAGGCCGGAGACATCAGCTCGGCAATCGGTATGTCGTCGAAGCCGACCAGAGCCATTTGCTGCGGTACGGTGATGCCCGCCGCCCGGCAGGCCTTCATGGCGCCGATGGCGTTGAGATCGTTGTAGCAGACAAGGGCGTCGAAGCCCGACTTCGCGCCTAACAGCTCCTCTGCTGCGATGCGCCCGCCGGCAACCGTTGGGTCGCAGTAGATTGGCTCGGGCGCCTGGAGCCCGTGTTCGGCCAATGTCTTGCCGATGCCGATCAGGCGACATTTACCGCCATAGGAATTGCGAGGGCCGGCGATGATTGCAATCTTGCGCCGGCCACGCGCCACGAGGTGGTTGATCGCCTGGGACGCGCCATGCTCATAGTCGGTCATTATGGTACCGGCGACATCCTTCGGCGCCTCACGGTTGATAAGCACCGCTGCGCGATGTGGGCTGAGCGCCTTGTGCAGCGCCGCGTCTGGCAGGCGCGCGCTGCACACGATGATTCCATCGACACGATGCATCAGGAACGCATCGATCAACTCGGCCTCGCGCTTGCTGCTTTCCACGACGTTCGACAGCAGCAGATTGTAGCCGGCGGCATTGGCCGCGTCTTCCGCACCGCGGATAATCTCGGGGAAGAACGGGTTGGTAATGTCTGGAACCAGAAATCCAATGGTTCTCGATCGATCGGACCGCAGCCCGCGTGCGAAAGGATTGGGCCGGTAGTTCAGCGCGCTGGCAGCCGAGACAACGCGCTCGCTGGTTTCGGCACTGGCGCCGCCATGGCCATTCAGCACGCGTGAAACGGTCATCGGCGACACGCCCGCCGCGCGGGCCACGTCGGCAATGGTGATCTTCGATTCGAAATCCTTTGGCCGGGTCAAATGCTCGTCTCACTGCAAACTTATGGTAACGATATCGCACATATTTGAAGTCAAAGCCAAGCAAAATATGGCCATTTGAGGCGCGAAGAGAATCCATTTGACAGAAAGTTACGGTAACGATAACGTAAATCAACGACGGAGAAGGACTAGAGATAACGACAAACGTCTGCGGGTTCACATTGGGAGGAAATGATGAAGCTCGTCCGAGATCTGCGACGGCAAGCCGTACGTGCTGCCGTTCTCGCACTTGTTGTTTGCGCCGGCTGGGCCGGTGCTGCAGTTGCTTTTCAGGAGTCTCCGCAACTGAAAGCGCTCGTCGATGCGGGAAAATTGCCCCCGGTTGACAAGCGCCTGCCGGCAAAGCCCCTCGTACTCACGCCGCTCCAGTCGGTTGGCAGCTACGGCGGCACCTGGCGCACCGCCACTTTCGGCGGCGGTGACAGCGAGATCGAGCGGTCGATCGGCTATACCCGGCTTGTTCGCTGGAACCCCGAATGGACCCAGGTCATTCCCGATATCGCCGAGAGCTTCGAGGTAAATGCCGACGCCACGCAATACACGTTCACCCTGCGCGAAGGCACCCGCTGGTCGGACGGCGAGCCCTTCAGCGCCGACGACCTGATCTTCTGGGACGAGCATGTCCTGCGCAACAAGGAAATCACGCCCTCGCCCCCGGCATGGCTGACGGCAGGCGGCGAGCCCGTCAAAGTCGAAAAGCTTGGCGACTACAAGGTCGTGTTCAAATTCAAGGCGCCCAACGGCCTGTTCCTGATGAACATGGCCACCATCCGCGGCGCCGATATCCTTGCCGCCTCGCCGGCGCACTACCTCAAGAAATTCCACAAGGATTTCAATCCAGAAGGCATCGCCGCGCTGGTCAAGCAGGCCGGTGCGGCAGACTGGGCGCAGCTCTTCAACAACAAGATCTCGTTCCCAGGCCGCTGGCGTGACGTCGGCCGCCCGGTGCTCGACGCCTGGATGCTGACCGCCCCCTATGTTGGCACATCGCAGGTCGTGGCCGAGCGCAACCCCTACTATGCGAAAGTCGACACCGCCGGCAACCAGCTGCCCTATCTCGACAAGGTCACCATCGACGTGATGGAAGACACCCAGGCGATCATTCTGAAGGCGATCAATGGCGAGATCGACATGCAGAACCGTTTCATCGAGACCACGGACGCCCGGCCGGTCATCGTTCAGAACCAGGAAAAGGGCGGATACAGGCTTTTCATCGCGCGGCCGGCTTGGTCAAACGCCTTGCTTATCACGCTGAACCAGACCCACAAGAACAAGGTGCTGCGCAAGGTCTTCTCCGACAAAAACTTTCGCATCGGTCTCAGCCACGCGATCAACCGCGAGGAGCTCAACCAGCTCATCTACGCCGGCCAATCGAAGCCATACCAGGCCGCTCCGCGGGAGGGCAGCGCGCTCTATGACGAGAAGATGGCGACCCAGTACCTCAAGTACGACGTCGATCTTGCCAACCGGTATCTCGACAAGGCGGGACTGACCACTCGCGACGCCGAAGGGTACAGACTCGGACCGGACGGCAGGCGCGTAACCTTCGCCATAGACGTACTGACGGGTAGTCCGATCCAAAGTGACGCGCTCGAATTGATCCAGCGCTACTGGAGGACCGTCGGCATCGATATGCAGCCGCGACCGACCGAGCGCTCGCTCATCTTCGCCCGTCTCCAGACCAACGAGAACGATGGCATCGGCTGGGTCGGCGGCGGAGGCTACGATTTTCTGGGACTGCTCGATCCCAAATGGTACTTCCCGCATGAATATGAATCGAGCTTCGCTACCGCCTGGGGTCTTTACTACCAGAACCCCAACGATCCGAATGCCGAGGAGCCGAGCGAGGAAGCCAAGAAGCAGATGGATCTGTACCGGAAGGTGCAGCAGAGCGCGACACTTGAGCAACAGCTCGCGGCCATGAAGGAACTGCTCGCCATTACACGCGACCAATTCTACATCATCGGTACCAACCTCGAACCCGACCGCGTCGGGATCGTCAAGAAGAATATGCGCAACGTGCCCGACGTCATCCCGAGCACCTCTTTCTACATGATCCCCGGGCCGGTGAAGCCCGAGACCTTCTACTACGAAAACTGACCTTCCGAACCGGGCGGCGACAGGTCCTGCCGCCGCCCTTGTTTCGTGTCGCAGCAGATCTGCCCACATACACGGCAAGGAGCGAGGAAATGGCCGGATTCATGATCAGACGCCTGCTCTACATGATCCCGATGATGTTCGTGATTTCGATCGTCACATTCATCATCATCCAGCTTCCGCCGGGCGATTTCCTGACCGCTTTGACCGCCCGGCTGGCGTCGCAGAACGAAACCATCGATCCCGGGGTGCTCGCGGGCCTGCGCGAGCGCTATGGGCTTGATCAGCCCTTGATCGTCCAATACTGGAAGTGGATCAGCGGCATTTTGCTGCGCGGCGATTTCGGGCAGTCCTTCGACTGGAACAAACCGGTCAGCGAGCTTATCTGGTCGCGCCTGAACCTGACGATGGTGGTTTCGCTCGTCACACTGATCTTCGTGTGGGCGGTCGCATTCCCGATCGGCATCTATTCGGCTGTGCGGCAATATTCCGTGGGCGACTACATCGCCACCTTCTTCGGCTTCCTCGGCCTCGCCATTCCAAGTTTCCTGCTGGCGCTGGTGCTGATGTATTTCAGCGCTCACTATTTCGGGCTGAGTATCGGTGGACTGTTCTCACCCGAATACATGAACGCCGCCTGGAGCTGGGGCAAGCTTTGGGATCTCATGAAGCACATGTGGATCCCCGTCATCGTGCTCGGCACCGGCGCGACGGCAGCCCTCATCCGCATCATGCGAGCAAACCTGCTGGACGAGCTCAACAAGCCCTATGTCGACATGGCGCGCGCCCGCGGTCTCAGCGAGACCAGGCTCCTCTTGAAATATCCGGTGCGCGTGGCGCTCAATCCATTCGTCTCAACGCTCGGCTGGGTGCTGCCGCATCTCGTCTCCGGTGCGGTCGTGGTGTCAATTGTGCTCAGCCTGCCGACAACCGGGCCGCTGCTGCTCAGCGCGCTCTTTGCCCAAGATATGTATCTGGCCGGCAGTATCATTCTGCTCATGAGCATCCTTACCCTCATCGGTACGCTGATCTCCGACCTGCTCCTTGCATGGCTCGATCCGCGGATCCGCAACGGTTAAAGAGGAGGCAACCGCAATGGCCGATCAAACTGTGGCAACGGCCATCCCCGAGATTCGGCCCGCCAAGGACGCAAATGCTTCGGCGGGGCAATGGCGGTTGATCTGGTGGCGCTTTTGCCAACACCGGGTGGCTTTGGCTTCCGGCGCCGTCATCGTGCTGGTCTATCTGGTTGCCGCCTTTGCCGAGTTCCTGGCGCCGATGTCGGAGCAGGCTTACGATCCACGCTTCACCTATGCCCCGCCGCAGCGGATCAGGTTTGCAGGCTATGACGCCAACGGCGCGTTCCACATGCTCTATGTGAACGGCTACTTTGCCAAGGTCGACCCGATTGCGCTCAGCCGTATCTACGAACCCGATCCGAACACTTTCATTCCTGTGGGTTTTTTCGTCAAGGGCGAGCCCTACCGGCTCTGGGGCCTGTTCGAGACGAACCGCCACTTGATCGGTGCGCTCGAACCGGGCCAGCCTTTTTACCTCTTTGGTGCTGACCGGCTCGGCCGTGACGTGCTCAGCAGAACCATCCATGGAACCCGTATCTCGATGTCGGTGGGCCTTATCGGCGTGACCATCAGTCTGATCCTCGGCATTCTTTTAGGGGGCATATCGGGTCTCTACGGCGGTTGGGTGGATGACGTCATCCAGCGCGGCATCGAGCTTTTGAAGTCGATACCGACGATCCCGCTGTGGATGGGACTGGCGGCGGCCGTTCCGATCAGCACCGACCCGATCGTTGTCTACCTCTGGATCACTGTCATCCTGTCGCTGATCGGCTGGACTGACATGGCACGCGTGGTGCGCGGTCGCTTCCTGTCGCTCAAGTCTGAGGATTTCGTGATCGCCGCAGGGCTCGACGGCTGTTCCAAGATGCGCATCATCTGGCGACACATGGTGCCGTCATTCATGAGCCATATCATCGCCTCGGTGACGCTGGCGATCCCCACCATGATCCTGGCCGAGACGGCGCTTTCTTTCCTGGGCATCGGGCTCAGACCTCCGGTGGTGAGCTGGGGTGTCTTGCTGCAGGAGGCGCAAAACATCCTCGCTGTCTCTAACGCGCCATGGCTGTTCCTGCCCGGACTGGCGGTGATCATCACGGTCCTTGCGCTCAACTTCCTTGGGGATGGAATACGCGATGCTGCAGACCCCTATGAGTACTAAACGCATGCCCGCTAAAGAGCCCGACCGGAGCGTGGCGCCGGACCTGCTGATCGAGGTCGACAACCTCCACACCCATTTCTTCGGCAATGCGGGATTGGTGCGGGCGGTCGACGGCGTGTCTTTCTCGATCCCGCGCGGCAGGACGGTGTGCGTCGTGGGCGAATCCGGCTCCGGCAAAAGCATTACCGGGCGCTCGATTCTGAACCAGGTACCGCGCGGCGGGCGCGTTGTATCCGGCGCAATCCGCTACAGGCCAGATGCCGGCAAGCCGCCGGTGGACATTGTCGCGCTCGATCCACGCGGCAAGGACATGCGGGCGATCCGCGGCGCTCAGATCGCCCTGATCAGCCAGGAGCCGATGGCCGCACTCTCGCCGGTCCACACGATTGGCAATCAGATGATCGAAGTCATTCGCCTGCATCTCAACATGGGCCGACGCGAAGCGAAAGAGCATGCGATCGAGACGCTGGCGCTTGTCGGCATCCCCCGCCCGACGGAGCGTATGGAGAGCTACGCTTTCCAATTTTCCGGCGGTATGCGCCAGCGCGTCTGTATTGCGCTTGCGCTTTCCTGTCGCCCAAAGCTCTTGATCGCCGACGAGCCGACCACGGCACTTGACGTGACGACGCAGGCCAACATCCTCGACCTGCTTTCGACGCTGCAGGCCGACTTCAATCTTTCCGTGCTGTTTGTCACCCACGACCTCGGCGTGGTGTCTGAGATCGCCGATGAGGTGGTCGTCATGTATCTGGGCAAAGTCGTCGAGACCGGCGACGTCGACACCATCTTTCACGCGCCGGCACATCCCTACACCAGGGCGCTCCTGCAATCGGTTCCGCGTATGCATGCCGGTGGGACAAAGCGGCTCCCGACTATCGAGGGCATGGTGCCTTCGCCTTTAGACCGCCCTCAAGGATGTGGCTTTCACCCGCGCTGCGGAATGGCGGTGGCAGGGCTTTGCGATCTAAAGCTTCCCGAGCCGGTTACGGTTTCCGAAGGCCACGTTGCAAGCTGCCTTCTGCACGGAGAGAACCGATGACGGCTGACGCGCCCCGGCGACAGGACCCGCTTCTCGAATTGCACGATCTCAAAATGCATTTCCCGATCCATCGAGGTGCGTTCCGGCGTGTCGTCGGCCACATCAGGGCCGTCGACGGCGTATCTCTCAGCGTCGATAGCGGCGAGACGCTGGGCATCGTCGGCGAATCCGGTTGCGGAAAGTCGACGCTCGCACGCACCATCCTGCGTGTTTACCGCCCGACGGCAGGCGAGATCGCCTATACCGGGCGCAGCGGTGCGCCCATCGATCTTGCGACATTGTCCGGACCGGGGCTGAAAGAGATCCACCGCGATATCCGCGTCGTCTTCCAGGATCCGCAATCCTCGCTTAACCCGCGCATGCGCGTCATCGACATCATCGGCGAGGTGCTGAAGGTGAACGGCATCGCAACGGGCTCGGAACTGGTGGACAGGGTCGCCGAGCTTTTGCGCAGCGTCGGACTTCGCCCCGAATTCATGCGCCGCTATCCGCACGCCTTTTCCGGCGGAGAAAGGCAGCGCATCAGCATCGCCCGCGCGCTGGCGCCCGAACCGCGTCTGGTGATCGCCGACGAGGCTGTCTCGGCTCTGGATGTGAGCGTTCAGGCGCAGACCATCAACCTGTTGCAAGATCTGCAGGAGCGTTTCGGGCTGACCTACCTCTTCGTGGCGCATGACCTTTCGGTCGTTCGTCACATCTCGGACAACGTCGCGGTCATGTACATGGGGAGAGTCGTGGAAAAGGCGCCAACCGACGCCATATTCGCCAGCCCTCGCCACCCTTATACCGAGGCTCTTCTTTCGGCCGTTCCGATCCCGGATCCAAGGCTGCGCCGCCGTGGCCGCCGCATCCGGCTTGCCGGCGAGGTGGCGGATCCGGCGAACCCTCCTTCAGGCTGTCCGTTCCACCCCCGCTGCCGCTACGTCACAGACCTCTGCAAGAGCCACGTACCGCCACTGCGGCCGGTCAAGAAGGATGGCCATTCCGTCGCTTGCCACCACGCCGAAACCTTGAAGCTCACCCCCTTCGACGAGCACGCACTTGCGGAGTTGTATTGAATGGCCGAACTCATTTCCCGTAGCGAGATCCGCGCCCGTCCGCTCGTCGACCAATCGTCGGCCACCCTGGAGCTGATTTATTTCGACCTTCTCAAGCTTTCTGCCGGCCGTCAGGAGCGAAGACGGCTGCCGGCGCATGAAAGCCTTTATGTCGTGCTCTCGGGCAGGGTCGACATCGAGGTCGACGGCATTCGCTTCGAAGCGGTCGGCCAACGCGCCGACATCTGGTCAGGTGACGCGGATTGCGTTTATGCGCCCGTCGACGCGGAAGTCGTTGTCACGGCAATCAGCGAGAGTGTCGAGATCGCCGTCGCCGGTGGGATCTGCGAGAGGCGCTATGCAGCTTTCCGCGTCACCCCTCAAGAGGTCGACGCGGTCAATGTCGGCTCCTCGGAGACGCATAGCCAGCGCCGCATAGCCCATCTGCTCGGCCAACGCCAGAACGGGCGCTGTGGTCATCTCCTGGTGAGCGAACTCTACGCCGGCGATGGTTGCTGGTCAGGCTACCCGCCCCACAAGCACGACACCGAGTGCGGCGATGTCGAGAGTCGTCACGAAGAGCTCTACCATTACCGTTTCCTGCCGGAGACCGGTTTCGGTGGACAGATCGTCTATGAGGAGAACGGGCCGGTCGAGACATTCATGACCCGCAGCGGCGATACGTTCCTGCTCGACCGCGGTTATCATCCGACGGTCACGTCGCCCGGACACCGCAGCTACATCTTCACCATCCTCGTCGGCAAGCATCGCCGCGGCCTTATCCAGCGCTTCGACCCGAAGCATGAGCACCTGACCGGGGTCATTCCAGGCATCGACGCCATGCGCGCCAAATTCAAATAGCCTCTTCGATCAACCAAGGAGATCGCGCGAATGCGCCAGCGCACAAAGATAAATGTTGACGTGAGCAAGCCGGTCCGTCCTTTCAAACGCTTCTGGCGCGGCACAGGCTTTTCTCCGGCAGAACTGCTGCTGGAGCCGGAAATGCGCCAGATGGTCGCCTATCTCGGCGGCGTACCGCATGAAGGCGTCCGCTATTTGCGCGTTCACTATCTGCTCAACCTGCTGACTGTGACCGGAGGCATTGAAAACCCCAGATACGACTGGTCGCTGCTCGACGGAGCAGTCGACGTGATGGTCGAGCATCGGCTCAAACCATTCTTCGAGTTGATGGGCAATCCATCTGGCATCTTCACCGACTATGAGAACATGGACCAGGTCAAGGCGTGGCGCGACCTGGTCACGGCGGTGGCGGAACGTTATGCCGGGCGCTATGGCATAGGGGAGCTGCGCAGCTGGTTTTTCGAGACGACCAATGAGGCGGACTCCGGCTGGTGGACCTACGGTGAGAGGGGCTACACAAACTACTATGATGCCTGCGTCGCCGGGCTCGACGCCGTCGATCGCGCCTTGCCGATGGGCGGTCCCGGCACGGCGCGCACGCTCTCGCCGATCTTTCGCGCCATCGTTGCGCACTGCGATAAAGGAGTGAGCTGCCTGACCAACGACGGCCCGCCGCGGATCGACTTCATTTCCATCCATGAAAAGGGCGTCAATGGCAGCATCGAGGATCTGACGCCCAACACCAACGGCATCATCGACCGCACGCTGCTCGTCGTCGACTATCTGAGGCAGCATCATCCGCGGCTTGCTGAATTGCCGATCGTCAATGATGAATGCGATCCGCAGCTTGGTTGGTCCGACCATCACTCGTGGCACGGAAAGGCCTATTATGCCGCCATCATCGGCAAGATCATCGAGCAGCACGAGCGCCGCATCATCGCGCCCAAGGCGGCCGACTTTACCTTTCTGAGCAACGATCATGCCTTCATCGGCGGCTGGGGGCAGCGAACGATCTTTTCTTATTTCGGACCCCGCAATTTCCGGCGGGCGCAATGGGAGCACAAGACCGATCTTAGCACGCTGGCGACCGACGTCGACGCCGCCCCGACTTTCGAGCAGATCAAAAAGCCCGGCCTGACGTCGCTCGAACTGCTGGCAACGCTGGGCGACACACTCTGCGAGGCGACAGCAGATCCGAAACTCGATCCGGATAGAGACGGACTGGCCATCCTGCCCACAAAGCTCGCCGATAGTGGCGCCTCAATCGCGCTGATCCATTCCGTCGACGCAATCACACAGTCCGGACGCACGTCGGTGCGGCTTGAAATCAACGGATTAGAGCCGGGTCGTCACGGCGTTTGCCTGCTGCGGATCGACAATGAGTTTACCAATCCCATGGAAGTGTGGGAGGCGCAGCGGGACGAAAGCAACCCACGCGGTCCGTGGGAGCCGGTCGGTGCGCCGCGCGAGCCAACCGCCGATCAGTTTGCCGAATTGCGGCGAGCCCAGGAGCCGGCGCTTTTGCACCCGATCAGCATCGTCGACGCGCAGGAGGGCCGGATCAGCCTCGACCTTGACGTTCCGCTGCCATCCCTCACGCAGATACTGGTGGTCCCCGACACGGGTGCGGCGCCGTCCGCTCCGACCGGGCTGACGGCGACGCGCTACCGCGGTCTTGGGGAGCGGCAGCAACGGATGCTGTTCTGGGCCGCAGGCGATGCCCGTCCGGGCATTTTCTACGACGTTTTGACCAGCACCGATGGAAAGATCTTCGAGAAGGTCAATCCCGTTCCTCTGATCTCGACGGCCTACTTGCATGTATCGCCGCAATCGGGCGTGCGCTATGCCGTGCGGGCGCGCGACGCCTTCGGACGGGAGAGCGCGCTCTGCATCATCGCCGACTGATGCTGGCGCCGCGGGTGTTTAGCCGGACATATCCTTCTTCCCGAAGGCACTGCTGAACAAAGCGGGCTGCATGTGCCATTTTCCGATCAGTGCATCAGGGTATTTGCGGGTGGCCCGGAATTGAGACCAGCACTGCGACCTCTCCGGCGTTGCACCTCCGCTATGCCTGTAGCGTGCCTGTCATCAACCATATCCTACGTGGCCCACGCCTAGAAGTTCGCTCTGCCAGCGACAACACGCTCCTTGTCGCAAAATCCTATGTTGACGACGGTGAGTATGGCCCTCAGGTGATTGGAGAATGGACCTTGGCAGTGATGAGAGACGAGCTGAACTTGACTGAAGACGTAATGCTAACGACACGGTTAGCAGCGAAGAGAAAGATTCGTGCATTTTGCGGGCTCTCGCGATACTGAAAATAAGCGAGACGACACAATCAGATATAGTTTGTCTTATGCAGCGGAGAATCACTGATGATCCAATGTCAAACGACAACGAGACGCAGCAACGTTGTTCCGTCGTCTCGACATAGCCATGAGCGTCTGTTTGCCATTCCTATTTCCAGTTGCCCGTTTTAACCATGGAGATCTGCATGCTCAGACGTCTAGCCAGTCTTTTCGCCGCTGCTCCGCTTGTTGCGTTGCAAGCGCTCAGCAATCCCGCCGTCTCTCAAGAGAGGTGGTTGGCTGGCTTCTATCCGGGCTGGGAATATGAATTTTATCCGCCAGAACTTATTGATTTTTCTTCCCTCACTCACGTGGTGATGTTCTCGGTGGTTCCGGAAAATGATGGATCGCTTGATACGAGTTTCTTCATGGACTCGATGACTGGTCCCCGAGTCGCGCAGGAGGTCGTTATGCGGGCGCACGCAGCGGGTCGAAAGGCGCTCCTCGCAGTTGGCGGGGGCGGACTGGTCGACCGAATGCGCGAAGCCTCAAACGACGCCAACAGGCAACGCTTCGTGACCAATCTCGTGGATCTGGTGAGGCGGTGGAATTACGACGGTCTCGACATCGATTGGGAGCCTATAGAGTCAATGGACCAGGCAAACCTGACGGCCTTGGCAAAGGCACTTCGCGATCAGATGCCTGACAAATTGTTAACGATCGACCTGAGCTGGAAGAATTCGAATTCTTCCATTGAAAATCAGGAGGCTCGATTCTTGATGCAAATCGAGCCGATCTTCGACCGGCTGAACGTGATGACATACGATATGGCTGATAACTGGGAGGGTTGGCTGTCGTGGCACAATTCACCGCTTTACGGCGACTCCAACAGCACTCCGGCTTCGGTCGCCAGCAGCATCAAGGCTTACATCCAAGTGGGCATCCCCGCCGGGAAGCTTGGTCTCGGCGTGG
Organism: Rhizobium sp. USDA 4016; assembly: GCF_056279705.1. Lineage (NCBI taxonomy): Bacteria > Pseudomonadati > Pseudomonadota > Alphaproteobacteria > Hyphomicrobiales > Rhizobiaceae > Rhizobium > Rhizobium sp. USDA 4016. Next base: position 350,833 of record NZ_JBWCCY010000002.1, read on the forward strand.
CATTCTACGGGAGCTGCTGGAACACGCCGGTTTCGGCTCCGCGCCAGGCTGCTGGAACCGCGCAAGTGATCGCCGGCGATCAGGACATGAGCTATAAGAATATCATGACGTACTATTACGACCCTAACTACGCCGAGTACGACACAACGGCTCAGGCGCCGTACCTGTCTCCATCGAAGGCGATCGGCCCGTTCGGATGCACGTTCGTTTCATACGAGGACGAGCGTTCTATCGCGGCCAAGGGGGAATTCGCCCGACAGAATGGCCTGGGTGGGGCAATCATCTGGTCCCTGGGTGAGGGATACATGCCGAAGGCGACAAACCCGAGTGGCCTTCTGCACGCCACTCGAAATGCGATTCTCGATTGAACTGAAGGACGATCTCGGTGCTGGCTAGACCCCACTTGCGAGGGGTCAGACTGGTTAAGAAGACCGGGCGAAGCCTCCGGAGCGCTTTCGATCGTCTCAACCGGTTCTCAGCCATTTCGGCAGGCCGCGCCAGCGCGGCGGCAGCGCTTGCAAAGTGCTAGCGACAAGCCGGGGAAAGAACACGGCGACGATCCCGATGTACAGTGCAAGCGATGTCGCGAATGAGGTCACGCTGAACCAGTCGGAGACGAGCGCGCGCCGAAACAGAAAAAGCACTGCAAGCGACACCTCCACTATGGCCACAAGGGCGATCGCCTCGCGGATCAGCTGCGCGTCGACGCGAGCGGATCGGGCAAGAGACCGCGACCAAAGCATGCCAGCCCCCAGGCATATAGAGAGCACAAACCCGAAGGATGCCAGCACGACATCCCACAATGCCCCGATTGCAACTAAGGCCATGCCCGCCAGCAACTGGACCGCAGAACACTGAAGCAGCGTTCCGGCTTGCTGGGTGGCGATCATGAAGGAAGGCACGGAAGCGACGAGAGCCAGGACGGGCAGCGCCAGCGCGAAAATCATCATGATGTCGGCCACCTGGATCCAGGCAGATCCCAAGGCAATCTTGACGATCTGGGCGGAGAAAATGGAAAATCCGAACGCCGGGACGCAGAACAGCACGACGCTTGCAAGCGAGATATTCAGTATGAAGCTCTCGAGCTTTTGGGTGTCGCCTGACATGCGGGCGAATATGGGAAAGAGGCCTGCCGAAATCGGATAGAACAGCACGCTCGTCACCAGATCGAGGAGCGCCTTCGCCGAGCGGAAAATGCCCGCAGCAGCGGGTCCTGCAAGGAGCCCTAGCGTGACTTCCGGCAGGCGTTGGCCTGCGGCATCGAGCACAAGCCGACCCATCAGCTTGGCGACGCTCGAGGAAGCGTTTTGCCAGTCCGACTTGGAAAACCGGGATCGCGGAACGGCCGGCAGGGCCACCAGGCACACGAGGGACCCCGTCGCCGCCGCGAGAATGGTCTGCGCAATGATGCTCCAGGCTCCGCCGCCGAAATAGGCAAGGGCGATCGACAGCGCACCCCCCGTGAGGATTGCCAAGGGGCGCCGGATCGCCAGCACCGAAAAGGCAAATTGTCTAGCGAGCAGCCCTTCTGGGATCAGTCCGATCCCGGTCAGTGCTGGAGCAAGCGCCGAAGCCCGCATCAGATCGCCAACCAAGGGATTGCCGAGGGCGGATGATAGGATCGGTGCGGCTGCGACGATGAGCATCGCCATCAGCAGGCTGCTACCGATTGCGCAGACAAAACACGCGCTCAGATAGCCTGGCCCGGCATCCTCCCGCTGTATGACGGTCTGCGTGACGCCCTGCAATGTATGATTCGCAATCAGCGCGGGAGCAACGGCCATGGCCGCCATGCCGAAGTCGGTCGGGCCGAGCAGTCTAGCCGTGATCAAGAAGACGCTGGCTTGGGTGGCCCGCTCAGCGCAGATTTGCACCAAGGACCACACGGCACCCCGTATAGCGGTGGCGCGCACCTTATTGCTTGCAAGTCCCTGCGTGGCCGTTGGCGCTTGCAGGTTTTGGATTTCGACGCCGGGATCGCTACGGTCCTCGGGGCTCATTGGTAACCCGTTACCGCCGGGGCGCTGCTGAGGGTCCGGTCCGAAAGCGAGCCTGTCGTGCGGCGTGAGACCTTGATCACGTCTCCCGGTCTGACCGGGCTCGTTTCGGCCGTCACCTCCTCGACCAACTGTCCGTCCCGCTCCCTGAGGAGCGAATACGTAACCTCGATCTCTTCGTTGTGACTTGCAGCAGGCGCTCCGTCTATCTGCAATTGCTGGATCAAGTCCTCGGCGGTGCCGAGCTTGCCTATCACGTTCTCGAGTTCGCCGTCCACGCCGTTAAGCTCGGCAAGCAACTCACGGCCGTCCGTGTCCTGCAGTCGCCTTATTGAGGCCTCAGTGCTCGCAACGCGCTCGCTAACCTTGAGCATTTCGGTCTGGACCTCTTTGCGCTTGCTGTCGGCGGCCAGGGCCGTCCGCTCAAGCGCATATACACGTGCGGAAGGAGCCAAACCCCGGGCTTCGAGCTTCCGCACCTGGACAAGTTCGCGGTCTACGCTGTTGCTCTGCGCGTTCTGGGTCTCGATCTGGTTCTGCAAAGTACGCATCTGCCCGCGGAGCAGTGAAAGCTGTTCGTTGTAGTTACCTAACTCGAGAGCGCGTGTCTTGCGCCGCTGATCAAAAACAAGCTGCTCTCGCATAATGACATCTTGGACAGTCGGCTCGCTTGCGCGCAATCTCAGTCTCGCGGGAAATTCGACTTTATCTTTGCCCCCGATTGTCGCTTCCAGCCGGGCGCGTCTAGCCTCGAGCCTGTCCCTTTGCGCCCTCAAGACATTCAGTTCGCCGTTGGCCTGAATCATATCGCGTTCGAAACGGGTCTCTCCTAACGCAGCGCCCCTTGCTATGCCACCTGCCACGCTGAGCGCATGGATCACTCTCATGCCTGGCCTGAAGGGATACTCTCCCGGTTTCTCGACCGCACCGATGATGTAGAATGGACGATGTTGCACTATTTCGACGGCCGTTACGGGAGGATTGACCAGCCGCACCTTCGCTTGAAACTGCGATGCGATCGAGGTTGCGAATTCGGAAGCGCTCATCCCGGCCGCTTTGATGTTGCCAAGGAGCGGTATCGCAACGTCGCCTGCCGCGTCCACCGTGAATTCGCCATCCAACCGAGGTCGGATCTCGCCGCTCGCCGAAGAGATCTCCGTCAAGCTGATCCTGAGTTTATCCTGGGAGCCTAGCGTATATTCATCCGATGCTTTGCCGGCTGTGGCTCCCGCCGAGAACAGGAGCACCAGCGCCAGTGCGCCATTTTGCGCCGCGCCTGGCACGTTAAGACGAGCCATAATCACACTCCCTCCACCGCTTCTGCCGCACCGCCTCTGCCCGCGCTAGCTCTTGGAAAATGCTGAGCTACCAGTGTTTGAACCACAGCCCGGGCCAGGTCGGGCGCACAAATCCACACTTTGCCGTCATTCCATCAGCGTCATCTTCCGGCGGGCAACCTTGTTCAGCACGACTCCGAGGACCTTCGGCCGCTGCGGCTCGAGCATCTTCAACGTTAGACCGAGAGCAGACCTGTCAGTCTTGTTCCACTCCGCCAATATCACGAGATGATCCAAGAAATTGACTATCGCCAGGGCATCTCCGCATCTGGCCAATGCCGGCATGTCCACGCAAATCCAGTCGAACTCCTTACGATGAGTTGCGATTATGCGGCCGACCCAATCCTGTCGGCTCATGAACTTCTCGTCCACAGCTGGCCCGAGCAGAGGAGCGAATTTCAGGGCGATGCCGGGAAAGCACCGGACTTCGGAGATCTCGGCGTCAGCGTCCGCGCCGTCTGACGACAGGAATGTCAGGGAAGCAAGCGTCTCGGTGAGCTGCCGTGTCTGAAAATCGGCATCGACGAGCAGGACCTTCTCCCCCGCGCGAGCGAGAAGCTGAGCGAAATTGGCGATCAGCGTCGAACGACCTTCGGATCCACACGCAGACACAACGCCGACGACGATAGCCCGGTGCCCGCTGGCTGCAACCACCAACTGGGACCTGAGTAAGCGAAGCGCCTCGCAAAATAGCGAGGTCGGGAAGTCCGCCGCATAAGACAGTGCGGAGGACGATAGGGGCTTCCTGGAGGACGCTCGCAACCATCGGGGCAAGAGCTGCGAGAACGGATTGGGCCTCAACGCGCGCACCGATGGAACGAGTCCCAAGCATCGGATGGCAAGTTCGTCCTCGAGATCGCTCCTTCCCCCGACCGTCCGCTTCATCGCGACACGGGCGGCGGCGATGCAGATTCCGAACCCCAATCCGGCAAAGAGGCCGAGCGCCAGCAGGACAGGCGTCTTCATGCCGGTGCGCTCCACGAGCGGACTTGCCGGCGTCAACATACGGGCTAGGGGCGCACTCTCCCGCTCGGTCGCCTCCATCCTGAATTTCCACTGATAATCCACATAGGTTCGCGCAATGGCATTCGCGATGCGCGCTGACTTCTCAGAGCTGTTTGCTGTGACTTCGATTTCGGCCACGTACGATCGCCCGGCCCGGCTGGCCCGCATCGCGGACCAAAGCTGTCTGGCGGCGATCTGCCGAAGTTCGTCAGCAGGTATCGCCTCCGCGCTTGACGTCGTGTCCTGCGGCGGCATCCGTGCCGCGAAGATCATTTGTTCAAGGCTCGACCGCCAAGCAGCCAACTTGGAGGAGAGGCCGGATTTGACAGAAACGAATTCGGGATCTTTATCAAGTGCGAGCTCATCAACGACCTTCAGAAGCACGTCATTCGACTCGATAATCTTGATCTGTGTATCGATATAGGCGGAGTCCGCAGAGTCGCTGGGGACTCGCCCGTCAGACCCTGGTAAGCGGTAATCGAGAATAATGACCGCCCGCGACCGATACGTCGGTTCGGCACGCATGACGTAGGTTGCCGTCAGGGACAAGCCTATGACGGCCCAAAGGGCAAGCCCAAGCCAGTTGGCCGATAAGAACGACACAATAGGACCAAGGAGGAGCGGGCGCGGACCATCATCTGAGGTCAACGCCGAGACCTTCGACCAACGTGCTGCTTGGGGATGTTCATAACGCATAAACTTACCCATGATACGGATGAGGACGGCCGTTACTTCTTTCGTTCGTTATTTCCTCTGATACTATCGTGCTCAAAATCTTTGCCCCATTGTCGATGGTATAGGGGGCGATGCTGGCTTCGCACTTTTCCCGAAGGGATGCTATTTCGGCCTGTGACAGGGAAAGAAGCGTTCTCAGGCAGTCTTCTATGTCGCGAACTCTGGGCTCGAAGACGAGACGCGGATCGATTGATCGGGCTAATTCTGCGCTGCCGCACGCTGTGCTGACTGCACACAGGCATCCGCGTTGCAGGGCCTCATTGACCACCAGTCCCCACGGGTCTGCCAATGACGGAAGGACCATCACGTCGATCGAGCGATAAAATTCCTCCCGCAGTTCGCCGTCAACGTAGCCCCACCATCGGATTCGTTTTGCCGTTCCGACGGGCATCGGAGCCATTCCGGCCATGTGAAGCGACGCGTCGGCTTCTCCCAGTGCCGCGAATGCCTCGATGAGGGCCGTCACGTTTTTCCGATTCGAGCCCGCTCCGATATAGCCGAACGATCTGATCGGGCCGCTCCGGCGAACCAGAGGGCCTCTGGCGTCGGGCACAACACAGATCATTCGCTTGGTGGGGATGTTGGTCGGCAAGCTGCGCAGGTATGCCTTGGTCATGTCGGAGAAAACGATCGCTGTGTCGCAAATTGCACACAATATCTTTGAACAAATTCGCTGATAGAGTTGTTTGACGCGTGGCTTGAAATGATCTGGAATGTGCTTTTCCCAAAGCAATAAACGCTTTCCTTCCAATTTTAGAACGAAGGCCCAAAAGAGCATGCAAAGGTTCGTTGGATTGTTATCCAATAGGACGACGGTCTGCGGTTCCGGTCGAAGCCAGAAGAAGACGAATGGACCGACGGTAAAACTGGGACACCTGACGACTGCGTACGTGGTCTTATGACATGCGCCGCCCCATCTTCGCCCCTCGTCCTCCGGGCTCTGCAGATAATAGACTGTCAGGTCCGTGCCTGAGCGCGCCAGATGCTCAAAGACGGCATGTTGGTGCGGCGAGTAGTAGTTCTGCACAAAGGCAATCGTCCCACTCGCCTTATCCGGCTGTTTGCTTTCTGCCCTCTTCACGAAGATTTTTTGAGCGTCCGTCATGATACAACTCTGCTAATGGTGGGTTGCCCGCCTAGCGAGGTCAGTCGCCAGGATGGCGATGAAGCGGGAATTGGTTGTAAGATTGCGCTTCCACAGCTTCCGCGGTTCCAAGCAAAGCCGCCAGGCCCATTCGAGTCCGGCATTCTGTAAGAGGACCGGCGCCCGGGGCAGAAACCCGGCGACGACGTCGAACGCTCCGCCCACGCCCAAGACAGCCGGGATCTGCAAGGCGGAGCGCTGTTCCTCGCACCAGATCTCCTTGAACGGCGCGGGCATTGCCACCAAGAGCAGATCTGCGCCGCTGTTATTGATCTCTGTTGTGATGTCAGCGTACTCGTTCTTCGAGAAGAAGCCGTTTCGCGCGCCTGCAATTCGTATGCCTGGATATCTCGACGCGACGACTTCCATGAACCGTTGCAGTCGCTGCTGGGTCGTCCCGAGCAAATACACGCTCAGTCTTTCGGTCGACCCTCTCTCCAATAACGCTTCCATTAGATCGATTCCGGTCACTCGTTCGGGAACCGGGTTGCCGAGCAACCGACTGGCCCACACCAAGGGCATTCCATCGGTCACGACGAGATCCGCCTTCCCGACAGCTGCCGAAAGCGTCGCATCGGTCCGCATCGTCACAAGAAGAGAAACATTGGCAGTAATTATGATGTGCGTTTGCCGAACAGGTTCGGCCTGCCAGTGCAAGACGAGACTTACAACATCGTCAGCAGGTATGGCGTGGAAACGGGTATTCAGAAATTCCACAACTGGAATTTTGTCAAAGCTGTTCATACTATGTGCCTCCCCCTGTTCCCGCCCTTGTCGAGGCTGGCGGCATAGAGGCACCATCCCCATTCATAGGGCCGTATCTCGTGGTTGATGCATAGTGCCGCTGAAGGGGCTTCGCTCCCGCGGTAACGTCCGGCCAGCGCGAGCAGCTTGTTGCCCAAGGATGCGATCGCGGGCTCGGTCCGTTCGATATTCCTCCAGATCGCAGTCGCCTCCTCGTCGATGAGGCTGACACCCAGCTCGTTCTTGAGAATCCAGCGTTGGCTACGTTCGATTGCTTGCGAGTAATCCCCTCCACCCGCCGCCCGCAGGATCATCAACGCCATCGGCGCCATCGCATGCTGATGAACCGAATAGACTGGATAGCCTTCCGCAACCCGTCCCGAGGACACGTCGTAGTGCCACCACCACTGGCCCCGGCTGCCTTGTAGCTCGGTCAGCCGCCCGGCTATCCGTTCCGCCAACCGAAGGGCTCGCTCGTCGCAGAGCACGACCGCTGCGAAGCCTAAGGCCTGGACGGCGTAAATTTGGTCGGCGAAGTTCGCAAGTTGCCGACGCAGTCGATGACGGAGCGGGGCCGCTGCACTGGCGTGGCTGACCAAACGAGCGTTCTCGTCATAGCGGGACGACAATACCGAAACAGCCGAACGAGCCAGATCGAACATGCGGGGGTTGCGCACCCGCCCCAGTTCATGAAGCAGGCCGCTGGCAAGCCACGCGACCTCCATCGTGGTTAGCCGGTCGGCCCATTCCCGCCGGTCATCCAATGACACGCCGATACGAGCGAGAAGGTCTCCCAATGCAAGACCGTCGAGGACTGCGTTCGCCCAGATGGCAAGGCCGGTTGCACCAAGCGCTTGCTCTCGGCCCATGCGGTCGAGGGCCGCAGATAGCGCCTTCTCGGATGACAGTCCGATCTGATTGGGAGCGATACCGGCTCTGTCGAGACCTATCAGGCAGATGAGCGTGCTCGTAATATTCTCTGTCCCTCGGGTGGGCTGACCGGATCTGCGGTCCCTGATCTGTAGGTCGAAGAGGGCTGTTTCGGGATTGGCGGCCGCTTGCAAGCCGGAGGCGCAGAGCGGCAACAAACGTGCATACGCGTCAAGAACGGCGGATGAGAGTTCCGGGCCTGTTTCGAAAGTCATAATGGTTGGCATCGGAGCCTCTCCATCGTCCCGCGGCATGTCTGAAGCCGAATAAGGTCAGCAGATAACCGCCTGCGCCTTCGTCGTACCTGCAATCCGTTCGCGCAGGTTCTCAAGGATTCGAGCGCTGGCCAAGCCATCGCCGTACGGGCTTTTGTGAATGGTCATTGTGGGAAGGCGGCTGGTGCTCAGTGCGCCGATAGCTTCTTCCACAATTCGGGTCCGGTCGGTGCCGATCAGCTTGGCAAACCCTGCTTCGATGCCCTCCGGACGCTCGGTATGCTGCCGGGTGACCAGGACTGGCACACCCAACGAGGGAGCCTCCTCTTGAACGCCGCCCGAGTCAGTAATGATGAGATGAGCCCTAGCCATCAGATAGACGAAGGAGACATAGTCGACGGGCGCTATCAGATGTATTCGTTCAAGCAACTCCGGATGTGCGCTCCCGAGAATGGCCTTGACAGGCTCCTGCACGTTTGGATTCAGATGAACTGGATACAGGATCTCGACATCCGACAATTCCCTAACCAAGTCGATGAGGGCTTCACACGTCTTGCGGATAGGACTGCCAAAGCTTTCGCGGCGATGCCCTGTGACCAAAACGAGGCGTCTTTGCGGTTTCAAGAATGAGAATCGATCGTCCAGTTGTTTCCGCAATACGCTGTTCGACTTTATAAGATTAATCACCCACACCAACGCATCGATGACGCTATTCCCGGTCACGAATACCGAGCTCTCTGGATGGCCTTCCTGCAGCAAGTTGGCGCGGGCCCAAGAGGTGGGCGCGAAATGGAGGTCCGCTATGGTGCTGATGAAGCGCCGGTTAGCTTCTTCAGGATAAGGAGAATACTTGTCGGATGTGCGAAGCCCGGCCTCCACATGCGCAATTGAGACCTTTTCGTAAAATGCGGCCAAGCTCGACGCGAACGCCGTTGTCGTATCGCCTTGGACGATAACCCACTCCGGTCGCGCCTCCCGGATTACATTCGCGACCTCTACAACAATTCGTGACGTAACCTCGGCAAGGCTCTGCGCGGGTTTCATCAAGTTCAGATCGTAGTCCGGCTTGATGCCGAATACATCGAGCACCTGATCCAACATGGAGCGGTGCTGTCCGGTTACGCAGACCCGAATATCGAATGCCCGATCAGCAGCTGCCGCCTTGACAAGAGGAGCAAGTTTTATTGCCTCGGGCCTGGTGCCCAAGACAGTTAATATGGTTGTCCCCGCGGAACCCATTGGCTAAAGACCGCCCAGCTCTAAATTTTTCATAGCAACAATGTACGATAGCCATCATAAAACAAGAGATCATAAGGAGTATAATTCGTTGGTATTAGAGTAATAAATCCGGTCCAAGACAGACCATTTGCTAGGTGAAGTGCAGGAGTAGACCTGGACCTGAGAGTTCGATCACGATCATGTGTTATTCGAATGGCAGAGTCTGTGGAAGAATCATATGGCCCCTGCGGTCAGACGCGGAGCGCTTGGCGTGTCCAGACAACCGGACTCACGATCAGCTGCCCATCCTAACCAGCTCCCGGAAAGGGCAACGGCATCGCGATGATTCCGGAAGCGGTTCCTCCTCGCCGGCGATGCGGCGGCTGAAGTCGTGGATGTTAGGGCCCAGATAGAGTTCCGAGTACCTTCGCAGGGCATGCTCATTGCGCTGACGTCTGATCAGCGCCACTTGCCGAGGCGGTGCAGGGTTTGGCGCAGTGACGCCGGTCTTCGTCGCAAACTTCACGTGCCGCTTCCCGGTCGATGGGGGAGCGCTTCGACCGGGAATGTCACGGTTTTTGCTGGAGGGCGGTGTCCACCCTCACCTGGCGCGTATCCTGCGGCTTCATCGCCCCGGTCTTGACCGCTTGGCTGCAAGGAAGCATGTGTTTGCCGATGGAAACTACCTGTCGGGCGAAGGAAAGAGCTCGGTTCTCATTGCGAGGTGGTAGGCCACCAGTCCGATCCATTCATGAGCGGCCAGATCGGCGAGGTACAAACCCATAGAGACGGAACGTGTCGGACGTCCCACATCGGACGGCCGAGTCCGATAGCCTACGGGGTATGGGATGACCGGAAAATCGGTGGCGCGAAAGCAGGCGACGGCCCTCGGCATGTGAAAGGCGGATGTAACGAGCAGCCACGACTCCCCCGGCTTGGGACGTGCAACAGCCTTGCTCTCGACCGCATTCTCGCAGGTGTTTCGCGAGCGCTCTTCAAGTTCGATCCGTCTCTCCGGAACACCGATTTCGATGAGAAGGTCGCGCGCGACTGCGGCCTCCGACTTCTCCTCGGCAGACAGTAAATTCGCCGTCCCTCCTGAAAGGAGAATTCTCGCGTTGGGGTAGAGCAGGCTGAGCTCGGCCGTCTTGGTGAGCCGCTCGCCTGCATCGGTCAAGGTGATGGTTTGGCGTTCGGTCGAGATATCAGTGTCGATTTCCCCGCCGAGGACAACAATGCCCGTCACATTGTCCTGGATAGCGGGTTGCGGGAACCGGTCCTCCAGTAAGAGAAGCGCAGCACTTCCAACGGGGAACCAGCCGACGATCAGCAAAAGTACGGCCGACATGATCAGAAGAATTCGCGCTGCTCTGAACCGACGGATGGCAAAGGCTACGATCCCCGCGAATGCCGTCAATCCAATCAGATTCGATATCACGAGAAATGCTGTTAAAAGCTTCGAAAGAACGAAGAACACGTGCCGCTCCTGAGATCGCTCTGAATATACGCGGAGCAAATCATACACTGCATTTGGAAAGTGGAAGAATCATCCAACGTAGTCCTTTTTGTCATGGTCAGCTGCCGGGGCACAAGTTCGACGGCGCCGACGGCGCTCGAAGGTCGGCGTTGCCTCAACCAAGGTCCTTCGCCTGCCAGCCTGCCGTGCTCGCTTCGCTCGCCTTTCGCGCTGCGAGCATCGGCGGCGCAATCACGTGAGGAGGAGAAGGGCTTCGTCTTGAAGTTTACCGAGGCGCTATGCCTAGCAAGCCGGCGTTGAAGCTTGAGCGGATCGAGATGGTGGTGTGCGAGCTCGCCGAGGTTTGGTACGAACTATACGCGCGCGCTGGCGCTGAAGCTCAAGGAAATCTGCGACATCCATGCCGAAGGCAACGCAGCGCGGGAGCTGAAGCGCGGGTTCCGGCCTCTGGTCACCGAGACGTGCCGGTCGAAGCGTTCGCCCGAGTTGATCGCGCTGATGATCTATTTGCTATGCGTCCGGCTGCTTGCCTGCTTCACGGCAGACTTTATGCGCCGATGTCGATTAGCCCCGCAAATCTCGCGAAATCTGCAATGGTGGCATGACGTAGCGCCGGCGGTTCCAATAAATGTTGGACCAGTTGGCGAATGCCAGAGCAGCCAGTGCCGCGTCTAATGTGCGGCTTGCGAGGGGGCTTTGCCGACCCGCATCAACCGGCCTTGATCAGGTTCATCTTGATCCATTCTACGCCGGTATTGGCGTCGTCGTATTCCATGCGGATCACCACCGCGTCATTGATCATTGTAGACAACGCGACAAAGCCCTTCGCAGTTAGCCATTGGCTGGCGTTCATCGCCTCATTGAGCAGGGACACCAATGCATTAAGCTTTCGCACGTGTGTGATCCGCAACGGTGTCATGATTGAATATCGCGGGAAAATGATGGCGGTGATGGCGCCAGCCTGTTCGGACGATCGAACAGGCTGGATGTATTTCACAGTTCGTCCATCCGGACGCCGATACTTAGGAAGGCGGTCCAAGTTTGGAAACCGAGTCCGAAGGAGCTCCCAACTGCCCGGCTTGGCCGCAAACGCGAAGGCCAGTCCTCGAAGGCCCGGGGGCTGCGCGGTGACAAGAGCAACGTCATCGGCAATGGCAGACATGCCCGATGCGCTTAGCAGCGCCGCCAGTGTGGTTTTGCCTTGACCGGAAGAGCCGGCCAACGCTATTGCGCCCGACGCGGAGGAAAGGACCGCTGCGTGAAGTGCGATCCAGTCGGGCCGAGGCCTAAGCACGGCATGGAGGACAGCCTCTTTCAGGCCGACAGCGAGAGCCGCTGGGTCACCGAAGCTCGCCCGTTCTCCAGGCTGGTGGGCGATCCAGTAGCCGTCTTCGCACGCTCCAACCGTAATTTCGGTTTCGGCAACGCCAGTCTGGCCATGGCGCAGATGACCGGCAATGGCATTCCAAGCCCGTTTTGCGCTCGAATCTGGGAAAGAGATGGCAATCATTGCGCCAGAGACGCAGTAGATTTCCCCGGTGGCGGAAATTGATTCTGGGCTTTCGTCGCTTCTAGATTTCGGTCGAATGGGTTCCATCAGCCCTTGCTTCAGAAGGGCAAGTTTTTCCCATTCCACCAGGCAAGACGAAATGTAGTCATTCGCCTCGTCCAGACGACATCCCGTCTCATTGGCGACGAACCGCGCGATCCTGCTCGCTGGTTCGCCTGCAGAAACGCCAAGCCAGATCGGCCCTGATATGGGGCTCAACTGATAGACGCGTTGCTGGGGTTCGGAGAAAAGAGCGTAATCATCGTCAAGAGCGCAGAGCACAACACCATTGTCCGGCCCTGGTACCATTGGTCCGGTTGTCGCCGGGTTGTCCGGGTGCAGGCGCCGGGTCATCGTTGATTTGCCGCGGCAATTTTAAACGGCTTCCAGATCGCGCGCAGCAAGGAAAGCCCGAAATCGTCCAGATTCTTATAAGCGCCGTGATCCTGCCGTGCGATTTGACGGCTAAATAGGAGGTTCGCCAGCAACCCTGCGGGGCTGCCGTCGATCTTGACGCCGGCCAGGCGTTGCAGGTTCAGAAAAAACAAATCCCGTGCCAGGGCCAGCCGACCTGACGGCAACCTGGCACGGACCGCATCCCAGTCGACCTCGTACCCCAAGTCGAAGATCTCGCGGCAGTCGAGAAGATGCCGCAGCTCGACATCGCCCGTGCGCAGACGGCGGTCCAATATCATGTCGTGAACGATTAGGTGTACCACCCACTCCACTGGCGTGGGGATACAAACCCGAACACCCATCACTTCGAGGCGTGTGCTATGGAGCGGTTCGCCCTCTGTGTATAAAATAGCTGGGCCTGGCGGCCTCAGATGCAAGTCCAAGGAACCAACATCGGTAGGCCGATAGAATTTCCCGTATGCGTGTGGACCAGGGTCTTCTGGAAGGGGTTGGTAGCCGATGCCGCGAAGTCGCCCCACGCTTCGCTCGACATTGTTCCTGTCAATCACCAGATCCAAGTCGCTGATCATCCGGTTGCCCAGCCGATGTTCCGGCATAATCATCAGGAGGGCCGACCCTTTGATAAGCAATGGTTCGATCCCCGCTTCGTTCAATACACGCAGGGTCTCGACGGACTGTCGGCGCAGTCGTCGATTTCGCTCTTCGTTCAAATCATACAAAAAGCGCAAGTATTTTTCGACTTCCCCAGGAACGTTGATAAGTAACCCCCAATGGCGAAGCCAACCATATAATGCGGGGCCAACAAGGTGCCGATTGGCCTCCTGCACGACCTTGTCCCACTGATCTTGACCGGTAGTGATCCCGTTCAACAACGCAGCCAGTATTTGGAAGCCGGATTCAGAGTCTCCCGATCTCATGCAACCCCTCCCGCATCATTGGACCTTGCAGCTGACAACTAGAACGGTTTTCAAGCCGTCTTTCGAACGCTGAAGAGCTTGTCGTATTGTGCAATTGGTTTGGGACGCAGGGTGAATAACCAGAATGGACCATGACGACGCCAACAGCACTGCGGAATGGTTCACGATGACATTGGTCCACGGCACTCAGTTCCACGGCAGCTGACAACTCAATACCAACGAGCGCTGATGATGACCGATGGGGCCCAGTTCGGGGGCCGTGGGCATGATCTTCGACGGCAGATCGACTAGATTGTTGGCCGCGGTGACGTTCAATTCCACCACGTGCGAGGGCGGCGTTTAGGAGGACCAGTGTGCACATGGTTCTTATCGCCGTGTCCCCAGCCGGGCCGACGTCCCGTCCGACCGCCGGACGCAGCTACAGCGGGCGAGTTCATGGCGACATCAAGCAGCACCGTCACCGCGGGCGGCGTCAGGGCAGCGAATTTCCCAAGCCCCTTGATGAAATCACGCCGTTCCATTGCGGAACTTGCATCACTTTTTTCTTTGGTTTCACGCTCCGTTGCCATCGGGTTACCTCACGTGCTCGATCTTATATCTTTATAGCATTAATGTGATGGTGAAAAGTCAGACATAAGTTGTATGCGGTAACCTTAAATAACCCGAACGAATACTCGAATCGAGTTACCCCTGACTCTTGAAAACCAAATCATCCCAGATTGACCGGCCGCGCAATCCATTCAAAGGCGCGCCATGGCGCTCTGACGAAGGTGCTCCAGGCGTCGGCCGTGCACGAGCGCATACGTTTGAACGACGAAGCCGTCATAGCTCAATTTGATGACCCTCTACTGACATGATCGGCATGACACTCGGGCCGGCCCCCTGGTGAATGATGTCTGGCTCTCATGAGCGGGCCTGGAGAAGCCAGATGTGCAGAAATTTGAGCACTGGCCGGACCGGTGTCGCGAGGCGCTAAAGCATGCCATGGTTGTGGTCGTTTCGGTTGTTGCCCGGCGCCACCGCCTTCTGATTGATTTCTCCATATCGATAAACTGTTCGAGACTTGCAGATGAGACGCTCGCAACTCGTAGGTACTTGCAATAGATTTACACGGCAGAGCGGTAGCATAAAACATAAAAAAACGAATTGTAACATTGAGTAACCCGACAAGTACCTAAATAGCATTACTAATTTATTTCTTTTAATTTAGCAGTTTTGCATATATACATAGATATAGCAAAAGCATTAGCTCTGAAGCCGGGGCGGCGGAAGAAATATACGCAATGTAATATCTTCCTAACCTTTTGATTTGGGGGGGGGTTATGTCCATATGGTATGCGCACCGTCACATCTCGCCGCTGCACTTTCGCGAGAGCCCAAAATGCGAGCGCTTGCCGCTGCACCTCGCCGATCCCGGCCATATAGATGCAGCAGTTGGCCGGTCAACGAGATATCTTTTCATCAGGCGCATGTTCGATATCGCGTTTGTCCTGGCGAGTGCGCCGGCTAGCGTCCTGCTGGTAGGCGTTGCCGCGGCGGCAGTGGCGGTGACGATGGGGCGTCCAGTCTTTCTCGCCCAAGAGCGTGTTGGTTACAGGGGACGGACGTTCCGCGCACTGAAACTTCGGAGCATGTGCACATCCGATGGTACTCCCCGACCAACCAGTCAGGATGATGACAGAATTACACCTCTCGGTGCGTACCTAAGACAATCGCATCTCGACGAACTGCCGCAGCTCTGGAATGTCCTCGTCGGCCATATGAGCCTTATCGGCCCCAGGCCGGAGTGGGTCCCTCTGGCTCGCCGGTACGAGTGCGCTTTCCCGGAGTACAAACTGCGCTACTGCGCACCTCCAGGTTTGACCGGCTTGGCCCAAGTCAAGCAGGGATATGTTTCGACAATTGACGAAGTTCAAGTGAAAGTAGAATATGATCTATACTATATACTAAATATATCAGTTGCCATGGATCTCAAGATACTTCTTCTAACATCGAAGACATTATTTAACAGTGCGCTATCGCGGTAAACAACAATGGTCGATTTGTGCGATAATTCGCACTCGATTATTTAAAAAGGGGGGTTTACATTGAGCAATCAGAACCATGTCTTGGTCACAGGAGGCTGCGGTTTCTTGGGCCGCCACGTCGTGTCGAGGCTTGCGGCCCAGGGGTGCCATGTAACAATTCTGGACGACTTGTCCGCCGGCGCCCCGCCAGACACGGCGGACGCGTCGATCAAATTCGTCAACGGAGACATCGCCGATCCGAGCACCGTCCGGGCGGTTCTCGGCGAGCGGCCTTTCGACCATGTCATCCACCTTGCAGCGATACATTTCATTCCTCGCTGCGACGCGGATCCGAGGGCCGCGTTCATGGTGAACGTGGTCGGAACAAGGAACTTGGTCGAAGCACTCGTACCGTCCTCGTCGCTAAAGTCTTTGGTCTTCGCATCGAGCGTCGCAGTCTACGCGCCGTCCGCAGAGGTCTTATCTGAGGACGCCGATACGGTGCCGATGGATATCTACGGCTGGAGCAAACTTGTGTGCGAAGATCTCGTTCGGAGCGCTTCGGTCCGAGGGGGATGGCGAGCCGTCTGCTGCCGTCTTTCCAACTTGATCGGGCCGGGCGAGACGAATCCGCACCTCTTTCCTGAGATCGGCAGGCAGATTGCAAGAGGAGAAGCGCTGATAGAAGTTGGGAATACGACGCCGAGGAGAAACTATCTGCATGTTATGGACGCAGCCGACCTATTCGTTCGATGCATTGGACTGTCAGGAAGCGACGCCTACACGATAAACTTGGGCTCAGGTGAGGAGTATTCGGTCGCGGACATTTTGAGCCTGTTCCAGAAAGCCGCGCAAAGACCAGTCAAATTCGTTGAAGCAGCAGCGCGTAAGCGCAAGGTCGATCGGCCTAGGCTTCAGCCAAACACTACCGTCATGCGGGGGCTAATCGGAGAGCCGCAGCGCTCGGTCGAGGATGCGATCAAAGCCGTTTTGACGGAGTTTGCTCTTAAAACACAGCCGAAATGGTCAAATACCGGGTAGGGTGGCATGCGTGTTATAATGGCAAATAGATATTTCCTCGGTTATCTCGGAGGGGTAGAGCGCTACATCGCCTCCCTTGCTGGCGAACTGGGGAGGCTCGGCGTAGACGTCGTGATATGCGCGGCCGGCAGTGACGCGCTCGTCCAGTTCGAGGGGCTCGCAGTCAAGACGGTGCCGTCGCAGGCCCAACTGCGCGCCTTCGTCAACCGTGGAGCCGATGTCGTCCACGCGCATCTGCCGCGCAATCCCTTCTCTTTCGGGGCCCTCCGGGCGGGCCACAAGGCTGGCATGCGCACAGTGTTCACGCCGCACGCCTTCTATCCCGATGGATCCGCCATCAAGAAGCTCGCGAAAGCGGTGACTGATCTCACGATGACGCGCCATACCATGAAGATCTGCGACACCGTCGTGAACTTGACCCCGCAAGATCAGGCAGACTCGATCCGCAACGGATTGGACAGGGAAAAGTCGGTCATAATCCCGAACTCTGTGTCGCTGCGCGAGCTCATTGAACTCGAGGACAAATCCCGCGACATAGTTCCTCCATTTGAGCAGCCATATGTCCTGCACGTCGGGCGTTTTCACCGCGTGAAGAACATCCCATTTCTTGTCAGGGCGCATCGTAGGATCCCCGACCATCATCTGGTCCTAATCGGCCAGGACGACGGTGAGTTGCCCGCCGTTAGAGAACTCGTCTCGCGACTTCAGCTCGAAGGACGGGTCCATATTCTGGAACGTGCCGATCGGGCTCTGGTCATGGCCGCCTACATGAACGCCTCTGCGGTGGTGCTGAGTTCGCGCTGGGAGGGACTCCCAACGGTTCTGCTCGAGGCGATGTTCTTCGGAAAGCCCTTTGTCGCCTCCGACGTGGGTGGAAACGGCTGGCTGGTAGAGCGCGGTGCTCCCGGAATGATATTCAAGCTGGACGACGAAGATGGTTATGTCTCGTCGCTTGCATCCGCCTGCAGGATTCCTGCGAGTGCACTTGCCGGCGGCAGAGCCCTCGTCGCCAATGAATTCTCATGGGAAGTTAATGCCCGGCGCCTCCTGAACATCTACGCTAAGAGTACCTAGTCACCCGAATCCGAAGTTCGTGTCATAAGCTGTTGTCGACCTTCTGACAAAAGCGTTTGACGGATGCGAGAATGTCATCTGCGGATTTCGTCCACCTGTAAGGCTTCGTTGTGGCGTGCGATGACGCTTTTGATGTCGGCTTCGAGCTGTATTGTCGAGGTATGGACGCCTCGACGGAGCTGCTTGCGGGTCAGTTCCGCAAACCAGCGTTCGACCTGATTGATCCACGACGCCGAAGTCGGGGTGAAGTGCACGTGGTAGCGTGGCCGGCGCATCAGCCAGTTTTTGATCGATGCAGTTTTGTGGGTCGCATAGTTGTCCATCACGATATGAACGTCCAAATCGGACGGTACGCTCGCATCGATCTGCTTCAGGAAGTCGAGGAACTCGGTGGCCCGATGCCGCTTGTAGCATTTGCTGATGACAAAGCCGGAGGCGACATCTAGAGCTGCAAACAACGTGGTTGTGCCGTGTGGCCAAGGGCGGTGCGCCGTCAGCCCGACGAGTTTTACGCCAACAAGGGCTATGTCTTTCACGCTGACGCCACGACCTGCGCCAAGGCAGCATCCTCCCGCGCATCGCCCGATGCAACATTGAGCTATCCGACAGGGGTCGAACGAACGATCGCTTGGGTCAAACGCGTTCGCGCCCAATCATCGGCGACTGGCGTCACGCCGACCTCTAGTTCGCCCATCCTCGCGCCGCCAAAGCCCGTGTCAGGGACGCTTAGGAGCCTGCCGGACTGCGCGCGTCTATCGTTCGGAGAGATTGCCGGGCCAGTTGCGCATGCGCACGCAGTCCTTCGAGCTCGTCGTCTGCAATCGGCGGGATGGGCGTATTCATCGCCGGATGAGAACGACCATTGCGCCGTCACGCTAATGCATGCATCGTGCCGGACGTTGAATATGCACCTTAGCAATCAAGTCCGTGCGCCGTTCGACATGCGGCACGACAAGGCTCAGGTCATGGGAACGTACTGGCTTCTAATTGCGTCCTGCATTGGTGGGATTATCGCTGCGGTTCTTAGGCTCTCAGCGATGTCCTGCGTGAACATCGCTACGGTTTTGCTGCTGGGAAGTATAGCGCGCTTGCTTTTCAGCGACTATCGTCTCAACATCATCATCACATCCACTGGAGCACCTGCCATTCTCCTTGTTTCGTTCTTTTTCAGCGGGTGGGCACTCAGTGCAATTCGGAAGACCGACAAGAACGATTGACGGTCGCGTGAACCATCTTGGTTTGTCACGGAGCTTTTTATAATGAGTGGCATGCCGGCTGCTGATCGGAAAGGCACCTTGGCTCGGTGGGATGGCGATTTTCTTCCGCTCGCTCTCCTAGCTTTTTGTACGGTCATGAATTTCGGGCTGGCAATCGTCAACAATCTCGTCACAAATATTCAGGAGATCCACGTCGTTGCCGTGCAGCTCTTTGCGACCCTTTGTGCTGCCGCATTGGTCGTGTTGCGGCGACCTCGTTTGACAGCCGATCAAGTCATATTGTTTGTTATGCTAGTATCCTGCATTGTAATATCGACAATATATCACGGTTATACCGATGTAAAAATTCTGTATGACATGTCGGTGATTCCGCTTTTCGTTGTTTTAGGTTCGACCATCAGGCGAATACCGAGATGGTATATGCATATGCTATTTGTAATTGTATTGACTACGGTGACATTCGAGACTGTCATGCCGGATGTTTATGCCAAGATTGTCAATCCCCTGAGTTACTATGCGAACACACGAAGCTGGGTCGCGGCCAAGATAGATGACCAGGCCGATGTCTCAGGTTTCTATTTGGGTGCCCAGCGGGCGGGGGAGGGCGACGCTACGCATCGCGCCAGCGGCCTCTTTCTCGAGCCTCTGTCCCTAGGTTACTTCGCTTGTATTGCCGCAATTTTCTATTTGAATGAATACAGATTTCAAGTCGGCAGGAAAATACTTGCTGTCGCTGGCTGCTCCTTGCTCATAATATTGTCCGACGTTCGAGCCGCCTTGGGGGTGCTTTTCGTCATTGCGGTAGGGGCGCAGGTCCTTGCGCGATTGCCGCGATTAGCGGGCCTTGCGCTGCCATTCCTGGTGATCGCAGGTGGAGCGGTTTTGCATTTTTCCTCGGTTGGTGATCAGCACATTGCCGACTTGGCGGGACGGTTGTCCTGGACCTTCGAGGAACTCAGGGAAGCTGACTTGACGACGCTGCTGTTCGGAGGCTTCGATCAAACCCATGCCAATGACAGCGCAATTCTCTACTTTGCAGAGGTTTCTGGAATATTGGGGTACGTCCTTCTATTGTACATATCTGCGGGCGTCTCGTCCTTGAAAGAGCGCCCATTTATCACGAACGCCGTGTTGATATACTTGGCGAGTACGAGCCTGTTCGGGCACGCTTATGCTTCGATCAAGACCGGAGCGCTTCTCGGCTTCGTCGTGGGAAGCCAAAAGCACAATCAAGACACGCCAAACATTAAGTGTCTGCCCCGAAAAGCAGTTGACTGGTGAAGAATCGACGGAAATGCATTCCAATCAACATATCGAACCGTCCCAAGCCGGCGAGCCGGCTTGCAGCGACGCAGACCGTTGCACCGGGCCAAACAGCAACCGGTGTATGAGCCGTGGCCGCATTGCCAAAATTTGCCGACGCCGGCGCGATCGTCGGTATCGCGCCAGTGGTCTTAGCGCCCCTTGCGGCAGGCCTAGGACAAATACTCCTGGCAACTGCTGCCCTTTCTTTACACGATAGCAATTGCCGCTACAGTCCTGGCGAGCCCCTGATATTCAGGCGAGGCGAGGATGGAGAGGAGTTTCATGCCATTGCGATCAAAAACCGGTTTGGCTGGCAGGGCGATGGCATGCTTGCTTTTGGTATCATCGCCGATCGGCGTTGCCCGTGCCGACGACGCCAGCGCAACAAAGTCGGACCCGCGATCGCGCGCTAAGGAAATCATCGCTCGGCTTCTGGACGATAAGAGTGATTTTCGCGATCGAAGGCTGCGCTTCGAGGAGGCGATGAGGGCCACGCCTGAGCCAACCCGGGTGCAGATACGCCAGGTCGATGCCGATGGCGTTGACGGCGAGTTGATCTGGCCCGCTCGCCTCCACCACCCGCTTGGCAGGCGGGCGATCCTCTATCTCCACGGTGGAGGCTTTTATGGCGGCTCCTTGCGTAGTCATCGCAACATCGCCGCGTCGTTCGCGAAGGCCTCGTCTGCCGATGTGCTGTTGATCGAATATCGGCTTTTGCCTCAATACCGCTTTCCGAGGCAGGTCGAGGATGCCGTAACCGCATTTCGCTGGCTGCTTGAATCCGGCTACGAGGCGGCAAACATTGTGGTGATCGGAGATTCCGTCGGCGGAACCTTGGCGCTTCAAATGTCCCTTCGCCAGATCGCCACGAACGGCGAGAAGCCCGCTGCCGTGATCGCTATCAGCCCGGTTGCCGATTTTGAGGGTGCGGGGTTTCCGGCGCATGGCGAAGACGAGGTTTCCGTCAGCCGCGAATGGCTGCAGCAGGTGGGGAAGGAATATGCGGGGAAGGGGGGTTCCTCGCTTCAAACCGTGTCGCCGATAAACAGCGATTATTCAGGTTTTCCTCCGATCCTGCTGCAGGTCGGGGACAAGGAGGCTTTGCGGGGGGATGTTCAGCGTCTTTTCGAAAAGCTGAAGGCCGCAAACGTCGATGTGCGGCTCGACGTCGTGCCGGGCCTGTTCCATGAGGCGTCGCTGTTTCCGTTCTGGCTCGACCAAGCCAGGAGGTCCAACCAGGATGCGGCGGAATTTGCCATGGCTCATTTCGCCGATAGACCACCGCAATGAAACCGGGTTGGCGATGCTCCGACAGCCGCTATTCGCCTTCGTCCGCCAAGCTGGCCGTATCCTAGATCGCAAAGGCTTCCTTCAATCCGAAGCTTTTGCGTTCGCGCAGATCTAGATCGGCTTCGATATGAGAAATGTGGTGCACCATCAGGCGGCAGGCGGTATCGAGATCGTCGTGTTCAATAGCCGCAACGATATCGCCGTGCTCTGTGTGGCCGCAGCTTGATACGGTCGACTGACCGTAGAGCGCGATGACAAGCGAGGAGCGGGCGACGAGCTCTTCCATGAAGCGCTGCATGATGGCATTGCCGGAAATCTGTGCGAGCATTAAGTGAAAATCGCCGGAGGCCTTGATTTCTGCGCGTCGCGCTGTTTGGCCGCGCTCGCTCATCAGACGGCCCTCTTCCAATAGAAGCTGCCTCAGATGCTGGATCTGCGAAGGTGTAATGCGCGCGGCCGCTTCGCGCAGGATTCCGGGCTCCACGAGCCGGCGGGCAGCGAAAATCTGACGGGCCTCGTCCGGGGACGGATAGGCGACGAAGGCGCCACGGTTCTTCTCCACGCTGACGAGGCCCTCATAGGACAGGGCCTGGAGCGCGGCGCGGGCAAGCGTGCGGCTGACGTTGAAAAGATTTCCGACATCGCCTTCGGAAAGTTTCGTGCCGGGAGAAAGGCGCCGCTCGACGATCGCATCGCGGATCGCATCGCGAATTTGCTGCGTGCTTATTTCGGCTGAATCATCTGCCGAAAGAACTGCGTCAGAGGTGGACTTCATGAAATCGGATACCTGATTATCGCCTCGATGATAGACAGCTTCGGGAGAAAAGTTAAACGGAATTTGCGAGCAAAACAGGGTCAAATTGTATACGATTCTTTGCATAAATTGCAGACAAAAGCCTATTTCCTGTGCAAGTCGAGCAAGGCCAAATTGGGGGCGGCCCTTGGATCTTCCGAAAAAACCCAGCGATTCATGGGGTTTGGTTCCGGCGACGAAACTGGCACGGCGGATGCATTAACTTTCTCGAACAGAGGAAGACATGATGTCGAAAGCGGCGGAAATCGATATAGCATCCGTTTCGAAGGTTTATGGCGCGACAACTGCTGTGCACGCCATCAGCTTGAAGATTCCGGCTGGATCATATTGCTGCTTCCTCGGCCCATCGGGCTGCGGGAAGACCTCGACGCTCCGCATGATCGCCGGCCATGAAAGCATCTCGTCGGGCGATATCCGCCTCGGCAATACGGTTGTGACCGACTTTCCTCCGGCCAAGCGCGGCACGGCGATGATGTTCCAGTCTTATGCGCTCTTTCCGCATCTGGACCTTATCGACAATGTTGCCTTCAGCCTGAAGATGAAGGGGGTCGGCAAGGACGAGCGCCGGGCCAAGGCGCTGGAGATGCTGAAGCTGATGCAGATGGAAGCTTACGCGACCAGGCGTCCGGCGCAGCTTTCGGGCGGCCAGCAGCAGCGCGTGGCGCTGGCGCGCGCGCTGATCACCGATCCGGAAGCGCTGCTGCTTGACGAGCCTTTGTCGGCCCTCGACCCGTTCCTGAAGATCCGGATGCGCGCGGAGCTCAAGAAGCTTCAAAAGACGCTTGGCATCACCTTCGTCCATGTGACGCACAGCCAGGAAGAGGCGATGGCGCTTGCCGACATGATTGTCGTCATGAATGACGGCAAGATCGAACAGGCGGCAGCACCGCGCCAGGTGTTCGAGCGCCCAGCAACGGCTTTCGTCGCCCGTTTTATGGGCGACCACAACGTTCTATCCGGTCGTGTCGTCTCTGCCGAAGGCGGCGTGATCACACTCAAGGTGCCGGAAGGCCAGACATTTTCCGTGCGTGGTGAGGGCAGGAAGGTGGGCGAGCCTATCGATATCGGCATCCGCACCGATCGCGTCCGGCTCGAAGCGCCGGTGGAAAAGACGCTCGGCTTCCACGGCGTGGTTTCCAACATCGAATATCGCGGCGCTTCGGTGAAGATCACCGCAATCGGCGCGGGCAGTGACGACTTCACGGTCATCGCGAGCGACGGCGATTACTTCGCCAAACCCGTATCGATCGGCGATGCGGTGTCTTTGAGTTGGACCCTGGAGGATGCCGCCCTCCTCGGCCGTGCATGAATTTCGCAATCAAAAAAGGGGAACTGACATGACGACTGAAACGAAGACAACCAAGACTGAGAAGGGCATGTCCCGCCGTTCGCTTTTGAAGACGGGCGCTGCCGCCATCGGTGCAGCCGCCGGCTCGGGCCTGATCACCGGCTTTCCGACGATTTGGGCGCAGTCCAGCATCACGCTTCGCCAGTTCGGCACCGGCGTCTCCAATATCAACGCGATCGCCGAACAGTGCAAGAAGGACCTCGGCATCACGCTTGAGATGACAGCGACGGACTCGGACGCTGCTGCACAGCGTGCCGTCACCCAGCCGGACAGCTATGACATCGCCGACATCGAATACTGGATTGCCAAGAAAGTCTTTCCGACCGGCGTCCTTCAGCCGATGGATACGTCGAAGCTGAAATATTTCGACAAGATCGTGCCGCTCTTCATCAACGGCAAGATGAAGCCGGACAGCGTCATTGCGCAGGGTACTGCACCGCATACGGTCGGCTTCGTCGAAGGCGCCGATTCCAAGACCTTCGCCAAGGAGCCGACGAAGTGGATGACGATGGTTCCGACCATTTACAACGCCGACACCCTGGGCATCCGACCGGATCTCGTCGGCCGCGAGATCACCACTTGGGCCGACATCATGGATCCGAAGTTCAAGGGCAAGACCTCGATCCTGAATATTCCCTCGATCGGCATCATGGATGCCGCGATGATCATGGAAGCCATGGGCAACATCAAATATGCCGACAAGGGCAACATGACCAAGGAAGAGATCGACAAGACGATTGAATTCCTGATCAAGGCAAAGAGCGAAGGCCAGTTCCGCGCCTTCTGGAAGAGCTTCGACGAGTCGGTCAACCTGATGGCGTCGGGCGAGGTCGTCATCCAGTCCATGTGGTCGCCGGCCGTTGCCGCTGTCCGTTCCAAGGGTATTGCCTGCAAGTATCAGCCGCTCAAGGAAGGCTACCGCGCATGGGGCGGCGGTCTCGGCCTTGCCTCGCACCTCAAGGGTGCTCAGCTCGACGCCGCCTACGAGTACATCAACTGGTACACGTCCGGCTGGGTCGGCGGCTACCTCAACCGCCAGGGCTACTACTCTGCCTGCATGGAAACCGCCAAGGGCTTCATGTCGGCCGACGAATGGGGCTACTGGATCGAGGGCAAGCCGGCGCAGGGCGATATTCTCTCGCCGGAAGGCAAGGTCATGGAGAAGGCCGGGGCCGTGCGCGATGGCGGCTCCTTCGAGGCCCGCATGGGCGCTGTCGCCTGCTGGAACTCGGTCATGGACGAAGACCGCTACATGGTCCGCCGCTGGAACGAGTTCATCGCCGCATAAGGTGTTCGCCGCGTTTGTCTCCTCAACCCTCCCGACAGGAGGAGCGGACCGGAGAGGTTGCGGCAGAAAACTCCCTCCTTCTGCGGGAGGGCTGGGGAGGGGTCTTTCGGATCCCTTCCATTTTGGTTTCCGCGAATGTCTAAGAGGATGGCAGATGGCAACGATCGCTTCCGCACAACCCAGTGAGAAGGCTGAGCGCGTTCGAAGTGGCGGCTTTCGCCTGCCGCTGGCTGCGATTTCCTATCTCCAGGCCTTGCCGCTCTTTGTGATCCTCGGTTTCTTCTTCCTGCTGCCGATCGCGATGATCGCGGTCGTGAGCTTCTGGGATTACGACTTTGCGGGGCTCTATCCCGCCTTCCTCACCATGAATTATACCGAGACGCTCGGTTCATGGGTCACCTGGAAGATCTACCTTAACACGCTCAAATTCACCGTCATCGTCTGGGCGCTGACGCTCCTCATCGGCTTTTGGGTCGCCTATTTCCTGGCTTTCCATATCCGCAAGACCTCGACGCAGATGATCCTCTTCCTTGTCTGCACCGTCCCCTTCATGACGTCGAACATCATCCGCATGATCTCGTGGATTCCGGTGCTCGGCCGCAATGGGCTCGTCAATACGACGCTGATTGAGATGGGCCTCATTCCGCAGCCGATCGAGTGGTTGCTCTATTCCGATTTCGCCGTCGTACTCGCCATGGTGCACCTTTATACGCTCTTCATGGTGACGCCGATCTTCAACACGCTGATGCGCATCGACCGCTCGCTGTTCGAGGCGGCGCGCGATGCCGGTGCCAGCGGCTGGCAAATCCTCTGGAACGTCGTCATCCCGCTTGCAAAACCCGGCATGGCGATCGGTACGATCTTCGTCGTGACGCTGGTGATGGCGGATTTTTCGACCGTGCAGGTCATGTCCGGTGGCCAGAGCGCTTCGGTCGCATTGATGATGAAAAACCAGATGTCGCTGCTGCAGTATCCGGCCGCTGCTGCAAACGCTGTCGTGCTTCTGGTCGTCGTGCTCTTGATGGTCGCCGCCATCCTGCGCGTCGTCGACATCCGCAAGGAGCTTTGAGATGAACCATGAAAAGCGAACCGTCGAATTCTATGTGCTCGCGGTCTTTTTCGCCGTCTTCGTGGTCTTTCTCTACGGCCCGCTCTCGGCGGTTCTGATCCTGTCATTCCAGGGGCCGGACGGGGGCCTGACCTTCCCGCTGAACGGGGTTTCGGTTCACTGGTTCTTCAACCTTTTCGAAAAGCAGGCCGTCGGCGATTTCGGCGCATCCTTCAAACGGTCCTTTTTGCTCGGCCTGATGGTGATGATCGTCACCGTCGTCGTTTCGCTGCTCGCAGGTCTGGCCTTCCGCCGGAAATTCCGAGGCTCGACGGCACTGTTTTATGCGACCGTTGCAAGCCTCGTTGTCCCCTCGATCATCATTTCGCTCGGCATCGGCGTCGTCTTCCAGCAGGGCGGCCTGAAGCCCGCCTGGTATTCCTCGGCTTTCGGCGCGCACCTCACCTGGACGCTGCCGTTCGGCGTGCTGATCATGTTTGCCGTCTTCAATCGCTTCTCTCCGGCCTATGAGGAAGCAGCGCGCGATCTCGGCGCAAGCTCATGGCAGACCTTCCGGCACGTCGTTTTGCCGATGATCCTGCCGAGCCTGATCGGCGTCGGCCTTTTCGGCTTCACGCTCTCTTATGACGAATTCGCCCGCACGCTGATGACGTCGGGCACCTACAACACGCTGCCGCTCGAGATCTACGGCATGACGACGAACGTCACGACGCCCGTGCTTTATGCGCTCGGAACGGTGACGACGCTCTTCTCCTTCACCATTATCCTCGTCGCGCTCGGCATCATGATGATGCTCAGCCGGCGGCAGGCAAAGATCAAATGACATGCGCATATTGCTGGTAAACCCCAACACGACGGCCTCGATGACGGAAAAGGCTGCTATCGCCGCACGCGCTGTCGCTGCAACAGGAACGGACATCATCGCTGCCACGTCCCGTATGGGACCGGTTTCGATCGAAGGCCATTATGACGGGGCGCTGGCAATCCCGGGACTGCTGATGGAGCTGAAGGAGCGCCAGGGGGCAGGCTATGACGCGGCGGTCGTCGCCTGCTTCGACGACACCGGCCTTGATGCGGCGCGCGCCTTTGCCGATGTGCCGGTGCTCGGCCTTTGCGAATCTGCGGTAGCGACGGCCGGCTTCCTGGCGCAACGCTTCACGGTCGTTACCACGCTGGAACGCTCCCGGGTGCTTATCGACAATCTTGTCCGCCGCTACGGCATGGGCGGCCGGGCGAAGGTAAGGGCGTGCGACATCCCGGTGCTCGAGCTCGAAAACGAGGGCTCTGGTGCCATCGGAAAGCTTCGGGCTGAAATCGAAACGGCCCTTTCAGAAGATGGTGCAGAAGCAATCGTGCTCGGCTGTGCGGGCATGACCGATCTCGCGCGCGATTTGCAGGAGATCTATGGTGTTCCGGTCGTCGATGGCGTCGCCGCGGCCGTGAAGCAGGCCGAAGCGCTGGTGTCGCTCGGACTTTCGACCAGCAAGCGCGGCTCCTATGCCTCGCCGCTTCCCAAGGCCTTCACGGGCGCGATGAGCAGATTTGCCCCGATGCGGACGCCAAGCTGAGATGAGCATCTCCTTCGACTTTACGGCACTGAGCGAGCGCGAGCGCTACAAGCTGATGATCGGCACGATCATTCCGCGTCCGATCGCGCTGGTGACGACGGTGGATGAGGAGGGCCGCATCAATGCCGCACCCTTTTCCTTCTTCAACTGCCTTTCGGCCGATCCGCCGATCCTGGCGCTGGGCGTCGAGAACCATCCGGACATGTCCTTCAAGGATACCGCCCACAATATCCGCATGACCGAGGTTTTCACCGTCAACATCGTCTCCTTTTCAATCGCCGAGGCGATGCATGTCTGTGGCGCGAAGTATGCGCGCGGTGTCGACGAACTGAAGGAGGCGGGTCTGACCGCCATGCCCGGAGAAAAGGTCGGTTCGCCCTGGATTGCGGAGGCTCCTGCCGCCTTCGAATGCCGCAGGCATATGACGCTGGAGCTTGGCAAGTCGCGCCAGGTTATCCTCGGTGAAATCGTCTTTGCGCATTATCGTGACGGTGTTGTCGATCCGGAGCGCCTTCACGTCGATCCAGCAGCAGTCGATGCGATCGCCCGCCTTGGGGGCGACATCTGCTCCACCGTCCGCGACCGCTTCGAGATGCTGACGCCGAAGTTGTAGCGGGCGGTTCATTTGCGAGAAGCAAGCCCTGCTCGTATCTCAAGACGCTAGCGGTAATTTTCTGGAAGCGATCCTTGGGGGAAAGAAGGCCGAAGACAAGCCCGATTGCCTCTGACGGGTGGTTTGACGGCTCTTTGATGTCGAACGGGCGAACCGTTTGGCGTCATTCGCCTCTTTCGCCTTCGTCACGAAAAAAAGCTTTGCGCTCGCAAGCGGAATGTTAGGCGCCACGCCGATGAGGGGTGAAAACAGTCAATCAGATCGTCACCTGGATCCCGAGTTCGACGACACGCCCGGTCGGGAGCCGGAAATACTCAGTTGCGTTGCTGGCATTGTGCGCGAGTGCGATGAACACCCGATCCTGCCACAGCGGCATGCCGCCTTTCTCGGACGGCAAGATCGTCCTGCGCGACAGGAAAAAGGTCGTCGACATGATATCGAATTTCAGGCCGAGTTTGCGCGCCAGGATAAGGGCGCGGGGAATGTTGGGGGTCTCCATATAGCCAAAGGTGATGACGATGCGGCTGAACAGGGGATGCAGGCTCTCAAGGAAGATTTTCTCGTCATCGGCGACATAAGGTGACGGGGACGTCAAAACGGAGAGGATGATATTGTGCTCGTGCAGCACCTTGTAGTGCTTCATGCTATGCAAAAGAGCAGTTGGCGCACCTTCGACGTCACTTGTCAGAAACACTGCAGTTCCCGGCACGGTTGATGGCTTTTTCCTTGTCAGATTGTCGATGATCATCGTGAGGGGGACCTCGTCCGCCCTCGTTCTAATTGTCAGTAAGCGACGTCCGGAAATCCAGGTTTGCATCAAGAACGCAACGGTGAGGGCAACGGCGACGGGAACCCAGCCGCCTTCTCCGAACTTTGCGACGTTGGCGACGAAGAAGCTGGTGTCGATCAAGATCAGTGGAGCGATTACGATCAATGCAAGTGTCCGTCGCCATCTCCAGATGCGTCGCGCGACGACGAAAAGCAAAATAGCGGTAATGAGCATCTCACCGGTGACGGCGATCCCGTAGGCGGCGGACAGACCGCTGGAATTTCGAAACGTGATCACCAACGCGATGACGGCGACGAACAACAAGGCATTGATCTGGGGCATGTAGATTTGCCCGGCCTGAGTTTCCGACGTATGGCGGATGCTGAAGCGCGGCAGAAGATTGAGATGCATCGCTTGGCGGATAAGGGAATATGCCCCGGATATGACCGCTTGGCTGGCAATGACGGTTGCAGCGGTCGCGAGAACGACCACAGGAAATTGCGCCCATTCGGGCTGCATTGCAAAAAAAGGATGTTCGATGTCCTCAGGATGGCTGAGGACATATGCGCCCTGACCGAAATAATTCAAAAGCAGGCTTGGAAACACCAGCGCGAACCAGGCAAAGACGATCGGCTTGCGCCCGAAATGCCCAAGATCCACATAGAGCGCCTCAGCGCCGGTTACCGCCAGGAACACTGCACCCAGAACCGACACTGAAATTCCAGCATGCGTGCCGAGAAATTGTATGGCGTGAAGCGGATTGATGGCCGAGAGGATCAAGGGCTGTTGGAGGATGTGCGCAAGGCCGGAGACGCCAAGGGTTAAAAACCATAATGCGGTGACGGGACCGAATATCGATGCGACACCGCCCGTCCCGAACCGTTGAACGAGAAACAGTACCGTTATGATGACAACCGTGGCGGGAACGACCCAATGCGAAAGCTGCGGGGCGACCACTTCGAGGCCTTCGACCGCCGATAAAACCGATATCGCAGGGGTGATTATGGCATCGCCCACAAACAGCGACGCGCCGGCAATGCCAAGAACAAGGACCCAAACCGGCCTGCCTTCAAGGCTCTCTCGGGCGAGCGACATCAGTGAAAGTGTGCCGCCTTCTCCTTTGTTGTCGGCTTTCAAAACGAAGCCGACATATTTGATGGCGACGATGGAAGTCAATGCCCAGACGATCAGGGAAAGCAAACCGAGAATTTGCTTGCCATCGACCATTCCTGACACCTGACCGGAGACCTTCAGGGCTTCGCGGAATGCATAAATCGGGCTTGTGCCGATATCGCCGTAGACGACGCCGAGGGCTCCGAGAACGAGGAGGGGAAAATTCGCCGGTCCCCGGTGATCATTTTCGGCTTGGGGTCCGTTCCTGGGTGGCTTCGTCGAGGTCAAGGTTATGTCCTGGTTGACGATCGCTGTTCAAGCGTCGCCGACTATCCGCCGTCCCGCCGCCAAAGAAGTCCTCGAAGAGGAAACGACGCGAACGTGCAAAGAGATCCCTGCTTCGGATTGTCCTGGTGACGGTTCCTCTCGATCTGGCGCTCATAATCGCAGTTTCTGCGGTCAATGTCACGTCACAGCAGCGCTCCTTCAAGTGGATCGCCGCCGGTCGATGGCGACCGGATGCGAAGTGGAAATGCGCAGGTGGCCAAGAAAAAGCAAGGCACAACACATACGTGGAATCGGCGTTACGCATCACGGCAAATACGTGCGCCAATCGCACACGCCTACCATATGAAACTGATTTTTTGATACAAAACAAAATCCTTGAAATAAAAAATTTTCGAGTCTAGCTTGCGGAAAAATCAAATTCAATAAACGAGGAACATTCATGCGGGCAAAAGCCACCCTCAACCGGGAATTCACGATTTCGACCGTCGACAAGCGGGTCTTCGGCTCCTTCCTTGAGCACATGGGCCGCGCCGTTTACACCGGCATCTATGAACCGGGCCATGCGAAGGCGGACAAGGACGGCTTTCGAACCGATGTTCTTGATATGGTGCGCGATCTCGACATGCCGATCGTGCGCTATCCGGGTGGCAATTTCGTCTCGGCCTATCATTGGGAAGACGGTATCGGCCCGCGGGACCAGCGTCCGACAAGGCTTGATCTCGCGTGGCGAACACGTGAAACCAACCAAGTGGGCATCAACGAATTCGCCGACTGGTCGAAGCTTGCCAACACCGAGATGATGCTTGCCATGAACCTCGGCTCGCGCGGACTGAACGATGCCCGCAACTTCCTCGAATATTGCAATCATCCGGGCGGAACCTACTGGAGCGACCTGCGCGCCAAGCACGGCTACAAGGATCCGCACAATGTCCGTATTTGGTGCCTCGGAAACGAGATGGACGGTCCCTGGCAGGTCGGCCACAAGAGTGCTGCCGAATACGGCCACCTCGCCAACGAGGTCAGCAAGGCCTTCAAATATTTCGACAAGACCCTGGAGACGGTTGTCTGCGGCTCGTCCAACGACAAGATGAAGAGTTATCCCGAATGGGAGGCGACGGTTCTCGATGCGAGCTATGACAGCGTCGACTACATCTCGTTGCACAAGTATTTCGGCAACGAAGAAAACGACACGCTGAACTATTATGCCAAGGCGATCGAGCTCGATCGCTATATCGTCACCATCGGCGGCGTCATCGACTACATCAAGGCGAAGAAGCGGTCGAAGCGCGACGTGAAGATCTGCTTCGACGAATGGAACGTCTGGTATCACGACCGCAAGGAAGACGGCGAGCGTATCGCGAGCTGGGATTGGCCGGAAGCGCCGCCGCTCCTCGAAGAGCTCTATAATCTCGAGGATGCGATTTTCGTCGCTTCGCTGATCAATGTCTTCATCCGCCGCTCTGACCGGGTCAAGATCGCCTGCATGGCGCAGCTCGTCAATGTGATTGCGCCGATCCTCACCAAGGCCGGCGGTCCGGCATGGCGCCAGTCGATTTATTATCCGCTGCAATTTGCCTCGAAATACGGTCGCGGCACGGCGCTGACGGTGTCGTCATCCGGCCCGACTTACGACTGCGAGGTCGCGCAGGACGTGCCCTATCTCGATCTGTCGGCGGTGCTGCACGACGATGGCAAGACCATAGCGCTCTTTGCGATCAACCGCAGCCTCGACGAGACGATGGACTTGAGCGTCGACCTGCAAGGCTTCAAGGGTCTCAAGATCGTGCAGCATCACGTCATGACCGGCGAGGATCTGAAAGCCAGGAACGCGGTCGAGAACCAGGAGCGCATCGTCCCAAGACCGGGCACAGGTCTTTCCATCACCGACGAGGGTGCGCTCATCGGGCCCCTGCCGGCAAAATCCTATCATTTCATACTGCTGTCTGTCGCCTCGGCGTGAACTGATTGCCATCGGGGCGGCGGAGGAGCCGCCCCGATCAAAACGACAATCGGGAGGATGCATGTCTGGTATCAAGCTGACGAATGTCAGCAAGTCGTTCGGCTCGTTCAAGGTCATTCATGGCGTCGATATCGAGATAGAACAGGGCGAGTTCGCGGTTTTTGTCGGCCCCTCGGGCTGCGGAAAGTCGACGTTGCTCAGAATGATTGCGGGGCTGGAGGAGACGAGCGGCGGGCAAATCCGCATCGAAAACGACGACGTGACGCACAGGGAGGCCTCCAAGCGCGGCGTGGCAATGGTCTTCCAGTCCTATGCGCTTTATCCGCATCTGTCCGTTTTCGAAAACATGGCGTTCAGCCTGTCGATCGCGCGCCGGCCAAAAGCGGAGATCCAGCAGAAGGTCAAGGCGGCGGCGGACATTCTGCGTCTCGGTGACTACCTGGATCACAAGCCAAGCCAGCTTTCCGGCGGCCAGCGCCAGCGCGTGGCGATCGGCCGGGCGATCGTGCGCGAGCCGCGCGTCTTCCTGTTTGATGAGCCACTGTCCAACCTTGACGCCGAACTTCGCGTAAAGATGCGCATGGAGATCGCGCGCCTTCATCGGCAGATCGGCGCGACCATGGTCTATGTCACACATGACCAGGTGGAGGCGATGACGCTTGCCGACAAGATCGTCGTGCTGAGAGGCGGCATCGTCCAGCAGGTTGGCGCGCCGCTCGAACTCTATCGCGATCCGCAAAACATGTTCGTCGCAGGCTTTATCGGCTCTCCGGGGATGAACTTCCTGAAGGCAAAAGTCGTAACCGGGGGGCAGGGCTCCTTGCGGGTCGAACTTGAAGACGTGCCCGGCCAGCCGTTCGATCTGCCGACCCGCGCAGGCGTTGCTCCGGGCGCATCTATCCATGTCGGCGTCCGTCCGGAACATATCGGGCTCGGGGC
Organism: Rhizobium sp. USDA 4016; assembly: GCF_056279705.1. Lineage (NCBI taxonomy): Bacteria > Pseudomonadati > Pseudomonadota > Alphaproteobacteria > Hyphomicrobiales > Rhizobiaceae > Rhizobium > Rhizobium sp. USDA 4016. Next base: position 384,220 of record NZ_JBWCCY010000002.1, read on the forward strand.
GGGCGAAGGCACTGTGACGCTTCCGGCCGTAGCCGAGTTCACCGAGGAGCTCGGCGGCACCGGCTACCTGCACATTCTGACTGCGAGTGGCGCGGAAATGACGGTCGAGTGCCGCGACAAGCGCCCGCAGCCCAAGGAAAAGATCAACCTCTCTTTGAGGGTGCCCGAAATGCTGGCCTTCGACAGCGAAGGCAGGAGGCTCAGCTGATAGCCGCAATTCGGGCGTCTGAGCCCGGATTTCGGAAGTGAATGCAGGAAGAGGAATGCGGGCCTTGGAGGAGGTTTGCGCCCAAGACCGTTTCGTACCACGCGATGGTCACAACCCATGAATTTTTCGAGGAGGAACCGACGTGAAAATACTATTGAAACTGGCCGTTTCGGCGGCAATCGCATTGCTGCCCTCGGCAGCGGCATTCGCACAGACGGATATTACCTGGTGGGATTTCTTAAGCGGAGGCGACGGTATCCGCATGAAGGCGCTCATCAAGGAGTTCAACGACACCCACCCGGACATCAAAATCAACGCGACGACGCTTGAATGGGGCGTTCCCTTCTATACGAAGGTGCAGACGTCCGCAGCCGTCGGCCAGCAGCCCGACATCATGACCTATCATATGTCGCGTTATCCGCTTGCCATGCCGACCGGCATCTTGCGGCCATTTTCGGATGAAGAGCTCGCTTCCGCCGGAATCAAGAAGGAAAACTACGTCGATGCGGCTTGGAAACAGGCGACTTTCGACAACAAGGTCTATGGCATTCCCTTCGACGTTCATTCGATCGTCCTTTACTACAACAAGACCATTTTGAAAGAGGCCGGGCTGCTGGGCGACGACGGTCTGCCCAAGGGTCTCGACGGGCTCGACAGTTTCAATGCCGCGCTCGAGAAGATCAAGGCAACCGGCAAGGTCGAGTATCCGTTGTCGCTGCATACCGACGAAGGCGGTTCGATGTGGCGCGTCTTTTATACCCTGCTTTCACAGCAGGGCGCGAAGTTCATCGACGCAGACGAGATCCTGCCCGGCGATGCCGGCGTCAAGGCGCTGCAGACCATGGCGCACTGGGTCTCCACCGGCTATTCGCCGAAACTGATTTCGTATGAAGCCTCGATCGCGCTTTTCACCTCCGGCAAGGCCGCCATGCATATCAACGGCGTCTGGGAGGTGCCGACCATGGTCGACCTGCAGAAGAACGGCAATCTCGGTTTTGAATGGGGTGCCATCGAAATACCGAACCTCATGGGTACGCAGGCGACCTGGGCGGACTCGCACTCCTTCCGCGATCCCGAACAGCGATGCCAGGCCGATCGCTCCGGAGAAGGTGAAGATCGTACTCGAGATCATCAACTGGATGAACGAGCACAGCATCTCCTGGGCAAGCGCGGGTCACATTCCGGCCTATAAGCCCGTGACCGACAGCAAGGAATTTAAGGAAATGCAGCCGAACGCGACCTATGCGAAGCTCGCAGACACGGCTGTCTTCGATCCGGTCTCCAAACTCGCAGGCGTCGCAGGCCCGATCTACGAAGCGACGCAGAACTTCGTGGTTCCGGCATTGAACGGGCAGCTCGAACCGGAAGACGCGATCGAGCAGATGCGCGAAGAACTGCAGAGCCAGATGTGAGAATTCGTCGGCCGGAGCGACCCTCCGGCCGGCGTCTGCGCTTGAAGGAGGGGCTTAGTGTTCAGAAGTGAAAGACGAGGCAAGACGCTGACGGCGATCATTATGATCGCGCCGTTTCTGACCGCCTATCTGGTCGTGTTTGCCTACCCGGTCTACAAGATGTTTGCCTTGAGCTTCACCGACGCGCCACTGATCGGCGAGGGCCAGTGGGTGGGCTTCGGCAATTATGTGAAGCTCTTCGGCCAGAAGCTCTTTTATACGTCTGTGTGGAACACCGGCTATTTCGTGGTGCTGACCGTCATTCCGAACACGCTGATCGGCCTTGGCCTGGCGCTGATGGTCGTGCGTCTGAAGGGCTGGCTGCAGAGCCTGATACTCGTGCTTTTCTTCATTCCCTATATCCTGCCGGTTTCGGTCGTGACGCAGATATGGCAATGGGTGCTCGACCAGCAGTTCGGCATCGCGCAGTACATCATCGAATTCTTCACCGGCAAGCGCGTCAGCGTTTTCCGCGACCCCGTCTGGGCGATGCCGATGGTGGCCCTCGTCACGGTCTGGTGGACGAACGGCTTCAACCTTTTGCTCTTCATCGCCGGACTGCGCAACATTCCGCAGGATTATTATGAGGCTGCGATGCTTGACGGCGCGACGCGCCTCCAGTGCTTCCGCCGCATCACCTGGCCGCTGATCTGGCCCGTCACCGCGCTCGTTCTCACATTGCAGCTTATCCTGCAGCTGAAGATTTTCGATCAGGTCTATCTGATGACCGAGGGCGGACCGTTCAATTCCACCTATGTGCTGCTGCAGCTCGTTTACCGTGAGGCCTTCCGCCTCAACCATGGCGGCGTGGGCTCGGCGGTTGCGGTGATGCTCTTCCTAATAATCGTCGTCGTTTCCGTCCTGCAATACCAGCTTCTGCGCGTAAGGGAGCGCTGACACATGCCCGGCAAGACAATCGGCAACGCGCTGCTTCTCGTCCTGACCCTGTGCATCGCCTGCATGTGGGCATTCCCGATCTATTGGGCGGTCGTCACATCGATCAAGCCCGAGCAGGAGGTGGTATCGAAAACGACCTTCATTCCGGACGTCTTCAACTTTTCGGCCTATTACTTTGCGCTCTTCAATACCAATCTCGCCACCTGGTACATGAATTCGATCGTGACCTCGGTCACCGTCACGATCGTCGTGATCGTCATCAGCGTGATGTGCGCCTACGCGCTGTCGCAGATCGTCTTTCCGGGCCGCAAACTGCTCTATGGCATCATCCTCGCGAGCTTCATGGTGCCGTCGCAGGCTCTAGTGGTATCGCAGTTCGTGCTTATGCACCGGCTGGGCCTGATCAACACCTGGGGTGGCATCATCCTGCCGCAACTGATCGTTCCGGTGGTTGTCATCGTCTACAAGCAGTTCTTCGATTCCGTTCCAAAGGAACTGCGCGAAGCGGCAAAGCTAGATGGCTGCGGGGAATTCCAGATCCTCTTCAAGCTTTATCTACCACTGAACTGGGGAATTACCACGGCACTTGCGATCATCACCTACATCATGGCCTGGAACGCCTTCCTGTGGCCCTTCCTTGTCACGAGCTCGGAGGACATGATGACGGTTACCGTCGGCATTACCCAGATCAGCGATGCCTTCGGCGTCAAATATGCCCGTGACATGGCCGTCGCGATCCTCGCCGCCATGCCCGTCGCAGTTGCCTATCTGCTCTTCCAGAAGCGCGTGACGCAGGCGCTGATGCTCTCTTCCGGCATCAAGGGCTAGACGAGTGAAGAACACCTTTCGGGCCGAGGTGAGAAGGCCCAGCCGGTCCGCGGCAGCTCTCCCGTGGCGCGGGCCGGCACCTATAGAAAAGGCGGCGACACCGGCAACCCTGCATGGTATCAGCGAAGTACAGCCGAGAAAGACTGGAGAACCAGTAGTAGAGCATGGAGACTAAGCTTCTAACCGTCGATCCGATGAAGGATGCCGAAGTGGTCCAGGCCCTCGGTTCAACGACGCGTATCGAAATCCTCAACCTGCTGCGCCAGAAAGGTCCCTTGAATGTGAACGACATCGCCGGTCACATGGGCTTGCCGCAATCGACGGCGGCGACCAACTTGAAGGCGCTGGAACAGGCAGGGCTGATCCAGACGCAGACGATGAAGGCGACGAAGGGTAATCAGAAGGTCTGCTCCTGCATCTACGACGAAATTTTGATCCGCTTCGACGCCAGTGGCACAAAGTCTGCTGAAGACGTCGTAACCGTCAGCATGCCGATCGGGCTTTTCACGGAGTTCGAAGCGGAGGCGCCCTGCGGCCTGTGCTCGGTCAACAACGTCATCGGCATGCTGGACGTGCAGGAAGTCTTCCTCGACCCGCAACGCATGCAGGCCGCACTTTTGTGGTTCACCCGCGGCTATGTGGAGTACAAATTTCCGAACAATGCCAAGGTCACGGGCCGGAAGATCCGCAAGGTGGAGTTTTCGGCGGAGCTCAGCTCCGAGACGCCGGCGACCAATGCCAACTGGCCATCCGACATCTCGATCTGGGTGAACGGCATCAAGGCCGGCCACTGGACGTCACCGGGCGATTTCGGCGACCGGCGCGGCATGTACTCGCCGGCTTGGTGGAAACTCAGCGGCTCGCAGTACGGCAAGCTCAAGACCTGGACGATCGACGACAAGGGAACCTGGATCGATGGTGCGATGGTCTCGACACAGACGATTGCCTCGCTCGGCATTGCCGATCATCATTCCATTCGCTTTCGCATCGGCATTGACGAGAAGGCGGACAATCCGGGCGGCATGAATATTTTTGGCAAGGGCTTCGGGGATTTCGACCAGGACCTGGTGATGTCGATCTATTTTTGAGGCAAACCTGGAAACGGAAGGGGCCCGCCTCCTGTCATGTCGGCGAGCCCCATGAATGTCATCGACTTGCTCGAGTTCGGTGACAGCAAACAAACGCAGCTTTTTGGAGAAAAGTTCCCGTCCGGCGCTGGAAACTAAGAGCATCCCGCCGATGCTTACACTTACGCTCCCGCTCCTGGGTGCGAGAAGTTGAAAACGCTGTCGCCAGTTTTTTCGTTTTCCTGGGGCATTACAGCCGGACAATGCAGAATGAAGGATTTCAACGCGAAGTGACGGCGGTAGCTGCGGCCTGCCTGAAGTCGGCCATTAATAACAGCCCATGCTGGTGTGAAGAAGAATGGGCAGGGTGAGCCGGTATCGAAGCAAAGTGTTTCTCGGGCGGCTAGTCGGACGAAGAAGATCGGCGATATCGACACGCACACCTCAAGCGAGCGGAATGATCGCGAATCGATCAGATCCATGCCATTTCCCCTTAGAAATTGCGGTGGCGCGCAGGTCAGAGGATGCGCTAAGAAAGTGATTCAACGGGAGTTTTGCCCTTGATGAATTCGAGCCTCGATCATCTGCCGGAAAAGAAACAGCGTGAACTGGCACGCGTTGTCGAGATCATCCACGAGGAATTCGAAGACGCTTTGAGGGGAGGGGAGGCGGACTTCAAGAAGAAGGGTCGCATCTGTAAGATCATTCTCTTCGGGTCTTACGCGCGGGGCACCTGGGTCGATGAGCCCCATACGATGAAGGGCTACCGTTCGGACTACGATATCTTGATTATCGTCAATACGAAGAAGCTGACGGACCCCGAATACTGGTATGCCGTCAAGGACCGGCTAATGCGCGATCGGGGCATCAAGACCCTAGTCAATCCTATCGTTCATTCTCGTCGCGAAGTCGGCGATGCCTTGCGGGAAGGACGGTATTTCTTTTCGGATATCCGGAAGGACGGCGTGGTGCTGTATGAGATCGACGATCAGCCGCTGCCGGAACCAAAGCCTTTAACGGCAGAAGACTCTTTTCGAATTGCAAATGAGCATTTTCAGAAACGACTTCCACAAGCTCGTACTTTTGCTGAAACCGCAGAGTTTTGTGTGTCCAAGCATCGCCCAGACGAAGCGGCGTTTCTTCTACATCAGTCAATCGAGCAAGCGTATACAGCGCTCCTGCTTGTCCTCACGAACTACAGCCCTCCCTCACACAATTTAGTGTTCTTAAGAGCGCTTGCAGAGGATCGGGATCAGGCTCTCGTAGCAGTTTGGCCCCGGGATCGGCAACGTTTCGTCGCTTGGTTCAACGTCATCAACGAAGCTTTATGTCAAAGCCCGCTACTCTAATAGTTACGAGATTTCCGAGGAGGCCTTGATCTGGTTGCTTCAGCGAGCGAACGCTCTTCATAGCCACATAGAAGATGCATGCCGATCGCATCTGCAGGTGTTATCTAGAGAGTTCAGGAAAGAAAATTGATGGGTTCGCTTGTCCCCTCTCAATTCCGATAAGCATTACTTATCGACGATGAGCATTACTTATCGATAGTGAGATCGTGTATTTGGCGACCATGTGGTTCGTCCCAAGTCGGCGCTCTCTTTCGGGTGTGGCGGTAGACTCCAGCTAACGCGGTCACATTGATGGCGTGCAATCAGCTGCCATCTTGATGGCAGAGAAGTTGGGCCTTATATTGACGCCTCAAAGGAGAAGACCGTCATGGCCGCACCGCAGCTTTCTGTCCGAAGCTCCAAAGCGCGAGATTTAGCGCACAGGCTTGCTCGCCGCGAAAACCGGTCGATTGCCGAGGTGGTCGAGCGCGCACTCGAAGCCTATGAAATTCGGGAGGCAGGACGTGAACCCGCTCCGAGCTTCTATTCTCGTCTGAGCGCACAGTGCGGGACGGATATCGACCTGGAAGCCGTCCTTCGCGAAAATCGCCGGCCGCATAGAGGCATCGAGCTTTGATTTTTCTCGATACCAATGTCGTCTCCGAGACTTTAAAAAAGGCACCCAACGAGGCGGTCATCGCATGGCTGGTACGGTTCGATGCAGAACTGGCATTACCGACGGTGACGATCGCTGAGATTTGCTTCGGAATCCAGAAAATTAGGCCGGATCAGCGCGCTGACCGATTAGAACAAGGATTACACGAGTGGCGCCATCGTTTTGCGGATCGAATTTTCGGACTGACTGAGGAGGCCGCGCTTGCCTATGGCGAGATCATGGGCGACGCAGCTCGCAAGGGACGGGGTATGTCGGCCCCTGATGGGATGATCGCAGCGATAGCGCGGGTAAACGGCGGTCGCCTTGCTACCCGCAATCTTAGAGATTTTGAGACGACGGGACTCGACCTCATATCCCCGTGGGAGTTCTGACGTCCAAATAGGCTTCACCTATAAGCGTCAGAAGGGGAGGGGCCTTAATCGGCCAGCGGGCTTAGGCAAGATTGATTTGCAATCCGCCGCGGCGATGTTGGCAATGACCGGAAAAGTCTCACTTGCCATGGAGCAAGCGTTCTCGTTTTCCAATGCTGAATGCGAGGACTAGGATCAAGCTCTAAAGCTTTCTTTGTCTGGCTCTTCGCTTCATCGATCTTCCCGAGTTGACCGCATTGATCGACCTGACAAGCGGGATGCTCGCGGACCAGTCTCCCAGCGGCTTCATAGCTTCGTCCGATTCCTGATACCTGACGCCGACTGTCAGCACCCAACCCTTTGTAAACGAGAGAACTTCGCTGGCTGGATCATTCCTGATGCCGAAGTCCGTCCATGATAGGGCTTTGTCGATATCGCCTGCTGCAGCTGCGACTTCGGCCAGCACGCCAACCATGAAGGCATCGTTCGGTGCCAAGGCGATGGCCGCTTCAGCCTCCCTGAGGGCATTCTTGATGCTCCAAAGACAACAGTGAGTTGTCCGCCCCGGTACTGATAACGTTTTCGGCAAATCCATACCTCCTGTCCGTGCCACTTGCCGTGGCGCCGACATGCGTGCTCGTAGTGGGAGGCGCACGGCGCTGGTATTTGCGGGTCATTTCGGCGCTCGCATGGCCGAGCTGCTTTTGCACATGACGCTCATCGACCTCGGCCGAGGAGGCCAGGCCGGCGCGCAGCGAATGCGGGGAGAATTTGGCCGCCCGCTCTTCCTTCCCGAGGTCGCCATGCAGGCCGGCGGCAAGGGCCGCGGACTTTCTGCGACCCGATGAAGATCACGAAACGGAGGATCGAGAGCGTCGCACTTTCATGGGCCTGCCGTTCAGATCAGCCTCCGAGAGGGTGGTTCTCATTTTCGCTGGGTACCGGCCAAGGCTCGCGGCCAGTAATTTCCGCCCATTCGATCAAGGGTTTCGCTTGGTCGCTAACCGACACTGTCGGCGTCACGGGGATCAAAGGTTCACTGAAGCAACTTCGAAAGGGTGAAGATTATGGACAGACTCTTCTATATTGGTGTGTCAGCCGCTCTCTTTGCAGCCTTTGCCTTTTCGCTCAACTTCGTTGTCCCCTTCATCATCGGTGACTATTCCACCTTTGATTTTGCCCTCATCCGTCATGTCGTCTCAGCTCTCGTCGGGGTTTACATTCTGGTTTCCGAGAAACGCATAATGCGCCATCTCACAGTTCGGAACTGCCTACTGGCCATCTGGCTCGCCTTCGTCGGATATGTCGGTTACTTCCTGACGGTTACGGGAGCGGCCGTCTTTGCCGGCCCGGTTATCGCTCCGGCCTTTCTCGGCCTGGTGCCGATCGTGTTGATGGTCATTGGCAATCACCGTCAGGGATCATTGCCGTGGCGGTCCCTTATGTTACCTCTGGCGCTGGTGCTGGCCGGCCTTGTTCTCGTCAATGGCACGGCCTTCACGGCCGAAGGATTGAACTCTGTCAAATCGTTGTGGGTCGGCGCGCCGCTGGCGCTCGCTGCCGTGGGACTTTGGGTGTGGTTCGCCCTCGCCAATCAGGCTGCACTCGCCGCCCGACCGGAAATGCCCTCTGGTGTGTGGTCGGCGCTGATACTGGTCGGAGGCGGCGTCTTGATGCTGACCTTCTATCCCCTCGGTGCCGCAATGGACCTCTTCCGTCTTCCAGCATTGGGTTTCGGCTGGAGCGCTGCTGGCAGATTATATGTTTGGGGCGCATCTTTCGCGTTGCTGGCCACTGTGGGCGGCGTCTGGGCCTGGAACATTGCATCACGGAGCTTGCCTGTCGCACTGGCCGCGCAGTTGATCGTCTCGGAGACAGCCTTCGGTGTAATGGGAGGGCTTGTCGTGCATGCCCGTTGGCCAACCCCGATCGAAGTGACTGGGATGGTCGTCCTGATCGCCGGCGTGTTTCTGTCAGTGGGGATTTTCTACGATCGCCAATTCGCATCGGAAAAGACGTTGCTTGCGCAAGAGTGACCTGCGGGACGTAAAACCAATAACTGGCGCTCGTATCGGAGATGCAATCACCTTAACCCGCGATGTCCGCAATCTCGCAGCCACAGCAGCAGCGAACGGCTTTGCGGTCGCAACTCGAAACACGAGCCCCTTCGAGGCCGCCGGGGTTAAGGTGATCAATCCTTGGCCACGACGTTAAGCAGCGCTTCGTGTTCAGGTGCTCAATTTACCTCCGCAGCTCTCAAGGACCGCTTGGGCGTCCTGAAGATCGCGCGTCCCGTGGCCCTCCGAGAAATAGCCGAGGAGCGGGATGAGCAACTCGCAAACCTGCACCCTAAGACCCTGTGCTCGCCAAAGCCGGGCCAAACTCACCGCCGAGCGCAGTTCCCACATCTTGGCATCCTGCATGCGGGCGACGTCAAGGGCACGGTGAAAGCAGGCCTCGATTTCGGCAGGATCGCGCTCCGAGCGCGATGATATGAGTTCGCCCTTGAGCCGATGCAGCTCCGCCTCGCACCAGCGGTTGCGAGTGCGCGCGACAATGGTAAGCGCCTCGGCAACCAAGATGTCGCCCTCAGCAAAACGATCGATCTTGCCATACGCTTTCGCGAGTAAGCCCATCGCCCAAGGCTCGGTCATTCGTGACCCGATCGCCTGCATGCCAGCCAGCCCTTCTCGCAATCGCTCGATGCCTGTCGTGACTTGGCCCCGTTGCGCCAGCGCCCACCCCTGCAGGAAGACTCCCTGAGTGTGCCAGAATGGAAATCCGTGTTCGGCCGCGAAGGCTGACGCCAACTCCGCCGCTTCTTGCGCCCTCGCGACGTCCCGTCGATGCACGTGCAGAATCGCCGCCCATGTCAGGACATAGGCGCGGCTGAACAAATGTCCGAGCTTCGCAGTAATGGCGAGCGCCTCGTCCATCAGCTCCTGCGCCCGGTCGTCGTAGCCGAGATACCACAGCGCCATGGCGCCGCGGCACAGGCAGATCGGTCCTCCATCCTGTCCATAAAGCGCCAGATGCGCCTGGTGCTGGGCGATGTCGTACTGGTCGATCCCGCGTTCGAGGTGCTGCCATGCCGAGGCGAATTCGCCAAGCCAGGAGCAGGTGATGCCCAGCGCGTAGGAGGCTTCCACCATGAGCACGGGATCCGCGGCTTGCTGCGCCAACGCCAAGAGCCGTTCGCCAAGGCCCCGCGCCGCGGAAAGCTCAGACCGCACTGCGTGGTTGATGGTGAGGCCGAGAAGCACCGGGAACAGCCTGGGCGTATCCTGGACCCGCTCCGTCAGGTTGCGAGCACGGTTGTAGACACGCTCGACCTCCGGGTGGCCATAGCCCTTCGCAGCGGTAAGCACTTGCCCCAGGGTGGTCAACAATGTCAGCTCATGCTCGAGGCGCTCCGGGTTCTCGGGCATCTGAGTGAGCAGATCGAGGCCCTTGGCCAAATGGCCGGCTGCCTCGGCATTCGCCGCCCGGTCATTGGCGTGCTCGCCGGCGCGCTGCCAGAACACGACCGCTTGCGGTAGCTGTCCGGCCTCCGTGAGATGATACGCTAAGACCTCCGGCTCGGCGGCCACGACGTGTGGAGCTCGCTCTTCGATGACCTGGGCAATACGACGATGGAGCTCCCGGCGACGGCTCTTGAGGAGGGACTGATATGCGGTATCGCGAACAAGCGCGTGCTTGAAGCTGTAGATCGCTTTAGGGGGACTTCCGCGCCGAAAAACCAGTTCAGTACTAACCAGTTGATCGAGCCCCTGCTGCAGCTCAGGCTCATCGAGCACGCCCAACGCGGCAATCAACTCATGGGAGAACTCGCGCCCAATGCAGGCGCCGATCTGGGCGACCACCTTGGCCCCGCCGAGGCGGTCGAGGCGGGCCATAAGCGAGTCGTGGAGCGTTACGGGGATCGCAAACGGCGGTATAGGTGCAGGCAGTCCAAACTGATCGGCGGCCACCCCCAATAGGCCAGATTCGAGCATGGTTTTGGCCAACTCCTCAAGGTACAGCGGCACGCCATCGGTGTTGGCCACGATGTAATCGAGCACTCCGAGAGCCAAGAGCTTTCCACCGGTCAGCCGTTCGACCAGCAATTGAGCTTGCATGCGGTCGAGACGATTCAAGACCACCTTTGTCACGTGCGGGTAACTACGCCAAGGCGGCACGAACTCGGGCCTGTAGGTAATGACCAGCAGCACCGAGAGCTGCTGGATGTGGTCCACGAACAAGCCGAACAGCTCAAGGCTGCTCGCGTCCAGCCAGTGCGCATCCTCAAGTACCATGAGCACCGGCTGCTCCGCAGCCAGTCTGGCAAGCTGGGCGATGAGAACTTCGAAGGTGCGATTTTTGCGCTGCTGGGGCGCAAGATTCAGTCTTGGATAGCGGCCGCTGCTTGGGATTCCAAGAAGCTCTGCCAACAATGGGATAGCTTCGCTCACCTCACCCACCTGTTCCGCGAGCTGTGCCTGGAGCTTGGCGAGCTTGACGGCCGATGAATCATTGCGTTCAAAGCCCGCTGCCTGTTCGAGCTGGGCAATTACCGGACGAAGCGCGCTGTTGGTGTGGTAGGGTGAGGCGAAGTAACGGCGCAACAGATGCGGCTCCCTGTAGATGCGCTCGCGAAGTGCCAGCGCAAGACGCGACTTGCCGATTCCGGGCTCGCCCTCGAGCAGGACGACCTGACCTTCGGTGGCCTTGGCAAGATTCCAGCGATCAACCAGCAGTGCGAGTTCCTGATCGCGGCCGACCAACGGTAGCACATTCGCGTGACCGGCCTCGAAGCGGTCCTCGCACCGCACTTCGCCGAGCACCCGAAAAGCCTCAACCGCCTCAGCAAAGCCCTTGATCGGCCGCACCCCGAGGCTTTCTAGCTTGAACTGGCCCCGCAGCAGCGCGCGCGTCGCTTCGGCAATGACGACTGTGCCGGGCTCAGCCAGCGCCTGCAGGCGGGCCGCTAGGTTTCGGCGTCTCACCCACTACGCTGCGTTCCTCGGCCCCACCGGCGCCGATGATGTCGCCCACCACAACCAGGCCAGTGGCAATTCCGATGCGAACAGCTAAGCGTTCGCCTGCCGCATCCAGCCGGTCGACTGCCTCAACAACCGCGAGGCCGGCCCTCACGGCCCGCTCGGCTTCCTCCTCGTGAGCCTGCGGATAGCCGAAGTATACGAGGACGCCGTCGCCCATATACTTGGCAACGAAGCCGTCGTACCGGCCGACGATCTGGGTGGCGCAAGAATGGTACGCGACGATCGACTGCCGGAGGTCTTCCGGATCGAGACGCCTGGAGAGTGCTGTCGATCCAACCAGATCGCAGAACATCACCGTAAGCTGTCGCCGTTCGGCCTCGCTGTGGATCGGAGACACCGAGGGGTGCGGTGTCGTCGCAGGAGGCGACTGGTGAGCTAGGGCCGCGGCCGCCCTGAGAAACCGCTTGCGGTCACCAAGGGACAGTCCGAGCTCCTTCAGGTCGACATCGGTGAGATCGTCGACGACATCGAGATCGATGCCATTTTCCAAGAAGGTTTGGCGATACCGCTCAAGCCTAATGCTGGCAAGCCAGTCTCCGATGTCGGGCATGACCTAGCATCCATCTGACATGGTCGAATACGGTTGTTCTGATGCGGTGTCCTACAGGTTCAGGATATTCAGTTTACACCTGTGACCCTGCTTAGTCCCCGTCAATTCAGTCGCACGAGCTGCACGACCACCACCGCGGTTCATCAAGTCTCGTCGGGTTCACGATTTGCCCGGTGAAGCTAAATTCCGGAGCGAGATTGAAAAGCATCAGAAATGCTCTCCAGAGATCGCCTAATCTGTAACGACAGGCACTTTATTGTAAGAACGCGGCCGATTTGACGCGTCGGAGCGAGATCGGAATTGAAAGCGCAATCAGGGCCAGGGCGAAGCCTCCGGCAAACCCGGTGCGGTTCAGAATTAAATGACGACCGGGTCTATATTTCGAGTGACGGAATTTCCCAGGCGGTGGAATGACGGGCCAGTGCGGCGGCTGGTTTCGGCTGAGGTCGCGCCTTGATCCCTCGATGACTTCACGAGGGTGACTTGACCTTGCCTATAACGGATTTTCGCCGGAGAGGTACGGCGAAGTCTATGAAGGCGTGAGGATCCCTTCGAATCGTCGCGGCCGGAAGACAAAATGCACGGGGATCGGATCGGGCTCGTTGCAAGGAGAAGGGACAAGCATCACCAGGCGCTTCACCGCTCAAACGATAGCCGCGCTGAATCTCTTCAATCCCTCAGTGCAACTGCGCTTTCTCGAGAATAGGCGCCGGGCGGCATTCCCACATGCCGACTGAACGCGACGCTGAAGGCGCTTGCCGAGCCATAGCCGACGCGTTGCGCAATCTCCGCCGTGGCAACATCCTTGCGAAGGTATTCCTTCGCCAACGCCATGCGCCAGCCGGTCGCGTATTCCATCGGGGCCACGCCAACCTCCCTTCGGAAGCGATCGAAGAAGGTCGAACGTGACATGGCGGCATCACGTGCGAGTGTTTCCACCGTCATGCTGCGACCCGGATCCGCGTGAATCCGGCGCAAGGTCGGTGCCAGCAGCGGATCGGCCATACCACGCAAGAGACCGGGCGGGGCAACGGCGCTTGCTGTTGATCGCAAAGCTTCGATCAACAGCACCTCCAACAACCGGTGAAGCACCATCTCACGAGCGGTACGGTCGGCTCTCGTTTCATCGTTTATCATTCGAACCAGCATCATCAGCCGCTCTTCGCCTCGGACATGGATGACCTCCGGTAGCAGCGAGACGAGAAGAGCCTTGTCATCCGAGCCAAAGGCACAATGGCCAACCATCGCCTTGATTTCGGCGGGCGCTTCGGGGTCTCCGAGCCGGAAGACACCCGGGCTGGTCTCCAGACGCTGTGCACCCGCTCCTCGGGGCGGCGGTTCCAGGCTGCTCATCGTGAACGAAAAGATTTCCGGAACCAGCACAAAGTCGCCGATCGCCAGCAACATCGGCTCACGACCGGTGATCGTCATTCGGCAATGGCCTTCGACTACGGCGCAATAAAAGGGGCTTCCAAGTTCCGTGCGCTCGACGAGCCACTGACCGCCGCCCGTCACAAGCTTTGAGATCGACGGGCTTGGCTTGAGCAGGGAAACGACTTCGGCCACTGGATCGATCATGATTTCGGACTTATGCTAAAAAACTTCGGACAATTGAATATAGCAAGTCCAAGGCAGCGGGTCCATCTCTTGGCAAGTTAATCGTCAGGAGACAGAACATGCCAAAGATACTCATCACCGGTTGCTCATCCGGCTTCGGTCTCGCTATCGCGCAAACATTTATGACTGCAGGATGGGACGTGGTCGCGACCATGCGCACGCCACGCAACGACCTGCTCCCCTCTAACGACAGGCTCGAAATCCTGGCGCTGGATGTCACCAGGGCGGACAGCATCATGAAGGCGGTCGAAGAGGCCGGGCCGATCGATGCGCTGGTCAACAATGCCGGCGTCGGCATGCTCAATGTACTGGAACGCGCGGAGATGTCGAAAATCCGCGAACTGTTCGAGACGAACGTGTTCGGTGCGATGGCGATGACCAAAGCCGTTCTTCCGCACATGCGTATCCGTCGGTCAGGCGTCATCGTTAACGTCAGCTCCAGCGTCACCATCAAGCCGCTGCCAGCACTCTCCGTCTATAGCGCCAGCAAGGCAGCGCTGAACGCTTTCACCGAAAGCCTCGCGCTTGAAGCCGCTCTCTTTGGCGTCCGCGCCAAACTTGTTCTGCCGGGTTCGGCGCCGGCGACCGGGTTCGGAAAAAATGCCGTCGCCCGTATGGGAATGGATATCCCCGAGCCGTATAGCGCTTTCGTCCACAACTACCTGACAACGCTGCGTTCCGGCACCGAATTCACGACTCCGGAAGACGTGGCAGAGGCCGTCTGGCGTGCCGTAACGGAACCGGAAGCGCCGGTGAAAACTCCCGCCGGCGCGGATGCGCAAACCTGGTTCCGCGAGGCGGGGCACTCGCTGGCCTGAAGACGACTACCCCGGAAATCAATGCTTAAGGATCCCGACCGGGGCAAGGAAGCTTCCCTTATCTCTGGCGGTTCTTACCCTCTCCCAGGTCGATCATAAGTCGGCCTTCGCGAACGACGATGCGTCGGCGGCAGAGAGGCCCTTGATGAAAGCCGACCGGTCCCAGGAGGACTGGTCGCTTCTCGCGGATCCGAAAACTGCGGACTCAGCCGCTGGATAGTCTCAAATACATTCCGTTGTTTCCCTCCAATCCCGACAGCTACGTCTCGTTAGGGCTCAATCTACGCGAAATCTTCGAAGTCAGCGATGCGCCGGCTTTCGGCACTGTGGCGGCAAATCCCAGAGATTCCTATTGGTTACAGCGCACGCAGTTCCACATCGACGTTCACCTGAATGAAAACTGGCAATTGTTCACGCAGTTCGAGGATGTGCGTGCCTTCGACAAGACGGTGGTCGGGCCCAGCGACGCAAACCGATTTGACCTTCGGTTGGCATTCATCGGCTATACGCAGGAGACTGACGCAGGAAGGTTCAGCGCAAGGGTCGGCCGGCAAGACTTCGCGTTCGACCTGGAGCGCTTCCTGTCGTTGCGCGATGGGCCGAATGTCCGCCAGTCTTTCGATGCGGTCTGGGCGGGGTGGGAGATGGAGGCATGGCGCTTCTACGGTCTTGCCAGCCAGCCTGTTCAGTATCGGGATGATGAGCCTTTCAATGATCGCTCAAGCAGCGATGTATTGTTCAGCGGCGCGCGCATCGAGCGGCAGCTGTCGCCGACAATCGAGGCCTCCGCCTATTACGCGCTCTATCAGCGCAAGGCCGCCGGTTTCCTCACAGCGTCAGGTGAAGAGGACAGGCACATCCTCGATATCCGCTCGGCCGGCAAATATGCCGACTTCGACTGGGATGTGGAAGCAATGGGCCAGGTCGGAAAGGTCGGTTCGGCCGATATCTTGGCCTGGGCGCTGGGAGCGAGAACTGGCTATACTTTCCAGAATGCAAGCTGGTCGCCCAGGATCGGCCTGCAGTTCGACATGGCGTCGGGCGACCGGGACCATGAGTCACGGCGTTTTCGTCATCGGCGGGTGCTTCCACGAGCCGTCGAGAGCAGCCTCCTCCGGCCAGTAGAGGCGCATCGCGACAAAGAAGGGACCTTTGGGCGCGGGCAGCCAATTCGGCTCCTTGTCCTTGCCCGGAGATTCGTTCTGCACATAGAAGGTGTAGCCGCCGTCGGCATCCTTCACGAACTGCGGCAACATCGGCTTGTTGAGCAAGTAGCGATTGATCGGATTGGCGACCAGAAGACTTGCCGGCAAATCGTACATGGTCAGTGACCAGAAGGCGTGGACCGGCGGCATCTTGTCGGCGTCGAAATGGACGGTATAGCGATTGCTGCCGTCGAGCTTCTGCCCGTCGGCGTCAACGGCGTAGATGGGGTACATGGCCTCCTGCTTGCAATTGCCGTAGATGCCAAGGACGGCGGCACCCATTCGGTACAGATAGTTGTTCTTGAGGTATTCGCGCGTGCCGAACATATCGCCTGAGGTCACAGTCCCGGCGTCGACCTGCTTCTTCAAGGCTTCAAGGTCGGCCCAGGCGTCGGCCATGCCTTGCTCCATGGCCATCTTCATCTCGGGTGAGAGCGCCGCAACATCCAAGGTCTTACCTGCGCCGACATTGATCTTGGCGAAACGCGCCATCAGTTCGGTCTCGGACGGATCGGTCGGGCAGAATTGCAGGACGAAGTTGAGGATGTTGAAGAATTCGAGCGACTTGCGTTCGTCGTCCACCGAAAGCGGCTTGATGAAGTCGATTGCCGGCGCTCCCGCAACCGCGGGCTGGCCGAGAAACACCGACAGCGGCTGCGCCTTGTAGCCGTCCTGGATCTTCTTCACATTGTCGAGGTCGTCGGGGTTGAAGAGCTGCGTACGATAGGCCCCGATGACGAGATCGGTTTCTGACTGAAATACCTTTGTCACGCCTGTCGGCGTCTCGCCTTTCCAACTTGGGCCGGCGACCATGAAGCTGCCGCCACCGTTGCCGGTCGTACGGCTGCCGGCATAGTCAAAGTTGAACGTATAGGCGTCGATGAGCTGAATGCTGAAGTAGCGATCCTTCTCGATCTTCGGCACGGTGAGCACCATCGGCTCCGCGCGCAGGTCCATGCCGATCATCGAATAGGGTGTGTCCGAATTGGGGGTCTGGATCGCCGTATCGGCAGGCGTATAGACGCGGGGGATATTCTTGATCTGGTTCCAGGGCGCCTTGTATTCCGGGTTCTTCTCGTCGACGAAATAGGCGTATTGGATGCGGTAGCTGTCCACCAGCGGGAAGCCGTAGATGTAGGCCTCCTTGGCGATCGCGCGGGCTTCTTCCGGCGTGACGTCCTGGGCATGCGCCAGTGCCGGGGCAAAGCTGGCGATAGAAGCTGCGACCAAACAGGCCGTAGCGAAACTGCGTCTCGAAATGTTCATGGTCATCCTCCTGTTTGCGTCGGCGTGCTCACGTTGACTGCCCCGTCCTGCGCCAGAAGAAGAGAAGCGCTGACAGGGCGATTAATCTAAATTGCCTTATGGGTTTCATCGCAGTTTTCCCTTCGGAGTGATGAGCGCGGGGAATCTAGGCGGCCGTCTAGTGCGGCTTGAACTTAAGGCTTGCCCATGTAGCCCGGCGGCAGGATGAGGTATTTCCCGCCCTCGCCGCGATCAGGCCCAGGCAACCCGATGTCGATGACCCAGCGGAACCAGTAGTCATCGATGGCGCCAAGCGCCTTGGGTGGCACCTCAAGCACCATGGGACCCTTGGTCAGGTCGAGCATTCCCATGTAATAGACCGTGTCCGCATTGGCCATCAGGTACAGCGACTCGGCATCCATCAGCTCGGAGAAGACAAGGACTTCGTTATCCTTGACCCCGATACTCAGAAAGCCCTTGTGGAGAGCGTGTATGCTGACCCCTTGCAGGGTGTTCACGAATGCCTCGAAGGCATGCGTGAAATCCAGGTTGTCATAGACTTTGTCGATGGTTTCTTTGCCCGGCATGCCGTCCTTGAAGTCGAGTGTGCCGATGCGAGTCTCGACCTTGTCCGGCGTGGAGATTGCCGGGGCAATATCGACGGCCGTCTGGGCCTGGGCGTCAACCGGGCCAACCAGGAAAGTGGATGCAGCGAGCAGAGCCGCCAGCCCAGAAAATTTGCTGTGTCTCATTGTCATGTCGCTACTCCTGACCTTGCCGAAGCGGTGTCGACAGCGAAGTCGAATCCAAGAGCTCGGAGAAGACCGCAACCGAATTGGCGTCAGCCCCGATGCTGGCGAACCCCTGACTCATCGCATACGCGGATGCGCCTCCATAGCTGTTGAAGAAGACGTCAAGGCCGCGGGTGAAATCCAGCGTGTCGTAAATCTTCCGGGCGGTTTCCTTGCTGGACGTGCCGTCCTTGAACTCGAGCGGGCCTATCATGCGCGTTTCGACCTTGTCGGAGGTCGTAACGGCTTTCGGGATTTCGAACGCCGTCTTGGCAAACGCCGAAGCGCTCAACGCCGTGGCGGCGACCGTCAGTGTCAGAGACGAGGCCGTTCTAACCGCTGTCATGATATCCCCCTTCGGCAGCAATTCCCGCCCTATTCCAGTCAGGAGGCACGGGGTTGCCTTCACCGCGATCGTGACCGGGCACTGTAAAAGCGCAAGTATGTAACCGTAACATACGAGTATCGCGCCACGCGTTTCGGAGAAACGGTGCCGCAGATCGGGGCAATCTCCACAATATTCAGATAGAGTCCCGGCCTGAATTCGCCGCGCAAGAACTGCGCGCCGACGGAATCGTATCGTCATGGACGACGATCCGTTTCTAGTGTAAGTTACATTCCAAAGAGGTAATGTATATTTTTCTTGCATACGCGTCCCTCAAGAGCGGGTGAGGAGCAAGCCGTGCAGAACCAATTGCCAGCGGAGCACGATGTTGCGCCGTGCTTGTCACGCGCTCCACCGAACGAGGACGATATTCGCGCTCAGCTCGAACGCATCTTTTCCAGTTGCGAATTTCCGAAGAGGGGCCGAAGCGCGGCCTTCCTCACCTATGTGACCGAGGAGGCGCTTGCGGGCCGCGCCGCACGCATCAAGGGCTATTCGATTGCCGTCGAAGTGTTCAAGCGGAGCGAAGGGTTCAAGCAGGACGATCCCGTAGTCCGTATAGAGGCTGGTCGGCTCCGCCGCACGCTGGAGCGCTACTACTTGGTCGCCGGACAAAATGATCCGATCAGAATCGATATCCCCAAAGGCGGGTACGCGCCATCTTTCGTCTGGAATGAAGAGATCCCGGCTTCTTCTGACGACCGGCTTGCGACACTGCGTCATCGATTTCAGAAGTTGATGCCATTCGGTATTGGAGCTGGCATCATGCTCGGCGTGGTCATGGTGGCGCTGGTCGTCTCTGCCTACTTGCTACCCATAAGGTTGGGCTCTACGTCCCAGGGATCCACCGAGGAAGGTCCGACGCTCGTCGTCGCCCCGTTCGCTGATCTCGGAGATGGCCCGCAGGCCGCCCTTTACACGGCGGGCCTGACCGAGGAGCTTCTGACCGCCCTCCCTCGCTTCAAGGAAATCAGGGTTTTCGGTCGCGAGACATCGAAGTCCTTGCCGTCCGGCGTCGAGGCGTCTCAGGTGCGGGGCGAGCTGGGCGCTCGCTTCCTGCTTGCGGGCGGCGTTCGTGTTTCGGGTGACCGCGTTCGCGTGACAGCGCGCCTGCTTGATACTGACAATGACGAAATCCTGTGGTCGCAGACCTACGACGACGACATTAAGAGTGGTGATCTCTTCAGCATTCAGTCTGACGTAGCCAACAAGGTGGCGACCGCAGTGGCCCAGCCCTACGGCATCATGGCTCAGGCGGACGTCTCCAATCCGCCCCCTGACGATCTCGGCGCCTATGGCTGCACGCTGAGCTTTTATGGATACCGTGCGGAATTGAGTGCCACGCGGCACTTGGAGGCGCGGGAGTGCCTCGAGAGCGCCATCGCCCGTTATCCATCCTTTGCCACCGCATGGGCGATGCTCTCCATCATCTATCTCGACGAGGACCGGTTCCGGTTCAATCCGAGCACCAATGGGTTGCCGCCAATTGATCGCAGCTTGCAGGCCGCCCGTCGCGCCGTGCAACTGGATCCGGGCAATACGCGCGCCCATCAGGCGCTGATGACGGCGTTGTTCTTCAATCAGGAGGTTTCCGAAGCCCTCCACGTTGGCGAACAGGCATTGGCGACCAATCCAAACGATACCGAACTGCTCGGAGAGTTTGGCACGCGCGTCGCGATGAGTGGCGAATGGCAACGTGGTGCTGCACTGCTCGACCGCGCTCTTGCCCTCAACCCAGGCGGCGGCGGCTACTACCATGGCACCCGCGCGCTCGCCGCCTACATGCTGCATGACGACAAGACTTCGGTCATCGAGATCAAGCAGGCGGATCTCCAGAAGTTTCCGCTCTTCCACGCCGTCGCCGCGGTCATCTACGTGGATGCGGGGATGATGGACGACGCCCGTCGCGAGGCGTCCCGTTTCAACGAGATGCGGCCGGACTTCATTCCCAACATGGTGGCCGAACTCAAGGCGAGAAACTTCCGACCCGCCGACCGGGCAAGACTGATCGCGGACATCAGAAAGGCTGGCCTTCCCGCGTCCGACGAGGTGCAGGCGTCGATGCTGTGGCGGCCTCATGGATCGGCCGTGCTTATGCCACGGTAGGCGCCGCGGGGCCAGTGCACTGGGCCGTTACGGTACAGATGCTACCAGATGTTACGGGCGTTTGCCGTCGTCCGACTGTAGAGTTCGCCGGATTGCAACGATCCACCCAGAAGGGCATGCGTCGATGACCAGACCATCACGAAAATCCCGGCATCGTTTCTCGGCTGCACTCGCGGCCGGGGCGCTCGCCCTGATCGTTTCCGGATCCTTGTCGGTAACCCGTGCCGACGAAGCCGACGCCAAGAAGCTGGTGAAGGCGATGTCGGACTATCTCGCCGCTCAGAAGGCGATCTCATTTGCCTACGACACCAATCTCGAGGTCGTCACCCCCGACCATCAGAAGATCCTGCTTGCAAGCTCCGGCAAGATGGAAATGGGCCGGCCCGACAAGCTCCGCGTCACCCGGCATGGCGGGTTTGCCAATGTCGAGATGACATTCGATGGCAAGACGGCGACCCTGTTCGGCAAGGACGCCAATCTCTATGCGCAAGCCGAGGTGCCCGGCACGATCGATCACCTCGTGGACGAAATGCGAGACAAGCTGCATCGGCCTGTTCCCGGTGCCGACCTCCTGTTGCCGGATGTCTACGGCACTTTGATGCAGGACGTGACCGATGTGAAGGACCTTGGCAGCGGGGTCATCGGCGGTGTGGAATGCGATCACCTGGCCTTTCGCGCCAAGGAGGTGGACTGGCAGATCTGGATCGCCCAGGGCGACCACCCCTACCCCTGCCGCTACGTGATCACCGCGACGCAGGTCGATCAGGGGCCACAGTACAGCATCCAGATCAGCGACTGGAAGACCGGCACCGATGTCGTGGCTGACGACTACACTTTCAAGAACACTACTGACGCGCAGAAGGTCGACCTGGCCAAGCTCAAGGACACCGACGAGCTTCCCGATGACCTCGCAAAGGGAGCGAAGCAATGACTCTGTTCAGACGCGCGAGAATACTGCTTGTCGCCGCCGCGGTGGGACTTTCCGGGTTTGAGGTGGCGGAGCAACTGTCGATCCCGCTGACAGACGGGATCGCGACCCCGGCCGAAGCCAGGATCGGCAGGCCACTGACGCCGTTCAGCGTCGCCGGAGTGGCACGCCGAACGGTCCGGCGCTGCGCGGTGGGGGTCTACTACTGTTAGGACGAGGCAGTCGAGGGGCTGTCAGTGAGCATTTGTTGGATGAGGGCGATCGGTGAGCAATTATCGTTGCGTTGGGTGGGCGTCGGCTCAGGAGAGCTGGCTTCGTTGGCTTGTTGCGTGTGCCGTGCTTGCGGCACTTCCCGGATGTGGCGGCCATCCGAGGGATGTGCTGACCCCCGTAGCTGACACGTCTCCGCAGTCGCCAAAAGTCGACATGCTGATCGCGACGACCCGCACCCGGTCGACCGTGCCGGGCGAGATGTTCAACGGAGAACGTGCGCTGGCCCCCGCGTTCGCCGACATGACGATATCCATTCCTCCGAGCAAGGTCCGCAAGGAAGGACAGGTCGCCTGGCCGAAGAGGCTGCCGTCCAATCCGGCGACGGACTTCGCCACCGTGAAGGCCGACGACCTCGACATCGACGAAGCGAAGAGATGGCTGAGCGCGAGCGTCAGAAAGACCCCCGACGGTAGTGTCCTCGTCTTCATTCACGGTTTCAACAACCGATTTGAAGATGCGGTCTACCGCTTCGCACAGATCGTCCATGACTCCGGCGTCCATAGCGCGCCCGTGCTGGTGACATGGCCGTCGCGCGGCAGCCTACTGGCCTATGGCTACGACCGCGAGAGCACCAACTATACCCGCAATGCCCTGGAGACACTCTTCCAGTATCTCGCAAAGGATCCCGAGGTGAAGGAAGTCTCGATCCTCGCCCATTCGATGGGAAACTGGCTTGCGTTGGAATCGCTGCGGCAGATGGCCATTCGCAATGGCCGCCTGCCGGAGAAATTCAAGAACGTCATGCTCGCGGCTCCCGATGTCGATGTCGATGTGTTCCGTCAGCAGGTCGCCGACATGGGTAAGCAGCATCCGCAGTTCACTCTGTTCGTGTCCCGCGACGACAAGGCGCTGGCGTTTTCGCGCCGCGTCTGGGGGGACGTGTCCCGGCTCGGCGCCATCGATCCGGAGCAGGCTCCGTACAAGAAGGAGCTCGAGGACAACAAGATCATGGTGATCGATCTCACCAAGATCAAATCCGGCGACAGCATGAACCACGGCAAGTTTGCTGAATCTCCCCAGATCGTCCGGCTCATAGGCCAGCGTATTTCGGAGGGGCAGACCCTGACCGACAGTCGTGTCGGACTTGGCGACCAGATTTTGGTGGCGACCACCGGGGCGGCGACCGCGGCGGGCAACGTCGCCGGTCTGGTTCTAGCCGCGCCTGTTGCTGTGGTCGATCAGGACACACGTGACAACTACGCCAGCCACATCAGCAGTGTGGCGGGCACGAGTGGCGCGCGGCCGGCCGCAGCAACGGTCAAGCACTGCGGGGAAGGACGACCGACGCCGAACTGCAAACGCTAGTATCTGTGGCTTCCAGCCTCGGCAACCGATCAGTGATGCTTTGATTCGCCAATGCCAACGTGACTGCAATACAAGGGGACTTTCATGAGGGTAATTCTGGTACATGCTGCGGTTCTGTGTGCAAGCCTTGCAGCCGCTTCGTCTGGACGGACCGCAGACATCGCGCCGGGCATTCCGGAAGCCAAGGTGGTCGAAAGCGAAAGCGGCTGGACCTACACCGCGGCCCCCTACTTCTGGGCTGCGGGGCTGTCGGGAGACATGGCGCAATTCGGTCTGCCCGAAGTCCATATCGACGCCAGCTTCGGCGACATATTGGAGAACCTCGACTTGGCCTTCATGGCGGCAGGCGAAGCCCGGTACGACCGCTTCAGTATCTTCGGCGACATCATGTACACCAAGCTCGGAGCGGACGCGAATACGAGAAACGGCATCCTCGCAGACAGCGTCGACGTGACCTCGAAGACCTTCGCCGGACTGCTCGGGGCCGGATATTCCGTGCTCGAGAACCAGTCGGGTCATCTCGACATCGTCGGCGGCGTCCGCGTCTGGTCGGTCGATACCACCATCGGATTCAACGGCGGCATCCTGGGTGGCCGTGAGGCGGACGACGGCGCGACCTGGGTCGACGCGCTCGCGGGTGTCCGGGGAAACTACTTCTTCACGCCTGAAATCTACGTCACCGGCTGGGGCCTTGTCGGCGGCGGCGGCGCGGATATCGACTGGGATGTCTCACTGGCGCTCGGCTACAAGTTCACCGACACGATCTCTGCGGTCGCCGGCTACCGGGCGGTGGGCGTGAACTATAACAACGATGGCTTTGTATTCGACGTCGTCGAACAGGGTCCGATCATCGGTGTCGCGTTTCACTTCTAGGCGGCGGCTCTAAAATTCGATCGTGGTTCAACGGAGAAGGCATCAATGAATAGCTTAGGTAGCGTAGCCCATCGGACCGCGATGACCCTGACGGCACTTGGGCTCGGTACGGGGCTGGCATACGCCCAGTCGAATGAAGATCTGGCGAAGAAGCTCTCAAATCCGATCGCCTCGCTCATCAGCGTGCCGTTCCAGTTCAACTACGACCACGGCTATGGTCCCGACGATGGCGACAAGGCGACCCTGAACATCCAGCCTGTCATTCCCTTCGAGATAAACGAGGACTGGAACGTTATCTCGCGCACCATCCTACCAGTCACATGGCAGAACGACATCGCCGGACCGTCGGGAACGCAGTTCGGTCTAGGTGATACCACACAGAGCTTCTTCTTCTCGCCATCGAAGCCGAACGAGAGCGGCATCGTCTGGGGTGCGGGACCGGTGTTCCTGCTTCCGACGGCGACGGACGAGTTCCTCGGAAGCGGCAAGTGGGGTGCGGGTCCGACAGCGGTCGTCCTCAAACAGGATGGCCCCTGGACGTTCGGGATGCTCGGAAACCACATCTGGTCGTTCGCTGGGCAAAGCGATCGGGAGGATGTGAGTTCGACGTTCCTCCAGCCGTTCATTTCCTACACGACCAAGGACGCCTGGACGTTCTCGCTGAATACGGAGTCCACCTATAACTGGGAAACGAACGACTGGTCCGTTCCGATCAACTTGACGGTTGCGAAGCTCATCACCATCGACAAGCAGCCGATCAGCCTGACGGCCGGCATCCGGTATTGGGCGGATGCTCCGGACAACGGCCCCAATGGTCTGGGCTTCCGGGTGGCGCTGACGTTCCTTTTTCCGAAGGGAGCGCTGCTATCGTGAAGGAGCGTCGTGATATCCGAAACATATCCGCAATCCGTCCTCCTTGCACGGGGCGGCCGCTCCAAAATGTGGCGCTGAACGCCTGCAACACACTTACCGAAGAGACCGTCAACGGTCGGACCGACGTTAAGATTGGTGCCGGAATAGGCATAGAATGTCGATGTGTTGGCGGTTACGACCAACGTCTGGGAATCCATGAGCTGCTCGAAGAGATCCTCGTGAGTCTGTCCGCGCCTGCCTTGGCGAGACCGGCTGGCACGCGATAGATCGACACTGCCCGACATTTTCGAGAAAGAAGGAGATATCGAGATGGGGTCGATCTTCATCGGGGGTGCCGTATTCTTGTGCCTGGTTGGGGCGTCGCTGCTGGGTATATTTCTTCGCGGACGCATACCGCTTCATCATCTCGATTCCGAGTCCAAGGACGTGATTCGGCTGGCGACGGCTGTCGTCGGAACGCTGTCGGCGCTCGCCCTAGGTCTTCTCATCGCATCTGCCAAGAACGTCTACGACACTACGGACGCCGAACTTCGAAGCTCGGCCGCTCGGGTGGTACTGCTCGACCGCGTCATGGCCCAGTATGGCCCCGAGACCACGATGGCTCGCGCCCGACTACGCGATCTCATCGAGGTCAGATTGAGGCAGGAGGAGTGGGGCGATGCAGTCGTCGATCCCTACGACGTGTCGCAGACCATCGAGCCCATACAGGCCGAACTTCGCGCGCTGGTTCCAAAGGACGACGCTCATCGCATGATCCAGATGCGCGCCCTCGCGGTGAGTGGCAACCTTGCAGAAGCGCACTGGATGGCGGTCGAGACCGACACCGAAGGACTGCCGACCGCGTTTCTCGTAATTTTGGTGTTCTGGCTCGCATTGCTGTTCGCAACGTTCGGACTTCAGGCTCCCGCAAATCTCACCGTGGTAAGCGTGATCCTAGTATGCTCGCTGTCGGTGGCCGCGGGAGTTTTTCTTGTGGTCGACATGGCGCACCCGTACATCGGGGTTATCCACGTCTCAGATGCGCCGTTGAGGTCCGCCCTCGCCCATATCGGAAATCGGTAGCGCGGCTGGCCTGACGGGTAGAGCTCTATTATTCGGAAAAGCCCCCACGCGGCCTGGTATTCGAACCTCTCTACTGCAAGCTTTCCGCTTTTTCCGCGCTGAGGCTCTGTGAGGAGGTCTTTTGTGCTGTCCAAGTGGATGCGCACGAATCACGACAATCCATGCATCCTCAACGTGTTCAAAGGAAAGGCGAGGTGCGGCTCGAAATCCTTCAACAGTTGCAAAGTCTGGCCCAATTCGGAGACCCCGGCCAGCAACCTGCCGGGCGAGTAAAACTTCCAGCGGCATCACCTGTGCCGGTCAGAGCGCAGAGGCGCTGGCGGTGACGGCGACGGAAGCGTCGCGGGCGTCGCCCGCGCCCTAGGGACGGAGATATCGTTCCGCGTTTCACCTCGAGGCGAAATCGTGTTCTCAGGGATTTCTTGATGTCGCCGGTGCGTTTCTCTTCATGAGAGCGTTGATGGAGGATATCGTGCTAGCTGATTTTTCGGACACCGCGCATTAGACTAGACCCTCCCGGCTGAGATGACCCTGGCGGAGGTATGCGAGGTCCGCCTGCGATACAAGACGATCAGCCGGCAAGGACCGTTGACGCGGATATTTTCCTTCACAAGTGCATCTCAAAGCGTGCCGCCCTCGTGCACCCGCACGATCGAAAGCATCAGACCACGCCCGAACACACTCCAGCAGCAACTATGTTCGAGGGAGGAGAAAGAAGTATAGACGGCGATCGCCTTCACGACATGACGGCTCTTTCAAAATCTATGCTGCAGGAGACGGGCAGGACTTGAGATAGCTGACGACGGCATCGGCGATCATCCCGCGGTGTCGGTCGATCGTCTCGCTTTCCGAGAGATCCCGCCTGAAAATCGTGCCGAAGGTGTAGCGGTTCGAGACGCGGAAGAAGCAGAAGGCGCTGATCATCATGTGGACATCGATCGGATCGGCCTTGCGATGAAATACGCCCTGTTCGAAACCACGTTCCAGGATTTTAGCGATCGTCTCTATGACCGAGACGTTGAGGTCGCGGATGGCATCCGAGCGCAGCATATGCGCGGCGTGATGAATGTTCTCGATGCTCACCAGCCGGACGAAATCCGGGTTGGCCTCGTCGTGATCGAAAGTCGTTGCGATGAGCGTGCGCAGCGCTGCTTCCGGCTCAAGGTTCGAAAGCTGAAGGTCGGCTTCCAGCGAGCGGATCTTGCGGTAGGATTGCTCCAGGACGGCGAGATAGAGACCCTCCTTACTGCCGAAATAGTAATAGATCATCCGCTTCGAGGTGCGGGTCTTCTCCGCGATCGCATCGACGCGCGCACCGGCGAGGCCATGGGTCGCGAACTCCTTCGTCGCGACGACGAGAATATCCGCCTGCGTCCGCTGCGGATCGTTCTTTCGTCCGTTTTCAGCCCGCTCCGCCATCACTCTCACGACCATATTCCCTAAACCGCTGTTTCCAATCGTCAAAACGGGAGCCTGAACGTGGAGGCTGCCATTCGTGGCGCTCGACGACAAAGTCATATTCACCTTGCACGTCCGTTTCAATAGATCGCCGCTTGACATTCGAACTAGTTAGTACATTTTGAAGACAAGGCAACATGTCCCGGAGGAGGGGCGCGGGGGTCTCCGCGCTCAGATGCGCGTTCCCGCGCGACTGACGGACGTCGGAAGAACACTTGGATCTGTTGCCCACGCTTTGGGAGGAGCGAATGACCCGCATCATCGATTTCTATTTTCTCGTGCTGAAGGCGACGATCGCGCTCTTGCTGGCAGGCATGGTCGTGCTCGTCTTCGGCAACGTCGTCCTTCGCTATGCCTTCAATCAGGGCATCACGTCCTCCGAAGAGCTGTCGCGGATGTTCTTCGTCTGGCTGACATTTCTCGGCGCGGTCGTCGCAATGCGCGAGCATGGCCATCTCGGTGTCGATTCCGTGCTGCGGCGCCTGCCACCCACGGCTGCCAGAATGGCCGCGCTCGCCGGGCATGCACTGATGCTGCTGGCGACCTGGCTGATGATCAGCGGTGCCTGGACGCAGACCATGATCAACGTCCATGTGGCAGCGCCGGCAACCGGGATTTCGATGGCATTCTTCTACGGCGCTGGTCTGGCGTTCGGAATTCCGGCATTTCTCATTCTCCTGTGGGACGCATTCGCGATCGCCACGGGCCGCATCGATGTCACGACGGTCGAACTTGTCCGCGACAGTGAGGAACAAGTCGCGCTCGAGGATCACGATCCGGCACTTGCCAAGCTCGTGACAAAGCATTGAGGGGCGGGAAATGACTGTATCCATCTTCCTCGGAGCGCTTCTCGGTCCCATGGCCCTTGGGGTGCCGATCGCCTTTGCCCTTATCATCAGCGGCGTTGCGTTGATGATGTATCTTGACATGTTCGATGCGCAGATCGTGGCGCAGAACGTGCTGAACGGCGCCGACAGCTTTCCGCTGATGGCGGTGCCTTTCTTCCTTCTCGCCGGCGAGGTCATGAATACCGGCGGACTTTCTCGCCGCATTGTCGACCTTGCCATGGCGATGGTGGGCCATGTCCGCGGCGGCCTCGGTTTTGTCGCCATCTTCGCCGCCTGTGTCCTTTCGAGCCTTTCCGGGTCGGCCGTTGCCGATGCAGCGGCCCTGGGCGCGCTTCTTTTTCCGATGATGCAGAAGTCCGGACACGACCCGGCCCGCACCGGCGGCCTCCTCGCCTCAGCTTCCGTTATCGGGCCGATCATTCCTCCGTCGATCGGTTTCATCCTGTTCGGCGTGGTCGGCGGCGTTTCGATCACCAAGCTTTTTCTGGCGGGAATTTTCCCGGGGCTTATGATCGCAGCCGCACTCTGTGTGACCTGGCTGATCGTTGCTCGAAAGGAGCAGTTCGCACTTCCCCCGAAGCAGAGCGGCGCGGTGCGTCTCAAAGCCTTCATCGACAGCATCTGGGCCCTGATGCTGCCGGTCATTATCATCGTCGGCTTGAAATTCGGCGTCTTCACGCCAACCGAAGCCGGCGTCGTTGCCGCTGTTTATTCGCTCTTCGTCTCGATGGTCATCTATCGCGAACTACCCCCGGCGAGACTGTTTCATGTCTTCGTGGCGGCCGCCAAGATCACCTCCGTCGTCATGTTCCTGGTTGCCTGTGCGGCGGTTTCCGCCTGGCTGATCACAGTTGCCGACGTGCCCGGCGAGCTCGCGGCCCTGGTCGAACCGCTGATGGACAATCAGACCCTTCTGCTGCTCGCCATCATGGTGCTGATCGTCGTCGTCGGAACCGCCATGGACATGACGCCGACGATCCTGATCATGACGCCGGTGCTGATGCCGATCATCAAACAGGCGGGCATTGATCCGGTCTATTTCGGCGTGCTTTTCATCATCAACAACGCGATTGGCCTGATCACGCCGCCGGTCGGCACCGTGCTCAATGTTATCTGCGGCGTCTCGAAGCTCTCGATGGAAGAGTTGATGAAGGGCGTCATGCCCTTTCTCATCGCCGAACTGATCGTTCTGTTTCTGCTCGTCCTGTTTCCGCAACTGGTGACCGTCCCGGTCTCCTGGTTCGGACACTGATCGTAGTTTGGTCGGCAACGGCGAACGAATTTCAACGCGGCCGGAGGGAGAAGCCGGCCACAACCTGGGAGGAAGACATGCTGAATAAATTGACGAAGCTGGCATTGGGATTGGCGTTGCCGATCGCACTGCTGGCAACCGGCCCGGCCATGGCCGAAATCCGCGAGCACCAGCTGAAATTCGCGTCGGCGAACAACAAGGGCCATCCCCAGGTCATGGGAATGGAGAAGTTCGCCGAGCTCTTGAAGGAGAAGAGCGGCGGCAAGATCGAGGTGAAACTTTTTCCCGGCGGCGTGCTTGGCGGCGACGTTCAGACCGTCTCGGCGCTGCAGGGCGGCGTCATCGAAATGACGGTGCTCAATGCCGGCATCCTTGCAAGCAATGTCAAGCCGTTCGGCGCCGTCGATCTGCCCTTCCTCTTCAATAGCGGCGAGGAAGCAGACAAGGTGATGGACGGACCGTTCGGCTCCGGTCTGATGAAGCTTCTGCCGGATACCGGCCTCGTCGGTCTTGCCTATTGGGAGCTCGGTTTCCGCAACCTGACGAACAATCGCCACGCAGTTACCAAGCTTGAGGACATCAAGGGCCTTAAGATCCGCACGATCCAGTCGCCAATCCCAATCGAGCTCTTCAACAGCCTTGGCGCCAACGCCGTTCCGCTTCCATACACCGAGCTCTATACGGCGCTCGAAACCGGCACTGTCGACGGCCAGGAAAATCCGGCTGCGAACATCATCAATGCCAAGTTCTTCGAAGTGCAGAAGTACATGACGGTGACCCGCCATCAGTACAATCCGCAGATCGTGCTCATCAGCAAGAAGTTCTGGGATGGGCTCAACGATGAAGAAAAAGCCCTCTTCCAATCGGCCGCAACCGAGGCGCGCGACTATCAGCGCAAGGTTTCGCGCGAGATCGACGCCAAGGCGATCGAAGAGATCAAGAAGACCGGCATGGAAGTCAGCGAACTGAGCCCGGAAGAGACGCAGAAGCTGCGCGACGCCGTCAAGCCGTTGATCGACAAGTTCAGCCCTCAGATCGGCGCAGAAACGGTCGCCCAGCTCATGAAGGAACTCGACACCGTTCGCGGCAAATAAGCAAAGGACCAGGCCCGCAGCTGCGGGCCTGGTCCCTTTCTCATCGGAACCACGGAAAAGACGGATGGCCGAAACAATCATAAGACCGCTAAAGGCCGGCCTGATCGGCGCCGGCATCCAAGCGTCGCTGACACCCGCCATGCATATGAAGGAGGGTGCCGCCCAGGGTCTGAACTACGAGTATGAACTGATCGACCTTAACCGGATCGGCGCCTCGCCAGCCGACCTGCCGAAACTTCTGACCGAGGCCGAAGCTCAAGGCCTTGCCGGCCTCAACATCACCCATCCCTGCAAACAGATCGTCATCTCTTGCCTGGACGACCTGTCATCCGAGGCGCGGGCGCTCGGGGCCGTCAATACCGTCGTTTTCAAGGATGGGCGGCGATATGGACACAATACCGATTGGTGGGGCTTTGCCGAGAGCTTCCGTCGCGGGCTGCCGGACGCCGATCTTTCTTCGGCCGTCCAGCTCGGCGCTGGCGGCGCAGGCGTTGCGACCGCTTATGCAATGCTCTTTCTTGGCTTGCAGAGGTTGGCCGTCTTCGATCGCGAAGCGCAACGTGCTGCCGCCTTGACGGAAACGATGGCGCGGCTCTTTCCCGCTGCTTCCATCATCGCCGGAAGGGATCTGGCATCCGAGATGGGGCAGGCCGCCGGCCTCATACATGCAACGCCAACCGGAATGACGAAGTATCCGGGCACCCCCTTGCCGCCGGAACTGATTGAGGAACGGCACTGGGTCGCCGAGATCGTCTACTTCCCCTTGGAGACCGAACTGCTGAGGCAAGCCAAACATCGTGGCTGCCGGACGCTCGATGGCGGAGGCATGGCGGTCTTCCAGGCCGTTGGCGCCTTTCGTCTGTTGACAGGACGAACGCCGGATGCAGCCCGAATGCTCGCGCATTTCAAGGCCATGACCGAATAACCCTCCATTCGACAGCACAAGGGAGCAGGCCGATGAAGACGTCTATAGCGACCGTATCGTTGAGCGGCGATCTCCGCGACAAGCTCGAAGCGATCGCCAAGGCCGGTTTCGATGGCGTCGAGATATTCGAAAACGACTTCCTCATCTTTGATGAAAGCCCGCGTCAGGTCGGCAAGATGGTGCGTGATCTCGGGATGGAGATCACATTATTTCAGCCGTTCCGTGATTTCGAGGGAATGCCCGAGCCGCTTCGCAGCCGCACATTCGATCGTGCCGAGCGCAAATTCGACGTCATGCAGGAAATGGGCACGGATCTGGTACTCGTCTGCTCCAATGTGTCGCCGGCATCGCTTGGCGGTCTCGACAGAGCCGCGGCCGACTTTCATGAACTTGGCGAGCGCGCGGCAAAACGCGGGCTGAGGGTGGGTTACGAGGCGCTGGCCTGGGGGCGGCACATTCACGATCACCGCGACGCCTGGGAGATCGTGCGTCGTGCCGACCATCCCAACATCGGCCTTATCCTCGACAGCTTCCATACGCTGTCGCGCAAGATCGACGTCAACTCGATCCGCTCGATCCCGAAAGAAAAGATCTTCATCATCCAGCTTGCCGATGCGCCCCTGATCGACATGGATCTGCTTTTCTGGAGCAGGCATTTCCGCAACATGCCTGGCGAGGGCGACTTGCCGGTCCTGGACTTCATGAAAGCCGTGGCGGCAACCGGATACGATGGGTATCTGTCGCTGGAGATTTTCAACGATCAGTTCCGCGGCGGCTCGCCCACAGCAATCGCAGTCGATGGCCGGCGCTCTCTGATCTATCTCGGCGATCAGGTAAAGCGGCAGGAGCCGGAAAGCTCCTTGCCCGTCCCCGCGATGCCGCCGCGCGCCTCCGTCGAAGGTGTTGCCTTCGTCGAGTTCACGGTCGATGAGGACGAAGCGCCGCAACTCGAAAGGTTGATTGCAAGCCTCGGTTTTCGAAAGGTTTCGAGACACAAGACCAAGAGTGTCACAGTCTTTCGCCAAGGCGGTATCAATCTTGTCGTCAATACCGAGCAGAAGGGCTTTGCCGGCGCGTCATACGCAGTCCACGGCACGACGGCTTATGCTGCCGGCCTGATGGTCGACGATGCGAAGGCGGCAGTCGAACGCGCCGTGGCCCTGGGCGCCGAGCGCTTTCGGCAACCCCTCGATGCTGGCGAGATCGAGATGCCGGCCGTACGCGGTGTCGGCGGCGGCATCCTCTACTTCCTCGACCCCAAGACGGAGCTTGCCCGCATATGGGAGATCGAGTTCGATCCGGTCGAAGACACGGCAGCGCCTGAGCCTGTCGGGCTGCAGTCGATCGATCACATAGCCCAGACCATGAAATATGAGGAATTGCTCACCTGGCTGCTGTTCTACACATCGATCCTCGATGCTCATAAGACGCCGATGGTCGACATCATCGATCCGTCCGGCATAGTGAGAAGCCAGGCCATAGAAAATGCCGACGGGTCGCTGCGCATCACCATGAACGGTGCCGAAAACCGTAACACACTTGCCGGCCACTTCATCGCCGAAACCTTCGGCTCCGGCATCCAGCATCTGGCCTTCAAAACGCAGGATATCTTTTCCGCTGCCGCCGCCCTTTCCGCAAACGGCTTCGTATCCCTTGCGATCTCGCCGAACTATTATGACGACCTGGAAGCCCGTTTCGGTCTGGACGCGGAATTTGCGGAACGATTGAAGGCGAACAACATCCTCTATGACCGCGACGAGCATGGCGAATATTTCCAGCTCTACAGTCCTACCTACGGTGAAGGTCTGTTCTTCGAGATTGTCGAAAGGCGCGGTTATCGGGGATACGGTGCGGCAAACGCCATTTTCCGCATCGCTGCGCTCAGAAAGCATCTGCGGCCGGCGGGCGTACCGCGGGCCTGACGGCAGACTTACTGATCATTGACGAAAATACTGGTCAGTTATCACGCTTTCGTGTGGCGCCCAGTCGCTCGGCGGCCGTGGCAAGGTCCTGAAAGATCCGTCCAAATCAGAGCCATATTCCAGGGGTTGTCGGATTCTCTCATTGTCGAATTCCGCCTTTACGCTTTGCCGATGATGGTTATTTCCGCGCCGAGCTGTGCGCCGTTCTTTTCGATCGTCGACCGCGTCCCTTGCCGCATCGACCGCGCTGTCGTCTTGAGACACGACCTTCCCTTGCCGTTGTTCGTCATAGGCCGCGGCTTCCTAAACCGAAGAACCGGGCCATCGCCGCGTCGACTATTTGCCATCGTATTCGAATCCAGCCTGCCGAATACTGCGCCTGTCTTTGATCGCGGTACGGTCATGGTGCGGTCGACCATCACCTGTGAAGGTTTGAGCAAGCCATTGCCATCATCGGGCTGCACCGTGATTCGGATCAAGTGTTCCGGTACTCGATATCAAATGCCACCGACCGTGGAGCGCTATGGCAACTATGCGCCCTTATTCCGGTCTTAGACCATCAAAACCGCAACTATCCGAAAGCTGCCGATCCCGCGTGCTTCCATAAGAACCTCCAGGTTCAAGCTTCCATCAGCGTGGAGGACAGGAATTCGATGAACCGCTGGGTCTTGGCTGGAATAAGGCGAGTTTCGGTGACGGCGTAAATGCTGACCGTCGACCCCTGCCATTCGGGCAGGATGCGTCGGAGCCGGCCAGTGGCCAAGTCTTCGGCGACGATCCTCTCGGGAAGCAGGGCGATGCCCTGGTGGTTGACCGCCAGGGCGCGGATCATCCCGACGCTGTTGAGCGTGAAGCGGCCGCGAACGGCGACATCGACCTTGTTTACCTCCTGGTGCAAAGTCCAGGTCGGGCTCCGCAGCATGCCGATGCATTCATGCTTCGCCAGGTCCGCCGGTGTGGCGGGCTCGCCTGAAGCTTCAATATAGCCAGGAGACGCATAGAGGTGGCGCGAATGCCGCCCGATCAGACGAGTGATCAGACTGGAATCTTCCAGTTTGCCTATGCGGATCGCCACATCGAACGGCTCGGCCACCAAATCGACACGGCGTGGGGTCAGGTCGAATTCGAACGTGATGCCGGGATAGTGCCGCGCGAAATCGCCGATGATCGGTGTGAGGTAAAAAATAGCGAGGTCGACTGGGAGCGAAACCCGCAGGACACCGCTGGGCTGCTCAAGCATCGCGCCGAGCTGTTCGTGCGCGAGCCGTGCCTCGTCAACGATTCGCTTGCTTCGTTCATAATAGAGCTGGCCGGCCTCGGTGAGCTCGATCTTGCGCGTCGTGCGATGCAGGAGCCTCAAGCCGATTGCCTTCTCCAGTTCGCTAATGCGTCGCGACAGAGTAGAGTTTGGGATGCCGAGAGCCTCCGCGGCCTTCCGAAAGCTCCTGGCTCTAGCGACCTCCACGAACAGCGCCATGTCGTTCAAATGACTCATCTGATTGCTCCATAGATGGAAAACTGATTTCAATTCTGCTGGATTTATCCCGAGATTGGAATAGTGGACAAGAACTCCAACGAATGGAGACCCTAATGAATCCACTGTTGGTCAGATGATTCGTTGCGCGGCTGAAGGCTGATGCGGGATGAACGAGCCAGACCATAACACCTTCTTCGGCGGTACCGCGCGAGGCTACATCGATTACCCCGCCCTGAGCGCCAGAACCGATGCCAGACCATGACAGGAGATTAGATTGACTCAATCACCCCATCCCTCCACTGCCTCGGATAATAAGGCACTTGCCGAGACCGCAAGTTCAAGCGCGACGGCGAAAAAGAAGGTCTTGGTCGTCGGCGCAACAGGGTTTCTCGGAGCCAAGATTCTCCGCAACCTCGCGCATGATGCGAATGTGGCCGTCGTTGCGATGTCGCGTAAGGGCGCGCCCTCAAATGAGAGCGCCGATGTCGAATGGGTGCGCGGCGACATGATGGATCCAGCTTCATTGGATCGTGCATTGCAGGGCGTGGACGTCGTCGTCAGCTCGGCTAACAGTTACATGAAAGGAAGCCTCGACACGGACTTCCAGGGCAACAAGAATCTTATTGAGGCCGCAGCAAGAGCCAATGTTGGCCGATTTGTCTTTCTCAGCATCGTCAGCTGCGAGGCTGCGTCAGCAGTGCCGCATTTCCACGCCAAGAAAGTGGCAGAGGATCTGATCAAGGCCTCCGGTGTGCCATATGTATTTGTCCGCGCCCCCACATTTCTCGATCAAAGCTCAGACATCATTGCGAAGGGTGTGAAAGCTGGCCGGTTCCTGGCGTTGGGCGATAAGACCACGAGATGGTCCTATGTTCTGACAGATGATCTGGCGTCATATCTCGCCAAAGCCGCGACGTTTCTTGGTAGCGAGATGAACAACCAAACGATCGATGTCGGCTGGCGCGATGGCCCCAAGAGCCAGCAAGAGATCGCCGATCTCGTCTCCGAGGTTATAAAGAAACGTCTCAAGGTGCGGGTTGTGCCCTGGCTGGTTTTCCGCTTGCTCGCGCGCCCGGTAAAGCTGTTTTCCGAGCTTGGGTACGATCTGATCCAGATGTTTCTGTTCTTCAAGAAGGGCGTCTATGTTTCGAACATTTCGCAACAAGAACACTTCTTTGGACCGGCCCCTACATCCAGAGATGCGATCACGCGATGGGCGAAAAGTCAGCAGCTAATTTCGTGAAGCATAGTGTGCCGGCATTTCAAGAGTAGCGAGATGGGCGCCTGTCTTTCGGCTGAATCAGAAATCATGGAGGAAGGACTTATGATAAGTGATCCGACAGCGCTTAAACGGCCGGAGCAGGTGATCCCCGTGCCGACGAATTTAAGTCCGCAGGCCCAAACCTATTTGACTCAGAGGACCGCTCAGCTGGCCACTTCCGGGCAGACGCACGTAGAGCCGCCAGCCTCTCGGCATTTATGGAACCCATGCTCGACATGATGGGATCGTTCGCAGCCGGGTTTCAGGGATCGGCGACGGTGATTGCGTTGCCGAACGGCGCAGAAGTCCGCCGAGCCAATCCGGAGGGAACCAGGGGGGCGCCTCGTTTTCTTGAAGGCCAATGGTGGCCGAAGGGAGAACTCAAATGGGTATTGCACAATACGATCCTGCCGCACTGGGCCGACCGGTATGCAGTTTGATAAGGCGGTAAACCGTTGATCGGCTGACGTCGAGCTCAGTTGTAAGTTGTTTCACGTCTGCGGCGGTCATCGGACCAGTTCGATGCTTCAGGAATTCCCGAATGCCGTCTGCGCGTTTGCACGCTTCATCCCAAAGCGCTTCATCGACTTCATCAGGAAATGCGTCAATTTGCCAAGGCACCATCGATTATCTCGATCGCCTGAATCTCCCAAAAGCCAAGTCAAAATCTCACATTAACTGCTAAATCCCAAATTAAGTGGCACGGCAACCAATTGAAATCATTGGCCAACGAGTCTTACATTTAAAAATAAAGCGACAGTCCTCGCAGCCCTACCCGCCGGCATGACCGCGACATCGTCGAATTACGGTCAGGTTTCTCGCATAGCGAAATGAGCCGTCACGGTGGCAGGCCTGCGTTTCGCAAACCATCGGCCCATCGTGCGGCGTCGTCCGGTCGCCGGATGGGGAAGAAATCGTTGAGGCTGGAGAGGCGGAAGTCGGGATCAAGCTGACGCAATCGTGTCATCGCCTCCGTGGCCTCTGGAGCTTGTCCAGCCAGTGCGTGGCTTGCTGCAGCGACGCAGGTTGCGATGAAGTGGACCGGCTGCTCACGAATGGCCGCGTGCGCCCATGATGACGCATCCGCGTATTGGCCAGCAAAGAAGTAGGCGGCGGCCATTGCGGCTTGCGCATTACAAATCTGGGGGTCTTGTGGGTTCAGCCGCATGGCCCGCGTGAGATGATCGATTGCCCCCTCCGGTTCGCCAAGCCAAATCCTGGCCCACCCGCTGAACAGCCATGCTGAGGCCAAATTGGGATTGAGCCCAAGAGCACGTTGCAATAAATCTGCGCCATAATCGTGTGCGCCAAGAACATACGCGAAGGCGATTCCAGCGGTGCAGAGCGCCACCGCATCATCCTTGCCCAGGGCCGCTGCATGCCGGGCCAGCCGCTCGGTTTCGGCAGCCTCCTGCGCGTGATCGACCATCCAACCACTTGCCTTCCGCTGAGAATAGCAGCGCGCCGCCATGCCGTAAGCCGCAGCAAATTCCGGATCGAGTTCGATGGCGCGGTAAAAGAGCCGCAGAGCCTCATTGTTGGTTTCTCGGCTCCAGCAATGCAAGGCTGCCAAGCCCCGCAGGAAGTAATCGTAGGCGTCGAGGTTCTCGGTAGGCTTGTGCTTGGCCCGCTTGATCTCAGCCTGCTCGAGCTTCGGTCCGATGGCGCCGACCACGCTCGAGGTTACTCGGTCCTGCAGTTCGAAAATGTCTTCCAGTTCCCCTTCAAAGCGATCCGCCCAAATATGTACGCCCGTCGTGGCCTCAACAAGCTCGGCAGATATGCGCACTCGATTGGCCGCCCTGCGCACGCTGCCTTCCAGCACGTAGCGCACGCCTAATTCGCGCCCGACCTGCTTCACGTCGACAGCGCGCCCCTTGTACGTGAAGCTGGAATTGCGGGCGATAACGAAGAGCCAGCGAATGCGCGACAGCCCGATGATAATCTCTTCGACGATGCCGTCGCCAAAATAGTCCTGTGCTGGATCGCTGCTCATGTTCCCAAACGGCAGTACTGCGATCGATGGCCGGTCCGGTAACGCGGGTCCAGGCGCCCGCAACGGGATGATCTGCTCGAGGTGCGCTCGGAAGGTCCTCAGCGGGCGCGCGATATTCTTAAGGTGGTGCAAGCCCATATCGGCAAAACTAATATCGACCTTGCCATCGATCTGTCGGTATACGTCTTCGGAGATGCAGATTCCGCCGGCCTCGGAAATCTCCTCAAGCCGGGTCGCCACGTTGACACCGTCTCCCAGAATGTCATCGCCCTCGATCAGGACGTCGCCGAGATTGATTCCGATGCGGAACAGCATCCGTTGATCGGCGGGTGCCACCGCATTTCGCTCCGCCATCAACTTCTGGATGGCCGCTGCGCACGCGACGGCCGCGACGACCGAGGGGAACTCCAGTAGCACGCCGTCGCCTATGGTCTTTACAATTCGACCGCCGTGGTCTGTGATAATCGGCGAGATGGCTTCGCGGTGGCCCCGCAACGCACGCGCCGTTCCGGCTTCATCGACTCCCATCAGCCGACTGAAGCCCACGACGTCGGCAGCCAGAATAGCTGCCAGTCTGCGTTCCACCTGGGGCTGGCCCACGGACTCGTACCTTTCTCCCAGTTTTAAGGCACGCACTATAGCACGAGCCCCCCATGGGGCGCTCGGCTCAATTTCGAAAGTCCTTGGAAGAAGGCCGGTGCGTCGCCATCCAGCCCCTTTCTTGCTTTTCGACTAGGGTGTGAAGGCAGCTAATCCTGCTTGGTCACGTTCATTTCGCGCATCGCGCGCATGGCAAACAGGTCGCAATGACCGCGTTGGCGGAGCTGCCTGCCTCTGATCTGAATGGCCGCTATTGCAGTTCGGGCCTTGAAAGCGGACAGCCCGCTCCCGTGAAGAGTTTCGGGCGCCGACGGGCGTACGAAAGTCGCCGAGGAAGGAACCCGCGGGCCACGGGTGATGGTTATGGGGATTTCGGTTTTTGGCTGCTGTTCGGGATGCCGTAACCGCTGTCGGTTCGGCTCCCGGCCGGACACGGCGCTTTTGGCATCGATAATCACCATGGACGCACGTGGGTTTGGCACCGGAGGCTGGGGGCCTTTGGCTGGAGAGTGAATCGAACCATGCCGGGTCATGGGGTGGTCTCCCGGTTCGTCGTCGTCCTGTCTGGTGGTCCGCGCGGCTGCCTCCAGCGTTCGAATACCTCGATGATGATCATGCGTCCGCCACAGCAGGGACATGGCGGGCGAACGTCAGCCAGTTCGTCCGCTGCATCGTGATCGGGCGGCGCAGCGACGTTCAGGAGTTCGCGAGCGCGTGCGAGACTGTCCTTGCGGGCGGCGCCGGCGAGCAAGCCGTAGTGACGAATGCGATGGAAGCCCTTTGGCAGAATATGGAGCAGGAAGCGGCGAATGAAC
Source organism: Rhizobium sp. USDA 4016 (assembly GCF_056279705.1). Classification (NCBI taxonomy): domain Bacteria; kingdom Pseudomonadati; phylum Pseudomonadota; class Alphaproteobacteria; order Hyphomicrobiales; family Rhizobiaceae; genus Rhizobium; species Rhizobium sp. USDA 4016. The sequence goes on from NZ_JBWCCY010000002.1 coordinate 423,746, forward strand.
TCGTCGGTGGCAAGCGTCATGATCTGCTGCCGGCCCGCGCCATCGCGGCGGTAGTCCTTGTAGCGGAAGGTGACGCCGCTCCGGTCGAAGCGGATGAGGCGAGTGTTCGAGATTGCGACCCTGTGCGTATAGCGCGACAGATAGGCGAGTACCGCTTCTGGTCCCGCGAAGGGTGGCTTGGCGTAAACCACCCAGTGCTTCTTGCGCACCGGTGACAGGTGCCGCACGAATGCCCGGCGGTCGGTCAGATGTGCCGCCGTTCCGAAGAAGGCGAGCCGGCCGGCGTCGTGCAGCGCGAGCAGACGCGCGAGGAACAGGCGGCGGAACAGCTTGCCAAGCACGCGCACCGGCAGAAGGAACGCAGGGCGCGACGATATCCATCGGTTCCCGTCGAGGGCAATGCCGCCGCCGGGCACGATCATGTGCACGTGGGGATGGTGCGTCATCGCCGAGCCCCAGGTGTGGAGCACGGCGGTGATGCCGATGCGGGCGCCAAGGTGTTTCGGATCGGCGGCGATCGTCAGCATTGTCTCCGATGCGGCCTTGAACAGCAGGTCGTAGACCAGCGCCTTGTTGTGGAACGCGACGTCGGCCACCTCGGCGGGCAGCGTGAAGACGACATGGAAATAGCCGACCGGCAAGAGGTCGGCCTCCCGCTCGGCAAGCCAGGTGCGCGCGGCAGCACCCTGGCACTTCGGACAGTGCCGGTTGCGGCAGGAGTTGTAGGCGATCCGCCATTGGCCGCAATCCTCGCAGGCCTCGAGGTGACCGCCAAGGGCTGCGGTGCGGCAGTGTTCGATCGCGGACATGACCTTGAGCTGGGCGAGGCTGAGGTGCCCTTCACGGGCGCCCCGGTAGGCGGGCCCGGCAGCGCGGAAGATGTCGGCGACCTCGATCGAGGCGTGCACGGCTCAGCCGTCGGGCGATATCTCTTCCATCTTGAAGAGGCCAAGCTTGTCGAGCGGACTGATCACGGAACGTACCGTTCGGGTCGCCACCTTTGCGTAAAGGGCCGTATTGTTGAGCTTGGCGTGTCCGAGCAGGACCTGGATGACCCTGATATCGGTGCCGTCCTCCAGAAGGTGGGTGGCGAAGCTGTGGCGCAACGTGTGCGGGCCGACTCGCTTGGCGATATCTGCGGCCTGGGCAGCCTCGACGACGATGCGATGGAGCTGCCGGGTGCTGATCGGCTTCAACGGGTGCTGCCCCGGGAACAGCCAGCCGTCGCGGTGCATCACACCCTGCTGACGCCCGACGATCCACCACTGACGCAGAAGAGTGAGCAGATCGGCGGAGAGCATGGCGTTGCGATACCGCCCGCCCTTGCCGCGCTCCACGCGCAGCAGCATGCGCTCGCTGTCGACATCGGCGACCTTCAGCGCCGAGACCTCGGCGACGCGCAAGCCCGCGCCATAGGCAACCGACAGCGCAGCTTGGTGTTTGAGGCAAGTCGTCGCGTTGAGCAGACGAGCGACCTCGTCACGGCTCAACACGACCGGCAGATTGCGGGGCTGGTTCACACGAACCAGCCGGCGCGCGAGATCAGGCCGGTCGAGCGTGTGGGTGAAGAAGAAGCGCAATGCCGACACGATGCTGTTCATGGTCGGCACGGGAATGCCGACCTCGTGCTGTTCGATCTGGAAGCGTCGCAGCTCGTCCGCAGTCGCCGTGTCCGGCGATCGCCCGAGGAACGTCGCGAAGCGTCCAATGTCGCGGATGTAGTTGCGCTGCGTCGCCATTGAGAAGTGGCGCATGTTCATGTCGTCGATCAGCCGCTGGCGTAGCGGACTGACAGGGGTATCGGGCAGGATCGGCGTCATTGTTCGGCTCCTCTGGGTTGAAAGGAGCCAAGATGGTCCACCCGAACCGGACCGCGCTCAATCGAGCTGCAACGACAGAGGCCTTGCCGCTACCTCGCCGCGTGCACCCTCCCGCGAAGCGGGTTCGTTCTGCGGCCCCAACGCCGAAATAGTTTCTTCGCGCCTCATGTCGGCTGTAGAGATCATCTTTGCCGCTTCCTGAAAGCAGGCATCGCCGGCGACCACGCTGGAAGTCTCAGCGCCGAAACCGGAAGATGGAACTGCTCCGCAACAAGTCCGATTTACTTGGTCAGCAGACCTCTGGTCCGCTAGAGTCCCAAGTCTCCACCTGGCCGCAGACCGAAAAGCCGGAAAACGCTTATCTCATAGTAAGCTGATGCATCTGGAGCGCCTATGATGAAGCCGAGCGGATCCACCGAGGCAGTGAGAATCGAGGACCTTGACGACGCGGGGCTGGTTGAACACGCGCGACAGCGTGACCCCGCCGCATTCTGGCTAATCATCAAGCGTCACAATCAGCGGCTTCACCGGGTCGCCCGCGCCGTCCTGAATGACGACACCGAGGCGGAGGACGTACTTCAGGAGACCTATATCCACGCCTTCACCATCTTGCCGAATTCCGCGCGGAGGCGCGGCTGTCGACCTGGCTCACCCGGATCGCGCTGAACGAGGCGCTGGGACGCCGCCGGAAAAGGCGACCCGCCGTAGACGCGAAAGCCATCGAAGCCATGGTCGCTCCGTTCAGCGCGCACAAGCCTGATCCCGAAGAGGCGGCCGCTCTCGCTGAAATCCGCGGCCTCCTGGAGCGAGCCGTCGGTGACTTGCCAGAGCCCTTTCGCATCGTCTTTGTCATGCGGGACGTCGAGGAAATGAGCATTGAGGAAACGGCTTTTCTTTTGGCATTGCGACCTCAGACAGTGAGCACCCGTCTTTATCGCGCACGCCGGCTGCTCCGCGAGGCGCTGCGGGACAAGCTCGCCACCGTGTTCACGGATACGTTTCTCTTCGCTGGCGCTCGTTGTGACCGCCTCGCGCAATCAGTCCTCGATCGGCTCGCAATCCGCCTGGTTCGAAAGGATACTCATCTGTTGAACGCGGCGACTGAGCGCACGTAGACGCCGTCCACGCCGAGATTACGCCGGCTCCTTTCGCAGGGCCTTTGTAGCGGGACACGGGAATATTTTGGCGGCCCGGACCATCTAATCGTCAGGCAAAATGCATTCGGTGCCGCGGTGCTGACAGCGGTGTTGAATCAACAAACATAGGAGACCGCCATGCAGGGCGCACTTCACCTATCCCGGCGTCAGTCGCTTCAGGGACTTATCGTACTCGGTGCCGGAGCGGCACTCAGCGGAATCGCGCGGCCTTCTCCGGTATTGGCACAGGACATATCGGACGAGGACATTTTCCGCTTTGCGCTCAACCTCGAATATATGGAGGCTGAATACTACCTCCGCGGCACCACCGGAATGGGCATCGCCGCAGCCGATGCCGGTTCGAAACCCGGCGACGTCGTTGGTGGAAAGCAAGTCTCGTTCGAGACGCCCGCCATCGGCGAATTCATGCAGGAAGTCGCGGAAAACGAACTCGCGCACGTCCGCTTCTACCGCAAGACGCTTGGAACCAACGCGGTTGACCGGCCGGCCATCGATTTCGGTGCGGGCTTCAAAGCCGTCGCGGAAGCAGCGGGCCTCGGGCCGGACTTCGACCCCTTCGGCAACGAGACGAACTTCGTTCTCGGCGGGATGTTGTTCGAGGATGTCGGCGTCACCGCCTATGCCGGTGCGGCGACAGTGCTGAAAAACAAGGACTTCCTCGCCGCAGTCGCAGGCATCCTGGCGGTCGAGGCCTATCACATGGGAATGGCGCGATCTACGCTATACCGAAAGGGAGAGGAAGCCTGGAAGGCCGCCAACGCTGTCTCCGATGCCCGAGACAAAATCGACGGATCAGACGATAAGGACCAGGGGATCCAGGGGGACGGAAAAGCCAACATCGTTCCCTCGACGCCCGATGCGATCGCGTTCACCAGAACGCCGCAGGAGGTGCTGCGGATCGTCTACCTCACCGACAAGGACGGAGTGAGCAAGGGCGGCTTCTATCCGGAAGGGATGAACGGCACGCTCAAGACCACCTGAGCCAGTTGCGACGAGTGACGATTGGCCACCGGAAACTGAGCGGATTGGTATCCGCTGCTCTCGGAAAAAGACCATGATAAGGATGATGATGTGAACCACGGATCGGCAGCTTCAAGCCGAGTGCTGTCTCGCCGCAAGTTCCTGAATGTCTCTGTGACCGGTGCGGCGATTGCCAGCGCCGGCGGGCTTTCAGCCTGTATGTCTCGACCGATGGCAGCCGGAAAGACAACCAAGCGCTGGCGCTTTACCAGGACACCCCAAGTCGCGGCGAACGCTGCGCCGGGTTCACCCATTTCCTAGAGCCGAACGGGTGCGAGATCGTTGCCGGTGCAATCAGCGCAAATGGCTGGCGCCGTTTCCACGAGCCGCTGCCGGCTTGATACAATAAGTTGCGGTCTCCCGCCTTATGTCTCGGGCGGGAGCAACGCGACGTCAGCTTCCACGTCCAGTGCAGACGTTGGCCGGCCATCGGCAAGCGTCTGCCTACGGGTCAGTCAGGACCTCGGACCTACTGGACCGAATGTCCGCTATCGCTTTTTTTGGACGCCAGAAACTGCCGGTCGGCAAACGTGTCCTTAACAGCCGCAGCGCGGACCTTGCCGCCAGCTAGGGCAAGTGGGCAAGCTGAGAAACTGTAGGCCCCTCCCGCGCGAACTTCGCCTACCGACCAGCCATTCCTGACGATCTTTTGTGCACAGCGTGGCTCAAGCATAGGGCAGTCGTTTATGGCTGCGTAGATTTCAATCGAGCACGAAGCGAGCAGCTCGCTCTTGATGAGTGCGTTCAGTCGACCGCGACGGAAAAGTGGTGAAGACCATTAGAGACCAGTTATTCGGTGAGCAGGCGACGCTCGGAAGCTGGAGACGAATGCTCCGGGAGTAGTTCAGCTATGAGACAGTCGATCAAATGTCGAGGTTTGGGCGGCTCGATACTTTCCATGATCTGGCTGGCTTCGAGCATCAGTTTATTTTGCGCGTCTTCGACTCTCTTCAAATCGAGAACGTGCATGAGGTTGAACTTGATTTGGCCGTCGATCTCTCGGAACGGAAGCACCCCTGCCTCAATGCGCCTTTCTAGGAGCACGAGGTCAGTGCCAAGAATTTCGGCTGCTTCCTCCGGTGTGATCTCTTTACGGGCGAACGGAGGCGGCGGCCCTTCCGTGCCGAGCAGCCGTTCGCCATTGCCGAACTCGGCCTCAAGGCCTTCGATCAAGTCGATTTCCTCGGCCGTCAGTTCGTCTTGGTAGATGAACCGCCAGTTGGCGCGGTAAAGCAGCCACGCGGTTTCGCGATCGATGGGCTGCGCCGGGTTTCTGTTCCAGCACAGGCTCGCAAGACCGGGTAAATCATTCGGAACGACCATCAGCTCTCATCTTCTCCAAATCGGGCATCTGCGATCCCAACGCTTTGCCGAGCGCTTTCGTGCCTTTGTCAGGCAGCCTCAAGAGGCCGCTGGATAGCCCGTCCCTCCACGAATCTCCTCGATCCCATGCCTCTGCCCATGCGTCGGCCAGTTCGTCGTCGTGGCGCGTCTCTACTGCGACCGGTGGCGTTTCGCAGGCCGGACTAACCGCAACCTGCGCGAAAACGCCGTTTTTCGAACGCGTATAAGCGTATGAGGTTGAGTTCGTCGAAAGGCGTTCCTGTCAACTTTAGAGCGGACTAATGAACGATTTGTGATCGTCAGGCGTTATCCTCACGAGGAGGAAAATGACCATGAAGAATATGAACAACAGGCAGGTGCATGTGCCAGGCCCGCACGATCGTGACGTTGCCGATCACTGCAAGAAACTTGGGGTTGATCCGGCAGAGGAACGCAAGCTCTTGCGGTTGCTTGGCAAGAACGCACCCCTTCATGAGATTCGGGCGAACGTCTCGCCGAAACAGCCGCGCTTCCGCTGATTGATGTCCTTTGTGCCTCGGGATCGGCGACGAATGGCTGAGCCCTGCGTCGCCATCTCCGGCGTGCCCGAAGGAATCGTCAGACGCCGCGCTTGTTGCCCCACAGCAGCACATGTAGTTGCGGCAGCACGCGCGCCTCGAACCACCGATCTTCCGTCACCTTGTCGATCAGCCAGAGCATCCGGTCCATGATGCCATCGATATCGACGCTTGCGTCTTCGTCTGCGGGCGGGGGTGGCGTATGATTGCCGGGTTGAAGATAAACGGGAAGCGTCGGGTAACGTGCCGCGGCGGTCCGGGCGAAGAGGTAATCGCGATCGTCGAACACAACGATCTTCAGCGCAAGCTGCGGCTTTTCGGCAGCCATTTTCAGGCAGGCCTCGAACGCGCACCAGTCGGTCTCCATGCCGCTTGACGGCGGCTTCGGGCTCAGGACAAGAACGTCGAGATCGGCAAACCAATCCTTGGCAATGCTGCCCTGGCTTTCCAGCGCGAAACGGAAACCCTCGCTGTGTCCGCGTTCTATCAGCGGCCCGAGCGGTTGGATCGCCGGATTACCTCCTGATAGCGACACCGTCAGCGGCTTGTTGCCCGAAAGCCGCAAGACCTCCTGCCAGATATCGTCGACCGACATCGCACGCCATTGATCGCGATACTCGCTGTCGACGGCATGCAGCGTATCACACCATGAGCAACGGTAATCGCAGCCCCCCGTCCTGACAAAAACGGTCGGAAGGCCGATCAAGATACCTTCCCCCTGAATGGTAGGCCCGAAGATCTCGCTGACGCGGATTTCGGCCTTGCGGGCGACGGTCATGGCCGGTATTCCGCCCAGGTCTTCGGCGTCTCGCTGACGCGCACGGCCGAGGTTTCCGGCAGGCGATCCTTGCACCAATCGTAGAAATGCTTCGCCAGACACTCAGCCGTCACCTGATCATGACCGAGGACCTCGTTCAGGTGCCGGTGGTCGAAGGACTCGTCAATATAGGACTTCAGCGGCGCAAGCTCATGGTAATCGCGGACAAATCCGTGGCTGTTGAGGGTTGCTGCTGAAAGTTCCACCTCCACGACGTAATTGTGTCCGTGAAGGCGGCCGCATTGATGGTCGGCGGGCAGGCTTGTGAGCCGGTGCGAGGCGGAGAAATGAAATTCCTTGGTGATGCGGAACATCATTTCACCTCTTCAGCAACAAAGCCCGCGGTTGCGGTCACCCAGAAATCCGGGTCCTCGTAGTCCGTAGGATCGTCTATGCCGGCCAGATGAAACGCCTCGCGCCGTTCGACGCAGGTGCCGCAGCGGCCGCAGTGGCGCGAACCGCCCTTGTAGCACGACCAGGTCTGTGCGAACGGAGTTCCGTTCCTGGCGCCATCGGTCACGATTTCGGCCTTCGAGACGGTGACGTAAGGTGCAAAGAGCGAAACGCTGGCATAGCCGTCGAGCGCCTGATTCTGCATGTCCTGGAAGGACTGAATGAAGCTTGGCCGGCAGTCCGGATAGATGAAGTGGTCTCCGCCATGCACGGCGACTGCGACCGCATCGGCCTTCTGCGCCGCCGCAAGCCCGAAGGCGATGGCAAGCATGATGGCGTTGCGGTTCGGTACGACGGTCGCCTTCATCGTCTCTTCGGCATAATGCCCGTCCGGAACATCGATGTCGTCGGTCAGCGCCGATCCCGTCAGATGGCTGCCTATGTTCCTGATGTCGATGATCTGATGGGCCACATTCAGGCGTTTGGCGCATGCAGCCGCGAAATCGAGTTCCTTGCGGTGCCTCTGTCCGTAGTCGAAGGAGAGAAGGCCGATGAGTTCGTGTTCCGCGGCAACCTTGTGCGCAAGCGAAACGGAGTCCAATCCGCCGGAGCAGATGACGATGGTTTTCATAATGTCGGATCCCTTGTTTTGACCGGGTGGGCTGCGACCGGATTACGGGAGCGCTTCTAAAGCAATAAACCCAGCTTGTGAAGGGTCCCGGCAGGAATGTCTATTAGCATTATCTTGCGTAGCAAAGGAACGAAGCGCAAGATGCTGCCACGGCGGAACGGGGCTCTGCCGCTTTGGGGAGGAAATCATGGACAACTTGAACCTTACGACCCTGCAGAAGGGCCAAACGGCCATGACGGACGTTGCACTTAATGCCTTCGCGGCAGGTCTGCGCGGCAGATTGCTCACGGGAACGGACGTCGATTACGACGAGGCGCGGGCCATATGGAATGGGATGATTGACCGGCGCCCGGGTCTCATCGTGCGCTGCGCTGGTGCCGCCGACGTTATGAGATCCGTCCGGTTCGCGCGCGAAAACAATCTTCTTTTGGCGGTCCGCGGTGGCGGGCACAACATCGCCGGCAATGCCGTCTGTGAAGGCGGCCTGGTCATTGATCTGTCGCCGATGAAATCGGTAAGGGTCGACCCGGGCACACGGCGTTTACGGGTCGAGCCGGGCGCAACGCTTGCTGATGTCGATAACGAAACACAGGCTTTCGGGCTGGCTCTACCGACAGGAATCAATTCCACGACCGGCATTGCCGGACTGACACTTGGTGGCGGTTTCGGCTGGCTTACACGCAAGTTCGGGCTGACGATCGACAATATCATTTCGATGGAGGTCGTAACCGCTGAAGGCAAGCTGGTACGCGTGAGCGAGAACGAAGAGCCGGATCTGTTTTGGGCGCTACGCGGCGGCGGTGGCAATTTCGGCGTCGTAACCTCCTTTGAGTTCCGGCTCCACGACCTGCCGGGCGAGGTTCTGGCAGGTCTGGTCGTCCATCCTTTTGCCGACGCGGAAATGGTGCTCAGGCAATATCGCCAGGTGCTCGAAACGGCGCCGGACGAACTCACATGCTGGGCGGTCATGCGCAAGGCACCGCCGCTGCCTTTCCTGCCCGCCGAATGGCACGGCAGGGAAATCCTTGCACTCGCCATGTGCCATTGCGGCGACATCGAAGCGGGAAAAGTCGCTGCCGCGGCGCTTCGTGACATCGGCAATCCGATTGCTGATGTTGTCGGCCCGACACCTTTTGCCGCCTGGCAACAGGCATTCGACCCGCTGCTGACGCCAGGCGCGCGCAATTATTGGAAGAGCCAGGATTTCGCAGAGCTCTCGGATGCGACGATTGCAGTTCTCCTCGATGCCGTTCGCAAGCTTCCGGGGCCGGAATGTGAGATCTTCATTGGCCATGTGGGCGGTGCAGCGGGCCGCATCGCGGTGGAGGATACGGCTTTTCCACAGCGCAACTCGCATTTCGTTATGAACGTTCATGCGCGCTGGCGCGAGAAATCGATGGACAGCACGTGCATTGGCTGGGCACGCGAGCTTTTCGAGGCAACGAAGAAGCACGCCATCGGCACAGCCTACATCAACTTCATGCCGGAGGATGAAAGCGATCGCGTCGAAGCGGCCTATGGCGGCAACTACAAACGTCTGACGGAGATCAAGCGGCACTACGATCCTCAGAATCTGTTCCGCATGAACCAGAATGTGCAGCCACAGGCGGAAATGCGGGCCGCCGGCTGACCGGTCGGCAACGGAATAGATGAAACGCTAGGTGCCGCCGCAATGCTGATCCTCGGCGGTACCTCAATGAGTTGGGATCGCTCCATCCGTCTCCAAGCGGACCCAGGAGGCTTGGTCTATCGCGGCTTCGCCGTAAGTGCCGAGGCGCAATCCGGCTTTCGGACGGGCGCGACCGCAACCGCTTCAGAATGATGGTTTCAATTTTGATTTGCAGCCACCCGATATCTCCCGCTAAAAACACGTAAAAATCTCATCTGTGCAGCCCAATGAAAAGGCGGCAATGGAAGACGCATCAGCAGCCTTCGAGCGGATTCTCGTTATGGGCAACGGGGGAACGGGCAAGGCATGGCTTGCCCGTCGCCTGCGCACGCGACTTTGCCATACAGTTAATCATCTTGATGACATGCACTGGCAGCGCAGAACGCATTTTTTGTTGAACTTTACGAAGAACTTCGTTTCTTGAGGAAGAAATGGCTTTCAGGGGCGTCAGGTATCGCGTCATCAGGGCACTGAAGGAAGGTACTTATCAGCAGCAGCACGTGGGAACATCGAGGACAAGAATGCCTTGATGACTGGGGATATTTCCCCCGAGCAACTGATAACGATCATCGACAGATGCGATGGCACTCATCATGCGAGTTCTGAACACCATGAATTCGAGGGCATTGAAGTCCACATCCTCAAGCGAGATGGATGGTACATAAAGTTCTATTTGTTGACCCGGATACGGTCTTCATAAGTGTACATCCATCAAAGTAGGCGAACATGAAAATCTGGTATGCTGGAGATAAGAGCAAGGCGCTCTGCGAGAAGTGCCGGAAAGTCGTTACGACGACCTTCGACTACCACGATGTGCCTTTCGAGAGTGGGATCGGCGTGGCGAAGCAGATCATGGCGGCTACCTGCGACGAGTGTGGTACTGTTGTGGCTATCCCGCCGCAGTCGACGCCAGCAATCCGGGTTGCTCGCGAGATTGCCTGTAGGCCCCTGGAAGTGGTTATGGCTGCGCCGTTTATGGATATGTTGGACCTAGCGTCCTATCGGATTGATCCTTCAGCTGGCGTGATCCTGCGAAAATCGCTGATAGCGTACTTCGTGCACAGGTCTGTAAACGATGATTCCTTGGTCGAGCGGCTTCGCAGAAACGCGGAGGTTCATCGAGCGAAGTGGAAAAGCTGGCACGATGCCCCGTCAAAACGGCTTTCGATGAAGGTAACCCCGCGCGTTGGCGACGAGTTTGACGAACTCGTCAAGAAAAGTGCGTTGAATAAGACAACGTTGGTCAAGTCCATCGTGATGGATATTGGCTCGGAGATTGTTGAACCTGAAGAGCCGCAGATGATGCCTGAGTTGCGCAGGATGGCTGCGGCGCTTGCTGCCTAGTGGCAAGCCCCCTGATTTTCCTCCGATCGAGCCCTGAGAGAATTCCAGCAAGGACCTGGGTCATGTTCAGGATGATACGAATACAGCTCTGATCTCCCGCGGCCGTGTTGGGCTGCCGATCGGCTGTGTCTGCCGTCGACTTCCGGAGCCGGAACATAACCCTTAACGCCATCGCTATCACCGCCATTGCCCCATCGCTCCCACGCTGAGGGGTTGACCATCAGCGCGCGGGCGAAGGCTTTATCGGCTGGCGATTGCGTACGTCACAATGTCCGCGAGCAGCGTCACGAGGGCGCTCCCATAGCGCCGTAGCGAGCGGGCAAGGCGGGCGTCCGAGCGACGACGGTGCGTACTCTCCCCGCAGATAGAGAGGCCTCTTTACTATAGCGCTTGTGCAGCGCGTTCCGAGACCCTTTCCTATCTGCGTAATCGGCTAACCCCATGCTGGAGCCAGCAGCGGGAATATCGGCAAACGTCGCCGGCGAGATATCCAGGCGGCGGGCCACGTCCTCCAGGTTGATCTCCGGATCGGCCAGGAGCGCACCGCCTGCTTTTCAGATCGGCTGGCTTCAATTTTGGCGGCCAACCGCCCCGGCGGCCCGGGTCGATGATGACCTTCCCGCGCTCATTGTCGTAGCCATTCGTGGGGTTATTCTACAACTCCAAAGATCGGACCGAACCCGCCATGCCAGGATCTGTCATTGCGGCCCATCTTCGGATTGTAAATCCCCACACCTCGTCCGCCGTCGAGAAACAATGCATTGGGGCATTTCAAATGGTCGCGGAACAGGCGCGCAAAATCGTGGAAATTCACCATGTCTTCGCTTGCGGCAAGGCGAACCGTGCCACCGCCACAGACGCCCACGCCGCTCCGACGGGTTCGGTCTGTCGACCCTAAAATAAAGGCCGGGTGCAGCTTGTTCTGAATGACAAGCATTGGACCAGACTGGGTGGCGAACCGCACCTTGGGCCGACGTTTCAAAAATTGATCTGTCGGGAGTATTCCGGCCCTTGTGTCGTCAAAAAAGAATACGCCGTTCGGCTTCTTATAGAAATTTGGCAGCAGACCGGCTGAGCCTTCACCTCGGGCCGTATTGGCGGGTCGTAGTTCTCGGCCCGCCTCGACATAAAGTCCTATCGGAGAAAAATCGGCGCGGTACATCCCTGCGTTCATCGCGAATGTCAGCGCTCGTCCCTCTTTCCCCACGGCTTCGGCGACGCTCGAGAAATAGCGGTAAGGCTCGCCATCCACGCCCTTCCAGAACAATCGCAGGTCAGCTTTCCCCGGTTCCAGGGTGCAGACAATGTATCGCGCCTCCTCGAACGTTTCTTGCTCACAATCTTTGGCAAAAGCCGGCGGCAAGGACGTTATCAATGCAGCCAGCATCACGGCTGCGATTAGCATTCCATTTTTCAGATACGTCATCGCGGCCGATACACCTTATTCAAGTCTTAATGTACCCATCTCGTTTGTGATTACATGATGCGGCTAAATTTGAATGTGACGGCCGAGAAACCGGTGGTCACTATGGGGAATTCCAGCAGTTCGAGGAAGACAGTTTCGAGTTTATTATCGACGGCGGTATGGAGCAGCACGTTCTCGGCTTCTCGAAGCGTATTCGCGGTGGTTTAGGCCATGGTAACATCAGGAATTCAGGCTGGTACGGTCGCTTGGCACCGCTGATGTCACCGGCGGTCGCCTGCTAACGCCGCAACGGTCCAGAGGAGTGTCGAAAGGTGCCCGCCAAAGCCGGTCTGGGCAGTGGTTTCGTTGACATGATGCGGTCTGCGGGATGTAGTGGAAGGCAGCATGGAACCGGTTCATCCGACCGCGGTTAATCCGAAAAGGAGGCTTTGATCATGGTGCCAAATGAAATGGACGTTGTACTCGCCACTCTTCCGCTGCGCATCGGTACGTATGTGCCGGACGATCTGCTTGAGGACTGGTTTGCCCCTGATACAGGGATGAACCCCGTCAGCGACCAATGCCTGAAGGCTGCCAAAGCCTACGGCCGGAAGTTTGAGTGCGAGTTCAAGTATTATACGGATCGCCAGGAAGGAGTGTTTTGGAAATTCGTCCCGGCCATGTGACAGCGCTGCGGGCAAATCATAATTGGAGCGGCCGGCGCCGAGAGCGAGAGCTGCGGCGCCGGGTCCAGACCGCAAATCTCGTTTAGTCGGGGACGACGACGAGCTTTCCGATGAAGTTCTTTGCCATGAAGTCCGTCTGTGCCCGATGGAAATCCGATAGCGGATAGACGCCGCCGACCAGGGGCCGGATTTTCTTGTCCTCGATATAGCGGACGAGCCGACGGAAGTCGGCGCGCGTACCCTGGCTCGATCCATGCAACTCCAGTTGCTTCAGGTACATTGTCCGCAAGTCGAGCTGAACCACCGGCCCGCCGATCGCACCGGCCGTCGTATAGCGGCCTTCGGGGCGTAGGATCTTCAAAAGATCGTTGAACATCGATCCGGCGACGAGATCGGCCACGACGTCGATCGGCCGGCCGGCTGATGCCCGATCGACGGCTTCGACGAGATCATCGCCGCCGCGTGTGACGACTGCTTCTGCGCCGATGTCCAGCACAGCCTGCTCCTTGCCAGGACCAGCTATCGCAATCGGGATTGCGCCGCGCGCTCTTGCGAGCTGGATGATCGCCGATCCGACACCGCCCGATGCCCCCGTCACCAGCACGTGTTCGCCCGCAGCAAGCCGCGCCCGCTCAAGCATCCGTTCTCCGGTCAGGTAGGCACAGCAGAAGGTTGCAAGTTCGACGTCGGTGAGATCGGTATCGACGATATGGGCGTTTTGCGCAGGCAGCGCCATGTATTGGGCATAACCGCCATCCCGGCCGTGACCCATATAGTCGATGTCGGCAAGGCTGTCGTCTTCGCGATTATAGATCGAGAAATCGACCATCACACGCTCGCCGATCCGTTTTGCGTCGATGCCGGCGCCAACCGCGACGATATGGCCGACAGCATCCGTCCCCTGGATGCGCGGGAACGTCAGCGTATTGCCCTTCCTGCGCCACGTGGAGACGGCCGACGGGTCGTCTTCGGTGCCGTAGGCGCCCTGGCGGACCCAGACGTCGGTGTTGTTCATGCCGCAGGCCGTGACCTTGATGAGCACTTCGCCTGCTTCCGGCATCGGGACAGGAGCGGATTCGTTATAGACCAGCTTGTCGAGCCCGCCATGACCAACGAGTTGTACGGCTGCCATCGTCTTCGGAACAACGGTCATCTCACACTCCTTCAGATGGATTTGAAGACGCTGTCGATGGCTTCGGCGGCAGCTTTGACCACAGTATCGGCCTCGCCCCGGGTCAAACAAAGCGGCGGCGCAAAACCGAGGATGTCGCCCTGCGGCATGGCGCGGCCGATCACGCCGCGCTCCAGCAGTGCAGCGGCCACCTGCGGACCGATTTTTTGCGAGGGATCGAAGAATTTGCGATCGTCCCGATCTGCAACAAACTCAACAGCCGCCATCAACCCGTCTCCACGCACCTCACCAACGTTCTTGTGAGTGCCGACGGCCTTTGCCAGTTCCGAGCGGAAATAGACGCCGGTCTCGCCGGCATTCCTCACGAGATCAAGCTCATCGATCAGTTCCAGGTTGGCAATCCCAGCGGCGGCGCAGATCGGATGTGCGGAGTAGGTCCAGCCATGACCAATCGCCCCCATCTGATCGGAGCCCTGGACGAGCACCTGCCAGACCTTGTCGGAAACGATCGTACCGGAAAGCGGTGCATAGGCCGAGGTGAGGCCCTTGGCGATGGTGATCAGGTCCGGCTTCATGCCGTAGTGGTCCGAGCCGAACATCGTGCCCAAGCGGCCGAAACCGGTCACCACCTCATCTGCAACCAGCAGGATATCGTACTTTTCCAGCACGGCCTGGATCTTCTGCCAGTATCCGGCGGGCGGCGGAACGATACCGCCTGTCCCGAGGATTGGTTCGCCGATAAAGGCGGCAATTGTTTCCGGACCTTCGGCAAGGATCATCTCCTCCAGCTTGTCGGCACAAAATTGCGAAAACTGCTCCTCGTCCATCGAGCGGTCAGGCCGGCGGAAATAATAAGGAGCTTCCGTGTGGAGAATGGGCGCGCGGGGCAGGTCAAAAGCCTTGTGGAAAAGTTCGAGCCCCGTTAGCGAACCTGTCATGACACCCGAGCCGTGATAACCGCGCCAGCGCGAGATGATCTTCTTCTTGTCCGGACGGCCGAGGATGTTGTTGTAATACCAGATGAGCTTGATGTTCGTCTCGTTCGCATCGGACCCGGAAAGGCCGAAGTAGACGCGGCTCATGCCTTCTGGCGCGCGGTCGATGATCGTCTTCGACAGCCTGATCGATGCTTCCGTGCCATGGCCGACATAGGCGTGATAGTAGGCAAGGCTCTTTGCCTGTTCGGCGATCGCATCGGCGATTTTCTGCCGGCCGTAGCCGACATTGACGCAGTAAAGTCCGGCAAAGGCATCGAGACTGGAGCGGCCGCTCGTATCGGTGATGTAGACGCCTTCACCGTTACCGATCACCCGCGTCGGCGCCTCGCCACGTGCGTGCATGCCCATATGAGTGGAGGGATGGAAGAAATGATCCCGGTCCCAGGCGTTGAGTTCGTTGCTTCGTTCCAACATGGCATTGTCCTTGATGTTAAACGGAAGGGCCTCAGGCGGCCGTGTCGATGCAGAGATATTTGAGCTGGGTGAAAGCTTCGATGCCGTGCCTCGAGCCCTCGCGCCCAAGTCCGGATTGTTTCCAGCCGCCGAAAGGAATGGGACCGCCGGTGATCTTCACCCGGTTGATCGCCACCATGCCGTATTCGAGCGCACGTCCAAGGCGCATTTGCCGGGCGCCATTCTCCGTGACGACATAGGCGACGAGACCGTATTCGGTGGCGTTCGCCTTAGCGATCACTTCGTCTTCCGTGTCGAAGACGCTGATGCCTGCCACGGGGCCAAAAGTTTCCTCGCGCATGATGAGAGCATCGGCAGGAACGTCTGTCAGCAGCGTCGGTTCGAAGAACAGTTGGCCGGCGACGTGACGTTTACCGCCGGTGACCAGTTTGGCTCCGCGCTTCAGTGCATCGCAGACCTGTTCCTCGACCTTGACGATGGCACGTTCGTGCATCAGCGGGCCGATATCGGCATTCGCCGAAAGGCCGGTTGCCACTTTCAATGCCTTGATGTGTCGTGCGAATGCCTCAGCGAAGCGATCGGCAATTGAGCGGTGCACGAAGATGCGGTTGGCGGCCAGGCAATCCTGGCCCGACGTGGCGAACTTGGCGTCTATGGCAATTCTGGCCGCACGCTCGATGTCGGCATCGTCGAATATGATAAGTGGTGCATGTCCGCCAAGCTCCATCACCAGTCTTTTCATGCTTGACGCGCATTGAGCGGCAATGAGCTTGCCGATCCCGGTCGAGCCGGTGAAGCTCATCGCCCTGATGCGCTCGTCCTCGCACATGCGGCCGACGATGGTTGCCGCATCACCGGTGACAACATTGAATACGCCCGCCGGAATCCCGGCGCGCTCGCCGAGCTCGGCAAGTGCGAGTGCTGAAAGCGGGGTCTCGGATGAAGGATGGGCAACGACGGTGCAGCCCGCAGCCATTGCTGCCGCAGCCTTGCGCGTGATCATGGCGGACGGAAAGTTCCACGGCGTGACGATACCGACGACACCGAGCGCCTCGCGGCGGACGATCATCTCAGCATCCAAAAGGTGGCTGGTGACGTTTTCGGCATTCAGCCGCTTGCCTTCCTCACTGTACCATTCGACGAAAGAGGCGGCATAATCGATCTCGCCCAAGGATTCCGAAAGCGGCTTGCCCTGCTCGAGCGTCATGATCAAGGCGAGATCTTCCTTTGATGCCAGGATCAGATCGAACCAGTTGCGCAGGATTTTTGCCCGGTGCTGCGGCAGCATGGCGCGCCAGGCCGGCATTGCCCGCGCCGCCGCGTCGATCGCCGTTGCCGTCTCGTCCGCGCCAAGACTCGCTACCCAGGCAACTGTTGTTCCAGAAGCAGGATCGGTGACTTCGAAGCTTTTGCCGGCGTCGCCCGCCGACCAACGTCCGCCGATATAGGCGAGATCACGCAGGAGATGCCTGTCCTTGAGGCGTGAAAGCGCATTGTGGAAATCGGGGCGGGCAAAAACCGCGGTCATGATTTATCTCCTCATTGCCGACGGGCAAGTCTCCCACAGGCGGAGGCGAGAAATTGTCCATTGCCGGTGGCCAGAAGAGAGAGATTGACTAAGGCTCCGGCGTGCCGCGGCTGATCTGTCTACGCGCCGGTTTGCGCATGACAATCCGAGACGCAGCGATCCGCTTGATGGGCTGAAGGACAGTGATATACACCACTTCAAGGGAGAACGGGTATCAAGCAGACGCCATTTTAAAGGCCGCCTGCAGCGGTCTTTGCTCTTTGGCGCTGAAAGATGAGTACCGGCAGCCCACTACGCCGGTGCGCGCGGCAGGCTGCCGTATGCCGGCGATGGCGCGGGTTGAGCCGCCGCACATCACCGACGTCTGCGATCAGCGAAGGCCGAAGAAACTCAAAATCGCGATTACGATGACGACGGCGCCGACAAGCCAAATGAGATTATTCATGGAAATCCCCTATTGAGTTGAGCAAACACTTGCTTGTCCGTTCTTAACACCTGCACAGGCTTACGGTTCCATCCCATCGATCCCCTTCGCCCGTGGCTCAACGCAACTGCTCGCTCGCGCCGACCAATTACCAGGCATGAGGCGCGGCCCTTTGTCGGCTTTCATCGCGTCGCAGATGATCGAAAACGCGTCCGATCCGAGCGGATCTGGTTGGCTGACATCCAGCCGATACGGATGACCGTCTATCCATGATTGTTCGGTCGACCAATCAAAGCGCCAACGGGAAGCACCGTCTCGTCCTTGACCGTCTTCGTGACAATATAAGTAAAATAGCGCTCGATGCCGAGTTCACGGTCAAGCAGGTCATCGATCAGCCGCTGGTAGGCGTCTATATCGGGTGCTGCAATCTTCAAGAAATAGTCGATCCCGCCGCCGACCGACCAGCAGCCGATGACTCCCGGAATGGTCGCAATCACGCGTTCGAAGCGTTCGAAGTCGCTCTGGCGATGATTGGCGAGTGTCACTTCCACCATGACGCTCGCAACCGGGGCGATCCGGCGAAGCGCGACGCGAGCATGGTAGCCGGTAACGATGCCTGCCTTTTCCAGTTTTCTAAGCCGCATCCAGCAAGGTGTCGGCGAGAGGCCGGCCTTTTCGGCAAGCGCCAGCTTGGTGATGCGTCCGTCACGCTGAATGGCGTCGAGGATACGCAGATCGATGGCGTCGAGTTTCATGGCATTCCCGGCTGCGCAAATCATTCCAAAGGTGAGGAAAAGACAATGGAAGCGCATTTTGCCATTGTCAATTGAACTGATTTTCAGCAGTGTTTAAATCATGACAAATTGGCGCCCCGACCCCTCCCAGCTTCGCCGGCCGGCTTATCTTTCGCTTGCCGAGCAGATCGCCCGTGCGATTGCCGACGGAAAGCTTTCGGACGGTGACCGGCTGCCGCCGCACCGAAAGATGGCCGATGACCTGCAGCTTTCCGTGCAGACGGTGAGCCGGGCCTACGACGAATTGATCCGACGCGGCCTGATAGCGGGGGAGATCGGCCGCGGCAGCTTCGTGCAGACGCAGCCGCGCGAGCCCGAACCGCCCTACCTGCCCGAGCGGCTCGGCGAGGTGATCGACCTTTCGATCCTCAAGCCGGTCTGCGAGCAGGTCCATCTTGAAAAAATGCGCCAAGCCTTCGCGTGGCTTTCGGAGAATCTTCCATCAAGTTCGGCCCTGTCTTTCAGACCAAACATGGTCTTTCCGCGTCACCGCGCCATTGCGGCGGACTGGCTGTCGCGCTGCGGCCTGGACGTCTCTCCGCTAAATATCTGCCTTACGAATGGTGCGACCTCCGGCATGACCGTCGCGCTGATGAGCGTTGCCCCGCCGGGCTCCACCGTTGCGACCGAAGCAATCAGCCACCATACGCTCGTGCCGCTCTCCACCTATCTCGGCCTTCATCTGGAAGGTTTGGCGATCGACGAGGAGGGCATGATCCCCGAAGCGCTCGACGAGGCTTGCCGCAAGGGCCCGATCCGGGCGGTCTTTCTGCAGCCGTCCGTCATCAACCCGATGGCGGCGCTGATGAGCGCCAAGCGCCGGCAGCAGCTTGCCGATGTCGCCGCGCGCCACGATATCGCGATCATCGAAAACGACATCCTGGGTCCGCTGGTGGAGGATCGCGCGCCGCCGATTGCCGCTTTTGCGCCGGAGCGCACGCTCTATGTCACGAGCTTCACGAAGATCACCGTACCGGGCTTGCGCATCGGCTATCTCGCAGCGCCTGACCGCTACGTCGCCGCCGTTGCCAACCGCCATCTCGTTTCGAGCTGGATGGCGACGCCGGCGATTGCCGAAATCGCCACCCGGTGGGTAAGCGACGGCACGGCTCTGGAACTTGTCAGGTGGCAGCGCGAGGCGCTGAAGAGCCGGCATGCGATCGCCGCAGAGACGCTGACGGGCCTTGCCTATCGCGCCCATCCCCAAAGCCTGCACGTCTGGCTGCCGCTTTCGGGCGCCCACCAGGAGGATTCCTTCGTGTCGCAGGCCCGCCTGCGTGGCGTTGCGATTGCGCCCGGCACCTCCTTCAGGACCGCCGACCAGGGGTGGACGCCCGCCGTGCGCATCTCACTCGGCTCGACCACGGAAGGCGAATTGCGCACCGGCCTTGGGATTGTCGCATCTCTGGCGCAAGGAAATCCCGAGGCGCTGTTGCTTGCGATTTGACGCGACTGCTCGCGAAATGAGCAGCGTCAGAATAATTGTCATGATATTATTTTGCGAATTGACATGATTTGGATCGGCCGTCATCGTTAGTGCATTGCCTGTCTCAACAGGGAGAGATGAATGACGGCGCCGATCATCCGCATCGACAACATCGTCAAGAAGTACGGGCCGCTGACCGTGCTCGACGGTTTGTCGATGAATGTCATGCCGGGCGAGAAGCTGGCTCTGATCGGGCCGTCCGGATCGGGAAAGACGACCATCCTTCGCATCCTGATGACGCTTGAATCGATCAGCGGCGGTCATATCGAGGTCGACGGCGAGCAGCTCTATCACATGCCGCGCGGCAAGGAGCTTGTCCCGGCAGACGAGCGCCACCTGCATCGCATGCGTGAGAAGATCGGCATGGTCTTCCAGCACTTCAATCTGTTTCCCCACAAATGTGTCCTCGACAACGTGACGCTTGCGCCGATGCTGACGAAAGGCATCAAGCGCGCGGATGCGCAAAAGCGTGCGATGGAGCTCCTGGACATGGTCGGCATGGCTGACAAGGCCAAGAGCGTTCCTGCCCAATTGTCCGGCGGCCAGAAGCAGCGTGTCGCAATCGCCAGAGCGCTTGCGCTGTCACCGAAGATCATGCTCTTCGACGAGGTGACATCGGCGCTTGATCCCGAACTCGTCGAGGAGGTCTTGAGCGTCATGAAGCACCTCGCGTCGGAATCCGACATGACGATGCTGCTCGTCACGCACGAAATGGGCTTCGCCCACGATTTTGCCGATCGCGTGCTCTTTTTCGACCGCGGCAAGATCGTCGAGGAAGGCAGTCCCAACGACATTTTCCGCAATCCGACGCAGGAGCGGACGCAAACCTTCCTGCGCAAGATCATCGCGGCCGGACATCGCATCTGACCGCTATGCAGCCTCAAGCAATAATCCAAGGAAAACCAGGAGCAGGGAACATGAAAAAGACAATTCTTCTCGGTGCAGCCGCATTGTCCGCACTTCTTTCGGCAGCGATTGCGCCAGCACAGGCCGTCGATCTCGAAGAGCTGAAAGAGCAGGGCTTTGCCCGCATCGCCATCGCAAACGAGCCGCCATTCACGTCGGTCGGCGCGGACGGAAAGGTGTCGGGCGCAGCGCCTGACGTTGCACGGGTGATCTTCGAACGCCTCGGCGTCAAGGAAGTTGTCGCCTCGATTTCCGAATATGGCGCGATGATCCCGGGCCTGCAGGCCGGCCGCCACGATGCGATCACCGCCGGCCTCTTCATGAAGCCCGAGCGTTGTGCTGCCGTCGCCTATTCGGAGCCGATGCTCTGCGACGCGGAAGCCTTCGCCGTCAAGAAGGGCAACCCGCTGAAGCTCAAGAGCTATAAGGATATCGCCGACAATGCGGATGCCAAGATCGGCGCACCCGGCGGCGGCACGGAAGAAAAGCTCGCGCTTGAGGCCGGCGTGCCGCGCGATCGCGTCATCGTCGTTCCGGACGGCCAGAGCGGCATCAAGATGCTGCAGGATGGCCGCATCGACGCCTACTCCCTGCCGGTTTTGTCGATCCACGATCTGATGGCAAAGGCCAATGATGCGAACCTAGAGACGGTTGCACCGGTCGTGGGCGCCCCCGTCTATTGCGATGGTGCGGCCTTCCGCAAGCAGGACGTTGCCCTTCGCGACGCCTATGACGTCGAGCTCAAGAAGATGAAGGAATCCGGCGAGTTCGCAAAGATCATCGAACCCTACGGCTTCTCGGCCGCAGCCGCAATGTCGACCAGCCGCGAAAAGCTCTGCGCAGCAAAGTAAGCCTGCGGACGTCCGGCTCCGCCAACGAGCGGAGCCGGTTTCTCAATCTCCTGAAAGGGACCCGTCCAGATGTCGGTATGGTCCGGCTACCTCACATTGATCCTGGAAGGTGCGCTCGTCACCATCAAGCTCACGCTCATGGGATCGGCATTGGCGCTTGTCATGGCATTCGTGGCTGGGCTTGCGCGGCTTTCGCGCTTCTTCGCCGTGCGGGCGCTTGCAACAGCCTATATCGAGTTCTTTCGCGGCACGTCGATCTTCGTGCAGCTCTTCTGGGTCTATTTCGTGTTGCCCTTTGCCGGGCTCACCCTGACACCGCTCCAGGCAGGCGTTCTTGCTCTCGGACTGAATGTCGGCGCCTATGCGGCAGAAGTCGTTCGCGGTGCCGTCAAGGCGATCGGGCGCGAACAGAGCGAAGCCTGCATCGCGCTCAACCTGTCGCGCTACCAGCGCATGCGCTACATCATCCTGCCGCAGGCGCTGCCCTTGATGCTGCCGACCTTCTGCAACAATGCGATCGAACTTCTGAAAGGGACCGCCGTCGTCTCGCTGATCTCGCTGACGGATCTGACCTTCCAGGCGCAGGTCGTGCGGGCACAGACGGGCAATACGCTGATACCGTTTGCGACCATTCTCGTTCTTTACTTCCTGATGGCCTGGGCAATTTCGACTGCGATGCGCTGGCTCGAGCGGCGCATGACCCGCGGTCTCGACGGAATGAGGGTCTAGATCGATGGAATGGGACTGGGATTTCGTCTGGCAGATCATGCCGACGCTCATCGAAGGCTTCAAGATCACCATCCTTGCGACGGTACTCGGTGCGGTGGTTGCGGCCATCCTGGGCCTTGCGATCGCGCTTGTGCGGCGTTCGCCGATCACCGCGGTATCGCGCGGCGTCGGCTTTTTCTCCGAATTCATCCGCGGCACGCCGCTTTTGGTGCAGCTCTACTTCATCTTCTACGTGCTGCCGGATATCGGCATCAGACTTGCGCCACTCGTCGCCGGCGTCATCGGCCTCGGCCTCCACTATGCGACCTATACTGCCGAAGTCTACCGCGCCGGCATCGAGAATGTGCCGCGTGGGCAGTGGGAAGCGGCAAAGGCGACCAACCTCACCACGCGCCAGGCATGGATCCATGTCATCCTGCCGCAGGCGATCCCTCCGATGATCCCGGCGCTCGCCAATTATTTCATCGCGATGTTCAAGGAGACGCCGCTGCTTTCGGCAATCACGGTGCTCGAACTGATGAACCAGGCCAAGAGCATCGCCAACAGCAACTACCGCTATATCGAGCCGATGACGCTGGTCGGTATCTTTTTCCTGGCGATCAGCCTGATCTCGGTGATCGGCCTGCGCTGGCTCGAAGAGCGCTACGCTCGGACGGAAGACTGAGATGACGGCAACGATCGATATCCTGACGGCAAGCCGCCGTCCGCGGCTGGACGAGCGCCCTCTGGAAAAGCGCGTGGGCCTTGTGATCCTTGCAACCGACCATACGACGGAAGTCGACTTCCAGCGAATGGTCGCGAGCAACCGCATCGGCGTCTATGTGAGCCGCATCCATTACGCCAATCCGACGACGCCGGAAAACCTCCTGAAAATGCAGCCTTCGCTGACGTCAGGAGCAGGTCTCATCCTGCCAGGCGAACCGCTCGATGCGATCATCTATTCATGCACGTCGGCATCGGTCGTCATCGGTGATGCCAAGGTCGAGGCTGCAATCGCCGCTGCAAAGCCCGGCGTGCCGGTCGTCACGCCGACGGCGGCTGCGGTCGACGCGCTGCGCGCCTTCGGCGCAAAAAGAATATCGGTCCTGACGCCCTACACCGTCGAAACAAGCAGGCCGATGGCGGATTATTTTGCACATCTCGGTTTCGAAATAGACCGATTCACCTGCCTTGGGTTCATCGACGACCGCGAGATGGCGCGGATTGCGCCGGACGAGATCGCAGCGCTTGCGCTTGACGCCACTGCGCCAGGCTCCGATGCCCTCTTCATCTCCTGTACGGCGCTGCGTGCCGCCCAGGTCGCAGGCAGGATCGAACGGATGATCGGCAAGCCGGTAGTCAGCAGCAATCTTGCGACTGCCTGGGCCTGCCTGAGGCTTTGCGGCGAGGATCAAGCGCGGCCGGAAGTCGCCCGTCTCATGACGATGCCTTATCCGGAAAATTGATGTCATGACCACGTCTTTGCCAGTCAGCCTAAGGGACATCATTCTTGCGTCCGAGCGCATCTCCAGCCGGGTCCGGAAAACCCCGATCATAAGGTCGGACGCGCTCAGCGAACGTGTGGGCACAGCTGTCTACCTGAAGCTCGAACACCAGCAGATTACCGGCAGTTTCAAGCTGCGCGGCGCCACCAATGCCGTGCTCTCGCTTAAGGCAGAGGAGAAGGCGCGCGGCGTCGTTGCCGCCTCGACTGGCAATCACGGGCGCGCGCTTGCCTATGCCGCGAAGGCGGCGGGTTCTACGGCGACCATCTGCATGTCGCGGCTGGTTCCCGAAAACAAAGTGGCCGAGATCCGCCGGCTCGGCGCAAATGTCCGGATCATCGGGCGCTCCCAAGACGACGCCCAGTTGGAGGTCGACCGTCTTGTACAAGACGACGGGCTGGTCGCGGTCCCACCCTTTGATGACGCCAGGGTGATTGCGGGGCAGGGGTCACTCGGGCTGGAAGTCTTCAAGGATTGCCCCGAGGCCGCAACGGTCCTCGTGCCGCTGTCCGGCGGCGGCCTCGCGTCTGGTGTCGCAGCCGCGCTGAAAGCGATCAATCCGGACGTTCGCATCATCGGCCTCACCATGGAGCGGGGTGCCGCCATGAAGGCAAGCCTTGAGGCAGGGCGCCCGGTGGAGGTCCAGGAAGAGGAGAGCTTTGCCGATTCCCTAGGTGGCGGCATCGGCCTCGATAACCAGCTCACTTTCTCGATGTGCCGCGACTTGCTTGATGACGTCGTTCTTCTGAGCGAGCCGGAGATCGCCGCGGGCATGCGTCATGCCTATTCAATGGAACGCGAGGTGATCGAGGGAGCGGGTGCTGTCGGGGTTGCGGCGCTGCTTGCCGGCAAGATCGAGATCACCGGGCCGGTGGTTGCGATCCTGTCAGGCCGCAATGTCGACATGGAGCAGCATCGAAGTGTGATCAACGGCGCGACCGCGCCTATCAGAAAGGATGTGGCATGAGCTCCATGGTCATTCTGACGGAAGCAGATCTTCGGAAGGTCATCGGCCTCGATCTTGACGCGGTCGCCTGCGTCGAAGATGCCTTTAAAGCGCTGGCGACGAAAGCTGTCTCCATGCCCCCGATCCTGAGGCTCGACGTTCCGGAACATCGTGGCGAAGTCGATGTGAAGACGGCTTATGTCCCAGGCATCGAAAGCTTCGCCATCAAGATCAGTCCCGGTTTCTTCGACAATCCCAAAATCGGGCTTGCGAGCACGAACGGGATGATGGTGCTGCTTTCCAGCAGAACCGGCCTTGTTCAAGCGCTGCTCCTTGACAACGGCTACCTGACCGACGTCAGAACGGCAGCTGCAGGAGCCGTCGCAGCAAAGCATCTGTCCCGCGAGAACTCGAAGGTCGCGGCGATCTTCGGGGCCGGTATGCAGGCGAAACTGCAGCTTGAGGCGCTGATGCTGGTACGGCCGATCCGCGAGGCGCGGATCTGGGCGCGCGATTTTGCCAAGGCGCAGGGCGTTGCCGCGCAGCTCGCGAAGGCGCTTGGGTTGGCCGTCACCGCGGTGGCAGACCCGAAGAATGCGGTCGCTGGGGCCGACGTCATCGTCACGACCACGCCTTCGCAAACGCCGATCCTGAAAGCCGAATGGTTGGAGGCCGGCCAGCATGTGACGGCCATGGGTTCTGATGCGGAACACAAGAACGAGATTGACCCCGTCGCAATCGCCAAAGCCTGGCTCTATGTCGCCGACAGCCTGAAGCAGACGCGCCGGCTGGGCGAACTTCACCACGCGATCGCAACAGGCACGGTTGCCGCCGACGCGGCATTTCCGGAGCTCGGACAGATCGTAGCCGGTCAACGTCAGGGCCGTTCGGACGCCACGCAAATCACGATCGCAGACCTGACCGGCACCGGCATACAGGACACCGCCATCGCCACGCTTGCCTTTGCGCGAGCCAACGCCGCCAACGCCGGAACCATATTCGAAAGCTGACCGGTGCGGCACCGGACAAGGGAGAAAAGACCATGAGTGAGCCTAAACTCAAATTTTCGCGCGAGGAATACGGCGCCCGCCTCGACAAGACCCGAAAGGCGATGGAGGCCAAGGGCATCGAATTGTTGATCGTCAGCGATCCATCGAACATGGCCTGGCTGACCGGCTACGACGGCTGGTCCTTCTATGTGCATCAGGCCGTGATCGTGCCGCCGTCCGGCGAACCGATCTGGTTCGGCCGCGGGCAGGACGCCAATGGCGCGAAGCTCACCGCCTACCTGAAACACGAAAACATCATCGGCTATCCCGATCACTACGTGCAGTCGACCGAGCGGCACCCGATGGATTACCTCTCCGGCATTTTGACGGACCGCGGCCTCAGTAAGATTTCGATCGGCGTCGAGATGGACAATTACTGGTTTTCGGCGGCAGCCTTCGCTTCGCTGCAAAACCATCTGCCGAATGCCCGTTTCGTCGACGCGACGGCGCTCGTCAACTGGCAGCGCGCCGTCAAGAGCGAGACGGAAGTCAAATATATGCGCAATGCCGCCCGCATTGTCGAAGCCATGCATCAACGCATCTTCGACAAGATCGAAGTCGGCATGCGCAAATGCGATCTCGTCGCGGAGATCTATGATGCTGGGACAAGAGGCGTCGACGGGATCGGTGGGGATTACCCGGCCATCGTGCCTTTGCTGCCGTCGGGCGTGGAGGCCTCTGCCCCGCACCTCACCTGGGATGACCGGCCGTTGAAACGGGGCGAGGGAACCTTCTTCGAGATCGCCGGCTGCTATAATCGCTACCATCTGCCGCTTTCGCGGACCGTCTTCCTCGGCAAGCCGACGCAGGCTTTTCTCGATGCGGAAAAAGCAACGCTCGAAGGCATGGAAGCCGGCCTTGCCGTCGCAAAGCCCGGCAATACCTGCGAAGACATCGCCAATGCCTTCTTTGCGGTCCTGAAAAAATACGGGATCTTGAAGGACAATCGTACCGGTTATCCGATCGGGCTTTCCTATCCGCCGGATTGGGGCGAGCGGACCATGAGCCTGCGTCCCGGCGACAAGACGGAATTGAAACCCGGCATGACCTTCCATTTCATGACAGGTCTGTGGCTCGAAGACATGGGCTTCGAGACGACCGAAAGCATTCTGATCACGAAGACTGGCGTCGAGTGCCTCGCCAATGTGCCGCGAAAGTTGATGGTCAAGGACTGATGGGATGATGAGCGATACAATAATGCGCCCATCGCCGATCAGTGCGACGGTCGATTTCGAGGCGGACGGCGTTCAGCATGGTTTCTTGCGGCTGCCCTACAGCCGCGATGATTCCGCATGGGGATCGGTCATGATCCCGATCACCGTCATTAGAAACGGCCGCGGCCCGACCGCTCTTTTGACAGGCGGCAATCACGGCGATGAATATGAAGGGCCGATCGCACTCTTCGATCTTGCCCGCACGCTTCGGGCAGAAGAAGTTAAAGGCCGCGTCATCATCGTGCCCGCCATGAACTATCCGGCGTTCCTGTCGCAGACCAGAACCTCGCCGATCGACAAGGGCAATATGAACCGCAGCTTTCCGGGCAGGCCGGATGGCACGGTCACACAGAAGATCGCCGATTATTTCCAGCGGGTCCTTCTGCCGCTTGCCGATATCGTGCTCGACTTCCATTCGGGCGGCAGGACACTCGATTTTCTGCCGTTTTGCGCCGCCCACATTCTTCCAGACAAGAAACAGGAGGCAAAGGGTTTCGAGTTCGTGCAGGCGTTCGGCGCGCCCTACTCGATGAAAATGCTGGAGATCGACGCCGTCGGCATGTACGACACGGCCGCCGAGGAGATGGGCAAGATCTTCATCACCACCGAGCTTGGCGGCGGCGGGACGGCGACGGCGAAAAGCGCGGCCAT
Organism: Rhizobium sp. USDA 4016; assembly: GCF_056279705.1. Classification (NCBI taxonomy): domain Bacteria; kingdom Pseudomonadati; phylum Pseudomonadota; class Alphaproteobacteria; order Hyphomicrobiales; family Rhizobiaceae; genus Rhizobium; species Rhizobium sp. USDA 4016. The sequence goes on from NZ_JBWCCY010000002.1 coordinate 451,195, forward strand.
TGCCAAACGCGGGGTGATGAACGTTCTAACGCATGCCGGCATCGTTGAGGGTGTCGTCGAAGAGCAGCCCACCCAGTGGCTCGACATGCCGGATGGAGACTGCTTCCTCTTCGCAGAGGAAGCAGGGCTCGTCGAATTTGCAGTCGACCTCGGCCAGCCCGTGAAAAAGGGTGAGGTTGTGGCACGCATCCATCCGGTCGGAAGAACCGGCAGTCTTCCGGTCGAGCTCTGCTCAAGAATGACCGGCATCCTCGCTGCGCGGCATTTTCCGGGACTGATAAAACCTGGCGATTGCGCCGCGGTCCTGGCGGTTTGAACCTGCACAGATGGCTCAAGCGCCGCGCAAAGGCGCGGCGCTGTTGCTGCCTCTTCACGACCGCCGTTCCGGTAAGAGCCGGTCGAGGCGATCTATGTCTCAGGCGGCCCGCATCAGCATCGAACTTCAGGTCTGCAGGATCGCGTAGAGGACGTTCCTGTTTTCGCCGAACTCCACCTTTGCTTCAAACCGATCCTGATTTGGAAGGCCCCCTATAATCGACCACATCTCCGATTGAGAGCGCCATAGAAGAGCCCAGTTCATGAACGTTTCCATATATCCCTCGACGTGTATGTCGCGCGCGAAGTTGGCGAACAGAAATTGACCGCCGGGCTTGAGCATCTGCAGGCAACGTTCGGTAAGCTTCACTGCCACATTGTGCGCAAGGTAGTCGTAGAGGCCGGCCGCGTAGATAAAGTCAAAACGCCCCAGTTGCTGAGAACGTGACAAGAGCGTGCGTACGGAACCATTGATGGCCTCGACCGGACCTCCGGCAAAGTCGCGCGCCACTGATCCGACACTGAGCGGGTCTTGGTCGAGCGCCACCCAGCGACTGATCGCGCCGTCCTGCAACGCCGTCGACTGGTCCGCTTCCCTCAGATGTCCAGCGGCGATCGTCAGGATCTCGGTGTCGCCCGGCCGACCAGATGCGATGGCGTCCACCTTTGCGGTCAGAAGGTTCCGCCTTTCGCGCACAGCGACAGATGACGAAGCTTGCTTTGTGTATGCATAAAGATCCCGTCCCAGAGCGGAAGCCTTTTCGATCGCCGGGTTCATGCTCGGATGCTCGTAAATGAAGTCGAGAAGTTGAGCGTCGCCCGAGTAGCCGCGAGGTTTTTCGAAGGACCAGCGGGTCAGGGGATCTTCAAGAAGATAGGCAGCGACGGGATGTTCGCGAGCAATCGGCGTGAGGCGCTGCCAGACAGAGGAAGGCAGCTTTTGCCTCAGTTCACTCAGCCGCGTCGTCAGATCCCGGACGATTTCTGCCGCCGGCAAGCGGTTCTTGAATTGCTGCTCGCTTAAGGCGAGCAAAACCGCCAGTTCTGCACGCCCTTCAATGAAGCGTTCTTGCAGATACCCGCTGTCTGATAATTTTGAACTCCCCGCGATGAGATCAGGGGTGACGAGGCTAACTCCGTCGAGAGCTGTCTGAGATCGGTTCACTTTGTTGTTTCCGTTAATACTAAGCTAACTATAGAAAAAGAAATTGCCTCGCGCTAGAGTTTAATAAATGGCGCAATAGCGGAAAATTGGTAACCCATTGTGACCCGGCAACCTTGTGCCGGCATGGGGCTTAACCAAAACTTCATCGACAATAACTATCGTCGCGACAACCTTGGCCGTGCCATCTGCAATGACCGCAAATTGTTTCGACGACGCGGAAGCGGACGGAAACCTTTCGATGAGTTCGGGTGAACCGTGCATGAGGCACACGCTGGCAGAAGTCGAGACAACGCTCATTGCGCAGGAAAAGGCTTATCAGTCCTGCGATCTGCGCGCTCTCTATCTCGAACAGGGCGATCAGCGTCGTAGAACGTCGACCCGCGCTGGCCTTTGGTTGGCAGTCACGGTCTATCTGATGTTCTTCGTGACCGACCTGCTTCTTGTTCCCGATGTGGCGATCTTCACCATCATCGCGCGGGTGATCGTCGGGCTCGGAGCCCTGCTCGTGCTTGAAGTTCAACTTCGGCGAGGCGTTCGTACCAACTGCCTCGATCTGACATGCGCGGCCGCCTTGGTCCTGGGCTATGCGGGATGGGTCATTCCGACGCTGTTGACGACAAGAGTTGAAAGTCTGTCCTACTATATGGTGTTCGGCGCGATCTTCATGATGGGCGCGAACCTCTTCTTCAGCTTTCGCTTTGCATTATCGGTTATCGCATCGAGCCTGGTGCTGGCGATATTCCTTGCATCGCTTGCAGTCTTCAGTCCCGGGCCTTCCTACGATCTCGCTTTCGTGACGTTCTACTTATCGTGTTTCACATTCACGTCCTATGTGAATTGGAAGCTTAACAAGGAACGCTTCAACGTCTTCCTCAACGCGCATGAGGCGGACCTCCAGCACCAGGAAGCCTCGGAGCGGGGAAAGGCACTTCTCAGGCTGTCGAATACCGACCCATTGACCGGATTGGAAAATCGAAGGGCCGTCGACCAAAAGTTGCGTGACTTTTGGGAGAAATGGCAAACGCATGGGATCGAATTTGCGACGTTTCTGATCGATGTCGATTTCTTCAAAAAGTATAATGACTTCTATGGTCATCAGGAGGGGGACAGATGCCTCATCGCTGTGGCGACGGCTCTTGACGACGCTGCGGCGTCTATAGGGGCGACGATTGGGCGTTACGGGGGCGAGGAGTTCATCGTAATCGCGGCCCTGCGCAACGATGTGGAGGCTGCGGATCTCGCTGAAAAACTCCGTCTAACCGTCGAAGACCTTAAAATTGCGCACGGGCAGCGTCTCGACGGGGTGCCGGTGGTGACGGTCAGCGTTGGCGCGGCAGTCACAAGACCAGAATCTGGTTCGAAACTTGAGAAAATCATCAACGAAGCGGATCGCGCTCTTTACTCGGCGAAAGCAAACGGCCGCAATTGCGCAGAACTTTTCGATCCGAACGATCCTCAAAGCGGTGACGAAACGGCGCACATAGCCGCACTTTTGAAGGTTGCTGTGGCTCAGGAGCTCGTCTCCCTTGTCTATCAGCCGATTCAAGAGGTCGAAAGTGGCAACGTGCATGCGGTCGAGGCTCTCATGCGACTGAGCATGCCTGACGGCACTGCAGCGCCGCCAAGTCTCTTCATCCCGGTAGCCGAGCGATCCGGTGCGATAATGGAACTTGGCTATTGGGCCCTGCGCACCGTTTGCAGGGAACTGCTGGCTGCAAATCATATCGAACTGGTGAGCGTGAATGTTTCGCCGATCCAGTTGAGAGCACCTGGTTTTGCCTCCTGCGTCGCCGCCGTCCTTTCCGAGACCGGCGTGATGGGCGCAAGGATCGCGTTCGAAATAACCGAGGGGCTTGAACTGGAAATGCATTCGGATGTTATCCGTTGCATTAGCGACCTGAAAGCGCTTGGCATCAAGATTTGGCTGGACGACTTTGGGACCGGCTTCGCGGGTCTTTCCTGGCTTCGCCTGATCGACTTCGACACCGTCAAGATTGATCGATCCTTCCTTCACGACAGCGATACTGCGCGTGGAAGATCCATGCTGCGCGATATAATCCGGCTCATCCGCAATCGTGGGCATCGCATTCTCGTAGAAGGCGTCGAAACGGAAGAACAGCTCGAGCTGATGCGGGAATGCCGAATTGACGATGTTCAGGGATTCCACGTGGGACGACCCGTTCCAGCCTCGGAATTCGCGCGCCGACCCGTGGTGGTGACCACGCCCGATGATGACCTGGCCTACAGCGCGCAAGCCTCCTGATCTGAGATCGTGGCCTTAAGAATCTCCAGCGCTTTTCCTTTACGGTGATGAGGTCGATTTCCCATGCCGGATGGCACAGCGGCTTATGATGCGGTTCACTCGGCCTCGTTTCGTTAACCGCGAAAAAATCTGTCGGCCGCTGGGCTGGATGCGAAGGCTTGCCATGGTGGGCCTTCGCATCCAGCTGACATGCACGTCCACGATTGGCTGCTAATTGTTTCGAGGGGAGCTTACGACGGGCATCGATGCGTACCCTAGTCGAACATGCCCTTCGGCGTCTCGCCCTTCAGGAAGGGCTCGATGAAGGCGTGCAGCAGCTCGGGCTGGTTGATGACAGCCGTGTGTGACGTCGCCGGCATGACGGCGAGGCGCGAGGCCGGCAGCGGCTTGCCCATGTCGCCCATAGTGCCGCCGCCGAGCAGCCGGAACATGGCAACGGAATGTTCGAGGGTCGCAACGTCGGCGTCGCCAGTGACGATCAGCACCGGTGTCTTCACCGCCTTGACGTCCGCTTCCCATGCCATCGGCTCGTGTTCCAGCGCGATCAGCTTCTTGACCAGGGCGGGAAAACCGTCGGGATTGGCGGCAAGCTTGCGATAGTCCTTAGCAAACGGCATGCCGACAAACATTTCCACCGTCATTTGCGGGATGAAGGCCCTGAACTCCGGCTGCCAGCCCTCAGCGTCATAAGCGACGGAGGCTGCGATCAGCTTGTTCACCTTTTCGGGATGGCGGATGGCAACTTGCAGCCCGGCGGCCGCGCCCATGGAGTAGCCGAATATGTCGGCCTTCTTGAGCCCGACCGCGTCCATAAAGGCCGCCACGTCGTCGGCCAGGTTGGGATAGGTAATCGGCCGGTCGATGTCGGTGGTGCGGCCGTGCCCCTGAAGTTCGAGCGCGTAGACCTTATGGGTTTCGGCGAGCTTCGGGACAATTGTTCCCATGGAGGGGATATTCATATAGGCGCCGTGCAGCACGACCAACGGATCGCCATCGCCGGACACTTCGTAATAGATCTGCATGCCGTTGACCTTAACGCGGTTGCCCGCCGGTTGCGCCTCGGCAAGGAGGGAGCTGGTGACAAACAGGGCTGCTGCAATCAGGGCCGTGCGGAACATGGGTCTTTCCTCTCTATCGCGTGCGTTTCGCCAATGCTGATGATAAGACGAAGGTCCCTTGCGCAATCCGACAGGCCAGGGTTCGAAATTTTTCCGGATAATCGGGTGGCAGCGCCATGGTAGATGCCGCCGCCCCTTTCAGGCTCGCAGATCAAATTTCACAAAGCTTTCATAATTGCGAATAAGTCGCACTTGCAAAGATGGAGGCCTTTCCATAAGACTGCATATGCAAATCATTCGCAGCAAGGAGCATCGGCATGTTGAAACGGGTAGGGCGCTTGTTAGCCGGACTGATCGCGGCAGCAATCGTGTCGGTCGCAGCGATGCCGGCAGCGGCTCAGGAGAAGTTCAAGGCGGTGACGACATTTACGGTCATCGCCGACATGGCCAAGAATGTGGCGGGCGACGCCGCCATCGTGGAATCGATCACCAAACCGGGTGCGGAGATCCACAATTATTCGCCGACACCCGGTGACATACAAAGGGCGCAGGGCGCTCAACTTATCCTCTGGAACGGCCTTAATCTCGAGCGCTGGTTCGAAAAGTTTTTCGTCAACCTCCGTGACGTTCCGGGCGTCGTCGTCTCTGAAGGCGTTCAACCGATGAGCATTTCCGAAGGACCATATACCGGCAAGCCCAATCCGCATGCGTGGATGTCGCCGAAGAATGCTCTGATCTATGTCGACAACATTCGCGATGCCTTCGTCAAGTACGATCCAAAGAACGCCGCGGCGTACCAGGCCAACGCTGCCGCCTACAAAGAGAAGATCGAGGCGACCATTACGCCGATCCGAGAAAAGCTTGCGCAGATTCCCGAGGATAAGCGCTGGCTGGTATCGAGCGAGGGCGCCTTTTCCTACCTCGCCCGTGACTTTGGCCTGAAGGAACTCTATCTCTGGCCGATCAATGCCGACCAGCAGGGAACACCACAACAGGTCCGCAAGGTGATCGATGCCATCGATGCCAACAAGATCGTTGCCGTTTTCAGCGAGAGCACGGTGTCCGACAAGCCGGCCAGGCAGGTGGCGCGCGAAACCGGCGTACATTACGGCGGCGTGCTCTATGTGGATTCCCTCAGCGAGGAGGACGGGCCTGTGCCGACCTATATTGATCTGCTTCGCGCAACTTCCGACACGGTCGAAAAGGGCCTTGTCGAGGGCCTGTCGCAATGAATGAGCCGCTCAGCAATCTTGCCCGTCACGCGTCTTTCGATGCGGGATCGGGCATTGCGGTGAAAAGCGCCACCGTCACCTATCGCAATGGCCATACTGGGCTTTGGGATGCGAGTTTCCAGATCCCGATGGGCACGATCACCGCGCTGGTCGGTGTCAACGGCTCCGGCAAGTCGACGCTGTTCAAGTCGATCATGGGATTCGTGCGTCTTGCCAAGGGCGAGATAAGAGTGCTCGGGATGTCAGTCGGTGAGGCGCTCCGCAAGAACCTCGTCGCCTACGTGCCGCAAAGCGAGGAGGTCGATTGGGATTTTCCAGTCCTGGTCGAGGACGTTGTCATGATGGGCCGCTACGGCCACATGGGCATGATGCGCATCCCGAAGGCGGCAGATCACGCTGCTGTGTCATCGGCACTCGCACGCGTCAACATGAGCGACTTCCGCACACGCCAGATCGGCGAGCTGTCAGGCGGGCAGAAGAAGCGCGTTTTCCTGGCCCGCGCGCTTGCCCAGGACGGCCGCGTCATCCTGCTCGATGAGCCCTTCACCGGTGTCGACGTCAAGACCGAGGACCAGATCATCGCATTGCTTCGCGAGTTGCGCGACGAGGGCCGGGTCATGCTGGTTTCCACGCACAATCTCGGCTCGGTGCCTGAATTCTGCGACCGCACCGTGCTCGTCAAAGGCACAGTGCTCGCCCATGGCACGACTGCCGAGACTTTCACGCAGGCAAATCTTGAAAAGGCCTTTGGCGGCGTGCTGCGCCACTTCTTGCTGGCCGAGGCTAAGGATGGCCAGTCACATCCGATCGATGTGATGACCGACGACGAACGCCCGCTCGTGCTGCAAGACGGCCGGTTCGTCGCGCACGAGCCACGGGGTAATGGAGGCTCGCGCTGATGGCCTTTCTGATTGAGCCTTTCACCTACGAATACATGCTCAATGCCATGTGGGTGTCGGCTCTGGTCGGCGGTGTCTGCGCGTTTTTATCCTGCTACCTGATGCTCAAGGGCTGGTCACTGATCGGCGATGCGCTTTCCCATTCCATCGTCCCCGGGGTGGCCGGCGCCTATATGCTGGGCCTGCCCTTTTCGGTCGGCGCATTCTTCTCCGGCGGCCTTGCGGCCGCCGCGATGCTCTTCCTCAACCAGCGTACTAGGCTGAAAGAGGACGCCATTATCGGCCTGATCTTCTCCTCCTTTTTCGGGCTCGGCCTCTTCATGGTGTCCCTGTCGCCGACCTCGGTGAACGTCCAGACCATCGTGCTCGGCAACATTCTCGCCATCACCCCGGAGGACACTCTCCAGCTCGCCGTCATCGGGTTTGTCTCGCTCGCCATCCTTCTCGTCAAATGGAAGGATCTCATGGTCACCTTCTTCGACGAGACCCATGCACGGTCGATCGGCCTCAATCCCACTGCGCTCAAGATCATGTTCTTCACGCTGCTTTCGGCATCGACGGTCGCCGCCCTTCAGACGGTAGGTGCCTTCCTCGTCATCTGTATGGTGGTGACCCCGGGCGCCACTGCCTATCTGCTGACGGACCGCTTCCCCCGGCTGCTCGCGATCGCCGTCGTCATTGGCGCGGCGACCAGTTTCGTCGGCGCGTATGCGAGTTATTTCCTGGACGGCGCAACTGGCGGCATCATCGTCGTGCTGCAGACCCTCCTCTTCCTTGCCGCCTTCTTCCTTGCTCCCAAACACGGAATGCTGGCGGCGCGTCGCAGGGCGGCCGAAGTTCACGAGGCCCGTCAATGAATATCCTTGAGACGCTGATTTCGCCTTTCCAGTTCGGCTTTATGGTCAATGCGCTGGTCATCTCGATGCTTGTGGCCGTGCCGACGGCGCTGCTTTCCTGTTTTCTCGTGGTCAAGGGCTGGTCATTGCTGGGCGATGCCATCTCCCATGCGGTTTTTCCTGGCGTGGTCATTGCGTATATCATCGGCATCCCTTTTGCAGTTGGCGCCTTCGTCACCGGCATGTTCTGTGCGGTTGCCACTGGTTTTTTGAAAGACAACAGCCGCATCAAGCAGGATACGGTGATGGGCATCGTGTTTTCAGGCATGTTCGGCTTCGGCCTGGTGCTCTACGTCAAAATCCAGTCCGAGGTGCATCTCGATCACATATTGTTCGGGGACATGCTGGGCGTTGCCTGGCGCGACATTGCCGAGGCGGCCGTCATTGCGGCATTGACTGCGGGCATCATCGTTATCAAGTGGAAGGATTTCCTGCTGCATGCCTTCGATCCGGCCCAGGCGAGGGCCGTCGGCCTTCGGGTCAACCTGTTGCACTACGGCTTGCTCTGCCTGATTTCGCTGACCGTTGTCGGTGCGTTGAAGGCGGTCGGAATTATCCTCGCCATCGCGATGCTCATTGCACCGGGCGCTATTGCCTTCCTGCTGACGCGCAGCTTCAGCAGGATGCTCATCCTGTCGGTGGTCATTGCCTTAATCGCTTCAGGTGCTGGAATCTATCTGTCTTTTTTCATTGATAGCGCACCAGCGCCGACCATTGTGTTGATGCTCTCCATCCTGTTTACGGCCGCCTTTATCGTCACCGTAAGGACGAAGCGGTCGCAGGCGACACCGCAATAGGTCCATGCGGGAGGGCCAGAACAGTGCGGGGTCTGAAAGGTCTCACTTCCGCCTCTGCGAAGACATGACGCTTCATGACGGATTGATGACAAAACTGGAAAACAGCTGAAAACCGCCGCTGCCTATTTGACATGGGAGCCTTCTAGAGAGGTCACCAAGAAGCGCCGATCGTTCAAAGGGACGTTTGACGCTTCCCTGACCCGGAGGCGCGCCCATGAAAATCATTCAGATCACCGATACGCATTTCAGCCCGAACAAGCCGCATTTCAACGGCAATTGGGCGCCGCTTTTGACATGGGTCGAAAAAACCGGTGCCGATCTGATCATCCATACCGGCGATCTCAGCGTCGACGGCGCGGATCTGGACGAGGACATCATCTTTTCGATGGGCCTCATGCGTCAGGCTTCCATCCCGATGCTCATCGTTCCGGGTAATCACGATGTCGGCGATCTCCCAGGCTCGCGTCAGCCGGTCAATACTGAGCGGCTTCAGCGCTGGCGGCGGCTGGCCGGTGAGGACCGATGGCTGGAAGACGCAGGTTCCTGGCGCTTCGTCGGCCTCAATTCGCTGCTGCTCGGCCATGAGGATGACGAGGAGGAAGCGCAGTTCGAATGGCTCCGGAAGGCTTTGGAAGACCGGGGCGGCCGTCGCATTGCGCTTTTTGCGCACAAGCCGCTTTTTCGTCGACGAGCCGCATGAAGGCGATACCGGTTACTGGAGCGTCAGGCCGTCCCAGCGCCGCCGGCTTTACGACCTGATCGCCGCACATGACGTCGCGCTCTTTGCCAGCGGCCATCTGCACTGGGCCTGGCAGGGACGCTTCGAACAGACAGCGCTGACATGGGGACCGTCGGCCGCCTTCATCATCAACAAGATGGAGCGTGAAATGCCGGGCAAGCGCCTGATCGGTGCCGTTGTCCACGAATTTGGCGATGATGCCGAAAGCCACACCGTCGCGGTTCCCGGCATGACGGCGCATGTGCTCGACGACGTCGTGCACGAGGTCTATCCGCATGCGGCAAAGGCGCAGGAGCCGGCCGAATGAGCGCGACGCTTTCGCTTGGCGGTATCACGAAGTCCTTCGGCGGCAGCAAAATCCTCAAGGGCGTGAGCCTCGAAGCGCAGCCCGGCGAGTTCATCGCGCTTGTCGGTCCTTCAGGCTGCGGCAAGAGCACCCTGCTGCGTATCCTTGCCGGCCTCGACCATGCCGACGAGGGCGAAATTGCGATCGGCGGGCGCGACGTGTCGGCGATGGCAGCGGCCGACCGCAATATCGCGATGGTCTTTCAATCCTACGCGCTCTACCCGCACCTGACGGCATCGCAAAATATCGCCGTGCCGCTTGCAATGCGCCGGCTCTCAAGAATGCAGCGCCTGCCACTCATGGGGCCACTGACGCCCGGCCAGCGCACGATCCGTGCAAGCATTGAGCGTGACGTCAGGGAGATGGCGAAATCGTTGAAGATCGACCATTTGCTGGACCGCAAGCCCGGGCAGATGTCCGGCGGCCAGCGCCAACGCGTGGCCCTTGCCCGCGCCATGGTACGCCAACCAAGCGTTTTCCTGATGGACGAGCCGCTTTCCAACCTTGACGCCAACTTGCGCGTCCATGCGCGCGGCGAAATCGTCGAGTTGCATCGCCGCGCCGGCGTACCTACCGTCTATGTCACGCACGACCAGGCGGAGGCTCTCTCAATGGCGGACCGCCTCGCCGTGATGATCGGCGGCAATCTACTACAGCTCGCGAGTCCGCAAGTAATCTACGATGACCCAGCGCATATCGAGGTTGCCCGCTTCATAGGCCAGCCGCGCATCAACCTGCTGCCGGCGGTTGCTGAAGGCGGTATCGTCGCCTTTGGCGGAATTCGCCTGGCGCTTAAGACCATGGCGCAGTCGAAAGCTTCGGTCACCATCGCCATTCGCCCAGAATTCGTTCACCTCGCCGAGAGCAGGCATGACGGACTTCCCGCGTGCATCGAGCGGATCGAATTCCTGGGATCAGAGGTCATTATCTATTGCCGGCTGGATACGATCGGCGAGACAATGATCGTCAAGCTTTCGCCTGCGCGGGCCGCCGGTCTTTCAGCCGGCGTCCCTGTCGCCCTTCAGCTCTCATGCGAACGAGCCATGGTTTTTGCCGAAGACGGCCTGCGCCTGCGCAGTGTCGTTGCTGCTGCCGATGCCAAGCTGGAGAAGGCGCATGGCTAGCGTCACGTCCATGGCCATGCCGCGAGATCCAGCCGCAGCGCATCGGCTGAGCGAAGCCCGCATTGCCTGGATGCTGGCGCTGCCGGCGATCGTGTTGCTTTTCCTCTTCGTGCTTCTTCCGGTCGTTGCCGTCATCATCCTCGGCTTCACCGACTTCGAGCTCGGCTATGGAACGTTCCGTTTCGTCGGTTTGGAAAACTACGCTGACCTGATCACCGATCGCACCTTTCGCAGGTCGCTGTGGAACACGGCGGTCTACACGGCAATCGTCGCGCCGGTCTCGATCTGCCTCGGGCTCGGCATTGCGATGCTGATCGAAAGCGAGACCACGGCGCGCAGTTTCTTTCGCACCGCATATTTCCTGCCTGTCGCCTCGCTGATCGTCGCCATGGCGACCGTCTGGCAGTATATGTTCCATCCGACCATCGGCCCGCTCAACGCGCTGCTTTCGCTTGTCGGACTTTCCGGCCCGAACTGGCTCGGTAGCTCCGGCACGGCGCTTTACAGCCTGTCGATCATCGGCGTCTGGCAATCGGCGGGCTTCAATATGGTGCTTTTCCTTGCTGGCCTGACGGCGATCCCGCGTGAGCTTTATGCCGCAGCCGAGGTGGACGGCGCCAGATCCGCAGTCGATCGTTTCTTTCTGGTCACCTGGCCGATGCTCGGCCCGACGACGCTCTTTGTCATCACCATCAGCATCACCAACGCCGTTAAGGTCTTCGAGACTGTCAAGACGCTGACCGAGGGTGGTCCGAACAAAGCCTCGGAGGTGCTGCTCTTCACCATCTACCAGGAAGGCTTCGTCTACCTGCGCGTCGGCTATGCCTCGGCGATGACGGTCGTCTTTCTCGCAATCCTCGTCGTGCTGATGTTCCTGCAGTACCGCCTTCTTGACCGCCGGGTCCATTACACATGACGACGAGCGCCTTTCCCCTCGGCAGAATTATCCGTCTGGCACTGCTTTGTCTTGGCGCCATTGTGTTTTTGGCGCCCTACGTCTTCATGATCTCGACCGCCGGCAAGGCGCAGAGCGATATTTTCACCTCATCTCTGTCGCTGGTCCCCGAGCACTTCAACTATGTGCAGAACTTCACCAAGGCGCTGAGCCGCGTGCCGATGGGGAGGCTGCTGTGGAACGGGGTCGTCGTCTGCGGGCTGATCTTCTTCTTCCAGGTGCTCGTCGCGATCCCCTGCGCCTATGCTATGGCGAAGCTGCGCTTCCGCGCCGCACGAATGATGATGGTCTTGGTCATGCTCGGCCTTCTGGTGCCGATTCACGCAACCGCCTTGCCGCTTTATGTGGCCTTCGACCGCGCTTCGCTGCTCAACAGCTATGCCGCCCTTGTCGCTCCCTTTACGATTTCGGTTTTCGCGATCTTCATGTTTCTGCAGTTCTTTCGCGCCATGCCGGATGATCTCATCCATGCCGCCCGGCTCGACGGCATGTCGGAACTCGGCATCGTCGCCCGCGTCATTGTTCCCAACGCCTGGCCTGCAGTGACCGCGTTTGCGATCTTTTCGGTCGTCGCCCACTGGAACGATCTTTATTGGCCGCTGGTCGTCATCAGCAGGCAGGATTATGCGACGCCGCCGCTCGGTCTGATGTATTTCCGCGCCGCCGAAGCTGGCGACGACTACGGCGCGCTGATGGCGGCAACGCTGACCATTACCCTTCCCCTCGTTGCCGTCTTCCTGCTGGCGCAGAAGCGTTTCGTCGAGGGCATCACCATGACCGGTCTTAAAGGCTGACCGGTCCTAACAAAGGAGAACGAGCGATGAAACATATCACCAAGCTTCTCGCCGCAGCGGCTGTATCGATGGCAATTTCGCTTCCGGCTCGTGCCGAAACAGCGCTGACGGTTCACTACCCCATGCCCGGCTTCTTCAAGGACGTGATGGACACGATCTCGAAGAAGTTCATGGAAGAAAATCCGGATATCAAGATCCAGTTCGCAAGCCCGTCTGCAACTTACGAAGAAGGTATCCAAACGATCCTTCGCCAGGTCGGCACCAGCGAATTGCCCGACGTCACATTCGTCGGCCTCAATCGCCTGCGCATGCTAAACGAGCGTAACGTCGGTCTTAATCTGAGCCCGCTCGTCCAAAAGGACGGGAACATGGCCGAGCAGGGTTTCTCCGACACGATCTTGAAGCTTGCGCAAGTCAACGGCAAGCAGGTCGGTCTCGCCTTTGCGACCTCCAACCCGATCATGTACTACAATGCCGATCTCGTGAAGGCAGCCGGCGGCGATCCGGACAATCCGCCGAAGACCTGGGACGAGGTCATTGCGCTTGGCGGCAAGATCAAGGCGCTCGGCAACGGCGTTGACGGCATCGATTTCCGCTGGCAGGGCGACGACTGGATGTTTTCGGCTCTGCTTTTCGGCGCCGGCGGCAAGATGCTGAACGAGGATGAGAGCAAGGTTGCCTTCAATGGCCCGGAAGGTCAGAAGGCCGTCGAGACCCTGCACCGCATGGTCACTGAAGGCGGCATGCCGGTCTTCACCAAGGCTGCCGGTGAACAGGCCTTTGCCGCCGGCAGGGTCGGTTTTGAATTCCAGACGACCGGCGCGTTGCGCAACACGATCAAGAATGTCGGCAACAAGTTCGATCTGCGCACGGCCAAGATCCCGCTGATCGATCCGGTCAACGGGCGACTGCCGACCGGCGGCAACGCCGTCGTCATCCTGACGCAGGATGAAGCAAAGCAGGACGCCGCCTGGAAGTTCGCCAAGTTCGCTGCCGGTCCCTATGGCGCTTCCGTCGTCGTTCCAGGTACGGGTTATGTTCCGAACAACGAACTTGCCGCCAAGTCGACCGAATATCTCGGCGATTTCTATAAGCAGAACCCGCTCTTCCAGGCGGGCTTGAGCCAGATGCCGGTGATGGTGCCTTGGTATGCCTTCCCGGGCAGCAACGGCGTGAAGGTCACGCAGACGATCGTCGACAACCTTTCGCGCATCGTCGACGGCTCTGCCGAGCCGAAGGAAGCGCTCGACGACGCAGCCGACGACGTTCAGGGCATGCTGCCGCGCAGCTGAGCCGTTCGCCTCAGCACGAAGCCGCCGCATCTCACATTCGGCGGCTTTACCATGTCGGATCTTGAGTGAGATCGCGTACCGTTCCGCCTTTGCGCAGCGTATAGGCAACATCGAGATGGCGGGAAGGGGCGGCGTTTTCGGCGATATCGAGGAGCAGCGAGGCCGCCGTCGCTCCCATGCTGGCATCGGGCATCTCGATCGTCGTCAGCGGCGGGTCCATCAGCCGGCCGATCGCGATACCGTCGAAGCCGGCGACGGAAACGTCCCGGGGCACCGAGTAGCCCTCGCGCCTGAGCGCGCCGATAACGCCGAAGGCAAGAAGATCATTGGAGGCGATGATCGCTGTCGGCGAATACGTGGTCATCGCCTCGCGGAGATCGAGCTCCTCATAACCGCTGACAAACGGGATCTCGACCGCATCCAGCGGCGTAAGGCCCCTTTCATGCATGGCGTCGACATGACCGGCATAGCGGGATCTAGCTCTGTCGGAGGCGACGAAATTTCCCGAAACGAAGAGGATGTGTCGGTGTCCCAGAGCGATCAGAAAGTCGGTAAGTTCGCGTCCGGCGCGGCGGTTGTCGGCCGTGACCGCAGCGGGAAATCGCTGCGTCGGCATGTTGTTGAGGAGAACCGTCGGCGGCAGGGACGGCAGAAGGGCGGCACTCGTCAGCGGATCGCAGACGGTAAGGATCAGGCCAGTTGGACGGTCGTTCAGGAGCGATGCAACGGCGTCAGCCTCGCGCCCAGGATCATAATTGGACTGGGCAATTACAACGCCGTGACCGGCTACCAGCATGCGATTTTGAATGCTGGAAAGCGATGAGGCAAAAACCGGATTGGTTATGCTCGGTATAAGGACGCCGACAACCGGGCGTCGCCCAAGTTTCCCAGCGGCAAGTCCCGCCGGCCGATAGCCGAGTTCGGCTGCTGCCCGGCGTACGTTGCGGACCATTCCGTCGCTGGCGGGACCGTTGCGGTTTAAGACCCGGCTCGCGGTTGCAAGCGAACACCCCGCGCGAAAAGCCACCTGTTGCAGCGTGGTCATGAAATGCTCCGCAGTATGACGTCATCGAAAGTCCCGCGCCAACCAGTACCATGAAATCCGCTTCTGATGCGCTATGCGAATCGCATGGTTGCGCTGACAACGTCCGGTTCCTTGGCAGCCTCTGATGCTGTTGACTAAAAATGTTGAAACGGTCAGTTCGCAGCCATGCCACAATGATGTAGAGCATCCATCAAGCCGACTCATGACAAGCGGGGATCTGTCGTTGACGTCATGAATGACCTCATGCAGCCAACTGAGGGATGTGTAATCGCCGATCAGCAGAATGCCGGCATGGTTTTTCAGCAGGCTGTAGGAGAGCACGCAGGCAACCTTTCCGACGACGGGCGATAATGTCGCTAGTTAGCTGCTCCATGGATCGACGATCTCGATTCCGAAACCTTCAAAGTCCCTGGTATTGCGCGTGGCGAGGGTAAGATCGTGTGCCATTGCCGTAGCAGCGATCAAACCGTCCATCGATGAGAGCCCGCGACCGCTTCGCTTCGCAAGTGCCATCAGGTCGCCCCACGCCAGGGCGACAGGCTCCTCTGCCGGAATGACGCGCTGCTCGAAACGTTGCGGAAGATCCCTGGCAAGCCATTCCGCCAGCGCGTCGCGTTTTCGCCCACTGTCCATCAGAGCAACACCGCGGCGAATTTCCGCGATCGATACAACACTGATGAAGGCGCGATCTTCGTCAAGCCCATCAAGCCATTCCAGGACGCGTGTATCGGGACGCGGCTTCGTCACCTCGGACAAGACATTGGTGTCGAGGAGCAGTCTCACAGCGGCAAATCACGTGGTTCATCACGTTGACGCTCGAGGTCCAGATCGGCGCCGCGAAGTGGCGAGTCCATCAGGAACTCGGCGAGCGAACCTTTGCGTGCGGTCTTCTTGTGCCATTCCTCGGCCGACACGACGACGACGCTCGGTTTTCCGTTTCGGGTGATCGTCTGGGGCACAGATTGTGCGCGTTCGATAACCTCCGAAAGTTTTGCCTTGGCGCCGGCGACCGTCCAGCTTTTGTCATCGTGCGTTGATGGTTGCATTATTCGCTCCTGACTATAGTGACTATCGTGACTATATGCGACGGTCGGATCTAACGCAAGTATTTTGGACGGGTAGGGGAGGGCGACCTTAAAGCCCTGAAGCCTTGGTCAAGTTCACCCGGAAAAGGCCCCTGCGGCGCTGATAGCGGCGAGTCATCTCCGCCGAGGCATGTCCCAGTTGCTTCTGGACGTAGCGTTCATCGACCTCGGCGGAAGAGGCGAGGCCCGCGCGCAACGAGTGGCCTGAGAATTTGAACGCGCGCTCCAGTTCGCTGAGATCACCACGAACGCCGGCAGCTATGGCGGCACGCTTCACCAGGCGCGCAACCTCCTTGTCGTTCAGCCGCTCCGCGCCGACAAATTTGCCTTGGGCAATGACGCGGCGGAACAGGGGTCGTCCATGAGCTGCGCCTCGTAGATGATCTCGTCGACTTCATCGGGGGGGCAGGGTTTCGTACTAGACTTCTCTGACACGAGCTTTTCCGACTTCTTCGCCTCAGAGATCAAGGTCAACATCGACGGCCCGAATACAGCGAACGGAGGTTCGAAGGGAAAACGACTTCGCTATTTCCTCCAACGTCTACCCCGCTGGCTACGAACCTTTGGGGACGTGGCCGAGCGATTGCCCAAGTTTATCGAAGAGGTCTACAAGCGGCTGTACTCTGCCCTCGGCTATCGTTCGCCAGCGGAATTTGAAACCCAACTTGCCCAGCAGGCGGGGCAGTTTCGCCTAACAAGGTCTGATCGCTACTGACCAAAGTTTGTATCAAAATATTGGTCAGCGTATTCCCGCACGAAGCCCCTCCGGAAGACGAGGAATCCTTGATGACCTACCAACTATCCATTCGAGTCCGGCAGACGCTATGCCTGTGACAGCGGTTTTCCTTTTTGGCAGTCATGCGAGAGGCGATCAGGATGCCGATCGGACACTGATCTTCTGATGATCACAATGGAAGATGCGCCACGGCATACTATTACCGGGCGTCTTTCGATGTCGTTCTATCCGCTTCTGGATCTTCGGAGGCGTGCACAGGCCGGAGATATGTTCGGGTGCCGTATCGTCGGAGAGGGAAAAGGGAGCCGTGTTCCTGGATGATGACGTCGCCGCCGACCGAGCGCAGCTCACTCTCCTGAGCTTCCGTCGCTTGCTCCAGAAACGCGAGCATAGCCGATCAGGTGCCTTTGCCTGTTTCATACCTGCCCCGCTGAACGAGCAAGCCAAAACAACGTGTTGATACGATCGACAGGTTCGCCAGACGTGTCGATGAAATCCTGAAATAGCGACAGAATCCACGCGAATATCATTCGCGACCGCCTGCGAGTTGTTCGCCAAGCTGGTGCAAAGGGAGCACCTCGATATCATTGCCAAGAGGATACGCTTCGTTGCCTGGGTACACCACGATGCGGCGATCCGGCTCCAGATCGAGGCAGGCGTGGTGGAAACCCCGCTCTACCTTTGGCGTGAGACTTCTCTTGATCTCGATCGCCCAGCGGCGTTCACGGGGCAAGGCGACAACGAGGTCGATCTCGGCGCCGGCCGAGGTGCGATAGAAATTGGCTTGGGTACCCTCTGGCATAACTGCATGAAGGGTCTCGATCACGAAGCCTTCCCAACTCGCTCCGGCCACGGGGTGGCCCAGGACATCATCAAGCGTGGTCAAGCCAAGCAGACTGTGGAGCAGGCCGGAATCGCGAACATAGACGCGCGGCGATTTCACCAGGCGCTTGCCGGCATTGCTGTGCCAGGGCTCGAGCCGACGCACCAGAAGCAGATCGACCATGAGGTCGAGATAGGAAGCGACTGTCTTTCCGTCGACACCGAGTGCGCGGGCGAACTCCGCCGCGTTGAGGAGGCCTGATTGGTAATGAGCGAGCATCGTCCAGAAGCGGCGTAGCGTTTCGGCTGGGATCCTCGGACCCAGAAGAGGGATGTCACGCTCGAGATAGGTCCGGATGAAATCGATGCGCCAGCGTTGGCTGACGGTGTCGTTGGCCGCCAGAAGGCTGTCGGGGAACCCTCCTCTAACCCAAAGCTTGTTGAGTTCGCCGGCTTCGACCTCGAGGCCGTCGATCGGTGCGAGTTCCAGATAGGCGATCCGACCGGCCAGGCTCTCGCCAGACTGTTTCAGGAGATCCATGGAGGCCGAGCCAAGCAACAGGAAACGGCCGCTGCGCAGTCCCTTCCGTCGCCCTCGGTCGATCAGGCCGCGAAGGTTCTGGAACAGGTCCGGGACGCGATGGACCTCGTCGAGGATAACGAGTTTGTCCTCATGTCCGGCAAGATAAAGTTCCGGCTCGGCGAGTTTGGCACGATCCGCGTCGGATTCCAGATCGAGATAGATAGACGGCCGTTGCTCGCCGACCTCCAATGCAAGGGTGGTTTTCCCCACCTGTCGAGGCCCGAGCAAGGCGACCGCTGGATTGTTATTGAGGAGCTCGATGAGCTCTGCTGTTTTGCGTCTTGGTATCATGCTCGCAATTATGGAGATATGATCCATAATTGCAAGGTTAACTCAATGGAGTGAGGTGCATTCCCTCCTGCGTTCCAGGATTCATGCGGAACGATGACGGGTTCGTATAGCTCCGGTGAGCTTTCATGAAAGCGTGGCATCCTTCTCAACCGGCCAGCGCTGGCTTGCGAGCGGGAATGGTCATCGCGGTCACGCCGGCAATGACGCAAGCGAGCCCCACCCACGCGGTTGAGGTCATGGTTTCACCGAGAAACAGGACTCCGATCCCCACGCCGATCGGAACCCGGAGGTAGGCCTGGGCAGTCGTACCGACCGAGCCGAGTGTGTGAACGAGCCGGAAATAGATGACGAACGCGAGGGCGGTCGAAAACACCGAGAGGCCGAGCAATGCCAGGATCGATGCCGAAGTGGGCATCAGTGTCCACGGCTGATCAACGACAAGGCTGACGGGAATGAGGATGACCGCACCGCAGATGAGTGATCCCGCTGCGGGCATGATTGGGTCAAGCCCCTTGAAACCCCGGCCGAAGATAGCGGCTCCAGCGTAGCAGACAGTGGCGGCCACAATGGCAAGCTGCGCTGGCAGTTCATCGCCGAGCCCATGAAATGCCTCGATGCCGATGATGAGGCAGGTGCCGGTAATGCCGGCTGCAACGCCGAACAGCTTGCGGCCAGTCATTGGTTCGTGATGCGTGATAAGGACCGTCAAAAGGAACGCGAAGATCGGCGTCGTGGAATTCAGAATCGCAGCAAGCCCGGCATCCACGGTGCGTTCCGCCCAGGCGATCAATGTAAATGGAATCACGCTGTTGAGGCAGGCTTGAAACAGGAAACGCCGCCATGTCGCGAGGTCCCTTGGCAAGGCCAATCCGCGTGACCTGATGACGCCAAGAAGGATCGCGCCGGCCATCAAGGTGCGGGCGGCGATCAGCGTCACCGGAGGGATCGTTTCCACGCCGATCTTGATGAACGTGTAGGACGCGCCCCAAAGCGTCGCGAGCGCGAGAAGGAGCGCGAGTTCTATTCTCATATCCGTTTTTTGTGTTGTCATGATCGTCTCGCGTTCGAGTGGTTTTGTAACTCCTCTGATTTATCGTGGATTGGCCCGACATTGCTTCGACCAAGGCCGAACCATGAAGGAACTGACGAAGGACACCAAGCAGTCTATCTTCGGGCCGGTGTCAAATATTGCATCTGACGACATCTGCGCTGAGGTCGCGGCCCTCATCGGAGATGTGGCGTGCGCCAACATCCTTTCAGCTTTGATGGGCGGGCAGGCTCTCACTGCCGGCAAACTGGCATGGGCATTCCGGTGGCAGCGTTAGACGACGAGCGGCTTGGCGTTGGAAAGAACTTGAATGTCAGAAAAACATGCACTATTTTCTGACATATGAAGAATGTAGCGACATCGGTTCCGAATCAGATCATGAAGCGCGCCCGCGCTGGCGGGCGTGGCAGCGTTTTCACGCCCAGTGATTTCCTAGGCATCGCCGGACGCGCCGCGATCGATCAAGCGCTTTCCCGACTGGCCAAGGGTGGTAAGCTCCGGCGCCTCGTACGAGGCCTGTACGATTTCCCGAAGGTCCATCCGCAGCTTGGGCTCCTTTCGCCAGCCCCAGATGATATCGCGCAAGCACTAGCGCGCGAGACTGGTTCCCAATTGCAGATTGCGGGCGCGCGCGCCGCGAACGCGCTCGGGCTCAGCACGCAGGTGCCGGCAAAGAACACCTATCTCACCGATGGTCCCTCCCGCCGTGTCGTCTTGGGCAAGCGCGTAGTCGATCTGCGACATGCCTCGCCCAAGCATTTGATCGCTCCTGGCAGTGCGGCTGGCACGGTCGTGCAAGCGCTTCGCCATGTGGGAGCGATGCGTGCCGGCGACGTTGCACAGATCGCAGCGCGTCGTTTGTCAGCAAGTGACAAGAAGACGCTCGCTTCCTCTGCGGTCCAGGCCCCCGCCTGGATGAGGCCGACGCTCGTATCGATTGCCAACGCAGCGTCGGGTGGAATCGATGGATAGTGTAGCTCTTCTTCCGATTGATGGTCGAGCTGCCCTCTTTGGCGAAACAGGCGCTGTTCGAGGGGGCGCCAACACAATCATCGAAAAAGACTTCCGGGTATGCTGGACCTTGAAGCGCCTTTTCGGCCTGCAGCTCCAAGAAACAATTAATAGCTAACTCAATGCTGCATCTAGAGGGAAGGTTTATTAGCTCGATACGGTCCATCTGCGCCTCGTAGATGATCTCGTCGACTTCATCCGGGGGCAGGGTTTCGTACTGGACTTCTCTGACACGAGCTTTTTTCGACTTCTTCGCCTCAGAGATCAAGGTCAACATCGACGGCCCGAAATATGCAGCGAACGGCGGTCGAAGGGAAAACGACATCGCTATTTCTCCAGCGTCTACCCCGCTGGCTTCGAAACTTTCGGGACGTGGCCAGCGATTGCCCAAGTTTATCGAATATGTCTTACAAGCGGCTGTACTCCGCCTCGGCTATCGCTCGCCAGCGGAATTTGAAGCCCAACTTGCCCTGCAGGGGGGGCAGTTTCGCCTTCATTCGAAACGCCCCGATGCATTTCCGATCAATGCCTTTTTGGTTCGCCCCGACCATTTTCGCTGCCGACGTCGGCGCACTGATGGCGATAGCCGAAGCGGCTCGATGGAAGCGGGATTGCGATGAGCGCATGCCCGGCGGACCTCGCTGACTGGATAGATCCTGAGGATACCCAGGTGGTGATCAGTCGTGATCGCCGCGATACCCGCTTCATATGCGGCGCGGACGATCGCCTCGTGCAAGTTCTCGGGTTCGGTTTTTCCGGTAAGGACCTCCAAACAGGTCCTCACCGCCGTGAAGAATTCCTCACCATCGTCGGTGGGCCATTCCTTCAGCAACAGTTGGGCAGCCTCGCGTGCGGTACGGATCACCTTGCGATCTTTGCCTTCCGCGAAAGCAAGAATTATCGTTGGGAAGCTTCTCAACATATCGAATTTCATTGCCCCTGAACTCCGCCGGACAGCCAATGTGATCCCGTGCTATGGTTCGAACCGGGATTGACTACACATGCTCATCAACCATCTTCCGCGTCGTTTCGACAAAAACGTCGCGTATCCTCCCATTGGTGCGAAGGCGTGGGCGTCCTCATTGCCTGTTCCTTCCCATCTCCTCTGATAGCGTTGGCCAGTTTAGTTTCCACCTCACGGGCTGCCGTCTGAAGAACTCGCTTGAATTCTTCGGAGGTCACGCCATCGGCGCGCATCACCATGGCGATCAGTGGATCACGAAGAGCTTCGGATATGGTCAGCTCATCGTTCTTTCCGCCAGTTGCACCGGCATAGCCGATGACTGAGCACAGCGCGAACGACCGCGGCTCTGAATTTGTCGCAGCCGGATAGATGGCATCAGCGATTTCGATATGATCCATATCAGCGCCTCTCGTAGCGGCGAACCAGGCTCGCCCATTCAAGGTGTTTGGGAAGACAACGGAACTCGGCCTGATTGCTTTTGAGGTCCAATATCCATCGGCGTCCCCGCGATGCGGAGTGCTTCGAAAGGCACTCTTCGGTGATCTGCGACACGGCAAGGCCAGCGATAAATGCGTTGTCGGCAGCGGCCGGTGGGGCGAGAAAGCTGCCGTCGGTTGCGACCTGGGCGACGCATTGGCAGACGGGGCATGCGTCATCATGCACTGCCACCGGGGGACCTGCCATGCAATGGGCCCCGCAGCGGCCGACATGCACGTGGGGCGGCAGGCCGGCTTTCGATGCGTGACAGGCCGTCAGGAACTCTTGGGCCGGATGAGAATCGTCGCCGGCAAGAACGACGAACGGATTGTAAGCGTAATCTGCGATTAATCGGAGCGCCGCGGCCCCTTCCGCAAATTCGGGGAGCGCGAAGACATTGGCCGAGAAACACGCGGCCAGATAGGTCGCCAGCTTGTCCGTCTTCAGACAGCCGAGATCAGCTTCGCTCGCCCATCGGAGATGGTTCAAGTTGTTCTCGTCGATACGATCGGCATCCACGAGAAGGAAATGGCGCGCGCCGAGGGCCGCAAGCTGGATGGCAATCTGCGAGCCCAGGCCGCCGCATCCGATGATGACGAAGTCGATTTCGCGAAACCCTGCAAAGCCGCGTTGCCGATGGCAAAGAGGCGTCAGGGAGGCGTCGTCGTGATCGATTGCGGCGGAGACATATTCGTCCTCAGCCGGCATATTGGAACCCTCCAACGCGCCGCCGAACGCAGGCTTAGTAACTTTGGGGCTCTGTTCCTCGACAGCATCGATACTATTATCGGTGAACAGAGCCCCCCTGCCGCCCCACCCAAGGCTGTGGGCGAAGAAGTTCGGGAAGTCGACGGGCGCACGGACTGCCGCTGACAATCGTCCAGACTGATAATTGATCATCACATCGCCTCCATTTCGCTGGGCGCGATTGCGCGGATGGTCGCGGCGTAGCGACCGTAATCCTTGCCCACCGCATGGTCGGCGACCTTCGGGATCACGTGGAATTTTCCGTCGTACCAGAGGCTGATATTGTCGCCGCTGTCATCGATCTCTCGCCGGCCCATCCGGGGATCGATCGGCTCCTTGCCGTGCAGGAGCATCTGTCCGATATCCCAGGCTTGGCGATCGAGAACTCGCTGGCGCTCGGCAAGATGGGCCTGGCGGTGCGCGACAGGCTCTTCGGCAAGCAACTGGCCCACGAGGTCCAGGATCCGGCCACTCCAGGAAGGAATGGCGGCGATGTCTGGGAGGTCGAGGAGGACATCGCCGCCGAGACGTTCGATTCCTTTCCGAGCGATGTCGATGAGGGGGACTTGCCGCGCGGCATAGGCGATTATGAATGCCGTTTTCCGGGCGCGGTGCTCAGGATCCGCCTCGGTGGATAGGCATGCCATGCGCATGGCGCACTCCCAGGGAATGGTGTAGGCCGTATGCAGGATGCTCTCGAGCGTCTGTAGGTCGTTTTTGTATGGGGAAACATATTGGAACTCCCCAGGCAGGGATGCCGCCGCCGAGGTCGTATAAAACCTAAGCAGGATATTTCCCGCCTCGTGAAGCAGTTGGGCCGCTGTCGCGGCATGATCGCCGTCGCGCAATCTCTCTCTGGAAAGAGCGATGAGCGCGCTGCCCGGCAATTCGTTCGAACTCGAAAAGGAACACTGCCCTTCGCGCCGCTCGCCAACGTGAAGCGTGTGCAGGCCGGCGATTAGACGCTGATAGCCGCACTCGTCGAATTCCGCGATTAATGCGAAGGCTTTCTCCAGATGGTCGGCGATGCGATCCAATTCCGCATCGTCCGTGATGGGGCGGTCGGGCCTGGGATAGTCCGGCATGCATTGGCGGAGGAGGGCTTGCATGATAGGGCTTCGCGCCGGGCTTTCGATGCGGACGAGGCCGATGCCGCAAGAGAGCCGGCACGCCGGCTGACGTTCGAGTTCAAGATCCGATGCGATCAGATCCGGCTGCAGATAACCGCTGACGACTTGCACATCGGGGCGGGCTGCCTGCCATTCCAGACTGCGCGCGAGCCCACCCATCCAGGCTGCAAGCGCGGATGAACGGTAGGGGTCGGCACCGACCGGTCCGGCAACCGCTAGCGGAAGCTCCAGCAGACGAGTGTATCCGCCATCTGCTAGATCGTGGAAATAACCTGCCAGCGCCTCTATCCCGACCGAGCAATCGGCGAGCTTCGAAGCCGCCGCAAGCGTGCGGCCATACTGGAAGCGTCGCTTCAAAAGGTTGCGAGTTGCCACGCGCTGCAGGGAGACGGTACTTGCCATCAGGGGATTGCGCTTGAGCAGGAGACGCGCCTCATCTGTTAATTCTTGAATACGGGACGCGGACATCGGCAGCCTCCGTGGGTTTGACTTCGGACGGATCAAGGTTGTATCGGGCGAAAATGCCTCAGTTCGGGACGGCTTCGTCCGGCATCGGAACGTTGCGCGTCGTCGGTTGAGAGGCACTATTGCCCAAGGGCGTCATTCGCCCGCCAGTTCCGCGTTAAAAATCCGTAAAAAATGACGTAAACAAAGCAAAAGCCTCCTCGATCGGGGATCCTCGATCGAGGAGGCTTAACATTGGAAAGCGCATGCGCAGCGGTCAGATCGCCAGAGCCGCCTGTACCGCCGCCCGCGCATTCGGCAGGCCTGACCCGAAGAAATAGGCCGCGTCGAGAGCGTCCTCGCTTTCTGCATTCATGCAATCCGCCGTCAGTTTCCTCGTTCCGGGTGCGACAATGGCGTTCAGGCGGGACGCGGCTTTCAGAATGGACTTGACATGAGGACCCGAGAGGCGGTCACCGGGATTGTGGCGGCTCTTGTAGGCCCGCTGAATCAGGGCGCATAGCCCGCCCACCTGCGCCGACGCGCCGGAGGTGCCCCCGAAGGTGGTGTAGTATCCTCCACCGATGCCGGGATTGGTTCCGAACGGCACGATCGCCGACCATTGATCGGAGCCGTGATCATAGCCGAAACTCCCCGACAGGTCTGTCGTCAGCAGCGAGAAGTGCGAATAGTAGTATTCCCGCATTCGAAAAGCACTGTAGTCGTGCTGTGCGGCAAATGGTGAAAGCCGGTCGAGGCGCAACTGATGCCGGTTGAAGACCTCACCGTCGTCGGAGGGGGAGACAACCGTCAATCCTTCACCGTAATTGCTGTAGCCCGAACGGAAACCTTCGACGGTAACGGCCCCGACGGCGATGATGCCGTTGTCGTCGGCGGCAAGACTTGCCGGATAGATCAGCTGGCTTTCGCCACTGTTTCCCGCGGCGCAGACGATCGGAATGTGCCGACTGATGGCGAGGATGAGCTGTTTGAGGATATGCCACGGGCGATCCGGATTGGAGCCTTTCTGCGCAGCCTTCGGCTCCAGTTCAGGCCCGCCCTGGTCGGCGAAGGCAATGCGCGTGAAGAGATTGGCGGCATCCTGGTTTTTCCATAGTTCCAAGTCGGCCTTCAGCTCATTCTTCGGATCAATGACGCTGCGATTTGGGTCCGGTAGACCACGCGGCAAGACGATCACGTCCGCCTTCTGATGGTAGGCATAAAGAAGGGCAGCGATGAACTGCCTGACATCGTCTTCGAAGGACGTCCTGATAGAGATGATCTTTGAAAAAGGGTCAACGCCGAAATAGGGGATGACATTGCGATTGCCGCTCGTACGCAACTCGTCACCATTGCCGTAGAAGGCTCCCTCCGGCGGAGCGCTTGCTGTGCCTTCTTCCGCAACAACGGCGGGTTCGCCGACGATCAGCCCTGCGCAGCACGTACCATGCGATGCAAAAAGCGATTCTGGATTATAGAGCCGCCGGAGAACACCCTCCGACGTGGCGTATTCGGCAACCAGGTCACTGAGATAGTCACGGTCGTCATTCGAAAGGCCGATATTGCCGAGCGGAGCGATGTTGAGCCCGGCAAAGAAGGCGTGTCTTTCCTCGCGGTCAAACGGCGTAGTCGTATCGAGTATTTCGAGCACGCGGGCGCCGTAACGATGGGTCGTCAAATCGATTGACGCTTCCCGGTCAAGCCGGGTTGCCAGATTGGGATGGTCCGAAGATACGCCGACATCGATCAGCGCGACCCGCGCGGGTCGCAACGGGCCGGCGGAAGCGATGGCATCCCAGACCGTGCCGGTGATGAGGGGATCGGGGAGCGCGCGTGCGGCGCTCGCATCGAGCGCGGGTGGAGCAGGCGGAACCGATCCGTATTCCGCGTCGACCACACCAAGCGCAGTCAGGTGCCAGAGATAATAGTAGTTGATCGGGGCGGGCTCAGGCATTTGTGATTGATCCGTCATGTTCATGATCCCTGTTGTGCAGCTGGCGAATTCAGACCCATTCGTCGTGTACGGCCTGGAATAGAGGACCGAACGCGTCGTGGAGGTAGGGAGCGAAGCGTCGGGCGAGATCTCGCCCCGCCTGCGTGTCGCTGGGATAGTGGAGGCCAGCCCATTCACGGTTTTCGGCGACGTTCTGGGCAATGCGGGCTAGCTCGTCGGTAGCCGGATGTTCCGGCAGGATCGTCGAGAATGCGAAGGCGATCGAAAAGCACTGGAACGAGTGGTTGCTGGGATAGGACTCGTGGACGGGCACGGCCAGCAACGGCCGCAGCATGGGCTCGAACTGGTTTGGCCGCAGCCGGTTGAACTGACTCTTGTAGATCAGTCCTACATATTCGCAGGCCGTCAGGATCGCTTGGAAAAGTCCTTCCGTCTGCTCAAAACCCCCGAGATCCTCGATATGCAATGCGCGGGTGAATTCCGTCACGGAGATCGTCGACTCGATCTGGATGTCGGGCAGGCGCCGCGCACGTTCTCGGTCGCGGCGTTGCATGGAGAGCAGCACTGTCGTTTCGAGACGGGTATAATCGGGGCCCGGTGGCGGAAGTATGTCCAGCGTTTCCCAGGTGAAGCGTCGCGCCGCGGTATAGGCGTTGCGTGACGGCTGCTGGTGCAGCCTGCGCAGCTCGAAGGAAGGGATAAGCTGCGACACGCCAAGGCTGGCACCGTCCATCGTCATCTTGTTCTTGTTTTTATTCTTATTTTTGTTCTTGTTTTTGTTCAGCGACGCCTTGTTGAGCACCGACTTATTCGCCACGCTCTTGTTGAGGACCGAGGCTACGGCCATCGTCGCCATCATGGGCCCAGCCAGGAGCGATGCATCTTCATCCGTGCCGACGAAAAGCGCAGGTTCGGAGACTGCATCAGGCGCAACCGGCGATGCACCGGCGAGAGGATCAGCCCCGGCATCGTCCCTGGGTTCGCATGGAAGAACCGTATCCGGCTCAATCCTGAATTTGTAAGTGTTTAGAAATAAAACGATTTTTGATTGCGATTCCACTGTAGTGTCCGCTTCTTCCATTGCAGCCTCCTTGCGCGAAGTTCTGAAAAATGTCCGGGTCAGCGCAGCTTGGCGCCCGCCTTGAGCAGGCCGTCGATCAAGATCTGGCCGCCGCCTGTATCGAGCAGCGGATAGCCGCTGCCGCGAAAGGCATTGATGGAGAAGCTGCCCTCGACCGCCTCAAGACGCTGCAGGTAATGGCGCGCCCCTCCTAGATCGTCGAAATGAGCATGGCTGGAGGCAAGATAGCGTAGCAAGCTGTTGAAGTTCGGCCGTGCCCGCAGGGCTTCTTCCCCTGCAGCTATGGCTGCGGCATGATCGCCTGCAAGCGCTGCTGCAATGCATTTGGTCGTGTCGAAGTAATACTTATGCGGGCTGTAGACGCCGAGCTCTTGTACCCAACGCGCCATGGCCACGGCCTTGTCGGGCTGGCCTGCATAGCAATGAAGCATCGCATAGAGATCCCAGCTGAGCGGCAGGGCCGGGTTCAGGCGGATCGATTTTTCAAACAGGTTGGCCGCATAGTCATATTCGCAAAACAGGAACGAATGGACGTGGCCGACGAGCGCGAGCGATACGGAATTCTGCGGATCGAGTTCCAGCGCTTTGCGCGCATAGGCCTGAGCTTCCTCGATCAGATGCGCGTCAAGCGCGTTGAAACGTTGGCCAACCTGGAAAGTCCGGATGAATGACAGCCAGGCAAAAGTCGATGACCGCGGCTGATACTGGATCTGTTCTTCCAAGCGCCGCTCGGCGTTATCTAGATCGCCGCGCGACAGCCGAAAGATCGCATTGACGGCGTCGATCAGGAGGCCGTCTTGCGACAATCGACTGTCGTTTGCCTGGGTCTCTTGGAAATAGGCCAGCTGATCGACGGCGTGGCTGATTAGCGCAGCGGCGGTGCCGAACTCGCCCCGCTCGAACTGCGTGCGGTTGATTGCCTGACTGCCCAGCCAATGAATACGGTTGTTGATCAGGTGCTTCATCACCAGTTCGATCATCACCATGTCACCGTCAAACGTGAGGCGAAGCTGTAGGCATATCGGAAGGCTGATCTGCTGTTCGTTCTCTTCAATATCTGGCAAGGTGAAGGAGAGGTCCCTGACGCCAATGGCCAGCCCATCGATGATGGCTTTTGCTATGAGATTCTGGAACCGTGTCGCAGCGATTTGTCCGCCCTCTCCAGCACCCACCATAATAGGGGGCTGAAGGACCATGATCCATTGCCAGTCACCGTCGGCCGGCCGCCGATATGGGTTGCTGCTGGCGATTTCCACGGATTTGCCTCGTCTTGGCATATCCGGATCGCCTGTCAAAGGTAGCAAGGCTGAATGTTTGGCGATATCACGGCTCGGCTGCTGTCGCGGCTCGAAGACATCGTGGACTTGTCCTTCATTTAGCCGGCTATACCAGTTCTGCCGTTCCAGCGTTAACCAGTCCTCGAATTCTGGATCGCGGATGTCTATACCTTCGAGCAATTCGTCGGTGATTTGATCCGCGGACCGCTTTGTCCGAACCACCAGCTCGGTATCAAGCACGAGTCGGTGCATATCCAGCCAAACGGTATTCTTATCCGCAATCAAGAGATCACGTGCAGGCCCCAGAGTCTTATGAATGTCCAAAAGGGCCTGGCGCAGACTAGCTGCCGCCTGGTCGTCAGAGCGGTCGCTCCACAACTTGTCCCGAAGCCAGATTCTAGAGCGCGAGCCCCGGGCGGACAATGCAAGCATCGCCAAAAGAGCCTGGGCTTTTTTGGATTTCGGAGTGACCGATCGCCCCCCAGCGTCCACAAGGGCAAAAGGCCCGAGCAGGAACATCCGAAACGGATTTTGCTCCTTGTTCATGCGATCCACCGGCCCCGCCCCCGTTGCCTCCGATGCGCTCGTTTGGCAGGCCGAAGACCTGGCATCTCGAGACCAGTCTGCCATACCTGCGGCACCTGGCAAGCAACCGGGAAGGGAAATCGGAACTCCGAAAGCAAGATCGAGGCTCTGGTGATAATTAAACTGAAGCATAACCCGCTGAAACCCTCTGCGTAACTTAGCAACCGGTCGTAGCGCCCTGCCGTCAAGGCAGCGTCAAAGCAATGTTATTTATCCGCCTCGAAGAGCTGACGAGACTTGTCATGGCTTGAAGGAACAGAAGGCTGCCATTCACGCAGGCGGACGTCGTAAAAGACGAGCTCCAGCGCAAGGAGTCAGTGGCAGGGCGAGGGTTAATTAATCGCTCGGACTCAGGAGCTCCCCTTCTATCCGTCATGGTTGTGGTACGGGGGCAACTCGTAACTTCATTTGACACACTAACGAAACGAATTGATACCGTTTGGTTGGCATGCGCCTGAACGATACCTGTGGCATCGGAACCGACCCAGGCTCGCATGGTTCAAGTAGATAAATGAAGAACTCTAAGATGGCGTACGCAGCCCGCAGGAATCGGCGGTCGCAGGTTCGAACCCGTTCGAGGCGAGAGACTTCCTTGCATCCAGCGCGGCGATCCGGCGAAATCATAGACACGAGCAATGAAACAACTTATGTTAGCGATAGGTATTACCTTTGACTAAGGAAGCTGACATGGCATCACCTACCTCGCTCAAGCTCGATGACGAGCTAAAAGGCCGCGTCCAACACTTGGCCGAAGTCCGTCGCCGCTCCTCTCACTGGATCATGCGTGAAGCGATTGAACAATATGTGGATCGTGAAGAGAAACGGGAGGCGCTGCGCAGTGAGACACTCAACGCCTGGGATGAATTTCAGGCGACCGCCCTGCATGTGACCGCGGATGAGGTCGAAATATGGCTTTCGACGTGGGGAACCGACGACGAGCGCGCTGCACCTGAATGCCACAAATAATCTTCTCCCCGGCTGCCATTCGTGACCTGGAACGACTTCGGGAATTCTTGCGGCCGAAAAACCCCTTGGCCGCCAAGCGAGCGGGCGAAACTATTCTCAAAGGTCTGCAGGCACTTGGCGGACATCCCTACATGGGACGGCTCGTTGAAGACCTGCCTGATCAGTATCGGGAATGGCTCATTGATTTCGGTGACAGCGGATATATTGCGCGCTACCGTATCGATGAGGATTTTTTGACAGTCCTCGCCGTGCGCCATCAGAAAGAGGTTGGCTTCTGATGCCGTAGTTGTCGAATTTCCGGCAATGCTCGTGCAGCTAGAGCTTCAGTTGCGAAATGGCGGGGTCGTCGGTTCGCTTCCTATCAAGAGCGTTAGTGCACTTTTGCTGTATGGTTGGGCTTCTGCGTCTGAAGTAGATGTACGAGAGAGCGACTTCGGGATTGTATCGATGTTGCCACAAACCCCAATCTTCTTCTGGAGTTGAGAGCTTATGGTAAGTGCGCGGGATTCACGATCATCTGCGTCGTTTCCGATGCCACCCGCGGCGCGTGCCCATACTCCGGAGCCAAGACGCTCGAGGCCCAACCGATAGTGTCGCGCCCGGGATCGAGTTCTTAAATCCCTGAGCCGTCGAGCTGCAGGGCGTCGTCACCCTCCCAGGGTGAGGGCATCGAGGTGCGATTGAGATTGGCCGAGGGCATCGGCATCCAGCACTTCAATTCCGGCTCAGCGTATTCGATGATGCGGCCGGGCGAGGAATCGGAAGCACGCCAGCCTTCTGCACCGAACTGATCGCCATTCGACCAGTACGCGAGGTCAACTTCTGCCGGCCCCTGTTCGGACGGGTGGATCGTGACGAGGATCCGACTGCCGTCTTTCGGCGCGCTTGCCATGTGGCGCCAGCGGTCTGGTTCATCCATCGTTTTTTCTCCTGCCTTGCTGCAGGCTGCAAGTGTCGCCTCGCCATCGAAAACGGTCAACTCACACTTTTGCACAACCCATCCTGTGTATTCCGCTGCAAACGACCACTCGACAACGAATGCTTCCTGGTCGCTCGAGGAATCGTGCGGCAGGCGGAAATCTACCCCCGGCATCGTGATGGCGAATCCCGGCTACTCGCGATCGCTCAAAGTCTGACCGCGGCCGCGGAAATCGGCCTGAAGGAGCACGACCGGCTGGCGCTGGCCCGGCAGATGATGGAGCGAACCCTGGCGGCCTTAAGGTCGAAGCGGTCGAAAACCAAAAGGACGATCCCGAGGGCCAGGATGTCCTTGAGGATCATTGCCGGACGTTTCTCTCGCGGCCGCATTCAACTGACCAGCGAAACCCCGGGCGATTGCGGCATGCGATGCATCAGCAGCAATTGCTCTACAGCGGCAGCAATCGTTCTGGCGCGGCGGCAAATCACTTTCGATAGATCATCAAAGGACACGCCAGCAATGGGTGTGTCGCCGATCGCTAGAGACTTCACCAGCATTGACGGTGCTTCCCGTCCAGGAAGCGTAAGCCACCCAGGATCTAGCACCAAGATAGAACAAAGGAGTTTTCAAGATGAACCAGATGATCAACAACAACACTCAGGAGGCAAGCATGAAACTGGACAACACCGCACATCCCGGTAGACCGGAATCCGAAGAGCTGGTTCCGTCGCGCTACGCGGTGCGGATCGGCGAGATTGACGTGCTGGTGGTCAGCGATGGGGTGCTACCGCTGCCGACCGCGATGTTGGGCCACAATGCCGATCCGGCCGCCCGGGCCGCCTGGCTGGGCGACATGTTCCTGCCGCCGGACGCCTTCGACTGGGCGCTGAACGTCGTCGTGGTGCGTAGCGGCGGGCAGACCATACTCATCGACGCTGGGCTGGGGTTGGACCCGGACTTGAACCTGCCGCGGGCCGGGCAGTTGATGAAGCGACTGGCGGCCGCCGGCATTGATCTTGGATCCGTGACCGACGTGGTGCTGACCCACATGCACATGGACCACGTTGGCGGGCTGCTCGTCGACGGGGTGAAGGAACGGCTGAATCCGGACCTGCGGATCCATGTGGCCGCTGCCGAGGTCAAATTTTGGGAGTCGCCCGATTTCTCTCACGTCTCGATGCCGGCGGGCTTCCCGGACGCGCTTCGGGCAGCCGCCAAGCGGTTCAGCAAAGAGTACCAGAGCCAGCTGCGGTTGTTCGAGGATGAGCATGAGGTGGCGCCCGGCGTGGTCGTCTCTCGTACCGGCGGCCACACCCCCGGGCACAGCGTGGTCCGCGTGGCCTCGGGCAACGACCGGCTGATGTTTGCCGGCGACGCCGTGTTCGCAGTCGGGTTCGACCACCCCGACTGGCACAACGGTTTCGAACATGACCCCGAGGAAGCTGCCCGCGTTCGGGTCCGGCTTTTGCAGGAGCTGGCAGCGACCGGCGAACTGCTGGTGGCAACTCATATGCCGTTTCCTTCTGTTGGTCATGTCGCGGTCGACGGCAACGCCTTTCGTTGGGTACCGGTCTTCTGGGACTACTGACCGCATGTTGAATTAAGGCCGAACCAGAGCAGCATCCTTGAAGGCCGTGTCCAGCTCGGCCTTCAAGCCCGAGCTTCAACCAGGCCTTCACCTACCACCTATTGAACCACGCGCACCGCATGGGCGCGCAGCAAATGGAGCATCTTATGAAAATCGTGATTATCGGCGGAACCGGCCTGATCGGTTCCAAGACTGCAGAGCGCCTGCGCACGAAGGGGCATGAGGTCATTGCCGCTGCCCCGAAAACTGGCGTCAATTCCCTCACCGGAGAGGGCTTGGCAGAAGCGCTGAAGAATACCGAGGTGGTGATCGACCTCGCGAACTCGCCATCCTTCGAGGATAAGGCCGTGCTCGAATTCTTTCAGACGGCGGGCAAGAACCTGATGGCAGCGGAAATCGAGGCCGGCGTGAAACACCACGTCGCGCTTTCGATCGTCGGCACGGATCGGTTGCCGGATAGCGGCTATCTTCGAGCCAAGGTCGCCCAGGAAAAGATCATCCTGGCAGCCGGCATTCCCTATACGATCGTGCGTTCCACACAGTTCATGGAATTTCTCGGCGGCATCGCCCAAGAGGGCACGGTCGGCGACACGGCCCGCTTGTCGACGGGTTTCCTGCAGCCGATCGCGTCCGACGACGTCGCCGATTTCGTAACGGACGCGGCGCTTGCGGCGCCGGCTAACGGCATCGTCGAAATCTGCGGCCCCGAGCGCGCACGTCTTTGCGATTTCGCCGCGCGCTACCTCAAGGCGATCGGAGATTCCCGCACCGTTATCGCAGATCCGGATGCCCGGTATTTCGGGACCAAACTGGAAGACGGTTCACTCGTTTCCGACAATCATCCTCGCATCGGCCACATCCGTTTCGATGATTGGTTTACGACAACCCCCAGAAAATAACGACTTGCATACGGGCCGTCCTATAGGCGACCCACTGCCTCAGTCACGAAAGGACGATAGACATGATCAAGTCATTGCATTTTGCCGTTGCGTTGACGGCTCTCCTATCAGGTTCGGCTCTTGCACATGATACGCCGGGTGGCGGCGAGGGCGCGAAGGTTACGCTGGTCTATGACCATGAACTGCCGAACGTTCCAGGCAAGAGCATGAAGGGCGTACTCGTCGAATATGCTCCGGGCGGTTTCTCGGAGGGCCATACCCATCCAGCGTCCGCCTTCATTTACGCGACCGTCCTCGAAGGCGCGATCAGTAGTCAGGTCAACGATGGCCCCGTCACCGTCTATAAGGCCGGTGACAGCTTTTCGGAATTGCCGGGCGATCGCCACGGTGTCAGCGAAAACGCCAGCAAGACCAAGCCGGCAAGGCTGCTTGCAGTCTTCGTCGTCGATAGCGCCGAGCAAGAACTGACATTCCCGATCAAGAAATAGCCGATCAGGCCGGGCCCGCAGTGCTGGTGCCCGGCCGCTCTTTGACGCAACCAAAATCGGTGATTGCTGCCATGTTTGGTAATGACAATTTCGTGCCGCTTGTTCTGATCAACCTTCTGGGAATTGCCGGCATCGTCGTGTGGCACATCCAGGGCGGCAACCGTCCGAGGGGACGCCTGATCGTCCAGATCCTGTTCTTCACCAACATGAGCCTCGTGCTCTATCTGGGGGGCATCGCTCCGCATCGGCCCGACGGTATCTACACGCAAGGTTTTGCCGCGCTGCTTTCCAAATCGGCCAGAATCCTGTGGTGGACCCATCTCGCCTGGACGATCATCGGCTTCATCCAGATCTACGTCAGACTGAACCGCAAGCCACGGGAAGCACATCTCATCCAGGATATGGCCATTGCCGTCATCTATCTCGGCGTGGCGCTTTCCGTCATCGGTTTCGTCTTCGGCATGCCGGTCGGCACCTTGGTTGCAACATCGGGCGTCATAGCCGTCATCTTCGGCCTCGCGTTACAGAATACGCTTGGCGATGTCTTTTCCGGCATCGCGCTGACGCTCGGCAGGGCCTATGCAATAGGCGACTGGGTCCAGTTGAACGACGGAACCGAGGGTCGCGTCATCGAAACCACCTGGCGCTCCACCAACCTGCTGACCGTTACGCACAATGTCGTCGTGCTACCGAACAGCATCCTGGCAAAGCAGGGCGTGACAAACCTCAGCCGCCCTGACGAAACCCACCTGATTGCGTTGCGTGTGCGCATCGCTGCAACGCAAAGACCGCAGATTGTCGAGGAAGTCATGCGGTCTGTGCTGCGAGCCAGCGTCCGAATCGTCAAGAATCCGCCGCCGGTCGTTGCCCTGACGGCCATCGACGCGGTCGCAATCGACGTCGAGCTGCAATTCCGCGTCGACAGCGTCGCCATTCGAACGCCCGCCAAGAACGAGATCGTCGACCTGCTTCATGACCAATGCAGAGCAAGCGGGCTTTCGCTCGCCATGCCGGCCGAAAGCCTCGCTTTCGTGCCGGCACCGATCGGCAACCAGTATCCCCCCGAATCCCGGCCGGTCTAGGTCACCGTCCGATCGTAGCCAGATACGAATTGAGGCAAGCTGGGTGGATGCGAGGACGTTGTCGTCGCATGGGCCATATCGGGTTGCGATGGCAATTAAATATTAGAATTTTTTGAAAATTGTTCAACGGCGCCGTGTTATTCGTAAAGCCGCGAGCTGATCATGGGAGATTGACCCCGAATGCGTGGATCAGCCATGTATGAAGAGCGCGATCCCGTTGATGAAGCCCAATGGAACTGGCTTGCGCCCTTGATGCCCGATGGCTGCCGCGGCAAGCGCGGCCCGCGAGCCGATAACAGACGCCTTATTGATGCGATCTTCTGGATGGCCCTTCCGGTGGGCGCTGGCGCGACCTGCCGGAGTGATTTGGCGATTACCGCACTGTCAAGCGGCGCCACTGTTGACTGGGTGGAGCGGGGAGTGCGGCAGGATCTCTTAGAGCCTCAGCCACGCAGGCAAAAAAGAGGCCCTGATGCCGAAAGTCTGAGACCGTTCCAAGGCAGGCCTGGGCGCCAAGCTCCATGTCGTGACCGACAGGAGAAAACGATCGATGAATTGATGGTGCGCCTTACGAGCAGGCCGGAATATAACGAGCTGCGCTCTTGCACAGAGCGCAGCTCGTGTCGTGATGTGATCAGAGGTCCGTCACACGCTCCGGATCGGCGGAAGCCAGCGCAGCGGCTCGCTCGGGCTGCGGCGGATAGATCCAGACGGTGTTGATTTCCTGTTTGGTCGCCTTCGCTTTCTCGCCGACCATCTCCACCTTACGGTCCCAGCCTCGGGTAAAGAGGGCTCCCGCATCGCCGAGGTCGAGGCAGGTGACATAGGCTTCCTGATGATATTGCCGTGCCGGCACGCCCAACAGTTCAGCGGCGGCGTTGTTGCCCGCGAAGGCACCCATGCGTGTGGCGTGCTGGCACGACATCAGTGCGTAGTTGCCGCAGCCGTCGCACGCGGCGCGCGCCGCATCCCCGGTGGCGAAGACGCCGGGTACGGACGGCACACGCAGGCAGCCATCGACCAGCAGCCGGTCGAATTTGTCACGCTCGCCGGGAATTTGGGTGGTCAGTGGATTGGCCCGCATGCCTGCCGCCCAGATCACGGTCATGGTTTCTATATGCTCGCCGGTATTCAGGGTAACTCCGGATTTATCCAGCGATGAAACGCCGGCATTGAGCCGCGTTTCCACGCCGAGCTTGCGCAGTGCTTCCTCGATGATCGGGCGCGGACCTTCGCCCATGTCGGGGGCTACCGCGCTGCTGCGGTCGACGATAATGACACGCGGATTGGCGGTTTTGTCGAACAGGGTCCGCAGCCGCGAAGGCATCTCGGTCGCCGCCTCGATACCTGTGAAACCGGCGCCTGCAACAACGATGGTGTCGCGCGCGGCCGAGGCCGGCATCTTCGCAAGCTCGTGCAGGTGGCGATCAAGGGCAATGGCGTCATCGATGTTATCGACGCTGAAGCCGTATTCGGCAAGGCCCGGAATATTCGGGCGGAACAGCCGGCTGCCGGTGGCGAGCACAAGGCGATGATACTGAAGGGACTTTCGTTCGCCCCTGGCATTGACGACTTCTACGGTGCAGGCCTTCGTGTCGATCGCTTCCACGCTGCCCTGCACGTAGGCGACATCGATGGCGTGAAATACATCCTGCAGAGGTGCCGTCAGGGTCTCGGGTTTCGGCTCGTAGAGCCGGGGGCGGATGACGAGCGTCGGTTCCGGGGACACCAGCGCGATTTCGAGCTCTTCGGGCGAAACGCCTTCGATATCGCGCAGGCGGGCTGCGGACAGTGCGGCGTACATGCCGGCGAAACCGGCGCCTACAATTACAAGTCTCATATTATTCACTCCGTGGTTTGTAGTTTCAAAAGGCCGCGCGTCACCGTTGCCGCTCCTGATGGGCGGCGAGATGGTCGGTAACGATGGCGCACGGATTGGTGAAGCGACGTCGCTTAGGCGGTGATGAAGGCCAGCATGTCGGCATTGACCACATCTGGATGTGTCGTGCACAGCCCATGCGGCAGGTTCTCGTAGATTTTCAGCGTGCCGGCCTGCAGGAGCTTCGCCGACAACGGAGCGGCGGCACCGATGGGAACGATCTGGTCGTCATCGCCATGCAACACCAGCGTCGGCACGGTGATGTTCTTCAGGTCCTCGGTGAAATCCGTCTCCGAGAATGCCTTGATGCCGTCGTAATGCGCTTTCGCGCCGCCCATCATGCCCTGACGCCACCAGTTTGAGATGACCGCCTGCGAAGGCTCGGCACCCGGGCGGTTGTAGCCGTAGAAGGGGCCGCTTGGAAAATCGCGATAGAACTGCGAACGGTTGGCGGCCAGCTGGCTGCGCAATCCGTCGAATGCCTCGATCGGCAAACCGCCGGGATTGGCGGCGGTCTTCAACATCAATGGCGGCACGGCCGCAATCAGGATCAGTTTGGCAACGCGGCCCTTGCCGTGGCGCGCGACATACCGCGCGGCTTCACCGCCGCCGGTAGAGTGGCCGACATGGATCGCGTTGTGAAGATCGAGGTCGTCGACCATTGCGGCAACGTCGGAGGCGTAGTGATCCATGTCATGACCGTCGCTCACCTGGCTCGATCGGCCATGACCGCGGCGATCATGGCCGATCACGCGAAAGCCATTGCCAAGGAAGAAGAGCATTTGATTATCCCAATCGTCGGAGCTGAGCGGCCAGCCGTGGTGAAAGACGATCGGCTGAGCGGACTTCGGTCCCCAGTCCTTGTAAAAAAGTTGAACACCGTCGCTGGTTGTAATGGAGGTCATTGTGCTGATCCTTTGTAGAATATTTGTTTCGGCGCCCGTCATCGAATCGGACGGACAGTTGCTAAAATCGCGTATGCAAGCCGCTACGGGTCGCTTCGTTGATTGACCCGTAATCGGTGTCCCAGACC
Organism: Rhizobium sp. USDA 4016; assembly: GCF_056279705.1. NCBI lineage: Bacteria > Pseudomonadati > Pseudomonadota > Alphaproteobacteria > Hyphomicrobiales > Rhizobiaceae > Rhizobium > Rhizobium sp. USDA 4016. Next base: position 489,204 of record NZ_JBWCCY010000002.1, read on the forward strand.
ATCCTTTGTCTCCGCAGGATCCATTGGTATGGGCGCAATAGTGGTTTAGCGAAACAGGTCTGCGGCTGCGCCAGAGGGATTGGCGCCATTGCAGAGCAATTGCGGTTAGCGGATGCGCCGCATCGCCCGGCGTTTTACCGGTCAGCTTTCGAAATGTGGCGGCCAAGGCTGTTTGCGAGGCGCAGTCAAGTGAGGCTGCGACCAACGCCATGCCAGTGGGATCGCGCGGCATGGTCGTCGTTTGTTCGCGCCGATGACGTCGCAGCGAAAGAACGCGACAGTCCGGAATCTGAGGCGAGGCGAAAGGAGATTGCGGTCAGCCGTGGCGCCGCCGCCAATCGGTCGGTGTTTCACCGGTCAATTTTCGGAATGCAGCTGCAAATGCTGTTTGCGAGGCATAACCGAGGGAGGCTGCGACCAACGCGATCGAATTTTGAGGATCGCGCAGCATGATTATGGCCTGCTCGAGCCGATATTGACGGAGCCAGTTGTGAGGCGAAAGCCCCGTGCTTTCCTTGAAAGCGCGACAGAAATGAAAACGTGACAGCCCGGAATCGGCAGCGAGGGCCGCGAGGGAGACGTCCGCGTCTGCGTCCGATCGCAATCGTTCGATGGCCCGGCGCAGCACGCTCGGCGCGAGGCCGCCGAGCGCCGGCTGATAGCTCGGTGCCTTGCCGGTATGTGCAGCCAGCAGGCGCGTGGCCAGAAGATCGGTCAACTGCTGCCTGAACAGTGTATCCAGTGCCGTATTGCCTTCCAGGACATCGGCTGCGCTCAGGAGCAATCGGGATGTAATGAGGTCCGGATGCGCCGTTCGCTCCAAGAGATCGGTCGGCGTGAAAGTATCGGTTTCGTCGGCAATGCGCGTCAGTGTCGTGTGGGGAAGATAGAGCTGAACGACATCAACCGGTTTTGGAATATCCCATCGGGAGCTTGATCCAGCCGGGATGATGATCACAACCCCGCGACGAAACGTTCCGCTCACGATCGATCTTCCTGACCGCCGTTCCATGCGCTGTATCGCGCCGTTGTAAGCCATGATGACGTGGTCGGTCATGGGCTCGACGACATCATGTAAGGGGCCGTGATTCCAGTGGGCGATTGCACCGCCGGAGGGGTCCGCCGCAAGATGAATTGGCGCAGTCCTGAGAACACGTGACATTTCGTTAGCAGGGTTCTGATCGGCGGCCTTCGTTTCGTCCCGGCTCGCACCGATTGTCTCAGCCGGCGAGCTCTCGAGAGAATCGGTGGAACAAGGCAAGCTCATGGTTGCGCGCTCGTCGATTGGCGCTGCTTGCGTGCGATCCTTGCAACAATTGCCAGATCGTTGAGCGCCCGCCTATAGTGGCCAACCCTGTCAGTCTTCTTACGCATGACATCCCCATGTCGTGAGCAATTCCGCTGTGCTTCTGGTCATTCGCGCGTTGCTAGATGTAGCGAGGATATCAAGAATTTTCGAGGACGAAACCTATTCTCCAGGATAGGTTTCGTTCGCGATTGGACCTGGTTCTCAATCACGCGAGCTCGATCGTCGCGCGATGTATGCGCCCAGCCTGAGGGCCACTTCGACGATAACGCCTATGGTGATATGCGCGACGCCATGGAGAATCGCGAATTTCCACCGGATGGGGAAGAGGAAGAAGAACCGGAGGAGGAAGGAGAAGATGAGTCTTCAGCTTGCCCGCCGTCAGTTCTCACACCGCCACGCGACCATGGTCGTTACAGGTCCGTAGCGATACATAATTATATGTAATTCAGCCACATGATACGCTTTTATATATCAGCATTGCGCGACTCACCCTGCGCTGTGCCCGGCATACGACCTGCTGTCGACCATCACCTATATCGAGGGAGAAGATGCGGCCGCGCTTAATTTCCCCCGCACGAAGAAGATGGTAGCTGTCGGAGGACGAGTTGGCGCATCTCGCCGCGAAGGCGGAGCGAAGCCTTCGAGTGATGAGAAATCACGAGGCCGTTGTTGCGGCCGGACGCCGAGGGCCAATCTCATTGGCTTCGAGCATTATGACCTTGACGCCGCTCTCAGTTGCGCCTAGCGCGGCCGTCATGCCGGTGAAGCCGCCACCTACGACAAGTACATCGGTCCTGTGATCCCCCCTAAGGCTCGACGCGGTGGGCCGCTTCATGGCAAAATCTCCGCTTGTAGCCACAGGATGAGCCAGTAACCTATCAGCCGCAACAAGAAACGTGGTGAGGGTCAATGTCTGCTCCGGTCTCAGATCTCAGTAAACTGCTTGCAACAGTGTCGCCGGAACTGAACCCGAGCGCAGTGGCATTCATTTATGTTCCAGATCGGGAAGCTGCCAAGGCTTTTGATGAGCAAGCTGTTTTCGGTACGTTCAGAGAAAGAGAGGGGCTGACTCTGATAGTCAAACTGGCCGCCGCGGAGAGTGCAAACGTCGAGATCCTGTTTCGTGCCGCATGGATCACGCTCACGGTCCACTCCGACCTCGAAGCAGTTGGCTTAACCGCGGCTTTCGCTGCGGCTCTTACCGAGGCGGGCATCAGTTGCAACGTGGTGGCGGCTTGTTTCCACGATCACATCTTTGTTCCAATTGAAAAGGCGCCGCGTGCTCTCGCGGTTTTGAAGGACCTTCAGGCACGCGCGGAGCACGCCAGCCGTGGCGATGAATGATCTTTTGCCACTGGATTTGCTGATCAACGACCCCGGCGGCGATGTGCAAGGCGGCCGTTCTTGGGCTCGGCGTCACGATGATCCAAACCTGACGCGCTAGCGTACCTGGAGCGCGGCGAGGTCGTCCGACTTGTCTGAACTAGTATGCGGACGCAGGCCCGATCTCCATCTACTACGCGAGCAGGACCACTGCTGCCCTTCGGCTCTGGAGCAACAAGCGCGGCGTCTGATTGTGCCGACCCGCATTTCAATGGCGAGGTGCGTAATCCAGGCCGCCATCGACCTTTGCAGGGCGCCCATCGAGGAAAAGCTCGCCGATGCGTGGTGCCGAACGGCCGATGACCTTGCCGCGCCGGATGACCGCGAGCCGGTTCGGCTTCAGCCGCAGCGCTTCCAGCGTATCCTGCGCCTGCAGGATGACGAGGTCTGCGTTGCAGCCGATTTCCAGGCCATAGCCTTCAAGGCCCATCGTCTTTGCCGAGTTGTCCGTCAGAGCATGGAAGATCTTCTTCTTGTCCTCGATGCCGGCCATCTGCGCGACGTGGATCGCCATGTGGCCGACCTCCAGCATGTCGCCCGATCCCATCGAGTACCAGGGATCCATGACGCAATCGTGCCCGAAGGAGACATTGAGGCCGGCATCCATCAATTCGCGCACGCGGGTCATGCCGCGGCGCTTCGGATAGGTGTCGTGCCGGCCTTGCAGCATGATGTTAATCAAGGGGTTGGGGATCACGTTGATCCGCGCCTCCGCCATCAGCGGGATCAGCTTGGAGACGTAGTAGTTGTCCATCGAGTGCATCGAGGTCAGATGCGAGCCGGCGACGCGTCCCTGCAGGCCGAAGCGGATGGTTTCCGCGGCCAGCGTCTCGATATGGCGCGAGAGCGGATCGTCGGTTTCGTCGCAATGCATGTCGACCGGCAGGCCGCGATCGGCGGCGATGCGGCAGAGCGCCTCGACCGAAGCCGTACCTTCGCCCATCGTCCGTTCGAAGTGGGGAATGCCGCCGACGATATCGACTCCCATATCGAGGGCACGGTTGAGCGCGTCGATCGCGCCCGGCGAGCGGTAATAACCGTCCTGGGGGAAGGCGACCAGCTGCAGATCGATATAGGGCGCGACCTTTTCGCGAACCTCGATCATCGCCTCCACGGTCACCAGTCTGGGATCGCTAGTATCGACATGACTGCGGATGAAGAGCAGCCCCTGCGTCACCGCCAGATCGCAATAGCGCAGCGCACGATCGACCAGTTCCTCCTTCGTCACGATCGGGCGCAACTCTCCCCAGAGCGCGATGCCCTCGAGCAGGGTGCCGGATACGTTCATGCGCGGCAGTCCGAGCGACAGGGTGGCGTCCATGTGGAAATGCGGATCGACGAAAGGAGGACTGACCAGCCGGCCGGTTGCGTCGATTTCTTCCCCCGCTTGCGCCTGGAGATTGCGCTCGACAGCGATGATCCTGCCGCCCTGGACGCCGATATCGATGCTGGTTCGGCCATCGGCGAGATTTGCATTTCTGACGATCAGATCGAACATCGGAGCCTCATTGGATGCGAGCGGTTTCAACGTTCGCCGCGGCGATAGGGTTGCATCAGCGCCTGCGGGACGCGGGCACGGCGGGCCATGACGGCAAGCGCGGCGATGGAAAGAATATAGGGGGTCATCAGAAAAAGCTGATAGGGCACGAGCCCGCTCAGCGCGGTTTGCAGCCGAAGCTGGAAGGCATCGAAAAAGGCGAAGAGCAGGGCACCGAACAGCGCGCGGCCCGGCCGCCAGGAGGCGAAGACAACGAGCGCGATGCAGATCCAGCCGCGTCCCTGCACCATGGTGGGGAAGAAGCTGTTGAACGCCGACAATGTCAGGAAGGCGCCGCCCATTCCCATCAGCGCGCTTCCAGCAACCACTGCGCCGTAGCGTACCTTCATCGGATTGACACCTTGTGCTTCCGCCGCATGCGGATTTTCGCCGGCCATGCGGATCGCAAGCCCGACGGGTGTGCGGAAGATGATGTAGGCCATCAGCAGGGCAATGGCGATCGCGAGATAGGTCGGCGCCGTCTGCGTGAAAAAGGCCGGCCCGATGAAGGGCAGCGTCGAGAGGCCAGGAATGGCGATCGGCTGGAACGGCACGACGGTGGGTGGGGTATTGGCAAGCGGCACGATCAGCCGGAAGACATAATAGCTGAAGCTGGAGGCAAACAGCGTGACGCCAAGACCGGAGACATGCTGGGAGAGGCCCAGCGATACCGTCAGGCCCGCATGCAGCAGGCCGAAGACCCCGCCGACCACCGCAGCGATCAGCAGGCCGGCCCAGAGATCGGCGCCGTGATAGACGGAAAGCCAGCCGATCATCGCGCCGATGGTCATGATGCCTTCGATGCCGAGATTGAGCACGCCAGCCCGTTCACAGAGCAGTGCGCCGAGCGTGCCAAAAATCAGCGGCGTGGCGATCCGCAGGATTGCCGCCCAGAGCCCGGCGGAAGCGATGATGTCGAACAGTTGCATCATCGCCGGATCCTGTATTGGGTGAAGAACAATGCGATCAGCATCGTCAGCAGCGACAGCGCCACCGTGACATCGGCGATATAGGTCGGGATGCCGAGACCACGGCTCATGCCATCCGCGCCCACGAACATCATAGCCGTGAAAATGGCGGCGAAGACGACGCCGAGTGGATTGAGGTTGGCAAGCATCGCGACAACGATGCCGGAATAGCCGAAACCGGGCGACAGGTCGGTCGTCACATAACCCTTGACGCCCATGACCTCGATTGCCCCCGCGAGGCCCGCAAGCCCACCCGACAGGCAGGCGACCTTCACCAGCGTTCTGCCAAGCTGAACGCCGGCGAAAACAGCGCCGGACGGATTGAGCCCGGTGGCGCGCGATTGCATGCCGAACACGGTGCGCGACTGGATGAAATGGACGATGATCGCCAGCGCAATCGCGATCGCAAGGCCGATATGCAGGCGGGAGCGGGCGACCAGCTTCGGCAGCATGGCGTGATCGCTGACCGATTGCGACTGCGGCCAGCCGAAAGCGAGCGGATCCTTGAGCACCCCGTCGATCAGCATCGAGACGAAGAGCAGGGCGACGAAGTTCATGAGCAGACTGGTCACGACCTCATCGACCGAAAAGCGCAGGCGCAGCCACAGCGGAATGAGGATCAGGACCATGCCCGCGACGGCACCGACAAGCAGCAGCAAGGGAATAAGAGCCGGAGCGGGAAGATTGCCAAACAGCTTGGCACTCGCTGCGGCAACCGCGATGGCACCGAGATAGAATTGACCCTCGGCGCCGATGTTCCACAGCCTTGCCCGGAAGGCGACGGCGGCGGCAAGCCCGGTTAGCATCAGCGGCGTGGCCCGCGTCAATGTCTCGGTTGCCGAAAGCCGCGAGCCGAAGGCGCCCGTTAGGATGCGCCAATAGGCCTCGAATACCGGTGCACCGGCAATCGCGATCAAAATGCCGGAGAGTGCCAGCGCTGCGACCACGGCGAGCAGCGGCGTCAGGACGAGGAGATAAAGTGGACGATGCTCGCGACGCTCAAACCGCATGATCGGCCTCTGGGAATTGCTGCCATTCACCGGCCATCATCAGTCCGAGTTCGCGTGCGTTCGCGACTTCCGCTTCGACGGGTGGCGAAAGCCTGCCGCCCACGATCGCCTGGATGCGATCGGCAAGCGCGATCACTTCGTCCAGATCCTCCGAGATCAAAAGCACAGCGGTCCCTTGCCGGCGAGCCTCTAGAAGGCGCGCATGTACGGCTGCCACGGCACCTTCATCGAGGCCGCGCGCCGGCTGGGCGGCGATCAGGATCCGCGGCCGCCGGTGCAGATTGCGGCCGAGGATAAGCTTTTGCATATTGCCGCCCGAAAGCAGCCGCGCGCGGCTTAAAGGGCTGCCGCCGCGGACATCGAATTGGTCGATGATCTCCTTGGCAAAGGCCATGCCTGCCCTGCGGTTCACAAGTCCACGTTGCGAAAACGCCGGCGAGGAAATGCGCTCCAGCACGGCGTTTTCCCAGATCGCCATTTCGCCGATCAGGCCTTCCTCGTTGCGGTCTTCCGGAATGCGGCCAATGCCGGCATTGACGACATCGCCGACGCCGAGATTGCCGATAGGTTCCCCGAAAAGCAGAAGGTCGCCGGATGAGCGCGAGAGCGTGCCGGAGAGAAGATGCGCCAGCGCCGCCTGGCCATTGCCCGAGACACCGATGATGCCGAGGATTTCGCCTTCGCGCAGATGGAAGCTGACGGACTTCAGCCGCTCGACGCCGTCGATCTTCACCGTGACATCGGTGGCCTCCAGCGCAACCATGCCAGGCGTCGATGGCTCGCGTATCGGCCGCGTTACGCGGCGGCCGACCATCAGCTCGGCGAGTTCGGCCTTGCTGGTTTCGGATACCCTGCGTTCGGCAACCATCTTGCCGCTGCGCAAGACGACGATACGGTCGGCCGCAGCCATCACCTCATCGAGCTTGTGGGAGATGAAGATCAGCGACAGGCCCTGGCGGGCCATTTCCTTCAGCGTCGTGAATAGCTTTTCGGCCTCGATATTGGTCAGTACCGCCGTTGGCTCGTCTAGGATCAGGATGCGGGCGTCGCTATAGAGCGCCTTGAGGATCTCGACGCGCTGCTGCTCGCCGACCGACAGGTCTCCAAGACGCGCGTCCGGATTGACCTTGAGGCCAAAGCGCTCAGAAATGGCGAGAAGCTTTTTCCGCGCGGCGGATGTGCCCGAACGCCATGACCAGAGCTTTTCCGTACCGGTCATGACGTTTTCGAGAACGGTCAGATTGGGCGCCAGCGAGAAATGCTGGTGGACCATGCCGACGCCGGCGCGGATCGCGGCGCGGGGCTTGCCCTGCGGGAGTTCGGCACCGTCGATCAGAATCCGGCCGGCATCCGGCATATAATGACCGAAGAGGATGCTCATCAGCGTGGTCTTGCCCGCGCCGTTTTCGCCAAGCAGGGCTACGATTTCGCCCTTGGCAAGCGTCAGCGAGATGTCGTCATTGGCCAGATTGGTGCCGAAGCGCTTGCTGACGCCTTCGATTTCGAGAACCGGAATTGTCATGCTGCAAGCCCTGCCACCGGAAAGCGATGCTGCCAGCGTTCCTCGGCCTCCAATCGTGCGGCGAGCGACAGCAAAAGCGGCTCGTGGCCCATCGGAGCCATGATCTGGACCGGCAGGGGCAAGCCGTCCGCATCGGTTCCAAAGGGCAGGGTCAAGGCCGGAAATCCTGAAATATTGGCGAGAGAGGCAAGCGGAGCAAAAGCAGCCATCCGCTCAAGCTGCAGCTCGGTATCGCCATGATCGAACGGAAATGACCCGATCGCAAGGGGCGCCTTCGCAAGCATCGGCATCAATAGGCAATCGACCCTGTCGAAGATAATCCAAAGCGCGCGGCTGGTGTGCACGGCGCCATTCAGCGAGGCCCAGAGTGTCGGTCCCGTGAGCGCATGCCCGCGTTCAATGAATGCCTGGGTCAAAGGTTCGGCGCGTGAAATATCGAGCTCGAGCGTATCGATGAAGGATGCGAGATTGACTGCGATGATGTCGCCGAGCGCGCGACTGCTGGCATCGACGCTTTGCTCGAATTCGGCCCAGCCGAGCGGGACGATCTGATGTCCATCCGCCTCCAGCGTGCGCGCAGCATCCTTGATTGCTTCGAGCCGCTTACTATCCGTCGGATATTTTGAGCCGGTCTCTGTCAGCAGGCCGACCCGCAACCGGCCACCTCTATCCGCCACGGTCTCCGGATCGGGGAACGGTCCCTTTGCCTTACCACGCAGCGTATCGAAAATCAGCGCTGTATCCCGCACCGAGCGACAGACGGCAAGTTCGCTGGCGATGCCGCCGAGATGATTGCCGAAGGATGGGCCGGCGGGCATGGCGCCGCGGCTTGGCTTCAGCCCGACAAGACCGCAGCACGCCGCAGGCACGCGGATGGAACCGCCGGCATCCGTTGCGTGGGCAATCGCTACAATGCCGGCTGCGACCGCCGCTGCTGCGCCGCCGGAGGAACCGCCGGGCGTGCGCGCCGGATCGAGCGGGTTGCGGCAGATCGGCCCAGTCGCCGGTTCGCTCGCCAGCGAAAGGCCGAATTCCGGGCTTGTCGTCACCCCGAACAGGCAGAAACCCGCTTCGCGGAAGCGGCTGGCGAGATCCGAATCCGGCTCGCTGCCGGCTCTTTCGAAGAGACGGGACCCGGCCGTTACCGGCATGCCTTCGAAAGGCCCGCCCAGATCCTTCGCCAGCGTCGGCACGCCGGCAAACGGCCGGGCAGCAAAGCGGCCCGGCTCCGAGCGCCGTTCTTGATCCACGGCTTCGGCCGACGCCATGCCCACCGCTTCGTCGAGATGAGCAATAGTGCCGAGAGTTTTATGGTCCCCCGCCGATGCAAGCGAGGCCTGCATCGCTTCGACAGAGGTCAGGCTGCCATTCCTGATCGCCTGTGCCAGGTCGGTCGCGTCACGGCGCATCGGTCGAACTACTTCGGCTCGTCCATCATCTTCGGGACTTCGAAGGTGCCAGCCTTTATTTCCGCCCGCTTGGCTTCCATCGCAGCTTCGGCGTCGGCCGGTGCCACCCCCTTGACGAAGACGATATCGCTGCCGCCTTCCTTCATCAGGCCATAAAGGGTGTAGTTCTTGCCGACCGGCTTGCCGGCTGCGACATCGGCGATTGCCGCATTGAGGATCGGGCGGAAGTACCACATGGCATTGGCGAACACGGTGTCCGGATAGCGCGGCGTGTAGTCGATCAGCGAGCCCACCGATTTGATGCCGCGTTCCTTCGCGGCGTCGGCTGTGCCGATGCGCTCGCCGAAAAGAATGTCGGCGCCGGCGTCGATCTGGGCAAGGCCGGCTTCGCGGGCCTTCGGCGGATCGAAGAAGGTGCCGATGAAAGAAACCAGATGCTTTGCATCGGGATTGACGGCCTTGACGCCTTCCGCGAAGGCATTGATCAGCATGTTGACTTCGGGGATCGGAATCGCGCCGACCGAACCGACGATATTGGATTTGGTCATCTTGCCGGCCAGCATGCCGGCAAGATAGGCGCCGTCATGGTTCCAGGTTCCGAAGACGCCGAAATTGCCGCCGGCCTCAGCGCCGCTCGACCCCAGCACAAAAGCCGTGTCCGGATAGTCGGCGGCCACCTGCCGCGCTTCTTTTTCGACGGCATAGGCCTCGCCGATGATCAACTTGTTGCCCTGTTCGGCATATTCGCGCATGGCGCGCGGATAGTCGGTGCCGGAAACTCCTTCGGAGAAAACATACTCGATGACGCCTTCCTTGGCTGCATCCTGCAAGGCTTTATGCAGACAGGAATTCCAAGCGTTCTCGACCGGCGAGGCATGAATGCCGGCAACCTTCATCGGGGCCGCTCTTGCCAGCGGCGCGAACCCGCTGACCCCGAGGGCAATGCCCGATGCGATCACTGCACGGCGTGAAATCAAGATGTCTTTGGTCATTGATTTGCTCCCCTTTTTTTACCATTTGGTTCAAAAAAACATAGGGAGCGCCTAAAAAAGTGTCAAGCGCCAAATTGGCTTAAAAATCAGGCTGTTCGACCCGTTCTCACTGCTACCTTGACGATCTATTCGTATCGGCCAGCGGCTCGATCTCGTACAGACCGAAACCCAGGCACCACGGTGACCACGGCGGAAAATGGGCGCAGAACAGCGCGGCAAATCGTAGCGATCATTTCTTCCGAGCCGTTGCCGATAACGTGCGTCATTGAGGCGTTGCAGGAAGCAGGATTGCCAGAATCTGCCGTTATTTACTTTCACACGACCGCGACCGACCCTTATATGGGTGGAGTCATGCTCTCACGCTGAATAAGTCGGCTGCGGTTGACATTTCTTATCTTTGGCTGTTGCTCGGACCGATCACGACTTTGTCCCTGAACCACGTATGCGACCCCTTGCCGATGGAGTTGCGGAAAAGGTCGAAATAGTTCCATTCGAGCTTGTCGGGAATATCGTCGATCCCGAGCGAAAATCGCTTGTTGCTCCATGCGGCATGCAGGTCTCGGGTCTAACCTCTTCGACTTTCGGGCTGCGAACGGGCGCGATCAGCCTCGTCCCATCGCGGCTATGCTGAGCGCATCGCCGCGATCGTGCGTTGCGGCGCGTCGAGGATCGCGGAAAAACGCGCCCCGCGCGCCGATTTCGGCGATGTTTCGCGAGTGGACATTGCCTGCCGGATGGCTTGCGAAACGTCGATTCCCATTCCCATCGGGAAACCCGGATTGGTGCTGTGCCAAGCACGCGGCACCACGAGATCGGCCGGAATGTCGGGACGGGAATTCAGCGCCCCGAACCAATCCCATTCCCCCATGACGTCGATGACATCCCTAAAGGTGGAGGGCATGCCGACTTTCGCGCTGATTGTGATGATCCGGGATCGCGCCGAAACCTTCGCCGCAACGTCGGGCCGCTCCTTAGTGATCGCGTAGAGCGCCTCTGACAGGACCAGGTTGCCCTTGGAATGCCCGGCCAAAACGCGAGGCGAGAAGCGCTCGTCCTCAAGCAGCGCGATCACGGTTTCCGTATCCTTGCTCGTCCGCGTCCACAAGTTTCCGTTCTCGAGCAGTTCGGTACGGGAGAACATCTTGGTGAAAGCATCGAGCGGCTCGAACACATGCCGTATGCCGTTGAGCGCACCGAACCAGAAGAAACCGCCGAGCGCTTCCGTCAGGATGTCCGCGATGCCATAGCCGGAAACCACGGCCGCCACGGGTTGGCCGAGCCCGTCAGCTATATTACGCGCGAATGCGGCCGCGCCAAGCGCGGAACTGCCAACACCGGCAACGGCCAGCGCGGTGACCGGCGCCGCCTTCTGCAGATAGTCCTGAGGCGTTAGAAACACGCGCAGCCGGCCCTCGCCGGTCGGCGGCACGAAAATGATGGCTCCCTCCCGCGCAAGCCAGAAGGCAAGATCTGGCGTCTCTTGGTGCGTGACGGCGTTGACGTCGTAGAAAACGGCATCCAGGACAGCATTGCGTCGCTGTATGGCGTCGAGCGTTACAGCGCGGAATGGATTGTCGGTGAATTTAGCCGGCAAGGCTGCCGCGCGTTCGAGTTGCACATTCGTCAGGACCGACAACATCTGCACATCCCCCAAAAGGATTGACGCTGCAGTGCAGCATAGTCTTCCCTGAACATTCAATCAACTCTACATAGAAGGAGGTCGTCAGAAGTCCGCCTGACGCGCTCGCACTTCTCGTCGCCACGTTGAGCGGCGTTAAGCAGGGCATCGCTGAGAGAGGCGCGGTCAGATTTGCCAAGAGGCATCGTAGCGCCGATCTCTATGAGCAGTGACGCTCCGCATAGAGGTCAAGATATTGTTGCCAGCACCAGAGCGCGGCAGGATGACTACCCAGCAGTTAAACAACCCTATCGCGCCAGCTATCGCAGCAGTGAAAGCCAGAGCCATCTGAACATTTTAGCCCAGCTTCTCAACGGCAACGGCAAGACACGTCTTGAACGCGGCAAGGTCCGTATAGAGCGCATCACGTGCCGCGTCTCCGATGATGAGGACGCCACCGCGCCGCTCAATCCCGGCGTGCAGCATGAGATTGTCGGCCAGGCCGAAATCCTCGATCGCAATCCCGTTCGGGTCACGCAGTCGACCTTCCGCATCATACGCGACGGCCCCGCCATAGAGATCGCTCACTCGTCCGCTGTGATCGCGGGCCACATTTGTATAAGCGAATACAGGCTTACCGCTTGCGCACATAAAGCCGAGTTCGAAGGCTGTCCCGGTATCGGCGGCAATGCCACGAAAGGGCGTCAGATTGGCGATGATCGCGTCCGCCTGAAGCATCATCTTCTCGTCCACCGCGTTGATCGCCGCGGCCCGCTCGCGCTTCGAGTTCGTGTGCGGGATTTCCAGATCGCCGGGCGAGAGCGGGAGAAGTCCCGCCTCACGGGCAAGTGCTGCCTTCCGATCGAGGATCTCACGGGCGTTTGGGAGGAAGACCTCCGGACCGGCCAGATAAACTTTTCTTGTCATAAAATTGCACCTAAAAGGGATGGGCTCGGCAACAAAAATACCTTCCTCGCTGTACAGCGAAGAAGGATCACAATCCAGTGGGCGAAACCGTCCACGCCGCGCGGGGCGTATGAGGGCGCGTTCAGATCGCGCAACGGCGCCGCAGCCGGCCAACGTCTCATCATCTGGACGTGTGCGATGCCGATAGTCCGGAACTGGAGCGGCACCTTGCTTTTCGCGATTACCTCGAAGCGAACCCTAAAGCATTTCTTACTTATGCAACGCTCAAAAAGAATCTCGCTGACAATTCAGATCAGATCGGGAAGGTTGCGCAAATGCCAAATCGCCATTCATACAGAAGTTCTGTCCAATCTGTCGCGGAAGTTCAGATTTCTTGGCGGGCATGATGCCAGCCTGAAACGAGCGCTCGGGGGGCGTCGTTGGCGTTCCCCTATACAGGCTCTTCAAAGACGATCCAGGACATAGGAAATTCCCTCCTCAAGGGTTAGACGCGATGTATCGAGAATCTCGCACGCAGAGGCGGTTGTTTCCCTTCGCAGAAAGCGAGCCCAATTCACCATGTTATCATCGCCCAGTTCAGGCTGCCCGCGATCAAATGAAAGACGTCTGATCCTCGTTTCATCGTCGCAATCCACAAGGATCGTCGAGTACGCCACGATACCAGCATGTGCTGCAGCCTCCGCGACGAACGAAAGGCGCGATTGACCTTCGAACAGCACGCTGCGACCTTGCGCCACCGGTTCTGCCAACCGCGACATCCACTCAAAAGTCGCTGCCTTCTGCCAGCTTTCCACCGACCCAAATTTGCTGACCATCTCGTCCACAGATGGCACGCCGATCCGATCCTTGTAGAAGACATCGATCTTCTCGCCATGTCTGATTTCGATTGCCTCGGCTATCGTCGTTTTTCCTGCACCGGACGCGCCGGTCAGAACCAAGAGCGGCATGTATCTTCCTTTTCCGGAGTGCGTCGCCACAATCGGACTATGCACGCATCACCTTTGAACCGGACATTGGTCGAGGCCAATCATCACGACGACCGTACGGATTGCTGCGGCCCAAATGCCTGAGTTCCGAGACCAGATCGAAGCCACGACCGAGTATGCGGTTAATGTCGTCGCTCAGGTGGAAGAGAACAACACGCCTTTGACCTGCTTCCCGGAATGCTTTTTTCAAGGCTATCTGACTGACGCCCCGTCAGCTCGCCGGGTCGCCTTGGACATCTGCTTAGAGAGAATGGCAGGGAACAACGCGGAGCAGCATGTTCTTGCTTGGTCGGCTACTTAACCGGCGTTGCTGATCCCCTGAGGTGGCGAAAGCTTTCTGAGATAGGCTCGCCAGCCGCCATGGTTCGTTATGTCCGAGGCTCCCTTAAGCGCGAGCGGTTCGGCGAGAAAACCCTTTGCCGAAGTGCCGTCCGAAAGCATGACCGTACCGATGCTCAAGGGAGCAGGGATAGCCGCCACGAACCGCCCGAAAGCCGCAGGTGAAAGCTTCCAGACTTCCGCTTCGATTTCGCTGCCTTCTCCCTCGCCGACGCCGACCATGCCCGGTTTGGGCGGCACGGTTCCGGGAAGCGCGTATAGCCTGTAGGCGCCAGAGGTGTGTGCGGCGCGAGAGAATTTTCCACCGAGATCGATCAGCTGATGGTTCAGGGGCATGCCGGATAGATGTGCGCCGACGACGACGATATCGATCAGGTCCTCATCCGCGGGCGCCAAAATGGAAGGACTGAGCCGGGGCTGCGACCAGCCCGTCGCACCGAGCGTCAGGCCGCTTGCCTGATGGAGATCGCGGGCAAGCGTTGCCGTCAGCCCGTCCCGGCCCGACGCGGCAAGCAGCGTCACGCTCGCCGGCAGGCCATCAGAGCGTCTGCCTGTCGGCACGGCGATGCCGCACATGTTGAGCAGGTTGACAAAGTTCGTATAGGTGCCGAGGCGCGCGTTCTCCCGGAGCGGCTCCACCTCCAGATCGCCCACAGTATAATGGGTTGGGGCGGTGGGCACGCAGAACAGATCGACGGAAGCGATGAGCGGCGCGACCTCTTTCTTCAAGGCTTGCAGCGCATAAAAGCCGTTAAAGGCGTCGGCGGCCGACAGCGACTTGGCGGCAGTGTAAATCTGGCGCGTCACCGGATAGAGGCTCTGCTCCATATCGTCGAAAAAGGGCTTGATCGCTGCGTAGCGTTCGGCCACCCAAGCGCCTTCGTAGAGCAGATTGGCGACCTTATAGAAATTGCCGAACGGCACTTCGACCAGATTGTGGCCGAGTTCTTCGAGCATGGATAGCGCATCGAAATAGGCAGCCTCCATCACGGTGTCGCCGAAGAACTCGAGATCGGCTCTAGACGGCACTCCTATCGTGAGCACCGGCTGGGCCGAGCCTAATCCTGGTGCGGGAACGGATTTCGAATAGGGATCCGTCTCGTCATATTTTGCGGCGACGGAAAACACTTTCCAGGCGTCATCGACCGTGAGCGCGAAGACCGAAACGCAGTCCAGCGTGCGGCAGGCGGGAATGACGCCGGTCGTGGAAAACGCGCCAACACTTGGCTTCAGGCCGACGATATTGTTGAGCCCGGCGGGGATACGGCCCGAGCCGGCCGTATCCGTGCCGAGCGCAAAGCTGACGATGCCTTGGGCGGTCGCCACTGCCGAACCGGAGGATGAACCGCCAGGCACCAGCTTGGGATCGATAGCGTTCCGCGGGATCGGGTAGGGCGAGCGGACGCCGACGAGGCCGGTCGCGAACTGGTCGAGGTTGGTCTTGCCGATCACCAGAGCGCCGGCCTCTTTCAGTAGGCGGACGACGGTCGCGTCCTTTTCCGGCAGGTAGGCATAGTCCGGGCAGGCGGCGGTGGTCGGCATGCCGGCAACGTCGATATTATCCTTCACGGCGAAAGGAATGCCGAAAAGCGGTTTTGCCGGATCGAACGCTCCGAGTTTCGCCGCCTCGGCCAAAACGGTAGACTTTTCGGCCAGGTGAATGAAGATGCCGGGATCGCTAACTTCGATGATGCGGGCAAACGCCGCTTCGACAACGTCGGCGACACTGCCCCCATCCCCGTAGAACGCGTGCAGCGAGGTGATATCGAAGGCCGGTGTCGTCGCGTTCATACCCTTTCCTCTTCCAGTATTCTTACGGGCCGATCCCATTGGATCAGCACGACGCAGCCAGTCTCGCTCCAGACGGAGTGTTCGGTGTCCGGCGCGTTGACGATATAGCTGCCGCGGCCGTAATCGCCGGTCTCGTCGGATTGTACCCCGTCGAGCACCAGGATGGTTTCAAGCCCCTCATGCCGGTGGCGCGGTACAGAGGCGCCTGCCTCGTATTTCAGGAGAGCCACGCCCGGCTGGTCGCCTTGGAAAGGTCTAATCCAGTGAATGGTGACTTCATCGCGGAAGCGGACGAATTCCAAATCCTTCCACCCACCCGATGTGAGAAGTTCGCGGGTCGTTTCAGGCATGGGCGATGCTTTCCAGAATGTCGTCGACATGGGCAGTCCAGCCGACGATCGCGCCCTGGGCGCGGATCATCGCCATTGCCGCGGCCTTGAATTCGGGAAAATAGCTCTCCGTCGCCTCCTCGGCCAGCAGACATTCATAGCCACGGTCGTTTGCCTCGCGCATGGTCGTCTGGACGCAGACTTCCGTCGTGACGCCAGCAAACACGAGCTGCTTGATGCCGCCTTCCTTCAGCACGTCGCCGAGCTCGGTGGCATAGAAGGCGCCCTTGCCGGGCTTTTCAATCACCACTTCCCCGTCGATGGGTGCCACTTCCGGAAGAATTGCCGTGCCGGGTTCGCCCGAGATCAGGATGCGGCCCATCGGGCCTTCGTCACCGATCTTAAGCGAAGGACTGCCTCGGTCGCGTTTGGCCGGCGGCAGGTCGGAGAGGTCCGGCCGGTGGCATTCCATCGTATGGATGACCGGCAGGCCGGCAGCGCGGAAGCCCTGGATGAGGCGCTTGACATCAGGCACGATCCTGGTGATGCGGCTAACGTCGTTGCCGAGGCTTGCACCGAAGCCGCCGGGCTCGGCGAAATCGCGCTGCATGTCGATGACGATCAGCGCCAGCGCGCCGGGCTTCACGGCAAAGGGAAAGGGTTCTGCCTTGATTGCGACCATCAGTGATGCCCTGCCATATGCGCGCCGATGACGCCGATATCGGCGGAACGCGCCGGCGTCTCGTAGACGAGTTTGCCCTCCGAGATCACCATGATGCGGTCCGACATCTCGAGGAGCTCATCGAGATCCTCCGAAAGAAGAAGGACCGCGGCTCCGGCATTGCGAGCCTTCATGATGCGGGCGCGGATTTCGGCGACGGCCGAGAAATCAAGGCCGAAACAGGGATTCGAGACGATCAGCAGATCGACATCGCCAGTCAGTTCCCGGGCGAGCACCGCACGCTGCACGTTGCCGCCCGAAAGTGCTGCGATCGGCGAGGAGGAAGAGGCCGTCTTGACCTTGAAATCTGAGATCAGCGCCGACGCACGCTTCTTCATGCTGCTCCTGTTCAGCCAGATCGCGTCCTTGCCGTCCGGCTTCAAGTCGAAGGTGCGGAAGGCAAGGTTCTCGCTGACGGTCATTTTAGGCGCGCACGCGTTCTGCAACGGCTCTTCGGGGATGAAACGCACCTTGTTCTTGCGGGTCTCCTCGCGGGTGGCGCCGTAAGCCTCGCCATTGACTATGACCTGGCCGGTATCGGTCGGGCGCTGGCCAGCGAGAATTTCTGTCAGCTCCTTCTGGCCGTTGCCGGAAATGCCTGCAATGCCGACAATCTCGCCGGAGCGGACCATAAGCTCGTCGATTTCGATCGTCTTCAGGCCGGACCGGTCCGCGGCTTTCACCTGGCTTACAGTCAGCACGGGTCTTGCCGCTTCCGCCACCGGCAGACGGCTGTCGAGCTCGGCGAGCTTGACGTCGCCGATCATCATCGCCGCCATCTCGGCGGTGGAGAGCTCGCCTACCTTGCCGGTGCCGACCAGCTTGCCGCGACGCAGGATCGAGCAAGCGTCGGCGAATTTCGTCACCTCGTGGAATTTGTGGGAAATCATCAGCACGGTGAGCTCGCCGCGTTCGGTCATGCCGCGCACGATGCCGAGCATCTCATCGGCTTCGGCGGGGGTCAGCACGGAGGTCGGCTCGTCGAGTACGAGGAAGGAGCGGCCGAGATAGAGCTGCTTGACGATTTCGAGCTTCTGTTTTTCGCCGGCGGCAAGCTCGCTCACCGGCCTGTCGAGTGGGATTTTGAACGGTATGCGTTCCATGAAGGCCGCCAGATCCTTGCGTTCGCGGGCCCAGTTGATCACCCCAGGTACTTCGGTACGGCTGATCACCAGGTTTTCAGCGCCGGTCAGAGACGGAACCAGTGTGAAATGCTGGTAGACCATGCCGAGCCCATAGGTCGCGGCATCCCTGGGTGAGGCGATTGCCACCTCGTGGCCGTCGACCGACAGCGAGCCGGATGTCGCGTGATAGAAGCCCATGATGCATTTGACGAGCGTCGACTTGCCGGCGCCGTTTTCGCCAAGAAGCGCGTGAAATGAGCCGGCGGGAACGGCGATCGAGACGTTGTCGAGCGCGGTGAACGAGCCGAAGCGCATGGTCATGCCGAGCGTATCGATGCCGACCGCTTTGCCGGCCTTGGGGAGGGGCGTGTCGCGAACGGTGCTCATGGCAGCTGGCTCACAAACGTTTCAGAATTGGAGACGGAGCCGAAGACGCCACCTTGCATTTTCACCATCTTGATGGCGGCGAGGTGGTTTCCGTAGTCGGTCGCACCGCAGCAGTCCTCCAGAAGCAAGCATTCGTAGCCGCGATCGTTCGCCTCGCGCATCGTCGTCGAGACGCAGACATCGGTGGTGATTCCGGTGAGGATAATGTTCTCGATGCGCTTCTGATTGAGGATGAGTTCGAGGTCGGTGGCGCAGAACGAGCCCTTGCCGGGCTTGTCGATGATCGTCTCGCCTTCGATCGGGTAGAGTTCGGGGATGATGTCCCAGCCGGGTTCGCCACGCGTCAGAATGCGGCCGCAGGGGCCGGGATCCCCGATGCCGGCGCCGATCCGCTGTGAGCGCCAACGTTTGTTGGCCGGCAGATCGGCGAGGTCGGGACGATGGCCCTCGCGGGTGTGGATGATGTGGTAGCCCTTGGCCCGCATGGCCGCAAGCACGTGTTTGATGGGTTCGATCGGCGCCTGCACCAGCGACAGGTCGTAGCCCATGTGGTCGACATAGCCGCCCTTGCCGCAGAAATCCGTCTGCATGTCGATGATGATGAGGGCGGTATTGTCCGGCCTCAGAGCGCCGTTATAGGGCCACGGATACGGATCGGCGTCGACAAAATGCCCTTTGGTTTCGACCATCGCGTCCATCAATCTCTCTCCTATTCCGCGGCAGGTTTGAGGGGTTCGCCGTACCGGCGCATCGGCTTGTCAAATCCGCAGGACGTGCCGTCCTTGACCTTTATTTCGTCTTCCCACGGCAGGCGGTATTTCCCGGCGACGAGGTCGTGCATATAGGTGTAGGGCGCATCCTGTGCGCCGCCGGCGACGGCGACATAGCCGCGATGGCCGAACTGGTAGATGTTGTTCTCCACGCCCCAGCCGAGCCGGGCCTCCCGCACTAGGTCAGGACGCACCTCGGCGGTGATGATCTCGTTGGGCCGGCTGGAGGTTCCATGGGCGATGATCGTGCCGTCGAAATTGCAGATCATGCCTTCGCCCATGGAATCGAACGTGCCGTCCGAGCCGCACATGCAGACATTCGCGGTGACCATCAGGTTGCAGAAGGCGTTGGCCTGATTGGTAAAGCGCCAGGCTTCGCGGATCGGCGCCGTATAGCCGGCCGTGCGGATCATGATTTCGGCGCCCTTGTAGGCGCATTCGCGCGCCATCTCCGGGAACATGCCGTCATGGCAGATGATGAGCGCGAACTTGGCACCTTTCGGGCCAGCGATGACGGGAATGCCGAAATTACCGGGCTCCCAAGGCTCAACCGGTACCCAGGGATGCATCTTGCGGTAATAGAGCTTCAGCTCGCCCTCGTCGTCGATGACGATGCCGGAATTGTAGGGCATGCCACCCGGATTGAGCTCCATGATCGAGAAGCATCCCCAGATTGCGTTGTCCCTGCAGGCCTGCTTGAAAGCCGCGACCTCCGGCCCGTCGAGCGTGCACATAATCTCCGGATTGATGTCCATGGAGAGGCCGTGCAGGGCGTATTCGGGAAAGACGACCAGATCCATGCCAGGCTGGTTGCGCCGCGCCTTGGCGACCAGATCGACGATCACTTGCGTCTGGCGCGCAAGATCGGCCTTGGTGACCGTCACCGGCAACTGAAGTTGCACGAGGCCGATGCCGACGCCGTGTTCGGATTTGTTGAGACCGCCAAGTCCGTTCATCGGAAAGCTCCGTTATTTCGTGAGCGACAGCGCACCCGGCGCACCGGCGAGCGAGCGGGTGGGCGAGGATGTTGCGATCAGGATGATGAGGGTGAGCACGTAAGGCGCGGCGTAGAAGAGGTAGTAGCCTTGTGTGACGCCGACCGATTGCAGCGCCGGGCCGAGCGCGCCGGCACCGCCGAAAAGAAGCGCGGCCAGGAAGCAGCCGATCGGGTTCCAGCGCGCAAAAATGACCAGTGCGACCGCCATCAGGCCCTGGCCCGACGAGATGCCTTCGTTCCACGAGCCGGGATAGAAGAGCGAGAGATAGGCGCCGCCGATCGCCGCCAGTGAGCCGCCGGCTGCCGTCGCCAGCAAGCGAACCCGGTCCGGGTGGATGCCCATGGCCCGGGCCGCGTCTGTGCTGTCGCCGACGACGCGCAGGATCAGGCCGATGCGGGTGTTCTTGAACCCCCAGAAGAGGAAGAGTGCCAGCGCTGCGCCGAGGAAGAACAGCACATTGATGTTGAGTGCAGCCTGGATCTGCGGAGAGGTTGCCCAGCCGCCGAGCGGAATCGAGGGCAGTTTCGGCGCCACCGGCTGTATGAAGGACTTTCCGAGGAAGAAGGCGAGCCCGAGCCCGAACTGCATCATGGCGATGCCGATGGCGATGTCGTTGACCTTGGGGAACTTGCAGATCCAGCCATGGATCAGCCCGAAGATCGCGCCTGCCACCATGGCGGCGAGCACGCCGAGGGTCGGCGAACCGGTGATCACCGCCACCGCATAGGCCGTCATGGCGCCGAAGACGAGGGTCCCTTCGAGCCCCAGGTTGATACGCCCGGAGCGTTCGGTAATCGTCTCGCCGAGGCTGACAAAGATGAACGGGGTCGAGACACGGATGGCGCCGGCGAAGATCGCCAGTGGAACGCCCCAGATGCCGATCGCTGTTTCCTCCATCACCGGCTCCTCTTCCAAAGATCGGGATTGAAGACCTTGAACCGTCCGTAGAAGGTCTCGCAGAAGAGAATGACGATGAAGAGCGTCCCCTGCAGCACCAGAACCGTCGCATCCGGCAGACCCATGCGCCGCTGGATGAGGCCACCCGAAGCATCAATGCCGCCGAGCAGGATGGCGACGGGGATGATCGCCAGCGGGTTGTGGCGGGCGAGGAAGGCGACGAGGATGCCGGTATAGCCGTAGCCGGCCGCCAGCGAGGCGTTGGCACTTCCCTGTACCGCCGCCACTTCGATCATGCCCGCCAGACCGGCGAAACCGCCGGCCAGCGCGGTAAATCCGACGATCAGCTTGCCGACCGCCAAGCCCTGGATCTGCGCGGCGCGCACGTTGCCGCCGGCGATGCGGGCCGCAAATCCGTAGCTGGTCGCCTCGATCACGATCCAGGAGACGATGCAGGCGAGGATGCCGACGACCAGACCCCAGTGCACATCCATGCCGGGAATATTGCCGAGCATGTATTCCGCCGGCAGCGGCTTGGTCGACGGCTTGTTGAGGCTTGCGGGATCGCGCAGCAGCCCTTCGACGAACTGGTTCATCAGGGCGATAGCGATATAGGAGAGCAAGAGCGACGAGATAGTCTCGTTGACGCCGCGGTAGTGGCGCAGGAAACCGGCAAGGCCGATCCAGATACCGCCAACCACCATGGCAGCGATCGCCATCAGAATGAGGCTGAGGAAAACAGGCGCGGCGCCGGCGAGCGG
The DNA here is from genome assembly GCF_056279705.1 of Rhizobium sp. USDA 4016. Lineage (NCBI taxonomy): Bacteria > Pseudomonadati > Pseudomonadota > Alphaproteobacteria > Hyphomicrobiales > Rhizobiaceae > Rhizobium > Rhizobium sp. USDA 4016. Next base: position 510,982 of record NZ_JBWCCY010000002.1, read on the forward strand.
CAGAGCCATGGCCGCGGCAGCAACGCCGCCCAGCACGACCGCTCCTTCCCCGCCGATGATGACGAGGCCGAGGCGGGCGGGCAGGGCGACGCAGAGCGCCGTCAGGAGAAGGGGTGCGGCGCGGCTGAGGCTGTTCTGCACCGAAAACCAGCTGCCGAAGCCGCCGGTATACATCAGTTGGAAGAGGGTGGCCGGCGACTTGCCGACCATCAGGATGAAGAGGGAGAAGAGCGCAAGTCCGATCAGGATGGCCGCAAGACCGATGACGATCGGCTCGGCTCGCCGCGCGATCCATTCGAGGACGGGGCGCAGCGAAGCCGGTTTTTCTGAGGCGATGGATATTGCGGGATCATTGGCCTCGATGGTCATGGCGCTTCTCCCTTCGCGGTTTACGCTGTGGACCCGACGACGCCCTCGACCAGGTAATTCATGCTTTCGAGCTCGATCGCGTCTTCGGCGTAGCTCTCGTCGGCAGCCACGACGGTATCGCCCTTGTTGTCCTTCAATGGTCCCTTGAAGACCGAGAAGCCACCCTTCATCATGTCCGCCTGCGTGGCTTCGAAAGCCTTGCGGCCCGCCTCGGACACGCCGGGGCCGAGCGCGCTCATCTTCACGAAGCCGTCCTTCAGGCCGCCGCGCACGAAGTTGCCGAGCTTTTCGCCGGCCTGCGCCTTTTTGACGAAGTCGCTGTAGACGTTGCCCCAGGCCCATTCAGCGCCGGTGAGATATTTTTCGGGGGCGAGCGGGCTTTGATTGGCGTGATAACCGCAGATGAAGGCGCCTCGGCCGGAGCCGGTCTCTACGACGACCTTCGGGCTGTCGACGTGGCAGGTGATGACATCGGCGCCCTGGTCGACCAGCGCGTTGGTGGCTTCGGCTTCCTTGACGGCGAGCGACCATTCACCGGTGAATATCACCTGGCAGGTGATGGTCGGATCGACTGTGCGCGCCCCAAGCAGGAAGGCGTTGATATTCTGCAGAACCTGCGGGATCGGCTTTGCGGCGATGAAGCCGATCTTTTTGCTTTTTGTCGCATAGCCGGCGGCGATGCCGTTCAGATACTGGCCCTGGAAGATATAGCCGAAATAGGAGCCGGTGTTGGCCGGGTGTTTGCCTTCCTGCCACAGGCCGCCGCAGTGGCGGAACTGGATATCGGGATATTTAGCCGCCATGGCCAGCATGTGGGGATCGAAGTAGCCGAAGGAGGTCGGGAAGAGCAGGGTCGCGCCGTCCAGGTTAGTCATGGATTCCATCGTCTTCTGGACGTCGACGGTCTCCGGAACGTTCTCTTCTTCGACCAGCGTCACGCCCGGCATTGCCTTGATGACGGCGGCGCCTTCCGCATGGGCCTGGTTGTAGCCGTAGTCGTCCTTGGGGCCGACATAGATGAAACCGACGGTAAGAGCGGTTTGGGCTGCGGCGGAGGAGTTCATCAGGCCCGGCATGGCGCCGGCGAGCGCACTGGCAGCGGAAGCCTGGAGGAAACTGCGGCGGTTCATGGAAAGGAGTTTGGTCATCGCGATGCTCCTTGCGGCGCTGGGCCGGTTGCGAACGAGTACAGAAAAGTGCATGCAATGTGCGTGCCAGAAATTAATTCACTGATTTTTATACGTTCCTATTGATGCGAAGAACTGCGTTATGCAAAGTGCATACAGATTGATCGCATGTTTGCATAAGAAATAATCACGACGTATTTATTGTTCATTATGACTCCGCGTTGCCGCCACGTGCCGGTGGTACATGCGGGTTTCTGACCAGAAAGTGAAAATTTAACAATATGTTGCTGCGCAATTTGACTTATGAAGTCCCGAACGGCATCTGTATGCAGAGTGTTCGAGCAAGTAGATTCGCATGGTGAAGCAGGCTAGACGCAAAGAGGTGATCCGCACCGGAACGACTGTCGAGCAGATGGTCCGGGCGATTTCCGACATGATCGTCACAGGTGAAATCCTGCCGGGCGCGAAGTTGGACGAGGTCTCGCTCGCCCTTCGTTTCGACGTTTCGCGCACGCCGGTGCGAGAGGCTTTGCGCGAGCTGGGTGCCATGGGATTGGTCGTGCGCGAGCCAAACCGCAGTGCCGTCGTTACCAAGGTCACCGAGATTTATCTGCATTCGATGTTCGAGGCGATGGCGGAACTCGAAGCGATCTGCGCCAGGCTTTCGGCTGACCGTATGACGGTCGATGAGCGGCGCGCGCTTGAGTTGATGCATCGAGGATCGATGAGGCTGGTGCATGCCGGCGCGCAAGAGGAATATTCGGCTCACAACACCGAATTCCACACCCGGCTTTATCGCGGCGCGCATAACGATCATGTCTTCGAAATGGTGACCCAGACGCGGGCGCGGCTCGCACCTTTTCGGCGGGCGCAGTTCCGTCTGCCCGGGCGTCTGGCGAAATCCTATGAGGAGCACGGCCGGATCGTGACCGCGATCATGCGAGCGGACGCCGCGGCCGCGGGGCAGGCGGCATATTCCCATGTGGAAACTGTTAGCGATGCCAGCGCGGTATTTGCAGCAGCGGGGGAGTGGAGAGAGCGCGACGCCTAAAACCGGGCGCCGTCGGACTCGCTACAAAGTCGAAAAGCCATGATGGCACCCGAGTTGCAATAACAGCGGGCAAGAAATCGGCGAAGCATCTAGCCGGTCTTGCGGCTTTGGCTGAGCCCGCTGTCGCTAAGCATGCGCAGGTCGATGCAGCGATGGCAGGCGAGGTCTTGTGGCATCGTCGGTTTAGGATTCATCGCGAAGTACGCCGGCGTTCCGACAATTGTCATGCGAAGGTCTGGCCTGGCACAGATTCGTCTGACCAGGGACCATGACGCAAGCCGAGGCAAGTGGATCGCAACGCCCGGCACGTACTCTCTGTTTTTCTGGGCAAGCATCGAAACCTGGCGGCTTTGTCCGGTGCGGCATCGCAGGCATCCGCGACTTCGCCACGGGATTCAGCGTCGACGAGGACTATTCTCAGGCCGAGCCGGATGATCGTATGGAGCAGTCATTCGCCGTGTGCTGGGATCGGGTCGAACCTAGAGCGTGGAACGCGGCAGACGAGGAAGGCGCCAATCACCAATCCGTGCTCTATGTCCTTGGGCCGAGCATGACCTAGGTGGAGACGGTGAAGGTTTCGATGGCAGCCCTGCGCCTTGTCGGACGGTTGATCGACGCGGGGGCGGTTGCCGTAAAGGGAGAAAGCGCTGGCGTCGCCCATGGGCTTGATCGATGGAGAGAACTGATACGCCAAGGAGCCGAAGCGCTCAAGGCCGGCGACCTTTTGGCTCAACAGCGTTCGGTTCGCCGGATCGATGATAAACTGGTCCCTCGGATATCGAACATCGATCGAAATCGCCGGGACGATAAGAAGGGCAGATCTCAAAAAGCAGGCGATCGCGAAGACAACACCCGGGCAAAACGCTCAAGTCCAGATCATTGCTCGCGGCAGCGATGTTGCCTAGGCAAGTCTCCTTAAGCTATCTTCGTACCAACTGCCCGCAACAGCTCACAGCGGAGAGAGCTGATGAGGTTCCGCGTCTAAAGCAACAATTTTATGGGATTTTTTTACCGGGATTTGTTGCGCTGTGGGGTAGCTTTGGGTTCTTCCCTAGCGAGTATTTGACCGCCATGCATTTTATCAAACGTTACTCCCCCGCCATAGTAAAATCCGCCTTGCTGCTTGCTGCGATCGGCGCGTCGTGCTGCCTGGCAGGGTCGCTCGGTCTTTTATTTGTCTTAAACAATCTTCTCCCGGATAAACCATTTTTGGCCGGGTTTATGAGCATCATCGTCGTTTCGCTTGTTGTTGCATTTCCGCTGCTCCTCGCTCTGCAGCTCCGAAATGCAGAACTTGCGGCGCTGCAGGCGAACGTTGACCATACGGCCCGGCATGATCCGGTGACGAACGCGCTCACCGGCACCGCCTTTGCAGCTGCAATGCAGAACTATGCCGACCGTCGCCGGAAAATCGCGACGGACGCTGGTGGCATCATGGTCGCCGTCGTCGTTGAGACACTTGAAACGATCAGCCGCCGCTATGGCCCGCAATGGGCGGACACGGTGATGTTGTCGCTTGCCGATATCATCAGAAGCTCGGTCAGAAGTGGTGACCTCGTCGCCCGGCTCGCCTCAAACGAACTCGGCATTTTCCTGCCCGGCGCCAGCCCCGAAAACGCTCAAGACATCGGCGCACGTATCCGCAGGCGCGTCTCGCAGGCTGCCTTCGAAACCGAGGAGGCGCCACTCGACCTCAAGCTCAAGCTCGGGGGCGCCCTCTTCGAGGGGGCTGAGGATTTCAACCGAATCCGGCAGCTTGCGGATGAGATGGCGTTTGACAGCCGGACAGAGGATGGGGAGCCGGTCGCCATCGGAAGGTTGCCGGCTGCTTAGTAGTCATAGCGAGCACAGGAGTGTCGCAGTCGGATGAAAAGCTCCGTGGTAAGCTCACATCCGCACACTTTCCCGCATTATTCTAGGCGTTATCTACTGTGGCGTCTTCAATTCGTTATCGAGTTAATGTAAGGCTCTGGATATTTTCTATTGAAGGGTCATAGTATATGCTGCTTAAGGACGCGATTGAGGAAAACAAAGGCATCGGTCCGGGGTTTCACTTTCTGAGGCATGCCCTATCAATATTGATTCTCTTCCACCATTTAAGAGTAATGATTATTGGCGGCAAAGCCAATTCTATTACCGACGGCGGATACACAAAAGGTGCTATCCTAACCGCAAATTCCTACGGTTCGTTTGTCGTTGAGCTTCTTCGGCCGGGTTTGTACTCGCTTGTAGGGATTTTCTTCGCGCTGAGCGGCTTTCTCATCATGGGAAGCGCATTACGGTCACAAAGCGTTAGGGTCTTTTTTACAAACCGAGCGCTGCGTATCCTTCCGGCCTTAAGCGTCGAAGTTGCACTTTCCGCCCTGGTTATTGGTCCGATCGTGACCGTTTTGCCAATCGCGGCATACTTTTCTGATCCAGAGCTCTACCGTTATTTCGGGAATATCGTGGGTCACGTATATTATTTGCTTCCGGGCGTATTCCTCGACAATCCTTGGCCAGGAATTGTCAACGGCAATCTTTGGACGCTCCCGGCTGAATTCTATTGCTATTTGATTATGTTGGCCATCTTGGCGACCGGTCTTCTGAAGCATCATCGAAAGTTGACGATCATCACGTTCATGGTGACGTTAATCTGGATGGGCCTGCAATTTTATGATGAATCGTACTCGGTCCGAGCTGACCAAACGCATTTTACAAGTTGGTATATCGTGCTTCTGTTCTTTATGGGTGCCGCCGCGTACGTAAATGCTGATCGGATATATTTGCATCCTGGCTTGTTTATCTTTGCGGCGCTGGCATACTATCTAAGCATCATCACCGACGTGGCAACGCCAATAAGTGGTGTTTTCCTAACTTATTGCATGATCTACCTAGGCTTTTGCAAATTTCCGCTGTTCGACAGGCTCGTCGAAAATGATCTAAGTTATGGGATCTACCTCTACGGCTGGCCCATTTCGCAGACTATGATATGGCTAACAGCGCCATATCTGGTCGGTTTTCCAACCTACGCTAAGCTTGCTTTGCTTGGACCAGCTGTCTTGATCGGCGTTGTCGTCTTCGCAACTCTGTCGTGGAGATACATCGAGAAACCCGCTCTGTCCCTTCGCAAGGTTTTCGCTAATTCAAAAGCAAAGAGCTTATCCGCGACCTAGAAATCATTATTCCCGCTTCAGTATGTTCAGTCGCTGCGACATGGTAATGCCACGTCCAAGAAAACCTACCTAGAGTATCCGTTGTGATCAACGGTTTTTCGGTCACCTTTCTGTGGTGGCGCAGGAGAACGGTACGCATACGCTGAAGGCCGTACGATATTGCGTCGCGGGCATATTATCATTGGGGCATGGACATCGATGAGGACAAGATCAACGACGCTGTCCTGGCACTACTATGGCTGACGCTGCATGACGGGCGTCGGGCGTGGAAGGGTTTTGATTGGAATGCAACAGATCGATTGTTCAAGAAGGATCGGCGATCCGGTTGTTGCAGTTCGCCGAGCGCGATCTCTGGAATTTGGACTATCGCGCGCGAGTACATATCACCCCCGGAAAGCGCATCGAGAATGGTCCGGACCTAGCCGACCACGGCGTCGAAGCGGGACGCTAGGCGCGCCTTGCCAAGCTGGTCACTTGAGACTGACCATCAACAATCAACGCGGAGCGGGCCTCAAGGAGCCCTTGCAAAGCCTCTTCGAGCTTTGTGCGGTGGTCTTGTTGGTCTATTCCTTCGCTCTTCGCCTTGGCCACGAGACGAAGGATATCCGGCGGAAGAACGTTCGGCCCATTTATGAAGTAGCTGCGGCGGTTTACGCTCTCAAAGAAACCCTCAACCTTGCTGTCCCAACCGAGCCCCAGATGTGGAATCTGGAGCGAGTAGGCTGCAATGCAAGCATGAAGGCGGTGGGCGATAATAACGCTATTTGAGCGGATGAGATTTAAGAGGTCTTCTGAGGTGTAAGGGCGCAGGGCAAGCCTCAGAGAAGATATCGAGGCAGCACCTGCTGCGATGCATTCATTATAGACCTCTCGTAAGAAGCGCTGATCTTCGCGCGCGCCGTTTGAAAACAGCAAAACACTAAAACCGGCAGTCGTTAGATGGCGTATAACCTCACGATATGCGCCGATATCCATCAATGGGATCGAGGAAGCAGCTTGTGTTGCGTGCCGTCCCAGAATTGCCGGAGCCGTAACGCATATGCCGACGGAATTATCGATCCGCAGAGCCGGCATAGTGAGGAGATGTTTCGCAAGCAGCCCAGGATCCGGGCAAAGTTTCGGCACCGGCCCGGAGGGAAAGTGCTTTCGCCAGTTCTGTAGAGCGATAGCATCGCGGACGGAGAAGTGCACCAACTTCGTACGGTTCAACTGGCCGAATAGCCTTTTTGCCGAATGAGACCATCGTTCCGTTACACCAACAGAAAACACAGCCAGAGGTTTTTGATGCCTGGCGACTATTTCCATCACTGCGCCGACCTTAAGCGGAAAATTCAAATCATCGTCCTGAAAGAGATTACCGCCGCCAATGACAACGGCATCGGCTTCTGCAATCTTTCTTTCCCAAAGTTCCCTGCATGTATGGAGCGTTTTTCGTAAACCAAATCGAACCACTTGTTGTCGGGCGAGGCGCGGAAGACGTTTCAAAAGAGCCAAAATGAGTCCACGGCGGCTACTTGTTCCAACCCGGACGCGGCCTGCAAGATCCAATACCTCTACGTCAATGCCATCTGTTGCCAAGTGTAAATTCATGCAGTCTGACAGAAGTCCATCGCCAAGATTTTCGCTAAACTTAACATTGAACACGACAATCTTCATGAATTACCCTCCGATAAATGCAATCTACACTCGTCGAGAAGGGAAACTACCATTTGGAGATACTGACGTATCTCCACCCATGCTACTCCTTTCAGGCAGATCGAAGCGCTAATAGGTCGTGGAATGCCTCAGGTCTGTTAGACACTAACGGCTTTGGCGTTTCATGGGCACTTTGAAACTTCGTGCGGCCAAAGCTAGGGCGTGTCGCATCGCAACGGCACTTTCGACGCTGTCACGCGCCTGAGAAAGGGGGAAGTCCTGGCGAAAAAACGGTTCGCAACAGTAGCAATGATGCAGCCGATTAGCGCACCGGATGCTTTGAACCCTGCATCATCGAAATGGGGATGCCGGGTTGGCGAAAGGAATTGAAGAAGCTCAATGAGGCCGGCGCTCGCCACAATCGTGATGGCGCAGACCATCAGGCGTTTCGGGTAAGCGATGACAAAGAGACAGGAAAGAAGCGCAAACGCCGCGGCACGATCAAAATTTACCGAAGCAATATCAACCGGCCGCCAAGCTATAGGGCATACAGTGACAAAGACTATCGCAGCAGTCACAAGCCACGCAGAAGTTCTGACTAGAGTCGCCATGAGACTTCATAGACAATCGACGAAGATTTCGCAACGCACAAAACAGCAAAAAACATAATCTGCTCTAACAGAGGAATGTTTTCCGGAAAATATCCTGTCAATTGCGAATGCCCTATTGGGAAGACGTCAAGCAACGGCACTCGTTCAGCTGTTTTAGCCGCGGCGATCATCAGATTCGTGTGCCGATAGTCGGTTGTTGCTTAAAGAAAGCCTCAGTAACAATTTGAACGATCTGGCCGATAGCTCCGCTGAAGAACCGGGAGGCTGGCGCAATCATCCGCCCATCAGGATCCGTTGCCGTGACCGGTGCCGCGTTGAAGCTAAGCGTTGGCCGGATCGGACGGATGAATCCAACCTCGGTTGCCGTGTCCGGCGAACGCAAATCGACCGCTACGGCACTTTGCCCGAAATTTCGGCCCAAGCTGGCAGGCCCAAGCGCGTTGCTTTCCTGCGCAAAAGATACGGCTGTCAGCGTAATGGCGGCGTATAGAAGCTTTCTCTTCATCTCTTGTCCCCGTCTTCGGATGTCGAGGGAAACAATACGCGGCGTTCGTGAGGGTCGCCTTAAGCTGAACGTTTAAATTTTAAATGATCTCATTTTTAAACAATGGTCATGCTCACTGCACTTGGCGCGTTCGGACGAGCGGCAGTAAAGGTCTGACATGCGAGACAGTCTATTTTGCTATTCCAGACAATTTTAGATAAGTTGAGCACGGAGTTTCAATTTGGAACGGGCATGATCTCCCAAGAAAATACAGGAGACGGACGATGCCAAACCCGGAAAGATCAGCAAAGCAGTATTTCCATGCAATGGCTGCGATGGCGCTAGCCTTTGCTGTAACGCCTAATTCCATCGCTTTCGCGGCCGGTCCTGGCTCACTTGCACGTGGGGCCGTGCCAAGGGCTACTTACCTGGCCGAAGGGCCGGCCACTCTTGCACCGTTCGCCCATGTCAAGTTTTGCATGGCGACACCAGATCAGTGCAAGGCGATTGGTGGCGCCCGGGAAATCGATCTCACTCCGCAGATGCGAGTCAAGATTTCTGAGATCAACCTCCGTATCAACCGGGCAATCCGCCCCCTCTTGGATCCGCCCGGTCAGGAACAGTGGATTATCGGCGGTCCGGCCGGAAGTTGCCACGACTATGCCGTTACGAAGCGCCAAGAGCTTATTCGCGCTGGGTTCTCCTCAAGAGCGATCAGACTTGCCGTGGCATTTACCGGCGATGGTCAGGGGCACGCGGTAGTCGTCGTTCGTACCAGCCAGGGCGATCTGGTTCTTGATAATAGAACCAATGCAATCCGCCGGTGGGATCAAACCGATCTCCGGTGGGTAAAAATAGAATCAACCGAAAACCCGCGCATCTGGGTTTCGCTATGATGGCCCAATGTGCTGCGGCCAGCGAGCGGTGCTCTATAAAGGATACTCAATCTAAATTCCATTGGATCTTCTCTGCTCTATCTTGCGCGAATCATCATCTGAATGCTGATTAGGGTTCATTCACTGAGACGGCATCAGGTTGGCGTATGGATCGCAAAACCGCAGCAGAAATCCGCCGCTTCCTTCCGCGTGCAATCGCGGATCGATTGGCGCGGTGCCGTAGACTGCTTCAAGTTATCTGGCAGTTTCGGGGCCGGCATAAGCGCGAGTGCCCTATTTGCGGATATCAGGGGTTCTTTTACGCAGTGGGAATTCCACTGCGCTTCGACGCGGCTTGCTACAGATGCAGCTCTGTGGAGCGCCATAGGCAGCACCACCTCCTCACTCAGAGCAATCCAACTTGGATCGATGGCGCAGAGATTCTCCATTTTGGCGCGGAACGTTGTTTCGTTGATGCTTACAAGATACGTGCCGCGCGGTATGTCCGGGCCGATTTTGTGCCGATCCGTGAAGAGGTAAAGGTCGATATCCAGAAGATCGAGTTTGCTGATAACACATTCGATACGGTAATCTGCCATCAAGTGCTCGAACATGTTCCTGACGACATTGCTGCCATGCGTGAATTATACAGAGTCGTACGTCCGACTGGACGGGTACTTCTGACGGCGCCGGTGGTCCAGAAGTGGAAGCAGTCGTTCACCGATTCCAACATATCCGATACAAAACAGCGCGACCTGCTTTTTGGCCAAAGCGATCATCTGCGTTACTATGGCAGCGACTTCGGCGATTGTCTTCGAAGGGTCGGCTTCGAGGTCACTGAGCATATTGCGCACGAACCAGAAGTGTCTAAGTACAGCCTGGTAAGGGGCGAAACAATTTTCGTTGCCATCAAACAATCGGCAAATTTCAGTTTACACTAGACCGCCGTCTGCGAACGCATATTCCATGCCGAGGACGACGATGCCGTGGCCACAGACGCCATAGTGCAGCCGGCCAATATTGCTGCAAAAAAGGCAGCGATACCGGGGATTTCTATAGAAAAATCGACAAATGCGTGCGCTCCAACCAGTAGGATGGCTGCAACTGCCAAAGCGGCATATGATCTCATGGTTCTCATCGAAAAGAGCAAGCGTGCGTAGATCCCGAAGAGGAGAATGCAAACAAGCGTTAACGCGGGGCCAGCGAGCCCGAATTCGATCCAGAATTCCAGATATGAGTTGTGGGCCTTTTCCCAGACCCCGCTCAATCCGCATTCGGGATTGCGATATTGAGGGAATGCGTGGACGAAGGTCCCGCCGCCAGTGCCTAGCGCCCAATGATCCGTCAACATTTTTGCCATAGACGGCAGTGCGCAAAACCTCGGGTCTGCAGTGCCTATTGTCTCAGCGCGTAAGCGGACACGTTCTCCTACCACAAAAAAGGTTGCGATGGAGATGGCTAGCAGCGCAACAGCCCGAAGCGAAAAGTTCAGTAGAAACTTCCTTCTGTTGTAGCGCGCACTCATTCGTAGCCAGAGGAGCGACAGTGCGAGCGCAAGAATAGCTATTGCCGACGATCCGAGCGCTCCTCTTGATTTTGTTAGCATCAAGCACACCAAAATGAGGAGCAGTGAGACCACATAAAAAATGGCCGTCCGCATGTTACGATCGGGCCTTAATCGCCAAAGAAAAATCGCGCCGAAAAAGTCGGCTGAAGAGATGTTGCGGCAGCTAGCCCAGAGTTGGCGAAGCAATATCAAAGCCGTAAGACCAATGAACGTTCCCGCATTATTTCGATTGATGAAGCTTGCGGTGAAACTGTCGACGTAAAATTCCTTAACGTGCCCTAACACGAGATCAGCGTTCACTAGGAACTGTAAGAAACAGAAAATAGTGACCCCGGCACCGCATAAACCCAAGGACTTAACAAGAGCTCTCGCCTCTGTACTGTTGCGGCATATGGCGAAGCCAACCATGAAAGTGATGACGGGAAACGCAAAAAATTGCGTGGAATATATCGTATCGGCAGGATAAACCGATGCGTCGATGGTTACCTGGATTGCGCTCCACGTCAAAGAAATTGCCAAAAAGACAGCAACGGCTAGGAGGATGTGCCAAGTCCGTGGCGTGAGCGATGTCGTTGCGACAACCAAGACAAATAGCCCAGCCATCGTGATAGTCACCAATGACAAGGAAAAAGGCGTGGCCGATCCAAATGATAGGATCGATATCACAATAATTGAAAGATAAGCGATCCGAAATGCTATCGCTTTTCTTGTTTCCGAGATGGGCATCAAGTGCTCAACAATTCCCTGTACATATCATAAATTGACTGGTGGAGCCGTTCTTTGCTGAAGTTCGAGTTTATATGGTTGCGGCCGGCAACAACCATCCGGTTGATCGTATCTGGCTCGTCCTGGATCACCCGAATTGCATTCAGAAAGTCGTCGGCATTGTTCGCCGCAAAACCAGTCACATTGTGAATGACCATCTCGACGGTACCGCCAGTCGGAGTTGCGATGACAGGAAGTCCCATGCTCATTGGCTCGAGAACGGTACGCCCAAAGGGCTCCGCAGCCTGGGCCGGCGCACATACCACGTCCAAATTCTGATAAACTTCATTTGGGTCGAGGAAGAACCCTTGGAACTCGACCTGGTCTGAAAGACCGAGCGCATCGATCTGCGCCTTAATCTCACCCTCGTATTCAGGCGCTTCTTGAGAAAAGCGTCCGCGGACAAATAGCTTCAAAAGGATGCCCTTGCTCTTGGCTAAATGCATCCAATCCAATAAGACGTGAAGGCCTTTATGAGGGTGGATCCGCCCTATGAACCCAATACGCAGCGGATTGGACAGGCCGAGAACGATTGCTGGCCGAGGATCTATCCCGTTGGAGATTACTCTGCCTTTTCGAGGCATTTTTTCGCCTGGATAACAAGCGCGTGAAACATAAACGGCCCGCGACGCAGCATACGCCTGCATCTTCCAGACGAGCTTTTCCTGCTTTGTGTAGGCAATATCCCTGAAGTGCATGACGACCTTTGTCGGCGAGCGTAACCGCATCAATGCAGCTATCGCATGAGCCTTCAGGCCGTTTGTGTGCACGATCCTGATTGAATTCTTTTCAGAGACTTCCTTCAAACGCGAAGCAGCTCGCCACGCGTCGGCAACGACCCTCAGACCATCTGAGAACTTGAATGGCCGGCGCACCTCGTGAATGGCGCCGAAACTAATGACTTCGACAGGGATGCCAAGTGAACCGGCCTTGTCCGCAAGCTCCCCAGGAGCGGGGACTGCGAGGACAGGCTCAATACCAGGATTTGATAGGAGATCAAAGAGCGAGTATTCGGCGCCTCCTTTGAAATTCGGGACTGGCGATAGATACAAGGCTTTTATCTTACGCATTGTTTTTGACCGCCGCCTCCGGAAAATATTGCCCTACAAGACGTTCGATGGCGTCCTTGAACCGTTCCCGAGAGAAGTTCCGCGCATTTGCAACGCAGCTCTCAATTGATATTTCGTTTGCGCGCCGTTCAAACAAGTTCACAGCTTCAACGATTGCATCAGCGGATTGCTCATAAAAGTGCACGCCTGTTGGAAAAGGTTGATCGAGGCCGCGCACGGTTTCGGATGTGCCGCCCTTTCCGAAAGCAATAACTGGTGTACCACATGCCTGGGCTTCGACAGGAACGATCCCGAAATCCTCTTCAGCGGCAAAGACGAAGGCCTTGGCTTTCGAAATTGTGCTCCTCAAGACGTCGCTGCTCTGATAACCCATAATTTCTACGTTCGGCGCAGCCAGCTTCTTGGCCTTTTCGTAGTCCGGCCCGTCGCCGATAACGATCAGACGCTTGTCGGGCATTCTTGAAAATGCTTCGACAATCAACGGGATCTTCTTGTACGGCACCATTCGCGACGCCGTAACATAATAGTCCTGCTTCTGGAGTTCAGGCGTGAAGTATTGCAGATCAACGGGGGGGTTAATCACCGTAGCCTCAATCCCGTAGGTCTTCTTGATCCTGCGAGCGACAAAAGCCGAATTCGCAATCATCAAATCCGGGCCATGCGCCGTCCTGAAATCCCACATTCTTAAATAATGCAACAGAAGCCGCGCAATCGCCGACTTCACGCCTCGGTGCATGCGTGCTTCCTTTAAATACACCGCCTGCTGATCCCACGCGTAACGCATTGGAGAATGAACATACGAAATGTGAACCTGACGAGGGCCAGTAATAATGCCTTTTGCGATGGAGCTAGATGATGAGATCACGAGATCAAATTGAGAAAAGTCAAACTGCTCAATTGCTAAAGGCATAATCCCGATGAATTGCCGGTGCCGCTTTCGAACAAAAGGGGCCTTTTGAAGAAAGCTTGTATGGATTTTGACACCTTCGAGAAACCCCCGATCTCTTTCAGGCAGAAAATCAATAAGAGTAAAAAGCTCTGCATCGGGAAATAGTTCGAAAAGCTCCAGAAGGACCTTCTCGGCTCCCCCCATGACATATAGCCAGTCATGTACGATCGCGACTTTCAAAGCTCACCTTTTGGCTTGCCGAACTGGTTCGGTGGACGGTTTGTATCGTTTCGACACTTGAATAAGTGCTATTAATGTTGGCAAGGAGTTAAATTGATCACGCTATCCATGCAAGCTCTCATGGCATGAAAAGTATGCTGACGAAAAGCTATTTGCGATAAAGGTAAACGCTCATGGTGCGCTGCACAAGATTGTATTGTGAAAGTCCTCGGCGTGAGCCATATCAGTCACACTCTTTCGGAAAATTTAAATGAACCCAAAAATAGTTACGTGATTGTGACAACCGGGAGAATGAGCCTTGTTCGAGACCAAGTGTTATTAAGATTAAAATACAAATGTTTGCTCATTGCTGTTGACCCAAAGTTAATAAGAAATTAATCAGTTAATCGACGGTTAAATGTACCGTATTTACTATGTAACGGTTGTAAGAGGGACTAAGTCATGGTTTCGAGTATTACAGATATCGACAGTACGAAAATCGCCGATGAGAGCCAAGCCAATCTGAACGGTTCTTCTAAGGATGACCTACTATTTATGAGTGGTGTAGGCGGCATCTCGCAGGCCGGCGCCGGCAATGATATTGTCTTCGGCGGTGAGGGGAACGACATCCTTAGAGGCGACGACGGCAGTGATCTGCTGTATGGGGGCGCCGGAAATGATCTGCTGAATGGCGGCTCAGGCGATGACGTCCTTCTCGGCGGCGCAGGAGCAGACGATCTTCGCGGCGGAACGGGAAACGACGTCCTGTCGGGCGGCGACGGCAACGATAAGTTCTTCCTTGAAGCAAATGCAGGAAATGATCGCATTACCGATCTCAACTTCGGCGAGGGCGACGTTCTGACGTTTGCTATCGGCACGCTTAGCAACATGGAAAACAGGCAGCTGACGATTGCCTCCCAGGATGACCTCAACGCATTCCTGTTGCGCGATGGCGTCACCTCGCATATCGAGGGTGGTGATCTCGTGATCAATTATGGATCCGGCACGCTCACACTGCAGAATTTTGGAACCGCGACCGGTGCAAACATCAACGGCAACTCCCAGCCGAACGCGATCTTTGGCGACGCGAATGGTAACCTGATTAATGTCGGAACTGGCAACGATGTTGCATTCGCAGGCTCCGGCAATACGAAAGTCATGAGTGGTGAAGGTGATGACCTTGCGACCGGTGGCGCTGGGAATGACATTCTCGGGGGGCAAGGCGGGAAGGATCTGATCTTTGGCGGCGCCGGAGATGATGAGATTGCCGGCGGAACGGGCGACGACATTCTCACGGGCGGAAGCGGAAATGATACATTCAACTTCAAGCACAGCGATGGCAACGATACGATCACCGACTTTAGCGCCGGCGATAAGATCAACCTCTACAACAATTATGTCGACGGCAAGGTAGTCTTTACTATCGATTCCGTAGATGATCTGCAGGCGTTGGTGGCCGACGGTCATGCAACCGCTGATACCCTCGGCGATTCCGTGACGTTCCATTTCAATGGCGGCGATAGCATCAAGTTCATCGGCCTTGATTGGGGTGCACCCGTTTGAGCCAGCGAATGACGCTGTAAAACGAAGGGCTGGCTGCGGTCGGCCCTTCTAATTTTAAGCGGGTCAGCGCAAAAATGACGGCATTTGATATTGACGTCGGAATTGTATTGGCTCATTTGGCCGGGTGACATAGTTGAAGAAAGACTAGCGCTAGCAGGACTGAAAGCAGGAATTTCCGATCACCCTCGTTAAGATCAAAAGTATGAAAATTTTGTTCTTCAGACCAACATATTTTGAGCGACTAATATACTATTTTTTGATACCGGATTTTATTGCACGCATTATATATGAAATAATACTACGAGTTCCGCCGATAACAGTTAATCAGCCGAAGCAATTCTTATTCTATGGATTTGTCGCTCTCGAGTTACTGCTAATTGCCCTTGGCAGAACGTCCCTGAGACCCAATCTGGGTCGGGTCGGAGCTATAGGCATCTTGTTAAGCCTCATGACTTTTCAAGGTGTTTTGGTTGGATTATGGTGGGGCAATTCCTTTACCAGACTGGCAATAGACACAGTAAACGTGGTCATCGTGCTGGCGAATTTGGTCATTTTCTCCGATCCGCGCAGCACGGCAGACACGCATTTCGCGAGAGTTTTCACTGTCAATCGCTATTTCGCGATCAGCATGATCTTGCTTTCCGTGGTCGCAATGGCCGTCAATCCCTCATCATCAATTACGCTGGGGGGGTCTGTTTCAAGTGCCGTTTGTTTGTCGCTTCTGCTGGCAGAGCTGATTGTATTAAAGGGGCTATCGCCCGCAAATGTCGCGAAGTTCCTCGTGACGGTCGTTATTTTGGGCGCGACGATCCAAAGCTGGAACCGGACCACCCTGCTTTTTCTGGCAGCAGCAGTACTGATGTACTTGGTACGCCATGTCGGCCGACATCCATATCGTGTTGTGTCGATCGCTACAGCCTTCGCTTTCATGGCCGTTACCGTTTTTGCACTTCTTCCCGAGGATAGTGCGTTATCTCGGCGCATCACGGGTCTTGAGAGCGTCGACCTGTCCGCAAGAACAGGTTCGATTGGCGAACGCGAGGCGGAAGCCGACGCAATAGGAGAGATGGTCAGCAGTCTCGGGCGGGGCGGGATTTTATTTGGTGCCGGACATGGCGCCTCATACGATGTTCGATACACATGGGAATGGAAATTGAACTATTCAAACGCCCATTACGGATGGGTGCTATTTTACATGCGATATGGTGAGGTTGGATATCTTTATTTCGGAGCATGGATCCTGGCGCTCTTGGTATCCATCTATAGAACTTGGCGTTCCAACAACCCAACGTCGATCGTCATCTGCCTTCTTGCCATTTGGAATATCGGCTATCTTGGCACCTATGGCTACTTCTCCTTCTTCATTGCCGGTGTGCCGTTCATGCATGCCGCAGTTCGCCGCTTCCCGTACACAATGGGTCAAGTGCGCCACAATTCGGTTGCAGCGCTAGCCGAGAGTGCTCGCCTGCTGGAGCCGAGCCCGAAAAACCATCCACAATAGGTTAAAGCTTGCGCACCCGCACCACGACTGTCCTTCTGCCTGTTTCTCTGCTTGCAGCAAATGGCCTGAACATGGCCGGCATAATCGTGCTGCCCAAAATATTGGATGCAGGACAGTTTGCGCTATTCAGTCTCGCCTCCTCAATCGGCCTGTTCGTGGTGGCGTTGCTGTTCGAATGGAGCCGCATCTCGATCATGCGGTATGGAGTCGCAAAAGACCCTACGGAAAGCGCAAAGCGAAAACACGTTCTCAATTCCGCAAACCGCGCAATTGCTGTGCTTCTTTTTGGTGTCGCTCTTTACGGCCTTCTCTTCCCCCATCAGATATATCTGGCGATATTGAGCATGTCGCTGCTCTTTGCAACCAGTCAAGCGCTTTTTGAAGCTCGCCAGGCATGCTTTCGAGCGGAGTTTCAAGATGCAGCATACATCCGGAATTTGATCCTGAGGTCGCTGCTTGGCTTTTGCGTTCTTTGTACCGTCGCGTACCTAACCAACTCTGCACTATACGCGATGTGGGCATGGGCCGCTTCTTTTGCAATCGTGCTCATCTTCTCCCGCAACCCTCTGCAAGCAGAGCAGGGTATGCGAATGGATTGGAAGGCCCTGATTTTCATGGTCAAATTTGGGCTTGGGGTTGCAGTCTCAGCAGTTGCCACTGCCTCGCTTGCCCCTCTGTTGCGGCTAATCGCCACCCATCAGATTCCCCTCGATGAAGCAGGGAAGATGATGCTGGCGATGGACATTTCCCAGAAGGTGATCGGGGTTCTTGGCGTAAGCATCAACCTGTTGATCTTCCAGGCAACGGTTCGCGCGCGTGAATTCGGCGATGATGGCATCGTCAACCAGCGCATAACGCGTCAGATCTCAATCGTATTCGCCGTTATCTCTGCCTCCGTCATCGGGTTTCTTTCCGTCAACGATGCGTTCGCCTCCCTGTTCCTTCCTAATGAATACCGGTCAACGTACAATATGAACATTGCATGGGCGATGGTTGGAGCCGGTCTCATAGGCTTCAGAAGCTTTGCGCTTGATACGATCTTTGTAGTCACCGGACGTTCGCAGATAGGCATTGTCGGCCCGGTTTTCACTGGAGTTGTTTCAATCGTGTCAGCGGTTTTGCTTGGTATCTTTCACGGGTTTTCATCGCAAGTCTTCTCGATGGGAATGCTGATTGGCGGCCTTGCTGGGGTGGGCGTTAGCTTTTGCATTTCGAAGCTGGTCTTGCGATTCGAAGTCGCCTGGGCGGAAATATTGAAAATCGGAGCCGCAAATATCGTCATGTGGCTCGCATTGAGGCTAACTGACGATATCGGCGGCGTTGTCGGCTTGCTTGTCTCTGTTTCAGTCGGTGCCTTCGTCTTTGGGACAACGCTCATAATCTTCAATGTCATTGGTCTGAGGGCAACCCTTAGATCGTTTGTTATGCGATAGAGGGCACCTGAAACCGGACTTGTTTGGAGATCGAAAATGAGCATGCGCCATTTTATTGTCAGCGTGATCTTAAACTTGCTTTGCCTAAGTAAAGCCGTGTCGGCCGAGGCCGACGGACCCGTGCGGACGCCGTTTTTCGGTGTTGCCAGTCACTTTCTGCATACGTCGACTTTCTATGATGGCAGGGACGATAGCTGGAACCCAAGCCGCACATTGCCTGTCATAAATGACTTGGGGACTCTGTGGGTGACGGAGGGGCTTTATGCGCTTGCCAACCCGCGGCGTGCGCTTGTTGATGATGGTACGCTCGATCGTGCGCAGAAGGCCAAGCTAGAGCAACGAAGGCGTTTGGTTGATGGGTGGCTAACGCTCTATGACCAGAATCACCGCCGGGTACTTCTGGCCGTCTTGGCTGCGACCCCAAAAGCGAAGAATTTCGAAAAGGTTAACGCTGAATTTGCCGATTGGCTGGCCGAGCTCGTGAAAAAGCATCCGTCCATTGTCGCCGTGCAGATGCACAATGAACCAAATTTGAAGTCCTTCTGGAATGGCACGCCGGAAGAATATGTCGACGTCTATCGCAAGATTGCCCTGGAAGTTAAGCGAGCTAATCCGAACGTCAAGATAATCATTGGCGGGCTTGCTAGTCTGTCGTGGCACGATGGCATGCGGTGGTTTAGACGAACTCTTAAAGCCGGTGTGCTGGAATTCGCAGATGGCGTTTCGGCACATCCATACAGTTTGGGCAAGCCGCCCGAGGTGGATCCGTTCCTCCCACCTGCCAAGGATTACGGGCAAATCCAGCGCGCCATCGGAAAATTCTGGACAGAGGTCCAGAGCTATAACAAGAACAACCGAAAACTCGATTTGTATTTCACCGAATTTGGCTATTCTAGTTCCCGCGAAGGACTTCAAGCAATTGGCGACGAGTCCCTCAAAGCAAAATACCTGTCCCGATTGCTTGCACTGTTTGCGGATGCTCGTGTGCAGAAGATTGCACCACTGGAAGCTGTATTCTGGTACGATCTCAAGAATGACGGGAATGATCCCGCCAAGCAGGAACACAATTTTGGGCTAGTGAGCAACGATCTTCGTGAAAGAAAGCCGGCTTTCGACTTCTATAAGCGGACGATTGAGGCGCTCCCGGACCTTAATGATCTCGTCCCTGCTGGCGCGACATTCACCTCACAGAGTGCCGATCCTTTAGTATTGCTGCAATGGAAACGACTTTCCAGCGGCGAGTTTGTGCTGCCGTTTTGGTCGCCTACAAAGAGCGAGAGCGAAGTTGAAATAATACTTCCGCCCAGCGTTGTCTTAGAATCGAGCGAAGCTCGGGTATTTGATATCTCGACAGGGATTTCCGAAAAAATTGCTGTCGTACAATCAGGAAGTCGGCGATCGATGAAGATCAAAGCAAAGGATAGTCTATCGATTTTAATGCTTCCATAGTTTATATCTTTAAGATTGTTCTTTAATGCCAAGTGATTCGAGCGTTTCTCCATCGACCAAGTTTGGGTCAATGTTGCTGACCTGCCACATGGAACTAGTTATCTAAGATAAAGCGATATTTAACGCCTTTTACAAGTTTCCGATATATGCGATCTCGGTAGCAATTATCGGGCACGCACGAGATCAGTTTTGTCAAAGAGAATATTTTTTCCGTTCATAGCAATAGTCGTTGCTTTGCCAGGCTGTACGGCATTGCCTCGATCAGGTCCAGATGACATGGCTGTCGAAAAACAAGCCGCCGTTCGAATTTCAACCGAAGGACGAAAAGTCGGCATCGACTACGTGCTCGTTGATATTAGTAAGGATGTTCTTCCAAGCTTCACTGAGGCCGCAAGTGCTTCGATACGCGACAGCTTTGGCGGCGGACGCGGGGGGGCTCCTGAGATCCCGTTAGGCGTGGGCGATATTGTGCAGGTTTCAATCTTCGAAGCGCAGGCCGGGGGATTGTTTATCCCGACCGAAGTGGCGGGCAGCCGTCCTGGCAATTTTATCACATTGCCTTCGCAAACCATCGACCGTAGTGGCACATTAACCGTACCCTATGCTGGCCGCATCGGTGCTGCTGGACGACCGAAAGAGCAGGTCGAACAGGAGATCGAGGAAAGGCTTTCCAACCGCGCTATTGAGCCTCAGGTCGTAATCACCATGGTAACGAGTCACTCCAGCGAGGTAGCCGTTCTCGGCGATGTCAATCGCGCAGGTAAGTTCGAAGTGACTTCTGCCGGGGACCGTGTGCTGGATGTTATCTCTGCGGCTGGCGGCATCAGCGCCCCAAGTATCGAAACATACGTCACGCTGCAGCGCCGTGGGAAAACGGGAACGATATCCTACGACAAATTACAGACAACCCCGGCCGAAAACATCTACGTTGCGCCTGGGGATACTGTTCTTATCAATCGCGAGAGACGGACGTACTCGGTCTATGGCGCAGCGGGTCTCAATGGCCGGTTTGATTTCGAGGACACAAAGCTCACATTTGGTGAAGCTCTCGGTAAGGCTGGCGGCATGCTCGACGCGCGCGCAGATCCTGGTCAAGTCTTCCTCTATCGCAAGGTGGCTCGCAAGACCATGCAGGGGCTTGGGGCCGACACATCGAAGTTCTCAGCCGCAGAAATCCCGGTTATTTTCCGCGCTAACATGCGCGATCCTGCATCTTTCTTTGCTGTGCAACAGTTTGCGATGCAGGATAAGGACATCATCTACATTTCGAATTCGGACTCTGTCGAACTCGTTAAATTCCTTAATGTCGTGAACTCGGTGACTTCGACGACCTCGGGCGCCGCGACAGATGCGGCTGATGCCAAGGATGCTGGCAGGAGCCTAGTCAACTGATGATTTAACCTTGATTTCATCAATTGATCTGTAGTTCTTGCCAGCTTTAAGACTTCGAAATATTGATCTCGGACAAGAAATTGGATGAAGGTTTTGGGCAATATGCTGAATATGAGAAATGTAATTACAGCTTTCTTGCTATTAGGATCATTGCCGGAACAGTCGTTTGGGCAGTCTCATGCCGTCGGTTGCTTCGTCATGCCCGCGAAATTGGCTGATGCTGACATCGGCTCTTTTCTTGGGACTCCGTCAGCCCTAAACACAATATATCCCAATGGCGGATTTGAAATGGTTGCGCGCGTTCGCGCGTTGGCGGGCTCAAGTGCCGAAACCCTTGATCCAATGATGGGGTTGATTCCCCAATTCAATGCATCGCAGAAAGCCGCCTTGGGTTCCGGCCTAGCTCGCACCGCGCGGGCCTGCGCTAGTACCAGCCCGGAATATGTTCTCGCGATACAGGAAAAAGTAGCAGCCGCCAACTCGACAGAAGTGACAACAGCCTTTCTATCGACACTGAACGAAGTTCAGACGGCAGCGCTCGGGCCGGGCGCAAGTGCTGCCGGCGGCGCCGGCGGCGCCGCTGCGATCGGTGGGGGTACTGCGGGCGATTCTTCCGGCGGACTCGGAGGAGATAGCAGTGTCGCGACAACAGCGGGCGATTTTACAATTGGCTCGCGTTCGCGACGGCTTGTTACGACTATCACCAATATCAATGAAACCGTAGGGACGAGCCCATTTTAGGCGAGCGGGTTGCAGGACAATCGTTGAGTGGAGTCTGCCTTTGCTTTCACCAGGTAACAAACCAGCTTCGCCCTTTGTGTGGGAAGACAACGGCCCGCTCATAAATGCGCTGGATCTGGAACGCGCCGTAGGAATTGCGCGCCGTCAATGGCGGACAGTTGCTGCAACCATGCTGATCGCGATCATCCTGGGGTGCGGATATATTGTCACTGCCGTTCCTCGATATACTGCAACCGCCAGCCTTCTCATTGGAGGCAGCAATGATGGTTTGGTGAACCGGCTGTCTATGGATCAGGCCATTGCGGATGACGACGCAACAATCCTGAGCCAGGTTGAGTTGCTAAAATCGGATACTATCGGTCTTGCGGTCGTCGAGAAGCTCAATCTGTCGAAGAACCCGGAATTCATGGCATCGGGCTCGACGGCGTTGTCGACCGCCAGAAGCGCAGTATCTGCGATTTTGAACCTTCCGTCTCTTTTCGTAAGCTCCAAATTGGAACCCCGCGAAGAAGAAGAGGATCAGCGGCAAGCGCTTGCCATCATACAGCGTAATATGTCGATTGCGCGTGTCGGAAGGTCATACGTCCTCAACGTGAGTTTTACGTCGCCCTCTCGAGACATCGCAGCAGCGGTCGCCAACGCCGTTGCAGATATTTACATTACAGACAAGCTTGAAGCAAAATATGATGCCACCCGAAGGGCAAGCGACTGGTTGCAAGCACGCATAGACGAACTCAAGCAGAAAGCACTCGAGAGCGATCTGGCAGTTCAGCAGTACCGCGCAACCAACAATTTGTTGGCGACCGGCAATGGCCTGATTGCAGATCAGCAACTCGCGCAATTGAATAGCACCCTTATCGTCGCACAAGCCGAAACTGCACAGGCCCGTGCCAAGTATGATCACATTCAGCAGATTATTCACTCGGGCCAATCTGACGCTATCGTGCCTGAAGTTCTGGAAAGTTCGGTTTCCAACGAGCTGCGGCAGAAATATCTCGCAGCATCGAAGCTCGAAGCCGATATCTCAAGCAGGCTCGGGTCCGATCATGTGCGCGCCGTCCGCCTTCGCGATGAGATGCAGGAATATCGCAGATTGATGTTCGACGAACTCAATCGCATAGCCGAGAGTTATAAGAACGAGCTGGATGTTGCTCAATCTCGCGAGATTTCTCTGCAAGAAAGCGTTGAGAAAGCGAAAACTGAAAGCGCTTCTGCCGGCGAAAACGGCGTACAGCTTCGAGAGTTGGAGCGCTCCTCGGAAGCTTACAAAAATCTGTATCAAACTTTCCTTCAACGTTACCAGGAAGCAATACAGCAGCAATCCTTTCCAATCACCGAAGCACGAATTATCACCCGTCCAGTGAAGCCGCAGCGTCCAAGCTATCCGAGGAAATTGATGGTGCTTGGATTATTTGGCGTTTTGGGAGCGGCAGTGGGTTCGGGAATTGGCGCGGTAAGGGAGTTGCGGGACCGCTTTTTCAGAACCGGTGAACAGATTCGTGGCGAGCTCGACCTCGAGTATTTGGGTTCACTGCCCATATGCCAGGATGCGCCAACGGGAGATGAGGCTTCGGAAACATCCGGCGCTCGTCGAAGCTTAAGAAAGACTGGGTCACTCGCCAAGTTCGTCCTAGACCATCCGTTGTCGATCTTCGCCGAGACATTGCGTAGCGCGAAAATTGGTGTTGATCTTCGTAAAAGCGGCCCAGGCGGTCGCGTTGTTGCGGTGGCTTCCACACTTCCGGGTGAAGGAAAGTCGACGGTCGCGATCAATTTTGCCGAGCTGGCTGCATCGCAGGGTTCCAGGGTAATCCTCATCGATTGCGATTTTAGAAATCCCGGCGCCACCAAAAGGATGGCGGCCCATGCAGAAAGTGGCCTGTTGGAAATCTTGATGAAGGGCGCCAAATTGCAAGACGTCGTTTTACTCAATGAAAAAAGCGGTTTGGCTTTTGTTCCCGCCGTTGTTCGCCATAGGATCCCGCATTCGTCAGAATTACTATCGTCGTCTGGGATGAGAGATTTGCTCGAATTCGCGCGCGAGAAGTTCGACTATATCGTTCTGGACTTGCCGCCGCTTGCTCCGGTCGTTGACGCCCGCGGCATAGAGCCACTCGTAGATGACTTCGTCTTCGTGATTGAGTGGGGTCAGACGTCCAGAAAGATCGTCTCGGCGACTCTTGCGAGAGACGAGGATATCAAATCAAAATGTGTGGGCGTGATCCTGAACAAGGTCGACACGAAGAAGTTGAAACTTTATGAGACCCATGGTTCTGAAGCGTACTATATGTCGCGCTACACGTCATACTATGCTGATGCGAACTAAAAGACGCCGTGTCGCTGCTTAAGAGAGTTGCTGTTCTCGTTCCCGTATCCGCGGTCCTGGTGATCTCGTGGATTGAAGCCACCCAGACGCTCCGCTTCATTGATCTCACTTATCTCAATGAAAAGTTTGATGCATCGGATCCCAGGCTCCGTGAGGTGCTGGCCGAATACTCCCAACTCTCCGAAAAGGTATACACCGACGGCTACTGCCGATCTGATATCCTAAACGCGGGTCTTGGTATCGTCTTGGCTGACTTGGATAGCCAGAGCCCTGATCGGAATTTCGACGCGTGGATTACCTCTGTGCGACGGGCGGAGAAATTCACGAAGCATGCAGTTAGCTGCTCTCCGGCTGTGTCAGAGTATTGGACGCGGTATGCGATGGTAAGGCGGGCAGGCGGCGAACAACCGAGCGAACAGGCTGCTCTTCTATCGACAGCCGTCGCCTTGGATCCAGCCAGTATTTCGGGCTTGCGGGCCCGTTTTTCTCTTTGGAAGCAACTCAGCAAGGAAACGCTTCATGCAGCAGAGCCGGCACTAAGGCGAGATGTGAGTACTCTTCTGATCTATGCTGCGCCGCAGGCCGTGCGAGATGTGTTAAGGAACGCCGGAGAGGGACTGCGTCCATATATTTTGGAAAGATTCGCGGTATTGTCAGTTGAGAGGCAAGCTAGGCTGACGCGCTGGCGCGCAATTCCAGAGGAACTCATAGAAGTATCGCCAGCGAAGATCTCAACAAAATAAGATTTTCCAAGACTTTTTCCGTTTCGTGGAGAATTGATTAACCTTAACGACTTGACAATTGTGCGGTGCAGCGTAGCTTTGCAATAGGTCATTTGATTTAGAGAAACACCGTCGTGAAAACTCTTCTGAATTCAAAATTGATTGAATCCGTCGATTACGACAATAATTCTCGTCGGCTAAAGATCTATCTGTCAAATGGGCAGCGTCGCGAGTTTTCCGAGGTGCCGCCCGATATTTTCGATGGGTTTCTGAGTTCGAGCTCGCCAGGAAGCTATTATGTTCAGGTTGTACGCGGACACTTTCCTCAACGGCATTGAAGCGCTCACTTTAACTATAGGCTGATATTTGTTTTTACATTGTACCATGTCGTGATTAATACCGGCGTCACTTGCCGGGGAAACTATCCTATGAAATTTGGAACAAGCGGCCTGCGCGGCCTTTCCGCCGATCTGGTAGGCAGGGCGTCGATGGTCTACGCGACAGCGTTCGGGCAATATCTTCTCGAGAGCGGGCGCGCGCAAAAAGGCGACCTCGTCATGCTCGGCCGCGATTTTCGCGATTCCAGCCCTGCAATCGCTGCGACATGCGCTTTCGCGCTGACCGCGCTTGGCTTCAGGGTCGCCGATTGCGGCACCGTCCCGACACCAGCGCTGGCATTTTACGGATCCCGAAACAAGGCCGCGAGCCTGATGATCACCGGCTCGCACATCCCGGCGGACCGCAACGGCATCAAATTCTACCGACCCGATGGCGAGATCGACAAGGCGGACGAAGCCGCGATTTCCGATCTTGCCGTCAAGCTCGACCGCTCCCTGCCTGAAGCGGCAATGGCGGAAAAAGCGAAGGTCGAGGACCGGTCCGGCGACTGCGCTAGAGCCTTCATGGCGCGCAATGCCGGCATTCTCTCCAAAAATGCCCTTTCCGGCCAAAGGATCGGCGTCTATCAGCATAGCACCGTTGCCCGCGACATGATGGTGCAGCTTTTGTCGCACTACGGCGCCGAAGCCATCCCGCTTGGACGATCGGAGACCTTCATCCCGGTCGATACAGAAGCCGTTTCGGCGCAGACCGTTGCGCTCCTCAAGGATTGGGCGCAGTCGCTGACACTTGATGCGCTCGTTTCGGCCGATGGCGACGGCGACCGGCCACTGGTGACGGATGAGAACGGCACGCCCCTGCGCGGCGACTTGCTGGGGCTGATCACTGCGAATTTTCTGGATGCCGGGACCGTGGTCACGCCTGTCACCTCCAACTCCGGCATCGAAGCCGCCGGCGCCTTTGCCGTCGCCCGCACGCGCGTCGGCTCACCCTTCGTCATCGCCGGCATGCAGGAGGCGATCTTCGCAGGCAAGGACCGCGTGATGGGCTTCGAGGCCAATGGCGGCCTGCTGACCGGTTCGGATTTCAGCGTCAATGGCAGGACGCTGGAGGCATTGCCGACACGCGACTGCTTCCTGCCGATCCTGGCAGTCCTTGCGCTGGCAGCGGCGCAAAAGAAGCCGCTGTCGGCCATTGCCGCTTCCTACAATCTCCCGATCGCGGCGGCCGATCGGCTGGAGAACTTCCCCGTCGAGACGAGCGCAAAATTGATGGCTTACCTGCGCGCCTTACCGGAAAACCTGGCGGATTTCCTGAAGCCCCTTGGAAGCCCGTCCACGGCGAGCGACATCGACGGCTTGCGCGTCACGCTGGCCGACAGGCGCATCATCCACTTTCGCCCCTCGGGCAACGCGCCGGAGATGCGCTGCTACGTCGAAGCGCAAACCGAACATGCCGCAAGCCAGTTGCTTGAAGCCGGACTGAGCCGGATCAGGCAGTGGGCCGCACAGAACTGATTGAAGACAGAAGATTTTGAGGAAACGCACCCGATGACGCAAAAGATCGTTCCCGTGATCATGGCAGGAGGCAAGGGCACACGCCTGTGGCCGCTGTCGCGCGCTGCAGCCCCCAAGCAGTTCATTCAGTTCATCGGCGACAAGACGCTGTTTCAGGAAACGCTCGCCCGCGTCTCCGATGCGGCCCTCTACGAAGCACCGGTCGTGCTGACCAATGAGGAATTCCGCTTCCTCGTGGCCGAACAGGCCCGCGAACTCGATCACCCGCTGAAGGCGATCCTGCTGGAGCCGGTTGCCCGCAACACCGCACCCGCCGTTGCCGCCGCTGCCGCCCTCGTCGCCGACCTTTTCGGCAAGGACGTGATCATGCACGTCCTCGGCTCGGACTATGAGATCGTCGCCGATCAAAGCTATTTCGACAGCGTCCGCGCCGCGCGCGAAACGGCCGCCAGCGGCAAGCTCGTGACCTTCGGCATCAAACCGACCGAGCCGGCAACCGGCTACGGCTATATCGAAGGCGGCGAGAACCTTTCGGCAGGCGCACAGACCGTGAAGCGCTTCATCGAAAAGCCGCCCTTGGACAAGGCAAAGGAGATGGTGGCTGCCGGCGGCTTCTACTGGAATTCCGGCATGTTCATGTTCCAGGTGGGCGCGCTGCTGGCGGAAATGCGCAACTATGCGCCGGACGTCGTCGCCGCTGCCGGTGAGGCTGTTGCGAAGGCGACGCGCGATCTCGACTTCACCCGTCTCGACGCCCAATCCTTTGCGAAGGCCCCCAGCATCTCGATCGACTATGCGATCATGGAAAAGACGGCCAATGCCGCTGTCGTGCCCTCGCCCTTCAAATGGTCGGATCTCGGCAGCTGGGATTCCGTCTGGAAAACCGGGACGCGCGACCCGAACGGCAATGTGGCGACCGCCAATACGACGCTTGTCAACAGCCGCAACTCGCTGGTGATGAGCCACGGCGTGCATCTTGCCGTCCAGGGGATGGAAGATGTCGCGGTGATCGCCAGTGAGGATGCCGTCTATGTCGGCAAGCTGCAGGACAGCCAGAGCGTCGGCGACCTCGTCAAGACGCTCGCCGCCCTGCCCGCGACGTCGAAACTGACGCAGACCCATCCGACCTCGTACCGGCCGTGGGGCGGCTATACCTCGATCTTCAACGGCGACCGTTTCCAGGTAAAGCGCATCTTCGTCACACCCGGCAAGAAGCTCTCGCTGCAGAAGCATCACCACCGCTCGGAACATTGGATCGTCGTCAAGGGCACGGCCGAGGTGACGATCGGCGACAATGTGCAGATGCTGCGGGAAAACGAGTCTGTCTATATCCCGCTCGGCGAGGTGCACCGCCTCGCAAACCCGGGCAAGATCTTGCTCGAACTGATCGAAGTGCAGACCGGCTCCTACCTCGGCGAGGACGATATCATCCGCATCGTCGACGAGTTTGGGCGGCAGTGATGCAAACCACAAAATATCGCTATTCTAACGCAATCAAGTGAGGGCTCATGCGCATTGTTATGATTGGTTCGGGCTATGTCGGTCTCGTCTCCGGCGCCTGCCTTGCGGATTTCGGCCACCACATCACCTGCGTCGATAAATCCGAAGCGAAGATCGACGCCCTTGAACGCGGCGAAGTGCCGATCTTCGAACCGGGCCTCGATGCCATCATCGAGCACAACCGCAGCGCCGGCCGCCTGGATTTCTCCAAGGATCTGGCTGCACCGGTTGCAGACGCCGATGTCGTCTTCATCGCGGTCGGCACGCCGTCGCGCCGCGGCGACGGCCATGCCGACCTGAGTTACGTCTATGCCGCCGCGCGCGAGATTGCCGCAGCCGTCAGCGGCTTCACCGTCGTCGTCACGAAGTCCACCGTTCCCGTCGGCACCGGCGACGAGATCGAGCGCATCTTCCGCGAAGAGTTCCCTGGCAAGGACATCGCCGTCGTCTCGAACCCGGAATTCCTGCGCGAAGGTGCTGCCATCACCGACTTCAAGCGCCCCGACCGCATCGTCATCGGCACCGAAGACCCGCGCGCCACGGAAGTCATGCGCGAAGTCTACCGGCCGCTCTACCTCAACGAGGCACCGCTTTATTTCTGCGAGCGCCGCACGTCGGAGCTGATCAAATACGCCGCAAACGCCTTCCTCGCCATGAAGATTACCTTCATCAACGAGATCGCCGACCTTTGCGAACAGATCGGTGCGGATGTGCAAAAGGTTGCCAAGGGCATCGGCATGGACAAGCGCATCGGCGACAAGTTCCTGCATGCCGGCCCCGGCTATGGCGGCTCGTGCTTTCCGAAGGACACGCTGGCGCTCGTCAAGACCGCGCAGGACTATGACAGCCCGATGCGCCTCATCGAAACGACGGTTGCAATCAACGACAACCGCAAGCGCGCCATGGGTCGTAAGGTGATCGCCGCCTGCGACGGCAGCGTGCGCGGCAAGAAGATCGCCGTCCTCGGCCTGACCTTCAAGCCGAACACCGACGACATGCGCGATGCGCCGTCGATCACCATCATCCAGGCCTTGCTCGACGGCGGCGCCACGGTTCACGTCTATGACCCGGAAGGCATGCAAGCGGCCAAGGAAATGCTCGGGCCGGTGACCTACGGCAATGACCCTTACGAGATTGCCGAGAGCGCCGATGCCATCGTGCTCGTTACCGAATGGGATGAATTCCGCGCGCTCGACTTCAAGCGCCTGAAGATCACGATGAAGAAACCTGTCGTCGTGGACCTGCGCAATATCTATCCCATCGCCGAAATCACGCGCCACGGCTTCAGCCACTTTGCCGTCGGCAAGAAGACCGAGTAGAGATAGAAAATGCAGTGAGGAGTCGCTGGCGTGCGGGCCGGCGACCGCCCGTTTGATCAGGTCGCACAAGCAAACTCCTGCTTCATAATTAGTATTGCAGTCGAGGTAAGGGACTGCTGAAGCGGTTGGTCCTTGCCAGCGACCAAGCCTGTTGTGGATCGAATGCCTTGGCCAGTTCTGGTGCTAAGAGGCGAGGGCTATCCGATCAGGACCTTCTAAGGGACGGCTGAGCAAATGCTGTAGCATCAATTTCTTCAACGCCCCCATACTATTCTTCTCTGAATGCATGCTTCATTTGATCTGTGAGCGGTTTTGCAAAATAGGAGAGAGCGGTGCGCTCGCCGGTTTTGATGAACACTTCGGCAGGCATGCCTGGATAAAGACTGAGCCCGCTAAGGTCAGCCAAGCTTTCCGGCGTCGGAACAACACGAACAGCGTAATAAGATATACCGGTTTTTTGATCGCTGATTACGTCCGGCGAGATTGATGAGACATTGCCAAGCACCTCTGGCGTCGTTTTCTGATCGAAAGCCGTAAAGCGTATATCGACAGGTTGACCAAGGTGTATCTGGTCAATGCTTCGGGTTGCGATCCTTGCTTCAACGGTGAGGGCTCGCTCGTCGGGCGCAAGAAGCATCAGGGGTTCACCCGGATTGACAACGCCTCCGATCGTATGAACGGCAAGCTGGAATATCTTACCGTTCAAAGGGGCTCGGACTTCAAGACGCCGGATTTGATCCTCGGCGGCAACCTGCCTTTCCTCAAGTTCGGCTATCTTTCCCTCGACGTCAGCGAGATCTTTCGCAATCTCTGAGCGCCGGTCCTCATCAAGCTGCAAGATTTGCAAGTTGATCTCGTTGATCTTGCCATTTGCTTGGGCACGAGAGGCAAGGCGCTCACCGCGATCCCCGTCGAGTTCAACTTTTTGACGCCGCAGGCTATTCACCTTCTGCAGCGTAACGATTTTCTTCTCATAAAGCTCTTCGGCAGCCCGCAATTCTTCGCGGACCAAGACGGTGGCGTCGTCGATCGACTGTAGTTGAATCGTGTCACCTTCAATCTCGGAGGCGAGTTGGCTTTTGCGTTCGGCCAGCTGTTTCCTCATACCCACAAGTGACGCAGTCCTCGTTGCAAACAAATGGACTTCGCCGTCAATTAGATTTCGATCAACGTTGGCTTCCAAGCCACGCAAATCAACGTCGGATTCCGTAAACGTGGCCGCTCCGCTTCGCTCCGCAGTGAGCCTGGCGCGGCGGGCATAAAGCTGTGCCAGACTGCTATTGATAATGGCAAGGTTAGCCTGAACGGATGTTCCATCGAGCTGGAGTAAGAGATCGCCAGCATCCACGTGCTCGCCTTCACGAACCGCCATTTTCGAAACGATGCCGCCAGTCAAATGCTGAATCTTCTTGACGTTGTCATCGATAATGACGGTTCCATCACCGACGATCGCACCAGAAAGAGAAGCGGTCGCGGCCCAACCGCCGATTCCGGCGACCAGACACACGCCAAGCGCACCTACGAAGACGACATGTTTCGACAATGATGCCTGAGAAGGCGTAGCTGCGCTCATCCGTGCTGCTCCTGAGCGGCATCCACCACCTTCAAGGAACTTGTTCGCTCCAACGTAACGGGGCGCACCTGCTTCCTTAGAACGTTGTTGAGAACCTCGTCCTTCGTACCGAACATCTGCAGCTGACCATCCTTGATCATCAAAATATTATCCACACCCGACAAGGCGCTCGGCCGATGTGCTACGACGATAGCAATTCCGCCTCGGTCTCTGATGCCGCGAATCGCAGCGGTCACGGCTGCCTCCCCTTGGGCATCAAGATTTGAGTTTGGCTCGTCGAGAACAACAAGGAAAGGATCGCCATATAGCGCTCGCGCAAGGCCTATACGCTGGCGCTGGCCAGCAGAAAGCATGCTGCCTCCTGCGCCAATTTCTGTTTCATAGCCGTTCGGCAAACGAAGGATGAGGTCGTGGACGCCGGCGGCGATTGCTGCAGCGATGATATCCTCAGCCGCGGGATTGCGCTGAAACCTGGATATGTTCTCTGCCACCGTGCCCGCGAACAATTCGATATCTTGCGGCAGGTAGCCGATATGCGAACCGATTTCGGTGGCGTCCCATTGGTCGAGAGCAGCTCCGTCCAAGCGAATACTTCCTCGATAGATCGGCCAAACCCCAGTTAGCGTCCGTGCGAGCGTTGATTTGCCGGATGCGCTCGGGCCGACAACACCGACGGCACTTCCTGCCCGCACGGCAAAACTCACGCCTGAAATGAGCGGTTGATTCTGGCCGGGCGCGCCACTCGCTAAATTCTCAACGGTGAGGGATCCTTTTGGGGCGGGCAACAACAACGGGAAAGGTGGTTCAGAAAATGCATTGAGAAGCTCTTTCATCCGCCGCCATGCCTGCAGCGCCGCTGCATATCCACGCGAGTTGGATATCGCTTGCTCGACGGGAGCCAAGGCGCGAGAGGTCAAAATCGACGAGGCAATAATGATGCCGCCGGATGCTTGGTTTTCAATAACAAGTACTGCCCCTGCGGCAAGAACTGCCGATTGCAGAACCAGCCGGAAGACTTTTGAAAAGGCCGAGTAGGTGTTGGCGACATCCGAATTCTGCTCATAGCTGGCGCGATAGACATTGTTCTGAAGTAGCCATCGCTCTGCGAGCGCGTCCGACATACCTAGAGCATGAACGACTTCCGCATTCCGCTGAGCAGCCTGAATAGAGGCGGTTCTGTTGTTGCCAAGCTCGAAAATCCGCCGGGAAGACCTATGGCTACTGCGATTTGCAGCGAAAGTCAGTAATGCGAGTATCGCGCCGCCGGAAATCGTCATGATGCCGATGATCGGATGGAAGAGAAAGCAAATGCCCACATAAAGCGGTATCCACGGCAAATCGAATAACGTCGATGGTCCGGAAGTGCTGAGGAAATTCCGGATTTGGTCGAAATCCCGCACAAGCTGCAGCCCATCACCTGTGGGTTTCATTTTCAGCGTAGATTGGATGGTTGTCCGGAAGACGTGACGGGCCATGACCTCATCGAAAACCCCCGCAATCCGCACTAAAATTCGGCTGCGAGCAATATCGAACGCGGCCTGGAATAAATAAAGCAACGCCGCGAGGATGGCCAATGCAACCAGCGAGGCTATGCTCCGACTTGGGATAACCCGGTCGTAAACCTGAAGCATAAAGAAGGAGCCGGTCAGGTAAAGGATATTGACTAGAGCGCTGGCGGCGGCGATTGCGATAAAGCCTGATCGGCACCGTCTGCCGACCTTTCGGGTCAGGTCGTGACTTGCAGACGTCGATGAACTTCCACGTTGTACTCTACGCACTGAACACCTCGCACGACAAAATTGTCGGAACGCAAATTATTAGGACCGCCTCGGAAATCAAAGCCAGAGAACTGCCATCAACATCTATAAACTACCTTCTCGCTTAAATGATTACCGCCGACAAGTCGATAATAATCGATAATAAAACAATAACTTGGTAAATCTGTTGTCTTGCTGCTGTCAATGTTGCTTAACCTATACGCGAACAGATAATCTCTATATCTAAAAAACAGTATGTGTGACATGACGTATTTATGACCTCAGCTATTTTTAACAGGTCAGTGGTCTTATTGTCGTCACGATATACCTGTTGATTAATCTATGGCTATTCCGTCACGGCATGGGTCCTTACTCGGAACGGGAACTACGATGCGGTTGCTTTTGTTTTTCATTCCTGCGCTATTTTGCTTTCCTGCAGTCGCTCAATATCGGAATTATGAGGTTCAGCAGGATGGGCCGAATGCCTACACCGGGACGTTTGGCACCAAAAATTTCGAGCTTGATATAAATAACGGTGAAGTGCAGGGGCACGTTGGCGGACAACAGCCTGGAATGCGCTCTGGCAAAAACCGAAATGACGGTAGCAGCATGGGGGCGACGCATGGCCGTTGTTTTGTTGATGGCCAAGGCGCGGCTTACTGCCAATAGTCAACTCGCAACACTTCCTCCGTGCAGCCGGTACCGAGATATAAAATGCTTGCTTCGATCACAGTCGTTACTGACGTGAGGATAGTATACCGGAATCGCCACTGCCCAGCTCGGACACTCTTGTTTTGGCGTTGGCAAAAAGACTCTGGTAACCAATGAATTTCACGACCTATTAGCATGGCAACTGTAGTCTAAGCCCATGTCAGGAGTTGTGAAATGAGCTTGAGATTGAAGTCTCTTCTGGTGGCGATCCAGATTTCAGCGTTGATGTGGATGCTTGTTATCGGCGCCGGTGTTTGGATTTCGCGCGCAGTATCTCACGGGACCGATCCGATTGTCACCGCAAGTACGAAATAGCATCGTTCCTATGGCTAACGCAGCGCATCTGCCGACATGCGTTAAAAGCCTTGTCCTCGGGTCAATTCGGACTTGATGGTGCCTACAAGTATCTTCAGATCTAACGCGAAAGAAAAGTTCTCTATGTAATAGAGATCCGAATAAATGCGGGCGCGAGCCTTTGCGCTACTATCGGTGGGGCCCCGCAGTCCGCGCATCTGGGCAAGGCCGGTCAGACCTGGCCGCATCACATGCCGACGATGATAGTTCGGTACGAGTTCCTCATAGAGCATGCCACTTGCAAGCATCCCGATGGCGTGGCAGCGAGGACCAACGAGTGACATATCCCCTCGAAACACATTGAACAATTGCGGAAGCTCGTCCAGGTTTGTTTTGCGCAAAATTGCGCCAAGACGCGTAATCCTCGGATCGTTTTTCACCGTTTGCTTGACGCCGGTTGGATCACAAAGGTCTGAGCGCATTGATCTGAATTTATATACTCGGATTTTCTTCCCATCCTTGCCCCAACGCATTTGTGAGAAAATGGGGGAGCCCTTGCTCTCAAGCCGGATTAAGCAGGCGACGACCACCAAGAACGGCGCCAATATAAGAAGTGCGGTCGCGGAGACTATTACGTCGAGGATACGCTTAAATGCAAAGTTCCAAGTAGCAGCTTTAGCGATAGGCTGGGCCGCAGGCGGAAAAGTCCAATCAGAACCAATGTGCTGTGTCACGATACCTGCCGTAAAGATATTGTTTACACTATCTTTTCTACGTGTAGCCATCAACATAGTCGTCCGCTCTTCTTTCAAATCTGAGGTTGCCGCTTCTTTACTTCGGCTGTTTGTCGACGTCATCCGCAAAATT
Source organism: Rhizobium sp. USDA 4016 (assembly GCF_056279705.1). Lineage (NCBI taxonomy): Bacteria > Pseudomonadati > Pseudomonadota > Alphaproteobacteria > Hyphomicrobiales > Rhizobiaceae > Rhizobium > Rhizobium sp. USDA 4016. The sequence continues at coordinate 545,803 of NZ_JBWCCY010000002.1, forward strand.
AACAGTTGGTTAATGTCCCTGCACCATTTCTGGGCTTATATTGCACCGCAGCAATAAGCTAGCACGGGTGATGGTTAATGCAAGATGAATAATGTTTTGTGAAGGCGCAGTGAATTGAATAAAGCGAAAATGCGTTATTATTCCTATTAATGGGAACTATATTTGCGCGGATTACTATTGGAGCGGAGGTGGAGTATATCTTTTAGACAAAATTTGTGTATATTTCTTACAATTAATAGTATATATAATATTTCGCAATATGATCTGTGTCGTATCATAACGCAATAGTTTCTATTTTTATTTGATAAAATCATTCTTATATAAAGAATTTAAAGAATTTTATGGACGCACAAGGAGTTAAATAATTATATTTTTCATGCGCAATCGAGCCCGTGCTGCTGCAGGGGGAATTAATTTGCTCGAAATGAAGGAAGATGCAGACTGTCCAGAGGACGGCGCCAGATTTTGAGAGGCATTAAATGATCAATTGTATACCTCGCTACCTGTTCGAACGCTTGGGACGTGAGTGGCGATTGATCGATCCCGAGCGGGAACCCTCCTATTCTCATGGAGATACTTTAGGCGAATCACGCCAGATGGAGGCGGCCCCAAAGCGACTCCGGATCGGGCGTGTGGATTGACAGAAAGCGCCGCCAATCACCCTTGGCGATCGTCGGCGACAATACCTTGCCCCGTATTATGATGAGTTGTGAGTAGGCAAACAGCGCATCTGTAACCCAAACTGCCGATTTACAATCGTGCTTATTCGCGTACCCTCTGTCGCGTTTGGTGGAGCGGACGGGGAGGAAGACATGACCTATCGTGCAGGGTGCCTGGCACTTGCGCTTGAGATTTCAATGTGGATTTGGGCGGGGATCTATTTAGCCATCGCCGCCCTGTGACGTAATTATCACTATTCAATATTCAGGATCTCCCGCAAGACCAGAATGACTACGTCTCGAACGAGCGCTCCAGTTTTAGGCTTTAAGGGTCGCTGGAAAACAGCGTCCAGCAATGTCTGCAGTAAAAATCGCCAGCTAATGCGGCCGGATCGCCAATGGCACTTCTCAAAGACTTCTTGACCTCAGTGCCGTCTGCTCGGCAGGCTGTTGCGGTGGTTCTGGAAGAGGAAAGGGTGCATTCTCTCGCTACTTAAACGGCGTTCTCCAATTTGTTTTACGGTTACAACATGTGCGCCGGGAACCGTCGATGTACAATGATCAGTCCTGGACCCAAGCTTGACTAAACCCTGTGGTGGACAGTTAGTCGTTAAAGAATCATCTGTACAAATTGAAACAAAATTATTAAGGACGAATTATTTATTTCAGTCGGCAGGCGTATCTATCGTAACGCCTGTAATTTACGATATTTCATTGGGGTTTCAATGACTGTGCCAGCAAACATAAGTCGCTCAACCAGGAATAAGCTGCGACGAATGTCAAATATAGAGCTTCGAAAAGTCCGACTGTCCTTAGATCTAACTCAGATTCAGCTCGCCAAACTTTTGGGCTATGCAACACCTATGCGCGTTTGGGAGATGGAACGCGAAGAAAATCCACGGCCTATATCCCCTCTCGTTGAAAAGATGGTCCGGGCGTTTGAGAACGGCTATCGCCCGCCTGACTGGCCGAAACGTGGAAGGCCACGTGTTCGCTCCACGCCGCTGGAAGGTGAAGGAAGGCCGCTTGGAAGGCCTCGAATCGATAGCGAACAAATTAATTTCCGTATCGTCAGAAATGAGCTTGCAGCGTTAGATGCATTTAGCCTTACCGAACCAGATAGTCCCCGTAGGACTGAGTCGATAAGGCGAATATTGAAAAGTTGGTTGTCAGAACGCGGGTTTTTAAAAACAATAACATAAGCTGCGAACTCGCGTTCGGGAAACTTCGCCAAGCGCGCTGGCAGTGCTGGGTTGTGCAGCAGTTCATCTAGACGCGAGCCCTAGACGTTTCATTCCATCGTCGCGGAGTGTTGAACTGCCCGCGATACCCACCGCGCAAGCTATTGCGATGGGCGGCCGGAGTGTTGTGAGATCTAGTCCTGCAAGACGCATCGCAGGCTCGCCCACCCCATTTTGGGTGATGATTTCATGGTTAACGCGCTGTATCAGTGCGACACATCCATCGAACAGCATCATGTACAGAACCATTCAAAACAGCTTCTTCTTTTTCGTTTCAATTCTGTTTTTGGCAGCAATCTTCTTGCTTCCATTCGTTTCACTGTGCTCTGTGGTTTATGCGACAATGACGCACAGGTGGAGCATCTGGCATGTGTGCTTCCCCTAGTGCATCTCATGCTCGTCGCGCTCGCTATTCATGTCATCGGACCTGCTTTCAATTGGAACCGGTTGAGCACGGGGTAACCTGCGAACGCTTTCTGGAGATTTTCACCGAGCTTTGATGAACTAGGCCGCGAACTCATAAACCGGGTTTCCTGAGTGCTAAGATGATGATTCAATGAGGCTTTGATTTGGAGGCCTCGCGTGACCCGTCGTCGTTTTGATCTGACAGATTTCGAATGGGCGATCATTCAGCCGCTTTTGCCGAACAAGAGCCGCGGTGTGCCGCGCGTCGATGACCGCCGGGTGATCAATGGCATTTTATGGCGGTTCCGCACTGGTTCGCCCTGGGCCGACGTGCCGGAGCGATATGGGCCCTACACCACGTGCTACAACCGCTTTGTGCGATGGAGAAAGGCTGGCGTTTGGGATCATGTCTTGCGCGAGGTCGCAAAGGCCTTCGACGGCGACATCGTCATGATCGACAGTTCCTGTGTTCGCGTTCATCAGCATGCGGCCACGGGAAAAAGGGGGATCGAGACGATGGCTGCATGGGACGTTCCCGCGGCGGCTTGACGACGAAAATCCACGCGGTTGTCGATGCTGATGGCAGACCGATTGGTCTCGACCTGACAGCGGGACAAGCCCATGATAATCGGATGGCAGAACCCATGCTGCAGAACATGCGCAAAGGCACGATCCTGCTTGCCGATCGTGCCTATGACACCAATGCCTTGCGAGACTTGGCAAAGGAGAAACGGGCCTGGGCCAACATCCCGGCAAAACGGAACCGCAAGGATAGCTTCCCTTTCAGTGCTTGGGTCTATCGCCAACGCAATCTAATCGAGCGTTTCTTCAACAAACTCAAACAGTTCCGAGGCATCGCAACCAGATACGACAAAGACCCGCGTAACTTTCTCGCTGCCATCAAGCTGGCTGCAACACGCATCTGGATTCGGTCGTTATGAGTGTACGCCCTAGTCACCTGGAACTGAAGTAAATATCATTGTATATGCCTTGAATGGAGAAGGGGCATTGGTGATGGTAGGCCGGCAGGCGGATTTTGTTGTATTGAGCGATGGGGACCGGGCTTTTCTCGAAGCTCAGGTTCGGCGGCACAAAGCGCCGCGTTCACTATCAGATCGATGCCGGATGGTTCTGCTCTGCGCGGAGGGATTGCAGAGTAAAGACGTCGCTGAACGCCTTGGTGTCCACGAGCACACGGTTGGCAAGTGGCGGCGGCGGTTTGTGCAGGAAGGCATTGAAGGGTTGACCGACGAATATCGCGCAGGTCGCCCACGCACAGTATCGGATGTCCAGGTTGCTCAAGTGATCGAGCGGACGCTGAACAGCACTCCGAAGGACGCCACCCATTGGTCGATCCGCTCCATGGCCGCCGAGACCGGGCTTTCGCACACGACCATCCGTCGGATTTGGACCGCGTTTGGGCTGCAACCGCATCGGTCAGAAACGTTCAAGCTGTCGACCGACCCTCTGTTCGTCGACAAGGTGCAGGACATTGTCGGTCTTTACATGTCGCCGCCAAATCGAGCTGTCGTGCTTTGTGTTGACGAAAAATCGCAAATCCAGGCACTGGATCGCGAGCAGCCTGTCTTGCCCATGGTGCCGGGGGTGCCTGAGCGCCGCACTCACACCTATGTGCGCAATGGCACAACGTCCTTGTTCGCGGCGCTCGACGTTGCCACCGGTGCGGTGATCGGCAAATGCTACAAGCGTCACCGGGCAACCGAGTTCCTCGACTTCCTCAAACGGATCGACGCCGTGATGCCCGAGGGACCGGACATACATCTCGTGATGGACAACTATGCAACCCATAAGACGCCGAAGATCAAGGCCTGGCTCGCCCGCCGACCGCATTGGCATGTTCACTTCACGCCGACATCAGCGTCCTGGATCAATCAGGTTGAGCGGTGGTTTGCAGAGCTGACGCGCAAGCAATTGCAACGCGGCGTCCATCGATCAACGGCAGAACTCGAAGCCGATATCGTCGCCTTCATCAAGGCACACAACGAAAACCCCAAGCCTTATAAATGGGTCAAATCCGCCGACGAAATCCTCGCCGCCGTCAAACGTTTCTGCCAGAAAACAATGAGCCGAACTTCGGATTCAGGTGACTAGCTGGTTTCTGAACGAAAACGAAATGGCCGCTGCCACGTGGCTCGTTCAAAAATGCCGACAGTTGCCAATTTCCGGACTGGAGGCAAGGCTCGTCCGGACAGTCAAGTAATCCTATTTTGCTAACTGCCATTTCATTGCAGCAAATGCAACGTACGCCTACCTTTGGTCGGGTCAGGGTCCGCAGTCTCAGCTTGTCGCAGAAGCTGGGGCGGGATCTCATGAGGGACTATGTCCGATCACTTTCGGGTCCCAGCGGTGAAGCCTGTATCTGTTTTGTCGCTTGTAATCCAGAGCACGCCGCCAATTACGCCGGCCCAGATCACCAGTGACGCGAGAGTGGCAAGGATGAGATATTTTAGTCGATTCGTCATGCGTTCACGCTAGGGCCGGGATTGGAACGGTTCACGAGCGGTCGACAGTTGTGGCTAATATCCACTGAATCCTCGCTTTGGATCGTGCCAGAGTGAACGCAACGAAGCCAGGGCGCGGTCGCGGCGCCGACGCGAAAAATAAAAATGGCATCAGATTAGCAGCGGCAATGGTTACATACGAATCTTGGAGCAATTTTGATCCTGAATGAGATGGTGCGTGCGCTGATCGTCGCTCAAGGGCGACCTGACATATAATTTTGTTACTACGCTGAAGACTGTTGCTGTAATGTCATCGGCCTCGATTCACTAAACGTCAGAAAGTGAAACCTACACGTTTGGAGTAGACGGCGCTCGTCCTAATTCCTTACTTTATTCCGCAATGCAGCAATGGTCTCTTGCAGTGCCTTCCCCAAGGCAACTGCACTCCACCCCATAGTGCAAGGGCTCGCTCAGCCAGCGAGCCCTTTTTTGGCTCCGGCAATGAGGAGAAATGTTGTGGCGGAATCCGAAGCCATTCTCGACAAATCTGACGGTGTTACGGCTGCCACGCCGGCTCGGTTTGACAAGGGCCATATCGCCTATCTTGATGGCTGGCGAGGCTTCGCGATCATTGGCGTCATTGTTGGCCACTTCTTTCCGATCCCAGGCTTCAATGTGTCAAGGCTTGGCGTTGAACTGTTCTTCGTTCTTTCCGGACGACTGATGGCGGATATCCTATTCGTTCAAAAGAAGCCTGTTGCCACCTTCTTAAAAAGACGTGTATCGCGCGTATGGCCTGCGTTGTTTGTCTTCGTGGCGATAATGATTTCGTTGTATCAGATACCGGTCCACCACATCATTGGCGCCCTGACCTTCACTCAAAACTATGTGTCGATTTACGCTTCCCGCATCGACGAGATCGACCATCTCTGGTCGTTGTCGATTGAGGAATGGACTTATGTCGTCCTTGCGGTATCCGCGCTAACTGTCTCTAGAAATGAGACAGCTGCGGCAACGATCCTGTCAGTTCTTTGTGCGATTTGCTTGGCGAACGGCGCGATGCAAACAATCTCCGGAGGCGGTTATTACTCCGTCTATTGGAGGACGGATGTCCGGGCCAGCTCCATCTTCTTCGGTGCGATCATCTATCTGGCGCTCCGGCATCTAACATTTCCCAAATACTTCTCTTTGTGCGTGGGAACTGTCGGAATGCTGTTGAACCTCAATCCGGTTCCGGACGAAATCAAATATTCGATCGGCACCTTCCTTTTAGCCTTATCCCTGATCTCATTCCGTGACTCGCCAGCATGGTTGTTGGAGATCTTCAATTCGACGGCACTCCGGGTGGTCGGCCTCCTTTCCTTCTCTCTGTACCTGTGGCAGCAGCCGTTCTACAAGATGATCGGCGATCAGCCACGTCTTTTGATGTTAGCGGCTTCCGTCGCGTGCGCAGCCGCTTCATACGTGCTCATAGAAAGGCCTTTCCGCCATTTACTAAATCGCTACTGGGCCAGATGAGCCTATCCTATATGCAGCGTCGGTCGACAGACGCGGACAACGACTCCAATGTCTTCGCCGGAGGCAACTTCGCTGCGGTCTAGTTGCTGAACCTCGTAAATACCCTGCAATGCCTCGTTGAAGGCCTCAAATTCATTTGCGATGGCAATGCCGCTCGGATCGTTTGGATCCCGGCTCTGCGTTCTTATCCACATCGCAAGTCCAAAGCCAATCTATAAATGGGCCGAAGGCACAGCTTGTGGAACTGGTCAGCGCTTGGAAAAAACGCTATGAGTCAAGGGTTCGCAGGCCGGTCATCAACAGACCCGGCATCCTTCAGTGTAGGAAAAGCGACTGGTTCCTCTGGTCGAAATTTCGGTGAGGGTGTCGGCCGATTACGCTCGATCATACGCCATTCGTGCTCCAGCCTGTCAACGATGCCCTGAGGAACGGTCTCTCTCATGGTTGCCTCCAACGGTCTTGTGTTGAATCAGCAAAACGAAATCTCCGCAGACGTGCAAGCGCCACTGCGACTTACGGTTAGCTGGTAAGGTTAAACATATAAGCGCAAGAGGATCTTTTGAGCGCTCTAACAGCCGTACCTTAGAAAGGAGCCCCGGAATTGCGAACGAGGTCACTCAACGCGGACACCAATATGGAAAAGGCCCGCCAAGGATGGGGTGATGGCGGGCCTTTAAACAGGAGCAGATGATACAGCATCAGCGTCCTCGCATTTTTTCGACCGCTAATGTTGTATAGTCACCATCCATTTTTGGGTTGGTCGCCGAAATAAAGGTTCAGAGTCTCGAAAGTCGGCAAATATACAGAATCTAGTCATGCGGCTTTACGCGTGCCTCCGCACTTAGAATAGCGTCTGTATAGAACTGGATACGAGCGATGAACGCCATATTTCTTCGCTAGGGAGTCTATAATCTTTGCTCCTGCCATATATTCAGCGATGAGCAGCAGGCGTTTTTCGCGTGTCAATCTGGAAGTTGCCATTGATGTTACTAGCGAATCTTTGGGAAAGACTTCGATCGCTATATGCTCGTTTTCTCATTTGGAGTCAAAGGCCTAGCGCAACGGCCGGCTTTCCAATGTTAGGGCAGTCACCCTCCATTTTAGGGATGATCCTGGCACGCGGACTCCGGTCAGAACACCGGCGGTGGGTGCCAGCGTGAACTGGGCTTCCGAAAGTTGACACCGTTCATATAGCGAACCACTGATCGAAATACCGCTGCGCCTCGGCCTTTGCCTCCTCCGGTGTCAGCGCCTTCGGCTGGGCGAGGGGATGGCCGGGCTCCTCGTAGAGCACGATGCCGTCCCTGGCGATGACGGTGAAGAACGGCCGGCCGCGCGAAAGCTGGTCGTCCACGTCTGCCAGGCAGTGCACGATCGGGATCACCGGGTTTTCAATCCGGTGGCTGATCTGTTCCTGTAGCAATCGTTCCTCCAGCGCCTCCCACAGCTCATGCTCTTCGGAAAAGCTCTTGGTGTTGACGACGATGAGAAGGTCATGGTCGGAACGGTAGCCGCTTGAGCGATCCTCGACCCAATCGCCGCGGGCAAGCCGTAAAGGACGACCTTGAGAACCTTGCCCGCCGCCTTATTTCCGGACAGCTTGTAGCTTGTAGTCGAACTTAGGCCCCGGATACGGGTTGCCATTCGGAAGATGCAGCCGCCGATGACGATTCCTTTGACGATCGCCTCGATGTATCGGCTGTGAAGGTCGTCCGGATCGCCCGGAAGTCCTTTCCGCCTCAGGTGTGGCTCCTGATCCTTGGCAAGCAGGGCCACGCCGTTCCAAGATTTCTGACCCTGCCAGACCGCGCCTTATCCCGCCTCTTCGATCGCTTTCATCGGAAACTTCTCTTGAGGCGCTATCAATTCTTGCAAACATACGACGTCGGGCCTCAGCGAGCCACCCAAGAAGAACCTCGAGACGACCGTTCACCCCGTTGACGTGTAGGTCGCGATCTTCAATTGCCGCCTGCTTCAAGTTCGCGTTCCTCTTCGATCGCCGACAACCGGGCGTTCGCGGCGTCGAGGATTGCGGTCAGGAACTCGACGCGGGTCCAACCGACGAGGTGGGCCTCCTCCACGAGGATCTGGACGGCGTAGTCGACAGTTTGGTCGAGCTCGACCTTTCGTTCCGGACTATCTGGCTGGGTGCTCGGTGGATTGATCATGGCGAGGTTGCCTTTCAGAGGAAGGTCACGGCGGACGGGTTAGATGCTCGCCTGGCGTTTCGTTGCCCGCACCGAGAAATCGGAAAAACCGGTGCGTTCATCATCTCCGTCGTGTCCGATTGACACACCGCGACCTCGCGCAATTAACCTCCGTTCCTAGCGAAGGTTCCAGTAGAGGCTATAATAGCGATCCCGGCCTCGTTTCGCGGAGATGCCGGGTAGAAGACGACGTCGCATCCCCGCCGCGCCCTTGAAACCAACACAATCATCGGCTATCTGCAGCTCATCGGCGTTGCTGGTGAGCGCTCCACGCGAGCGTTCGCGACTGCCGAAGTCGCTTATCTGCTTTTGACCACGGATGTACTGGCACTGGTGTGAAGAGCGATGTTGAGAAGGTCGGTGCGGTTTCGCCCCGGCCTTTTTTATTGCCTGGTGCTCAGCGCTGAGCGCCGGGCCAGTCGTTCGACGGTTCCTCGACATCGGCTCGCGCACGATCTTCGGCTGGATCAGGATCCCGCTCGTAGTTCGCCCGCAGATTTCCGATCTCCTCGATGATAGCATCGTAGACGTCAGCCTGTCTCGCGCCCCTAACCACATAGGTATCTACGAAGTCCTCGAGCGCTGCCTTGAGATCAGCTCTCCAATCTTCGCTCATGGCCGACCCTCGGATTGCAGACGGACGCCTCGAAAATGGAGTTCCCCTGTTGGGCAGCGTGCCGACATCCGGCCGACTGGCGCGGCGCCCTCATCGGGTTCGGGATCGGGAAGCGACTCATCGCCGGGAATACGGTCAGGATCCGGCGGCGGGGCCGGCCGCGGTACAATAGGCTCGAAAGGGACTGACATTGGAACTCCTCCTCAACGACGGCAACGCTGAACCGGTCGGCAAGTTCCGGCGCGCTAACGACGAGGCGTCGAACCTCCGAGCAGAACGATCCAGATTCTGGATCGTCCGAACCACTTTTTGGACCGGCTCGAGGCGCTCGCACTCCGGCACCCCCCTATGTCGGTGGAAGTTTCGGCTCTTCACCTTCAGCGTATCGATGTGGAGAAACGGAATTTATCCCGAGCCGGATACTATGCCGAGCCAGTTCCCTAAAGCTCGAGATTTCCGATAGGGCGGGATGGCAAGCTCGGCATAACAATACCCATTCTGCGGTCGGCCGGATTGCGCCCGCCAACACCGGACATTAAAAATCTCAAGTAGTTGTTCTTTAAAGGGTTCGGCTGGCTGCAATCGTGGTATTGCCGAAAGCGGATTTTGAAATGGATCGATTGCGGATTGCCTTTCTCGCCCATCGAAGAACGACGATGTTACAAGGATCGATCGCTATCGCGGCTGGAAAGTAGGCACTGTTGCGGGACGACCTTTCGGGACTGAGCTCAAGCCAAGACGCCGGCATGGATCAAACGCGATCCAGGAACTGAAGCACTCGAATGGTGAGTAGTGCGGTCGCATCCGCGTCATACGATGGGAGCGAACTGTCGGCGAAGTAGTGCTGATCGCCGGGGTACAGGAAAAGCTCCGCGTCCTCGACCTTCTCCACGATCTCGCGGGCGGCGTCGATGTCGCCCTCGCCGACGAAGATCGGGTCGTTTTCCTTACCGTGAATCTGGACCGCGACGCCGTCTGGCCAGGGCCCGAAGGCCCACTCGCCACTGATCGGCAGGCAAGAGTAGAAGAGCAGGGCTCCGCGGGCTCCCGGCCGTGTCTGTGCCAGCTTCTGCGCCGGCAGCACACCGAACGAGAACCCGGCATAGACGAGCTTGGGAGGCAGCTCGTCGGCGACGCTGACGCCGCGCTCCCGCATGTCGTCGAATCCGATCTCACCGATGTAGCCGAGACCCTCATCGATGCTCTGGAACGTGCGTCCGTCGAACAGGTCCGGCGTATGCACGATGTGACCGCTAGCCCGCAAGTCGTCGGCGAACGCGCGCACACCCGGGGTCAGCCCTTGTGCGTGGTGGAACAACAAGATCTCGGCCATACAGAGCCTCCGGGTGGGATGGTCAGGCGCACGTTCGGCACCCTACAGCGGCATCGCCTCGCTGGGAAGAGTGCGGACACGCCACAGAAGTAACGTTGGCGACTCCAGCAACGGCCGCCAAGGTTCGCCTCGAATAAGCGGAACTCTCAGGCCGCGCCCCTGGGCTTCGTGCTTGAGGCGTAACCCAAGGGATCGAGGGGAAGGTTCGGCCTACGCCGGATCGCGAGGCTTTCGCGGTCGCGTTCGCAATGGTTGGTCGGTGGCCTGAAGAGGCCAGGAACGCGGGAGCTTTGCCATCCAACAATTAAATCGCGCAATGCGCAAATATCCACCGCGAAATCTACGAGGATGCTAGTCTACCGGCCGCTTGAACTGCTCGATCCGCATAGCGCGGCCGAGGGCCTCGGCGAGCGCTTGAGATGAATGCTCGCCTCCGATTGCGAGACTAACGGCGGTCGTCATCGCCACACGGCCACGGCCGCTCTCTATCGGAACACGATGAAATTTGCACCACTGGTGAACCACCGTCGTGACCGTGTCGATCTGGCTTTCATCGAGGGGAAGTAAATCCTGAAGAGACATCTCGTGCTCCTCTGTGATGGCAAGAGGACGTATAATCGCCCAACCGGTCTCAGCCGATAATCGGGGCCGGCATGGGCAGTGTACGCCGGACACCGTCAAGGGCAATGGGAACCCGCGATTGACTACACAATAAGTACCCACAAGTCGCGCCGGAAATGAACTGCATGCGAAAGCCGGATGCACCCCGAATACCAGCCGAAATACAAATGGCGGGAGACATGGCCGGGCGAGGACCACCAGGACGTTGTCTCCTTGGATGGCGATTTGCAATTGGGCGCATTTATCTCGACCTTACCAGCGGACCGCCCGCCCGCCAGTGGCGATGGGCGATCAATACCATCCCTTGGCAGAGGCAGAACATCCTGCCTTGCAACGGCTGGGCATCTGGGCGTCCAATGCGCGAGAGGCATCGAGGAAGGTCGAACAGCTATGCAGATCAAAGCGCTGCATGGACGGTCAGCGATTTGCTTTTCATCCTGCGTTCAGGATCGATCTACGAAAATAGATCATCTTCTTGGGGAGTGTTGAACCATGACCAGAGATGATTTCGCTGCGAACGATGCACCCTTGCAGAACGAAGATATTGTGATCTGCAAAAGAGTCTTCGATCATATCTGCGCGACCGGGCACATAACGCGTCACGACGCCTGCGACGAGCTCGCAACCCAGATCATCTATTTCTATCAGCACGGCGTCAGGAACGAAGACAGCTTGGAACAGTTACTCGCCAGTATTGCCGAGAAACAGAGGTAGACGTGAATATGCCAATACGCCTGCAGTATTACGCCAGACGCGACGGGGATGGCAGCTGGTCGATTGTCCATACGCAAACGCACAAGGTCGCTGTCATTGCTGAAACTCTGCCGCTAACACGCCTTGATGAATCCACTGCCATGGAGATTATCGATGCCCTGAGTGAGAGGTATTCGGCGCCCGAAGCACCCGCACCTTCCCTGAAGGCGCGGGGGACCGACCTAAGCCGTTTTAACTAATTTGCTCTCGTTTGATCGTCTGTCATTCTGCTATTGCGTGGCGGAGGCGAACCCCTTCCCCTCTTGTCACGCGGTGCGAAAGGGCTCGCGTTGATCGATGGCCAGCGCGAGCCCGCATCGTACTCGTCGGGGCAGTTGCACCCTCAACGATTTCGAGATTCAGCTTAGGATGTGAAGGCCGGGGCTATTTCCCACGTTACCCCGGCCAAGGAGGATTCCCCCCCTGCGCCGCGGTTTCAGCCGTTCGCCGGCGCACGGAGATGATAGGATGCACCGGCCCCTGAGGATATTCGTAGATTGTCGCAGATTTTCGCAAGAGAGGTTTTTCTTCTCTGGTCGATCGCAGGGAACCTTCCCTTCCGCTGGGCGTTTATTGAGATCACGCGTTTCGGGCTTCCACAGCTACTGATACTGCGTGATCCCAAGTGCCATCGGGTTTTCCCCCTGGTACTCATGGCTTGGGCTCGCCTTTGACCTCTCTTAGACGAGTCCTTGCCGCGTGAAGGCGTTATACCCGTTTCCGTCGCGTTTTCATTTCATTCAGTAGCGAGCACCTATAATCAGCTCTCGCGCCTCCTGCGCTTATTGTCGCCGCGAGGGCCGACAGGCGACGGTGGCCTCGGCTGCATTGAACGTTAGTCACTCCACGAGCAGGGACAAAAGCTTTACCTTTGACATCAAGTTGCTAGCAATGAGCGAAGCGATGCTGACGATGACAATGGTGATTAACACGCGTGCGATGGAAGACGGCACAAACACGGTCTGAACCATCCACAGGAACAAAAGGTGGATACAGTACGATCCGAGCGTCTTCTCGCCAAGCTTCGCGACGGTGCCCGGCACGTGGCTTTGACAACCAAGAGCAAGGAAAAAAATCCCGACGGCGTAAGGGACGGTCGATATGAAATAATCGATGTCACGTGTCGGCGGCACCTGGAAAAAGCGCCACAATAAAAAGCTCTCGAGGCACTGAAGCAGAAATCCGGCCGATGCGATGGCGACAGACTGCTTTATCGTCAGCGATAGGCCGGACTTGCCGATCCAATAGCCGATCGCGATGAAGATGCAGCCAAAAAACGGTCCGTCGCGGAAGTTCCAGTGTGAAGGCCCCTCCACATTCAGTTCCACGAAAGGCACTCCCAGGCAGTAGAGCAATATCCCGGCGACGAGTGCTCCTCTTATGCCTGAGACCTTCAGACACAGGGCGAAGGTAACGGCGCTCACACCCAAAGACGGCAGGAACCAAAGATGGTAAGCGGGAACTCCTTCAACGAGAAGCTGTCGGACGCCCAAAATCCCGCTATCGCCAAAAATTAGTTCATGCGCCAAAAGGTATATGAGCAGCCATCCGGCAAACACAGGGAAAAGCCGAGTAAGATAAAGCTTGGCCGTGGAAACCAGGGACACGCGTTTCCGGCTGAGAAAATATCCGGCGACAAGAAAGAAATAGGGCACTGCGAAACGTGGAACGAGCAAGAAAAACTCTGTTGCCCGCGGCCCGAGGTAAAAGCCGCGCGCGTGAACTGCGACAACAGCAACGAAGGAGACGACCCGAAACAGGTCGATGCCCATATGGCGTTTTGGACTCAAAGCATCCGTTGGCAGGCTCATCGGCAGAAGCTCCTTGGAAGCCGATATCGCATCGCCCGCAATCGGCCCGGTCAAATCATCAAAGTTGCGATCAATTGCAGCGCATTTGCTTGGTCTCGGTCGGCGCCCCGATGCCGCGGAAAACCTTCAGTTCGCAGGCGCAATAACTACCGGAATGCCGCAGAGGTGTCGAGCGCGGCTACAACGCTGAGGCGATCTTTGCATCGCAGGTGGCTTTCGTGTCGGTTGATGAAAATTAAGGCGCCGGAGGACTAGGAACATCCGACCGCCTCGGATGTTCGGCGGAATGGATCGTGCGGCCAATCTCTCCTGTAACCGTGCTTTAGCCCCTGCACGTGGCCGTGCGGTCCGCCTCAATTCTTCGCGCATCGGTATGTTGGTGTACAGAAACCATGATCCCTATCAGGCATTCATCTTTTGATGTCTTCCGACGTTCCTCTTCGTCGTCAACAACTTCCTGCAGCATTATCGTCCGGTGACACAGTCCTCGTGCAAGCCCGTTGGAATGGAAGCCGGAAATCTGTGCATAATATTGATTTGTACACCGTATCCGTCCTGCGCCATAAGGCGACAGGGGTGGCTATTGCCAAGAAGTGCAGTTCATCGAACGAGAGCAAAATGGGCGTCAGGAACTATTTGATCGAAGGCGTTTCCGGGACTGGCAAGACCTCGGTCGTCACTGAACTGCAGCAGCGCGGTTACCCCGCCATCCACGGTGACCGTGAGTTGGCTTATCAAGGCGATCTCCAAACGGGTAAACCGCTGGATCGCTCTGCGGCATAGGCAGAACAGTCTGGATGTGGCCTTTGGGCACGAGCACCACCTTTGGGATGTCGACAAAGTCAAATCCTTGGTGGCCGATCGAAGCCACCCGATTTCCTTCTTCTGCGGCGGCTCAAGGAATTTCCATCACTTTATTGATTTGTTTGACGGGGTTTTCGTTCTCGACGTCGATTTAGACACGTTGAAGAGGCGGCTTGCCAACAGACCTGAAGACGAGTTTGGCGGAAAACCAGCCGAACGAGAAGTGGTTGTGCGACTGCATGCAACGAAAGAAGACAATCCCAAGAACACGACGACCATTGACGCCACTGCGCCGTTCACCTCCGTCGTCGACGATATTCTATCGAAATGCCGAGAGGCCGACTAATGGCCGGCGCGCCATAGTCTAGTTCGATCGCGTGGCCGGCGGATGTCAGCTTTGGTATAAGCGGTCGGCCCACAATGACCTTTACTTAAGAGCCGCGATGTCCGCTTCAGGCGGATGTTGTTGAAAAATTATGCGCAGTGTTATCATGGGCGCTCGCAAGAGGAGCGATCGCATGATTTTGTTATATTCAACAATCGGCGTCCTGATAGGCGTGTCATTAGTGGGTATCGCTATTTGGTTCGGAATCTCCCCCTCATTATCCAATCGAAAGTCGCGTCTTCCTGAGCCTAGCGGCAACTCAACCGAGCCAGGACGGCAGGGTGCCGGATCATTCCAGCTTCTCGAAGAACCGTCATGGTCGGTTTCGGCAAAGCGACATTTTGCGGCACATGTTCGAGACGGCGTCTTGCCCAGGGGCTGGTTGGCGCACGAGGATTTGCCGTTGATGCAATTCTGATCGCGGCGGACGCCAACAAGCAACGCTCGGTGCCCGGCGCGGAATGGGAGGTCAAAGACGACGCCAGCCGCTCCGGCGCTGCTGATGTGCTACCCGATTTCGGGTCAGCGGCAGGCGATCTTGTCATTCGGGTCGCCTCTACGGCAAACGACCCGTGATGTCCTTGTGAACAGCGCCCGGTAGGGCCGGATCTAACGCGGCCGCCATACCATGTTAAATCGGTGGGAGCCGTTCTGGGCCTTTAAAGCTTGCAATACGCTCGCTATGTTCTAATGTGTCAACATTAAGTATTCGCGAGGAGTGTTGCCATGTCAATCACAACCATATCGAGCCGCGAATTTCAGCAAAACGCCAATCAGGCGCAGAAGGCGACGCGCCAAGGGCCGGTGTTCATCACGAACCGGGGAAGAACAGCGCAGGTTCTGCTGAGCATCGAGGACTATCATCGTCTTACCGGGAAAAGGCAGAATATTGCGGATCTGCTTGCCATGCCTCGACTTGCTGACATTGACCTGGAAATTCCGTCGCGTCTTGAGCGTGCGGCGCCGGTGGACCTTGATTGATGTTGTTGCTGGATACAAACGTCATTTCCGAACTGCGCAAGGTTCGGCTTGGCAAAGCTGATCCCAATGTTGCGCGGTGGGTCGAAACGCTGGAGACGGCAACCCTTTTCATATCGGCAGTCACAATTCATGAGCTTGAAATCGGTGTTTTGCAAAAGGAACGCCGCGATGTGGAACAGGGCACTATTTTTAGAGGCTGGCTTGAAACGCAAGTTTTGCCGGCCTTCGAAGATCGGATCCTGGCGGTGGATAGCGCCGTCGCGAGGATGGCGGCCAGGTTACACGTTCCAGATCCCCAACCGATCAACGATGCGTATATTGCGGCAACAGCTCTTGTCCACGGCATGACGGTCGTAACGCGCAACGCCGCTGATTTTGAGCCGACTGGCGTGAGTATCCTCAATCCTTGGAACCATGCACACCACACTTCCTAGTTTTCCGTCCACCTACGGAGGCGATTACATGGCACATAAGGCGGATCTGAACGGGGCTTATATGATATCCGCGGACAATTTGGATCTTACGCGATTGTCACGGACAAATCGCTTGCGGCAGCGCTGCGACAAGATGAGCTTGGCTAAAGCCAGTCGAAAGCTAGGCGGAACGCAACTCCGTTTGGCGCTCGATCGAGTATCTGCTGAGCAGGTTGCAAAGCCCCGCCACCGCGTAGTTGGCAGCGATACCGGCCACGACGCCGCCTGCGCAAGCGGTCCTTCGCGGGCCGCTTTGCTTCTCGGACTTTAATGCCATGCGTCCGCCATTCATGGCAAGGAACAGAGGTGCGGGATCAGGGGAGCGCCCCTTTGGCTATCTACGGCACAATGCCGGTGTCGACTAAGTCCTTCCTCTAAAATTTTGGTCGTGTCTGGGTGGGTATGACGGGTTGCGATGTTGAGTGATCCGGCAATGACGTCCTTGAGACGATCGCATCAACCCTCCCGTCATCCGAGACATTAGGTACCCCAAGAGACCCGCGATCTTACCAGTTCAGAAATGTAGGTCTGGAGACTGATTGATCCTCGCGAAGGAGATCGGGGCAGTTCGAGACGATCAACCGTTGCGGCCGTCATCCTGGCATAGGCTCGCGCGGCGGTCTCTGAAAAGCCCATGCCCCGGAAACTCGTCTCCCAGTCCGCTCGCTCGATCGTTTTTGCGTTGACGGCAGGACCGAGAGCGTTGGCGAAGGCGATCGCTATGTCGTCGAACGAATACCGCTCCGGTCCTTCGACATATCGAATGCCGATCTCATCGAGGCCGGTTGTCAGACGCCTGGCGGCGGCGGCACCTAGATCGCAAGGCACGACCATCGGAATCTTGAGGTCGGCCGGAAACATCGTCGGGATCGTGCCTTCCCGGGCGCCGTCGAGAAGCATGTCGAGATTGGTGAAATAAAACGCGCCTCGATTGATTGCCATCGGGCTTTTGGAGGAGCCGACACTTGTTTCGAAGTTCCAGAGCACGGAAAGATCGCCGATCACGTTGCCGGGCTGTGCACCGTAGGTGGACTCGACAAGGACCTTCTCCAGACCCGATCCCTCGACGGCTTCGGCGATACTTGCCGCGGTGCGATTTTCCTCGGCATCGGTGTCCATATCGATGGGCGCCGGGGAATTGAGAAGAAAAGCGCGACGACCACGGCGAAACACAGCGCGAAGTGCTGGCGTATCGCCAACGTCAATCACGGCGATCTGCGCGCCTTTTGACTTCAGAGAGGCCGCCTTTGCGGTGTCCCGCGTGACGGCGGTAACCTCATGCCCTTCGTTCAAAAGGGTTTCGGCAACGACCGATCCGATGTGACCTGTTGCGCCCAGGACAACGAACATTCTTCCTGCCTCCCAAGAGCGATGTGCGGTCAACTTGATCCGCGACTTACTTCGGTTGCTCCAACGGCCATACTTCCACGACCCCTTGCGCGACAGCGCAGGGTGTCCACGAAACCATGTCGATTGCGTCTTGAAGGCTGTCCGCTTCGATGACGGCGAAGCCGGCGAGTGGCAGGGGCGATTGCAGAAACGGCCCTTGGGTCGTTTTGATTTTCGCGACAGCGTGGTTTCGGACCTGAACCGGGGAGCCGGCGATCCCCATCAGGACCCCTTTGTCCTGAAGTTCCTTGTCATGCGCGTGAGCCTTGTCGCGCACCGCCGCTTCAGTACGGTCATATCCCGCCTGATCGCCTTATCCGATGGTGATGAATTTGGGCATGCGGATATCCTCCTGGATCGTGGATGCTAGCTAAAGACGGCACGCTCGGCGATGTTCCGCAGACCGATCACGCACCGCTCCCCTCAAAGCTGCACCGGTCTCACATTGGCGGGGCTCATCAAGCGCTGGCTCGGCTATCCGGAGCGGCAGGTAGGCCAACCCAGAAAACCGATGATGCCCGCCACGGTCATGCTCGCGATGCCGTCGCTTGGAGGAATCTAAGCTCGCCCCGCGTCCACGTCGAGCATGAAGCGGCTCACAAGAGCCGCGCATTCTCTGTGATGGGTTTCCAACAGCTGGTGTCCGCTTTCGAAGACGTGGATTTCCAGCGCATCAAGGATGCGGTTGTATGCCATGATCTCGTTGATATCAAAGAAGGGGTCGTGCCTGCCCCAAAGCAGAAGGCACGGCGGCTGGTGCTCGCGGTGGTAGGCCCGTATGGCCGGGAAACGCTCGATGTGCGACCCGTAGTCGGAGAAGATCTTAAATTGGATGTCGATGTTTCCGGGCCGTGAAAGGCGCTCCCAGTCGAGATGCCAGCCCTCTGGAGGATAGAGACGCATCAGGCGCTCCGGCTGTTCTCCGATATACTGGTAGCGGGTTGTCTCGAAATTCATCCAGTCGGGAAGCTTCGCCCTATTTTCCTCGGTGGGATCGGCAAAGAACGCCTTCGGAGCGTCCCAACCTGGCCCCAGCCCCTCGTCATGGGCATTGCCGTTCTGGACGATCAGGCCACGGATGCGGTCCGGCCGGCGCGTCGCGAGATGATAGCCCACGGGCGTGCCGAAATCGTGGACAAACAGGAAGAACCTCTGGAGGTCCAGAGCAGCGAGGAACGCGTCGATCGTGTCGGCAATGTTATCGAACGTGTAGTCGTAAGCATCGGCGGATGGCGCGGAGGAGTAGCCGAAACCGGGCAGGTCCGGGGCGACGACATAGGCGGTTTCTGCCAATGGCTCGATGAGGTTGCGATACATGTAGGACGACGTCGGGTAGCCATGCAGCAGCAGGATCGCCGGCATGTCCGGGTCTCCAGCATGCCGGTAGAAGATGTCCAAGCCTTGGACATTGACGGTCTCGTGGCGGGTCTTGTGGCGATAGTTTGGCATCTCTCATTTCTCCTTCTCACGCTTTGACAGGAGCATCGTCTGGCATCGAAACCGGATATCGCTATAATAGCGGTTACGAACCTTGTAACCGGATAACACGCAAAAAGAGGTTATGTTCCGTGGCGAGCACGCAGACGAAACGGGTGCAAGAGCACTTCATTGGCGGGCATCCCGCCCTCGACCTCGCGAACGCCGTGTTCAACCGGAGGGTGCCCGAGCCCGACAACGAGCTGCTCAAATCTGCCCGGGACATCGGAAACTGGCTCAAGGCGTCCGGGCTTGCCGGCGCTCGCAAGGCCGAAGCGGTCGCCGGGATAGGAGGCGAGCCTTTCGTGGAGCGGATCCATGCGATAAGGGAGGCATCGGCTCGGATCTTCGGATCGATTGCCGCGAAAGAGCCGCCCGCGACGGAAGCGTTGGGCTTCCTTTTCGAGTGCGCAGCAAGCGGACTTTCCGGCGGGGCGGTGGGACTGAACGGCACAAGACCCGACCTGGCCCTTGCCCGGTGGCGGGACCCCGACGCCGTTTCCGCCGTCCTTGCCATGCTCTCGATCGAAGGCTTCTTCACCTTGCCGCGCGAAAGGTTGCATTCCTGCCCCCGTTGCGGCTGGTTGTTCCTGGACACGTCGCGCGGCGGCAAGCGCCGCTGGTGCAGCATGCGGACCTGCGGAAACCGCGAGAAGGTCTCGCGCCACAGAGAGCATGAATAGAACGGCTTCGTCCGCGACGAGGCGTGGCGGTCAAAACGCACATGCAGCGACGAGGACGCCCACTCGTCAGTCAACCATTCGTCCTGGCAATGTCGCTGCCAAACCAAACCCGCCCGAGTTACGGGCGGGTTTGGGAGGACGTCACAGATTTTGCCGCTCGAAACCGAGCGAGAGTGAGCGGCGTATTCGCGTATTCGCTCGGCGTACTTGCTTCATAAATGTGCAAAGCGGCTCTGAGTTCCGATTTTTATGCCGTTAAATACCTCGCCTTGTGTTCCGAGAGGCCGCTTGGAGGAGCGTCGCCCCTTGGTTTGAGGTGCCCGGAATTTCATTAAATCCTGGGACGCATTCGCGCTATCATGGCTTGGTTCAGCCGCTTAGGGCCGGCTGGGAGATGACTGACACTCCCTGCCTTTGTCTGCGGGGTGGGAATTGGGCGTGCTTTGTGATTTCGCGATTTATGTTGACGACCTCGAGCACTCCAGGCGATCATCACCGATGCATTCAATGAACTGAAATTTCTCCAGATCATCAAGGCTTTGTGACGCGGGTCGTAGACTTCTATACTCACGGCCACTCCCGCAAGGAAATCCTCGAAAGTCTTCGGGTGGAATTCAGAAAATCCCTTGATCACGGGACCGGCGGCCCCGTCGATGACTAGCCACTTAGGCTGCAATGAGATGTACGACGGGGCGAGAACCAAACGGGTCTTGCCTGATGAACGAGAATACGATGGTCTGGCTAGCTTCCTCGACGTCAAAGCGCCGGATGACAAACATTGATTGCGCCGGGGGAAGTCAGGCGATGAGCGCTTCGTCCTGATATGTCCGGCGTCCGTGTATCCACCAACATCGCCAACATAATAGCTGTTGCGATCTGCCTGGGTGAGGTGCCAACGGTGGCGGAGCTACCTATCGCCGCCCTCCCACTTCGTCGACATGATAGAGCAGATCGGCAGGATCCTCGTATACCCGGATCGCTCCAGCATCCCGGAGTTCCTCGCGGCCGTAGCCTCCACTCAGCAACCCGACGCCGAGCGCCCTGCATCGGGTAGCCGCCAGCATGTCCCAGATACTGTCCCCGACAACAATGGATTTTTCGATCGCAACCCCTAAGGCCTCGGCCGCAGCGACAAATAGATCCGGATCCGGCTTGGCATATTTCACCTGATCGCGTGTGATCACGGGAAACGATCCCGGATCGACGCCAAGTGCCGCTATATTGACTGCGGCGGTCTCCATACGGCCGCTTGTTGCAATCGCGTAGGGGATATTCTCACTCGAAAGCCATTGAAGGAGTTCGCTCGCCCCAGGCAGCGGTTTTATTTGCGCTCCCAGTCGGCGATACGCGGCCGCATGAAGCTGACGCAACCGTTCGTTCTTCTCGTCAGTAATCTCGATCCCGGTTTCACGAAGCAACTGATTGGTGAATAGTCCCCCGCTCATCCCGATCTTTCTATGGATCCGCCAGATGGATAGTTCGATGCTCTCGGCCTCGAGTGCTTCTTTCCAGGCTAGGACGTGTTGGTAAACGCTGTCGACTAACGTGCCGTCGAGATCGAAAAGGAAAGCGTGTTCTATCCGCATTTTCCATACCTCTTCCATTGTACTTGTTCGATTCGAGCCATGAACTTAGATGGGCAGACTCGATTGTTCGGCAAGCGCCAATAAAATGGCAATGGTCGCGGGGCTTCTTGTCGCCAGGGACAGCCGCTAAAGGCGCTCTGACCGAATATCGCGGATGGATGCGATTGCAGGGCAGCAAACGCCCTGCGCTCGCATTTCGATACGACAGTTCAGTGGAACCGTTTCATCTATCGCGCGTTGCCGAGCGAGTCTTTGCTTTCCGAGGGATGCCAGATGCAGCCGATCACAATATTGCTCGTCGATGATGACGCTTCGGTGCTGCAGGTCTTCCAACACGTGCTCACCGACGCGGGATTCGAGGTGCATACGGTATCTGACGGAAGGAAGGCCATGCAGTATCTGGGCGCGGCCGATCCGCCCGTGCAAGGGTTGATCTCCGATATCCGGTTGGGAGACGGGCCGGACGGCTGGGAGGTGGCCCGCGCTGCGCGCGAAATCGCGCCGGGGATGCCTGTCGTTTACACGAGTGGGGACAGTTCCGCCGAGTGGGCATCAAAAGGTGTTCCGAAGAGTGTCATGCTTCAGAAGCCATTCGCCCTCGCGCAGCTGGTCACCGCGATCTCGCAATTGCTCAACGAAAGCTCGATGGCGCCTGTCGACAAAGGGCTCGAGGAATGATCGTCGTGTCATAGAGTTCGGTTGCGTCACACCCAACAGAAGGATCCAGTGCGCACCAGGTTCGAATTTGAATGCTCGCCCCGGAAGAGAGTCGCGCGACTCGACTCCATCTGGAGGGCTCGAAGAGCTCGAACTTCCACAGGTCGCGAGCTCCCATTATCAGCTTTCCGCATCTGCGGCAGACGCATCGCCAGGCGCCTGCGTCCAGCTTCCCGGCGGTTGGATCATGCCATCTCCTTCGATCTCCTGCCTGTGTCCGCGACCGCAGCGCCTTACGATCCGCAAATAGCGCCAGCAACGCACATTGAAGTGGGTTTCAGACCAAAGGCCGGGGTCTGTCAGACTGAGGTCCTGGGGCGTGGAACGACCCCTTACCCAGGTCGTTCGTTGGCAGCGGTCACGAAAGGCCGCCCCCCGGCGGTGCCCTCCGCCGCCAGGGCCGAGGAGAAGGAACAATGATCTATTCCGAAGAGAAATCCAGTGATCTGACCGTGCCGCTCGCCATCCTGCTGGCAAGTGCCGGCATTCCGGCGGCGCCTTTCGCCACCAGCGGCCGACATAGGAGTACCGCCGGGCGCGTCTGGTTCCACAGACTCAATAGCAGGGGGTCGGGAAGATGAAAGCCATCGCATCCATTGTTTTCGGAATCGTCAGCTCGGTCGGGGCGTGCGTAGCCGCCGCATCTGTCGCGTCACACGTCGTGGGGGGTGCCGAACCTCATGCTTTCAATGACCTTGCAGCCGGTGATCTATGGACGACGAGGCCGGTGAAAGTCGATCCTCGGCAGCAGCGCTATGAACGAATTCCGCCTCTCTATTCGAGCTATGTCACCGAAGCGTCGGCGACTATGACCTCAAGAGCGAGGCCGGATTCCGCTCGCCCGTCAACCGAACGTCAGACAACGCAACCAAAACTTTCGACCGAACACCTTGCTTGGTGTGCGGAACGCTACCGCTCCTTCAATCCCGCGACCAATAGCTATCGATCCTATAGCGGTGAGACCCGCGAGTGCTTTTCGCCGTTCCATCGAATTGTCGCCGAAGCTAATGAACGCGTCGGCACGAAAATGAATACACAGGCGGCAGCCCGGTGCGCCGCTCGATACAAGTCGTATCGACCGGAAGACAATACGTATCAACCATGGGAAGGGCCGCGGCGCAGCTGCGACGCGTCGGACCTCGTCGCGACGAGCAACTGATCACCGGCGGTGATAGCGGGGTGTGGAGGGCGGTTGCGTGCTCGATAATAAAGAGGTCCAGAGGCCCGCTCGTCATGGGGTCAGTCGATCCGGCGTCGAAGAGCTGCTGTAAAATGCAGCCTGAAAGCCAAATCTTTACGGTGGCTGGAACGTGCAGCCGTTCGACGAATGCCGCAGGTGCCGTTCAACTGGGCGATGGTCGAGCCGCTCACCTCAACCGGCGACATGGCGAAGTGGCCGCCGCGTGCCTATCGTCGGTATAGAAATTGTTGCAGGCTGGCGCTGGGAGCCCGCGGATCAACCGCGGGCTCCACTCCATCGGGTGAGTGGCTACTTTGAGGTCTTGTGGCTCTGCTGACCCGCTTTGACATGCTGTTCGCGAGAACCGCCCTGCTTTCCGGACGAAGAAGACTTCGAGGGCGAGGAGCTGGATGCGCTCTTTTCGCCCTTGCCTGAGCTACTTCCCTGCTTCTTTTCAGTTGATGCCATTAGGTGTTTCCTCCATCGAGACCGTGATCGGTCACGCTGCCAAACGTCAGTCAGCGCTGTCTGTTCCATCATCGATCCTGTGACGCGTGCCGACAACGCAACCGCACGGGGCGAGCCCATAGTTACACGTCACTTACCCGGCCATGACCAAGAAAGTGGCCCTCGGAATGATGCACCACTCGCGTTGATGCTCCTGCCGTTGCGCGTCAAGACGAGCCGACGAAGTCGTTTTCACTTCCGTACGCGCTGGCGCCGCTCCTCGTCTGATGCTCAATTCGGATGTGATGTTCGGAACAAGCCGATGTTCTCGCTGATCAGCCATCGAATGCGATCCTACGCTTCTTCGAGGAAGCCGGGACAGCGAGAAGAGCGACGTTCGATTGTTAACACAGAAATTCGCTGTGGCGCCGTGCCCGGCCGTGCCGGAGGCGCAGCCGGCGATATCGAGGCCGATCCTTTGAGGATGGCGAGAGGGAGAGAGGTCCGAACGCGGCGCCAGACTCCAAAATGCTTCCAGTCGCTGGCTCAGGCCTTGCGGGTCGTGGCGGAGCTCGCCGCCTCCAGATATCCGCGCGTGCTATTGGTAAGATCCAAATGCGCCGGTGCCGGGAGGGACGATCTCAGGCAGGTCTTGATCGGAAACCCCAGTAGCTTCACCTCACTATGCAGCCTCGATATCGGTCTGCGAAAAATCCTCGCCGATGAAGAGCAGCGGCTCGTCTGCGCGCTTTGCGAGGGCGAGAAGCCCGCCGTTCCGGCGAGGACAGCGATACGCCAAGCAAGCGTACCCTTTTTCGCGGCGGGAAGATCGGTTTCGTTGCCCATCATCGCTCACGTCGCCGATCGCAGCCAAGCGCCGGCCGGCCAGTTCGGTAGGCTCGGCATGCAATAGACGCTGGGGGGCGGACGAAATTCGGATGGAGCCAACGCCGGCCGCCGTCGCCTTGCTACGATTCGATGCTCACTCGGCGGCCTGCGATAGAGAAATGATATCGGCTTCCGGTAAGGCAACCCGCGCCAGAAATTCGAAGTCGTCCACCATGTGGTGGACATCCGATCCGGTTCTGGCGACCGTCCAATAGTCGCGGCCGGCGCCGAAAACTGTTGAAATTTGCACGACTTCCCAGGCGCCTCCGGTTTCCCTGCGTCTCGCCCAGTAGAAGCATTCGGGCTCCAAGGCCAACAACTCAAGCATCCGCGAACTCCCACATTGCCCAACTCGCATGCTACCATTGAACCGTGCACCGGGCCGAAGTCCTACTGAGTGCCGGTACCCCACCGGGCGGTGACCATACATGAGGATCCCTCGGCTGTCATCGGCGTTGATGCCTGGGCGATCGCCAACGCCAAGATCAAAGACGGACAAGATCGATGCGACGGTGCTGGCGCATCTGCTTCGAGCCGGCCTGGTCCCGGAAGCCTGGGCACCGAGCGAAGGCCCGAGAGCTTCGCGCCGCGCTCCGTGAGCGGATGTTACGTGCGGCTACGCAGCACCGTCGATCCGGCGACCACCGGCGTTCCTTGCGAAGATTGCCCACAAGTTCCGGTTATCCGCATTCATATTTCCAGCGGCAGCGTGAGCGATGCAGACCCGGCAAGCGTCCTGCTGCAGCTCTCGGCGGATACAATCTGACCCCTGTGAACCATCAGTCAATTCCTGCGTTTTTGAGGTCGGTTAAGGTGGAAGCGCCGCCAAGGCAGTAAGCTCTCTGAAAACTAATCCGCCCAGATCCAGATGAAAACGACCGGCAACGCAATCAATGCCGCCCAAGCGAGCCAGAACGCTCGTGGCCAGCGTTTTTGTGACGGGCGGTCCGAATGATCCGGAATATCGTCTGTCATTCCGTGGCTTTCTCACCCGCTGTCCGTCTATGCTTCATCAAAGTTTCCCCTTCCAAGGCACGAGCAGAGCCTCCAAAAACCGGATCGCGGCGGAAAATGCGAAAGCGCAGATGGCGATAATGCCGATGCCAACGAAGACGACGTCGGTTGCGAGGAATTGGGAGGCCGACATGATCATGAAGCCGATACCGCGTGTGGAGGCGATCAACTCGGCAGCGACAAGGGTTCCCCAGCCGATGCCGACGGCGATTCGCACTCCAGTCAAGATTTCAGGCAGTGCCGATGGCAGTACGATATCTATGAAAAGCTGCAGGCGGCTTGCACCCAGCGAGCGGGCCGCGTTGACGCGCTCGATCGGCAAGGAGCGGACACCGGCCTGGGCCGATAGGCAGATGGGAGCGAACATCGCGAGCACCAGCAACGTGATTTTCGATGTTTCGCCAATGCCGAGCCAGATGATCATTAAAGGTAGATAGGAGAGGGGAGGAAGCGGCCAGTAGAACTCGATTGGCGTATCGAGAATGCCCTTTGCCCAACGATTGAGCCCCATCAGTAGCCCCAGCGGAATGCCCGCGGCAACCGCGACGATCCCGGCAACGACGATGCGGAACAGGCTGGCGCGAATATGCTCGAACAGAGACGCACCCGCATAACCATCGCGATAGACGACGCTGATCTGAGTGAGGACCTCGTCAGGCCGCGGAAGGAAAAGATGTGGAACGAGACCGAGTTCTGAGACGAGCCACCAGAGAACGACAATCGCCACTCCCGTTGCGATGCTGATCGAAACCGTCGGCTGTTCGCCGACGCCGAAACTCGCCATTTTCACGACCTTGACCTGCGGCCTCGCAAGCACAGTGGCGAGTGATGACGTATCTGTTATCTCGCTCACGCGGCGCTCCTGAAATCGTCGCTTCGATGAAGAATGCTGCGGATCTCCTCGCGTAACTCCGCGAACTCCGGCGAGGCCTTGATGGAGCGGGCATCGCCGGTTTCGGCAAAGCGCTTTACGAAGTCGAGATCGAAATGCGCTATGACGCGGCCCGGCCGCGGCGACATCAAGAGCACCTGAGTGCCGAGAAACAGCGCTTCTTCGATCGAATGGGTGATGAAGAAGACTTTTTTGGCCGTTTTCGCCCAGACAGAAACCAATAGTTCCTGCATCTGCTCCCGCGTCAGGCTGTCGAGCGCGCCGAAGGGCTCGTCCATCAACAGGATGTCCGGATCGGTCGCGAGAGCACGCGCGATTCCGACGCGCTGGCGCATGCCGCCGGAAAGCTCGTAGGGAAAGGATTTGGCGAATTCGGCAAGGCCGACGAGGCGGAGCAATTCCAATGCCAGGTCATTTCGCGCCTGCCTCTTGACGCCAGCGAACTTCAAACCGAGAGCCACGTTTTCGACGACGGACGTCCATGGAAGAAGCGAATCCTTTTGGAATACGACGCCGCGATCGGCGCCAGGGCGCTGGACGGCGCGGCCATCGAGTGTGATCGCTCCTTCCGAGAGCGGAAGGAACCCTGCGATGGCGTTGAGAAGGGTGGACTTGCCGCACCCCGAAGCGCCGAGCGCGACGACGAAACCGCTCTCGGGGATATCGAACGATACCCGATCCAGCGCATGAACGGTTCGGCCATCGCGGGCGGCAAAGAAAACGCTGGCACGATCGACTTTCAGCATCGGTCATTTCCATAAGGTTCGACGCCGGCGCACCGGATTGCGCGCCAGCGTCAGGGAGGGATCAGTTCGTGGCGTTGTTCAGCGCGTCGGCGGTGACAAAGTTGTTGTAGTTCGGCAGGACCTCCGACACTTTGCCCTGTTCTTTCAGGAAGGTTGCGGTGTCCTTGAGGATCTTCGCCGCGCCAGACTTCTCGCCGCCGCCAAGCCAGGCGTCGGACGCCTGCACCTCTGGCGTCAAGAGCGTCAGGTTCTTGAGAGCCGCAGCCTGCTGTTCAGCGGTGCCCCCCAGGAGCTTGGCAAGCGACTTGGCATTGTCGCTATCTGGACCCCATGCCGCCTTGTCGGCTGCGAACGACGCATAGTTCTTAGTGATGACCGAAGCGAAGCTCTTCAGGAATTTGGGATTGTCTGCCGCAAATTGCGATGTCGCCACCCAGGCGGAGAAAGTCGGCGCGCCCTTGTCGGCGACATCCTTGGATGTAACGAGCACCTTGCCGTTCTTCTTGAGTTCGGTCAGCGCCGGATCCCAGACGAAGCCGCCGTCGATGTCGCCGCGGTTATAGCTCGCAACGATCTCAGGCTGAGGAATTGCGAAGACCTGAACATCCCTCTCGGACAGGCCAAGTGATTTGATAAGCGCGAGCAGTTGATAGTGATCGGTGGAAACCGGCGCTGCTGCAAGCTTCTTGCCCCTCAGATCATCGAGGCTCTCAATGCCCGCGTCGTTGCGCACGACCAGCGCTTCGTCGATGCCCGAGATCGACGAGAGGTAGAAGGCCTTGACCTCCAGCCCGCGTGAGGCCGCGGCTGCAAACGGGCTCGAGCCGACATAGCCGATCTGTACGTCACCGGAGGCGATGGCGGCGAAGATCTCGGCGCCGGAATTGAATTTGCGGAAGTCGATTTCGTATCCGGTCTCCTTCGCAAAGTCGCCATTGGCGATGGCCACGGACGAGGGAAGGGCGTCGGTCTGATAAGCCACGACAACCTTCCTGTCCGCTGCATCAGCAGCGGCAGCTGCGATGGTCAGGCTGCCAACGCCGATCACGACTGCGGTCAGTAGATTTTTGATATTCATGTTGATGCCCCTTTTTGCCCTGGCCTTCGCGCCGAAGAAATTCACGCTCAAAGCGTAGCGTCGGAGAAAGGCAAGGAAGAGAAATACCAAACTATAATTATAGATTATGGGGATAAATATTTATCGTCGTTTTGGCGCCTGCTAACATTCTTCATGTGAGTTGCGCGTTGGCGCCATGCCGCGACTCGCTTGCATTCGGTCAAATACTCCGTCGTAACCGATGTAACCGCAGGCTTTGCGGATTGTTCTATGGGTGTAGCGTCCCCCACGACCGGGCCAAAACTCTTCCAAACTTGGTCGCCGCCGCAGGCCGTGCGACAAAAATATCACACTTCCTCTTGCATGCCCTTGTCTTCGAATTAAATTTATAGATGCCCGGTCGCCCAGTAATGGGGCCGGCTGAGTCAAGGAGGCGTCAAGACGTCTTCGGCTTGGCGCTGTCTTGTATCCATGTTGCTTCGAAGGAGGATATGGCTATGAGAAGCACTTTCGATTTCTCCCCGCTCTTCCGGTCGAGCGTCGGCTTCGACCGAATGTTGAACGCGCTTGAGGCTGCGAGCCAAACGGTGCCAGCAGAAAACTGGCCCCCGTACGACATCGTGAAGTCCGGCGAGGACGACTATCGTATCGTCATGGCAGTGGCCGGCTTCTCGCAAGACGATCTGAGCATCACTCATGAGCAGAATATGCTGATCGTGTCGGGCGAAAAGGCTGACAACGATGCTATCCAGTACCTGCATCGCGGCATACCAAGCCATATGTTCGAGCGTCGCTTCGAGCTTGCCGACTATGTCAAGGTCACGGTAGCCAAGCTTGTCAATGGTCTGCTGACGATAGACCTGAACCGCGAAATCCCCGAGGAGATGAAGCCGCGCCGCATCGAGATCGCAGACGAAACGGCACTCCAGCAGGGGAAGGTGCATCAGATCGACGCCGAGGCGGCTGCTTAAGCACCCCAAATCCAGCGTTGCAGGCAGGTGCCGGGCAATCGCCCGGCACCAAGAGTGATTTCTGCGAACAGAAAGGAGAATTGGATATGACCGTCCGTGACTTGATCCCGTGGAGCCGTAACAATGGCTCTAAGTTTCCCTCACTGATTGGCGACAAAGCGCACAATCCATTCCCGTCGCTGCACCGTGAAATGAACCGGCTGTTCGATGACGTGTTCCGTTCCTTCGACAGCCGTTCCGGCTTTGGCAGCTTACCATCCCTCAACGGCGGCTGGCCGAATGTCGAGATCTTCGAGACGGATGAGAAGATCAAGGTGGCGGCCGAGCTGCCCGGTCTTGAGAAAAAGGACGTCGAGGTCCTGCTGGACAACGGCGTGCTGACGCTGAAGGGCGAAAAGCGCTCGGAAACCGAAGTTGGAGAACGGCAATTCTCGGAGCGCTACTACGGCCGCTTCGAACGTCGGATACCGCTCGGCTGTGAGGTCGAGGAGGACAAGGTCGACGCAAGCTTCCGCAATGGCGTGTTGAGCGTTACGCTGCCAAAGACCGAAAAGGTGCAGTCGCAGGTCAAGCGCATTGCGATCAACAGCTAAAGCACGCTTCAAAGCCAGCGGCATCCTAAGGGGCCGCTGGCTGTCCTTCGCCAACTGGGAGGGATGAACGATGCAGGACCTTACCTCGCAACTCGCCAACAAAAATCCGCGCTAAAACAGGCGCTGCCTGATGATGGCCTGGCCGCCATCCCCTCAACCGATGTCCAAACAGACACCCGGGCAGCGGGGCTCTCGCTGTTTCCAGATGATGCCCTTGCGCACATCTTCAAGCCGGGCCGCAGTGTGATGACGTCTGGTTCGGCCCCCGCCAAGGGCTGGTGCCTTGCGTTCGAACGCCGACGGGCGCGCTTCATCGAACCGTTGATGGGCCGGACGGGCGATAACGATCCGCTGACGCAAGTCGAACTCCACTTCCCGACATTGCAGTCGGCCATACGCTATGTGCGGGGTTTCCGGGAGACTCCAGGCCCTCTTGTCTCAACGAGTTCGAGCATCCATTGATGAAACCATCCGTAAAGGAGCGATGCTAAACGCGCAGCCTTTCAACAGGCGATCGGCATTCGACATCGTCAACAGCATTGCCGTTGTCGGTCTTGCCCTGTCACCCGACATCTTGGCTATTGCGTCGAGATCTATGCAGCGTGTCGTGCATCGTCGGCGCTGTCATCGCCCTTGTTGCGCTTGCGGTCAAGTCGTTCATCAAGCAGCGGAATGGGCGATCCTCATTTGGTATTTGGGCTCCGCGGTGAGCCTCGGGTTCTTGGCTTTTCAGCGCTGACGACCACGGCGTTTGGTTCATGTTGTTGCCGCGTCGTCGCCGGCACTGCGGCCGGTGCGGCGCTGTGGTTGTGCAGCCATTGCCCTGGTCCACTGCGTAGCATGCTGACAGGCCCGGATTTCCCCAGGGCCTGCCTGAGCAGATAAGTCAACGAAAGCAAGATTTGGCACTCGGCAGTATCGAGTGCTAAATTTTTCATCTCAGCCTCTTGAAACCGATTTGATCCCAAACCAAATCGTTTTTCCGCATGGCCGAGAAGGTCAACCTTGAAGGCAGTTTTGTCTAAACGGAGCGAGATGGCGTTCCGTTAGGGCGGGGGCGGCCTGACCCCGATTGTCGCCTCGCGCCGGGACGACAACAGTCGGTGGCGGCGCCAACAGGAGGATACGAGAGAGGCGAGGGACGAGGATGACTGCGTATTCGACCTTTGCAGCACCGGCAATTGGTGCGTTCGTTTCATTCTTAATGGTTTTGGTCCCACTGCCGGCCTTGCCGGCCGAGCCGCAAACGGGGTCCGTTGCCGCCAAGGCGGGCAGTCTTGCCGATGTACTCGATGAAGTGACGCCGGCCGTCGTCAACATCGCCGTAAGATCTGGAACCCCCGGGGAAGCCAATCCTCTTTACAATGATCCTTTTTTTCGCCGCTACTTCAACCTTCCCGACGCGCAGCCGCGGATGAGCGCCGGCTCCGGCGTCATCGTCGACGCTGCAAAAGGCTATATCCTTACCAACCACCACGTCGTCGCGGACGCCGACCAGATCATGGTAACGCTGAAGGACCGCCGCCGGCTTTCTGCAGAGCTGATCGGGAGCGACAAGGCGACCGATATCGCGCTGCTGAAGATTAGCGGTGACAATTTGACGGCGCTGCCCTTTGGCGAATCCGACAAACTGCGGGTCGGCGACACCGTCGTTGCAATCGGCAATCCGTTCGGGCTTGGCCAAACCGTCACGTCAGGGATCGTGAGCGCACTTGGACGAAGCGGCATCAATATCGAGGGTTATGAAGACTTCATACAAACGGACGCATCAATCAACCCGGGGAATTCCGGGGGAGCCTTGGTGAGCGCCGAGGGCCGCCTGGTCGGGATCAATACTGCAATCATCGCGCCGGCCGGCGGAAACGTCGGCATCGGGTTTGCCGTCCCGATTGCGATGGCCTCAGCGGTGATGAAACAGCTCATCGAGCACGGCGAGGTGCGCCGTGGCCGCATCGGCGTTGCCATCCAGGATTTGACCCCTGATCTTGCACAGGCGCTTGGAATTGCCGACACCAAGGGCGCAGTTGTCAGCAGCGTCGAGGAGCGCTCGCCGGCTGCGGCTGCCGGGTTGCAGGCCGGCGATGTGATAACCAATGTCGGCGATCACGCAATCGCTGGCTCAACCGATCTTCGCAACCGGATTGGCCTTGCCGAGGTAGGCTCCGAGATCGCACTTACCTATCTGCGCGACGGCGCGCGCAACACCGCAAGGTTGCGCATCGAAGCCGAGCGCGGCGCAGCAAAAGCCCAGATGCCTGATCGGTTGGAAGGCGCGCGATTTGACGAAGGGTCCGGCAGTGTCTCGGTGGCCAGTGTCGAGGAAGGCAGCCCAGCCGCGCGTGCCGGACTTCGCCCCGGCGATCTGGTCGTTGCCATCAATCGCAAGCCGGTCTCGACAATCACCGATTTGAACGCGGCGATGGAAGGAGCGACTGAAACGATTGCGCTCGAACTCGTTCGCGGCGGTCAAAAACTCTTCCTCGTGATCCGCTGAGAGATCACAAGGGTTCGTGCGACATGTTCATCGGTTGGAAAGAGATGAGAAGATCTGCTCGACGGATGATTGCAAGTTGGAACGGTAGTGTCCAGTCTGGCGTCAGTTCCGGCGCTTTCTCGGCGATCGTTTGTCGGCCTGACTGGCTTTTGGCTGACAACGGTGCACCGGAGCAGTCGATCCGCCCGGCCGCGTTTCCAGGTTCAAGAGCACTCAGACAAAGAATTAGCACTCTTGGCATGAGAGTGCTAAAAATTAGCGCTGCGGTTCTTGAATTGCCGTTTCGCGCATGACATTTTTTCGAAATGGCGCTCACAAGGCGGCGGCATTGGTTCCAACGGATAGGTTGGAGTTGATGATGAGGAAGGATAACGGCGAAATATCAGCTTCAGGATTCGAGCACGCAGCAGAAATCGGTCCGCCCCGTCTGCTGCATCTTCGGGTACATTTTTCCGATCCTGGTGACGTATTGAGAGCACCGGGTCTCACTCACGCCGATAAGCGCGCAATCCTCGCTTCTTGGGCATCAGACAGGTTTGCTATTGAATCGAACCCGGCGCGGCGCTGGCTTCCGAGCGGTCCGCGGCCCCTAAGCTATGATGAAGTCAAGTCAGCGCTCAAATTGCTCGACAGTGACATAGATCCGAAAAGCGCGCGTCACGCGGCTGTGAAATCTGCACCGAAACGACCACAGTCTCATCACGCCCTTGCCGGCATTTTCGATGCCGTCTCGGCTGACGCTATGCAATGTCGCCACAACCACCAACACGAGAAAGGAGATCGTGCCTGCCAACCACCCTGAACTGCTGCCACTGACATATACGCCGCGCGTCTGCGGGCGTGGTTTTTACCGCCGATTCTCTGCTCACATGAGGAGGTTTTGTCGATGAAGATCGCTCAGATAGCACCACTTGCAGAACGAGTTCCGCCGAAATTCTACGGAGGAACGGAACGGATCGTCTCGTACCTGACAGAGGAACTCGTCCGGCAGGGACATGACGTGACCTTGTTCGCCAGCGGCGATTCCCTTACGTCCGCTAAACTCGTTTCCTGCTCCGACGTCGCTCTTCGTCTCCATACCAGCATCAAAGACCCTTTGCCGTACCAGGTAGTGATGTTGGAAGAAATCCGCCGGCGCGCTCAGGATTTCGATGTGTTGCATTTCCACATTGATTTCCTGCATTTTCCGGTGATCCGGGAATTTGCTGATCGGACGGTCACAACGCTCCACGGTAGACTGGATCTGCCCGACCTGAAGCCCTTGTACAGAACGTTCCCCGACATTCCGCTTGTGTCGATCTCAAACGATCAACGCCTGCCAATGCCCGCCGTTGATTGGGCAGGGACCGTCTATCACGGGTTGCCCACCGATGTCCTTCCGTTCGCCGAACGTCCATGCGGCGGATATCTCGCTTTCCTCGGGCGAATTTCACCTGAAAAGCGTCCTGACATCGCAATCGAGATTGCAGCGCGCGTGGGTATGCCGCTCAAGATCGCCGCCAAGGTGGATACCGTCGACCACGTCTATTGGGACGGCGTCATCAAGCCGATGGTCGAGATGCATCCAAATGTGGAATTCATCGGCGAAATCAACGAGCATCAGAAGGCTAGCTTCCTCGGCAACGCCAGTGCTCTTCTTTTCCCGATCGACTGGCCGGAGCCCTTTGGGCTGGTCATGATCGAAGCCATGGCCTGCGGGACGCCGGTGCTGGCCTTCCGTCGCGGGTCGGTTCCGGAGATAATCGAAGATGGCGTTTCGGGGATTGCCGTCGATAGCGTTGCGGAAGCCATTGAAAATATTGAGTGGCTTTTGAAGCTTGATCGTCGGCAGGTCCGCGCAGCATTCGAGCGCCGTTTCACTGCAGAACGCATGGCCAGGGATTATCTGGCAATCTATCGAGGATTGCCTGGTGTGCGCTTGAAAGCTGCGCCGCTACGCCGGGCTGCCGGAGGGACTACCGAACTACAGGTTGTCGCATAGGAGGATCGGTCATGCCGATGCATAGCCAGGAGATCGCTTCGCCCGCTGTTCGGGGCGGCGGGCCTCCGGTCCAGTTCTTCATTCCCGCGGCTGCGTCTTTGCAGGAGAGGCGGCCGCGCACGTTGAAACATGGCGATACGTTTTGCGTATTCGACCATAACGGAGATGCTCTGTCAGGCCCAGGGAGTCCAGAAGGACTGTTTCATCGCGATACGCGGCATCTTTCCCACCTCTACCTGACGGTCGGTGGACAGCGACCGCTTCTCCTGTCGTCGTCGCTCAGGGACGACAATGCGACGTTGACTTGCGATCTAACCAATACAGATCTCTACGACCACGACCGCTTGGTAATCGCCCATGATCTGATCCATGTCCGCAGATCGCGGTTCCTGTGGCAAGGGAGCCTGCATGAACGAATGACGGTGCGCAATTTTGATGATGCGCTACATACGGTTTCCCTGGAGATCGCCTTTGGCGCCGACTTTGCCGATCTTTTCGAAGTGCGTGGTACAAGCCGAGCCCGGCGGGGAAAGATCGGCAGCCCGATCATCAACAGTGATTCCATTTTCCTGAGCTATGACGGTCTCGATGGCGGGAAAAGGGCCACACGCATCAGCTTCTCGCCTCCGCCTGCCGAACTGAGCGCAGGAAAAGTCCGTTTTGAGCTCGATCTGCAGCCGCAGAGGACTCAGACCTTTTTTCTGCGCATTGATTGCAATCCGGCAGATGAGGATAAAGCGGGTTTGAAACCATTCTTTATCGCCATGCGTGACGCCCGCCGTGCGCTGCGCGCGTCATCGAAGCGAGCGGCTTCAATCATTTCATCAAACGAGATTTTCAATGAAATGGTCCAACGGAGCATGTCGGATCTCTACATGCTCGTCACGGATACGGCGGAAGGACCTTATCCATACGCCGGAATTCCTTGGTTCAGCACCGTGTTCGGACGCGACGCGTTGATCACGGCGCTCGAGACATTATGGCTGGATCCGGCAATTGCCAATGGGGTCCTGCGGCATCTCGCTGCCAATCAGGCCACCGATTTTGATCCGATCGCCGACGCCGAACCGGGAAAAATTCTTCATGAAGTACGCTATGGCGAAATGGCGGAGCTGAAGGAGGTGCCGTTTCGGCGCTATTACGGCAGCGTCGACGCAACACCGCTGTTTGTAATCCTGGCTGGCGAGTACTTCAAAAGGACCGGCGACCTGGAAACAATAAGAAGTATCTGGCCAAACATTCGGGCGGCTCTTGATTGGATCGTTGAGCACGGCGACCGCGATGGTGACGGCTTCGTTGAATATGGCCGACAGACGCACGAAGGGCTGATCAACCAAGGTTGGAAGGACAGCCAAGACAGCATTTTTCATGCCGACGGCTCCTTGGCAACTGGCCCGATCGCGCTCGCCGAAGTGCAGGCCTATGCGTATGGTGCCTTTATGGCAGCAGCAGAGCTATGCCGCAAACTTGGCGAACGTCCGCGCGCCGTTGCCTTCACAGCACGCGCAGTTGCCCTGCAGAAGAGCTTCGACATTGCATTCTATGACGAGGAATTGGAAACGTATGTTCTGGCCCTCGATGGGTCGAAACGGCCCTGCCGCGTGCGTACGTCCAATGCCGGACATGTCCTGCTGACAGGCCTTGCGCTTCCGGGACGTGCCGCGGCCGTCGTCCGCACGCTTTTGAGTGGCACTTCGTTTCCTGGTTGGGGAATACGCACAGTGGCTTCGACTGAGGCGCGCTACAATCCCATGAGCTATCACAACGGGTCTATCTGGCCCCACGACAATGCGCTGATCGGGATCGGAATGGCGCGTTACGGACTTAAGCGGGAGGCGGCCAAAATTCTCGAGGGGCTGTTTGCCGCGGCGAGCTACATCGATCTCAGGCGATTGCCCGAACTGATCTGCGGCTTCCCTCGTCGGCGCGCTCAAGGACCGACCTTCTATCCGGTAGCTTGCGCGCCGCAGGCCTGGGCGGCGGCAGCCCCCCTGTCGTTAATACAGTCGTGCCTCGGCATTCTCTTCGATCCGATCGAAGACCAGGTGACCTTCGATGAACCAGTTCTGCCGGCGTTCCTCGACGAAGTGATCCTCAGGAACCTTTCGATTCCCAAAGGAACAATCGACGTCGCAATTCGCCGGTCCAGGGAGAATGTGGTGGTCGATGTGCTTGACAGAAAAGGCGATGTCAAGATCTTAACGGCTGCATGAGAGAGGCCGACGGCAAAGACGGTAGAGTCGCCCTCTCGCGCGGTGCGAAGGGCTCGAGTTGAACCGATGGCCCGCGCGACCCGTGTCGTGCTCATCAGGCAACTGCGCCCATGAACGGCCTCGCGATCAGCTTTTTGAACGTTAAGGCCGGGACTATTTCACACCTTACCCCGGCCAAGGAGCGAGACCCCTGCGCCGCGGTTATCAGCCGTTAGCCGGCGCACAGTGATGATAGGATGCGCCGGCCGCAGAGGATATTCGTAGGTTGTCGTAGATTTTACAAAATTTGCGCCGCTATTGCGCCGCCAGAAAAGCAATTACACTGCCGCCATCCCGAAGACTGCCAAGCGCAAGCTCGCCGACACGGTCGGGTGGCAACGAAGTGCGATCATCCTCAATAATCCTGCGCAGCTCGGCATCGACATGGCGGAAATGATCAATCCAGATCGAGGTGTCCGCTAGGATCACTTGGCTGCTGTGCTCCGGCGGCGCGGGGCTGCCTCGGCATCGGGCATGGTTCCTCCGAGCGCGATGAGGCGTTTTCCGGACTCCACACGAACAAGCGTCTCCAACGCCTGGCGGACGAGTGCAGCGGTTTCCTTTGTGCCGGTTAAGGACCTAGCCTTTTCCAAAAGCGCGTCGTCGAGGTTAATAGTCGATCGCATGATCTGGCTCCTTGGCAGCATGCAAACTAGCACCATTTGGTGAGCAAAATCCACGCCCCGTTATATCCAGCGCAGTCCTATAACTGAAGCAGCACTCCACTTTATTTCTTGGACAGCCGGGTACCCGCCCGAAGCTGAAGCGAGCGCTATTTGGCCTGCCATATGCGTATGAAATGATGCCTCTCAACCCGAATAAATTGCGGGCCCACGGTCCGAATCTGTTCAAGGCGAAAACTTTGAGCCCGATTCCAGAAAGGATGCGATGGCCTTTTGCGCAAGGGTATGGCGGTCGGCCGCCTCCCTTTCTGATTCGCGCTTTGGCCTTGATCCATGTGCTGATCTACATCGGGAATCCCGTGTTGGTTGCACGCAAAAATGTCCGTGTTGGCGTGCTCATCGATCGACGGTCGCTCGACGTTCCCCCAGGCGGCTGTCCGGCCGAGCTAAATGCCGTCAGCCGCACATGGAGAACGGCAACAACGCCGACAGGTCGGTCGTGACGGGGAAGACTCTTGAATGCCTTTCTTTGCGAATTGAGGCCGTCCATCAAAAGTTCTTCTGACCCCATCGTGCAGGTCATCGTGTTACGGAGAATTCAGCCGAACGCGGTCCGAATTGTCCGGACCGTGATGAGGCAATTCGAATACCGAGTGTGCTTATGGACCTGTCGAAGATAAAGACGCTAATTGCTTTTGTCGGGCGATCGAACATTAGCGAGCTGACGGTGACGGAAAAGGGCGTCACGGTTCGGATCTTCCGGACGCCCGATCAGGCAGCATCACAGGGCGCGGCGCAAGCGCCGAAGGCGGTAGCAGCTGGTTTTATCGAGTCCGCTCGCGATGCGTCTTCGGCAACTGTCGAGAGGCCGGCTTTCCCCGTGAAGGCGCCTGTCTTCGGCGTCTTGCATCGGGCGCCTGCACCAGGCCAGGAGCCGTTCGTCAAAGTCGGCGACGTGGTGGAGGAAGGACAAACCCTTTTCATCATCGAAGCGATGAAGGTCTTCAACAAAATTGCCGCGCCGCATGCCGGCCGCATTGCGCGACTGACCGAAGTCGACGGCGGAGACGTCGAGACAGGCGACGTGCTGGCGGAGATTGCATAATGGCCGAGCCTCTTGATAACATTGCATCGCCTAAGCAACGTTTCGATACGGTTCTGATCGCCAATCGGGGCGAGATCGCCGCACGGATCCAGCGCGCCTGCCGTGAACTCGGCCTAAAGACTGTGGCCATCTGTTCCGAGGCAGACAGGCAGGCGCTTTACGGCAAGACTGCCGAGAGCTTTCTATGCATCGGTCCCGCGAATGCGGCCAAGAGCTATCTCAATCAGGATGCGATCCTCCTGGCAGCGCGTCTGACCGGCGCGGGGGCCATCCATCCGGGCTATGGCTTCCTGTCGGAAAACGCTGCGTTCTCCGAAGCTGTCGAGAAGGCGGGCTTTGTTTTCATCGGTCCGGAAGCTTCATCGATTGCCACCATGGGCGACAAGATATCGGCTAAGCGGGCGATGATCGCCGCCGGCGTGCCCTGCGTGCCCGGTCCGGATGCGTCGCTTCCCGACGATCCCGCTTCCATCGAGCGCATTGCGCAGGAGATCGGATATCCCGTGATCATCAAGGCCGCCGGCGGCGGAGGCGGAAGAGGCATGCGCGTCGTACCGGGGGCCTGCTCGCTGCACGAGGCGATCACCTTGACCAGGGAGGAAGCCCGTCAGGCCTTCGGATCCCCAGTGCTCTACATGGAGAAGTACCTCCAGCATCCGCGCCATATCGAGATACAGGTGCTTTGCGACACCCATGGCAATGCTGTCTGGCTCGGGCACCGCGATTGTTCGATGCAGCGCCGTCACCAGAAGGTGGTGGAGGAGGCGCCGGCGCCAGGGATTTCGCCGGATGCGATCCGGCCTGTCGGGATGGCTTGCGCGGAAGCCTGTCGGCAGATCGGCTACCGAGGCATCGGAACCTTCGAATTCCTCTACGAAAATGGCGCCTTCTATTTCATCGAGATGAATACGCGCCTGCAGGTGGAACATCCGGTCACAGAAATGACCAGCGGCATCGATATCGTCCATGCCCAGATAAGGGTCGCGCAGGGTGAACCCCTGGATTTGCTTCAGGACGACATGAGATGCGAGGGGCATTCCTTCGAATGCCGCATCAACGCCGAGAATCCGGACAGCTTCCTGCCTTCGGCCGGCATTATCGCTGATCTCGCGTTGCCTGAAGGACCGGGCATTCGCGTCGACACCCATATCCATGCCGGCTACCGGGTTTCGCCCTATTACGACTCGTTGATCGCCAAACTCATCGTTCATGCGCCGATCCGGGCGGAAGCGATGGCGAAAATGCGAGAGGCGCTGGCTGCCACACGCGTAGAAGGGATTGCTACCAACCTTCCACTCCTGCGCGCGCTGTTCGAGGACGAAACCTTCGTCCGTGGCGAGACGGATATCCACTATCTCGAGCAATGGCTCAAG
Source organism: Rhizobium sp. USDA 4016 (assembly GCF_056279705.1). NCBI lineage: Bacteria > Pseudomonadati > Pseudomonadota > Alphaproteobacteria > Hyphomicrobiales > Rhizobiaceae > Rhizobium > Rhizobium sp. USDA 4016. The sequence continues at coordinate 585,539 of NZ_JBWCCY010000002.1, forward strand.
CAGCGGAGGGCGGCATGAGCGCGATCGACTTCAGCGATCCTGCGACCATTGCAGTCCTAACGGACGCGCTGACGGCAGCCGGCGTGGATGGCCTGGAAATCTCCAGGCCGGGCGGACAGCTGCGCATCGTCGTTTCGAAGGAAGGGGGTGCCCAAGTCGCCCGGAGCCGAAACGCGCAGCCGGGTTTGATGGCGGCACTGTCAGCGATCGTGAAGGCGCCGATGGCGGGCCGCTTTTGCGTCTCGCATCCCGCAGCACCGGTCGACGTCAAACAACTGCCGCATGAGGTTTCCGACAAGGACGTGATCGGTTTCATCCGCATCGGTTCCGTCCTGCTTCCCATTACCGCTGGCCGGTCTGGTTTGCTGACGAGGCTGGTGGCTGAGCGCGATGCCCTGGTCGGATTCGGTGATCCCCTGTTTGAAATCGAGCAGCAATCATGATTGCCACTTTGAACATCCTTGCGCCGCAACGCGAAATCGTCCCGGCCGCCAAAGGCCGGGCGCGGGTCTCCTTCATTGGGGGGCGGTCCTTTCTGCTTGAAACCTCAGGCGATTTCGATCTTCCCTCCCAGCGATGGATCTGGGCCTTGTCGCAAACAGTAAAGGGTTGGGTGGACATCGCGGAAGTGATACCCGGCATGACCAATCTGCTGGCTATCTGCAAGGAGACGCCCGAGGATCCCGAAATCGTCGTCAGCCGATTGCTGGAGGCATGGAATAACGCCCAAAGCCTCGATCTGGCAGGGAAGACGATCGAAATTCCGGTCCACTACGGCGGGCCATATGCGACTGATCTTCCCGCCCTCTGCGACCTTTCCGGACTAAGCGACCGGGACGTCGTACGCATTCACTATGAAGCGACCTATCGCGTATTCGCCTTGGGCAGCGCCCCGGGCTTTGGCTATCTGCAGGGCCTCGATCCCCGGATATACATGCCCAGAAAGACAGTCCCATCGCTGAGAATGGAGAAAGGCTGCGTGACGATTGGCGGAATGCAGACGGGCGTTGCGATGCTGACCGGACCGAATGGATGGAACTCCATAGGCTATTCGGAACTGCAGATGTTCGATCCGGCTTCCTCGATACCGGCCCTGATGGCGCCGGGCGATACCGTGCGCTTCGTGCCGGCAAGGATCGAGCTATGATCGAGATCGTCGAAACCGGCCCATTCAATACGGTGCAGGATCTTGGCCGCCCCGGCTATCGCGATATCGGTGTGTCTGCCGGCGGCGCCATGGATCCGTTCGCTGTCAGGATCGGCAACATCCTCGTTGGCAACGATGAAGATGCGGCGGCAATAGAGGTGCAGACCTTTCCATTCAAATTGCGCTTCGACATGCACACTGTCTTCGCCGTAACAGGCGCCGACGGCCAACCGGTGCTCGATGGCAGAGAACTGCTTGCGTGGTGCACGCATGTCGCTGAGGCGGGCCAGGTTCTCGAACTGAAGCAACCGCCGACGCTGGCGCGCGCTTATATCGCGCTCGGGGGAGGGCTGGATGTGCCGGTTCTCATGGGCTCGCGAAGCACGGCGCTTCGCGGCGGATTCGGCGGCAATGCCGGGCGTCCTCTCATCAACGGAGACAGGATAGAAATCGGCTCAACACTTGATGAACTCCCGCTGCCGGCCAACGGTATCGCCGTCGTCGAGCCGGCCGTCGCGCTCGGCGATGTCTTTCCCGCCCTCATCGACGGCGCGTTGCCGGTCCGTGCCATAGCCGCCGGCGAGCAAGAGTTGTTTGTCTCAGATGGCGAGGCCTTCTGGAGCCAGATCTGGCGCATTTCATCTCGCAGCGACCGCACCGGCTATCGTCTGTCCGGGGAGCCAATCAAGCCCACGAAGACGATCGAGATGCGCTCCCATGGCGTCGTTCCGGGCGTGATCCAGGTGCCGCCTGGAGGGGAGCCGATCATTCAGATGAGCGACGCCAATACGGCGGGTGGCTATCCGAAAATCGCCGGAGTCATCGAATGCGATCTGTGGCGGCTCGGCCAGGCGCGCGTTGGCAGCCGGCTGCGGTTCGTGCGTTCGACGCATGCTGAAGCGCGTGCCGTTGAGCAGGCCGTTGCCCGGTATGTCGAGGATGTCCAGCGAACGTCACAAATGGTCAAGCGCGCTTTGAGGGCGATGGCATGACGATAGTTCAACGGCTCAAAAGGAGGAGGCGGTGAAGTTCGATCTGAATTCCGACATGGGCGAAGGTTTCGGTCCTTACCGGCTATGCGATGACGAGGCGATGATGAAGGTCGTATCATCCGCCAACATCGCCTGCGGCTTTCATGGCGGTGACCCGGACACGATGGCACGCATGGTGCGTCTTGCGAAACAAAACGGCGTCGGCATCGGTGCGCATCCAGGCCTGCCGGATCGGGCCGGTTTCGGCCGGCGCGAGATTCCATTCCATCCGGATGAACTTCGCCAGCAGATGCTCTACCAGCTCGGTGCGCTGATCGCGATCGCCAAGAACGAGGGCGTGACCGTCGGCCATTTCAGCTTTCATGCAGCCATGGGCAATATGGTCAATCGCGATCCCGTGCTCGCCGATCTGATGATGGATGCCATTTCCACTGTAGACCCAGGCCTCGTGGTATTCGTTTCTCCTGAGAGCGAAATCGAAAGGGCGGCGAAACGCGCCGGGCTCAAGACGCTGGCGCTGTTTTTGGCAGACCGCGCCTATGACGGCGGTGGCAAGCTGGTGGCGCGCGGTCTGCCGGGCGCCCTGGTCAAGGACGAGGCCTCGGTGCGGGTGCGCGTTCGCCAGTTCCTGACCGACGGTACCGTCGAGGCCATCGACGGCACTGTCATCGCGATTCCGGCCCGGTCGATCCTCGTCCATAGCGATACGCCCGGCGCGCTGGAGCTTGCCCGCATCGTCCGCAGCCAAATCGAGGCTTCCGGCGCCACCCTCGCGCCTGCGGCCGAACTTGCTTCCTGATTGAGCCCTAACCGTCACGGTTCATCTCACCGAAAGATCATGTCGATGTCTTCCATAGCCGACCGTCTGAAAAACGTTTCCATCTCCGCTTCCGCAGCCATGACCCAACGTGCCAGGGAACTGGCCGCCAAGGGCATCAAGGTTGTCAGCCTTTCCTCCGGGGAGCCGGACTTTCCGACGCCGGCTCATGCAGTCGAGGCGGCCCATGCAGCAGCACTCGGCGGCGACACCAAGTATCCACCGATGGATGGAACGCCGGCGCTCAAGGCCGCGGTCAGCAGGAAGTTCAAGCGGGACAACAATCTCGATTACAATGCCAGCCAGATCGTCGTTTCCGGCGGCGGCAAGCAGGTGATCTTCAATGCGATGCTCGCGACCTGCAATCCGGGCGATGAAGTCGTCATTCCCACACCGTCGTGGGTCAGCTACGCCGATATCGTCAAGTTCGCCGGCGGTGTTCCGGTGGCCGTGCCGTGTTTCGAACAGGCCGGCTTCAAGCTGCGCCCCGAAGATCTCGAAGCGGCGATCACGCCGCGCACCAAGTGGCTTATCCTGAACTTCCCGAACAATCCGACGGGGGCGGCCTGCTCGCGTGCAGACATGGCCGCGATCGCGGAGGTCATGCACCGTCATCCGCACGTCTGGATTCTAACCGACGACATCTACGAGCACCTGGTCTATGATGGGTTCGAGTTTTGCACGATCGCCGATGCTGACCCCAGGCTCTACGATCGCGTCCTGACGATGAATGGTGTTTCCAAGGCCTATGCTATGACAGGCTGGCGGTTGGGGTATTGCGCCAGCGGTTCGAAGGAACTGATCGCCGCGATCAGCAACGTCAACGGTCAGAATGGTGGCGGCATCACCACCGTCACGCAGGCCGCGGCCATTGCGGCGCTGGACGGGCCTCAAGATCTCCTCAAGGAGCGGGCGGCTATCTACAGGGAAAGGCGCGATTTCGTCCTCGGCCAACTGGCGAAGATCGAAGGGCTGCGCTGCCACAAGCCCGACGGCGCCTTCTACATCTATCCCAACATCTCCGGCCTGATCGGCAAGACCACGAAGGGTGGGCGCAAGATCGAGACCGACGTCGATTTCGTCATGGCGCTCGTGGACGAGCATCACGTCGCGACGGTACAGGGTGCCGCCTATGGCATGAGCCCCTATTTCCGCATTTCCTACGCGACACGCATGGAAATGCTCAACGAGGGCTGCGCACGCATCGCCCAGTTCTGCGGGGATATGCGCTAACTCATGACCGCAGCCTTCCGGTCCGGTTGCCGCGCCGGAGGGCATTCGTCCTGCTCGCAGGCTCTAAAGTTTCAGCCGCTCGGTCAGTTCGACGAGAATGTCCTTGACGGCGAATGCCGGCTCTGAGAGCGAACTCTGATCGGACGTGCAAAGTGACAGCGTTTCCTCGAGCCTGGGGGAGAGCAGCCGGCAAACGAGAGGCTCGCTCGATTCTGACACGATGCGATCGGCAATGGCCTTCGGCATGATGGTCGCTCCGAGGCCCGTTCCTACAGCGCGGGCGAGCGTCCGCACGATTTCGACCTCCGCCACGACCTTGAGATTGATTCGACTGCGCGTGAATGCGGTATCCACCGCGCGGCGCACGAAATTGTAGGTCGGCGGCAACAGCATCGGTAATCCGTCGAGCGCTCCAACCGGAATGGGTTTGGAATCCGCTTCTATGGCGAAGTCGCGATGTGCCACGAGGTAGAATTCTTCACTCAGAATCGGTTCGAACCGGACGCCCTTGATCGGGCCGACGCCGTGGATCAGGGCCATTTCCAGCCTGCCGTTCATGATCATCTGACTATAGGTCTGGCCGACGCTTTCGGTCAGGTGAAGCAGAATACCGGGATGCCGTTTTCTTGTCTCGGCCAGGAGTTCGACAGACAGCGTGGCGGCGCTGCTGAACGGCACGAGCCCCACGGAAACACGCCCTGCAAGCGAATTACCCGCGGCCGCGGCGTCTGCCTGCGCCTGCTCCATCTGGCGCAGGATGATCTGGGCATGCCGGTAGACCGCATGTCCTGCGTCGGTCATGGTGACACCCTGCTGGCTGCGGATCAGCAGTTTCTGGCCGAAATGTTCCTCAAGTGCCGCCAGTTGCTGGCTCAGTGCCGGCTGGGCAAGATGCAGGATGTCCGCCGCACGCGTGATGCTGCCGCTGTCCACGATGACGATGAAGGATTTGAGGCGTCTTATATCCATGGGGAATTGGCATTATGTGATCTTCGCTGGAGCATGTTTACAGACGCGCCCCTGTTTTGCAAAGCGACCCTGGCCGAAAGCCGTCTTCACCCTCAATAAAGGCGAGAATTCCTGGGTTTTGGACCGTCCGTCCGTCGCCCGCCAATCTCCATAAAAGTTGCTTATTACTCCAAAAGTAATCGGTCTTAGGCAGAGCGTTAAAGCTCCGTTATTGTCCACAGCAACAACAAGGGGATCAAAATGCCATTCTCCGATTACAAGACCGCATTGGTCACCGGCGCTTCCTCCGGCATCGGTGCCGCAGTCGTAGAGCGGCTTTGCCGAGAGAATCTCGAAGTGCATGCGATCGCTCGCAGCACCGGCGCCCTGAAGGAGCTGGCCGAGCGTACGGGCTGCATTGCGCACGTCATTGATGTGACTGATCGCGCGGCAATTGCCGATCTCGCGAACCGCGTGCAATTCGACATTCTGGTCAACAATGCCGGCGTCGACCGGCCGAAGAAGTTCCTCGAAGCGGACGAAGGAGATATCGATCTCCTGGTCGACGTCAATCTTCGCGCCGTCCTGCACCTGTGCCGTCTGATCGTGCCTGGAATGGTGGCGCGCGATTGCGGACACGTCATCAACATCTCCTCGATCGCCGGCAACTACAATTTCGGCGGCAATTCAACGTATCATGCCGTCAAGGCAGGCGTTGCCATGTTGTCGAACCAGTTGCGGATCGACGTGTTCGGCAAGCACGTGCGGGTGACGGAAATCTGTCCCGGCCGCGTCGCAACGGATATCTTTAACCACGTCCACGGCAATGATCCGAGCGTCCGCGAACGCTTCATCGACGGTTTCGAGTTGCCTCAGGCCGCTGACATCGCGGAGGCAATCGCATTCGCAATCGCCGCGCCTGGCGCGGTGAATATCGGCCACATGGAGATCACGCCGACGCTTCAGGTGATGGGCGGCTTGCAGACGGCCAAGCCGGAGAAGACTTTTTCCGAGGCCGGCCAATCCGGGGAGCCGAAGCGGTGAGCGGCTTCGATCTCTCGGCAATCTTGAGCAATCCGGAATACGTCGAGATGCTTCTGCACGGCATCGAAATGACGTTTGTCATCTATATAGGTTCGTGGCTGCTGGCGATGACGCTCGCGCTTGTGTTCCTGGGTCTGCGTTTTTCCCCGCTGCGTTTCGGTAATCCGATTGTCGCCGCCTATGTTTCGTATCATCGGAACGTTCCTACTCTTGTCCAGCTCATGCTTTGGTATTTCGGCATATTCACGCTGATGCCGCAGGGGTGGACAACCTGGCTCGCCGGCCACAATGCCGAAGCCATCTTTGCGATTATCGGACTGGGACTTTGCCAGGCCGCCTATTTCAGCGAGGATCTGCGCTCGGGCCTGCGCTCCGTCAATCCTGGTCAGATGGAAGCCGCCAAGGCCCTTGGGCACAGTTATATCTCGGCGATGCGTTTCGTGATCATGCCGCAGGGCGTTCGCAATGCGCTGCCGCCGCTCATAAACCACAGCGTTTCCCTCTTCAAGAATAGCAGCCTTGCTCTCGTCATCGGCGCATCGGAGCTCACGCATGCCGTTAAGGAAATCGAGAACTTGAGCTTCAGGACCTTCGAAATCTACCTGGTCGGCACAGTCCTCTATCTCTTTTTCTCGCTCCTGATCATGACCGGCGGCGCCTACCTCTCGATGCGCGCAGACCCGGCAAGGAGTGCACGCGCATGATCAACGACATCATCGCGATCATCAAAGACTACTGGCTGCTGCTGTTGATCGGCCAGTATCCAAACGGGCCGCTGGGCGGGCTCGCCAACACACTCATCCTTTCGGCACTCAGCATCGCTCTCGCTTTTCCTGTCAGCATTCTTTTCGCATTGGCCAGGTTGTCGAAATGGCCAATGCTGCGCTGGCCAGTCACCGCTCTCGTCTATGTCACCCGCGGCGTACCTTTGTTGATGCTCATCCTTTGGAGCTATTTCCTCGTCCCGCTCTGGACTGGGGCGGATGTTCCGAGTTTCGTGACCATGCTCACGACGCTGGTGGTCTATCAGGGCGCTTTCTTAAGTGAAGTGGTCCGTGCGGGGATTGTCGCGCTCGGGCACGGCCAAATGGAAGCCGCTCGAGCGCTCGGACACAGTTACCTTGGTGCGATGCGCTACATCATCCTGCCGCAGGCGCTCTACAATATGATACCGAGCATCATCTCGACGTTTGTCTCGACAATCAAGGACACGACGCTCGGATATGTGATCAACGTGCCGGATCTCACCTTCGCGGCCAGTCAGGTCAACAACCAGCTTCTGACGCAGCCTTTCCAGGTGTTCCTCATCCTCGCGATTGTCTACTACGCAATCTGCTGGAGCCTGACCCACGTCGCAAATCGTCTCGAGCGGCGCATCGCGCGCCGGCGCGCCGGTCCATCCAGCCTGCGCGCAACACCCTTGGTTGCGACCTCAAAAATCGTATCGGAGCAGCTATGAGCACTTCAATTCCATCGACGCGGGAATTGCAGACGATCCGCCTGTCGAATGTCTGCAAGAGCTATGGCGACTATCCGGTCTTGAAGGACATTGATGCCGAAGTGTCCCAGGGACAGGTCGTGGTCATATGCGGACCGTCCGGTTCGGGAAAGTCCACACTGATCCGCACCATCAACCGGCTTGAGGAGATCAGCAGTGGATCGATAACACTCGACGGCCACAATATTCACGCGCCAATGCGTGCGAAAGAACTCAATCTTCTTCGTAGCCGCATCGGCTTCGTGTTCCAGAGCTTCAATCTTTTTCCGCATCTGTCGGTGCTCGACAACGTGTCGATGTCGCCGATCAGAGTGAAGGGTGTTGCGCCCGACGCGGCGCGCGACAAGGCGAACAAGCTTCTCGACCGCGTTGGTCTGGCCGACAAGGCCCATTCCTATCCAGGTCAGTTGTCTGGCGGACAGCAGCAGCGCGTCGCCATTGCCCGCGCACTCGCCATGGAGCCGCCGGTGATGCTCTTCGATGAACCCACGAGCGCGCTCGATCCGGAAATGGTTGGCGAAGTGCTGAGCGTGATGAAAAGCCTGGCGGCCGAGGGCATGACCATGCTCTGCGTCACCCACGAAATGGGCTTCGCCCGCGATGTCGCAGACCGCATCTGGTTTATCGATGCGGGGCAGATCCTTGAAACGGCGTCTCCCGAAGACTTCTTCAAGAGCCCGCGCCATCCTCGCGCCCAGCGCTTCCTGGCCGATCTACGGCATTGACCTAATCATCATAACAAAGGAGAACAGCAATGAACTGGAAATACCTTATCCTGGGTGTCGTCTTAGCTGGCGCGATCTCGCCGGCGAAAGCGGATCAGCTGGAGAAAATCAAATCCGCAGGGACTTTGCGCTGCGCGACCTTTGCCGACGTCCCACCCTTTGCGTCCCCCGATCTGAAGACGCGTCAAATGGCCGGCTTCGACGTCGATCTTTGCAACGCCATCGCCAAGGAACTGGGCGTCAAGGCCGAGATTAAGCCGGTCTCGGTTGAAGCGCGCGTGCCGGAGGTCAAGCTTGGCCGTGTCGACATTACGGTTGCCAATCTTGCTTATACATTGAGCCGGGCCGAGCAGATTCAGTTCAGTGATCCCTACTATCTCGCGAAGGAAATGCTCATCGTCCCGGCCTCCGATCCTGGCAAAAGCAAGGCGGATTTCGCGGGTCAGAGAATTGCCTCGACCAAGGGCTCCACATCCGAAATGTCGATCAAGCTCAACAAGTCCGAGCCCCTGACATTCCAGGACACGGCTTCGGCCTATCTTGCCGTTCAGCAGGGCAAGGCGAGGGGCATGGTGGCCAATACCATGACGACGACCAAGTTCGTCAACGAATCGAAGACCAAGGGCAAAGAAATGCGGATGATCGAGGAACCGATGTTGTTCCAGCCGATCGGCATCGGTATGGCCAAGGACAATCCGGACCTGACCGCCAAGATCAACGAGGTGCTTCGCAAGCTCGATACGTCGGGCGAGCTCAACAAGATCTGGGACAAGTGGCTTGGCCAGAACACCGAGTACAAGATGACGCGGACCGACAAGGTCGTATCGCTCTCCGAGCTGAAGTTCGATCCCATTCCGTAAGTCACCACTCGCTCGGTGCGGCCAAAACTTAATCTCAAAACACTGAAGACTGCAGGCGGCGAGGACATGCTCGCCGTCGGTCTTTACCTAGGGGGTTTTTTATGATCCACATCAGAGACATCGCTGAACGGCCAAGCAAGGCTGATGTCGAGGCACTTTCCAAATTCTCGCCGGCAACAATCCACGAAGCTCAAGGACGCAGGGGAGCGCTTTCCTCTCGCCTTAAGCCGGTTGATTATCGCATGAAGCTGTGCGGTCCGGCCTTCACCGTAAAATGCGCGCCGCGTGACAACATCATGCTGCAGCTCGCCATCAACTACGCAAAGCCAGGCGATATCATCGTCGTGTCGGCCGGCGAATACGAGGAGGCCGGCTCTTTCGGCGACGTTCTGGCCAATGCCTGCCTTGCCAAGGGCATCGGCGGACTGGTGACCGATACCGGAGTGCGCGATACGCTTCAGCTGAGGGAACTCGGCTTCCCGGTTTTCTCGCTCAGCGTTTGCATCAAGGGCACTGTCAAAGAAACGATCGCCGCCGTGAATGATCCGATCATCGTCGGTGGGGAGATCATTCATCCCGGCGATGTCATCGTGGGGGATGCCGATGGCCTGGTCGTTGTCCGGCGCGCTGAAGTCCAGGATGCAGCCCGGCTATCGCAGGCCCGCGAGGATGCCGAAGCCGGCTATATCGACGCCTACAAGCAGGGCAAGTCGGTGATCGAAGTCAGCAAGCTTGAACCCGTTTTGAAAGCCAAGGGGCTGGTCGTCGACATCTGAAACCGGCCCGCGCCGAAGTCCAGCTGCTTGTTGCTGCGGCTTTATTTTGTAGTGCCGCGGCGGATCCAATTATTGCCGCGACACACCCCAATCTCCTACGTCAACGGGACATAGGCGCGGCTCCTTCTGTCAAGCCAATCGAGGTCGGTTTTGCCGCCTGCGCGCAGATAGGCTGCGGCCTCAAGAAACAGCGGATGACGCAGATCCCGCTTTGTCAGAAGATGATGGTCTTGCCCTTCGATCCGCGCCATCATTGCCGCCTTTTCAGGCTCGTCGCTATATGCACGCGCCAGAAAGGTCACGGACCCATCTGTGAACTCAAACACATCGTACTCGTAGTGGTAGTCGCAAAACCCATCAGCGTCAGGCTCGGATGCATCGATGTGATGCGATACTTCCACCGTCATAGGCCAAGCCGTGCCGTCCCGCCCCAAGACGGCCTTAATGCGCCACAAGGCCACTTCCGTTCGGTAAAACAGCTTTTCGATCTGCAACAAATCTACATGTCAGCGAGGTCTTCCTCGCCCCAGCTTTCTTTCGCGGGCGGGCGGGTGCCGCGCTTGCCCAATTCATGCGCAATCGGCACGTTTGTGGTCGAAACGCATTGTAGTCTCTAGCCCATCTTCCATCTCAACCGCAAGGGTTAGGAACCCGGGCTTAGGTATCACACTCTTCAGCGCAACCGGTGCGGCCTTCGCGAAATCGAGGCCGGAGTGCTGTTACTCTTCAAACGCGCGATGTGGAAGCGCGTCTTGAAAGTGAATTGAATCCGAGCTTTTCGGAAATCTCTTGTGCCGCGTTCAACAGGCTATCGAGATAGGCAGCGCGATTGCGCAGCCCGTCCTCGCGCGGGGCAACCAGGCACAGCGTGGCGATGCAGGCACCATCAGCCTGATAAATCGGGACAGCCAAACAATGGGTAAAATTCTCCACTTCACTATTGAAGGTGAAATATCCATCGCGTGCTGCCTGCCTTGCTTGGGCGATGAAATCCGCCGGCTCCAGCCGCCGGCCGTTTGGCAAAACGAAATCCTCCGGCGGGATAAGTTCAAGGATTTCCTGATCCGAAAGGTTTGACACGAGGAGGCGGCCTGACGCGGTCCAGGGAATGGAAACGAGTTCACCGACATTCGAGGAGATTCGGAACGGTCGGATGCCCTCGCGCATCATCGCAACCGTATATTTGTTGCCCTCGAGCAGACACATCTGCGCCGTCTCACGCGTTTCCTCGGCGAGATGGACCAGCATACGGTCGCACTCGCGCATAAGGTCGAACTGCTCGGCATATGCGGTGCCGAGGAAATAGAGGCGGCGGCCGAGAAAGATCCGGCCGTCGCCGCCCTGATAATCCAACATTCCGTGGTTGAGCAGCAGGTTGACGAGTTCGTAGATTGAGGAGCGCGGCGCGCCGATTTCCGCAGCGATCTCATTCGGGCGCATCGGCCGACGCTTCACACGCAGGAACTCAAGTATCTCGAAGGCGCGATCCAGTCCTCGCGTCCGTCGTGATACCGTGTCGCCGGAGGCTTCGGTCATGTTCTTCTCCGGAGTTGCTGTCAGGCGCGATCGGCGCGATAGGCCACGCAATCGACTTCCACCTTGCAATCGACCATCATCCGCGACTGAACACAAGCACGTGCCGGTGCATTCCCGCCAAAAAATTCAGCATAGACGCCATTGAAGCTCCAGAAATCGCGGGGGTCATCGAGCCATACCCCAACGCGCACGACATCTTCCAGACCGTAGCCGGCTTCGTCGAGAATACTGATCATGTTCTCGATCGCCTTGCGACTCTGTGCGACAATACCGCCGGACACGATTTCACCCTTTTCCATAGGAACCTGGCCCGAGACATAGAGCCAGCCTGCTGCTTCCGTCGCCCGGGCAAAGGGCAGCGGTTGTCCGCCGGCCCCGGTTTCGCCAGCACCGTAACGCTTGATTGTCATGGGATCTCTCTTCTAGTTGAAACTTGAGGTTTTGAGAAACTCAGCGAGCCGCTCTGTCTTCGGACTGACGAACATTTTCTTCGGGTCGCCTTCCTCGCAGATGACGCCTTGGTTCATGAAGATGACACGCGACGAAACTTCGTAGGCAAAGCGCATCTCGTGGGTGACGAGCAGCATGGTCATGCCGTCGGCGGCAAGCCCCTTGATGACCTGGAGCACTTCACCCACGAGTTCGGGGTCGAGCGCAGAGGTCACTTCATCAAACAGCATCAGCCGCGGCGACATGGCGATGGCACGGGCGATCGCGACGCGCTGCTGTTGGCCGCCGGACAACTGACCGGGATATTGGTCCATGCGAGCGGCGAGGCCAACGCGGTCGAGCCATTTTTCGGCAATGGCGCGGGCTTCCGGCTTCGTCATTTTCTTCACCTTGACGAGGCCAAGCATAATGTTTTCAGCCGCACTCATGTGGGGGAAGAGATTGAACTGCTGAAACGCCATGCCGGTCAGCGCACGCTGGCGTGCAATTTCTTTCTCGCTCTTGCGGCGCCGGGTCACGCCTTCGACGCGATAGCCGATCTCCTCACCGTCCAGGCTAATCGTGCCGCTCTGGAATTCTTCGAGCATGTTGATGCAGCGAAGCAAAGTCGTCTTGCCAGAGCCGGACGAGCCGATGATAGAAATGACTTCACCTTCCTGGACGCTACAATCGACGCCCTTGAGGACTTCGTGGATGCCGTAGGTCTTACGCAGACCCTTGATGTCGAGAATGGTCTTGACCATTGGGGGAGCCTCTTCAGGACGGCAGGGCGGTCTTGCGCTCGACATATTTGCCGAACTGCTCGATGCCGTAGTTGACAATGAAATAAAGAGCGCCAGCCAGGAAATAGAACTGCAGGCTCATGAAATTGCGGGAGATGATCTCCTGCGTGCGCAGGAGAAGCTCCGCCACACCGATGACAGAGAGCAGGGTTGAGGCCTTTACCATCTCGGCCGCCGTGTTCACCCACGACGGCAAGCACTGGCGCATGGCCTGCGGCCATAGCACGGAAGTGAAGGTCTGGATGAAGGTCAGGCCGATCGCCTTGGCGGCTTCGGTCTGTCCCTTGGGGATTGCCTGAAGGGCTCCGCGCACGATTTCGCCGACATGCGAGGAGCAGAAGATCGCAAGTGCGAGGACACCTGCCGAAAACGGCCCGAGATCAACTCCGGCGGCGGAGGAGACGTAATAGCTCGCCAGTACGAGCACGAGCACCGGCGTGCCGCGAATAACGTCCGTATAGGCGCGGACCGTTAAGCGCAAAACTGCGCCGCCGTAGACGAGCGCCAAGCCGACGAAAATGCCGAGTACGGAACCCGCGAGGATGGCCAGCAGAGAGATCGATACAGTCATGGCGAGGCCGTTCATGATGACGTATCGGGCGATCCAGAGTTGTTCGAGAAAGGTGTGGGACATCCGGGCTTACCTCGGCAGGGCCAGACGGCCCTCGACGAAACGCATCAAGGCGGCGATGAGGAAACAGGTTGCGACATAGAAGGCGGACGTGACCATCCAGGTCTCTACGACGCGGAAGCTCTCGACGTTGATCTTGCGGGCCGCAAATGTCAGCTCGGGCACGGCGATGGCGGCGGCGAGCGAAGTGTCCTTGAAAAGCGAAATGATCGTTGAAGACAGCGACGGCAGCACGTTACGCAGCATCAGTGGAGCGATGATGGAGCTGCGGATTTGCATCCCCGTCAGGCCGATGGCGAGCCCGGCTTCCGTCAGACCTCCCGGAATTGACAATAATCCGGCCCGAAACACTTCGGCGAGATAAGCACCCGAATATAGGGACAAAACCAGCACGAAGCTTTCCAATTTATCGAGGCGGACGCCCATCTGCGGCAGCGCGAAATAGGCAAATAGCACCAGAACGAGGATCGGCAGGTTGCGGATCACCGTGACATAGAGCTGCGCTGCTGCGACCCCGTAGCGGTTCTTCGACGTCAGTGCGAAGGCCGAAAAAAGTCCGATCACCGCTCCAATCAGGATCGAGATCGCCGCAAGGCCAAGGCTAAGCGCGAGCCCGCTCAACAGGAAATCGAAATTACGCCAAACGGCCGCGAAATTCAGAGTGTAACCCATGGCGTGCCTTCCCCTGAGGCTGAGGGAGCGGGAAACAGGTCCCGCTCCACACGGCTGTTATTTGAATTCGACCGGGAAGCCGATCTGAGGCGGGGTTAGATCTTTGCCGAACCAGGTTTTGAAAGATTTGGCGTAGGTGTCGAACTCAACGCCGGTCATGGCTTCGTGCAGAGCGGTGTTGACGAAGTTCAGCCAATCCTGATCGCCGCGCTTGACGCCGCAGGCGTAGGTTTGCGGGTTCCAGCCGTAGCCGGCATCCTTGTAGCGGCCCGGGCTCTGCGTCATGTACCAGGCGAGCGACGACTGGTCTGTCGCAACTGTATCAGCGCGTCCAGATTCCAGCGCCTGATAAATGAGGTCCACGGATTCATACTGGTCCACCTTCGCCTCCGGCAGAGCAGCATGCACCATGGCCTCGGCATAGACATTTTGCAGGACCGAGACGGTGACGGACGAGCCAGCCGCCTTCAGTGCGGCATAATCGGCATATTTTCCGTCCGCTTTGAGCATCAGACCCACACCTTCGCGATAGTAAGGAATGGTGAAGGCAATCTGCTGAGCGCGTTCGCCAGTAACCGTCATGAATTGGCAGGTGATGTCGACCTTGCCCGTCGTTATGTTTGGGATGCGGGCGTCGGAGGACTGGTTCACATACTCAATTTTTTCGGGATCGCCGAAGAGTGCCTTGGCGATGATATGACCCATATCGACGTCGAAGCCCTGAAGCTTGTCGTCTGCGCTCTTGAAGTGCCAGGGCGCATTGGTGCTGCCTGTGCCAAGGACAAGATGGCCGCGGGCAAGCACTTCGTCGAGCTTGCTGCCATCGGCGAGGACGGGCGTAGAAAACAGAGCTGTGGCGACGGCCAGCGACATCGTGCCGGCGAGGAAGGAAGTGGTCATCGTGTTCCCCTTGATTGACCGTTTTCTGATAATCCAATATAGCGGACATATGTCTGTGTTATTGGATTGACATATCAAGAGGTATGAGGAATGACTTGTCAATAGGCTCTGCCATAAAGATGCAGCGTCGATTGACGACAGGTTTCCGGCAGTGCAGCATTCCCCATACCGTTTTCAGAGGCTCCCATGCCCTTCTCATCTAAAGATTTGACGGCGATCGACACGCCGGCGGTGCTTATCGATCTCGACATCGCGAAGCGGAACATCCAGCGCTTCCAGGATTATGCAGACAGGCACGGTCTTTGTGTGCGCCCGCACATCAAGACACACAAGCTGCCAGCCGTCGCAGAGATGCAGCTTGCAGCGGGCGCAATCGGCGTCACCTGCCAGAAGGTTTCGGAAGCCGAGGCGATGGTTTCCGGCAGCAACGCCATACGCGACGTCCTGATCACCTACAACATCATGGGTGCTGCCAAGCTGGAGCGCCTAAAGGCGTTGGCCGGAAAAGTAAATCTGTCGGTCGTCGCCGATAGCCGCGCGGTCGTCGACGGGCTGTCGGCGGCTTTCCATGCCGCGCCTGCGCCGTTGGTGGTGCTCGTGGAATGTAATACGGGCGCGAACCGCTGCGGCGTCGCGACGGTCGAGGAGGCCGAGAACTTGGCTGTCGCGATCCAGGCGGCACCCGGCCTCGTTTTCGGCGGGCTAATGACTTATCCGCCGGCAGGCGGCGAGGCGCAGGTCGAACGTTTCATGAGGCAGGCCACTACCCGCATCAATGCGCGGGGACTCACCGTTCCGGTTGTTTCCTCAGGCGGTACGCCGTCCATGATGCATGCGGCAAAGTCCCCGATAACGACGGAGTATCGTCCCGGAACCTATGTCTACAATGACCGATCGCTCGTGGCGCGCGGCGTCTGCGGCTGGGAGGACTGTGCACTGAACGTGCTCGCCACCGTCGTCTCCGTTCCCGCACCGGATCGAGCAGTGATCGACGCCGGATCCAAGACGCTGACCTCAGACTTGCTCGGCCTTGTGGGTTACGGTCATGTGCTCGGACGCGACGACGTTACGATCGACCAGCTTTCGGAAGAGCATGGAAGGCTGGTCAGCACGGGCGCGATCGGCCTTACGGTCGGGGACAAGGTGCGGATCGTGCCAAATCATGTCTGCGTCGTCACCAATATGGTTGACGCGGTCATGGTGACGAGTGGCGATCGGACTGGAGCGGAAATCTGGCCCGTCGTCGCGCGTGGAAAAATTGTTTGACGATGAAGTTGCCTGTTGTCTAGTAAAAGGTTGATCGAAAAGGCGTAATCGCAGCCCCCATGGCCGAGGCGTCGCTGCCGATCTCGGAAACAATGAGTTTTGGGCGCGGACGATCCACACCATAACGCGGGCGGCCAAACAACTCGGTGCGATCGATCATCATCTGGGCCAGGTCCGAGGGGACCTGTCCGCCGAAGACGATCGCCTGGGGGTCGAAGATCGCCCATATTGCGTTGACAAGGCGGTTGTAGGCCGGGGTAATCTCATCCACCCATTCGACGACGCCCGGCCATTGCGGATTGAAATATTTGCGCATGTAGGTGATGGAAGGGACATGGATGCCGTTCCGGCTGAGCCGTTCGATCAGAAGCTGCAGAGCCGGCCGGCGCTGGTTTTCTTGATTGTCATAGATGCCGGAGAACTCTCCGGCATTGCCATTTCCGCCCAGAAGCAGTTCTCCGTCGCTGATCAATCCGCCGCCGAAGCCGTAGTTGAAGCTTAGATAGGCGAAGTGCTTGATGTAACGGCCGACGCCGAACATGGATTCGGCGACAGCACCGGTATTGGCGCCGTTATGCACCCAGACCGGCTTACCGAAGAATTCGGCAAGCAGCGGCCCAAGTTCGATCAGCGACCATTCGTGGAGCGGCAGCGGCGCATTATAACGGGTCCCCCCCACGTGATAGCCGGCAATGGCAAAACCGATGCCGAAGAAAGCGTCCGGCGACAATTCCTTGATTTTCTGCTGTTCGGCAAGTTGCTCACGGATCAGGTCGAGAGACTGCGCCATCGTGTGTTCGCGCAGCGTCACGCTGGTCTCGGCGAGGATATTGCCTGCCAGATCCATCAAACAGAGGCCGATCACGTCGGTATTGACGGATATCCCGCACGAATAGGCATAGCGGCCTTCCAGCCTCAGTGTGGGGCTCGGCTGACCGCGGCCGACACCGGGTTTCGGAGAGCCGAAGCCGACGATACCGCGTTCTGCCAGCTGGTCGATGATGCGGTATACCGATTGCTGGGTGAGATCGGTATGAGCCGTCACTTCCGAGCGCGACAGTCCAGGATGGCGCCAGATAAGTCGCAGGAGATTGCGCTCGTTGGGCGAGACGACGCCTTCCTCAGTTGCCCTTAGAAATCGGCGGGCAATGATCGCTTCGGGGAAATAGGGCATCTCTTACACACCGGTCGGTAATTACTATGCAAGTGTAATAATTCTGGCCTGTCTCAACGTCGAAATGGCTCAGTTGCATCTTGCAATATCGAGAAATATCGGCCGCGGCAAGCTTTTCAAAACCGTCATCCAATTGTTACACGCAAAGTGTAGAAATCGCCACGTTCATGGTCTGGATTAAGTTCGACCGTATTTTTCAGGACAGGTGAGAGCGATGATGAAGATTTCGACGCTGGCGGCTGCGGCCGCCTTGATGGCAGGTGCCCATGCTGCACAGGCGGCCGATATAGAATTCTGGTACGGCAACACGGGCAATGTCGAAACCGCAATCAAGGCTGAATGCGATGCATTCAACGCGGCCCAGAAAAAACACCGCGTCACCTGCGTTGGCCAGGGCAGCTACGAAGTGTCGATGCAAAAAGCGATCGCCGCCTATCGCGCGCACAACCATCCGGTGTTGATCCAGTTCTTCGATGCCGGCACGCTCGACTTGATGCTGTCGGATGCTGTCGTCCCCGTCCAGGACATTCTTCCCGATGTCACGTGGGACA
Source organism: Rhizobium sp. USDA 4016 (assembly GCF_056279705.1). Classification (NCBI taxonomy): domain Bacteria; kingdom Pseudomonadati; phylum Pseudomonadota; class Alphaproteobacteria; order Hyphomicrobiales; family Rhizobiaceae; genus Rhizobium; species Rhizobium sp. USDA 4016. The sequence goes on from NZ_JBWCCY010000002.1 coordinate 603,541, forward strand.
ACTATATCGCCGGCGCCCGGGCCTACTACGAAACCTCCGACGGCCGGCTCTATTCGCAGCCCTACAATGCCTCGACGCTGCTTTTTTACACCAACAAGACGGAGCTCGAGAAAGCCGGCATTGCCGAACCTCCCACAACCTGGGAAGAAATCATCGATGCAGCGCGTAAGCTGAAGGCCGCAGGTCATGCCTGCCCGTTCGTCACCGATGGCGACACCTGGCGCGTGCTCGAGCAGTTCTCCGCCCGCCACGGCCTGCCGATCGCTTCGAAGCACAATGGCTATGACGGTCTCGAGGCAGAATATGTCTTCAACACGACCTTCGCTGCCACGCACCTCGCCAATCTGGTCGAATGGCGCAAGGACGGGCTGGTGAAGCTCAATGCCGATACCAAGGCCGGCAATTACACGGCAGCCTTCAATGCCGGCGAATGCGCGATGATGGAAGGCTCCTCCGGCTCCTATGCCGCCTCGGCCAAGGCTTTCGAAGGGAAATACGAAATCACCGTCGGCATGGCGCCAATGTATCGGGGCTACGAGCGCCACAACACGCTGGTCGGCGGCGCTTCGATCTATGTCATGAAGGGTCGTGACCAATCAGAGGTCGAAGGCGCCAAGGCTTTCCTCGACTTCCTTCGCCAGCCAGAGCAGCAGATGGCCTTCACCGCCGCTACCGGTTACGTGCCTGTCACCAACGACGTGCTTGATGCCATCGCCAGAAGCGGCGCGGCGAGCTCGCCCAAATATGCGACTGCCGCGATCGGCATCGGTTCGATGAACCAGCCGCGCACCGAAGACAGCCGCGGCATCCGCCTTGGCTTCTACGTCCAGTTCCGCGAGGTTTTCATGGAAGAAACCCAAAAGGCCTTTGCCGGCGAGCAAACCATGCAGGCCGCGCTTGATCGTACCAAGGCTCGCGGTGACGAGCTGCTGCGCCGCTTCGAGAAGACCTACAAAGGCGCAAAACTGCCCTGATCCGGCCACCGCCGGCGCGGCGGTCGACCCCGTGCCGGCCCTCATCATTGCAGGCTCCCCCATGTCCTCGGATTCCAATCTTTTCAGCAATCGCTGGCTGCCGGTACTCCTGGTGGCACCGTTCATGCTGTTGATCGCCGTCTTCTTTTATGCGCCGGTCTTTCAGGCGTTCTACTGGTCCTTCTTCTTGGAACAGCCCTTCGGCGGTGGTTCGATATTCGTCGGCTGGGAGAATTTTGCCCGGGTGCTTTCCGACCCGGAATTCTGGGAAGCCGGTTGGCGCACCATCGTCTTCATGGTGACCGCCTCGTCATTGGCCGTGCTCGTTCCGTTGATCCTGGCCGTCGCCGCCGACCGGAAAATCCGCCTGGCGCTGCCGGCCCGCAACGTGCTGGTCTGGCCGAAAGGGATAGCGGGTGCCTCTATCGGCGTGGTCTTCGCCTTCATATTCAATCCGTTCGTCGGTGTCCTCGCGCCGCTCAACCATGCTTTTCCGGGCATCTGGGCGCCCGGCATAGACGGTACGGATGCCTTCATCACGCTTGTCGCCGCGCATGTCTGGGGCGGCATTCCGTTCAACTTCGTCATCATCCTGGCAGGATTGCAATCAATCCCACGCACCATGCACCAGGCTGCGGCGATGGACGGGGCAGGGCCCTGGCGGCGCATCCTTGACGTGCAATTGCCCCTGATCATGCCGCAGCTTTTCCTGACGCTGGTTCTGGAGTTCACCGAAAGCGTAACGTCTGCCTTCGCACTCATCGATACGATCACCGATGGCGGTCCGGGCGGGGCGACCACGCTGCTCGTCTACAAGATCTATGTGGACGGTTTCAGTGGATACGATCTTTCCGGCGCCTCGACGCAGACCGTGATCCTGATGGTCTTCGTCATCGCCCTTGCTGCCGCCCAGTTCATGTTTGTCGGCCGGCGCATCAATTACGAGAGGTGAGCCATGGTTGAAGACGCGCGTTCGCTCAATTTCGCTGCCAGCCTCATCCTTTTGATCGGCATACTCTATATATCCGGGCCGCTCTATATGACGCTTGCGACAGCCTCGCATTCCTACGAATTCATGCTGCGCAACGGACTAGCCTGGTACCCGGGCGACGAGCTTCTTGCCAATATGGCGCGCGTCTTTTCGGAGACGCACATCCCGATCCAGATGCTCAACAGCTTTCTGGTGGCGCTCGGCAATGCGGCGGCGACCTGTGTCCTGTCGCTTCTGTCTGCCTATGCGATCGTCTATTTCCGGGTGCGATGGGCCGGTGTTGCCTTCGCGCTGATCCTTGCCACAATCATGCTGCCGCTGGAGATCCGCGTCATCACCACCTATCAGGTGGCGTCGAACGTCTTTTCCCCGCTGAACGGGTTGCTTGACGTCACCGGTCTCAACGATCTGATCGCACAAATCGCCGGAGCTCCCGTTCATCTCGAATGGAGCGTGCTCAACACACATTTTGGCCTGATCGCGCCGCTTGTCGCCCATGGCACAGGAACCTTCCTCTTCCGGCAGTTCTTCCGCACGTTGCCGACGGATCTGTTCAAGGCTGCACGCATGGACGGCGCCGGGCCGATCCGGTTTCTCTTCGATATTATTCTGCCTCTATCACGCACCAGCTTCGCAGCACTTTTCGTACTGACGTTCCTCAGCGGCTGGACGCAATATCTGTGGCCGCTCGTCGGTGCATCGACACCTGACATGCAGACTGCCGTGGTGGGGCTTGCGCGGCTCGTCCCGGACGCCGAGGGCACCGTGCCGGACTTTCCGATGATCATGGCCGGTGCCGTGATCGTTTCCATCATTCCCCTCGCAATGATCGCGCTTCTGCAACGCTATCTCGTGCAGGGTCTCGTCCTTTCGGAGAAATAGCAATGAACGCCATCGATACGGCCATCCGAGCCGCAGCTGCCGATATCAAGCTCGCAGGCGTTGCGAAGGCTTATGACGCCCAGACCGTCGTTATTCCGCCGATGGATGTGCAACTCAAGGCAGGTGAATTCACCGTCGTGCTCGGCCCTTCCGGCTGCGGCAAATCCACGCTTCTGCAGATGATCGCCGGGCTTGAACGCGTCAGTGGAGGGAAGATCGTCATCGGCGATCGGGAAGTGCAGGACCTCGAGCCGAAGCAGCGCGGCTGTGCCATGGTCTTCCAGAATTACGCGCTCTATCCACATATGACCGTGCTCGAGAATATGGCCTATAGCCTTAAAGTCGCAGGCCTATCGAAGGTGGAGCGTGCCGAGCGGGTAGAGGCGGTCGCGAAGATGCTCGGCCTTTCTGATTATCTTCATCGCAAGCCGGGGCAATTGTCGGGCGGCCAGCGCCAGCGCGTTGCGATCGGCCGCGCCATCGTGCGCGAACCAGGCGTACTGCTCTTCGACGAGCCGCTTTCAAACCTCGATGCGCAGCTCAGGCACGATATGCGCGTTGAACTTGCCGAACTCCATCGGCGCATCGGCGCCACAACCATTTTCGTCACCCATGACCAGGTGGAAGCGATGACACTCGCCGACCGCATCCTGATCCTCAACAGAGGGCGCATCGAACAATTTGATACACCGAAGGCTATTTACCACCATCCAGCTTCGGTCTTTGTCGCAAAGTTCATCGGCGCTCCGCCAATGAATATTCTGCCGGTGACCGGCGACGGTTCCGCATTGCGGCTGGCTGACGGGCAAGTCGTGGCCGAAGCCTCTTTGACCGGCAATTATCAGCTTGGCATTCGTCCAGAAGACATCGTCGCCAGTGGCCACGGCGCCGGACGGCTTCTCAAGGCAATGCTGCGTTTTCGCGAAGACCTTGGCTCCCATTCGGTACTGGCGGCCGAGCTGGCCGGATTGGTAGTCCGCATCGCGACACCCTTCGGCGTCGACACTGCCGACCTCGTTGAGCTCTCCCTGAATTTCCCTCCTTCCCGGCTGCATCTTTTCGATGCGCAGACAGGCCGGGCCATAGCCGGTGCCTTCGGCGCCTAAAGAAAGAAAGCCTCATGACCTACAAAGACTTTATCGCCGATCCGGCGCGTTCCTGTGCCGTCGTTGCTCACCGCGGTGCCTGGCATGGTGCGCCGGAAAACAGTCTGGCTGCCATCGAAAAGGCCATCGCGCTCGGCTGTGAAATAGTGGAACTCGATGTCCGCAAAAGTGCTGATGGCGAGCTTTTCCTGATGCATGACGATACCCTCGAGCGCATGGCCGGTATCGACCGGGTGGCCGAGAGTCTCACGATGGCGGAACTCCGGTCGATTGCCTTGCGTGATGGAGACGGCGGTGAAATCCGTGCGCTCACGGATCAGCGCATTCCGACGCTGAAACAGGCTTTGGAGGTCGTCCGCGGCCGCATCTTCGCCGACCTCGACCTCAAGGACAGGGCGCTTTTTCCGGAAGTCGCGGCCTTGGCGCGCGCAGAGGCTGCGAGTAACGATGTCGATCTGAAGACCACGATACACACCAGCGCCGATGTCGCATGGGTTCGTGCCCAAAATCTCGACGGCGTACCGTTCATGGGCATGGCGCTCTTTACCGCCGAAGGCACGAAAGACACGCTTGCTGTGCTCGCCGAACTTTCGCCCTTCATGTGCGAGATCCGCTTCGACAGCCTGGAGACGATCGCACGCAACCGCGAATCCTTCGTCAAGGCGGGCATGGCGCTTTGGGTCAACACGCTCGATCAGCCGGGTAGCGGCGAATGGACCGATAGCGCTGCGCTTGCCGATCCGGATTCTATCTGGGGCCGGTTGATCGATGCCGGCATCAGCGTTATCCAGACCGACCAGCCCGCCGCCCTGAAATCTTACCTGGAAGTTCGCAAGGCATGACCATGATTTCCGATGCCGTGATCTCCGTTCTGATGGAGGATATGCGCCAGGCAGGCGAGGCGGAGATCCTGCCCCGGTTTCTCGGCGTGACCGCAGATGGCATCCGCACGAAGACTGCACCGGACGATCTGGTAACAGATGCCGATATCGGTGCGGAACGCCGATTGTCCGAGGCGCTTTCGGCACACTTCCCTGAGGCACTGCTGGTGGGCGAAGAGGCGGTTTCGGCCGATCCGGAGCTGCTTGCGCGCCTGACGAATACTGATCTCGCCGTGATCATCGACCCTGTCGACGGAACATGGAATTTCGCCCATGGCGTCCCTTTGTTCGGCATGATCGTTGCCATCGTTTCCGGCGGCGAAACCGTGGCCGGGCTGATCCACTATCCCCTGACCGGCGACTTTCTTGTCGCGCGGCCGGGCAAAGGTGCCTGGCATGTCGCTCGGAACGGAAGGCCGACCCGCCTCAGCGTTGCCGCGCCCGGTCCTGTCGGCGAAATGCATGGATTCGTGCCGCTGCATGTGTTCTTGCCTGAGGAGCAGGGGGCTTTGGCTCCGCGCCTGCGCCATTTCGGCCGCACGACCACGTGGCGCTGCTCGGCTTTCGAATACCGGATGGTCGCCACCGGCGCGATGAGCTTTTCCCTGAATGCCGAATTGATGCCCTGGGACCATGCGGCAGGCGTTCTGATCCACCGCGAAGCGGGCGGCTATGGGGCTTTGCTGAACCGCGAGCCGTATCGACCGGGGATGTCGAAGGGTCGGCTGCTGCTGGCGCCGGACCTGAGCAGCTGGGAGGAAATCAGGGCAGTCTTGTCGACGGAATGACGTCTTTTCGCAAAGGCCGCCGCGACCAGAGATCCGTTGCGGCAGCTTTGCGGTCGATCTTCGGCGAAGATCTCGCAAATTATTGGCATAATACACATGGCGTTTTGAAAGTTTTTATGTAAAAACATCGAGTTAGCTCACATGCCTTCGAAGGCGCGATTAGAACTCGTGACGGAAAAGTGGAACGCAAAGTCAATCTCAAAGATGTCGCGCGCGATGCGGATGTGTCCCTCAGCACGGCCTCGCACGCCCTGAACGGAACCGCCCCACTCACGATCGAAGTGCGTGAGAGGGTTTTGAATTCAGCAAAACGTCTGGGTTATCTCGAGCGCCGAAGGAAGAGGGCGACAATTGCGACGTTGCGTGTCTTGCTGCTTGCAATTCCCGACGATGCCGCTCCGCAAAGTGACCTCAACTTGGTGAGCTGGACGATCCTCAACGGCCTTCGGAAGGAATGTGAGCGACGCGGGATAAGAACCGTACCCTTCGTCAGCACCGGCCGGAGAATCGATGGTAATCAGGTAAGGCAGATTGCGCTTTCGGAGCGCGCTGATGGTATCGTGATCTTGAATGACGATCAGCCGGAACTCATCCGAAGTCTTGCTTCTGCCGGCATGCCCGTCGTCATCATAAACGGCGAAGATCCGGCCATGCTGGTCGATACGGTCACGCCGGAAAACCGCTTCGGAGCGCGGTTGGGTATCGAACATCTGCTGGCGCTCGGACATCGTCAAATTCTGCACCTGACCTGGAAGGGCCGAACGACGATCCAGCGCCGATATGACGGCTTTTCCGACGCGTTTCTTGCCGCGCAGCTTCCTGTTTTGGACGGCATGATCCTTGAGGCTGAAGGATATGAACCCAGACATGGCGAGGCTGCCATCAATGCGCTGCTTGATCAGGATCCTGAAATGCGAGGGGCGACCGCCATCTTTTGCGCCGCCGACAACCTGGCGCTTGGATGCCTGAAGGCATTGGCTGATCGCGACATTCGCGTGCCGGAGGCGATTTCCGTGCTGGGATTCGATGATATCGTCCGAGGCGAGTTCAGCCGTCCACCATTGTCGACAATCAGTGTTCCGGCCGACAGGCTCGGCGCTGCTGCCTTGTCCCTGATCGAACAGCGGCTGATCGCCAATGATCCGCACCGGCCGGCCCACCGCCTGGAACTGGGATGCCATCTCGTTTTGCGTGGCAGCATTGCGCCGCCACGCTGACCGGGATCACTTCATCCCTGTTCCGGCAATACCTGTGGTGATGTATTTCTGCAGAAACACGAACACGATCGTCACAGGCAGCAGGCTGAGAAAAGTCATCGCAAGGATGTAATGCCACTGCACCGAGAATTCTCCCTGAAATGCATTCAGGCCGACCTGCAGCGTAAAATTCTCGCGGCTGTTGAGGACGATAAGCGGCCAGAGGAAATCATTCCAGCGCCAAAGGACGGAGAAGATCGCCAGCACCGCCAAGGCAGGCGCCGTCAGCGGCAGAATGATACGCCAGAAGATGCAAAATTCGCTGGCCGCATCAACGCGTGCAGCCTCAATGAGTTCGTCGGGAATCGTCAGCATATATTGTCGCAGCAAAAACACGGCTGTCGGAGAGGCGATCGTCGGAAGGATGACGCCCCAGAGGTTGTCGGCAAGACCAACGCCAACGACCACCAGATATGCCGGGACCATGACGACGGCGAGCGGGATCATCAAGGTTGAAATGATGATCACGAAAACCGTCTTGTCGCCGCGAAACCGGTATTTCGACAATGCGAAAGCTGCCATGGCATTGACCAGGAGTGTCAAAACCGTTGCGACGAACGTGACAAACACCGAGTTCTTGAGGAAGGTCAGGAAATTGAAACGCGTCAATGGATCGGCGTAGTTTTGTGTGGCCACGGTCAACCGCTGCACGGGTGTGATACTCTTTACATCGACGCTGACGGGCTTTTCCGGACTGACAGGGTCAACCATTTGGGCTTTGAGGCCGATACGGCGGACCATCGCCATTTCGCGCTTCTCACCATCAATGGTGACCTGCCAAAGGCTAAGCGGCTTGTCGAATCCGGGTACAGTCTGCTCGACGGCAGCGCGGGGAAGCAGCGTCGGCGGAAACCGGGTGATTTCAGCCGCCGGCTTCAGCGAGGAAAGGCCCGCCCAGACAACGGGAACAAGCACCGCAAGGGTTCCGGCAAATAGCCAGATCCATGACAATATGTCGGTCATATCGATGCGTCCGGCCCGGCGCGTGCGCGTGAGAAACCTGATGGGGTTCATAAGGTTATCCATTTTATGACTCCATTCGCCGGCCAAGGCGCAGCTGTATCAGCGTCAGTACCAAGAGCACCAATCCCATGAGAACCGATGCCGCGGATGCAAGGCCGAAGAGACGCAGATCGCTGCTGAAAGCCATCTGGTAGATGTATTGCACGATAAAGCTGTTGGCTGTGCCCGGGCCACCGCCGTTCGTAAGAACCCAGGCTTCGTCGAAGATCTGGACGGACCGGATCATCAGAAGAATCAGAACGACCAGAAGGTTCGGCCCCAACAGGGGCAGCGTGATCCTGAAAAGCGTGCGGCGAGGCGAGGCTGCATCGATTGAGGCGGCTTCATAAAGCTCCTTCGGGATGGCCTGGAGACCGGCCAGGAGGATGAGCGTGTAAAAACCCATGTGAAACCAGACGGAGACGACCACGACGAAGAAGCGCGACCAACCGACATCCAGAAGGAAGATTTCCGGGGGTACGCCGAGCATCTGCAGGAAGGCGTTAAGCAGACCATTTCGATCAAGGAACCATTTCCAGATCAGGCCGATGACGACGGGAGACAGCAATACCGGATAGAAGAAGATTGCTCTGAAGAAGCCTCGCGCGGCAATTGCTCGATTAAGTATCAGTGCGGTGATCAGGGCGACGAGCAATGTGGCGACGACGTTGAATGCCACGAACCAAAGCGTATTCCACACAGCCGTCCAGAAAAGCGATTCCCGGCAAGTTCCGGGCCTCAGATAGTCATCGCAGGCAAGCAGGGTGCGAAAATTGTCCAAGCCGACAAACGGCCGGTCCGACACGAAAAGATTCGTCCCGCCCGTAAAGGCGTAACCCACGGCGATTGCGATGGGGAGGAACGTGAATATGCCGAACAGAACCAAATTCGGTGCCAGAAACAGCCATGGCATGCGTTTCCGGCCGAGGACGCGCTCCATCCCGTTCACGGGGGCCTCGACCACTCGCATGATCGTTTCGCCTGCCTGATAAAGGACCGCACCTTTCTTGAGCGTCGTCATATCAGAGCCTCCCTTGGCCTTGCCGCCGGCCAAACGCCAGGCCGCTTTCGGGATCGAAGAGATGAACGCGCACAGGCATAGAGTTGATCAGGACGCGGTCACCTGGTGACGGCGCGAAATGACCTGGCTCGTGAATGATGATCTGCTCGTCCTGCCCCTCCAGGTTGCCGTAGACATAGGTTTCGGTTCCAAGCCCCTCATGATACTGGACGACGAACGGCAACCCATCTTGACCGGAGCGTGAAAAGTGCGCAGGCCTGACGCCGGCAAGCACTGCCTGGCCAACCTGAATCCCGGAAAGATCCACGTCACTGATCAGCTTGCCGCCGTTGCCGACATCGACGATAACGCCGCTTTCACCGATACCGGCGACTTTACCCTTTATGATGTTCATGCGTGGAGAACCGAGAAAGCCTGCCACAAAAAGATTTCGCGGATAATCAAACAATTCCAGCGGAGCGCCCACCTGCTCTACCTGTCCGCTGCGCAGCACGACGATCTTGTCGGCCATTGTCATCGCCTCGACCTGGTCATGGGTGACGTAGATCATCGTGGTTTTGATCTCACGATGGAGTTTTGTGATTTCGGCTCGCGTCTGGACGCGCAGTGCGGCGTCGAGGTTCGAAAGCGGCTCGTCGAAGAGAAAGATATCCGGTTCGCGCACGATTGCCCGGCCGATCGCCACGCGCTGGCGCTGCCCGCCTGAAAGTTGCTTCGGACGCCGGTCGAGATAGGGCTCGATTGCCAGCATCCTGGCCGCTTCGGCAATCCGCGCCTCGATCTCGGCGCGCTTGAACTTGAGGTTCTCCAAGCCGAAAGCGAGGTTCTTGCGAACGCTCATATGCGGATAAAGCGCGTAGGACTGGAAGACCATGGCGATCTTGCGTTCGGCGGGCGAAAGCTGGCCTACATCCCGCCCACCGATAGAGATTGCGCCGGATGTTATGTCTTCGAGACCCGCGATGATGCGCAGCAAAGTCGACTTGCCGCATCCGGAGGGACCAACAAAAACGACGAACTCGCCATCCTTGATATCAAGTTCGACATCATGCAGGACCTTGATGGCGCCATATGACTTGTTGACGGTGGAAAGCTTCAGTTCTGCCATGCCCTGCTCCCATCAGGTGTCGCCGTTTCGAAGGCGACGTCTATCTTGTTCCATCCCTGCGGCAGGGGTGCTGGCCTTTTGATCAGCACCTCTTCCAGAAAGATACCCCTGACCCCGGCCACGTAGGCGGCTGGCATTCCTCCCGGATAGCGCTCAAGACCGATCACCCGTCCGTCTGAACCGCGCGTCCAGGCATTGGCGCGGCCGCCTCCATCGGCGCGCGGCGCCAAATCCGCATTCGTCGGGCGCAGGTCATAGAATTGTCCTGTGCCCAGTTGCCCGGGCTGCTGGACCAGGTTTATGCGCGCCATCCGGATGTTTCGAATGCCGGCGGAAGACGTCGAAATCAAACTGATCGCCCCCTCCATTCGGCCGGTTATGTCTTCGACGATCAGGTTCTCGATCGCCCCGGCAGTCCGCGCCGCGACGCGGTCGACGACATTGATCGTCAACGCTTCTCCCGAACCCCAGAAGCCGTCGAGCGTTTCGTGGCACTCTACTCCAATTCTCGAAAATCTGACGTTCGATATCCGACCGCCGTCGCGCGAGAAAACTCCGAGCGCACGGTTGGAGGCCGAGACATTGCAATCCTCGAATACGGCATTTGTGATATCGCCATGCGTTTCCGTTCCGATCTTAAGGGCGCAACTCAAGCTTTGGATCGAGCATCGGCGGACGAGAATATTTTCGCATTGCCCTATGGCGCCACCCGCCGGACCCATACTCGTCTTCAGGCAAACGCCGTCGTCAGCGGTCGATATCAGGCAATCTTCGATGATGGCGCCGCGGCATGCATCGAGAACGATACCGTCCGTATTGGGAAGACGATGGTCGTTCTCGATCCTCACTCCCCTGACCGCAACATCCGTGCAGTCGACAAAATGCAGCGTCCACATCGGCGAGCGGGATATATGGATGGAACTGATCTCAACCCCGTCACACGCCTCGAAGACGACAACGCGCGGTCGAAAATCGGCCGGGATGAATGTCCCTACCGTCTTGTCGTCACCGACGATGAAGTCGTCGCAACCGGCTTCGAGGCGGCCGAAGCCCGTCAGGCTTATCCGCCGCGCATTTTTGGCGACGATCATGCCGCGGTTTGATTTTTCGGCAATGACCGAAACGGTCGTATGTGCATACGCGTCATAGTCCGGGACCGGACGCAGGATCGCGCCGGCGGCCAGATGAAGATCGACGTCGGATTTGAGCTGGAGCCCCCGGCAAATATGGATACCCGCCTCAAGTACCACGCGCCCGCCGCCTGAAGCCGACGCTTGGTCGATCGCTGCTTGCAATCGAGCGGTATCGTCGCTGCCGGCCGCATCGATCGAGATTGGAGACGCCGCGCTCATTGCAGGTGACCGCGCTCCAGAAGGACTTCCGTCAGGAGCAGCATGGTGAGCGCCTGGCCGTAAGGCGTCGGCACATTCGGTATGCGCCTATAGAAATCGAGGTCGTGGCCCATCGGTGTGCCGTCCGAAACACCATGGACCACGCCTTCCTCGTCGATGCGTGCCAGCACGGCCGAAAGCGCCCGCTCGGCGTAGATCCGGTCGCTGCTATCCAGAATGCCGGCATCTACGCCACGCAGGATGCCGTAGGCAATTCCGGCGGTGGCTGACGTCTCCAGTGGCGACGAGGGGTCGTCCAACAAGGTTGTGAACATTCCGTCCGGCCTCTGGCACGCCTTGAGCGAGCGTACCTGGCTCGCAAGAACATTGGAAAGGTAACGCCGGTCCTTCTCCCCCAGCATCGGCACAAGCTCGAACAGCTCCGGGATGGCCACCGTGATCCAGGCATTGCCGCGAGCCCAAAAGGCATTGGCAAAATTGTGCCGTCCATTGAAAGTCCAGCCATGATACCATAGCCCACTCACCGGATCCGACAGGTAGCGCGTGTGGATCACGAACTGATAGACAGCTTCGTCGATCCATTCGTCGCGTTTGCAAAGCACGCCAGCGCGCGCGAGAAAGAGGCAGGCCATGAACAGCGTGTCGTCCCAAAGCTCGCCCTCGTTGAGGCGTTCCTTGACAACGTGTTGAAAGCCACCGTCCTCGGTTTTTGGCAGTTCCTTTACCAACCATTCGGCCCAGTCTTCGACAAGGGCGACAAAATCGGGACGATCGACATGCTGAACGAGGATGGCAAGCGGCAGCATCGGAGCCGTGCTGTTGATCTGGCGTGGCGGTAGGCCCCGCTCGATCTGGCTGCTGTACCAGGCCACAAGGTCCTGAAGCGCTTTTTGATCATTGGTGGAAATCGCGCGTCTTAGGAAGCCGTAAAGACCAACGCCGACTTCCCAATCCCATTCGTCGAACTGGATCCCCGAGGTGGACTCGGCGGTCGCCAGGCCTTCCCTGATACCCTTGAGACGGCTGAAAGCCATCGCGACCCGATCGATGGTCGAAAGAAGGGCGGTATTGTCGACAGAGGTTGGGTTCATGCTGGCACCTATATTCAAGAGTAGAACGGTCTTTCAGTGTCAGCGTCGGATGCCGCACTGTCGTAGGTAAGGATTGGGTGCGGTTGATCGTAAGCGAAGGGCATGGCCTGCCCACCGAGCGACAGCCCGTCGGCATAAGACAAGCTGATGGCCGGACCGCCCCCTGGCGTCAGCACAAGACGTCGACGCTCGCGGTCGAAGGAGACCGCCGTCTGACGGATGCGCTCGACGAAGGTGGTGAACGCGTCGCCATCGCCGCATCCGACAATTGCTGCCCAGCCACAAAGCGACCCATAGGAACGCACTTCGCGGCCAGCCGTTGGACCGTCCGAGATCAGGTCCAGACCGTTTGATGCGTAGATGGCAGAAAAACCGTTGCCCGAGCGCGCCATCAGCCAATTGGCGTCGATGACGAGATCGTCCAGACCGTCGCGGCCGATATAGGCGTGCGTCCATGCATGCCGTGCGTCGCGGGTTTCCTCGATCAGAAGGGCGACGTCACGATGCTGGGTGACGCGCGGCAGAATGCCGTTGCCGGCCCAATAGGACGGCCTTTGATTGCCCCATGGATCATCCTCGCCAGGATGGTTGATCCAGAGCCTTGCCATGGGATGGCCAGCCAGGCGCACATCGATGACATGCTGCTGATGTCCCTTCTGCCCGGTCTTGTGATCGATGACGGTCGAAAGCTGTGCCGCTTCGTTCTTGAAGAGGACGAGCTTTGCGCTCTCCAGGCCCTGACTATAGCGAGCCTCCACACTTCTGCCCGGAACCAGGTTTGCAAGATCGGCGAGATCGGCAGGCGGTTCGTAGCTGCCCGCGCAAAACAACGGTAACGACGCCACCCCACTGTTGAGCCAACCGGTTCCGAAAGCGACTTGTGCGAAGGGTGCGAGCTCGGTCAGAGGGCCGGCGCGCAGCTCTTTGTCATAGGCGCGGCCCTGCGATCCGGCCGGAACACCCGAAAGCGTGTGCAGAGCGATCATCCGGAAAATGAGATCGAGCTGCGCACGCGCGCGCTCGGCAATGGACGCCTCAGCCCAGCGCTCCAGCGCCAGCAGCCCGATGAAGTCGACCGGGTAGTATGCAGCCGAATTCCATTCCGCAAGGCCGTGTGCTTCCACACTGTCGAACCAGTGCGCCAGGCGCGCGGCGGCGAGCTCTGCCTGCTGTCTTCCTGTCCTGCCCGAAGCTGAAAAGATCTTCTCCGGCAAGAAAAGCCCCGCCAACAGTTGGCTTGTGTGAAAGCACAGCACGTGGTTTTCGCTCCAAAACCACATTGCGTCATTGCCCGGCTCGTCGACCCAATAGCGGTAAGACAGAACGGAGTGCTTTATGCGATCGACGGTGCCGGCCGGCATTTGAGCGGCATAGGCGCCAAGCAGCCAAAGAAGCGGCACCATGATGAAATCCGAGCAATCTTCACGCGCATCGATAGAGGCGAGCGTTGCTTCCATGATGCGGTCAAAGCTCGCCTGGTCTTGGTAGCCGGTTTCCATCATTGCAACGATGCGCGCCACACGATCAGCACCGAAGCGGGCGCTGTATTCGAGCGCTTGCCGCTTGCGATCCTTCAGTGTCGCCTTGAGTGACGATGGAGAAATGTTTGCAAGAAAGCCGGCATCGATGACGCGCGTGACCGATCCCGGCCCGCTGCCGATCGTCAGATGCACGCCATGATAGCCGTCTGCAATGCGACACACATTTTCGGCTATCAGACGGCTTTGATGGGCACGCAGGGTCAAGAGAGAGTGTGCGAGAATAGGCCGCTCATGGCCGTGGCCGATGACCTTCAGCTCCACCGGCACGTCGCGCTGGGGCGCCGTATCGAATACCAGTTCCAATGGCTGGTTGACGAAGACGTCGCGTGCAGGGCGCACGCCGCGCGCAAGGTTTTCCAGTTCGCGGACTTCGTCCTGATCCAGCGCCACAGGCAACAGCACGCATAGCGGCTCCTTGTCCAGCACTTCAAGTTCGAAGAACCAGGTCGTGTCGCGTTCGGCAAGGTCCTCGGAGTGAACGAGAATCTGGTTGTCGCCGGCTTCCAGCGACAGCGCGATGTCCGTTGAACTTTCCAGATTGCGCCTGAACGGTTCGAAACGCACCGCTTCCTGCCCATTGACCCATATGCGAACCCCGCCGCAGGTCTTGAGCCTGAGATGCAGGAGACGGGGCGACGCCGTCCTGAAGGTGCCCCTCAGCCATCGACGCAGATGGGTCGGCACGTGCCAGAATCCGGTGAACTCGACGCGGCGGTTTGAGCCAGGTAGGTAGAGGCTCTTTGTCGGCCACGACGTATCGGCAACGAGTTCCCGCCCGACCATTGTTGACCAGAAAGCCTTGCGGCACGGCAGATCCCCAACGTCGACAAATCCATTGATGAAACGATAGTCGACGCGATCTTCCGCCGGCGCAGCGATGCCAGGAAAATAGCTGGCGATGAGATCAGAAACCGCCCAAGCCGTCACGGTCTGACCTTGGCCAACATAGTATGCAGCCGCCTCGAGGCCCGGCCCTTCGTTCACAGATCGCCTCCTCCGCAATCGAGTGAAAATTTTTTCATTTCCGGTTTTGTGCGAGTTCTTTTCGAGTTTTGCTCAAATATCCGCGCAACTGCCGCAGAAAATAGCTTGACGGCAGGAATGTCAAGTATATGAAATTCGTTTATCGACGATCTCAATCGCGATTTATGAAAATATTTTCATGGGAGGATGAAAATGAAGCACTCTCTTTCGGCAGCATTCGCGCTCGCTCTGACGGCCGGTTCATTCGCGTGGTCCAGCATGGCCATGGCGGAAACCAAGACGATTACTTTCCTGTTCACCGACGACGACCAGGCTTACGTCGAGCGAATGGAAGCACTCAGCAAGGAATTCGAGGCCGCACATCCCGACGTCAAGGTCAACTTTGTGTCGTCCGGTTATGACGCCGTTTCCAAGCAACTGCCTGTGCAGCTTGCCGTCGGCGAGGGGCCGGATGTCGCCAAGATTTCCGACTGGCAGCTTGCGCCATATTACCTCGACATGCGTCCTTACATGAAAGACCCCGAAGGTTTCGCCAAGCTGCATGGCGACAGTCTCAACATTCTTCGCTTCCTGGGCGTCAATGATCCGCAGTCGATCAACGGATATGTCGCGTCGCAGACATTCAATCTGCCGTTTGTAAACAAAACGCTTTTCGAACAGGCAGGCGAACCGCTTCCGAAGTCCGACGCCACGTTGAAGGAAATCGTGGAAGCGTCCGCGCGTGTTGCCAAGGCCACAGGTGCCCAAATTCCCTTCACGATGGATCGATCGGGGCATCGCTTTTCCGGCGCCGCATTCTCGTATGGAGCGACCTACGTCAAGGACGGCAAGTTCTCGTTTCCGGACGATGCCGCCAAGCGTTACATTGCGGATCTTTACAGCTGGACACAGGACGGTTCCTTCCCGAAGGAAATGTGGGGAGCGGCCGGCGGATCCCAGTACAAGAACATGGGCGACGAATTCGTCAACGGTAACGTCGTGACCTATCTTGCCGGCAACTGGATGGTGAACCCGTTCCAGCAGAAGATTGGCGATGCTTTCGATTGGACCGCGATCAGCGCGCCGTGCGGCGATGCCGGCTGCTACGCCATGCCGGGCGGCACCGCGGTTGTTGGCTTCAAGCGCACCAAGTATCCGGAGGCCGTCGCCGCCTTCATCGAGTTTCTGGGTTCCGAAAAAATCCAGCGTGAGGTCGCCGAGAATTACGTCATTCTGACAGGCGCCGACATCAAGGACCCGCAGTACAAGCTCGCGAGCAACAATGCCAAGGATGCGATGGCCGTCTTCCTGGCGAGCCGCAAGAACGTGCCGCAGGCAGCGCGCGACATGGAGCGCATGAAGGGATCCTCAGCGATCTACCAGTTGATCGTCCAGAGAATGAGCCAGTTGATCGTCGGCGAACTCTCGCTCGACGAAACCTATGCGGCGATGAGCGCCGATGTCGACAAGACCAACCAGGCAATCGCTGCCAAATAGCTGGCCACACTTAATCTCGGCAGAATGCCAACCATCCACGGCCTTGACCGAAGGCCGTGGATAGCAGCGCGCAAACGGTCGGTGCAGGCTGTGCGAATACTCGACAGTTTTTTGGCGATGATCCTTCTAAGGACTGCGTTCGGCCTTTCGCTGTTCATCATGCTGTTCACGACGCTCTTCGAGCAATTGCCCAAAGAGGTGCAGAAGCGCAGCCTCCTCAATCAGGAAACGAAGTTCCTCCTAAGAAGAGGCAGCGTTCGGCGACGATCGTGACCCTGCTGTTTTGTCTGTTTCTGCAGTCGTTCCAGATCGTTTTCCCGGACCTCAACGGTCAACCTCGCTTCGAACCGGCCGCCATGAGGCCGGCTCCCCGACCCGAGCGTGGCTGGCGAGCATAGATCGGATTCAGCGCCCGGTAGAGCTTATATCGCATCGGCTGGAACTATGCATGTATGCCGGCGTCAACCGCGTCAATATAGTCGAGGACCTTATCCGAATGGCCGTCTCGCACCAGCTGCATGGCAGTCTGGCCCGAAAAGCCGGCCAGAGGCTCGGAGCGGTACCAGGCATAGGCCATCAGAGCCGAGCCGAAACGCGGCTCGACCTTGTTGACGACCTCGATCATCTGGCGCAGACGCCGCTGCGTCTTGACGGAGCGGATACGGTCCTTGCGCTGGGTTGCGTCCTTGCCGAGTCCGGCCGTGCGGGCGATCTCCTCTCTGGTCGTGAGGAAAGCGTCCGCGATCTTGCGCGGTGCAAACAACCCGTATCCACATATTGGGCGAGACCCATTTTATGACCTCCGCTCCAGAGCGCCAAACGCACTGACGATATATGGCGTCAGAAACAGCGTCATTTAGTCCGAAAATGGAACCAGGGAAGACGGAAGGGAAGGGGAGCCGGTCGCAAATCGGCTCGCCGGGCGGGCCCTTGCGCCGCCCAACCGCGGCTTGCCGCAATCCCGACCCCGGTCCTTAGCAGAGCTTCAAGCTCTGCTGGCCGATGCGCTGCTGCGAGCGACCATCAAGCCGTCGGCATCGTGCAGCGCGAGATGGCGCGGCATTCAAGGCAACTCGCGAGGCCAGTGCTCCGCCGGTGACTCTTTCTTTGAGGGCCGGAACAATTGGATGCTGATGCGGTTGGGTAAGCACCAAATGAGGATGTTCGAATGAATGACCCGACGAATTTGGCACTCCTTCTCGGCTCGCTGACGTTGATATGTTGGATCGTTGCGGGCGCTGTGGCCGTCATGGGTACAGGCGATGGACTTGGCCAGCACGATAAGCAGCGAATAAGCGAGGTCGTCTCGCTGGGCCTAAATCTTGTCGGCGTCATCTCCGCGGTCGCGATGGCTGCTATCCTGCTAGCCGCATGATGATGGCCGGTTCAAAAGCCGGCCAAAGCTTTCCCTGGACTGCAGGCATTATGTTCAGCCACGGTCTTGGTGGCTTCTTTGACGGCAGCCTCGTACAAATCGCTGCCGTCGTGAACTTCATCGACGAGCATAATGTCCATCAAGGCTCATTCTTGAAGAAATCCAAAGGCGGTTCCTGCCTGAGATCGAGCGGTGCTTGCGGCCGTACGAAAACGGATGAGACCTGCGGCAACTCAGCAATGATCTTCTTCTCGATCCGAAGCACGCAAGTTTCGAGAAGCGGCGTGGTGAGCTCATCCCTGAACTCGACCGGAAAGAACGATCCTTCCGCCCCTAGTTCCGTTGACCGTTAATCTCAGCAACTGCCGACTGATGCGCCTCGTGCCTTTTAGCCGTCCCTCCCCACAAGGCCAGCAAAATGACGGCAATGATCAGGTAACAAATTTTGCTCGATAAGGTCCGCAACGCACTGTTGCCACGCGTACACTCGAACTCGCTCAATTATTCGCGCTCCCTACTGTTGGGCGTTGTTTGACGCCATATTTAATGCTTTAGAAAGGTTGCATGAACGCCCAAATATGGGAACCTAATGTGCGCGAGGCGTATGGCTTCAACGCGCCGCCCGTTGGATGATGCGGCGTTTCCTGCATCTCGCGCAGTCCCTTGATGGCGGTTGCCGTAGCGTCCCATCATGCGTCCATGCCCGAGATTCGATTTCGGCAATCGGCGTCGGCCTCACCCAGACAATGCCCTTGAGCCGATCGTTGTATTCGACGGGTGGTCTTCTCAGCGTAAAGCGATCAAAGACGAACGGAGCCTAGGACCCGTCGTTAGCTTCGTGCGTGGCGGAAAAGAGGTTCGCCTTACCATTTGGCCGCCGCGCCATATATTCTCGAATATGAATATCCTATGGAAGAGGCCAAGGCGCTTAGGGATTTGGCGGCGAATGTCGTCGATACTCGCCTTGTCGTTGATCCTGATTTCGCCGTTCGCTTCCACAGCTTCTGCGTCTGCAGCAGAGCGCGTTGCCATCGTGCTGAAGTTGAACGGTGCTGTCGGACCAGCGATGGCTGACTATGTGAAACGCGGTCTTCAACATGCCGATGAAATCAGTGCGAGCCTGGTCGTCCTGCAGATCGACACGCCGGGCGGCCTCGACACTTCGATGCGGGACATCATCCGCGCGATCATCGCCTCGCCAGTGCCTGTGGCAAGTTTTGTGGCACCGAGTGGCGCACGTGCTGCCAGTGCCGGTACTTATATTCTCTACGCCAGCCACATTGCAGCCATGGCCCCGGGCACCAATCTGGGCGCAGCGACACCGATTTCGCTTGGTGGAAGCCCTTTCGATGGCGACACGGAACCGGGCAAGGATGAACCGAAGGAGCCGGGCAGGCAGCCGCAGTCACCACGTAATGCCAGTGAAGCGAAAGCCGTCAACGATGCTGTCGCCTATATTCGCGGACTTGCCGAACTGCGCAATCGCAATGCCGACTGGGCAGAGCGCGCCGTGCGCGAAGCTGCAAGCCTTTCATCAGCCGCCGCCGCACGAGAGCATGTCATCGACTATACCGCAGCCACCATCGAGGATCTCCTGAGGCAGGCTCAAGGGCGCATGGTGCGGGTCGGCCAAAGGGATATCCCGCTCCAAACCGCCGGGCTTGCTGTTCACGTACTCGAACCGGATTGGCGAACGCGTCTGCTTTCCGTGATTACCGATCCGAACATTGCCCTTATCCTCATGGTGGTTGGCATATACGGGCTGATCTTCGAATTTCTTGCCCCGGGAACATTGATGCCCGGTACAATCGGCAGTATCTGCCTGCTGCTTGGACTCTATGCCCTGGCATTGCTGCCGGTCAGCTACGCCGGCGTTGGATTGCTCGCCCTTGGTGCCGGCTTGACAGTGGCCGAGGCGCACGCGCCCTCTTTTGGTGCCCTCGGCATCAGCGGCGGGATTGCACTGGTGCTCGGCGCGGCTCTTCTGTTCGACACGGATCTCCCCGAGCTCGAAGTCTCCTCGTCCGTACTGGCCGGCATCGCCATTGCCTGTTTCGCTTTCAGTCTCATCGTTGCCCGGCTCGCAATCGTTTCGCATCGGCGCAACGTCGGCACCGGCACCGAGCAGATGATCGGTATTTCGGGCAAAGTCGACAGTTGGAAGGGCGCCTCGGGATATGTCATCGCGCATGGCGAACGCTGGAGGGCAACCTCCAGCGAACCGCTCGTCGCCGGCGATAGCGTTAGGGTGACCGGTCGAAACGGGCTGACTTTAGACGTCGTCCGCCGGGCGCAGGAGACTTAGCGGCTTTCAGAAAGCAGGAGGAAGCGTCATGGGCATTTTTGCAGAACTCGCATTTTATCTTGTGGTCATCCTCGTTTTGCTGCTCGTGATCGCATCGGCGATCAAAATCCTGCGCGAATATGAGCGCGGCGTCGTGTTCACGCTCGGCCGCTTCACCGGCGTCAAAGGCCCCGGCTTGATCCTGTTGATCCCCTATGTCCAGCAAATGATCCGGGTGGACTTGCGCACGCGGGTGCTCGATGTGCCCGGTCAGGACGTTATCTCACATGACAATGTCTCTGTCCGCGTCAGCGCTGTCATTTATTTCAGGGTCATCGATCCGGAAAGATCGACGATCCAGGTCGAGGATTTCATGGCGGCAACGAGCCAGCTCGCTCAAACAACGCTGCGTTCGGTCCTCGGCAAGCATGATCTTGACGAGATGCTGGCCGAACGCGACAAGCTCAACAGCGACATTCAGGAAATCCTGGATGCCCAGACCGACGCATGGGGCATCAAGGTCGCCAATGTCGAGATCAAGCATGTGGACATCAATGAATCCATGGTCCGTGCGATCGCCCGGCAGGCGGAGGCCGAACGCGAACGGCGCGCCAAGGTCATCAATGCCGAAGGTGAGCAGCAGGCTGCAGCAAAGCTGCTTGAAGCCGCCGAAATCCTCGCCAGGCAGCCGGAGGCCATGCAGCTTCGCTATCTAAGTACGCTAAACGTGATCGCTGGCGAGAAGACCTCGACGATCATATTTCCTTTTCCGATGGAGCTCGGCAATCTGATGCCGTTAAAATCGGCCCAAGCTTCGCAAAGCTCAAGGGGATGATCGATGGGTTGGTCCTTCAAGATGGGTACGATCGCCGGCACGGCCGTACGGGTTCACATTACCTTTGCGCTGCTGCTCGTCTGGATTTGGATGACGCATTACCGGATCGGAGGCATGCAGGCGGCCTGGGGCGGCATCGCCTTCATCATCGCCGTCTTCGTCTGCGTCGTGCTGCACGAGTTCGGTCACATTGCCGTTGCGCGCTACTTCGGGATCAAGACGCCTGATATCACACTGCTACCGATCGGCGGCGTCGCCCGTCTTGAACGCATGCCCGAGGTGCCTCATCAGGAGCTGCTGATTGCCATCGCCGGCCCGCTCGTCAACGTCGCGATTGCGGCGCTGATCATTCTTGCCATCGGCGCGTCAGCGGGCATCGAGCAGATGGCCGATGTCGAGGATCCTGGGGGCGGTTTCCTGGCTAGGCTTGCCGGCGTCAATATCTTCCTCGTACTTTTCAACATGATCCCCGCCTTCCCGATGGATGGAGGACGGGTGCTGCGGGCTGCCCTCGCATCGCGCTTCACCTGGTCACGCGCGACGCAGATAGCCGCTACGATCGGCCAAGGCCTAGCCTTTGTTTTTGGTTTCGTCGGCCTTCTTTACAATCCACTGCTGATTTTCATCGGCATCTTCGTTTACCTCGCAGCAACGGCTGAAGCGCAGAATGCACAGATCCGCGAGCTCTCCAGCAGAGTTCTCATCAGCGACGTGATGGTCACTAAATTCGTAGAACTTGAACGCTCGGCAAGTATCGACGAGGCGATCGAGATGCTGCTTGCGACAACCCAGCGCGAATTTCCGGTAACCGATTCCGCCGGCCGCTTTGAAGGGCTGCTGACGCGCGACGACATGATACGCGCCTTGAAGGACAAAGGTCCGGACACGCCGGTTGCAAGCGCGATGCGTACCGACATTCCGAGAATCCATCATCGCAAAAGCCTCGAAGATAGCTTGCGTTTGATGCAACAGGGAAATGTGCCGGCGATCGCGGTCGTGGACGGTGCCGATCATCTCATCGGTCTTCTGACGCATGAAACGATCGGAGAAATGATGATGGTTCGTGCAGCCGTAGCCGACGGTTTCCGCTTCGGCCGCCTGCGCAGATCCAAGTCCTTGTAGGTCCCGCGCAAGAAGACGCGCAGTCCGGCCAATCCCAATGTCATGTGCCGGCTTTGATCGTGAGGCAGCCCTGACATCGCGTCGGCGAGCGCCACGTTGCCGCCGGAGCTTCTCGATGAACGGCGCGCCTCCTCGACGCGATTGGGACGGCCGGCGATGGCGAGCCGTACGCGAACAACCATGGGCGGGTCTGGGGCGGGTCTGTCGAATTCGTCTTCGGGCGTCGTTGTCCGGCATCCTTTTTCGCCGCCTCGAGAACTGCCCCGACGTGCCAGAGTGGTCATCCGCTTTATTTGTCAGAGTAATGTCCTCCGAGCCGACTGCGAGCGGGCGACGCTTCATCTGATGGTTGGGGTTGCCGGGCTCCGGCAAGCCGACGCGAGCGAAAGAGATGGAAGGGGCATTGCCGGCCGTTCGGCTGATGCCGGATGAGTGGCATCTTCGCCTTTTCGGTCAGGATCTCGAGCATCCCGAGCAATGATGAGCTAACCATCACGCGTAGATGCGAACCGCGCCATCGCTTCAATCATGATGACGGCCGACGCCGCGCCCGGATCGACGTGTCCCACTGCCCGATCACCCAGCCGGGCTGCGCGACCCTTGCCCGCGATCATGCCGCTCGTCGCCTCACAGCCGTCGCGCGCCGCTTGAACGGCCGCCACCAAGCATTGGGAAAGGGAAGCTCCCCGACGCCGGGCATCCAGCGCAGCGTTTGCCGCCGGCCCCCAGGCGTCCATCATTGTTTTCTCGCCGAGCTCTGCCTTGCCGCGCTCATGGATGCCTTGAACCATCGCCGCGACAACAGATAGGAAGTCGTCGTCGCTCAATATCTGCTTTTCCTTCGCGGCAGTTCCGGCGCGCATGAATGCCGTGGCATACAAGGGCCCCGAGGAAGCGCCGACCGCGTTCAAAAATGCCTTGGCGGCGGTGTTGAACACAGGCGTCGGCGCAGTCTGGGTGGAGTCGAGTTCGCCAACGGCCTTCGCGACTGCCTGGCAACCAGCGTCCATCGCGAGGCCATGGTCCCCATCGCCGATGACACCGTCCAACTCGCAAAGACGGTCGCGGTTCTTCGCCATCTCCTCGGCGATGCGCGCAAACAGGTGCTGCAGGTCCCTGGTTGTGATCGCCATTGGTCACCTCGTAAACATGGCGCAATCGCAGGGATGGTCGATCAAGCGCTGAAGCTCCCCATCGAGGTGCATGACGGTGATCGACGCGCCGGCCATCTCAAGCGACGTGCAGTAATTTCCGACGAGTGACGTGTGGATGACAAGTCCGGTATCATCAAGCCGGGACTTCACGCGACGCATCATGATGTAGAGTTCCATCATCGGCGTCGAACCCAAAGAGTTGACCAGGACTGCGACACGATCGCCGGGACTGGCATTCATCTCCCGAAGAATGCTGTCCATGAGTTCGTCGGTCACCTCGTCGGCCGTTTTCAGCGGCCCGCGAGCCACGCCGGGCTCTCCGTGAATTCCCATCCCGATCTCCATCTCGTCTTCGCCGATCAGGAAGTTCGGTCTGAGCGTCTGAGGCAGCGAGCACGGCGAGAGCGCGACGCCCATCGTGTAGGTCCGCGAATTGGCGTGCCGCGCGGCGCGCTCGACGTCGTCGAGGGAATACAGAAGATCGCATGCCGCACCAGCGGCCTTGAATATGAAAACGTTGCCCGCCACGCCGCGTCGCTTGTGCATTTGATCCGAAGGGGCCGAGGCAACGTCGTCCGTTGTCAGAACGGTCCGCACTTCTATGTCGTCCAGGGCAAGCATTTCGGCGGCCATATCGAAGTTCATGACGTCGCCGGCATAATTGCCATACATGAAAAGAACACCGGCACCGCCGTCGACGGCTTTGGCACACGCGATAATGGGATCGGGCGGCGGCGATGCGAATACATTGCCTACAGCAGCAGCGTCTGCGAGCCCTTTGCCGACAAAACCGAGGAATGTCGGTTCGTGCCCGGATCCGCCGCCGATGACCACCCCGACCTTGCCTTTGCGAGGCCCGTTTTTGGCAATGATCGCCCGTGGCATGTCCTCGGCCGCATAAAGATGGTCCGGATGAGCCGCCAGGACACCTTGCAGCATCTCATCGACGACGTTTGCACCGGAATTGATAAGCTTCTTGGTCTTCACGCCGATCCTCCCCTGATCGAGGCACGATGTCATAGATGCAGTTGCGACGCTGAAGGTCAATCCGCAAGTGGCAAGACCGCTGTCGCGAGCGGGGCAAGTTGAAGGATTGCGCTCGCATCTCCTGACACTTTCGTGCACGCGCCACGATCGATGGTTTGTTCGCTGCCCGTCAGGTTGACAATGTGAAGCCTT
Organism: Rhizobium sp. USDA 4016; assembly: GCF_056279705.1. Classification (NCBI taxonomy): domain Bacteria; kingdom Pseudomonadati; phylum Pseudomonadota; class Alphaproteobacteria; order Hyphomicrobiales; family Rhizobiaceae; genus Rhizobium; species Rhizobium sp. USDA 4016. Next base: position 627,943 of record NZ_JBWCCY010000002.1, read on the forward strand.
GCCGCTCTGGTGCCGTTAACGACAAATGCCAGGACCTCGGAGGGGGAGGAGGACAGGCACTCCTGCCAGGATGAACCAGCCAATGCAGACAGCGTCCGCACCGTATTGAACAGCGGGCGCCGGCCACCTTCCTCGATCGGTTCAGTCGGACCGGCGATCAAACCAAACGGACCGGTCAACGCCGATAGCGTCAGGCATTCGAGATCGGCATCCAGCACTCGGATGACGTAACCAAGGGCAAAGGCCTCCGCGAAACGTCCGTTATGCCGCGGGTCGCGGTTGGCCATGGGGATGCGTGCACCCGACGGATTATCCATCGTGCGGCTGCCATAGGGGTTCTGTCGCATCGCGATGGTCGACGGGCCGATCCGGTAGGGCTTCCGGCCGTAGATGGCACGCACGGAGCGTGTGATGAAAGGCAGGGCCTCCAATGTCTGCATGACGCTGAGATCGTCGGCCGCATGCACGATGGGGTTGGTGCAGTGGCTGATGAAGTCAAGGGGTCCGTCCGGTACCTGTTTGCGGTTGAGTTCAGTAAAATAGCTCAGCATGCCGCCGCCGATGCGAATGCCCGAAAAGGCCGAGCGGGCTCCCGCGTAGACCTCTTCAAGGGGTGGGCAGTCGGGCCATTTGCTGCCGGGCGGTGTTGATTGCCGGTCGACCGATGGCGAGATCATGATCGCATCCGGTTTGAATTCCGCCGACTGCATCTGTCGGGCAACCTCGGCCGCCTCGAATGCTGGGGATTGCTTGCAGGGAAGTGCGATCTCCAGCGTCGAGCGTCCGCGGTGAATGGCGGCGATTGCGGCGAACCGGTTGAGCGCTTCGACGCCATGTCCAGAACCGGGATCGAAATGGAAGAGGAGTTCCTGGGGAGCGATTTCCGATAGTATCGTCTTTGACGACAGCGTCGCATCAGCTTCCTCGGGCGTAATGATTAGACCGATTGCCGGCATCGTACCGGTCCGCGCTCCGAGGTTGAGTTTTATAGTTTTGCCGAAGGCCGCAGCCGAGGTGCGTTGGCCGCGGCGGCCATCCCTGATGATGAGCGATGCTTTCTGCCGGACGGGCTGATTATTTGGAATTGCATAAGGCCACGGAAGGGCGAGTGGTCTGACGTAAGTCTTGAATGAGGCATCCGACCAGTTTCTCTGGTCTTCCATTTCAAAGCTGTCGCCCTCCATCCTGCATTCGGCCTTGACGGCAGGCATGACGTCATGGCTGATGGCGCGCATCTCCTTGAACGGTTGCCACGGTTCGATCAAATCAGGAAACCTTGTCGCGACGATCCTGCCGTCGACGTGCTCGACGGCAGCCCGCGTTCCGGCTATTCCAACGATCGGATGCAGGATACAGAAGCCGCAGCGGTTGGTCTCGAAGCCTGTTTCCGAGACAGCTTCGGCCTCGAAGTCGAGCCGGTCGGTGCTTCCAACGATGCGAACGTCGATGACGAGCGTCGTGTTCTGCGGTCCGTCGCACCGAGCCCGGTAGCCGACCTCGAAACGATCGTCCTTCTGGCTGATCTTGAGGTCGGAGATCTCCGGGCTCAAGGTGCCCCAGTCCCGGTCGCGCACAAGGTAGGAGATTGCTCTCAGCACCTCGCTTCCGTCATAGGTAATGGTGCGGAGGCTGCCATTGGCAAGATCGGCCTCCAGTTTTCCGGCACGCAGTCGGACCGGCTTCGGTTCGACGAGGCGGGTGCCGTAGAGCAGAAATGGATCGACCGTCATTGCAGCATCGCTCCGACATCGATCGTCTGACCCTTCGCCGCGCTTTCATAGGCTGCCTCCACGAGTGCGAATGTCCTCAGATTGTCGGCGCCGGAGGTCGAGTGTTCCATGCCGCGCTTCAACTGGTCGACCCAGTGCTGCTGGATCGCGTACACGCTCTCCTGAATGTTATGCCAGGGCCGTGACGCCCATGGCAGCAGCTTCGGAGACACGTTCGTGGTGGTGGTGCCCTGCGCGTTGGTCACTTTGAGGCCGTAACCTTGGGTGAGCCGGATCGTGCCCTCGGATCCATCAAGCTCGACCAACGTCTCGGGGAACGGTTCGGTCGAAAGTTTCGTGGCATAGCTGACGTCGACGACCGATGTGGCGCCGTTTTTGTGGTCAAGCAGGATAGTCGCGACGTCCTCGCCCTTGATCTTGGGGTTGATCCGCTTCGTGCGGGCCGTGACTGCCGAGACGTCGCCGAGGATGTAGCGCGCAATGTCGAGTGCATGGATGCCGAGGTCCTCGATGATGAACCGCTCACCTCCTACCAGATACGGCTGTCCCGAGAAGACGTCATAGCCGGAACGGAAGGAGAAACGTCCCCAGAAGGGTGTGCCGATTGCGCCCGCCTCCAGCGCCTTTCGAACCGCCTGGATCGGCGTCTGCCAGCGGAAATTCTCGTGCACCATCAGCGCCACGCCGGCATTGCGGCACGTCTCGACCATGATCTTTGCATCCGACAGCGTCTTGGCAAACGGCTTCTGGCAGATGGCCGGCACCTTGTGCCGGGCCGCCATTTCCACCAGGGCGCGGTGGCTCTCTACCGTCGTGGCAATATCGACGAAATCGAAACCGCCGTCTGCAAACAGTGCTTCGGCATCGCTATAGCGACGATCGATGCCGAACTGATCTCCGACGACCCTCAACCTTGCCGGATCGCGGTCACAGATCGCGACGATCCTGGCGCCTTCGACATCGTTCCATGCGTGCATCTGGTTGATCGCGAAAAAGCCGCAGCCGATCAATGCACCTTTCAATTCGGTCATTTCAACCCGCCTTTGCCATCTGCATGAGAGTAACGCGTTGCTGCAGTCGACGCTGGGCCTGATCGACAACCACGGCAATGATAATCACCAGTCCCTTGATGACCATCTGCCAGAAGGACGAGACGCCCATCATCACCAGCCCGTCCGACAGGATGCCTATGACGAAGGCGCCAATAATCGTTCCGCCGATCGTCCCGCGGCCGCCCGACATCGATGTTCCGCCAAGAACCGCCGCAGCGATCGCGTTGAGTTCGAAGCTCTCACCCGTCGCCGGGTGCGAGGCCATAAGTTCCGATGAGATGATGACGCCGACGATGGCCGCGCAAAGGCCGGAGAACATATAAACGAAGATCTTCACGAGATCGACGCGGATCCCCGACATGCGCGCTGCGCGCTCGTTGCCACCGACGGCGAAGATATGACGGCCGATCGGCGTCGAGCGCGCGACATAAGCTGCAAGCAAGGCGAGCGCGATGAGGATCCAGATCGATACCGGCAAGCCGAGCACCCGACCTGCGCCAAAGAAGTCGAAGCCGGTCGTGGCATATTCAGGCCGGCCGACAAGGTTCGGAAAGGTCTGGCCGTCTGAGGAAAGCAGCGCGAGACCGCGGGCGATATACAGGGTGCCGAGCGTCGCAATGAACGGGGCAACGTTGAGCTTCGTAATGAGCAGCCCGTTGATCAGCCCGATAATCAGGCCAATCGAGAGCGTGATCAAAACGATCTCGAACAGGTTGAAATAGATGGTGTAGCCGATTGGCAGCTCGATGCCGTAAAGGATCAAACCGCCGGCGACCATGCCGCAAAGCCCGACGATCGATCCGACCGACAGGTCGATGCCGCCGGTGATGATGACGAACGTCATGCCCATCGCCAGAAAGGCATTGAGCGCGACGTGTTTTGACATCAGGATCATGTTCGCAGTCGAGGTGAAGTTCGGTGCGAAGATCGCGAAGAAGACGATGACGGCGAAGAGCGCGATGAAGGTTCTGAGCTTCATCAGCGTCAGGAGGAAAGAGCCGTTCGCGCTCGCCGGCGATGAGGTGGATGAAGTAGCGGCCGTCATGACGCGTGTTTCCCTTGATGTCCATGTCCCTTGGCTGAAGCCTGGACGATGGCTTCTTCCTTTGCCTCGCTGCGATCGAAAACGGCCACCAGTTGGCCGTTGCTCAAGACCGCGATGCGATCGGAAAGCGCCATGACCTCTTCGAGGTCAGAAGTCGAAAACAGAATGGCGAGCCCGTTTGCCGCCAGCCGGCGCATGGTGCGGAAGACATCGGCCTTGGCGCCTACATCGATGCCGCGGCTTGGCTCGTCCATCAAAAGCACTTTTGGGTTTGTCATCAGCGCCTTGCCGATGACCACCTTCTGCTGGTTGCCGCCCGACATCGAGGTCACTTCGAAATCCGGGTTGGGCGCCTTGATCGAGAGGTCCCGGATCGCATCGCGAATGGCGTTCTTCTCGGCGCCGCTGTCGATATGGAAGAGGCGGGTAAAGCGACCAAGGCTTGCCAAGGTCAGGTTGGAGGCGATGGAGAGCACCTGGACCAGTCCCTCCCGCTGCCGGTCTTCCGGAATGAGCGCAAGCCCGCGGCGGATACGCCTGGTGGTATCGCGGGCGCGTACTTCCTTGCCTTCGATGAAGATCTTGCCCGTCGAGTGCAGGTGACGTCCGATCACGCATTCGAAGAATTCGCTGCGCCCGGCGCCCATGAGACCATAGATGCCGAGAATTTCGCCCGCTTTGACGGAAAGCGAGACATTGTCGACCGCAAGCCCGCCCGTCGGTCGCGGCAGGCTGATGTTTTCGGCACGGAAGACCTCGTCTCCGACGGCGTGATCTGCCGACTTTGCGAAATCCTTAGCATCAGAGCCGATCATGGAGCGCACGATCCAGCGTGTATCGATATCGCGAACCATCGCCTGGCCGGTAATCTGGCCGTCGCGCAGCACAGTGATGTAATCGCCGATGCGCATCAGCTCTTCAAGCCGGTGTGAAATGTAGACGATCGCCACCCCCTGAGCCTTCAACTCCGCAATCACCTTAAAGAGGACTTCGACTTCGGCGGCCGAGAGGGCAGAGGTTGGTTCGTCCATGATCAGGATGCGCGCATTCAGCGACATCGCCTTGGCGATTTCGACGAGCTGCTGCTGGCCAATCGGCAGATCCTCGACCATCGCTTCGGCCTCGATTCCGGCATCCAGACGCTTCAGAAATTCATTGGCTTTCGCGGCCTGTGCCTTGTGGTCGATGCCGAACAGGCCGCGTGTGATCTCGCGAGTGGCGAAGATGTTCTCCGCGACCGACATGTTGGCGAAGAGATTGAGCTCTTGAAAGATCATGCCGATTCCGTAGGCTTGCGCATCGGCCGGGCTGGCGAACGAGACCGGCTCACCATCCAGGATGATGCGGCCGAGTGTCGGGCGCTCGACCCCGGCGATAATCTTCATGAGCGTCGATTTGCCCGCGCCGTTTTCGCCGACCAGGACGTTAACGGCACCTCGGTGCAGCTCGAGATTGGCGCGCTTGACCGCGACGATGCCGGAATAGACCTTCGACACGTCGTCGAGGCGCAGGATAATGTCGTCCTTCGGTGTGGCGATCGCCGTCATGATGCCACCGTCAGTTGGCAAGGCGTAACAAGTGGAAGCTGTCCGCTGTTTGGCACAGGGAAGGCCCCGATGACGGTCACTGTTTTGCCGGCTAGGCCGTCGCGGAAGATAGCGGACAGGAAGGCGGTATTGGCCTTCTCGTTGAACGCCTTGCCAAACTGCGCCCACTCGATCTGGTTCTTGAATTCGTTGAAATTGACGAAGTCGAGCGTGTCGCGCAACGCCGTGCCGCGCAGAGCCGGCCCGATCTGGACCTTTGCATCGGCTTTTCCGTCGCCATCGGCGTCGACATCGAGCGTTGCTGCACGCGATGCCGTGTCGGCGGCAATGACCTTGCCGGTGAATTTCACCGCATAGGTCCACGGCGAGCTGCTCTGCTTGCGCGGGTTGCCATATCTCTCTCCCGCCTGGTCTGGGCTGGAGGTGGCCAGCTGCAAGACTTCTTTCAGTTCGCCTGCGCGCTTCTCGAAATAGGGTACGACCTGGGGCTGCCAGATTGCCTCGACCTTTGCATTCGGGTCGAAGGCGGTCTTGGCCGCTGCCGCCGCCTTTTCCTCTGCGGTCGGTGTCTTGATGATCTTGCAACCGGGCAAGGCCGCCGCCACGACAGCAGCGAGCAGAGCGCCCTTCATTCTCAACATGCAATGAACCTCGACGTCATACAATATGCACTGCAGAGGGCGCAGTGCTGCGCCCTCTGCAAGACACGGCTGCGGTTAGTTCGTGAGCGCGAAGGTCTCGAGCTTGTCAGCATTGTCGGCGTTAACGAGAACGCAGTCCATGAGCTGCTTTTCTTCTTTGGGTGTCGTCTTGTTCTTGATGTAGGCGTCTGCCTGTTCGACGGCCAATTGCGCCTGGGCATAGGCCGGCTGCAGGACGGTCGCCTTGATGCCGCCGGATTTGATGGAGTCGCGGACATCGTTGGAACCGTCAAAGCCGACGACGATCACGTCCTTGCGACCGGCAGCCTGGAGGGCTGCGATCGCGCCCATGGCCATCGTGTCGTTGCCCGAAATCACGCCCTTGATGTCGGGATTGGCCTGGAGGATTGTCTCCATCTTCGAATAGGCTTCCGTCTGGCTCCAGTTCGCCGACTGCTTGGCGACCAGTTTCAGGTCCGGATAGTCGTCGATAACGTCATGGTATCCCTGGGAGCGGATGCCGGCATTGGTGTCGGACTCCTTGCCCACTAGCTCGACATAATTGCCCTTTTCACCCATCAACTTGACGAACTCCTGCGCGCCAAGCTGGGCACCCTGGTAGTTGTTGGAAACGATCTGGGCAACGGCGACCCCCGTCGCATTGATTTCGCGGTCGATCAGGAAAGAGGGGATGCCCGCATCCTTGGCCTTCTTGACGGCCGCGACAGAGGCGTCTGCGCCGGCATTATCGAGGATGATGGCCTTGGCGCCCCTTCCGATTGCGGTGTCGATCATTTCGGACTGCTTGTTGGCGTCATCGTCATGCGTCATGACGAGGGCTTCGTAGCCAAGTTCCTTCGCCTTGGCCTCGGCACCGACGGCTTCGGCCTTGAAGAAGGGATTGTCATGGGCCGGCGTGATGATGGCGATAAGGTCGGCCGAATATGCCGGAATGGCCGTTGCGAGCGCCATTGCGCCGGCGAAGGCCGCAATTGTCAATTTACGTGTTAGTCTCATTTTCTCCTCCCGGGTGTGAATGTAAATAGCGCCCCGTCTCCCTTGGGGCGGTTGAAGGGAGGCGTTGCCTCCCCAGGCCAGTTCAGGTGATACGCCGGATGCTTTCGGCGATCTCCTGTGGTTCGAATACCTTCTTCCAATCTTCGCGCATCAGCGCAGGGATGCCGAACTCGATCGCCTTGTTGCAGGCATCCGAAAAGACGCCGTCAACTTCCTTGAAGATGACCGCGCCGAGCACGTTCATATGGCCGAGCAGGAAGTCGCGGGCCGCTTCCTCAGGCACGCCGCGCGCGACGCATTCGTCCATGGCCTGTCGCATGACGACGAGGAGCGATGCGCAGACGGTTTCGGACAAGCCAGGTTCGAGCATTGCAAGTTGGTCGACCGTAACCCGGTGCGAGCGCATGACGGGCGCCCAGATGACCTTGGCGATCTCCTCGCCGAGCGCGTATGCGCTTTCTGGTCCTTGCATCAGCGCCGAAACAATGTGTTGCTTGGCGAACAACCCCCCGAAATGGTCCTTCTTCGCCTGCATCTCCGTCTCGTCATTGAAGATTGGCGGATGGCAGGGATGGGTGACAAAATAGGTGAGATCGTCGCGCTTTGGCAGATGACCGGCAAAGGGAGCCGCAGCGTCCAGGGCCACGACCATGGTGGCGGGCTTGAGCTTGTCGACGATGCCTGCCGCGAGTTTTCCGATCGCCGTGTCCGGCACGGCAAGGATGACCACTTCCGCGCCATCAAGGGCGGCATCGACCGGCATGCATTCGAGGTTGAGGTCATTCTTCAGTCGGACTTTACCGGCGTCGCTAACCTCGACATGGCGCACGTCGAAACGCGAACCCTTGAGGTTCTTGGCAAGCCGATATCCCATTTTTCCGCCTGCGCCGAATAGGGCAATTCTAGTCATATTTCCCTCACCTTTTCTCAGTCCGATAGGATCATATACTGGTATAATGAGTCAATCACCATATCACCAGTAAAACATCACGATGCATGGTTTTCTTCGTCGAGCCGATCAATCGCCCGCACATTTTCAGCCGAAGGGCCAGAAGGATCGAATTCCGACGTTTTATCGGTCTCCCCGAAATGCTCGCGCTGGCACTCTTTCAACATCATCGGCGAGACTTCGCCCGTCCACGCGCCGGAGACCTCCCAGTGCATGTTCTAGGCGCCGACTTTGCAAATAGCGATGAAGGAAGGGATGACGAACCGCTGGATGCGAATGTCACGTTCACGGTCGGCATCGGCGAGGCGGTGCACGAAGGCGAGCGCTTCGTCGACGGTTTTGTGGTGCCGACCCAGAAGCTCATCTCAGTCTTTCCTTCCATCGCGGATCTGCGCGAAATAGCCGTCGGATCCAACCTGGCCACCCTTAAGAGCGATCTGCAGGCCATTCGTCGGCTCATAGCTGCCATGCGCGAGGCAAAGCGGAGAACCCGGTGTGTGGGGAAGCGGAAGTAGCGTCGTCAGAGCGTCGATCTTCAACTGCCTGAGTGCATGACTGGAGGTATCGCCACCGGCAATGACCGCACGCGAAAGCCCTTCGCTCTCGATCAAACGGCGCAAGACCGAGCCGAGCACGCTTCCGAGCTTGTGACGAGCGCCCGGGACCATGTCGATGTGGACGCCAACGTCCGCCGATGGGCCAAGGGCGGTATAGAAAATGACGCTCTTTCCCTCCTTCAGCTTTCGGGTGCCGGCCTGTACCGCCTCATCCGCCGAGCGTTCGCTATCCTCCGACACCAGTGCAAGAGGGTCGAGTGCAATGCTTTCAAAGCCGTCATGGACCGCATTTCGGATTTGACGCTCGGTCGTCGGAGATACGCTGCCGGAGACGACGGCGAGGCGGTCAACCGGGCCGACATCGGCAAACTCGATGCTGCTTTCGCCGATAATGCCGTTTCGCCGCCAGGCACTGAGAAGCGCGTATTCGACCCCCGACGAGCCGGCAACGAAACTCGAGGATTTGCTGGTAAGACGGAGTAGCTGTTTACCTGCAGCCACCTGCGTCGCCTCGGATTCGACATCGATGAGCACAATCCCGTCTGAAATCGACGCGAGTTCGTCGATACGCGCGTCGGCGTTTGCGGATGTGAGCGCAACAAGGTCGGCGACTGCAACGGGAACCCGGGTCTGCTTTGCCAGGTGGACGGCAAGGTCGGCCTCATCCATCGGAGTTACCGGATGGCAGCGCATCACCGGGTGCCGGTCGATGCGATAGATACGGCCCTGGTAGGCGGCAAAGAGGTTGCCGAAGGCGGTATAACGCTTCAATTGCGGCGCACCAACGATGACAGGCACAATGGACTGAGCGAACGTCGTCCGGCCGATTTCGATCGCCTTGCCGATGCTGCCGATCTCAGCACTGGAATCGAAGGTCGAGCAGACCTTGTAATGGCATATCTCGGCGCCCAGCGACTTCAGCCATTCGAAAGCGGGCGTCAGGTGCTGTTGCATCCATGCGGGTGTCTCGCTGCGGCTTGTTCCCGCAATACCGATCGCCTGGCAACCCTTGAAGCGGGCGAGAATTTCGGGCGTAGGGATGTCGAGAAAGAGCGCAGTCGCAATGCCGTTCGACGCCAAGGCCTCCATGACATCGGTGGAGCCGGTAAAGTCATCGCCGTAGTAGCTGACGAGGAGCTTGTCCATCGCGATCAGGCGCCTTTTCCGTCGCTGAACTTTGCAATGGAAGCGGCAAGCTCCGGATGATCCTTAGCGTAGGCCTCCAATGGTATACCGGCGACTGCGGCCTGCCAGGCCTGCTGTACCGCCCGAACCCCGGCGGCCGGTCCGCCGGGATGACTGACGATGCCGCCGCCGCAAAGGTAGAGAAGGTCGGTGGTACGGCCGGTTCGTTGGTAGGTCTCCGGGGCCTGTCCTCCCCACTGACCGGATCCCGCAACCGGAAGCGGGCAGTCGGAGGCGTCGAAGAGCGGCGTGGTGACGGCCTTGAACGATGCGATGAAGCTTTCGTCCGGTTCCCAGTACTTTACCCGGATGCCGTTGATCTGGAACTGGTCGACGCCGAGCAGCCGCCAAAATTGCTGATAGACCTTGAAGTCCATGCCGGCGCCAGGGTCGCGCGTCAGCAGGTCCCAACCGTTGCGATGCGCATGCAGCACCAGATTGGAACGCTTTCGAAGAAAACTCATACCGCCGAAGCCTATCGAGTTGATGTTGACGACGGCGCAGTTGCCGCCGGCCTTGGCGACGATGTCGTGGTTGCGCATCATTTCGTCGGGGTCGGCATGCGAGATGCCGAACGCATACATGACCTTCTTGCCGGTCTTCTGTTCGTGGTCCAGAATACGCGGCATGATCGCTGCGACACGCTCCTCGAGCGGCGAATAGGCCGGGCTCATCAGCTTCTCGTCATCCTTAATGAAGTCGACGCCGGACTTGATGAGTTCGCCGACAAGCTCCGCCGTTTCATACGGCCGCAGGCCAAGGGCCGGCTTGACGATCGTTCCGATGATCGGACGGGCCTCTACCCCGGTCAGGCGGCGACTTCCGGGAATGCCGAACTGCGGTCCCGGATGGGCACCCTTGAAGGCGTCCGGCAGCTTCATGTCGACGATGCGAATGCCGGTCATGCCCTTGATGGAATAGACGCCGCCGATCGCGATGGTCATCAGGGCTGAAAGATCTGTGCCGATCGCGTCCAGCGGAAAGGCGATGTCGACATCGGCGCGGTGGAGCAGAGTGCCGGGCCCAACCTCCGGCCATGTTGGACGGCCTGCATCGCCGAGGCGGCGGATCGCCAGCACTCGGGCGGCGACACGCGATTTCAGCTCCTCGGTTTCGCCCGGAACGGGCACGAAGGTTCCGGTCGACTGGTCGCTTGCGATCTTGTCCGCCATTGATTCGACGCTCCCAGGCGTCTCGATGCGGTAGGTCAGCGTAATCATCATGACGTGCAGGTTGCTCCTGTCGCCACGAAAGATTGTCATGGCGTCAACTTATGATCTGGTATAATCAGTATTCCATTCGATGAAAAGTGGAATCTTTCGATGCGGCGCATTTCGGCTGAGCTTTGTTCTCGGCATGGAAGATGGTAGGAGGAGACATTTTGAGCCAGCGAGATCTTATGACACAACCCATCGAACAAATCGTCCGCCGGAAACTGTCCGACGAAGTGTTTGATCGACTCGAGCGGATGATTACGTCAGGCGAACTTCAGCCTGGCGACGAAATGCCGTCCGAACGCGTTCTCATGGAGCGCTTTGGCGTTGGTCGTCCTGCAATCCGCGAAGCGATGCAGTCACTTGCCAATAAGGGGCTCGTGAACATTTCCCATGGTGAACGTGCCAAGGTACTGCAACTGACGGCTCAATCGATCTTCCGTCAGGTCGATTTGACAGCGAAGATCATGCTGTCCCAGTCGGCCGATTCTCTGGAGCATCTGAAGAGCGCCCGAATTTTCTTCGAACGGGGCATGGCGCGGGAGGCCGCCCAACGTACCAAGCAGAGCGACGTCGACGCGCTTCGCGACATTATCGACCGCCAGCGCCGCGCATTGGGACACGCAGAAGAATTCATCGCCGCGGATATGCAGTTTCATACGCGCATCGCTCAGATTTCCGGCAATCCGATATTCGTCGCAGTGAGTGAGGCAATGCTCGCATGGCTGAAGGAATATCACACCGAAATGCTCATCTGGACCGGCAAGGAAAAGCTTACACTGGTCGAGCACGAGGAAATTCTTGAGCGGCTTGCCGCAAACGACGCCGATGGTGCCGAGGCAGCGGTTCTGAAGCATCTCGAACGCTCGCGGGCGCTCTACACGAAGTAGTTCACTCACGCGGCTCCATCACTACGGATATCCGAGCGGCTTTCCGGATGAAGGTTCGTTCGCGCCGCCGCTCGGCAGCAGTCGCTTGCTCATGCTCTCTTGGAAATGCTTTCGGCAAAGGCCTGGAACAAGGCTAGCCCACTCGGCCAGTCCTCAAGCCCACTGCGGCCGTTGATATGGCCGACCGCTCCGACCTCGACAATGTGGCTGCCCCATTCGGCCGCCCGCATGCGGGCATATTCAATTTTCCCATAAGGATCGTCGGAACTTGCAATGACGAGAGAGGGAAAACGGAGCTTGCCTTCCGGCGGGTCGGCGAAACCGGCAGCCTCCACCGGATAGGCATCGGACCGTGGATCGGGAACCGCCACAAGGAAGGCGCCTGCGACGGGAAGAGAAGAAATGCGCTGCCAATGGACGACCAGAAGGCACGCCAGGCTGTGCGCCACCAGCAGCGGCGCATTTTTCGTGGCGGCGACGGTTCGCTCCAGCGCTTCGGCCCAGTCCGGTAAATCCGGCCTATCCCAGCTCTTCGGTTGAAAACGGATCGCTCGGGGATTCGTCCGCTCCCAATGCGTTTGCCAATGTGTCTCCCCTGATCCTCCAATACCGGGCAGAATGATGATGTCGGCCATGCTTTCTCCTTTCACGTCGGGAAAATGGCGTCTTCCATCTGTCTCTGGAATAGGCAATCATCGGAAAACACATCCGATTTCCGATGAACTAAAGGTCAAAGCATGACACCTGCCCAAAACGGCCGCTTCCTGCTCGATCCGACCGATATCGCCATCATTGAAGCATTGCAGGAGGACGGACGGATTGCGATTTCGGAACTTGGGCGCAAGATTGGATTGTCTCAACCGGCGACGTCGGAGAGGGTAAAGCGGCTGGAAGAACGTGGCATCATCGCCGGATACGGAGCACGTATCGATGCCACCCGACTAGGATTGGGAATGATGGCGGTCGTGCGCCTTCGCACGACGCACGAGCACATCCGTGCATGTTTGAAGCAATTTTCCGAAATGCCGCATGTCATAGAAGTGCTGCGGCTGACGGGAGAGGACTGCTTTTTCTTGAAGGTTCTGGTCCCGTCCCCGGGAGACCTCGAGACGATCGTGGATTCGATCGCGAGGTTCGGGGCCGTAACAACGTCCCTCGTTTTGCGCGGTGAGCCGCCGAAATTCATCGGGCGCACGCTGATCCAGCAGGTTTAGGAATTCCAGAACAAAGCCGACCCAGCGGTTTTTACGAGGAAAAAAACGGACGCAACGTCGACCAAAAAGAGGTACGCCTGTGCATCATCCGATGCCGACAGAGACAGGGATTCTGCAGTTCCTTGCAATTTGTGACAGCTTCTATCCCGCTGATGCGGTGGCTGCTCCCATTTCCCAGCAAAGGCAATGGTACGATGCTCTTTGTGCGCGTTTCGACCAGCCCCTGCCGGAGGGACTGACGACTGAGGATGCCCTCGTTCTCGACAGGATAGCAACACGGCATTATCGGCCAAAGGCGATCAGGACAGAAACTGCCCTGCTTTATCTGCATGGCGGCGGCTTTGTCGTGGGATCGCTTGAGAGCCATCACGCGATCTGCGCCGAGATTGCCGATTTTGCCGGTGCCGAGCTCATTTCGGTCGATTATCGCCTTGCGCCCGAATATCGATGGCCGGCGCAAACGGATGATTGTTTCGAGGTGTTGAAACACCTGCTCGTCTCAGGCAGGCAGGTCGTGCTGATCGGCGACAGTGCTGGCGGCAATCTTGCCGCTGGATTGGCGATCAGAGCGCAGCAGCAGCGATTGCTCGGCATTGCTGGCCAGGTGCTGATCTATCCGACGCTTGGTGGAGATCTTGTATCCGGGTCCTACAGTGAAATGGAAAATGCACCGGGGTTGAAAACGTCGGACGTCGCCTATTACCGCGCAAGCCTGAAGGCTCCGCCAGGCGATCCCGTCGCCGAGCCCCTTGCCGCCGCCTCATATGCGGAGCTGCCGCCGGCCTTCATCACCGTCGCTCATTTCGATCCGCTGCGCGACGATGGCCGCCACTACGCGGCCAAGCTTGCGAGGGCCGGTGTGGAGGTCTGGTTCCGCGAAGAGCCGCAATTGCTGCACGCCTGGCTAAGAGCGCGTCATATGAGCGATGGAGCTCGCATCGGCTTTCGGGCAGTGTGCGAGGCCGCCAGCCGCTTTGCTGGACCATGACATTACATCAGGTCCCGCGGGATCTGCTTTTCAGCGAAGATCTTTTCAAAGACCTGAGTCTCGCCTTCATAGGCCGTGACAACGGCGCTGATCATCCAACTCGTCTTAGTGCAGGAGATCCTGGCCGTCGACACGGTGCGGATAGACCAGCCGGGGCGCTGCATGTCGCATGTCCACGTCGAAGTGCCGGTCATCGAGAGAGGATCGTCGGGTGCGATCGACCAGACTTCTTGCCTCAGCTGCCGTGTCGAAAGCCCAGTCTCGGGATGCTCGAAAAGACCGGTGTCCTCATGGATCTGATAGTGGGTGAAATTGCCGCACAGATCACGGACGACCTGTCTTTTCGTGGCAGCAGGAGCGTGCTCGATATACTTCGGCAGAGGATCAGGATCCTCAGGCGCCTTCATCTCGATCTGTTGATGGTCGCCGAGTTTGGGAAGCGCAAGGCCGATCGAGGCTATATCGATGCTCACGCCAGCGTCTTCCGGAGGCGGCAGTATCAGCGGCCAATAGGCAGTCGAGAGTGAAAGGCGGATGCGGTGACCGCGGCGGACGCGATAGCCGCAGGCATCAAGGACGACGCGCACCGTGGTCCGTTCTCCCGTCTTCAGCGGTTCCGGCGCGGCATTGCTGTCGCGATGAGCAAGGTTGAGCACGCCGAAGGAGATGCGTGTTGCTGTCCCATCGGGATGAACATCGACCAGGCGCACGCAAAGATTGGCGCTCGCCGCCTCTGAGCGAAGAGAGAGAGTGAGTTCCGGCCGGCCGAGATAGTCATGGTCTTCGGCAATCGGCACGGTGTCGAAAACGAGAGACCCGGCATCGTCGCCGCGCTGGTCGAGAGCCATCTCCGCATCCGGCTTCAGCGTGAAATATTCGCCCGACGCAGTGCCGGTATCGAGCGGTGAACGGAGATAGAGGCGATGCTCCGGCGCCTGGGGGATCGGCATCCCCTCAGTCAGCCGGCCGAACTGCTCGACATAAAAGCACTGCATCTTCGGCGGCTCCCAGACATCCTTGGCGATCCAGAAGCCGGGGTCGAAATCGCGGCACGGCGCCGGCCGGATGGCGTCGAGGATATAGGCGCGCACCTGCGGCAGCGCATCGGCGCCGTTTTTGTCGCCACGCAGCCAGCGGTTCCACCAGGCGATTGCCTCCCCGTGAAAGTCGGTGCGTGGCTTTGGCCAGGCGAAATGCGGGTATTTGTGAACCCAGGGCCCGATGAGCGCCTTCGCCTTGCCGCCGAGACCTTCCACCGCCATCAGCGGCGTATTGCGGTAGCCATCGGCCCAACCGGCGATGACAAGTGCGGGAATGTCGACGCGGGAAAAATCTTCCGAAATCGAGCCATGACGCCAGAAGTCATCCTTGCGCTGATGCTTGAGCCACTCTTCCATGAAGAAGGGTTCGCGCTTAAGGCGCTGCAGCCACATTTCCTTCCAGCGGTCGCCGACGATTGCAGGGTCCGGCGGGCGTGACTGATAACCGAGCATGGTTGCAGCCCAGGAAAGCTGAGCCGAAAGATGGCATCCGTTTTTGTAATGGATGTCATCGTTAAAACGATCGACCGTCGAAGCGATGGAGATGATCGCTTTAAGAGCCGGCGGGCGAAGGGCTGCGACCTGAAGACTGTTGAAACCGCCCCAGGAGATACCCATCATGCCGACAGAACCGTTCGACCAGGGCTGAGCAGCGATCCAGGCGATCAGTTCGCAGGCGTTGGCGAGTTCGAGCTCGGTATATTCGCCGTCAATGACATCGTCGGATTCGCCTGACCCTCTGATGTCGACGCGCACCCCTGCAATCCCTGCAGCGGCGAAGACGGGATAGGTCGATTCATCACGAAGGCTGGTTCCGTCGCGCTTGCGGTAAGGCAAGAACTCGAAGACCGCCGGGACGGGATCGGCCACCGCGTCGTCAGGCATCCAGATGCGCGCTGCAAGCTGCGTACCGTCTTTCAGGGCGATCCAATGGTTTTCGATGGTCGTGAAGCCGCGTTCGGTCATGGTGTCCTGGTCAGCAAATGCGGAGGAATAGCGAACCGATGGGAATTCAGTTGCCAGCGCTCTCCATCCTACGTGTGGTGAGCACCCGCTCAAGCCAGCCGATCTCCATCTCGGGTACGGATTTGAGCAAGAGATCGGTATAGTCGTCGAATGGCGGGGAGAGCACCTTGGATTTTGGTCCGAAGCGGACGAGCTTGCCGCGATGCATCACTGCAACGCTGTCGGCGATCGCCCGCACGATGGCGATATCGTGGGTGATGAAGATGTAGGAAAGCTGCGTATCTTCCTGCAGCCGCAGAAGAAGGTTCAGGATGCCTTCTGCGACCAGTGGATCGAGCGCTGAAGTGGGTTCGTCACAGAGAATGAGTTGCGGTTTTGCGGCAAGTGCCCGCGCAATGGCGACACGTTGCTTCTGCCCCCCTGAAAGCTCCGCCGGGTAGCGATCGATGAAGCCGTTGCCCATCTCGATCTGATCGAGCAGTTCCTTGACCCGAGCGGTCTTGGCTGCCCCGCGCAGGCCGTAATAGAACGTAAGTGGCCGGCCGATGATGTCGCGCACGGTCTGGCGCGGGTTCATCGCCGTGTCGGCCATCTGGTAGATTAGCTGGATGCGCCTCAGATCGTCATGCGAGCGACTTTTGACATTCGACGTCAAAGGATTGCCGTTGAAAAACACCTTGCCCTCGCTCGGCGGCAGAAGACCGGTGATGACGCGCGCAAGCGTCGACTTTCCGGAACCGGATTCGCCGACGACGGCAAGCGTCTGGCCCCTAGGAACATGCAGCGAGACACCGTGCAGTACCTTGAGGCCGTTGGAATATTCAGCGCTGACATGGTCGACCTTCAAGAGCGTATCGGACTGGTCGGGTGCTTCTTCTCGAACAGCCTGACGCACATTGACGAGGGCACGCGTATACTCTTGCCGCGGCGCCTCGATGATCTGCTGCACGCTGCCATACTCAACCTGCTTTCCGTAGCGCAGCACCATGATGTCGTCGGAAATCTGAGCAACCACGGCGAGGTCGTGGGTGATATAGAGTGCTGCCGTGCGTGTCTTTTCGATCGCATGCTTGATAGCGGCAAGGACATCGATCTGGGTCGTGACGTCAAGCGCTGTCGTCGGCTCGTCAAAGACGATGAGTTCGGGATTGGGGCAGAGCGCCATGGCCGTCATGGCGCGCTGCAGCTGGCCGCCGGAGACCTGATGGGGAAAGCGATCTCCAAAGGTCTCGGGGTTCGGCAGGCCAAGCACCCGAAACAGCTCCGTTGCCCTTTCCTTCGCTTCCTCTTTGGTCATGAGCCCATGTTTCACTGAGGCCTCGATCACCTGATCGCCAAGCCGGTGTGCGGGATTGAAAGCGGCTGCCGCCGACTGCGCGACATAGCAGACGCGCGCACCGCGGATCCGGCGGATACCGTCCCTGTTGAGTGCGAGAATATTCTGGCCGTCGAGACGAACCTCGCCGCCTGTAATTTCGGCACCGCCTCGACCATAGGCCAGGGCAGAAAGCCCGATCGTCGATTTGCCTGCGCCGGATTCGCCGATGAGGCCAAGAACCTTGCCCCTTTTCAGGTCGAAGGACACGTCATCGACGATCGTCACGCGCTTCGGCGGCTCGCCGGGGGGATAGCTGGTCGCTTCGATTTTCAGATTGCGGACGCAAAGAAGCTCAGGCATCGCCGCGCCCTCCCTTGAGGCTGGACGTACGTTTCAACAGCCAGTCCACCACGAGATTGACGCAGACGGCAAGGGCTGCGATCGCCGAACCGGGAACAAGGGCTGCGGAAATTCCGAAGATGATGCCGTCCTTGTTATCCTTGACCATGCCGCCCCAATCGGCGGCTGGCGGCTGAATGCCGAGACCGAGGAAAGAAAGCGTCGACAAGAACAGGATCGAGAAGGCGAAGCGCAAGCCAAATTCGGCAAGCAGTGGTGTCAGCGTATTTGGCAGGATCTCGCGGAAGATGATCCAGGTCTTGCCTTCGCCGCGCAGTTTCGCGGCTTCGACGAACTCCATGACGGCGACATCGAGCGCGACCGCCCGACCGAGACGGTAAACGCGGGTGGAATCGAGAATCGCCATCACGAGAATCAGCACGATCAGGTTTTGTGGCAACACGGCGAGAACGACGAGCGCGAAGATCAGCGTCGGGATCGACATCATCAGATCGTTGAATCGTGAGAAGACCATATCGATCCATCCGCGCGAGACGGCCGCTGTGAAGCTCAAGATGATGCCGAGCGAAAAGGAGATGATCGTCGCGGCAAGGGCGACAAACAGCGTCGTGCGGGCGCCAAAGATCAGACGTGAGAGGATGTCGCGTCCGAGATTGTCGAGCCCAAAGAAATACTGGCCATCGGCTATCTGCCAGACGTTGCCGACCACTTCCGTTTCGCCATAGGGGGCAAGCAAGGGCGCAAAGATCGCGCAGATGAAGGCGGCTGCAATGCCGAACATACCGATCCAGGCCGTGATGGGAACATTTCGCAATCTCATCGCGGGTGCCTCAGTCGCGGATTGGCGATGATGGCGAGGATGTCGGCCACCATGTTCAGGAAGATATAGACAGCAGCGAAGATGAGACCGCAGGCCTGCACGACCGGCATGTCGCGAACCGTGACAGCGTCGACCATATACTGACCCATGCCGGGATAGACGAAGACGACCTCGACAACTACGACGCCGACGACGAGATAGGCAAGGTTGAGCGCCACCACATTGATGATCGGCGCCAGCGCGTTGGGGGCTGCGTGCTTGACGATTGATCGGAAGGCACCGAGCCCCTTGAGCTCGGCAGTTTCCATATAGGCTGAAGACATAACGGAAAGGATGGCAGCGCGCGTCATTCGCATCATATGCGCCAGGACGACGAGAACGAGGGTTGCCGTGGGCAGAGCGATCGCCTTCAGTCGGTCGACGAGACCCATGCTTTCATAGACGGTCGCCGGAAAGGTCGCGACACCGAGTTTGACGGCGAAGAAAAGGATCAGGAGATAGCCGATGAAGAATTCAGGCAGCGAAATCGCCGCCAGCGAGATGATGTTGATGATCTTGTCCGGCAGACGGTTGCGGAAATGGACGGCGAGCATACCGAGACCGACGGCAAGCGGTACCGAGATAACGGCAGCGAAGCCCGCAAGGAAGAGTGAATTGCCAAGACGCTTGCCGATCTGCTCGCCGACGGAATTTTTACTGGCCCACGACGAGCCGAAGTCACCCCGTAGGGCATCTCCGAGCCATTCGAAATAGCGCGTCGTTACCGGACGGTTCAGCCCGAGTTCCTGACGGATATTGGCGACGGCTTGAGGGGTAGCGGACTGGCCGAGATAGGTTGTCGCGAAATCGCCGGGCAGTGCTTCCAGGCCTCCGAAGATCACGACGGAGACGGCAAAGAGCAGGATGATGCTGAGCACGAAGCGCTCGAGAATAAGGGCAAGCAGAGGAAAACGCTGCTTGAACCTCAGGCCGGGCAAGATGTGACCTGACGGAGGATTGGACATGGCAAAGGCCTCGTGCTGAAACGTCGGGAGGACCGCGGGGAGCATTCCCACGGTCCTGGCTGCGTTAGAGATGAGGGGCGTTAACCCCTTCACGTGCTAGGCGTCCAGCCAGACGCGGGTCGCGACGTAACCGTTCGACATGTCGTTGCCGATATCGTGAACATAGCCCTTTACCTGCTTGGTGGAAGCATTCACGAAGTCGTTGAACATCGGCAGGATGAGCCCGCCTTCGTCACGCACCATCATCGCCATCGTCCGGTACATGTCCTTGCGCTTGGTCTCATCGAGTTCGGCGCGCGCCTGTAACAGCAGCTTGTCGAAATCCGGTCGCTTGAAGCGTGTGTCGTTCCAGTCGGCTGTCGACAGATAGGCGGTGGAATACATCTGGTCCTGCGTCGGCCGCCCGCCCCAATAAGACGTCGAGAAGGGCTGGACGTTCCAGACGTTGGTCCAATAACCGTCGCCGGGCTCGCGCTTGACCTCGATCTCGATGCCCGCCTTCTTGCAGCTTTCCTGATAGAGAACGGCCGCATCGACTCCACCCGGGAAGGCCACCTCGGAGGTGCGCAACAGAACAGAGCCACTGTGACCGGACTTCTTGTAATGGAATGCCGCCTTGTCGGGATCATACGCACGTTGCTCGATGCCCTCGGGAAACAGCGCATAGGTATTGTTGATCGGGAAATCGTTGCCGACCTTGCCATAACCGCCAAGGATCTTCTTGACCATGGCTTCACGATCCATGGCGTATTTCAGGGCAAGGCGCAGGTCATTGTTGTCGAACGGCGCGGTATCGCAATGCATGATGAAGACGTAGTGGCCGCGGCCGGAGGTGGACAGGATCTCCACGTTCGGTGCGCGCTTCAAAAGATCGACCGTCTTCGGATCGACGCGATTGATGTAGTGTACCTGGCCGGATGACAGCGCTGCGATACGGGCGGTAGCATCATTCATGCCGATGATTTCGATAGAATCGACATAACCGCGGTCGGAGCGCCAGTCGTCCTTGTTCTTCTCGAAAGTTGCGCGAACACCCGGTTCGAAGCTCGTGAGCCTGTAGGGGCCGGTGCCGATCGAGGCGAGCGGATCGTCATTGCCGCCATTGGGCTGGATCACCAGGTGATAGTCGGTGAGCAAAAGTGGCATATCGGCATTGCCTTCGCTCAGCGTCAATACGAGATTGCCGCCATCCGCCTTGATGTCCTTGATCGATCCCAGCACGCCAAGGGCGCCGGATTCGGACTTGGCGTCCGTGTGGCGCTTCAGCGTCGCGACGACGTCGTCGATTGTCAATTCCTTGCCGTCGTGGAATTTGACGCCCTTGCGGATCTTGAAGGTCCAGGTCGCCGCATCCTTCGACGGCTCCCAGGATTCGGCAAGCGCAGGGACTGCAGCCCCCGTCAGCGGATCGGATTCAACGAGCATATCGCCCCAGCAGCGGCCGACGCAGAACATGAACTGCGACAGGAATTTTGCCGGATCCTTGGAATCGGTTGCTGCCCCACCTTCGAGGCCGAGCTTCAGATGACCGCCACGCTTCGGCTCCGCCGCCTTTGCGCTTTCAGTAAAGAGTTTATCGGCAACCGCCAGCGTGATGCCTGCTGCCATGGCACGTCCGATGAATTCACGGCGGCTCAGTCCACCGGCGGTTACGCGACTTGTGAGATATTTCGTATAGCCGTTCATTCCCCTGTTCCTTCTTCTTGATGCGTTGACAGAACTTTCGGGCAATTGGCGGCATGCGGTTTCCTCTTCCGCCTGCGCCGCCCGAGATCATGCGGGAAAAATGGCGGTTGCCGCCGCCTCGTCACTTTCCTTTCCACATTGGGGTTCGCTTCTCCGCGAAAGCCCGCGCGCCTTCCAATTGGTCTTCGCTCGAATAGAGGGTATCGACGGTTGCCAGCTGCCGTTTTGTGATCTTGTTCATGGCAGTCTGAAACGTTGTTCCCTCCGCTTCGCGCACGATTTCCTTGATTGCGGCATAGACAAGCGGCGGTCCGCTTTCGAGCAGCCGGCCAATTTCCCATGCACGGTCCATCAATTTGCCGGCCGCGACGACCTCGTTTACGAAGCCCCAGCGATGGGCCTCGTGGACGTCGAGCCAGCGTCCCGTCAGGAGCATCTCCATTGCGATATGGTAGGGAATGCGCTTGGGAAGCTTGACGGAAGCTGCATCCGCAACCGTTCCCGAGCGGATTTCCGGCAGCGCGAAGGTCGCATGTTCAGCCGCGACGATCAAATCCGCTGAAAGGGCAATCTCCAGTCCGCCGCCGCAACAGATGCCGTTGACAGCACAGATGATCGGCTTGTTAAGATCGCGCAGTTCCTGCATCCCGCCGAAGCCTCCGATGCCGTAGTCGCCATCGACGGCATCGCCTGCCGCTGCCGCCTTGAGATCCCAGCCTGCGGAAAAGAATTTTTCGCCGGCTCCGGAAATGATTGCTACGCGCAGGGATGAATCGTCTCGAAAGTCGCGGAAAAGAACGCCCATCTCGCGGCTCGTTGCAAGATCGATGGCGTTCGCTTTCGGCCGGTCTATGATGACCTCGAAAATACCGCCGTCGCGTCTCGTGCGAATGGAGCTGCTCAACTTCTGCTACCTCCTTCGCCGTATAAGGGCGTCGACTGCGACAACGCCTTTGTTTTCAGGAAGAACCATCAATGGATTAATGTCCAGTTCCTCCAGACGCGCGGCATTCTTTACGACATAATCTGCCGCTGCTGCGACAGCGAAGACAACCGCTTCGAGGTCGCCTTTTGGACGGCCACGATAGCCGTTGATCAATTTTCCGATCCTCAGACGCGAAATCGTCTCCGTTATCGCCGTTCTTGTCGTTGGAAGCGACAAAATGGCGGAATCTTCAAGCAATTCCACCAAAATTCCGCCCGAACCGACTGTGAGTGTCAATCCGAAGACAGGATCGCGTGCTGCTCCAATGATCAGCTCTGCGACGCTGTGCTCCACCATCTTTTCGACCAGGAATGCCTTGGTGCCGTTCATCGATGTGGCTGCTTCGAATACCGCCGTTGCGTCCTTTAAGTTGAGCGCCACCGCACCCGCCTCCGTCTTGTGCTCAATGGCGAGCCCCTTGAGCGCGACGGGATAGCCGAGCTCGTCCGAGCGCTTCATCGCCTCTTGCGGAGAATTCGCAACGAAACCGGCAGGGACGGGAACGCCAAAGGCCGAGAGCGCTGCCTTTGCATCGACCTCATCTAACGTTTCGATCTCGCCTTCGACTTGTGGCACGTCGAGAAGGCGTAGCCCTGGTGGAACGCTCCATTCCCGACCGATGCGGCTTGCGATTTCGGTTGCTGCAAGCGTTTCGAATATGCCGCAAAAAGGCACGACGCCTCTTTTCATCAGGCTGACGGCACGATCTTCAGGCATATTTTCGGGCAGCGTCGCGACAACGCCTGCAAGCCCACCGGTGGAGGCTGAAGCGGCAACGATCGCATCGACCGTCGTCGTCCAGTCGGCAGCATCGCATCGGTCGGTCCGCGGGAAATCAAGCACGACGAGGTTGAGCGCATAGCCGCCCTCAAACATTGCCGTAAAAGCCTCCGTCTGGCGACCGAGATCGCCCCACGCAAACGTATGGTAGTCCAAGGGATTGGAAAGGGTGACCATTTGCCCGAGCGCGAGGCGAAGGGGCGCCAGCTGCCCAGGCCGCAAGGCGCGAAATTCTACGGCGCGACCGACGGCGGCATCCGCCATCAGCGACGCTTCACCACCTGAACAGCTCATCGAGGAAATCGCATTGCCGGTAAGCGGTCCGGCAACATGCAGGAGTTTTAGCGTTTCCAGCAACTCCGGTAATGAGCCGACACGGCCGATCCCCAGACGGCCAAGAACGGCATCGGCGACCGCGTCGCTGCCGGAAAGCGAGGCCGTATGAGAAATCGTCGCTCGTTTCGCCTGCTCGGATTTCCCGACCTTTAGCGCAACGACCGGCTTTTTCAGCTCGCGTGCTCGCAGCGCGAGCTCCTGGAGCGCCGGCAGGTTTCCGAAACCCTCTACGTGAAGCCCGACTGCCGTGACGCGAGGGTCCTCGAGCAGCGCGTAGGCGACGTCTGAAAGTGACGTCTGCGCCTGGTTGCCGACCGTGACCAGATAGGCGATGGGCAGGCCGCGCGTCTGCATGGTCAGGTTGAGCGCGATATTTGAGGACTGGGTAAGGATCGCAACGCCGCGGTTGACACGTTGCATCCCATGCTGGTCGGGCCAGAGCAATGCGCCATCGAGACCGTTGATCAAACCATAGCAGTTCGGCCCGAGGATCGGCATGTCGCCCGCCGCGTCCAGCAGGCGCCTTTGAAGATCGGCACCGTCGGCCAATTCGCCGGCCGCCTCGCTAAAGCCCGATGCGTAACAGACCGCACCGCCTGCTCCTCTTGCAGCAAGATCTCTGACGATGTCGAGTGTCAGCATCCTGTTGACGCCGACGAAAGCGGCATCTGGCGCGGCGGGCATTTCCAGGATCGAACGATAACAGCGCCGTCCATGAACCTCTTCGAGTTTTGGATGGACGGGCCAGACGTCTCCACCGAACCCCATTCGGTCGCACTGCTCGATAACCCGATGCGCCTCGCGACCGCCGAAGACAGCGATGGTTTGAGGTCTGAGCAGGCGGTCGAGCGAGCGCTGGGTCATCGTTTCATGCTCCGAATGGCCGCAGCAGCTCACGGCTGATGATGTGGCGCTGGATCTCGGAAGTGCCGTCCCAGATGCGCTCGACCCGCGCATCCCGCCAGAACCGGGCAATCGGCAGATCGTCCATCAGACCCATCCCGCCGAAGATCTGGATCGCCTCGTCAGTTACGCGCGCAAGCATTTCGGAAGCGTAGAGCTTTGCCGAGGCGATCTCGCGGTTGGCGCCAATACCTTGATCGAGCCGCCAGGCTGCAGCAAGCGTCAGCCAATCGGCCGCATCGATCTCGGTGATCATATCCGCGAGCTTGAAAGAAACGCCCTGATTGGCCCCGATCGGCTTGCCGAACTGCCTGCGCTCGGCAGCGTAGGGAAGGGCCATGTCGAAGACGCGCCGGGCCCTTCCGACGCAGGTGGCGGCAACTGTCAGTCGCGTGCCGTAGAGCCATTCATTGGCAATATCGAATCCGCGATGGATCCCGCCCAGCACCTGGCTCTCGGGAAGCCGGCAATCGGTGAAGTTCAAGATGCAATTGTGGTAGCCGCGGTGCGATATGGAATCATATCCCTTGAGGATCTCGAAGCCCGGCGTGCCGCGGTCGACGAGGAAGGCCGTAATTTTCTTCTTCGTTCCCTTCTGTGTCGCCTCCTCGCCGGTTGCGGCAAAGACGATGACGAAATCGGCGACGTCGGCATGCGAGATGAAATGCTTCGTGCCATTGAGAATGAAATCGCTCCCATGGCGGCGGGCCGCACACTTCATGCCGCGCATGTCTGAGCCGGCATCCGGCTCGGTAATTGCAAGCGCGTCGATCCGCTCGCCGCGCACAGCCGGCAGCAGATACCGGTCCCGTTGGTCACCTTCGCAGGCCATGAGAATACCCGAGGGACGACCGAAGAAGACAGTCAGTGCCATCGAGCCGCGGCCAAGCTCCCGCTCCACCAGAGTAAAAGTGGTATGGTCGAGCCCGGCGCCGCCAACCTCTTCAGGGAAATTGCAGGCGTAAAAGCCGAGTTCGATACACTTGCGCCGGATCGCCTGGCCAAGTTCAGGCGCGACGACGCCGGTGCGCTCGACGGCGTTTTCGTGCGGATAGATTTCCGTTTCGACGAAGCCGCGGACCGTTTTGACGATCATCTCCTGTTCTTCGTTGAGAGCAAAATTCATGACGAACCCCAACGCTTCTGACCGACGTGGCGGCCGGCTCCTTCAGGACGGGGGAGAGCCGCATGGGCAGCGGCGATGGACCCGGCTTTCTCGAGCACCCCAGCTGCGGCGGGTATCGCTTTGCCGGCCCTTGTGTCGACATGCAGCAACATGTGCTCGGCGGTCGCAATCGCCTCGCCAGCCGCCGTGTCATGGATCGTGTGGAACACCTGCAACCGCTTTTCATCGACGCAAAGCACCTGACAGGTTGCGTGGATCGCCTGACCGAGCTTGGCCTCTCCGAGATGGCGGATATGGGTCTCCACCGTATAATAGCTTTGCCCCGCCTCAACATAAGCGAGATCAACACCGATGAGGCGCAAGAGGGCATCCGAAGTGTCGCCGAAAACCTGCAGGTAACGGTGCTCGGTCATATGGCCATTATAGTCGACCCAGGCGGGGCTGACCTTGGTTTCGACCAGTCGCAGCGGTTGCGAGAGATCCGATGATGCCTTCGTCTTTCCGCTCGCTGCCCAAAGCGCGTGCTCGAAATCCTTAAGCAGCTTTCCAGCACCCCAGCCCTTGCCGCCATTGGACCCCTTCAGGGCCTGAAGGATACCGACGAGATTCTCGTCGCGAATTCGTTCGAGCTCACGAATGGAACGGCCGGCTGCCTGCTCATCGGACTGCTGGCCGATCTTTTCGACGAGTGCGTCGTCAAGATCGACCACATTGGTGAGCTTCGTCCAGGGCCATGCGAGGCAGGGACCGAACTGTTGGAGGAAGTGGCGCATGCCAGCCTCGCCACCTGCAATCCGATAGGTCTCGAAGAGACCCATCTGTGCCCAGCGCAGGCCGAAGGAATAGCGGATCACGTCGTCAAGCGTCTCGACTGTGCAGATATCGTCATGGATCAACCAGAGGGCTTCGCGCCAGAGCGCCTCGAGAAGGCGGTCGCCGACAAAAGCCTCGATCTCCTTGGCGATGTGAACGCCCTTCATGCCAATCGGCGGCAATTTTTCCATCGCGGCCTTGATCGTCGCCATCGCCGTCTTCTCGCCGCCGACGATCTCGACCAGCGGCAGAAGATAGACCGGATTATAGGGATGGGCGACGAAGAGGCGTTCCGGATACTGCATGTCCTGCTGAAGATCGGTCGGCAGCAGGCCCGACGTCGAGGAGCCAATTAAGGCGTCCGGTCGCGCTGCCGCGTCGATCTGGGCTAACACGCGACGCTTCAAGTCGAGCCGTTCGGGCACGCTTTCCTGGATCCAGTCGGCATCGATGACGGCTTCTTCCAAGCTGCCGCAGAAGGTCAACTTGCCGCGTTTTGGCAGCGGTGCGCCTGTCAGCATCGCATAGGCCCGTTCGGCATTGGTGAGGACCTCGCCGATGATGCGGCGCGCGTCAGGATGTGGATCGAAGACGTCAACGTCGATACCGGCCAGAAGGAAGCGAGCAATCCATCCGCCGCCGATGACGCCGCCGCCTATGCAGGCTGCCTTGTTGATCTTGATCATCCGGCCCTCAGCGCTTCGTCAGTTTCAGCTTCTTTCGGACCGCTTCCGGCCCGATGATGCGCGCGCCCATGCCTTCGACCACCTGGACTGCCTTTTCGACAAGCTGGGCATTGGTGGCAAGCGTGCCCTTGCCGGCATAGAGATTGTCCTCCAGGCCGACACGGACGTTTCCGCCGGCGAGAATAGCCGCTGCCGGATAGGCCATGGCGTTGCGGCCGATCGAGAAGGCCGAAAAGGTCCAGCTCTGCGGCACGTTGTTGACCATCGCCATGAAGGTATTGAGATCGTCCGGCGCCCCCCACGGGATACCCATGCAGAGCTGGATCAGCACCGGGTCCTCGATCAGGCGTTCTTCGGCAAGCTGTTTGGCGAACCAGAGATGGCCGGTATCGAACGCCTCGATTTCTGGCCGCACACCGAGATCGGTCATCTTTTTCGCCATCGCGCGCAGCATGCCTGGCGTATTGGTCATGACATAGTCGCCGAGACTGAAGTTCATGGTACCGCAGTCGAGCGTGCAGATTTCCGGCAGGCATTCGCCGACATGGCTGACACGCTCGCTGGCGCCCGCCATGTCGGTCCCTTTTGGGTTCAGGGGCAGAGGCGTTTCGACATTGCCGAAAATCAGGTCGCCGCCCATGCCGGCCGTCAGATTGAGCACGACATCGATCTCGGCGGAGCGGATGCGATCGGTGACTTCCTTGTAGAGGTCGTTGCGCCGGCTTGCGGCACCGGTGTCCGGATCGCGGACATGGCAGTGAACGACTGCCGCCCCAGCCTTGGCGGCGTCGATCGCGGAATCCGCGATCTGCTTGGGAGTGATGGGAACGTGGCTGGATTTCGAGACCGTATCGCCGGCGCCGGTCACGGCACAGGTGATGAAGACATCGCGGTTCATCACAAGAGGCATTTTGTTCTCCCTCGTATTGAGGCCATTACGCGGCAAAGCCCCGGCCATTGCTTTGCATAAACGGAACTAGATGATACAGTTTTGGAAATCGTGGAGAGTCCATGCTGACGCGATCGACAGAACGGCTCGATATAGACCTTCTGATATTGCCGGAAACGAACCTGATCCTGATCGCCTCGGTGATCGAGCCGTTGCGAGGCGCCAACCGCATTGCCGGCAACGAGATCTATCGCTGGCGTCTATTGACCCCGGATGGCGATCCGGCTCCGACCACCAGCGACATCCCGGTTCCCGCCTGCGCGCCCTTCAAGGCTTCGGCCGATACGGCGCCACTCTTCGTGCTCGCGAGCTACAACTGGCGGCAAAGTGCCACTCCGGCCCTGAAGATGCAGCTTTCGCAGGCTGCTCGCTACCGAAGGATGATTGCGGGCATCGAATCCGGCACGTGGCTGCTTGCCGAAGCAAGCCTTCTTGATGGGTCTTCTGCGACTATCCATTGGGAGGATTTCGAAGATTTCGCACTCGCCTACCCGCACGTTCGGGCCTCAAGGGACCGCTTCGTCATCGATGGCAAGCGGCTGACCACTGCCGGCTCATTGCCGACCGTCGATCTGATGCTCGAGGTGATCCGGCAGCGGCAAGGTTATTCTCTGGCGCTGGAGGTCAGCCGGCTCTTCAGCTACGAACAAGCAAATTTCCATTCCGAGCACGAGCTTTCTCCATCGACTGTCAGTTTGCGGATGCGCGATCCGCGTGTCGCTCACGCGATCCGGTTGATGGAAGACAACATCGAGCAGCCTTTGGTTCTGGCCAGGCTTGCGCGCCGCGTCGGCATCAGCGCGCGTCACCTGCAGGGGCTCTTTCAGGAGAGCATTGGGGCGCCGCCGCATGTGCACTATCTGGCGTTGCGGTTGAATGCTGCCCGTCGCAAGGTGATCGAGACCAAGGCATCTTTTGCCGATATCGCAGCCGCAACCGGCTTCAATTCGGCTTCTGCCTTTGCCCGGAGCTACCGGGCAAGCTTCTCCGAGAGCCCCTCCGACACCCGGCGACGCCTTCGCCGTCGCATCATGTTGGCGCAAGAGCGGCCATAGGCTGGAAGGCCTCCCGCACCCTTTCGGCCAGTTCCTGGATTGCCGCGGTGGAATGATGCCGGCTGCGGCGCAATACGACCCGGGATGAATCGACCAGCGGAAAGCCATCAGCACTCGTCAGTTCCCGGCATCCGGGCGGGATGTTGCTGCGGGAGAGCGTGGTCACCGCAAGCCCGGCGGCGACCGCGTTCTTCAGTCCGGAACTAGTATCGGCAATGAAGGCAATGCGATATCTGCGGCCGTGCTGCTCCAGCGAACGAAGTGCAAAATCGCGGCACCAGGTTGAATTTCTGTAAATTGCGATCGGCAGCGGATCGGCGTCGTGTAACCGATGCACCAGCGAGGTCACCCAAACCGTAGGGTCGATGCAAAGTACCTCGCCGTTGATCTGATTGCTCCAGTCGAAGACGACGGCGAGGTCCAGGTCGTCGCGTTCGAGCGCTGCGAGATTATGGGATGTGTAATCGCAAGAGATCGTCACCTCGACGGCCGGGTGGCGCACGGAGAATGCAGCAAGTGCGGCCGGCAATACGGTCTGACTATATTCTTCGGGGATACCGATGCGAACAGGCCCGTCCAGCGGCTTGGTCCGGATCGTCGCCGTTGCCTCGTTCAGAAGGTCGATCACCCGTCGGGCATAGGGAAGGAGCTGCGTTCCAGCGCCTGTCAGAGCAACGCCGCGCGCGCCTCTTTCGAAAAGCGTTTCGCCGATCGTGTCCTCTAGTCGTTTCACCTGAGCGCTGACAGCCGACTGGGTTCGGCCGATGCGCTGGGCGGCGGCCGAAAAGTTCGACGTTTCGGTCACAACCAGAAAGGTCCGCAGCAGGTCGCTTTCAATTGGTTCACGCATGGGCAGCCACAAAGAAATCCGATGGCAGACATCTCTACTATTCGTTTGCCTGATGTCAATTACGGGCGCACACAGATCGTGTCGCTTCAGTCTTGTCCCAAGGCAGCCCGTATGACCATCCATCTTCAGGCACGTTCCTTCGCGCTCAGCGAGCACGAAAAAGGCATTGCTCTTGTGGTCGCCGCAACTCTTGCCTGGAGCGCCAGTGGCCTCTATTCGCGGCTCTTGACTGTCGATGTGTGGACGACGATCGCCTGGCGCTCGCTGTTTGGCGGTCTTTTTCTCCTGGTTCCGAGCCTCTTCCTGGAAGGCGGCTTTTCCAGGCGTCAATGGCGCTCGGTCTTCCATCCCTCGGGTCTTGCGATGATTGGATGTCAGACCTTCAGTCAGGCCTGCTTTATCGGCGCACTCTATATGACCAGCGTTGCGAACGTCACGATGATCTACGCCACCGCCCCCTTCATTGCCGCCCTCTTCGGCTGGCTGATCCTGAAGGAGAAAGTCGCAAGGCGAACCCTCGTTGCCGGAGGCGTCTGTTTCTCGGGAGTGGCGGTCATCGTGGCCTCTTCAATCGGCGGCGGCACAGGATCTGGCGACCTTCTGGCGCTCGGAATGACCGTCTCATTTGCCCTTGTCATCATCATTCCCCGCATCAACCCCGATGTGCCAAGCCTTCCCCCGACTATCGTCAGTGCGTTTCTCACCCTTGTCCTCTTTGCACCTTTTGGTTCGATCGGTTCCCTTGATCTTCACAACTGGGTCGTGCTTGCGGCATTCGGGGCTACGAATTTCTCCATTGCGCTGGTTCTGTTCCTTGCGGGTGCACGACGTATGGCGCCGGCGGAAGCTGCCCTTCTCGGCACCATGGAAATCATTCTGACACCTTTCTGGGTCTGGCTGTTCTTTGCCGAACAACCGCCGGCCGCCACGTTCTTGGGCGGTGCAATCATCCTGGCTGCCGTGCTCTGGCATACGATCATCGATTTCCGCCGTTGCCGCCGGATGCTCGCAAAGGCTGAGAATTCTCCTTTCTAGAATTGGGCGGATATTCACAAACCACCTTCCCGATCGCCTGTTTTCCTTCGATGAGTCCTGCGGATTTAAGGAAATGCTCAAGTGTCCATTTCTGCAATCTTTGCTTGGGGCTCGTTGAGGAGTATCCTCTGAAGTTAAGAACCTAGATCATGAGCGGGATGCGGGCGGGCACGGCATGCCCTTTCCTCATCCCGCCCATCAATGGGCGAGAAAAGCCCATGCTTTCGGGAGGAAGAAATGAAACGCAGAACCCAGGTCGAGAGGAAAACGTCGCGCCGTAAATTCCTAAGCGGCGCAGCCATGGCCGGCGCGGCGATGATGGCGGCGCCAAGCGTCGTCAAGGCGCAGGGGCCGGTCAACATGCGCTGGCAGAGCACCTGGCCTTCCAAGGATATCTTTCACGAGTTCGCACTCGATTTTGCACAGAAGGTCAACGACATGACTGGCGGTGATCTCAAGATCGAGGTACTGCCGGCGGGTGCCGTTGTGCCGGCCTTCGGCCTGCTCGATGCGGTCTCCCAGGGGACGCTCGACGGCGGCCACGGCGTGCTTGTCTATCATTACGGCAAACAGACGGCACTGGCGCTCTGGGGCTCGGGTCCAGGCTTTGCGATGGATGCCAACATGCTGCTTGCCTGGCATAAATATGGCGGCGGCAAGGAGCTGCTCGCCAAGCTTTACGAATCGATCGGCGCGAACGTCGTCTCGTTCCCCTATGGCCCAATGCCGACACAACCGCTCGGCTGGTTCAAGAAGCCGGTCGCCAAAATCGAGGATATCCAGGGCCTGAAGTTCCGCACCGTCGGCATTTCGATCGACGTCTTCACGGCTCTTGGGGCCGCGGTCAACGCGCTGCCCGCTGGAGAAATCGTTGCGGCGCTCGACCGCGGGCTGCTTGATGCGGCCGAGTTCAACAATGCCTCATCCGACCGGGTCCTCGGTTTTCCAGACGTTTCGAAGATCTGCATGCTGCAAGGCTATCACCAGAATGCCGAGCAATTCGAAATCATGTTCAACAAGACCAAGTATGACGGCCTGCCCGAACAGATGAAGGCAATCATCACCAATGCCGTCGAGGCGGCGTCTCAGGACATGGCCTGGAAGGCGATCGACCGCTATTCGAAAGACTATGTCGAGATGCAGACGACCGACAAGGTGAAGTTCTATAAGACTCCGGAGGCGATCCTGAAAAGGCAACTGGAGGTCTACGACGAGGTGGTGAAGAAGAAGGCCGGCGAAAACCCGCTGTTCAAGGAGATTCTTCAATCGCAGATCGCCTTCGCAGAGCGGGCAACGCGATGGGAGCAGGACACCGTCGTCGGCCGGCGGCTCGCCTTTGATCACTACTTCGGACCGAACGGGGTGGCAAAGGAACTCTGAGGTATGATTCAAGCATCACCGGGCAGGAGCCCCGGTGATGCTTGCAGTGAGGATATGCTCTTTCCCGGGGGCACGCGTGAACGTTCAGCATTTTCTGCTCAGGGTGGATGCCGTCAGCGTGTGGGTCGGAAAAGCTTCGGCCTGGCTCATCATCGGCCTGATGACGCTGGTTTGCGTCGAGGTGTTCAAGCGTTACATCCTGAACATGCCGACGGCGTGGATCTTTGACGCCAGCAACATGTTCTATGGCACCCTGTTCATGCTCGCCGGAGCCTACGCGCTGGCGCAGAATGCGCATGTGCGCGGCGATTTTCTTTATAGCTCGCTAAGGCCCCGGATCCAGGCTGGGCTCGATCTCGTCCTTTACGTCCTCTTCTTCCTGCCTGGCGTCGCTGCACTTGTTTACGCCGGCTATGACTATGCGGCGCTTTCCTGGCGGATCGGCGAGCATTCGACGGTGACCGCAGAAGGCCCGCCGATCTATTACTTCAAGACGGTCATTCCGGTGGCAGGCGCGCTCGTCATGCTGCAGGGGCTTGCCGAAATCCTTCGCTGCATCGTCTGCCTGAGGACCGGCGCTTGGCCGGCCCGGCTCAAGGACGTGGAGGAGATTGACGTTGTTGCCGAGCAGCTTGCGCAAAGCGAGCACGTAGACGCAAAGACGCGCGAGGCAGCCATCGAGCGTGCCCACGACCTAGACAGGGCAGCGCGTCAACGGGGAATGGGGGGAGATATCGAAACGTGAGCGATCCGTTCCTCGGACTGATGATGCTGATGCTCATCGTGGTTGTCATCATGATGGGGTTCCCGACGGCCTTCACGCTGATGGGGCTCGGCATGCTCTTCGGCTTCTACGCCTTTTATAATCCCGCCGAACACTGGATCGACAATCGCGTCTTCGACCTGATGGTTCAGCGCACCTACGGGGCAATGACCAACGACGTCTTGATCTCCATCCCGCTCTTCGTATTGATGGGCTACGTGATGGAGCGCGGCGCGCTGGTCGACAAGATGTTCTACAGCATCCAGCTGTCGTTCCGGCGCGTTCCTGCGTCGCTTGCCGTGGCAACGCTGATCGTGTGCACGTTCTGGGGGATTGCGAGCGGTCTCGTCGGCGCCGTCGTCGTGCTGATGGGGGTGATCGCTATGAGCCCGATGTTGCGAGCGGGCTATGACGTGAAGCTTGCCTCCGGCGTCATAACCGCGGGCGGTACGCTGGGCATCCTGATCCCGCCCTCGGTGATGATCATTGTCTATGCGGCGGTTGCTGGGCAGTCCGTGGTCAAGCTCTACGCTGCGACGATGTTTCCAGGTTTCTTCCTCGCGTTCCTCTATCTCGCCTATATTCTCACCTGGGCGGCGATCAACCCGAAAGTCGCGCCCGCCTTGCCGGAGGAGCAGACGCGGGTTCCGGTGGCAAGCTGGATGCGCAGTCTTCAGGCGGCCTATTCGCAAAACATGATGCTCGGTCTTTTGCGTGCATTGACCTCGCCATCAAAGGCGATGGCACTCGAAACGGCTGAGGGACGGCTCACCTACTGGACGCTCTTCAAGAATTTCTGTGCAGCCCTCGTGCCCTTCTCCTTGACTGCATTCACGCTGCTGCTGGTGTGGTGGTATGTTGTTATTCATCCGCAGGCCTTAGGCGAGGCGGAAGCCCCCGAAGGGCTGGAGCAGCTCGGAGCGCCTGCGGCGGATGCGGGCGCGGCCATGGTCAATGGCCCGGCGACGAGCTTCTACGTGTCGTTCGCACTCGTTGCAGCAATCGCTGCTGCGGCCCTTTCCCGCTACTACTACAACATGGGTGCGGAGCGGCTTCAGGTGATAAAGCTTCTGGTGTCCTCCGTCATGCCGCTCGCGCTCCTCACTGTCGTCGTGCTCGCCGTCATCCTGTTCGGTATCACGACGGCAACCGAGTCTGCCGCAGTCGGCGCAGCCGGCGCCTTCCTGTTGGCATTCCAGGCCAGAACGCTCAACTGGAAACGCACCAAGGAGGCAGTATTCCTGACGGCGAAGACGACGGCGATGGTCTGTTGGCTCTTCGTCGGCTCCGCGCTTTTCTCCGCCGTTTTCGCCATCCTGGGAGGGCAGGCGCTGATCGAAGAATGGGTCTTGGCGCTTGAGTTGACACCGGTGCAGTTCATGATCCTGTCGCAGGCGATCATCTTCATTCTTGGTTGGCCGCTGGAATGGACCGAGATCATCATTATCTTCGTGCCCATCTTCCTGCCGATGCTGAGACACTTCGATATCGACCCCATCCTTTGGGGCGTCCTCGTCTTCGTCAATCTGCAGGCAGCCTTCCTGTCGCCGCCGGTGGCGATGTCGGCTTACTATCTCAAGGGCGTTTCACCGCCGCACGTCACGCTCAACCAGATCTTCGCAGGTATGATGCCCTACATGCTGATCGTCATCCTTTGCATGGTCATCATGTATGTTTGGCCGGGAATGGCACTTTGGCTTCCGAACTATCTCTACGGCTGAAAGATGCTTTGCGCCGTACTGCGTGCACAGAAGGCGCTTGCATTTCCTTTCATGCACTTCACATTCACGAAAAGGCATTGAGGGAGGTGGTCATGACGGATGATCGCAAGGCGACGCTCGTGCACATATCGGGAAGGGTCCAGGGCGTCAGCTTCCGCATATGGACAAAGACCCAGGCACAGCGGTTCGGCTTGACCGGCTGGGTGCGAAACGAAGATGACGGATCTGTGACCGCATTGATCGCCGGCCAGGATGCGGCGGTTTCCGCAATGTTGAAACAGTTTTGGAAGGGACCCGTCGGCGCGTCCGTTTCCAGTGTCGTGACCGAACAGGCCTCCTTGGATGAGGCGCGATCGGACTTCCGAATCACGAGCTGAGGTTGACGGCCTTCGGAGAGGCATTTGTTATGGCGCCCCAGACGTCAAACGCTGGATCCGATGACAAGCCCGGCTAGTGCGTTGCCGATTTCTGCTTGGCAATCGTCAGGATATAATCGTCGGCGATATCAGCGACCGCCATGGCGATCTCTGCTGCCGAAAACTCCATTAGCCTCTCGCTGAAAATGATCTCGTGAACGGCCTCTTCGATCTTCTGCCGGCAGGCAAAAAGGCGATCGGCATGATTGACCTGTATAGAAGGTAATTCCATAGTTCTCATAACTCCGATCTTTAGCGGTGGTGATCACCGACGACGCATCGACCCAATAGAAAAGCTCGCTGACACTGCGATTGCTCGCTCCCACCGGCCGAAAGCCCCCAATATTGACGGAGGAAGCATAACTGTAAAAATTGCCGGGGATGCGTGAAATCGACGTGACACAATTTTAAATAGCAGTATAGTATTTCATGCTAAAACACGCTGCCCCGGGACTCGTCGCAGGTTTATTCCTAAGTCAGGTACCTTAAATTGAAACCAGTTAGACTTGGTTGCATAACATTAAGACGATCCGTGGTGGGACAGCAAGAATATCGTTCGATAAAAGATCACCTTTAGTTGCATTTTTGACGGAATGCATCATGATGCACGTCGCATGAGCCATGAGGGGCCCCATGAAGGCGAAATCTCCAAATGCTATTGATGTATATGTAGGCGGGCGTCTGCGGCTCCGGCGCAAGGTTCTTGGCTTGAGCCAGGGCAGTTTAGCGGAAGCCTTGGGTATTACATTTCAGCAGGTGCAAAAATACGAGAAGGGTATGAACCGAATTGGTGCCAGCAGGCTCCAGAGGATTGCGGAAATTCTCAGAGTCCCCGTCGGGTACTTTTTCGAAAACAATGCGAGCGCGTCACCCGATGTCGCGCCGCGGCGCGAGACGGATGATGTCACGCTGTTTATGACGTCAAAGGAGGGAGTGGCACTCAGCAGGGCATTTCTGGCAATCGACGATCCTAACGTCCGTCAAAAATTGCTTGCCCTTACCAGAAGCCTTGGCTCTGCAAACCCGGTCGAGAACCATCGCGACAGTTCCAGTCAGATAGAGCCCGAGCGAGGATAAACACTTTGATGCTGTATCTGCAGACATTTGGCGATCTGCGACTGTCCGATGCGAATGGCAACGCCATTCGCTATCCGGCCAAAGGCCTGGTGATGGTCGCCTATCTCTTCAGCCGCAAGACCCATGAACTGAGCCGTCATGAGCTCTCGGAGTTTCTATGGGCCGACGCGGAGGCTGAGGTGTCGGGACTTAACCTGCGCAAATTGATCTCACGTATTCGACAGATCGACGACGATACGAACGCGGGGCTGCTTCAGATCACCTCCAGTTCGATCCGGCTTCGCACGGAGGCTCTTGCCGTCGATCTTCAGGCTCTCGACAGCGCAATGCCCCCGTTGGCGCGATTGAGAGCGATCAGCGACCTGCTTCAGCGGGATTTCATGGCAAGCGTGAAACCCTCAACCAGGTCGATTGACAACTGGATCACGGGAGAGCGTCGGAATCACAGATTGAAGCTGCGCGAAGTGCTCTTTGACGCCCTGCCACATGCCCAAAGCAACGATGATGTACGGGCAATATCCACCGCGGGCCTTTATCTTCTGGAGAAAGATCCGGGCGATGAAGAAATCAGGGAAATGCTTCGCCAACTATCTGGAACCAGTCTGGCTGACGGGAATAGGCGTGAAAAGGCAAGCAGGCCAAAAATCGACGCCCTGCCATCGAGCCCGCAAGACGCGCTCGTTCGCATCGAGCCTGGCAAGCCTTCGTCGTCAGTCCTTCCTCGAGTCGTGCTGCTTCCGCCAATCCCACAGGGACATGTTGCCGGGCTCGCTATTGCCAACGCCCTGATCGAAGACGTCACCATCGAGCTTTGCGCGCTTCGCAACATTTCTATCGTCGCACCGCACACGGCCGAGCAAATTCGTCGCGACTCCGACAAAGCCCAGGTCGTTGCGCGGCATTCGATCTCTTATCTCCTTGAAACGCGGCTTTCGACTGAGGGGCTCTATGCCCAGCTTATCTATTTTCCCACCGACGAGGTCATCTGGGCAACGCGCTTTACGATGACATCGGATGCACTGCCGACACAAAGGCGGCTCATTGCTCAGAGGCTGACCTTTTCCCTTGTACAGGAGCTGGCGAAGAACGAGCAGGCCAGATTGAACATCGAGGCCGATCCTCAAGCGTATCATTCCTATCTTGTTGGCGCGAGCTTGATGGGCAAACTGACGTTGCCTCATATCCGCAAGGCACGTGGCGCCTTCAAGGAGGCTCTTCGGTACAATCCCAACTTCTCGCCAGCATTTGCCGGTCTTGCCCGCACCTATACGAGCGAGTGGCTTGTGACCGCGCAGGGAAACGAAGAGCTGCTGCGCCTTGCGGAAACGAGCGCTGAGAAGGCCATCGAAGGGGATTCGATATTTGCCGGCGGACATCGAGAATTGGGGGTCGCCAAGCTTTATCTCGGCGACGTCGATCACAGCGTTTCCGCCCTCAGCCTGGCGGAGGAATTGAGTCCGCATTTTGCCGACGTCATCTACAGCCATGCTGACACGCTCGTACATGCGTCTCGCCCGGGGGACGCGCTGTCGAAGATCAAAAAAGCGATCTCGCTCAACCCGATATCGCCCGACGCCTATCTCTGGTGCGCCGCAGGGGCATGTTACTTTCTTGAGCAGTATGAAGACGCAATCGATTACGTGGAGGCAATGAAAGACAAAGCACCGGCTCACCGGATCGCGGCGGCGAGCTGTGCGATGATCGGCGATCGAAAGCGGTCACAGTTTTACCGGCAACGCGCCGAAGCACTGAATCCAGTTTTCGATGTCGAGAAATGGCTCTCTGTCGTTCCTTTCAAGGAGCAATGGCAGAAGGACCTTTATCGGGAAGGCCTTTTAAAGGCCGGATTTTAAAACAACCCTTATGGAGAAAATTCATGGAAAAAGCTGTCGTATTCGGTGTTGCAGGACAAGCGGATCTCTGGATTGCGGATCTTGACGCAGGCACGGTGAAGCCGCTTGGATCGCCGGTTGGAGAGCTGGCACAAGTTGTCGCGGATGTCCGCAAGACAGGAGGCGCCTTTGTGAAGAAGGTGGACTTCGCCATCGCGGTTTCTTCGGCGCAAACGGTGTTTTCCGGTCACGTCGACGGTTGAGATGCTGCTCTGACAGCCGCTCAAGTCTTTTCATATTCTGATCGGACCACCGTGCCGTCAGAGACGCTCACGCGTGTCGCGCCGTTTCTGGTTGACTTCGGCGTTACCCGTGTCGCACGTCACACCGGTCTCGATCGCATCGGGATACCCGTCTGGTGTGCCTATTCTCCCAACGCCCGCTCGATCGTCGTCGCTCAAGGCAAGGGCCTGAGCGACGACGATGCGAAGGTATCGGCCGTCATGGAGGCCCTGGAACGGGCCGTTGCCGGCAATCCTTCCGTCAATACTGTCCAAGCAAGCGCGCGTCACCTTCAAGAAGCCGGCTACAGAGTCGAAAAGCTGAACTGTCTGATCGGTCGCCACAAGAACGACATAGGCAATGACGAAGAGATCGAATGGGCGCTCGGCAGGGAACTCTTGTCGGGGACCGAGATCTATGTCCCTTTCGAGGCTGCGATCCTTGACCGGACACGCGATTGCCGCTTCTGGATGTCCTCCGATGGCTTGGCGTCCGGAAACACGCTCGAGGAGGCAATGCTACATGGCATTCTCGAGCGCATAGAACGGGATGCCTATGTCCTTTGGCAGATAGGCAATGACAGAGACCGCCACTCGCGTTGCATCGATCCACGCGGTCTCCAGGACGCGGCCTTGGATCAATTGATCGAAAAGATCGAAACCGCCGGGTTGGTACTTCGGCTCTTCGACATGGCGAGCGATATCGCCGTTCCGTGCTTCACCGCAATTTTAGGCCCAGGCGATATTCATGACGACGCAAATGTCCGTTTTGTCGAAGTGACGGCAGGAAGCGGCGCTCATCCATCGCCCGCGCGCGCGGCCATTCGGGCTGTAACCGAAGCAGCTCAATCCCGGTTGACCTATATCAGCGGTGCACGGGACGACATTTTGCCCGAAACCTTCCTTGCACCTCTCCCGTTGCAGACGCGCACTCTTTTCCAGGCCGTTCCGGCGATGCCGGCGACGATTGCGCCGGCGTATCCGCAATCTCTCCCTCAACATCTCGACTACACACTGAGTGCCTTGCGGGAAAAGCAAATAGATCAAGTCATCGTCCTGGCCCTCAGCGATCCCGCACTTCCCTTTAGCGTCGCGAAAATCTTTATCCCTGCTCTTGAAAATCCGGAGGGCGGGCGCGCACGCCGCTTTGGAAATCGGGCGGTTTCAAAGGCTATCATGTCATGAAGGTGATCTTTGTCGGTCCGAGCCTTCCAGATGCGGCATCCTTGGCTGGAGATGAGGTGTTCGTCTGCCCACCTGCGGTTCAGGGGGATGTTCTTGCCGCCGTGAGGCGTGGCGCGAGTGTCATCGGGCTAATCGACGGTGGGTTCGAATATACGGCGCCGGTCTGGCACAAGGAGATCCTCTACGCGCTTTCTCAGAATGTGGCTGTATTAGGCGCGGCCAGCATGGGAGCACTGCGCGCTGCAGAATGCCAGCTCTTTGGAATGATTGGCATCGGCCGGATCTTCCGTGGATACGAGAAGGGCGCAACCGTCGATGACGCTGACGTCGCTTTGCTCCACGGCCCAATGGAATATGGATACAAATCCCTGACGGTGCCGCTCGTGAATGTCAGGGCAACGCTCGACAAGTTGGAAAGCGAGAAGCAACTTGCATCTGCAATGCGGGTAAGGCTTGAGGAGAGTGCTGCTCGAATCTTCTTCAAGGAACGGACCTGGCAATCGATCATCGCCAATTGTGGCACGGCCAACATTGCGGCACCGCGGGAGTTGCTTTCGCTGCTGGTCTCAAACGCCGTCGATCAGAAACGGATTGATGCTCTTGCTCTTCTGGAAGCTGTTCGCACCATCAGTGACTTCCCCCTTGATAGAGAGATTGCCTGGCATATGAACGAGACATTTGTTTCGCCTATTTAACAAGCGTATGCGCCGCTCAGTGCAATTACGGATTGTGTCACGCGTTTTTCACGGGCTCTTCGCCGTCATCCCCAATATGTTCTCCAGAGATTTTGGAGATCGAGATGAGCGCCACTTCTGCAGGGAATCCAGATGGCTCAAGCCACAATGCAAGATCCATTGAGGAATTGGATGAGCTCATCGCGCTCGCCCGAATGATCACTTACGCAAGATACGCGGCGCAGGACGTTGAGCTTGTCAACGCGACGCATTGGCTCGACCTGGCCCTGAAGGCCGTTACCCGCGAGATCGGGGATGGCGCTGAAACGGGGCTGCCCGACCTGACACTGTCGGTGGACGCCATTAATCTGCACAAGCACTAGCCGGGCCGACAAGCTCGGCCATGGCTCATTGCTTCATCATCGCGGCTAGCGAAGTCGTTTGGAATAAACGCCAAGCCTGTTCGACGGCTCATACCCATTACCCGTGTAATAGTCCGCAACACGGCCGCTCTGCTGGGAAACGAGCCAGATCTGCAGATAACCCATAGTTCGGGCTTCGATTTGGAGGCGGCCCAGCAGACCCGAGCCAACTCCCTTTCCTTGATGCTTGGGCAATACGGCTATTTCAGCAAGGTGCAGGCCGCGGCCGATCACCGAGGTATGCGGAAGGGCAAAGGCGAATCCGATGGCTTCTTTCGCCTCGAACGCTGCCACACCAAGGCAGCCAGGTGTTGTGGCCAGTTCATCCAGACGCCAAGCTGCATTCTCGATCGACCACTCTTCATTCCAAGGGGGCTCGGCGTAAGCCTGCACCATAATGGCTGCGCTTTGCGCCGCTTCGACATGCGTTATTCGTCTGAATTCGATGGGCATCCACACCTGCTATTGAAACGCTCGCAGAGAAGAAACCTGCTCGTCGACTAAATCCTGCTTGGAGAGCATCAAGGCTGCCTGCAATCTCATTTCCTGCAATGTTCTCCAAACCGCGAAATGATGCGCTCCATCGGCGATCCTGTTTGCGTTGGATCCGCTCCATGGCGCCTCCGAGAGAACTAAGCACAGGCTTGCACAAAGATGTCGTGACTTTATCGTGACACCCTCAATGAGGGAGTCGAAATGAAAATATACAATTAAAAGAAGTGAATTGGAAGGACGCTGTTTCATGGCGGCCGAACCAGACGGTTGATCCTTGAGGAGCGCTCCAAGCGCAGTTACACCCGCGAGATCTGCGGCGTCCATTGTGCCAGACAGGCGGCAAGCTCATCGCTGTCGGGTGCACCCGTGCGTCCGCCGAAGACCTGACACTTAAGCGCTGCCGCTGCCGATGACATGCGCATGGCATCTTCGATTTGCAATTGCTGTGCGACGGCAAAGGCAAAGGCGCCATGGAAGATGTCGCCCGCCGCAAGCGTATCGACCGTTTTGGCGGGTCGCGCGGTCATATGCATCACGCAATCGTTGACATCGTCATACCAATAGGCGCCGTTTTCACCGGCCGTGACGCTGATAAATGCCAGCGGGAAACGCTGCTTGAGCACGCCAATGGCCGCAGCACAATCTTCCGTCGCTGCCAGCTTGCCTGCTGCAGGGTGCGAAAAGACGATGTGGCTCGCTGCCGGCCCCAGCCGCTCGATCCCCATCGGCGGCGATGTCGCCATCCAAGATCGCCGGCTTGCCAAGGCTCTGCGCCGTTTCCAGGACCTTGAGAGCAAGTTCTGGCCATCGAACATCAACTAAAACGGCGTCGAAAGTGGCGATTTCAGTTGTCGAAATGTGTTTGACGGAGCGATGCAGTTCGGGGTCGTAAAAGGGGACAATGAGGCGCTCGCCGTCGTCGTCAACCAGGATGGTCGAAACTGCAGATCTCGCGCCTTGCACGATATGCATTCCGCTTATGTCGATGCCAGCTAGAGAGAGATCCGCGATAATGCGTTTGCCTGTTTCGTCATCCCCAACAGCACCCCACAGGCTTGC
Organism: Rhizobium sp. USDA 4016; assembly: GCF_056279705.1. NCBI lineage: Bacteria > Pseudomonadati > Pseudomonadota > Alphaproteobacteria > Hyphomicrobiales > Rhizobiaceae > Rhizobium > Rhizobium sp. USDA 4016. Next base: position 669,989 of record NZ_JBWCCY010000002.1, read on the forward strand.
CTTGCCCCCAAGCCTGACAACAGCGTAAGCCGCGCTCGAGGCCATACCCTCGGCGATCTGCAGCATGTCATATGGCAGAACCTTGCCTTGTCCCGTCGGCATTTTACGAACGCGAAACAGAGTATCCAGCACAGCTGCGCCGACGCACAAGACGTGCGGCTGCCGGTCTTTTGCCTTTGAAACCCTCTCCCTCGTCAAAACAGCATGCCCGCCATTCAGCTGCCTTTGACGGCGCCGGCCGTCAAACCAGCAACGATCTGCTTCTGGGCAAACATTGTCAGCACCAGCACCGGCAGCGTGACGATCAGCGCTGCCGCCGCAAGCGGTCCCCAACTGACCTGCTCGAAGGAAAGCATGTTGTAGACTGCCACCGGCAACGTCCGGGTTTCGCGGCTCGCGAGCACGATACCGAACACGAAATTGTTCCACGAGAAGATGACGGAGAGAATGAAGGCGACGACAATGCCGGGCTTGGCGATCGGCAGCGCCACCAGGCGGAAGACCTGCCATGGCGTTGCCCCGTCGATACTTGCCGCCTCTTCGAGCTCCATCGGCGTCGTTTCGAAATAGCCGATCATGATCCAGACGACGATCGGCACAGTCACCACGAGATGGATGATGATCTGTGGCCAGAGTGTGCCGAGGAGATCCAGCCATTGGAACAGCAAGAAGAGCGGGATCAGAAAGGAAAGCCCGGGTGTCATTCGCGCGATCATGATGACCATTGCCGAACGCTCGGCCTTGAGCCTGGCAATGCCGTAGCCTGCCGGCACGCCAATCAAAAGCGCCAGAAATGTCGCCGCCCCCGTCACAAGAATGGAATTCCAGAAATACAGGAAGAAATTGTTTTCCTCGAAGACTTTGACGTAGTTCGACCAGGCAAATCGCTCTGGGATGAAGATCGGCGGATAGGCTCCATTGTCGATTTCGTATTTCAGGGACAGCGAGATCATCCACAGAAAGAAGAGGATGACCGGCGAGACCATCACCAGCGCGACGAAGAAAAGACCCGATGCGATCGAGCGTCTTGCGCTTCATCAGCGTGTCTCCGTGTCTGACCAGTTCGTCCGCGCGCGCACCATCATTAAAACGAAGGAGAGCGCGACGATGACGACGAAGAAGACGACGGCCATCGCAGATCCGTAACCGATGTCGTAATAGGAAAAGGCCGTATTGTAGAGATAGATATTGATCGTCTCCGAGGCCGTGCCCGGTCCGCCTTGCGTCATCGCATAGATGATGTCGAAGCTCTTTACGGCATCGATGCTGCGGATGATGACGCCGACCATCAGGAAGGGCGCAATCATCGGCAGCGTTAGATAACGGAACTTCTGCCAGGCATTGGCACCATCGATTTCCGCGCTTTCATACGGCTCACGCGGCAGAGCCGCAAGACCGCCAAGCACGATCAGCATGATCAGCGGCGTCCACTGCCAGGTTTCAACCAGAACCAGCGAGGGAATGACGCTCGTCTGATTGTAGATCCATTCCTGAGGCGCAATTCCCACCAATGAGAGAAGATAATTGAGGACGCCGAGCTGCGGATGAAACATCATCGTCCAGACGAGCGCGATGGCAACAGGTGTCGCCATCATCGGCATGACGAATATGCCGCGCAGGAGTCCGCGCAACGGGAACTGCGCGTCAAAGATGAGGGCGGCGAGCGTTCCCAGAAACAGAGGTCCGATCACCGCAAGCACCGTATAAAGGACGGTATGCCAAAGAGAATCCCAAAAACGCGTGTCGGTCGCGAGACGGAGATAGTTGTCCCAGCCTGAAAAGGCCTGTGCCTGGCCAAGCGTCCAGCTGTTTACGCTCATCCACAGGGTGAAAACCCATGGAAAAACGATGACGGCCGCGATCACGATCAGGGCTGGAACGACGAAGGGCCAGTAGTTCGGAGCAAGCCCACTGGGCTTGCTCCTCGCACTGGTTGCCGTCGCTTTGGCGGCTTCAATGCTCACCGAAGACATCATCCCTCGCTTCGCGCCAGCACCGGCTCGAACTGGGCCGTGGCGGACTTGAGCTCGTCGGCCGGATCTGCGCCGCCGATCATGTTCGTCAGGCCGACGCCATAGATGTCCCGGAATTCGGTGACCGGGATGATGACCGGCAGGGCGAGCTTCGAAATCTTGCCGGAGCCGACGACCGCGTCGACCCATGCGCTCGGCATGGTGACGCCTTCGCGGACCTTGGGATCTTCAAGGATAGACTGGCGGAAGGGAACGCCGGCACCGGCCTGCAGAAGCCGGGCACCCATGTCATGGGAAACCACCCATTGGCAGAAGAGGTAGGCCGCTTCCTTGTTCTTGCTTGCTGCCGTTACGCCGATACCGTCGCCAAATGTTGCGGCTGCCTGCGCTTTCGGGCCCTTCGGCATGATCCCGTAACCCACCTGGCCGACGACGCGGGATTTTTCCGGGTCTTCGATCGGCGGTGCAAAGCCGACGCCATCGAGCCACATGCCGATCTTGCCCTGCAGGAATGCCGATTGCGCTTCTGCCCAATTGAATCCGGAGACGCCGACAGGCGCTGCCTTGGTCATCAGACGCTGGTAGAGCGTTGCCGCCTGGATGGCCTCGTCGGAGGTGGTGCGCAGTTTGCCGTCGGGCCCGAGGGGGGTCATGCCATAACCGAGCATGAGGGCCGTCCAGACGGGGACATTGGCGTTTTTCAGTCCGCGGGCAACGAAGCCGTAAGTGTTGCTCGACGCGTCGGTCAGGGCCTCTGCCGCGTTCGCCATCTCTTCGAAGGTTGCCGGGTACGAAAGGCCTTTCTTCTCGAAGAGCTGCTTGTTCCAGTAGACAATCCAGTAGTCGACGGAGAAGGGCAGGGAGCGCAGGAGGCCGTCGGAATCCTTGGCGAACTGCAGGCCCGCATCGGCGAAGTCGCCCTCGACCAGAGACGGATCGGTAAGGGACGGATCCTTGAGAAATCCGCTTATATCGGCAAGCCAGCCACCCTTTTCGAACTGTCGTTTCTGCACATGATAGCTCATGTGAACAACGTCGAAGCTCGGCTTTCCGGAGCTGAGTTCGATCGTCGTCTTCTGGCGCTGCTGCTGCTCGGGCGTCGCCTCGGCATTGACCTTTATACCGGTCAGCTCTTCGAACTCGCCGAGATATTTGAGGATGATTTCACTGCGTGGGCTCTTGACGAGATTGACTTCGAGCGTCGTGCCGGAAAACCGTTTCCAGTCAAGGGCGGCCGAAGCCGCCCGGACGCCAAGAAAGCCGGCGGCGCCGAGAGCGGCAGAACCAGCCAGAAAGCCCCGGCGAGTTGGATTCCAAATTGAAGATGACATGCCATTCCTCCTCTTCTTGCCGGAGATCTCCTCACCGCCGGCTTGCTTTGCCTATAATCTGAGTGCGCGGTCCCTCGCGTGATGGATATGTGCGACGAGCGCGCTGACCGCATCTTCCGCAGACCGTCGCTCGATGGCTTCGAGAACCTTCAGATGTTCTCCCATGACCGGCCCGACACGGCCGTCGATACGAAAGCGTTCCTGGCTTATAAGGCGCATCTTGATTGAATTCACCCGGTAGACATTCGAGATGATGGTGTTGCCGAGCGCGTCGATGAAGGCGTCATGCATTCCCCAGTCCACAGCCTGGGCGTGAAGCTCAAGTTCATGCGAATTGTTGCCGCCATTGATGGCGTCGGCGATGTCCCGGTGCATTTTCAGGAGGCCCGCGATCGTTTCGTCGGAGGCCGACCGCGTAAAAAGCGCAACCGCCTCCTTCTCCAGGAACACGCGAAGCTGAAAGGCTTCGCGGATCAGGTTGAGATCGATATGAGCAATCTGCAGGCCGCGCTGCGGCACCGTCTTGATGAGGCCTTCGGCTTCGAGCCTTGGAATGAGTTCACGAATTGCGCCGAGCGTCAGTCCGGTCAGTTCGACGAGGCGGCGTTGGGAGACGAACTGACCAGGGCGGACATCACGCGCCAGCAAGTGCCGGGTAAAGCTCTCATAAGCTCTTTCCCGCAAGGTCGGCTGTTCGTCCGGTCCATCCATGGTTCCCCCTTCGTACATGACGATTAAGCGGCCTTTTTTCGAAACAGGGCGTCAAAGGCGAGGGCAAGCGTGTTGCATCCTTCGCCGGATATTGAAACGAGCGGCGGGCGGACCGCAAGCCACATTTCATCGTCGCTCAAATGTGCGATCATCACCTTTACGGCGGGGGTCACGGGATACTTCAGGAGCTCGGCTACGAAAGCGACCACGCGCGGATCATCCTTTCCCTCTTCGGCCATGCGCTTGATCTCGGGGGCGATGAAATTCGCCATGCCGGAGATTGCGCCCTGGCCGCCCAGGCGCGTGCCTTGTGCCAGATGACGCTCATCGCCGATCAGGATGATGAGATCGTGATGGGCCTCGAGCAGCTTTTCGGTAAAGGCCCAATCGCCGGAGGAATCCTTGACGCCCGTGACAATTTTGGGAAACGCCTGACGCAGGCGGCCGATCAGCGCAACGCTCAAGGGCACCATCGTGACGGAGGGAATGTTATAGACGATGATGTCGCGGGCCTGGTCCCCGAGAATGCGGAATACCGCACAAAACCAGCGGAAAATGCCTTCGTCGCTGACATTCTTGAAATAGCAAGGCGGGGCGAGGAGAATGTTTCGGACACCCATGGACAGGGCATAGCCCGTCTGGGCGGCAGCATCCTCGGCGGCATCGACCAGGACGCCCACGACGATTTGGGAGGGATCAATACCGGCCTCGATGAATGCCGCAAGCACCCTCTGGCGCTCCGCGCTGCCGATCGACGATCCTTCGCCGGTCGTCCCAAACAGCGTGACGCTGGAGCAGCCGGCCGCAAGGCTGCGCTTTGCCTGAGCGATCATCGCGGAAACTGCAATGTTATCGTCGCCGTCGAAAGGTGTCGCCAGCGCGACCGATAATCCAAAACGCCCCACGAACCTACATCCCGCGATCTGACTATTCAGTATAGATTGACTAACATGTTAGTTATAGCCGAGCAAGTGGGAATCTCGCCTCTGGAGAGCTATGGCTATCAGAGAGCGGTGTGCTTCGAAGGCAGCGTCATGGGGTGAGGCCGGGAACGCTACTACCAAAACCAGGATTTCGACGCTTCGGCCCGGGCCTCTTGTGACGTGACCGATATCGTTCAGATGCGCAGCCGTCAGTTCCAAGAGGCTGCGCCGCGTCTTGCGCTTTTCGAAACAGCGGCTGCATTCTGCCAAGCCCGCAGGTTCAGGTCAGTTTCCCGCCTGCGCAATAAGGTTCGGGGGTCAGACGCAGGCACCTTCGAGGCGGTGGTGATGCTCAAGGCAGCGCCGCACGCCTTCTTCGATACCGATCTTCGGCGTGAGTCCGAACGACTTTTGAAGCGCAACGTCGCCGCAGCGGAAGAATACGCCCTCTGGACGGTTTGCCGTTCCTCGCACCTGCGGTGCCCAGCCGAGCTCGCGGCTGACAAGCTCGGCAAGCGCAATGAAAGAGGTTGCCTTGCCCGTCGAGAGGTTGAGGCTTGCGCCTGACGGCAGCGCGTCCATCGTTTCCCAGATGAAATCGACGCAATCGGAAATGTGGATGAAGTCGCGGCATTGGTGTCCGCTCCCCCAGACGGAGACTTCCGGCGCGCCGCGCTCCTTGAGAAGCCTGCTGCAGATGGCGGGGAAGGGATAGGCGAGGTCCTGGTCCTCGCCGTAGCCGCTGAATGGCCGGTAGGCAACGGCCCGGCCGCCATAGCGCTCGACATAAAGCTTCATCAAGTACTCGCCGGTGAGCTTGGTCCAGCCGTAGCTGAGGTCAGGCACGCCGAGCGGGCGCTCGAAAGAGATCATGTCTTCGGAGAGCCTCGTCTGCATCGCCTCAGTCTGCAACGCCACGGGATAGGCCGCACTGGAGCTGAAATAGACGACGGTTCCGGGGCGGCATTCGCCTGCCCACCGCCAGAGCGCTGCGTCGACGGCGAGATCTTCGGCAACGAGTAGCGTCTGGTTCTCGAGCGTCATGCGCCCGCCGACGAGCGCCGCGAGGTGAAACACATAGTCGAAATGCTCGTCAGCGCTTTCGAAAAATGCCCGGCAATCCTGTTCATTCAAGGTGAACTGACGATGCAGGCGCTGTCTTGAAACCGCTGGTCTTGCGCCCGTTCCCGGTTTCATCAAATCGACGCAGACCACATCGAAGCCCTCGGCCAAAAGCCGGTCACAGAGATGCCGGCCGACAAAGCCGCATCCGCCAGTTACGAGTGCACGCGTCATGATCCCCCCTAAGCAGCAAGAAATGCAGGCCCCCCTGTATAGATCGCGATCATCCGGCGTTCCCATTCTGGGCGGCTGGGCGCAATCTTCTTGCCAAAGGCGCGGGCGCCTTCGGCGAGCTTTTGCACAAGGCTGTCGCTCTTGACCTTCAACAACGCTTCGGCGAGTGAGGCGGCATCGCCGCTCTTGAACACCAGCCCTGCGCCGTTTTGCTCAACCTCGTCAGCCATGAGGGCGTTGCTGCTTATGATTACCGGGATTCCGCTCATGATCGCCTCGGCGGCCACCAGCCCGTAAGGCTCCGGCATCCGAGACGGCATCACGAATATCCGTGCCTGGTCGGCAAGCTCGGACACGGTTGCATCATCGAGCCAGCCGGGTACCCAGCAATGGGGAAGCGTCACCTGCATTTCTTCGAGAAGCGGCCCGCGGCCGATCAGCGTTGCTGCCTGACCGGTCATGCGCAGCGCTTCGCCCAGCGTACGCACGCCCTTTTCCCAGGTCATGCGGCCGAGGAACATGATGCGTTGGCGCCGCCAAGGTTCCGTCGGCCGCCACGTGAGAGGCTCGGTGGGTGTGCGCAAGGTCTGGAAGTTCCTGATTGGCCCGGGGGTCAAATAGGCTTCCATCTTCTCATGCGCGAGGATCACCTCGATGCGCTCCCAGAAGGCGTCGCCCACGCCAACCTGCCCCAGCATGCGGCGGAAGCGCCAGAGCTTGTGCAGATAGTTTCGCTTATCGCAGTTGGTTGCCAGGCACTCGAATGACATCGGTTTGACGGGGCAGATTTCGCCGCTCTTGTAATTGAGGCGGCCGCCATTCGGGCAGTTCAGGAAAAAGTCGTGGGCTGTTATAATGACGCGGGCCGGGCTCTCGGCCAATGCATGGAAGATCGAAGGCGATAGGATCTGGTTCCAGCCGTGCACATGAACGACGGTCTCTTCGCGGGATTGGCCCAACAGCGTCGCCAGCGCCTCGTATGCCCGCTTGTTGAAGTGACGGTCGAAGACATTGGCGATAACAGGCCCATCTCGAAGCGGCTTCTCGCCAAGCGCGATCGCGGGTACGCGCAGACCGGACTCTTCCAGGCCGGTCCCGTCGTCGCCGACGAAGAAAGTGCAATCCACGGCGGCTTGCACACAAGCCTGCAGACACTGGATCGCGACTTTCGTGGCTCCACCTCGGACAACGGAAACGTCGTTCACAACAATGAGACGCATGGTCGAATCGCCCAAATTTACGCAGGGGCCAAGCGGGGACCAGCATCGGCAAAGGAAATACAAAATCCCCGCTTTCAATGAGGCGATGTATCACGCCCGATTGCAATTCACCCAATGGCATTAGTCCGGAAAGAGTGCCGGCGGGATTGCTATTTAAAAACAATCTGCTGGTGCGCGACCCACATAAAGTAATCACCTCCGCTGGAAGTTTCTTCAACGCGCCGACCGGGTATTGCTGGCGGCCAGCGGTGGACAAAAGCAACGTTGCGTAGACGCAAGCCTGAATGACATGACACGTAAGTTGTGACTGCGCGCCGCATTCGACGCTTCACAATGTGAAGTGACTCCGAGCCGTGTCGGATGTACGCTATTTGATAGCGCACAATTGCGAGAGCAAAGGGTGCAAGATGACAATTGGAACTGTTCTGCTTCTTGAGGACGAGCCGATCATCGCTCTCGACATCGAGAAGCTTCTCCAGGAAAACGGCGCCGACAAGGTCGTCACCCTGTCGACCTGTGCCGAGGCTATCGGGTGGCTGGGTGTCAACACCCCGAATATCGCCATCGTCGATCCGCGTCTCAGCGATGGAGTCTGCTCGTTTGCGGTGAAGACCCTTGCAGAGCGCAGTGTCCCCTTCATTCTCTATTCTGGCGAACCAGATGCGGCGATCGAGAGCGAACCCGCCTTCTCCGCAGGCCAGCTGCTTTATAAGCCATGTGAGCCCGACAGACTGATCGCCGCTCTCTCGCGGGCGGCTATCGGGTCGTTTAAACACTCCGCCCGCAAGGGTCGACCTACGCGGCTCCCGTTGAAAAAGGGCACCAACCGGACCACCGGTTTATGATGACGCGGCCAGCTGAATCCAAGTACAACCAGAGTGCCTTGCGCCGGGTTGGGACCTTAGTCCAAGTTGACGGCAAGCCCCTCCAAGCTAAACTAGGTTTAGTCGTCCACTCTGCGGCGATTTCGCATTTCTCAATGCCCCGCCGCTTGCGGGGCATTTTTCTACGCGGTCGCACTAGAGTTTGCCGCAGGTGGTTGGAGCACCTTATTTCCGAGATCGCCATGGCGCGGCTATCTGGCATTTTTTGCCTTGGACGGATACGCCATTGCTTCCGCAGCGGCAGTCCGCTCAAGCTTCCGACGTGCCGTAGATTAACCTCCTGCGGCGCGAGATGCGACGGGGCTCGCCTCGACCCCCAGACCCTCCGGGGCGAGCCCTTGTCGCATCGCATGAACTGGGTACCGGCCAGAGTGGCAAGGGGACAACGGCTCGCTTGAAAGACCTGTTCGGCTTGCGGAAACACCGTTCGTCACTCGGCCGACCCCGCTCGGGCAGTTTCCTCGCGGAGCAAAAACGACACCTCAAGAGTAGATGGCTTGCTGGAGGCTGGCCGGTAATGGAGCCGGAGTGTCGCAAAAAATGGGCCGCTGGTAGTTGCGGCCCATGAGATGTGAAGGGGTGAACCTCCAGAGGGGAACAGCTGGCGGCACCGGGAGGAATAGGTACACGCGGCAGCTGTTTCTATATAGGGCCAAAGACAGCATTGAGCAACCCGCGATTGCTTAGCCGGCAGCTTCGGGCAGGCGGCCTTGTTCTTACTCCTCCTCATTGACTAGACCTGCTCAAGCAGCTCAAAGAATGAAGCACGGCAAGGCTAACGGGATGCGAGGCCCCGGTGGGCCTTACTCACTTGTAGCCGAGTGACTTCGAAGTCGGATCCATCCAAGAAAAGCCTGCCGTTGCGGTGACGGCGACAGCCAGTAATATCCAACTGGCCGATCTCGCCTACTACCGTCCTGCAGGGCGCCGCGGGGACGCGGAGCGAAGTCAAGCATCACCCGGGGAATCCGGCGGATTGCTGCGCCCGAACGCCTTGATTGCAGAAACCAGATTGAATCCACGACCCGGTATGTGATTGATGCAGCCGGGGCGGGGAGACCAATGCGGCTCGGTTCTGCTTCCCGGAGGAATGGGCATCCGTCCCGGACAGCGACAGCGCGCTGAGCCGCATCTGAAATCTACTTGACCGGTACGACGAGTGGGGTCCCTTTCGTGACGATATATGTGGCGAGTTCCGAGGCCTTGCCGTTGCCGACGTTTTTCGCCGTGTGGGCCACTCCGGCGGGAATGAACAAAGTTTCGCCGGCCTTGAGCGTGACGGGCCTCCCATCCCCGAGCTGGTATTCCAGCGAGCCTTTAAGGACATAGGCGATCTCTTCGCCTGGATGAGAATGCTTAGCGGCAACTGCGCCAGGCTCGAAGTCGACGCGCACCTGAACAAGCTCGCGTCCGGGCACGTCGAGATCGTGCTGCAGAAGATCGGTGCGCTGAATTCCCAGTTGTTGAGCCTGCGCCATGTGCAGCGTCACTCCGCTCCCGGCGATCAGCAGGGCAGCTGCTACGAGTTTGATCGTTTTCATATGGTCATCCTTTCATGCTGAGACCAAGCCGTCACCTTCGAGGACGGCACCGCCAATTTGACCGAGAGCATGTATCGTCGATGTGTCCGCTGGGCTGCGCTTTTGTAACGCCATGTAGAGGAATAAAGGGCTTTCATGTCGAGGGACTGCAGCGCCATTCTTCATGACAGCAACGGCTCGCCGGCTTGCTCCCGGACCATGTATTCGGCGTACAGGTAAGCTAGTCCCCGCCTGTGGCCGAGCTGCTTTTCGTAAGCGCCGTGGGCGACCTATCGCACGACGCAAGGCGCTCGTGAGGTCGGCCGGTGACATAACGTCCGTGTCGACGAATCCCGGAATCGTTCGGTGACCTCTGGATCGCTGAACGTCGCGTACGAGAAGTAGCTGCGCTGCTCAGGATGCAGGCCGCTGACCGGAGGCTGCCCCGGACCGGCACCGTGGAAGATTTCGCTTACCTCGACGCCGTGGCCGATGAGTTGGCCGCGGGCCGCCTCGACGCCCGAGACGACGAGATCGAGACCGCTTGACGAGCCGGGCGCAGCCGATATTAGCCCCGTGCCGAAGTGGATCGAGGACGGCGAGCCTTAAGGTGTGAACTGCGCGACCCGAAAGGTGTCATCGACAACAAAGTCGGCGTCGAGCCTCCGGCCGAGGCAGATAGACCTTTTGCGGCCACTCGCTATTGGATACGAGTGTCATGTTTTCCTTTGGTTTGAAAAAGGGCGGCGCCTAGCACGCGCCCTTTGTAGATCATCAGATTGACGAACGCAGCGACCTCAATCGTGTCGTGAGTTCCTGGGCGAAAGCGCGACCCTCGCGTACGAAGCTTCCTGCCGGCGGCTCAGGATTTTGCTGCCGCGGCACGCATGCCGCGATACTGTACGGTCGGAAGGCCACCCCAGCCCCAATTGTCGAGATCGACCTCCTCAATCACAACGTAGGTCGACTCAAGGGGTTTGTTCAGCACGTTGAGCAGCACCTCGCTGACGCCCTTGATAATGGCGGCCTTTTCCTCGGCGGTGACCGAATTGCGGTCAGGAGTGGTCCCCTCGCGGGTAATCTGTACGGTGACGATAGGCATTGTGATCTCCCTTCGAGAAGTTCACCAGCGACCGGCGTTCTGGCCGCCGTCGACGTGGAGGATTTCGCCGGTCACGAAACCAGCGGTTTCGAGATAAAGGACGGCATCGATGATGTCGCGGATTTCACCCATTCGGCCAACTGGATGCAATTCGGCGAGCGCCGAGTGCGTCTCCACCGGATGCATGGGCGTTTTGATCACGCCTGGAGACACCGCGTTGACGCGAACGCCGCTCTTCGAGAACTCCATCGCCAGAGACCGGGTCACGGCGTTCAGGCCGCCCTTGGTCAAGGAGGCGAGCGCCGAGGGCATCCCGACCATTGGCTGATCGGCAAGGCTCGTGGTGATGCTGACGATATGGCCCGAACCCTGCTTCAGCATCCAGGCGGCTGCGCGCTGGGTAATGTGAAAGAAGCCGGCCACATTGACACCGAGGTTGTGGTCATAGTCTTCCTGTGTCATTTCGATGAAGGGCTTGGCGAGGAAGACGCCGGCATTGTTTACCAGGGAATCGATGCGGCCAAAGCGCTCAATCCCTTCGCGCACGATCCGTTCGGCAGTCGCCGGCTGACTGATGTCGCCGGGCACGGCGTGAACATCCGGGTCCGTGCTGGGCTTGATCGAGCGGGACGTGGCGATGACACGGAAGTTCCGGTCGCGGTAGGCGCGAACCAAATCAGCGCCAATCCCTTGTGATGCCCCGGTGATGATGACGACTTTTCGTTCAGTACTCATGGACGTGGATCCTTTTTCGATTGCAGCGGGCGCTTCATCTGCGCCGGCCCTTCGCCCTCGGCGTTGGTGCAATTGATTTAGATCCATCCGGGCTCCGGGAGAATTGCCGCCGTTTGCGTGACACTCCTCCGGAAATCGGCATAATTAGCCAAGCGTACCTGCCTGCGATGCCAAGCGTGCAAATTCCGAGCGCAGTCGCGGCGTGGCGAAATCGACAAAGGAGCGGACCTTCGGGACGGACATGCGGCCCTGTGGTGCGAGGAGATGAACCGGCAGCGGCGGGTGCTCGGCATCTGCGAGCACGATCGTCAGCCGGCCGTCCCTCACATAGTTTGCGACATGATACGAATAGAGCCTGGTCAAACCGCGCCCGGCAGCGGCCGAAGCGGCTGCAGCCCGCACGCTGTTGACGATGCACCTCGGCGTGAACTGGACTGTCCGGGGAATGGATGAGCCCTGTGCCGGCGTGAAGCTCCACGAGTCGAGACCGAAATTGGTAAAGGCGACGATTTGGTGCTTCGTGAGATCTGCGGGTTCTTCGACGCGGGGATGAGTGGCTAGATAGTGAGGGGATGCAACGACTACGCGCCGCACATCGCCGCCGAGCCGGGTGGAGATGTGTGATGAATCGACGAGATGGCCGATGCGCAGGGCAATGTCGACACCTTCGTCCACCAGATTGACGAACCGATCCAGCAGCAGAACCCGAACTGAGACGGCCGGGTGTAGGTCAAGGAATTCGTCCACAATGGGATGCACGACTTCTTCTCCGACGATTGGCGGCGCCGAAATCGTCAGCATCCCACGAGGGGCGGAACGCTCACCGCCGGCGAGCATGTCAGCCTCCTCGAGATCGACGAGGACCCGCCGGCAGGCTGCGGCGTAACGCTGACCCGCGTCGCTCAGCTTGAGGGTGCGGGTCGTTCGATGCAGCAGTTCAACGCCGACATGGGCTTCCAGGAAGCTCAGCGCCCGGCTGACCGCAGTCGGTGATCGCTTCAGCCGCCGGGCGGCACCTGCCAGACTGCCTTCGTCGATCGCGGTGACGAACACTTTCATTGCATCGATACGGTCCATTTTATTCTGCCGATCTCCGGGATAGTGAAGGCCAATCAGTAAGTGTTCACCCGAAAATAGCAGGAAGTAAACATGCGACGGACCTAAACAAGCATCCGGGTCAACCACAGGCGAGTTACAGCATTGCAGCCGTCATCGACGGCTTTGTGAAAGGCATTAAGTGCCGGCGCGACCGCGCTGTCTGCGTCGTCAGATGGCGCGGCTGCTCGGAACAAAACATGCCACGGGCCGTTTTCTCGGCACAACAAAAGGAGGAAACACTATGGATTGGAATCGCGTCGAGGGTAATTGGAAACAGATGAAGGGCAAGATCAAGGAACAATGGGGCAAGCTCACAGACGACGACCTTGATCAGATCGCCGGCAAGCGCGAGCAGCTGGAGGGAAAGATCCAGGAGCGCTACGGCATGGCCCGCGACCGCGTCCATCAAGACGTCGATGAGTGGTATGAAAACCAGACATGGCACTAAGAAACAAGAAACCGGCTAAACGCTGGGTCAGACTGCAGACAAACCCCTTATATGAGGAAGGTCAAGGCGGAACGGGGATGTCAGGGCAACATTTCTACTTCTCCTGGTTGGTCCATTGCGGAAACCATGGTCTGAGCCCGATGGCATGACGCGGCCCGTTTGTCCGAGCCAGATCCACCTTATATACGGTCGCCGTTCGAAACAGCGCGCACCAACATCCCGCTTGCGACGGGGCAAGGGCTCAGGAGGACGAAACCCTTCTGGACAGGCGGCATTTCAAGCCAAGGGTTTGTTCGGTTCGTCCCACCTGGATCCGCCGGGACTGATCAGGTCCCGGAAGATGGCAGAATTCAGTTTGATGGCTAACGCATCAGGCGGTCGTCATGGCCGCTCCCTCGATGACGACGCCGGCATTGATGTATTTCCACATCGCCACAAGCAGCTTGCGAGCAAGCGCCACAATCAGCGTCTTCTTCAGCCGCCCGTTGTTCTGCTTCACCCGCTCCTTGAACCATAGGGTGAGCGCCGATTGCGGTTGATGGCGCACCCACAGCCAGGCAAGCTGAACGAGCGTCGTTCGTAGCCTAGGATTGCCGGATTTCGACACGCCCTGCTCGTGATCAATCGCCCCACTCTTCCACGGTGTTGCGACCAGGCCCGCATAGGCAGCCAATTGTCGCCGGTTGTCGAAGTGGCGGGACAGGCCTTCCGACCACAGCACGGCGGCAAACTCTGGTCCGATACCTTTCAGAGCGAGTAGCATGGTCGGCGCCGATGAAGCACCCTGCTGGGCCGCCAGCATGGCGTCGCGCTCAGCCTCGATCGCCTTGATCTGTTCGATCAGCAGTTCCAGCCGGTCGAGGATGCGGCCAATCTGCCGCTTCAGATGGACAGGCAGCGGACGCCCGTCGCCGGTCCTCAGTTCCTCAAGGCACTTGCGCCGGTCTCGACGCAGTGGTTCGTAGCCGGACACGCCCTGGGCAAACAGCAGGCCCTTGACGCGATTGACGTGCCTTACGCGCTCGTTGGTCAAGACCTTGCGCTCTCGCGCAAGGCGGCGGCGGTCCTCTTCCTCGGGTGTCGGTACCCTGAGCATGGCGCAGACGCGCGGCTCGCCCCGCTTATAGGCGAGCAGCGTGCGCACCAGCGCTTCGCCATCGATCTTGTCGGTCTTGGCCCGCCGCCGCCGGCGCGAGGTCGCAATCGAGGCGGGATCGACGACGTGGCTCTCGATCCCCTCCGCCTCCAGCACGCGGTGGATCCAGAAGCCGTCGAGCCCAGCTTCCTGGATGACGATGATCGGAAAGCATCGTCCCGTCCGCGCCTGGGCCTTCCTGTTGAGTTCGGCAAACCGTTCCAGCAGGGCGGCGATGTCGCCGGCCTCCACCCAGTACTTGGACATCTTCTCGCCGCCACCCGGCGACAGCGAGGTGACCAGCCATTTCGAGCGGGAGAGTTCCATCGAGACGAAAATTGCGCGAAGATCAGTGTGGATAGCGGTCGGCGTTTCGGGGTGGTGTGCTGCAACCGGCATGCTGGCCTCCAGTGTGAGATGTTTTAGCGACCCTCACTTTGCCACAGCGCGGACCGCTATCCACCTCCTCATAGGATCTGGCTGTGCCGGGGGTTTGTGTTCACTGGGACATGGTAAAGAAACCGCCCGACTAGACCGTCGAGATGGCGCCGTTCGATGAGCTGGTGCCGAAGGATCACTGCTCATCGGCTCAGCAGTTGGGGCAAGGCGAGATATACTGACGAAAGGAGACGTTCGAACGCGCCTTCGCCGATGCGAGGCGGCCTCATGGGCACCGCGGTAAGTCGCATCCGGGTCCGGTGCCAGAGCTCATGGTCGCAACCGCCCCAAAGCCCCCACGCAAGCCGCGCACCTCGCGGCGTCAGGAGCTTACGTCCATGCCCGAAGCCCGGAGCTACGCGCTTTCGATCCTGCACACCAAAAATCTCGAAGGATTGAACGAACAGAGCAGCGCCAATCACACTTTGTGGTTCCGTCGCAGACTTTGGGCGGCCAGGTGCCCTAGCAGGCGAATGCCTCCCTCACATCTACGATGTAGTTCGCCTGATTAATCGCACTTGTCTTGCTGAGCCTTCGCAGCAGCGGTTTTATCGCCATGCTGCTGTGCCACCACGTCCTGTTCAGACGTCGCAAGATTGGGGTTCTTGGCCAACGGCAGTGTTCCACCCTCTTTCTGAGGTGCATTGGCGCCAGCCTCGTTCTTTTGCGCTTGCGTGGTTTCACTGCCTTCCATCGGAGCACGAGTACCATCTTTGGCGATGCCGCTACGACCCTCCGTCGTTGTGGACCCGGTTATGTCCACGCAGTCGGCAAAGCTCGGTTGGGATGTCAAAGCTGCCATGCCAACGGCAATCAGAGCCAACGAAGTGAGTTTCATGACGCTTCCTCCTATTGTTGTTTTGATTCATCCTAACGAGGCAGCACACTCGAGGTTCCCACGGTATTTTCCCTGACTGACGGGAGATCGGGCGGCAAGGCTTGAAAAGTCCTGATCATAGCGCGTGCCGGCCGGAACAATGGCGATCAGCAGGTGGTGCGAAGGGCCGGCGGCGGCTGACCGCGACGTCGGATATTCCCAATCTTCGGCTTCACGGCTCCTACCCGGCAAGCGGTGAATGCTGGCGCGCATCGGCTTGGCGAGGAATACCACTTTCGCCGATGATTTCCCGCCAAAAGGAGCGGCTACGTGGGAGGCCAGTCGTCATGGGCTCGCCTCCAAAGAAGGAAGAGGCGAGCCCTTGGCCGCACGTGCTGCAAAAGGTGTTGCCTTCCGATCTGCAGCATTTTAACGCGGTCGGTGGCTTCAACTACCAGAGCGATAAAAAAGTTCCTCTATCTGCATGTGCAATGGAGGCGCCACTTCAAAACAACCGAACAATGCGGCAAAATTGCCGATGACGCTGGCATCGACCCTTCCTCGAGGGGCTTACCCGGAACTGCCGGCACCATTGCGACAAATCTCGCCGCGTCAATTCACGACCTGCACGTCTTCCTTCCGAAGGTCGTCGATGGCATCTATCGCTTCCTCGGCGGACCAGCCTGCACGGAGTGCTGCGGCAACCAGGCGCACTTCGGCCTCCTGCTGCAGTTTCAGATAAAGCCCTTCGAGCGCCTCTCTTGCTGTGACGACATGTTCATCGTGGAGCGGAATGGCTGGAATTCTATCTAGCTGAGGCATTTTCATCTCCCCTGTTAAAGATGGTTTTTTCTCGGGGTGTTGCCATTCGAGCTGCGCGAAGGCGTTTGCTCTTCGCGACACGAAGGCGACGTTCTTCGTCGATGATATTCTTCGCGGTCTGCGTCGTGCGCTTCGCACGGTCCATGCGTTCTTGCTGGAGCACTTGCCATCCTCTCGATGTTGATGCGCCCGGACTGCAGCTAGAGTTTGCGCTAGATGCGTCAACCCCGAGTGTCAGCGCCGGAACTACCAAGTGCGGATCTGGGGGTATGCAGCTGCCCAACTTTTCAGGCCCCAATCAACAACCGACAGTGAGCCGCATTGCAGCTCGTCCGCGGGCCGTGAACATTGACCGCCTGCGAAAAAGGAACACTGCCGACATATTCATGCGTACCCGCCAGAGGACCGACGTCGATGCGCAGAGGAACCGCTACGCTTCCCGGCCGTTAATGGGAACGATCAGCGCGGAGGTAGCAAATGGCGTCCAGGTTTTTTTCCAAGTTCGCAGCAGGAGTGGCCGACCTTTCCGGCCGACCGGGGACCTTCATTCTTGCGGTATCTTTGGTTCTGATTTGGGCTGTATCCGGCCCGTTCTTCAACTTCTCGGAGACGTGGCAGCTCGTCATCAACACATCCACCACCATAATCACTTTCCTGATGGTCTTCGTGCTGCAGAACTCGCAAAATCGCGACGGGAAAGCTCTTCAGGCGAAGCTCGATGAACTCATCTTGACATCCCAGGCGCAGAATAAGTTCGTCGGAATTGAAAAACTCGGCGAGAACGAGCTTCGAGCAATGAGCAAGATGCTGGCGGAAAAAGCCGAGTGCGTCGATCAAAAGGCGGAGGAGAAGACGGCAGTTTAGCAGGACACTCCAGGCGTCGCCTGACCAGCCTGGTGAGGAAAGCGATCGTGCGCACCCCAGTAGCTCATCAGCTCGTTGGTCGCCTGTCGGATCACTCCGTATCGTCGGAAGCAGGCTTGCCCTGATGGCCGTTGCCGCAGTTATCGCAATCTGGGTTATTTTTCGGTTTGGCGACGGGTCCAACCAAGCAATGGCTCCTGGCAACAAATATGCTGGAAACACTGGCAACCTGTTTCATCCTCGTTCTTTTCCAGCATTCCCAGAACCGCGGCATGCGGGTGCTTCACACGAAAGTCGATGAACTCATCAGGTCGAGTGGCGCGCGAAACCACATGATAGGTGTGGAACGGCTGGAGAGGGACGAGGACGCCCCGGTTGTGGGAGGGTGACCCTAGTCGCGGCCGCGCAGACGGCCGGCCAGCATTGGTTGCACACGAGTTCTGCATAATTCCATTTTGCCGGCATCGATCCTGCCTCAATCGTCCGGCATTCGAGCGGCGCAGCCTCACACATGTAAACGTTCATGCTCCGGCGGGTTCGCAACGATCGACTGATAAAACCAGTGCCACGAACTGTTGCCGGTACGGACAGGATTTAGCGAAGGTCGGTCGTTAGACCGCCGGAACATTGAACAGGCGTCAGCGTTAAGTCTCTGCAATAACTTCAAAACCTCAAGATCGGAGGCAACGCCATGGGTCGCGGTATTCTTCTTTGGCTTCTCGGCATTCCACTGCCAATCGTCATTCTCCTTGTTCTCTTCATGCGATAGGAGGTGTCCATGTCCATGTCCATGACAGGTCCAGACGTCGCGGCCACTCCTGTCGAATCGTCCAAGTCCGCGATGTCGTGGGGACCGATCCTCGGTGGTGCTTTTGCCGCCACAGGCGTTACCCTGATCCTTTTGCTTCTCGGATCTGGTGTCGGGCTGACGATGGTGTCACCTTGGACGGGACAGAGCGCTTCGGCAGAGGCCATTGGCGTGACGGCCGCGATTTGGCTGGTGGTCGTGCAGTGGTTGTCGGCAGCGTTAGGGGGCTACCTCACGGGCCGGCTCCGCACGAGATGGGCGGCTGTTCACACCGACGAGGTCTTCTTCCGGGACACCGCTCATGGTTTGATCAGTTGGGCGGTTGCCACGATTTTCGTGGTGGGCTTCCTGACGTCATCTTTGACCTCGCTTGCTGGGGCCGGCGCGCAGGCAGTCGGCCAAGCGGCGACCAACGCAAGCCTTGCTGGCGCTGTCGCAGCAGGATCATCACAGTCGCCGGCGACCGATCTCTCGGCGTCCTATTTCACCGATGCTTTGCTTCGACCAGACCGAAACCGCGCGCAGGCCACGACCGACCAGGGTGCAGCCACGGCTGAAGTCTCGAGAATCCTTCTTCAAGGCGCCGCTCAAGGCGGGATCCCAGATGAGGACAAAAACTATCTCGCAACGATCGTGGCATCGCACGCAGGTCTTTCGGAGGCCGATGCCAAGACGCGCGTTGACGCCATCTTAAAGCGTGTGGAGGATGCCAAGGTCGCTGCCCAAAGAGCTGCAGACGAGGCACGTGAGGCAGCGGCAACGACTGCGATGCTCGGCGCTCTGTCTCTCCTGATAGGCGCTTTCATTGCCTCTGCTGCCGCAGCACTCGGAGGCCGACAGCGAGACGAGGAAGAAGACGTAATTCTAAATCGCATGTGAAACCGACATCCGCCGCATGTCCTGTAAATGCCCTGCAGTCCCGGACCTCCGGCAGCTTTGAGGTAGAAGTCCGGGACGAGACCATAGCGTCAGGACCACCGTGGCGCCGGCGACCTCGTCGGCAGGTGTCGTCTCGCTGACGAAGCCCTTGTTTCTCGTTGGGAGCTTACCGCTTGGTCTGTCCATCGCAACGTTGCGCTAGGGTGGGTCGTCGTTGATTGCGATGCGTGTTGTTATCGACCCGGCTGATGAGCGCTTTGGTATTCGTCGAGAACTGCCCGCACCGCGTCGATCAGCAACTCCTGCGGTTCAAGGGGCTTTCCAGCGTACCTCACCAAAGTGGGCAGATGCTGCCGGAAAAGAGGTGCCGGGATGATCCGGCCGTCGAGTGCTTGCGTGAGCCGCGAGACGGCACCCTCGGCCGCGGGGTGGTTCCAGTAGTAGCGAATACGATCGGAATAGGAGTAGTGTCGCAGGATATGCTGCTTAGCCTGCGAACCCTGATAGTGGCCTTTCCAGTGGCCGGGGTTCTTCCTCATCAGCGCGTCCATCACGACCATGAGGTTTCGGCTCGGATAACCGGGGATGGAGTCGCTTGCGATCAGGTCAAGTCCGTAGAGTGCTTCCCGAAGTGCGAAGGTCAATTCCGGCCCGACCTTGAGGATGGCGAAGCCGTCCTCGACGAGTTGGCGGAGCGCTTCCGCGCCCTGATAGTCAGTCGAATGCGCCTCGTAGACAAGCGCGGGCTCCTCGTCGAGCAGCGCGGAAAGGGTTTGTGCTTTCGCCCGGTCGTAGACAATGACGTTTTCATTGCCGAACTCGACTCCAGGCTGGACGACAAGCGCCAGCACGCGGTCGAAGGCCTTGCCGAGGCCCGCTTCGTCAAACCGCGTCCGGTGCAGCGCAATCGTCTTGCGCGCCGCGTCGACGCCCGTCGGGTCGAGCGTGGTGATCACATGATGCGCGCCGCCAGGCGGCGGCACTTCGGTTCCGATGACATAGACCGGTGGCTCACCGCCTGAAGAGGCCGCGCACCGTTCCGCCACGGCCGCCAGCCTCACCGCCCGTCCGGCTGTCGTCGCGTCGTCGAGCGCGACCGGTTCACCCGCGCAGCCCATGGACGTATCGAGATGGAGCTTGCGGAAGCCAGCCTCGACATAGGCGGCGATCATGTCTTCCGCTTTGGTCATGGCGACCTCGGCAGGTTCTGCGCGCCATGGATTGGGGCCAAGATGATCGCCTCCGAGGATGACCTTGTCTCGCGGCAGGCGCTCTTCGCCGGCGATCTTTTCCACCAGCGCCACAAAATCACGGGGCTTCAAGCCCGTGTACCCGCCGAACTGATTGACCTGATTGCAGGTCGCCTCGATCAATACCGGACCATCGCACGCCACGGCATGTCGAAGGGCCGCGCGCATCACGATGGGATGAGCCGAGCAAACGGAAGTGATGCCGGCCATGCCGCCCGTGCGTCGGCTGCGCGCTAGGTTGGCGAGTACGGATGTCATGGGCTGTGCCCCGGTGTCATGGCGATGAAGGCGTCAAGTTCGGCGCGGGTGCCGGCTCCCTCCATCGGCCCCTTGGCCGTGACATTGCGGGCGCCGGCCGCATTGGCATAGGTGAGCGCCTGTTCGATTGGCATACCGAGCCGGCGGCACGCGACATAGGCGCCACCGAAGCAGTCTCCGGCGCCGGTCGGATCGATTTCTTCGACTGCGAAGGCCGGGCAGTCGATGCGTCGGCCTTCCCGTGTGAAGACGGTCGAGCCCTTTGCGCCGCGCTTGAGTGCCACTTCGCTGGCGTTACGGGCGAAGAGCGCATGGACCGCCTCACTTTCGCCCTCGACGCCAGCCGCGACGAACAGCTCGTCTCCAGACGGGAGGATCAGGTCGGCGATATCGACAAGCCTTGCGAAGCGGGCGCGGGTTTCGGATTGCCCGAGCAACTCCTTGCGGACGTTCGGGTCGAAGGAGATGCTGCCGCCGCGAGCCTTGATCGCCGAAATCGCGTGTTCGATAATCTCGATGGCGCCGGGTATAGCAAACGCGGTTCCCATGACATGCAGGTGGCCCGATCGGGCAATGAGCGCGCGCGCCGCGGCGGTAAGGTCGATCTGGGCGGCGGCGGATCTTGCGATGTTGAACACGAAATCGCGCGAACCGTCATTCCGGTAGCGCACGAAGGCGCTGCCGGTTGGAAACTCTGGGCTGGTCGAAATAGCCGAGACATCGGCGCCGTCCGCGCGCAGCCGTGCGACATTGACGCGGCCGAAGTCGTCGTCGCCCACGCAGGCGATAATGCCGGCCGAACCGCCTATTCTGGCGCATTGATCGATGAAGATTGCCGGAGCCCCGCTGGGGTAGGGGCCGATGAGAGTGATCGGCTCGAGAAAGCCCGTGCCGCGATCCGTTGCCATGATCTCGACGAGGATCTCGCCGATCGTTATCGTTGGTCCAAGCGCATCAGGGGCTAAGCCTGTCGGTGTCATGCAGCATCCTCGGCAGGGCGCGCGCTGTCGGTCAGGAGATAGCGCTGGTGAAGCATGCAGGCAGCGCCGAAGGCCGGCCCCACCGTCTCATCGCCATTTGTTTCGATCAAGGGCAGCGGAAAGCTCTCCTCCTGCACGGAGCGAATGTGATGCAGGACGCGCGCCGCCATCAACGGATAGAGCGCAGCGACCGAACCGCCAAGGACGACCCTGTCGGCATCGATGATCCTGCAGGCCTGAATCAGGCCGTAAGCCAGCGCCCGCGCCCAGTCTTCTGCTATGGCGACGGCGCCGGGAACGCGGTCGCGCACATCGGCCAGAAAAGTCGCGAAGTTCGGTTCCGGCTGCGTCGAGACGGAACGATAGATGCTCAGGATGCACTCCAGACCGAGGACGCTTTCCAGGCTGCGGCCGGGCGCATCGGCACCATCGACGCGCAGATGCCCGATTTCGCCGGCAAGTCCCCGCGCGCCGCGAAGCACGGTCCCGTCGACGACGATGCCGCCGCCCACGCCGCTTTCCATGACGAGATAGAGCGTGACCCCCGAATGGACCTCCCGAGCGCCGTAGCTCGCGCCGGTCGCGAAGGCGTTTGCGTCATTCTCCACCATGACCGGCATTTGTGCCGGCACGGCCGCACGCACGAGATCGGCCAGCTGTATGTTCTGCCAGCCGAGCAGGGGAGCGGTGTTGATCAGCCCCTTTCGGTCCATTTGCGCCGGCACGGCGACGCCGAGGCCCTCGCAGCGGCTGCGGTGTTCGGCCGGCAATGTGTCGAAGGCGATCGCGATCGCGCGCGAGACCGCAGTCTCGACATCGACGGATGGGCCGTCGAATGGCTCCATTCGGTTGTTGACGATGCGGCAGGCGAGATCGACCTCAACCACCGTGATATGTTCGACGCCGATCTCGATGCCGAGAAAAAAGGCGGCTTCGGGCATAAGTTCGAGCATGATGCCCGGCCGCCCCGCGTGGGTCGTCTGGGCCTGCTCGGCGGTTCCCACCTCGCGGACGAGGCCCTCGGCGGTTAGTCCGGCGATGATATGGCCGGACGAGGAGCGATTGAGCCCTAGAATGCGCGCAAGCTCCGCCCGGCTCAAGCGGCCGTGGCGATAGAGCGCCCGCATCGCCGCGAGTTCATTGCGCTGGCGGATCCCGCTCGGAGACGCGATTGGACCCACTTCATTCACGGGCGATTCTCCTTGCCTCTCTTGTCCGACCACTGACACATCATGACTGGGCCGCAAACGCCCGGTATCTACCGGACTTCACCTTTCCCCCATCTTTCGCCGTCACGGCCGCGCAACGGTCGCGCGACGGCGTTTCGCCTCGTCCATCTTGAGGTCGATGAATCGCTTTGCATGCTGCGCGAGCGGCATGTTTTCGGTCCAGGTGTCGCGCCAGATCGCGCAGGCAAGCGACAGACCTTCATCGACGACAGCGCTCGAAAAGGATTCGAAGGTGATGTCGCGCTCGTAGTCGATGTCGAGCAATGCATCGAACATGAGATCGAAATTGATGACGCCGTCGCCGAGATAGCCGCGATTGCTTTCGCCGATATGAAAATAGCCGATCTTATCGCCCGCAAGCCGGATGGCCGCCGCCGGGTTCGCTTCCTCGATGTTCATATGGAACGTGTCGAGGTGCAGCCGCACATGTTTTGAGCCTACCTGATCGATGAAGGCGAGGCCCTGGGCGGTGGTGTTGAGAAGATTGGTCTCGAAACGGTTCACCACTTCAAGAACAAGGTCGATCCCTGCAGACTGGGCAAGGCCAGCCGTCTTGGCGATGGCCGCGACGCTGCTGTCCCATCCCTTTTTGGTCGGCATCCGGGCGTATTTCGCGTGGGCGGAATAAAGGATGCCGCCGAGCTTGCTCCCGCCTATGTCGCGCACGGCGCGCACGGCGTCGGCCAGCATGCCTTCGCCCGCTCGAACCGCCTGCGCATCTTCGCTCGACACGTCGTGGCTGACCGGAAGGCCCATGGTGACAGCAATATCGAGTTTCAGCGCCGCAGCCCGCTTGGCGAGTGCATCGAGATCGAATTTCTCCGGGCGCAGGTAGGCGAACTCAATGAGGTTGTAACCGCAGGAGGCGGATTTCTCCATTGCTTCCTCAAGCATCGACTGGGTTTGTCCGCCCGTCCACACGAAAGAATGAATACCTAACCGGCCCATCTTCTCCCCCTAGCAAAAGTATGTTGCATTGCGCAACAAATAAAGCTTCAGTTGCGTCTGTCAAGCGGATTTCAAGATCGAGGACGATCGAGCATTCGATGTCAAAATGAGCAAATGTTTTTTTCGGCGTGCAAATGCCTCAATAGTGGCCTGCAGGTATTTGGGAACTTGGGCTTATGAGATTGGTGTTGACAGCTTTCCCAAATGAACTAATTTGTTTTTTCAGGCAACATATAAGGCGCAAACCAGCGCCAACGGAAGGCCGACGTGCAGGGGGAACCAATGGCTCGCTTGCTCTTAAGCTGCGACTGGACAAGGGAGCCGAACGACGAAAAGCTCTTTTGGCGTGCATGCCGACATAGGCGCCTGGGGAACCACGACCTGCCTGTCGGGAGGAGGTTATTTCCATGAAAGCCGATTTGCGGATCGTACCCGATTTCGAGATGATCATCTGCCCGCCAGCAGAATCCTTTCGCTGGAACATGCATGACTACCCTTATTTCCGAGCGAAGTGGCACTATCATCCTGAATACGAACTGCATCTCACCCGCACGACTTCGGGCGTCATGATGGTGGGCGACTATATCGGCGAGTTCGAGCCTGGCTGCCTGGTGCTGACTGGTCCGAACGTGCCGCACAATTGGGTCAGCGATATCGAGCCCGGCAAGCTGATCCGCAACCGCGACGTGCTGATCCAGTTTACCCCCGAATGGGCCGATCGCGTCGGCTCATTTTGTCCTGAGCTCGGCACAATAAATCCGCTTTATGAGGACGCGGTCTACGGCGTGCAATTCTTGGGCGCCACGGCGCTTGAAGGCCGGCGGCTGCTTGCGCAGATGGGCTCCGCCCATGGCGCCGAGCGTGTCGTGCTCTTCCTGCAGCTGATGATCGCACTGGCACGCAATCCCGCCGAGCGGCGCAGGCTGTCGCGGCTCGCGCCGGCCTCTTCGCAGATGGAACTGCCCCATGAGCTGGACGTCGCCATGCGCTATGTGCTGGAGCACTACAGCGACGACATCGATCTGGCCTCGGTCGCAAAGGTCTGCGGTCTCGAGCCGCAGGCCTTCTCGCGCTTTTTCAAGCGCCAGACCGGTCATACCTTCGCGCGCTACGTCATCCTTGCGCGCATCTATGCCGCCTGCTCGTTGCTTACCCAGACCTATCGGCCGATCACCGAGATCTGCTTTGAGGTCGGGTTCAACAACATTGCCAATTTCAACAGGCAGTTCTTCAAGATCTGCGGGCGCACGCCCTCGGATTACCGGCGCAACGCCCACAAGATCGGAACGCAAGCGCGAAGCGATCCCTTCCGGGAAATTCGTGCCTATTCGGCGGCCATGGCAGTCGGCGAAAAAGTATAGGTCGCCGGCAAACCACGCGTGGCGGAGCAAAAGACCGCGCACTAAGCTCTTCTTACGCCAATAGGAACGAAGCCGGGAAAGCAGCCCAGAGGTCGCGATCCTATGAAGGCGAACCGTATCTGGAAGCCGGGAGGAGCCGTGCTGCCGGAACCTGGGAGGAGCCGACACCTGTCGGTCGTGGGAACGTACTTGCCGGCCAGCGCCCGCAAGTGGTGCAAAGGCACAAGGAGGAGGAATTATGATCAGGAAAAGTGGAATTGGAATCGCTGCGCTTGCGATCGGTGTTCTTACGAGCGTAATACCCGCAAGGGCCGATTTCTGGTCGGATGCCGGCGCAAAATACAAGGGTGTCGTCCTGCACGGCGTGACCGAAAGCACGCCGCCGTCCAACTACATCAAGGACGTGCTTGCGCCGGAATTCGAGAAAAAGACCGGCATCAAGGTCCAGATCGAGACCACCTCCTGGGACCAGATGTACGACAAGGCCATCAAGGACATGGAAGCCAAGACCGGCATCTATGACATGGTCTATATCGAGCAGGACATCATCTATGCCTATCTGGCGCGCAGCTTCCTGACCGACATTTCGAAATCGCTGAAGGACGATCCGTCACTGAAGGCGCCGGAATTCGATGAAACCCATTTCACGACATTCGCCAACTACTTCAAGAACGCCGACGGCGATCTCTTCGGTATTCCGATGGAAGCCTTCATCAAGGTCTATCTCTATCGCACCGACCTCTTCAATGATCCAAAAATCCAGGAAGCTTTCAAGAAGGAGACCGGCAAGGATCTGGCTCCGGCCAAGACCCATGAGGAATATACGCAGATTGCTGAGTTCTTCACCAAGTACGGCAAGGACAACGGGATGGAGCTCTGGGGAACGACGGCCCAGGCGCACACCGGTCACGCGGCCTCCTGGTACGAATTCTTCGAGTCGATCGCTCCGACATTCGGCGTCTACAACTGGGGTATCGACGCCAATAACAACTATGCCGCCTCCGTCGAGAATGGCGGCCAGATGAATGGCGACAAGGCCAAGGCCGCCATCAAATACTGGCTGCATCTGCGGGACATCGCTCCGCCTGAATCTGCTGCTTCAACCTGGACGGAAGTCGGGACGACATTCGCCGCCGGCCGCGTCGCACAGGGCCTGGTTTATGGCGAGAACGCCGCCTGGATCGCGTCGGATGCAGAAAAGTCCAAGGTGGTCGGCAATGTCGGCGTCGCGCTTCCGCCCACCGAACCCGACGTCCTCAAGGAGGTCGAGGGCGGCAAAGGCTATCTCGGCTACTATGACGGCGGTGCCTTCGGCTTGCCGGTGACGTCGAAGAACAAGGAAGCGACCTTGCTCTTCCTGCAGTTCATCGGCCAGGACTCGGTCCAGCCCGACTGGGCGATTGCCGCACCCCGCATCACCAATACGGCGACCTATGACGATCCCAAGGTCCTCGACATGGATAAGAAGCTGAATGGCTACTACACCATGCTCAAGGACCAGGGAAAGCTCTTCGCCGGCGCGCCGCCTTTCCCCTTCCATGCGCAGGTGCGTGAAGCCACGGCGCCGATCTTCTACAAGATCCTCTTAGGCGAAGTAGGTCCGGATGAAGGCCTCGACCAGATGGCGGCGGCGGCCGAAGCAGAGCTGAAGAATCTCGGCTATCGC
Source organism: Rhizobium sp. USDA 4016 (assembly GCF_056279705.1). Taxonomy (NCBI): domain Bacteria; kingdom Pseudomonadati; phylum Pseudomonadota; class Alphaproteobacteria; order Hyphomicrobiales; family Rhizobiaceae; genus Rhizobium; species Rhizobium sp. USDA 4016. The sequence goes on from NZ_JBWCCY010000002.1 coordinate 696,685, forward strand.
AAATAACACCGACAAGAGCCTGCGTCCGGGTGGCCTCTCCCAGGACCGCCACCCGGGCGCAGTTGCCGGTTAGTGCAGGCTGTTGATCTGCACGGATATCTTTCGGGAGCACGGAATTCATGCGTTCAAACACTGTCGGCTGGCTGATGCTCGCCCCGACGATCGCGATCCTCGGCATCTTCGGCATCATACCCTTCATCTACGTGCTTTACGTGGCATTCCACCAGTGGAACCCGTTCGGCGCCAGCCCCGACATGATCTACAACGGCGCCAACAATTTCCGCCGCCTTGTCTTCGACGCCGAATTCCTGACCTCCATCGCCTTTACCATGAAATTCGCATTCTTCGCGGTGCTGAGCGAGATCGCGCTGGGCTATCTCCTCGCCCAGCTCTTCATGAAGGAATTTCCTGGACGGGGCTTCTTCCGCACGATCCACACACTGCCCCTGATCGTCGCGCCCATCGTCGTCGGCTCGGTCTGGCGCCTGATGACGACGCCCAGCATCGGCATCATCCCCTATCTCCTGAGAAACTGGTTCGGATACGATCTCAACATCGGCCGCGACGCCACCACCGCTTTCACCCTGACCGTCATCATGGACATCTGGCACTGGACGCCGCTGGTGACGCTGACACTGCTTGCCGCACTGCTCGCCCTGCCGAAAGAGCCGTTCGAACAGGCGCAGATTGATGGCGCCAACCGCCGCCAGATCTTCTGGCACGTCACACTGCCGATGATCCGACCGGCAATTCTCGCAACGGTCTTTATCCGCCTGATGGATGCGCTGCGCACTGTCGATGAAGTCTGGATGCTGACCTCGGGCGGGCCGGGAGCCGCAACCCGTTATGTCGGGCTGCACATCTGGAAGATCGTCTTCCCAAAAACCGACTACGGCTATGGCGCCGCGATCTCGGTGATCGTCCTTTACCTCACCCTGGTGATGTGCTGGCTGCTCTATGTCGCCCTCGTGGCTCGACGCGAACGGAAGAGGACATTCTGATGCAGGGCCGCAATCCCCTTCTTTACGTGGCGCTTTGGCTGTTGCTGAGCCTGCTGACGCTTTTCCCGATCTATTGGCTTTTCGTCATTTCGGTGAAGCCGGCGGTCGATCTCTTCACGACGCCGAGCCTGTTTCTCGACGTGATCTACTGGAAGAATTACGTCAACGTCTTGGGCAATGAGACGCTGCGCGGCTACATGCTCAATTCGATGATCATATCCAGCGGCAACGCCGTGCTGGTCACGGTGCTGGCCTTCATGGCTTGCTATGCGCTCTCGCGCTTCGACCTCGCAGGCAAGGAGAACATCTTCTTCTGGACGATCACCAACCGCATGGCGCCGGCGGCGGTGTTTCTTTTGCCTTTCTTCCTGCTCTTCACCCAGATCATCACGTTCGGCGACTGGAAGCTTTACGACACGAAGATCGGCATGATCCTGCTCTATTGCACGTTCAACCTGCCTTTCGCGATCTGGACGCTGAGGCCCACCATCGACGGAATTCCCAAGGAACTCGATGAGGCCGCGACCGTCGATGGTGCCTCGACGTGGCAGGTTATCCACGAAGTCATCTTCCCGCTTGCACGGCCTGGCCTTGCCGTCACGCTGATCCTCACCTGGGTCTTCGCCTGGAACGAGTTCCTGCTTGCCGCGACCCTGACCAGCTTCAACGCGCGCACCATCACCACAGGCCTTTCGGAATATGTGACGACAACGGGAACGGAATGGGGGGCGATGGCGGCGATCGCCGTGATCACGCTCATCCCCGCCCTCGTCATATTCGCAGTGGTCCAGCGGCATATCGTGGCAGGTCTCACCTTCGGCGCAGTCAAGGAGTAGAGCGATGCAAGAGCCATTTGACCCCGGACAGATCGATGCCGAACCGGAAGTGGCGGGCCGCAAATCCGAGCGGACAGGCTTTCTGCCGATCATCACCAACTGGTTCGACCGCGTCTTCGTCGGCATCTACCTGTTCGTCGCGCTCGAACTCTTCTGGATGCGGTTCCTCGAACAATCAATTCCGCTGACGGTCTGCCACGTCCTGGCCATCGCGCTCGGGGTCCTGATCGTATGGCGCGGCTGATGCTTCTTGAGACAATAGGACAGAGACAATGAAAGCGCTGGTACTGGAAGAGAAGATGAAGCTGTCGCTGCGCGATTTCCCGATCGAGCGTGACGAGGTGCTCGGCCGACGCGACGTGCGCATCAAGCTCCACACCGTGGGCATCTGCGGCTCCGACGTGCATTACTATACACATGGCGGCACCGGCGTATTCCAGGTGAAAGCACCGATGATCCTCGGCCACGAGGCGTCCGGCACCGTGATCGAGACCGGTGCCGAGGTCACGTCGCTCAAGGTGGGCGATCGGGTCTGCATGGAGCCGGGCATTCCCGATCCCAATAGCCGCGCGACGCGCCTTGGCCTCTACAATATTGATCCGGCAGTCCGCTTCTGGGCGACGCCGCCCATCCATGGCGTACTCAGGCCGACGGTCGTCCATCCGGCCGATTTCTCCTACAAGCTGCCCGACAACGTTTCCTTCGCCGAAGCCGCCATGGTCGAACCGCTGGCAGTGGGTGTGCATGCGGCCACCAAGGCGCAGGTCAGGCCGGGCGACATAGCGTTGGTGATCGGCGCTGGTCCGATCGGCCTGGTGACAGCGCTGTCGGCTGTCGCGGCCGGCTGCGCGCGGGTGTTCGTAAGCGACATCGATGACGCCAAGCTGGAGCTTGCCGCCAAGCTCGGTCCAATCTCACCGGTCAACGTTGCGCGGCAGGAACTGGCCAGGGAAATCCTTGCCGCCACCGGCGGCTGGGGCGTGGAGATCGTTTTCGAGTGCTCGGGCCATCCCGGAGGTGCCGAGGGCGTATTCGACCCGCTGGCACCCGGCGGTCGTGTGGTCTTCATCGGTTCGCAGGTCCATCCGATCCACTACGATGTCGGCAAGGCCATGGTGCGCGAGGCGCGCGTGGAGCATGTCTTCCGATATGCCCATGTCTTTCCGCGCTGCGTGGCCATGCTGTCATCGGGGGCGATCGACGTGAAACCGCTCATCACCCGTACGTTCGATTTCGACGAAAGCGTTCGGGCTTTCGAGATCGCGGCTTCCGCTGCGAAGGGCGAAGTCAAGATGCAGATCGCACTGCCGCAATAGAGGAACTCATATGGCTCACGTCACCGTCAAGAACGTTACAAAGAATTATGGTGCGCTGCCGGTCATCCACGGTGTCGGCATAGACATTGCCGATGGCGAATTCGTCGTGCTGGTCGGGCCGTCGGGCTGCGGCAAGTCCACCCTGCTGCGGATGATCGCAGGGCTTGAAACGATCTCCGGCGGCACGGTCGCCATCGGCGGCAGGGTCGTCAACGACGTCCTTCCCAAGGACCGTGACATCGCCATGGTGTTTCAGAACTACGCGCTCTATCCGCACAAGACCGTGGCAGACAATATGGGCTTTCCTCTCAAGCTCAAGGGCGCGCCGAGGAGCGAGATCGAAGCGAAGGTCCGCAGGGCGGCCGAAATTCTCGATCTCGGCAAACTGCTTGATCGCTACCCGAAGCAGCTCTCGGGCGGCCAGCGCCAGCGCGTCGCCATGGGACGCGCGATCGTCCGTGATCCCCAGGTCTTCCTGTTCGACGAGCCGCTTTCCAATCTCGACGCCAAGCTGCGCGTGACCATGCGCGTCGAGATCAAGGAACTTCACCAACGGCTGAAGACGACCACCATCTATGTGACGCATGACCAGATCGAGGCCATGACCATGGCCGACAAGATCGTCGTGATGCGCGACGGACGGGTGGAGCAGATCGGCGCGCCGCTCGATCTCTATGATCGCCCGGCCAATGTCTTCGTGGCAGGTTTCATCGGCTCGCCGTCGATGAATTTCGTTCCCGGCAGATTGTCGATGGAAAGCGGCCGGCTGGCCTTTGTCAGCAACAAGGGCACCGTGCTGCCGGTGCCAGAGGGGACGCCGAGCCACGGCGAGCCTGTCATCTACGGCATCCGTCCAGAACATATTGATGTGCGGCCCGACGGAATGCCTGCGACGATCTCGGTTCTCGAACCCACCGGCTCGGAAACACAGATCTTTGCACATCTCGGCGGCGATGCCATCATGGCGGCCGTTCGCGACCGCATCGCCGCGCTGCCGGGCGCGGCTATCTCGCTGCGGATCGACCCGGCCCGGGTGCATCTGTTTGATGCCAAGAGCGGCCGGCGTCTCTAATTCTGCATAGCCACGGAGCAAGACATGTTCTTCGAGAAATTCCGGATGGATGGCCAAACCGCTGTGGTGACCGGCGGCGGACGCGGTATTGGCCTTGCCTGCGCCGAAGCGCTTGCCGAGGCAGGCGCCCGAATCGTCATCATCGATCGCGACGAAGCGCTCGCCGAATCGGGCCGGCAGGCCTTGGCCGGCAAGAGTGTCGAAGCCGATGCGCTGGTCCTCGATGTCACTCATTCCGCAGCCGTCGACAAAGCCGCTGCGGATATCTTCGCAAAGCACGGCCGCATCGACGTGCTGGTCGCCAACGCAGGCATTGCCCGGACCGGTACGGCCGCAGAGGATACGCCGGACGAACTCTGGCTCAATGTCAACGATGTGAACTACAACGGCGTCTTCTGGTGCAATCGCGCCTTCGGCCGCTACATGCTGAAGGCCGGCCGTGGTGCAATCGTCAATATCGGTTCGATGTCCGGCTATATCGTCAACCGTCCACAGCTGCAGACTTATTACAACGCCTCAAAGGCCGCCGTCCACCACCTGACCGCCTCACTCGCCGTGGAATGGGCCGACCGTGGCGTTCGCGTCAACGCCGTCGCACCAACCTATATCGAAACCGAAATGACGAAGACTGTGGTCGACAAGAAGATGATGGACATCTGGATCCGTGACACGCCGATGGGCCGGATGGGCCAGCCCCATGAGATTGCGTCGGTGGTGCATTTTCTCGCCTGCGACGCATCGAGCCTGATCACTGGCGCGACCGTCAAGGCTGACGGCGGCTTCACTTGCTGGTAGGAGGTATTGGCGATGGATTTTTCAAACAGGCATGTGGTGGTGACCGGCGCCGGCAAGGGCATCGGCCGGGAGACTGCCGTCATGCTGGCGCAGCGGGGGGCCAAGGTGACCGCGCTATCGCGCTCGGCGGCCGATCTTGAGGATCTGAAGAATGAAATCGGATGTATCCCAATCGCGGTCGATCTTGCCGATCCGGACGCGACGCGCGCTGCAGCCCTTGAGGCCCTACCGGCCGATTTTCTGATTAATTGTGCGGGCACGACCGAGCTTGAGTCCTTTCTCGATCTCAAGGTCGAGAACTTCGATCTGCTCTATGCCGTCAATACGAGGGCACCGATGATCATTTCGCAGGAATACGCCCGCGACATGGTGAAGAACAGCCGGAAAGGCGCAATCGTCAACGTATCGAGCGTCGCCGCCTTTGTCGGTATTTCCGATCACGCGGCCTATTGCGCTTCCAAGTCCGCTCTCGACGGGCTGACCCGGGTAATGGCCAAGGAACTTGCGCCGAAGGGCATCCGCGTCAACGGCGTGCATCCCACCGTGACGCTCACCCCCATGGCCATCAAGGCCTGGAGCGATCCAAAAAAGGCAGCCGGCATGCTCAATCGCATTCCGGTCGGCCGTTTCGCCGAACCCGAAGACATTGCCGAGGTCATTCTTTTCCTGCTCTCTGACGAGGCAGCAATGGTCAACGGCCTGTCGATGCCTGTGGATGGTGGTTACATGATCGCCTGACGGTTTTGCGAGGCAGATGCCTCAAATTGTGAACCTTCCCGCCGCCGGTCTGGCGGCCTCAGATTTTCAAGGATCAGCGCATGACACGCTTTGACGCAAAAATCGCCAAGATCAGGGCCGGCAACTACAAGCGAACGGATTTCATCATCGCGGACGCGAAGGATGGCGACATGGGGCCGAGCATTCCATCCTGCGGCCCGAAGCTCGAGAAGGACTGCTCCTACACGCGCTACCGGACGCGGGCGGAATTCCTCGACCAGATCAAGGCCGTGGTCACACAGGACATCGTCGATATCATGCTGACCTCCGCCTCCAATCTCGAACTGCTGACGGAAAGCGGCGCTTACGCAGGCAGCAATGTAAAACCCGCCATTCGCGCCAATGATGCGACGGATATCTGGGTGGGACGCGGCGCGACCTATGCCTCTCAGCCGTCACGGCCCTATCGCACTGCTTCTCTGTCGGTCAACCGGCGCCATACAGATCTCGGCCTCTATTCGATCACCTTCAACAACGATCTCGACGCGGACTACAATTCGCTGCTCGCCTTCCTGGATTTCGTAGAGGACGCGCACGACCACGGCTTTAACTATTTCCTGGAAGTCTTCAATCCGAACGTCGACACCGGTATTTCGCCTGACCTCCAACCACATTTCGTAAATGATTGCATATGCCGGGCGCTGGCCGGGCTGACACGTGCGCAGCGGCCGCAATTCCTGAAGATTCCGTTCAATGGCCCGAAGGCGCTGGAGGAGCTCACGTCCTACGACCCGAGCCTGATCGTCGGCGTGCTAGGCGGCGGGGCGGGTACTGCGCGCGACACGTTCGAACTCATCCACCAGGCGGAGAAATACGGCGCCCGCGTGGCGCTTTTCGGTCGCAAGATCAATCTCGCCGAAGACCCGCTCGCCATGGTGAAATTCATGCGTGCCGTAGCAGATGGTGATCTCAGACCAGAGGAGGCGGTCAGGGCCTATCACGGCGCACTGCAGGCAGGCGGTCAGCAGCCGATGCGGACACTCTCCGACGACACGGTCATCACCGAAAAGGTTTTGATGAATTGACACCGCCAAGGGAGGAGAGCATGGCCGGAACGAGCAGGCGGGGCTTCATCGCCGGCGGGACCTGGTGCCTCGACCGAAATCGCAGGATAGACGCATGGCCAAGGGAAGACAGCGTCGGTATCGCCTGGGGGCTCGAGGAACGCGGCGGCGGCCCGGCCTGTAATCTTGCCATCGACATCAAGAGGCTCGACCCGGCAATCCCGGTCGAAACCATTGGATTGGTGGGCAACGACGAGGCCGGCCGCAAGCTCATCGCCGAAGCCGAGCGAGCTGGTCTCGACCGTCGGCAGATGCATGTCAGCGACCAGGCGAGCACCCATACGACCGAGGCCTTCATCTCGCAGGCAAGTGGACTGCGCACACATATTTCCGAGATCGGCGTTTCGGCGCTGCTTTCGCCGGATCATTTCGATTTTTCTGGAACCACCGCGCGCTTCTTGCATCTCGGACTTCCCGGCATCCATCCCACGATGGATGCACCTTGGGGCGACAATGCCAACGGCTGGGTGACAGTGCTCAAAGCCGCTCGCGCCGCTCGTCTTGAGACCAATCTCGAACTTTGCACGGTCACGCCGGAACGCCTGCGCGGCCTGATCCTGCCCTGCCTACCGCATCTCGATACGCTCATTGTCAACGACAAAGAGATCGGGGCGCTTGCAGAGATGGAAACCACTCGGGACGGCAGGACTGACGTTGATGCGTGCGCGGCGGCCTCGGCCGTCATTCTCAAGCAGGGCGCGATGCGGCTTATCACCGTCCACTTTCCCGAAGGCGCGATCACCGTCACGCGGTCAGGAGAGAAGATCTTCGTGCCCTCCGTCAAGATACCTCGCAATGCGATTGTCGGACCGAACGGTGCGGGCGATGCCTTCGCGGCAGGCTTCATGTACGGCCTGCACGAAGACTGGGCAATCAAGGACTGTCTTTGGCTCGGCCATGCGGCGGCCGCCTGTTCGCTGCGGAGCGCGGGCACGACTGACGGTGTCGTTGAGTGGAAGCAATGCCTCGAAACGGCAAGCCAGTGGGGAAGCCATTGAGTGAGGTGGCCGCTGGATTTGCAGAATGTGATCTGACGCAGAAGGAGACGAGCATGGTCAAGCAATTGGAAGGTATGGTGGCGGCAGTTACGGGTGCGGCCTCCGGCATCGGACTGGCGAGCACGAGGGCGATGGTTGCGGAGGGCGCGCGCGTGGTGCTCGTCGATCGCGACCAGAAGGCTCTGGACGCAGTTTGCGACGAGCTCGGTAATGTCGTAATCCCCCTGGTGATCGATCTTCTCGATCCAGCCAGTTGCGCGAGCCTGATGCCGTCTATCGAGAAACTGACCGGCCAGCTCGATATTTTTCACGCCAATGCAGGCACCTACATCGGGGGTGACCTGATCGAGGCCGACACCGCCGTTATTGACCGAATGCTCAACCTCAACGTCAACGCAGTCATGAAGAACGTCCATGATGTTCTGCCGCACATGATCGCGCGCGGCTCGGGAGACATTATCGTCACAAGTTCAGTGGCGGGGCATTATCCCGTTCCATGGGAGCCCGTCTATTCGGCTTCGAAATGGGCCATGACCTGCTTCGTTCAGACCGTGCGGCGCCAGGTCAACAAGAAGGGCATCCGCGTGGGCTCGGTTTCGCCCGGACCGGTGATCAGCGCGCTGCTTGCCGACTGGCCAGAAGAAAATCTCCAAAAGGCGAAGGAATCCGGAAGCCTCATCGAACCGTCGGAGGTGGCCGATGCCATCATCTTCATGCTGACCAGGCCGCGAAATGTCACAATTCGCGATGTCGTTGTGCTGCCGACCAATTTCGATATCTGACTGCGCAGTCGATCTTTGGCCAGATAGTTCGCGCGATGATACCAGGCGCAGGATGCTGAAGCTCGAACCGGGACCGGGGTTGATTTCCAATCCCATCCATGGGCTTTCGAATGTTGCTGGCGATGATGCCCGCTACGGCGGATATGCGCCAGTGCATCGCTCAACGGATCGAACACGTCGTTGAAGCGTCGCACGCGGCGGGCGCTGAGGAGGAGACCGGCGTCGGCAATGCCGTCGCCTGACGTCTGTTCAGGTCTCTGTCAGGTTCTTCAGCCACCTAGGCGCTACCCACTCTGGAGCGCCCATGCCTGAAATCCTTAGCCCGGAAGTTCCGATCTTTTGCGCCGCGCCGGGACATCGAGCGCGTTGGATGCATTAGGATGAACAAAGTCTTGCATTGCTATCGGCCCACGGTCGGAAGCGTGACAATTTGCGCTGTCACGACCCTGTATCTGCTTCTTGTCACGAACTGGACATTCTGGACCAAGGCGTTCGGTTATTTGGCAAAGGATCACTTTGCCTTCATTCTTTTTGCCGTCGGTATCTCGGCGATGAGCATGGCCATAGTCACGGCCTTTTCTGCGAAATATGTAACCAGGATATTTTTGATCTTCTTTATCCTAACCGCGTCTGCGGCGTCCTGGTTCACCGATCAGTTCGGTGTGGTCGTTGATCGCGAGATGATTCGAAACGCCGCCGTCTCTACGGGTGCTGAAGCGGGGCACCTCTTAACCTTGCGCTTCGCCACCCATCTCCTTATGACCGGAATCCTTCCATCGCTGGTCGTTGTCTGGGTAAGGGTCGCGCATCGGCCCTTCTTGGCGAAACTGGCGCACAACAGCGCAATAATCGTCGGATGCATCGGGATCTTCGCTCTGGCGGCCGCCTGCGACTATCGAACCTTTGCCGGGGTCGGCCGGGCGCACCGGGACATCCTCGATCCACTCAATCCCTTCTTTCCGATATCGAGCGCCGTTCGGTTCATAATAGACGCGACCCAGAATGCCGAGGTTACCGCGCACCCACTGGGAGTGGACGCACATCGCACCGGGTTGAGGCCAAAGCCGCGAGTGACGGTCATCGTTGCAGGAGAAACCGCTCGGGCAGACGATTTTTCGCTAGGCGGATATGGCAGGGATACGAACCCGGAGCTCCGCGAGCGCGGCGTCGTCTACTTTCCAAACACGACGAGCTGCGGCACGTCCACGGCCGTCTCGATACCGTGCATGTTTTCGGTCTATCCACGCCGCGCCTACACACATCGCAAGGGCCTTGAGACAGAGAACGTGCTCGATGTCCTAACCCATGCAAACGTATCAGTGTCGTGGTTTGACAATGATACCGGCAGTTATCACGTGACCGACCGCGTCGCTTACCAATTCCTCCCGAGTTCTGCCGACCCCAGGTTTTGCAAGGACGGCGAATGCCTGGACGCCATTCTTCTCGATCGCATGGATTCGTGGCTTAGCACCGTCAAGGGCGATAGTGTTTTGATCCTGCATCAGCTAGGAAGCCACGGCCCGGCCTATTTCTCGAGATATCCAAACGATTTCAGGCACTTTTTACCAGATTGCCGGGCAAATGACTTCGGCGCTTGCTCAGCGCAGGAAATCAAGAACGCCTATGATAATACGATCCTCTATACCGATCACATCGTGTCGCAGGTGATCGATAGACTGAAGGCGCGCTCCTCCACGATTGCCGGATCGGTCATCTACCTTTCAGATCACGGCGAATCGCTTGGCGAGCACGGCCTTTATTTGCATGGCGCGCCATATGTGTTCGCGCCGTCGCAGCAAACCCATGTCCCATTCCTCGTTTGGATCGCGGATGACCTGCAGCGCTCGGGTGGGTTTGACATGGGATGCCTGGATCGGAATGCAGCGCTTCCCAACTCCCATGACAACTTGTTTCACAGTGTTCTCGGTCTCATGGACGTGTCGACAAAGGTTTATGATCCCGCACTCGACATATTCGCGAAATGTCGTCGACCAGGCACCAACCTCGCTGATGCAAGGTAGGTTTCCATGGCCGGGTAAGAGGGAGATCCGGATCAAGCGCGTAGCGTAACGGTTCGGGGCTCGTGATCATTTGGCAGAGCCGCAATGCGACAAGGGCTCGCCTCAAGTCGTGGAGGAAGACGAGCCCTTGTCCACTTGGGTGTGCCTGGAGAGGGAGGGACCATCTCCCGTAGCACTTAGATCACGCGACTCGCGTAAGGGAGGAGAACGCGCCACGTCATCCACTGCAGCAAACATTGAGGAGGATGAAAAGTTCCATCCTTTCCCGTGAGCCGTTAAAATGGCAGCATCATCGCTCATTGGACCGCTGGCGTTACACCTCCTTGCCGTTTGCCGTGAAGCCGTCACGAATAAATCGATTTCGTCCTGCGTCAGGAGAACGGGCATGCTTTCGGACGGAACGGCGACGACATCGTCTGGCTCGGTCCGAAAGATCTTCGATCTGTCCGCGAGCGAATCGACGGTCGCCAGCAAGTGCTAGTGAGCTTTGGTAGATGTCGTGGAGCGCTCCATGGATTTCGGTCCATCGTAAAGTGCGATTAAGAGGGCTGTCAGATCTTCGACGGAACCATGACCCTGGTTGAAGAGATCAATCACCGAACTGCACAGCAAGGCAGAGCATCTCGGTTCTGGTGCCAAGCCAAAGTGTCTGTACCATGCTTGGACCGCGCCCGACATCAAGCGCAGGTCACTTTCCTTGAATGATACCCCCAGCACTTAAACCGCCCCCGGTCAGTTCCGCCCAAGGCAATTTAGCCGCGATTGAAATGCCGTCAACTTGGACTAAGGTCCGAACGCCTGGGAACCTGTCGAGCGACAGCTCCAGGAGGGCGTGACGTCTGGCCCCGGCATGTTCATCTGACAACGAGCCTTGCCGCATACGATAGGAGCCAGACCTCGACTCCGACCCAGGTGCAATCCACGGATGTGCTATAATTCTGTCGTCGAACCATGGCTGACGAGGACAGCATGAGCAGAACGAGCGATCCCGACCTCTGGAACCGCCTTGAAACTTACAGCCTCGATCAACCCGGCGTCAGCATGCCCTTCTCGGCCAGGCTTGCGCGCGAAACTGGTTGGTCATCCGAATTTACGCAACGCGTCATTCAAGAATACAAGAGGTTTATCTATCTGATGTGCGTATCGGAGGAGACGCTGACGCCTTCGCAAGAAGTCGATGAGGTATGGCACCTGCATCTCATCCATACGCGCGACTATTGGATCGACTTCTGCCGTGACGTGTTGGGGAGAGAGATCCATCACGACCCGACCGAGGGTGGCGCTGTTGAAAGTGCCAAATATCGCAACTGCTACCGACGCACGAAGGTGCGATATCGGGAGGAGTTCAACATGACGCCGCCCCTCGACATCTGGCCGGACGAGCAGATCCGCTTCAAAGACGCCCGGCGATCCGCAGTTGGTGGCGATCCCTGAGCGTCACCAGGAGCCATCTCGGTATCGTTGGCTGGCTTGCCATTCTGGTGCTGTTTGCGGGATGGAGTTTTGAAGGAAGCTTTTCTTCGGTGGCGCCCGTGCTCGCCGGCATCGCCGCCTTCTTTGCTCTTACGATGTTGCTTCCCGTCCGCCGGCCTCGAAGGGACAGGCAAAACGCAAGCGGGTGTGGTGGAGGCGGAAGCGGAGGATCATCTTCCGGGGACGGTGACTGCGGATGTAGTGGAGGTGGATGTGGAGGGGGTGACTGAGCCGACGATGTTGATTGCCGGCCGCCATGGCGAAGCCTCAAACGGAGTTTGCATGGTGCTGGTAGGCCATGCCTTCCTTTGGTATTCCTGACAAACCTGCGCTCAGCCAAATTCTGCGCTCATGCGCGCGAGGTCGTCCCACAGGCTTTCGGCAAATCCTCGCAGGACGATAATCTCGAATGTGTCGGCATCGACACAGGTGATATGGGCCGCGATATGGCCGACCAACGTCGTTGCGGATTGTCCGACGGGGAATGAGCCGGGCGCAAGATCGACCGCCGTGCCTTTCGAAAGGACGCGCCTGGCCAACTTGCCGCTGATCCGGATGCGCACGCGTCCATGGCTCTGGTCGACGCCGGTTGCGCGCGGTCCGAGCCCATCGAACAGATCCTTCATGTCCTGATATGCCATCGGTTCTTCGCCAACGATGAACCACTGTCCGGGCGAAACAGAACGGACGGCGAGGGCGGCCCCTTTGGCGAGGCCGTCGAGGAAGGACGCGATATCGCGTTCGCCGGGCTGGGCCAACACATGGATGATGACGCCTTCGGGAAGCGGAGAGAGGCTGACGGCAGTAGAAGAGATCGCCGGTTTGGCGCCGAGCGCCGGGCGAAGGGTCGGGCGGAAATCAGACATGGAGCCTCTCGTTCTGCGGATCGAAGAAAACCGGATTGCACAGGCGCGCGGGGGTGAATTCGTTGCGCAGGCCGTTCCAAACCACCACCTCTTCGCCGTGCCGCTCGGATCCGCGCTTGACGAGGGCAAGACCGATGGTCGATCCGACATGGGGTGAAAACGCGCTTGAAGTGACGTAGCCCTGGTCGTTTTCGAGCGTTGCAGCCGCATCCTTGGTGAGGATGTGGGAACCCGTGCGGAAGGATTGGTTGGGATCGAGCGGCACAACACCAACCAGGCGCGGCCGGTCGCCGGCCGCAAGGCCGTCGCGCCCCACCATGGCCTTGCCGATGAAATCGACCTTTACCGACGAAACCATTTTTGCAAAACCGAGATCGGCCGGAACGACGGTGCCGTTGATCTCGTTGTGGGTGACATGGCCCTTTTCGATGCGCATGACGCCGAGCGCTTCGACGCCATAGGGCATGATGCCATCGTCTTTCCCGGCGTCCATCAGGGCATCGGCAACGCTTTCGCCGTAACCGGCCGGCACCGCAAGCTCATAGGCAAGTTCGCCCGAGAAGGAAATCCGGAAGAGGCGGCCGTGAAGCGTGCCGTTGAAAAGTGAGATATCTTTCGCTGCGAGAAAGGGGAAGGCAATGTCGGCGATGTCGTCGTCGACGATCTTCTGGAGAATAGAGCGGGCTTTTGGCCCGGCGATCGCCATCTGCGCCCACTGGTCGGTGACCGATGCGAGGCGAACGTCGAGATCCGGCCACAGCGCCTGCGCGCAGAACTCCAGGTGGTTCATGACGCCTGCGGCATAGGCCGTCGTCGTCGTCATGAAGAAGCGGTCTTCTTCAAGGCGGCTCGTCGTGCCGTCGTCGTAGATCATGCCGTCCTCGCGCAGCATCAGGCCATAGCGGGCCTTGCCGACCGGTAAATTCAGGAAGCCATTGGAATAGATCCGGTTCAGAAATTGTGCCGCGTCTTTGCCGCAGATCTCGATCTTGCCGAGCATTGAGACGTCGCACAGCCCCGCATTCCGCCGCACGTTCAGCACTTCTCGGTCGACGCTTTCGCGCCATATATGTTCGCCCTTTCGCGCGAACCAGGAGGAGCGATACCACAGACCGGTCTCGACGAAGACGGCGCCGTTCTTTTCCGCCCAGCCGTGCAGCGGCGATTTGCGCACCGGCTGGAAATGATGTCCGTGATAGGCGCCTGTCAGCGCCCCGAAGGAGACAGGCGTATAGAATGGCCGGAAAGTCGTCGTGCCGACGTCTGCCGGCGAGACGCCGCGCGCTTCAGCCAGAAGTCCGATGGCATTGATATTGGAAAGCTTGCCCTGATCCGTCGCCATGCCATTGGTGGTGTAGCGCTTGGCAAGCTCAACATGGCCATAACCCTCGCTGACGGCAAGGCAGAGATCCTTGCGATGCACGTCATTCTGGAAATCGACGAAGGCCTTGCCCTTGACGCCGGTTATGGACCAGACCGCCTTTTCAGGCGGGGCGAGGATATCGTTCTCCACCGCGCCGAACTCAGCGGCTGCCGCCTTGAAGCCAAGCCCTTCTGCCATGGCCGCGCCCTGCCGCGCGCCGTCCGCAAGGCAGGCGGCAAGGCCGCCAACGGCGCAAACGGAGCCGGCGAGTGCCATCCCGTTCAGATTGCCCGGTGCGAGGAAGGCTGCATTGTCATCCGACCAGACCGGTTTGCCGCCGCGGTGGCAGGCAAGATGGATGATCGGGCTGAAACCGCCTGCCATGGCCAGGGCATCAACATTCAGCCGTTCCGTGCGGCCCTTTGAGCGGATATCGATTGCGTTCAACGCCTTGCCGCCCTTGGCATCCGATACCACGGCACCCCTGATGATGCGCGCCGGGCCAAAGTAGCCGCTGCCGCCGTCCTCGCGGCTGTCGACGATGGCGGCAAGCTGAATGCCGTGCGCTTCGAGATCGCGGGCCAGTGCATAGCCGCTGTCATTGGTGGTGAAGATCGCTGTCGCCTTGCCGGGGGCAACAGCATAACGGTTAAGGTAGTGGCGCATGGCGCTCGCCATCATCACGCCCGGAATGTCGTTGCCGCCGAACACGACCGGACGCTCTTCCGCTCCCGTCGCCAGAACGCTGCGCTTGGCGACAATGCGCCAGAGACGTTCCACAGGGACGTTGGGCTGCGGTTCGGAAAGATGCTTTTGCACCCGCTCGACGGCGCCGAAGACATTGCCGTCATACCAGCCGAAGACGGTGGTGCGGGTCAGAAGGGTGACATTCGGCAAGGATTCGAGTTCGCCGATGCAGTCGGCTGCGAAATCGGCTGCCGCCTTGCTGCCGATCGATGCGGTCTCGCTCAAAAGCGCGCCGCCGGCAACCGAGTGCTCGTCGATGAGAATGACGCGGGCGCCGGCACGGCCGGCACTGATGGCGGCAGCCAGCCCCGCCGGCCCGGCACCGATGACGAGCAGGTCGCAATGTGCCCAGCACTTATCATAGGCGTCCGGATCGGTTTCATATGTTGCCTTGCCCAGTCCGGCGGCCTTGCGGATGAAGGGTTCGTAGATCTTTTCCCAGAACGAGGCAGGCCACATGAAGGTCTTGTAGTAGAAACCGGCGCCGAGGAAGGGCGACAGAAGGCTGTTCAGCGCGCCGATGTCGACGTCGAGCGACGGCCAGCGGTTTTGGCTTCTCGCTTCGAGGCCGACATAGAGTTCCTGCATGGTGGCGCGCGTGTTCGGCTCGGTGCGGCCGCCGCGGCCGATGGTCATCAGCGCATTCGGCTCGGCTGCGCCTGCAGTCAGGATGCCGCGCGGCCGGTGATATTTGAAACTCCGGCCGACGAACTGGCGGCCGTTGGCAAGCAGTGCAGAGGCGAGGCTGTCGCCCTCAAGGCCCTGCATCGCCTTGCCGTCGAAGGTAAAAGACAGCGACTTGGAGCGGTCGATCAGCCCGCCCTTCGGCAAACGGTAGGATGTCATGCGCCTGTACCTTCCTTCTCGCCAGACGCAGCGTCGCGGCATGCGGCGATCTCATGGGTCACCGTATCGCGGGCGACGACCAGCCACCGCCGGCAGCCGGACGTGTGATGCCAATATTCCTCGTAGGCACCGCGGGGATTGTCGCGCAGATAGACGTAGTCGAACCAATCGTCAGGACCGGCATCGGGCGTCGGTCGCGCAAGGGCAGCGCCCTTGATGGTGAATTCCTCTTTGGGTCTTGGCCCGCAATGCGGGCAGGGCACGAGACTTGCCATTTCGAATGTCCTTGATCCGCGAAATCAATGAAGGTTGGGCTGGGCGCCCTGGCCTTTTTCGTCGATGAGATAGCCGCGCTGAAAGCGGTCGAGCCGGAAGGCCGTCGCCGTCTCCTGGGGCACGCCGCGGGCGAGAAGATGGGCAAAGCAAAAGCCCGACGCCGGGGTCGCCTTGAAACCGCCGTAACACCAGCCGGCATTCAGGTAGAGATTGTCGACATGGGTCCGGTCGATGATCGGCGAACCGTCCATCGACATGTCCATGATGCCGCCCCAGGAGCGCAGCACCCGGACGCGCGACAGCGCCGGGATCATCGCCTTTCCGGCTTCCGCCACATGTTCGACCATCGCCAGATTGCCGCGCTGGGCATAGGAATTGTAGCCGTCGATGTCGCCGCCAAAGACGAGGCCGCCCTTGTCGGATTGCGAGACGTAGAAGTGTCCGGCGCCGAAGGTGACCACTCCGTCGATGAAAGGCTTCAGGCCTTCCGAGACGAAGGCTTGAAGCACATGGCTTTCGAGCGGCAGCTTCAGGCCGGCCATCCGGGCGACCTGCGAAGAATTGCCGGCTGCTGCGAGCGCCAGCTTGCCGCAGCTAATGAAGCCGCGACTGGTTTCGACGCCGATGACCTGCCCGTTGCTAAGACGGATGCCGATCACCTCGCAGCCTTGGATGATGTCAACGCCGCGCTGATCGGCGCCGCGCGCATAGCCCCAGGCGACCGCGTCATGGCGAACGGTGCCGCCGCGCTTCTGCAGCAGGCCGCCCTGGATCGGGAAACGGGCATTGTCGTAGTCGAGAAAGGGCAGCATCTTCTCGATCGAAGCGCGGTCGAGAAGCTCGGCGTCGACGCCGTGCAGCCGCATGGCGTTGCCGCGGCGGGTATAGGCGTCGCGCTGCCCATCCGAGTGGAAAAGATTGAGCACGCCGCGCTGCGACACCATGGCGTTGAAGTTGAAATCCCGCTCGAGCCCCTCCCACAGCTTCATGGAAAGCTCGTAGAACGGATTGTTGCCCGCCAGCAGGTAGTTGGAGCGGATGATCGTCGTATTGCGGCCGACATTGCCGGAACCGACATAGTTCTTCTCCAGCACCGCCACATTGGTGATGCCGAATTCTTTGGCGAGGTAGTAGGCCGTAGCAAGGCCGTGTCCGCCACCGCCGACAATGATCACGTCGTAATGCGGCTTAGGCTCGGGCTGCCGCCAGGCGGGCGCCCAGTTCCTGTTGCCGAAAAGCCCGTTTAAGAAGATGGACAGTGCCGAGTAGCGCATCGATACCGCTTTCCAAGAAAGACCTGTTGCCGGTCTCATAGCATGGGGAAGTGATCCGGCGTTGCATCCTTGGGACATTATGATGTAATTTTAGGACATGAGCGCTGGCGACCAGAAGAACCTTCAGCGGATCGGCTTCGTCCTCGTGCCGAATTTCGCGCTGATGTCCTACGCCTCGGCGACCGAGCCGTTGCGGGCGGCAAACCTGATTGCCGGAAGTGCTCTTTACGAAGCGATCCCGTTATCGGCAGATGGTCTTCCGGTTCGCAGTTCGTCCGGCCTGACGATCAGTTGCAACAGCCTTTCGGAGGCCGGCGGCACCTGTCATACGATCTATGTCTGTGCCGGCGGCGATCCGCAAGACTGGTACGCAAGTGCCTCCCTGCATGCGCCGCTGAGGAAGTTCGCACGCAATGGCGTGCGGATCGGCGGCATATCGAGCGGCTCCTACGTGCTGGCATCGGCGGGCCTGCTCGACAACACCGATTTTACGATCCATTGGGAACATGCCCCCGTTCTGAAAGAGGCATTCCCGCATCTCGCCCCGCGCCAGGCGCGGTTCGTCATCGATGGTGCACGCGTGACCTGTGGCGGAGGGGTGGCACCGCTCGACATGATGCACGCCGTGATTTCCGAGCGGATGGGCGCCGATTTTGCCCGCCGGGTGAGCGATTGGTACCTGCATACTGCCGTCGCCGAGCCGAGCGATCCGCAGCGGGCATCGGCCGCCAACCGCTTCGGGACCAATCACCCGGCGCTTCTCGCCGTGCTGGAGAAAATGGAGACTGCGATCGAAAATCCGCTCAGCCGTGCAGAGATGGCAAGCCTTGTCGGTATCAGCGCGCGCCATCTCGATCGCCTCTTTCTCAAGCATCGCGGCATGACCTTCCTCGACACTTACCGGCAGATCCGCCTGCGGCACAGCCGCCGGCTGCTGGAGCAAAGCCCGCTGTCGATTTCGGAGATCGCCTTTGCCACCGGCTTTTCGAGTCCAGGCCATTTCTCCAGATCGTTCAAAGCGACGTTCGGTGAAAACCCGACGGATGCGCGGCGGTAGGACAACAGGAGAGTGGTTCGCGCCTATTGCGGTCAGTCCCAAGCTGTCGGCTCCGAAATGTCCGACACCCACCCGAGCGCGTTTTTCTCTGTAAGGCCGGCCTGTTTTTGGAACGCATCCAAGCACGGGCCTGTCGCATGCGCGTTGAAAAAAGGGCGTGGGTTTTTCCTTTGAATCGTGAAAGATTTCCTGAGAAGATAAATATTGCTTTCTCCGGAGACATCATGCCTTCCAAGACACAGATCGAAAACGCCGTAGCACTGGATCAGAATCCGCACGCGGTTCGCGAACCGCGCGTCAACAATCTCGAGATGGCGATCGGACACGAGGTCCGCAATTTCCGCAAGAAGCTCGGCATCACCGTCACCGACCTGTCTGCGGCGACGGGCATTTCGCTCGGTATGCTGTCGAAGATCGAAAACGGCAATATTTCGCCGTCGCTGACGACACTGCAAACGCTATCCAGGGCGCTCGGCGTTCCGATTACCGCCTTCTTTCGCCGCTTCGAGGAGCCACGGAGTGCAACCTTCGTCAAGGCGGGTGAAGGGGTGAATATCGAGCGTCGCGGCACGCGCGCCGGACATCAATACAGCCTGCTCGGCCATATAGACAATAATACCAGCGGCGTCACGGTCGAGCCCTATCTGATCACGCTGACTGTCGAATCCGACGTCTTTCCCACCTTCCAGCACGACGGAATGGAGTTTCTCTATCTCCTGGAGGGGGAGGTGGTCTACCGCCATTCCGACGCCCTTTACCGGATGCAACCCGGCGACAGCCTGTTCTTCGACGCGGATGCGCCACATGGGCCGGAGGAACTCGTCAAGCTCCCCTGCCGCTATCTCTCGATCATTTCCTATCCGCAGCAGAAGGCCGTCAGCGACTAGTTTATTGCCTTAAAAGAAAAAATTATTCTTCATAGTTGATTATCGCCAAACCCTCTGGTAGCACTCGTTCAGACACGAACGGAGGTTGCCAGGTCATGTGCGGCATTGTTGGACTGTTTCTCAAAGACCGGAGCCTCGAGCCCCAGCTGGGGCAGCTGCTCTCGGAAATGTTGATCACCATGACGGATCGCGGTCCGGACTCTGCCGGAATCGCAATCTACGGCTCGGCTGCCGAGGGAACAGCGAAGGTGACGATCCAGTCGGCCAAGCCGGAGGCGGATTTCGCCGGCCTTGAAAATGATTTGGCAGAAGCCGGAATACCGGCGAACGTCAGCATCAAGAGCACCCATGCCGTCATTGCGATCGCTGCGGACAAACTTATGGCGATCCGGCCGCTTCTAACCGCGCTTCGGCCCGATGTGCGTGTCATGGGCTCCGGCGACAGCGTCGAGATTTACAAGGAAACCGGCCTGCCGAAGGATGTCGTTGCCCGTTTCAGCGTCCGCTCCATGGGCGGCTCGCACGGCATCGGCCATACACGCATGGCGACGGAATCGGCTGTCACGACGCTTGGTGCACACCCGTTTTCGACCGGTTCCGATCAATGCCTGGTGCACAACGGTTCGCTGTCGAACCACAACAACCTGCGCCGCGAGCTGGTGCGGGAGGGCATGACCTTCGAAACCCAGAACGACTCGGAAGTTGCAGCTGCCTACCTCACCTCCGAAATGGCCAAGGGCAAGGATCTCGGGCAGGCGCTGACCGGTGCGCTCGACGACCTCGACGGCTTCTTCACCTTCGTGGTCGGCACCAAATCCGGCTTCGGCGTCGTGCGCGATCCGATTGCCTGCAAGCCCGCTGTCATGGCCGAAACGGACCAGTACGTCGCTTTCGGTTCCGAATACCGGGCGCTCGTCAACCTGCCGGGCATCGAAACGGCGCGCGTCTGGGAGCCTGAGCCTGCAACCGTCTATTTCTGGGATCACCAGAAAGCCGCCTGAGCGGCACCTCCTGCGCATTCTCCAAGGGTTATTGAAAACATGCCTGTCATTGATCTCGCCATCACCCCTTTGCGTGAACTCAACAGCGCCCTGCACAGCATCCAGCAGGGTTCGAACGATCTTTCCTTCGAGGTCGTCAATCCGCGCGGCAGCCATTCGGTTGCCGTTGGCATCGATACGCCTGTCACGGTCGATGTGAAGGGGTCCGTCGGCTATTACTGCGCCGGGATGAACGACGGCGGAGCCGTTACCGTTCATGGTTCGGCAGGCCCGGGCGTGGCGGAAAACATGATGTCGGGCACAGTCGTGATCGAAGGCGACGCTTCCCAGTATGCGGGCGCAACGGGCCGTGGCGGCCTACTGGTCATCAAGGGCAATGCAGCGTCGCGCTGCGGCATTTCGATGAAAGGCATCGACATTGTCGTTCATGGCAATATCGGCCACATGTCCGCCTTCATGGGCCAATCCGGCCATCTGGTGGTGCTCGGCGATGCCGGCGATGCGCTGGGCGATTCGCTCTACGAGGCGAAGCTTTTCGTGCGCGGCTCGGTCAAGAGCCTGGGTGCCGACTGCATCGAAAAGGAGCTGCGGCCCGAGCATCTGACGAAGCTGGCCGAACTCCTCGAAAAGGCGGGCGTGACCGGAGTGAGGCCCGAGGAATTCAAGCGTTACGGCTCGGCCCGCAATCTCTACAATTTCAATATCGACAAGGCCGACGCGTATTAAGGCGAGGGACCATCATGAGCTATCACAACCCCTATACCCCGCCGCGCAAGTCCGCGACCTTCGACGATTATACGCTGGCGGAAATCCGCCGCGCTGCGGCGACCGGGATCTACGATATTCGTGGCGCAGGCACCAAACGGAAGGTTCCGCATTTCGATGATCTGCTGTTTCTCGGCGCGTCGATTTCGCGCTATCCGCTCGAGGGTTACCGCGAGAAGTGCGACACGTCGGTTGTCCTCGGCACGCGCTTCGCCAAGAAGCCCATTCACCTCAAGACGCCGATCACCATTGCCGGCATGAGCTTCGGCGCCCTGTCCGGCAATGCCAAGGAAGCGCTCGGACGAGGGGCGACGATTGCCGGGACCTCCACCACCACCGGAGACGGCGGGATGACCGATGAAGAGCGCGGCCATTCACAGATATTGGTCTACCAGTATCTGCCGTCGCGTTACGGCATGAATCCCAAGGATCTGCGTCGCGCCGATGCCATCGAAGTGGTTGTCGGCCAAGGCGCAAAGCCCGGCGGCGGCGGCATGCTGCTTGGCCAGAAGATTTCCGATCGCGTCGCCAACATGCGCAACCTCCCCAAGGGCATAGACCAGCGTTCGGCGTGCCGCCATCCAGACTGGACCGGCCCGGACGACCTTGAGATCAAGATCATGGAACTGCGCGAGATCACCGACTGGGAAAAGCCCATCTATGTGAAGGTCGGCGGCGCGCGCCCCTATTACGATACGGCTTTGGCGGTGAAGGCCGGCGCGGATGTCGTCGTCCTCGACGGCATGCAGGGCGGCACTGCGGCCACGCAGGACGTCTTCATCGAACATGTCGGCATGCCGATTCTGGCCTGTATCCGCCCCGCAGTCCAGGCCCTGCAGGATCTGGGAATGCATCGCAAGGTGCAACTGATCGTATCGGGCGGTATCCGTTCCGGTGCGGACGTCGCAAAGGCTCTGGCACTCGGTGCCGATGCCGTTGCCATCGGTACGGCGGCGCTGGTTGCACTGGGCGACAACGACCCGAGATGGGAAGACGAATACCGAAAGCTCGGTACCACAGCCGGCGCGTATGATGACTGGCACGAAGGCAGGGACCCGGCTGGTATTACGACACAGGATCCGGAACTGGCGGCTCGACTGGATCCGATCGCCGCGGGCCGCCGCCTCGCCAACTATCTGAAGGTCATGACGCTCGAAGCCCAGACCATCGCTCGTGCCTGCGGCAAGAACCACCTGCACAACCTGGAGCCGGAAGATCTTTGCGCGCTGACCATGGAAGCGGCTGCCATGGCGCAGATCCCGCTCGCTGGGACGAGCTGGTATCCGGGCAAGGGAGGTTTGTGAAACCGCATCAAAATAGCGAGCCGCATTTGGGAGGATGCGGCTCGTTTCCGTTGAGTGTCTGAATACAAAAAGGGGAATGACATGACACTGGATCTCTCGACATATGCCGCGGACAACGGCATCAAATATTTCATGATCAGCTTTACCGATCTGTTTGGAGGCCAGCGCGCCAAGCTGGTGCCGGCCGAGGCGATCGCAGACATGCAAAAAGACGGCGCCGGTTTTGCGGGCTTTGCCACCTGGCTCGATCTGACGCCTGCCCATCCCGATCTTTTCGCCATTCCGGACGCATCCTCGGTCATCCAGCTCCCCTGGAAAAAAGATGTGGCCTGGGTCGCAGCCGACTGCGTCATGGAAGACCAACCGGTCGAGCAGGCTCCCCGGGTTCTCCTCAAGAGACTGATTGGCGAAGCTGAAAGGGCGGGCCTGCGCGTCAAGACCGGTGTCGAGCCGGAATTCTTCCTGATCTCGCCAGATGGTTCGAAGATTTCCGACGAGTTCGATAATGCCGAAAAGCCCTGCTATGACCAGCAGGCTGTCATGCGCCGCTACGACGTCATCGCCGAGATCTGCGACTGCATGCTGAAACTGGGCTGGAAGCCCTATCAGAACGATCATGAGGATGCCAACGGCCAGTTCGAGATGAATTGGGAATATGACGATGCGCTGCAGACGGCAGACAAGCATTCCTTCTTCAAATTCATGGTGAAGTCGGTTGCCGAGAAACACGGTCTTCGCGCCACATTCATGCCGAAGCCCTTCAAGGGCCTGACGGGCAACGGCTGCCATGCCCATATCTCCGTCTGGGACCTCGAGGGTAGAAACAATGCGTTTGCCGACAAAGCAATGCCGTTTGGTCTTTCCGCCAAGGGCAAGACCTTCCTCGGAGGCATCATGAAACATGCCTCGGCGCTGGCCGCGGTGACCAATCCGACCGTCAATTCCTATAAGCGCATCAACGCGCCGCGGACGATCTCCGGTGCGACCTGGGCGCCGAACACGGTGACTTGGACCGGCAACAACCGCACCCATATGGTGCGCGTGCCCGGCCCCGGCCGCTTCGAGTTGCGGCTGCCCGACGGTGCGGTCAATCCCTATCTGCTGCAGGCAATCATCATCGCGGCGGGACTTTCTGGCCTTCGCAGCAACGCCGATCCGGGGCCGCATCACGATATCGACATGTACCGCGACGGACATACTGTAACCGATGCCCCCAAACTCCCGCTCAACCTGTTGGATGCACTTCGCGAGTACGAGAAAGACACCGAGCTGCAAGCCGCCCTCGGCACGGAGTTCTCGGCGGCCTATCTGAAGCTAAAGCAGGGCGAGTGGAACACCTATTGCTCGCAGTTTACCGCCTGGGAGCATGAAACGACCCTCGACGTCTGATATTTTCCCCGCTGCCCTTCGCGGCCTTCCACCCGCGCTGCGCACGGGTGTCTTTTTGACATCGCTGCAAGAGAGCCTGCCATGACGCAATTCATCCTGACGGTCACCTGCAAATCAACGCGCGGCATCGTGGCCGCCTTGTCCGGTTACCTGGCGGACGCCGGCTGCAACATCGTCGACTCGTCGCAATTTGACGACCTCGATACCGGTCTCTTCTTCATGCGTGTCAGCTTCCTGTCGGAAGAGGGCCTCGGTCTTGCGGAGCTTGCCGAAGGTCTAAAGCCGATCGCCGCAAAGTTTCGGATGGAAGCTGAGGTCCACGATGGCTCGCGGCGCATGAAGGTCATGCTGATGGTCTCGCGCTTTGGCCATTGCCTCAACGATCTTCTCTATCGCTGGAAAATTGGCGCACTGCCGATCGATATCGTCGGCGTCGTCTCCAACCATTTCGACTACCAGAAAGTAGTGGTCAATCATGATATAGCGTTCCACCATATTCCGGTGACCAAGGAGAACAAGCCGCAGGCGGAAGCCAGGATCATGGACCTCGTGGAAGGAACCGGCACCGAACTCATCGTGCTCGCACGCTACATGCAGATCCTTTCTGATCGCATGTGCATCGAGATGTCAGGCAAGATCATCAATATCCACCACTCCTTCCTGCCGAGCTTCAAGGGCGCCAATCCGTACAAGCAGGCCTACGGTCGCGGCGTAAAGCTGATCGGCGCGACGGCTCATTATGTCACCGCAGACCTCGATGAAGGCCCTATCATCGAACAGGACACGGTGCGCGTCACCCATGCCCAGAGCCCTGAAGACTATGTCTCGCTCGGCCGCGACGTCGAGGCGCAGGTTCTGGCGCGCGCCATACACGCGCATATCCATCGCCGCACCTTCATCAACGGCAACCGCACCATCGTCTTTCCGCCAAGCCCGGGGAGCTACGCGTCCGAGCGCATGGGGTAAAATGCAGCGTGCGCGAATAACTGCGCCGCCAGTTGCAATCGTCCGACCCTGTCGATAAGTATTTGGTACGCCATAATATGGTGTGGTCGGCTTATACTCTAGGCGAGGCCGGCGAGCATGGCATATCATGACAGGGGCGGACAATGGCGGTTGGTTTGAAAGATTCGACGATCAAAGTGGAACGGCCCGCGAAAACCCTGCGCGAACTGGCGCTGGACAAGGTTCGCGAGGCGATCGACAGCGGTCATTTCAAGCCCGGTGATCGTCTGGTGGAGCGAGATCTCTGCGCCCAGCTTGGCGTAAGCCGAACGATTGTTCGCGAGGTGCTACGGCATCTTGAGTCGGAAGGCCTTGTTGCAAATCTTCCGAACAAGGGCCCGATCGTAGCCCGGCTCGATGCTGATGAAGCGCGACAAATCTATGAAATACGCGGAGCGCTAGAGGGCATGGCGGCGCGCCTGTGCGCCGAGCGTCACGATTCTACAATCGTTGAAGCGCTCGAGGGGGCGCTCTACGATATTCGCCAGTGCTACCGCGAAAAAGACATGCCGGGCGTCCTGGCCAGTACCTCGGCCTTTTACCAGGTGCTCTTCAGCAAGGTCGATCGCCACGTTGCCTGGGGTATTGTCAATCTTCTGACTGTCAGGATCAATCATCTCCGCTCGATGACGATCAAGACGGATAACCGCAACGTCGAGGGTCCCGCACAGATGGAGCGGATCATCGAGGCGATCAGGCAGGGCGATGGTGAAGGCGCCTATCGTGCTGCGATGGACCACGTAACAAGTGCGGCAGCCATCGCCGAGGCCGTGATTTCTGCCCAATCGCCGGCTGCCTGACATCGTCGTCGTTGACGTGAAGCACAGCGGTCGTTGCCGGGCGCCGCTGCTTACGCACGCTGCGGAAGCATGAGGTTTGACGCGTTCGATTGGCTCAATCTCACGCGCAGAGTACATCGCCTCCCACAAATCGGTGCGGCGCTGCAGGTTCAGCCAAAAATCAGGACTCCAAAAATCAGGACTATTGCCGAACACGCGCCAGAATGAGCGCGGTCGGAGCCGTCACCGTGCGGCGATTGTTGCAAAGCGTTCACGCACCACTTTGTCACCTCATCGACAGCGATCGTCGTCGAGATCGGCCTTGAACGTCTCGAATTGACTGCTCGGCGGGATCCTCATGTCCCGACCGAAGCTCTCATTGTCAATCATGTGGAGTCTGCGAAACAAGCGGCTTTCGAGATCGGATGCAGACGCGCCGAGGAGCAAATTCGGCTCTAAACGAGGCGGAGTGGCTCGCCTCTGTGAACCCGCATATGGCGTCGGGATCAGCAAGAATTCTCTAAGTACCTGATCGAAATACAAAATCGATTGAAGAAGACGCCGCAGCCGCTTGTTCGAACAAGGCTATTGACGAATTAATATTATGGCATACCATAACACCATATGTTGCTGAGGACGCCGCATGATCCAGATACGCAAGACGCTGTTGCAAGTTGAAACTACCTTGATCGAAGGCAAAAAAACCGCGCCGCTGCCGCTGAAACTGTATTCGGCTTTCGCGGTGGTTAAGAATCCATGGGCAGGCAAAGGCTTTGTCGAGGACCTCAAGCCGGAAATCCATGCGGGCGCCCCTGTGCTCGGAGAATTGCTGACCCGCATGATCATCGAAGCCGTTGGTTCGGGGGAAGCCGTCGAAGGTTATGGCAAGGCCGCGGTCGTCGGTCTCGACGGCGAAATCGAACACGCTTCAGCGCTGATCCACACACTGCGTTTTGGCAATCACTACCGCAATGCCGTCGGCGCCAAGTCTTATCTTGCCTTCTGCAATACCCGTGGCCCGGCCAATGCGCCGATCATGATCCCGCTGATGGACAAAAACGACGAGGGCCGCCGTTCGCATTACCTGACCATTCAGACAGCCATTCCCGATGCCCCGGCCGCCGACGAGATCGTCGTAGCGCTGGGTGCGTCCGTCGGGGGGCGTCCGCACCATCGCATCGGCGACCGCTATCAAGACCTCAAGGATCTGGGCCACGACGTCACCAATCCTGCCGGCGTCTGAGAAAGATCAGCTGGCGTCATGCAAACGAGACACTCCAGATTGTCGGAAGAGGCATCGATGCAGTTCCAGCGCCAGCACACCATCAACGGCGTCTCATACTTCGAGGCCGGTGAAGGCGAACCGCTGGTTCTGATCCATGGCGTCGGCATGCGGGTCGAGGCTTGGGCCCCGCAGATCGCGCTGTTTGCAAAGACGCATCGTGTCATCGCCGTCGACATGCCTGGACACGGAGAAAGCGCCAAGCTGCCGGCCGGAAGCAAACTTGAAGACTTCGTTGCCTGGTTCGGCCGGTTTCTCGACGAGTTGAACATCGATGCCGCCAATGTCGCCGGCCACTCCATGGGAGCTCTGATCTCCGGTGGGGCTGCTACTACCTTCGGCAGGCGGATCCGGCGGGTCGCATATCTTAACGGCGTCTATCGCCGCAATCCCGAGGCGAAAGCAGCGGTCATGTCTCGCGCAGCTGCAATCCGCGCCAATGGCGTCGACCGCGATGGCCCGCTGAAACGATGGTTCGGCGACGATGACAATAGCCTTTGCGCGCGCGATCTCACGCGTGGCTGGCTGGGCATGGTCGATCCCGAGGGCTATGCCATCGCCTATTGCGCCTTTGCCGGCGGCGACGATACCTATGCGGACCGCTGGCGCGATGTTCGCTGCCCAGCTTTGTTCTTGACAGGCTCCGACGATCCCAATTCGACGCCGGAAATGGCGACGCAAATGGCGGCGATCACCCGAAATGGCTGGGCTCGCATCGTCGACGGCCATCGGCACATGGTTAATCTCACCGCGCCTCATACCGTGAATAGGCTGCTTGCGGAATGGCTTGAACATCGAGAGGAGGAGCCGAGATGACACCAGAATCCATCGATCCACGTGCACTGAGAGACGCCTTCGGCGCTTTTCCGACCGGGGTAACGGTCGTGACCACCCGCGATTGCGACGACCGGCCGATCGGCTTTACGGCAAACTCATTTACATCGGTCTCCCTCGATCCGCCTCTTCTGCTGGTCTGCTTGGCAAAGACCTCACGCAACTATGCGACGATGACGGGTGCGAAGCACTTTGCAATCAACGTCCTCTCGGAAAGTCAGAAAGATGTGTCGAACACCTTTGCGCGGCCAGTCGAGGACCGTTTCGCCGCAGTCGAATGGTCTGAAGGCAAGGCCGGCAGTCCAATATTCGCGAATGTCGCGGCGTGGTTCGAGTGCGCCATGGAGAAGATGGTGGAAGCTGGCGACCACGTCATCCTGATGGGGCGCATCACGGCCTTCGAGAATACCGGCCGCAACGGATTGGGCTATGCCCGCGGCGGTTACTTCACCCCAATCCTTACAAGCCGGGCCGTTTCGGCCGCAGCGGAAGGCAATATTGAGCTCGGTGCCGTTCTGGAGCGCGACGGCGATGTTCTTCTTCTCGGCGATGACATACTTTCGCTGCCGGGCTGCGACGGCAAGGAAGGCAGCCCGACCGAAATTCTGCGAGATTATCTTGAAGATCTGACCGGGCTGAAGGTTACGATCGGTTTCCTGTATTCGGTCTATGAAGACAAGAGCGAGGGAAAGCAGCACATTGTCTACCGTGCCTTTGCATCGGAAGGCGCTCCGGCCGCTGGACGCTTCCTGAAGCCCAAATCACTCACTGCCGAGCAATTCAAGACAAGTTCGACGGCCGATATCATCGCGCGTTTTGCGCTGGAGAGTTCGATCGGCAATTTCGGGGTTTATTTCGGTGATGAGACTGTTGGTACGGTCCGCCCGGTTGCAGCGAAGGTGGCACAGGCATGAAGTTTTCTCTCTTCGTCCACATGGAACGCCTCGACGCAAGCCAGAGCCACAAAGGCCTTTATGACGAGTTCGTGGCTCTCTGCGAGATCGCTGACAAAGGTGGCATGCATGCGATTTGGACGGGCGAGCATCACGGCATGGATTTCACCATCGCGCCCAACCCCTTCGTGACCATCGCCGACCTGGCGCGTCGGACGTCGCGAGTGAGATTAGGCACAGGAACGGTGATCGCACCGTTCTGGCATCCGATCAAGCTTGCCGGCGAGGCGGCCATGACCGACATCATCTGCGACGGCAGGCTCGATATCGGGATTGCCCGTGGCGCTTATTCGTTCGAATACGAGCGTCTGCTTCCCGGTCTGGATGCCTGGGCCGCCGGCCAGCGCATGCGCGAGCTCATTCCGGCTGTCAAAGGTATTTGGAAGGGCGACTACGCCCACGACGGCGAGTTCTACAAGTTTCCGTCAACCACGTCGGCGCCGAAACCGCTGCAAAAGCCCAATCCGCCGATCTGGGTCGCAGCCCGTGATCCGAATTCCCACGAATTCGCCGTTGCCAACGGCTGTAACGTCCAGGTCACCCCGCTTTGGCAGGGTGATGACGAGGTGGAAGCGCTGATGGGGCGGTTCAATGACGCTTGCGCGAAGCATCCGACGATCGAGCGGCGCAAGATCATGCTGCTGCGTCATACCTATGTCGGTTCGTCGGACGCAGACATCGCGCAGGCGGCTCATGAGCTCAGCCTCTACTACAACTACTTCTTCGCGTGGTTCAAGAACGAGAAGCCGGTCACGCAAGGTCTCATTGAGCGAATTCCCGAAGCTGAAATCAACTCAAACGCCATGCTGTCGGACGCCGTCATGCGCACCAACAACGTTGTCGGAAGTCCACAAACCGTAATCTCGCGCCTCAAGACCTATGAGGCCATGGGTTATGACGAATATTCCTTCTGGATCGATACGGGCATGAGCTTCGAGCGCAAGAAAGCATCGCTTCAGCGCTTTATCGCCGAAGTGATGCCGGCATTTGCGGAGTGAAGCCTATGCAGCGTTTCCAGTATTATATCGATGGTCAATTCCTGGACGGTGAAGCACGCTTCCCAAGCGTTGATCCGGCCTCCGGGAAGGATTGGGCTGACTTGCCGGAAGCGCGCGAGGGTGATGTGGACCGGGCGGTCAACGCCGCTGAACAGGCACTCTATAACGGGGCCTGGTCAAAGATGACGGCCACGCAACGCGGCAAGCTCATCTACCGGCTCGCTGATCTGGTCGCAGCCAACGCACAGAAGCTGGCAGAGCTCGAGACTCGCGACACCGGAAAGATCATCCGGGAAACGTCGGCGCAGATCGCCTATGTCGCGGACTATTACCGCTATTACGCCGGCATCGCCGACAAGATTGAAGGATCCTATCTTCCCATCGACAAACCTGACATGGATGTCTGGCTTCGCCGTGAGCCGATCGGCGTCGTTGCGATGGTCGTGCCCTGGAATAGCCAGCTGTTCTTGTCTGCGGTCAAGATCGGGCCGGCTCTTGCAGCCGGCTGCACGATGGTCGTCAAGGCCTCGGAAGACGGGCCAGCGCCGCTTCTGGAATTTGCGCGCCTCATTCACGAGGCAGGCTTTCCTGCGGGCGTCGTCAATATCATCACCGGCTTTGGCGCGTCCTGCGGGGCAGCACTCAGCCGCCATCCTAAGGTCGCGCATGTTGCCTTCACCGGTGGCCCCGAAACGGCGCGTCATATCGTGCGAAACTCGGCGGAGAACCTTGCCTCCACGTCACTCGAACTGGGCGGCAAGTCACCCTTCATCGTTTTCGCCGACGCCGACCTTGAGAGTGCCGCCAATGCTCAGGTCGCGGGTATCTTTGCTGCGACCGGCCAAAGCTGTGTCGCCGGTTCGCGCCTGATTGTCGAGCGGTCTATCAAGGATGAGTTCCTGACCCTCTTGAAGGGCAAGGCAGAGGCGATCCGTATCGGTGCTCCGTTGGACATGGCGACCGAGGTCGGTCCGCTTGCAACGCGGCGCCAGCAGGAGCACATAGCAGCGCTCCTCGACAAGTCCCTTCAAAGCGGCGCCCGCCTTGTCACCGGTGGCCATAGGCCCGGCGGTGAAGGCTACTACTTCCCGCCGACAATTCTTGACTGCGACGGCGTCAATTCCCCTTCGCTGGTCAACGAATTCTTCGGTCCGGTTCTGTCCGTCGTCTCGTTCGAAACAGAATCCGAAGCGCTCGCGCTTGCGAACGATACGCATTATGGGCTTGCCTCTGGCGTCTTCACCCAAAACCTGACGCGTGCTCATCGCCTGATGAAGGGAATTCGCGCCGGCATCGTCTGGGTCAACACCTATCGCGCCGTCTCGCCGATCGCGCCATTTGGCGGGTTCGGTCTGTCCGGGCATGGCAGGGAAGGCGGCATGGCCGCAGCGCTCGCCTACACCCGGACAAAAACGATCTGGCTGAGGACGTCGGACGACCCGATCCCTGATCCTTTCGTAATGCGGTGATGGCGATGTTTTACGAGATCCGGACTTACAGACTGAAGAACGGTGCGATCCCGCAATATCTGAAGGTTGTAGAAGAGGAGGGGATAGCCATTCAAAAGAGCCATCTCGGCAACCTCGTCGGTTACTTCTATTCGGAGATCGGCACCATCAACGAGATTGTCCACATCTGGGCGTTCGCGAGCCTGGACGACCGTGAGGCAAGGCGCATGCGCCTTATGGCTGACCCTCGGTGGCAGGCCTTTCTGCCGAAAATCCGCGATCGGATCGAAGTGGCGGAAAACAAGATTATGAAGGCAACCAGCTTCTCTCCAAAAAGCGGGGACGGACTGCCGGCATAGGAATGCGCATAAGACACTCCAAAACAAGGAAAAGGGAACATGAAACACACATTTGCATTCACGGCCTTGGCGGCAATCATCGCAGTAGCCATTCCCGCAAAAGCCGAAACGCTCGTCTTCTCAAGCTGGGGAGGAACGACGCAGGACGCGCAAAAGGCAGCCTGGGCGAACCCATATACGGAAAAGACCGGACTGCAAGTGGTGCAGGATGGCCCCACTGATTACGGCAAGCTGAAGGCCATGGTCGAGGCGAACCAGGTAACCTGGGACGTCGTCGATGTCGAAGGTGACTATGCCGCGCAGGCAGGCAAAAACGGACTGCTTGAGAAGCTGGATTTCTCCGTCATCGACAAGTCCAAGCTCGATCCGCGTTTCGTAACGGATTATTCCGTCGGCAGCTTCTACTATTCCTTTGTGATCGGCTGCAATGCGGATGCGGTTGCTGCTTGCCCGAAGACCTGGGCCGATCTGTTCGACACGGCGAAGTTTCCAGGCAAGCGCACCTTCTATAAATGGTCGGCGCCCGGTGTGATTGAGGCGGCGCTCCTGGCTGACGGTGTTGCCGCCGACAAGCTCTATCCGCTTGACCTCGATCGCGCATTCAAGAAGCTCGATACGATCAAGTCGGAGATTATCTGGTGGTCAGGCGGCGCCCAGTCGCAGCAGCTGCTGGCATCCGCCGAAGCACCGTTCGGAAGCCTGTGGAACGGCCGCATGACAGCGCTCGCCAAAAGCGGCGTTAACGCCGAAACCTCCTGGGAGCAGAATATTACCGCCGCGGATTCGCTTGTCGTTCCGAAAGGCGCTCCGAATCTTCAGGCAGCCATGAAGTTCATCGCGGTGGCAACCTCGGCAGAACCGCAGGCAGCGCTTGCAAAAGCCACTGGGTACGCGCCGATCAATCTGGAATCGGCCAAGTTGATGGATCCCGAGACGGCCAAGACACTGCCGGATCGGCAAACGGCCAGTCAGGTCAATGCGGACATGAGCTACTGGGCAGAAAACCGGGATGCTATCGGCGAGCGGTGGTACGCATGGCAGGCAAAATAGGCTGAAAAATGCAGCGCAACGCACGGCGAGCCCATGCCCGCCGTGCTAAAAGCGCAGCGTGCTCGGTCGGCCCCGGGACCTGCGGCGCTTGTCCGAACGTTCGGCAGGAAGGACTGTCATGTCGACCTATAGTGATGCTTCCAGCGTGGGTGCGCCGGTGCCAAGAGCGCTCAGGCCAACAGGTTTCAGCGGGGTCGTTCCGGCTCTCGCCTTCGTGGCCATCTTCTTCATCGTGCCGGTGGCGGCACTGTTGCTGCGAAGTGTATTGGAACCGGTTCCCGGCTTCGGCAACTATGCTGAGCTGCTTGGATCTGCAACCTATCTCAAGATTTTCGCCAATACCTTCATCGTATCGGGCTTGGTGACCGCTATATCGCTCTTGATCGGCTTTCCCGTTGCCTGGGCGCTGGCAATCATGCCTGGAAGGCTGGCATCGGTGATTTTTGCGATCCTGCTGCTGTCGATGTGGACAAATCTGCTGGCGCGCACCTATGCCTGGATGGTGCTTTTGCAACGGACGGGTCTCATCAACAAGATGCTGATGGGCATGGGGCTGATCAATCAGCCGTTGCCGCTCGTCAACAATCTGACAGGTGTGACGATCGGCATGACCTATATCATGCTGCCCTTTATCATCCTGCCGCTCTACGGCGTGATCAAGAAGATCGACCCGGCAATCCTGCAGGCGGCTGCCCTTTGCGGTGCCAGCCGGTGGCAATGTCTCACGCGCGTTCTCCTGCCGCTGGCGGTGCCGGGCATGGCTGCAGGTGCCCTCATGGTTTTCGTCATGTCGCTTGGCTATTTCGTTACCCCCTCGCTTCTCGGCGGTACGGCGAACATGATGCTGGCCGAGCTGATTGCCCAGTTCGTCCAGTCGCTGGTCAATTGGGGCATGGGGGGAGCGGCTGCCCTGGTACTCCTCGTTGTAACGCTTTCGCTCTATGTCGTTCAGCTGCGTTTCTTCGGCAGCCAGAACACCGGAGGGCGCTGACATGCTGCTTAACTTCGATCGTCTCGGTTGGTGGAAATACGCGCTTTTGACGATCACCATCCTGGCGGCTGCATTTTTGCTGCTGCCGATCTTCTTTATCGCGGCCCTTTCCTTTGGATCCTCGCAGTGGCTGATCTTTCCGCCTCCTGGCTGGACGCTGCAATGGTACCGGGAACTTCTGGCCGATCCCCGGTGGCTGGAATCGGCCTGGACGAGCTTTAAGATTGCATCGATCGTCACCGTGCTTTCCGTTCTGCTCGGTCTTGTGACGTCGTTCGGGTTGGTTCGAGGAACGTTCCTGTTCCGTGACGCGCTCAAGGCGCTCTTCCTGACGCCGATGATCCTTCCCGTCGTCGTTCTTGCCGTCGCACTCTACGCCTTCTTTCTAAGGGTGGGCCTCGGTGGAACCTTGGCGGGCTTCGTGATCTCTCACCTCGTCCTTGCTCTTCCGTTCTCCATTCTGTCCATTTCCAGCGCGCTTGAAGGCTTCGATAAGTCCATCGAGGACGCGGCGATCCTTTGTGGCGCCT
This sequence comes from Rhizobium sp. USDA 4016, assembly GCF_056279705.1. Taxonomy (NCBI): domain Bacteria; kingdom Pseudomonadati; phylum Pseudomonadota; class Alphaproteobacteria; order Hyphomicrobiales; family Rhizobiaceae; genus Rhizobium; species Rhizobium sp. USDA 4016. Next base: position 730,824 of record NZ_JBWCCY010000002.1, read on the forward strand.
CGCCGCTTGAGGCGAGGATCCGAGTAACGCTGCCTGCAATCAGCCACGGGATATTTTCCGCCGCTGTCTTTTCGTTCCTGACATCCTGGGACGAGGTGGTTGTGGCGATCTTCATGGCGAGCCCAACGCTACAGACCCTGCCGGTAAAAGTATGGGCCACGCTCAGGCAGGATCTTACGCCGGTCGTGGCTGCCGCGTCGACGCTTCTCATCCTTTTGACGATCCTCTTGATGGCGCTTGTCGCTCTCGCACGCAAGGTACTGAAATCATGAATGACGCTTTCCTTCAGATCAAAGGTATCCGCAAGGAGTACGGCCCTGTTGTCGCGGTTCACGATGTCAACCTGCACGTTCAGCGCGGTGAGTTTCTGACCTTCTTGGGACCGTCGGGGTCGGGAAAGAGCACGACGCTTTACATCCTGGCGGGTTTTGAAACTCCGACAAAAGGCGACATCACGCTTGACGGCAAGACCCTGCTGGAAACCCCTTCGCACAAGCGCAACATCGGAATGGTCTTTCAGCGCTACACGTTGTTTCCGCATCTGACCGTTGGTGAAAACATTGCCTTTCCACTGAAGGTCAGGCGCAAGTCCAAGGCCGAGGTCGACACCAAGGTGAAGGAGATGCTGCGTCTCGTTAGACTTGAAGGATACGAGGATCGCAAGCCCGTACAGATGTCGGGCGGCCAGCAGCAACGTGTCGCCCTCGCCAGGGCGCTTGCCTACGATCCTCCGGTACTTCTGATGGACGAGCCGCTCTCGGCGCTGGACAAGAAGCTGCGGGAGGAAATTCAGCACGAAATACGCAGGATCCACCAGCAAACTGAAGTGACGATCCTATACGTGACCCATGACCAGGAAGAAGCGCTGCGGCTGTCCGATCGCATTGCGGTATTCTCTAAGGGTATGATCGATCAAATTGGCACTGGGCCGCAACTCTATGCCAACCCGCGTACGCGCTTTGTCGCTGAATTCATCGGCGACAGCGACTTCATTTCCTGCGATCTGTTGTCATGTGCAGATGGAAAGGCGACGATCTCACTGGGCGGGGCGGCAGTTTTTGACCGGATCCCGGTCCATGGCATGGCGTCTAACGGCAAGGGGGCTCTCATGCTGAGACCGGAACGCATTCGGCTATCGCGTCATGATGGCGGCAACGGTCTCAGTGCAACAGTCAGGGACATCACCTTCCTCGGAAATAATATCCATGTGGCAACGGCAACGGCCGCCGGTGAAACCCTGTCGGTGCGACTGCCTTTTGGGCACGAGGCAATCGCCGGCCTGAGCCCTGGGGACCGGGTTCGGCTTGAATTCGACCCCAGTGCCGCGCAAGTGTTCTGTTGAGGTTCGGGCATGAAGCCCGACGATCGTTCGCTCTCTAAAGAGAAGTCTGGACGCGTCGTTCGACACTGATCTTTTGGTATCAAGCAATCTGAGCTTGTGTCGGTCTGACCCCCAGACCAACATCTCCTCCACAGGAAGGGCTACCTCTCAAAAGAAGTGACTATGTGCCTCGCGAATTGTCTCGACGGTGGCAAGCGTGCCTGTAAGGTGGCGGCGTACGGCTTCCTGTGCCCGCGGGACGTCTCCATCTCGCACATTGTCCATTATTTCCCGGTGCGAGCACAAGATCGTGCCGGCTTTGCCGGGATCCATCAAGTTGAGCTTGCGAAGGCGATCAATATGCCCGGATCGCGACTGGACCAGCACCCAGAGGTCCGCAACGCCCGCACCTTCGAACATGGTTTGGTGGAACTGGCGATCGAGAAGCGCGAAGCGTTCCAGGTCATGATCCACGTTGAGCGCCGTTTCTTGAAGGGCCACCAGGCGATCGGCTCGTTTGATGACGGCTTCGGGCTGGGTTTCCGTCAGAGACCGAATGACTTCCAATTCAAGAGAGAGCCGCAGGAACTGCGTCTCGCGCGCCTGGCGCAAATCGATCCGCGTGACTTCCGTGCGGGACTGCGGATAAACCACCACGAGGCCTTCCGCCTCTAGCATTTGCAGAGCGTCGCGCACCGGTGTCTGGCTGACGCCGTAGGCCATGGCGATCTCGCTGCGCGACAGATGCATGCCCGGGGGCAGGTCGAGCGAGATGATGCGACCGCGCAGCACGTCGTAGAGCTGGCGCGAGGTCGAGGTGCGTTTGAGCGCAATTGTCGGGGAAAGATCGTTTAGAGCGTCCATGAAACCTCACTTTGACGGCCATTATAGCCAGTAAGAATCTTGATCTCAAACTAATATATTAACATAGTTGACCAACTGATATTTTAGTGTTTCACTCTCTGCCGGTGCTGGGAGGCACGTTTCGTACGTTTGGGACTTACAGTGGGAGGATAGGATGTTGAGACTTTTGGGTGCTGCCGCGATCGCAGCTCTTTTCGCGACGCTTCCGGCTTCGGCTCAGGAAAAGACTGCGATCTCCATTACACGGCAGCCGGGGATTCTGTATCTTGCGAGCCACGTCATGGAAACGCAAAAGCTCATTGAGAAACAGGCTGCGAAGGAGGGGCTGGACGGCCTCACGATCGAATGGCGAACCTTTAGCGGCGGTGGAGCGCAGACCGATGCATTGCTCGCAGGCAATGTCGACATCGTCAACACGGGGTCGGGTAATCTTCTTCTGCTTTGGGATCGTACAAAGGGCCGCGTAAAAGGCATCATTCCGAGTTCCGCGCAGCCGGTCATCATGGTCTCCAATGATCCCAAGATCAAATCACTTGATGATATCGGCCCGAGCGACAAGATCGCCGTTCCGACCGTCGGCGTCTCGACGCAGGCGATTCTGCTGCAGATGGCCGCCGCCGCAAAGTACGGCGAAGACCAGGTCCGCAAGCTCGACAGCAATACCGTACAGCTTGGCCATCCGGACGCGGTCGCGGCCATCGCCAATCCCAATCACGAAGTCAAGAACCATTTCTCAGCACCGCCCTTCCAGTACATCGAGCTAAAGCAGAAGGGCGTGCATCGCGTCACGGACTCGCGCGAAATCATCGGAGGTTCCCTCACTCAGGCGACGTTCTTCACGACGACCGGGTTTGCTGAAAGCAATCCCGTCATCATCAAGGCCGTGCGTGAGGCAACCAAGCAAGCAGTGGCCTACATCAAGAACGATCCAAAGGGCGCCCTCGAAGCCTACAAGACCATCACCGGAGACAAGACGTCGATCGACGATCTCATGGCGATCATGAACGAGCCGGGTTTCATCGACGACTACCGAACCGAGCCGCAGGGGACGATGAAGTTCGCAACGCATTTGAACAAGATCGGGACGCTGAAGATGCAGCCAAAAGCATGGACCGACTACTACTTGCCTGAATCCGCCGACCTCAACGGCAACTGAGCAACATCTACCGGCAGAAGGCAGGCAGCTTTTTGCCGGATAAGCCCGCCCCCTTTTCATGTGAGGACGTCGTCAATGTTCCAGTCCGCAGCAGCTGTTTCACCGGCGCATCAGGCCATTGCGCAAGCGGCTGAACCACTCTTGAGTGTTGAGAAAGTTACGCTGCGCTACAAGACGCCGAACCTCCTGGTCACCGCCACCGAACAGGTCTCCTTCAGCGTCCGGAAATCAGATCGGTTCGTGCTCCTAGGTCCATCGGGCTGCGGTAAGTCGACGCTGCTGAAAGCCGTAGGCGGATACATGAAGCCCGTCAGCGGTTCCATCCGCATCAACGGCCGGACGGTGACGAAACCGGGTCCGGACCGCATGATGGTGTTTCAGGAATTCGATCAACTGATGCCCTGGAAGACCGTTCTGGAAAACGTGATGTTTCCGCTGCTGGTTGCGCGCAAGCTGCTGCCAAAGGAAGCGGAGGAAATCGCCCGCGCCTATATCGACAAGGTAAAGCTGACGCGCGCCGTCGACAGTTTTCCCCATACCCTATCTGGCGGGATGAAACAGCGTGTCGCCATTGCGCGCGGCATGGCGATGCAACCCGACATCCTTTTGATGGATGAACCTTTCGCGGCGCTCGACGCGCTGACACGCCGCCAGATGCAGGACGAACTGCTTCAGCTTTGGGATGATACGAAGTTTACCGTCATCTTCGTCACCCATTCGATCGCTGAAGCGATCAAGATCTCCAACCGTATTCTGCTTCTGTCACCCCACCCGGGGCGCGTCAAAGCGGAAGTCGTGGATGTCGACAAAGCCTCGAACGAGGACGGGACCGCAGCTGCACTCGAGCGGGATATCCACGATCTTCTGTTCTCTGAACCAGGCCATCGGGAGTAAGCCATCATGAGCGCACCGCAGATCCTGCTGGCCGAAGAAAGCGCCAACGCGCGCCCGGCCCATGCCAACATCGCCGCGATCGAGCAGAAGCTCGGGCCAGTTGAACTCATCTGGGGTATCGGCGCTGTCCGAAAGGCCCTGCTGATTATCGTGCTTGCGCTCCTGTGGCAGGTCTACGCCACTTATCTGGACAACCCGCTTCTATTTCCGACCCTCACCGACACGCTGGTGACGCTCGTCGATCGCTTCGCGGATGGCACGCTGCCGGCGCGCATCTGGACCACCTTGAAGATCCTTTTGATGGGATATGCGGCGGGAACGATCCTGGCGGCCATCCTGACCGTGCTGGCGATCAACACGCGCATCGGCACGGACTTCCTCGAGACGATGACCGCCATGTTCAACCCGCTTCCGGCCATTTCACTTCTGCCGCTGGCGCTCATCTGGTTCGGCCTGGGCGCCTCAAGCCTCGTCTTCGTGCTCGTGCATTCCGTGCTCTGGGCCGTGGCGCTGAACACCCATTCCGGCTTTCTCGGCGTCTCCCGCACTCTGCGCATGGTCGGGGCCAATTACGGCCTGTCCGGCTTGTCCTACGTCGTTCGCATTCTCATCCCGGCTGCGTTTCCCTCGATCCTTACCGGTCTTAAGATTGGCTGGGCCTTCGCCTGGCGCACACTGATTGCCGCCGAACTCGTCTTCGGCGTCTCGTCCGGGCAGGGCGGCCTTGGCTGGTTCATCTTCGAAAACCGCAATCTTCTCGACATCCCGGCCGTTTTTGCCGGACTGCTGACCGTCATCGTCATCGGTCTGGTGGTTGAAAATCTGGTCTTCCAGACGATTGAACGCCACACTATCCAGAAATGGGGCATGAAGGAATGAAGACTGCTTCCTTGTTTGTATTTGCCTCCGTTCATCATCCTTCTCGGACAATGCCATGAAAAAACGCAAAACTTACGAGCAGCTGCGCTCCGCCCGCTGGATGGTCCCCGATGATCAACGATCCTTCGGTCACAGATCGCGCACCATGCAGATGGGCTATGACCCCGCCGACTGGGAGGGCCGCCCGATCATCGCCATTCTCAACACCTGGTCGGATGCGCAGCCCTGCCACATGCACTTCAAGGACAGAGTGGAATGGGTCAAGCGCGGCGTGCTGCAGGCGGGAGGCTTCCCGATGGAGCTTCCAGCGCTGTCACTGTCTGAAAATTTCGTCAAGCCAACGACCATGCTCTACCGCAATATGCTGGCGATGGAGAGCGAGGAATTGCTGCGCTCCCATCCCATCGACGGCGCGGTCCTCATGGGCGGTTGCGACAAGACCACTCCGGGCCTGGTGATGGGCGCGCTCAGCATGGGTCTTCCCTTTATCTACCTGCCTGCCGGACCGATGCTGCGCGGCAACTGGGCGGGCAGGCATCTGGGTTCCGGTACCGACGGATTCAAGTTCTGGGACGAACGCCGCGCTGGCACGATTACCAAGGAAGAGTGGCAAGGGATCGAAGGGGGCATTGCCCGTTCCTATGGCCACTGCATGACCATGGGAACTGCATCGACAATGACGGCGATCGCCGAGGCTATGGGACTCACACTTCCTGGCGCCTCCTCCATCCCCGCTGCCGATGCAGGTCATCAGCGCATGTCCACGCAATGCGGCCGGCGCATCGTCGATATGGTCTGGGAGGACCTGACGCCGGACATGATCGTCACGGCGGCAGCAGTGGAGAATGCCGTGACCGTGGCGATGGCGACCGGCTGTTCCACGAATGCCATTATCCATTTGATCGCCATGGCGCGCCGCGCCGGGATCCCGCTGGAACTGGACGATCTCGACCGCATCGGACGCGAAACGCCCGTCATTGCCAATATCCGGCCATCGGGTGCGGCGTACCTCATGGAGGATTTCTACTACGCCGGTGGTCTCCGGGCGCTGATGAAGCAACTGGGCGACAAGCTCAATTCATCGGCGATCACCGTCACCGGCAAGCCGCTTACCGAGGGCCTAGACTTGGTAAAGGTCTGGAACGACGACGTCATCCGGCCGCTGTCGAACCCGGTCTATCACGAGGGATCGCTTGCCGTCCTCAAGGGCAATCTCAGTCCCGACGGCGCGGTGATCAAGCCCGCCGCCTGCGACCCGAAATTCCACCGGCATAAAGGTCCGGCTCTCGTGGCTGAGAGCTACGCCGAGCTGAAAACGATCATCGACGATCCCGACTATCCGATGACGCCGGAGACCGTTCTCGTCTTGCGCAACGCCGGCCCCCAGGGCGGACCGGGAATGCCTGAGTGGGGAATGATTCCCATGCCCAAGGCGCTGTTGAAGCTCGGCCTGCGGGACATGGTACGACTGTCGGATGCGCGCATGTCCGGCACTTCTTTCGGCGCCTGCGTGCTGCATGTGGCGCCGGAAGCCTATGTCGGTGGCCCGCTGGCGCTTTTGAAGACTGGCGACGTCGTCGAGCTCGATATCCCCAACCGCAGCTTGAACATGCTCGTGCCGGACGAAGAACTCGCCCTTCGGCGCCAGTCTTGGAAGCCGCCGGCTCCACGCTATGGCCGCGGCTACGGCTTCCTATTCTCCAAACATATCGAACAGGCCGACAAGGGCTGCGATTTCGATTTCCTGAAGACGGAATTCGGCCCTCAGGTCGATGAACCAGCGATCAACTGATCTTTCCAGCCGGAGATGATAATGACCGACTACGCTCTTTCCGACGAAACCCGCGAAAAATTGATGAAGGCGTCGACCGCCTCCGTTGCCACTGCGCTCTACAAACGCGGCCTGCGCAACCAGTTCATCCAGAACGTCCACCCGGTCGCCTGGAAGAGCAAAAACATGGTCGGACAGGCCTTCACCCTTCGCTACATTCCGGCGCGTGAGGATCGCAATCCCATCACTGTGTTCCGCAACGCGGACCACCCGCAGCGTGTCGCGGTCGAAACCTGCCCGCCTGGTTGGGTGCTTGTCATGGACAGCAGGAAAGATGCGCGGGCCGCATCGGCAGGCTCTATCCTCGTTACAAGGCTTGCGATGCGCGGTTGCGCCGGCGTCGTATCTGACGGAGGCTTTCGCGACGCCGAAGGCATCGGCAGGTTGGATATGCCGGCCTACCATCAGCGCCCGTCGGCGCCGACCAATCTAACTCTCCACGAAGCGCTCGACATCAACGTGCCGATTTGCTGCGGTGACGCCCCCGTTTTCCCCGGGGACGTGCTCGTCGGCGATGGTGACGGCGTCATGGTCATTCCAGCGCATTTGGCCGATGAGATCGCCGAAGAATGCGCCGGCATGGAAAGCTTCGAGGATTTTGTTCTTGAACAGGTCCAAGACGGCGCTGCCGTGATCGGCCTTTATCCGCCAACGACGGACAAAGCGCAAAACGACTATGCTCAATGGCGTAAGAGAACCGGGCGCTGACCCTGAGTAAGCCGCATCCCCCGAACCCGAAGGCTCAGTTGAGGTCAGGAGATCCGGAAACCAGCTCGCGGCCATCATTCCGACGCAGGCTCCGGCCGTTGAGGAATAGCCGTGAGCTGTTGCCAAACGCCCTGGCCGCTTTCGAGCCAGAACGTGACGGGACGAAGCTGGACGCTCCGCCGTTCCAAGAAGGCCGACCGCTTCGATCGTTCCCCGACGCGGAGGGAGCAGGGATCCGGTTCACGCCCGTCGTGTCGCGCATCGGCCGAAATTAATCGTCGTCGGCAGCGAGGAGGTCGGCGGCCTCGCTGCTTTTGACCGCCGGGACTGGCGCTGATCGCCATCCGAATTACGTAAATCGCATAGAATACGTATTATAGGTAATTCGGTACGGAGACTTGGCAATGAAGCAATTCACCTTCTCAGACATGAACCGCGCTTCGGGTGAAATCCTCGAAGCGGCTTTGATCGAACCCGTCACCTTGACAAAGCGCGGCAAGGACAAGCTCGTCATTCTGACCGCGGAACAATACCGCAAGCTCATCGGTCGTTCCCATACCGTTGCATACGACCTGATGGATGCTCCCGAAGACATCCACCGTGAACTTATGACCGGTCTTGAGGATATTATCGAGGGCGATAATGCTTGAACCTGGGCAGATCGTCCGCTTTTTCTACCTGTGGAAACGCCAGGCGACCGCAGGTGAAGAGTCCGGCCGCAAGGCAAGGCCCGTTTGCGTCGTCGTTCGCACCGCGGCAGTGCCGGGAGCTGTGTTTCTGTTTCCCGTCATATCGCAACTGCCCGACACGGAGCGGCTTTCTCTTGCGATCAGCCAAATGGAATGCCGTCGCGCAGGGCTGGATTTTCCGTGCTGGATCATTCTCGACGAGTACAATAGGGTTGAACTCGACAAGGCATTTGACTCCGAGTCAACGACGCCTCTGGGCAGTTTCAGTCCTGCCTTCCTCAAGAAAACCGCGCTGACCGTCAAAAATGCGGCCGCAGCCCGAAGGCTCATTGGTATCACGCGTACCTGATGCCTGACGCCCGCCTCAGAGGGCCCATGGCCGTCCTCCACTTCGTTGCAGCCCTGCGGGCGCGCCGATCGTCCCCGGTCTTATCGACAGCCATCGTGAGGCCGCGATGGGCGCGACCCCGGCAACATCGACCGACGGCTTCGTCGGCACCATCAAGACCCTCACCCTCAACGTCAAAGCGAATATCGTCCGTGTCGAATGCACCTTTTGAAGACGCTCCCGACTTCCGGATGCTGGCCGGCAATGTCGGGTTCGGTGCCGGCTGGCAGAAACAGGCCCGCGAAATCGAACGCGACTACATTCAGTCAAGCTCGACGATCCGAGCGCCCAGCTCCGATCTACGCCACTCTGACCGAGATTCAAGGCCAGGAAGGCCCGCAGCTCATCTGGTCACGCAACACGCGCCGCTGACGGAAAGGAGGAGCCGCGGTTGGAAGCGGGCAGGCGCTAAGCCCGGTCCGTTCGCGGCCCTCGTTTCATCTGCGTGCGCTCTGGGTTGCGATTGTAGCAGTCAAAAAGGGGCAACGGCGAGGCCGTGCCCGCTTCCCCAGGTGGCTAGACTTCGGATTCAGATCTGCTTGCCAAGTTTGGCATCTACAGACTGCGAATTCGATCCCCGAACCGCGAAGAACAAGAAAATGGCAGTCCAGAGGATCGATTTCTCGGCGCCACCAAAGCCTTCACCTCGCACCACGCCATGGAAATAGACAGTGACCAGGAGCACGATCATTGCAGCGAATGCGGCTGGCCGCGTGAACAGCCCGATTGCGATCAAAATGCCGCCGAAGAATTCGGTTGCCGCAAGCAACGGCGACCAGAATAAACCGGGATAGAAGCCGAGACCTTCCACCATGCCGACAGCTCCGAAGGGATTCAGGATCTTGCCGTAGCCATGGGTCACCAGCAGTCCGCCGGCGATGACACGCAGAGCCGTTTCAGCGATGGTGTTAAATGGCATGTAAATTCTCTGAAGTGCCGGCACCATCGGGCGGGGTCGGCTATCGGCAAAATCTGTCATGGGTGACCTTTCCGTTCATTGCGATGCAACACATCTGCCGTGAACCGGTTCAAGAGCCAAGTCCGACGAGGTAAAATATGATGGTTTGAGTTAACAATGACGTGATTTCGACGTCACAATAGCGAATGCGGGGCTGCGGAGCGGGCAGACGCTGCATATGCCCTGTTGCGAGCTCTGTCCTTGACCACAGGGTCCGGCCCGAAGAGTTGTCGGAATCAAATAGCCCGCCACTCATGAAAGTGGCGGGCCTCTGAATGCTCTTACTAAAGCTTCCAGGAAACAGATTTTAGATCTCGGGGCATCCGCGCACATTGGCAAATACCATCCGTGCGGGACCACGGCGCGTAAAGCCTTGGACCACGACGCTGCGTGGCGAGACACGAACGATACGAGCTCGACGGAGACCTGCGTCGCGCGCACTGTCAAGCGCATCGTCCGGGTCGCATGCCCGGCGAGCCGGCCTATAGCGGCGATCGAAATACCGGTCCCGATCGCGGTCGCGATCGTAGATGCCAACTCCACCTGGACCTACCCGCAGTTCCAGTTCCTGCGCGCCCGCAAAGGAATGGCTGATCGTAACGCAACTGAGTGCGGCAAGACCGATCAAAGCCGATTTAAAAATATAGCGCATAAGTGCCTCTCTCCAGTTCTTCAACGTGCAAATCCGGTGAGAAACAGACTAAGGGAATTTTTGCTCCGCCCTGCGGCAAAAGACCCGCTCCTCGTCAAGCCAGGCCTCTCCCAGTCCGCCTGCATCTCAGCGCGGTGCCGCCGTCTAGGCCCTCTCCTTGTCATCGTCAAGAGAGGACCAAAAGCCTTGGTGACAGGTAGCAACGCTGCCCGCACCCAACCGATCCTTCTGACATGAGGAAATCCACTAACGCCGATGGAATTGACCTCTTGCTTCACCGCATGCGCGCGAGCGTCGGAGGCAAATCTGATCGCCGCTGGCCGAAACCGCGCGGCACGTCAGAGCGTTTCTCGAGGGAAAGATAAACTCACCATGTCGAACCGCCGAGAACAGCAGACGCCCGAAGGCGCCTTCAAAGAGAAGATCGGGGAAACCACCTCATTCCCCTACGACCGACTGACGGTCGAGCGTTTTCGCGCGGCTTTTCCCCAAGCGCGGTGGAGCGATGACCTCAAGGCGTGGTTCGTTCCCGGGAAAACTGCCGGTCGCCGGATCGCCCGCTGGCGGGCGTATGAGGCAACGCAGGTCGAAGCCTATGCGGACGAGAAGGGACGCGACGCCTTCCAGTTCGATCCGATCGAAAGTCCCTATCTGGAGGTCGGGGAGGCGGGCTTACGGGTCCGGACGCCGTTTTCCCGGACTGTCGTCGATGAGCTGCGCGAAGTTCCCTGGGCCTATTGGGACTGCGATCTTAGGGTCTGGCATGTGCCCTTCCGGTCGTTCGACGACCTAAGGCGGCGATGGGCGACGATCGAGGCGGCGGCCCGGCGGAACGAGCCCGAAGAACGAAAGCGCAGGGCTGAAGAGCGCAAGGGAACCGAGGACGACAGGCGCGCCCGACTTCGCTCTGCCGAGAGGAAGCGTCGTCGCTATCCGCTGGCGTGCAACGACCTGCCGCCGTTGCAGCGGCCCGTGGCGACCGAACAGTACGGTGTCATCGTCTTCACTGAGATCACCGGCGAACTCGTCGAGCCAGATACCGTTGCGGATTTCTATCCGGGTGTGACGGACGACCACGTCTGGGGACTGTGGCGGACGCCGACGCTGGACGAACTGATCTGCACATGGCCCGCGAAGCCGGTTCTAGAAAACCGGAGGCGAGAATGGTGGCTTCCGAGCATCGATGAGCTGAGGCCCGCCCGCCGGCTGGCGCGCTCCCGGGAACGGCGCAGACGAAAGTAATTGATTGCATTCATATACATCTGCATAAGCGGCGCCTAAATTCGAGTTTGATGCGCGACTGCGAAGGTCTGCCTGCGTCACGCATCGCGAGAGAACCAAATGGCTGCTCACAGACCTATTGGACAGGATGACACGATGACCGTCGAACACCGGCTTGCAACCTACGGATCGCTGGCCCCCGGCCGGGTGAACCATCACCAGCTCGACGGCCTTGAAGGAACCTGGCGCAAGGGGACGGTTCGAGGGACTCTCGTGGAATCCGGATGGGGAGCTGCCCTTGGTTTTCCAGGCTTGCTGCTCGATGAAGGCGGCGCGGCAGTGGACGTGCTTTTGTTCGAGTCGCTGGATCTCCCGGACCACTGGGAACGGCTCGACGCATTTGAAGGGGCGGGGTATCGCCGTGAACGGGCAAAGATCAGTACGCCGGATGGGCAACTAGAGGCCTTTATTTACGTGCTCGCGCCCTAGGCGCATTGGCTGCCGACATAAGATATGAGCATTGCAAGCATGCGGTGCGAGAGGGTGCGCCTCTAATGCACTGCAGCTTCGAGTGCCGTCCTCAGCCCTCTTTCTCCAGCAGTCGGTTCGCATTGGCCGCGCGCGACGCTGATGAACGATTCTTTCATCAGCGGCTTCCCATCCTCGTTTCCTAAACTCAGGGCGTCTCATTCAGGGCCTCTGGCCACGTTCTGGCATGGACGGCGATCCAGCGTACGAATGACACACATGGATAGTCAGGCCTGAATAGTCATGCTATCGAAACCCGGTTGGGGAACGGATCCATACGATCCAAAGGGCGGAAGAATGAGACTGAAGCTCGTTGCAGTCGCGGTTGCGGCGCTAGCGCCCGTTGTCGCGATGCTCGTTTATAACGAAGTAGAGACACGCCTTCAGCGCAACGAGGAAATCAGGGGCAATGCTGCGCAGGCCGCGCGGCTGGCGGCTTCCGAAGTCGAACGGATCATCGAAGGGCTGCATGGCCTTCTTGTCGCCGTTGCCTCAATGCCCGCGATCCAGGATCTCGACGCGGCGGCTTGCGATCGGGCCCTTCGGTCGGTCGCCTCGAGCGTGTCCAATATTCGCACGATTTTTGTGACCGACTTGGCGGGGCATCCTGTCTGCGGCAGCGTCGAGCCGCCGAGTGGCGTCCGGTTCGCGGATCGGGACTACTTCAGGCGAGCCCTGGCGTCAGGCCGGTTTGTGGTCGGCACCTACACCGACAGCCGGATGTCGAAGGGTGCAGTCCTTCCGGTAGCGATGCCGCTGATGAAGGAGGGGGTCGCCCAACGCGTGCTGGTTACGGGCCTGCGCTTGGAATGGCTGCAGGACAGGATCGCAGAACGCGGCGTAGAGGGTGGCAACGCCATAACGATCGCAGACGGCAAGGGGACGATACTGGCACGCGTGCCATATCCCGAGCGCTTTGTCGGAACCGCAATACCTCATGCCTTTCAACACCTGATCTATGCGGATTTCCCAGGTATCATCGAGGTTACAGGACAGGACGGTATCGAACGGATCCTTGGATATCGCCCGATCAAGCTTCCAAACAACCCGCTCTACATCGGCGCCAGCATCTCGAAGGAAGAGGCATTCGCACCGATCAACCGAGCGACGGAAGTCAATGCGCTGTCTATCCTCGGAGGCGCGCTGCTCGCCTTTCTGGCCGCCGTTCTCATAGGCAACCGGTTCATCGTCAGACCCATCCACCACATCGCTCGCGTGATGGGAGACTGGCGCGCCGGCAGGACCGACGTGCGCACGGGAATGAATCCGGCGAAAGATGAACTCGGTGCTGTGGGTGCGACACTGGACAGTCTCCTTGACGAACTGGACGCCCGGCACCGGCAAGCGAAGGAGGCGGAGGACGAAAGAGACCTGCTGTCGCGGGAGATGGCCCACAGAGTCAAGAACGGCTACGCTCTGGTGCAGGCGATCGCCCGACAGAGTTTTGCGAAGAGCGATCCTTCGCGTTATGCCGTGTTCTCCAAAAGGCTAACGGCGCTGGCAGGAGCCTACGACCTCATTCTCACAAGAGAGGCCCATTCGGCGGATATGTCCGAGACGATCCGAAAGTCGCTGCGCCCCCACCATGAGGTCGATGCCAGCCGAATGGAAGTAACCGGTCCACAGGTTTCTCTACCGGCGGAACTCACGCTGGCCCTGTCGCTGGTCGTGCACGAGCTCGGCACGAACGCGATGAAATACGGCGCACTCAGCACCGACGAGGGCCGGATTGTCGTTAACTGGACCCTGAAGGACCGGGGGGTTCTGCTGACCTGGCAGGAAACCGGGGGGCCTGAGGTCACTCGGCCCAACGCTAGAGGGTTCGGCTCGGTCCTGATCGAAAAGGCCTTCCCGGCAAAATATCAGGCAAAAAGCCTTTCCACCTACGGGACCAGCGGCCTGATATTTGAACTTGCATTTTTTCTGCCGGGAGATCCGACGGATAATCATCCGGCGACGTCTTCCCAGATTGCCCGCGCACAAAGCGAGGATGGCGCAATCGAGAATCCGCGCAAAGCGGGCCGCAGTTGAGAATGGCTGCTGCTCCGACGAACCGTCAAAGGCACTGAACCCCGTCCGCATGCAGGTTGTTTGCAGGCCTGCCTGACGTTGAGGTCATTCGCTCTGAATAAATAAGGAGCACCTTCTTCCGTTGAAGAAAATTCCGCCCGACCTAGCATTTAGTCTCAGAAATGGGAGATCAATCATGCTGCAAAGACTGGTGCAGGAACCCGATTTTGCCGTGCTCTCGCGGGCTGTCGGTGAATGGTATCACTATTATCAGGTCGCTCCTGATGAGAAGACAACGGATTTCTTATGTGCTGCTGCCCTTGCATTCTTTAATGACGGTTATCGCACCTCAGACGACATCGCGACACTGCTCATCGGCACCCACATCGGAGAGCTGGCAACACGCGTGAACGCGCGGTCTTCGTCGGCGATTCACTAGCGCCTCGCCGGCTGCTGCCGCGGCACCGAAATGATGTGAGTGGGAACTGTCGAGGTTCTGTCGGTCGCGGATCTCGATCAAGTTGCTCTGCCTGATATCTACGCCGCGTGTTCATTGCGGCTGATCCGGCGAATGCGGCCCGCTTGCCAGTCGGAGTGTATTTTAGCATCTTCGAAAGATTTCATTTGCTTTGCTTCCGGGGGCAGCGCATGGTTCCCGCCTCCAGCAGTCATCATCACGGGCGCTGCTGTTTGAGGGCTGCCTTGCCCTTGCCCCGACCGAAAGGAGGGCCTTATGTCTTCCGAATTTTCTACGAAATATCTGACGAGCCAAGACCTCGGCATGCTGCAGCAGGTGCTGAGTGATGCCGGCTATACAGACGATATTCTTATCGAACCGCCTCGACCTTTCAATGCAGCAGCCAAGCTGATGGTCCGCCTCTTTCAACAGGGAATGACGGATCCCACCGACCTCGCCAATGAACTTGATCGGCAATTCGGGAAGTCTCGGAAAATGGAGAGGGCTTTTGCAGGTTCACCGCTTCATCGCTTCGCGATCCAAGGTCTTCCGACGGAGCTCCGTTCTATTGTTCATTAACGCCCTGCTCAAAGGCGAGGCTCGATCATGCGGCGGCAGAACTAGCGAACGCTTTGATAGACGAGGAAGTGGACGATGTTTGAAGGCAGCAGAAGGGAACTGGACGACTGGCAAGCCGAAAACATGGGCGCGCTAGCGCCAAAAACTGGAAAGTTACTGGGTGACAATCCGTATGATCCCCAAACGGATCCGGTTCGCTACAGGCTCTGGAGAGAGGCGTATTTTAAGGCCCAGAATGAGATCGACGGCTTTAAGCAGGACCCCGCATTGCTCCGAAGCCTGCGCTCCTGAAATCCAACTTTGATGATGCCGGCGCGGATCGCCATCGCGATCTTTCCGCTGATCACTGGCACAAGGAAGCTCAGAAGGACCGTCGAGCCGCCGGAGACATAATGTTGTTCGACTGAGGAGGAGCAATGTCGCTTAAAATGCGCCCGAACATGCCGCCGTTCGTCACCAATGAGAACGGCCACATCCCAATGACCGACATCGCGGCGAACTGGCTCGTGATCGTGACGCGCGAAGCTTTGGAGAGAGTAGCGTCGCCGCCCGACGCGTCGCTGGAGCGCCTGCTGGCATATGCCGACACCTTCGGCGAGGTTGCCACATATAAATTGGAGCATGGCCGCGCGGGCGAAGAGGAAACCATCTGGGTTCAAAGCGCGGATGTTGTCGAATGGCGAGGCACACAATCTATGTAAGTTCCTTCGACTATGCGGGCCGCAGCCACGGGGTCGCCCGCCTTTCGATGCGCCGATACGCTCGTATCGTTCATCGGAAGGTCGCGAGCGCCGGACCAGATTCGAGCGGCTACGGGAGGAAGACCGCTCAAACCTAAAAGAAGACGGGCAACGGATTTCAGGCTGCCTTAACGGGAACACTCGCTGCCCTATAGGCGATCAAGTCTTCGATGGTGATCAGATGGAGGCCATGCCGTTCAGAAAACCGTTCGAGTTCGGGAAGGCGTGCCATCGTGCCATCGTCGTTGGCCACCTCGCAAATCACCCCGGACGGGGACAGACCGGCAAGCTTGGCGAGATCCACCGCTGCTTCGGTGTGGCCAGGGCGGGAAAGAACGCCGTTCGGGTGGGCTCGGAGCGGAAAGATATGACCTGGCCGGGCAAAATCCTCTGGGCGAGAGCCTGTTCTGACGAGTGCTTGAACGGTGGCAGCCCTGTCGGCGGCCGATATCCCAGTCGTCGTTTCGGGAATGTAGTCCACGGAGACGGTGAAGGCAGTCTTCAGCACCTCGGTGTTGCGTGGAACCATCAAAGGAATATCGAGCTCGTCGAGCCTGTTGCCTTCCATCGCAACGCAGATAAGGCCACGGGCGTGGTTCATCATGAACGCGATCGCTTGCGGAGTGACAGCCTCCGACGCGATCACGAGATCGCCTTCGTTTTCCCGGTCACGGTCATCGACAACGACGACGATCTCGCCCCGCGCTATAGCGGCGACCGCATCGTCGATTTTGGAAATTGCCATTTTCTTGCCTTTCAAGGGTTAGCCGTTGTGAGCGGCGTGCATGGCCTGTCAAAGCCACCATTTTCCCTTGGGCGAACAAGCATAGGAAACGCCGCGCTTGAGGCGGCGTCCGCTGCATTGCTCTCTTCCATCCGGACTGTAACCGTCGGCTCCGGCATCTCACCGGATCTGCTGACCCTCCGCATCCACGAAGGCGCTCGCGGGCTCCGAGTTGCCTCGATACCGCCGGTGGGGAATTGCACCCCGCCCTGAGAACGCATGTAACATAGAGGATCGATGCCGTATTTTGCAAGTGGCTGCCGGCTGCCGGCCCATCGAGAATCTGTTTTTCGCGGTGAACGCACCGTTCCTCAATGTCGAATAAAGCTACGACATGATCAGGCCGCCATCGACGTTGATCGTCTGGCCGGTGATGTAGGCAGCATCGTCGCTGGCAAGGAAGGTGACGAGACCGGCGACATCCTCGCCAGATCCTGCCCGCTTCATGGGAATCCCTTCGACCCACTCTTTCATGAGTTCTCCGGGGCCGTAGTTGCCGAGGAGTTTGCCCCAGGCCTGATCGTTATAGGCCCACATGTCCGTTTCGATGATACCGGGGCAGAAGGCATTGACGGTGATGTTTTCGGTCGCGACTTCCTTGGCAAGGCTCTGGGTGATCCCGACGACGCCCATTTTTGAAGCGGCGTAGTGTGGTGTGTAGATGAAGCCGTCGCGGGCTTGGCCAGAGGCGGTGTTGATGATGCGGCCGCCGCGTCCCAGCCTGCGCATGCGCAGAATTGCTTCCTGCGCGCACAAGAAGACGCCCTTGGTGTTGACGGCCATGACCCTGTCCCACTCGCCTTCCGTCATGTCTTCGATGCGGGCGATGGTGATGACGCCGGCATTCTGGATCGACACGTCGACAGTGCCGTAAGCTTTCTCCGCCGCGTCATAGAGAGCCTTCACGCTGGCTTTGTCGGTGACGTCTCCGACGAAGGAGATAGCATTGCCGGCATCGGTTTTGATTTGCTCGGCGACTGCATGGACCGACTCTTCGTTTGCTGAGACCACGAGATTGGCGCCTTCTCTCGCAAACCGCATGGCGATCGCCGCGCCGATCCCGCGGCTGGCTCCCGTGATGACAACGGTCTTGTTTTCGAAGCGCTTCATTCTCTCTTCCTTTCCCGTTGCCAGGCGATATCGGGCGTCGGCCGCAGAGCCGGCAGTTCCTGTTGCGTCATGCTGCCTTCAAGCGGCTGCAGAAATGATCTCGGCCTTGTGAGCGACAGTGGCCCCTCTGGCTATGGCGTCAATGTCGTCGTGGAACGCGCGACGTTCGGAATGGCCTAGAATTACCAAGCATGCACCCCCATCGACGAGCGTGTCCTCCCAGACGTGTGCGGTGCAGGCGCCCGGCGCCTTTCGCTGGCGGTGTCGCGCGACGGTAATCGCGGTCGAACCCTGCGAGCGCTTCGCGGGGTTCTCGATCGGCGTGAAGGGCGAGCGGACGACGATGTCGCACGCCGCCTCGCTCGTAAGTCCCTTCAGCGCCTCGATCTCGGCCAGGGAGGAAGCGAGACCGTGTATTTTCCAGCTGCCGGCAATCAGCTTTCGCATCGCATCACCAGCAGCAGAAACCGCCGTCGACAAGCAGATCGACGCCTGTCACGAAACTTGCCGCATTCGACAGCAGGAACACGGCTGGACCGACCATCTCGTCGACCGTTGCCATGCGCTGCATCGGCGTCTGCTCTTCGAAGAGCTTGGTCTGATGAACCATCTCGGGACGCGTGTTCATCGGCGTCGCCGTGTATCCGGGCGAGATCGTGTTGACGCGGATTCCACGGCCGACCCATTCCATCGCCATGGATTTCGACATATGGATCACGCCGGCCTTGGAAGCGTTATAGTGCGCCTGGCTCAGTCCCCGGTTGACGATCACGCCGGACATGGACGCAATATTGACGATGGACCCGCGTCCGTTCTTCAACATGGCGCGGGCCTCGGCCTGGCAAGAAAGGAAGACCCCTTTCAGGTTGATGTCCATCAACGTCTGGTACTGATCCTCTTCCATCTCTTCCGCCGGGTTGGCGTTGGCGATACCCGCGGCATTGACGGCAAGTGTCAGTGCGCCGAGCTCTGCCTCGGTGCGTGCTACCGCCGCGCTGAGGGATGACTTGCGCGTGACGTCCGCTTCGATCTGGATGGAGCGGCGGCCTGCGCCTTGAATGTGTCTAGCCGTGTTGGCCAGTCCGTCATCGGTTCGGCGGTCGAGCAGCGCGACGTCGGCGCCGCACTGTGCAAGACCCACGGCAATGCGCTGCCCAATTCCGCTGCCGGCTCCGGTCACGATGGCAATCTGGCCGCTGAGATCGAAAAGCTTCGGGGCGTTCAGAGTGATGTCGGACACCGCTCTTCCTTTCTCTGTCTATTTAGGTTGTAGCGAGCTCCATGACCGAGACGTCATTTGCCTCGTCACGATTGAGAATGCCTGCCTGCTTGCCCTGGGCAAGCACGAGAATGCGATTTGAGACGCCGAGAACTTCCTCGAGGTCCGAGCTCACGACGATGACCGCCACGCCCTGTTTCGCAAGATTGACGATGATGTCGTAGATGCCCGCTCGGGCGCCGACGTCGATGCCTCTCGTGGGTTCGTCGAGGACCACGACCTTGGGATTGCGCATGAGCCATTTCGCGATGACGACCTTCTGCTGGTTGCCGCCGGACAGGTCCGAAGCATATTGCTCTGCGCGACCCTTTACGCCGAACTTGGCAACCGCCTTCTGCGCGAACGAGCGCTTGACGCGGGGTGTGATCCAACGTCCACCCAGCATGTCGAGATTGGCGTAGATAATGTTCTCGCCGATCCGGTGCCCGACCACCAGACCCTGGTCCTTGCGATCTTCCGGAACCATTACGATGCCTTTGGCGATCGCGTCGGCAGGATCGCGGAGCCTGAGTTCATCGCCTTCCAGCTTGATCGAGCCTCCACTGATCGGATCCGCACCCGAGATGGCGCGCACAAGTTCCGTGCGGCCGGCGCCGACCAGTCCGGCAATTCCAAGGATTTCGCCTGCCTTCACGTCGAAGGTAACGTCGCGGAACGAATTGTCCGGAGAACTCAGCCCCGACACCTCAAGTACCGGATGATCCGTCGGAACGGGCAGGGTCGGGAACAGACGGTCGAGCGAACGTCCAACCATGCTCTCGACAATCGTGCGCACGGGCGTCGCGCTGTCGGCGAATTCCTGCACGCGCTCACCGTCGCGAAGCACGACGATCCGGGATCAGCCATGGCTCGCCTCAACGAACTCCGCCTCATGTCAAGAGTGGCCCAGATGTACCACATCGAGGGGCGACGGCAGGCTGAGATAGCGCAGCATCTTCGCCTGTCGCAGGCCACGGTCTCCCGAATGCTGAAACGTGCCGAGGCCGAGGACATCGTTCGGACGAGCGTCATTCCTCCAGTCGGCACGTACAGTGAGCTTGAGGGCGCTCTCAGGCAGAAGTACGGACTACCCGAAGCCGTCGTCGTCGAATGCAGCGAGGATCGAGACGGCGCGGTCATGGCACGGATTGGGGAAGCGGCCGCCCATCTCCTTGAGGTCACGCTTGCCCCTGGCGAGATCATTGGAGTTTCGAGTTGGAGTCAGACCATCTTCAAGATGGTCGAAAACATTCACCCGCAGAAAAGCGCCCAGGCGAAGTATGTCGTCCAGACGCTCGGGGGCATGGGCGATCCCTCGGTGCAGACACATGCCACTCAGCTGACGACTCGACTGGCGCGCCTGACCGGCGCCGAGCCGAAGCTGCTTCCGGTGCAAGGCGTGACGACCTCGCGCGAGGCCAAGCTGCTCATGCAAGCCGATCCGTTCGTCCGTGAGACGATGGACCTGTTCGGCAGCATCACACTGGCAATTGTCGGAATTGGAGCGGTCGAGCCCTCCGAGCTCCTTGCGCGATCGGGCAACATCTTTTCGTCACGGGAGCTTTCCGACCTGGCTGAAGCGGGAGCCGTTGGCGATATCTCGCTCCGGTTCTTCGACAGGAACGGTAAGGCGGTTAAGACGCCGCTCGACGAGCGCGTTATTGGTATCCCGCTCGAAGACCTCGAACGTGTGGATCGCGTGATTGCCTTAGCCGGCGGGTTTAAGAAGACCGCCGCCATCGCCGGCGCCCTTCGAATTGGGGTCATCGACATGCTTGTCACGGACAAGTTCACCGCTCAACGACTCATTGATCTGTAAAGCCAGCATTGGACGACCCAACGCGTCGGCGCCTGTATTGTCTGCCAACGGGCCGGGAGGCGAATTGCACAGGCCCTGCGAGGCTGCAGCAGTGGTCCGCCATCTCGTAGGCGATGCCCGCAAAGTCAATTGATGTCTTCAGGAATGAAGCCGCCTGTCTGACGTTTCCAAAGGCGGGCAAACAGGCCATCCTGTTCGACCAGTTCGTCCGGGCTGCCTTCTTCCACGATGCGCCCCTGATCGAGCACGACGATTCGATCCATCCTGGCGATGGTTGAAAGGCGGTGTGCGATGGCAATGACCGTCTTTCCCTCCATCACCAGATTGAGTTTTTCCTGGATGGCTGCCTCAGATTCGCTGTCGAGTGCGGAGGTCGCCTCGTCGAGCACCAGAATGGGCGCGTTCTTCAACAGGACGCGCGCAATGGCGATACGCTGGCGCTGGCCGCCGGAGAGCTTGATGCCGCGGTCGCCGACGAAGGCGTCAAAACCCTTGCGGCCTTCGCCGTCCGCAAGATCGGCAATGAACGCATCGGCCCTTGCCGTCTTTGCCGCCTGTTCGATCTCGTCCTGCGTCGCCTCTGGCCGGCCGTAGCGAATGTTGTCACCGATCGAACGGTGCAACAGCGAGACGTCCTGGGCGATGACCCCGATCGCGCGGCGAAGGCTTGCCTGCGCGACCATGCGGATGTCCTGTCCGTCGATCAAGATCGCGCCGTCGCCTATGTCGTAGAAGCGCAGCAGCAGGCTAACCAGCGTTGTCTTGCCCGCCCCGGACAAGCCGACGAGACCTACTTTTTCGCCAGGCCGCACCGTCAGCGACAGCCCATCGATCACCCGCTTGCCGGTATTATAGGCGAAGCGGACATTGTCGAAACGGATCTCCCCACGGTTGACAGTCAGTTCGGCCGCGTCCGGCCCGTCGGTGATGGTGGGCGGCGTCGTCATCACCGGCATGGCGTCCTTGATGGTGCCTATCGCCTGGAAGATCTGCTGGCCCATCTGCAGGAAGGTGAAGGTGTGCCCGGACAACCGGTGGAGGATGTAGACCGCCGCGACGAACTCGCCTACCGTGAGAAAGCCGTTGACGAGGCCCGAGAAACCGATCGAAAGAATCGACAGCCAGAGCGCCATGTTGAGCGCTACGACGATCAGTTCCGACGTCCGGTAGATGCGTTGTTCCTTGTGCTGCGTTTGCACGGCCTTCTGTAGGATGCGGCGGATGGCGCCCGCCTCGCTGTCTTCAGCAGCGAACTGTTTGATCATCTGCATGTTGCTGTAGAGATCAGTGATGGCGCCGGCGACCAGGCTGCGCTGCTTGGCGGTGCGGCGCGAGCGTTCGGCAAAGATCGGCGCAAGCCTGACGGCAAGCGCGACGTTGAGGATGATCCAGACGAGGACCGGCAGGGCGAGCTGCCAGGACAACGTGCTGAGCAGGATCATCGAGCCGACCATCTGCAGCAGAAAGCGCGGGATGGACTGGAATGCGGCAATGATCTGCTGCTGTACCGCGGACGCCACCTGCGACAGACGCGAGGCAACCTGTCCGGCAAAGAGTTCGTGAAAGAAGGCGAGATCCTGCCGTTCCACCGCCTTGTGACCCTGCCACTGGATGGCGGCCGGCATGCCGACGCCCAGCGTATGCGAGGTGAGGGTGTTTACAAGGAACGAGGCGACCGGCGTGCCCGGAAAGATCAGGAGGCCGAGAAAGGCAAGAAGCGGCCATTCGCTGTGCAGGAAGGCGAGGGCGCCTTGAGCCGTCACGCCGTCGACGATGACCGAAAGCCCCCAGACGATCGTCAGGCTGATGGCCTCGACCACCATCGAGGAAAGCGCCAGGACGATCAGAACGCCGCGGAACATCGAGATGAAGTGCAGAAGGACCGCGACCGGGCCCTCGGAGGGCAGCGGGCGGTAGGGGATCTCGAGCGGCCGGACCAGCGTCTCGAAGGGACGGTAGATCGCATCTGAAATCGACATGGGCCGCTCGGGTCAAAAATCGGGGGAGGGCTTGGGGACACAGCTACGCGGGTTCGCATAGGACCATCTTCCGGCTGCAATCTCAACTAGAAAATCTCAGCAGATGTTCGAAATTGAGGTCGTGAAAAACGGATCTGATATCGTGGGACAGCAAGCGGGCACGCGATCGCACACAGTCCCGACATCGGTCTCGGCGTGGCAGGAGTTGCTCTCAAGAGCGGCCTGCGACGCCTCGTCGCCGACATCAACTAAGGCTCGAAGCTGGTTCGCCCGTTCAACGAGATTGGGGAGCGTAACACTGCCGGGCTACCGCCGGATGATCTATCGGAGCCGTCGATCTGGAAGTTGTTAGCGGTTTGTCAACAGCACGAAGAGGCCTTGCGGGATGGGTGCAGCATCAGCGCGCCAGATCAGCATCGCCGTGGACGCCGGATCCCGACCTTTATGGCCCGCGAAAGGGCACAAGTGAAATGAGAAGCAGGAGTTCCCGCAAAACAGCGGCCTGGTGTACGCCCTTCGTGAGTATTAGTAATATAATTCGCCCCGTTGGCGGAACAATCTCGGCTGTTTTCCGTTTTGGCCGCATGACATCGGAACCAGACGAACCGGCCGTGCTGCAGTATCTGCCGTACGAAACTGACAAAGCTCTTGTTCGGCAGTTGCAATCGCTGCCGACATTTGCCGTGCCTTCAGACACTGACGCGGCTTTCAGCCCCTACTTGAAAAGACTTGACGCCATTCGCGAACGCCGCGGCGAAGGCACCTCCACAGAGTAGTTCGTAGGTGCGTCCGATTCCATCCAAGGAAATGGGGTCCTGTTCCTCGTTCGACTCGGCATCGTGCCTGTGTTGCTACACCGGCATGATCCAAGAGCCGCACCTGCAAAACCATAGCGACATCAAGGAAGATCAGGGCTGGCCTGACGGGAAGATCGAGAGCTCAGTTTGTTAACAAATGCTGTCGAAACGGAGCGGTGCCGATCAATTACCATCCAAGCAAAGCTTGGGTGCCGACAAGGCGGGCGAACGCGTTGCACCTGTTCGTCGGCACCGAGGCCTCCTTTGCCGCCGTTGCGTCATACGGTCAGCAGGTTGGCAATCCGCATAACCGCAAGTGCGCTTGCGTCGTTGCGAGCGCCCTCCTTCGTGCCCTCGGCACAGGTCCACACGTGATTCTTTTTGGCCTGGAACTCCTTGCCGTCTTGCAGAACCATTAGTTCCCCTTCGGTGATGTGGCAGATCATAGCATTGGGCATGGCGCTGACAGGCAGGTTCGACTGCGGCTGAAACACGAGATCGATGAGCGAGACTGTCTTGTAGCCGGGGATCATCGCAGCCCCCTTGCCGAGCTCCACAGCGCGGACACCCGGCGCCAACTCCTTTCCCTCGTCGGCTCGGTAGGTTTGGGCCTGCGCCGAGCTACCGCCGCCCGCCAGTGCGGCCGCTATGGCGCTAAAGGCGGCGGCGCCACCGTAGACGAAGTGCCGACGCTCCACGGACATTTCTTTGCTGTCGATAAACATGAAATCAACCTCCCTGCTAGGTTACCTCCGATTGAAGATCTCTGGCGCGCCGCAGACATCGGGCGATGGCGAGATCATCCTGAACCTCGCTCGGCGTTAAACAAGAATGCCGTGCAAACAGCTTCTAACGGCGGGGTGTTTTTCAAGCGCCGCTCTGTAAGGCGGCACGATCGCAGCTAGGATACTCCTGTCTCCCGCAGCACTCCACAAGTAAGCGGCAGAATGTTGATGTTCCAAGCCTTCTACCGGGCAATCAAAGGCGAACGGAACAAATCCCTGCCGTTTTCCGTTGCCGTCGCACGACATCGGGAAACAGACAAAGAGAGGGAGTCCAGCATCCTGAGATCTTACGATATCGCGTCTTCGCCAAGACCGGTAAACACGCGATCCTGATACGTCTTGGCAGACGATTTCGCGGGTAGGGAGGGCTCGTCATCTGATGTGCGGCAGGCCCTCGTTCCATCTGGAGGAGGACGGGATGTACGAGCGGACGATTGGGTTCTTGGTGGCGGCCGAACTGTCAGCTATGTTCTGGGCCGCTCTCTTTCTCGTGCTCGGTTCCATTTGAGGATCGTTCTGCCGGGCCACGGTCGGTTCAATTGCACTCGTCGCCGCCGACGCTCCCCGGCTCGGAAATCAAGGGTGCTCGGCCCTTTCTTGCCTTAAGTAGCATGCACACCAGTCTCTCCTTAACCGGGGGCGGCTTTGGGAAGACAGATCTTGCGGTTGTTTCAAGCAGTGTTTGCGCGGACGGCATACTGCACCGACGGACAAGTTACGACGAGGGCTCGCCTTCGGATGGGTGGGCTAAGGCGAGCCCTGGCCGTACCTTGTGCCGCTGCTGCCTTCGGAGCTTTGCGACACTTGGAGTACGCAGTACAAATTGAGGGCCCTCCCTGGCTGCACGAGGAGAGCCCTAACCTTTCGCGCGCGCAATGCGCACTTGGGTCACTCAGAACATGCATTATGCTTGAGGCGGATGATATTGGACCGAAGTCTGAATATTGGCGGGACTTTGGTCCTAGCCGGGCGTTGGTTTTCCACGAAACGTGACTGCGGCTCACATATTGAGATTATGGTAAGGGAGGCACAACCTTTTGGGGAGGGCTGCCATCAGCGAAATTCCAAACTTTATCGACGCTTTACGCCCGGGGCGCCATGGCAGACAAAGAGTCTGCCGCGGGTATGTTGCATTTCTTGATCCAAGCGCTGGACGAAGCAATTGCCGAACCAAGACGGCGCGACCTTGCTATGCCACAGGCACCAGACCAGCATTGAAGAAATGCCCGCGAGGAGCAAGGAAAGCGGTGAAACGCAGCTGCAGCGCCAAGCTCGCCAAGGGAAACAAAGTCGCTCGGCCCCGCCACCGGAAGTCGCTGGTTTTGCGGCAAAACGCCGCCGTCCGATAAGATTGTTTAACGCCTCAAGCCCACTTCGGGAGGCATCGTTTTCCCTAACCGCCCATGGTGTCGAACGGAACACCTGCTTCTTTCGCTGCTGCGATGAAGCTTGCGCGGGCTTCGTCAGGCTCTCGGAGGCCGGCTTCGACGTCGGAGCAGATCAGCAACGCGGCCATGAATGCTTTCCCCTCCGCCACCGGCCAAGAATTCGTGAGAACCTCGAGCGCCTCGGCTGTGGATGCGATGGTCGAGAGCTGCCCGGTCCTTCTGCAGATGATCATTACGGGGTGATCCCAACGTCTGTTACTCATATTCCGCCCTCGCCAGAAAAGCAGGTTAACGATGGACGGCCGCGCGATGCAAGTGGAGAACGTCTAGCATCCCTGGCAAGGCGCGGACTAGAAGAGGTCCTGCCTGATCGCAACGAATTCCAGCTGCGCCCCTCACCATCGGACATGCACAGGAAGAGAAGCGGCTTTCGCGCGGCGGACGATATCGTTTGGCCCCAGCCGGCGCTCGCAGGTGTCTCGGCCTGCCGCACCCCATTGCCACGGGTTCGACATCTTGAAAAGAATAAAAGGCGTCTGACCTGGTGGTGGGCGTTTGAACTGATGGCCAATGGGCCGCGGTAGCGAGACGACACCGAACGTTTACGAAAAGCGATCACTGATGCCTGGGTGACGGCGAATGCGTCTTCTGGTCGAGATCGCTGCCGCTTATCTGTGATGGAAGTCCCTGGATTGCATATCTGGGAAGGCGCTGCCATTTGGACCCAACAGTGTTCCGGTTGAGGATGTCCATCAGTTCAGTGGCATTTTTTTCAGTCAGATCAGTCAGTTGCTTGCACCCTATCATGGCGGGATAGCCGGTGACGGTGTCAAATACCGTCCATTTGCCGTCTTGTTCCGCGCGGCAGCCGTATGGCATGTAATGGATGTCGGAAGACATAGAACCTCCTTTCGCTGAAGGCAGCGAAGCCCACGAAACGGGGCGAACCTTAGAGGTTGCTTCAACATCATAAAATTAGCAAGCTCTTAATTAATAGTCTTGGGGCGCTGGTTCAATGGGCCAGGACGAAGGGCGTAGCAGCCGCGAACTCATCGAACAGCAGAAGCGCAGCGGCCGCAATTTCCTGTTGCGACTAAACATCCATTGGGTGGGTGCGACCAAGCTCGGCGAGCCGCGGGGCGTGGCGAACCTGTCAGTTCTCTTCGCAAGTTTTCCAACTGTGTTGAGCACCAAATGCCCTGTCATGCGTCCATCCTCTTTTTGTCGAGGCCAAACGCCCTGCATCGTTGAAAGCAGCCGCCACGCCGTGGGAATTCTCACAACATCGGCGGTTCTGGATCAGGATTGATCTGCTCGATAATGTCCGGCGTGTCGTTTTTCGGTGAGCCTACGGCTTTGCCGATCGGCCACATGGTCATCAGTTCGGAGGGGAACGGTTTCATCAGATCATCGGGCTCCGGCTCCGGCGACAGCCAGCGCTCGTAGTCCTCTGGATGCAGAATGACCGGCATACGGTCGTGGATCGCAGCCATCGTTGCATTCGCCGGGCAGGTGATGATGGCGAAGGTGCGAACATCGACGTCGGCCGCATTGCGCCAAGCTTCCCAGATGCCGGCAAGTGCGAAGGGCGCGCCTGACTTCATGGCGACGGCATACGGTTGTTTGTTCTTGCCCGTGCCCAAGATGTCCTTCCATTCGAAGAAGCCGTCGATTGGAACAAGGCAGCGGCGAGCGCGATAGGCAACCTTGAATTTGCTGTTCCTGGCGATGCCTTCTGAGCGGACATTGACCTGCGGCCGCCCTCCCGGTTTCATCCATCCAGGTATCAAGCCCCACCCCGCGCTGACGAACACCGGTCCCATGACATCCGGTTCGCGCACCATTTCCCTGATGATGATCGGATAGTCGAGCGACGGGGCGCCGTTGTACCTCGGGAACTGGTTGGCCAGGCCGAGCACGCCTTTGCGATCGGCGAAAGCAAAGGCATTCATCATGCTTTCGAGGTTGGTTTTGATGAATACGCGTCCGCACATGTCAGGGCTCACTCGAAATTCTCAAGAGCTCTATTTAACGCGCCATTTTGCCTTTGAGCAACGTCTGACGCTATTCATCTCGCTCGTATGCCGGTGCACGAGCCCAATGCGATTATTGCAAGGCGGCTCCGGCTCATGGCATGACCGTGGTGACAGGGTTGTGCGATCGGACAGGTGCGACAGTAGGTGCTGACACCCGAATACGGTCCTCGTTAGGAATGGCCCTGCCCAGAAGATCAAGGGCATTCGATGCGATCTGATCAAAAGACACGCGCAATGTGGTCAGTGGCGGTGTCAGGTGACTGACGATCGGGATGTCGTTGCAGCCCACCAGCGAGAGGTCATCGGGGACCGAAGGGCCAGGCCTCGCCAGGCCGGAGAGTCCACCGGGCGCTGTGTTATTATTGACCGCGCAGATTGCGGTGGCCGCGGCTCGACCTGCATGAGAGTTTCGGCGGCCTCCGATCCGGATCAATGCCGAATGTCGATGGAACGATGTAGGCCGGATCGATTGTTACCCCAGCTTCATTGAGGGCCTGCCTGTAGTCCTCGGCGCTACCGCGGAAACTGGAGGCATACGACGGTCCCCGCAATAACACCGATACGGAGATGCCCAAGATTAAGGAGATGCCGGGTCGCCAGATAGCCGCCGAGCTTGTCGTCGCCGACAGAGGACAGACTTCGGCCATCTGTGCGGAGTGCTACTGAGCACCGAGACCGAAATTAAGGGTGCAACAGTGCGGTGCCTTAAGGTCTCATCGGTCCGAAAGGCCAAGTCTCGAGCGGAGTTCGTCGATCCGTTTCGAGGCTTCCGCTTTCGTCAGTTTCACCGAGAAAAGCTCCGGGGCGTTCGCCTGCTCGGACAACGTCTTCAGATAGGATTGCTGGGCTCCTGTCATAGGCTCGTCGCCACTGACCCAGTCTTCAGGATCCTTTTCCAGGTTCGAATTGGTCGTATTTGCCGTCTTAGTCATCGCTTGAGCTCCTCAGTTGCGTTGATGAAACGGCCCAAGGTTCCGTAGGTTCCGAGTTAGGAGATCGGTATCCGGCAACCCGTTGGAGGTCGAGCGCGCAGGCAAGTTGACAGGCATGCGTCCCACAAAGCTGCGAATGCAAGCTTCCCGGCGACCGGCAATTGAACTCTATCCGGCTCGTGCAATTTTTATTTGATCCAAGCAGTCGTTGCAATGCCGATCGGCGTCCCCATATAAGGGCGATGGTGGCATGTTGGAACGGGCGCCGCCTTTTCGGATCGGTCTTTCGAAGCCCCGACAGGAGGACGGTAATGTCGTCCCCTAAACTTTCCAGTCATCTTACGACCGCCACTATGAGCACGATGGATCGTGTCCTCGCGAAAGCCGGCGTTTATGAACTTCGCCCGATCGAGGATCTCCCGGTCATTCTGAGCGCGACGAAGTTTCTCATCGGGCATGTGCTGAACACGCGCGTCGGTGAGGCCGGGTTGCTGTTTGCGCTTCTCAACCGCAGCGAGCAAGCCTCCGTGCCGGTCATACGTGGTCTGAAGCCTTCGATGAATGGGGGCCGCGGGAGCTCAAGCGCAATGCCTGCCCCGGCATCCCCGGCTGCTCGTTCCGATCAAGTATCAACACAATCAAACCCTGATGGAGAGAAGTGGTAATGCCCCTCAGCTTCCCAAATAGAAGTCGCAGTTTCGACGAAAATCGGAAGGGGGTCCGCTTCTTGGGCTACGATGGAATGTTCGAAGTCCGATTTCTGATCGAAGCGACCGCTCTGCGGTCCACGGATCAACCTAGTCGGTCCGAGATTGAGTGCCTCGATGCGTTCGACGCAGAGCGACCATCGATTCTGGAGGCCGCATCCAAAGCCTATAACCGTAGTCGCAGAAACAATTACACACTGACGGCAGAGGACATCCGTCGATAGCCCGTTAGATCTATAGGCGGTCAATGTCCCGCAAGGACGGGTGTGATCGAGAACCTTAGATAAGCCCTGGAGACAAGGTATGTCAGTCGATAGAAAAGATCTGGGTGTGGTAGCTCGCGCCGCAACGGCACTTCCGGAAGCGGCTGATATCGAGTCGGCCGTTTACGACGCGTTGGCATGTGCCGCCGATATCGATCCGACCTATATTTTCGTATCGGCTCACGGAGCCGAGATCACTCTTTCCGGCTGGGTCTCCGGCCGCGCCGAGATTTCCAGGGCCGTGGAGGTTACTCAGCAAACCAAGGGCGTGCAAAAAGTCCGCAATGAATTGTCGCAAACTTTGTGACCGCCGTCTTCACCATGAGGGCGTGACCTTTTCGAAAAATCAGTTACGGCGCCGAAGTTAGTCGCCGAAGGATCGTCGTCGGTTTCACGGTAACATATATTCCCGCTACCGAGGGACTCGCCAAAGAGCGACCGAGATCATGAAGACTGCAATCATATTTGACTGCGAATTTCTTTGCCTTGAAGGTTCGCAATACCGATTTTGGTGCGCGGCTCACGATCCCGATAAAATCATAGACGCAAATGTCACGGCGGGTATCGCCGAGCCAGCCTCTGAGGATTGATCGCTACGCTTTCAAAGCCCCATGGCTTTTGCAACGATCCAAGTTGGAACTCCTGCCGTCACCGCTGACGCCAGCACTATCGAGACGACCTTTATAGCGTAAGCCCGACGCTCGCGGGCGTCATCCCACTCATATCCCATCGACCAACTCCCCAACCTGTCCTCAAATAGAACCATCGAGGTCAGGGATGAGTCGAGTCACGATTCCTCAACGTCGTTAACACTGTGAGCGCGTGCCCCGATGAACCTCGGCCAGTCCGATTCCCACATCACGATCGGCCCCCGGGCGAGAGCCACCCGCAATCGTGGCTGAGGCTCAAGCTTTCATGGCTTGATGCGGCGGGGGCCGCGGAACACGGCTGAGCAGTTCCGTGGCTCGAGGGGTTCATGCGACGCTTGTGGACATCAGCCGGCCCCGCAGGGCTTGAAAACGAGACAGGCCGCATCCGCCGATGCGACCCGCCCAATTCGCGACGACTAATACAACTGCTGCGTTAGTTTTTCCTAGCGTGAGAACCCGCCAAATCGAATTACCTCTTTTGGGTAATTGTCCCCACATTTTTTGCAGCTTCACAGATACCCGTCTTGGCGCTCTACGATTTCGCAGGCTCTCTGGCGAAAGCGTTGCTACACCAGGGCACGACACGGCGGATGATGGCACGCTTGCCGTCATCTGCATTGGCCCAAATGTCAGGGGCGTCCCCTTCGCGGATGCAACCTGATCGCGAACGGTGCAAGGAGATCCCGCGACGCTTGGAATTCGCCCGAAGTCCGACCGCAAGCGACGGTTCGGCCCCATCCAGGCGGCCGAGCGCAATATTTGTGGAAGCACGCCCAACCATCACCCCCTCAATCTTTAGGGCCCGAAGCCGTCTTCCTATGTCCAAAAAAATGCCCGCCAAAGCGGGCTAGTGTGACGAAGAGGGACGTTAGCGACCACGTCCGGCAAATGAACGCATGACAAAAAAGATAGTTCCTGCGCTAGCCGATTGTGGGGCATGGAGGACGGCGCATAGCCACGTATCAAGGGTGAACCATTTACCCGGCCGGAATGCCATTACGCAACGTTCGGGCATTCAACTGTTCCCGTCCGAAACGCAGGGAGGGCAGCACCGATTCCGGCCAGAGAGCTGGATATGTTAACACAAAAAGCCCCGCAATGGCTCGGCGGCGCTCAGTCTCGCGCTTTCCAAGCCAAGAACATGCCTTTGATTCAATGCATCTTATTGTCGCGACATGCGTTGTGAATGGGACGGCAGCCAGGAGGATGAAGGGACATGATCAAGCGCAAGCTCACCGATGCCAGCGCCGAGGAACGCTACGCTCGGCTAAATGAGAAGGGATGGTTTGAGGGGAGCGCCGACGTCGGCGGCTTGCTTTTCGCCGATTGCTATCACAACGCGAAGGACGAGCCAAAGGCCGGCGAATGCGTCGCAACCGCCACGCCGAGCTCTGGTCGGTCGTGAAGATCGCCACCTTCAACGTCAACGGCATAAATGGCCGGCTCGATGTTCTCCTGCGCTGGCTGAAGGAAGCCTCGCCGGATATCGCATGTCTGCAGGAGCTGAAAACGCCTGACGAGAAGTTCCCGCGACGCGCGCTTGAGAAGGCGGGATATGGGGCCATCTGGCATGGCCAAAAAAGCTGGAACGGTGTCGCCATCCTGGCGAAAGGAAAAGAGCCTGTGAAAACCAGGCGTGGACTGCCCGGCGATCCTGACGACACGCACAGCCGGTATATTGAAGCGGTTATCGACGGCATCATCATCGGGTGCATCTATCTTCCCAACGGCAATCCGGCGCCAGGCCCGAAATTCGACTATAAGCTTCGCTGGTTCGAGCGCCTTAAAAGCTACGCTGCCGAGCTTCTGGAACTGGATGTTCCAAGCGCGCTGATAGGTGATTTCAACGTCATGCCGACCGATATCGACGTTTACGCCCCTGAGCGATGGCGAGACGACGCTTTGTTCCGGCCCGAGGTGAGGGCGGCCTACGCTGATCTTGTTTCGCAAGGCTGGATCGATGCGATCCGGCATCTCTATCCTGATCAACGCATCTACACATTCTGGAAATATTTTCGGAACGCGTTCGCTCGCGACGCCGGCCTTCGGATCGATCACTTTCTGCTAAACGCATCGTTGGCCGACGATCTGGTAGCTGCGGGCGTCGACAAGTCTGTCCGATCGCTACCGCACGCGAGTGATCATGCGCCAGCTTGGATAGAAATCCGCGATTGACAAAAACCGCGGGCGTCACGTCAGTGGGCGGCGCTGGTCGAGCGCCGTCTATGAATTTTGATTCATATGTGATTCAGGGCTCCGTCAAAGGAGGTCTCCTGATGGGGAGTTGTTGTTGTCGGGCCGCATCTTCCGCTGTCTCGCGGCTTTCCCCGCTTGATGAACGGAAGGTGCGCGCATCGCCTGTGTGTGATTTGAGGTCGAGGGACGCCCTGCCGGCGGGAGCGAGTTTGGTAGAGCTTAAAGCATCTCGAACGACGATTGACGCAGAAAATCGCCAATCGCTTCGGCAGACATCGGGGCGCCCAAGAGGTTTCCTTGCAGTCGGTCGCATTTTTTTCTGCCAAGCCAACCCGCTTGACCGGCTGTCTCGACGCCTTCTGCCGTAACCCGCATCCCCAATCCATGCGCAAGGCCGATGATGAAGCGCACGATCGTCTGGCTCTTCGGGTTCGTCTCGACATCGTTGATGAAGTGCTTGTCGATCTTGATCGTGTCGAACGGGAAGTTCTGTAGGTGGCTCAGGGACGAATAGCGAGTGCCAAAGTCGTCGAGTGCGATCCGGGTACCCAAGACCTCAAGGGTGTGGAGCGTATCAAGGTTGTTGGTCGTGCGCTCAAGCAAGACGGTTTCGGTTATTTCGAGCTCCAGCCTATCGGCCGGGAACCCGACCTCGTCGAGGATGCGAGTAATTCGGTCGGTGAAGCCGGCGCGCAGGAATTCCGCCGGAGAAAGATTGACCGATACAATAAAATGCGAGGGCCAGGTCGACGCCTCACGGCAAGCCTGTTCAAGCACCCACGCTCCAATATCGCCCATCAGGCCGTCGGCTTCGGCCATGGGAATGAAAAGACCCGGCGGAACAACACCAGCATAAGGGTGACGCCAGCGCAGCAGGGCCTCGAAGCCTATGATCCCGTCCGCAATCTCGACGAGCGGCTGATACTCAATGAAGAACTGTTGTTCCTGGAGGGCAACACGTAAGCTGCGCCTCAGCATCTCACGCTGTTCCAGCATAATCATCATCGAGCGGTTGAACGTTCTCGCCCGGCCGCGTCCGTCATTCTTGGCCGCGTAGAGCGCAATGTCGGCGGCCTTCATCAATTGTTCGCCGTCGTTGCCATCAATCGGGGCAATGGCAATTCCGACGCTCGCGCCCACAAACACACTGATCCCGTCGATGGTAAACGGATCTTTGAACGCCCGGACCAGGGATTCGGCCAGACGCTCTGCTTCAGCGGGTTGGTCGTCACAAGATTGAATGACGGCAAATTCATCGCCTGCGAGCCTGTAGGCGGTCTCACCGTCGCGAAGCACGGCCTCGATCCGTTCCGCCGTCATCTTGAGCACGATATCGCCGGCGCCATGACCAAGGGTGTCGTTGACCGGCTTGAAGTCATCGAGATCGATCTGCATCAATGCAAGCTTGTGCCCGGCAAGCATCGGGAGATTCGCCTGAAGATCGCTGCTGAACTGGCGACGGTTGGCCAGTCCCGTCAATGCGTCATGCCTAGCCTGATGAAGAAGCAAAGCTCGATCTGCATCTCCATTCGGCGCCTTCGAACGAGCCGCCTCGTTTCGCGTCTCGATGACGCCCAGTCCCCGTTCTGTGCTGAAAAGGAGAAGATTGCGCCCGTCATTGGACGCGCCAGGTTCAATCGCAATATTGCACGGGATGGCGCCGGCAAGCACGGCCTCGACAAGCGATTTGCGGTCGGGGTCCAGCAGTTCTGGATATACCTGCCAAAGAGTCGCATCGAGCGCGGCTACGATTCTGTAGGCCTGCGCAACCTTTGCAGAGCATTTTACCAGTCTTAGGCTATTCCCATAATAAGAAACAAATTCATCAGCTTGACCGTTCATAGACGCAGCCACATTAGAATCTTTCATTCCCACCTCAGGCTGTTGAGACATTGCTGACATGCTGAAGGTCATTTTTTCAATCAGGTTTCGCTTTGGTCAGCAAGATAACAACTAGGGAGCGTCAAATGAAAAGAAAGTGTCCGGAATCGGCCTTCATTCAGATCCCTCGCGATCCTGGCGGCATATCGAAAAGTGCGGTATGACGCAGCATCTGTCACCAAAGCCAGCTTCGCAATCAAACGCCGTCGGGAGACGCAAACAAAGTTCATATGGTAACCACGCGAGAGAAGCCTCGTGCTTTTTTTCGCGCCGATCAGCGAGATTGCGGCCGGCTCGGAGCGTCTTTCTACGCCCTCTCGTGGATAGCGTCGCGGATAGCTTCGATTGCGACCTTGATCTTTCGCGCTGTTTCGGCATCGATCCCCACAACTTCGCTGATGCACTTTAAAACTGGCGCGGTACGATCCTTAAGCGCCCGACCCTCAGCCGTGAGGTGAAGAAGCACCTGGCGCTCGTCCTGCCGATTGCGTGTGCGAGTGACAAGACCCGCCGACTCCAGTCGCTTCAGCAAGGGCGTCAAGGTACTGGAGTCCAGGAACAAAGCCTCTCCGAGTTCCTTGACGGTGCGTCCGTCGCGGCTCCAGAGCGAAACCAAAACCAGATATTGAGGGTAGGAAAGACCGAGATCGGCAAGCAGGCCGATAGAGCTGGTTGAAGGCGTGACCCGTCGAATAGATGGAAAAACATAGCATTTTTCCGATATCAGGGGGGTCGAGTTCTATCGGCTGCGTTGGCGTTCATGGCACTCTCCATCCTTCTGAAAATATTTTGTGCGCGATCTGTTTGCAAGCTATTGACTGCAATATCCCGCTCGTCTATTTAGATTGCACACAAACAAATCGCACGCAACTTACATGCCGGATGCTGTTTCGCTAATTTCAGTGCCAACGTGTTCTCCTCAAAAATTGAACATCACTTAAAAACGGCTGAGCCACTCCGAGACCTGAAACCACCAACGATAGAAAGGAAATGACATGTCCAAGTTTGTTACCGCCGTCGCCCTTGCTGGTGCTCTTTTTGCAGGTGCCGCTGCCGCACAGTCGGGCAAGCCCACCGTCGTCCTCGTGCATGGCGCATTTGCCGACTCTTCGAGCTGGAACGGCGTCATCCAAATTCTCGAAAAGGACGGCTATCCGGTCGTCGCCGCGGCCAACCCACTGCGCAGTGTTTCGAGTGATGCCGCATATGTCTCAAACGTCGTGAGCAGTATCGAGGGTCCCGTCGTCCTCGTCGGCCACTCCTATGGCGGGCAAGTGATATCGAACGCGGCAAGGGGTCATGACAACGTCAAGTCGCTCGTCTATGTCGCAGCCTTCGCACCGGAAGCTGGAGAAGCGGCAGCGGACCTGGCCGGAAAATTTCCGGGTGGCACACTTGGCGAAGCGCTCGCGGCCCCCGTCAAGTTGCCCGATGGCGGCGTAGACCTTTACATCGACAAGGCAAAGTTCCACCAGCAGTTTGCACACGACGTAGCGTCGGAACAAGCCGCTCTTATGGCGGCGGGACAGCGCCCGATCGCCGAGGCGGCGCTGACCGAGAAATCCGGCGAGCCCGCCTGGAAAACCTTGCCTTCATGGTTCATCTATGGCGATGGTGACAAGAATATCCCGGCAAAGGCGCTAGGCTTCATGGCGGAGCGGGCAGGCTCCAAGAACACTGTCGTGGTCGAAGGCGCTTCCCATGTCGTGATGACCTCGAAGCCGCAAGTCGTCGCCGACTTGATCGAAGAAGCCGCGCAATAGAGGCAACTGCCATTTCGCAATCGAAAAGGTCGGTGCGTCCTCGCACCGGCCACCTTCGTGCCGATGCGAATCGGGTGCTGCCCGCAATACGCTGCTGCCATATTCGGAGGATCTGGCCGGAGCCGCGGCTGATGACGAGCATCATGTCCCGGCCGACTCCGGATAGTTGATAGGCAAGAACAGCACCTAGAAATGAAGCGTAGGTCGGGAGATCGTGCGTTCCTCTGACACAGCTTGCCTCTGACACAGCTTGCGCGGATTGAGGTTCCCGAGGGAATCCGTCACCAAGGGGCTCAATGCAACTCAGTTTCGGCTTATCATGGGCGTTCCAGAAAAGTCCGAACTAAGCCGGCCACCCTTTCAGGGTCTTCCCAGTGGAGGTTATGGCCATGGCCGGGAAGAGAAATGAGCTCCGCGCCGGCGATCGCTTCAAGCATCTGGGCCTGATGTTCCTTAGTCGCGATGATATCCTCCTCACCTCGCAGGATGAGGGTCGGCGCGGAAATATCCTGGAGAAGTGGCGACGGGTCATAGGCAAGCTGCTCGTAATAAATCGAATGCCAGATGCGTGACGGCAAGGCGGCGCTTTCGCGTCGAGCATGGGCAAGAAAATTCTCGTCGACCGGAGGTTTTCCAGCACACCATTCCCGTATGAATGCGCATTCTGGATCGATCGGATCGCGGAGCATCTGGATGGTTTCCCACAACCACCCCCGACGTTCGCGCAGCGCGGCCGAGGTCGATAAGAGAACGATTTTGCGAACGAGACGAGGCCAGCGCTCAGCGACCGCTCGCGCAAGCCGCCCACCAAGCGAATGGCCGACCACGTGGGTCGGCACAAGACCCAGCGTCTCTATGAGGAACCGGACATCAGTTGCCATCTCGGGTATCGTGTAGCAGCCCTCAGGCTTGTCAGAATGCCCGTGGCCGCGCAGGTCCGGCGCAACCACGCGGAAGCCTGTCGCGAGATATGGCGCGGCGAGGCTCCAACTTCTGGCGCTGTCGGCAAATCCGTGGAGCAGGAGGATCGGCACGCCGTCAGGGTCGCCCATCTCGACATAGGCAAGCCGAAGACCATTCGAAAGAACGGCGTTCCGCTTCAGCGCCGAAAATTGCCCTTGCGAAATCGGTTCGACCAAACGTTCACCCTCAATGCCAACTTCATAATGTTAACATGACCCGCGGGGATTGGTGAGGTCCGCTTTCGGAGCCAGAAAACTAAGCAAGATCGCCGCCGTCGATCCCGATGACGTGTCCGCTTATATAGGAACTGGCATCGCTGGCGAGGAAAACGACCAGGGACGCAACCTCCTCCGGCGTGCCGGCGCGCCGCATAGGGTAGGGGCCAACGAGTTGTTCGGTCGTCACCTTCCAGTCGCGCCGCACCCGCTCGAGCATCGGAGTCTCGATCGCTCCGGGCGCGATGGCGTTGATGCGTACGTGCCGTCCGTACTCCTGTGCGGCGGCGCGAGTCATGTGGATGACGGCAGCCTTTGAAGCTCCGTAGGCGACGATGTTTGGAAAGGCATGCCGGCCGCCGATCGAAGACATGTTGATCATCACCCCTTCGGAGCGGACGAGATACGGCAGCTCGTATTTCATTGCGACGAAGACACCGCGCAGGTTCGTCGCAATCTGATCATCGAAGCCGGCAATATCGGTGTCGGCGATTGGCGCTGGCGGCAGCTCGATGCCAGCATTGTTGAAGGCAATGTCGAGGCGGCCGTAACGCTCGACTGTTTCAGCTACGAAACGCTCGACCTGATGGGCGTCGCGCACGTCCGATTTGATATAGACGACCTCGCCGCCAGTGGCCCGAATCCGCCCTTCCCCTTCGCGCCCGAGTGCTTCTCGCCGGCCGTTGAACGCAACCTTGGCTCCGGCCTGAGCTAGGACGCCGGCGGTCGCCGCGCCGATGCCAGACGTTCCCCCGGTAACGATTGCGACCTTACCCTGAAGGACACCGGGAGCCTGCGCCGCTGCCGGTTTAGCGGCGAACCCCGCGCCGACCGTTGCGCCAGCAACAAGCATGCCAGTGAGAATGTCGCGGCGTGGCAGAACCATTGTGTCGGATATAATTGCGTCGGTCATGTCCTATCTCCTCTACCGTCGATGGACAGAGCCTAACTGAGGAAATTCCCGGGAAAAATCCCAATCTCCTTTCAGCATTTTAAAGCATGGGTTAATAATCGACGCATGAGCTTGCGACAGGATCCATTCTTTGGCCTCCCAGCTTTCCTTGCGGCGGCGGCGGCGGGCAGCTTCACCGCAGCGGCTGCGCGACTGGGTGTGTCGCCAGCTGCCGTAAGCCAGGCGGTGAAGTCCCTCGAAGAAAAGCTTGGGACGCCTTTGTTCATCCGCACGACACGGCGCGTCGGCCTGACGGAAGCCGGCGCGGCTCTGCTGGCGCGCACCGCTCCTGCGGCCGCCGAAATCATCGCCGCTGTCGAGGACGTCGCCTCAGTGCACGAACCGTCGGGATTGTTGCGCCTCACAGTGCCGCGCATGGCGGTGCCGTTGGTTATGGAGCCTGTCGTTCCCGCGCTGAGGCGCGTGTATCCGAGGGTCGCAGTCGAAGTGGCGGTCGAGGATGCGACAATCGACCTGTCCGCACGCAGTTTCGATGCCGGCATCCGCATCGGCGAGTATGTCGAGCGCGATATGGTCGCGGTGCGTCTTTCCCGGGACATTACCTGGGCGGTCGTGGCGAGCCCCGCATATCTCGCCGCTCGCGGCCGACCCGAGGCACCACAGGACCTGGCGGGCCATGAGGCAATTCGGTATCGCTTTCCGAATTCGGGCGCGCTCTACAGGTGGGAATTCGAACGCGACGGCCGGAGCTTCTCCGTCGACCCGCCGGGTAGCCTGATCGTCAACGACGGTGCGCTGCTCGTCTCCTGGGCGCAGGCCGGCCTTGGCCTCGCCTATGTCGCCGATATCGCCGTAGAAGCGGAATTGCGCGCCGGCCAACTTATTCGTGTGCTTGAGCAGTTCCTGCCGACGACGCCTGGTCTTTTCCTTTACTTTCCGCGGCGCGCTCAAGCCCAACCGAAGCTGCGCGCCTTCATCGATCTGGCAAGACAGGTCTTGCGGCCAGGACGCTGAGCGCGCTTGCCGCGGTCAGCCCAGAGACGTCATATTGGCGTCGATGCTAACCACGCTCGATGTTGAGATAAGCTGCCCGTATAGCATGCGCTGTATACCGGGGAACTTTTCCTTCTCATGCGCGTTGTTGGTTGCTCGCTTTTTTAGCGCCCTCCAGTCGCTGAAGTCGACGTGCACGCTAGTGCAGTGGGATCATCCCTTGGGCACTAGACTGATGGCTTGGGCTCGCCTTCGACCCCTCTCTAGACGAGCACTTGTCGCAATAACTTCGTGAGGTACCTTACCCCGCTTTTGGCGGGGTTTCTGTTGGCTTCTTAGGGAGTGTTGAGGAAACCAACCATGACCAGAGACCATTTCTCTGCCCGTGAAATGCCTTTGCAGAACGACGATGTTGAAATCTGCAAGAGAATCTTCGATCGCATTTGTACTACCCATCACATAACGAGCGATGCTGAGCGCGACCAACTCGCAAGCCAGATCATCTATTTCTATCAGCACGGTGTCACCAACGAACAAAGCCTGGAGAGGCTAATTGCTAGCATCGCCGGCGATGAAAACATTGACGTGACCGAAACCTCGGTTCAGCTCACCGAAAAACAAAGACCAAGGTGATAGTTCGAATAAGCCCGCAATATTACGCCAGACGCGACGAAGATGGCAGCTGGTCGATTGTCGACACGGAGACGCGCAAGGTCGCTGTCATTGCTGAAACGCTGCCGCTCGAACGCCTTGATGAAGCTACGGCCATGGAGATTGTCGATGCCCTGAGAAAGAGGCATCTGACTTCTGAAGAACCCGGCGGCACCTCCGCTGAAGGTGCGCGACCGTACTAATCCTTTTTAGCTAGTTTGCTGGCGTGCTGACTTTTGGCATCATTTTTACAGGGACTCAAAGGACCGTGATTCCCAGTGCAGCGGGAATTGAGATGAGCTCCCGCGGCACGAGGTGCGACAGGGCTCGCCATTTTTGAACCTTTTGGACGAGCCCTCGTCGTATTCTTCAGGTCACGGCAGCAGTTTCTCGGTACGCACTTCGGGTAGCATGCAGGCATCGCCTGTCACCGAGCGCACTTCCGAAGATCTCGATCAGGCAACAGGTTGGAGGTTTGCGAGGGCTTCGGCGATCCGCTGCGGCGCCTTAGGACGCGCGTACATCCGCTCAAGATAAGCTTTGAGATTTGGACAGCCGTCAACCAGGCCATTTTCATTACCCCAGTCCACAACATAGGCGGTGACGCAATCAGCGATGGTTATTTTGTCGCCGACGATGAACTGACGCCCGTCCATGTGACGCTCAAGTATTGCCGCCATTGCCATAAACTCCTCTCTGGCGAGAGCTATGTCTTCTGGCAGTCGTTTGTCTTCGGGATATATAAAGGTGTGCTTGGCGATCCGCCACAGCGGCTGTTCAAGTTCGGTCACCGCAAACATAGACCAGCGATACGCCCGCGCCCGCTCCCTTAGGTCGGCGGGCATAAGCCCTTTGGCACCATACTTCTCTGCTAAATACATGACGATCGCGGCGGATTCTGTAAGTACAAGGTCACCGTCAACCAGCACTGGGAGTTTTCCGGCGGGATTGAGGCGCAGGAAGTCGGGGCGACGGTTTTCGCCAGCCAGGAGATTGACGGGAACAAACTCGAATTCCGCATCAAGCTCTTGAAGGGCCCAAAGTGCGCGAAGCGAGCGCGTCGGACCTAATCCATATAGTTTCATCATCTTGATTTCCTCAGTTTCAAAAAGACAGCGTCACGGCGTTGACAAGTGCGTAGGGGGTGGGAAGTAGAACGCTTCGGCCACCTAAGCTGTCAGAACCGGGGCCCCCGAGTGACCGATGTGATGTTTCTGGACGTTTCCAAGTTGGAACTGCACGCCAGTCCTCGGCCGAGCGGTCGGAACGTTGTAATGGCCTGCGACAATCATCATGTTCATTCTCCTCCCATCATTGAATTCGTCGTCGCATTCCAAGGACGTTGGAGGAAAATCCGATCCGACAGCGGGTCACAAAAAAAGTCATCCGTGCTGCTTTCACGATATCCAAGGGGTGCAAGCGGCAAGGAACTTCTTTCACCGAGGCAATTCGACACCTCCTTACCCATTATGCCAGCAGCGCAGATTAGGTTCCTTGGCGGCTTGATTGTGATTTCTCGGGACGAAGGAGGGTCGCGCTCCTAACTTCACGGTCCGTTCGACAATCCCGCACCTGCCCTGTCCTTCCGATCCTTGGCTTCTCCGGGGCAGGGCAGGTGTTGCGGTTGCATTGAAGCAAAAGTGTAACGAAGACATTTCGTATTTCCTGCTACCATTGCGTGATCGCGGTTCGTGCGGTTCCGGGCCGTAGAGAGCACGCGACGCCAAGGGTCCGAGCGACCGGCGGCGGGGCCGCTATGAGGGATTTTTTTGCCATCCGGGCAGGCGCACGATCGCGGCGCGTGGCAGCGTGGAGGAGATCATTAGTTTGCGAGCAGACCTGTGGCCAGGTAACGGAAGGCCTGGGTGGCTTTCGGTAAGACATCTTTCGGATCTTCGCTGGCCGCAATCCAGAGAGCCGCATTGAGCGCGGCGCCATTCAGAAGCCGGGCGGCCGCCTCTGCATCCACTGGCTTCAAAATTCCTTGGGCGATCAGCCGCTTTACCGTCTGCTTTGTGGCCTGCAAGCAGTTGCTCTGACTAGGCCATTGCGATGGATCTCCGAGGACCGCTGGCCCGTCGAGCAGAACGATCCGCTGTACTTCGGGATCGAGCGCCATTTCGATATAGGCCGTACCCTCAGTAAGCAGCCCTTCCCAGGCGTTTTCCGCTCGGCCGCCGATCTCCTGCGCTCGCGAGGCCATTTCAGCGTCTATCTGGTTGACGACGGCAGCCAGAAGTCCACGCTTGTCCCCGAAGTTGTGATAAAGCGCTCCCCGAGTGAGGCCGACCTCGGCGGTCAGCTCGTCCATGGAGGCGGCAGCGTAGCCTTTTTCGGCAAATGCCTTTCGCGCGGCCGCAACCAGCTTTGCGCGGGTCTCTTCCATCATCTCGACGCGTCGCTTTGCCATCTGATGACTCCTGTTTTTCACATACGTGACGTATATGTATTGACATACGAGGCGTATGTCTGATATTTGGCATACGTGGCGTATATCAATGATGCGACAGCCTGTGAAGCTCCGCAAGCAGCGTTTTGCTCATCGAG
The DNA here is from genome assembly GCF_056279705.1 of Rhizobium sp. USDA 4016. NCBI lineage: Bacteria > Pseudomonadati > Pseudomonadota > Alphaproteobacteria > Hyphomicrobiales > Rhizobiaceae > Rhizobium > Rhizobium sp. USDA 4016. The sequence continues at coordinate 773,329 of NZ_JBWCCY010000002.1, forward strand.
TGCCACCCACCAAGATGAAGAGAGATCGACACATGACGCAACGCGACGCAATTTTTCCTGCCGATAGGCATGCACTTTACCAAGCACACGGCTATTCAGCCGCGATCCGCTCCGGCGACCTCCTCTTCGTCTCCGGGCAGGTCGGCAGTCATTCCGATGGGACTCCCGAACCTGATTTCCGGCGTCAGGTCGAACTGGCCTTCGACAACCTAAGGGCAACACTGAAAGCGGCAAGCTGCACCTTCGACGATATTATCGATGTGACCACGTTCCACACAGATCCCGAAAACCAGTTCGAGACCATCATGGCCGTCAAAAACCAGATCTTCAGCAGTCCGCCTTATCCCAACTGGACCGCAATCGGTGTGAACTGGCTCGCCGGCTTTGATTTCGAAATCAAGGTCATCGCTCGCATTCCTGAAGCGGCATAAGCTTCTTCCTACCAGAGCGGTTGGCCCCGTTTCCAGGGCGCAGCAGGGCAGCCGGGTGCTTTCGCTCGCGGCGGTGTTTGACGGTGTAAGCGAGCAGATGCCGCCGGTGTCGCATGCAGCTGCACATTGCAAGAGCAGCCGTCATGTCCACCTGGGGGGCTCGCGCTTTCGGCCGTCTCGCGCGAACTGAACCGGTCGAGAACATGTGGCAATACACGTGGCCCAACCGGCTCTCAAACCGCGTCTTCGACACTTATGAGGCGATCATCGGCGCCGCTTGCGGGGCCCCGGCGGAGACATTTCGCGCAAACCACAATGATCACGTGCACCGAAATGAAGGCTTGGGACACATGTCGGTCAGCCGTCATGACCGGTGGTTTTGTTTGAAGGAACCGCCTGCTTCTTCACTGAGGATGCCATCTGGGTGGCTGTCTGGACGTTGATCACCGCATGAGCGGCGAGGCCATTGAGATCATGCACTATGTGAAACCTGATTGGGAGCCGGCGAGCTATTGAATTCTCCTTCCGACGACACATATGGAGGCTACCACCCAAATGTGATGGCATCCTGCAGCGATCTTGTCGCGCGTTTGAAGCTGTCCGGGTCGGCGAAGGGCGCTCCCCGAAAGGGTCGAGCGCCCTTCGGATTTACGAGGTTCAGACATCTGGGAACGGATCAGCCAAGGACTGCATTGTTGAATATGCAGCGCGGACCTCGTCCTCGGGAGACAATGAACCAAAACGACCACTCCACTCACAGTCTTGACCGATAGGCTTCAACGCGTGTCAAACCATTGCAGATCGTCATTGCTGATCGTGTATCTCGATTGAGGAATGCGTCGAAACAAGTCCACGACATCCGTTCGAAGCGATGGCGGACAAATCGCGTGTCGCGCAGCTAGGCGGCGACCAGCCGCCGCGCAGTAGCTCGCATGGGTGAGCGCAGGGGCCTCGGCCGAGGCGCCGGAAATTGCCCCGCATACCGCGCGCCCTATCCTACAACCGGCTGCATTCGGCCCGAGGCTGTACGGCTTGAGGTACAGTGGGCGTCGGCTGAATGACGTTGGGTGAACGGGTCTGTGGCGTTGTCCTTTGTTGGATCGTATTGAATCGGTCAGTGGCGGCGTATGCCTCGTCCTCAACAGATTTCCAGTCTCTCAAATACCGTATGGAAAAACTACGCGTTCCCCAGTCCCGAAACTGCTGAACATGCTTAAGCTCATGAACCCATAGCCCAGGGTCGTTTGCTCCAGCTTCATCTCTGAAAATAACGGTGTCGATCAATGTAACCGCGTCTGCATCGCCATATCGCATGGCCAGGTCTGCGAGGTTCAGGGGGGCGCTATCACCAATTTTGAAAGCCACCATGTCATAGATCTGCTCATCGTAAAAGTTTCCGAGCGCTTGACGAAGCGCCGGCGGCATTGGCATCACACCGCTGGAGCGGGCAGTATTTCGTGATGCGGTGATCCACTGCTCCAATGCCGTAGCTGCGGTCAAGACTTGGGCTTCCGAGCGAACGCGATCCAATTCCTTTCCAATATCCGCGATCTCCCAGCCGATGCGGCCAAAGATATTTGGCACGTCGCTTTGTGAATTGCCCGCTTCTCGCTGGACGTTGCGCAGATATTGTTCGGGATGGCCGATGTCGCCAAGCCGAGCCCACGCGACAGCAAACGACACAGTGAGTAATAGAATCGTCATTGTCATCATGACGCACGTTCTCGTGAATTTGGCCACCGACAACAGCTCGGCACAATATCACAAGTCGCTAATGTTGGCACTTGCGCACTAAATCTCGCCGGTTCGCCAATTCTGCTCGAACGCTCGCGCCCGTCCTACTGGAGGCTCGCATTCGGGTTGTACCACGGCTGCGGGGCTGCCCTGCCCTGGGATACTCGTTGTCGCCCATGGTGGCTGGAGGATCGAGCGTGTATATCTTGGGCAGTGTGAGGTGACCCAGGCATGTAGGCAGCCAATCGAACCGGCCACATATCTGGCAGCGGCTTTAGTTGCTCCACATGGCCGAAACGCCCGCCATATAAGCATCTGCTACTAAAAGGATTCCGCAAATGCAGCTCCGTCCATAGGCTGTGGCCGACATTCCTCGGCCTCGGTGGAGAGGAATGTGTGAAGCGCTCAAAATCGTTATCCAACCGTCGAGGCGAGCTGCGGCATCGCACACACGAGCAGCGCGACCCGCAAAGCCGATACCCTGTCAAGGCGTAGGTGAATACCAAATCGGCGATGTGTAGGCGCGCTCCTGGATTTCCATCTTGGCTTCCGGCGGCACTTTAATGCCGTAGTATTTGGCGTCATGGGCGGTCCATCGCGGCGTCGGGATCTCCAGCACCCGGCCGTAGTAGAAGGCGCTTTGCGCTGGGTCGAATTCCGGGTCGGTCCAGACGGCGACCAGTTCGGGCGCTCCGATCGTGTTCTTCCACGTCGCATTGTTGATGTCGACCGTGGTACCCACCGCTGGCAGCTTGCCGTCGACGCCGGGCTTGCGGTCGCCCGACCAGGCGACGTCATAGATCTTTTCATGGACCTCGCCGGCGGCGTCGACCCAGCCCTTGACGATCTGGTAGCGGTCGAGGTTAGCGCCGATCGGGTCCTTCAGGGCGGCAACCAGGAAGGTCGGTGCCTTGCCTTCGGGCGCCGACACCAAGTCGCCGCCCATCGGCACGCCCTTGAGATAGCCGGCGATGGCCGGATTTCTGGTGTTGGCGTCATCGGCGTTGAAATCCCATCCGCCGAACAGGCGCACCGCCATGCGTGGACCGGTCGTGGCATAGGTTTCGCGCCGCTCCATCGCATCCCACAGGGATTCGCGCGTGTTCTCCATGGCCCAAACGGCTGCGTAGCCCGACGCGGAAACCTCCCAGTCCATGATCTTCACGCCGGTCTGCTTGTTATCGATGAACGCGGCGGTGGTGCGCTGCCGGCTTGGCTCCTGGGGCACTGTCTTGCCAAAGAAATTGTCTTCCTCCAGCGCGCTCAGCGAGTTGTGGGCGTCGCTGCTGCCGATCAGTCCGAACTTGTACGGATTGACCCCGAGTTGCTTGTCAAGCTTCAAGCCGTTTTTCAGCGCCGAGCGCGCATATTCGAACTCCAGCATCTCCTTGGTCTTTGCGACGCTTCCGTCGAGGTTTCCCTTATCCCATCGCTCGAAATCGGCGAACTCATCGTTCGGCGACAGGAAAGGATGCGCCTCGCTATCGCCCTTGGTCTGCGTCGCCTCGTAGAGCCGTTCCCACTTCAGGCGGGTTTCGGCATATTGGCTGTCGAGTCGCTTTCCCAAAGCCTCGACGATCGGAAACATCGTGCCGTTGCTTAGGTTGCCGTTGTGCGCAATGGCCAGCACGTTTCCGCCGGTCTTGCTTTCGTAGGCTTCCATCCACTTCCAGAGGTCGACCGGATTGTCGCTGCCCATGGGAGGATAGACCGTAAACGGTTCAACCTGGCTCGCCTTGTCGCCATTGTCGCGGAAGATGACGTTGCGATGCAGATTGTTGCCGCCAGTATTGGATGTCCATTCGTAGCCGATGAAAGCGGTGAAACGGCCCGGATCGTTGTACTCCTCTGCCGCGGCAATAGTTTCCTGCCAGGCGCCCCGATAGGCGGTCGTGCCGGGAAAATACATCAGATCCTTGGGGAAGGTTCCATGGGAAAAAGCGACGATGATCTCGATCGCTGCATCGGCCCCCTTGCCAGATTGAATCATGTCGTACCATTTGCGGCCGGTCGGATCGGCGAGCATCGCAGGCTTGCCGGCAAACAGGTCGGGGAAGAAGCCCATATTGTCGGAATGATCGGCAACGACGAGGAAGTCGAGCGGTCGCGACAGCTTTGCGGGCTGGCCAGTGGACGACATGAGCTCCTCGCCCCTGGCGAAGCGATAGGCGTCCCTTGGTCCCAGCCGGGCGCCAAAGGCGCCCGCGTCCATAGAGAAGGACGTATGCAGATGCGTATCGCCGAAAAGCGGCCGCGTCGGGAACTTTCGTCCCGCATAGGGCGAGTAGGGCCGCTTGGTCGGATAGAGCTGGTCGGCGGTATCCTTGTTGAGAGTTCCAGAATCGAGGGCAGGCGTGTTGTCCTGCGACACGGCGGGTGAAATGCCTGTCAGGGCTCCGACAAGGATAGCGGCCGAAGCAAGCAGTAATAGGTGATAGGTTTTCATTGTTTCCTCCATATTGTTCGGTTGGTGCATGCCAAGCCAATTGTTCCCTGGAAACTGCTCATCGGAGATCATCGGACGGAGCAAGCCTACCCTCGGAGCTCCCGCCTTCACCGGCGCTTGAAAGGTATGCGGCGACTGCAAAACGCGATGCTTCGTCGAGCCTGACGCCAGCATTGAAGATTTCACGCAGCCGGGGCACGAAACGCGTCACTTTCCAGGCGAACAGATCATTTGCGACATAGCCGGCAAGCTCGGGATGAACCGCCAGCAAACGTCCATATGCATCGATGATCGATGGCTGCAATTCGACTGCCCCGCCTGTTCCCTGTACCGACAGCGCCTTCACAATTTCGAGCAACTCACCGTTACTTCGGCCCGATTTAACGAAATATTCTTCCGCAAGCCGCGATACCCCGTCCGCGCCCGTCATCTCGATGAGCGCGGTTGCGTAAGCAGCGAGATTGGTCGTCAGCTCATACTTCGCCGCGGTCTTCAGTTTTGCGCGCACGAAGGCGATGTCGTCCGGTCGGTCCGACGTGCCGAGCATGAGGATGAAAGCCCATGCCATTCGGCATGAAAGAAGTCGTTGACGAGCCGATAAATATCATCTCGCCCCACATTTGTTTTGAGATTGCGCAGCGTTGCGTAAGGCGCGCGCCCGACCTCCAGAAAGGCCAGCTCCGCGAGCCTGCGATCTTCGTGCCGGAGGTAAGGGGCGAAGAATATCGCGCGTTCGGCTGGCGTCTTCGAGCCCGCATCCCAATCGGCGAGTTGGCGCATAACACCTTGATACTCGCTTCCCGCCAGCCCTAAGGCCCTCCAGATTCCGTCGGGGCGGTTCTGAACGAGAATGACCCGAAGCGTCGGACTGAGCCTGAGGGCGCGGCCTGTCATCGAATCGAGGAACAGAGGGATTGCGCTGCCGTCGTAGTGTCCCTTGAATGTTTCCTGGACTACGTAGGAGAAAGGCTTTGCCGGATTCTCGCCGGCAAAAACCGCCGTACCACTTCCAATGACCTGATCGGCATTCGTCTCTTGGGGATAGGGCAAGCAGAGCACGCAGGCGTGAGCGGGCGTCGGAACGACGAGGAACGCAGCAGCAATCATGGGCATCAGCCAGGCCAGGATGGCGCTCATTGGCCCGCGAGCTGCAACTAGCGCGAATGAGGTGTCCATGTGCCATCCCCCTGATGATCTTAGAACGCCGCGACCCTTTCGATGACCCAGAACATAGCGATCGTGCCGATGGCGTAGGGCGGCACGAGGTTGAGCCAGGCAGGCAAAGGCCGCTTGGCCCATCGGATGAGCGCGACAAGTGCAAGCACTGCTCCGATGAAAAGAAGCTGACCGATCTCAACCCCGACGTTGAAGAACAGCAGCGCCAATGGAATCTGTTCCACTGGTAATCCGATCTCACTCAGGGAACCGGCAAAGCCGAAGCCATGGAGAAGCCCGAAGGCGAAGGCCACCAGCCAAGGTGCTCGGGCAGAAAGACATCTGCGCCCCTGTCGAACGTGAACGATCTCGACCGCGACAAAGGCGATCGACAATGCGATCACGGCCTCCACAGGCGGCGAGGGTACATGAACAAAACCGAGCGTTGCCAGCGCCAGCGTGATGCTATGGGCAACGGTAAATGAAGTGACGGTCTTTACGAGCAACCAGCTCCCTTGCGTGATGATGAGAAGGGCAAGCACGAATAACAGGTGATCGAATCCAAGCAGGATGTGCTCAAACCCGAGCTTGAGGTAAGTTGCGGCCACCATCCCGCGGGTTTGTGCCACAGGAATGGTGGCGTCCGGCGCGCGGGGCGTTAGCCGCGCGACCCATGCCCCGCCCCCGGCAAACTCGACCCGCACGAGCGCGTCTGTCATGGTGCTGCGTAGCCCGTCGATCAAGACCTGTTGGCCTTGGAGCGGCTCGATCGTCCGCATGCGCCAGGTCTGAACCATGGCGTTGCCAGTCGGGCGCGAGACGATTGGCGTGATGTTCTCAATCTTGCCCGAGAATACCGCAGAAAGCGCCAGCCTTGCGTCGCCACGCATTGGCGTCTTGAGTAGAACGCTGTACTCGTTGGGCATCTCCTCGCGGAGTTCGAGGTAGGCGGGACGTACTTCATGTGCGGAGGCAGCGACCGGCGACAGAAGGCCCATGCCGAGTGTCAACAGCACTAACACTGCGCTGTAGTTCCAGATCCGCCTCATGGTGCTGCTGCCGTGTCGGCGACACGGTCGGCGCCGAGCAGTTCCTTCACGCTATCATCGAGCACGACTCCGTATTTCTCGCGAAGTCGAGCAATGTAGTCCCGATTTGCGCCTTTCTCTTTCTCACGTCGCCATTCCTGCAGGACCTCATCGCGAACCTCCTCAAAGGGGGGCTGCCTCCCGGCGCTGCTGTCCGCTATCGAGACGAGATGAAAGCCGTATCCAGATTTGACCGGCTCGCTCCACATTCCGGGCTTGATGGCGAAAACCGCCCGCGCAAAATCCGGCCCGAACATGCCGGATATTGTCTGCTCGTCTGCATCGCGGACTTCGGCGTCAAGCAACAATCTGTCGCCAAGCATCGCCGCAAGGTCGGTATCGCGCGCGCTCTTTAGCTCCACAAGCGCCGCCTTCGCATCCGAGGAGGCGTCGTTGCGCAGCGCCGGGTTGAAGAAGATTTGCGTGAAAGACACCCGCGCGCTCTTTTGGAAGCGGGCGGCGTTGGCCTCATAGAATTGCCGAAGCTCTGCTTCCTTTGGCTCGACGAGACGCGAGGTATCCTCGACTATGAACTTCAGCTTTTGTGCCAGACGGCGGCGCACGACCGTGTCGTTCCTGTCAAGACTCATTTCCCGCGCCTCGCGGGCGAGCAGCTCCTCGGACACGAGATCGGCGACAAGCTCTTGCAGCTCCTGAGTACTCGGTGCGCGAAGCCACTGGTTGGCCCAGGTCTCCTTCAACCACCGTACCTCGCCTTCACCAATCCGGACCGGTTCGAGGCCACTGGCATCGGTCTGTTCGCGGTCCAGCCATGCGTATCCGGCAAACAACAACGCGCCTCCGACGACGAAGTGGAGCAGTGGTTCCCTGAGGAGGTTCACAGGACATCCCTTCAGATACAGGATTGCTCACGAGGCATTGTCAAAGGCGGGATCACGAATATTCGAAACGGCTGAAATACTGATACTGTTTGGCGTGTTTGGCAAGACGATAGTCGCCGACGACGACCAACCGTATCACCGGGCTTCGATAAGGGAAGGATGGGAGCAATTCACCGTCGCCGGCTGTAAGTGTATGCTTTCGCCTCATCGGCTGCAGGTTGAGGGCAACGGCCTCCGTATCCGAAGCGTAGGTCCGTGGTATCGTCGTATCGTTTCAGACGGGCAAACGCTGAGCGACAGCAGATCGGTCTCGGAGATAAAATTATCGCAGCAAGACCCAGCACGGCCGCTGCCGAAACGCGGGCCCCGGACTGATACTGGCCGCCCCGGCCGCCGTCGTCGATCCGGACACCAGAGACAACGACACCAACCAGGTGGGCGGGATGAATGGAGTGACAAATCGACCACAGTCCGCCATGTTGAAAAACAGCGAGAGCAGCCGACCGACACCCGAAAGCTGGCGCCCTTGATGTTTGATCAGCTACCAAGAGCTGCATTGGTCGCACAGTGCAATTTTCCACGACCGATGTAACAGTAAGTTACTTAGCATTTTACTGATATTCGGGCAGCTTGTGTCGTAGGGGAATCTCGGCCGGACATCCAGGGGCAAGTCCATCGCCGATGAGTGAGGGATGATCGTGAAGGCTACTTTGGTATGTACGGCCATTCTGTGCGCGGGCTTAGGAATCGCATCTCCCGGCCGCACGGCGGACATCACGCCGTTAGCGCCGGAAGCCAAAGCGATCGAAAGCCCTAGCGGATGGACGTTCACCGTCGCGCCTTACTTCTGGGGCGCCGGGATTTCCGGGGACATCGGGCAGTTCGGATTGCCGGAAGTTCAGGTGGACGCTGACTTTGGCGACATCTTGAAGAACCTGGACTTCGCCTTCATGGGGGCGGGTGAAGCCCGGTACGACCGGTACAGCATCTTCGGCGACATGATCTACACCAAGCTCGGAGCAGACGGGAACACCCGAAACGGCATCCTGGCCGACAGCGTCGACGTGACGTCGAAGGTGTTCTCTGGCCTTGTGGGTGTGGGCTACTCGGTTCTCGAAGATCAAACAGGGCACTTAGACGTCGTCGGCGGGATCAAGGTGTGGTCGGTCGACACAACCATCTCATTCAACGGCGGCCTCCTCGGCGGGATCGAAGCGAACGACAACGCGACCTGGGCTGATGCCGTCGTCGGCATCAGGGGCAACTACTTCTTCACACCGGAGATCTATCTGACCGGATGGGGGCTCGTCGGTGGAGGCGGCGCCGACGTTGACTGGGACGTGGCCTTGGGGGTCGGCTACAAATTCAACGATGCGATCTCGGCAGTCGCGGGCTACCGTGCGCTCGGCGTGAATTACGACAACGATGGATTCGTCTTCGACGTCGTCGAGCAGGGTCCGATTCTGGGCATAGCATTCCGCTTCTAAGCTGCGCCCACGGGTCGCCGCCAGAAGAATTGGACACTTCGAACGAGGCTGAATGATGCACTCTAGAAACTTGCATAAGTACCCACCGCGGTTTCACATTCCCGCGCGGTCACACATTCGATTTCGGTGATGTGGGCTTTCTAGGCCCTTCTTCAGGGGTTCGATCTCCGTCGTTCCCTCGGGCAGTGGCGCGAGTAGCTCCGCGATATTGCACTGCAAAGCAATCGCGAGTTTCTCGAGCGTAGTCACCGTCGGATCTTGCCGCCACGTTCCAAGTGTCCGACGTAAGACCGCTCTATCTCAGTCGCGAGCGCCAAATCATCCTTTGATATCTGCTTCGCGACCCGCAAGCGCCGAATATTCAATGCAACTGGTTGCCGTGCGTCCTTCAAGGTTCCTATCGCAAAGTAGGGTGACGCAGAAACTCTGCAATCCGGACGCAAATCTAAGAAAACCGCATTCGTCACCGTCTCAGAGCGTGCGAAGGTGAGACGAAATCAATTGGACAGGGTAGGGGTTAACCAAAGTGGTTTGCCGCTCGTTCCCATAGTTGCTGTCATCAAGGATGCCTTCGCCAGAAAGAGGAAGCCATTAAGACGGCAGTAAGCGAGAACGGTTCGGCTCCCGTCATGGTGCGCTTATCGACGTCTTCGACGCGATCGATAGGACCGCGTTACCCTCACCCGGCTCGTTCCTGCCATGCCCCCACAAGGAAAGAGCGATAGAGCCCGCAACGAATAGAATGGATATGACCGATAGCCAGTCCTTCCGGAGAGTGACGCCACCAACGCCCGTAGATTGAATGTCTGCCATGTCTGCCCCTTTGCCCGTACCCCTTCCATGGCGTGAAGTTAGACGGTTAGCTGCGCCTAATGAACACGCCAGAATGACGCCCACGAAACACATTAGGTCACTTAGCATGGACTAAAAAGCTATCCCTTTTGGTTCGCTCTTGGTTCCCTTTGGTACGCCTTTTGGTTGCCCTATCGGTCCCTTAGTGCTGCTGACCAGCCAAGAGCAAGGACCCCCGAACCCTCAACGAAAGCTATATTCCAATACTGCGGTCAGAGACTAAAGACCCTGGATTCATGGCGCCTAGAAGAGGTGTTCGGAAAGTGTTAGAAATCAATGTCTTGCAGAAACGTGGGGCAGTTTTCCAGTCAACGAAACTATTGGATGTCCCACAGCCTGCGCCAGCTGGCCGAAATCTAAGGCCGCCTTTTGGGGCCGGGAGGTCTCGAACCCTACGATATTGGAATTCGTCGAGGTGGATTCCTATCCAGCTCCGATGCCGGACGACTGCGCTTTTCCAAGGATCCCGAAAAGCCACGCCAGGCCGGCATCCATCATCGCAACTTTGGGCGCGACAGCATTGAGCCGGAAGCGCGGGAGTGGCAGAGGGGCTTCGACAGTGACGACTCCGAAGTGTGCCGCATGGATCGCGACAAACCGCCTTGGCAGTGCAGAAATCAGGTCGGTCCCGGCAATGGTAACGAGCGCGAACATAAAATTCGGAACCGTCAGTGCAACGCGCCGTGAATAGCCTTGCTTCGCCAAAGCTTCATCGACGAAGCCATGGGGATCGCCGGTGAGTGAGACCACCAGATGCTGCATCTCGCAATATCGCTCCGGAGTAGGATCAACTGCGAACGGGTGTCCGGCGCGCATTGCTACGATAAAATCCTCCTCGTAGAGGCCGCGTGAATGAAAGCGCGTCGGGATGTGCTCAGAGGGGACGACCGCGATGTCCATCGCGCGAACCTCCAGATCAGCGAAGGCGTTGCGCCATGCGCGCTCGGGCGAAGTTTCTCCCGGAACGGGAAGCAATTGACGCACGCCGAGGTCGATATTGGGCGCGGTACGCCGCAGCTCGTCGAGAAGCGGGGGCAGGAACACCGCCGAGACGCCGTCGGGAGCGCCGATCGTGAACCGGCGCGCGGAACTCGCGGGATCGAACGGTTCAGCTGTCGAAATGACGCTCCTTACCCGGGCCAAGACCTCTGCGATCGGCGCGGCCAGCTCTACCGCGCGCGCCGTCGGCACGACACCCTTGGGCGTCCTAAGAAATAGCGGGTCGTTCAGAAGCCGGCGCAGTCGGCCGAGTCCGTGGCTGACCGCCGAAGGCGAGAGATTCAGCCAATCGGCAGCCCGACCGACATGCCGTTCGTCCAGCACGACCTCGAAGAGGACGAGAAGGTTGAGGTCTGTGCGCGATAGGTCAACCAGCTTCAGCATATTGGTGAAATAATATCATTAGATTCAGTATCCTTGAAGTGCTCTCCTGAGCAGGCGAGGCGGCATACGGTTGCCCCGCACTGGTGGAAACAGACAGGAGTGAACTGCATGTCAGCCACGCGACGTCCCATTCTCGACGCAAAAGGCATCGGCCCCGCATTCTCGCAAATCGCCACGAGCGCTTCCCTTAAGGGTGGTGGTGAAGGCTGCGGTCCCGGTGAGGCGATCGCAGAGCTTATCCGACAATCCGCGGAAGCGAACGCTGCGCTCATGTGCGGCGACATCGACGGATATCGTGCGCTGAACCCTCACACGGACGACTACGTGCTGATGTCTCCATTCGGCGGCCCACCCACGCGCGGTTCGCAGATGACGGATGAGCGCTGGGAGGCGGTCGGCCGCTTCTTCAGGAACGGCACGTTCGAGCAGGAAGTGATCGAAACCTACGGTTCAGTCGACATGGCGGTTCTTGTGATCATCGAACGATGCCGAGTCGAGGCCGGCGGCCTGCCATCCCAGGATTGGCCGCTGCGTGTTACATTGGTCTACCGCCGCGAAGGCGTCGAATGGCGGCTGGCACATCGACATGCCGATCCTCTTGTCAACGGCGTCAGCCTGGAACAGGCAGCCGCGCTTGCGCGCGGCGAAGCGCCATAACGATCCACGCTTATAGCTCCGATGCTGGCTTTTTCGCGCTGGATCTGGCGGGCAAGGCGGCTCATCCCTCCAGTGCCGCTCTTAGCGTGCAGTCGCATGAGTTAGCCAAGGGAGCGCGGTGGAACGAAGTCAGAATTTAACCGTTGAACTTGCGGCAGCAAGACGCGGAGGAAACACAATGGGTATCGAGCAAGCCCCGACAGAAAAGGGAAAGCAAGCCGCACGCGGACTGAGAAAAAGCACCGCAAAAGAGGAAAAGAAAGTCGAAGCTCAAAAGGGTTCTGATCTTGCAAAGGGGGCAGAACGCTTTGAGGAACGCTCGAAAAGCTCCGACGGCAAGAGCGCGGGGAAAAAACAGCGCCTCTGAGCAGATCGGCTTTTTCGATCAGTATGCTCTTTGCAAAAACAGGCTTTAGCCTGCGCCCTCATGGTGCGGGAAAGCCGGTGTGTTCGAGCGATTGCATTGCCTAAAAGGCAAGGGAAAGCTGTGGCTGCTCCGCCGGTGTCTTGAGTACGAGCGAAGCCAGCGTAACGCCGAGAAGCCGAATGCCCTTCCGTACGGGAAAGATCGATGGAAGCAACAGTTCCATTGTTCGCTCGAGTTCGGCAATTGATGCAAGCGGGGCGGGCCCTGTCTTGCCGCGGGTAATTTGCGTGAAGTCGGAGTATTTCACTTTTAAAGTCACCGTTTTTGCGGCGATTCCGTTTGCCTCACAGTAACCCCAGATCTTTTCGATCAGCGGTTGGACGCCGTTGCGAGCAAGCTCATAGGCACGAATGTCCTCAGGAAAAGTATCTTCCGCCCCGACCGATTTGCGGACCCGGTCCGGTTTAACTTGTCTTTGGTCGATGCCCCGCGCGATGCCGTAAAAGTATGGTCCTGACTTTCCGAAATGTTCGAGCAGGAACTCTACGTCTTTGCTGCGGAGGTCAGCGCCTGTTTCAATGCCGAGACGGCGCATCTTCTCGGCCGTTGCCGGTCCAACCCCATGGAACTTCTTAACCGGCAGCCCCTCGACAAACGAGGGACCGTTCTTCGGGGTGATCACGAACAGTCCGTCGGGTTTGCGCTGGTCGGATGCCATCTTCGCAAGGAACTTGTTGTAGCTGACGCCGGCCGAGGCCGTCAGGCTGGTCACTGCCTTGATCTTCGCGCGAATTGCTTCCGCGATCTCCGTCGCGATCTCCATGCCCTTCAAATTCTCAGTCACATCGAGGTAGGCCTCGTCGAGCGACAGGGGCTCGATGATAGGGGTGTATTCGGCGAAGATTTCACGGATTTGCAGCGAGACCGCCTTGTAAACGTCGAAGCGCGGCTTCACGAAAATCAGGCCCGGGCATTTCCGTTTGGCCGTGATCGAGGGCATTGCGGAGTGGACGCCGAATTTGCGGGCTTCGTAGCTAGCGGCTGCGACGACGCCTCGCGCCGCCGAACCGCCGACGGCGACGGGCATGCCGCGAAGGTCCGGATTGTCCCGTTGCTCCACGGAGGCGTAGAAGGCATCCATGTCGATATGGATAATCTTGCGCGGACGCTCCGGCCGCAGGTTATCGTCAGCGGCAGTCATCATGGGTCGATCGCCGGCTCCGTATTGACGATGATGTGATAGATGACCGGTGCGAAAGCAGGGCCGGCCCGCCGGCTCATTGCGATGTTGCAGGCATTGGACATGCGTTGGTCATCGACTCAGAATTCCTCGGACGAAACTTCCAGCATCTGGCGTTCACATTCAAGTCTGCTCGTTAAGAGAAGGACGATATCAGCTAAGTGTAGGACGAATAACTGCGCGCTGTCAGTGACGCCGGCGCCGGAGTGTTTCGCTGACCCCATGTCCTGAGATCACCCGTTTGCGCGATCGGACCGGCCGAGCTCATTGGCATATTTGTAGACAAGGCGCATTCTTCACGCCCGGGCGAGCCGATCATGCGACCGCGCCGGACATCGATGCGTTGGCAATCTCGTCGGAATTTTCGGCGAAATGAAGAACCGGAGGATTGCAGAGCCTTCTGAATGGTTCATTCTAAACTTCGGGTCTGCTCCACTATACCCGATGATTAAGGGGGTTAAACCTCACGCATGATAGAAAGGTCCGAGCTTTCCGCCCATTGTCGGCAGCGATCCAATTGATCCCAGCCCCAAGCTCGGCCGCGACCTGATCATAGCCGTCCAAGCCTTAGTCTATGAATGATCGCGGCCTTGGTTCGAAATCAAGTGAAACACAGACCGTAGGGTCCCAGAAAGGGAGGAATGCTATGAAAATAGTCGTCATTGGCGGTACCGGCCTCATTGGATCAAAGACCGTCACACGCTTGCGTGCCAGAGGCCACGAAGTGCGCGCAGCTTCGCCGAATTCAGGCGTCAACACGCTGACGGGAGAAGGCCTACTGGAGGCGCTCGCTGGAGCCGAAGTGGTCGTTGACCTGGCCAATTCGCCCTCGTTTGAAGACAAGGCCGTACTCGAGTTCTTCGAGACGGCCGGCAAAAACCTGCTCGCAGCGGAAGCCAAGGCTGGTGTGAAGCACCACATCGCGCTTTCGGTCGTAGGTACAGAGCGTCTCCAGGAGAGCGGCTACTTCCGTGGCAAACTGGCTCAAGAAAAGCTCATCAAGGCCTCGCCGATCCCTTACTCGATCGTGCACTCCACCCAGTTCATGGAATTCCTGAAGGGTATCGCCGATTCCAGCACCGTCGGTATGATCGTTCATCTCTCCCCGGCTTACGTTCAGCCGATCGCATCTGACGACGTGGCCGATGCGATGACGGACGTCGCGCTCGGTCGGCCTGTGAACGGGACACTCGAAATCGCAGGTCCGGAGCGTGTTCGTTTGAGCGAGTTCGTCGGCCGCTACCTAAAAGCAATGAACGACCCGCGAACGATTGAGGCGGATGTCCATGCCCGTTACTTCGGCGCCGAGCTGAATGACCAGTCGCTTGTGCCTTTGGGTGAGGCTCGTCTCGGCAAGATCGGCTTCGAAGATTGGTTCCGTCAATCCCAGCAGGCATGACAAGTCAGCGCATGATCCGTCGGCAGTGGATAGGCGATCTAGCCACAACCCTGCTTGATGTAGATAAAACCGAAGGAAACACCAAGATGATCAGAAGATTATTACTCACTGCAGCCTTTGCCCTTTCATCAACGATGGCCTCCTTTGCGGGTGACGCTCACAACGAGGCGAAGGTCACTCTGGTGTACGAACACGAGTTACCGAATGTTCCTGGTAAAAGCATCAAAGGTGTCTTGGTCGAATACGGCCCTGGTGGGTCATCGGCTGCACATACGCATCCCAATTCGGCATTTATCTATGCAACGGTCCTCGAAGGGGCCATGAAAAGTCAGGTTAACGACGGCCCGATCAAAACCTACCGGGCCGGCGAGAGTTTTTCGGAATTTCCGGGAGACCGTCACGGAGTGAGTGAAAACGCCAGCAAAACTGAACCTATGCGTCTCCTCGCAGTGTTCGTCGTGGATACGGACGCAAAGGAGCTCGTTCTTCCGTATCACCAATAAATGTGAGAGGGCGAGGATACACCGATCGCCACTTCTTCGGCGGTCGGATCGACTGTTTAGGGGCTGGCAATTGTAAGACGGGGGTCGCTGTCGTTTTTCTCAGTACGGCAAGCAAACCGGAGGGGAGCGTAACATCCGCCGCGATCACTCCAGTGATGCCTTACCGACACCATAAGAGTTGTTTGCTCAAATGGTTTGCACACCAGGCACAGGTGGGCTCGCCTGACATTCAGCGAAACACTCGAGGCATCCCTCACGACTGCCTAGGCGCGGGGTGTCTTGGAAACCCAAGGTGAGCGGCCCGAGACCCAGAACCACAGAGGATGTTGTCATATGATCACCGACGAAACCGGATCTTATTTCGGTGCTCTGTTGACTTACGACACGCTGCTTCAGAGCGCTGGTACACGCGTGGCCACCCAGACGTTTTCCGATTGGCTTTACCAATCAATGGCCGGTAGCGGCTCCGCGAGGCTTTGTTATTTCGCCTTCTTCATCGTCGCGTTCCCCCTGCTTGGCCTGATCGAGACGCCGTGCCGGCTGCCGAACTCAATAGCCGAAGCTGTCCCTGAGGGGAGCCAGGCCGGATCATACCGAAGACCACCCTCCTTGCCCGACATCGCGGGCCGGGAGCGTCACGCCGAGTGGAAAACCGTCCCCTTATTAGAAAGGAGACGGCTATTTTCTTATCAGACCAGGAAGTTTCTCGGCGGATGTTCCGCTTTAACGGCAACGGGCCTCATAGCGGCGACCATAGCGATCACGATAGATGCAGTAGCCACGGTGCTCCGTCGAGCGTCCGATCAAAGCGCCGACCAGCCCGCCTGCCACAGCACCAACAGCAGCACCGCCCCAACTGTTGGTGACGACACCACCGATGATGGCGCCGGATCCGGCGCCGATCGCGGTCCCTTGTTCGGTCGCTGTACAGGATGCCAAGGTACCTACCAATGCACTGGCAAGAACGATTTTTTTCATCATTTTGGTTGCTTCCTAAATTCAATTTTTCGAACGACAGAAAGCAGATAGCCCGAGCATCCATGGAAGTCCAGAATCCAAGGCCGAGCTAGGAGATGCCGGCGTCCCTGCAAAAAAAGGGGCCTTCCCAGCGGCGGACCGGGAAAGCCCTTAACCTTTCGCGCGGCTTACCGAATCCGTGCGCGTCAGGCCGCCCACAACATGGATCAAGCTTGCGGCAAAGAACATTGGACCGAAGCCTGAAAGTGGCTGGACTTTGGTCTTAGTTTATCATTCAAGTTCATCAGAATGGAGCGCAGTACGCGTTCCGGCGCCCCGATAATTGTCTCTCGCCCTGTTGGGGAGTGGTTGGCCGAGGGGAAATTCCTAATCTCATCGCTGCGTTACGGAATGGTGCGGGACAAAGATCCGGCGACGGACATACCCCGAACACGTACGCCGCATTCTTGAGGCGGCCGGATTTCGGGAGATTACCATCCAGTCGCACGATGAAAAGGTGTCGAGCCGCGATCTCGACGCAATGACCTGGGTGCTCCTGAAAGTTGGGCCGCTCGGAAAGCTCATTCGCGAGAACCCCGTCCTGCAAGTGGCGGCCGAGCCTTTGTTGCGTGAGGCGCTGGCTGCCTTGGGCGACCCCTCCAGGGCGCAGCTTTTGGCTTCAATCGGGATCGTGACAGCGCGAGCCGGAGCAGCGACCCGGTAATGAGGCTCCTGCTATTCAGAAAGCGTTGCTATTCACGGGCCGCGCGATGTCCGTTCCGGGCGGCGTAATGCGGAATATGACAATCCGGCAAAAATCTTCTCGTCGTCGGACCAGGATAGGGGTATCTTATCTGCTCGCGACCATCGAAAAATCGAAATAAAATCGATCTGCGCATGTGACGGATCGCCGATGTCGTTGGCCAGTCTAAATGGAGGCTGAGATTGAGCACCGCGTTCACCAAGGAAGAAAGTGCCGAAACGGCTTCGGAAACTCTGCTGCCCGACCGTCCGATTTCGCCTCACCCGAACCTGGTTACTGAAGCGGGATTGAAGGCCCTGGATTTGCAGCGCCAAAAAGCTCGTGAAGCCTACGATGGCGCAAGTGCAATCGAAGACGTGAATGAACGGCGGCGGCAGGCAGCAATCCCCTTGCGTGACATGCGTTACTTTAGCGAAAGAATTCGCACGGCGCAGGTGGTCCCTGACCCTGCTTCATTTGACATTGTTGCGTTCGGGAGCACGGTAACCTTCCGTCGCGACGACGGGCGCGTGCAGAAATATCGCCTCGTTGGAGAAGATGAAGCTGATCCGAAGACCGGGTCGATTTCCTTCGCATCCCCTGTAGGAACGTCTCTAATGGGCAAAGCTATTGGAGACATAGTCAATGTAGGTGATCAAGAGCTTGAGATCCTTGCCATCTCCTAGAGAAGTTACGCCCTCCCAATGTCCAATCGCAAGGGACAGCTAGCTACTGGCTGGAGCGACAGTTTCTTCTAAGAAGCGAGCCTAAGGCCAAGAAGCACCATTCCGATACCCCGAACCTTCCTGCCAAGCAATGAGGCCGGGCGACGGGAAAACGCGCCGAAGGCCCTCGCTCATAGACCAAAGAACGGAAAATTTCTGAATTGCCCAAGTCGCAGAACGGCGCTGCGCAGGAAAGCGTGCATGAAGTCGGTGGCCGCCTGGGATCGGTGAGATTGTTGATCATACCTTCACGCATGGCTGCGGCGACCACGGGGAGTGGCCGATCCTGAGCCAGTTTTGGCATTTGCACTATCGCTACAAATGGGGTGGGATGGCATTCACCGGAATGCAGGTCCTATTGCACATCAATTTCAAGCCTACGCAGACCAACGACGCGGCGTCCCGCATCTCAAGGATGAAATCCGTCCGCGCCGTAATGACCTATTGGAGATCAGCCAAGGGAGACACAGCCGGTCCGTTCAGGGCGGTACCATCGACGGCAAATTGCGAACCGTGGCAGGGGCAATCCCAGCAGCGCTCGAGGGAGTTCCAGTGCACGTGGCAGCCTATATGCGTGCAAGACGCCGAACGTTTGTGGAGCGTGCCGTCTTCGTCCCGGAATGCGGCGATCTTGGTGAGGCCCGCGCGGACGATGGCACCTTCTCCCGGCCGCAGCTTGTCAAGGGAATCAATTTCTCCAGGCGCGATATACTCGACGAAATTCTTGATCGCTGTCGCGTTCTCCACGAGGTAGTCACCGATCGCCTTTGGGGTCTTGCGGGATGGCTCGTAAAGTTCCCGCCAATGGCTGTTGCCATTGAGAATGAGATCTCGGATCAGCAGAGCAGCCACCACTCCATGGGTCATGCCTTCGCCGGAATCACCAGTCACCACGAACACCCGCTCGTTGCCCGGATTGCGACCAATGAAACCGGCGTAATCGATGGTCTCCATCACCTGCCCGGACCATCGATGGGTCTCGACGCCAAGATCGGGCACTAGACGTCTGGTCCACGACGTCAAGGCTGCGAACCGCTCGTGGCCGTCGTCGGCCGCGCCAGTCTTATGGTCTTCGCCGCCGACGACGAGAAAGTCCGTTTCGCCGTCGCCCGGCTGCAGACGCACGTAGTGGTAAGGGTCTTCAGTATCCCAGTAGAGCCCATCCGGGATAACACCGCGCCTGATCTCGAAGGACATCGCATAGGTTCGGTAGGGCGCTTGTTTGGTGTGGAGGGCGACACGGTCATTGATCGGCGAATTGGTCGCCACGACAGCCCATTTTCCAGTGACGACAAAGCCCGAGGCTGTCGCGACGCGGACACCGTCGTCTGTTTCCTCGACCTTTTCGACCACTGTGTCCCGGTAAAGGACGCTGCCGCGGGCGCGGACGCCGACGGCCAGCCCGCGGAGATATTTGAGCGGGTGGAATGTCGCCTGACGGGCATAGCGAAGGGCGGGTGCCGCGGAGAACCCCGCAAACGGCAAGCCGATGGTTCTTTCGACCGCGACGCCGATTTGCAGTGCGGCATCGAGTTCGCGCTCGAGATCAGCTTCCTGCGCTGACGACGGAAACAGAAACCCATCGACGCGTCTGAAATCGCACGCGATAGCCTCTGTCTCCTGAAACGCTTCGATGCGATCGATCGCGGCAGATTGGCTCTCGTGGAAGAGCCGCGCCAGCTCACGCCCCCGCAGACCAATGAGTTCGGAAAAATAGTCGTCGCATACCGATGTCAGATGCGCGGTCGTGCGGGCAGTCATGCCGCTTCCGATCTGGCCGCGATCGATGACGGCCACTTTCTTCCCAGCGAGTGCGAGCTCGTAGGCCACTGACAAGCCGGCAATTCCCGAGCCGACAACGACGACATCGACTTGGTCATCGTGGGGGAGCGGAACGGCGTCAGGCGCGACTTTGATCGGCGCCCATAAAGAGACGGTTTTTTCATCGCTGACATTCATGGCCGACTTCTCCAAAAACCTACACCTGCTAAATAGGAGAAAGAACGCAAAAGTTCCCCCGAACCTTGCCCGGCGGATCTTGGGATCACTCAGGCGGAAGTCGGCCCTGCGGATCCCATCGCAGACGGTGTATCCCGACAACGCGCAATCACTTTCCAGCCTTCGCGCAGTTCCCCAACCTTCCCGAAATGCCACTGCAAGTGAGGTGAAGCTTTGTATATTAGTAAACTTTAATGTATAGTGGGATTTTCCTTTGTCGGAGATAGGATGTCGCGTGTCGAGAGATCGACCGCGGGGAGGGACGTCGATGATTTCCAGGCAATGCGATCTCCGGACGAGCGCTACCGGACTGCGTCGTTGCGGGCCCTTTGGAACACGGAAAAGATCCATAAGGGCGGATTCTACCATGACGGTCGGTTCGCGACGCTCGAGGACGTCGTCAGGCACTACGACCGTCACCTCAATCTCGATCTCACCGATGAGGAGAGGAGCGATCTGATCGAGTACCTGAAGTCGATCTGACCGCTGTTCGAAAACGTTGACAGCTATTCGATAATAGAGAGGCAAGATCATGAAAAAGGATCGTGGTCCGGAGGGCAAAAGCCCGGCGCAAGGTCGCTCAAGCCAAGCGGTATCCCGACGGAAATTCTTGACAGTGACGATGGCCGGCGTCGCGGTTACCGGTGCAGGTGCGCTTTCTTCTTGCATGACGGGTCAGCCTGTCGCACGCGGCGCTGGAACGACCCCTAAGTCTGTGGCGCGCTACCAGAATTCGCCGAATAAGGGGCGACGGTGCGGCGGATGCACCCATTTCCTCGAGCCAAATGCATGTGAGATCGTTGCAGGTGAAATCAGCCCCAATGGCTGGTGCCGCTTCCACGAGCCGCGGCCGGCTTGAAGAAGTGAGACCCAAGATGGACGCACCGGTGAGCAGGACGGTAGATATGATTACGCCAGCCGCATTGCTGGCGAGCATCTTGCTGTTCTCCAGCGTAGAAACAAATGTTTTCAGGCCAAACCACCAGCGAGGAGATCCTGAAGCGGCTCAAGGTGCACGATGGCTTTGAAGGCAGCGTTTTTGCCCGCAACATCGGCAACGCACGCATGATTGTGGTTGCAGATGACGGTGACGCGACCCGAGGAAAAGGAGGGCGCTTCAAACCACCGCTTGGTGGCCTCCGACCTTGACGCTTCCACGGCACCGCTCTTCGAGATAGCCGTATGTTCCTAGCTCCGTTCATGGCGATGGCGGGCAACGTGAATGCGGATGCACGATCGGCTAGCTCGAAGCGGGCATCGACGACCTATTCGCCGGGGCGAGCACGGGAGGCGAACTCGCCTTTGCGCCGGACGGAGCGCTGCGCATCAATCTCGGCAGTTCCTGCAACGTCCGTTTCGAGAGCAGCGATGAAAAAGCGGCCGACCTGCGCCTCGACCTGGTGGCCACAAGACGCGGACGGAGCGTCAAGCACGCCGCGCCGCCTCGATAGCGGCGACGTCGATTTTTCTCATCGTCATCATGGCCTCAAACGCGCGCTTTGCTTCGTCACCGCCAGCCGCCAGCGCGTCAGTCAATACGCGGGGGGTGATTTGCCAGGAAATCCCCCACTTGTCCTTGCACCAGCCGCACGCGCTCTCCTCGCCGCCATTTTCGACGATGGCATTCCAGTAGCGGTCGGTCTCCTCCTGGTCGTCGGTGGCGATCTGGAACGAGAAGGCTTCGTTGTGCTTGAATACCGGCCCCCCGTTGAGGCCGAGGCAAGGAATGCCCGCAACTGTGAATTCGACCGTCAACACACCGCCCTCTTTGCCCGCCGGGTAGTCTCCGGGTGCACGGTGCACGGCACTCACCATGCTGTCGGGAAAGATCTCGGAGTAAAAGCGAGCGGCAGCCTCGGCGTCCTTGTCGAACCAGAGGCAAATCGTATTCTTAGCCATTGCGTGTTCCTTTCGCTTTGAAGCAATCCGGCCATTCCTCATCCGCTACGCTCGGAAATAGGGAACCAACCGTTTTTCGCCATCCTCGGAAGTGTCGATCGTAAAGGGCGCCAACCCTGACGTGGTTGCCGCTTTGGACTGAACGGCGGAACGCGCCAATTGCGGTCGTTGAGAGCTGGAAGCAAGAGTGCTGCTTTTGCATGGGGCTGCGCGGTGTATCTGCCTTCTAACTGGAGGTGTCGCGAAGGCTATCAAGTTGGGCTTGCTTCGATCGTCAAGGATTTCGGTGTTCCACAAGGCGGAGGAGCCGTTCCTCCTCCCCATCCCGAGCGCTTTCGCGGCAGAGTTGCAGATGCGATGATCGAGTTCTGGCAGCAGAACGGGACCGGGATCATATTGGACGGATATTTCCAGTTCGACGATCCCGACAAATACGCCCCGATTATCAAAGTTGAGCGCCAGCTCTCTTGAATCGCCGCCGCGCCGGTGCCGATGGCAATCACCATGCTGGTTTTCGGGCGCGGCACGGTATTTGCCGTCTGCCATTTCCTTGCAGTAGGGCAGGTAATCATCAAGAGCTGCCCAGCATCTGCAGCGTGCTGCAGCCTCCAGCGAGACAACGTTCGCATGTCGTTCATTTCCGGCATGTCAGTCCCGGTCGAAACGCGGACGCCAGCCACGGACCAAGCCACGGCTCAGGGCGCTTTCCGCCAATGCGAGCTGCAGCCTCAAATGATGATTATCGGCCAACAGTGTCGCGATCGTCGCCTTGGCGTCGTCGTCGTGAAAGGCGAGAGCGGCCTCGACTTCATAGGCGGTGTCTTCCCTTGTGAAAGGCCGCATCAGGGAACTAGCCCTTCCGCCTTGGCGCTGCGAAGAACCGTCTCGACCGCGTTGTCCGGATCGCCGTCAGAGGTAAACCACACAGGTTTTCCCGAAACATCTTCCGAGCTACGCATGGTTCTGAAGACGCCGCAGGAAAGCCCGCTTTCGCAATCTATGGCGACCTCGAACTGACCCATCGGCGAACCGAGGGCCATATCGTAGGCGCCTGCCACGAAGAGGCGTTTGCGATCCAATCCCGAGCCGGTTTTCAGCGCGTTGAGCAATCGTGGATGCGCTTCAGAAAGGGCGACTTCGCAAGGCGGCGTCCAATAGGTACCTTGTTCCAATTCTCTCTTGATCGGCTGCCGGGGCATGATCGTTCTCCCCTTACACAATTTGTTGCAACGGGCGGTCGCGCCGCCGTTTGTTCCTATTATGTTCTCATCGTGATAAGAGTCAACACATCTTTGGATGTGCGCCGAAAGGATCGAGCTACCGAGACGGCTGATCGACCTTAAGAACAAGGTTCTGGCCAGTCGGCACTTCTGGAGTTTCACCCCGTGCCGGTGCGTGAATACGGCATGTTCTCCAAATTCGAGCCGTTTGGGTTCAGCCCAGGCCCAGGACGGCCGGCTCCGCGGGAATGCGCGGTTCAGGTGAGTATTCAGGGCATGTAGATAGACTGCCGTCGCCGACGCGGGCGACGGGCGGCGCTAAAAGCCAGCAGGCATGTTCGCGGTTGGAGCAAAAGAGGAACTGAATGGAACCCGGCGTCATTCCTGGTGCTGCGTCGGAGGCTGCAGGTGAAGTATAAGCTTGCTTGGGTTTCCTTAGGAAAACAGAAAAACGCGTATTCCGGGGTCTTTGTGGAGCCGCGACTTCTTCTTAAAGGTCGGGCGATTGCTTCTGCGGTAGACCTCACCAGCCGCTGAATTATCCTGATCTGCCTTCGCATGGCGGCATCCAAGCCGTGATCGACTGTTCTCTCTAAAGCATGGGTATCCCTACGATAAGGATTACGATCAGTCCTGCCATTACGAGCGATGTCTCGATCAGAAATATCGCCACTTGTCGTCCGGTCATGTCTGGAAAAATAGCTTTCATTGAAGCGTCTCCTCGCAATAATATTCCAATGTGCGCACCATATCACAGGAACTTGTAGAATGTTTTTATTTTTATTGCGGCGAAATGCCTTGCTTAAAACCTAATCAAAGCGCACAGTATTTCTGTCGGCAGCATTTGAAGCGGGCGCTGCCGCAAAAGGGTTAAAATCCTTCGCCCCAATCTAAAGGAGGACGTGATGTCTTCCATGTTCCATCATCATCATTCCTTTGAACACGTCGCAATCAGGTTCCTGGCCGCGCTCAGCTTCGCCTTCATCTTGTTTCTGATTTCGGGGGCTGGCTATGGTAACCATTCTTTACGTCGGTGAAACTGCAGCTATCGAGGGCTCGACGCTGCAGCGAATTTTGAAGCGAGCCAATTATGCGACATCGGACATGCAAGCCGACGAGGGCCCGGAGCGTCACGAGGAAGTCGTGATCATCCGCCGCATCGAGGCCGGCACGATACCCTCGCAGAGCTATCCGCCCTCCCTTCGGCACAGGCAAAGCTCAGACCCGGATGCACTGGCGTCGTGGGAGAACGAAGGCGGCGCAACCAGCGCGCGTTCGGCGGCAGCCTCGAAAGCTGCGGAGAACCGAAGGTGACTTGGCGCAGCGACCACAAAGGGCTGTCCGACCCCGACCATATCGCGTCAGGGCTGGGGCTATAAACGCATGAAGGAAAGCTGACCGGGACGGAAAGATCTCCCGGCTGCGCGGCAAACGCCTGTCGCCTCAGTATCAAACCAGACGGAGTCTGCCATGAACAGAACAACTGAAACCGAGATCAGGTTCGATCATTCGTTCCTCATCCAATCTCTTGTTATGCCACTGGCAGCCGGGACATATCGGCTAACGGTGGACGAAGAACGGATCGAGGAACTGTCCTTTGCCGCTTACAGGATATTAGCCGCTCATCTGGAAATTCCGTCAATTGAAACGCCTTCGCTCAAGAGGCAGCATTTGCAAGTCACGCGAGCGGAAATCGATGCGGCGCTGCTGAAAGACCAGCAAGCCGCACGATCGCCAGCGACCGAAGATCGCGTCTAAGTAGGGAACGCACCTCTTCGTGACTTGCCACGGAACCGCGCCGAGGAGCGCGCATGTCGTCCGTCGAGGAGAATGATGCTGCCGTCGTATATGAGCATCCTCGAAAGTTATTGTTTGCTTTGTCTACTCCGAGGGCGCATGGTCTAGCCTCCAGCAGTAATCATTACGGGCGCTGCTGTTTGAGGGTCGCCAAACCCTTTGCCCCGACCGAAAGGAGGATGTCATGTCTTCCGAAACATCCATTAAATATATGACGAGCGATGACCTAAACTTACTGCAAGGGGTGCTGAAGGATGCCGGCTATACGGACGATGTTCTCTTTGAACAGCCTCGACCCTTCCCCATCGCAGCCCGGCTTCTGATCGGCCTCTTTCAAGAGGGAACGACCAGTCCAGCCGAACTGACTATTCAGCTCGAACGACATTTCGGCAAGCCTAAGAAAGAGGCTGTTACGCTCGGAGCCTCACGCTTCCATCGCTTTGCGATCCAAGGGCTTCCGGCGCAGTCATCTGGCGCGATCCATTAAAGCCACATCCAAAGGCAATGAGCGACAGAACCTTTTTGCCGCGCAACCTTCTGGGGCAGGAGACAGTTCAAGAATCCCGACTATGAAATGATCAAATTGCGCAGCCGGTTACGCGCTCCTTTGCACGAACGAGGCCGCCGTCATTGTTGGCAGGATCCAGATTGTTGGTTGCCTGGGCGAATATAATATCGCGATCGTAGACGCGAATTTTGATCCGCTCCGCGTACTCGAGCATCAGATTTCAAAGATCTTGATCCTGCCGATCACGGAAGCGGCAGGGGAGGTGGTGCGCCTTCACAATGTGCCGTCGGTTAGCTCGTTCTAAACTAGGCAGCCGACGGCCCTTAGTTGCCAATGGCCGGCGCGGTCGCCACCTCCGCCCATATGGCAGCGCGACGGCCGGTTCTGCACGTATGGTCTCGCTCCGAGCGGAGACCCACACTAAAAAGGGGTGTGTGCAGGCCTCCCTGCCGCGCTCGGAAGGAGACGCGACCTCACAGTAGGCGCCGATGCCTTGGATACTCAGGTAATTGTGAGTGGGGCGCCGATTTACGCTTGGGCTAAGAACATGACGTAGTCTTCGGATGCATCCGCAAGCGCGAGAGCGATATCGTCAGGTGGCAGGCCCCTACTCTCTAACCGCCCGATCATTTCCAGCATCGCAGCTTCGACCCGCACGCGACAGTCGGTCACTGGAAATGCAAACACATTCGCAATAAGTGCGTTTTCTACGTTTTCTAACATGTCTGTTTCCTTATTTGTGGGAGCATCGTAGAAGTCACAGCTTTCGCAAGCTGAACGCATATAAGCTTCGCAATCGCCTGCTGGTGAGACGCCTCGCGAATACACGAAAGCGCAGTTAACTGGCCGCGTTTTCTTGCGGCGTCCGCCATGGGCCTTTTTCCACTTGGGGAGGGGATTGCCCTTCCATCTCCTTTATGGCGAGCTCCCAATTTTCGCGGTCTTTTCCTTCAGGGCAGCCTTCCCTTTCCCATATAGAGTAAGCGCGGGCTTGTAGTTGTTCTTCCTTGGATTTTTGCATAGCGCTATCCGTTCCTGGTCGCTTCTGTCAGCATCGGCGAGGTTTGAGACACACGTTAAAAGCTCACGTCCTGAGCAGCAAATGCCCCAGGACGGCGACCGAGATGAACATCGCGACGAGAACCGCAAAGTATATCGCTACCGAGCGGAAGTTAGTTTCCCGGATCAGGCGAACCGTGTTGTCACGATAAGACCGGAGCGCTTCGGTGGATGGCATGTTAGCCTCCTTGAGCGTGGCTACGATGAGGAACATCGCATGGCCGCGCGTGTGGTCAAAAGACCATAGATGATGACGCGCCTTTAGCGGGCGATAGTCAAACGCATTCGTACCAAAGGGAACTCATTAGCGGAACGGACCTTGCTCCGCTTACCTGTATTGATTTCAAAAGGTGAAGCCGCGACGACGACGCACAGTGGAATGTGGGCGGTGACTTCCACCGCGCCGCTTGAGGGTGTCTTACGCGTTTTGCGCGCAGAAGAACGCTTCCCGCCAAGCCGTATATCCAACGTCGTCGTGCTATGGATCATAGGGATTATCGCCCAGCAATTTGCCTGACCGAGGCGCGACTGCGCCGCTAATCGGCGCTTCGGTTTCTGCCTCGTTTGCGGCATGGAAATTGATCATGAACGGCTCGTTCTGCTGGTTGCCCCATGCAAGATTTAAGTGGCGAACTCGGGGAAATGGTGGACCGTGCAGGACAAGGGCTTGCGCTGGAAACAGGGTGGGACCATTCCGCCTCCGCAGTCCACCCAGTAAACAAGGCGAGTAGGTTATTGTTCCCCTCGAAGGACAAATGATTTCGTTGCGTTCCCGGTAGAAGAGCATAGGGTGCGTATTGTCGGCAGCCGTTGAAAAGGGCACTGCCGCTTGAGAGCGCTACGCTCCCGCCCCAAGCATTGGGGAGAAGGTCATGTCCTTTCCTGACCGTTTCGATCACAACAATAGACATTCATCTTACGACCTTGAAAGCCTGAGAATTGCATTCGACGACTGGAATGAAAAATCAAAGTCGGAGCTGCTGGAGGATAAGGTCACGGCCAGGCCGGATTTCCGCATGGCATGTCCCCGGTCGCGAGCTATACTACCCTGCGGCACATCGGGCATGCGTCCGATGAAACACGCCGCCGGAAAGCCGCCCACGATAGCGGAGGAAACGCACCGCGTTTCGGCGATCATCATTCGAGCCGAGATGAAGGCAAGAATGGCCAAGACCGCCCATCTGAAAGCCCTGCGATTGGAAAATGAAGAGTGGGTCAGGCTGCGTGCGGCGACGGTTAAAACGCGAAAATATTCACCGACTTGACTTTTTCGCCAAACCTCATCGTTGGCTACAGGTCCTTCTCACTCTCTTGCTTAATCCCAGCGTTCTGTCGCTCCTTCAAATAGACGTCGATTTCTCTTCCGCATGTCGCCGTAAGGTTCTGGATCGAATATTCTTCCGCCAGTGCCTGGTCGCGTAACATATCTGCCTCCTGCTCAAATCCCGCGCTGCTTATGCAGCAGCTCGTCGTTTTACGAAGTTTCGTGGAATTCATTTCCCCGAGGGGGCAGGTTTTGATCTGCGCTTATCTTTGCTTTCATCAGGTCGCACGCAAAGACGTGAAATCGGAGCGTTTGCAAAAAGCTGACGAGCTGTTCGCGAGCCAAAGACGTAGGCTCGCCCCTGAGAACGCCCCCGGCAATTTCGGCCTCCTGGACCGCGATCTGGATTCGATCATCGGTGACCCGCTGCTTTGCTGCTTCAAGTGCTGAGCGCTTTTTCATTGCTCATCATAGCACGGTTTTCGGCCATGCTGTCTGGAAAGCGTTCTAACTGACGCTCGGGGCAGCGCCTTTGGGGCAAAGCTTGTCAGTTTTCCTGACATTGGCTCCTCCAGGCGAGTAATATGGGCTCGGTATTTGGAGGGGTCGGTCTGGACGGCATCCATGACACAAGATCAGGCTTTCGCCTTTGCCATTCTGATCGGACTAATGGTCGCTTTCATATGGGGACGGTTTCGCTACGACCTCATCGCAGTTCTCGCACTTCTTGCGGCGGTTTTCACCGGCATCGTGCCGCACAAGGCAGCATTCTCCGGTTTCGGTGACGACATTGTCATCATCGTAGCGAGCGCGCTGGTCGTAAGCGCCGCAATCGAACGCAGTGGTGTCATAGAGGCGTTCCTTCATCGGGTCGCGCCCAAGGTCACCTCCTTGCAGGGCCAGGTCGTTATTCTCGTGGGAGCCGTCACGGTCCTGTCCATCTTCATCAAGAACATCGGCGCATTGTCGATGATGATCCCCGTCGCATTTCAGATGGCGCGCCGGTCGAAAGCGTCCCCTTCGTCTTTTCTCATGCCGATGGCGTTCGGCTCGTTGCTTGGCGGGCTCATTACCCTCGTCGGCACGTCGCCAAATATTGTCGTATCGCAGATGCGCGAGGAACTCACGGGCCACCCTTTCAACATGTTTGATTTCACTCCTGTCGGCATTGGTATTGCCGCAGCGGGAGTGGTTTTTCTGGCCTTTGGCTATCGGCTGCTCCCGCGAGACAGGAAGGCGGCCCCGACAATGGAGAAAGCGCTGAACATCAAGGACTACATGACAGAGGCTCGCGTCACTGCGACTTCGTCCGTTAACGGCAAGTCGATCAGGCACCTATCGGCCTTGTTGGACGAGGAGGTCCTTGTCACCGGGCTTGTCCGCAATCAGGTCGAGCGCATGATATCACTGCCGGACCTCATCCTTTGTCAGGGCGATATCGTTCTGTTGGAGGGAGACCCTCAGGCGCTGGAGCGAGGCATCAGGCGTGCGCGTCTGGAACTGGAGGGGCACAACCGCTCCACGGAAGCAAAAGGAGTCGACGAGGAGATCGCCGGAATTGAAGTCGTGATCGGCCCAAAATCGGTTTTGATCGGGCAAACCGCCAAGCGTCTGGCGCTGCATGAGCGCTTCAACATCAATCTGCTCGCAGTGAGCCGGAGCAGCAAGCGCTTCACCGAACGTTTGCGCGACATCGCGCTAAGACCAGGCGACGTTCTCGTTTTGAAGGGCGATCTCGTGCTTCTCCCGACCAAGCTGATGGAACTCGGTCTTCTTCCCTTGGCGGGACGCGAGATCCGCCTGGGGAATCCGCGAAGGGGTTTGGTTCCGGTGGTGGTCCTGGCTGGTGCCATGGCGCTAACGGCATTTGGCCTGCTGCCCGTTGCCACAGCTTTCTTTACGGCTGCTGTCCTGACGGTACTGCTCGGCTCGCTTTCGCTTCGGGAAGCTTATGAGGCCATCGACTGGCCCATCCTGATAATGCTCGGGGCCCTCATTCCCGTGAGCGAGTCGATCCGTACCACCGGTGGTGCCGACCTTATCGCCGGCGGCCTCGCTCAGCTTGCTACCGCCTTGCCCCTTTACGGTGCCCTTGCAATGATCATGGTGGTCGCAATGTCCGCAACGCCGTTTTTGAACAATGCAGCCACGGTTCTCGTAGTCGCCCCGATCGCGGTTACCCTTGCGCAACGCCTTGGCTACAGTCCGGACGCCTTTCTGATGGCCGTAGCGGTGGGTGCGGCCTGCGATTTTCTCACGCCTGTCGGACACCAGTGCAACACATTGGTGCTCGGCCCCGGCGGTTATCGCTTCGGCGACTATTGGAAACTGGGACTGCCGCTCTCGTTCATTGTGGTCTTGCTGGGCGTGCCTCTGATCGTGTTGTTTTGGCCGCCAATTTAGCGCGCAAGCGTCGTTTCAATTCCCATTCAGATGCACCGTGGCGTCGGCCTAAAGCCTGCCCGTAAGGATCAGAATGAACAGTATAATCGCCACGATGCCGAGGACACCGATGCCGCCGTGCCCATAACCGTAGCCATAGCCTCCGAATCGACCACTAAACCCGCCCAAAAGAAATATTATAAGAATAATTAGAAGTATCATTCCCAATGTCATGACTTTCTCCACTTGAATTTAGTTCTGTTTCGTCTCGACGAAATGCTGCCCTCACCGAAATTGAGCTCGACCGCTGTCTTATCTCTTCGCTCTTGAAAGATTGATCAGCAAGATTGTCGAGTGAGGATTAATGCATCATATGATAGTATACACTATATAGTGGTGTAGTTTCTACAATCGGCTGACGCCTAAAGCGGGCTGTCCGTTGCCGCCGCTGCGAAGCAGCGCTCTGCTGAGCGATAGCGACGCGATCTGCCCCACTTGATGGCCGTGCGTGACAGCGAGGTAGCTGCAAATGTCGATGAGTGTCATGCTTGCCGATGGAGTAGTAAGGAACCGGAGGAGTAGTCATGATTCCTCTAAGCAGACTGGTCGAGCAGCTTCTGGGTATCGGCGCGCTTGTGCTGCTGGCGATTGGTTGCGCTCTCGTCCTTTGGCCTTTCCTGTCGGCAATAATGTGGGCTGCGGTGATATGTTTTTCGACATGGCCCATCTACCGCCGATGTGAACGTGCTGTCGGTGGCAACCGGGCGGCTGCCGCCGCAGCTATGACGGTGATGGTGGTCCTTGTTGTGGCCGCACCGCTTGCGTTCCTCGTGACGGCGCTCGCCGACGATATAAGGAATCTGGCGGCGGGAATAACGCGCGTCCTCGAGCAGGGTCCCTCCGCGCCCCCAATCTGGGTGAGAGGCCTTCCGATTGTCGGCGAGAGTGTGGCCGCTTACTGGGAAAACTTTGCGCATGACGCTCCTGCCTTTATCCTCGAGCTCAAGAAGCTGACGGGGCCTGTCACCGATATTGCTCTTGCTGGCGGTGCAGCTTTCGGCATCGGCCTAATCGAACTTGCGCTCAGTATATTCATCACTTTCTTCCTGTTCCTGCACGGCCGGCGCATGATCAGTTTCATGCGTCAAATCGGTGAGCGTATTGCCGGCGCCCGCTCTAGAAGGTTGCTGACGGTCATTGGCATGACCGTGAATGGTGTCGTTTACGGAATGATCGGAACGGCCCTCGCCCAAGGTCTTTTGGCCGGTATCGGCTTCTGGATCGCCGGCGTGTCGCAATCGCTATTGCTTGGCGGTCTGACGTTTTTGCTTTCGTTTGTGCCCGCAGGGCCACCGTTCGTGTGGGGGCCGGTTGCGCTCTGGCTTCTCATGCAGGGATCGGTTTGGTGGGGGATCTTCATCGCTGCATGGGGTCTGCTTCTCGTCAGCAGTATTGACAACTTCCTTAGACCATATCTGCTCAGCCAGAACATCAATCTGCCCGTGCTGCTCGGTCTATTCGGGCTCGTCGGCGGCGTTCTGGCTTTTGGATTCATCGGGCTTTTTCTTGGACCAACCCTACTGGCGGTGGCCTATAACCTCTTTCTCGAGTGGGTCGCAGCGGAACTCGAAGAGCGTATGCAATCGGCACCGTCTTCCCTTGCGGCTGACCAATTGGAAGCCGATACAAGGGATTGAGTTGACGGATTTTCGCTTCAGAAAAGGGGGCGGGCTCGGCCGATCTTCGCAAACGGTTCCGGCATCACGCTCCGCGCCGCTCCCTCCCGCGCATGATTAGCACGGTTGGCTGCCAACGATACGATCTCTTGCTGCCGCCGGCGAGAATTTGTTGTCAACTTGATCACTTGATCAAATTGCGGGTTGGGCGTTGCCTAGACGCAGTGGCGCCGCCTTCGTTCTCCCAACGCGCTCATCCTCATTATGAGGCGGATGGGTGATCGAAAGAGGCGAAGAAGACAAGAAGACAAGAAGACAAGAAGACAAGAAGACAAGAAGACAAGAAGAGCACCTCGATCCGTTGCATAAGCGAGGCTACAAGCGCCGCCCCCGAATAAATGCCAGTTTGGAAAGCGGTGATGAGATATGTCGCCGCATCTGCCTTTTTTCTTGATGCCAAGCGCTATCGACGTCAAAGAGTCCTGTTGTGTCAAGCACAACGCTTCAACACCTTAAGATTGAGTGAGGTAAGGTATTGCTGAGGCAAGGTGGAAGACATGCTGTCCTCCTTTAGTTGGGGCACCTCGGCGGGACACCGCGGGACCATGAGGCGTCCGCGCAAATCTTCGGCCTTAGTCATAGTATGGGTCCATCCGAGGGAACTGCAATCCAATGATCACCTCCGAAGGAACCGGGCCACACGCACGAAACAGACGTTTTATGCCATCCGCTCGTACGGTCCCGTTTTCCATGGTAAAATGAAGGATAGATTGCGGTTATTCGCAAGCATCGGCACGGAGCCCGACCGAACCAATGAGATTGCGCGAGATGCCATCCAGTGAATGCAGCATGCTCATCTCCGAGCACCGCGTGGCCCGGCTCGGATGTTGCCGTGACAATCAACCTTATGTTGTGCCGATATATTATGTCCGAGCCGAGGACCAAATTTTCAGCTTTTCGATGCCGGGAAGAAAGATTGAATTCATGCGAAGCAACCCGTTTGTATGCATCGAGATCGAGCATTTCGCTGATCAGCACCGATGGAGATGCGTAGTCATTGAGGGCAGGTACCGCGAATTCCACGAAGACGCCGAGAAGAAACACGCATGGGGTATACTGAACGTGTACAATGATTGGTGGGAACCAGGTGCCCTTAACTGGGGCGCGGAGGAGAAGCCATCGGGATATCTTCCCATTTTTTTGCCATCAGCATGGACAAAGTGACGGGCCGTGAAGCGCTTGCGAACTAGTTCCTTGTAAAGCTGCTAGTCAGGGAATGCCTCAACGAAGTGCCTGCGGATCGCCGGGAGTCTGACCGTAAAGGCGGAAAAGGGGCGGGAGCAACTCCCCGGCCGGTGGCGTCGGCTGAGTCGCGTAGCGGCAAGTCCCGTACGCTGATCAGAATACGTCCAGAGAGCTTAGCAACGAGACTATGCCGACGACTACAACGGCGATCTGAGCCACCTGCTTCATCGTCGAGTCAATCGGAAGTTTTTGCACGAGGTACAGCACCAGGGCGATGACAAGGACCGTGATCAGGATGCTGATTATGATGGACATGCCCCAGGTCCTTTGAACAACAGCTTCCGGCAGTGAAGGTGTAAATATGGCTGAGTTCTGTAAAGGGAAGGGCGGCGTGCCTGAGGGCACAGCGACCCGATCCATTCGCCCATCCAGAAACAATTTTCGGCCAAAATTTCCGAAGGAGAGGCCTCTATCTTCGTCGTTACACTCAAATCTCCGCCAACCAGGCCCTAGGTGTCCGCGTCGATGGAAAATCATAATGCCTGGCGTGCCGAGCTCGCCAACCGTTCTATAGGTTGGCAATGACTGCGCGCCTCAATGATAGATTGGAGGGGCTTCATCTTGACCGATTTCCTGGATGAAATCGAAAAACGCCCTAACCTTCGCCGGCGGCAGATGGCGCGACGGATGGTAGGCATAGAGCGGATAGAGCTCGTCGGCCCTTTCGCAGTGCCAAGAACGGCGCCAGGCCGATGGCGAGACTCTGGAAAATACCCTCGCCCGCAAGGCAGGCGGAAACCGCGACTGGAGGATCATCCTACACCAGGCGGTTTGAGACCTTGACCTCGACATCGATGCGGCTGGCGAAGACGCGGCACGTGCCCATCTACCGGCGGAAGCAGACCGAAGTTCCGACGGTTCCTCGTGCAGCGGCGCTGCCGGTAACTGAAGGATTCCTTGTCTCGCGAAGAGTTGGTTTACCGGATGATCAACTTGAATGATATGGCCTTTGGGCGTCGAGATGGTCGAAAATCGCCTTCGCGAGATCCTTTGCCTCCTTTTCGCCGGCCCTCGCGGGAGGTCGAACTCGCCACGGCGGAGAGCACGAATGCCGCCGACACCGTCAGGCGCACTGCTTTGTGGGCGGAATTAATCATCGGATCGTCCTTTGTCCCATCGCAAAAGCACAAAGCAGTGGCACGAGAGAGGAGATTTTCGGATGAGGCGGGCACGTGCGTGTCGCATCGGGTATGTTACTGTATGCCGGACGTTCGCCCGGCGGGTCAGCGAGGCTGCAGATCCGAGGTTGCGCCACCAATCCCTGCACCCGTGTCCGCGACATCTTGCGGGACCGGCATGCCCGCCTTGCGCAATCCGGCGACAAGACGGGCGGTGTCGTCCGGCTGGAGATTACGCATCTCGAGTTCCGCCACGATGTTCGGCAGGAAGTCCGGTCGCATCCGGACGAACGCCTCGCCCTCGCGCCGGGCATCGTCCATCGTGCCGACCTCGGCATAGATGACCGCGGCGACTGCATGATAAAGCGGGAACTTCTGCAGGTCGGCCCGCTCGATCTCGCTGACCGCGGTTGGGTAGTCGCGAAGCATGTAGGCGGCGAGAGCGCGCGTGCCGTGATAGTAGCCGCCCCCGCCCGGATTGAGGGCGATCGCCCGGTCAAGTAGTGCGGCTCCCCGCTCCCACTGACCACCCATCGCCAGTCGCGTGCCGAACTCGCCCATGAGCTCGGTGTCGTTGGGGTTCGTGGCAAGCGCCTGTTCGCCGACCCGCATTGCATCCGCCAGCTCTCTGTTGAAGAAAAGCGCCATCATCAGCGCTTGAAGAGCACGCGTGTTGCTCGCATCGAGCTGTGTCGCGCGCCTGGCCGCTCTAAGCGCGCGCTGCATCGGCGCCTCCGACCCGCGCTCGGAGTTGAATTTGAAGCGGTCCTCGTCAAGGTAGATGATCGACAGCATCGCCCACGAGGTCGCATAGGTCGGGTAGCGCGCGACGGCGGTTTCGAGGCAGTCCCGGACGTCCGCATGTGCCTCGGTGCTCAGTTCCGACCGGTACGCATAGAAGCGTAGGGTGCATTCGTAGGTGCCTGGATCGTCAGGCGGCGGATTGGCTGCATCGACCTGCGCCATCACTCCGTAGGGCTGCGCGATCGTCGTCGCGACCCTGCGTGCGACGTCCGTCTGGATGGCGAAGAGGTCGCCCGATCCCAAATCGTTGTCGTAGTCCTGCGACCAGACGATCTCGTTGTCCGACGTGTCGAGAAGGCGCGCGGTGACCCGGAGGCGGTCACCCGACGCCCGGACGCTGCCGGCCAGAAGATATCGTGCGCCGAGTTCGTCCCGGACCCGCGAGGCGTCGACGTCCGAGGGAAGCGACTTCGACGTCTCGCGGCCGAAGACCTTGATCTCCTTGAAACGAGGAAGCGCCGTCAGCAGCTCTTCGGTGAGTCCGATGGTGTAGAGCTGTGCCTCGGATCGGTCGCCGAGATTCGCGAAGGGCGCCACAACAAGCGTGGGCCGATCCGGAAACATACCGCCCGCGGACCGTGGTGGGGGATACGTGGCCAGGCTGCCGGCAGCCAAGTAACCGGAGGCGGCCAGTGCCGCGCCAACGCATGCAAGCACGGCGCGCCTGGCCCGCCACCACGGCTCGCTCGAACGAGGAGGCGAAGTGGGAGCGGGCACGGTCTCGATGTGCTCCGCAGGTACGGTATTCCACGAAAACGACGGCACGTATCCGCCCTTGGGCACGTCGATCCTGACGGGATCGTTCCTGCCGCCGACCAGATAGTAGCGCTCGAGCGATCTGCGCAGACGCCCGGCTTCGATGCGGACGACGGGGTCGTCCTGAGTGAACGTCTCGTCGCGGCCGAACACTTCGATGGCGATCGAATAGCCTTTGATGCGGCCGCCCCGCCCGGCAAGCGTCTCCTCGACCACATATCGCAGGAATGCCGCAGCGCGTCCGACCCCTGGAAACTCCGGGCTCGACACGATGCGTTCGAGCTGCGTCCGGATTTCGTCGACACAAGGCAGGTCGTTCGTCGTCGCTGCTGTCACGGTCCCCTCCGTCGACGCTGTCGGCTTGGCATGGCGCTCCCGATGCCCCCCTGAGGTGCCATGCCACGCATGCGCGGAAAGAGAACCTACACCCGGAACGTGTCTTCGTCCACGGCCGTCAATGCGCGGCTGGCGGAGCGATTATCCCGAGATTGCCAAGGCCGCTCACTATCAACTGGATCGCTACCGCCGTCAGCAGGATGCCGAAGACGACCTCCGAGACCACCATGCTGGCCGGTTTCATCCGCTTGGCGAGCTTGTCGATGTTGGTGAACACCAGATAGTCTAAGGCAGCGACGACCAGGATCAATACGACAACCAGTGCCGCGCTGGCGATCGAGACCACTTCGCCCGAGGCGAGGATGATGACCGTGATGCCGACCGGGTTGAGCAGGTAGGGGACGGCAAGCGGAAACACGGCGAGTTTCTCCGGATCGACCGGCACCTCAATTTCGTCATGCGGCTTTTCCGTCGGTCCGGATGCCATCTTGATCGCGATAAGCGCGAGGATGATCCCGCCGGCCACGGCCACGGCGCCACCCGTGATGTGGAGAAGGCGCATCAGCAGCGCGCCGGTCGCGAACAGAATGAGAGCCGTGACCAATGCGATCAGAACCATCTGGCGAGCGATGCGCGCCTTGGTTTCTGCGTCGAACGCGTGGGTCTTTTCGAGGAAGGGAACCAGCGCGATCTTCGGCCCCATGCCGATCAGGAGCAGGAGCAGAAGCTTTCCGACAAGCGGAGCGTCGATAACTGTGAAATCCATGGAAGTCTCCTTTCAATACCCGAAGGATCGAATTCTGTTCAAGGCGCCTGCTGTGGCCGCTCGCTCAGGCCGTTCCAGCGGCGTTTGCAGCGTTGTGTTTCGCAAGCGTCTGCTGCGCCGCCGCGGCAATGTCGTCGTCCTTTCCGCCCGAGACCTGCACGGTCGGCACCGCGATCTTGATCCCGTTCTCGTTGAATGCCTGATGGATCATCCGCAGAGCGCGGCGCTTCAGCGTGAACTGCTCTCCGGGGAGCGTCATGACCTTCATTCGCAGAAGAAGGCCGGAGTCCCCGAGGCTGTCGATGCCCTGCATCTTCAGCGGCTCGATTGTGGTCGCCTTGAACTCGGGATCTTCGAATAGCTCCAGCCCGATCTTCTTGATGATCTTGCGGGCCTTCTCAATGTCGGCGTCGTAGGTCACGGTAATCGTCATCTTCTCGATTACCCAGTCGCGGCTCATGTTCTGGATGGCCCCGAGTTCGCTGAAGGGGACGATGTAGACTGCACCACGATGATGTCTGAGCTTGACCGACCGTAAGCTGAAGGACTCGACGGTGCCCTTGTAGCTGCCGCTCTGTATATATTCTCCGATCCGGAAGGCGTCGTCGAGCAGGTAGAACATGCCGCTGATGATGTCCTTCACCACCGTCTGCGCGCCGAAGCCGATCGCGACGCCAACGACGCCGGCTCCGGCGATCAGTGGTCCGATCTCTACCCCGAGCGACGACAACGCCATCATGATGGCGATCGCGACGAATAGAATCATCAGGAAGTTACGCAGGATGGGCAGCAAGGTCCTCATGCGCGTGCGGCGACGTTCCTGCTCGCTGCCGACTTCGAGGACCGTTTGCGTGTCTCCGAGCTTGCGATCGATGAGCACCTTCACGACGTTCCAGGCGAGGTCGACGACCAGGAGGATAATGCCGGCGCTCAATGTTCCACGCACGAGGCGCAATGCAGGAGAATCCTGCATTGTCATTCGCGTAAGCTCGATCTCCAGAACGTCCGCGAGGAGAACGATCGCGCCGACGATCAAGCCCGCCCGGATGCCGCGCTCGATGATCACCGAGACGACCGTGCTTCTCTTGTCGCCATCCTCTTCAACGGCAGAGGACCGCAGGAGGTTGTTGACGGCCGCCTTAGTGAGCGCGATCGCACCAGGCAGGCCAGCGCAGACCAGGGCAATCCAGAATAGCTTCATCGCCCCGACCACCCACAGGAGCCAGACTCCGATGAAGTAGGCGGTCCAGAGCCAGTTCCTCGCGCGCAGACCGAGCCGACTGGGCGGTGCCATTTGGGAAGGCCCGGGAGGGCGTCGCCAGACAGCTTCGATGCCGATAACGAGTAGCACCAGGCCAAGCGAATAGGCAACGAGTTGCCGCGCAGGAACAGAGAAGCCGAGCGTTCCAAGCAGCCGGATCGTCACCCAGCCAAAGGCATACC
The DNA here is from genome assembly GCF_056279705.1 of Rhizobium sp. USDA 4016. Taxonomy (NCBI): domain Bacteria; kingdom Pseudomonadati; phylum Pseudomonadota; class Alphaproteobacteria; order Hyphomicrobiales; family Rhizobiaceae; genus Rhizobium; species Rhizobium sp. USDA 4016. The sequence goes on from NZ_JBWCCY010000002.1 coordinate 811,668, forward strand.
ACCCCACGAGATAGCCCAGGCGTTTTGCCCAGTGAGCGGCGGCCTCGTCCGTAACTGGCACGACCCGATATCGCTCCGGTGAGAGGTCTGTCGCGACGCGAGGAGCCAGAAGCACGTCGAAGAGGACGCTCGCGATGCGGAAGACCACGACGGCAAACAGGTAACCGACGACGATCTCCCGGACGAGCGGGGGCCACTCGAAAAGAAGGAAGAAGCCGATACTGCCGAGGCCGAACGAGAGAACGTAGCACACGGCCCACAGCAATCTTGCGCTTACCGCGACTACTCTCTCCGAAACGGTGGCAAAGGGTGCGCGCGCCATCCATTGACGCCATCCGGCGCTGATCCACCAGAAAAGCCATTGTGCGGCCAGCCCCACGGCAACGAAGGCCGCTACCAGAAAGATGGGCCGGGTGCCGCCACTCGCCTGAACCTCGCGTTCGAGAACGGTCGCCCCGCGCATGGTCTCAGAAGGAAAGGTTTGCACGGCACCTAGAAGACTGGCAGCGTGAGCGCGAAAACGTGTTGAGAACTCGGAGAATGAAACGCCGGTCCCCGCGCTCTCCGCGGCAGGCTCGGCTGCGGCCTTGGCCGCTGCAGCCTGCTGCTGCAGGAAGGTCTGAACGTCCGGATCGGAGAACATTCCAATGAACCGCCGAACGCTTTCGGGCCGTGGCTGTGCGGTCGCCTCGGTCTGTGCCGCGGCAGGGGAAACACCCGTCACAAGAGCAACCGTGAGCGCCGCCGCAGAGAGAAGCGTTCGAAGCGACGCGAATTTCAAAAGTACGTCCATTGTAGATCCTGATCTGAATGAAGAAGATGCACGTGACGCCGACATCTGCATCTAGCGCGCGCACGCCTCCTGTGAGCGCAAGCCGACTGTGCAGGCTGCCGGCTTTCGCTTGGTTCCTGTCGGACCCGTGAGGCCGCTCACCTGGCTTGCGTAGTTGTCTCTTGTGTCCGCATCGACGACTGCGACCGGGGCGGCCAGTATCAGCCCCGCCGCGCTGCCTGCCGCGGCGGCGGTGCTCGTCGTTGCTGCAAGGATCTTGTCTCCGAGACCAACCTTGCTGTCGGTCAGCGTCTGCCCGTCGGAGATGCGCGCTCCGATAAGCTGAACGACCTCGGGAGATTCCGCAAACTTGCCATGGTTGAGGCGGTCCCCCGCCTTGACCTTGGTGAGGTCGATCACCGTGATCTGGCTGTCGGCCAGCTCCTTCTTGAAAGGGGACTGCTCGGGGTCGATGGCGCCGAGCCTGGCGACATCGCCCCACACCCTGCGGGAGACCGCAAGCGCACGGTCGTCGCGCGAGACGAACAATGTGAACTTCGGATGCTGCTTGCCCATGTCGGCGATCTGCTGGCGGAAGACATCGACGTCCACGTCAGGCGAGGCCAGCATCACGTTTTCGAACTTGGCGGGGAGCCGGCCGTTGCGGATCGCCATCTGCCGCAGCGACTCCAGCGCCAGCCAGTTCCCCATGGAATGTGCGAGGATGGAGACTTCCTTCACTTCCGGATCCTTCGCGAGGTACTGGAAGAGCGTCTCCAGTGCGTTGCGCGTGTAGTTGGTGCTCTCGCGGTCGTAACCATAGGCCAGCAGACTGCCGCGCGACGGCCATGTCACCAGCACCGGCGCGCTATGGACGCCGGAATCCTGGACGATCTGTGCGAAGCGGTAGACGGAATCTTCGAAACGGTTGTTGAAGCCGTGGATGAACACCAGGACGCTGCCGTCGCGGCTCTTCCTGACCGATGCGCTCAGCCATTTCTTGGCGTCATCGCGTGTGATCTCCTCGGCCTTCAAGGTCGCGAAATCGGTCGCCGGATTGGATGGAAGCCTCTTGGGCCATGCAACTTCCCCGACCTTTCGGACGCTCGCAGGCGGGATGGATACGGTGATGTCCGCGAACGCAGGGGCAAGGGCGCGCTCGCCCGTGAACATCTCACCCCGAATTGTGGAACGACTGCGTGTGGTCGTAACCAGCATGTCGATCTTGGTCGATTTCGGCGCGCTGTCGGCAACGGGGATGAGCACGTTCTTCGGGTGGCCGCCGCACCCTCCCGCCGCCGCCAGCGCGGCGATTACAAGAATCGTTTTCAAACCGCGAGGAAGTCTCGCGCGAGTGGGGTCGACAACTTTGTTCGCTCTGCTCACCACTGTTCCCCGCGGCCGTTGCGCCATGACCGAGATCGCCGCTTCATGCAGAAGCGGACGACCCCCGGCCCGAAAAAAAGCTATGCGAACACGAGAGGGCTTACCCGTAGCATCGGGTATGTTACACCGGCCGCGGGACGTTTCCCGGCACCGCGATCAGTCGCAAGTGTGCGCCTCCCTTCGGTCTTTGACTCTGACGGCAAGCAGAGCCGCCGTCGGCCCGCCGAGGCCTGTTCGGCAAGAAATCGGCCCGCATCAAGATCGGGCGGCGCCGTCGTCGGCGTGTATGATACAGTAACATACTCCACGAACCCCGGTTCATCCACGAACATGAAGCCTTGAAGCACGTTCGATCGGCACGGTCTCAAGTGTCGTGAAATGGAGTTGTCGATGGATGAGGGCGTGGCGGCTGTCAGGCTGCAGTTTCCGATCAGAGCCAAGGCGATCGAAGAACTTGCATCACGGGACGACGTGTTCTGCGAGATCTGCCGGGATTTTGCGGAAGCCCAGATGGAACTAGCCAAATGGCGCGTGTCGGAAGATCCGAACCGCGATGAGCGTAGTGCGGAATACCAAGAGTTGGTTGCCGGACTTGGGAAGGAGATCGAAGACGCGCTCGACAACGCGACGGTGCTCCCGCTTCGTCCGCCATCCGCGCGCCCTTCCCGGTGAATAGGGCGACGAGCCCGATGCCGCCGACGTCGTTGCAGACCAAGACCTTCAGATACCCATACAACTCTCGCATTCGAAGGATGAATACCGTGCTGTCCGAGACCTTACACGAGCCTTCACACGAGCCTGCGAGTTCTCCTGCGCCCCAGAACCCATTGCGCAGGATCGCGCTCGTTGTCGTCCTTCTGGCGCTGGTCCTGTTCGTCCTCTCCATCTTCATGGAGCGGCGGACGCCGTCGACCTCACAAGCTCAGGTTCAAGCCTATGTCGTCGGCATCGCGGCCGAAGTCACGGGCCGGGTCGTGGAAGTGGGGGTCGCCGACAATTCGCGGGTGGACGCCAACCAGGTTCTCTTCCGTATCGATCCCGAGCGCTACGAGCTTGCGGTCGCCGAGGCCGAGGCGGCGCTCGCAAGCGTCGGCCAGTCGATCGGGGCGTCGACTGCGACAGTCGACGCCGCCCAAGCCAAGCTCGTTCAGATTGAGGCTGACCGGGACAATCTCCGCGACCAGTTCGCGCGGGCGTCCGAGCTCGTGAAGCGCGGCGTCTTTTCCAAGGCCAGGTTCGATGCGACCAAGTCCGCCTATGACCAGGCGGAGGCTTCCGTTTCGGGGGCGCAGGCCGACCTTGCCAAGGCCAGGGAAGAGCTCGGCCCAGCCGGAAACGACAACCCCCAGCTCCGCGCAGCCCTTGCCGGACTGGGAAAGGCCAGGCTCGACCTCGTGCGGACGACCGTGCGAGCGCCTTCGGCGGGCGTTGTCACGAACCTTCAGCTCACCATTGGCAAGGTCGTCTCGGCCGGCCAGCCGGCCATGACCTTCATCGATGTCGGCACCATCTGGATCAACGCGGCGTTCAAGGAGAACAGCCTCGAGAAGGTGGCTGCCGGCAACAGGGCGGAGATCCTCTTCGACGCACTTCCCGGAAAATTGTTTCCAGCCGAGGTCGAAAGCGTCGGGTTTGGTGTCTCGCAGGGAACCACGGATCCCAACACCGGACTGCCGACAATCAGGAACGACAGCGGATGGGTGCAGGAAGCGCAGCGGTTTCCAGTCCGCCTCAACATCGAGGAGGACGCCCGGCCCAAGGGCGGAGTACGCTACGGCTCGCAGGCGACCGTTGTGATCTACACCGGTGACAACCCGGTCACCAATGCGTGGGGATCGCTCTGGATCCGCATCATGTCGGTTCTGACCTATGTCAACTGACCGGACTACCGCGGTCGAGGAGCAGAAACGCAAGGGCCTGCGCGTCGCGTTCGCGGTCTCGATCGGTTTCACGGTCGCAGTGTATGCGGGGGCTATCGTGCCGTTCCTCGGTCCGCTCTTTGCAGCACAGTTCCTGCTCGGCAGCTCGCGACCGATGCCGTTTGGAAAAACGGTCGGCGCTGCGATGGTGATCCTCATTACTGGGATCGCGATGATGATGCTGACCAGCCTCCTCGGCGAACGGCCGGCGCCTTTCCTTCTCCTGCTGGGACTGACCTATTTTGCCTGCTTCGTCGCGCAGTCGGCGGGGAAGGGCGGGCCGGCCGTCTTTCTCGTGCTCGTCGTTGCGATCATCGTCCCCCTGCTTGGCATCCTTAATAAGGACCTCGCCAATTCCATCCTGTCCATCCTGGTCACAGGGGTGTTGTCAGGAACGCTCCTGATGTGGCTGGCATATGCGATCTTCCCTGAACCCCTTGGGCAGACCTTCGAGGCCGTCTCGTCCGGTGAACGGCCACCAGCTCTGCTTCGGGCGCTGGCGAATACGGGGATACTTCTGACCTCCGTCGTGATCTGCCTGACGAGCGACAACCTGACCGCCGCGGCAGTCATTCCCATAACGGTGGCGTCCCTGCTCGGGCAGCTCGACGTGGCGGCAAGCAGCCGGGCGGCGGTCGGACTCGTGCTCGTCAATCTCTTCGGGGGAGTGCTCGCATCGGTCGCCTACGCGGCGCTGACGTTGCGGCCAAGCCTGCTTTCGATCTTTCTTATCGTTCTCATCGTCGCCCTTTTGCTGGGAGGACGCGCTGCTGGACGGTCGAAGGACGCAGCGGTATTCGCAGGCGCTTTGACGACTTTCCTGATCCTCTTCGGTCTGGGGGTCTCGCCCCTTCCGGGGAGCGCCGCAGAATCCTTCGCCACCCGCATCGTCTATGTCGCGGCAGCTTTGATCTACGCCTTGCTGTTCGCCGCGATCCTTTGGCCGCGCACCAGCAACTCGAAGGGGATTGCGGCATGACGCGGCGTCGCGCAGGAGTAGGTTCATCTCGACGAAATCGGCAGCCTTGAGCTGCGCGATGTTCGTGGCCGCAACCTCTTCGGCAGCTTCCGTAGGCGCCGTCGAGAGAACCGAGAACTTCGTCGACGTCCGCAAGCACTGCGAGCTCGCGCACCTTTGAAAGGATCCGCCGGATCCGAAAGCGTTCACCGAGTGCATGAGGCAGGGGCATTATCGGCTCCATTTCTCGCCGACCTGCCAGACCGGCAGCCGCAGGGCGCAGTGTTACGATTTGCAGCCCTGACGCTGGGTTGCGTTTCGACAAGCAAAGCGTTGGAAGATAGATTCACGCGTCTGCCGCGTGCCTAGCCAAGCCTGCTGCACGGTCCAAAGGATGGCGCGCGACCGAGCCTGGTCATGGGTGAAGTAGTCCCATGCGCGTCCGCCCTCGCTGTAGTCCTTGCGAACGGTTCCCCACTGCCGCTCAGCCAGATAGGGAACCCATTTCTTCCACTCGGCTTTTCCGTCTCGCGCCTCCTTGAGGCGCTGGGTTTCGGCATTCATTACACGGCCTCGCGGTCGCTGATATTGGCGTGGCGTATCGCGTTCAAAAAAGGCGGTGTTCCATCACCATAACTTCGTGATCAGGCGGCTTGACCGAACGAAAGGAAGTATGGCGGCGCCATCTATTCCTCCCAAATCGCCAAAAGAGAGATCCTTCGCGCGGTTTGCCCAGTCTGCGCGCTCAACCCCGCTTCCGTAAGTGTGTTACTGTAACATACATCCCAGATCACTCCTGCGACTACGCCTGGAGCAGTCTTTGCTGTAGAACCTAGAGCCAAAGATGCTTGGCCGATGACTATCACTTCTTCCTGCTCGGAGGAGGTTGCGGCGCGAGCGAAGACATAGTCATCGACAGCCTGCAATCATGTCTGAGCACAAGGAGGATTGAGATGGCTAGATCTCGCGCATTATTACTCGCCACGGGCCTGTTTCTGCCTTTCGCAGGAATCCCCTTTTCTCCACATCCGCTCCTGACCGCCGCCGCTCAGGAGCCGGCCGCATCCAATCCAGTCTCCGCAGAAGACGACGCTCCGGCGCCCCTGAGCGAAGACGAGTTGGAAATTCTGGTGTCGCGGATCGCGCTCTATCCGGACGAGCTGGTCGCGCTCGTCACATCGGCCTCGCTTTATCCGCTGCAGATCGTGGAAGCCGCCCGGTTTCTCGAAGCCATCAAGAAGCAGCCCAAGCTCAAGCCGAAGACGACGTGGGACGGCAGCATCGTGTCCTTGCTGAACTATCCTCAGATCGTGACGATGATGAGCGAAGATCTGGACTGGACGCAGTCACTTGGAGAGGCGCTTTCCTACCAGCAGAAGGACGTTCTGATCGCTATACAGCAACTGCGCGACAAGGCAGTCGCCGACGGCATCATCAAGACCGACGACAAGATCAAGGTCACCCAGGAAAACGACAACGTCGTGATCGTCTCCGCCAGTCCGGAAAAGGTCTACGTTCCACAGTACGCTCCGGAGATGTTGTATGAACCAGGCTACGTGGCCGCGCCCATCGGCTACTATTCCGACCCGTATCCGAACTACTACTATCCGACCGCGACCTTTTTCGCGGGGGTGGTGACGGGGGCGGTCTGGGCTGCCGCCATCGACTGGAACCGTTGGGGCGTATGGGGCGGGCGCTGGAACGGCGACGTCGATATCGACTGCAACAATTGCTTCAACAACATCAACGGCAAGGTGAATATCAACGACGTCGACTGGAAAAACGTCGACAGGAGCAAGATCAGGTTCGACGCCGCCCAGTTCGACAAGATGGACCGCAGCGCCTTCAGGACCCATATCGAAGCGAACGCCAACAACAGGGTCGGCGCAAGAGTGAGCGATCGTGCCGGCACGATTCGCAATGAGGCAGGCAAAGTCAGTGTCAATGACGTCCGCAAGAGCAAGATCGATGCGGAGAGGATAGGTGCCGCCCGCAACAAGGCAGGGAACATCGCAGCGGCGCCCGCGGACAGGAAGGCGGCGCCTGCCGCGCAGAACCGCCGGCCCGAAGCACGGGCGAACAGGGCTGCCGACAACGTCAAGCCCACAGTCAACGCCAAACGTCCGGTCGCAAAGCCCAAGCCAGCGGCCCGCATCGACAGCCGGCCAACAAAGCCATCCGCCCTCGGTCAGGTCGACAGCGGCAGGCGCTCCCAGATGCAGTCCAACCGCGGCAGACAGGCCATGGCCGGAGGCAGTCGCGGTGGTGGCGGTCGTGGAGAAATCCGCCGAGGCGGCGGACGTCGTCGGTAACCGGAAGAAGAGGACAATCATGACCAAGTCAGTGAGAAACATCGTTCTGGGTTCGGTGTTCGCCGCTGTTTCAGCCCTCGCCGGCAATCCGGCTCCAACATCTGCAGCAGAACCATCCGACGCGACCGTCATCTCGGGCTTCGCCTCGCAGAGCGATCCGCCGGTATTCCAGACGCCGGAACAGGCCGTCGACGCCTTCAGGGCTGCCCTGGCGGCAGATGACTTCGACAAGTTCGCCATGCTGCTGGGTATCGATGCAGCGAAAGCGAAGGCGGGCGAAGGGGTGATGGACACCTATGCGCAAATCCGGGACGGCACAAAGAAGAAGATCGTCTTGAAGGAGGTCGATGGCCGCAAGATCATCGAGATCGGTGACAAATTATGGCCTCTGCCATTTCCGATCGTGAAGGGCGACGACGGCAAATGGAGCTTCGACACCTATGCCGGCTTCGAGGAGATCATCAATCGTCGCGTCGGCGAAAACGAACTGCAGACCATCGTCACGATGCGCGCCTATGTCGGCGCCCAAGAGGAATATTCTTCCGCAGACCGCGACGGGGACGGTGTGCTGGAGTATGCCCAGAACCTGATCAGCAGCGACGGCAAAACGGATGGCCTTTACTGGTCGCCCGATCTTGGCGAGGGTGATAGCCCGGCGGGCAACGCCCTCGAAGACAACGCGGCCCTGGACAAGGCGAAGGCCGGCGAGGGCTACTACGGCTATCGTTACAGGATCATCGACAGTCAGGGGCCGAACATCGCCGGTGGCAAGTTCGATTATATCATCAACGGCAACATGATCGCAGGATTCGCGCTCATCGCCTGGCCGATCCGCTACGGCGAAACCGGTGTGCATACGTTCCTGGTGAACGCGAACGGCACGGTCTACCAGGCCGATCTCGGTCGGGAGACCGAAAAAATAGCTGCTGGCATCAGGACCTTCAACCCCGATGATAACTGGGAGGTGACTGCAGACTGAACGCGGCGGCTACCGTGATTGCCGCCTCGTCGGCAGTCGACGAGTGTTCCGGATGGTTGACTTTTTTCCAAAGCGGGAACCGCATCCAATTTCGAAAGTTGGTTTCCGGCCAGGGACTACGCCATGACACTTGCCAGCTATCGAAGCGCCTTCTTCGACACCCTTCTCGAACTCTTCGCGCTCTCCAGTGGGGAGGCCGATGGCGGCGCGGTCGATTGGGGTGCCGAATACCTGTCGCGTGAATCAACCCAGTAGCCGCTCATAAACACCTTCGTCACCACTACGTCGTGATCGGCACGTTCCAAATCGTGAGATATGCGGTGTTCACCCTCGGATCTTCGGACCGATCCACATCCATATGCTCGAGCGCGAGATCTCGTCATGCCGCTACCGATCTGGCCGCGATCCGCTCGAGCCTCATTCGGCTTCGCGGGTTAGCGGCGCGCCACCGGCACGACACCTGTGAAAGCACATCATCATGGAGACCGCCTTATTGATTTCACGCTCGCAAAGTAATACCTTCTGGACATCAGGTATTACCGAGGGCCAAATGACGACGACAGTGACAGCAAAGGGGCAGGTGACCATTCCAAAGCCCGTCCGCGATCTGTTGGGAATCGTTCCCGGAAGCAAGGTTGATTTCCGCCGCGCCGCCGATGGCAGCATTGTCGTGGTGCGGGCGGACAAGAAGCAGCCTGTGAGCCGGTTTGCGAAGTTGCGAGGTCATGCGGGCAAAGGGCTCAGCACCGATGCCATCATGGCACTGACACGTGGCGAAACTTGACCCTCGTCGATACCAATATCCTCCTGGACGTTGTCACCGATGATCCGGCGTGGGCGGATTGCTCGATTGCGCAACTTGAAGCGGCGAGCCTCGATGGGCCTTTACTGATTAACGATACCGTATACGCCGAGCTCGCGGTGCGATACGATCGTATCGAAGAACTCGAGGCATTCCTCGACGAGGCTGGGCTTGAAATGACTGCAATGCCGCGAGCCGCCCTTTTCCTTGCCGGCAAGATATTTACGCAGTATCGCCGCGCCGGAGGATCAAAAACTGGCGTATTGCCCGACTTTCTCATAGGTGCCCATGCAGCGGTTAGTCAGCTTCCGTTGCTCACCCGCGACCTTGGCCGCTACCGCACATATTTTCCGTCAGTGACGCTGATTACGCCGCACTCGTAGCCAGAAAGATTTGCAGTGGATGTTGTACCGCGCCGTGTCCGCGTCCCCTGATGTGGTTACAAAACTCCGGGTTCAGACCTGCGTGCAAAGTTTGGCATCCAGAGACTACGAATTGAGGCCCCCGAAACGCGGAGGAGGATTTGAACTTATTTCACCGGTGAGGTCGGCAGTGAGTGCTTTCATGAACATGTCGAGCGACATTCCTAATCTTTGCGCCTTGCGCGGGACATGGCAGAATAAAGAGCCAGAGGCTGACATGCTGCATTTCCTGAGGTGAAGGACACGCCGTCCTGACGCTTTCCACCAGCGAAGTCGATTTCATTCTTGATGATCTCGCAGATGAGATCGAACCTTGTCACGCGGCACCGTAGGTGTTTCTGAGACGCTAAAGCCACCACAATCCGATCGATGGGTAAAGATCCGCGATGAACGTTTGCAGGCGGCCCGCACGGTGATTATCCGGGCTCGATGGAAAGCCATCAACTGATCTGCGTCCGGCAAGCCGCTGTTCGTCGGATGCTATAGTCGGCTGAGCAGCTCCGATTTCTTCGCTTCGAATTCCTGATCTGTGAGAATACCTTTTGCATGAAGGGCCGCGAGGCGTTCGATCTTGTCGAAGATGTCCTCATCGGACCGACGCGCCTCCGGCGCTGGACGCGCCGCTTGTTGTGGCTCGGTGGATTCCGGCGCGGACGATGCGAATATCGATGGCGCAACGGTCGCGGCAGATGGTCCGGTAGCCGACGTGCCCGCCGGTTCCTTGCCGTCCTGACGGACCACATCCAGTTCCGAAATTTTCACGAGCCCATGCTGAGACGTAAAGACCAGCGACTGGTCGCTGCTTTGCTGTTGCGAGAAACCGCCAATGCGATGGTCCTTCGTGTCGTAGACCGTAACCCGGCCGCCGACATCGATCGCCAGTCGTCGGGTTGTCGGGAAAAAGGCATAGCGCAGGTCATTCTGCGCCCCGGTCGAGGCAGGATGCCCGAGCTCTTCGGGCCACCAGTTGCCGGCCGACAACGCCCCAGGGACGAACAGACTAACGCCGCCCTGACCTTGGTATTGGGACTGGTGCGACCTCTGCGGGTCCAGCAAATCCGTGCTGCGTACGAGGGCCGCAAGCTCGGAACAAATCCCGGCCACGTTCGCCTTCAGAGCATGGTTGAACATGTCGCCGACCATGATCATGCCGCCCTGCGACCATTGCCCCATGCCACCGAGATCAGGATGGTTGAACTGAGCCTGTGTCGCCTGCCCGGCGATAATCGCCATCAGAAGGTGCTCGACCGCGCCAAGGCTGACCCCGTACCGCTGTGCAATCCCCTCCAGGGTCCGTCGACCCTCTTCACTGAGTTGTCTCATCGTGATCGCCCTTGCCTTATGAAGAAAGCGTGCACGCCGCAAGGCCGAGCCTCGCAACGAAGTCAAGAAGCTCTCCACGACATCAGAACAATACGGAACTAGGTGGCAAATGTCACAAGATATCGCGCCGGTTCTACCATCACATCGTCGGCGTAGGCTCATGCGCCGATATCGACGCGTTCGAAAACTGCTTCCATAATCTTGACCTCAGATGCCGGAGCGCCACGACTGCGGGCAAAGTCACGCCATCTTCGTACAATCTCCCGACCGCCGCGATTACTGCGGACGTCGAGATGAAAAACTCTGCGACCGGTCGCAACAAATCGATAGATGCGGTCGCATCGTCAAAACAGATCTAGGTCGACAGTCCCGGCACTATTCGGCGTCGGGTTCAACCTAACGCACGGCCTGGGACGTCCACCTTGAACGGTCCAGACTTGTCTTTCCATCCTCAATTGCTATATGTAGGTAAATACCTACATGGGAGCGTGCCATGAACATCACAACCCTTTCCAGCCGCGAGTTGAACCACGACGTCAGCAGCGCCAAGAAGGCTGCCATAAAGGGCCCGGTTATCATCACGGATCGGGGAAAGCCTTCCCATGTGCTGATGACCTATGACGAGTTCGAGCGCCTGACCGGCAAGCACCGCAGCCTCGTCGATGCTCTCGCAATGCCGGGCCTTTCGGAAATCGAATTTGATCCGCCTCGCGTTGAGATCACGCCGCGCGGAGTCGATCTATCTTGATCTATCTGCTCGATACCAATGTCGTCTCCGAACTGCGCAAGATTGGTGACGGTAAGGCCGATGCCAATGTGGTGGCGTGGATCGACGCGGAAGATGCAGTCAGTTTTTACATTTCGGCGATCACCATCCTTGAACTTGAACGGGGTATACTCGGTGTGCAGCGCCGGGACGCGGCGCAGGGCGCTCGCTTGCGTTCATGGCTCGACAATCATGTGCGCCCGGAATTCGCAGGCCGTATCCTGCCGATAGATGAGGCGATCGCGACACGCTGCGCGCATTTGCATATTCCTGACAGGCGCAACGAGGCCGATGCGCTCATTGCCGCGACCGCTCTGGTTCACGGCATGACCGTCGTGACGCGCAATGTCAGGGACTTCGAGGGCACTGGCGTGGTCATAGTCGATCCTTGGCAGGGTTGATAGAATATTCCATCCCGTTCTCAAGACGGTCGAGTTCGGTTCTGATAGGAAACCGCTTATCTGATGGCTAGGCGGATGTCGGCTTAACGTGATTGCAGATCCTGCTCGTTCTTTTAGTAGCCAGTACATACTGGCTTCGAGCGTCCCAACCGCTGTTGCTGCCGCTGCGAGACAGGATGGTGGCATCCGCGCCGCTGCCAAGGCATATGACGTCAGTGGGGCCTCGGTTAGGCATGCTTATCCGGTGAGCTACTTCGCATTCCTATCTTTACCAAAGAGGGCTCGAAATGGCAGCCGCCGTTATATTACCCTTGACGATGAGACGGTACTGGCTTCCGCGCGTGCCGACCCTGCGGGCTTTAAGGTTCAGTGCGAAATGCTCCTTCGCCACCCTATACGCATTATCCGCAGGGAGCTCTTGGTTCAGCCAGCGGCCAGTCGTCGAGCTCGTAGAGCACGATGCACTCGCGCAGGCGTCGATGAAGAATTAATGGTCGTCGGCCGGGAAATTGTTGACGTCCGCGGCGGGCTTCGGTCCAAACTGGGTCGCGACACGCTAGGGCTAGGCAACAGGTCTGGCTTTTATTCACCTTGCCCGTGACCGCTCTCTCAGAGTTGCACTGCCGCCGCAGGAATATTTTCTCATCGATGACATTTTTGAGTGCTGTGGACAGGCTCCCTGTACCGCATTGATTTCTCTAATGGATCACGAGTTTTCGTGCTGTGGAGGACGCTTGAGCTGAGATGCCATCCGAAACATGCCGATTGACTCGCTTTTCGCATAGGAACAAAAGAGGAACATTCTCGCTTTTAACGAGATCGAAACCTGCTTTTGACGAAGGCCACAGATGGCGCAGCCGCGCGCGAACCTTACCCTCTCCGAGCTTCGAGACCGTATCCAGCATCTCGAAGGAACGGCTGGCCGCCGCAAGGTCGTCCTGCCGTTCGGGGTCGCCGAAATCGATGGACACCTTCCGGGCGGTGGCCTTTCATACGGAGCGTTGCATGAGGTCGCCGGCGGCGGGACAGGGACTGTCGATGGAGCAGCCGCAGCGCTGTTTGCGGCGGGAATCGCCGCCCGCACAAAGGGTAAAATCCTGTGGTGCCTGACAAGGCCCGACCTGTTTTTCCCGGCCATATCTCAGGCGGGTCTGCATGCCGACCGGGTGATCTTCTGCGAGGCCGACCGGGAAGAGGATGTGTTGGCTTCAATGGAAGAAGGCCTCGGTTTCGGTGGCCTTGGAGCGGTGGTCGGCGAGCTTGTACGTCTTCCCATGACAGTCTCGCGCCGTCTCCAGCTGGCAGCCGAAAAGACCGGCACGATGGGCATAGCGCTCCGGCGCTGGCGGCGGCAGACGGAAGCCTCGGACTACGGCCAGCCCACCGCTGCAACAACGAGATGGCGCGTGAGCGTCTTGCCGTCCGAACCGCTTCCCGTTGCCGGTGTCGGCCGGGCGCGATGGCTGGCGGAATTGATGCGTGTGAAGGCGGGCGAGTGTGCTGAGTTTGAAATAGGAGCCTGCGATGCCAAGGGTCGTATCTGTCTACTTCCCGCGTCTGGCCACGGATCGGATCAGACGGCATGGAGTAGAAGCCGTGCCAGCTGAACGCCCGCTCGTCGTCATCTCGAAGAGCGGCTCCAAGCGATGGATTTCTGCCGCAGACTGCAATGCGTCAAAGCTCGGTCTAAGAATCGGCATGCCCGCCAGCAAGGCTCAGGCGATGGTCGCCGATCTGGTCATGGTTGACGCGGCTCCTGGCGCGGACGCCGCCGCGCTCGAGCGGCTCGCCCTTTGGGCGCTCCGGCAGTACACGCCGGTGGTCGCCGTGGATGGGACAGATGGCTTCGTGATGGACACCGAGGGGGCGGATCATCTGCAGGGCGGCGAAGCCCTCCTCGTCAGCGGTCTGGTGAACAGACTGCGGGCGAAGGGATTGTCAGCGAAGGCAGCCGTAGCCGATACCTGGGGTGCGGCCCACGCGCTTGCGAGGCTTGCTTCGGACGAAATGACCGTCGTCCCCGTTGGAGCGGTTGCCAAAGCAGTAACCGAACTGCCGATCCACTGTCTCAGGCTGCCATCGGAAATGGTCCAGGGTCTGCGGGTGCTCGGTGTTGATACCGTCGGCCAGCTCTCGGCAATGCCGCGCGCACCCCTGACGCTTCGCTTCGGTCCGGAACCCGGCCGTCGCCTGGACCAGATGTTTGGCCGGATCGCCGAACCGATTGACCCGATCCGTACGCCGGACCTGGTCGAGGTATCCCGCAATTTTTCCGAACCGATCGGCGCGGCCGAAACCATCGCAAAATACACGCGCCGCCTCGTCGTGCAATTGACGGCCAGGCTGGAGGAGCGAGGGCTTGGCGTGCGACGATGCGACTTGATCATTCACCGCGTGGACAACATCAGGCAATGTCTGAGGGCAGGCCTCGCAAAGCCTGTCCGCGAGCCCGCCCGACTTTCGAAACTCCTCTGCGACCGCATCGAGAAGATCGATCCTGGCTTCGGAATCGAGAAGATGGCACTCATTGCCGTTATGGTCGAACCGCTGGAGGAGAAGCAAATCGCCTCCTCTTTGATCGAGGAGACGGTCGTCGATGTGACGCCATTGGTCGATATCCTCGGCAATCGCGGCCAGCGTCTCTATCGCGTCGCCCCCGTTGCTTCCGACGTTCCGGAAAGGTCCGTCAGGAAGATCAGTCCGACGGCAGATGAAACCGGAGAGAACTGGGCGGCGAAGTGGCCCAGGCCGTCACGTCTGCTTTCGACGCCCGAGCGGATCGAGGTGATTGCCCTGCTTCCCGACCAGCCACCTGCCGTCTTCTCCTGGCGCGGCAAGCGACGACGCGTAAAACGCGCCGACGGTCCAGAACGCATCTTCGGCGAATGGTGGCTTCGCCCCACGGAGATGTCCGCGGTTCGGGATTACTTCGTTGTCGAAGACGAGGTGGGCGAACGATACTGGATCTTTCGGGCCGGCGACGGTGTCGATGCGGAGACCGGCTCCCACCAGTGGTTCCTCCATGGAGTGTTCGGATGAGATACGCCGAGTTCCAGGTCACGACGCATTTCTCCTTCCTGCGAGGCGCCAGTTCCGCCGAGGAACTCTTTGCCACAGCCGCGGTCCTCGGTATCGATGCGCTCGGCGTCGTTGATCGCAATACTCTGGCAGGAATCGTGCGTGCCTGGGAGGCGGCGAAGACGACCGGCGTGCTGCTCGTTGTCGGATGCCGGCTGGACCTTTCGGACGGCATGTCGATCCTCGTTTACCCGACAGATCGTCCGGCTTACTCGCGGCTCTGCCGTCTGCTGTCGCTCGGAAAATCGCGGGGCGGCAAGGGAAACTGCGTTCTCGATTTCTCGGATCTGGCCCAGTACGCCGATGGCCTCATTGCAGTCCTGGTTCCGGACGAGGCAGGCGAGACCTGCGGCATGCAGTTGCGCAAGCTCGCCGAGCTCTTCGATGACCGTGCCTATGTCAGCCTCTGTCTCCGGCGTCGGCCGAACGACAGGCTGCGCCTCCATGGTATTTCGACCTTGGCGACCCGCTTCAAAGTTCGGACAGTTGTCACCAACGACGTGCTGTTTCACGAGCCTTCCCGCCGCCAGCTACAGGACGTCGTGACCTGCATTCGCAACAAGACAACGATCGACGATGTCGGCTTCGAGCGCGAGCGGCATGCAGACCGTTTCCTCAAGGCTCCCGAGGAAATGCATCGGCTGTTTGCCGAATACCCCGAAGCGTTGGCCCGAACGCGGGAGATTGCCGACCGCTGCCGTTTCGATCTGAGCGAACTCGAATATCAGTATCCCGAGGAGGCGATTGTTCCGGGCCTCGACGCCCAGCAGAGCCTTACGAAGTTCGCCTGGGAAGGGGCAGCCGAACGATATCCCGAGGGCATCCCCGGCAAGGTCAGGAGGGCAGTCCAGCATGAACTCGACCTCATCAGGGCCATGAAATACGCGCCGTACTTCCTGACGGTCTACAGCATCGTGCGGTTCGCCCGTTCCAAGGGCATTCTCTGTCAGGGCAGGGGATCGGCGGCAAACTCGGCTGTCTGCTATTGCCTCGGCATCACGTCGATCGATCCGGAAACCAATGATCTCCTGTTCGAGCGATTTGTGAGCCAAGAGCGCAACGAGCCGCCGGACATCGACGTGGACTTCGAGCACGAGCGGCGCGAAGAGGTCATCCAGTGGATTTACGAGACCTACGGCCGGAGCAAGGCCGCACTCTGCTCCACGGTCACGCGATACCGAACGAAGGGCGCACTGCGCGACGTCGGTAAGGCGCTTTCGCTTCCCGAGGACATGATCGCCCAGCTTTCATCCGGTGTTTGGGGCTGGTCGGAGGGCGTCAGCGAGAAGCATCTCAAGGAGAACAATCTCAACGCCTCGGACTACCGTCTGCGGCTGACCCTCGATCTTGCTCGGCAACTGATGGGTGCGCCCCGGCATCTTGGGCAGCATCCTGGCGGCTTCGTGCTGTCCCATGACAGGCTGGACGACCTCGTGCCGATCGAGCCGGCGGCGATGGACGACCGTCAGGTCGTCGAATGGGACAAGGACGACATCGATGCGCTGCGCTTCATGAAGGTCGACGTCCTGGCGCTTGGAATGCTGACCTGCATGTCCAAGGCCTTCGCGCTGATGGCCGAACACAAGGGTGATAACAAGGACCTTGCGTCAATTCCGCAGGAGGACCAGGCGACCTACGCGATGATCCGCAAGGCCGACACGCTTGGGACGTTCCAGATCGAATCGCGCGCCCAGATGTCTATGCTCCCGAGGCTGAAACCGAGGACGTTCTACGACCTGGTGATCCAGGTGGCGATCGTGAGGCCCGGGCCGATCCAGGGCGACATGGTGCATCCGTATCTCAGGCGGCGGGAAGGCCGGGAGAAGGTGGAGTATCCGACGCCGGAACTGGAGGCCGTGCTGAGCAAGACGCTTGGCGTGCCGCTTTTTCAGGAGAGCGCGATGAAGGTCGCGATGGTCTGCGCCGGCTTTACCGCGGGAGAGGCGGACCAGCTGCGGCGCGCGATGGCGACCTTCAAGCACACGGGAGGGGTTTCGAAGTTCAAGGACAAGCTGGTGTCCGGCATGGTGAAAAACGGATATTCGACGGAATTCGCTGAAAAGACCTTTAGTCAGCTCGAAGGTTTCGGCAGTTACGGTTTTCCAGAGAGCCACGCGGCGTCTTTTGCACTGATCGCTTACGCCTCAAGCTGGGTGAAATGCCACCATCCGGACGCCTTCTGCGCGGCTCTCCTGAACTCTCAGCCGATGGGTTTTTACGCTCCGGCCCAGATCGTTGCCGACGCCAGGGCTCACGGGATCGAGATCAGACCCGTTTGCGTAAATCAGTCCCGCTGGGATTGCACCCTGGAAGACGTGCCGGGTTCGCGTCATCTCGCTGTTCGCCTTGGGTTGCGGATGGTGCGGGGTTTGGCAACGGCAGACGCCGCGCGGATCGTCGCGTCCCGCGCCGGCCAGCTTTTCATCTCGGCCGATGACATATGGCGGCGATCAGGCGTGCCCACGGCCTCTCTGGTCAAGCTTGCCGAAGCGGACGCTTTCCTCCCGTCGATGGGCCTTGAACGGCGCGAGGCGCTCTGGGCGATCAAGGCGTTGCGCGACGAACCGCTCGAACTATGGGCCGCGGCGGCGGAGCGGGAAGCGAGGGTGATCGCGGAAATGCAGGAACCCGAAGTCACGCTGAAATCGATGACGCAGGGCATGGAGGTCGTGGAAGACTACAGTCACACAGGTCTGACCTTGCGTCAGCATCCGGTGTCCTTCCTTCGTGATGACCTCAGGAAACGGAGCATTGTCACCTGTGCCGAGGCGATGGTCGGGCGGGACGGGCGCTGGCTGATGACGGCGGGACTGGTGCTCCTGCGCCAAAGGCCTGGATCGGCCAAGGGGGTGATGTTCATGACGCTGGAGGATGAGACCGGCATCGTCAACGCCGTCATCTGGCCGAGCCTATTTGAAAAACAGAGGCGGGTCGTGTTGTCCGCCACGATGCTCGCCATCAACGGCAAGATCCAGCGCGAGGGGGACGTCGTCCATCTAGTCGCTCAGCGGCTGTTCGACCTGTCGTCCGATCTCAGAGGCCTTGGCGAGCGCGACGAAGCGTTTCCGGTGCAACATGGTCGCGGTGACGGTGTCGTCCACGGAAGCGGTTCGCCGGATTCACGGGATCGACAAAAGCCTTTGGCTCCGCCGCGAGATATTTACGAACCCGATCGGCACATCGACACGCTGAAGATCAAATCGCGGAACTTCCATTGATCGAAGATGCGCCGGGCGGTTTGCTATCGCGGCCGAGGCAGGCGCAATAGTTGGCGGGTGTCGGTATTTTGGCCACAGGCGCGTGCAAGAGAGAGCGGACACGGTAGGAGGTATCGTGGTCCACGCGAAAAACGCTCCAGCAGGCTTTGAAAGGGCTTTGATTTTGAAGCGGGCGCGCTAATCGCGCGAGAATGCGGTTGCTATTCGCGTCGGCCCGCCTTCATGAGTGCTGGTGGCGGACAATTCACTCATAGCAGTGGGCCGTCCGGCGCCTGTCAGAAATTTGGGAAAGGAATGACGCTTCCTATTGAAAATAGCCTTTCGTACCTTGTGCTTGTCAGAGGCAAACGGAGCCAAAGACAAGCCGGCAGAGATTAGTCTGGACAACCCCTCTCCGCCGGCCCGGTCAACTCAAGACAAGGACAAATACCATGAAGACGCTTCTCGCGGCTACCCTGGCCGCTGTGACTTTTTTGACCGCCGACGCAACGCAGGCTGCCAATAATCGCTTCGAACTCCATAACTACAGTGGCGAGGATGTTGTCGAAGTCTATATCCGCGGCCCTGCCACGGAGTGGAGCGATGACCTGCTTGGCCCAACCATTTTGGAATACGGGGACTCGCTGGACATAGAGCCGCTCGGCCATCAATGCGACTTCGATGTGACGCTGGTAACGTATGACGGCTTGGAGCACGTGTTCCACCAGTACGTCTGCAACATCTCCGACGTGGAGCTTACCAGCTACAGTGGCAATGGCTTCCGCTTCGTCACTTATTGATGTAAAAACGAAGAGCGCGATCTACGTCGCGCTCTTCGTGCAGGCGGGGGAGGGGGGATGTACCGTCGTCGTTGGCTGCTCAGCACCTTTGTCACTGGATACCTCGCAGGAGCGTGTTCCGCTCATCCAGCGGAGCAACTCGCAAATCCCTTTGGCGGTATGCCGCCGGAGTTTAGCCGTGGGGATGAGCCGGCATATCAACGGACCCGGGAGTGGCAGGGCGAGCTCTTCAATCTTCGCAGGACGTTTTCGCTCGTCATTTCGAGATTCAGCGATGGGAGCGTTGATCGGACTTTGAGCGTAACAAGCCGCTCTGCTGACAACGACGTTTATTGTCTGGGATATCCGAACTTCAAGTTCACCGGAACGACCCTCACTATTCAGCCCCACGTTGGCGGCTGTTGGAATACTGTGGGTGCCGGAACCATTCAGAACGAATATGGCGGACATGTTGACCTTGGCGGATCAAGGTATGGCTCGTTTGTATGCCTGTTAGCCGCAGGTAGGGGAACTTGCACCTACACTTCCAGATCGACAGGCAAGAAGCACAAATTCGAAATTACCGAGACAGAGGATTCGGAAGCTTGCTCCGCAGGCGGCTTTGAGAGGGATTGTTGATCAACAAACTCGCTTGCGCGGCTACAACTTCGCGTGATGTCTCGATAAGACGCTTATACCGCTCATAATCTTGCTCTTTCGGATGCACGTAGCGGGTCTCAGTTTCCTCTTTGGTGCCGCACAGAGCGACCGGGACAAGGCGCGGTGCGAAGATTTGTTCGCCGATTCTGCCAATCGTGTACAAGCCTCCATGCATGGTCCTGGTGAAATCCATCACTCCCAGGATGTTGAGATTATGAAGTCCGCCGGCGTTGGAAACTATGAAGATGTGTGGCACCCTTTTAGGCATGGAGATGTAACCGAATTGCTTGAATTCGCTCTCAGCGATGCCTTTGTGCTGTATTTGCAGGCATGCATTCTCCTCGGACCAATCAATCCTCATCGAGTAGCAGTGAATGGTGGCCACATCCTCAAACGAGTAGCGTAGATATTCGAACGTGCCTTGGTAGCGCTCCGCTTCCTCAAACGTGTAGCTGCCATAGCGCTCACTCGATACACGAGAGCGAAATCGAACTCCGGTGCTTTTTTCAACTTTGGCCAAACCCTTTTCGGTGAAGAGACCAGTCACCATTTTGTTCACATTGCTGAGGGAGGTGCCTGTCTTATGCGCAAAACCTTCCCTGCTAAGCTTTCTCTCCACGATGTAACGTTGGATGGCCTGGCCTATTCTCTTCTTCTCGTCGTGATCCATTTGCATCTCATTTTCGTAGCGTTGAGATGATTTTCTTGGCTCCAGTTATCCTTCACCTCTTGCTTGAGGAAGGCGGAACCGTGCGAATTGGAAAAAGCATGATGGAGCCGCGCGGCTTACCGTCTGCCGAATCTTTGATGGGTAACACACCGCGTGCCGGGGCCGCGGAACCCATGCTCTGGACCAAATCCGCTATGTTCTTCGGAGAGGAGGGGCGCGTCGCAGAGCGCAAACCTTTCTGCGCGAGAAAGCTCAGGTCCAGCGTCCGGGTAAGCGGGCGAGCCTCGGTAAATACGACCACAATAAACTCATTGCCGTAGGTTGTCTCCGTGAATTCAAGAGACTCCTCATCGAACAACGCCGATGGTTGAAGTCGTTCACTTTGAATATGCGAGATGGAATAGTCACTCCCAATGTAAATAATATTCATGTCGACCATGCTGCGAGTTTTGTTCATTGCTTGCACGCGGACCATATCGCCTGGCGTAGCTACAGTCATGCCGCTGGTTGTAATTCCCACCGTTTCGCCAGTCACTTTCGCTCTCATCGTCAGCTTCAGCTGGATTTCCTCGGCAGTGTAATCGGAGCTTTGGCTAATCTTATATAGGCTTGTCGCGCGATAGATGCTTGTCAGGTATCGAGTAATAGTATCGCGGAGAGTCTCTTGGGAGCGACCCTCTATCGCGATCGAAGGAGGTGTTCGGCCAACGTCCAGAGAAGCTTCACCGGATTCAGGCAGGAACCATAGCGCCGGACGCCGGTTCGCACCCAAAGTGGCACCCCTCAGGTCGCTCTCGTCAAACACAGCTAAGCGAAGATCAGCTGGTATACCGGGCTGCACAATTTCAATGCTAAGTTGTGAGGTTTCGTCAACGACAATGGCATCAAGCAACTCGTTGACTTTCGCAAAACTGTCGGGGTAATCGCCAGTATCGGCCGGTCGCGCTACCTTGAGTGTGAAATCGTATGCGCGCTCAACGAGGCGAACATAACTACTTGGCGGAATCTCGCGGAGTGTCCTAATCATTTTCGTTGTGGTCTGAGCCTCGCCAGCTTTCTCGGCAGAAGCATCCTTCACCTGCGATGAAGACAAAACAACTTGGCTCGAGAAGCTGTCGGCGCTCGTCACCTCGACAAAACCAATTGCGTTCTGGGTTAAAGATGCGGGCTTATCAACGATCGCCAGTCGAGTTCCAACTGCCAGACCATCCAGCAAACCGGCTTGTACTGTCGCATGGTCCTTGGCCAATTTGATTGGCCACTGAGGGACAAAGTTGCCGAGGTTGTCTCCGAAGACGGACGCGTCTAAATCACCTTCGAACAAAGGCGTGGTGCTGTTGCGGTTGATGCTCGCATAGTACTGCAGAATACTATCTGCAAGTTGGCGATACGTAACATTGGGATTCTCGGCCAGCTTCGAGAACAGAGTGTAAGTGAATAGGCCAAAAATCGGAGATCTCGTTTCCGGTAAAGGCATTTCCGGAGTAGTTTCATTCGACTGTGCGGCAAAGAAGGCAACCAATCCACCCGCCTGCGAGATATTAGCGGCTGCTTCGTCTGGTACTTCCACCTCCCAGAACTTTAGCGCCCGCTGGCGTTCGCTCGCCCGCAACACTTGCTGCGGCATACCCACCTCCTCCGGCCCAATTTTTCGGATTTTGGTACTGTCAACGGGCGCAGCGCGCGTAGCCGTTCCAGAGTTGCACGTATCAAACACGGCCCAAATGAACGCGCCTTTCTCACGTATCTTATTGAGCTTCTGGCCGATCTCGCCATCGACTATCGCATTGTCCAAGCGCTTGGTTTCATCAACCCAGTGCCCGGTATCCTTCGGAAGAAAGATCTCATCAAGACCATCTGTTTCGGACGAGTCATCTGAGGGTTGCTGGAAGCCATGTCCGGAAAAGTGGATGTAAACAAAATCACCACTGCCAACCTCCCTCCCAAGAGTATCCAGCGTTGAGAGGATTGACGCGCGAGTGGGCTCCCCGGCTCCATTCACGTTGTCCGCCAAGAGTGTAACATTTGTTGGCTCAAAGCGGACAGGAGATCGCTTCGTGAGATACTCGCGCACTAATGTTGCATCGTTCCTTGGGCCGACAAGCCAATTGGACTTCGGAAGTTTAGGGTATTCAGTGACGCCAACAATGACCGCGTAATTGGTTTGAGCGGAAGCCGGAGACGTCATAACAAGTGTTGCAAACAGCACCGAGCTCGCGGCGCCTAGCAGCGTGGTTCTCAGGGAACTTGATAACACGATGTGGTCTCCTCTACGCAACCAAATGTGGCTCGTTAGTTTCGGAGCGAGTGTCTACGCATTTGTATACTAATGCGTGAATTGCTTCACCGTCGAAAAGGAGTATCAACCATGCCAAATTTGGGTGACTGATGGATCGAGTCGATCAGTTCAGCCATGGCCGTCACGAGGCTGCGCGGAGAACGCACTGTCCGCCTCAGCCGACCATTATGACGGAGGCGCCATGAGAAGAACGGCGGTCGTGAAATATCTAAAGTCTGCTGACGTCTAAGCACAATGCATATGCCTGCCTAATCCTATTTAGCAATTGATTGAAAACGAGCCAGGGTCGTTAATCCATAGACCAGACCTGCGGTCGTTTCTCGAAACGGACAAGGGCCGGGTCGCGATCAGTCGTACCCTTCCCATGGGCCGAAACGCTGGGGCGGCACAGGCGACGTTCAAGGGCATGGACGAGCATGCCGGGGGGTATGACATGCAGTGCCTTCGCATCGCCCTGACGATCCTATTGGTGCTGATGTGCTCGCAGGCGCTCGCTGAGAAGCGCGTGGCGCTGGTCATCGGTAATTCTGCCTATCAGCATGTGCCGATGTTGCCGAACCCTGGGAACGACGCAGGCGACATGGCGGCCAAGCTGCGGGATCTCGGCTTCGAGGTTGTCGTCGGTAGCGACCTCGATCTCGCCGGCGTCAGGCGCACGATCAGCGATTTCGTCGGCAGCCTCGATGGTGCCGACATCGCTCTATTCTACTATGCCGGCCACGGTCTGCAGGTGAATGGAGAGAACTATATCGCGCCTGTCGATGCGAAGCTTCTTTCGTATATCGACCTGGAATTCGAGGCGGTGCCGATGGACTTGATCCTGTCAGCCATGGAACGCACGACGCGCGTCAATCTCGTGTTCCTCGACGCCTGCCGTGACAATCCGCTGGCGGTCAATCTCGCCCGCTCCATGGGAACACGCTCTTTCTCGGTCGGCCGTGGGCTTGCCAAGGTTGGAAGTGGTGTCGGCTCTCTCATCGCCTTTGCCACCCAGCCTGGCAACGTGGCGCTCGATGGCGAGGGCCGCAATTCTCCCTTTTCCGCTGCACTTCTGCGTCACCTCGGCAAGCCCGGCCGGGATATTACCCGTGAATTGATCGACGTTCGTCGCGACGTGCTCGAGGCGACGCATGGAAAACAGGTGCCTTGGGACAATTCCTCGCTTACTGGCGAGGTAGTACTGAACCCCGTGGCGAAGCTGGGGCCCGCGATAGCCGATACCGGCAGAACGGACAATGCCGCCGAGCTTGCCTTCTGGGACACGATAAAGGCGTCGACTGACCGGGATTTGTTCGATGCCTATCTGCAGCAATATCCGAACGGACTCTTTGTCTCACTGGCGAAGGCAAAAATCCGGATTATTGAAAGGGCAGCAGCGGAGCAGCCCGCCGCTGAGGCGAAGGCCGCTGCAACCGTGCAGCAGCCCGCACGGGCTGACGTCGATCTGTCAACCGCCGAGAAGCAGTTGGCTGCACTTGCCCCCCCGAGTACGGGCGGCGCGACCCCCGATGCCGGAGCGCCGGACCGCGAACTGGTGCGCTCGATCCAGAAGGAACTGAACCGCGTTGGCTGCGGTGCCGGCAGCGAGGACGGGCTTTGGGGTGACGGCAGCCGTCGGGCGCTGGGGCAGTTCGCCAGACGCAGCAAGGTCGAGCTTGCGGCACTTGAGCCTTCAGGCGATGTGCTTGAGCGGCTTCGCACGCAGAAGTCGCGGATCTGTCCGCTCGTTTGCGCCCAGAACCAGCAGGAGAGAAACGGCCGCTGCGCCGAGATCAAGGCGCCGGCGAAGCGCACGTTGCAAAACGCGATCACTCCGCCGACCGCCCCCCCAAAGACCTTCGGCAACTGCCCGGCCGATGCTCACATCGCTGCCCGTGAGACCTTCTCGCGCGGCACGGGCCGTGGTCGGACTTTCAGGACCGCCACGCATTCCTGTGGCCGCGGCCTTATCTGCCGCCGTGCGGCGCGCGGCATGCAATGGCACTGCAATTGGAGTTAGCCCGGGAAAGGCATGCAAAGGAGTTGAGCACGATCGGTCTTGGCGAGACGGCGGGTTGCGTCATTGTTGCAAACGTTTAGCTGAATCAGGGGTGCAATTACTGGCCGCGCAAGTATGGGGTTCGTCGTCATGCGTACAGCCAAGGCGACGCGCCCATTTCTTTGAAGGGAACTTTTCTTTTTTCTAAAATTCACGCACAATTAGGCGTTTCAGGGTTGGGAGGGGAGAATGAAGAACGTTCGCCATGCGTCCGCTGTGTCTTGGATCCATTTTCTTAAATCATTGCCTAAATCCATCGCTTTGTCCGCTACGTTAGTGGCGACGGTGTCCGTTGCAAGCGCCGCTGAATCTCAGTTCGTCAACAAGGCGATGGAACGATTTCGGGTCGCCTACAACGCACCCTACGACTCTGTTCCGAAGGCACGGGCAGGAAAGGAGCGGGACAGGGTTATTGGCGGCATTCCTGCAAAAAAGGGTGAGTGGCCTTTCCAGGTTGCGTTAATGCGCAGCGAGTATTTGGACGATAGTGCAATGTCGCAATATCAAGCGCAGTTCTGCGGCGGGTCCCTTATCGCTTCACAATGGGTACTCACTGCGGCTCATTGCGTTGATAATGACGGCGAAGTTCATGCTAACCGGGACATCACCATACTTGTCGGCGCGACGACGCTGACAGATGGTGTCAGGTACGAAGTGGCCGAGATCAAGATGCATCCGGGTTACGATCCTCAAACAATGAGCTATGACGCTGCGTTGATCCGACTCGCTGAGCCATCCGATGCGGTTGCGACCACAATCGGATCGGCCGAAGGCAGGGGCAAAGCTACGGTCGTAGGCTGGGGACTAACAGACGAGGGAGCAAGTCCTATAGACCTTATGCAAGCGGAAATTAGTATCGTCCCGAACGATGCTTGCAATGCCGGACTCAAAAATCTGCTAAAGCAGGAGGCTGAAAAAGAAGCTGCCGCGGCGGGCGCAACTGAAGTGTTCAACATCAGCAACATTGCGGATCCACTCGACGAATCTATGATCTGTGCGGGTGTCGCCAATGGCAAGCGAGACAGTTGCCAAGGAGATAGTGGCGGGCCGTTGATTGCGGGTGCCGGCCGCAATACCATTCAGATTGGGATCGTCAGTTGGGGGATGGGGCCATCAGATGCAAATCTTCAATGTGGTCACGAGGGGCTCTATGGTGTTTATACCGACGTCGGGGATGTTGCTGATTGGGTAAATGAAAGCATACATTAGCCCGGGCTTCAAAGGTGTACGATGTCGAAGCGGTTACTAGGTATTGACCTTCCGGGCCCGGACCGGCAAGGGCAGCGCGCAAGAGGCTTTCCAGCGTCTCGGCTCACTGTGACTGACGTTGCGCTCCCTCGATAAAATTGTCGGCAAGCTCCAGACCCGCATCCTCGATTAGGTGTTTGGCGGACCGGCGCGGAAGAACTCGCCACGGTTCTCGGCCTGTCGGTTTCCGAACTTCTGGCCCTTGCTTCCCTTCAGTGCTTGGGTCTTTCAGTTTCGGGGCATCGCGGCCCAGTATGAGAAAACTCGCGCCCTTCTCGGGGCCATCAAGCTCGCTGTCACTCGACCTTATGATCCTTCGACCAGCGAGAATGGCGTTCGAGGTGAATTCCGTGCCGTGATCGGAGACGATCATACCGGGTTTGCCACGCCGCTCGATTATCGCTGTCAGTTCGCGAGCAACACGACGGCCGGAGATCGAGGTGTCGGGGACGCCGCCAGGCATTCACGCGTCACGTCGTCGACGACGTTGAGAACGCGAAAGCGTCTGCCGCAGACAAATTGGTCATGCACGAAGTCCAGCGACCCGTCGTCCATCTGGTCGTGCAGCGGCTGTTCGACCTGTCGTCCGATCTCAATGGTCTCGGCGAGCGTGACGGAGCGTTTCCGTTGCCACATGGTCGCGGTGACGGGGTCGCCCACGGAAGCGGTTCGCCGGATTTACGGGATCGACCAAAGCCCTTGGCACCGCCGTGAGATGTCTCCGAACCCGATCGGCTCATCGACATGCGGAAGATCAAATCGCGGAACTTACATTGGTCGACAAGGGCGTCGACGGGCAGCTGTGAATTCCTCAGATCTGGAATTTCCGCTGATATTTGATCCGCCATATCCAAGGCACGTCTCGGATCTTTCTTTGAGATCCAATATTCCACGCGCTGCTTTCCACGCAGATCGTTAAAGCTTTGCTCGCGGCCAGAAGCTTGACCGCTTTCTCGAGGTGCCCCCGTAGCTGTTTATAGGCGGTGACCATATGCGGGGTGTCACGGCTCTCGATCAACATGGGATCGATGAAGGGCTTGCTGTCCGAATTGAGAACGGGATCGAAAAGTCCCGCTTTGTTTGAGAAAATAGATACGGCCTTACCAGTTTACTTGGCAGCGCGTGCCTTTCCACCCAAACCCACGCGGAAGGTAGTGTCCCGCATACTTACGCGCAATAGATCGGTCCCTTTAGTTAGGTGCTAATTCGGAAAAATCCCAGGCGCCAGGCACATGACCGCGACTGCATCATTTAGTCATCTCTAATTGATAAAGTTGAAATAATGGAGAAAAGAAGAGATGGCTGGGGAACCTGCATTCTCACATGATTTCAATGGCTTATCGAAGTCGCCTTGAAATTCCCTCTGTTTTCCCGTCGTGAGCGAACGTGGATGCCACCTTTGTGCCTGAGGATCGGTCTTCAGTGGGCACTGCTCGCCCGCGCAAGTTCCGCCAAATAGACGTTGCAGATGGCCGCGACCGTTTGATGGAGATGCTCCGTTCGCTCAAGTAGCCAGCCTAGCGCTTCTTCGGTGATCTCGAAGTGCTTCGAGTAGCGCGCCTTCACGTAGGCTTCGTTGAGGATGTTGTACCAGGCGGTATAGCGGTGCTGGTCGCGCGGCCAGGCGTCGATCAGCCGGCGGTCCTGGTCTTCCGCCAGGCCCCGGAGGAACTTCAGATTGTGCGACGGCGGGCTGTAGTTGGTGAGGGTTAGGAGCAAGCATGAGTAAGCGGCTTCGACCGCTTGGTGCAGTTCGAATGCTGCGTGACCGAGTTGGCCTTTCTTGAGCAGATATTGGGTGGTGTCCAGGAAGCTCAGTGCTGAGGGAAACTTGTTCTCGAAATGCTCCTTTGCCACCCTATAAGCATCGACCGCGGAGAGTTTTCTCGGTTCAGCCAACGGCCGGTCATCGAGCTCGTAGAGCACGATGCCCTCGCGCAGGATGTCGACGAAGAAATACTGACCGTCGGCCAGGAAGTTATTCACCTCCCGGGCGCCATGGACGATCAGTCCGACCGGCGTCTGCACATCCTTGTCCCACAGCAGCCGGTCGGTAGCTTTGTCCCAGTATTGCGGTTCAGCCAGCTGCTTGGAATTGACCAGCACCAGGATGTCATAGTCGGAGCGGTAGCCCTTCATCGTTTGCGGCTCGTCGACCCAGCTGCCGCGGGCATAGGAGCCGAACATGATGATCTTTAAGATCCGGCCGCGCTTCTTGAAGGCGGCCGACGTGCCTGACAGTGCATCGGCGAACTCCTCATGGATGATCGCAACGACGCGGGCAAGCTCGCGCTGCTTTTCTTCCGGCAGATGTTCCAAGGACGATCGCATGGGTCCATCGATAGGCCAAAGACGATTCGCCGTCTACTACTGGAAATTATAGGAATCGCGGCGGCTCGCGAGCCGACGCACTCTCCTGCGCCTAGTGGGGTGGGGTGATCCTTTGCTTTTTTAGGGGGCCGGGCTGAAGCTAGGCGGCTCGCGCGGCACTACCGTGACGCCACCCAGTCGTGCCAATCGCCTTCGTCACCATGGAAGACGTTCAGGTCGATCCGGCCATCGACGCCGTGTGACAGGCCGGAGCCAGAATACTGCCAAAAAACCCATTTCCGTTTCGGGTAGACCTTGGACGGGTGAGCCGCCACCGAGCGCAGCCAGAAGGGATAATCGAGAAACGCGCCCTTCAGGTTGTCGCGGTAGAAGTCCGGCGCCGTATAGATGATCGGACGCTGGCCGTAGTGCCGCTCGAGCTTGTCCATGAAGACCTGCATTTTTTCCAGCACCCGCTCGCGCGAGGGCCGCCGCTTGCAGCTCGATTCACCGTTCCACTCGACGTCGATCACCGGCGGAAGAGCGCCCGCTTCCTTCGGAACGTTGCGGATGAACCAGTCGGCCTGTTCGCCTGCCGTGCGGCACCAGTAGAAGAAGTGATAGGCGCCGCGCTTCAAGCCGGCCTCCTTGGCCCTACGCCAGTTCTTCTTGAACATCGGATCGAGATGATCGCCGCCGTCCGTCGCCTTGATATAGGCGAAGTTCGCCCCCTGCCTCCGGAGCCTTTCCCAATCGATCTCCGCCTGCCAGCGCGAAACGTCGACGCCATGCACGGCAAGCTTTCTGGGCGATATGGACCCGAAATTGATCGGCTTGGCGTCGCGGAACCCGTAGCTGTAAATCTGCGAGCGCGTCTGCGGAGCTGCCCTCATTTCAGGCTTGTCCGGCGCCAGCATGGCAATCGGCCGTTCTGAAGGGATGGGCGCGCCAACGGTTCTTGAAGCCGGCGTGAACGCCTGCGGCTGCGGCACCGATCCCGCCCAGGCCAACGTCTCCTGCGGCGGATTGCCCTGCAGGGCGACGTCGCCGACATTGGCGGCAGGGACGGGCACGGTTGATTGGGCAACCGAGCCCGTGGTCTCCTCAGATGGCCGCCCGGCCTGAACGGTCGCAGGACGAGAATTGGCGGCGCAACCGGCCAATGTCAGGCACGCAAAAAAGATTGCTGTCACATTCGATAGACGCATAAGAACCCGTACGCAAAACAACTGCCGCCGACGCCAACCCCATGCCGCCGGGACCGGCTGGCGTGAATGGCTAACGGAAAATTACCAAAAAAGACTGAATACAATCTTTATTGCCAAGGTTAACGGCGCGCGCATGCTTGCGAGTGCGTCATAGGAATTCTAGCCCAGGAATTTCTCTGTCAGCCGCGCCCACATGGCGGCACCAACCGTGAGGTTTTCGTCTGCAAAGTTGAATTTCGAGCTGTGCAGGATCTCCGAGTTCAGACCGTTGCCAAGGCGCAGGAAGCAGCCCGGCTTGTGCTCGAGAAAATGGGAAAAATCCTCGCTTCCCGGGATCAGGGGGCACGTTAAGACCTGGTCCCGGCCGACGAGCTCCTCCGCAATGCCGCGGGCAAACTCGGTTTCCTTCTCGGAGTTGATGACGACCGGGTGGCCACGCACATAGTCGACCTCGGCCCTGGCGCCATAGCCTTCCGCGACGCTCGCCGTCAGTCTACGGATCCTCCCTTCCAGAATGTCCCTGATCGCCGGTTCGAAGGACCGGACACTGAGCAAGAGCGTTGCGATGTCAGGAATGACATTCGAGGCCTCGCCGGCATGGATGGAGCCGACGGTAACGACTGCCGTTTGTGTCGGATCGATGCTGCGCGAAACGACCGACTGCAGAGAGACGACGAGATTGCAGGCAATGACGACCGGGTCCACCGTCAGATGCGGCCTGGAGGCGTGGCCGCCTTTTCCCTTGATGGTGATTTTTACGGTGTCGGCAGCTGCCATCAGTGGGCCGGAACGCAAAAGCCAGGTGCCTTCCTGCGCGCCGGGGTGATTGTGCAGCCCGAAAATCGCATCGCACGGAAAGCGTTCGAACAATCCGTCGGCGATCATCGCTTCAGCACCGCTTGCGGTGCCGGCTTCCTCGGCGGGCTGAAAGATCAGGTTGACCGTTCCGTCAAAACGGCGGGTGCGCGCCAGATATTCCGCAGCCCCAAGCAGCATCGTCGTGTGGCCGTCGTGACCGCATGCATGCATCTTGCCGGCTGCCCGGCTCGCATAAGGCAGGTACGTTTCTTCTTGGATCGGAAGGGCATCCATGTCGGCGCGGATCGCAATACTGCGCGGGCTGCTGCCCACCTTGAGACGAGCGACGACACCGTGGCCGCCGACATTGCGGAAAACCTCGTAGCCCCAGGATTCCAGTTTTTCGGCGACGAAGCGTGCCGTCTCGACCTCTTCGAACGACAGTTCCGGATTGGCGTGAAGATGCCGGCGGGTCGCCACAAGCTCTTCCTTGATCGGCTCGAAGTCGGAGATGCGGGCAAAAGCGTTGTCGCGTGTCATCAGTCAGTTCCGATAGCTAGAATGAACGGGATGGTCGCGCCGCGGTTTGGCGGCACGGGCAGAATGCGGAGCGTACAGATTGCCCGGCTAGATGAAGCGCGCGAGAAAGCTTCTCGTGCGTTGATGCTGCGGATTGCCGAGGACATCTTCGGGCTTGCCGTGTTCGACGACTTTGCCGCCATCCATGAAGATGACCCGGTCGGCCGCTTCGCGCGCAAAACCAATCTCGTGAGTGACGACGATCATGGTCAATCCCTGGCTTGCCAGGTCCCGCATGGTGGAAAGGACCTCACCGACGAGTTCGGGATCGAGTGCGGAGGTCGGCTCGTCGAACAGCATCAGCTTCGGCTTGATCGCCAGAGCCCGTGCGATCGCCACGCGCTGCTGCTGGCCGCCGGAAAGCTGGCGCGGATAACTGCCGGCTTTTTCCGAGAGGCCGACGCGCTCCAGAAGCATCAGCGCATTTTCCGTTGCGGCCTTGCGGCTTTCGCCGTGGATGCCAACCGGCGCCTCGATGATGTTTTCGAGCGCGGTCATGTGCGGATAGAGGTTGAACTGCTGGAAGACCATGCCGATCTTGCGCCGCTGTGCAGCGATTGCATTGTTGGAGAGCTTCTGAAGCCGGCCCTTTCGCAATCGATAACCGATCTGCTCTCCATCGACCATGATCGAGCCCTGATTGATGGACTCCAGATGGTTGATGCAGCGCAGGAAGGTCGATTTGCCCGAGCCGGAAGGCCCGAGGATAACCACGACCTCGCCAGGGGCGACGTCAAGATCGATCCCTTTCAAGACTTCAAGCTGGTCGAAGGATTTGTGAACATTGCGTGCATGGACGAGCGGTTCGACAGTTGCAAGGGCATTCAATGGCTCGCCTCCTGTGCGATGACGGGTGAGGGGGTATCGGGTACGATCGGCGTGCCCGCCTGTCCGGCAGGTTTCGCCGCGCTGCCGGAGCGTCTGTCGCCTCTGCTGTAGTAGCGCTCGATATAGCCCTGGCCGATGTTGAGGATCGAGGTGATCAGCAGGTACCAGACCACGGCGACGAGCAGCATCGGAATGATCTCGAACGTGCGGTTATAGATCGACTGGACCGAATAGAGCAGATCCGCCATGGCGATCACGCTGACGAGAGAGGTCGCCTTGATCATGCTGATGAGCTGGTTGCCGGTTGGCGGAACGATGGAGCGCATCGCCTGCGGGATGATGATCCTGCGCAGTGCGCGTGCCCGCGTCATGCCAAAGGCTTCCGCCGTTTCCGCCTGGCCCCTGTCGACGGAGAGAAGGCCGCCGCGGATGATCTCGGCCATGTAGGCCGCCTCGTTGAGCGCCAGGCCGACGATTGCCGCCGTCATCGGCGTGATGACGGAATTGGTGTCCCAACTCGCCAATGTCGGTCCGAAAGGCACGGTGATCGAAATCGACGGAAAGAGCGTCGACAGGTTGTACCAGAAAATAAGCTGCACCAGGAGCGGCGTGCCGCGGAAGAACCAGATGTAGAGGCCGGCAAGGGAATGGGCGAGCCGGTCCGTCGACAGCCGCGCAATGGCAAGCAGCAGGCCGAGCGCTATGCCGATCAGCATGGCAACAACGGTCAGTCCGAGGGACACGTAGAGACCGCTGATGACCGTCGGGTCAAAGAAATATTGTGCGACGACCGGCCAGCCGAAATTCTCGTTGTTTGCAACGATCCAGCCAAAATCGGCCGCAATGCCCAGTGTCAGCGTCCAAAGGACCAGGCGATCGATGCGAAACGGCTTGTGCGCGTTGACGACGTCACGGGGATCCGCACCGCCCGAAGGCGATGCGCTTTTGTCGTTGTTGGCGCTCATTTTGGCAATGTCCCGCCGAGATTGATGCCCGGCTCTTTGATCATGTTGTTCTCAAGACCCCATTTCTTCATGACTGCCGCATAGGTGCCGTTGTCCATCAGAACTTTCATGCCGTCGTGCAGCACGGGTCCAAGCGGCGATCCCTTCGGCACGACGGCGCCCTGATAGAGATTTTCAAAGCCGTTTTTCTGGCCGACGCCGGTGAGTTCGAGCTGGCCATTGGACTGCGACACGAAATAGGTGAGGGGAGCCTGGGAGGAGAAGAATGCATCGGAGCGCTTGGACCTGACGGCAAGGATCGAGCTCGGCTGGTCGGTGAAGGATTGAACCTCGATCGCCTCCTTGCCGTCGGTCTTGCACTTTTCGGCCTGGACCTTGATGACCTTCTCCGCCGATCCACCAGCCATGACGGCAATGCGCTGTCCGCAGGCAGTCTCCAGCGAGGTTATCCCGTTCGGATTGCCCTTGTGCACGGCAAAGACGACGAATTCCTGCACCCAGTCGACGAAATCGTTGGCCTCTTCGCGGCTCTTGAAATCGCCGACAGGACCGAAGGCGAATTGATAGCGGCCGGAATTGACGCCGGCGAGGAGTGCCGGCAGGCCACCGACGGTTGCGTGCTCGATCGTAACGCCGAGCACCTGGCCGAGCGCGTCCGTGAGGTCGGCGCTCGCTCCTTCCATCTTCGTTCCGGTGACGATCTCGTAGGGCGGAAAGGAGCCGTTGTTGACCGAGATCATCTTGCCGGCGGTCTTGATCTCCTCGGGAAGCTTTGCCCGCAGTTCCTCGTTGACGGTGAGCTTCGGAAGCGTTGCATCCTCGGCCATGGCCATTCCAGTGAGCAGGGCGCTCGCAAGAGCGAAGGAGGTGATGGATTTCAATGGCATTTCTTATTCCCCTTTTTGGTTTGTATGGATGAAGGTTCAGGATTCGGCTGCGGCAAGCTGCGGGCGATCTGAAGACGTCTGTAGCGGAAAAAGCTCTGCCGGCGTGAGCGCTCGCGGCAGGATGCCCTGCGCGTGCAGCTCCCGGGCGAAATCGGCAATCATCGCACGGTTGGCATCAAGGCCGCTTTCGTCCCAGTCCGGTGGCAGATCTGCCGAGACCCTCAAGAGCTCATCGAGCATCCACGGCGTGGTGTCGGCATATTTGCGGCGCTTCGTCGTCCAGACGCGCTTGGATTCATCGATCAAGGTGCTGAGTTCTTCGAGGAGCCATGGATGTTCCGCCGCGACCGTCGCCTTGACGCCGATGAGATGCATGCCCGGCACATAGCCGACGTCGTCGAAATATTGGCGTTCGGCACCGCGAAAATCTGCAAGCACCTGGCGGAACGGCGAATCTTTATCGAAAAAGCCCTCGGGCATGAAGGGTGTGAAGACGGCATCCAGTCCGCCCTCTTTCAGGAGGTCCACCATCGGCCGCTCGCCAGGTGCTGCCTCGATGCGTCCCGGGCGGCCAAAGCCGTCGAGACGATCGGTGACAGGGTGGGCTTCCGTCAACCGGCCGGCAAACCACATCGCATCCTCGACGCCGACACCTTCACGGCGCAAGGCTGCGCGCGTCCAGGTGTTTCCGGAATCGCGCCATCCGGTCACACCGATCCGCTTTCCGGCAAGCTGGCTTAGTTCCGTGATCGGGCTTTCCTTCATCGTGATGATGCAGCGATGGCGAAAGCCTCGCATGATGAAGTTCGGGATGCCGATCACAGTCTCGTCGCCGTCGGCGCGAAGCTGGGTATATCGGCTGAAGGACATTTCCGCCGCGTCGTGAGCGTCGTCCTTTCCAATATGGGAGATGAGCGTGCCAACCCTTTCGACCTTCACGTCGAGGCGGGGTGACGAGACCTCTCCCAACACCAGCGGGGTCATGTAGTCCCAGTCGCGCAGGGCCAGCCGTATCGTTACAGTCATGCATTTCGCTCGCAAAGAATGGTCATTTCTGCTCGTAAATAAATGTTCAATTTGCCTCGATCAAATGTTATTACGTTATTGAACATTTAATCTTGGTGCAAAATATGAACGAAACACGAAATGCCGATTGGTTTGCCGAAAAGTTAAGCGACAAGTCCATTCGCGGAATTGCGTTGGAAACCAGCGCCATGATCCGCGCCGGCGCGCTTCCCGTCGGAACCAAGCTGCCCGCGATCCGCGACCTTGCCTTCGCGCTTGGCGTCAGCCCCGCGACGATCTCTGAGGCCTGGAGCGAGCTGCGCCGCCAGAAGATCATCAGCGGGCGCGGCCGCAATGGCACCTGGATCAGCGGCGATCGGTTCGTTGCCAAGCCCGAAAGGCTTGCAAGTTCCGGCAACTACGGCGAGGGCGTACTCGACCTCACGGCGGCGGTCCCGGATGTAAGCCTGCTGCCGCCCCTGGCAGACGCCCTGACATACGGCGCCTCGGCGGAAAACCTCAACAGCTACGAACGCAGCCGGATCCTGCCGGAGCTCGAAGCGGCCGTGCGGCGCGACTGGCCCTACGAGCCGGAGGCCTTTCTTGCAACAAACGGCGGATACAACGCCGTCTATACGCTGTTGCATGCGTTAGTGATGCCGGGCGCTTCGGTCGCAATCGAAAATCCGACGGCCATGCGCCTTCTCGATATCCTCGAGGATCTGGGCGTGCGCATCCTGCCCGTTCAGTGCGACAGGGACGGCCCCCTGCCGTCGTCGCTCGAAGCGGCCATGAAATATCGCCCCGTTGCATTTCTGTTTCAGCCGCGGCTTCACTCGGTGACCGGCCAAAGCGTCAGCAAGGCCCGCCTGGAAGCTCTGGGAAACGTTTTGGCGGGGAGCGACACGCTGATCATCGAAGACGATGGCGTGGCCGACATTTCTGGCGCACCCAAGCATTCCTTGGGAGGGCGCTATCCGGACCGGGTCATACACATCCTGTCTTATTCGAAGACGCTGGGTCCGGACCTGCGTCTTGCCGTGCTGTCGAGTTCCCGGGCGATCGTGGAGCAGATTCAATCCTATCGGAGCTTCAGCGCCGGCTGGACCAGCCGGATTCTGCAAGCGGCGGCAGCGTGGCTGCTCCGCGATCCTAGAACCGACGAAATCCTTACCCGCGCGCGCGATATCTATCAGCAGCGCCACGATGAGCTGACGAATGCGCTGCGCGAGCGCGGCGTAGAGGTGGATGATGGAGCAGGCCTCTGCGCCTGGGTTCCGGTCTCCTCAGAGCCTTTTGCGATGGTCACCTTGGCGGCGCGAGGGATCGCAGTTCACCCCGGCGCAAAGTTCTCGATCCTACCCAGCAATCATATCAGGGTCGCAACGGGCAATCTTTCGGATCGTAGCAGCGAGGTCGCCGACGGCATCGCGCTGGCCTGCACGACCGGCTGATCCTGGAATTGAGTAAGTGTCCGAGATCGGAGACTCCAACCATTCGTGCACGAGGTGCTGCCACGCCGAGACTTATGCCGGCACTGGCTCCGATGACGACAATCTTCTTACCCAAAAGCGCTGACCTTGCCGGCGTAAGCCGCTTCCAGGTCGGCGACGATTATCTTGGACATCTTGTTCAAACACGCGCTCAAATCCTCGTCCTAGTACTTCGTGGTCTATCCGCCCCGCGCGATTTCTTAGCGAAAGGTTAAAGCATTTCGTGATTGGCTCTTTGTCGAAATGGGCCATTCTGGACATGCGGCGCGCTCCCATCAGACGTGGTTTTCTGGAGATGCCTTGCCAGCCCGGAGTGATCCGGTCTTCCCGGGCCTAGCAGGTGTCACCAATCAGGCTGCGAGATGCTGGTCGAAGAACACCTTCAGCTTATCGAACGGGAGGTGTTGAGAGTCATGCCTCCAAGCCACTATCGTCGGACCAAGCGGCCAACGCTTGCTTGACACGTCATCGCTGAAGCCGGTTCCTTCGCTCCATCAGAAGCTCGTGCTCAACCAGTCGCTTACCTGCGGCACTGAGACTTGTTCCGCCGACCGTTTTTTCAATAACGCCAAGCTCGACGAACCTCTGATCAATTTCGTCCGCCAACGCAGCGTTCTCATGCCGGTAGAGCTGCAAAAGGCTGCTCCATTCCTCGTAAGTGAAGTCTCGCCGAGCGCTCATGATTGGTGCCTTTCTGTCGAACGGATGGACGATAGCATGATTTTGTTGTTTGAAGGCACCACACGACCGTTTTGCGCGATCTCAGCCTCTTTTCTTCAAGGGGTTATCCACGCCAAGCTGCGGGTGGAACGCCATACTCCCGTCGGAATGCCCGATTGAACGAGGCCTCGGACTCGTAGCCCACCGCATAGGCAATGCGCGCGACGGCATCGGATGTTTCCTTAAGCAGTACAGAGGCCTGTACCAGCCTCTGCTGGGCAAGGTAGCGCATGGGTGGTTCGCCTATGATCCGGGTGAAGCGCTCTGCAAATGCAGAGCGGGACAGGCCGATCTCCCGGGCAAGATCTTCTGTGGTCCAGTGTCGGGTCATCTGACCATGCAGGAGGCCCAATGCATGTCCGATGATGGGATCGTGTATTCCCGCTGCCCAGGCGTTGCGGCCGGGAGGCTGCGAGGCAAAGTACCGGCGCACTGCCTCCATGAACAGAAGTTCGGCAAGTTTGGCGAGGATCGCTGGTGAATTGACATGACCCGCGGCAAGTTCCTGCGCGGCGAAACGGAAGGAGCTTTCTATCCAGTTTCCGGATGCGCCATCGGCGACGTTGAGCTTGAGGACACTCGGTAGCATTGCAATGACAGTGTTGTGCGGCATGTCATTGCCCAGGAATCCGCAGTAGATGTGCGTCCGCTCTCCCCCACCTCCGTGAACGATGCGCGCCAGCCCGCCATCCGGGCTCGGTTGGATCAGGCGTTCGGCGGAGATGGGGCGGATCGTCAGGGAACTGCCGATCACATGGTCATCATTGCGCGGCAGGACGACAATCTCGCCGCCCTCGACCGGGATCGGTTTCTGCCCGCTGACCTTGAGCAGCAGGTGCCGGCGGTCACGTAATGATAGGCAATGATCTGGCGAGGCTCGGGTGTGAATGGGGCACAATCCTCAGGCCCCACCTTCGCTGTTACGCACCATGGCGCGGTAAAATCGGCATCGAGAAAGATGCCGCCCGTGAGCCGCATGGTGCGGAACATGTCCAGGATGGAATCCATCACTCACACCCAGATTCGGCGGATCGGCAAAGCGGACCGGCGCCTCGCTCATATAACCTGCCTTTCGGCGAGGCTAATGTAACACCCGGGCCACAAAGTCGAAAGCAACGCCGCTGGCCAGGACCATCTGCCGGAACAGACATCTTGCGGTGTGCCACAACGAGGAGAGATCCAACATGACTACGGATAAGCAGGGCAATTCGCTCTCAGGCGCAACCGTTGAGGCCGCGGAATTCTTTGACGAGGCTGTCGAGGCGTTTAACATCTATCGCGGCGATCCCGTCGCATTGCTGGACAATGCCATCAAGGCCGCCCCCGACTTCGCAATGGCACATATTCTGAAGGCTCACCTGTTTGGCCTGGCGACGGAGCCGGACGCCACCAGTGAGGCGAAGGCCATCCTCTGCAAGGCCAGGACGCTCCGCCTCTCCGACCGGGAGGTCTCCCACGTCGCCGCGCTGGACTTGGTGACCGAGGGGCACTGGACCGCCGCCGCGACCGCGCTCGACCGCCACAACGCACGCTATCCGCACGACCTTGTGGCGCTCCAGTCCGGCCATCTTATGGATTTCTTCCGCGCGAGCGCGCGGGGTCTGCGCGACCGCATCGCACGAGTCTTGCCGAAATGGTCGCCCGGCATGCCGGGCTACTCGATCCTGCTCGGCATGCATGCCTTCGGGCTTGAGGAGGCCGGTGACTACGCCCGGGCCGAGGAGATGGGCCGGCGCGCCGTGGACCTGCAACCGCTCGACTGCTGGGCCCACCATGCGGTCGCCCACGTGATGGAGATGCAGGGGCGCGCCGAGGACGGTATCGGCTGGATGATCGCGCGCGAACCGCACTGGTCCGGCGATGACAATTTCTTCAAGGTTCACAATTGGTGGCACCGCTCGCTCTATCACCTGGATCTCGGGCAGGTCGACGAGGTGTTCGCGCTCTACGATGGGCCGATCCGGGAGAGCCGCAGCACCCTGGCGATCGACATGGTCGATGCCTCGGCGCTCCTCTGGCGCCTGCATCTCTCAGGCCATGACGTGGGCGAGCGCTGGCGGGAACTGGCGACCACCTGGGAAAACCATGCCGACGGCCGCACTTATCCATTCAACGATTGGCACGCCGTGATGGCCTATCTCGGAACAGGCCGGGAAAGCGACGTTGAGCGCATCGTGCGGGCTTATCGGGAGAACCGCGCGGACGGGTCTGACGCCGCCGAATGGGGGCGGCGCACGGCCGTGCCTCTGATCGAAGGCTTCGTGGCGTTCTGGCGCGGGGATTACCAGGCCGCGGCCGACCACCTCTATGGCGCCCGCTACATCGCCAACAGCTTCGGCGGCAGCCACGCGCAACGTGACATCATCGACTGGACGTTGACCGAGGCGGCCATCCGCGGCGGGCTCAACGGTCTGGCGGAAGCCCTTGCCAATGAGCGCCTAGCACTGAAGCCCCACAGCCCAGTCAATCGGACTTTCCTGGCCCGAGCCGGAGTAAGCGCAACGCCGGGTCTGAAGGCCGCCTGACCTTTGTCCCACGTCCGGCTGCCTCCTGCATTCGGCGGTGGGACGCTTCATGGGCGAGACAAGGGCCCGCAACCATTGGAGATTTCACCATGAAGCATCTCGCAATCATCGTGCGCGACGACGCCTACGACAAAATCCTCACGCCGCTGACCTTTGCCTACACTCAGGCCCGCAACGGCGTGAAGGTTGACATGCTCTTTCTGCTCTGGGCGGTGAAGGCGCTGACCAGCAAGGGAGCGGCCTTACTCTCGGTGGATGACAGACACAGGGATGAGACAGAATGGTTGCGCGCCCGAATGGCCGCGGACGGCGAGCCGACCGAGATCGAGGATTTCCTGAAACTTCTCGCCGGGACCGGCAACGTGCATCTCTACGGCTGCCGCTATGCGGCACAAACGTTCGAGGTGCATGACTCAGACCTTATCGCGGAGGCGGACGGCATCGTTGACCCAGGCTGGTTCCTGACTGAGAAGGCAATAAAGGCGGACCACTGTCAATACTTCTAAATGAGCGAAGAGAGCCTTTCGGCTCGGCGCACACCGCACTGCATCGAACGTCTATAGAACCATATGTCTCGCTCCGGAGCCAGACTCTGGCGTTCGGAGTGCGACGTGAGGTTGCCTATGGAGTCCTTCCATGCGTATGCTTTATCGGCGGAACAATGGGTCCTCACCGTCTTGGCAACAGAACAAACACCGTGGTGGGCATGGGTGTCGCCTGCATTGGCATTGGCGATCCTGTTGGCGACGCCATTTACGGGCCTCGGGGGCTTTGTTGCTGCGGCTGCTGGAGTAGCATTGATCGCCACCGTCTTTGCCGCCGTGTTCCACGCCGAGGTCGTCGCACACCGGGTCGGCGAGCCGCTTGGCACTCTGGTGCTGGCCATCGCCGTCACGGTGATCGAGGTGGCCCTGATCGTCTCGGTGATGATCGCAGCTCCGGCGGAAAAAGCCGGGCTGGCACGAGACACCGTGTTCGCCGCGGTCATGATCGTGATGAACGGTATCGTCGGCCTGTGCCTGCTTTCGGGGGGCATGCGCCACCACGAACAGGGATTTCAGCTCCAGGGGGCGAGTGCCGCCTTGGCCGTTCTGGCCGCGCTCACCGTCCTGACGCTGGTGGTACCAAACGTCGTCGCGACCGCAGCCGGGCCGATGTTCAGCACACCGCAACTTGTCTTCGCCGGTACAGTTTCGTTGATCCTCTATGGCTCGTTCATCTTCATCCAGACCGCGCGGCACCGCGACTACTTCCTGCCGCTCGAGGCTGATAGCGAGGATGCGCATGCTCCGTTGCCGTCAAACAGGACGGCAGCCACCAGCGCAGCCTTGCTGCTTGTCGCGCTCGTGGTGGTAGTGGGGCTCGCGAAAGCGCTCACGCCGTCGGTGGAGGCAGGAATAAACTGGCTCGGCATGCCAAAAGCCGTAGTCGGGATCGTCATCGCGGGCGTGGTGTTGCTTCCGGAGTGTCTGGCGGCGCTTCGAGCAGCGCAGGCCAACCGGTTGCAGACCAGCCTGAACCTGGCGCTGGGATCGGCACTTGCGACAATTGGCTTGACCATCCCGGTGGTTGCGCTGGTTTCGATCATGCTTGGTCAGCCCCTTGCGCTTGGCCTGGAGGAGAAGGCCAGACTCTGCTGGTGCTTACGCTTATCATCAGTGTGATCACATTGGGTACGGGCCGGACCACGGTGCTTCAGGGCATCGTGCACCTGGTCATCTTTGCAGTATTCTTGTTCTTTGCCGTGGCGCCTTAGCCCCCCGAACGCGACGTATACATCGCGCCCATGGGCTTTTCAGCGACATCCTTTCACTGCTGTCTTTCAAAATGATGCTTCAGGCGAGCGATCCGCTCAGCCATCCACCCGCCCACGTCCGTCACCTCAATCCAGGCGTCGAAACCCGTTCGCGCAGATATGTAGCCGCCCGTTGTGCGGAATACTTCAAGCGTTACCTCGGACCGCCCAAGCAAAGCTCAGAAAGCCGCGAGGGCCGTCGGGGCCGTCGGCAAGATAGGCGGCTCTCACCGCGTCGCGAAGTCGAACACGCCTTGCTTCCGGCAATGCGTCGAAGAAAGCTGCAAAGGCGCCTTGCCCGTAGACCGTTGGATACCAAAAGTCGTCGAAGCTGGTGTAGTCCATTACGATCGTGAGCTTCGTGTCGGCAAGTCCTGTGAAACCGGCGGCCTCAAACACCGAGCGTAACTCACCTTCCTCTGTCAGCGGCCTCCTGGCCGTGGGCACTCCGTTCCCGGCCGCTTCTGGCTCAATTGCAAGAACGACATCCCAAAACAATCGCCAACTCGGCATGCCGCCCCAGGCCCAAACTGCAGCTGCGGCGGCAGCACGCGGCCGCAACACGCGCCGCATCTCCTGCACTGCTCGATGCGCATCGGACACAAAGTGAAGGACCAAAAGCGAATAGACACCATCGAACGTCGGTCACGCGCCATTCCAGGGCTGCCACAAAACTCTCCTCGAAGTCCAGGGCCCCGATGGCCTCCAGCTCAGGGTGCGCTGCCAAGGCCAGGGCTAGACTGCCGGTACCACATCCCGCGTCAAGGACGCGCCCTCGTGATGGCACGCCTGCGAATTCGAGGAATGGTGTTGCGAGCCGCCGGCTCCAGCGACCCATGCTGGCCTCATAGGCCTCTGCGCCGTTTGCGACGAAATTAGAGGGCATGTGATCCTCAACAATCTGTCAGAGATGCGCTTCTGTCCGCCCACTAGTATAGCCTATGAGGCGGGGCAATCTAATACTGACGGCGTGCTTCAATAGTCCGCTGTTTGGCGCGAAGGAGACGTTTCAGCCGCTGCCGCCCCGAATTTCGCGACGTGCGGCGGCTTCCGGTCGCCCGCACAGCATGTATTCGCTTACGCTAATAGTCGGATGAGTTTACAATTGGTTCTTCAGGCGGCTCGCCCGAGGTCGGCCGCGAAGAGGCCTATTAGGGGAGGAAACCATGATGTGGGTCGATCACAACATATCGCGTACTTGGCACGGATCAGTACTCGGCGCGGCCTTGTTTGGCATGGGCGCGCTGCTGACGGGAACGAGCGCCGGAGCCGGCTCTGTGGACAAGACCCCATTCGGAAACACGCAGGACGGCAAAGCCGTCGATCTCTACACGCTGACCAACGACAGGGGCGCGTCCGTCAAGTTCATCGCTTACGGCGGCATCGTAACGGCGATCAACGTGCCCGACCGCTGGGGCAAGCTCGGTAACATCGTGCTCGGATTCAAGGAACTCGCCGACTACGAGTCCAAGAATCCCTATTTCGGCGCCTTGATCGGGCGCTATGGCAATCGCATCGGCGCCGCGAAGTTCACGCTCGACGGCACGCAGTACCAGCTCGCCGCCAATAACGGGCCGAACAGCCTGCATGGCGGCATGAAAGGCTTCGACAAGGTCGTCTGGGAGGTCGAGCCGTTGACCAGCGAGCGCGGCACCGCGGCACGGCTCAGCTATACGAGCAAAGATGGCGAGGAAGGCTATCCCGGCACGCTTGCGGTCGAAGTCGTCTATACTCTCACCGACGACAACGAG
Organism: Rhizobium sp. USDA 4016; assembly: GCF_056279705.1. NCBI lineage: Bacteria > Pseudomonadati > Pseudomonadota > Alphaproteobacteria > Hyphomicrobiales > Rhizobiaceae > Rhizobium > Rhizobium sp. USDA 4016. Next base: position 854,541 of record NZ_JBWCCY010000002.1, read on the forward strand.
CTGCGCATCGATTACGAGGCGACAACGGATAAACCAACCGTGGTTAATCTCACGAGTCACTCCTACTTCAATCTCGCCGGCGACGGTGTGGGCGGGATCGGCGATCACATCCTCACGATCAACGCCGATCGCTACACGCCGGTCGATGCGACCTTGATCCCGACCGGGGAGCTCGCCTCCGTGACCGGCACGCCGTTCGACTTCCGCCAAGGGATGCCGATCGGCGCACGCATCCGCGCAAACGACCCACAGATGGTCTATGGCCGCGGATACGATCACAACTTCGTGCTGAACAAGTCAGAAAGCGGGCTTTCGCTTGCCGCGCGAGTCTACGAGCCTCGCTCGGGCCGGATCATGGAGATATCGACCACCGAGCCCGGCATCCAGTTCTACAGCGGCAACTTCCTCGATTCGACGCTCGTCGGCGCGGCCGGTCAGCAATACCGCCAGACTGACGGCTTCTGCCTCGAGACGCAGCACTTCCCGGATTCGCCGAACAAGCCGTCCTTTCCGACGACGGTGCTGAAACCGCAGGAGACGCTAAAGTCGACTACGGTGCACAAATTCACCACCGATGAATCCTAGAGCTACAGGTGCGTGCATTCCTGGTTACTGTACCGGCCGAGTCTGGTCGTTCGTCCACATCGATGACGCGATCGCCGCGACGATCGCCTCGCTTACGGCCGAGCCGGGGGCTACAATGTCGTCGATCACGATCCCCTTTCCATGGCCGAATGCCTGCCGGCCCTCGCCCGGTGGGTCGGCGCGGCGGAGCCTGCACGTGAGCGTCGAGGGCGCGCTGAAATCGGCGGGCGAGGAAGCGGTCTACTACCACACCCGCCCGACTGCAGCCTCCAACAGCCGTGCGAAGGCGCAACTCGGCTTCTGGCCGCTCCAAGGGTGCTTGATGCATTTCCGCCCATGGAGGTCGACGAATTCGGACCGCGCTTTGCGCCGTCGCACCTAAGCGCGGGCCGACTATGACCATCGCAATCGCTTTCTTGGTCCGATAGAAGAGAGCTCTGATCGCACTGCCCCCGCGGTAAATAATCGCCTGCACCGGGTACCTCGTCGGGGGCAGGCGCTCTCCAGGAGTGGCACAAACCATTGCTGATCTGTATTCACTCCTAGGCAAGCTCGAAACCCGCGTATCTCGCTTCCACCTTGATGGCAATCCCCGTCAAACCCACGCAAGAAGTGATCCATGGACATCAATCAGGTTAGGTACTTTCTCAATTTGGCGGAAACCTTGAATTTCACCGAAGCCGCACGTCGAAGTGGTGTCTCGCAGCCAAGTCTCACTCGAGCAATCCAGCGTCTAGAGGAAGAATTGGGCAGTCCACTGATCTATCGCGATGGAAAGGACAGCCGCCTTACGGCGCTTGGCCGCGACGTCCAGGCCGAGTTCATGCGGATTGAACTCGCGCTTCGAAACGTGCTCGAGCATTCCGAGAGCACGGTGCTCGGCCGACGCCGTATTCTCGACATCGCTGTTGCCCCAACCATAGGCCCTGCAGCCTTTGCCGCATTCTTCGACGACGCGCTTGGAAAGCTTCCTTCCATAAAGATCAACATGCATCAGCTGTTGGCTGGAGAAAGTGCGGACGAAGTGCTTTCGGGCAAGTACCACGCCTGCATCCTGCCGCGGGCGCCGCGTCCCAACCCCAAGCTCAACGTCGTGCCGCTGTTTTCCGAGCGATTCCTCCTTGCCTGCGCGCAGAGCCATCCGCTGGCGGGCAAAGATGTCGTCAGTACCGAGGCAATTGCCGCCTATCCTTACGTCGACCGGCTGGCCTGCGAGTTCCACACCGAGATCACCGAGCACCTGATGGACCATGATGCGGTCATGCAACCGCGCTTCAGTGCCGAGCGCGAGGACTGGGTCCAGCAAATGGTAGCCGAAGGCCGCGCGATCTGCATCATGCCCGAGCGGTCCGTCGTCGTGCAGGGCATAGCGACACGCCCGGTTGAAGGAATATCATTGGAACGCGAACTGGTCTTCGTGACGGTCTCCGGTTCCGGTACGCCGCTCGAGATCCGCAAGATCGCGGAGATGGCAGCTCGGCACGACTGGGCGTAAGCGGGCAGAACTGTCCTGATCGTACGGCTATTGAATCTATACACAGCTGATATTGGCAATCGCCGTGGGCCTTCGCCATATTCAGGCAACAAATCCGAGAACGGAGATAGGCAATGACCTACGCAAAGACCGACGAAGCGGTCAGCAAACTTACGTCCGAGCAATATCGGGTGACCCAGCAAAACGGCACCGAACGCCCCTTTACAGGGGAGTATCATGACAACAAGAGGTCGGGGATCTATGTCGACATCGTTTCCGGCGAGCCGCTGTTTGCCTCGGCCGACAAGTTCGATTCCGGCTGCGGCTGGCCGAGCTTCACCAAGCCGATCGTGTCGGCAAACGTCAAGGAACTGCGGGATGGCTCCCACGGCATGACCCGCATCGAGGTGCGCTCCGCGCATGGCGGCAGCCACCTTGGACACGTGTTTCCCGACGGTCCTCAAGACCAGGGCGGCCTACGTTACTGCATCAATTCCGCAGCCCTGCGCTTCATTCCGCGCGACGAAATGGACGCTGAGGGCTACGGTGCGTATCTCAACCAGGTGGAGGATATCTAAATGACCGAGAAAGCTGTTCTGGCTGGTGGTTGCTTCTGGGGAATGCAGGACTTGATCCGCAAGCTGCCCGGGGTCATTCAGACCCGCGTGGGCTACACCGGCGGCGATGTGCCGAATGCGACCTACCGAAATCACGGTACCCACGCCGAAGGCATCGAGATCATCTTCGATCCCGAGACGATCAGCTACAGGCGGATTCTGGAGTTTTTCTTCCAGATCCATGATCCGACGACAAGAAACCGGCAGGGCAACGATGTCGGCGCCTCCTACCGGTCGGCGATCTATTACGTTGACGACGAGCAGAAGAAAATAGCCGAGGACACCATCGCAGACGTCGACGCTTCGGGTCTGTGGCCCGGCAAGGTGGTGACCGAGGTCGAGCCGGCGGGAGATTTCTGGCAGGCGGAGCCCGAGCATCAGGATTACCTGGAGCACTATCCAAACGGCTACACCTGCCACTTCCCGCGCGCCAACTGGGTGCTGCCACGGCGGTCGGCGGCCGAGTAACCGGCGCCTTTCTCCTGCCAGGCAGATTGGCGGAGCCCCTTCGAACCAATCCTGAAAAGTGCGGCGGATACGCCGGGCCATAACAGGAGCACGTCGTGCAGTTTGGACGCCGCCACCAAGGAGGCCGGCAGTGCCGGCGCTCCGCTGTCACAAACATCCAGGCAAAGATTGGGCTCTGACCGAACAACTAGGTAGTCGGTCTCTGTCGCTGATGTAGAATGCTTATTTCCTCACAGCGGCGGAGCATTCCCATGGCCTTCAACACGCAACGGCTTCAATTTGCCGGCCATTCCGGCGCAACCCTGGCTGCCCGCCTCGACATGCCGAACGGGCCTTTACGCGCCTACGCACTTTTTGCCCATTGCTTCACCTGCTCCAAGGATTTGGCCGCAGCTCGCCGCATTGCAGCAGAGCTTGCGCGCGAAGGTATCGCTGTCATGCGTTTTGATTTCACGGGTTTGGGATCGAGCGAAGGCGAATTTGCTTCGACAAATTTCTCCTCCAATGTTGCCGACCTGCTTTCGGCGGTCGACTATCTTCGTCAGCATTATCGGGCACCATCAGTGCTGATCGGCCACTCGCTCGGCGGCGCAGCGGTGCTGGCCGTCGCCAGGAACATACCTGAAGTGCGCGCCGTTGCCACGATCGGTGCGCCGGCCGATGTCGGCCACGTGTTGAAGAATTTCGGGACAAGCCTCGAGGAAATCGAAAAAAGTGGCGCGGCCGAAGTCGATCTTGCCGGGCGTACGTTCCTTCTCAGAAAGCAATTTGTCGAGGACGCGCGTGCACACCGTATCAAGGATGCGGTTGCGAGCCTAAAAAAGCCGCTCCTCATCCTTCACGCGCCGCTGGATGAGACGGTCGGAATAGAAAACGCCAACGAAATCTTCCTCGCGGCCAGACATCCCAAGAGCTTCATCTCGCTGGACAAGGCCGATCACCTGCTCACTGACATTGAGGACGCAGCCTTCGCCGGACGGGTCATATCGGGATGGCTGACCCGTTATCTCGCCGCCGACACGCCGCAGGGCACGGGCGTGATCGAACATGTCCGCGTGACCGAAACGGGCGAAGGCAAGTTCCAGAATTCGGTTCAGGCGGGCAGCCACCGGCTTTTCGCAGATGAACCCGGAAACCTGGGCGGGCTCGATACCGGGCCATCGCCCTATGATTTCCTGTCGATCGCACTTGGCGCCTGCACCGCGATGACGCTGCGTATCTATGCCGATCACAAGAAGCTGACGCTCGGGCGTATCGGCGTTGACGTCTCGCATGCCAAAATTCATGTCAAGGACTGCGAGGACTGCACCGAAGCGGAACGCCGCGGCAGCGGCAGGATTGATCGTTTCGAGCGCGTCATTTCCATCGATGGCGAGGTCTCCGGGGAGCTTCGCAGCAAGATTGCTGAAATTGCCGACAAATGCCCGGTCCATCGCACGCTCGAAGCTGTGGCGAAGATAAAAACGATCGTGAAATAAGAAAGGTCGACAAGCACTTCGCGGGCGCCCTGGGTCTGACGCCCGCACGCGCGTCCTCGTCATCGAACGCGGCACCACCGCGCTCGGTCCCTTGACGACCTAAGGTACGCTCCAATGAAGTTCAGCCACCTGGAACAATGGGCACGTCTGCGAGTTTGATTGCCACTTCACGAACGCGTGAAAAAAGGAAACTCTCATGACCGAACCCGTTTCATCCGTGGCGCACATTCATACGCGCGACGATAACCCCTACCTCAACGCAGCCTTCAACAAGATCTCCTGGGGCGCCGTGTTCGCCGGCGTCGCAGTGGCACTTGTGGTGCAGCTCCTGCTCAACCTCCTGGGCGCCGGTCTCGGCGCCGCCGTCATCGATCCCGCTTCGAGTGATAATCCGAGTGCGACAACGCTCTCGGTCAGCACGGCAATCTGGTTCGTCGTCAGCGGCCTCATCGCATCCTTTGCCGGCGGCTACATTGCCAGCCGGTTGTCAGGACGCCCCCTTCGTTCGACGGGATCTCTTCATGGCGTCACGTCGTGGGCCGTCACCACGCTGGTCGTCGTCTATCTTCTGACCACATCCGTCGGCGCGCTCGTCGGTGGCGTCTTCTCTGGTTTGGGCGGCATCGTCTCCAGCGCCGGATCCACGGTGGCCACAGCCGCCACGACTGCAGCTCCGGCACTTGCGACGGCCACCGATCCAATGGCCGGCGTCGAGCAGAGCATCCGCGACGTAAGTGGCGGCAACGATCCAGCAGCGCTGCGCGATGCCGCAGTCGCCTCCGTGCGCGCAGTTCTGACAGGCGACCAAACCAAGGCAGAAGAAGCACGCAATCGCGCTGCCGACGCCATCGCCCGAGCTCAGAACATTCCTGTCGATCAGGCCAAGCAGCAGGTCGCCCAGTACGAGCAGCAGTACAAGGACGCCGTTGCCCAGGCGAAGCAGCAGGCGACCGAGGCCGCCGAAACCGCAGCGACAGCGTTCTCGGCGGGAGCGATCCTGGCATTCATCGCGCTAGCCGTAGGTGCTGTCGCGGCTTGGATCGGCGGCGCCGTCGGCACGACCCACGTCGTGCGGGACGAAGACGTCTACGTGACGCGCTAAACATTCCAGGCCCATGTAGACAGACCGCTCAACCGGGCTGCCCATTTGAAAGCGCGCTCTTACGTGGGTCAATAAACGGTCATGGCGGGCCGGAACCCTTAACGCTCCTGTTGCCTTGCGAACTTGGCCTGCGCCTGGGACTTAAGGATCAGCTTCGCCTTGAGCGCCGTACCGGCCCGGTCCCTGCGAGTTCTGGAATTAGGAACAGTTGGGTGCCGCTATCGTTATTGTTTGTCATGGAGGACGTTATGTCGAACGTTTCGAAGACAGGTACCGACGCGATCAACAATGCAAGCAGCCCGACTACGTTCGGGCGTTCGGTCGAAAGCCAGGCGCAGATCGCTGACGCGGCCGCGCAGGGCGCGCCCGGCAGCGTTGGGGAACCACTCAGCATCTATCGGCTCGAGCCGATCGCCGCACCGAACGATCCAAGATGGGCCAACTCTCCAGGACATGGAGTTGTCGTAGTGGCGGCGAGGACGCCAGGCGACGCACGGATCATGGCGGCGAGTCGCGAGCTGGACTTCATGGAGGTCGATGCAGCGCCTGCCGAAGACGTGACGACAGCTAATGCGAGCGCTTTCCGGGACGACAAGCTTTACACCGTAATCGAGATCGACCGTGATCGTACCGACGTTTCGCGCGGGATCCTTCATGGCGACGTCTCGGTCGAAACGATCCGACCAGTGGAGCCGGACTGACGCGCTTCTCCATAAGCGACCCTGTTCTGATCCAAGGTTGGTGGGTACCGCAATACCGTCCCGTGTCGATAACGGGACGGCGGGAGCTGTGGCGTCCAACGAAAGCAATTGCTGCGCAGTGCGGCCGAACCGAGTTCGTGAGTGAAAACGGACTTTGCCGAGCACGATCACGCTGCCAGTTTTCCACCCGATTGCCGACCGCCGGCTGCGCCCCGAAGCAAGGGAATCGCCGGCTCTTCAGGCGGAACTGACGCTCGCTGCAATGCCGTCCAATGCATCAAGCGTATCATTCGGCAGATCAAGTTCCGCCGTGGCGAGGTTCTCGCGCAGATGCGCGACCGAGGACGTGCCGGGGATCAGTAGGATGTTCGGCGCCCGAAGAAGCAGCCAGGCGAGAGCGACCTGCAATGGCGTGGCGCCGAGGCGTTGAGCGGCGTCGGACAAGATAGACGACTGCAGCGGATTGAACCCGCCGAGCGGAAAGAACGGCACATAGGCGATGCCGTCGCGGGCAAGATCGTCAATCAGGGCATCGTCCCTCCGATGCGCTAAATTGTACTGGTTCTGCACGCAAACGATCTTGGCGATCCGGCGTCCTTCTGCGACTTGCGTGGGGGTGACGTTGCTCAATCCGATATGTCGCACCAGACCCCGCCGCTGGAGCTCGGCCAGGGCGGTGAGCGGCGCCTCGATTGATCCCTCGGCCGGGCCATGGGCGTCGAACATGATCCGAAGGTTGACCACATCCAACACGTCGAGACCGAGATTTCGCAAATTGTCATGCACGGCCTGGGCCAGTTCTTCCGGCGAGAAGGCCGGGAGCCAGGATCCATTCTCGCCGCGCCGGGCGCCGATCTTGGTGACGATGACGAGATCGTCACCATAGGGCGCGAGTGCCTCGCGGATCAGCTGGTTGGTCACGTGCGGGCCGTAAAAGTCGCTGGTGTCGATGTGATTGACCCCGCGCTCCACTGCTTCGCGCAATACGGCCAATGCCGCCTCACGGTCCTTGGGCGGACCGAACACGCCAGGCCCTGCAAGTTGCATGGCGCCGTAGCCGAGCCGCTTCACGGTGCGGTCGCCGAGGACGAAGGTTTCGGATTGGTTTTCGGTGCTGGTCATGATCTTTCCCCTTATCTGACAAGGCGTAGATAGGCGTTGGCCATCCGCGCGATAACCGGATACAATCTGCACAGGCTGTGCGGAGAGGCGAACAGTGAGTGTCGATCTAGGGGATCTCAGTGCTTTCGTGGCGGTGGCGCGCGCCAAGGGCTTTCGCGACGCAGCGCGCGCAAGCGGCGCAAGCGCGTCGGGCTTGAGCGAGGCGGTCCGCCGCCTTGAGGCGCAGCTCGGCGTCAGGCTGCTCAACCGTACGACACGCAGCGTCGTCTTGACCGAAGCTGGTCACGGCCTGCTGGAGCGGCTCGGCCCGGCGTTGAGCGAGGTGGAGTCGGCCCTCGACGTGGTGAACGGCTTTCGCGATCGGCCGGCGGGTTCGTTGCGCCTGAACGTGCCGGTCAGCGCGGCGCGGCTGGTGCTACCCAGCATCGTTCCGCCATTCCTCGCAACCTATCCTGGCATCCGCCTGGAGGTGATCGCCGAGGAGAGCTTCGTCGACGTATTGGCGGCCGGATGCGATGCCGGTATTCGCTACGAGGAGCGGCTGGAGCAGGATATGATCGCGGTGCCGATCGGGCCTCGTGTCCAGCGGTTCGCCACCGCTGCTTCTCCGGCTTACCTTGATCGCCATGGGCGGCCCGATCATCCTCGCGATCTGCTCAGCCATGCCTGTATACGCGGTCGCTTTCCGAGCGGTGCGATGATGACGCCGTGGGAGTTCGAGCGCGAAGGCGAAGTCGTGCGGGTCGATCCGGAAGGTCCGTTGACCGTGGGGATTGGCGGCGCCGTCGATCTTGCCGTTGATGCCGCGATTGCCGGCGTCGGCATCGTGGGACTGTTCGAGGACTGGCTGCGGCCCTTTTTCAATAGCGGCGCCCTCGAACCCGTCCTTGAACCCTGGTGGCAGGCCTTCTCCGGGCCGTTTCTCTATTATCCCGGACGGCGCCTCGTGCCGGCGCCGCTGCGCGCATTCATCGATTTCATCAAGGCATCGGCTGACCAGCGCTGACCTTTGACGCCATATTACGAGCCTGCCGCCTGAGACCATGCGGCGCGCCTCGACCCGACTGCTCTCGATCAACACTCCGGCCAGGCAGTGCGGAGCTTTGAACCAATGGCCGGCGTTTGCTCACCGTAGACGGCCCAAGGAGCGACGCCGCCGTCACAGGGCCTCTCGTCACAGGGCCTCTCGGAAAAGACGGACGATAACCGTTCAACGTCGCCGCAAATCTAGTTGAGTGGTGACAATCGACTTCCCAGATGCCGGATCTTGATCGATCGTTCGAATTCGAAGACCGTCTTCGCCGACCTTCTCGATCGTCATTTTCGCTTGGCGATCCCCATAAATTGTATTGGCCCAGGTAACATCGAGTTTAATCGTATTCCCGTCTCGGCTGCCCACGAGTTTGGACGGCTTACCGGATATTCCGACATAAATGCCGGAATATGCTTCTCCAGACGCCTTGACGTTCGCGGTAAAGCTGCGCGTGACAACGGCAAACGCTCGGCATGAGCCGTTCATCGAAAAGCTGGACGATTTGGCATCGGATTGCATTTTGCACGAGACATCAACCTTGCTTCCGCCGAGCTTTGTCAGGACCGCTCCGCCGCCCATCCACTGCCCTTCGATCGACTTCAAGAAGTCTTCTTCGGAAGCGGACGCGTTCGAAGTCAGACAGGTGGCGCAAGTTAGGGCGATGGCGGGTAAAACTCGCATGACGCAGAATCCTGATGGTTGAAAATAACGAACATCCTACCGATCAACTTGTTCCACTCGATCGTCATAAGCAGCTTTTGATCACGCTGGAGCACCTGCGCCGACGAAGACCTGATCGAAATCTGGCTTGTCGGCGAGCGTGTCGTGCGAACGCAGCCTTTGGCCTCGCGCAGGCGGCATCGCTAGATGAGCGAGCGACTTTTCCATCGGCGTCACAGCCTTTCAATTTTGTGCACCGCCTCGTCAATGATCTCCGCAACGCTGAGAAGCAATTCCTTGTCCGGTGTCCCCACTAGCCTCTGGCCGAGTGCTGTCTTGAGATTCTGCATTGCGCGTCCGACAGGTCCTGCGGCGACGGAGCTGCCGCGGAAGCGCAGCGCCTCGATGCGAGCAAGGACACCCTGGGCTTCGTTAAGATGCTCATGAAGGAAACTGCGCCCTGTCTGGGTCAACGAATAGGCACGCCTTTTTTCCTGGGCTTGCCTCGATTCAATCTGGCCAAGGTCTGACATCAGGGCCAGGCGCGGGTAGACGATGCCGGAGCTTGGCGCGTAGTTGCCCCCAGACCGTGTTTTGATTTCTCGGATGAGATCGTAGCCGTGCCGCGCGTCGCTATCGTCGAGAAGCAGCAGGAGAAGGAATCCCAGCTCATCGCCATCGAGCATCCTTCGAGGACTGCTCGCGGCTTGGGAGTCGTCGTTAGTTGTCGTTCTCGTCATATCATACTCTTTTAAAGACTGTCTAAGACATATCTTGACATAGGCTTAAGATGAATTATCGTCGTTGGGACGGCGGCATACCGTCATCCCAATTCAACGCAGAGAAATAACATGAAAAAAATCGCCGTGCTGGTCGGATCACTCCGGCGTCACTCGATCAACAGAAGACTTGCCGACGCACTCGCGCGCCTTGCCGAAGATCGGCTCGAATTCGATTTCATCGAGCTCAGTGGGGTCCCGATGTACAACGAGGATCTCTGGGACGATATCCCTGTCTCGATTACGAGGATGAAACGACAGATCGAGCAGGCCGACGGCGTGCTTTTCGTTTCACCAGAGTACAACCGGTCCTTCACAGCCGTTTTGAAGAACTCCATCGACTGGGGAACGCGGCCCTATGGCCAAAACTCCTTTGCCGGAAAGCCAGGCGCCGTCGTGGGGACCTCTCCTGGCGCCATTGGAACTGCAGTCGGGCAAAGTCAGCTGAAGAGTGTACTGAACGCGGCGCACGTGATCGTGATGGGTCAGCCAGAGATCTATCTGACTTGGAAGGCCGAGCTGTTCGATGAGGACGGCGGCATCACTAACGAGAGCACCAGATCCTTCTTGCAGAACTGGGTCAGGGATTTCGAAGGATGGATCGAGCGAACCTCCCACAAGAAGTGAAAGAATCGACCTCATGATCGGTTCCGAGCCGTCGCCTTCGCCGGATTGCGCGATTCTAACCATGGCCCGCGTCTCGACCGACAATGCTTGCCGCCTGCTTAAGGATGCCGCGTTACGATGGGAAGGCTGGTACCGGGTATTGGTTTACGAACACAGCTGCACTGTCGTCTTCCCTCCGCAGATCGGGACACGAGCATGGAGCGCGCCGGCGCGCGTCACGCTTATAGCCGACGCTCAGGGCTTAAACTGTTGGATCGAAGCCGTCGATGTGTCGCAGCTCGACGAGATCATGGTGGTCATCGAGCGCCAGCTCAACGACCATCTGTCCGATGATCGGACGCTTGCTTTCGACTGGTACTGCCAGCGCTGAAGCCAGCATCGTCGGACAAAAGGCGTCGCCTCGAAAAACGACCTCCTCAAGGAAATCTAGGTCGAAGGTCGGCGCGTCGTGCAATCAACTCTGGACGAAAGCGAAATCGATGTCGAACAAATACCGTGTAATACTTCAGCACATTGCAGACAGTGGCGAAGGATCGAGACAAGGCCGTACATTGCAGTTCGACATTGTGAGCCATGACGATATCATCGACATCGCAGACATTGTCAGAACGAAGGCCATCGTTCCTGACGACGAAGCAAGCGTTCTTGCGGTGGGGATGAAGCTTCTTGGACAGGTTGTTTTGAAACATCGCAACGAATTGGCCTTCGCGGATTTCTGGCCCCATTTCGAAAGCTTTCTGAGAAGCGTTAAGCGCTCAGCTTAATAAAGGACGGCTTCGGCGAGTGCTTGCGGCGTGACCGATAGGAGAAGCATCCCATGGTTGGGCCTGACTATTTCGCTTAAAGCGCGCCAGGATCGGGGCAGGGACGGGTCCATCGACCAGAATCGCTCCTGAGCATCACGACGGAGACGTTGTGGCGCTTGGATGCGTCGTTTCGCCGGGAATTCCGCAAACCCCGGCAACGAGCGACCGAAACCATTGGTGGGCGGGGTGAGTGTGCAACCGTTCATGCCAGACAAGTTTGTAGACCAGCTTCTCGGTTTCGAAGGGCAAGGAGCGGACCACCAACTCATGCTGCGCGGCAAACCTGTGGTCGGGTCCGTTGATGAAGCCGCTTGGCACGCAGGTCAGGAGGTCGCTTTGCGCGACGATCCGCAAAGCATCAGCAAAATGGTTGACGACGGTGACGATCATCCGCGTACGACCGTGAAGGCTCAGCCAGCCATCCACCGCGCCCAGATCCATTCCCGACGGTGTCACCAGCACGTGAGAAGCCGCCACAAACTGATCAAGGGTCATCTCTCGCTCCAATGCGTGTTCGCGCCGCATGACACACACGTAGTGATCCGTACGAAGACCCTGCACATGGATACCACGTGGAAGCGCTGGAAACATGCCGACTGCACAGTCAAGCGTACCGCGCTCGATGCCGTCGAGGGAGGTGGTATTGGTGTGGAAAGTAAACGCGACCCGGGCATAAGGGGCCATGGCCCTCAGTTTCAACGCGATGCCGGTGACTGCTTCCGACGCCAGGCTGTCCGTAACTGCAATCCGGAAGCTGGTCGGGTCCGAGCGCGGATCAAAATTCTCGGGTGCGATCGATGCTCGGATCACCGCCAGCGAATGATGAAGCTCGGGCCAGATCGCCAGCATCCGTGATGTAGGCTGGACGCCGTCGGCGACCTTGAGGAACAACTGGTCGTGCGTCAGCTTTCGAGCGCGGCGAAGCGCGTTGCTGACGGCCGGTTGGCTCATTGCCAGGCTGGCTGCTGCGCGCGTGACGTTTCGTTCCAACATAATGGCTTCGATTACCACGAGCAAGTTGAGGTCGAGCCGCATGTTATTCACCTCGGTGATAATGGTACCTTGGGAATCCAAATTGGACCATCCAGTTCTTTTGGGCAACTCTGTGCAAAGAGAGTTCCGCCTAAGCTTTGTATCAATACGCGCTTGCAATCGAGACTGCGCCCAGATGCTGTAAGGATTTTCTTCATGAATGATGCTCCTGCAGGAGACCTGCTGCCGAAGCTGACCGGAAAGATCAGCCCCGATCGTATTCGTCTCCTGCGTACTCCGCGCCCGCCCCAGGGTCTGATCGAGAAGTTCAAGCGCATCGCCGACGCAACCAGCGTCATCGCTGACGTCATGGACGAGTTGGGCATCACCGGCGCTATCGGAGCCACGGCTCTCAAGCCGACCCTGCCAAACGCAAGCATCGTCGGACCGGCGCTTACCGTGCGCAACATCATGCAGCGCGAGCACGTCTATGAAACCGCCCGCGGCCACGTGAACCGCATGGCGGAATTCGAAGCGCACAATCTGGCGCTACCTGGCGACGTCCTCGTGATTGACGGTGTTGCGGGCGTCTCCAACATGGGCGGCATCTCGGCGCAGACAGGCAAGCGCCAAGGCGAAGCTGGCGCCATCGTCTTCGGCGGCATCCGTGACGTCGGCCATTCCCGTCGCGTCGACTATCCGCTCTGGGCCACCGAGATCACTCCGGTCACGGGCAAGTGGCGCATAGAAACCGTGGAGATCAATGGCGACATTCAGATTGCTGGCGTTCGCGTCTCGCCCGGAGACATCGTCGTTGCCGATGAAACCGGCGTTTGCTTCGTTCCGATCGCGCGCGCCGCCGAAGTGCTGGAACGGGCGCTGGCGAAGGCTGCCTTTGAACAGGATAAATGCACGGCGATCGACGCCGGCACGGCGGTTGCCGACCTCCCGAGCAGAGAGTGATGCAATGACTGATTTCACGAGAAGACTGCGTATCGCCGTCCTCGACGACTACCAGGACGTTGTTCGTACGCTTGACTGTTTCAGCAAGCTGCAGGGTCATGAGGTCACGATCTGGAACGACGCCATGGCCGACGTGGACACGCTCGCGGAGCGGCTCGCCACCGCCGACGTGCTGGTGCTGCTGCGCGAGCGGACCAAGGTGGACGAGGCGCTGGTCAGCCGACTTCCTAACCTCAAGCTGATCAGCCAGAATGGTCACGTGCCGCACATCGATCTCGCCGCATGCACACGTCACGGCGTCCTCGTCTCCTCAGCTTTGACGCCACGCCCTTCGTACCCGACCGTGGAGTTCACTTGGGGTCTAATCCTCGCGGCAATGCGCAACATCCCTCTCGAAAGCGCCGCGCTGCGCAAGGGCTCCTGGCAGAGCACGGTCGGGCTCGGGCTGCGCGGTCGGACACTCGGGATCTATGGCTTCGGCCGGCTCGGCTCGATGGTTGCGCGGATCGGCGCAGCGTTCGGTATGGAGTTGCTGATCTGGGGACGGCAGGGCTCATTGGACCGGGCGCGGGCAGAAGGGTTTCCGGTTGCCGAAAGCAAGCAGGCCCTCTTCGAGCAGTCGGATGTGATCAGCCTGCATCTGCGCCTGAATGCCGAGACCACCGGACTGATCGGTCCCAAGGAGCTTGCTCTGATGAAACCTACGGCACTGCTCGTGAATACCAGCCGCGCGGAGCTGATTAAATCCGGGGCGCTCGTCGCAGCGCTGCGCAACGGTCGGCCTGGAAAGGCGGCGGTGGACGTGTTCGAGCAAGAACCGCTGACGGATCCGACCCACCCGCTGCTGCATCTGCCGAACGCGTTGTGCACACCGCATCTCGGCTATGTCGAGCGCGACAATTTTGAATTCGCCTACGGCAACGCATTCGATCAGATCGTGGCTTTCGCCAATGGTTCCGCGATCAACATCCATAATCCGGATGTGCTGAAACAGGAGCATGCACAATGAACCTCGAGCTCGACGGGAAAGTTGTTTTGGTCACCGGCGGCAGCAAGGGCATCGGCCTTGCCTGCGCCCGGGCATTCGGCAGGGAAGGCGCCCGCGTGGTCATCGTATCGCGCAATCCGGTCAATCTGGCCGCGGCCCAGGCGGCCCTTGCAAAGGAGGGTCTCGACGCTACGCCGTTTGCGGCGGACCTGTCGGACGGGTCGGCAGCGGAACGGGCGGTCATAGCGGCCGAAGAGCAGGTCGGGCCGATTGCGGTGCTGGTCAATTCCGCTGGAGGCGCCATCCGTGTGCCTCCCAGTGAACTGACGCCGGACAAGTGGCGGGTGGCAATGAATGCGAAGTTCTTCACCTACATGAACGTCATGGACTACGTCCTGCCGAGGATGGTGTCGCGGCGGGGGGGTGCGATCGTCAACATTATCGGCACCGGCGGCAAGATCGCCTCGCCGATCCACCTCCCTGGCGGCGCTGCGAACGCGGCACTGATGCTGGCTTCCGCGGGTCTCGCTGCGGCTTGGGGACACGCGGGCATTCGCGTCAACGTCATCAATCCTGGAGCGACTATGACCGACCGGCTGCAAATGTCACTGGAGGCGGAATCGCGTGCCACTGGAAAGCCGCCGGAGGAACTGCTGCGACAAAACCAGCAGCGCATACCTCTTGGACGCTACGCCACTGCAGAGGAGGTGGCGGATGCGGCGCTCTATCTGGCGAGCGCCAGAGCGTCCTACGTGACTGCTGCCTCGCTCACCATGGACGGAGGGTTGACGCCGCTCGTCGTGTGACCGGCCGAGCCGGAGGCGAAAATTCGAACATTGGGAGGAGCCAAATGTTTAAGTGGTATCGTGAGTTAACAAAGCGGGAGCGAAATACGTTCTGGGGATGCTTTGCTGGATGGGCGATCGACGCAATGGACGCACAGCTCTTCAGCTTCGTGCTGCCCGTGCTCATCGCAGCCTGGGCGATGACAACGGCACAGGCAGGCTACCTTGCCACAGCGACACTCTTCTCCGCTGCCGTGGGTGGCTGGGCATGTGGCTACCTGGCGGACCGCTTCGGCCGCGTCCGCGTCATGCAGTTCACCATTCTATGGTTCTCACTGTTTACCTTCCTGGCGGGCTTCTCCCAGAATTTCGAGCAGCTCATCATCGTGCGTGTGCTGCAAGGGCTGGGCTTTGGCGGCGAATGGGCCGCAGGCGCGGTGCTGATGGGTGAAATCATCCGGCCCGAACACCGCGGCAAGGCGGTCGGTTGTGTCCAGAGCGGCTTCGGCATCGGCTGGAGCGTGGCGGCGATCCTGGCCGGCGTGATCCTGGCCCATGTCCCCGCGGACTACGCCTGGCGGACGCTGCTGATGATCGGGGTGCTGCCTGGGTTCTTGGTGCTCTACTTGCGTCGCCGGCTCGAGGAGCCGGAGCTCTACCAGCAGACTCGTGCTGCGATAAATGCTGCTGGCCGCGGCCCGGGGCTTGGGGCGATCTTCCAGCCGAACATGCTGCCGGTCACCATCCTGGCGTCGCTGCTGGCATTCGGCGTGATCGGTGTCGGCGGGGCGATCGTAAACTGGCTGCCGACGTTCATGAAGACGGTCCGGCATCTGTCGCCCAGTGCCTCGGGATATTATGTCTTCCTGGTCACCGGAGGTTCGTTCTTCGGCTTTCTGGCAAGCGCTTATTTGTCCGACATGCTCGGCCGGCGGCGGACGTTCCAATTGTTTCTGGTCTGCTCATGGCTGGTGACCATAGCCTATATGTTCCTGCCGCTATCAGGTTGGGGGCTGATATTGATGGGGATACCGTTCGGCTTCTTCACGATCGGCAACTACGCAGCGCTTGGCCCCTTCTTCACGGAGTTGTTCCCCACTGCCATCCGTGGCAGCGGCCAGAGCTTCGCCTACAACTTCGGCAAGGCGGCGGGTGCCGTCGCGGTGTCCTGCATCGGCGTCCTTGCGCAGTGGATCACCTTGGCCGAGGCTATCGGGTTGATCGCGCTGCTCGGCTACAGCATCGCGATCGTCGCAACGCTGCTGCTTCCAGAGACGAAAGGCATCAGCCTTAAGCCGGGTTTTGGCCAGACTGTCGACGGGGATGATCGGTCGATTGAAGCGGCAGCCGCTCCGACGGAGCAACCCGCACCTGGCAGGCCATAACCGCTCCCGCATTCAGGCGCAGGCTGCCTCGATCGGGCGCCCGAGATCGAATGAGGCAGCGGTCCTGCATAGATGAACAACGTGGCCAGGCCCGATCCTGTCAACGTGCGACGCGCAGGCTTTTGGAAAGGAAGCCCCGACAAAACGGCGCGCAAATCGCTAACGCAGGTGTTCAAAGCAGTGAGAAGAAAAGGAAAAGCAGATGACACAATCGACAGTAGTGAATACGTCCGACATGGCGGTGCAGCATAGCTCACGAGCAAGCAAAACCATGAACCGCAGGACGAGCGTCACCGTCGAATCCCTCGCTCACAAGTATCCCGTTCCCAATGCCTGTCGCATCGGCAACCTGATCGTTTCCGGTGCGATCCACGGCGTGGATCCTGCCACTCACACCATGCCGAAGGACCTGACGGCTCAATGCGCCCACGTATTTGCAAATATGAAGACGATCGTCGAGGCTGCCGGAGGCAGCACCAAAGACATCATCAAGATGACCGTCTATCTGCGCGACCGCGACAACCGGGAACCGCTGAATGCGGAATGGGTGCGCATGTTTCCGGACCCCGAAACTCGACCGGCCCGACACTCACAGCCGCTGCTGGTGGAGGGCCCTTCGCTGGTTCAATGCGATTTCATGGCCGTGATCGAAGAGCCGGATTGATGGCGGATCTGATCGCCTTTTGCCTCGCTGGCAAGCCAGTCGCACAAACTCGCCTGAAAAGAGGCTCTGGACTTGACGTCATGGTCGAGCAGGGGCAGGGCCGGCACTCAATCCGCTAACAGAGCCCTCGTCGATGCCGGCGTCGTCATCACGTCTAACGCCAGGACTACGTCTCAGCGACGCCAAGGAGACATGCGAGGGGATCGTCAAGCGTTTCGCTCCGCGCTCCGCTGCCAATGATCCAGCGCATTATTGACAGGGATGATAACGGTCCTTTGAACTGTGAATTGGACGGAGATGATGGGCCGTGCGAGCCTTCACGCTCGCTAGAGCGCTACGACTGCGCAAACATGATCGCGGCTCGGGATTTGGTCGTGCACCCGCGTAATGATGCTCCCCTGCCTCTTCGCAATCCCCAGTCTAAGGACGAAAAGATGACGACGAACAAACCGAACAGTCTTACTCGCCGATCCCTTCTTATAGCGTCGTGCATTTGCGTTGGATGCGCTGTGCCCGGCCCACTCCTTGCTGATGCGCCAATGATCAAGAGTGACAGCCCGGGCTTCTTTCGTTTGATGGTTGGTGACTGTGAGGTCACAGTACTTTCCGACGGCAAGAATCTGCTTGCGGCTACGAAGTTGTTGCAAGGAGACACCGCGCGGATCGCCGATGCCCTGAAAAGCAACTTTCTTGGAGAGCAGGTTGAAACCTCCCACAATTCCTTTCTGGTGAACACGGGCGACAAGCTGGTACTGGTCGATGCGGGTGCAGGGACACTACTGGGGCCGCACACAGGCAAATTGCTTGGCAATCTTGTAGCCGCGGGCTATCGGCCGGAGCAGGTGGACGAGGTCTATCTCACGCATATGCATACAGATCACATCGGCGGTTTAATGTCTGGAAACCAACGGGCCTTTCCAAACGCTGTCGTTCGCGCCGACACGCGCGACGTGGATTACTGGCTGAGCGAGGAAAACATGCGTGCTGCTCCCGCTGCGGCGAAGCGCTTCTTTGAGGCGGCCATCGCGTCATTGTCTCCTTACATGACAGCGGGCAAGATCAAGACGTTCGAGGGGGGTGCCGATCTGATCCCAGGAATTCGAGCCCAGCCGGCCTACGGGCATACTCCTGGTCATACGATGTATGAAGTGGAGAGCAAAGGCGAAAAGCTGCTCCTTTGGGGCGATATCGTCCATGTCGCCGCAGTGCAATTTGTCGATCCGGCCGTCACAATCGGATATGACGTCGACAGTGCCGAGGCCGAACAAGAGCATTGGCGTGTCTTCGATGATGCTGCGAAGGATCGATACCTGATCGGAGGCGCACACCTCCCGTTTCCTGGCCTCGGTCACGTGCGCAACAACGGCGACAAGACCTACACGTTTGTGTCATTGAGCTAGCGGGATTAGGAGTCCCCATCTGAGCGTTTCATGATTGGCTATTCAGCGGCAATGTCAGGGACGACTAAACGGTTTCCCTTCCTCATCCTTAAGGTTCAGACGCTCGACCAACTCCTCGGCATCCTCTTCGGTGAGCATATCCATGACCACCCCATCGATAACGACCGCCTGTCCGGTCACTGCGTCGACTACCGCCCAGTAGTTGTTCAGGTTCTTGCGACGGCTATAACGCCCAGTTGCCATGAGGTGTTCCTTTGGGTGCTGAGGCTCGGCCTCGGCCCTTCTCTTTTCTTCGGCATTAAGGATGATCATGAGGTCAGTCGCGACATCGTGGGGCAACCGATTGAGAACCGTTCCGTGCATCTCTGCCGTACTACCTTCGTGGTAGTCGATGACATGCCACGTGCCGTCAGAATTCTCCTCTAAACCGTACCGCTTGTAGACCATGGGTCGCCTGGGGGTTGCCTTTAATACACCTAACGCCGACCCGGAGCGTTTGTTGCAAATTTCTGAGTGACCGACCGGATATGTCGCTTCCCCCGCCACTTCCTAAAGGTGCGAGCTAGCAATTTGCAAAAGGGTAGCAAGCCACTTGCGGACTGAGCGAGCGTTTGCTTCGACATCAACCTCTTCATCGACGCCTTCCGGCAGCCAGCTGGTCTCCAAGTCTGTTGCGAATGCAGCGATGTCGACACCCGTTACTGCGCCGCATCGCTTGACGGTCGACGAGCCCTCCCAGCGGTCCTTATAGCTGTCCATTTCCAAAACGTTTTGGCTTGATCTCCAAAACGTTTTGGTTCATACTGGCGCTGTATCTGGGAGGGTACGCAGTGTCCAATCTGAAACAATTGGCCCAGTCGCTCGGCCTGTCGATCACCACGGTATCGCGCGCCCTCGACGGCTATCCGGACGTCTCGCCGGCAACCCGCGAACGCGTACGGGAAGCGGCAGCGCTCACCGGTTATCGCCCCAATGCTTCTGCACGACGCCTTCGCAAACAGCGTGCCGAACTTGTCGCCGTGACACTCCCGAGCGATCCGGGCCATATCGGCCCGCCGCACTTTCTCGATATGCTCTCCGGCTGCGCCGAACATCTTGCGACCGCCGGCCTCAATCTCGTGATTGCCCCTGTGCCGCGCGGCGAGAGCGAACTCGACATGTGCCGCCGTTTCGTCGACGGGCAAAGGGTCGACGCCATGCTGCTCGTTCGCACGAAACGCAGGGACGAGCGCGTGGAATTCCTGCAGGCGCGGGGCATTCCGTTCGTCACCAACGGCCGGACCGAGTCGGTGTTGCCGCATCCCTATCTCGACGGCGACGGCTTTGCCGGGTTTCAAGCGGCAAGCCTTCGCTTTCATGCCGACGGTCATCGCCGGATCGCTCATATTGCCGGCCCCCAGGACTATTATTTTGCCCATGTCCGCTGCATGGGCTGGCAGGCAGCCATGGAAGAAAGCGGCCTTTCGAGCGAACTTTGCGCCGAAGGCGCACCGACCGAGCAGGGTGGATACCTGGCGGCGCTGGAATTGCTGCGCCATCCACGTCGGCCAACTGCGATCGTCTGCGCGACGGACGAAATGGCGATCGGTGCCTTGCGGGCGCTCCGTGAAATTGAGGGCGGCGAGACGATCAGCATCGTCGGCCATGACGATCTTCCAACCGGTGCCTATACCAGCCCACCGCTTTCGACCATGCGCATGGCGGGCGAGAACCTGGGTCGCAGCTTTGCCTCGCTGCTGCTTCGCGCCATTGCCGGCGAGCCTTCGGAAGAACTTCAGGAACTGCACCCGATCGAATTCGTCGACCGCGAGAGCCATCGGCGTGCGCCGCCAAATGCGTAGAGAAGAAGCAAAGAGGAGGAGAAAATGAAACATCTAGCGTCACTTAGAATTCTGGCATCGACCGTCCTTTTGGCCGCAACGCCGGTGCTTGCCGACACGGTGTTCCTGTCCACGCAACTTCGTCCGATCGCAGAAGCGACCGTGGTGCGCGAAGAACTGCTCAAGGGCGTCCAGAACCCGGTCGACTACGTGGTCGAAGAGCCGCCGCAATTTGCGGTCCGCATGGAGGCCGAGCGCCAGGCCGGAACGCACACGATCAGCCTTGTCGGCGCTTTGCACGGCGAACTGTCGCCGCTTGCCGACAAGGACGGCCTTGAGCCGCTCGACGACGTCGCCAAGACGCTCGCTTCGAAAGGCATGCCGCAGCCTCTGCTTGATCTCGGCAAGCTCGGCAAGTCCAGCCAGCAATATGTCCCCTGGATGCAGGCGACCTATGTCATGGCCGCCAGGAAGGACGCCCTGCAATATCTTCCCCAGGGCGCGGATGTGAACAAGCTTACCTACGATCAGCTGATCGAATGGGGAAAGAAGATGCAGGAAGCGACCGGCCAGCCGCAGATCGGCTTTCCGGCCGGGCCGAAGGGGCTGATGTCCCGCTTCTTCCAGGGCTACTTCTATCCCTCCTTCACAGGCGGCGTCGTGCGGCCGTTCCAAAGTGCTGATGCTGCAGCCGGATGGGAGAAGCTGAAGGAGCTCTGGGCGGTCGTCAATCCGAACTCCACCAACTACGACTTCATGCAGGAGCCGCTGCTTGCCGGCGAAGTCATGGTCGCCTGGGATCACGTCGCCCGCCTCAAGGAGGCGATCTCCTCCGAGCCTGATCAATATGTCGTCTTCCCGGCTCCCGCCGGGCCGAAAGGCCGCGGTTACATGCCCGTTGTCGCCGGCCTCGCCGTTCCGAAGGGGGCACCTGACAAGGCAGGCGCGATCGCCGTCATCGAACACCTGACGATGCTCGACACGCAATTGCTGACAGCGCAGAAGGTGGGGTTCTTTCCGACGCTTGACGCCAAGCTGCCTTCCGATATCGATCCTGGAGTAGGCTTGCTCGCGGCTGCCGTCAACGCAACCCAGACCGCGCCGGACGCGCTGATTTCGCTGCTTCCCGTCGGCCTCGGCGACAAGGGCGGCGAGTTCAACAAGGTCTATATGGACAGCTTCCAGCGGATCATCCTGCAGAACGAAGCCGTCGGCGACGTCCTGAAGGCGCAAGGCGCAACGCTTGCAAAGCTGATGGCCGATACCAAGGCCCCGTGCTGGGCGCCGGACGCCAAGAGCGACGGAGCCTGCCCTGTCGAATAAGCCTTTCGGCCCGGGCGCCTAGCGTCCGGGCCGCTTTTCGAAATGCCACGAAGCGAAAGCCAATGCCCAACAACCGCACCTGGATCCCCTATCTGCTGATCTTGCCCTCGGTGGCGTTCCTGGCGTTGCTCTTCGTCGTGCCGCTTGTGCAGACGATCTGGCTTGCCGTCTCCGACAATGGCACGCCCTCGCTTGCCAATGTCCAGCGTATGGTTGGTGATCTCAATTTTACGCGCTCGGTACAAAACACGTTTCTTCTGACGCTTGCCGTTGTGCCGGTGCAGATCGTCATTGCGCTCGCCATGGGAACGATGGTCGCGAAAGTGGCAGCCGGCCGGGAAACGATCCTGTGGATCTGGACCATTCCGCTCGGCATTTCGGATCTCGCAGCCGGTCTCGTCTGGTTGTCGATCCTGCAGAACAGCGGTTATCTCAATTCCTTCCTTTACGGCCTCGGCATCATCGAACGGCAGGCGAGCTGGCTTTCCTACCAGACGCCGTTCGCACTTTTTCTCGGCATAGCTGCCGCCGAGATATGGCGGGGAACGGCGATCGTCATGGTCGTCATCGTTGCCGGCCTCAACCAGGTGCCGAAGGAATACCGGGAAGCGGCAGAAATCTTCGGCGCAGGTCCGTGGACGCGCTTCTTCCGCATCACCTTGCCGCTCATCCGGCCGGCGCTGCAGTCGGCGCTCATCCTGCGCACCGTTTTGGCCTTCGAGGTTTTTGCCGTCGTATATGCCCTCGGCGGCCGCAATTTCCCGGTGCTCGTCGGCGAGGCCTACACTTGGCAGAACCAGAACCAGAACTATGGCGTTGCCGCAGCCTACGCGGTTCTCATCATGCTCATCTCGCTTGCGGCCACCATGTTCTATCTGAAGGCCATCAAGGTCGATCCGGAGCGTCTTCCATGAGCACGACCCGCGCCGCAAACTTCGTCTCGTCCCGCCGCATTCTGCTCTGGAGCGGGATCGCCGTCCTTTGCGCCTGGGTCCTGGTGCCGATCTATCTGATCGCGCTCGGCGCCTTCGGCGGACGCAGCGCCGTCTACCTCTGGCCGAAGACCGGTCTGCCGACGGGCCTTTCCTTCGAGCCCTTCCTGCTTTTCCTGAGAACGGAAGGCGTTCTCGGCTCCTTCCTGAACTCACTCGGAGCCGCAGCCATCACGGTTGCCCTGTCCCTGCTTCTCGGAGCGCCCGCCGGCTATGCGCTGGCACGCTATAATTTTCACGGCAAGGATTCCTTCCGGCTCATGGTCCTTTTGACCCGCGCCTTTCCTTTGGCAATCCTTGCTCTGCCGCTCACCGTTTCCTTCATCCGTCTCGGCCTCTACGATACGGTAACGGGCGTCGGGCTCGTCCATACCGTCCTTGCTCTGCCTTTCGCCGTGCTGGTGACGCAAGGCATCTTTCTTGGCGTTCCGAGAGAACTCGAGGAAGCGGCATGGGTCTTCGGGTGCTCGCGTATCCAGGCATTCTTCAAGATCGTCGCTCCGCTCGCCCTTCCAGGTATCGCCGCGACCGCCGTCTTTGCCTTCGTCATCTCCTGGAACGAGGTTTTCGCCGCGTCCGTGCTCACCGTCAGAAATCGGACGCTGACGGCCTATCTGCTGACCGTGCTGGCGGAAAGCCCGATGCATTACCGCTTTGCGGGCGGCCTCATGCTCATCCTGCCATCCGTGGTCTTCATCTTCGCGGTCAGGCGTTACCTTTTCGCGATCTGGGGCATTTCATCCAAGTAACGGGTCATCCAAGTAACGGGTCATCCAAGTAACGGGAACAGTTTCATGGCCAACATCGTCATCGACCGCATCCGGAAGAACTTCGGAACCTTCCAGGCGCTGAAGGAGGTCTCGCTGACAGTCAACGACGGGGAATTCGTTTCACTTCTCGGCCCCTCTGGCTGCGGAAAGACGACGCTCCTGCGCATCATCGCCGGTCTTGAATCCGAAAGTGCCGGCGACATTCGGATCGGAGACCGCTCGGTCGTCGGGCTTCAGCCGAAGGACCGCGGCCTTGCCATGGTCTTCCAGAACTACGCCGTCTTCCCGCATATGACCGTCTTTGAAAATGTCGCCTTCGGCCTCAGGATGCAAAAGGCCGATGAGGCGCGCGTCAGGCAGCAGGTGGAAAAAGCGGCAGCTCTTCTGCATATCGAGCCCTATCTCGACCGCTATCCGAACAAGCTGTCGGGCGGCCAGCGCCAGCGCGTAGCCGTTGCTCGGGCGCTCGCCGTCGAGCCGAAGGTCCTGTTGATGGATGAGCCACTTTCCAATCTCGATGCGCTGCTGCGCCTGGAAATGCGCACGGAACTGAAGACGGTCCTGCAGTCTTCCGGTACGACGACGATCTATGTGACGCACGACCAGACCGAGGCGATGGGCCTTTCGGACAGGATCGCCGTCATGCACGACGGCCAGATCGAGCAGGTTGGCCATCCCGTCGACATCTACAACCATCCCGCCACGCGGTTCGTCGGCGGCTTCATCGGCAATCCGCCGATGAATTTCATCCGCATGCCCGTGACCGACGGGCACGTGATCGCGGGCAGCGAGCGCTTTTCGGTGCCGCCGGAATCCGGGCCCGAGATCATCCTCGGGCTGCGCGGCGAAGCCGTGGTGCTTGCGCCGCCGTCAGAGGGATTTCAAATGCGCGTTCGCGTCGCCGAGCCGATGGGTTCGCATCTTCTTTTGACGGGATCGATCGAAAACCAGCCCGTTCGCGTCATCCTGCCGGCCGCCGAAAAGGTCGCAAGCGGCGACGTCATCGGCCTGAAACCTGATCCCGCGCGCATTTCTTGGCTCGCACCCGATAGCGGCAAGGCCTACCTGGCGGCCGCTGCCTGACGAATATCTGGAGTAAATGGCATGACGAAATACATCGATGAAGCCAAGGCGATTTTGGCGGCGAATGACCGCGGCGGCTACACGGTACCGACCGACAGGCTTTATCCCTTTCAGTGGAACTGGGATTCGGCCTTCGTCGCCATGGGGTTTGCCGCCTACGACATCGATCGCGCCTATCGTGAACTCGAACGCCTGGCCGAGGGACAATGGGCCGATGGCATGATCCCCCATATCGTGTTCCATCAGCCGAGCGACAGCTATTTCCCCGGCCCCGACGTCTGGCGCACGAACCATGTCATTCCGACCTCCGGTATCACGCAGCCGCCGGTCTTCGCGATGGCTCTTCGCAAGATTTACGAAACGGCGGTCGCCACCGGCTCTGTCGCAAACGAGCGAACCCTTACGCTCTACGAAGCCGCCTTGAAGTGGCACCGGTGGTGGTACCGCGCGCGTGATCCGGAAGGCACCGGTCTCGTCGCCTTGCTGCATCCTTGGGAAAGCGGCAGCGACAACTCGCCTGCCTGGGACATCGCCCTTGCGCGTGTTCCGACGACGACCGAAACGCCGGTCGTGCGAAAAGACATAGGGCATGTGAACCCGCAAATGCGCCCGCGTGACGAGGACTATGGCCGCTTCATCCATCTCCTGGATACCTATGCGGCATGCGGCTGGGACCCCGTCGAGCAATGGCAAAAGGCCGAGTTCAAGATCGCGGATATCCAGACCAGCGCGATCCTGCTGAAGGCCGGCGAAGATCTGCATTATCTTGCAGGTGTCTTCGGGCGCGGAGGCGAAGCCGATGAGATTGCAGCGCTGAATGAGCGCACGCGGCAGGCCCTGAAGGCGCAATGGCGTTCTCATCTTTCGCGTTTCGTCTCGCGGGATCTGCTGGCCGGCGAGGATGTCGCCGCAGCCACGCAGGCCGGCTTCATTCCTCTTCTTGCGCTCGACCTTGATGAGGTGACAGCCGACGCTGCAGCCGGCGAAATGCGAAGATGGTGCAAGGGTATGAAAGTCGTCTTCCCGACGACCGAGCCTACTTCCGCGAGTTTTGAGGCCAAGCGCTATTGGCGCGGTCCGGCCTGGGCGATCATCAACTGGCTCCTGATCAACGGATTACACCGCAACGGCCACGCAGGATTTGCAGAGGAACTGCGCCAATCGACGATCAGCGCGATCGAGACCGAAGGCTTTGCCGAATATTTCGATCCGAAATCCGGCGAAGGATGCGGTGGGCTCGGATTCTCATGGACGGCAGCGGCTTACATTGCTCTTGAAAAGGCGGACAGTTCCGCAATTCAGTAGGAGCCAGCATCAAAACCCCGATATCCTATACCTGGCTGGAGGAGCCCGACATGGCCCGTGGTCGCGGTTGCACACGAAGCTGGAACCGAGGTTGCTCTCGGCTTTGTCGACGCTCTTCAAGCTGCTTATGATCTGATCGCCAGCCATCCGGAGGCCGGATGATTGCGGGATGCATATGAGTTGGGATTTCCTGACCTGCGGAGCGTTAGGTAGTCCTCTATCAAACAGCTCGACGTCTGGTGCTGCAGTATATCAGGAGCCCAATGCCGCCGAGCCCGAACAGCGCGCCAATAATTGAGGTCCCCGAATAGGTTGTGATGGAACTGCCGATGGCGAAGACGAGTGCGCTCACGCCTGCGCTGAGAAAAATGTTGACGGATATCAGGGCGCTGCCAAGACCTGGCCGCTCTGCAATGAGGTCCTGGAGGTAGGTGATGGGGATGCTGATCAACGCTGCAGCGCCAATGCCGCTGATGATTGTCAGGGCGTAAGCGTGCCAGGGCTCTGAAGCAAGGCCGAGCAGCAACAGGTAGGCGGCATAAATGATGGTGCCGGTCACCAGTGCTGCGACCTGACCCATCTGCCTGAGAAGTCGCGCCCAGACGATGATGAAGATGATCTCGAAGAAAGCAACGATGCCGACGAGAATGCCGACATCGGCCACCGTCCCGTGAACCGCTCCGGTGACGATCAAGGGCAGGATCGCCCCGTTGACATGGAGCGTGCTCGTAATGAGCGCAACGGCAATCAAGGGCGTGAAGATTCTCGGCGAAACCACTTCGGCGAGAGCTGCAAGATGAGAGAGATGATGCGTTGCTGCTTTGTCCGTGCCCTTCTGGCGCGGCAGGAACGCGCTGATCAGGGCAAAACAGAATATGCAAGAGAGACAGGCGAAAAGATAGGCGTGCAGCATGCTCGTCGACGCGGAAAGCAGCGCACCTGTCATGCCAGGTACCAGCACCCACGACAGCGAGATCATTGCCCGGACGCCTGAGTTGACGGTGTTGACCTCGTTTTTGGGCATTTTCGCGGTGGCGGCCCGGACATTGGCAAAAAGCAGGGAGTTGAGCGAACCATAGATCGGTAGCAACAGAAGCGAGCAGGCGATGAAGCTCGTTTGGGTCGGAACGATATATATCGCGCCATAGCCGAAAATGCCGAAACTGGCAGCCACCAGCATCATCGAACGATATTCGCCGAGACGGTCGGCAAGGTTGCCGAGGAGGATGCTCACGAGGACATTGACCGCCGCGGCCACAAAGATCAGGGCTGAATAAAGACCGTTGCTCAATCCCAGCTCGCGAATGCCGACGACGGATTGATAGGGCGATGTTGTCGCCCCCGCAAACCCGAACAAAAAAATGGCAATCATGCTGACGCGGATTGCCGGATTGCGAAAGACATCGGGAAGAAGGCGGTTCATGCGGATATCAGCGAAAGGAACGATCTGGTGGTCGGACGGCGCGCGTTCTGGCAATGCGCCGCCCGCCACGCGATTTGATGATGCAAAATGTCAATCCCGCCGGCGCGCCGAAAAGTGCGCCTGCGGCTGGCAATCGAAATTGCGGTCGAACGGGAAGATCGCCCGCGCCCGGCAAACATCGACAAAACGAACCTTGATCTGAATTCCGCGAAATTCTCGGCGATGGACGCGGTGCCCACGATCAGAGGATAATCACCGCACATGAGCTCCTCCGAACAGTTCGCCTTGCGCTGCATTGTCCAGTTATGCTCGCATGATTCAACGTGCGCCGCTCTGGATGGTTGTCAGCGAAACGCACGAGTTTGCGATCTCATTTGACGCACGCTCGGCGATCACCCGCAGCAGCCGTTCGTCCGCCTCATATCCTCGTTCCGCAAGGTGCAGATCCCTACCGGATGGTGGCCTTCGTCCCGGGCCTGAAAATAAAACATAATCAGTCCTGCCAGCGCGCCGAAAGACGCGCCTGCGGTTGGTATACGAATTTGCGGTCGAACGGGAAGATCGGCCGGGTTCGGCGATGGCTCGCCAGACTTTCGATGTCCTGGTTCACGACGCCCTCTGTCAGTGCCATGAGATTCGGATTGGCAATCGGCGCAAGCTCGGGCGAAAGATAGCCCGATTTTACGACCAGCAGCCGAACCGATCTGGGATCGAGCCCAAGGCGCGCGAAATCCGCGATGTTGTGATAGGGGCGCCTGCGGGCGGCAAGAACCACCGTCACGCCGCTGGAGCGGATCACCGCCTGGCGTTCGGCCTCGGAGCCTGGATCGTCGAGTAGGATTACCTCGGCCTCGATGCGAACGGGAAAGCTCGCCGGATCGAGACTACCGCCGATTGATAGAGGCACGACCGCTCCCCTGCCGGCGGCAAAGCAGGCCTCGACGGCCGGCCGGTCGGTGATGCCGGCAAAGAGCGTGTTTTCGAACTTGCGGGAAAGAACCGCGCTTAGGACATCGGCCCGGTCGCCCACACCGCCGCCGGTCGGATTGTCCGCCGAATCCGCAAGCACGACCGGCACAGTCTTCGTATCTGCTGCAATATCGAGCATGTCGTCGAGCGGACCGGTGACCGGTCCGAAACGAAAATCCTTTCGGGCATTCCAATAGGAAAGTGCGATCTCCTCCGCGGCTTTTGCGGCAGCAGCTTTGTCCGAGGCCGTCACCACGGCGCAGGCCGTCGCCCGCGGCTCGTCGGCCCAGACATAACCGATCATCAGATTGGCATCGAGAACGCCGTCGCGGCGGTCGAAGTCCGCAAGCCGTAGGTAGAGGCTCTTTGCCGGCTCATCCTCAGTCGAAGTCCGCTCGCCTGGCCACAGGACAGGCACCTGCGCCCAGGCCACGCCCGGCCGGTTCCCGCTCGTAAGCGCGTCGACGAGCATCGACCAGGCGCGCACCATGGTCTCGCGCACATCGATATGCGGCGCCGTGCGGTAGGCCGCGAAAATATCGAGCTGGTCGACAATCTTCTGGCTGACATTGCCATGCAGATCGTAGCTCGCAGCGACGATGCAGTCCGGACCGACGACAGCCCGGGCCGCCGATATCCAGTCGCCTTCGGCGTCATCCATGCCCTCGACGTTCATTGCGCCGTGCATGGCGAGATAGAGACCGTCAAGCGGCGTGGACGCCTGCAGCCGGTCGAGGAACTCCGTCTTGAACTCCTCGTAGGCGGCACGCGACACCGGTCCGCCGGGAATGGCACGCGCATGGAGAAGCGGGAGGTGGTCGACCCCTTCCGCGTTCAGAAAGTTGAAATAGTCGGAACCGAGGAGATCTGCCCCGCGCATGACGCGAAAATCCTCGATCGCCATCAGCACCGGCGAGTATGTGCTGCATTCCGTGTGAATTCCGCCGACCGCAATCCGCATCGCTACCGTCCTGGAGTTTCGCGCCTAGAGTGCCGGGCTCAGGGGGACGATGGCCGCAAAGCGGTTCCAGTCCTTCTTGGCCTTCGGGGTCCATGCCGCTTCGGCGATCGCCGGAAGGCGCGGAAAGACCAGGCGGTTGAAGTAGCCGCGCGACAGGAAGTGTTCGGACCAGATGCAGGCCTGTACGCCCTTCATCTTGTCCTTGAGATCCTCGGGGAACTCACCTCCCGCTTCATAGGCATAGGTATGTGCCGGCGGCACCGTGCCTGCCCAGCTCGCCCCCGGCTCCTGGAAGGCCTCTGCCTGCACCATGTCCAGATAATAGGCTTGTCCCGGCGTCATGACGACGTCGTAGCCCTCCCTTGCGAGATCGATGCCGACCTGCGGATTTTCCCAGGCCATCAGCAGCGTGTCTTTCGCCGCGACCCCGCCGCCATGCGCCACCTCGTTCCAGCCGGCAAGCTTGCGTCCGCGCGCCGTCAGCATGTCCTTGATCCGTTTCAGGAAATAGGACTGCAGGCCGAACGTGCCGGAAATGCCTTCCTCGGCCATCAGCTTCTTTGCCAGCGGAGAGGCAAGCCATGAACCGTTCGCCACTTCATCACCGCCCACATGAATGTAGGAGGAGGGGAAGAGCTCGACCATCTCGTCGAAGACCTTTTCCAGGAATTCGTAGGTGAGGGGCACGGCCGGGTTCAAGGCGTTGTTCGGATAGCCCTGAACGGAATGATAGCTGTCCGGTGCCTCCTGGCCATCGGTGAGTTCCGGCAGAGCGGCCAGCGTTGCGGCATTGTGACCGGGAATATCGATCTCCGGCACGACTTCGACATTCAATGCCTGGGCATGGGCGACGATGTCGCGGATATCGTCCTGCGAATAGAAGCCGCCGACGGGCTCAGCGCCATTGCCGAGCTGCGGCAGCAGCGGCTCGTTCGGACCGCGCAGGACGCCGGTGGTGGTGAGCTGCGGATAGGCCCTGATCTCCAACCGCCATGCCTCGTCGTCGGTCAGATGCCAGTGAAAGATATTGAGCTTGAACCAGGCAAGGATATCGATCAGCCGCTTGACGTCGGCAACCGGATAAAACTGACGCGACACGTCGAGATGGCAGCCGCGCCAGCCGTAACGCGGCTTGTCGGAGATGCTGCCGGAGACAGGAAAGCGGAACCTGCCCTTTGTCGTGCGCGCCCCGTTGAGCAATTGCGCAAGCGAGGTCAGGCCATACTGGCGCCCTGCCGCATCGCAATAGGAAAGCGTGACCTTGTCAGAGGCAAAGGTTAGCTGGTAACTCTCCGCACCGAGCGAGGCTTGGCGGTCGAAGGCTAGTGCCCGGCCCTGCGGCGATGGCGCCAGGCTGAAGACGGAATGGTCGCTCTCAAAGAGCCGGCGCGAAAGGGAAATCACCGTCGAGATCGAAAGCAGCTCGTCGGAGCTTGCGCCCTGCGGATAAAGCACGACCGGAAAGCTGTCGCCCGGCTTGGCATCGATCTCTGCCGGCCAGGGCTGGAGCGCGAAGGGAAGATCAAGGCGGCCCTCCGGCAGCAGCGCCGGCGGCGGCTCGCTCAGGCTGCCTTCAAGAAGCAGATCGGAGACGGCCACCTCGGCATGCGTGCCGTCGGCCAGTGTCAGATAGGCGGATTTTGCCCCATCCGTGCAATGCTGCGCCTTGCGATGAAGGCCGGCAACCGTGAAGATCCAGCTCTGGCCGGGCGCAAGAAAGAACCCCGGGGGCGGCGAGAATTCGTGGAAGTTCGCGTTCCGGCGCAGGAACTGGGCGTTCTCGCAGGCTTCAGGGTCGCTCACCCGCGTCAAGGACGTATAGACGAGCTTGAAGCCGGAAAGCGGGCTTTCGGAGAGGTTTAAGAGCGTGAAGGTGAACTGGCCGTTTGGCCCGCCCTTTGGGGTCCAGCTGTTTTCCAAGCGATAGTAAACCGGTTTCATGTCCTGTTCCTCTCTTTTGATTATGGATTTCAGTAATGGTCGGATTGCGAGAAGGTGCGGGCGAGCTCCGCCTGGCCCGCCGTCAGGCCGCAATCCACAGGCAAACAAACCCCGCTGATGGCTGCCGCCTGCGGTCCGGCTAAAAAGGCAACGGCATTGGCCACATCCTTCGGGTCGACGACCCGCTGGAGCGGATACCATCGCCGTGCCTCCTCGAAGACGTTGGGATTGGCAGCCGCGCGCGCTTCCCAGGCCCGGGTTCTGACCGTGCCGGGGGCGACCGCATTGGAGCGGATGCCGAACTTGCCGTATTCGACGGCCACCAACCGCGTGAAGTGGAGAAGCCCCGCCTTCGCCGCGCTATAGGCCGGATGCCCGAAAACGTTCATGCCGTTGACGGAGGCGATGTTGATGACCGAGCCTTTCGAGGTCTTCAGCATGTCCTCGACGGCGCGAAAGCATAAGAATGCAGCTTCGAGGTTGAGGGCATTGTCCATGCGCCAGATGGCAGGCGTGGTATCATGAAGGCTGACAGCACGTGCCGCGCCGGCATTGTTGACGAGCGTCTGCAACTGTCCGAGTTCGGCGCAGCGCCTTGCAAGACGAGAAACGTTCTCCTCGCTGGTGACGTCGCATCCGGCGGCAACGAAACGGCTTTGCGGACCAAGCGCGGCGGCAACGGCTGCGGCCGCCTCCAGGTCGATGTCGGCAAGCAGGACGATGTCATGGTCATCGGCGAGCCTCGCGGCGATTGCAGCGCCGATGTCTCCAGCAGCTCCCGTCACGATAGCGACCGATTGCGTCATGCTTCATCCTTCCTTTTGCACGTCCTCAGTCTCCGAGGAGCTGACGGTCGTCGCCGTCGCGGTGCGCGACCAATTGTTGCTTGATACGTCTTAGCGTTACCGCCGCCTTCGGCTGGATGGCATAGGCGACAAGGCTCGCGATGATGTCGACGGTTGCGATATAGGCGATGCGGGTCGAGGTGGGGCGGAATATATTGTTTCCTTCCGGCAGGTCGATCGGCACCAAGATCTCGGCCGCCGCTGCCACCGGGCTTCCGGTCTGCGTCAGTGCAATCGTCGTGACTTTGGCTTCGCGCGCCAGCCCGAAAGCGCGAACGAGCTCGGCATTGCGCCCCGAAAAGGACGAGCCGATCAGCACGTCGCCCGCGCGCGCTGCCGCCGCCATCATCAGCTGCATGCTGTGGTCCGAACTTGCCGTGATGCGCAGTCCTAGGCGAAAGAGGCGGTTCTGGAATTCGTCGGCGATCATCGAGGAGTTGCCACCCGAACCGAAGGCATAGATCATATCCGCCTTGGCGATCCGGTCGGCGGCGCCTTCGATTGCGGCGATGTCAAGCGAACGGTGCAGGAGGAACAGCGCGTTCTGGGCCTTGGTGATGATGTCCTGCGCAACGTCGGCGGGATCACTGCTTTTGGACTCGGGCTTCAGATAACGGACGCCGATATGCGCCGTGCGGGCGAGTTGGACCTTGAAGTCAGAGAAGCTTTCGCAGCCGAGACGGCGGCAGAAGCGCGTGACGGTCGGCGGCGAGACCTCGGCCTTCTCCGCAAGCTCGATGATGGAGGCGTTCACGGCAAATTCGAAATCGTTGACGATGATCTCGGCAATCCGGTTCTCCGAGGGAGAGAGGCGGCCCTTGTCTTCCTGCAATGTGGAAAAGATATCCAACCGATCCTCCCGGTGATGGCGTCCTTACTGGTCTTTTTTCTTATAGGCGACGCAATCGATCTCCACCTTGCAATCCACCATCATTGAAGATTGCACGCAGGCGCGTGCCGGGGGGTGCTCGCCGAAATATTCCTGATAGATCTTGTTGAACGTCCAGAAATCGCGTGGGTCGTCGAGCCAGACGCCGACGCGCACGACATCCTCGACGCCGTAACCGGACTCTTTGAGGATCGCCAGCACATTGGCAATTGTCTTATGCGTCTGGGCGATGATGTTGCCCTCGACGATCTCGCCGCTTTCCATTGCAACCTGACCGGAAACATAAAGCCAGCCATCGGCTTCGACGGCGCGCGCAAACGGCAGAGACTTGCCGCCGGCGCCGGTTTGAACAGTGCCATAGCGCTTGATGGACATTCCGGATCCTTGCAAATTATTTTCTTGATAAGTTGACAAGTGACCATAGAAAGCAGAATTTGGCCAGCGAAAAACGCAATTTATGAAAAGAATTTAAATAAAGGGCGAACATGCGCGATCCTTTCAAGAATCCCTTCCCTTCGTCTGACACAGCCCGGCATTCCATCTGGGAGATGCTCGTTCCGCGCGATATCGACGCGTTTTTGGCTGCCGATTGGTCCATGGTTGAAAACGACTTCGTGGAAGATGGTTTCATCGGGATCGATGGTCGCAAGCAGGTGAGCCCGGACAAATGGCGTCTTGCCTTTCCGACGCTTGCCGCCTATCGCGACGAATGGCTGCGGCAGGCCAAGGAATTTGGCAAGGAAAGCCTGGCGGAGGACGCGCGCACCGCGATCTTTTCGACGACCACGCTGGAAGATATCGAGATCGAAGGCGACACGGCCCTGGTGCGCAAGAAATTCGATGGCGGCATCGCCAAGACCGACGGCAGCCGCGATGTCATGCAGTGGCAGACGCTCTATTACTGCCGGCTTCACGAGGGGCGCTGGAAGATCTGCGGGTTCACCGGCTATCTGCCGAATCCGATGGGTTGAAGCGGTGTCGACAACATAAAAGGCCAATCATTTGCGCATTTTCACGGCGGCTCTGGCGACCGAGACCAACACCTTCTCACCGATTTGTGTCGACCGGCGGGCTTTCGAGGCTTCGCTTTACGCACCGCCGGGACAGCATCCAGAAACACCCACACTTTGCACCGCGCCGATCACCGTCGGCAGGCGGGTCACTGCTGCAAAGGGCTGGGAGCTGATTGAAGGGACGGCAACCTGGGCGGATCCGGCCGGGCTCGTCAACCGTTCCACCTATGAAGATTTGCGCGACGAGATACTGGCTCAGCTTAACGCTGCAATGCCAGTTGACGCGGTGGTCCTCGGGCTGCACGGAGCCATGGTGGCGGCGGGCTACGAAGATACCGAAGGCGACATCCTTGCGCGCATCCGCGAGATCGTGGGACCCGATATTCTCGTCTGCGCCGAACTCGACCCGCACAGCCATCTGACCGCCAAGCGCGTGGCGGCCCTCGACTTCGCCGTCTACTTCAAGGAATTCCCGCACACGGATTTCGTCGACCGCGCCGAAGATCTGTGGCGCATCGCCGTCGATACGCTTGAAGGCAGGATAAAGCCTGCCGTTTCCGTCTTCGATTGCCGCATGATCGACGTCTTCCCCACGTCGCGCGAACCCATGCGCTCCTTCGTCGACAAGATCATCGAGATCGAAAGGGACGACCCGGATGTCCTGTCGATTTCCGTGATCCATGGCTTCATGGTCGGCGACGTTCCCGAAATGGGAACGAAAATGCTGGTGGTTACGGATGGCAAGCCGGAAAAGGGGGCAGCGCTTGCCCGCGACCTCGGGCTCGAGCTGTTCTCCAAGCGCGGAACCTTCATGGCACCTCAGATAAACGAGAAGGAGGCGGTCGCGCGTGCTCTGGCCGCCACCGCCTGGCCGGTTGTCATCGCCGATGTCTGGGACAATCCGGGCGGCGGTACCGCGGGCGATGCCACGGTCATCCTCGAAGAACTGATGAGCCATGGGGCGACGGATACGGCGATCGGCACGATCTGGGACCCGATGGCGGTGCAGATCTGTTTTGCGGCAGGGGAGGGCGCTGAGATTCCGCTCCGCTTCGGCGCGAAATCGGCGCCCGGCACCGGAAATCCGATCGATGGTACCGTGACGGTCGTCAAGCTTGTGAAGGATGCCGATATGCAGTTCCGCGAGAGCCTGGCACCCTTCGGCGATGCCGCTCATGTGGTTCTCAACGGTATCGACATCATCTTGAACTCAACGCGTGCCCAGAGCTTTGATGCCAGCCTCTTTACGGTCATGGGCATTGATCCGACGAAGAAGAGGATCCTGGTCATCAAATCTACGAACCACTTCTTCGCGTCGTTTTCGAAGATCGCCGCCGAGATCCTCTATTGTTCCGCGGGGACGCCTTATCCGAACAATCCGGCCAAGACGCCCTATCGCCGGGCACCGAGAAATATCTGGCCGATGATCGCCGATCCTCATGGAAATGAACGCGGAGCCGCGTAGATGCAGGAAAACCGGTTTGCCGTTGTCGCCGAGGTAGGCGACAGGATTGCGGATCTTTCTACGCCGCGACCGATCGTCGATGAAGACCGGCTGGCGGCAAACATCAGCCGGGTGCAATCCTACATGGATGCAAACGGCCTGCGTTTCCGTCCGCATATCAAGACCCACAAGATCCCGGCGCTTGCCGCAGCGCAGGTCGCCGCCGGGGCCAAAGGCATCAATTGCCAGAAGATCTCCGAAGCCGAGGTTTTTGCCGCAGCGGGCTTCGAAGACATCCTCATCATGAACCTCGCGGATACCCCGGCGTTCAGGCCGGGGAGGACGCGACCAGTCAGGGCCCCTGATTGCAAATCGCACGCCCTTCTCTGAGTTCCTTTTAAACCTTCCCATAGAGTGCGCCAGAAGGTCCGCGAGACGTCCATAGGACGGGCGTGGCGAGGCATGCTACTGCCCGATAGATCATGACGAAGGGTCGCCTGCCACGGTGCGGCGCTTTCGTCGATCCGCGGACGTCATCGTTGCGCACCCGAAGCGTCGACCTTCTCTGCGAGCCAGATCTTGATGAGCGACTGATAGGGTACGTCGCGTTTGCCGGCCGCGACCTTTATCCGTTCAAGAAGCGCGTTCGGTAGCCGCAGCGAGATCGATGTCGAGGATGGCTTCAGGTTCGGCAAGCGCACGCGCTCCGCCTTGCTCCAGTCGATATGATCGTCGGAATCCTGGCTTTCCCAGAAAGCCCGTTCTTCCGCTTCCGTCTTGAATTCCGGTACTGGCTTAAGCGTCTTGCTCATAATAGCTCCGCTCCTTGCGGCTCATATCCCGGGCCGAGATCACCGGTATCTTCGTCGCGTTCTGCCGAAGCGTGAAGGTGACATGAAGCAGCCTTCCGTCGTCGGTGCGCCCAAGAGCGTGGATGCATTGCTCTTCGGCGCTATGCCTTGCGTCGGGAACAATCAGCAGTGGCTCGTTGAAAAACACCTGCTCCGCTTCTGCCTGGCCCACGCTGTGCTTTTCAGCGCTCTTGCGGGCGTTTCCCGCGTCCCAGTCGAAGCCCGTTATCCGCTCCCAATCAATCATCAATGTATATTGGCATAATATACACTGATTTCAAGGGCGAGACAGCGAAGGGGAAAAGCGCTTGAAGGCTTTGGCCGAAGCCTATCTGATTACCAACGATCCCTCGCAGGAGGAAGAAATTGCGTTGCCGATCTTCCAGCGCATCACGGTGCCGGATGACGCCGATCTTGCCCGTCGCGGGCTGCGCTACATGCGTGACATGGGCATGTGGCCGAACGGCCTGGCCATTCCCGAAAGGGCAATCGAAACCACGATCGACCTGATGATCCAAGCGGGCTTGCTAGACGAAGGCACACGGATGTCGGCCGTTGGTGTCTTTGATGCTGGCGTGACGCGTGGGTGGGGCCTCTCAGTCGCTGAGGCGAAAGAAACGATCGTTTCTCTTCTGCGACCGAAGGTCTCGCCACCATTATGAAGCACTGGTCTGTACGTGTCGTGCCGCCCTGGATGAACGTTCAAACGAGCGGATAGCAGCGCGAGAGAGCGGCGATCAGTCCCTCGGGCTCACATGGCTCCCAAAGCAGCTGGCCTGCGGACAAGGCGGGGCTCGAGCCAGGACTTAGGTCTTAAGCGAAGGGTGCGATCAGACCAAGGTCCGACGTCTAGTCGCGAAGGAGCTGCTACAGTGCGGCTACACGCAAGGCGCGCTGCCGCCACGTTTAGATCGGGGAGGCTCATGTCCCACGGTATCATCACCGAAATTCGCGATGCGCGGAAAGAACTGTTGAGCCTTTCAATCAAGGATCGCGAGCGTCTTGTTCGCCGGATTGTGGATGAACTGCACGCGGTTCGAACGAGCGACTTTTCCGACAGCCCGTTTGCCAGCAGCACGGGCCTCGACTACCTTGTTGCGCGCACTTACGACACGATCCCGGAGATAGCGCGGATGGATGACAAGAATTTTGGAATGGTCCTCGACCAGTTCGTTGAGCTGCTCGAGACGATTACGAGCATCGTTCGCCTGCCGCCGACTGTGCTGCACTAAGGCGAAGTGTCAGCGCAGCGAATGACGGGGACGTCGTTTTTATAGGCGCGCGCGTTATGCTGACGGAGTTCTCATGGACGCCTACACTAACCACTATGTCGAACTTAGCAGCCGCCTTCGCTCGGCGCAGGCCTTTTGCGAATTTCTGGCATCCGGCGGAAGGGTATGGGACCAGCCGGATGGCGCAGCCTGGCGCGATGTTACGGCCGAGACTGTGCAGCGCGAGCTTCGAAAGGTCAGAGCACTGGAGACGCTCCGGCGCCAACTTTATCCTGATGTTGCCGCTGAGGACGGTTCGCCCTTTCGCCATTGATGCCGAAGCCGAGCTGGCGGACGCGGACTCAAACCAAGCGACGCGATCTCCATTTTAGGGCTATGGCCGACCTTGCGTAGTTCTGACGGCCTGGCGATAAGCTGAGGCGTGCAAGCCCCTGAGCGTCACGGAGAGCGCGTCACTTGATGATGCAGAGCCTGTTGCACAAAGACACGGCTCGGCGCCTTCTCTGCCGGATCACCGAGCACCATTAGTGCAAGAACGATAGCTGCGATGGCCGCTGCGATCACCGCGAGTGGAAATCCCATATCACTAGCCTTTGCTTCGTCGCATAAGATGGTCTTCTCTTGCCCCCCGGCGGACTTGCCGCCGGGGGAAGTCGGGGCCATTCAGACAATGATGTAGACGATCTTGAACGTCGAGGGTTCGACGATGATGATCCTGCCATCTGCCAGGATGAAGAAGCGATAGCCTTCATATTGCGGGACGATCTTGACGATCCGCGGCGGCAGCGGCTCAAGTCGGATCGTCTTTGGTATGGCTGTGCCAACTTCAACCGTGAAGTCGACTTCGCGAACCGGCTCGACATTGACTTCCTTCACGACCTGCTGGATTTCAGTCTTCTGTTCGACAGAGATGTTGACATCGGTTTCAGTCTTAGTGGAAGTGGATTGACCGGACGTTCCCGTCGACGTGCCCCCACCCGTCGTGCCAGCGTCGCCCGATCCTGTGGCGTCAGACGGCTTATCGGATGTGGCTTTTCCATCAGGCGAAGTTGTTTCACCGGAGCTCTTCGTCGAACTCTTTCCGCTCTCGCTGCCGGATGCAGGCGCCTGCTGCGAAGTGGATCCGTCGGCAGGTTTCGTTGTGTCTTGCTGTTGAGTGGTAGGCTGATCAGTACCTTGCGAAGATGAGCCGGATGTTCCCGTTCCTCCGCTATCGGGTTGGACAGTTGTGGCGTCGCCCGTTCCTCCGGACGGGGCTTCTTGACCCGAACCGTTGCTTGGCGCTTCTGCGCCTGACGGCTGCTGCGATGTGCCGGATTGCGGCTGCTCGCCTTGCGTCGTGCCCTTCTTGGGCAATATCGGAGTTGCATCCTGCGCGGCTGCGGAAAGCAGACCAACTGGCGACGCGCCGAGCGCGAGCGAGGCGATCAGGACAGGTAGGATCTTGCGGTTCATAGCTTTAACTCCCTGGCCGAGGACGTGCTGCGCCAGAGGGCGTCGCAGCACGACGTCCTTGTGGTGTCGATTTGGTTTGAGTTTGCAGGTTGGACCCGGCATGCCGGATCCAACCTTGTCGTCAGTTGACGATCTGGATGACCTTGCGCGAGGAAGGCTCCACGATCACACGCTGGTCGTTGACCACAGCGTAGGCGTATGTTGGGTCATCGGGCACCGGAGTGACTACGACGGCCTCAGGCAGCGGCTGTCCGACGACAACCTTCTCCTTTATGACGACGGTGCCTGACGGAGGAGGCGCTTCGCGCACATAGGTCACAACCTTCGGCGGCGGCGGATCGAGTAGAGTCCCAACGACCGCACCTGCTGCGCCACCGATTGCGGCGCCGGCGGGACCGCCGACGATTGCGCCTGTGGCTGCACCGCCAACCGCGCCGTTAACCGTCGAGGATCCTGCAAAGGCAGCACCCGACATGAGGGCGATCGCAGTGGTAGAGACGAGAATCTTGCTAAACATTTTCTTCTCCATTTCCGTGGCTGTCTTGGCAGCCTCACAGGTGAGCAAACGACAGCACAACGCAGCAGTTCCCTCCATCAGACCATTGGCCTGAAGCACTCAAGACTTTGGTCTGATTGAGTTCATTTGCGGCAGCTGGTTGGTCTCCGTCACCTGCGATCAAGTTTAGCGGACACGCAAGTTAATTGATGCCGGGGAGATGTATCTTTTCAGAGCAACCACAATCTTCATGGCGAGAGTTCCATCAAGGTGTTTGAGCGACGGCTTTCGGGTGTATTGCGGCGGGGTTAAGCAAGCTCAGCATGGTTGGTTCTCCAACACCCCTGAGACTCAACAAAAAACCCGCCGAAGCGGGGGCAAGCATTTCACGAAACATATTGCGACAAGGGCTCGTCTAATGAGAGGTCGAATGCGAGTCCAAGCCATCAGCTGAGTGCCAAGGGTCATGCCCGCAGCACTGCAGATCACGCAGATTCAGCGACTGGTGGGTATATGAAAAGCGTGATCGCCATAAACATCCAGGCGAAGATAAAGTTCCGAGACAAAAGAAAAAGCCCCTGCTCGTGATCGGCTGCTCCAGACCACCGTCTACAGGTCGATCAGCGCGATACCGAGGTCTTCGCGCTTTCGGCGGCGGAAGCCGACTGCGCTTTCGCGGATGATGATCTCGAGGGTAGGATGAACGGTGCCCTTGATAAAATGGCCGCCCCGGGTGGCTCCGTCTGACCGGCCGAGGACCACATGCATGTGGAGGCTGGCCTTGCCGTCGTCGCCGATAGCAATGTCTCCAATAGCACTAAGGACCTCGGTCTGTTCCTCAACCGGGATCTCCTTGTAGTTCTTCGTCGCGAACTCGAAGAAGCCGAGCGTGGCGCTACGGAAGGCCCCGATGGCGGTTAGCGACGCGCCGCCGACCTTTTGCTCCTCGGCGAAGCGCGTGATTGCTTCGAACGCCTCTTCGCCGTCGTCCAGGACCAGCACGAAGTTGCGCTCGCGCCACGGATCACTTTCGTCAAGTTCCTTGCTCTTCATTGGGATTCTCCTTTGAAGAATGAGGGTTTCGTCAATGTCGGTCACGAACACGCTCCGCGTCGCGCTCCTTAACGAGCTGCATAGTGACCAATGCCTCAAGATGTCGAGGTCTCGGCTGTGGCTGAAGCATCTTCTATCCGCTGCACATGTGATAGCGTCAGGGGTCGCGATGCCCGTAGCCGTCGACGCCGTATGGACGCCAGTGACCAGCTCATAAAATGAAGGAGGGACGGCACAAACGTCCGGCCTCTGTGGCGTCTCCGACGGCACCGACCTGCGCCGACCAGCGTCGATCATCTCGTCCGCGCTTATCGGCTGCGTGGGAAGCTTTGCTCCTGACGCAGGCCGTCCATGTCCTGGCTCTGACGAAGTTCGCGGTCGGCTGGATCCTGTCCCTCGGCGACCGTTCGCTGATGACCGGTCGGAAGGATGTCGTCGCGCATATGTTCGTCCACGCGAACTTCCTCATCGAGCTCATAGGCGCGCACGCGCGAAGGCGTAGGTTCGCCGCTTCTCATGTAGTGACCTGCGACCGTAGCAGACCCCGCGGCGGCGTCGGCTTCGAACACATCGTCGCGAGAGCCGGAGACCTGCTGGTCGCGATTCGCTTCCCCGAGACGGTTCCGATCATATCTCGCCTCGACATATGTCTCGTTCGGCTTCAGGACGTTCCAGCCTTCGCTGCGCCAAAGGTCGGCGCGCTCGTCCATGTCGATTGCTCCTTCATCGTCGAGTATGTCATGGGCCGTGTCGTAGGTGGCCTCGTCCACCGAAGCGGACACCAGGAAGCCACCGCGTCGAAGTCCTTCGGCATAGACGACACGGTCCTCGTCCGGAAGGAGCCAGTCTCCGAGTTGAGGCCAGAAACCTCCGCGATCGTCGCTTTCGACATTAGCCTTCTCGGCATCGGCTTCGTATCCCGGCATCAGCCGGACGTGGGCGACGCCTGCCTCTTTGAGGCGCTCGACGGCATCCTCCGCTTCGCTTCGAGAGTCAAAGAACGCAGTCAGCATGCTTTTTGCCGGTTCGCCCGAGACCGCGGGGTCGCTTTCATTGTAAAGATTGCTCATGTGATCCTCCGATTGCTGCTCTTCCTGCGAACGGTCCGAGCCCGACAATGTTCCAGACGGCGCAGTCCAAGCCGTGGGTTACATGCCTGCCTCGTTCACTTTCCGAAGCCTGAAGAAATACCGGCACGAGTCGCCGCGCACGCACATCATCCCGACTAGTTCATCATGTCTTACAAGCCGGAAGTGGTCCACGATGGGCTGCTTGTCGTAGATCATTGCCGCGCTTTCGACGTGTTCGAATATTTGGAGCGTTATCGAAGCTGTCGTATCTTTTGCGCGCAACGCCTGCTGAAGGTGCAAAAACAGCTTCCGAGCAACAGCCGTTCGTCCCAACGGTGCCGCCTTGATCGCGAGCCCGATGGGGATATAGCGGGGATCAATCGACACAAGCCGTCCGGGCCGCCGTTGGAAGAGCAAAGCGTCCGCCCGCATGTCGGCATGGAAGCGCTTTCCGAACCAGTGCAAGTTCTCGAGGACGCCGTCCAGCGGATGTCCCGACGGAAGGCCGACGCCTTTCCAAAGTCCGATCATGTCCTTCGGTTGGACAGG
Organism: Rhizobium sp. USDA 4016; assembly: GCF_056279705.1. Taxonomy (NCBI): domain Bacteria; kingdom Pseudomonadati; phylum Pseudomonadota; class Alphaproteobacteria; order Hyphomicrobiales; family Rhizobiaceae; genus Rhizobium; species Rhizobium sp. USDA 4016. The sequence continues at coordinate 896,634 of NZ_JBWCCY010000002.1, forward strand.
CTCCAGTGACCGCAACCAGGAGGCCATTTCCTGCTGCTGGTCGCCTCGCATGGAATCTCGTTCTCGGATGCTCATCTCGATCAAATGAGAAGAAGGTCCGGAAGTTCCACATTCATGGAGCCTCGCGCACTTCAAGGTGGAGCGCCCACGCAACGGCCCAGAGGGAAAGGGCGGTCGCGCACCTGATCGCGCAGCAGCTCTTCGACTTGTCTCGTGACATGGGTTGTCCGACCCCGACAGGGACTTCAATCTGCACCAACCACCGGGACCATGGTCGGTTAAACCTGCTGCCCCGGGAGAGAATGCTACGAATAGGCGACATTCGAATGCCTCGCGACGGTTCGCCAGAAGGAAAACGTATGTCTTGGATCACAACGGGCTCGTCCTTCGGTATCAATCGAAGGAACGGACGCCATGCGGTGGTTCTGATGCAATAGGGAATGCCAATAATTCGCCGATATCATCACCCTGATGCTGCTGATTTTCTGGCCGAGGACGTACTTTCGGACGCCCATCTCGCCAAGGCGGGCGGTTGCCTTTTTTTCAGTGCTTCGTTCTGTGCATGCCGTCAGTTGCCGACCCACTTTCATCGACGCACTTCCAAGAACCGTCTTTATTCTTCTTCCATTTACTCCCTTCCTCCAGAGCGGCCATGAGTTTCACTACCAGTTCTGGATCATCACCTTCTGGCACCATCCCAACTCTCATTTCAAATTTCGGTTTCTCCGTAATATCAACCCAGAACTTGTGCCCCTCGAACTCAAGGACAGTTTGGCCTGCTGGCAGTTTTGTTATCAGAGACACGAGTGGTTCCTCCCTTTCATTTAAGGCATCTCTAATACTGCCATAAAATCGCCAGTGGGAGGAGTCTGACCTTCTTTTGTACAATGAGACCCGAACCGTCGGAATTGGGGAAGTTGGCAGCGCTTCTTGCATCGACCTGATCCGACAAAATATTCTGATCTCAATCACTTATCTGGGAAAGTTAGGATTTTAGCCGAGGCACTTGCGTGAGACGCTATTCCACCCGCATCCACCTGCATCGGGGCATTTCTTTGATCTGGGATGGACGTGTTACCAACCAGCATAACGGCTCGATGGCATGTGCAACCAATGTTGATCATGTCAACAAGGCATGCAATGCGATGGCGGCAACAAAAGTGATAACGACAAGCCAGGCAATCTTCATGGCTTGGCGATTGGCTTTTTCGAACACGCGGAATCGTGCCCCTCGCTTCGGGCGAAGGCGATGTGGCCGAACGGGAGCGGCGCTGGAGCGGACGCTCTTCTTCTTTCCTGACGTCTCGGCCTCCCTTGAAACAAATTGCGACAACCTGCTTCTAATGCCGCAGAGGACGCGTAGGTTCCCGGTAGACGAAGATCTCGTCCGCTGATCTTGCAGCATCATCCGGCCCGATGAAGCCGAACGTTTGTTTGAACCGATAGCTGCCGCAAACTCCCCTCGCTCAATTGGCGAGAAGCATGGAAGACGCCTGTTGGATCCATTACAGGCCGACGGCTCACGGATCCGCTGACGACATTCATTCAGTCAGTATCTGCGGGGCGGAAACTGGAATTACGCCATGCGCCGGATTGATGTGCCCATCTGGCGCTTAATGCCAGACGGGCATCTTGATTAACGCGTCGCAAGCAACTCCCGAAGTTGATGGGGTTTATCGACGCCGAACTCAAACCACATCACCAACTCCCTTGCAGCCTCTTGGGACTCCAAGTTCAAAATGTCGTAGTGGCGACTGTCGCACCATTCCTTGAGCAAACCGTCCAGCATGTCTAGATCGTTTGAAGACAGCACGCGTTTCTTCAAGGCCACTTTGTGTGACATTCTATTTCCTCCCAAAAAATAGTACTTTTACCTGCTGTTGACCCCAGCGCGTATGACTTTAGTCTAATGTTTCTTTCTCGAAAATACACTTCGGCATACTTTAACGTTTTGACGCTGTAACTGTCTGTTTGGGCGCAGGAATTTTTTACCGAGTGGCATGACGGCCGACGTAATCTCATCGCTGCGGCCCAGCCTGTCCGCGACGGCGCGCTCCGCTTTACATTCCTTTACATTTGCCCAGAACACTCGAAACGTTGCCCTGTTAGCGTACCTTCATTGCAGCAGGTGCTGCGCAGTGAAGGAGACTAACGATGGAAAACGAGGACAAGAATTTGGCGAGCCCGACTTTCGGCGAACCAGCCTCGAAAGGATGGGGGCGGCGCGCCGCGATTGGCGGCGTGGTAGCCGTCGCTTTAGTCGGCGCGGCCGGTTTTGCAGCCGCGCGGAGCGATGTTTTCGGCTTCGGGATGGGCGGCCACATGATGCACGCACATATGGGAGGTGGCGGCTTTATGGAACACCGAATCGGCTCCGTGCTTGACGAAATCGATGTGACATCCGAGCAGGAAGACAAGATTTGGGAGATCATCGACAAGGCGCGCGATGAGATCGGGCCGACTTTCCGGGACTTTCGCGAGACGCGTGAGCAGGTTATCGAACTCCTCGGTGCTCCTTCTATAGACCGGGCGGCCGCCGAAAAGCTACGCAGCGAGCGCGTCGCGGCCATCGACGCGGCCTCGCGCAAGATGACGACTGCTCTGCTCGACGCCGCCGCAGTTTTGACGCCGGAGCAGCGCGTTAAGCTCGTCGAGCATTTGAAAGAGCGCAGGGGTCGCGGCCGGTGGTAAGGCTAAGTGGGCCGAGCGACTGAACGGAGGGCAAGTAATGGCGCAACGGGTCTTGATTGTTGACGACGATACGCGCCTCTCCGCCATGCTCGCTGACTATCTCTCCGGCAACGGTTACACCGTCCACGCCGCGGCGACGGCCGCGGCGGGCCTTACCGACCTTGGCCGCCTTATGCCGGATGTCGTGATCCTCGATGTCATGCTGCCGGACCTTGACGGCTTCGAGACCTGCCGGCGCATGCGCGCGGTATCGGACGTGCCGATCTTGATGCTCACGGCCAAAGGTGAAGAGACAGACCGTATCGTCGGGCTGGAGCTTGGAGCCGACGACTATCTGCCCAAGCCTTTCAATCCGCGCGAATTGCTGGCGCGTCTGAAGGCGATCCTGCGTCGCCGCAACGGGAGCGCAGCGGTCTCGCGCGTCCTGCGCTTCGGACGGTTGGAGATCGATCCGGGATCCCGCTCGGTCAGGATCGACGGCGATGAATGTGTCCTGACCAGCTACCAGTTCGACCTGCTTGTGGCGCTTGCCGAAAATGCCGGGCGCACGCTGTCGCGCGAACGGTTGATGGACACGGTCAAGGGCGAGGAGTTGGATGCGTTCGACCGCTCCATCGACGTCCATATATCGCGCATCAGGGCGGCCATCGAAAGCGATCCCAAGCATCCGAGGCGCATCATCACCGTGCGCGGCGCCGGCTATGTCTTCGCCCGTTTCCAGGACGAAGAGAGATAGCGATGCGCAGCCGGCTGTTCCTAAAAATCTACCTGACGCTGCTGGCGAGCCTTGCAGCGGTCGCGCTCGCCAGTGCGGCCTTCGTGTGGCTGGGGCAGGGAGAGGAGGAGTCCAGCTGGCAGAGCCAACGCGCGCGGTTCGTCGCCGCACTGATTCCGCCCGACATGGACCTGCAGTCGATCGAGGCGACGCTGGAGCGGTTTTCACGCGCATTCGACGCTGACATTGCAGTTTACGATCCGCGCGGTAGGCTGATCGCGAGCGCCGGCCAGCCGCTTCCGCGCGACGTTCTCGAGGGGCGCTGGCGCCACGGCAGAGGCAGCTTTCACACCGTGGTGACGAAGTTGCCCGACGGGCGCGCGGTGGCAGCGCGCATGGCGCGGCCCTTCCGTCCGTCCGGACGCAATCCGCTAACCTATCTGGCGTTGATCGCCGGCGTCATTGGGCTTGCCGCCTATCCGGTGGTGCGCCACCTGACCAGCCGATTGGAGCGGTTACGCAGGGGCGTGGATGCCTGGGGGAGGGGCGACTTCGTGGCGCGTGTACCAGCGGACGGCAGTGATGAGGTCGCGGCGGTCGCGAAGAGCTTCAACAAGGCCGCCGATCATGTCGAGCGATTGATCAAGTCAAACCGCGCTCTGCTCGCCAATGCCAGCCACGAATTGCGCTCGCCGCTTGCGCGCCTTCGCATGGCGATCGATCTCTATGAGCAGGCGCCGGACGAGAACCGCAAGGAGGAGATCGTGCGCAACCTCGCCGAACTGGACACGCTCGTCGAGGAGATTCTGTTGGCGAGCAGGCTCGACCATGTCGAAAAGCTCGATGCGCCCGAGTCGATCGACCTCTTGGCTCTTGTCTCGGAAGAAGGGGCGCGCCACGGCGTCGAGGTCGTTGGCACGCCCGCGACTGTCATAGGCGATGCGCGCCTGCTCGGCAGGCTCGTGCGCAATCTCATGCAGAACGCGTTGCGCCACGGCGTCCCTCCCGTCACGGCCAGTGTTGCGCAGGTAGACAGTGCGGCGGAACTCAAAATCCGTGACCAGGGCCCGGGCATACCGGATAGCGAGAGCGTCCGCGTTTTCGAGCCGTTTTACCGGCCCTCGGGGCGAAGCGAGGCCACGGGCGGCTGGGGCTTGGGATTGGCGCTGGTGCGCCAGATCGCCGAGCGCCATGGCGGTGCAGTCCGTTACGAATCCCCGTCGGGCGGCGGCGCCTGCTTCGTCGTGACACTTCCAGCGCATCGGGCCGCCCGAAAGATCAACTGATGTGTCCGCAATGCCGCGTGGCGCCACGGCAGCGAACTTGATACCGGCGATTGCGAAACCATTTTCGGTTCGCAGCGACTGCGCGTCTGCAACGCAACGGGGGCAGCTCACTCGATACGACCGCTGCGACCTTGCTTACTTCTCAAGCATGCTTCGCGGCGATCTTTATCGCACTTCTGGCTCTCATGGTGCGTCATGACGATCCAAGAAGCGCCGGCATAACGTGGCTCACACACCGTCCTTGACGCGCTCCCACGCATTTTTCAGATGCCGTCCAAGCGCCTCCGACAATGCCGGCTTATTGCGCTGTTCCAGGGCGACGATCATCTCTTCATGCTCGGCAACTGCGGCAGCCCATTTCTCAGGACCTTCATGACCGACGAAACGGATGCGCTTCAGCCTCGTTTGCAACGTCGTATGCATGTTCGAGAGCGTTGTGTTGTGCGCCATCTGGACGATTGCCGTATGGATGGCCTGGTTGAGCTTGTAGTAGTTCAGCCGGTCGCCCGACCTGTATTTGTCCAGCATCTCATCGTGAAGAGCGCGAACATGGGCGATTTCCTCGGCGGAGCCGACCTCGCATGCGAGCCGTCCGGCTAGCTCCTCCATTGATTGCAACACCGTCAGCATGTCCTCCACATCCTTCGGACTGAAGCGCTTCACGACTGCTCCGCGACTGGGGACGAGCTCGACGAGCCCTTCGCTCGCCAGATATTTGATTGCCTCACGCAACGGGGTCCTTGAAACGCCAAGCTGCTCACCGAGCTGGCCTTCATGGATACGGCTTCCCGGCGCGAGATTACCCTCGATGATCATGTCGCGCAGGTGGTTCACAAGCGTGTCGTGCAAGGCTGTCCGCTGCAGCGGCGCAACGCTGCTGACATCACCCGTACCCACGTTGACTGAGTTCATCCGGACCACGCTGATTCTCCATGAGGGCGCTCGCTGAGGTCACCTAATGAAACTCCGCGGCGATCAAGTCAATGAAATATTCTGCATACAGCATGCGGTACTCTTGATATTGAATGCCAAACCGGTGTATCTGCTTCTTCGAGGAGAAACATGTGGAGAGGTTCATGATCAAAGATGGCGCAACCGAAACGCGTCCAGTAATCGCCCTTGCGATGGGTGATCCGGCCGGCATCAGTCCCGAACTTACCGCGCGCATCATCGCCCTTCCGGAAATCCGCGCGGCGGCGCATCTTGTCGTGATCGGCGACCGTCGTATTCTCGAGGGCGGAGCCAAGGAAGCGGGCCTCGACTTGAACCTTGCCAGCGCGCCGCTCGACAATTTCGAGCAGGCGGGTAAGGATCGCCACGTCTTCATCGACCTTGCGCATCTCAATCCTGCCGACGTGGTACGCGGCGAGGCGACACTTGCAGGCGGCACTTTCGCCACGACGAACTTCCGCACTGCGCTGAAGCTTGCTGACAGTGGCCGAGCGCATGCCGTGTGCTTTACCCCCTTCAACAAGAAGGCGATGCGTTACGCCTATTCGGGCTACGACGACGAAATCCGTTTTGTTGCCGACGTCATCGGTTTCACTGGCAAGGCGCGCGAATTCAATGTTCTCGAACGCGTCTGGAACGCACGTGTGACTTCGCACATACCACTGGCGGAGGTTGCGTCGGCTCTGTCGGTGGAGGGGATCGTCGCCGAGCTCGCTTTGACGCAGGCATGCCTGAAGAGCGCCGGTCACGAAAACCCGAGGATCATCGTCGCGGGCCTCAACCCGCATGCTGGTGATGGCGGCAACTTCGGGACGGAAGAGATTGAGATCATCGAACCGGCCGTGGCAGCCGCGCAAAAGGCCGGTCTCGACGTCGCAGGCCCGTTCCCTGCCGATACCGTCTTTCTGCGCGCACTCAAGGAAGAGTTTCACGCCGTCCTGACCATGTATCACGATCAGGGTCAGATCGCGATGAAACTGATCGGTTTCGACAAAGGGGTGACCATGATAGGTGGCCTGCCGTTCCCGCTGTGCACGCCGGCCCACGGCACGGCCTATGACATCGCTGGAAAGGGCATCGCCGATGTAGGCGCCAGCCGCGAGGCGCTGCTTCTGGCGGCGCGCATGGCCAGGAGGGCTGCAGCACTGTCTGCTGCGGCCTGACTTCAGAAATCTGCAGCATCGCCCGGCATGGAGGAGGGTTCGTGCCGGATGAGTTCAAAGGAGGAGTAACGATGAAGAAGCCTTTTTCCATTGCATGCACTATCCTGGCGGCGCTAAGCGCGGCTACCCAGGCATTCGCATTCGAGCCGAACCGCCCGGTCGAGTTCGTCGTCGCCTCGGGCGCCGGCGGCGGCACCGACAACTTCGCTCGCACCATCCAGTCCATCATTACGAAGTACAAGTTGATGGATCAGTCGATGGTCGTCCTGAACAAGGGTGGCGGCAGCGGCGCGGAAGCGTTTCTCTATGCAAGGCAGAACAAGGGCGACGCGAACAAGCTCTACTTCGGAACGAACAACGCCTATCTGCTGCCCCATGTGGCGAAGATGGCCTACTCGACCGAGGATCTGACGCCCGTTGCAGCTCTTGCGTTTGACGAATTCCTGATCTGGGTAAAGTCCGATTCCCCATATGGGAAGCCTACGGACCTTGTTGAGGCCGCCAAGGCAAAGCCTGGAACGGTTGCCTTTGCCGGCAGCCAGTCCAAGGATACGGACGAGACGCTTGTCGCCCTGATCGAACAGCAGACTGGCGCGAGCTTCAAGTACGTGCCGTTCAACGGCGGCGGCGAAGTCGGCGTGCAGCTGGCCGGTGGTCACGTGGCTGCAAACGTCAACAACCCGAACGAGAATGTCGGCCAGTGGCAAGCTGGCGCCGTGAAACCTCTCTGTGTCTTCTCGTCCACGCAAATGGCAAAAAGCGAGCCGATCCATGACGGCAAGGGCTGGCAGGATATTCCGACCTGCATCGAGGCCGGGATTCCGATCGAATCCTACAAGATGCCGCGCACTGTCTGGACTGCAGCCGATGTTCCGGAGGATGCACTCGCCTACTACACCGAGGTTCTTCGCAAGGTGAGCGAAACCTCCGAATGGAAAGAGTATGTGCGCAAGACGTCGCAGACCGGTGATTTCCTGACCGGCAAGGCGCTCGGCGAATTCATCGCGACCAGCGAGACGAATGCCGTCAAGGTCTTCAAGACCGAAGGCTGGCTCGTCCAGTGAGATGATCGGTCCGGCGGGCGCCGACGGACCGATTCTTTCTCATAGGGAGGATAGCAAATGCACATTAAACGCATCCACATGGAGCTGGTCGCCGCGACACTGACCGCAGGGATCGGACTTCTTGCTGCGACGGGCTCGCTCGATCTTGGAGTCGGTTGGGAAAGCTCTGGCCCGCAACCTGGTTATTTTCCCTTTTATGTCGGGCTGATTGTGCTCCTGGCGAGCGTAGCCTCCGCCGCGCAGACGCTTTTTGCGCTCCGACGGCACGGAGAAAAGCGCCGTGAGATCTTCCTGGAGGCCGAACAGGTCAGACGTCTGGCCTCCTTTTTCTTGCCGATGGCGGTTTTCGTGGTCGTTGCCATCCAGCTTGGCCTTTACGTCGGCAGCGCGCTCTATCTCTTCTACGTCGCGTGGAGACAGGGAAAATATCATCCCTTTGCAGCCGTTTCCCTTGGTCTCGGATTTGCCGTGGCACTTTATCTGATTTTCGAGATCGTCTTCCAGATCCCGCTGCACAAGGGTCCGCTCGAAAACATGTTCGGCGTTTACTGAACGACAGGGAGGCTTCGATGGGAAATTTTGGGCTGCTGCTGGACGGATTCCAGATCGCTTTGACGCCCTACCACATCATGCTCATGGTGGTGGGCGTGATGCTTGGCTTGATCGTCGGCGTACTGCCGGGCCTTGGCGCGCCGAATGGCGTGTCGTTGCTCATTCCGCTGACGTTCTCGATGGATCCGGTGTCGGCCATCATCCTGCTCGCGTCGATGTACTGGGGTGCCCTGTTCGGGGGATCGACTACCTCCATCCTCTTCAACATTCCCGGTGAGCCGAGTTCGGTCGCCACGACGTTTGATGGCTATCCGATGGCCCGCGCAGGCCAGCCCACGCGCGCGCTGACACTTGCCTTCATGTCGGCGGGCATCGGTGCGCTTGCCGGGGTCGTTGTCATTACGCTTCTATCTTCGTGGGCAGCAAGCTTCGCCTTGCGTTTCGGCGCACCGGAATATTTCGCCGTCTATTTCCTTGCCTTCTGCGCTTTCGTCGGGATGGGCAGCGCTGCTCCGTTGAAAACGGTGGTTTCGTTGGGACTTGGTCTTCTCTTCTCGACAGTTGGCATGGATACCGTCACCGGATCGCTTCGTCTGACATTCGGGCTTGACGTGCTCATTGGCGGCATCAGCTTCCTTGTGGTCGTCATCGGACTTTTCGGAATTGGAGAAATCCTCGCGACGGTCCAGGACGGCCACAAATTTCGCGGCCTCTCGTCAAGGATCGATCTGCGCGACGTGCTCCGCACGATCGCTGAACTGCCCAGATACCTCACCACAGTCATCCGCTCCTGCGCGGTCGGGATCTGGATGGGCATCACTCCGGGTGGTCCAACTGCGGCGTCATTCATGAGCTATGGCATCGCACGGCAATGCTCCAAGCCGGGCCAGGCCTTTGGCAGCGGGCGTGCGGAAGGTATCGTCGCGCCAGAAACGGCCGATCATTCGGCGGGAACGTGTGCGATGCTGCCGATGCTGGCGCTCGGCTTGCCGAGTTCGGCGACAGCTGCCGTAATGATGGGAGGACTGATGATCTGGGGCCTCACGCCCGGACCGATGCTCTTCACAACCAAGCCCGATTTCGTCTGGGGCTTGATCGCCAGCATGTATGTGTCGAACATCGTCGGCGTAATTTTAGTCCTTGCCACGGTGCCGATGTTCGCAGCGCTCCTGCGCATTCCGTTTTCGATCATCGGGCCAGTCATCGTCGCGATCTGCTTCGTCGGCGCTTATACTGTCTCCAGCGAGACGTTCGACCTCTGGCTGGTGCTCGTCTTCGGCGTCCTAGGCTTCGTCTTCAACAAGCTTGAATTCCCGATTGCCCCGCTGGTGCTTGCCATGGTGCTTGGCCATAAGGCTGAAAATGCCTTCCATCAATCGATGATCATCTCGGACGGCTCCCTTGGCGTTTTTTTCTCTAATCCGCTTGTCGGGACCATCACCACGCTGGCGCTGGCGCTCGTCGTCGTTCCCCAGGCCGTCAAACTGCTCTCCCGGTTGCGGCGACGGGGTGCGGCAGGCTCGGCCCACTAGGGCCGGCCGCCGCTTTTTCTTACGAGGTTGGAGTCATCATGAACTACCATAGCTACTTCCCCAAAGGCGCCGCCCCCGTTGAATGCTGCATCGTCGGCACCGGTGCGTTCGGGCGCAGCTTCCTCGGTCAGAGCCGCAGAACGCCGCTCGTCAGCACGCGTGTCGCGGTCGATCTTTCCGCGAAAACTGCAGTGGCCGCACTCCGTTCGATCGGGGTACCTGCCGATGAAATCGCCCTTTGCCGGACAAAAGAGGAGGCCGCGGCTGCCTGGGTCGAGCATCGGTTCATCGCAACGGACAACCTTGAGACAGTGCTCGCTCTACCGTTTACCGTGGTTGTAGAGGCGACTGGCCATCCCGAAGCCGGCGCGCGGCATGCGCGCCTCGCCATCGATGCCAGCAAGCATGTGGCGCTCGTGTCAAAGGAGGTCGACAGCGTGGTGGGCCCTGGTCTCGCTGCGCGGGCACGCCGCAACAATGTGCTGGTAACACCTGTCGATGGCGACCAGCCAAGCCTTCTCATGGGGCTCATCAGCTGGGCCCAGGTTCTCGGTCTAAATATAATCGCTGCCGGCAAATCCAGCGAATACGACTTCGTCTTTGATCCGGCCGAAAACATGCTGACCTGCAACGGCACGTCGCTCTATGCTCCGGAGTTTGCCGCATGGCTCGAGCTGGGCAGCCTGGCTGCCCCGGATGTCGCCGCGGGCAGGGCGCAGGCGGCAGCGGCGCTGCCTCAGAGGACGGTGCCCGATCTTTGCGAGCTGACCCTTGTTGCCAATGCAACCGGCTTCACGGTGGATCGGTTGGATCTGCACGCCCCCATCGCACGGATCGGCGAAGTGGCAGACTTCTTCTCTGCGGTGGAGGAGGGTGGTCTGCTCACTCGCAAATCAACTCTAGACGTGTTTCATTGCCTCCGTCTCCCTGGCGAAGTCAGCTTCGCCGGTGGCGTCTTCGTTACAGTCGAATGCAACGATGCGGAAACATGGGCCATGCTTGCTGAAAAGGGCCACGTGGTCAGCCGGTCGGGCCGTACCGCAATGCTCTATCTACCGCGCCACCTCCTGGGAGTCGAAGCGGCAAGCAGCATCCTGGAAGTCGGCCTCAACGGCGTGTCGAGCGGGGCCGAGGCGCCGAAGCCGGTCATTGACCTCATCGCCCATGCCGATGCCGACCTGTCGGCGGGAACGCTACTTGCGGCAAGCGGTCATCATCATTCGATCACCAATGTTTCGGGCAGAATGGTGCCGGCGCAGGCGATGTCGGCCGAAAGTCCGGTGCCTTTTTATCTCGCCGCCAACCGCAGGCTGGTTCGGCCGGTATCGGCGGGAAATCCGATCCTATGTGGTGACGTCGAAATCGATGGAAGTTCCGAGCTGTTGAGGCTGCGACAGGAGCAAGACCGCATATTTTCGCATGACAACGGCGCGATCGCAGTCGGTTAAAAGCCTACTTATCTTCTATCTCAGCAGGCGATATTTGGGCGCCATGCAAGATAGGCAGGATACGAATCCTGTCGGGCATCACCGCATAGGCCGCAATATAAGGTGTGCGCGGGATAACAAGTTCGCGTGTTCCAGCAATCCGGCCGGGATGTCCGCTTTCAGGAAACTCAAGGAGACGACGCGCGGCGCGCGAACGACCTCTTCATCGACATGAACCGCCGCGCGCGGGTTTTCTGCTTCGATATAGCTGAAGATACTGTCGCGATCATCAAGAGCGTATGGAGCGCGCAACGGCGGTGCTGGATTAAAGCGTCGACCCATAGATAACGAAATATATATAGTCGTCTCCGATCAGGGATGACAGTTGCGCTTCTTTCAGCCCAACAGGTGATGCTTGGCTACGGTCATGACCTCGCGCGTCAGGTCAACCAGCCGTTCCGCCGCTAGACGGTTCATTTGCCAGTACAGAGGAATGTCCAGTGGCGTTTCCGGGATCAGCTCCACCAGACGCCCGGAGTCCAAGTGCTCGCGCACGAGGGGGGCCGGGTTCATGCCCCATCCCATGCCGGAAAGGCTGGCCTCGATGAAAGCCTGCGTCGAAGGCAGCCAGTGGGTCGGAGGGCTGAGGTCTTCTCCGAGCACCTGATGTATCCACCGGCTCTGGAGCCTGTCCTTTTGATTGAAGGTCAAGGCGGGCGCATTGCCGATAGCCTCTGCCGTTACGCCCTGCGGGAAATGCCGGGTAACGAAATCGGGGCTCGCCGTTGCATGATAGCGGAGCGCGCCGAGAAACATGCGCCGGCAGCCCTGAACCGGCTTTTCCAGGCTGGAGACGGCAGCGACCACCTGCCCACGCCGCAGCCATTCGGCGGTATGATCCTCGTCATCGATCGCAATATTGAAGAGATACGCAGAGCGTCTGGCGAAACTGGACATGGCCGTCAGGAACCATGTTCCAAGACTGTCGGCATTCGTCGCAATGTGCAGCGTCACCCTCGGCTCGGGTTTGGCCGGATCGACAAGGGCGGGCAGATGCTCGAACAGATCGGCTTCGAGCATGCCGACATTCTCCATGTGCCGGCAGAGCCATTCTCCCTTCTCCGTTGCAGTGCAGGGAGTGCCCCGCGCGACCAGAACGATGCCAAGACGTTCCTCAAGCTGTTTCACCCGCTGCGAGACAGCCGAGGGCGTCACGTTGAGAATGCCTGCGGCCTTTTCGAAGCTGCCTGTTTGAACGATCGCCGATACGGCGCGGAGAGCGGAATAATCGATCATGAGTTAGTTTTGCTTAATCAGCGTTAGCAGCATTAACTATACTAAATTGACGGGATGCGATAGCGAAAGTCTCGATATTTCGGGGAGCGGTTTATGGTGAATTTTCCGGTTTTTGGGACCGGCCTCATGATGGGGCTCAGCCTGATTGTTGCGATTGGCGCGCAGAACGCGTTCGTGCTGCGCCAGGGCCTGCGCAACGAGCATGTATTGGCCGTCTGCCTCGCATGTGGTTTGTCGGACGCTGTGCTCATCACGCTGGGCGTGACCAGTTTCCGGCAGATCAACGCGTTGCTGCCCTGGCTCGATCCGGCAATGCGCTATGGAGGAGCGGCGTTCTTGATCTGGTACGGCGCAAAAAGCCTTTATTCCGCCTTCCGCTCGTCGGGAGCGCTGGCGGTGCAGGAGGCGGGTCTATCGAATTTTCGAGCGACCCTTACCACCTGTCTTGCTCTTACCTGGCTCAACCCGCACGTCTACCTCGATACGGTCGTGCTGCTTGGCACCATCTCGACTCGGTTTCCGGGATACGAGGTATCGTTCGCGGCGGGAGCCGCAACCGGCTCGTTTCTGTTCTTCTTTTCGCTTGGCTACGGTGCGACCTGGCTACGGCCGATCTTCTCGAAGCCGGCATCGTGGCGAATTCTGGAAACGCTCATTACTTTTACGATGTGGATGATTGCCTTTAACCTATTGAGGGAAATGTAGCCGCCGATCTGCCGGGATGTCCGCATTGGTCGGGAGCACCGCCCGCTATCCCGCTTTCGGCGACGTCATAAAAAGTCGATCGTGGCGCCCAAAGATAGAGACAGGCGCCCGGTTTGCACGTTACGCTACGTTTCGATCGACCTACCGCAATAGCCAACAGCATGATTGGGCCTCAGATTGTCTGCCGAACTCCACCATCTCCTGATTGTCTACACCGCCTATGTGATCGCAGCCGGAAGCCCCGGCCCCAGCAATATGCGGATCATGGGGGTGGCGATGCATAACGGGCGGCGTGCAGCCCTCATACTCGCTGCCGGCGTGGTCAGCGGTTCGATCTTCTGGGGTGCGATGGCTGCAACAGGTGTCTCAGCAATCCTGACCCGCTATGCGGAAGCGCTGATCGTACTCAAAATCTTCGGTGGTCTTTATCTTCTTTATCTCGCCTTCAAGGCGGGCAAAGCTGCATTTGCTTCGGGCGATCAGGCTGTGTCGCATAGGGGGCCAAATGGCGCCGCAGTGTCGGGAACAGATCTCTACCGGCGCGGCTTACTCATGCACCTCAGCAATCCGAAATCGATCCTTGCGTGGATCGCCTTGGTGACGCTGGGCCTTGGCCCGAACTCGTCATGGCACACGCTTGCGGCGATCCTTGGCGGTTGCGCGGTGTTGAGCGTGACCATCTTTTGCGGCTATGCGGTCATTTTCTCGACCGCACCCATGGTGCGCCTGTACCGTCGCGCGAGGCGCTGGATCGAAGGAGTGCTGGCCCTGTTTTTCGGCGTTGCCGGTCTCCGGCTGCTACTGGCGCGCGCGTAAGGTATGGGAGAAGCATCATGAAGCTCTTCGCGGGCCTCTCTGCCTTTTCCATCACGCCCACGGATGCCTCCGGATGTGTCGACACGGCCGCGCTTGCGCGCCTCCTCGAACGCATTGCTGCGGCCCGCGCCGACTCGATCGGACTGCTGGGAAGCACCGGCGGTTACGCTTTTCTTTCGAGACACGAGCGACAGCGTGCCGTCGAGGCGGCAATGGCGTGCGTTGGCGGGAAGATACCTGTCATCGTCGGTGTCGGCGCGCTGAGAACCGACGAGGCTCAGGCGCATGCCCGTGATGCGAGGAAGGCGGGAGCGAATGGTCTTCTGTTGGCTCCCATGTCCTATACTCCCCTGACGGAAGAGGAGGTTTTTCAGCATATTTTGGCCGTTGCGGAAGCGGGTGAGCTGCCCTTGTGTATCTACAACAACCCGAGCACCACCCGCTTCACCTTCACCGACGATCTGATCGTCCGTCTGGCGAGCGCACCGAACATAGTCGCCGTGAAAATGCCGCTTCCCACCCACGGGGATGTCAAGGCTGAACTTACGCGTTTGCGAAGGCGCACGCCGGACGGCTTCGCAATCGGCTACAGTGGCGATTGGGGCGCGGCCGACGCACTGCTGGCGGGCTGCGACGCCTGGTACAGCGTGATCGCTGGCCTATTGCCTTCCGAAGCCGTTGCTCTCACGCGAGCAGCCCAAGCAGGAGACGCCTGCGAGGTCGAGGGCCTCGATCAGGCCTTTCAACCCTTGTGGAGGCTGTTCAAGGAGTTTGGCAGCTTCCGCGTAATGTACGCGATAGCTGACGCCCTTGGCCTTTGCCGCGCCGCGCCACCACGGCCAATACTGCCCTTGCCGCCATCAGACATGCCAAGAGTGAAAGACGCACTCGATCGTATCTTGATCTGACCGCACATGGGTGCATTTGAGACCTGGCCAAGGTGGCGTTTTGGCTCCGCGGCCGGAGTGCCAATATCCGCAAGAGTGGTCTTGTGGTGCGTCATCTGAGGCTACATTTAGCCTCATCTGGAGCGAGGATTGAATTATGTTGGCCTTTGAAGACGTTGCGAACCTACTCGGCCTTCCTGCCAAGGAGGCGGCTCTTCGGTCGCCGTTCGGGTGATATCGCGCATCGAGGGTGGGCTGCCGATCGCTGCACTGGAGCGGGTGCCCATCTGCTTGCGCCGGCGCCCATGGGATCTGACGGGCGCCGGTAATTTCATCGTCGGCAGGCGGTTGCGTTCGGCTGCGGCATGCTGCGTCAGACGAGCCCAGGCACGACGAAGACCAACCAGGCAACCAGCGGCCCGATGATCGCGATCAGGGCGCTATAAATCAGCAGTTGACGCAGCACTTTCTCGCGTTTGTCATCCGGGGCGTTGGCAACGACGAGTGCGCCATTGGTGGAAAACGGGCTGGTATCGACGATCGTTGTCGAGATCGCGATTGCCGCTACCACGCCGACGGCGCTTATATGACCTTGCAGCAGGAATGGCACCGCTAAGGGAATGATGGCGCCAAGGAGCGCTGTCGAGGATGCAAAGGCCGAGACGATGGCGCCCGTGAAGCAGAGCAGCAGCGCAACCAAGAGCGGCATGCCGAGACTTGAAATGCCGTGCGCGACATAGTCGACCGTGCCGGCCTTTTCCATGACGCCGACATAGGTAATGATGCCTGCAATCAGCAGCACGGTCGACCAGCTTACCTTGTCGATTGCCGCCTTTTGAGTTTTCGGTGACAGCAGCGCGAGAGCGACTGCGACAGTCATGGCGACCAGACCCACATTGAACTTGAAGACCAGGGCACCGATGCCGAGAGCGGTCAAGCCGATCAAGGTGGATATCCGCTCGCTGGTGAGGCGGAATGTTGCAGCAGTGTCGGCGGCCGTGCCGTAAGCATGCTCTCTGATCGGCTTTGCGGATGTACCCCCATGGCCTCTGATCGATGCCGATACGCCTTCAGGGTGCAGATCGGGCAAGGGGCCGAACAATACCGATTGCTGCTTCATTACTCGCGCACCGCCAAAAACGAAGAACACCAGTACGGCAATCGCCAGATTGAAGAAGAAGCTGGAAAGGAACAGCGATGTCGGAGCCAAAGGCAGCCCTGCCTTTGCGACGATCTGATTGGTAATGCCGCCATAGACACTGATCGGCGAAAAGCCGCCGGCCTGTGCGCCATGGATGACCATCAGGCCCATCATCACCGGGTGGATCCTGTATTGCACGGCAAAGCTCAGCGCCACCGGCGCAAGGATGGCCACGGCTGCCGGCCCCAGCGCTCCAAAGCCGGTGATGACCGCAGCGACCAGGAAAATCACCCAGGGAATCCATGCGACATGCCCTCGGACCAGGCGGACGGCGCATTCAACAAGCCAGTCGATGGTGCCGTTGATCTGCGCGATCGCAAAAAGGTAGGTCACGGCGACCAGAGTGAGGAATAGATCGCTCGGAAAGCCTGCGAAGATATCGTTGGCTTTCATACCGATGATCAGCGTGCCGAGCAGGAACGTGCAGGCGAAAGCAAGTGCGCCCATGTTGATTGGCTGGATCGTTGCGACGACAAACATGCCGATCAACAAGAGTATGGACAGTATTTCGATGCTCATGATTCCCCTCCCTCCGGCGCTCTCGCGCCGGCAGCTTTTCGTTTGCAACAATTGAATATGTCTGCGCGCCGTCCTCCCAGAGGGCGCACAGGCGGATCAGGTCCTTGCGTAAAGGTCGACGTATTTCTGCCGAAGAACGTTCTTTTGCACCTTGCCCATGGCATTGCGCGGCAAGTCCTCGGCGAAGATGATGCGCTTCGGCTGCTTGTACCGTGCGAGCCGGTCCTGGAGCGCATGAAGAATGGCGCCTTCGTCAAGCACCGTATTGGGTTTGCGCACCACGATGGCCGTGACGCCCTCTCCGAAATCGGGATGAGGAACTCCGATGACGGCACTTTCGGCGACGCCATCGAGTTGGTCGATCTCGCCTTCGACCTCCTTGGGGTAGATGTTGTATCCGCCGGAAATCACCAGGTCCTTGCTACGACCGACAATGTGGACATAGCCGTCCGTGTCGATCTTGCCGAGGTCGCCGCTGATGAAGAACCCATCGGAGGTGAATTCGGCTGCCGTCTTTTCCGGCATTCGCCAGTAGCCCTTGAAGACGTTCGGCCCCTTGATTTCGATCATCCCGGTTTCATCGGGCGGCAGCACGGCGCCGGTGGCCGGATCCGTAACGCGCACCGTCACTCCAGGAAGGGGCAAGCCGACTGTTCCGGCGATCCGCGCTCCGTCGTAGGGATTGGACGTATTCATGTTGGTTTCGGTCATCCCGTAGCGCTCAAGGATGGCATGACCGGTGCGCTTTTCGAACTCGACATGCGTTTCGGCAAGCAGGGGCGCCGAACCAGAAACGAAGAGGCGCATATTCGCGACCGCCTGCTTGTCGAGGCGGCGGCTCTGCAGGAGGCGCACGTAAAAGGTCGGGACACCCATCAGCATGGTCGCCTGCGGCATCAGCGCCACGACCTCGTCTGCATCGAACTTCGACAGCAGGAACATCGAGGCACCGGCAAGTAAAGTGACGTTGGTGGCAACGAACAGCCCGTGCGTGTGGAAGATGGGCAATGCGTGGATCAGACGATCGCCGGATGTAACGCGCCAGCAATCGCGCAAGGTCCGGGCGTTTGAAAGGAGATTTCCATGCGTGAGCATCGCCCCCTTGGAGCGGCCCGTGGTTCCTGAGGTGTAAAGGATCGCCGCCAGATCATCTGCCGAACATGACGCATCCACGAAATCAAGTGGTTCGTCCCTCGCAAGATCGAGCAACGAGCCCGTACCATCTGCGTCGAGCGTTTCGACGATTGCGCCATGAGCCTTCGCAATTGTTGCGACCGCCTCACGCTGAGCCGGCGAGACGACAACCAGGCGCGGTTCGGCATCGCCAATGAAGTAGTCGAGTTCGGCGAGCGTGTAGGCTGTATTCAGTGGCAGATAGACAGCGCCACAGCGAAGGCAGGCCAGGTAGAGGATCAGGGCTTCGGCGCTTTTTTCCACCTGCACGGCAACCCGATCGCCGGGACGAATACCGAGGGCGTCGATCGCACTGGCGATACGGCCAGAAAGGTCCAGCGCCTGGTCGTAGGTCCAAATCCGTCCGCCATTGATGCGGATGAATGGCGCATTGCCGGGTGCGGCAGCCCGTATGGCGTCAAAAAGATGGTTGCTCATGTCGCCCTCCTCCAATTGCTGTTTTACGACTCGCGCGAAAGTCCGCGAAGCCTGACGACTTTTGTGGCGTCCCCGTTCCGGCCGAGGAGATTTTTGACAGCCGGTGAGGCTGCAACTTCGCCACGCTGCGCAAGGGCCTCGTGGTTGGCTACGATGTCGTCGAGCTTGTAGAGATAGTTGACCATCAGGCCGTGCGCCTGCGCCATCGCCCTGGCTGAGTGGTCGCCGAGAAAATTCAATCTTTCCAGTCGCGCCCCGTTACCCAGATGGAAACGGGCGACTTGATCAAGCGGGCGACCCTGCGGCGTGCGTTCGATCAAAAAATACCGCGCCGCAAGCGGCAGCAACACGCGCTCCACCTCAACCGCCTTGGCCCTGTCGTCTGCCCATCTCGGGTCGTCAAGTAGCGCCAGGGCCTTGCGATCGGCATCCGACGGCACCGGGCTGGCTGTCGAGGCACGCGCTTTGGCAAGCCAGCGGGCAAAGCCTGGAACGGGCGAGAGCGTCACAAAATTCTTCAATCCGGGCAGGTCTCGCCGCAGGTCCTCGACGACCTGCTTGATCAGAAAGTTGCCGAAGGAGATTCCGCGGAGGCCGTCCTGGCAATTGGAGATCGAATAGAAGACAGCCGTCGTCGCCTCGTCGGCGTTGATCTGCTCTCTGCCTTCGTCGAGCACGTCCGCGATGGTGTTTGGTACCGACCGTGTGAGTGCCACCTCGACGAAGACAAGCGGTTCGTCTGCGAGGCGAGGATGGAAAAAGGCAAAGCAGCGACGGTCGGCTGGCGCCAGGCGGCGGCGCAACTCCTCCCAACTGGCGATCTCGTGCACGGCTTCGTATTTGATGATCTTTTCGAGAATGTGAGCCGGCGTCGACCAGTCGATTGGCCGAAGTGTGAGAAAGCCGCGATTGAACCAGGAGCCGAAGAGGTGGGCAAAGTCAGTGTCGATGGCGCGATATTCGTCCGCTTGCGCGGCTAAAGCGAGGAGTTGCTGACGCATCTGGACCAGCTTGGCCGTACCATTGGGCGCTTGGTTCAATCGGCGCAGGAGTTCCTGGCGCCGTGGTTCAGCTGCCTGGTGGAGCGCCGTGATCGTCGCGGAGTTCTTTTGAGCACGATACGTTTCGATCGCCTGATCGAGTTTGGCCGTGTCTGGCCCGAACCTGTCATAGAGCATTTGCAGAAACTGCGGCACGCCGTCTGCTTCGAGTTTGCTCCACCGATCGAGGATCTCGGCAGCGATGGCCATCCCGGACGCCTCGCCGCGGCTCGACATCAGCATTTCACAGAGGGTTTCGAAATCGACTTTTGTCGCATCCGCCGGCGTGCGCGAATCCGCAAACAAAAGCTTGCGTCCGCGATCCGTGATGTTTTGCAGCATGTCGCTGAAAAATGAGGTTCCAGGCATGCCATTCTCCTCCCTGCTTCGTGGCGCTAAAGGCGTCCCCGTCGCCACCGTTCTCATTTCTGAGGCTTCGCGGTATAGTATTTAAATTGGCGCATGTCGCGTACAATGTCAATGATTGTGTATACAAGAAACTGATTTGAGTATTATGAAGGTAGAACGCATGTCTGAAAATGTTGGCAGGTGGCTTCGAGACGAGATTGAAAATGCTATTCTTTCCAATGAGTTCGCGCCTGGCGAACGGCTGGACGAGATGGTGCTCGCGACCCGGTTCGGTGTATCGCGGACACCCGTCCGCGAGGCGCTGATGCAACTCAATGCGATTGGGCTTATCGAGATTCGCCCGCGCCGGGGGGCTGTCGTCATCGATCCGGCGCCGCACAGAATTTTCGAGATGTTTGAGGTCATGGCGGAGCTCGAAGGCCTGGCCGGATCGCTCGCCGCCCGCCGGCTGGACGACGAATCTCGCGCGGCAATCACGGCTGCCCACAGGCGCTGTGAGCTGTCAGCCGGGGCCGGCGACAGCGACGCCTATTATTACGACAACGAGGAATTCCATAAGGCCATCTACGCAGCAAGCCGCAGCGAGTTCCTTGAGGAGCAGTGCCTGCAACTGCATCGGCGCCTGCGCCCTTATCGGCGACTTCAGCTGCGTGTGCGTAACCGCCTGTCGACGTCCTTTTCCGAACATTGCACCATTGTCGATGCAATTTTCGCCGGAAACGGCGAGGAGGCTCGCCGCCTGTTGCGGGTACATGTCGGAATACAAGGCGAGAGGTTCAGCGATCTGGTCGCCAGCATGACGACAAGGTGAGCGCAGGTCGAAGGTAGCAAGCTGGCGCCACCGGCATTTCTGTGCGTTCTGGAATCCCAGCGTAACCTGAAAAGGATATGGAGCGCAGGTTCGTCCTAGTGTCGGATTTGGCGCTAGTGATCGAATTCATCTTTGCACTCAGATGGAGATAATCCTTCAAGCATGCTTTCAGAAGCAGATGCTTTGCCGGCAATGGTTTTGGAGATTGCATTGCGCACGGAGAGGTCATATATTCTGTACGAAATATAAGGCATCAGATGTGGCGAGGTGATAGCGATGGCTGAGGCCATGAAGATTGCAAGGCAGAATGGGCCGCTGGTTCTATCGTATATGGATAGGTCTGGCAGGATCGTAGTCGATCGGCTCGTGGACGGGTTCGGCATGTCCAAGACCCAGCTCGCAGAAACCGCAGGGCTTGCACGAGAGACGCTATATCGGGTGGAGCGCAGCGGCACGGCCAAAACGCAAGGTCGCCTGCGTGAAATGCTCGAGATCATCAGCCGCGTTACAGATTGGGCGGGCGGTAAAGAGCAGGCCATGGCCTGGTATCGGGCCCAGCCGCTTCCGGCATTCGGCGGGCGCACCGCCGAATCGCTCGTGAAAGACGGCAAGGCAGCTGCCGTTCGCGAATACCTCGATCATATGGCCCTTGGCGGTTTTGCTTGAGGTTCGTCGGAACCTGCTATCGGGCGCATGATCCTCGTTGGGCCTTCAAGCCGGTCTCCGGTGATGGAGCGGCCATCAGGGGTGCGCGTTTCAATCCCAAGGGTGTGCCAGCGCTCTATCTGGGCCTGAGCATTATGACGGCAGTGAAGGAGGCCAATCAAGGCTTTGCTCATCGGATCGATCCGTGTGTGCTCTGCTCCTACGAGGTCGATTGCGACCATATCGTGGATCTGACGGTAGAAGAGGGAAGGGGAGGATTTTCCGTCGCATTGGTGGATATGGCCTGCGCATGGGCTACGGCTCTCAGTATTGGAGATCGGCCGGCGTCGTGGGCGATTTACGATCGCCTGCGACCTCAAGGCGTTTCAGGTATTCTTGTTCCGAGCTTCGCGCCCGGGGCCGAGGGCGATGACAAGAATCTCGTGCTCTGGGACTGGGGCGCGGAGCTTCCGCACAAGGTAACGGTGGTCGATCCAAGCGGTCGGATGCCGAAAGACCAGCTGTCCTGGCGCTGAGGCGACGGGATGCTCTTAGGGTGGTGGGTCCAATCGAATTTCACTATCGAAGGGCTCCTTCGTTGAAGCCACGGGCTGACAAGCTTCAGGCAGCTCGGTCGGCTCATTAACCAGGCGCTCAAGAGCGAACGAGCCCGAAGCGACGGGCCTCGTCCAGGAGTGCCCTGACGGAGGACGGTTGCCATTTACGGCCCCCACGCGCCGGCGGCCCACGCATCTGGTCCAACTGAGCTGCAATGTCGCGCAACGAAAGATCAGGATCGGCAATTGCGATCCCGGCGACCAGTTTCATCAGATGAGCCTCAGGGGGCCGCCGCGGCGACCGGGCAAGCAGTTCTGGTTCCACAAGCTTTTCGCGTACCATCCGATGGATCGCCCGGTGAAGTCGTTCGGCGCCCAGTCGTGACCTCGGCTATTGAGGATTCGCATGACATTGTCCCAACTGTGCTGCGGCCGTACGGTGGGCAGTCATGTCTGCGCCGACGAGATCAGTTCGTTCAGGTAGGCTCGTTCCCGAGCCGCTGAAACGGCACGGATTGCCTCCGGGCGACGTTCGCGAGGGCCGGGGTTGCGGGCAAGTCGGCCAGCCTGCCTTGGCGGCCTTCATATCGGCCTTCGTGCGCTCCGCAATAAGGGCGCGCTCGAGCTGGGCGACAGCGCCGAGCACTTGCAAGGAAAACATGCCCTGCGGTGTGAAAGTATCGATCGCCTTTCGACTGCTGCTCTGGAATACTTGAGCTATTTGAAAGAAAGCTGGTGACGTTAATAGCCATACCGTTTGCTAAGTGGGGAATGATGATGAGGAGTTGCCTGCGCCGGCCGCAATCTACAAGGTTTGGCTAAAGCCTATCGACACTGCGCTGCTCCTCGACGTCATGAATTTCCCCGACGAACGCCCGGAGGTTCGACTCGTTGCACGTAAACAGCGCATTGGGCTCGTGACGGAATGATGCCCACGACCGCTGAAGCCGTTGGATGCCTCGCTGTGAATCAGGACCGAGTCGATACCTGGATGCGACGTGCAATCTCCCTAAACCCTCGACCTAAAGCGGGGCCGCGACCGGTGCGCCGATCGCGACCCCGCTGTTTTTCTGTTTCTGCAGTATTTCCAGATCGTCGCCGGATATCGGCGGGGTCACCTTTTTGTGCTGAGTCGCGGAGGCGAGCCGAAACAATGCCTGCCACCATGCTTGGTCAGGGCGACGCGCAATATAAGAGCGGTCGAAGGCGCTGAGACCGTCATCCTCCTGCCGGAGAGCAGTTCATCCTGTCCAATACCTCGGCCCCGGCCCCTTGCGTCCTGCTACATCAGCAGGGTTGGCCAGGCTACAGCGGTCGATCGACAGGCAGCCACAGCCGATGCACTCGGTAAGCCCGCTCCGCAGGCGCTGCAACTCGGCTATGCGCTGGTCGATGCGCTTTGCCCACTCCCCCGACAATCGCGACCAATCCCGACGCGAGGGCACGCGTTCGGCTGGCAACTTGGCGAGCTCGGCGCCGATCTCCTCAAGCGTCAACCCAATGCGCTGCGCGAAAATGACGAAGGCGATCCGGCGCAACACGGACCGGTGATAGCGCCTATGCCCCGACCCGGCCCGCTCGGACGCGATCAGCCCACGCTCCTCGTAAAAACGAAGGGCTGACGAGGCGACGCCGCTACGACGCGACACTTCTGTGATGGTCAGCATCGAATCCATGCATAAACGAGAGCACGAATCTCACTTGACTTCAAGTTAACTTGAACTTGTAGCAAATACCTCTACGGATTGAAGGAGCACCGGCTATGCAGACGAATATCGATCTTCAGGGACTTCGTGTGGCCGTCACGGGCGGCACGTCTGGCCTCGGACTGGCGCTTGTGCGGCAGCTTATCGAAAGGGGTGCGCGCGTCGCCTTCGTCGCCCGCACCGCAGCGAATGTCGAACGCATAGCGGACGAGACTGGCGCGCACGGCATTGTCGCCGATATCGGCAAGAAGGACGACATTTACCCGATGGCCATGCAGGTCAACGCCATCCTTGGCGGAGTCGACGTCCTGATCAACAATGCGTCGAACCTCGGTCCTGTCCCTCTGGCGCTTCTGGCCGATACAGAGTGTGAGGAGCTGGAAGCAGCGCTTGCAGTCAACCTCCTCGGCGCGTTCCGGCTGACGAAAGCCCTGTTCGGCGCGCTTGCCGCGTCCGCTCGCGAGGGCCGCGGCGCGGTGGTGGTCAACATCTCCAGCGACGCGGCGGTGACTGCCTATCCCGGCTGGGGCGCGTATGGTGCGAGCAAGGCCGCTCTTGCCCATTTGACGGCGATCTGGGACGAGGAGGCGAAAGACGATGGTATAAGGATCCTCGCGCTCGACCCCGGCGATATGGACACCGCGCTACACGCGCTGGCGGTTCCTGACGCCGATCCATCGGCATTGAAGCGTCCCGGACTGGCCGCTGCCGAGATCATTGAAAAGATGCTCGACGCGTTGCCGGTCTGGGCGGGGCTTCACGCCGGACAACATGCATGATCGCCGCCGACCGCCCCGATCGGCACTCCGCCAGGCTGCTCGTCGTCGAGGCGGACGGCACGATGCGGGATCTGCCGCGCGTCGGGCTCGCGACGCTTTTCAATCCCGGCGATCTGGTCGTCGCCAATGACGCCGCAACCTTGCCTGCTAGCTTGCACGGCACGCATGTCCCAACGGGCGAGGCGATCGAGATCCGCCTGGCAGGCTGGCTATCACTTACCGGTCCCACCCGCTTCGTGGCGATTGCCTTCGGCTCGGGCGATCACCGCACGCGCACGGAAGACCGGTTGCCTCCGCCGACGCTGGCAGCAGGCCACCGCCTCCGGCTCGGCCCACTTGAAGGGGTCGTCGAGCGTCTCCTCGACCATCCTCGACTACTCGAGCTGTGCTTTTCAGGCAACCGCGCAGCGGTGCTTGCAGGAATGGCGCAGCACGGCCGGCCAATCCAATACGCGAATGTTCCTGAGCCGTTGGCATTGTGGGATGTTTGGACGAAGATTGCCGCCCGGCCGTTCGCGTTCGAGGCGCCGTCGGCAGGCTTCGCGCTCGACTGGCGCACGCTCAACGCCTGGCGCCGGCGCGACGTTGGCTTCGCAACACTCACGCATGCCGCGGGCGTTTCTTCCACCGGCGATCCGGCGCTCGACTCGCGCCTTCCCTTCGATGAGCCATATTGCATCTCTGAGCGCACCGCAGCGCAGGTCGCGCGGGCAAAGCTCCGCGGCAGCCGCATCATCGCGATCGGCACGAGCGTCGTGCGCGCGCTCGAGGCAACCGTTAATCCCGATGGCAGCGTGCGTGCCGGAAATGGCATTGCGACAGGGCGCATAGCGCGGGACACTGCGCTTCGCGTGGTCGATGCGATTCTCACGGGCGTCCACCAGCCCGGCGAAAGCCACTTCGAGCTCCTGCGCGCCTTCGCCGATGATAACTTGCTCGCCAAGGCCTCCGCAGCGCTCAGCGCGTGCGGCTACCGCGCGCATGAATTCGGCGATTCTGTGCTGCTGAACTGCTCGCCGCTGCTTTTATCGATGCGATCAGCGGAGCTCGTCGAGGTGCATAGTCCTTTGCCTAACCAATCGGAGCGCTGGCATTAGATGTGGTGTCCGCGCTGGCAAATCGATGTAGCTTATCGAACGATTCTCCGTTTTGATCCGCAGGCCAATGGAAACTTCGCTTTATCAGCCGGTCAAAGGCTTTCTGGAAAAGGCAGGATACGTCGTCAAGGGCGAAGTCGGCGGCTGCGATCTCGTGGGCGTGAGCGATGACGATCCGCCTGTTGTCGTGGTCTGCGAACTAAAGACGAGCTTCAATCTCGAGCTCATCCTGCAGGCCGTCGACCGGGCCGCCGTTTCGGACGAGGTCTGGATCGCGGCCCGAGTTTCGCGCAAGGGCAAAGGCCGCGAGGCAGATAAGCGCTTTCGCGATCTCTGCCGCAGGCTCGGCATCGGCATGCTCGGCATTTCAGATGCCGGCGACGTCAGCATCATCGTCGGCTCAGTATCACCGATGCCGCGGACCAATCCGAAGCGACGTTCAAGACTGATGCGCGAGCATCAGGAACGGCGCGGCGATCCAGCCCTCGGCGGCAGCACGCGCACGCCGGTCATGACGGCATATCGCCAGCAGGCGCTCGGCTGCGCAGCCGCATTGGCATCCGGCCCCCTGCGTGTGCGGGATATCAGGTGTGGTGTACCGGAGGCCGGGAAGATCCTGCTTTCCAATGTCTACGGGTGGTTTGAGCGGCTCGACAGAGGCGTCTACGGCTTGACGGATGACGGACGGGAAGCACTGAAGCGATGGCCGCAGTGGGAGATGCAGGCGGCGCAGTAGCCATGCCGCTGTGGCCGCCAGTTCTATAAATCAATATTACGATGCTGATGGCTGAGATCGTGAATGAAGCCGGCGAGGAATTCTCCCGCGTCCACTTCCGTGGCGTCACCTGATCCATATCGTCCAGAGGCGGTACACGCTCTCTGCGTAGGTCAAGGTTACGAATTCAACGTGGATTTCCCATTTCAGACGACCGGTGCTGTTTTTCTGATGCCACGCCTGCCGTCAGGACTTCGCGTCAGATCGTTCATGGATTCGATGGCCGTCGGAGAAAGGCGGCTTTCCGCCAGCGATCGCGACGTGCCAAACGTTGGTATCGCTATCGAAGTAGAGGTGTCCTTGTTCAAGGCCGTCAATCTGCGCTATTTGGGGGGGCGCGCCGTCCGGCGCGGCCAGTTCAATGAGGCGTGACGATCGCCGAGGCCAGTTGTCTAAGGTTAAGGGTGCCGATGGCCGCTCCCGTCGAATCCGTCACGGCGGCGTCCTCATCCGGGCGTCGATCGGTCAATATCCTCATTGCATCTTCGATTGTCGTTCCCGATGCTATGTTCGTGCCGTTCAGCCGGTGTCCGGGTTCGGCCGGCGTCATAATCGCATCCACGTGGATGACCCGTCCCCGATTGACCTCCTTCACGAAGTTGGCGATGTATTCGTCGGCCGGTCTAAGGACGATGTCCTGGCTGGTGCCTTGCTGAATGACCTCGCCGTCCCGCAGAATGGCTATCTGGTCACCCAGGCGGAGGGCCTCATCGAGATCGTGAGTGATGAATACGATCGTCTTTTTGATCTCTTTTTGCAGGTCCAGCAGGACGGTCTGCATGTCCATCCTGATCAGCGGATCGAGTGCCGAGTATGCTTCGTCCATCAGCAGGACCGGCGCGTCGTTGGCGAGCGCGCGGGCGAGGCCGACGCGTTGCTGCATGCCACCTGAAAGCTGATTGGGATATTTCTGTTCGAATCCCTTCAGTCCGACGCGCTCGATCCATTGCATGGCGGTCTCGACGCCTTTGGCGCGAGGGACACCTTGAACTTCCAATCCGTAGATCGCGTTTTCAAGTACGTTGCGATGCGGAAGCAGCGCAAATTTTTGAAACACCATTGCCGTCTGGTGGCGACGAAACTCCTGCAGTTCCGCAGCGTTCATCTTGACAACGTCGACACCCTTCACCAGGACCTCGCCTGCGGTCGGATCGATCAAACGGTTGATATGCCTGATCAGCGTGGACTTCCCGGAACCCGACAGGCCCATGATCACCTGAATGCAACCAGCCGGCATCTCGATGTTGATATCTTTCAGACCAAGCACGTGCCCGTGCTTTTCGTTCAGTTCGGCTTTGCTGAGACCGCCCCGGACGACGTCGACATAGGCTGCGCCGTTAGGCCCGAAGATCTTGTAAAGGTTGCGTATTTTAATCCCTTCGAAGCGTTGATCAGCCATGGACCACCTCCCGGTGCTTCTGCAGGCGGTGTCCGTATGCCTGGCTGACCCGGTCGAAGATGATTGCGATGCCCACGATGGCGAGTCCATTGAAGATCCCCAGTGTAAAATACTGATTGGCGATGGCCTTGAGAACAGGCTGACCTAGGCCCTGCACCCCGATCATCGAGGCGATAACCACCATGGCAAGCGCCATCATGATCGTCTGGTTGATTCCGGCCATGATCGTCGGGAGCGCCAGGGGGAGTTGAACATTTCTCAGCTTTTGCCAGCTTGAGGAGCCAAAAGCATCGGCCGCCTCCAGGACATCCTTGTCAACGAGGCGGATGCCAAGGTTGGTCAATCGGATCATCGGAGGTATCGCATAGATCACGACTGCGATAAGTCCTGGCACGCGTCCGATGCCAAGCAGCATGACCACAGGTATCAGGTATACGAAGCTGGGCATCGTCTGCATCACGTCAAGGAGTGGATTGATCACTCTCTGGACCCGGTCCGACCGCGACATGAGGATTCCAATCGGAATTCCGATCGCGATGGACAAGATGGTGCAGACGAGGATCATCGAGATGGTCCGCATGGTGTCGTCCCACATGTCGAGGTAGCCGATTGCCAGCAATGTCAGAAGACAGCCCAAGACCACCTTGACGCTTCGGCTGCCGGCCCACGCGATGGCTAAAATCATCAGCGTAATAATCGGCCATGGCGTCTGCGTCATGAAACGCTCTGCGGCCATCAGGAAGTGCTGCAGCGGCGAGAACATGTTTTCGAGACCTTCACCGTAAGCGCGGGTGAACGATCTAAATCCGTCGTCTATCGCCTTCTTGAGATTGCGAAGAGCGTCATCATCCATGTGCGGGAATTTGTAAAACCATTCCATGCGGTTCCCCTTTTCTTAAAAAGAGCCGGCCAAATTCTTCTTATTTTCGGCGTTTACGTGTGCGGTGCGCATGGATACGCACCGCACACAGGACTTACAGAGAAGCTTCGATTTTCTCTGCTGCTTCAGGCGAGACCCACTTGGTCCAGAGGTCCTTGTTTTCTTTCAGGAAGTGTTTCGCACCATCTTCGCCGGACGCTTGATTTTCAGTCATCCAGGCCATCAGCTTGCCGACCGTGTCATTGCTCCAGGAGCGCTTTTCGAGATAGCTCATGACCTCAGGACCGACCTTTTCCGAGAATGGTTTCGCCACCAGGGTTACGACCTTGTCGACAGGCCAGGCGTTCGGCTTCGGATCAGGGCAATCGGCCACGGTGTTGCAGCGCTTCCACTCGGCCGCATCATGGGGCACACCGGCATCCAGCTTTACCATCTCATACTTGCCCAGAAGCGCAGTGGGCGCCCAGTAATAGGTCGCAAAGCCCTGCTGGCGCTCATAGGCTTTTGCAATCGCCCCATCGAGGCCGGCAGCCGAACCAGTGTCAACAAGGGTGAAGCCTGCCTTGTCAGCGTCGAAAGCCTTGTAGAGCTGCGAAGTGACGATCGTTCCTCCCCAACCCTGGGGGCCGTTGAAAATCGCGCCCTTCTTCTTATCCTCCGCATCGGGGACAAGTTCGGGGTGTTTCAGCATGTCGGGGATCGTCTTGAGGTCGGGATGAGCCTCGGCAAGATACTTGGGAATCCACCAGCCTTGAACGCCGCCATCGGGAAGAGGGGAGCCCACTTGAATGATCTGACCTTCTTCCGTTCCTTTCTTCACGACATCCGGCAGAAGGTCGATCCAAGCTTCGGGCGCGATATCCGGCTGGCCCTTCTCCGCCATCGAAGTGATGGTCGGAACCGTGTCACCAACGGTGATGTCGGCACTACATCCATAGCCTTCATTCAGAATAATCTTGTCGAGGTTTGAAAGAACCTCTGCGCTTTGCCAGTTCATGCTGGCGATCGTCACGCTTCCACATTCTGCGGCGCTGACAAGCGATGTTCCGCCGAGAAGGCCGAACATCAGGCATGTTGATGCAAGGAGTTTGTTCATTATCGTTCCCTTTGTTGAGCGGCGCTTCTTGGAGCGGGGCGCTGCGTTAGCCCGCTCATGCGGTCGTCAGGAGGCGTCTCCCATACTCACCGATTTTTTGAATGCTGCCGAAAGTCCTTCCGAAACGGTGGCTTCCAGGCCAAAAGCGCGCATCGCCTCGATCGCCGCTGCGGTCGTACCCCGATAATTGAGAAACGAATTGACGACGTTGTTCGGACAGTCATCTTGATGCTCAAGCAAGGCCCCGGCCCCTATCAGCACGGTGTTCACGGCGCGCCGTGCGATATCTGTAGGAAGGCCGTGGTCGACGGCATCTTTCATCATCGCGGCGGCAAACAGCGCCGGAAACGCAGGCCCCGACCCGGACAAGCCAGTCAAATAGTCAATATCGCTTTCGCCATTCACTTCGTCTTCAACGCCAAAAGCACGAAAGATACGACGTGCGATGCTTCGATCGGCCTCGTCCATGTCGCCTGATGCAATCCAGGGCGTATAGGATCGGCCAACTTCAGCCGCGGCATTGGGTAGGGCGCGGACAACGCGGCCCGTTTGATGATGTGCCGCAAGCTGGTCCAGGCGGATGCCCGCCATGACAGAGATGACGAGTTTGCCGTGGGCGTCGACCGACAGAGACGGCCAATCGGCCGGACGGACAGAAACGATGATCACGTCCGATCGATCAGCAAGCTCCTGGTTGTCTTGCGTGCAGTGAACGTTCGGAAAAGACGCGGGCCTCTCATACCGATAGGAGAGTGTCAGTCCTTCGTGGTCAACAACGCCCTTGTTGAGTATCGCGCTGGCAAGCGCTTTCCCAAGCCACCCTCCGCCACCGATCACGCCGATCCTTATTGAGTCCTGCATCCGCTTCTTCTCATTTCGGTCTATGGCCATGCCTGGCAAAGAAGCGGTCAAGCTCTCTTTGCTGGGGTATTTGGCCGGTGTAGATCGCGATATATTCGGGAATACGCTTCATTCGCACCGCGATCTCTTCGCGGGACTGCATCGAGATGTAGCCGATCTGAACGAGATAGGTCGTCCGGGCTCGGACGTCGGCTGGTGTTTCCTCGTATCCAAAGCGCACGAACATTCGCTTGAGCGCCTCAAGGCGAACTTGATCTGCCTTTTGGACCTCGAAAAGAATCTCTTCCGATTGCAGCGCCCAACTGCGCACTGCAAATTCGAACTTGGAGTCAAACAAGTTCTGATCGAGCCAGCAATCAAAAACGTTAAGCATGGCCTCGGCAAGTGATTCCGCGTAGGCTTCGCTCTGCTTTATTATGTTTCCTGTGTTTTTCTCTCGCCAGCGCGCAATCAGGCCGGCAAGCAATTCTTCGCGATCCTTGAAGAACCAATAGAAGCTCGTCCGAGAAAGGTTGAGTTTCTTGGCCAAGGGGAGAATTTTCACTGAATCAACGCCCGACTCCAGCAGAGATTCGTAGGCCGCTTCCAGCCATCCCTCCTGCGATCCGCGCCAACCGGTATCGTTCAAAGCCTGCTCCATGATTGACCTCCTAACAAAAAACGAAACCCGACACAAGAAAAATGTACACCTATGTCGACAAAAACGACTTTAGTGTTTTGTCTGTTGACACGTATGTACATTTCCGCATAGCGTCTAGCACAACTGTCCTAGTCCGGAGCCCGACAGATGTCGAACGATCCTCTCCTTCAGCCTTATCAGCTCAAGCACCTGAAGCTTCGCAACCGCATCATCGTAACGTCGCACGAGCCGGCATACCCTGAAGATGGTATGCCCAAGGAGCGCTATCTCGCCTACACCGTTGAAAGGGCAAAGGGCGGTGTCGCCATGACGATGACGGCCGGCTCTGCGGCTGTTTCGAAAGACAGCCCGCCCGTCTTCAACAACCTGCTCGCCTACAAGGACGAGATCGTGCCGTGGCTGAAGGCAATGACCGATGCGGTCCATGAGGAAGGGGCGGCGATCATGATCCAGCTCACGCACCTCGGCCGTCGCACGCGCTGGGACAAGGGCGACTGGCTTCCCGTTGTCGCACCGTCGCATCAGCGCGAGACCTCACACCGGGCTTTCCCCAAGAAGATCGAAGATTGGGACATCGAGCGCATCATAAAGGACTTTGCCGACGCTGCAGAACGCATGAAGGCCGGGGGCATGGATGGCGTCGAGCTGGAGGCCTATGGACACCTGCTTGACCAGTTCGCGTCCCCGCTGACAAACGAACTCGAAGGTCCTTACGGTGGTTCGCTCGACAATCGCATGCGTTTTTGTCTGGATGTTCTGAAGGCGATCCGGAAACGGGTCGGAGAGGACTTCATTCTGGGAATACGCTACACCGCTGATGAATGTCTTCCCGGCGGCACCGGCAAGGCTGACGGCCTCGAAATTTCCAAGCGCCTCAAAGAAAGCGGCCTAATTGACTACTTGAATGTGATCCGCGGTCATATCGACACCGACGCCGGCCTTACAGATGTCATCCCGATCCAGGGTATGGCGAACTCCCCGCATCTCGATTTTGCGGGTGAGATTCGCGCCGCGACGGATTTCCCCACCTTCCACGCGGCCAAAATCCCGGATGTTGCAACTGCCCGCCATGCGATTGCGTCGGGCAAGGTCGATATGATCGGTATGACCCGCGCTCATATGACGGACCCGCACATCGTTCGCAAAATCATGGAGAAGCGCGAAGAGGACATCCGTCCCTGCGTCGGCGCCAACTACTGTTTGGACCGCATTTACCAGGGTGGGGCGGCCTATTGCATCCACAATGCCGCGACCGGCCGCGAGCTGACGATGCCGCATGTGGTCAAAAAGGCGGACATTCGTAAGAAAGTTGTTGTCGTCGGCGCAGGCCCGGGGGGGCTGGAAGCCGCAAGGGTTGCAGCCGAGCGCGGCCATGACGTCGTCGTATTCGAGGCGGCCAACGATCCCGGCGGCCAAATCCGCTTGACGGCCCAAAGCGAGCGCCGCAGGGAAATGATCAGCATCATCGACTGGCGGATGAACCAGTGCGAGAAGTACGGTGTGGTCTTCCGTTTCAACACCTGGGCGGAAGCCGACACGGTGGAGGCGGAAAGGCCCGACGTGGTGATCATTGCCACCGGTGGCATACCGCATACAGACGTCCTCTCCACGGGTAATGAACTGGTCGTCTCGGCCTGGGACATCATTTCAGGTGACGTGAAACGAGGAACGAACGTTCTTATCTTCGATGATGCGGGCGACCACGCAGGGCTGCAGGCTGCCGAGTTCATTGCCAAGGCGGGCGCCAAGGTGGAAATCATGACACCTGACCGTTCCTTCGCCCCGGAAGTCATGGCGATGAACCTCGTGCCCTATATGCGTTCGCTGCAGAACCTCGACGTCACCTTCACCGTGACCTTCAGGCTTGAAGCGGTCGAAAAGGAGGGCAATCAGCTCATTGCCCATGTCGGCAGCGATTACGGCGGTGTTGCGAAGCAGCGCACGGTCGACCAGGTCGTCATCAACCATGGGACAATCCCGCTCGATGAACTTTATTTCGAGCTGAAACCCTTTTCCACCAATCTCGGCGAAATTTCGCAGCAGCAATTGGTCGCCGGCGAACCCCAGACTGTCGTGCGCAATCCTGAAGGGAAATTCCAGCT
Organism: Rhizobium sp. USDA 4016; assembly: GCF_056279705.1. Taxonomy (NCBI): domain Bacteria; kingdom Pseudomonadati; phylum Pseudomonadota; class Alphaproteobacteria; order Hyphomicrobiales; family Rhizobiaceae; genus Rhizobium; species Rhizobium sp. USDA 4016. The sequence goes on from NZ_JBWCCY010000002.1 coordinate 929,807, forward strand.
CTTCCGGATCGGTGATGCTGTGGCCGCTCGCAACACCCATGCTGCCATCTACGATGGGTTGCGGATCGCCAAGGATATCTGACGAAAAGGCGGTCCGACATGTCGGACAGCCAACCTTCACGCAGTGACGTCGGGCTGGTGCAGTCGAAGCCTGGATGGTTTGTGGATACGGCGTTTGCAGCATCTGATCAGTCACCCATGCGCCATGCTCGCACGGCTCAATTCTTCAAATATTCTCCGCGCTCAAGCGGCCGGAGATGACGTGAAAAAGGAAGGACCCCATGAAAATTCTCGTCCCCGTGAAGCGGGTGGTTGATTACAATGTGAAGATCCGCGTCAAGCCGGATGGCACGGGCGTCGAGCTTGCCAACGTCAAGATGTCGATGAACCCGTTCGACGAGATCTCGGTGGAAGAGGCGCTGCGGCTGAAGGAAGCCGGCAAGGCTGCGGAAGTGGTCGTCGTGTCGATCGGTCCGGCCAAGGCCGAAGAGACGCTGAGGACGGCGCTCGCCATGGGTGCCGATCGCGCCATCCTGGTCGAGACCGACGAGACGCTCGAGCCGCTTGCCGTTGCCAAGATCCTCAAGGGCGTGGCAGACGCCGAACAGCCGGGTCTGATCATCGTCGGCAAGCAGGCGATCGACGACGACAGCAATCAGACCGGCCAGATGCTCGCCGCGCTCTTGGGCTCTGCCCAGGCAACCTTCGCCTCGAAGATCGAGATTACCGACGGTAAAGCGACCGTCACCCGCGAAGTCGATGGCGGCCTGCAGACGATCGACATCAAGCTGCCGGCCGTCGTCACCACCGACCTGCGCTTGAACGAACCACGCTATGCTTCACTGCCGAACATCATGAAGGCGAAGAAGAAGCCGCTCGACAGACAAGCGCCTTCCGACTTCGGCGTTTCCACCGCTCCGCGCCTGAAGGTGCTGAAGACCGAAGAGCCAAGTGGCCGCAAGGCGGGCGTCAAGGTCAAGTCGGTCGCCGAGCTCGTCGAGAAACTCAAGAACGAAGCCGGCGCCCTCTAAGGCGAGAAAGGAAATACGACCATGGCCATTCTGCTTCTGGCTGACCACGACAATGCAAGCCTTTCCGACCAGACCGCCAAGGCGCTGACCGCTGCTCGCCAGATCGGCGGCGATGTCACCGTGCTGGTTGCCGGCAAGGGTGCCAAGGCTGCCGCCGATGCCGCTGCCAAGCTTTCCGGCGTTTCCAAGGTGCTGCTGGCCGAAAGCGACACGCTTGCCAACAATCTGGCCGAGCCGCTGGCCGACCTGATCGTTTCGCTCGCCGGCAGCTACGACACGATCATTGCGGCTGCGACCTCGACCGGCAAGAACGTCGCTCCGCGCGTTGCCGCCCTTCTCGACGTGGCGCAGGTGTCGGAAATCATCGAAGTCGTCGCGCCCGACACCTTCAAGCGGCCGATCTATGCCGGCAACGCCATCCAGACGGTGCAGGCAACCGACGCCAGACAAGTCATCACCGTGCGCACCGCCTCCTTCGCTGTTGCCGAGACCGGCGGTTCGGCTCCGGTCGAGGCAATCCCGGCCGTTTCCGATCCGGGTCTTTCGACCTTCGTCAAGGACGCGCTGTCGGCTTCCGACCGCCCGGAGCTGACGTCGGCAAAGATCATCATCTCCGGCGGCCGCGCACTCGGCTCGGCCGAGAAGTTCAGGCAAGTCATCCTGCCGCTCGCCGACAAGCTCGGAGCCGCCGTCGGCGCAAGCCGTGCGGCCGTCGATGCCGGCTATGCGCCGAACGACTGGCAGGTCGGCCAGACCGGCAAGGTCGTCGCCCCTGAACTCTACATCGCCTGCGGCATTTCCGGTGCCATCCAGCACCTTGCCGGCATGAAGGACTCGAAGGTCATCGTCGCCATCAACAAGGACGAGGAGGCCCCGATCTTCCAGGTCGCAGACTACGGCCTCGTCGCCGATCTCTTCGAGGCCCTGCCGGAACTGCAGAGTTCAATTTGATCGCTGTTATTTCCGTGTTAACAGGCGCGCCGATCTAATCCATGAACGTGCTGCCTCAGTCGCAGTCCGGTTTCATCCACGGCGGAGAAAAACATGTCGCAAGTCTCGACACCACTCAAGCGGAGCGCGGACCTGCTACTCAATGACGACAGCGCGCCAATACGACGACAGGTCTCCGTGCTTGGCGGAGGTTTTCGTCCCCGAGCTTTGCAGGAGGTTCTCAACGCAATTGGCGACGCCCTCTTGTCGTCCCAGGCTCCTGTCATGGCAAGTTACATTGCGGGCAAAATATACCAGAGGCTCGAAAAACGGGGTGTGGCCAGATGCATCGATACTGCCACACCGTTGAAACCTGAGCATTTTGACCGCGCTCTCTCTAATCTGCATGCCTCTCTGCCCCGGTTTGCTGGCGGTGCAACAGGCTTGGCGGAATTGAACGAGCAACTGTCCTGGCGAAGCGGCCGGACCGGCCCATTTGCAAGCCTCAGGTTCGAGCAATCTCACGCTCATGCGATCGTCGTCGGACCTCACGGCCTTGAGGAACGCAGTGACGTGCGCCTCGGACTGACCTTGATGGCCCCTTACAGCCGTTTTCCAGATCACGTGCAATTCCATTCACGTGTATTCTTGCTTCTGTCCGGTGGCGAAGTTTGCCTCGACGACAGCAATTGGTTCCGTGCCACTGCAGGGACCGTCTTCTTCAATGAAGCTGGCAAGAAGTTCGCGATGCGATGCACTGCTGAGCCCTTATTGGCAGTCTGGTGCCACGTCGAAGACACGTCTCTTTGATCGACGCGATGATTTACCGAATATGTGAATTGCGAAACGAAATCAGGAAGGAAGCAAACCCATGGATGTTCGCGCTGCCGTTGCCGTTCAGGCTGGAAAGCCGCTGGAAGTCATGACCGTGCAGCTGGAAGGCCCGCGGGCCGGCGAGGTTTTGGTCGAGGTCAAGGCGACCGGCATCTGCCACACGGACGATTTCACGCTGTCTGGCGCCGATCCGGAGGGCCTGTTTCCGGCAATCCTCGGTCATGAGGGTGCCGGCATCGTCGTCGATGTCGGACCGGGCGTCACTTCGGTCAAGAAGGGCGACCACGTCATTCCGCTCTATACGCCGGAATGCCGTGAATGCCCGTCCTGCCTGTCGCGCAAGACCAATCTCTGCACGGCGATCCGCGCCACCCAGGGCCAGGGCCTGATGCCGGACGGCACGTCGCGCTTTTCGATCGGCAAGGACAAGATCCATCACTACATGGGCTGCTCGACCTTTGCCAATTACACGGTGCTGCCCGAGATCGCCGTTGCCAAGGTCAATGCGGACGCCCCCTTCGACAAGATCTGCTACATCGGCTGCGGCGTCACCACCGGCATCGGCGCCGTCATCAACACCGCCAAGGTGGAGATCGGCGCAACGGCGATCGTCTTTGGCCTCGGCGGCATCGGCCTCAACGTCATCCAGGGCCTGAAGCTTGCCGGCGCCGACATGATCATCGGTGTCGACATCAACAATGACCGCAAGGTGTGGGGCGAAAAGTTTGGCATGACGCATTTCGTCAATCCGAAGGAGGTCGGCGACGACATCGTGCCCTATCTCGTCAACATGACGAAGCGCGGCGCCGACCAGATCGGCGGTGCCGACTACACCTTCGACTGCACCGGCAACACCAAGGTGATGCGCCAGGCGCTGGAAGCCAGCCATCGCGGCTGGGGCAAGTCGGTCGTCATCGGGGTGGCCGGTGCCGGCCAGGAAATCTCCACCCGCCCGTTCCAGCTGGTCACCGGCCGCAGCTGGATGGGCACCGCCTTTGGCGGCGCGCGTGGCCGCACCGACGTGCCGAAGATCGTCGACTGGTACATGGAAGGCAAAATCCAGATCGATCCGATGATCACCCATACGATGCCGCTCGAAGACATCAACAAGGGCTTCGAACTCATGCATTCCGGTCAAAGCATCCGCGGCGTGGTTGTCTACTGATCCTGCCGACGGGGCGCCGCCTGAACACCGGCACTCGGTTCGAGGCAGCCGGCCACCCGCCACTCCTTTCTCTTCGCGAGGCATCGGTCAACTCACCGATGCCTCTCGTCCTGCGATACGGCTTCGAGCATCCCGAGGATCGAGTAGGCGGCCTTAACCCGCTCAGGGATGGGATAGTTACGGTTGGCAAGCAGTACTACGCCGATCCGGCGTGTTGGCACGAACGCGGCATAGGCTCCAAAGCCACCGGTGGAACCCGTCTTATTGAAAAACACGTCCTGGGCTGGCTTTTGTGGCGGCACGAGCGGGGTCACCGCGTGAGGCTTCATCGCCATGTCGGATGAGTTGCCAGCGAGGAGTATATCCAGTCCTGCCGGCCAGGCATAGAGCTCCCACCCCAGGGACTGGAACGTATCGCCTATCCGATAGTAGCCGGTCTGGGTTGCGCCAATCGCTTTCTGCAGCAAAGGTTCAAGCCCAGAGGGATCTATATTCGCCTCGACGAAGCGCAACAGGTCGGCCGCCGTCGTCTTGACCCCGTAGGCCTGTGCATCGAGCGCTCCTGGGCTCACTCGCACGGGATTGTTTTCCTTGTTGTAGCCGAAGGCGTAATCTCCCATTTCCGCCTCTGGGACGCGGATATAGCTGTTGGTGAGACCAAGTGCAGGAAAGAGGGTGCCCTCCATGAGCTCAGGGAAGGGCTTTCTGAGGCTCGCAGCTGCGAGGGTTCCGAACAGACCAATGCTGGGATTGGAGTAGACGCGATACGTGCCGGGTTCATAGCCAGGGCGCCATCCGCGGAAATAACGCGTGAGCGTGCTATTGTTGACGACCTCGTCGGGAAACTGCAGCGGCAGACCTCCCGCCGTATAGGTACCCAGTTCGAGCACGGTGATTTGATCGAAGGCGCTGCCTGCCAGCTCCCGCATATGCTCGCTCGCAGCATCGGAGAAGGCGAGCGCTCCTCTGACCTCAGCATAGGCGCCGAGCGTGGCGGTAAAGGTTTTGCTGACGGAGCCGATCTCGAACAGCGTGTCAGCGGTGACGGGGGTTGCCTTTTCCTTGTCGGCGAGACCATAGTTGAAAATAAACCGGCGGCCATCAACAGAAATGCCCACCGCCATGCCGGCTACGCCGTTTTCGGTCATCAACGCCTTGACGGTCCGGTCGACCAAGGGCCTGATCCTGCCTTCAACAACGTCTGCCTCTGCACGGCAGGCAAGAAAGGTGCCGAAAAGGGAAAAACAGGCACCGGCGCAAACCGCATATGTCCTGCTGGATATTGTCCTCATAGCTCCTGGTATCCTCGCTTCAATGGGGCCGCCCGCATTCCCGGAAGCGGGCTTGCGCGGTGTGACGGGCCTGCAGCTGCGGTCACACGCAGTACCGCCAAGGAACACGTGGCCGCCCGCAGGCGCGACACTGTATAGGCCGTCGTCCGCGCCTTGAACAGACGACAAAATCTCGCCTTAGGCATAAGAAAAGCTAGGTCTGCCGATGGCTGTTGAAGCTCAGGTAACCCTCCGATTTCAACTGGCGTTGCCCATATCCATGTAAGCCGGTTCGAAAACGTGTCCGTCCGGATCAGCAAAGCTGCGCAGGTACATGAATCCCAAATCCTGCGGCTCGCGGACATCCGCCTGGCCGCCTGATCTGGCGGCAGCCTCCACCATGGCATCGACCTCCTCGCGGCTGTCGCGAGACAGAGCGATCAGCATACCGCTCGTCGCGTGCGCGTCAGCGATCGGCTTTGCTGTGAACGTCTGATAATAGCCATGTTGCAGAAGCTGGAACGTGATCGTTTCTGACCACACCATCGAGCTCGCATTTTCATTGGAGAACTGCTCGTTCTTGACGCAGCCGATGGCCTCGTAGAAAGCCGTCGCGGTTGCCAGATCCTTCACCGGCAGGTTCAGAAAGATCATTTTAGTCATTATCTTGCTCCTCTCAGAGATGGCTTAAACAAAGGTCTGCTCGAACGTCTGGCTCGGATGGATGCAGACGATCTCCAGCCGGCCGGTGCCGACATTTTCGAAACGATGAGGAACGTTGGCCGAGCCAACGATGATGTCGCCGGCAGAGCCGCGCGTCTTATCATTGCCAACCGTGAACTCGGCCTCCCCCTTTCGAACCACCCAGGTCTCGGCATAGGGATGAACATGCAGCGCCGGGCCGCGGCCCGGATCCGCGTCCACGATAAAAACCGATACCTCGCTGCCGAAGTGACGACCTTCGAAACGGATAGTACGGCTCGTGCCGGGCTCGGGCTGCTGATAGCGATAAACCGAAAACATCCTGATCTCCTCCAACCGTTCGCAGTTATCTTCACAAGAAGGCATATTGTTAAACTATCTTCTCGTCAAGATAAATATCTTCGCACAAAGATATCTTTGCGGCTGGGGCCCCATGGTGTATGGAACAGCACCACGCAAATGTGGGGCACGACGAAGCAAACGAGGATCATGCGGGTGGCGCCAGACAACAACCGCGGCTCAAAGGAGGGCGCTGTCGAAGACCATGTCGACCGGCTCCGCGCGCAATGGGCCTGCGAATTGCCGGACCTCGACACCGAGCCGATGGCGATTTTGGGACGCGCGAAACGGCTAACAAACCTGGTGGCGCCCTCCATCGAGGAGACCTTTGCCAAGTTCGGTCTCGATCGCGGCGAGTTCGACGTCATCGCGACCCTGCGCAGATCTGGACCACCCTACCAGCTGACGCCGACGGCAATGTATACGACGCTTATGCTGTCTTCCGGCGGACTGACGCACCGCCTTGATCGGCTGGAAAAGGCTGGTCTGATTGTGCGCGAGAAATCGGCCCACGACGGGCGAAGTGTTGTCGTTTGCCTGACCGCAACGGGTATCGCGCTAGCCGAAAAGGCGTTTCGCGCGGATATGGCCAGTGAACTCTTGTTCCTGGAAGGTTTGGATGTCGAAGAGCGCGCGGCCCTGGCCGCCCTGCTGCGCAAGCTTGTCATGAGTATAGAGGCAGGCCCGAGCGATAAAGCAACCTCGTGATCTCGATGTCGCGCCAGCATAAGAAACTCACTCTCAGCATTGAGCGCCGTCGCTGACCAGGCGCGATATGAAGGCGATTCAGATGTAAGCCGGGAGAAATCTTATCGCCTCCTCTGCTTCCTGATGACGTCCGCGTTCTTCGCGACCCGTCGGCCTCAGACAGCACCTCGTCGCTCACACCTGCCCAGGTGGGCGAGGGTCTGACGTTCCTCAAGGACGAATACACCTGACGACAAGAGCTTCAGCGAAAAGGAGAGGCTTGCGTTCGAGCGATTTGGCCGATCGGACGATGGCAGCCGCCGATGAATGCAAGATGTGGTGATTGCGCGTAACGGACACCTGTCGGTCCGGACATCGGCGCTCAACCCGATCGTCATCGTCCTTCACTGGAAGCGGTTGCGCTTTACCCTAGTCCTGTGTCCACGCCGAAAACGCCTCGGGCAGTACGTTCGACCCGCAGATCACCGTGACCACACGCTTGCCGCGGTATCGCGAGGGTTCTTCCAGGATCGCGGCAACGCCAAGGGCGGCCGATGGCTCGACCACGAGGCCGGAGTGCCGATGGAGCAGGCGCATGCCTGCCTTGATGCTTGCCTCCTCAACCAGCGGCACGTGATTGGCGACGGCGAGCAGGTCCTGAAGGACCGCCGCGATTGGGAACCGGCCGGCGACACCGTCGGCGATGGTATCGGTGCGATCGGTGGTGACGACCGATCGCGCCCGAAAGGACAGGGCCATGGCGGGCGCCCCGCTCGGCTGGATGCACACCACCTCCGTTGCGGGCGACAGGCACTTGAAAACGTGGCCAACGCCGGTGGCGAGCGCACCGCCGCCGAGCGCGAGCAGCATCGTGTCGATGCGGTCGAACCCTTCGACAAGCTCCAGCCCGATCGTGCCCGCGCCTTCGCAGGTGTCGAGGTTTTCGCTGTCCTCCACGAGTAAAGCGTTGCAGCTGGCCGCGATTTCGCGAGCGCGCTTTCGCGCGTCCTCGATGTCGCCCTCGACAAGTTCGACGGCGGCTCCGAGCCGGCGAATGTGATCGATCTTCGCGGCATTGGCGCTTGTGGCGGCGACCACTGTCACGCCAATACCGCGTTCCCGCCCACTATATGCGAGCGCCTGCCCGAGATTGCCGGCGCTGGCGCAGACCGCGGCCTTCCGATCAGCGCTTCTTGCGAGGCGGGACATTACGACCTCGGTCCCACGTCCCTTGAAGCATCGGATCGGGTTTGCGGTCTCAAGTTTGATGACGAGTTCGCAGCCCAGACGATCGCCAAGAGATGGACAGCCGAATTGGGGCGTGTCGCGAAACATCCGTGAGATATGTTCCCTCGCCTCAAAGATGCGCCCGAGGTCGAGCCTGGTGTCTGGTTGCCTGGCTTCCCGGGATGCTGCGGGTCTTTCACTGACAGGCTGCATGTGACATCCTCCGACGCTGTTGTTGCAGTTGCGCATTTGTGCGTTATAGCGCACGTTCGAAGTGTGCGCTATAACGCACAAATGCGAGGTCAGTCAGAAATGAAGTCCATCAGTCCCGTTGACACGGGGAATCTACTGAAATCGATCAGGCACGACCTTGGATGGAGCCTCGACAAGACTGCAGAGCGTACTGGAGTGAGCAAGGCGATGCTGGGCCAGATCGAGCGTGGCGAATCCACGCCGACGGTTGCGACGCTTTGGAAGATCGCGACGGGCTTGCGGGTTCCGATGACCACCCTGCTTGAGCCAGATCGCGAAGTAGGCGATGTGTTGCTTTTGCGTGACGCCAGTTGTCTCCGGGTGCGCCCGTCGGAGGAAGGCATGCAACGCGCATTGTTGTTCCCTTATGAGACCCGGTTCGGCTTCGAACTCTATGAACTGACCTTTGCGCCCGACTTCGAGAGTATCTCAGAGCCGCATGACATCGGGGTTGTGGAGCATGTGACCGTCCTGCGCGGGGAGATCGAATTGCTGGTGGAGGAAGAGTGGAGACGGGTCGCGCAAGGGCAGTCGCTGAGGTTTCCTGCCGACCGCCGCCATGGCTACCGCAATCGGACGCAAAGTGAGATTGTTGTCATGGATTTAATCCACTATCGGTTCGTTCCGCAGAATATCGCGGGGCGCAAAACGCAAGCAGGTTTTTGATCGAGGTGTTCCGACGTCGCGACCTGCATCTTCCCTCAGATAGCGAGGCCAAACGCCTGTGAAGTGAGCGTTTCATCGCTGGAGGCCCAGCTCAGGCCGAAGCCCCCACAAATCGGCTTAGACGTCTTCCCAGGGAAAGGTATCGAGCCGTTCAGCTCCTGCCGCCGTGATCCAGACTTGAGTCTCGAGCTCGATGCTTTCGGATCCCGCGGTCAGGCTGACCGAGTATTCAATCACAACGCGAAACGGATGTTTCGTCATCGAGCCGTCGCGCAGCGCCAAGAATGCTCGCGTCGCACAGTTCGTCGAGTGGCTGAAACATGAAGCGCGCGACTGCGAACGGGACCCGTAGCACATAGACGAGTCACCGCTAAATGGCGCTTTTCGGACCGCGCAAGTCAGCGCAATTTGAGCCATTGGCTGGCCGTCAGGAGAAAGCGGCGGGAAGACCCTCAGCTCTCGAGATCGTGCGGCATGTGAAAGCCTTCGGGTAAGGCCCCGAATATTTCAAGATCTTGAACCGTCGCCGGCTTCTTGTGCTCGCCTTTTACCGCGCATGCTGCCAATACCGCCCTCAGTGCGATAGGGCGGTAATGCTCCAGAAGTTCGTCAGAACGTTCTTCGGATTTCGGTTCCGTGGACATGGTCGTTCTCAACTTTCAAAGTTGCGGTGTCGGAAGCGGCCGCGCGGTCTGATCCGGACACGCGCGGCACTTCCCCGTGTCAGCCAATCGTCATAAGGCTAGCATTGCCGCCGGCCGCAGCCGTGTTGATCGAAATCGAAACCTCTTCCAGCAGCCAATTGAGGCAATATGCCTCGTGATCTTTTGCGAGTTCATCGGTCGTGGCCGACTGAACGAGGACAAGAGGCCCCTTCAGGGCCGCAATCCTTTTGTTGATCGAGCTTGTGCGTTCAGTATCCCCTTCGACCAGGGCACCCGAGAATGGTCCGTCGGATTCCCAGTTCGAACTCCAGGAGACCCTGGCCAAAACGGACGCTGGAAGCGCGGTGAGGGCGATCTCAAGGTTCGACGCACGATCGATCACAATCTGGTTTCCGGTGGCCAATGCCGCCGCAAGCTGACGGAAAAGGCCCGTTGCCGTTGCCGGCGCAAGGAGGATCCTCCCCCTTGGATGAAGGGCATAGAGGTTTCGTTCGCCCACAGGTCCCGCCAGTTCCTTTTCGAGCCCGAGCGCGGAAATCGCGGCAAGCTCGCGCGCTGCTTCCGCTTCGGCGTTGTGGCCTTTCCGGCCCAGCCAGGATGCAAACTCGCGAAGCGCAGGGTCGGTATGGACCGAACTGTGTTGCGGCGGGACGGGCGCGCGCTGTACGAGACGGCCGATGTAGAGTGGCCCGCCTGCCTTGGGTCCCGTGCCGGACAACCCCCGTCCGCCGAAGGGCTGGACGCCGACCACCGCGCCGATGATGTTGCGGTTGACGTAGAGATTGCCCGCCTTCACCCGTCCCGTAACGTGCTCGATTGTCTCGTCCAGTCGCGTATGGAGCCCGAAAGTGAGGCCGTAACCGGAATTGTTGATATCGTCGATCAAGCGATCGAGATCTTCGCGGCGATAGCGGATGACATGCAGTACAGGTCCGAACACTTCGCGAGTCAGGTCCGACATCTGCTTCAGTTCGATGATCGTCGGCGGAACGAAGGTGCCAAGAGCGGCAGTGTCGGGAAGCGGCAATTGCTCCACCTTGCAGCCGAGCGAGCGCATCCGTTCGATGTGTTGGTCGATCTCGGCCTTTGCCTGCTCGGAAATCACCGGTCCGACGTCGATGTTGAGCCGGTCGGTGCGCCCGATCCTGAGCTCCTTCAACGCCCCCTTCAACATGGCGAGCGTCCTGTCGGCGACATCATCCTGGAGGCAAAGCACGCGCAAAGCCGAGCAACGCTGGCCGGCGCTGTCGAAGGCGGAGGCAATCACGTCGGCAACGACCTGCTCGGCGAGCGCCGACGAATCCACGATCATCCCATTCTGTCCGCCCGTTTCCGCAATCAGCGGTATTGGTTTTCCGGCCGGCGAGAGGCGCTCACTGAGCTGGGCCTGGATTTGACGGGCGACCTCGGTCGAGCCGGTGAACATGACCCCTGCCGTTTCCGGGGCCGCCACAAGTGCAGCTCCGAGGCGGCCGCTGCCGGGCACGAACTGCAGCGCGCCGCGTGGCACGCCGGCTTCATGCAGGATTTTCACGCTTTCATGAGCGATGATCGGGGTGACGCCGGCGGGCTTTGCCATCACCGAATTGCCGGCGACGAGGGCGGCCGCCACCTGGCCCGTGAAGATCGCCAGCGGGAAATTCCAGGGGCTGATGCACACGATCGCGCCGAGCGGTGCATGCGCCGGACCGAGCGTCTTGCGTGCCTGGTCTGCATAATAGCGCAGGAAGTCGATCGCTTCGCGGACTTCGCCGACCGCGTTGGCGGCTGACTTGCCTGCTTCTCGCATGGCGATGGCCATCAGTATCTCGATGCGGGCCTGCATTATGTCGGCTGCTTTATCAAGGCAGGCTGCTCGCTCACGAGGCGACAACGCAGCCCACTGTGCGACACCATCGGCAGCCATACGTGCAACCCTGGGCGCATCGTCAACCTTGAGCTCCGTAACTTGACCTACGATATCGGAGTGATCGGCCGGATTGGCGATCGGCCGTGTCTCACCGTCCTGCGAGCCGTCGGCGAGTAACGGCATGGCATGGAAGTTTCGCGAAAGAGTGGCGGCGAGATTAGCGGAAAGCTCCGCCAAGGCTGCTTCATTCGAAAGGTCAATCCCCTTCGAATTGAGCCGGTCCTTTCCGAAAAGCGCAGCCGGAAGTGCGATCTGGTCATGCGGCATGCCGACGACGGGCATCGCTTCGACGACGTCCACAGGGTCTGCAACAAGCTCATCGACCGAGACGTTTGGATCAGAGATGCGGTTTACGAACGATGAGTTCGCGCCGTTTTCGAGAAGGCGGCGGACGAGATAGGCGAGCAAGGTCTCATGCGTGCCGACTGGCGCATAGATGCGGCACGGACGATTGAGCTTGGCCTTGCCTACGACCTCGTCATAGAGCGGTTCGCCCATGCCGTGCAGGCATTGGAACTCATATTTTCCGACCTGAAATTCCGGACCGGCCAGATGATATATCGTCGCAAGCGTTTGCGCGTTGTGGGTGGCAAACTGCGGGAAGACTAAATCGACGGCAGCGAGCAGCTTGCGCGCACAGGCAATGTAGGAAACGTCGGTATGAACCTTGCGAGTGAAGACGGGAAAGTCTTCAAGGCCGTCGAGCTGAGCGCGTTTGATTTCGGCATCCCAGTAGGCGCCCTTGACCAGCCGCACCATTATCCGGCGACCGGAACGGCGGGCAAGATCAATGATGTAGTCGAGCACGAAGGGGCAGCGCTTGCCATAGGCCTGCACCACAAAACCGAGGCCGTTCCAGCCGCTGAGATCCTGATCGATGCTCAATTCTTCGAGCAGGTCGAGAGAGAGTTCGAGCCTGTCGGCCTCCTCGGCGTCGATGTTGAGACCGATGTCGTACTTCTTTGCCAGGAGCGCGAGCTGCTTTACCCGCGGCAGCAATTCGCCCATCACGCGGTCCGCCTGCGCGCGGGCGTAACGTGGATGCAGCGCCGAGAGTTTGATGGATATTCCAGGCCCTTCATATATGCCGCGGCCATTGGAGGCCGTGCCGATCGCATGGATCGCTGCCTCGTAGTCGCGATAATAGCGTTCTGCATCTACAGCAGTTGTGGCAGCTTCTCCGAGCATGTCGTAGGAGTAGCGGAAGCCGCGGGCTTCGAGCGGCCGGGCGCGCTTCAGCGCCTCGTCGATCGTCTCGCCGGTGACGAACTGTTCGCCCATCATGCGCATCGCCATGTCGACGCCACGGCGGATCACAGGCTCGCCGGCACGCGCGATGAGACGGGTAAGCGCTGCAGCCAGGCTGCGGTCGTTGACGGTGGACGTCAGCTTACCGGTGACCACCAGGCCCCAGGTCGCGGCATTCACAAACATCGACTTCGTGCCGCCCAGATGCGACTTCCAGTCTCCCTCGGCGATCTTGTCGCGGATCAGCGCGTCGCGGGTTTCAGCGTCGGGGATGCGCAGCAGGGCTTCGGCAAGGCACATGAGGGCGACACCCTCCTGGCTTGAGAGAGAATATTCATGCACAAGCCCCTCGACCCCGGTACCCTTGTGCTTGGCACGCAGGGCTTCGATGAGCCTGCGCGCGGTCTTAGCCGCATCGGCCTTCGCCGAGGAAGGCGCCCGTGCCGCTTCGACGAGGGGAGGAAGGCATTCGGGCTCGGGACGACGATACGCTGCTGTGATTGCCTGCCGCAAAGGCGTCTGTGCTCTGATTGGTGGTGCAAACAGCGAAAAAGGCATCGGGTCCGGCAAAGTGTTGTCCTTGTGGATTTTGTTGGATTGGCTCGACATTTTGGTGCCTTTCAGTTCCCTGTGTTGGATGCCGATTGCGTTTTAAGCGTCAGTGATGCGGCTGGAGGGGTATGATACCCGCCCGTTCGGAAGTCCTTGATCTCCGCAGAGGCGTGCAGCGCGGCACCGTGCGGTCGTAAGCGCCGCGCATAACGTCAACCGTGCGAGAGCGGAGGGGAACGATCTCGCTGCCGCCCTTTGCGAAGTCGTCGCGGATGTCGGTGGGGACCTTCTTGCCCGTCATGTCTTCGAGTGCCTGCGTGTTTTGAGAATTGCGGCGTTCCCGACTGCGACGCTCCATGAGAGCGAATGGAAGATGCATCACGTTCATTGCCTCTTCAAAATACGACAAGATCACGCCACTTGCATTCACGAAAGGTTCGGGGCGGATCAAAATCCGCCCGCCCAGTGGTTGCCGAAACAAGCCCAATACGTCGAATTGTACGCCTGGATGCGTTCAGGCAAACCTTCGGGCAGAGGAAAGCTGGCGCGCGCGCGGTCCATGTAAATCTCGACACTCTCCGGAAACGACAATCTCTGTGGTTGCGGATCCTGGATCCTAACGGGGATGGTCAGGGTGGCGTTCCTCCTCAGCAAGCAGCCCACTCTAGCACGCGCAATCAAGGCATTCAGACTTGATTTTCCTGGTTTATAGTCTGTATGGATTTATTGCTGCGAGCGGAGCTGTATGAAATGACTAAAGACGAGCATGAGTTTAGTGAACTTGACCTATTCGACAGGAAAATTCTCGAAGCGCTCTCCGACGACGGAAGAATGTCGATCACCGATCTTGCTGCGCGCGTCGGGCTTTCTAAAACGCCCTGCCAGCTGCGTTTTAAACGGCTCATTGCTGACGGCTACATTGAAGGGTTCAAAGCCGTCATCAACCCCTCGAAACTGAATCTGGAGCATATTGCCTTTGCGGAGGTCAAACTCTCAAACACGCAGGAAGATGCGCTTCGCGCCTTCAATGCGGCAGTCAAGAAGATCAAGGAAGTCGAGGAATGTCACATGATTGCCGGACGCTTTGATTATTTGCTCAAGATCAGGACGCGTGACATACGCCGCTATAGACATGTACTTGGCGAACGGATTTCAAACTTGCCGTTTGTGGCGAGCACATCGACGAATGTCGCCATGGAAACGGTTGAAAGAAAACTGGAGCGGGTCCAGCTACGCAATCTAGCCGCCTTCTAAGGCTTTCGCGTGTTCTTTTGGCGTTATGAGACTGGCTAGACATAATCGGGCCTTGCACGATCTTGCGTGTGGCCGGTGCGTTCTATGTCGACCGACGGTCGGCACGGATACCGTTACCGGGTTGCGTCATCGTGGGGCGCCATCAGCTTGCCTGGGTCGCCATCGTACTTTTCAGGATTGGACAAATCCTCGCGACTGTCGAGGACGGCCACACCTGTGGCGGTCTCTCGTCAAGGTTCAATCTGCAGGACGTGCCGCCGCGATATTGTCAGGCAGAGGACTGCTTCCCACCCAACCGACGTTGATGGCGGCTCCTGATGCCTGACTGCGCCTGTTTCGGGTTGAAAGCGGTTTATCGTTCTGTGCACGTCAGTACCGCAATCGACCTGCGCCTCCGATCGCCGCCGATGCATCTTTTTGCGGCCTGAAGCGTTCCCCACGCACAGCAAGCAGACGCACCATGGCCAGGCGGGAATTCACCGGTACCGGTACGGGCAAGCGCTACGTGCCAAGCGACAAAAACCTCCGCTCCCTCCGCCGCTAGTCGCCGCAAATGCAGGGGAGAGGACGACGACAGCGAAAACGCACTGAGGCAAAGGCAATGACGAACATCCGTTTCAAGGGCTTTGACAGTCCAACCCAGCTTCGTGAACACCTTGCGGACGTGGAGGAAGGCGCCCCGGCCGACGATCTGGCCGAAGACATACCCGGCGAGGATGAGCTGCAATCGGCCCTGCGGGAAGTTGCCTGGCTCCGGAAGGACGTTGCCGACCTGTGTGAGCAGCTGGCCCTGTTCCCTGGTCAGCTCAAAACCGTGGCGGGGAACCGTGTCGGCGCCTTTCCGTGGCTTCGCATGGGGGTAGCGGTACTTGCCGCGATCGTGCTCGGACGATGGGTGCTTCATCTCCGCCAGGATGCGCCAGGCAATCCCGCGGTTTCGATGATTCCGGCCCGCATTCATCGCGATTAGCAAGGTCCGCTGCCGCAAATTTCATCCAGGCTTTGCCAACATGCGGCAACCGTACACGCAGCCGGTCAGGCCGCGCACTTCCTCGATGAAGTGGCGCAAGAGTGCAGGGCCTGGCGCAAACCGCCTAACGATTGCATCATTGCGAAGACGAGCTTGGCCATGCCCTCGTTCTCCTCCTAAGCGCCCGCGCCACCGCCGTTCTAATTGCGTTATGCAATCAGTTTTAAAATGGCTGGACTGATTTTATGTCGCAATTGGTTTTTGGACTGCGCGTGAACGCGCAACGCTCGGGCTGCCCGATCAATCTGGCTCTAGAGACGCTGCGGGATCGCCCATTGGTCAAAGGGACGCTCCTCGGCATGCACAGAACATCTGGCATCCGCACGCCGATGCTGCCATAAATGAGCTTCATCGAGGGAGGCATCATGATGCAGAAGAATGCGCCGGACTTCAGCCTTGAGGGCAAGGTGACTTTGGTGACGGGCGCGAGCCGTGGCATCGGGCGAGCTTGCGCACTTGCCTGTGCCGCAGCAGGCTCCGATATTGTTTTGGGGGTCCGCGATGTCGCAGCGTCGGCGGGCCTGGTTGCCGAACTCGAGGGCGCGGGACGAAAAGTTCTGCCTGTTAAACTGGACATTCCCAATAAGGCCCATATCGCACAAGCCGTCGACGCGGCGCTTACTACGTTCGGTCGGATCGACGTCCTTGTCAACAACGTCGGCGTGGCTCCGGGCAATCTCGCGGAACTCGTTGAGGAGAAGGACCTTGACGAGATACTCGATGTCAACATCAAGGGCACCTTTCTGATGACGCAGGCAGTAGGCCGTCACATGATCAAGCGCAATGGGGGCCGGATCATCAACATCAGCTCGCAGGCCGGTACCGTGGCACTGCGCGGCGAGGCAATCTATTGCATGAGCAAGGCGGCAATTAATCACCTCACGCGCTGCCTTGCAGCCGAATGGGCACGCTATGATGTCACCGTAAATACCGTATCGCCGACGTTCATCCACACGGATGGTACCGAACCTTTTCTATCCGATGCCGACAATCGCAAAGCGACGCTCGCTCACATTCCACTTGGCCGGATCGGTGAGACCGATGATGTGGTGGGTGCCGTAGTCTTCCTTGCATCACCGGCTGCGAGCTTAATCACCGGCGCGAACCTGCTGGTGGACGGTGGATGGTCCGTCGCCTGAGGCCGAGGATGTCAAGACGTAGTGGAAGGAACGCCTTGTCGAACGCTGAGGCGTAAAAAGTCTACCCGTTCACAAGGGCAAGGTCCTGCTCGCGGTAACGGCTGCCGGTGACCTTTGCCGGAGCGAGCGCCTCGCCGATCTGTTTAAGCTCATTGTCCGACAACGTGATGTCGGCTGCCGCAGCATTTTCTTCCAGATGCTTGAGCTTGCGCGCGCCGGGAATCGGCACGATGAAGTCGCCCTGATGCAGCACCCAGGCCAGTGCAAGTTGCGCCGCCGTTACCTCCTTTGCCTGCGCCATGTCCTTCAACGTTGCGACAAGGGCAGCGTTCGCGGCCATGGCATCAGCTTGAAAGCGTGGCAGGTTCTTGCGCCAGTCATCGGCACCAAGTTCATCGGGCTTATTGATTGTGCCGGTCAAGAGACCACGACCGAGCGGACTGTAAGGGACAAAGCCGATGCCAAGCTCGCGGCACACCGCCAAGACCTCCTTCTCCGGATCCCGGCTCCACAGCGAGTATTCGCTCTGCACCGCCGCAATTGGGTGCACATTATGAGCGCGCCTTATCGTGGCAGCGCTTGCCTCCGAAAGGCCGAGCGCTTTCACTTTGCCTTCCTTGACGAGGTCCGCCATGGCTCCGACAGTTTCCTCAATCGGCACGTTGGGGTCGACGCGGTGCTGGTAGAAGAGGTCGATCTGCTCGATTCCGAGCCGTCCGAGAGAGGCTTCGGCTACTGCCTTTACATGTTCAGGGCGGCTGTCGACGCCGACCATGCGCGACGGCCCTTCGCCCTCATCGGTGATCTTGAAGCCGAACTTGGTTGCGATCACGACGCGATCCCGGTGCGGCTTCAAAGCCTTGCCCACCAGAATTTCATTATCGAAAGGACCGTAGACCTCTGCGGTATCGAAGAAAGTTACGCCGATCTCGACAGCGCGGTGCAGCGTGCGAATGGCGTCTGCCTCATCCTGACCGCCATAGGCGAACGTCATGCCCATGCATCCGAGGCCTACCGCCGAGACGTTGAGTTCGTTTCCGAGCTTCCGTTTTTTCATCACTGATCTCCTTCTGTGATGAATGGAAGATAGGACTAGGAAGGTTGTTCGTTAATTCGCCTGGAAATTCACACGCTGTTCTATAGAATGGAACAATGGACAGAAGTCGCCTACCTCAACTTGCAATCTTCGCTACCGTGGCCGCATGCGGGGGATTTCGGGGGGCGGCCAAGGAGCTGGGGATAGCGCCTTCTGCTGTAAGCCACGCCGTCTCGAGCCTGGAGGCTGCTCTGGGAGTTAGACTCTTTTCTCGTACGACCCGAAGCATCGCGGTAACGGAAGAGGGCGCACTGCTTCTCAAACGGCTGGGGCCGGCGCTGGGCGAGATCGACCTGGCGCTTGATGCGGTAAAGGAAATCAACAATCGTGTAGCCGGCAATCTTCGCCTCAGCGTGCCGCCCTTTGCGGCGCATTGGCTTCTGGCGCCACGCCTTGCGGCTTTCAGCAGGGCTTACCCGGGCGTCGTTCTGGAAATCCGGGTCGAGGAGCCGTTCAACGACATCGTCGCTGCGGGCCTTGATGGCGGCATGCGCCTCGGAGAGAGTCTGGAGCCGGACATG
Source organism: Rhizobium sp. USDA 4016 (assembly GCF_056279705.1). Lineage (NCBI taxonomy): Bacteria > Pseudomonadati > Pseudomonadota > Alphaproteobacteria > Hyphomicrobiales > Rhizobiaceae > Rhizobium > Rhizobium sp. USDA 4016. Next base: position 948,325 of record NZ_JBWCCY010000002.1, read on the forward strand.
ATCGCCGTCGCAATGAGCGCTCCTATACGGGCAAGCGTCGTTGCTTCACCCTCTTATTTCGAGCAAAAGACCGTGCCGGTCCATCCGCGTCAGCTGATGGATCACGCTTGCATTCGGCGGCGATTTGCCAGCGGACAGGTCTATAGATGGGAATTCGAAAAAGATGGCGAAGAGCTGGTCCTTGATGTCGATGGACCGCTTATTCTAGGCGACGACCGGTTGGTGATCGAGGCCGCGCTAGACGGCGCCGGTATCGCGTTCCTGCTAGAAAACATGGCGAACGCCGCCATTGAAGAAGGGCGGCTGCGCCGGGTTCTTGCCGATTGGTGCGCGCCGTTTCCCGGTGTCTATCTTTACTACCCAAGCCGGCGTCAGATGCGCCCAGCACTGCGCGCCTTCATCGAGTTCTTCAAGCATGCAGGCTGACAGGTCGCAACTAGCCCTGGACCGATTTACCTGCATATTGGGGAGGCCTCCCAGCCTTGCGGGATGACGTTGGAGGTGTGACACGGACCCATGGCGTGATCTGGCCGACAACATCGATCAGGCACTTTCAACAAGGCGTTGCAGTTCACCTGATCCGAACTCAGGAGCGATGGCCTTTCAATGATGCTGGCCATGGATCGCCGGAACCGTGAACGAGACAGCCTGGCCGCCAATCACACGGTGTTCAGGCGTGACAATTTCGATCAGCACTTTATGTTTGCCAGCCGGCAACCCCGTCAGAACAATTGCACCTGTGCCGCCTGCATCCGCCCAGCGCCACGGCAGATCGTCGACGTTGACGTGCAGGTGGCCCACCCGTGGCGATACGTCGCTTGCGCCGGGACCGAAAATCGGCAGGATGCGAAAATTCTCGGTCCGATATGGAATAATGGCCACCCCTCGCGTGGTGAGTGGTTCTGCAAGGGGCTGATCGACAAGTAGTTTCGGCTCGGGCTCATCCTTGACAGGTAGAAACTGAGTCTGGACACTGCCTGGCGTTTGGGCCTGGGCAGTCGCTGTCGCTGCAGTCAGAAGGACGGTTGCAGCGAGGCCGAGGGCTTTAATGGTCGTGTTCATGGCTAATATCATCCCGTGATAACCGCGCCGGTCGAGACCGGGAGATTTCCGATCGCCGGCGCGATGTCTGGTTGAAGGAAATAATCGATGCGGATCAAGCCACGCTGAGCTCGACTTCGATGTTGCCGCGGGTTGCCTTCGAGTAAGGGCAAAGCTGGTGCGCCCGTTCGACGAGGGTGGTCGCAAGTTCAGGCGCGACGCCCGGCAGGCTCACACTCAGCCGCGCACCTAGCAAATAGCCATCATCACCCAAGGCAAGGTCAACCTCAGTATTGATTGAGGCATCGGCGGGCAGGCGGAGGTGGCGCTCGCCGGCGGCCTTTCCGACCGCGCCGAGGAAACATGCGGACCAACCCGCCGCAAAGAGCTGCTCGGGATTGGTGCCAGCGCCCGTCGATCCGGGTGGCGACAGCTTGATATCAAGACGCCCGTCTAAGCTGCGCGAGGCGCCGTCGCGCCCGCCGGTGGTGTGGGTTTTACCCGTGTAGACGACTTTCGACATTTCATTTGCTCCTGATCGGATGTCAGCCGGCCTGATAGCGGGCTGCTGGCTTGTTGGTGGACAAATTTCCCGCCATCGCCTGCCGGGCGCCGTCGAAGGCATCCCATTGGCCGGCATCGTGAAGGCTCGGGATGGTGACGAACTCCTTGCGCGAAAGCCCCAGTAGGGCAGCGTCGACCAGGTCTTGAGCCGGCATGACCATTTCTTGCGGCAAGTGCTGAACCGGAAGCCCTGCGACATCCCAGAAGTCAGTCGCGGTGGCACCTGGGAGAACGACCTGTACGTGGACGTTGCTGTCGGCCAGTTCCTGGCGCAGGCTCTGGCTGAAGGCGAGAACAAAGGCTTTCGTGCCGCCGTAGACGCCGTTCAATCTTTCCGGCGCGACAGCCACGATCGAAGCAATGTTGATGATCGTACCCCGGTCCCGCTCGACAAACCCAGGGACGGCGGCGTAAGTGAGCCGCATCAGCGCATCGACATTGAGCGCAATCATCGCGCTCATGGCGTTGACGTCGGACTGGACGAGCGGCGCGGTCGCCCCGACACCGGCATTATTGACCAGCATCGTGATCCGCGGGTCACCAGTGATCAGCGTTGCGACCCGGGCTACATCGTCCGTTGTCGTGAGGTCGGCGGTGACGGTCAAGACGGTGCGGCCCGTCTGTTCGCGGATAGCAGCCGCTACGCGTTGCAGCCGGTCGCCGTTTCGCGCAACGAGCATCAAGTCATAGCCCTGCCGGGCAAGTCGATCTGCATAAAGGGCGCCGATGCCGCCCGATGCGCCGGTAACGACGGCGATTCCTAACGTTTCCTGCATGGCATTTCCTTTCGGGTTGTCGTGGACACAGCCAAGCGTCAGTTGCGACTTGTCGACTGCGATGGGTAAGAATATGAGCTCGGTAAAGTTGGCCCGGTAGCGAGCAAAAATGAGAGCCAGCCTCTCGTTTGACGGACTTGATCACCCTTGGCGCCGATACCGAGTGGCCGGCTCACTGTTCATGAGGTCGTCAAGCAGCGCCTTGCGCGCGTGCTCATAACTCGTCCAGCGGCCGGTCTTTACCAGCGAGGGGATGGTGATGGCCTCGCGGCGGTCGAAACCGACCATCGCGGCAGTTACGAGATCGGCAGCCGTCATCATTCCGGGTATTGCTTCAGGCATGCAGGCGGGGAACGGCCAGACATCGGTGCGCACCGCGCCGGTCAGAACGAGCTGAACATAGACGTTTTGATGCGTCAGTTCGGCCTGCATCGTGCGGGTCAAGGCGACAAGGAAGGCTTTGCTCGCGCCGTAGACACCCGTCGCAACTTCTGGCGCGAAGGCAATTGCCGATGCCACGTTTATAATGGCACCCTGACGTCGCCGGGCCATGCTATGTGCGGCCACTGCTGCGAGGCGTGCATATGCCTTAACGTTCATTCCGATCAGGCGGTCGAGGTTGAGCGCCCGGTCTTCCAGAAGCGGTTTGCCGGCTGGCAAGTCGAGATTGTTGACGACAAGGTCAAAGCCCTTCTCTTCGGCGAACCTAGCCTCCACGTCTTGGAGGCCCTGGTCCGTCGAAAGGTCGACAGCAACAACCTCGACCGCCTGATCGGTCTCAGCTTGCAAAATGCGCGCAAGGGCAATTGGCCGGTCAGGTTTATTTGCGAGCAACACGAGATCATATCCGCGGCGAGCAAGGCGGTCGGCATATAGCAAGCCGATCGCGCAGGCCGCGTAGGTGACGAGAGCCTTGGGGTGAGTTCGCGACATGACGTTTCGGTCCTTTCGCGACAGATGTAGTCCGTTTCGCAGCGTTTGGGACTTGCCGGATTCAAGAGGCTGCCTCTCGCATTCTTGCTCTACCGCCCCGGGTGGCAATGCTCGATTCTCGGCGCCGATCATCAACCAGATCGTGACCGCCCCGGTTCGATCAGTGCAAAGCGGTCATATCGAGGCTTTGAACCTTCATTGGAGAAGAACATGAACACGCAATTGAAACGGAAGATCGCCTTCGCCCTGTCGATGGGCATCATCACAACCGGAATAATCTCCTTCGTCCTTCTTGCGCTCAACCTCGGCTTCTCAAAGGGATTTGTCCTGACATGGCTGCGCTCGTGGAGCATCGGGTATCTAATCGTCATTCCCGCCATCCTGCTGATCGGACCGCGACTTCAGGTGCACGTCGATCGACTGGTCCGATGATCCGGTCGAGAGGAAAGGATCACCGACATGACAATGGTCTTTGAGAAGACTCATCACGGAGAGGACTGGCCAGGCAAGCTCAATTCGAGGCTTCCCGGGAGTTCAAACAAGACATGCCCCGCGGATGGAGCCGTGACCACATGACCACGGCAGATGCTTTCTCCAGTGACTACGCGCATTTTACAAGGACCAGATTACGTCGAGGCGAATCTCGGCCGGCTCACAAACAGCGGTGAAGGTGGTCTGGGTAAGAAAGACTCTTATATCAAGAAAGAAATGGGAATCGAGCTTGCCGAAAGGGTCAATGCGGAATTCTCGCTCCTTCCGGCATCGGGCACTCCCCCATCTTCAAGACCCGGAGCGGACAATCGACGACGTCCGCGCGTCATGCGGTCAGTGCGCAATGGCACCATAGTTACTGCACGTCGCGCGGAACCGTGGCAAAGCCCAGTCGATGAATGTGCGCACCTTCAAGGCAAGAAGCCCTTGGCGCGAATAGACGATATGGATCGGCCTCGGCTCGCTACCGTAGCCTTTCAGTATCGGCACAAGCGCGCCAGAGGATAATTCGTCGGGAATCTGGTAGTCGAAGAGGCGGGCGATCCCGACTCCGCTTAACGCCGCGGCAACACAGTTGGCCGCGGTGTTGACCTCGATGCGGCTTCGCGGCACCGCTTCGATTGGTTTGCCCTCGACTTCGAATCCCCAGAAGAATGACCGGTTGTTGAACATGATGCCCTCATGGTTCGACAAATCGGTGGGATGTTGAGGAACGCCATGCCGCTCCAGATAGGCTGGGCTGGCACATGTCAGCAGGCGAAATTCGCCGGCCTTGACTGCATAGAGGGAACTGTCGGCGAGTTCGCCAAGCCGAAAGGCAACATCCACCTGCTCATTCACAAGATGAACTGAACGGTCGAGCGACAGGAGGTTCAACGTCACTTCTGGGTGCTCTTTCATGAAGTCCAGCGCAATAGGCAACACGTACCGACTTCCGAACTCCACTGGCATTGTGATCGTGAGCATTCCACGCGGCGTTTGATATTCGCCGGAGGCTCGGCGTTCAACCTCTTCGAGGTCTGCCATAATCTTGCGTGCGGCTTCGACATAGTCGCGCCCGGCGTCGGTAAGCTGCAGATTGCGACTTGTTCGGATGATGAGACTTGCGCCGAGGTGCCGTTCAAGATCGGCGACCTTGCGGCTGACGCTGGGCAGGGGAGCATTCAGCCTGCGGCTGCCAGCCGACAAGCTGCCGGCGTCGACGACCGCAAGCAGTACCCGCATCGCATCAAATCGATCCATAGGCCCCAACGACTGGAATGACCGTTCAAAGGTAGCCGAAATCACGTCCGGTGCCTAGATGGCGGCCTCGGCGGCAATCGTTTGCCGCGAGCACTTGTACCGGACTGGCTCGTGCAGGTCATCTATACGCTCTGGGGCCGACCGGTCTTGGCGTGACATTTGACATTCGCACGATTGGCACGATCACAATGTCGCCAGGACTGCGTTCGACAACCGGCTGCCGTAATTCGCACGCGTGCTCACCTTCTTTTCCAGCGCTTCGATCACCACGGAGGAGAAATCGACGCCGTAGAGCCGCTCAATGTTTTGGAGCCCTCCCGGCGTGAATACGTTGATCTCCAATATCTTGGAACCAATGATATCGAGACCGACCAAGAACATTCCATCGGCGACGAGCTTCGGTCTTACGATTTCGGCGACCTCAAGGATTTCTGGCGTGATCTTCACTGCGGCTGCAGTTCCGGCCGCGCTGATGTTGGAGCGGACCTCGCCCTTTGCCGGGACCCTGCGAAATGCCGCATAAGAACCATCCTTTTCCAGCGGCCTGCCGTTCATGAGAAACAATCGAATATCGCCTTCGACGGCATCGGGAAGATAGCCCTGGGCGATCAGGTATCCCTCGCCGCTGACTGCTTCGAATATCTGATTAAGATTGGATTCCTTGCTTGATTTGATCTTGAACACATGCCGGCCGCCCGATCCTTGAAGCGGCTTGAGGACGACGCCACGCTTCTGGCTGTCGATGAAGGCCCTGATCTCGTCCAGGCTCTTGGAAATAAGAGTAGTCGGCCGTATGACCTCGGGGAAGTCTTGAAAATAGAGCTTGTTCTGCGCCTTCGCCAAGGCGTCGGGATCATTGACGGCGATCACGCCGCGCTCAACCGCAAGCCGTCCGAACATTGCCCCGACATGCGCTGCCCAAGGCCGTTCATCGGCGTCCAGGGATGGGTCGTTGCGCAGGAAGAGAACATCGACATCCACCATGTCAATCGTTTCGGTCGAGGTTTTCTCATTAAGGGTCGCGATGAATGCTTCGGCGTTCTTGGGTTTTCCAACACCCGGAATGGTCGCCCGCATAGAGAGACTGTCATCCGGTCGAAGCACAAAACCATCGGGCGTGACGTAGCAGATATCATGGCCACGGGCCATCGCCGCAATTGCCAGAGAGGTCGTCGTATAGGACGGAGCCTCGCCCTCGATGGAGTTCACGAAGAACGCAATGCGCATCTAGCTTTCCTTTGGTTGGACCATGTCGATGGGCCGCATTCCCTGTCTGGCCCTGTCGAGCCTTTCGCGCCCTTCACCGGTGGCGAGAAACAGCGGATAGACAGACGGTTGCTTCAGCAACCCGCGTGCTGCAAGCTCCTCCATGACGCCAAAATGAGAAGAGGCGATCTTTCCCATCCAGAAGGGTTCAAGCGCACCGCCGCGCTTGAGGTGATCCAGGAGCTGAAGCAGTCCTCTCAGGTAGATCGCATCTTTGGCGAGACCGCCGCCTCGGTAAATCCGCAGCGCAAGATTGAATGCCCCGAAGTGGGTGAATTTATAATCCTGGACCAGACGATAGAACGTATGTTCAAAGGGCACTCCCGCAAGCATGTCGGCGCATGCGACGACGCGGGCAGCAATCAACTTCAGCCGTTCCACGGTCATACCGCCCGAGAGGTATTCGGCGAAAACCGCAAGGCCTTCCTGCATCCCTTCATAGCCAGAAAGGCCAGAGCGAAAGAGCCGCAGGCCTTGCGACGATCCGTTGAAGTAGGTGAGCAGGTGGACGCCGATCTCATGGGAAAGAAGCGGCTCCACGCGCCGTCGATCCATATTGGTCGTCTTTGATATCAGAAGGCGATGATTGGTCACCATCAACCCTGATGGAAGATCATCGCGAAGCTCGATATCGACTTTGAAGTCCGGCCACGCCCGCCGATACATAGCGATCATCGCCTGCGCCCGTCGCGAAACATAGTTGGCGTCCGCATTCGGCGCCTCGGAAACCCGGTCGTCAAAATCAGCCGGGCCGCCGCTCGAAAGCGTGCCGAGAATGCTTTCGGCTTCGGCAAGGAGAGACGGTTCGACAGGCCCGTATAGCGCTCTTCCGAACTCTATGAAGGTGGCTGCCTGGCGCGACGCGATCAAGGAAAGCTGCAAATCCACTTCGCGTTGCTTTTCCCGATAGAGATCGTAGAGAACCGGGTCTTCCATATGATCAAAGGAAACCGAAAAGAGGTGCTGCTTTGCGCTTTCGACCTGGATGGTCAAAGGGCGGTAGAGGAAGGCGGGTTCGCCTTTGAAACTGTTCGACTTGAACTGTTGAAACGCCTGCTGAGCGTTGATGGGCGTAACCGCAAGGAGCACGTCAAAGGCCGACGCAATTTCATCGATGCCCCGGTCAACACGGCTCACGGCATCAACAAAGGCGCGTCGACCCAAGGATCGATGCGATGTCAGTTTCAAGATGCCACGAGAGCCTATGAATGCGGCACATGCCCGTAGCCCGGCATCGAACAGGGTTGCAATCAGCTGATCTCGAAGCTCTGGGTATATCTTTGCGGACTCGGGCGCGCGGTAAATCGGAGCAAACTCGGCCGATAGGACGGCGCAACCGGATAAAGCAGAAATTTCCTCGTCGATCATCGATGGCGGAGCGCCTCGTTCCTCGACCCTTGGCGTGCGAAACCGAGCCTCGCTCGCCATGACCGCCTGCGAGAATGTCTCCTTGGCTACAACGGCATTCTCGGTTGACCAGACCGAAACCTCGAAGGGCGGTAGATAGGGCGCGTCATCGGTAAGGAACTTGTCGCGCCCGAGCTCTCCGATTCTGATGACCAGGAATGATCCAAATCGTTCGACCGCGATGGCGCTAAGAGCCTGGATGACAGGCATGACCTGCTTTGGGGTCGATGCGAGAAGATACGAAGCGTTTGACTGTGTTACCGACCGGGCAACCTCTTCGGTCTTGCGGGTCTCAACGTAAATGAAGAGGAAGGGCAGCAGTCGATCAATATGAAGTCGCCCGCCTTCCGGCAGCTCCTTGCGGATCGGCTTATCATCACGCAGACACTGTGTGACCTCCTCCAGCCAACTCTCCTGAACTGCCGACGTCTGTCGCATCATCGAGGCTGCCCCACAATGCGTTCCAGAAGCGGAACCGCCGCCGTTACCGCGTCGCGAAGCTTGCCGAGTACGGCGTTGTCCGGCTGCCCGGTCCACTCGTCCATGAATATCTTCTTGAACTCGATGGCGATGGCACATCCCGTCTTGGGGAACTGCTCATGGATAAACCGGGTTTGCTCTCCCTTGCCCTGGAAGGCGATATTCTCGCTCACAGCCAGCGGCTTGTCTCCGGTCTTGACGGCTCGGAAGTGCTCCATCAACGGATCAACGACATGCGCCCAGCGATCGCGGTCCATCGAAAAGGTACCGATGTTGATATCTGGGGCTTGCTCGGGATCGGTCCGGATGTCGGGACCGGCGCGGCGATGGTTATAGCTGTGGACGTCGAGAAGGACGAACTCCCCGTGGTTTCGCTCGATACCCTTTAGAAAGGAGCCAAGCATCTCATAGTAGTCATCGTAAACCATCAGCGAGGCCAAGTGTTCGGAGGCGGGAAGGCCATTTTTCCAGACGGTTAGCCCCCAAGCCTGCTCAGGACGGAAATAGACAGCCTGTTCGCGACTCCGGTTGAGATCGATCTCAAACCGAGAACGATGAAAAACGACCTGGTTCGGCACGCCACTGATCAGGAAGGCTGTGAAGGGGTCTTCCTCACGAAGACGCTCGGACTCGCTCAAAGCACAAAGCGGCAGCAAGTCCTGCCGCATAAGCCGACCGTCATGGATTGCCGTCGCGATGACCGGAGATTGGCCTCTCCTGACGCTCCATAAAGAACCGGTGTCGGAACACGCGCTGTTTGGAACCTCGATCTGGTTTGTCAGTGATCGACCTTTCTGAACCAAGCCCTGCCTAAAGTTGTCGGGATTGCTTTTCCGTCAGCCGGACACGCCGGCGCTCCTTGGTTGCCTCTGCCTTTTCGCGATCTGAAAGAGAGTGGATCACAATCAGGACCAACGATGGCGGGACGATCCTTCAATGGAGGGACGACTGGTCGATGGTTGCAGCAGGTTTCCGGACACATATTATCTACCGATTGCAGGGCTCTCGCCTCTTAGAGAAGAAGGTAGATCGGCGTTCACCTTGATCAAGGTGGGAGGCATCGAGGCATTTGCAGGAGGGCACCAACACTTCGACGGGCGGGCATTGATGTCGAGGATACAAAGCCTGCCTGAGCACCGACGGATTGATCATCTTGAGAACTTGAGGTTCGCGACCTTGGCTGCGAAATTTATGGAACAGCCAAGCCCGGTCAGGTTTTGATATGAGGAGATGCGTTTTGGGCCGGTTCAGGAGCTGGATGGACAGCGCATGTTGAGCGAGGGCGCATTGGCTATGCGCGCCGGCAGGTGGAATATGCTCGCTATCTGATCGTCGGTGGTTGCTCCGGCACGCGGGCACCGCATTCGGCCGTCACTGATCTTAGCGGTCATTTGGCGCGCGCTGGTGTCGGAAAAAGGAGGAAGAATGCTCAAGATAGGTTCGATTGTCTGGGGTGTAAGCGATGTCCCGCGTGCCATTGAATTCTGGTGCGCTGCTTTGAAATATAAGCCCGCGAGGGAGCCGTCGGCGGATTGGGCGATCCTCGTTCCGACAGAGGGCGAGGGTCAACAGATGGCGATCACAATCGTCTCATCTGATCCTGAAACCCATCAGCGCCATCATCTCGATCTTTACGCATCCAATCAAAAAACCGAAGTCGAGCGGTTGTTGTCGATCGGCGCGCAACGCGTCAATTGGCGCTATCCCGGGGAAGCGGACTACATCGTCTTGGCTGATCCAGACGGCAACACATTCTGCGTCATTCAAAAGGAAATGTAGCACTGCATGATGTCGATTTTCCACCGAAGCCCCGTGAAAGAGCTCACGCTGGATAGTGAGCCTGAAGTTAAACGGGGATCGGAGCTTGGCGGGTTTTCGGGGGCGAGCATGCAAACAAAAAGGCCATGCGGTGCCGGGGCGGCAGTTGCAGGGCCAGATCGCCAGACGGTTGGCCGACCAGGGCTCGCGAAAGAGTGCGCGCGAGCCAGAAGACGAGCATGTTTTCGCGAGAAGAAACCCCAAGGCTTAAAGTGGACTGAGCAAGGGTTGATAGAAATCGGCCACTCCCTAGGAAACCATCTTGGAGGCACGCCAATCGACAAAAGCGGCCAAAAGTGCTGCCAGCAATGCGAGTGATGCCGATATCAGCATCATACCGAGCAGTACATGGGTTGCACCTGACTTCACAAGGAACAAGCCGGCGATTGAGGCTATGAGCGCTCCGCCAGCGGTTGTCATTGCAGCGGCCAGCCCCGCCGCGGTACCGGCGAGATCGGCGCGCACCGACAGCACGCCTGTGTTGGCGGCGGGCATGGTCAGTCCATTGCCGATGCCTATGAGCATGCAAGGCCCAAAGAACGCAAGAACGTGGGCTGTCGCCAACATCGATAGGATCAGGCCAACCACCAGCCCCATGCACGTTATGAGGCGCCCGACAATGAGGGTAGCGCCCAGCGCGTGCTTGGAGGCGTAGCGGCCAGCCAAATAGCTACCCAGGATGAAGCCCGCCGGGACCAACCCCATGTACAAGCCCAGTTTCGCACTTGAGCCGCCGAGCGTCTGACCGACGGCCAATGGTGCTCCGCCCAGGAAGATGTAAAGCGTCCCCATGGACCAGGCCATACACAGGGTGTAGGCCCAGAACCGCGCCGAACTCAGGAGCTGTCCATAGGCGGCAAGATAGTTCCCATGCGGTCTCTGTGAGCGCGCGACCGTTTCCCTTAAATCACAAAGGGCCAAAGCGAGCATTGCTGAACCAAGGACCGCAAAGACAACAAAGCTCGCCCGCCATCCGAACAACTCGTCCAACGTCCCGCCAAACATCGGACCGAGCATCGGCGAAAGTGCCCATCCCACGGCGGCGTAACCGATTTTGCTTGCGGTTTCGCGCTCGCCCGATGTCTCCTTGATCAGGACGAGGGCCACGGAAAAACACGCAGCAATGGACGCCTGCATTGCTCGAAACAGAAGGAAAACGCCAATATTGGTCGCCAGTGCACAGCCAACGGAGGCGACAATGAAGATGGAGACAGCCATTAATACGACCGTCCTGCGCCCATATCGATCCGTCATCGCCCCTGCGATGACCGTTGTCAGCGCCGATACGGTTGCATAGCCCGCAACCGAAAGATTGACGAGCCCGAAATCAGCTTGGAACGTGGCTGCAATGTTCGGAAGCGACGGCAAGATCATGTTCACCGGCAGCACCGCAAGCGCCGAAAGCAAGATGAGGGTCGCTAGCCGGGGCGGGGCAGTCGTCAGGGTGATATCCGTTCTGCCGGTCACTTGGGTGCACGACGTCTGAATGGGATTTTCGCTCATCATCGTTTTGTCCGTCTTGTCAGGAGTGATTGCGGAAGTCTGACGAGGCGCGGCCCAATCTCCGGGCATAAAAAAAGGCCCCGTCAGGAGCCTGCTTACCGCGCATGGGTGCTTTCGCCGGATGGCTATACCATCCTGCCCATGCGCCCTATCACCACGACAACCATTGCGATCTTCATGACGATACAGCTAAACAGGAATTTGCACGTCGTCAATGCATCATCCTTTCAGTGCAGGCAACGCTCAGGCCACGTACGGCGATGATCGCTTGGGCCACGCGCTTATGCCCGCAATAGGGAATCAGAATTATGTGCTGATCTCGCCGAGCTCTCGCGCGCTTGCTCTCAACCCGAACCTGGTCGCTGCTTTGGGCGTCAGCAGCTGGGTGAAAGCTTGCTTGGGCGAGCCGGACAAGGCCGTCGGGCACGCCGCGCTTGCCATGCGCCTGAGCCCATTTGATCCGCGCCTGTTTGCTTGGCCGTTGAACACCGGGCTCGCTCATTTTTGTGCTGGCCGCTACGATGACGCCGTCGCTTGGGCGGGAAAGTCGTTGCGCCACCAGCCGAACTACCCGTGCGATGCGTGTCGTGGCGGCGGGTCATGCCATGGTGGGGCGGTTTGTGGAAGCCCAGGAAATGATCGCTCGCCTATGCGACTTCGACCCTGCGCTGCGCCTTTCGAATCTTGCCGATATACTCCCACCGTTCCGACGACTGGACGATCGTACTCGGTATATAGAGGCTCTTCGGAAAGCGGGACTGCCGGAGTAACCTCGATCTGCGCAAAGCTGGGTCGGACGTAGAAAGCAAAGCTGGAGCAAGAACGGCATTATCCACGTCGATCTCCTCGATGGCGTCGCGGCGCTTGCGGGCACCATCTTTGATGACGCGAGCGTCTGGCAGCCAAGGTCGCGGATGAGGACACTGCCGGCGTATGGTCAGTGAAGGACCAGCTCGTCCGCATCGAGCCTTTTTATGGAGTCGTGTTGCAGCCCGTGAAACAACCGCTCCTTAGGCTGAATGCTCCGCTCACCTCTCCTCTAGTAGACGGCGGCAACCTATATCAGCGCTGAATTCACTTTGCAGTATTCGTGCCTCGACAGGAGACATGTATGAACCAGAACCCATATGAGCTTTTGGGCGTGAAGCCGGACGCGACCCAAAAGGAAATTCAAAGCGCTTTCCGCAAGCTCGCCAAGAGGTTCCATCCCGATCTCAATCCGGGTGACAAGAGAGCCGAGACGCGGTTCAAGGATATTTCCGCTGCCTACGAACTTCTGAGCGATGAGGAAAAGCGTGCCCGCTTCGATCGCGGCGAGATCGATATGACAGGCGCCGAGCAGGCGCCGCGCAACTATTATCGCGACTACGCCTCGGCGAGCAGTCCTGGCGGCCCCTACCAGAATACCTCCGGCTTTGCCGATTTCGGCGACGCCGACGATCCTTTTGCCAGTTTCTTTTCGCGCCGCAGCGGTGGCGCGCAATTTCGCGCCCAGGGCATAGATCGTCAGTTCTCGATGGAGGTCGACTTCCTCGATGCAGTCAACGGCGCTAAAAAGCAGGTCAGATTGCCGGATGGCCCGCCCCTCGACGTGCAGATTCCGGCAGGCACCCGAGACGGACAGATGTTGCGACTGCGCGGTAAGGGCGAGCCGGGAATTGGCGGCGGACCGGCGGGCGATGCGCTGATCGATATCCGCGTACGTCCGCATCGCTTCTTCACCCGTGATGGTGACGATATTCGCCTGGAACTGCCGGTCTCGCTCAGCGAAGCCGTGCTCGGCGGCAAGGTGCGCGTGCCGACACCCTCGGGTCCCGTCAATCTGACGCTGCCGCCGTATTCGAATACAGGCAAGGTGCTGCGCCTCAAGGGCAAAGGCGTTGTAAGGCGCGGCGGTAAACAGGGCGATGTCTATGTCACTCTCAAGATCGTCCTGCCCGACAAGCCGGATGACCGGTTGACCGCATTCGTCAAGGATTGGGCCGGAACGAGCGCGCAGGATCCAAGAAGGAGCATGGAGGTCTGAGCATGGATGATGTTGAATTCCGGCGTTTCCTGAGGATCGACGTCACCGAGTTGAATTTATGGATCGAGGAGGGATGGCTGGTGCCTGATGCCGCGGAGGAACGGCTGCAGTTCCGCGATAGCGACGTCGCCCGCGCGCAATTGATCCTCGATCTTACCCGGAAGATGGGACTTAACGAGGCTGGCGTCGATGTCGTTATGGACCTGGTAGACCAGCTTCACGGGCTGCGCGGAACCATGCGACGGCTATTGGCCGCGATTAGTCAACAGGAGCAGGAGGTGCAGCAACGGCTGCTGAGCGCTCTCGCCGATCTCGAACGCTATCGCGACTAGGCCTCTGCCGGACGAGCACGTCATTTCGGCCTCCGTTAGTTCCACGCGGGCGCTCGAAGGCAATTTCAGGCTCGCCGAAGAGATGGCAGTCGGTGGCGTTGATCCCGGTGACGACAGGGATATTGGCGCGAATCCTGGCCTTCCAAGGCGTCTTTCGGGATTTGGTTTGATTGGTTCCGCACTCTGAAAGAAGCAACGCTGTCTGAGAGACAACCCCGCGGCCGGCAGCTAAGACGTTCGCCCATTCGGAGATCGTTCGGTGCTGCCGCACCAGTGAAAAGTTACAGCGTCGATTACATCTTCAGAACCAGACGTCAGCGACCGTGCGTCCATCAAGCGGCAGGTCGTGAAAGCTGTGGAGGCCGTCAAAGCGGCGCAGTGGAACTTCCGCCACCTGCTGCGGATCAGCGAGGCGAAGATTGACAGCTATTCTTGTTCGGCCGTCGTCGTTTGGCCTCAAGCTGCGCCAGCTGATAAGGTTGCCGCAGAGTTTGCAGAAATTGAATGAGATCCTGCGAGACCCGCAAATATACGCTGCCATAGCATGCCCCGGGTCTTCCACGGCGATTTCCTGACCATCGTATCCGTAGGTCCAGAGTACTCCATAGCGGCGGCAGACCGTGCAATTGCAGATCGTGGCATCGGGTATGTCTCCTCGATACTCCCAACGCACAGCGCCGCAATGACAAGTGCCACGCGTTATCTTAGGTACGATTCGTACCGGCCGTCCCATGGCGCGTATCCATTTGCATTCGTACCCATTCGCCCGCCAGCTGATCGTGGCGCTGGTCGCGGGAGAACCCTTAGCGCCTCTCGGAGTTCCAGCTGAACAGCGCGCCCGAGTCTTTGCCCGGCTCGGCGAAACCCGAGTGTTTCATATCATTGCAACCCAGAGGAGCGCAAGCTTCGTGGCCTGCGCCGTCGATAGCACACAAGGCAATGGCCCAAATCGGCCATATGCGGTGAAACGGTGGCGCAAAGGGCGATCGCCACCGTTGGCACGCAAATTGTGTCTGTGTGGAACAGCACAAGCCAGGCCACGAGTATCGGACATTGCACCAGGATTATATGGAGGGACGGCTACCGAAGGACGAGTTCGTGCGCCAGTATCGAGATCCGAATAGTTATCAACCAGAGTCCATAAACGCAAATCGTCAGTCATCGCTACGAAGCGGAGTAGAAAGAATGGCAAATTTCTTCGCAGAGTTACGAACAAATCCGAATTTTGATCCTCACATGATCCCGGACTGAAGACAATCGCAGCTACCTTCAGGAAGCGATTGCTTACAGACCTGAACATGCGGAATCGATCCTGCAGGCTGACGTACCTCTCGATCATCAGGACGGCAATGGCCAAACAGCGCTTCAATATGCGATCTCACGGGGTATGTACGATCTCGCGACGGACATCGTGAACAAGGGTGCTGATCTGCGTCGTCTCGATAAGTATGGGAATGACGCGCTTTGGACGGCGGTGCTCAACCCGCGCCCGAGTCTGCCACTGATTGATCTGCTTGTAACAAAAGGTGCAGACCCCCATAGCAAAAATACAGCCGGACGATCCTCGGCAGACATGGCAGTTACGAAGAAGAATCAAGCAATGATGACGCTTTTCGGACTTTAATCTAGATGCAGCGAAGAAGTAGAACCGCATCATGTTCGAGAACGTCCTTGAACCTGATCGAGGTCGAAAAGACCGTGTTTCCACCGAAGGTCAGTCATCGTTTCTCAAACCGAACGAGGTTCTCATGCGACTGACCACAGCATTGACAGCTTTTTTCTTTGTCGTCACTTCAACCGCATCCGTTTTCGCAGGTGAAGTCGGCCTGCAGGATATCCGCATCTTCTCGCATGAACGCGGCAGCGCACTTGCCGTGACGATCTGGTATCCATCGAAGGGCGATGGTGAACCCGCATTGACCGGCGAGAGCAAAATTTTCGAAGGTACGCCAGCCTCGAAGAATGCTTCCATCAAAGTGGGTCGTTTCCCGCTGGTGCTACTTTCGCATGGCTCCGGTTCGAGGGTGGAAGGCATGGCGTGGATCGCTAAGGTATTGGCGGAGGCAGGGTTCATCGTGGCCGGCCCCAACCATCCCGGCACAACGAGCGGCGTTTCCACGCCGGCTGCCACGCCAAAAATCTGGGAGTGTACCCAGGATATTTCGACAATTATCACGGCACTCGTCAGCGATGCCCGATGGCAGGCGTCGATCGACACGGATCGCATCGGCGTTCCCGGGTTTTCCCTCGGCGGCAGCACGGCGATGGAGCTTGCCGGCGCTCAAGCCGACCTTGATGCTTATGTGCGCTATTGCGACGACTATCCGGCCATGATGGATTGCCGTTGGTTCGAAGGCGGGCGCGGCTTCGTCAACAACAAGCAGGTCACGGTCGAAAAATTCGATCTGCGCAGCATCGATCGGGCGCGCTTCGAACAATCGAACCGCGATCCGCGCATCGCCTCCGCGGTGCTGGTCGATCCCGGATTGGAGAAAATAGATCTAGTGACAACGAATGGTAGCGCGCGGCGAGCACAAGCGGCACATCTCTCGCATGGCAACTTGGAGCTCGGCGCTACCAATCGTCTTCGAAGGGCATTTTTCGCAACCCAGCAAGATATTCTGGATCCACTGCCTCTAACCAATGTTTAGATCAGCGATTTCGCCATGCCTTGCAAGTAAGCGGGGCGACGTCATGTCGCCGGTCTCATCGTCGACCATCACGGCATAGGCAGCGACCCCGACGAAGCGAGCAGCCATCGAGGCAGCAATCTTCTCAGCCGATGGACCGTTTGAAGCCTGGCGCATCTCCCCCGGCACAAGATTTCCGCGGTTCTTCTTATAGGGCAGGACGATGAACTTCTCGGCGATTGACATGGCTTTGCCTTTCATTTTGTTCTTTAAATGTTCCTATTGGGGAAGCGAGTCAAGCGATTCATTTGCCGTCTGACCGTAGCGAGCCAAACATCCCGCCAAGCGCTCGCGGCCCTAGAGTTCGAACGCGTTACCGCGCTCCTTCTTTTCGGCGTGAGCGCAGCGCACAGCCAGGATCGCCATTGCCCCATCAGCGTAGTTCAGGCGAAGCCCGCTGCATACTTTTTGTCTGTCCGTTCAACGCCCGCTAATCGTGCCCGCAAGATACGAGTGAGCGTGGCGGTCAACGGGAAAGAGAACCAGCGTAGTCGATGCTTCGGCTCTGATCTTAGGTAGGGGTAACTCGGCATCCGCCGCTGCATCACCTTTGCCGAGTTTGTCTTCGCCGATCGTAGCAAGCCCATCCATTACATAGAGCCATTGCGACACCCCTCGGTCGATGAGCTGAGGGTGGAGGCGCTCCAGCATCCGGCTTGGGAAAGGCGCCTTGAGGCCTCCCGTCGCGCGCGAAGCTGGAGTTCGAGCGAATTGCGGAGCGCCATCAGCCCGCGATATCCATTCCCGCGAAGAAATGCCGAAGCGATTTCCGTCATCGCCGCGAAACCGTGCAATTCACGATCTGAGGATTGTCCGGCGCTGACGTGAGCCTGAACTCCAAAAGCGATTTGGCAAAGCTAGCGCCAAAGTGCCGAAAATGGCACGGCATATAGACGTTCTCCGAACGGGATCACGTTTTGATGGTCATACAAGACAAACCCTTATATGAGGAAGGTCAAGGGGAACGGGGATGTCAGGGCAACATTTCCACTTCTCCTGGTTGGTCCATTGCGGAATCCATGGTCTGAGCCCGATGGCATGACGCGGCCCGTTTGTCCGAGCCAGATCCACCTTATATACGGTCGCCGTTCGAAACAGCGCGCACCAACATCCCGCTTGCGACGGGGCAAGGGCTCAGGAGGACGAAACCCTTCTGGACAGGCGGCATTTCAAGCCAAGGGTTTGTTCGGTTCGTCCCACCTGGATCCGCCGGGACTGATCAGGTCCCGGAAGATGGCAGAATTCAGTTTGATGGCTAACGCATCAGGCGGTCGTCATGGCCGCTCCCTCGATGACGACGCCGGCATTGATGTATTTCCACATCGCCACAAGCAGCTTGCGAGCAAGCGCCACAATCAGCGTCTTCTTCAGCCGCCCGTTGTTCTGCTTCACCCGCTCCTTGAACCATAGGGTGAGCGCCGATTGCGGTTGATGGCGCACCCACAGCCAGGCAAGCTGAACGAGCGTCGTTCGTAGCCTAGGATTGCCGGATTTCGACACGCCCTGCTCGTGATCAATCGCCCCACTCTTCCACGGTGTTGCGACCAGGCCCGCATAGGCAGCCAATTGTCGCCGGTTGTCGAAGTGGCGGGACAGGCCTTCCGACCACAGCACGGCGGCAAACTCTGGTCCGATACCTTTCAGAGCGAGTAGCATGGTCGGCGCCGATGAAGCACCCTGCTGGGCCGCCAGCATGGCGTCGCGCTCAGCCTCGATCGCCTTGATCTGTTCGATCAGCAGTTCCAGCCGGTCGAGGATGCGGCCAATCTGCCGCTTCAGATGGACAGGCAGCGGACGCCCGTCGCCGGTCCTCAGTTCCTCAAGGCACTTGCGCCGGTCTCGACGCAGTGGTTCGTAGCCGGACACGCCCTGGGCAAACAGCAGGCCCTTGACGCGATTGACGTGCCTTACGCGCTCGTTGGTCAAGACCTTGCGCTCTCGCGCAAGGCGGCGGCGGTCCTCTTCCTCGGGTGTCGGTACCCTGAGCATGGCGCAGACGCGCGGCTCGCCCCGCTTATAGGCGAGCAGCGCGCGCACCAGCGCTTCGCCATCGATCTTGTCGGTCTTGGCCCGCCGCCGCCGGCGCGAGGTCGCAATCGAGGCGGGATCGACGACGTGGCTCTCGATCCCCTCCGCCTCCAGCACGCGGTGGATCCAGAAGCCGTCGAGCCCAGCTTCCTGGATGACGATGATCGGAAAGCATCGTCCCGTCCGCGCCTGGGCCTTCCTGTTGAGTTCGGCAAACCGTTCCAGCAGGGCGGCGATGTCGCCGGCCTCCACCCAGTACTTGGACATCTTCTCGCCGCCACCCGGCGACAGCGAGGTGACCAGCCATTTCGAGCGGGAGAGTTCCATCGAGACGAAAATTGCGCGAAGATCGGTGTGGATAGCGGTCGGCGTTTCGGGGTGGTGTGCTGCAACCGGCATGCTGGCCTCCAGTGTGAGATGTTTTAGCGAGCCTCACTTTGCCACAGCGCGGACCGCTATCCACCTCCTCATAGGATCTGAAACAAACCGATCTCCGGATGCTTCTGCCAACATTCGCAATCCCGAAAAATCGGAGTTCGAGACGGTCGCTGCCGCCTTTACCTCGATACCGACTATTCGTCCCCTTCTGTCTTCGATGACGATATCGACTTCATTTTGCTGTTTGTCGCGAAAGTGCGAAAACTCGAAGCGTTCTTCCATGCCACTTGCCAGTTTAAGGATTTCGGCAAAAACAAAAGTCTCCAGCAATGGTCCAAATTGCCCGCGTTCGGCCTTTAGTCGGTCGAGAGAGAGGTCACGAAGGGACGCGAGGAGGCCAGAATCAAGGAAATGTACTTTGGGTGTCTTTGTAAGACGTTTTAGCTTGTTGGAGAACCAAGGTTGCAAAGTCCGGGCGAGGGATAGGTTCTCGAATATGCGAACGTATTTCTGCGTTGTGATGTGGTTCATCCCAATTGCGGCACCAATCCCGGAATAGTTCACCAGCTGACCCGAATGCTCCGCCAGAGTGCGTAGTAGCCGCGGCATTTGAGCAATCTGCTTGATTTGCGCGACATCACGAACATCCCGTTGCACGATCGCCTGGATGTAGTCCATGTACCAATCCTGCCGACGGGACCAAGTTTTCCGTCCCAATGCTTCGGGATATCCCCCTGCAAGAACCGTAATCACTAAGTCGTCCCCGATGACAGAATCGCCGGTTTTGACTTCGTTTCGAAAGGCATCGAGAAGGAAGTTACCCTCCGCCGATCTGATTTCGCTTTGGGCAAGCGGAAGCAATCGAACGACTTCCATGCGTCCGGCGAGCGAGTCCGCCACGCGTGGCAGCGTCATAAGATTAGCTGATCCCGTAAGAAGGAAACGTCCGGGCCGTTGGTCGGTATCAACACTTTCCTTGATCGCCAACAGCAGTTCGGGAGCGCGCTGAACCTCATCTATGATGGCACGATCCATACCTCGTACAAACCCCACAGGGTCTTGCTGAGCTGCTCCCAGGGTCGTTGCGTTATCAAGCGTGTAGTACGCCATCTCCGCACTGGTCATCTTCTTGGCAAGTGTTGTTTTCCCGGATTGCCGGGGGCCAATGATCAATACGACACGGGCGTCTGACATAGCGTCGTTGACGCGCTGCTCAACGAGCCTTGGATAAATCGCCACAGCTTCGCTAATAAGGGCGTGACCAATTGAAAGTCAAGTTGCGACCATTTGAAATTCCAGCGTTGACCAATTGAAAGCAATCTCCGTTCTACCGCATGTCTCATTTGCTGCCCAAGGCCGTGATTTTCATCTCGATGTCGTTACCGCGGACAACGCAGCCTGTTCGGTCACTTTATTAAGTTTTGTCCATCCTGCGATGCATCGGGAAGTGGCGACATCGACGCGGTGGGCGCAGCCGCCGCGGCGGCACTTATCCATGCGCGCCTCCAAAGCACGACCGCACCGACCCATAAACCCACTTTATCCTTTCAGACCGGGAGGCGCTTTGCTTGCGATGGGCCGCCGAGGGCATGCCGGATGCAGGCGTGACAGGCCTGACCTGTCAAACTGCCCGCTGGGATCGCAACAGCCTCTTCGGCTCCGCGGTCCTTAGGGCCGATGCATTTCAGGACAACTCCGCGGGCGATGGCGCGCGGGCTGCCACCGACAGAGCTGCGCGCGCCGTGTCTTCATCGCAGACGAGGACAGTTCCAAGCCCCGACAAGAGGACCGCGGCAATGGCCTCGACTTTGTTGATCCCGCCTGACGCGAAGACGACGTTCGGGATCTTGCGCAACGCTTCCAGCGGCGGCGCGATTGCCCGTAGATTGAGCGGGTGGTCGATGGGGGTTCCGTTCCTGTCAATGAATTGCGCCAGAACATCGCCGCAAGCGCCGGTAGCGACAAGCTCGTCGATCGTGACGTCCTGCGGCAGCCCGTAGCGCATCAGAAGCGATCGCTCGGTCATATCGCCGATACTGAGCACGACAAGATCGTTTGAGGCAATCTGCCGGAAAGCCGCCTGGAATACGTCCTGCGTTACGATTGCCGTTTTGGATTCCGGGCTGCCGGCATAAATGGGAGCTGCAAGATAGGCGCACTCCGCATTCAAATGGCGGGCGAGGTCGCTTGCGATGTCGAATGTGTTGATCTCGATGCCATGCGTCAGTCCACCCATCACCGAATTCACGCAAATGTCGGGCCGGCGCATGGATGGCATATGACGTACCATTTCGCGCAGCGTGGCTCCCCAGCCGACGCCAATACCCGACAGCTTGCCGTTGCTGAGCAGCTGGGCGATGTAGTCCGCCGTCGCTTGGCCGAGCAGAACAGGTATGAGATCGGGATCTGAAGGTGTTGGCACGATGATCGCCCGGCTCAGCGAGAACTCCGCGACCAGCGTCTGCTCAAGCTCGACACAGGACGTAAGCCTGGAATTCAAGGTAATCGTCACAAGGCCGGATCGGCGGGCTTCGGCGATGATTTTGTTGACACGAAGCCGGTTGGTCGAAAGCGCGTCGGCAATCTCGCCTTGCGTACGGCCTTCCATGAAGTAGAGCCATACCACACGAACCTGCATCTGCTCGTCGGGAAGTGCAACTGGCGCGCCGGCCGTCTTTGCCTGTGTCATTGGACCGCTCTCGCAACCTCTGCTTTCGCCGCTATGGGCACCAGATCGGCCGCCTTTGTCAATTGCTGTGGTCCGGTGGGTTTTTTGCATGCATTTTTGCTAGTTGACCCGCCGACCCGTCGCGCTGTTGAAGAAGTGAAGATTGTCTGTCAGGGCAAAGCATGAGACCGTCTCACCGTCCGAAAGTCTCTGGTCGCCCGCAATGCTTGCCACAATCAGTTCGTTCCTCGCATCGTTAAGGCGCAGATGGACATGGTTTTCGTCGCCCACGGTTTCGACGAGCTCGACGTTGCCCTTGAAACGAAGGGCAGGCGAGGTGGTCTCGCCGAGCCTGATGGCATTTGGACGAATGCCGATCATATCGGCGTCCGCGGACATAGTTAGTTCTTCCGCCGCAATGGTGCCGTTCGTTTTAAGATCAACGAAGTTCATGGGCGGCGATCCGATGAAGCCAGCGACGAAGATCGTTTCCGGGCGCTGATAGACTTCGAGCGGGGTGCCGATCTGTTCAATCCGTCCGCTATTCATGACAACAAGACGATCAGCAAGTGTCATGGCTTCCAGTTGGTCATGCGTCACGTAAAGGCTTGTCGTCTTCAGCCGCCGCTGCAGGCGCCGGATTTCCACCCGCATCTGGACGCGCAGTTTGGCGTCGAGGTTCGAAAGCGGCTCGTCAAAGAGGAAAGCGGCGGGATTGCGAACGATTGCCCGACCCATTGCGACGCGCTGGCGCTGCCCGCCCGATAGCTGCCGCGGACGGCGCTCGAGAAATGGGCCGATTTCCAGAATGGCCGCGGTTTCGGCAATGCGCCGGTCGATTTCGGGGCGCGCGACGCGGCGATTTTTCAGTCCATATTCGAGGTTCTGACGAACCGTCATATGTGGGTAAAGCGCGTAGTTCTGGAACACCATCGCGATATCGCGCTTTGCGGGCTCGACGTTGCTCACATCGGCTCCCGCAATATGCAGATGCCCTGAACTGATGCTCTCAAGGCCGGCAATCATTCTTAGAAGCGTCGACTTGCCACAGCCCGAAGGCCCGACAAGCACGATCATCTCGCCGTCGGCGACGGTCAGGTTGACGCCCTTCACCGCTGGAACCTGACCGTAATTCTTCTTCAGGTCGATTAGTTCTATGGCTGCCATTCGTTCCTCCCGTGCGCCCGTCATACATTTGTAACACGCTATTGACATTTGTAACAAGTCACCCCTAACCTGTTTTCATCGCCACCTTGGGAGGGGTCAGCCGCAGCCGGCAAAGCCGACGCACAAACAGCAGGCGATGGAGAGGAAAACGAGATGATAGACAAGGCTTCAGAAAACGGCCCGTTCGGGCGGGTCTTCAAGAGCGTTGCGGCTGGCGCCGCCGCACTCGTCTTAAGCTTACACATCGCAGGGAATGCGCTCGCCGAAGACCGGGTCAAGGTCGAATGGTGGAATGCCGCCAGCGGCCGGCTTGCCGAGATCACCAAGCAGCTGATTTCCGATTTCAACGCATCTCAGGACAAGTATGAGATCGTCGGTATCAGCAAGGGAAATTATGAGGAAACGATGGCTGCAATGGTTGCGGCCTATCGCGTTGGCCAACAGCCTGTTTTGATTCAGGCTGCCGAACGCGGCTTCCTGACCATGCACCGGTCCGGTGCGATCATTCCGGTTCCTGAACTCATGGAGCGGGAAGGCTACAAAATCAACTGGAACGATTTTGTTGCACCCGTTGCGGGCTTTTATCTCATCGACGGCAAGCCCGCCGCGATGCCGTTCAACAGCTCGACTCCAATCTTCTGGTACAATGCCGAACAGTTCAAGGCGGCCGGCTTCGAAAAGCCTGGTGAAACCTGGCAGGAAGTCGAAAAGCAGCTTTATGCGATCAAGGAAAAAGGCATCTCGAAATGCCAGATGGCGCTCGCCAACGACTTCTACTGGAGCCTGATCGAAAATTATGCGGCCATACAGGACCAGCCTTATGGCACCAAAGCCAATGGTTTTGGCGGGCTGGATACCGAGTTCGTCTTCAACAAGAGCCCGCTGATCGTCGGTCAGGTGGAGCGCTTGAAAAAGTGGATGGATGACGGCGTCTTGCAGATCGCCGGCCAGGGGCTTTCTCCCGATCAGCTCTTCATCTCGGGCACCTGCTCGACCTATGTCGCCTCGACGGCTGCCCATGCTGCTGTGGAGGCGGGCGCAAAGTTTAAATGGAGCGCGACCTTCCTGCCGCACGAGGAGGGCATCGAACCGAAGAATAGCACGATCGGCGGCGGTGCGCTCTGGGTGCTCAAGGGGAAATCCGAGGACGAATACAAGGGCGCGGCCGCCTTTTTGAATTTCGTCGCTTCGCCGAAGACACAGGTCTGGTGGAGCAAGCAGACGGGATATGTGCCGGTCACCAACGCAGCCTACGAGCAGGCCAAGGCGGAAGGCTACTACAAGGAGCATCCGACGCGTGAGATCGCCATTCTGCAGCTTTCCCGCGGTACGCCGGACGATAATTCCCGCGGCTTCCGTTTCGGCAACCACAATCAGTCGATGGCGCTTCTTGTCGAAGAGATCCAAGGGGTCTGGACCAGTCAGAAGACCCCCCAAGAGGCGCTTGATTCAGCGGCTGCACGCGGAAACCAGATCCTTCGCCAATATGAGCAGCTCCATGCAGGGAAATAGCCCAGTGCAGGTCATCGGAGGCGCTCCACGGCGCCTCCGCATCCTGGGAAGGCCATTGTCCGGCCTGGCAACAGCGCGCTCCCCCCAGGCGGGTCTCAAGGCTGCGCATTTCAACAAGCCGTGGCTCGCTGCCCTGCTCGTTGCGCCTCAGTTGCTGATCCTGCTGTTTTTTTTCTTCATCCCTTCCTACAAGGCACTGTCGCTCGCCTTCGTACAGGTCGACCCATTCGGTGGCCTGCAGATCTTCGTCGGCCTGAAGAATTTTCAGACGCTGCTGGCAAGCCCTGAATATAGAAGCAGCGCCCTCTTTACGCTCTGGTTCACGCTGCTCCAGAACATTGCAACGCTTGGCCTTGCGGGGCTCTTTGCATTCGCCACGGATTTCGTCATCCGCGGCCGCGGCATCTACAAGAGCATCATCCTGATGCCCTATGCGATTGCGCCTGTCATATCAGGCGTGCTTTGGGCCTTTCTGTTCAATCCGGCCGTCGGTCCGATCGCGCAGTTCCTGCATTCGCTGGGCATCGCCTGGGATCCGAACAGACGGCCATTCGATGCACAGCTTCTGGTGACGATTGCCTCCATCTGGAAGAACGTCTGCTATGACTACATCTTCCTGGTTGCCGCATTGCTTGCGGTTCCGGCCTCGCTGCTGGAAGCTGCCAAGCTTGATGGGGCAGGCCCCGTTCGGCGGTTCTTCACGATTTCCCTGCCGCTCGTCTCACCGACGGTGTTCTTCCTCGTCGTCATGAACTTCGTCTACGGCCTCTTCGAAACGTTCGGCATCATCGATGCCGTCACACGTGGCGGGCCTGCGGGTGCCACAAACAGCCTAGTCTACAAGGTCTATCAGGACGGCTTCGTGCAGCTCGATCTGGGGTCGTCAGCTGCCCAGTCGGTGATCTTGATGATCGTCGCGGTCCTTTTCACCGTCCTCCAGTTCCGTGCGCTTGAGCGCAAGGTCAACTATCAGGTGTAGCCATGGGTGAACGCAATCTCGGCCTTTCGATCTTCTGTCACGCCGTTCTGCTGGTTGGCGCAGCTTTCGTATGCTTGCCGCTTTACTTTGCCTTCGTGGCAGGTTCGCTCACGCTGGAAGAGGTGCAGCAGGCTCCTTTCCCGCTCGTGCCCGGCTCGCATTTTATCGAGAATGTCGCAATCGCCTGGAGGCAAGGCGATTTCGCGCAGCTTTTCCTCAACTCGATCATCGTGACGGGTGGGATCGTCATCGGCAAGCTCGCCATTTCGCTCATTGCGGCTTTTGCCGTAACCTATTTTCGCTTCCCGTTCCGCATGACCGCATTCTGGCTGATTTTCGTTTCCTTGATGCTGCCCGTGGAAGTCCGCATTATCCCCACTTACGAGGCCGTGGCCGACGCTGCAGGCCCGATCCGCTGGCTTTCCGGCATCACCGGATTTGCCGGCCTTATGGAAAACTTGACGGGCTACAGCATAGAAACATCCCTGAAGTGGAACATGGTGAACACCTATGGCGGTCTGATCCTGCCGCTGATTGCCTCCGCGTCGGCGACATTTCTCTTCCGCCAGTTCTTCCTGACCGTGCCTGAGGAGCTATGCGAGGCGGCGAAACTCGATGGCGCCGGCCCCCTTAAATTCTTCAAGGATGTGCTGCTGCCGCTTTCCACCGCCAATATCGCGGCACTTGCAATCATCCTCTTTCTCTATGGCTGGAACCAGTATCTCTGGCCGCTGCTCTTTACCACCGACAGGACGATGGCTACCGCAATTCTGGGTCTTAAGGAGCTGGTTCCGGTCTCGGATTCCGTGCCTGCGTGGAACATTGCCATGAGCGCCGCTCTCTTCGTCATGTTGCCTCCGGCAGTCATCATTCTCCTCATGCAACGCTGGTTCACCAAGGGGCTGGTAGATTCCGGCAAGTAAGCCTTTGCCCAGACAATAAGGACAATTTCGAAATGGTTTACATCATCGGCCATCGCGGTGGCCGCAATCTTTGGCCCGAAAACAGCCTTTCTGGCTTCCGCAAACTGGCTGAAATGCCAGTCGAAGGCGTCGAATTCGACGTGCAATTGACCCGTTCAGGCGAACTGCTCGTCATTCACGACGCAACGCTTGATCGCACGACCGATTACTCCGGACCGGTCTTCGACCTTGCTCCAGGCGAGCACCGAAGCGTCACGCTGAAAGACAGCGACGGAGAGGCGATACCGACGCTTGAAGAGGTTCTCGAGATATTCAAGGACAGCGCCCTTGAGCTGCATATCGAGCTGAAGGCAGATGCGAAGGGGGATGCCTATCCGGGCCTTGAGAGGAGGGCTGCAAACCTCGTCGATGGCCTCAAGCTTGCCGACCGTTCTGTCCTGACGAGCTTTCACGCCAGCGTTCTTCAAACTGTCCGTGAGGTTGCGCCGCATATCCGGACGCTGTCGTCATTTGACCGCGCAGCCGCCGAGCGACTTGGGCTCAGATCCGGCCTTGAGAAAATGGAGGGGCTCGCCGACATCATTGCCGTCGAAAAGTCTCTGCTTGCGACGCATTGGGACGAAATCACGTCCTTCATTCCCTTTGACCGGCTCGGCGCATGGGTGCCAAATCACAGTGCCGACCTTGCCTATTGGTTGGCCAAACCCGTCCGGCAGATCACCACCGACAGGCCGGATCTTGCCCTTAGCATACGGGGTTCGTGAACCGTGTCCTTATCTGCGACAGACCAAACGCGCGCCTCCAATCACTCCAACCCCGATCCCCTTCAGAACATTGACCTGGTCATTTTCGACTGCGACGGCGTGCTCATCGACAGTGAGCCGATCGCAAGCCGCACACTTGCGGAAGCCCTGCAGGAGGCGGGTGTGGCAATCACCCCTTCCGAAGCCCACGAAAAATTCACGGGCAATTCCGAAACGGTGATCCGCGACATGTGCGTCCGCGACTACGGCTTGGGTGACATTGCAAACGTCTTCCAAGCCTGGCATCGGCGGCTTTACGCCGAATTCGCACGGTCCTTGACGCCAATGGCTGGCATCGGCGACATCGTCGCCAGCCTAACCCGGCCGAAATGTGTTGCGTCGAACAGTACAATGCACCGGCTTCGCGCGAGCCTCGGCAGGCTCGATCTCTGGCAGTGCTTCCACCCGGGGGTCTTCAGCGCCGAGGCTGTGGCGCGGCCAAAGCCTGCCCCGGACCTTTTATTGCATTGCGCCGAGAAATTCGCGGCAAGACCGGCACGCTGTGTCATGGTCGACGACAGCCCGCACGGCGTTGCGGCAGCCGTCTCCGCCGGTATGATCGCCATAGGCTTCGTTGATCCTGCCGACCCGAGGCCGGCAAGGAAGGCATTGCTTGCCTCTTCGGGCGCCTTTGGCGTGGCAACCGGAGCCGGGGAATTAACGTCAATGCTGTTGGCAGCGAGCCATTCGATCAAGGCCTAGGTCTCCATCCTTCCCGAGATGCGCGGGCCGACTTGAAACTCCGCCATCCCTCTGACGGCGGTTTTATGGGGCTCTGCTCGCGCCGGTTTGGAACTGGAAGCAAACGTTCTAACGCGCCGAGCCTCAGCCTACCTTAACTGTACAACAAGATGTCTGACCAGGGAGTCGCTACGTTTCGTTACACTTCGGATCGTTTTGAAAACATGACCGATACGTCAATCGGGCAAATGACACTTCCCAAAACGACGTCGCCAGCGACGAAGCAAAGGAGTGTTTGGAGATGACGAAGATCGATAAGGTTCTTTATACTGGCAAGACCCGGACCACCGGCGGCCGCGAGGGGGCGTCTCGCAGCGACGATGGTCAGTTGGACATAAAGCTCTCGCCTCCCGGCAGCAATCGGGACGGCACCAATCCCGAGCAGCTCTTTGCCGCCGGATGGTCGGCCTGCTTCATCGGCGCAATCGGCATTGCCGCGGGCAAGCGAAAGGTGAAGCTGCCTCAGGATCTTTCCGTTGATGCCGAGGTCGATCTTGGAATCAGCGACGGCGCCTATTTTCTGCAGGCCCGCCTTAACGTTCGCCTGCCGGGTATCGAGCCGGCATTGGCAACGGCCCTCGTCGAGGAAGCGCATCAGACATGCCCGTATTCCAAGGCGACGCGCGACAACATCCATGTGGAACTGCAGATCGTCGAGTAATGCAAGCGGCCGCCGCAGCCCAAGGGTCTGCGGCGGCCGCATAAGGCGCAACGCGAACGGAAGAAGACATGGGTCCCCCATGTCTGCGGAGGACGAATGAGACTGCTGATCATCTCTATTCTGAGCGGGGCAATCTTCGCGACGCCCTGTCTCTACGATTTCGCCTCGCAGGAACCCTCGCCGCTGGGTGGCCTGCGCACGGCGGCATCTGCGCTCGCCGCTGAAGCGCCCCGGCAGTCGCGCTAGAAACCGCTTGCCCCGCAGCGTTGAGCATCCGGATACGCGAACGAACCTCGACGCGTCGAGGTCGCGCCGGCGGCTTGATCGCGACGGCGCGAGAGCTGGGCCATTCGCAGCCAATCTTCAGGACCTCTGGCACCCTTCCGACGATGGTGCTGCCGGCGGCAAGATCAGTTCCTTTGCATCATCTCGCTGATGATTTTCGAGAGGCTGTAAAGGCGCTGCTCGATCATTGTCGGAACCTCGCAGACATAAGAAAGCGACTGGACACGCTCTTCGAAGATGCGCGTCTCCCATGTCAGTTGCGCCGTCTGCCTGGCAAGCTCGGTCTGGTCGGCATCAGATGCCGTGCGCATCTTGTCGACCTCTGCGGCCTTTTTTCTGAGATCGGCGGCAAGCTGCCTTTGACTTTCGGCATAGCGCGAAATGCCGGAGATGATCAGGCCGCGTTCTACGTTGATCTTGTCGAACACGCCCATGAAAAGCTGCTCCAGCTTTTCATGGGCCTGATCCTTGGGCAGCGATGCGATGTAATCCGAAATTTGCTTGCGGGCATCATCGATCGGATTGCTGCGCTTGACGAGTTCGGCGGCGAGGTCGGACAATCGAGGGTCCTTGTCCCATTGCTTGGCCGTTTCGGGAAGCTCGCCGGCGTTCCACACCTGGCCGATCGAAAGTTCAGGCACCTTGCGTTGAACGCAAGGCCAGTCGGGATCGGTGTTTGTTGCGGGGTGTGCCGCCGGTGCCGCAGACAGCGCGGCAAGGATTACGAAAACGAAAAAGCGTCGGCTCACTGGCTTGCTCCCATCTCCTGCTTGCGGACGGTCAGGCCACGTGCGGGATTATAGGCCAGGATGGCTCCCCCCAACAGGGCAAGCGTGACGGCCACAACGACGGCAAGCGATGTCCATTCGATACGCGCGTAAAAGGCGAAGCGGATGAGTTCGACCGCATAGGTGAACGGGTTGAGGAGGCATATCTTGTAGAGCAGGGGGCTTGCTTCTTGAACCCGCCAGAGCGGGTAAAGCGCCGAGGAGGCGAAATACATGGGAAAGATCACGAAATTCATGATCCCTGCAAAATTCTCCAATTGCTTGACAAGCGATGACAAGAGCATCCCTAACGCTCCCAGCATCAGCCCTGAGAAAAACAGGGCAGGCAGGATCATGAAATAGCCGGCGATTGGCGCCTTGACATCCCAAAACCAGGCAATCGCCAGGAATGCATAGACCTGGAGAAGCGAAACGGCAACGCCGGCCAAAAGCTTGGATAGGAGAAGATACCAGCGCGGAAATGGACTGACGAGCAGGATACGCATATTGCCCATCTCCCGGTCATAGACCATCGACAGGGAGGACTGCATGCCGCTGAAGAGGAGGATCATCCCGCACAATCCAGGCGTGATGTAGACCTCGTAGAGAACATAGGTCTCATACGGCGGTATGATCGAAACGCCCAGCACCTGCCGGAAACCGGCTGCGAATATGAAGAGCCAGAGCAGGGGCCGCACCAACGAGGAGATGAAGCGTTCCTTCTGCGAGAGGTAGCGCAGCCATTCGCGCAACAGAATACCCCTCAGGCAGACGAGGTACTGGATCGCCGTGAAGCCTTTCCATTTCTCGGCGGTCGCACCGCCCAAGGTTCCGGTCGCGCCGGTCATGGCTTTCCTCCCCGGATATTCATGTCTGTGATACCGGTAAGCTTCGAGAATGCCTGATTGATGGTCTCCGTGCCGGTGTGGGAAAGAATGGTCGAAACCTGGCCATCGGCGACGAGCTTTCCCTGGTCCAGGACCAGGATCTGATCCGCCTGGCCAACCTCGTCGATCAGGTGGGTTGCCCACAGCACGCTGATGCCGGCGTGTTCCACGAGAGCACGAATATCCTTCACAATGGTCGCACGCGACTTGATATCGAGCCCGACCGTCGCCTCGTCGAGCAGCAGCAGGGAAGGCCGGTGCAGTAGGGCCCGAACGATCTCGACACGCCTGATCTGTCCGCCGGACAGATCGCGGACCTTTTCCTCGATGCGGTCGCTCATGTCGATGGACCGAAGAAGCTCGTCGATCCGTTGCCGCGCCACACGCGATCCGATGCCGTGCAGGGAGGCGTGATAGAGGAGATTTTGTCGGACACTCAAATCGAGATCGAGGGTACGGGCCTGAAACACGATGCCGAGATGTCTGAGTGCGGCGCCGGGATTGCGATCTATGTCCTGGCCGAAAACGCGAATGCGGCCCGCCGGCGGCGAAAAAAGATGGCTGACGAGTGAAAAGAGCGTCGTCTTGCCGGCACCGTTAAGCCCCAGAAGAACGGTGAAGCGCGAGGGCTCTATGGAAAACGACACATTGTCGAGCGCCTTTCGCTGCCCATAGCTATAACTGACGGAGGTAAGTTCGAGTGCAGCGACCGCCGTACTCTCTTGCCTATTGGATGTCTCGTCCAAGCGGGATTCAAGCTTCATTGGATATGCCTTTCACAAGCGGCGTTGCCGCAGGCGAGCAAGACGCCCGGGATGCCTACTTGATGATGATCTTGCCTGTCATGCCCTTGTCGGCAAGGTCGGGAACCGACCATGTGTATTCTCCCGGCCGCACTGTCGAAAACTGCACGTTGATCGTTCCTTCTGAATCGAATTCGAGCCATGCCGGGGCTCCATTCATGTGAACCTCGAGATCGTTGATGACGATCTGGTTCATCCACACGTTGCGAAACAGATCGGTCACGAACTTGTATTCAAGGCCGGCCGCCGACGTGATCTTCCACCGGTAGCCCTGTCCTGAAACGAGTTCGAAGTCCTTCCGGTTCACTGCGTAGCTGTTGTCCTTCGATCCGAGGATCAATTCCGGCACGTTTTGGCTTGCGCGCGTAACCTTGGGCGCGGGATCGCCGTCGTCGTCATCACCGGACTGGGCAAGGGCCGGTTGTTGCGTAGAAAGAGCGCCAATAAGACTTGCAAGAGCAATGACTGCGAGTTTCATGTTGTCCTCCTTTTGGAAATCGGAACGCCTATCAGTTGGGTGCTACGGTCACTCCCCACGGCATGGCTCCGACGGTGACGGATTTGACGGGCTCGTCGCTCGCCGTGTCGATGAAGGTGATATCGTTGGAAAGACCGTTCGTGCTGATCAGGTGCTGGCCGTCGGGCGTGAAAGCCAACTGCCAGACACGCTGACCGACAAGGATATATTTCTCGACCTCATAGGTTTGCGTGTCTACGACCGCCACGCGGTTGGCCGGGCCGAGGGCGACATAGGCTTTCTTGCCGTCCGCCGAAATCCGCACGCCAACGGGCTGAATCGCCTCCGAGCGCAAGCCCTGGATCTCAAACGTGATCTTTTTGACGATTTGTCTGGAGGCATTGTCTATGACGGAGACGGTTCCGCCGATCTCCGAAGAGACCCAGACCTGTGAACCGTCCGGCTTGAATTCGGCAAAGCGCGGACGCGAGTCAACGAGCACGTTGGCGACGATCTCATGGGTCGAGGTATCGATAAAATGCGCCATGTTCGTCGTTTCGGAGGTGTTCACCATCGTCTTTCCGTCGGGGCTGACGCCCATGCCTTCTGGCTCCACGCCGACCGGTATTTCGGTGATCACGGTTTTCTTGTCGACGTCGATGACGGTGACCAGATTGTCGTCCTCATTTGCGACGTAGAGCGTCTTGCCGTCTGGCGAGAGCACGAAGAGCTCCGGATCCGGACCGGAAGGCAGCGTCCCGATGATCTGATGCGTTGCCGTATCGATGATCTCGACGGTGTCGTCGTCGCTTGCGCAGACATAAAGGTGCTTTCCGTCATGGGAAATCGTAATGCCGCGCGGCCTTTGTCCAACATTGATTGTCTGGGTGACTTCCATCGTCTTGGAGTCGACGACGGTGACGGTGTTGTCCTTCTCGTTCGAAACATAGACGGTGTTGGCCAGAGACGGTCCCGCATACAAGACGGCGGCGATCATTCCCGCAAGCAGATAAACATGTCTGCGCATTCTCTCCTCCCATTGCGTATTCAGTTCAATTTGCAGGCTGTCTCCGGTTGATCGATCCCCAATGTGTCGAGTTCGGAAAACTGGTGAAGAAAACCCTCCTGGGGCGAGGTGGAGATCACACCGCGCCCATCGCCGAGCAGAATTGGCTGGCGGAGCTGCCAGTTCCAGCGACGGAAGCTCACCTTCTGTCCCTTGAAGGCCGCCAGTGAGAAATTTTCGTCTTTTATGAAGGCTTCGATCTGAGCAGGATCGTTGCCGTTGGTCCGCGTTGCGGCCTCGCCGAGGATGCGGGCTGCCGTCCATGCCTGCATGTCCTTGCCGAGCATGCGCCGTCCGGTCGCCTTCACGAAGCGGTTCTGGATCTGAGAGCCGCCCCATTGTTCGCTGGCCGGATGCCAGGACGAGGCAATGAGGCCCGCCGTGCCGGCGACGGGCCGCGGGTCCCAGGTCCGGAAAGGAACATAGCTTCCAAAGACCTCGCTCTCGTCCGCAACAATGACGACATCATGGTCGGGCAGTCCCTGGGTGAAGACCGGCATCTGTCGCTGCACCTGAACGACGCCGCTGTCGGTTCTGCGGGCCGTGCCTGTATCCTTGTAGAGCCGCTCCTCGACGATCGTCGCGCCGAAACGCTTGGCAGAGCGCCGGATCGCATCCGCAAAAAGCTGGTCCGGTTCGTGGGAACCGTAAAGCAGCACCCAATTGCGCCACTGCTTCCAGATCAGATATTGCGCCAGGCCATCGGCAAGCATGGTGCGCGTCGGAGCGGTGTGGAAGACGTTGGAGCGGCATTCGTGCTCGCGCAAAATGTCATCCGTCGAGCCGACATTGAAGAGAAGCACACCGTTCTCCTTGGCGAGATCGGCAATGGAGAGCAACTGCTTGGCCGATATGTCGGTCAGCACATATTTCTCGCCGCGCGCCAGCATCTGCCTGAAAACCGGGACGACATCCGCCTCCCGTTTCGTCTCCACCACGTCCAGGCTGTACGACTGGCCGAGAAATCTGCCGGTCGTGTTGTTGTCGTTGATGGCGATGTTGGCACCGGCAACGCCTTCATCGCGCGGGGGAACATCCAGGATCGACAGCGCAAGTTGCGGCTCATAGGCGCGCAGATATCCTATGCGGATTTCCGTTGCAGGCTCGGCGGCGGGATTTTGCTGCGCCATCAGATGCGGCGCATTGACGAGCAGCGAAAAACAAGCGAATAAAAAGATAAGAGTATTCGGCACCATACTCTTCATGGTCATACCACGCTCCGCGCCGGCTTCAACGAAGGCGGACGCGCTGTCTCGATAAGGTGCCCACTATGTTTGTAGTCCAATCCCCGATAAACTCAATACTTGCACTCAACTTTTCCCGCCACGGTTGGGAAAAATGCGGCGCCTGCGGAGACATGCCATGACATTGATGTTGGCCAGTGTTCAAAATCGCAAGGAGGCGGAGATCGTTCTGCAGGCAGGTGCGGACATTATCGATCTCAAGGACCCTTTGCGCGGCGCGCTCGGGGCGGCAGACATCTCGCAAATCATCGACGTTGTCGATTTCGTGTCCGGCAGACGGCCCGTCAGTGCCGCCTGCGGCGAACTTGGCGGCGATCTGCAGGCCCTCAGGGCAAGGGTCGAGGAGGTGGCCGCGACAGGTGTTGATTTCATCAAGATCGGGTTTCTGCCGTCGTCCCCCATCGGGGCGGATGCGCAAGCCTTGGCCGATATTGCCGGCCGCAAGAGGTTGATCGCCGTTGTTTTTGCCGACCATCGATACGAGGAGAACGTCATGACATCGTTTGCAAAAGCAGGCTTTTACGGCGTCATGCTGGATACGGATGACAAATCGAAGGGACGGTTGCTGGATCACATTCCTCCAGATCGTATTTCGGATTTTGTGGCGCAGGGGCAACGGCACGGATTGATGACGGGCCTTGCCGGCTCACTGGAAGCACCCGACATCCCACGCTTGCTGCCGGGCAAGCCGGATTTTTTGGGCTTCCGGGGATCGCTGTGCGAGGGCCTGTCCAGGAACGCCGATCTGGACGCTGAAGCCACGGCAAAGATCCGTGCTCTAATACCCGGGGAGCGGCCGGCTGAAAAAACGCCGAGCGTTGACCTCGAACTCCTGGCGGCACGGGGATATTTCCCCGATCCGGCTGAGGACAATCTCGGCACCGACCAGATTTTCGTGCGGGATTTCGTCCTGCCGGTCGACATCGGCGCTTACAGCTTTGAACATGGCAAAAAGCAGAAGGTCCGGTTCGATGTGACGGCGGATGTCCTTCGTCTCACCCGCGATCCGAAGGACATGCATCATATTGTTTCTTATGACCTCATCATGGACGGCATCCGCGCGATCGTCAGCCGTGGTCATGTCGATCTGGTTGAAACGCTTGCCGAGCAGGCTGCAGCGTTCATCCTTGAGAACCCGCGTGTGGCTCGTGTCGTCGTGCGAGTAGAAAAACTGGAACTGGGTCCGGGCGGCGTCGGCGTGCAGATCGAGCGCAAGAGGGAAAGCGCCCGATTGTCAAAGCCGCTTCGCGTCGTAGCGGCAAAGGCCGATGGAGGAAGGAAAGTGGTATGAAGCCGCTGGTCGTCAAGCTTGGAGGAAGCACGGCCGGCCGTATCGAGATGGACCAATGGATTGCGGTGCTGACATCGGCGCGCTTGCCATTGGTGATCGTTCCCGGCGGCGGACCGTTTGCCGACCAGGTGCGCGTTTCGCAAAATAACATGCACTTCTCAAATGCCGCGGCACATGAGATGGCCATTCTCGCGATGGATCAGTTCGGCATCGTGATCGCCGAGCGGCATCCGCGTTTTCAACCGGCCCGGTCGCTGCGCGAGCTCGACGCAATTCTTGCCGAAGACGGGATACCGGTATGGCTGCCGTCCCAGATGGCCCGCAACGCCGACATCGCACAGTCGTGGGATGTGACGTCGGATGCTCTTGCGGCCTGGCTGTGCAGGCAGATCGGAAGCGGCCACTTGCTGTTGTGCAAGCAGGTCGATCCGGAATCCCTTCCGAACGATCTGGAAGCGCTCGTTGACAATGGCGTCGTCGATGCCATGCTGCCGCAATTGCTCGGGAAGGAGACAGTCTTGTACGTTGCCGGACCATCGTCGCTGCGTTCGCAGCTGCTCGCGCTGCCCATGACCCGCATACCCGGGCGCCGCGTGGGATTGCCCGATGAAGCCCGCACAGAGACGTGCCGATGACGCGGCTTCGAACGCCGCGATGGGCCTGGGTGCTGACCGGGTCAGGCCATTTCTTCGTCGAATGCTTCGAATTAATCCGCTCACTCGACCATTGCGACGTCTTCGTGACGAAGGCCGCAGACGAAGTTCTCAGGATGTATGGGCTGAAGCTCGATTTTTCGGACACGACACGCGTGCTTCACGACAAGACGGCAAGCGCAGTCCCTGTCGGCGAATTCTATCACGGCGTCTATCATAGCGTCGTGATTGCGCCTGCCACGTCCAATACCGTTGCCAAATGCGTGGCGGGGATCTCCGACACGATCGCCACGAATGTCTACGCACAAGCCGGCAAATGCCGCCTTCCATCAATCGTCTTTGCTTGCGACACCGCGCCCGAGCTGGAGACAATGGCCCCCCACGGAATGGTGAAGGTCTATCCGCGGCCGATCGATCTTGAGAACACGGCCCGTCTTAAGACCTTTGAACGCACGCAGGTCGTGGAATCCTTTGCTGATCTGGAGCTGGCGGTGGCGCGGCGGAAAGGAGAGATCGACGGTCGTGGCTGAGCATCTCGTCTTCCTGACCGGGCACTTGGCAAAGGCCAGGCTTGAAAACATTCTCACCGGACTGGGAACAACCCCCTTCACCTACGAGATCATCGACATCGGTGTGAAGGTTGCCGCCCTGATGACGGAAGAAATCGTCAGCCGTCGCTTGCCTCGGCCGTTGAAGGCGGACCGAGTTGTCTTGCCCGGTCGGTTCAGAGGCCATCTGGAACGGTTAAGCGACGAATTCGGCATCCCTTTCGTGCGCGGACCTGACGAGGTGGCGGATCTGCCCGTCTACCTTGGCCGGGCGGGAAAGCCGCCGGATCTGTCGCGCCACGAGATGCGCATCTTCGCCGAAATCGTCGACGCATCGACCCTGTCGCTGGAGGCGCTGCTAAAGAGAGCGCGAGCGCTCGCAAACGGCGGCGCCGATGTGATCGACCTGGGCTGCCTTCCAGATACGCCCTTTGCCCATCTGGAAGAAGCCATCGGGCGGATCAAGGCCGAGGGGCTTTGCGTCAGCGTGGACTCAGCAAACTCCGATGAACTGGAACTCGCCGCCCGCTCCGGCGCCGATTATCTTCTGAGCCTCAACGAAAGGACAATCGGAATTGCCGCGCGCCACAAGGTCAAACCGGTTCTCGTTCCAGCCGTGCCGGGCGACCTCTTCTCTCTCGGCCGTGCCATCGAGGCGGCGCAGAACGCCGGGATATCCTTCATCGCCGATCCGGTCCTCGACCCAATCCATTTCGGCTTCGCCGCCTCGCTTGGACGCTTCATCGAGGCTCGCCGCCGCTGGCCGGACGTCGAGATGATGATGGGCACCGGCAACCTGACCGAACTGACCGACGCCGACACGTCGGGAATAACAGCCATCCTCGCGGGCCTTTGCTCGGAGCTTTCCATCGCCAACGTGCTGGTCGTCAACGTCAGTCCGCATACCGTGCGCACGGTGGAGGAACATGACCGGGCGCGACGCATCATGTATGCCGCCAAGCACGATCATGCGCTGCCCCGCGGCTATGACGCAGCCCTCCTGCAAATACACGACCGTGCGCCCTTTGCGAGCTCCATTGCCGATATCGAGGCGCTTGCGCAAGACGTGCGCGACGCCAATTTCCGCATCATGACCGCTCCTGACGGCATCCATGTCTTCAGCAAAGCCGGCCACTGGAAGAGCGACAACGCCTTCGACCTCTTTCCTGTGCTCAATGTTGAACAGGATGGCCCGCATGCCTTTTATCTGGGAGCGGAATTGATGAAAGCGGAAATCGCCTGGAAGCTCGGCAAACGCTATTCGCAGGACGAGCCGCTTACCTGGGGCGTGGCGAGCCCGGGCGCAGGCGAGGACCGCACACGGCTTGCCGGGGCCGGGCATACGCTGCGCGCAAAGAAGGACGGCCCATGAGCTTCATTCGCGAAACGATCGTAACGACGGTGAATGCCAAGGGCCGGGTGCATATCGCGCCCCTCGGTATCATCGCTCAAGATGACGGGTGGGTCATTGCGCCGTTCCGACCCTCCACAACCCTCGAAAATCTTACCGCCGTGCCGTTTGCCATTGCCAATTATACGGACGACATGCGGATTTTCGCGGGCTGTCTCACCGGACGGCGGGAATGGCCGCTGGTTGCGGTGCAAGATTGCCCTGTCCCGCGTCTGGAGGCCGCGCTCAGTCATTCCGTTTTGCAGGTCGTTTCCGTCACGCAGGACGAGATCCGCCCCCGCTATTTCTGCCGGATCGCAGCTGAGGCCACGCATGCCCCGTTCACAGGCATGAACCGGGCCAAGGCAGCCGTTCTCGAGCTCGCGATCCTGGTGAGCAGACTGCATATGCTGCCCAAGCAAAAGGTCGATTCCGAGATTGCGTATCTGTCGATTGCCATCGACAAGACGGCCGGTGCTGACGAGCGGCAGGCCTGGGATTGGCTGATGGAGCGCGTGAACGCCCATTCGGCCGGAGACTGACGGGATCCGTCCGGCATTTCGTCCGTAGGGGGTTTTACGATTTCGACCACAGTAGCGCGACGGCAGCGGCCGGCGCGGCCTTGCTTGCCTGATCGCGGATTTCGTTCGATGCTGCTGGAATAAGCATGCCGAAGTCGACGTAGGGCCGCTCCAGGCGTTTGGCGAGCTGCATGATCTGCGGGCGACCGATCCCCGCGCCCACCACCGGTGCGACCGGGCTTAGTGCGGCATTGCCGGAAACCCTGAACGCACCGTCGTGGATCATGCGCAATTGGTGCTCGCTGAACCAGCGGGCGACATCGATCCATTCGCCTTCGCTAAGATCGGTGCCGTCACGTCCGACCATGCGAGCGATACGGCCGATCGATCCATCACGCGACTTGGCTCTTCGGTCGGCGGCGGGGTATTGGTCGTCGGCCTCGTCCAATGTTCCGAGAATGCGCCCGAGATCGGCGGTATTGGCAAAATACTCATTCATCAGCGGCGTCATCGTGCCGCGCACCGGAACTCTTTCGGCAATTCCGATCAGCGCCGAGCGCGTAAAGCCCGTGTAGACGAGTTCGCCGGTCAACAGACGCTCCGCATCGGAATAGCCATTGTTGCAGAGCCGTCCGTTCTGAAACGCGAGGATGTCGGTGGTCGTCGAACCCATGTCGACGAAGAGACCTTCTCCCTTGATCCTGGCGCTCAACGCAGCCGTGGCATGCCAATTGGCCGAGGCGATATCGGGGCCGAGATCGTAGGCGTCTGAAAGATCGACGAAGCCGGCACGGCCACCATAAACCTGCAGGTCGTCGCCGCCGAATTCCGCTTTGATGAAATCCAGGATATGGCGAACACCGGCGTCTCGTGACGGGAAGCCATCCGACAGCTCTCCCGTCATCGTGAAGACATGGATGGGATTGCCTTGAAAAAGCGGGCGGAACTGATCCAGCGCATCGCGCACCTGATCGAGCCCGAGCCACATCGGCGCCCTGACGGTCCTGGCATGGGTAATTTGGCCATTCTCGGTCCGCGCCATCTTCAAATGCGCGCCACCGATGTCCCAGCCGATAACTGTTTGCTTTTCTTCTGCTACCATTCCGGCTTTCATGTGAGTGATCGTTTCTGCCGAGGTTTGACCATTGCTTATCATTCCCGTTCTCGACGTCAAAGACGGCCAGGTGGTACGCGCGCAGATGGGCATGCGCGATACCTATAGACCCATCGAGACGCCGCTCAGCGCGATACCGGCGATCAGCAGTGTCGCCGACGGCTTGCGCCGAATCCATCCGTTTTCGATCTTTTATGTGGCCGACCTCGATGCCATCGAGAGCGGTTCGAGCCATTGTTCTGCCGCCGGGCCTCTATCTCTTTTGCAGCCGAGGCCGGACGTCTGGCTCGATGCAGGGTTTCGAAGTGCAACGGACGTCGGGCAGGCGCTTGCCAACGCGCAGATCTATGCCGTCCTGGGTTCCGAAAGCCAGGCCGGTACCGACGTTCTCAGCGCGTTCGGTGCGCATCAGAGACTGATCCTTTCCCTCGACTTTCGCGGTGATGCCTTCCTCGGGCCGCCCGCCATCATGTCAACGCCTGACCTGTGGCCGAGACGGGTGATCGTGATGACACTCGACAAGGTGGGTGCGCGCTGCGGACCCGACTTCGATCGCTTGCGATCAATCAAGGACATCGCCGGAAACCGCGACATCATCGCCGCAGGCGGGATCCGCAATGTCAACGACCTGGAACGGCTGACCGACATGGGCATTGCTGGTGCACTGGTCGCAACATCGCTGCATAGCGGCGAACTAACCGGAACCGACGTCTCCGCCTTTTATGGGAGCTAGGGAAATTTAAGAGAAGAGGCGCTTTGCCTCTTCTCTCAATCCTTTGGCCGAAGCACTGCCATTTCAACCATTGGCGCTTGAAGATGGCGTACCGCTGAAGCCTAAAAGCTTCGACAACCGGCGCAACAGGCCGCCTGTTTCTACGGCGGGCTCGCCCTGTGCGGGGTTGTTTCGTGTCTAGGCGCTGAAAGGATGCTTGACGGTGTCCCGCTGAGCAGTTGCCTCCGCCGCGGTCGGCTTGCCGGTGACTGCGCGCTCAATCGCTTCCTTCGTTGCCCTGTAGTTATAATCTTGGATCTTGGCGTCGTCTTCTGCTTCCCAGTGGATGAAGACGCCGACGCAGATGAAGACGTCATCGGCTTCGTCGGCGGGAATGATGCCTTCGGCTACGCTGTCTTGGACTGCCTTTGCCACCGCATGCTGTGCCGGGCCGAACATCTGCACGGCTTGCTTGGCACCCTTAATCGTAACCTTGTTAAACAATATCGTATTCGGCTTGCAGGCCAGGTTCGGGGCGATGACCGCCAGAAGTGACGTAAACCCGTCCTTGTTGTTCGTGAGCGCATTGCAAAATGCCGTTTCCACTGCGCTTCCACGCGGTCCGATCAGAAGATCGATATGCGCGACTTCATTTCCCTCGCCAACGAGTGACTCACCAACCATTACCTTGCTAATCTTTGCCACGGCCAATTCCTCCCTTGTACCGTATGGTCAAAAAGTTTCGTCCAAAGAAGCCGTACCACACGAGACACGACGCTCGATGGACAGCTATCCTTGTTCGCAGCACCCTTGACTGGGTCGGTTGGCCAGATAGCAGCGAGTAAGATTTATTCGCCGGCCAAATTCAAACATCTAAGCTACGATTATGCAAGCCGAACTTCATGTTGCAGACAAAAAGCGTCGCAACCGTGAGATCGGCGGAGGTCCCGGGGTTGATATCCCTGTCCTTCAGCCGCCTGTCGAAGTCCAGCAGAATCTCTTCCCGTCTCGGCAAGCGCGTCTCGTCCATCACTCGACGGCGTATTGTGTCTGCCTCTTGCGCAATTTCGGCAGAGAGATCGGTCCCGTGTTTGCGCCCGATATGACTGTCGGGAAACGAGGACAGGAAGTAAAGATAGACGAAGATTGTCGGCCACATGTCCTCTTCGCCGCGGGCGGCCGCTTCTCTCCACGCCGACAGGCCGCCGTTGAAGATGTCTTCAAAGCCGTTCGTATATTGTCGGGCGATCATGTCGCGGTCGGCCGCCATGGCCATGGCGTTGACGAGAGACACCGTCGGCTCGTCTCTGACGTCATGTTCTTCGGCGCTGCCGAGCCCTCCCGGGTTGGTGAGGCGGATTGCGGCGAAGACGTCGCGGGCATCGCCCGCATCCATTTCATCCAATGTCTGCGTGAGGTCCTTGCGGAAATCCCAAGACGTGCTCTCGGCCGCCTTGGCAAGCGGCGCGCAAAGCAGGAGGATGCCGAGATTGGTGTTCGTTCCCACGCTTTCGCGGGTGGCGGTTACCGCACGAAGAACACGCTGACCGACCGATTGAAGCGGTTCGGTGACCGATAGCGAACTGACGGCCGCACTTTGGAGGAATTGATCCGCCGTCATCCGGTGGCCGTCTGCGAAGCGGTGCACGTTGCCCGGCTTCAAGGCATCGATCTCGGCACGGCAGGCGTCGAGGTAGGCTGCCATGATCTCTTGCCGCGTCAGCGTCATGCTGCGGGCCTTTCCTTTACGTCCGGACTGAGAAGCGCGACCATTGCCTGAGCGATGCAATCGGCGACGCGGACGGGGACAACGGATTGCAAGCCGGTCCAGGCCGGCATGCTGTTGACTTCCAGTACGAGAAGATTGCCTTCGCATCCCTGTACGATATCGATGCCCGCAAAGTCGGTTCCAACAGCGGCGGCGGCGGCAAGCGCAAGTTCGGCAAGCTTCGGGCGCAGCGGCCCGACGACCGGCTCGGCTTTCGCGCCGCGGGCGATATTGGTGATCCAGCCGTCGGCGCAACGACCCATCATGCCGAGAATTTCACCATTGCTGACGAATATCCGGTAATCCCGATAGGGCGGTCCGGCACGCAGTACAAGGCGCTGCAGGTAATAGACATTGTCGACCTCGTCCGGGTCAGGCAGATCGTCGATCGAACGAATGAGCCTTATTCCGCGTCCCTGCGATCCAAAGAGCGGTTTCAGCACCAGGAGGCCATGCGGCACCTCGCGCTTAACGACGGTCCTGGCATTGGCGGGACCTTCCACTGCGAACGTTTCCGGCGTTGGCACTCCGGCAGCCGCAAGAAGAAACGTCGTCGTCGATTTGTCGACGCAACGCTCGATTGCTTTGGCGGAGTTCCAGACCGGCACGCCAAGCTGGG
Source organism: Rhizobium sp. USDA 4016 (assembly GCF_056279705.1). Lineage (NCBI taxonomy): Bacteria > Pseudomonadati > Pseudomonadota > Alphaproteobacteria > Hyphomicrobiales > Rhizobiaceae > Rhizobium > Rhizobium sp. USDA 4016. The sequence goes on from NZ_JBWCCY010000002.1 coordinate 990,880, forward strand.
TCAGCGCGTGCAAGATGCCGAGACGGCGTGTGATCGCTTCGAAGCTGCCGCCGGAGATGGAGCGGACGATCACACCGGCCGGAAGGGCTCCATCAAGCGTCGGGATGGCAATGCCTGATGGATACCGGGTATCGAACGCGATATCGGCAAGCGGGCAGAAGATCGTCTCCGCGCCGAGTTTTGCGAAGGCGCGACGCAACTGTCTCACCTGGCGGTCTGGTTTGTCGGAAAGAATGAGAATTTTGTCTGAAATCACCGTCTGTTCAACCAAGGGATTGCTCCAGCATCTCTCTGTTCCATTCACCGGCGCGGAAGGTGTCGCCTGTCTCGACAGCCGTAACGATCACTTCGGCCGGGCTGAAGAGATGCGGATCAATCGCGTAGAAGTCGCCGTTGAATTTCTCGAAGATTTCCGCAAAAGGCTGCCCGTAGTCGCGCGACCTGCAGCTCGGCAGCTCTTCGGCGAGCGCGCGCGCGTCTGCCGCGCTGCCTAGAACGAACAGCTGCACCAATCCGCCATAGATGATGGCATCGTTCGTCCGCCCCATAGCCTGCAGGAAGTCCGGATGAGGCGCTGGAACCGGCGCGCATCCCGTTCCGTCGACAATCGCATCCAACGGAAAATTGAGGCTGTGGGCCTTGTGAAGAGCGACCTCCAGTGAGCGCCCGATAATCTGAACGGAGCCTGCAAGACTTTGCGTCGGCGCGTAGATGAAGGTCAAAGCGTCAGGGCCTAGTCCTGTCGCCTTTGATACCTTTTCGACAACGGCTGGCGGCGGGGCCTTGTCCGTTTCAAGAAGAAGAACTGACGTCGAAGCATCGGTTTCGCTATAGGTAATTTCCTCGAAAAGGGGCTCCACGCGCGCCAGCAGACGCGCAGGGCCCGAGCCCATGGCGAAATATTTCTCATGCGAAAGCCGCCAACCCGCATACTGGCTGCCGAGGCAGGCAAGAACCGGTTGGGAGGAATGGACGATAACGCTCAACGGCCACTTTTCGTTATGACGATCGAGCACCATCGAGACCGTTCCCAGGCCACCCATGCAGATTTCCGCCATCCGCAGACCCACTTCGAGGCCTCCGGGGCTTGCCGCGCCGGCGTCGATGAGATGTTCTCCAAGAGAGCCGCGGCCATATGCGACGCCAAATCTTTCGTCGTCGGCAATGATCTGATCGATGATCCGTTGCGCATTCCTGTTGAGATGGGCCATTCCGTTCTTCATTGGAATTCCTCCTTCCAATGCTGCGCTACTTGGTTGACACGGCGCTTGACAGCGCGCTCTGCTGCGGAGGCGGATCGGGCATGCGCCAAGACAGTGCAAACCGGATCGCCGGGGCTGAGCGCCGAACCCGGCCTTTGATGGTCGGCCGTCAGGTTCGGCCATTTGACATCGGGGAAACAGGAGATGGAACGAGACGTGTAGGCAATCGCCGCGGCCGCAGCCCCGCGATAGACTGGCACGTCGATCCTTTCCCCGCGCACGGCGCGCAAATGCTCAATGAGGAGGGGTGCGCTGTCGGTGTCGAAGATATCCAGCGTTGCGCCAGGTCGTGGGTTGATTTCGATGAGATGAAGCCCCTCCGGCCCATCGATGAAATCGGCGCTGCAAAGACCCACAAGGCCGCAGTGGCGCGTCAGCTTGTCGAGCCAGCACCCGATTTGCATTTTCTTTTGCCGGTCAAATCGCATGAGACGGACGGCCCCGCCATAACGAAATGGTGACGTTGGCGAAGGCGAAGACCATTGCCGGCTGACGCCGATGATGCGGGCGGCACCATTTTGGGCCAGGAAAAGAGCCGAGATGCTGCGGCCGGACATGCGCTGCTGATAATAGTAGCCTGGCTCGGCAGGCATCGTTGCGACCGGTCTGACATGCGACCCGCCGGCGCCGCCGCCAAGCTTCGTGAGCCAGCCCTCCGGTTTTTCTGGTGACGAGAACTGGATCGCCGGATGCGGGATGTCCAAGCTTCGACAAAGTTGGGACAGGTTGGCGGGTTCCTTGATCGCCCGCACGGTGTCGGCGCTGTTGCCGGCAAGCGGAAACACTCGACCGAGTGCGTCGATGACGTCGGGCTGACGTTCGAAGCCGGAGCCGTAGACCAATGCGGCCGGTTTCTCGTCGCCCATAAGGCGTGACAATATGCCGATGATTTTCTCGCGGTCTATTCCTTCGCTTATACTGCCCGATAGGCGCGCTGTCCTCTCGGAAAGGGCGACCGTATCGCAATCGCAGAACAGATCGGCCACCAACGGCCGATAGCCGGCACGGCGCGCTGCTGCGGCAAGTGACCGGCCGGAAATGGCCGCGATCAGAATCGCAGGACTATTTTTCGATGCTGCGGGCAAGGGTAAAAGCATCCTGAAAATCATAAATTACCGGTTTTTCAGCGCCGATCATCTGTTTGAACAGCCCCGATTGGGTCTTGTACTTGACATTGCCGATAGAAAGCGGACCGATGCCGACTGCGGCGGTTTCCCCGAGCGTATCGGCTTTCGCATGGACGGCCAGGCCCTCGATGCCTGCCGGCGGCACGGCGTTGACATCTGCCGCAACAAGCAGATTTGCCGCCTGGCGCAGTTGTTCGGCAGAGATCACCTTGACGCCAGCCTTGGCCGCGGCCAGCACCACTTCGGCCTTGCGCAACAATTCCGTCTTCCTTTCTTCCGTCGAACCGTCCGCCGCTGTCACAGTGACGCCGAAGCGGGCCTTGATGGCCTCGGCGATGGCTTCGACACGCGCAATTCCGTCGTGACCGACCAGCGTGACGTCTGCGCCCTCCTTGGCTGAGATCACGGCGGTGCAGTAGCCGACGACGCCGGTCGCGCCGAAAATGCTCACTTTCGTTCCCGCCAGCTCACGATTGTGCAGTTTTCCAAGTGTTTTCTCGACTCTGGCGACCATCGCTGCGGCGGTGGTAAACGAGCCGGCAGGATCGGCGAAGACAGAAACCTCAAAAGGGGGCACCATTGCCTGCTTTGCGGCATCGATCATGTCGAGTGCCAGGATCGTATCACGCCCGGCAATAAAAATGCCGGTGGCAACGCCTGCATCCGGGGGACGTGAGAAGACCGCATCCTGGACAAGGCCGGCTATGTCGGCGAGCGCCACGTCCGTGTAAGGAACGATATGGTCATAGCCCGCATCAAGGGCCATATTGACGTCGAACGGGCTCATCTGCCTCAATGGCGTAAGCATATGGAGAATGGTTTTCCGGCTCATTTGGCTCGCCTTCTCTAGTATGTTTCCCGACCCAGTTCGAATTGCTGCGGTGCCCTCGTTCGCGCGATCTGCGCCCCCTCATTTCTGCCGGCGACGATGCGGATTGTCGTTTGTGTGTCCATTAGCGCGGCAGAAGCGACAATCCGCTCGGCAGCCGCCTGAGATGGAGCAAAGGCAAATCCGGTCGGTCCCCAGGAACTTTGCCCGATGCCGACGGCTCCGCATTCGGCAAGCCTTGCGAGCGTCCTTTCGACCGCCGGACTGGTAAAACGGCCGCCTTGCGCCGGTGCAAAATAATCGCCCAGCGTTTGCTGGATTGCCGTCACCGCATTGCCGAAAGTGGCCATGTCCTTTTCGAACGCGGCGGGCATGATCTCCATCAGCGCATGGCGGCAGATCGAAGCCGAGCCGGCTGCAGGAAACGGCGCCAGCGCGCGGAATGCCTTGATTTCAGCGTCTCCGTGAATTCCGTGGGCAAGGCTGTCCAGAACGAGAATGATGCGCCACTCGCTCGGAAACGGAATGCGGGAAATGACGGTCGGGGTCAGATCGTCCCTGGCCTTGCCCGCATCGAAGATAAGACCGCCTTCCTCGAAGGCCGCAATGCCGATTCCCGATCGTGCGCCGCGCCCCAGGAAGGCCGCATCTTCGCGGATGTGGAACGGCAAATCATGCAAGCTTCGAAGCGCTGCGGAAACGGCGAGCGCCAGCTGGGTTCCAGACCCCAACCCGGCATGGGCCGGGATTGTCTCTCGAACGATCACCCGGTGATGGCCTGAAAGCTTGAGACGAGACCGCAGGGCCGTAAGGTGAGCAAAAAGCCGGGCACTCTCGGGTCCATGGACGCTGGTCTCGGCTGCCCGCGAGACCTCCAGCCGCGTCGATATGCCGTCCAGCGGCAAACCGATACTGCCGAAACGCGAGCTGTCCTTGCCAGGGATGTCCAGGAATCCGAGGTGCAAGCGTCCAGGAACTTGAATGGAGACGGAGTCCGACATCGGTTCTATTTCTGAACTTTTTGATAATCGGGCCCTGAGTTATGTTATCGTATTTTACTACCAGCGCAAGTCTGGGTGACAAACCGGGAGAAAAGAACCAAAGGAGCAGCCGCGATGAGCGAGGAGACGGAACGGAAACGGGAGCGCGTTTATTCCGAGGACGAAATCGTTTCGAAGCTGCAGGCGGAGCTTCCGCAGTGGCGCTACGAAAACGGCTGGATTCGCCGCAGATACAAAACGCATAATTGGAAATCCACCCTGATGGTCATCAACACGGTTGGACACCTGGCAGAGGCGGCCTGGCACCATCCCGATCTCAAGGCATCCTATGCGTGGGTGGAGGTGTTGTTGATGAACCATGCCGCCAAAGGCGTGACCGACAAGGATTTCGAACTCGCCAAAAAAATTGAGGACGTCGTCCAATGGCAGCCGGGCAAGGCGGACGGTGCTCTCGAAGGCACGCCCAATGCCGATCAGCGATTTGCTTACCTGAAATATGATAGCTGAGCTGCATTTTTCGTCGGATGGACTTCACATTTGACGAAGAACAGATAAATTCACGGGGGCACCAGAAAGTTTCGGAGTGTGATGGTTGCATGGATCGGCAGCCAAACAGTTCCTTTGCCAGATGCAATTGAGCAGGTGGCAAAGCTTCTGGCAAAGAGCCGCTGCCCGGTATTTTCCATTGAATCGGATGTCCATGGCTCCCGCAGCCTGATTGCGCTGGCGGAGCGGGTCGGGGCGACCTATGACCACGTGAATGGCCGAAACCTTCTTCAGGAAGTGGCACTTCACACGGATATCGGCGGTTTTTTTGCAACGGCGACGGAAGTGCGGCGCCGCGCCGACCTCATCATCATCGTGGGCGACATTGCAGCGGCTCATCACGATCTGCTTTTATCGCTTGCGTCAACGGCGGCGGATCTTTCGTCGTCAAGCCGAAGGCGTTGGCTACAGATCAAAGGCAAGGCGCCGGCCGCCGCCGGCGAGCCTCTGCGGCGTTTGAAGGCGATCGAAGTGGGCTCGTCCGATTTTCCCATCGATGCCGTGCTCGGAAGCCTCAGGGCGATGCTGGCTGGAAGAAAAACATCCGCCCCTCTCGCCAATATCGATACTTTCTTAAGCGAAATGGCGAGCGCGCGTTTTCCCGTCTTCGTCTTCTCCCATCTCAACGACCCGGCCAGTCTGGCGATGCTGCAAGGCATGCTGGCAGACATCAACAGAGCCCGGCGGGCGACGGCTCTTTTCCTGCCGTCCGACGACGACGCCTGGGGCACGGTCTTGGCATCGACCTGGATGACGGGCTTTGCGCCGCGTACAGGCTTTTCGACCGGCTCACCCATCCATGACCCGTGGCTTTGCGACATCGAGCGGATGATCGCAGATAAGGAGGCGGATCTGCATTTGTGGGTATCGGAGCGTGACGAGGCGCGTCCGCCGAAACGCAGCCGAGTGCCCACGGTCGCGCTGGTGAGGAGTGAACGGCCCGCCGCCGGCGCGTTGGTCACCATTCGTATCGGCAAGGCTGGTCTTGACCATGACGGCGTGGTCTATTCGAGCCGCATCGGAACCCTAAGATCCGTTGCCGCAACGGCGCCTTCCGCTCTCCCCAGCGTTTATGCAATCGTCGGGCAACTCGAGCATGCCCTGCAGGGAGAGGGTTTGCCATCATGATGATCCGTCTTGCAGGTGGGGAAGTGGTGGATCCGGTCAATGGTCCGACCGGCAATCGCGACGTCTGGATCAAGGATGGCGTCATCATCGAAAAGCCGGTCTCAAAGAGGGCCGACAAAACCTATGACGTTTCCGGCTGCCTCGTCATGGCGGGTGCAATAGACATCCACTCGCATATCGGCGGGGGAAACGTCAATACGGCCCGACTTCTGTTGCCCGAACAACATGCCGCGCACCTCAAACGGCCGTTGCACACGCCGCTTGCAAACGCCGGGTGGTCTACCTTCAACACGGGATGCCTTTACGCTCAGATGGGTTTTACCACCGTGGTGGAGCCCGCCATGTCGCCTTCGAACGCGCTTCATACCCATATGGAGCTTGCCGACATCCCGATCATCGACAAGGCAACGCTTGCAATCCTCGGCAATGACGATTTCCTTCTGTCGATGATCAGGGACAACGCCTCCTCGGCGATGATCGACGATTACGTGGGTTGGACCGTGTCGACGGCAAGATCGCTCGGCGTGAAGGTGATCAATGCAGGCGCAGCAGCCGCCTTCAAGGAAAACATCCGCAGCTTCGCCTTCGACGACGTCGTGCCATCCTACGGCGTCACTTCCCGCAAGATCGTTGAGACGCTGCAGTCCGCCGTCGGCCGTCTGGGAATTCCTCACCCTCTCCATGTCCACGCCAATAACCTTGGCATCGCCGGAAACGCCGCAACGGCTGCTGAGACAATTCGCGCGGCGCAAGGCCAACCAATCCATCTCGCGCACCTGCAGTTTTATGGTTACGGCACCGAAGGCAAACGCGGCTTTTCCTCCGAGGCTGCCCGTCTTGCCGATCTGGTCAACAGCACGGAAAACGTGACGATCGACGTCGGCCAGGTGATGTTCGGCCAGACGGTGACAATCTCATCCGACGTCATAAGGCAGTATTCCGGAATGCGAACGGCAAGTCCGAAAAAGTCCATTCTCTTCGACGGCGACGGAAACGGCGGCGGCATTGTCCCCTATCGCTATCGCAAGGACTACTATGGTTCGCTGCAATGGGCGGTGGGGCTCGAGCTGTTCTTGCTGATCAACGACCCATGGCGGGTTTTCTTCACCACCGACCATCCGAACGGCGCCCCCTTCACGGCCTATCCCGAATTGTTCGAGTTGCTGATGCGCCGCGATGTCCGCAATGCCAAGATGGACGAGCTCGACCGCTCCGCGCTGGAGCTTACCACACTCGCCTCGATCTCCCGCGAATATACGCTTGAGGAGGTTGCGGTCATGACGCGAGCAGCGCCGGCGAGGCTGCTTGGCCTCGATGACCGTGGGCACCTCGGCACCGGCGCAATCGCGGATATCGCCGTCTACCGGAAAGGGCAGGATGTCCAAAGGATGTTCCGCGATGCGGCTCTGGTGTTCAAGAACGGCGACCTGGTCGTCGAGGACGGCGTCGTCACGCACTATCGTTGGGGAAAGACGGTGCACCTCAATTTGCCGCCCGACAAGAGCATCACCAAGCGCATGCAAGCCTATCACGAAGATCGCTACGGGCTGTCGCTCGACTGGTTCACCTTTCCGGATTCAGCAATTTGTCGCGAAAACCCTTTTGCGGAGGTCGCATGCAAGAGCTGATCCGCAACGGCATTGAGATCGACGACACGTTTGCCGAGGCATTCGGCATGCGTGCGACCGCAATCATCATCACCGCGCCGAGCCTGAAGTGGGCGCGCCAGGCGGCGACCACCATGACGGGCTTTGCGACCTCCGTCATCGGCTGTGGTTGCGAGGCGGCGATCGACATCGATATTCCGGCGTCCGAGACGCCGGATGGGCGTCCGGGTTGCCGCGTGATGATCTTTGCGATGGGGACGGACGAGCTGCAGAAGCAGTTGAAAACCAGGCTCGGTCAATGTGTTCTGACCTCGCCCGGCAGCGCCTGTTTTTCCGGGCTCGAAGGCAGCGCCTGGCTCGATCTCGGATCATCCCTGCGCTATTTCGGCGACGGATGGCAGATCTCCAAGAAGTTCGGCGGCAAGCATTATTGGCGGGTGCCGGTCATGGATGGCGAATTTCTGTGCGAGGCGAAGGCCGGTTTGACGAAAGAGGCGGTTGGCGGCGGAAACCTCTTCCTGCTCGCCACAGACGGCGGAAAGGCGCTGGCGGCCGCCGAGCGCGCCGTGGCGGCGATTGAGAAGGTTCCCGGCGCAATCATGCCTTTCCCCGGCGGCATCGTGCGCTCCGGCTCGAAAATCGGCGGCAAGTACAAGGGCATGATGGCTTCGACCAACGATGCCTATGCGCCCACACTACGGGGGGTGACCAAGAGTGCGCTCGGTCCCGACATCAATGCAATCCTTGAAATCGTCATCGACGGGGAGACGAGCGAGGCGGTGGCTGCGGCGATGCAAGCCGGGCTGAAGGCGGTCATCAATTTCGGGCCGAGGCGCGGCGCTTTGCGCATCAGCGCGGGAAACTATGGCGGCAAACTCGGCAAGTTCCATTATCATCTGAGGGATCTCCTGCCATGAAGCCGCTGACCTTCACCCTTCGCTCCGAACCGGATGAAAGGCTCGATCTATCCGGCTTGACGCCCCAAAAGCTCAACGGCATGCAGCCTGCCGACATCGCCAGATTGCTGATTGGAACGAGCCGGCGTCCCGCCACGGTGGGCGATGTTTTCAAGGTGGCGGGTAGCGATATCTCGAACATCGTGTTTTCAGGCGGCAGCGGGCGCTTCGACCTCGTCGGAGCGGAGATGACGACGGGGCAGATCCGCGTCGAGGGCGATGTCGGCGCCCGCGCCGGTCGCCGCATGGCTGGCGGCTTCCTGAAAATCGAAGGAAAGGCCGGTTTGCAGGCGGGATCGGGGATGAGGAACGGGCGCATCGAGATCGCCGGTGATGCAGGCGATGGCCTTGGCGGGCCGATGGCGGGAGAGATCCACGGCATGACGGGCGGCCTCGTGATTGTTGGCGGCAAGGCCGGCCATCGCCCCGGCGAGAAGATGCGGCGAGGCATCATCGCGCTTTTGAAAGGATGCGGCGATTACGCCGGTCTCGGCATGACCGCCGGGACGATCGTTGCGATCGGACGCGTCGGTCTTTATCCCGGCCACTTGATGAAGCGCGGCTCGCTTCTGTTCGACCGGCGACCAGCGGCGCTTTCGCCGACGTTCATCGATTGCGGCCGCGTCGAAATCGTCTTTCCGGCACTGTTCGACCGCTATCTGATGGAAGACAAGATCCTTGACCGGCCGCTGCTCGGCGCAAAACCTTTCCGTTTCGGCGGCGACAATGCGGTCTTGGGCAAGGGCGAAATCATGTTTCCGCGAGGTTGAGCCGTGGCCGTCCGGTTTAAGATCGGCCGAAGATCTTCAATCGGATTGCTGCAACATCGGATAAAGCTTGTCGAAGAAGGGCAGGCATTGGGCTCCCCGCTCACGCAGGAACACCTGAAAGGCACTCATCGCCGGGGAGACGGTTCTGTCCGTCCGTGTTACCGAAAACCATTGCCTGCGGATCGGCATGCCGATGACGTCGAGGGTGACGAGTTTGCCGAACTCCAGTTCCATGGCGATGGTATGGGCCGAAATGAAAGCGATGCCAAGGCCCGCCATGACGGCCTGTTTGATCGTCTCGTTCGACGACATCTCGGTTCCCAGATCATCGAGCCTGCCAGGAATCTCGCCGAGGAAGATTTCCAGCGATATGCGCGTGCCCGAACCGGGTTCTCGGACGAGAAAATGTTCCTTTGCGATCTCCTCTTTGGTGATGTCCCGTTTCCCTGCCAAGGGATGGTCGGGCGGTGCGACCATCACCAGCGGATGGTCGCCGAATCCCACCGAGTGCAACGGCATGTCCTTGGGCGGACGGCCCATCAGGGCGATGTCGACGTCATGGTTTTTAAGCTTTGTAATGATTTCTGCCCGGTTGCCGATGGCGAGCGAAACGGCGATCCCGGGATGGCTCTTGCGGAAGGTCGCCATCATGTTCGGCGCGAAGTATTTTGCGGTCGAGACGACGCCGAGGGCGAGGGTGCCGGTGCGCACGCCCTTGATTGCATCGACTTCGTCGTCCAGCTGGCGCAGCCTTTCCTCGATCATCTGGGCGGCATCGATGAAAGCAAGGCCCGCCGCCGTTGGGCGAATTCCGTCATTTGTCCGGTCGAAAAGGATGATGCCGGCATCCTCCTCAATCTGCTTGAGCTGGATGGTGACGGCCGAGGGGGTGAGGCCGAGCGCATTGGCGGCCCGCACGATCGTTCCGTGCCGCGCGATCTCCTGCGTTGCACGCAAATGTCGAAGCGTCAGGTTCTTCATCAGGTTAGCTTAATTTTTTTTAGCTAACTAGTAAATACAATAAATTTTACTTAACGCGAAATTCCTGTTTCGATGTTGCCATGCCCGGGCAGTGAGGAGCGGGCGGGGAGGTAGGCTATGACTTCGTCGACGCTAGACGCCTTTTTGAATTCCCATATCGGCAGTGGTCGCCCGCATTGCGAAGCTGCCGCCGTCACGATCCGGCACCTGGCTGCCGCCGCGGTCACGCTCTACAGCACGATCAATCAAGGTGCGCCCGGCAAGGCCTTTTCCAGAGAACGCGGCCATGTTGGTCCAGGCGGCGACATAACAAAGGATCTCGACGTCCTGGCCGATGCGTTCTTCATCGACGCGATGCGAGAGGCGCCTGTCTGCCTCTACGCCTCCGAGGAGCTCGAAGACGCAGCGCTCCTCGATCCGAAAGCCCCGCTTGCAGTCGCCATCGATCCGTTGGACGGCTCCTCGAACATCGACATAAACGTCTGCATCGGGACGATCTTCTCCATCCTCCCAGCGGCTGGTGATCCGGTCGGCGAGCCTAACGCCTCCTTCTTCCAACGGGGAGACGCCCAGCTCGCCGCCGGCTTTTTCATCTACGGCCCGCAGCTTGCGCTGGTTCTCAGCCTCGGCAGCGGCACCCACGTCTTCGTCTTTTCCTCAGGTGGCGGCGTATTCATACAAGCCCACGAAGGCGTGGTCGTTCCACCGCGGACCCAGGAATTCGCGATCAATGCCTCCAACTATCGTCATTGGGACGAGGCCGTCAGGCTTTATGTCGATGATTGCCTGAAGGGGACGGAAGGGCCGCGTGAAAAGGAATTCAACATGCGGTGGATCGCGGCCGTTGCCGCCGATGCCTATCGCATCCTTATGCGCGGCGGCGTTTATCTCTATCCCGGCGACACGCGCAGGGGCTATGGCGAGGGCCGGCTGCGGCTGGTCTACGAGGCCAATCCCATCGCTTTCCTTATTGAGCAGGCCGGCGGAGCCGCCACCGACACGATCAGCCGTATTCTGGACCTCACGCCCACGTCACTGCACCAGCGCGTTCCGCTGGTCTTCGGCTCGGCGCGGGAGGTCATGCGCATTGGGCGCTACCACACCGAGCCGAGCAATATTGCCGAGCGAGCGCCGCTCTTCAGTAATCGCGGTCTCTTCAGGGCCTGATCGGAGAACAAGACATGTCGGCAAGGCATCCCATCATTTCGATTACCGGATCGTCGGGCGCCGGAACCACGTCGGTCAAGCGGATTTTCGAGCAGATCTTCAGGCGCGAGAAAATCGAAGCGGCCTTCATCGAGGGAGACGCATTTCACCGCTACGACCGGCAGGCCATGAAGGAAAAGGTGGCCGAGGAGGAACGGAACGGCAATCCAAACTTCACCCATTTCAACGCAGATGCCAACGAACTAGAGACGCTCGAAGCCGTTTTCGACGAATATGGTCGCAGCGGCACGGGCCACACAAGGACCTATATCCACGATGAACAGGAGGCCGCGCGCTTTGACGTCCCGCCGGGCAGCTTCACGCCATGGCGCGATTTTCCGAAAAGCGACCTGCTCTTTTATGAAGGGCTGCACGGCTGCGCGGTGACGGACAAGGTCAATCTCGCCCGTCACGCCGACCTGAAGATCGGCGTCGTGCCCGTCATCAATCTCGAATGGATCCAGAAGATCCACCGTGATCGCGAAGCGCGCGGCTATTCCACGGAAGCGGTCATGGACGTCATCTTGCGGCGCATGCCCGACTATGTACGCTACATCACGCCGCAGTTCACACTGACCGATATCAACTTCCAGCGGGTGCCGATCGTCGACACCTCCAACCCGTTCATCGCGCGCTGGATCCCGACGCCTGACGAATCGATGCTCGTCATCCGCTTCGCGAGACCGCGCGGCATCGATTTCCCCTATCTGCTGTCGATGATCCACGACTCGTTCATGTCGCGCGCCAATTCCATCGTGGTGCCGGGAAACAAGCTCGATCTCGCCATGCAGCTGATCCTGACACCCCTGATCATGCAACTGATCGAACGCAAAAACCGCGCCTCATGAGGATGAAAGCGATGAACACGCAACTCCAGCCGCAGGGCATTATCGAACCCGCTATCGTAACGGAACAAGACATGGCCGATGCCATCAGGGCGCTTGCCATGGATGGCGTTCAAAAGGCCAATTCCGGCCATCCTGGCATGCCGATGGGCATGGCCGACGTCGCAACGGTGCTGTTCAACCGCTTCATCAAGATCGATCCCTCGCACCCCGATTGGCCCGATCGTGATCGCTTCGTTCTTTCGGCCGGCCACGGTTCGATGCTGCAATATGCGCTTCACTACCTGATCGGCTATGAGGATATGACGGTTGAGGAGCTGCAGCGGTTCCGCCAGCTTGGCGCCAGGACTGCCGGGCATCCCGAGTACGGTCACGCCCTGGGCATCGAGACGACCACGGGTCCATTGGGCCAGGGTATCGCAACGGCGGTCGGCATGGCGCTTGCCGAGCGCGTGACCAATGCGCGCTATGGCGACGGGCTCGTTGATCACTATACCTATGTCATTGCCGGTGACGGATGCCTGCAGGAGGGCATCAGCCATGAAGCGATCGACCTTGCCGGCCATTTGAAGCTGTCGCGGCTGATCGTGTTCTGGGACAACAATTCCATCTCGATCGACGGTCCCACCAGCCTCTCGACCTCGATGAACCAGCTCGCACGCTTCCAGGCGGCGGGCTTCGACGTTCAGGAGATCGACGGGCACGATTTCGATGCGATCGGCCGGGCGATTTCCCGGGCAAGGGTTTCGAACAAGCCGTCGCTCATTTCCTGCCGTACCATCATCGGCAAGGGCGCGCCAAATCTTCAGGGGTCGGAGAAGACGCATGGCGCGCCGCTCGGCGAAGCCGAAGTCGCCGCGGCAAGACACGCCTTGAAATGGAGAGCGGCGCCCTTTGAGGTTCCTGAGGCTATTTTGGAGCGCTGGAGCGATGCTGCCGCACGCGGGGCAGCCGAGCGGGTCAAGTGGCTCAACCGCGTTGCTTCAGCTCCCGAAGGCGCCGCCTTCCTGAGAACCGTAGACCGTGAGATCGACACATCACTCTTCGATGAACTTGCCGAGTTTCGTCGAACGCATCAGGCCAAGGCGACCAAGGTCGCCACGCGCAAGGCCTCCGAAATGGTTCTTGGCATCATCAACGCCGCGACGGATTTGACGATCGGCGGCTCGGCGGACCTGACCCATTCCAACCTGACACTGACCGCGGGAATGGAGCCGATCAAGCCGGGAAGTTACGCCGGCCGCTATATCCATTATGGCATCCGCGAACACGCAATGGCGGCTGCGATGAACGGCCTTGCCCTGCATGGCGGGTTCATTCCCTATGGCGGCACCTTTCTCGCCTTCTCCGATTACGCGCGCGGCGCCATCCGCCTCTCGGCACTCATGGGGCAGCAGGTTATCTACGTCATGACGCATGACTCGATCGGCCTTGGAGAAGACGGGCCGACCCATCAGCCGATCGAGCATCTGGCAATGCTGCGCGCGACACCCAACCTGAACGTCTATCGTCCGTGCGACATCGTCGAGACGGCCGAATGCTGGGAACAGGCCCTCAAGGACCGCAATCGTCCGAGCCTGATTGTGCTGTCGCGGCAGAACCTGCCGATGTGTCGCCCGGCCAATAGCGAAGAAAACCGTTCTGCGCGCGGAGCCTACATCCTGCGCGCGACCTCGGAACCATCACCCGTCACGCTCCTCGCGACCGGTTCCGAGGTCGAAATTGCCTGCGTTGCTGCCGATATGCTTTCAGCTGCACACGGCATCGGGGCGAGGGTGGTGTCCATGCCGTGCTGGGAGCTATTCGAACAACAACCGTCCGAATACCGCGAGGCAGTGCTCGGAACTCGTCCGCGGATCGGCATCGAAGCGGCGGCGCGTCTCGGTTGGGACCGATACCTTGGAGACGGTGGCATTTTCATCGGCATGGAGGGCTTCGGTGCCAGCGCTCCTGCCGCCGCACTCTATGACCATTTCGGCATCACCCCCGGGGCCGTCGTGGAGGCGGCGCTGAGACTTGCGGCCTGAGGTCAGTTCAACGTGAAAGGAGCAGGCTGATGGCCCGCATCGCATTACGCCAGCTGCTCGATCATGCAGCGGAATACGGTTATGGCGTTCCCGCCTTCAATATCAACAATATGGAGCAGGGCCTTGCGGTTATGGAGGCTGCTGCCGCCTGTGACGCTCCCGTTATTCTTCAGGCCTCCAAGGGTGCCCGTGCCTATGCAAAGGACATCATGCTGGCGCGCATGATCGAGGCGCTTTCGGAGATTTATCCGGCCATTCCCATCTGCGTCCATCAGGACCATGGCAGCGACGAAGCGACCTGCATGACGGCGATACGCCACGGCTTCACCTCGGTGATGATGGATGGCTCTCTCGAAGCGGATGCCAAAACACCTTCGTCTTATGAGTATAATGTCGCAATCACCGAACGGGTCACGCGCATTGCCCATTGGCTGGGCGTGTCGGTCGAAGGGGAGCTGGGTGTTCTCGGTTCGCTGGAGAGCGGCACCGGAGCTGCCGAGGACGGTCATGGCGCTGAAGGTGATCTATCACATGAGCAGCTTCTGACGGACCCTGACCAGGCCGTCGATTTCGTCGCGCGCACCGGTGTCGATGCGCTGGCGATCGCCTGCGGCACGTCTCATGGCGCCTACAAGTTCACCCGGGCGCCGGACGGCGATATTCTGGCGATGAGCGTCATCCAGGCAATTCACCTCAAGCTGCCGAACACGCATCTCGTCATGCACGGCTCATCCTCGGTCCCGCAGGAAATGCAGGACGTCATCAACCGCTACGGCGGACGAATGCCGCAGACCTACGGCGTGCCCGTCGAGGAGATCGAGCGCGGCATTCGCCATGGGGTCCGCAAGGTCAACATCGATACCGACTGTCGCATGGCGATGGCGGGGCAGTTTCGTAAGATCGCCGCAGAGCATCCGGAGGAATTCGATCCGCGAAAATTCCTGAAACCTGCAATGGATGCCTTGCGCAATCTCTGCCTTGACCGCTTCGAACGTTTCGGCACGGCGGGCAACGCCTCAAGGATCAAGGTCATTGCCTTAGATGAGATGGCGAGACGCTATGCCGCGGGCGAACTCGATCCGAAAACCACAGCAGCCAAAGCCGCCTGATCGGCGATACAGAAGACAACGAGAGGACTAAGTCATGGCCAATAAATCGCAAACCGTCACAGGTGCGGAACGCTACAGAGCTGGCGTGATGGAATACAAGAAAATGGGCTACTGGGAGCCTGATTACGAGCCGAAGGATACCGATATCATCGCGCTCTTCCGCATCACGCCGCAGGACGGCGTCGATCCAGTCGAGGCTGCCGCGGCCGTCGCGGGCGAATCCTCCACCGCCACCTGGACGGTCGTGTGGACCGACCGGCTGACGGCAACCGAGAAATATCGCGCAAAGGCCTACAGGCTCGATCCGGTGCCGAATGCGCAAGGCCAGTATTTCGCCTATATCGCCTATGACCTCGACCTGTTCGAGCCAGGCTCGATTGCCAACATGAGCGCATCGATCATCGGCAACGTCTTCGGCTTCAAGCCGCTGAAAGCATTGCGATTGGAGGACATGCGGTTTCCGGTCGCCTATGTGAAGACTTTCCAGGGGCCCGCGACCGGCATCGTCGTCGAGCGCGAGCGCTTGGACAAGTTCGGTCGCCCGCTGCTTGGCGCGACCGTGAAACCGAAGCTTGGCCTTTCGGGGCGCAACTACGGTCGCGTGGTCTATGAAGCGCTGAAGGGCGGGTTGGACTTCACAAAGGATGACGAGAACATCAATTCGCAGCCTTTCATGCATTGGCGCGAACGTTTCCTCTACTGCATGGAGGCGGTCAACAAGGCCCAGGCCGAGACCGGCGAAATCAAGGGAACATATTTGAACGTCACGGCAGCCACCATGGAGGACATGTACGAGCGGGCTGAATTTGCCAGGGAGCTTGGATCGGTCATCGTCATGATCGACCTCGTCATCGGCTACACGGCGATCCAATCCATGGCAAAATGGGCGCGTCGCAATGACATGATCTTGCATCTTCATCGCGCCGGGCACTCGACCTATACGCGCCAGAAGACACATGGCGTGTCCTTTCGGGTGATCGCCAAGTGGATGCGGCTTGCAGGCGTCGACCACATTCACGCCGGAACCGTTGTCGGCAAGCTGGAAGGCGATCCCGCAACGACACGCGGCTACTACGACGTCTGCCGCGAAGGCTTCAATCCGATGCGTTTGGAGAACGGCATCTTCTTCGACCAGGATTGGGCCTCTCTCAACCGCATGATGCCCGTTGCTTCCGGCGGCATCCACGCAGGGCAGATGCATCAGCTCCTGGACCTTCTTGGTGAAGATGTCGTGCTGCAGTTCGGCGGCGGCACCATTGGGCATCCGATGGGCATTGCCGCCGGCGCCACGGCCAATCGCGTTGCGCTCGAATGCATGGTGCTCGCCCGCAACGAGGGAAGGGACATCGTGCACGAGGGACCGGAGATCCTGCGCGAGGCGGCGCGCCACTGCCAGCCATTGCAGCAGGCCCTCGATGTCTGGAAGGACGTGACCTTCAACTACACCTCGACCGACACGCCGGATTTCGTGCCGACGGCCACAGCAGCAGAATAGGAGACCTCACATGCATATCACCCAGGGAGCATTCTCGTTCCTGCCGCCGCTGACGGACGAGCAGATCGCCCGGCAGGCGCAATACTGCATCGACAAGGGCTGGGCGACGAGCCTCGAGTTCACCGATGATCCCCATCCCCGCAACACCTATTGGGACATGTGGGGTCATCCGATGTTCGACAATGCGGACGCAGCCGCGCTGATAATGGAGCTGAACGAGTGCCGGAAGGTCTATGGCGACCGCTATATCCGGCTCGTCGCCTTCGACAGTAGCCACGGATGGGAGTCCGTTCGCCTCTCCTTCATCGTCAATCGTCCCCCGGAAGAGCCGGGATTCCGGCTTGAGCGGCAGGAGGCGGCCGGCAGACGGCTCCAATACACCACACGTTCTTATGCGGCAGACCGGCCGGCGGGAGAACGTTATGGCTGATGCGGTCCCCATGAGGCCTAAGATCGATGGCGAGGAGCCATCAGCCATCGATCTGCGGGCGGAATATGTCGAGTCCGGCGTCAAGGAGCTCCTCGACGAGCTGGACAATTCCCTCATCGGCCTTGCACCGGTCAAGCAGCGAATCAAGGAGACCGCGGCCCTGCTATTGGTCGAACGCGCGCGCAAGCGTCTCGGACTCGCTCATGAAACGCCAACGTTGCACATGAGCTTCAGCGGCAATCCCGGGACTGGGAAAACGACTGTCGCATTGCGCATGGCCGATCTGCTTCATCGCCTCGGCTATATCCGAAAGGGGCATCTGGTATCGGTGACGCGCGACGACTTGGTGGGGCAATATATCGGCCACACGGCGCCGAAGACGAAGGAGATCCTGAAAAAGGCGATGGGTGGTGTCCTCTTCATCGACGAGGCCTATTATCTCTACAGGCAGGAAAACGAGCGCGACTACGGCCAGGAAGCGATCGAGATCCTCCTGCAGGTCATGGAGCACCAGCGTGAGGATTTCGTCGTCATACTGGCCGGTTATGCCGACCGGATGGAGCGTTTCTTCGAAAGCAATCCAGGCTTTCGTTCGCGTATCGCTCATCATATAGACTTTCCGGATTACACCGACGACGAACTCCTGCGGATCGCCGAGGCGACGCTTACCAAGCAGAACTACCGTTTCGACGTCAAGGCCCGGGCCGCCATGGAAGAATATATCGCCCTTCGGCGCCGCCAACCGCATTTTGCCAATGCGCGCTCCATCCGCAACGCCCTCGATCGCGCGCGCCTGCGTCAGGCAAACCGGCTGTTCGAGACTTCCGCCGGCCCGATTGATGCCAAGGTGCTGTCCACCATCGTTGCCGAAGACATCCAGGCCAGTCGCGTCTTCAACAGCGCAGCAAGACAAGCGGAGGCCAGGTCATGAGCCGCAAATCGATCATTGCCCCCTCCATCCTTTCGGCAGATTTTTCCCGGTTGGGTGATGAGGTGGAGGAGGTCGTCAAGGCGGGCGCAGACTGGATCCATCTCGATGTCATGGATGGTCATTTCGTGCCCAACATCACCTTCGGGCCGCCGGTCGTCAAATCGATCCGCAACCGGACGGACGCAGTGTTCGACTGTCATCTCATGATTGCGCCGGTCGATCCCTATCTCGCCGCCTTCGCCGATGCCGGCTGCGACTACCTTACGGTCCATGCGGAGGCCGGGCCCCACCTCGACCGAACGCTTCAGGCGATCCGCAATCTCGGCAAGAAGGCAGGCGTCGCGCTCAATCCGTCGACGCCCGAAAGCGTGATCGAATACGTGCTCGACCGGCTGGACCTCGTCCTGCTGATGACCGTCAATCCCGGATTCGGCGGTCAGGCCTTCATTCCGGCGGTCGCCGAAAAGGTGCGCCGCGTGGCCGCGTTGATCGGTTATCGTCCGATCCATGTCGAAGTCGATGGCGGCATTACGGCCGAAACCGCGCCGCTGATCGCTGCTGCCGGTGCCGACGTCCTGGTTTCGGGCTCGGCCATATTCGCAGGCGATGACGCGTCGGCCTATGCGGGCAATATCCAAGCGATCCGCCGACAGGCAGACAAGGCGCTAGCGCAGCAGGCAGCGTAAGCCGAGCAAGCCACGGGGATGATGAGACCGCCGGCGACTGCCGGCGGTCTTCGCCTTTATTGCTTCTTCTGGAATTGCACGAGATAGGCGAGGAGATTGGCGATGTCGGCATCGTCCTTCAGGCCAGCAAAAGCCATCTTGGTGCCCTTCACCTTCGCCTTCGGATTGTGGAGGTAGTCGCGCAACGATGCCTCGTCCCACTTCAGGCCGGCCTTGCCCGCATCGGTCATTGCCTTGGAATAAGAGAACCCTGGATGCGAGCCGGCAGCCCTGCCGATCACTCCGTTCAAAGACGGGCCTACCTTGTTCTGGTCAGTGTCGGCACTGTGACAGATCTTGCACTTGTTGAACACCGTTGCGCCTGCGTTGGCATCTCCGTCTTGAGCATTGACCCCGCAGGCAGAAAAGATCGCAACTGATACACCGATCAGAAGGATATGATAGTTCATGATATTTCCTCATTTCGCCAAGGGTGCCCTTTGACGAAGGCAGGCGCTGCTGTTCCTCCACCGGCGCCAGCCATTTTGGATCGTATGGCCTTCCGTACGGTGACGGCAGACTTGCGATCCGGCAAAAAAATTACCCGCCAGGGAATGTAAGTCAACCCTTTGATTGGCCATTGAACCCTCATCGATCGCGCGGGACGAACGTCGCGATTGACGGGCCGGGGCGAAGCTCTTAGCCTCTTCATACCCTTACCTCTTCCAGCACCGCGGGGGCGCGGCTGGTTGGCGGTCGCGGCTGCGGCGCCTGAGAGAAAAAATTGCTGCGGCGCGGCCTCGTTGGTCGAAAGGTGCGACATGTTATTTATCGAACTCGTCTTGACAATTTGTATTGCGGACAGGCCTTCGATCTGCCGGGATGAACATCTTCATTTCGAAAACAGGGGAAGCTTGATGGCCTGCATGGCCCAGGCGCCTCCTCAGATTGCCAGGTGGTCGGAGGAGCATCCGAACTTGCGCGTCGTGCGATGGCGGTGCGAATATCCACCGAAGGGTACAGAGATCTAAGAGGGAAATCCGACGATCGGCCGCGATGCGGGCATGCGCTGGAAAGGCGCAACAAACGCCGCGCAGAGGAGGGCTCCTTTCGGCCTGGATCATGCATAGAAACCTGCAGCTGCGGGAGGAGAAGGGTTGCGCATCGGTGGTTTTTCGGCTCTTCCTGGAGGACGGCTGAGAATATGTGAGCCTGGCCTCACTCAAAACCTCGCATGCTAGATCCTCGATCAGTTGTTCGCCTCGTCTCCCTTGAGGCGAGCGAACAGCAACTTCGTCACCCGTCGCTCCCGACGCGTGTGCTGATGGCGAGGTTTTCACGAGGCAGTGATGCTGACCGATCGGATCGTCGTTTTCTCGCCGCCAGTTTCATGTCCCCGCTTCACCATCGCGCCTTCACCGAATTCAGTTGTATTGAGAAAGGGAAGAGCGCATGGTCCGTTCTTCAGCGGTCTTTATTAGGGGGCTGCTGATCGAAGGCCGCCACACCCTAGCCTTCTCAAAGGAGGACAGAATGTCTTCCGTGTTCGATCTTTCATACATGTCTTCGTCCGAGCTCAACATGCTTCGGGCACCACTCCAATAAGCTGGCCGGCCATGTAGCTCCTACGCGGGACCTCCAAATACTTGGGTCGCGGGATCGTTCAACGAGGACATCGAAATCGTCGTATCGGAATGTTGTGAATCTGTCCTCACACATCAATTCTAACTTCAAAAAGGATCGCACCAATGGCTAAAGGACAAGTAAGAGGCAACCGCGAAGCGCGGAAACCGAAACAGGAGAAGTCTCCGATAAAGGTGGAGAGTACGTTCGCCAATCAGATCAAGGCCGCAACGAAAAGCAACCCACAGGGCGGCAAACATAAGAGCTGAACGCGATAGGAGAATGAGCGCCCGGACGCCAGTCTTCCACTGAGAGTCCGTTTGGGAACGTCAGTGGCTGATACGTCGGAGCAGAAGACCGCCCATGGCGACATGGATCATGGCTTCTGACACGTCGATGCGGGCCTCGTAGTCGCGGACAAGGCGCCGCCATCGTGTCATCCAGCCGAAGGTCCGCTCGACGACCCAGCGTCGCGGCAGAACATTGAACCCAGGCTGGCCTTCGATGCGTCGGACGACTTCGATGACGAAATCAAGATAGGCGGCCTTGTCCATGAGCTTGCCCCGGTCGTAGGCGGTGTCGGCGTACAGATGCTTGATCCAAGGCCAGCGCGGCCGACCGTGGAGGGATGCACCTCGAACAGGCGGGTCGGCCTCGGACGCGCTCGCTGACATTGGTCACTCTTCGCCATTTGTCTTCGTATTGCGCTCAGCTGAGTTCTTGGGCGAGTCCGATGAGAAGCCCTTCAGGCCCACGGATGTAACAGAGCCGATATGCGTCTTTATACTGGACTACTTCGCCTACGAGCTGCGCGCCGCGCGTGCGGAGCCTTTCAAGCGTCTCGTCAATGTCGTCCACGGCGAACATGACGCGGAGGTAGCCTAGGGCGTTGACCGGGGCGTTCCGGTGATCTGCGACGACAGGCGGCGTGAGGAAGCGGGAGAGCTCGAGCCGGCTGTGGCCGTCCGGTGTGCGCATCATGGCAATCTCCACACGCTGATCGCCCAGTCCAGTGACACGTCCGGCCCATTCTCCTTCGATCGTGGCCCGCCCTTCGAGCTCGAGGCCGAGTTCGCGAAAGAAATCAATCGTCCCTCCGAGGTCTTCGACGACGATTCCTACGTTGTCCATCCGCTTGAGCGCCATGTTTCAAATCTCCGAGGTGTCTTTCCAATCTACAAGGTGTCGCCTAGTCTAACAACGGACGCTTGAGGTGCCCCCAACACCGGCGGCCATCCGGGCCTGATTCGCTGCTGTCCACATCAGAAGCTTGAATCATGGACCGCCTCAAACCGCCACCCGTTTTCAAACGGTCTCTGAGCGGTCACGAAAGGCGATGTTCCAGAAAGTCAGGAGGTGCAACAACGATGCCCCCTTCACGCGATCTATCGGTTTGACTACCCTCTGCTTCTCATCAATCCGCGGTCGTGATAGGGTGGCGCGATGCGGGCAAAGCCAATTGGGCATTAAAACTCTGGCCCCAACAAAGAAGGACGCGATGTTTTCCACTCCATCGCGGACCATATGTTCTTATGGAGATGAGCGTCGAGGTGCCGTCTTCAAGGCATCGAGCAAGGCGGACATGCCATCGTTTGCCGCCAGTGCCAGCATATGATTGTCGGCAAGATCCAAGACGGCGACAATCGCCTCACGCTCGTTCCAGCCGACGGCAACGGCCGCCGCTATCAGGTCGAGGAAGGCGAACTGCAAGGCCTCCTGGCAGCGTAGGTGCCTTTCCAGATTGTCGTCGGTAGCGAACGGCCGTGAAATATCGCGCATAGACCGACAGTGTCCGATTCCCTTTGGCGAGACTACGGCATTTTAACAATTGCTGATAAAGTCCACAGGATGCAGGAGCCGCATCAATCTGCTCTCATGCTTGCCCGAGATGGAGCTACCGACCCGTCCGGCATTGTTCGTGCAGAAGAAGAGGGCTCGAAACTTTTTCCAAGCCCGAAGGTTCTTAGGCGGCTTAACGCAGCCCGCCCTTGAAGTTTTCGCTCGGGGCAGTGTTCAGCAACTCGAGGTGGTTTGACTTGCCGCTACACCATCACCCAGCGGCAGCTAGAGCTCCGGCGGTTTTTGAGCGGCAGTGTCTTTGGGTCTCCGGCTAGGCGTCTTTGAACGCTACCGATAGATCAATAAAGCAAGCAGCTATCGTGGTTCGTCAGAACCGCCCACACAGCAGTTCAAAAACATATGCGTGTGCGGCGATATCTTGCACTCGGACCGCGAAAGGTTCCCGGCTCGGTCCAGGAACCGAAACCCGATTCAGAAGCATCGTATGTCTGCTTCGGCCTGGGCTCTTTTCAGCTCCGCCGTCGCAGCTTTTGCGGGGGCACTTTCGCGGAACAACGCGCCGTTTTCACCGGTGAGGAGCCCCAGTTGCTTAAAGGTGGAGGCCGTCTCGTAGCGTTCATAGGGCAGGATGGATTCGATGACGTCGATCGAACACGAGCAACGGTCGAGGATCGCCCGATTTTCTCCGTTCGCCTTCATGCAGGCATAGACATATTCTGCAATGACGTTGGTCGGATAACGTGTTCCCGCCGCCGCCGGAAGCGTGAAGCTGATTGCTGCGCTTGCGAAGGTCGCGATCCCAAGTGTCTTAAGCGCAATCATGGCGGTTCCTTTCATGCAGCGCAGTTTTCTGCCTGACAAAGATGATGTGCAGTGTTATTATAGCATAAATTCAATGACGTCGATACATTGGCAGTAGTTTTACAGTAACTTGACGATATTAATATTGCGTCGCACAAAACTAATGCTGCAACGCAGCGAACATTGCTGAACAAACACGCTTGCAGAAAGCAAATCTATCTCTTATGGTCTATTTGTTTCCGGCTTCAAGGACGTTACCGTCAAGGGAGTGGTGACTGTCTTCGTAGGCCAAGCGGGTGGGCGGTAACGGTGCCCTCCGCGCGCCTGGCTTAGGTCGTGACACGCTGCCGGAAATACTTCCCACACGCTGAACCGATGACGCGGGTCGCTGAACAGGCGCCGTTTTAACTCGTCATCCTTGCGAACTTAGGGAGGACTAAATGCGTGTACGTGCAAACTTCATAAAATCGGCATTGGTGACGACTGCGGTATCTTTGTCATTGGCGGGAGGAGTAACTGCCAACGACGAGGTCCAAAAATTGATCTCCGATTCCAAAAACTGGGCGATTCCGACGGGTGACTATGCCAATACCCGGTTTTCGAAATTGAACCAGATCAACAAGGACAATGTGAAGAACCTCCAGGTCAAATGGACATTCTCGACCGGCGTGCTACGCGGTCATGAAGGTGGACCTCTGGTGATCGGCGACGTGATGTATGTCCATGCGCCGTTCCCAAATACCGTTTATGCTCTCGATCTCAACAATGAAGGCAAGATCCTCTGGAAGTATGAGCCCAAGCAGGATCCGAACGTCATCCCGATCATGTGCTGCGACACGGTCAATCGTGGCGTTGCCTATGGCGATGGCAAGGTCATCCTCAACCAGGCCGACACGACAGTCGTTGCGCTCGACGCCAAGACCGGCAAGGTCGTGTGGTCGGTGAAGAACGGCGAGGATACGGCCGGCGGCAAGGGAGAGAGCGGAACGGCCGCACCCATGGTCTTCAAGGACAAGGTGCTGATCGGCATATCGGGCGGCGAGTTCGGTGTGCGTGGCCATGTGACCGCCTATAATCTGAAAGACGGTTCGGTTGCCTGGAAGGCATATTCGACCGGTCCTGACGCGGAAACCTTGATGGATGGGGAAAAGACCACTCATCTCGGCAAGCCGGTCGGCAAGGATTCGGGCGTCAGCAGCTGGGAAGGCGAGCAGTGGAAGCAGGGTGGCGGAACGACCTGGGGCTGGTATGCCTTCGATCCGAAGCTCAACCTGGTCTACTACGGGACCGGCAACCCGTCGACCTGGAACCCGGTTCAGCGACCGGGCGACAATAAATGGTCGATGACCATATTCGCACGTGATGCGGATACAGGCATGGCCAAGTGGGTCTACCAGATGACCCCGCATGACGAATGGGACTTCGATGGCGTCAACGAGATGATCCTCGTCGACGGCATGGACATCAGCGGCCAGAAACGCGACGTGCTGGTGCACTTCGATCGCAACGGCTTCGCCTATACGATGGATCGCGGAAACGGCGAGTTGCTCGTTGCCAAGAAATACGATCCGGCCGTCAACTGGGCGACGGAAGTCGTCATGGATCCGAAGAGCAAGGAGTATGGCCGCCCGCAGGTGGTTGCCCAATACTCGACGCAGCAGAACGGCGAGGACACCAACACGACGGGCGTCTGCCCGGCCGCTCTTGGAACAAAAGACCAGCAGCCGGCCACGTACTCGCCGAAGACCGGGTTGTTCTACGTGCCGACCAACCATGTCTGCATGGACTACGAGCCTTACCAGGTCAGCTATACCGCCGGTCAGCCCTATGTGGGGGCAACGGTATCGATGTACCCGGCTCCCAACAGTCATGGCGGCATGGGCAACTTCATCGCCTGGGATGCCGCCAAGGGTGAGATCGTCTGGTCGAAGCCCGAGCAGTTCTCTGTGTGGTCGGGTGCATTGTCGACCGATGGCGACGTCATCTTCTACGGCACGCTGGAAGGCTACATCAAGGCTGTCGATAAGGACGGTAAGGAACTCTACAAGTTCAAGACCCCGTCCGGCATTATCGGCAACATCAACACCTTCGAGCACAAGGGCAAGCAGTATGTTGCCGTGCTGTCGGGTATTGGCGGATGGGCCGGCATCGGACTTGCCGGTGGTCTTTTGGGTGCGGAAGGTGCTGCAGCCTGGCAGCAGGCCGTTGCCGGTCAGAAGGCTCCGGCCGAGGAAGAAAAGTCGATCTCGACGGCAGGTCTCGGCGCTGTCGGCGGCTATGCCGCTCTTGCCGACTACACGACGCTGGGCGGTCAGCTCACCGTCTTCGGTCTCCCGGATTGATCTGCGGGAACCCATAGCACGCCGACCTCTTGGTCGAGGTGGCTGGTAGAGAAGCGAGGGCCCGGAAGACCGGGATTTCCCCCAGCGGGCCCTCGAATTCGCCGCGCAAACCACAACTCTCCTGTCAACGCCGCATCGCGACAGCAAGGCTGTATTGATGGCGAATGAGAAAGAGGTCCGAATGTCAGTGCGCAAAACAGTGTTAGTGCTTGCGATGTCTATTATTGGTTCCAGCGTCATCCTTGCCGCCGACGACAAGCAGAAGGCCGCAGCCGTCAGCGAACAGGATGGCAAATATGTCGATGCGGAAGGCAATCCAACATTCAAAATCCAGGATGACGGGACGGTCGACTGGTATACCTTCAGCGGCTACCGGCGCTATCATTCCGACTGTCATGTCTGCCATGGACCGGACGGCGTCGGCTCGAGCTATGCGCCTGCGCTCGCCAACACCATGAAAGACATGGACTACGGAACCTTCCTGTCGATCGTCGCGGAAGGCCGCAAGAATGTCGGCGGCGGCAAGGAAAACGTCATGCCGGCGTTCGGCGAAAACAAGAACGTCTACTGCTACCTCGACGACATCTACGTCTATCTGCGCGCGCGGGCCGTCGGCGACGCGCCGCGCGGTCGTCCGCCCAAGAAGGCTGACAAGCCGCAAGCGGCGAAGGACCACGAAAAATCCTGTATGGGGAGCTGATCTAATGTCGCCAGGCAAATTGTGCGGTCGTCATGTTCTGTTTGTGGTCGCGGTGATTGCCGCGATCCCGACGGCGGTATTTGCGCAAGGTGCCGGGATCGGCGCGGCGGGCGAACTGGTCGATCCGGACGTGCTGCGCGTTTGTGCCGATCCCTCAAACATGCCGTTTACGGATGAAAGCGGCGAAGGCTTCGAAAACAAGCTGGCTGAACTGGTGGCTGCCAAAACCCAACGCAAATCGGTCTCCTATACCTGGTATCCGATGGCGACCGGCTTTGTCCGCAATACGCTGAGAGCCAACCGGTGCGATGTCATCATGGGTTATGCCCAAGGCGACGAACTGGTGCAGAACACCAACGCCTATTACCGATCCACCTATGTCATGATCTTCAAGAAGAGTAGCGGTCTGGAAGGCTTGGAAAGCCTCGAGGATCCCAAAATCGCCGACAAGCGGATCGGGATCGTCGCGGGAACGCCGCCGAGCGCCAACCTGGCGAGGGCCAAGCTGATGCGCAACGCGAAGCCCTACCCGTTGATGGTGGATACGCGCTCGACGCCGTCCATGGCCGAGGTCATGTTGAAGGACCTCGAAAAGGACGTCATCGACGTCGCTATCCTCTGGGGACCGATGGCCGGCTATTACGTCAAGGAGATTAATCCGGACCTTGTCGTGGTGCCGCTTCTCAAAGAAAAGGCCGGTCGTATGTCCTATCGCATCACCATGGGCGTGCGTCCGTCCGATCAGGAGTGGAAACGGACGCTGAACAAGGTGATCCGGGAGAACCAATCGGAAATAAACCGGATTCTGCTGCAATATCAGGTCCCGCTCATCGACGAAGCCGGTAACCAGATCAAGGGCTAGCAGCGACGGCATTCGGATTTTCCCCACAATGGCAGA
The DNA here is from genome assembly GCF_056279705.1 of Rhizobium sp. USDA 4016. Taxonomy (NCBI): domain Bacteria; kingdom Pseudomonadati; phylum Pseudomonadota; class Alphaproteobacteria; order Hyphomicrobiales; family Rhizobiaceae; genus Rhizobium; species Rhizobium sp. USDA 4016. The sequence goes on from NZ_JBWCCY010000002.1 coordinate 1,017,959, forward strand.
TGCGAATATTGTTGAGATTCAGAGCTTGCGCCGAAGGCGCACGGTGCCGGGAGGAGATCAATGGTTGATCTCGGGCAGAGTAAAGAGGAGAAGCTTATGAAGAAAAGTTGGAAGAAGCCGACGACATGCGTCGTGTGCGTCGGAATGGAAATGTCACGTTACCGTTCCGCCGAACTCAAGGCTAAGAAATAAGCGCATCTACCGCTCCATGCGGCTTGTCCGCGTGGGGCGGCTGCCGTCGGAAGGAAGCACCATCACATGCGGCTGAAGATCCTCGGCTCCGCGGCAGGAGGCGGATTCCCACAATGGAACTGCAACTATCGGCTGAGCCGCGCCGTCCGCAACGGTGAAAGCGGCTTTCGGCGACGGACCCAATCGAGTCTTGGCGTATCCGCCGACGGCAAGGACTGGATTCTCTTCAACGCATCCCCGGACATTCGCGAACAGATTGCCGCCGCTCCGGAGCTGCAGCCGCTGGAGGAGGGTCCCTTGCGGGCCTCGCCCATCCAGGCTGTTGTCCTGACCAATGCCGATGTCGACCATATAGCCGGACTATTGAGCCTGCGCGAGCGGCATCGTTTTGTCATTTATGCAACCGCCCGGGTGCTTCGAGTGATCGAGGAAAACAGCATTTTCAATGTTCTCGACAGGCAACTGGTCGAGCGCCGGGAACTTTTGCTCAACGTGCCGACCCCCATTGCGGACTGGCACGGCAAGCCGACATCCATCGTGGTCGAAGCCTTTCCGGTTCCGGGCAAGATTGCGCTGTTTCTTGAAGATGCGGGCCGGGCGCAGGAGGGGTTCGGCACGGAAGAGGGCGATACAGTAGGGGTGCGTATTGTTCAGGAGGGCTGTCATTCCTCGACGCTTTATATTCCTGGTTGTGCGAGCATCGACGCCGACCTGAAAAAGAAGATTGCCGCGGCGTCGTGTCTGCTGTTCGACGGGACGGTCTACACGGATGACGAGATGCTGAGTGCCGGCGTCGGGACCAAGACCGGCCGGCGCATGGGACACATGCACATCGCCGGCTCTGACGGCTCCATGGCCCTGCTTGCCGATATCGCGCCAGCGCGCCGCGTCTATGTTCATATCAATAATACCAATCCGATCCTCGATGAGCGCTCTGCCGAAGCAGCAGCTGTGAGGGCAGGGGGATGGGAGATCGGCTATGACGGGATGGAGATCGGCATATGAGCGAATTTGCACACGCGGCGCGAAACGGATTGACGCCCGCCGCACTCGAAGCAACCCTGCGTCAGGTGGGAGAGGAGCGATACCACAACAAGCATCCCTTCCATCACCGAATGATGGCAGGCGCATTGACCAAGGCCGAGCTTCAGGCATGGGCGCTCAACCGGTACTGTTACCAGGCGATGATCCCGCGCAAGGACGCGATGATCGTCAGCCGCGCGGAGGACCCGGAATTGCGCGCGGAATGGCGCCGAAGGATCGAAGATCATGATGGGGCAACCGGCTGGGACGGCGGCATCGCTCGCTGGCTCAAGCTGGCAAGCGGGCTGGGGCTTAACGAGGAGCTGGTGAAGAGCGAGCGCCGCGCTCTGCCCGCGACCCGCTTTGCCGTAGGAGCTTATCTGTCTTTCTGCACCAATCGCAGCCTTTTGGAAGCCATCGCCTCGTCCCTGACGGAATTGTTCGCCCCTGTGATCATCGGCGAGCGCGTTCCGGCCATGCTGGCAAAATACAGCTTTGTGAGCGAAGATATCCTGGCCTATTTCACACCGAGGCTGAAGCAGGCGCCACGCGATTCTGACTTTGCGCTCGCCTATGTCCTTGCGCATGCGACGGAGCCGGAAAAGCAGCAGGACGTGATAAATGCCCTCATTTTCAAATGCGATATCTTGTGGGCAATGCTGGATGCACTCGACTATGCCTATCGAGACGGCGGCAACATTCCGCCGGGCGCTTTCGTGCCGGAGGCAAGATGATGCAGATCCGCCGCCAGCGGGCCGTTTTGTCCGCACAGTCGAGGCCACGTCTGAAGCGTCACGTCCGGCTGCAGTTTGATCCGGTGCGCAGCGCCTGGGCGGTCTTGTCGCCGGAAAAGGTTTTCTGGCCGGATGAGGTCAGTCTTGATATCCTGAGACTGTGTGATGGCCAGCACACGGTGCCGCAAATCGTCGACGAGCTTGCCGGACAATACGATGCGCCTCGCCAGGACATTGCTCCCGATGTCGAAGAATTCCTGCAGGAATGGTCCGACAGATTTCTGGTGACGCTATGAATGAAAGACTTCTTCCGCCAATCAGCATGCTGGCCGAGCTTACGCATCGCTGTCCCCTGCAATGCGTCTACTGCTCCAACCCGCTCGAGTTGTTGAAGGCGGACAGGGAGCTTTCGACAGACGCATGGCTGGCTCTCTTCGAAGAGGCAGCCGATCTTGGGGTCCTACAGGTTCATCTGTCCGGTGGAGAGCCGACCGTTAGGCCGGATCTCGAGCAGCTTGTAGGCTGTCTGACTAGACGCGGCGTCTACACCAATCTCATCACGGCTGGGGTCGGGATACCGGAAGGGCGGCTCGAGGCGCTGCAGGGGGCGGGTCTCGATCATGTGCAGTTAAGCATTCAGGGTGCAAACGCGCCGACGACCGAGAAAATCGGCAATCACCGTGGCGCGCACGAGAAGAAGCTTGAGACTGCAAGGCGGGTCGTGGAGCTCGGCCTGCCGCTGACGATCAATGCTCCGATCCATCGCCACAACATAGAGGAAGTGCCGGCTTTCATCGATCTTGCCCTTTCGCTTGGGGCAGAGAGATTGGAGATCGCCAATGTGCAGTATGGAGGCTGGGCTCTTCTTAACCGCAATGCCCTTATGCCCGATCGCGCCGCGGTGGAGCGCCAGGTGGAGATTGTCGAAGAAGCCCAGTCGCGGCTGCAGGGAGTTCTCGCGATCGACTTCGTCGCTCCCGATTATTTCGCGGTCTATCCGAAGCCCTGTATGGGCGGCTGGGCGCGTGATGCGTTCATGGTCGCCCCGGATGGCACGGCACTTCCCTGCCACGCGGCTGCAACCATCTCGTCCTTGCAATTCGAACGGTTCGGAGAATCGAGCCTGACGGATATCTGGCTTAATTCTCCGGCTTTCAATGCATTTCGCGGCGACGAGTGGATGCTGGAACCTTGCAGGAGCTGCGAGCGACGTGACATCGATTGGGGCGGATGCAGATGCCAGGCAATGGCAATAGCGGGCGATGCCGCAGCGACGGATCCCGCTTGCGTCAAGTCACCCCTTCATAGCCGTATGGCAATGCTGATCAGCCAAGCCAATTCCGCTCCTTCGTCCAGCGCCGACAATTTCCAGTATCGCCGCATCGGACGGACTTGGTAGGCCAGTTCCGTGAGGGTTTGGCTGCTGGTCGTCCTGGAGCTAGCCCATGGCATGGCGAATGGTTTTCGACAGTCGCAGCAGGAAGGCAGGTCTCGAAGAGGCGACAAGCTTCCACGACAAGAGCGCCTTTGCCATGCGCCGGGGAAGTAGGCCGACGGAGAGAAACCAGGCCGCCAGGACGGCACGGCGTCTGAGCGAGACATTCATTTCCAGGCTCGCCACGGCACCTGCAGCGCCGAGAGTGAGCCTTGAATCATCGGGAACGGGATGCCGTTGGCGGTCTATGCAAAGCGATGCCAAGCGCTCTTCGAGATGCACCGTATCGTGAAGACTGACGTCCGGCGGCACCGTCAAGCCGACATCGGCGGCCTGATCGGACAAGGCTTCCATCCGGCGGAAGTCGTGCTCCACCCGCCAGCGTGCCCGCTGGCCAAGTCTTTCTGCAAAGACGGAATGATTGGCGCCATGCATGCGGTAGGCGCCAAGGCAAGAATCGATCGACGTCACCTTTCCATGGAGAGGCGCGACAGTGACCAGATATCCATCCGCCCCCTGGCGAAAGTCCGTCTCGGGGATAGGCATGATTGCCTCCAAAGCCGAACGGCTGAAGGCCAGCCCGCTTGTCACGGTGGTTTGATAGCGTCCCTTCTGCAACAGCTGGGGGGTGACATCACCTGAATCGAAGGGGAACTCCTGAGGTGGAAACACATCCTTGACGCGTTGACGCTCGTCGACAATGTGCAATCTGAATTGCGCCTGGGCGGTATCGCCGTCGCATGCCTCGATTATCTCCGATACGGCGTTCGGATAAAGATAGTCGTCGGCGTCGAGAAACAGAACGATCTGGCCTCGGCTGACCGCAAATCCTGTGTTGAACGCAGCCGCATGACCGCCATTGCTCTCTCTTAAGAGAGCTGTGATCCTCGAGCCATATGCCGCAATCACACAAGGGCTGTCGTCAGCCGATGCGTCGTCGACAACGATGACTTCTACGTTGTCATGGCTTTGTTCCAGCGCGCTATCGATGCAGCGCTTTAAGAAGCGCGCGTAGTTGTAGTTCGCAATGATGATCGAAACTGAAACGTCTTCTTGGATGGAATGCATCGCATTGAACCTCGCACTTCTGCTTTGGTCGCGGCGAACCTTCTCATTCAGGTCCTGATGGTAATGTCCGTCTGGGCAAGAACGGCTTTTCAAAGCTGAAAAAAGCCGCTGCACTGACACGCCGGCCACGCGGTCGGCGAAGATCTTGTTTGATCAGTCTGTGCGCTCCCCAGCCTGCGCAGCTTTGTGGCTTTTGAAAGACCATAGCGATGAAAGCTCCGTCAGGCAGGAGAAGAGCGACTGTCCTGGCTGGCGTTGGGATAGGTCACTGCACCGGCGCATGGTGCTGCGTCAACGCTTTGCGGAATGGGTCGACCGCCAATTAGAATGCGCGGCCGGCCGCTTTGTCGTTTTCAGTCCGCGTGACGCAGCCTGTAACTTTCGCAAGCAATAGGTCGAAGTCGATGGGTTTTGTCAGATAGTCCGCCGCGCCTGCTCGAAGACCGCTCAACATGTTTTTCCGATCCGTGAGTGCCGGCAAGATAAACGGGATGTTGGAGAATTGCGGGTGATTGACCTGAACCTCGGCGAGCAGTTGATGGCCGTCCATGATCGGCATCGAGATGTCGGTGATAACGATGTCGGGCCACTTCGATAAGATGGACTCGAGTGCTTCCTGACCGTTGGCCGCTTCCAGCGTTGCAAATCCGGCCTCGTTCAACTCCTCGACAATGAGCTTACATGCCGAGTTCAACAGCCGGCCGGCGGCAAAAACGCCCAGCATCCTACGCATGCGGCCCAATGGCTAGCGGGTACTGATACCTCGCTCCGGCTCCTGAAGATTCCGCTGGCTTTCAAGGGGTCGATCTCGCTTCCTCCGGTGCACCCATTCGAGGCCAAACGCTCGATAGAACTGAAATTTGGCAAAGTTCCGGGAGACCACCTCCGGCAAAGCCGCCGCGCGCGTGATGCCGTTTGCCGAAACGCCCGGACGTTTGCAGATCGGGCGAAGCTTGAGCTATCCGTCGATGTCGTTTCATATATAACCTTGCCCGCGTGACCAAGGCGGCAGGGAGGCGGCCTATGAATCTTAGACATCAGATTGTGGCGTTGGCCATCATCCCATTGATCCTGGCCATCCTGATCGTCACAGCGTTCATCACCTGGCAATCGGCGACGCTTGTGCGAAGCAGCATCGACACGTTCGAGCGAAACATGCTCAAGGCCAAGGAAACGGAACTCCTTAATCTGACTAATCTTGCGCTCTCTGCCATTCATGACATCTACGAAGCCGCCGGTCCGGACGACGAAGTCGCAAAGGAGAAGGTTCGCGCCATCCTGACCGCGCTCGACTACGGCAAGGATGGCTACTTCTTTGTCTATGACTACGACGGCAACAATGTCGTGCATCCGCGCCAGGCGTTCCGGCCGGGGCACAATTGGCTCAACCTGACGGATTCCGATGGCGACAAGGTTGTTGCCAATCTCATCGAGAAGGCCAAGGAGGGCGGCGGCCTTCACCAATACAAGTGGCAGAAACCCTCCTCCGGAGAGGTGGCCGACAAACTGTCCTTCGCCGTCGGCCTCGACAAATGGAAGTGGATGCTTGGAACGGGCGTCTATCTTGATGACGTCTTTGCACAGACCGCCGCCGCAAATGCCGATTTTCGCGCCAATGTCCGCAAGACATTTCTGATCGTTGCCCTGATTGCCGTGCCGGCGGTTCTCATCGTCTTTGCCACCGGCATGCTGCTGACGTTGAGAGAGCGCCGCCTTGCCGATAGCAAGCTTAAACAGCTCGCACAGCGCATCATCGACACGCAGGAAGAGGAAAGGGCCCGCCTTGCCCGTGAACTGCATGACGGGATATCGCAGAACCTCATCGGCGTCCGCTATGCGATCGATCTGGCGAGCCGCAAGGTCGCAAGCCAGGCCGAAGATGCCGCCCGTGCAATCGATCGCGGGGCGGAGGCGCTGAACGGGGCGATCAAGGAGGTACGGCGCCTGTCCCATGACCTGCGTCCGCGAGCGCTTGACGATCTTGGCCTGAGACCGGCGCTCAAGGCGCTTTGCGATAATTTCTCGGAGCGTACGGCCATCGATACACATCTTGAGGCGCTGACCTTCAAGAATATGCTGAAGCCTGAGGCGAGCACGGCGCTCTATCGCGTAGCGCAGGAGGCGTTGAACAATGTGGAGCGGCATTCCGGAGCAACGCGTGTCGACATCAGGATTTGGAGCGTTGGGGGCCGCGTCCGCATGACGATCTCCGACAACGGAAACGGTTTCGATGAAAACATCGCCGAAGGGAAGAAAGCGCTCGGCGGCGGGCTCGGACTGCGCAATATGCAGGAGCGCCTGGCCCATTTCGGCGGCCTGCTGCTGATCAAGACGACACCAGCAGGCACGATCCTGACAGCGATGCTTCCAAGGTCGGCAACGGTGAGCCGCGCGCAAGGCAAGGAAGCAGCATGAGCGGCAGGAAAAGTATCAAGGTTCTTTTGATCGACAATCATCCCCTGGTTCTGGACGGGTTAGGGGCGGTGCTGGAAACCTATGAACACCTCGAGATTGTCGGTACCGCCGGATTGGCACGCGCAGGGCTCGAGATTGCGCTGAGGGAAAGGCCAGCTGTCGTGTTGATGGATATCAATATGCCGCAGCTCAGCGGAATCGATGCCATCGAGCTCTTCAAGGAACAACTGCCGGAAACACGGATCCTGATGCTGTCGATGCACGACAGTCGCGAATATATTTCCACCTCGGTGTTGCACGGAGCCTCCGGTTACATTCTCAAGGATGTCTCCACCGACGAGATCATCGCTGCAATCGAAGCCGTGGCAAACGGCAAAACCTACTTCTCTTCCGGCGTCTCGGAAGTTCTGCTCGAGCGAAAGGAGACGCCGGATGCGCTTCCTCTGACGACGCGCGAGCATGATGTTTTATTGTTGCTGGCGGCAGGAAAGAGCAACCGTGATATTGCCCAGACACTCGGTATCTCGGCTGCAACAGTCGAGACGCATCGCAAGAACATCAAGAAGAAGCTCAACATTACGACGACGGCCGGATTGACCCGCTATGCTATCGAGAACGGATTGACCTGGGGCGACAGTTAAGCGGCCTACGCGTACTGGGTAGGCCCGCGTATTTTGCCGGTTTTCGCTCTTGTTGCCAAAATTTCCGCGCAATACCAGTCATCCGGTGGTCGCGCTGCGCAAAGCGGGCTGACGACTGGGAGGGCTACCGCAGTGACCCGTCGGTTGAAAGGGCTCGCCTTCGCTCCCACATTGCAAGCCCTTCGAAGGGGCATGCCCATAAAAGTGAAACATTGACCGGTTTGAAGAAATAGCTGCCTTTGAGGAGCTCGCCTAGACTTCAACTTAAGCGGCTACGACGCCCTGGCGACACAGCAAGCGCGTGGCGCGCTAGCGGTCAGCCAAGGCAGGCTGGCGGGGAATGCTCACGTCCAGCGAAATTCGATGCATGATTGATTGCTGTGTGCTCGATCACGGATTAAGCGTCAAAGCAGAATAAATCGCATCTACCCACTTCTGGGTAGACGCGAGTATTTTACGCTTCCTGCCATCTTGCCAGACGAAAACCGCCGCCATAGGACTTCACCACGGCTGGCCCAAAGCGAGCCGTTGGGAGGATCTCAATTGCATTACGCCTGCTTCCGTTCAGTCGGAAAAGCCGTCGCGACAGCCTGAGCCAGGTTCGCCCCAGCGATCGACTGACAAGCCCGCCTTCCACGCCGACAACTGCAACTTGGCGCCACATCTGGCGCCCGAGAGGTATCCGACATGGAAAAATCACGGAACAAAGCAGCGCTCTGGCTGCTCGTCATTCCCTATATCGGCCTGCTCTGGCCGCCCCTCTACAATATCCGCGAGCCGGCACTCTTCGGATTTCCCTTCTTCTATTGGTACCAGCTTCTCTGGGTGCCGATCACCGCCACGCTGACCTGGATCGCCTATCGGAGCACGCGCCATGACGACTGATATCGACAGAACGGCGCTCGGCGTCTTCCTCTTCTTCTTCGCACTCGTCACGATCCTGGGCTTCGTCGCCTCCCGCTGGCGTAAGCCTGAAACGCTTGCCCATATCGACGAGTGGGGCCTGGGTGGTCGCAGCTTCGGCACATGGATCACCTGGTTCCTGGTCGGCGGCGACTTCTACACGGCCTATACGGTGATCGCCGTTCCGGCACTCGTTTACACGGTCGGTGCCTACGGCTTCTTCGCACTGCCCTATACCATCGTCGTCTATCCCTTCGTCTTCATGGTCATGCCCATCCTCTGGAAACGCGCCAGGGATTTCGGCTATGTGACGGCCGGCGACGTCGTGCACGGTCAATACGGTTCGCGCGGCCTCGAGCTCGCCGTCGCCGCAACCGGCGTCATCGCCACCATGCCCTATATCGCGCTCCAGCTCGTCGGCATGACAGCGGTGCTCAAGGCGCTCGGCCTGCATGGCGAACTGCCGCTGGCGATCGCCTTCATCGTGCTTGCCCTTTACACCTATTCCGCCGGCTTGCGTGCCCCGGCGCTGATTGCCTTCGTCAAGGACATCATGATCTATATCGTGGTCATCGCAGCCGTGGCGCTCATTCCCTCGAAGCTCGGCGGCTATGCCAACGTATTTGCCTCGGCTGATGCGGCTTTCCAGGTCAAGGGAAAGGGAGATCTCCTGCTCGCCGGCAACCAGTATGTCGCCTATGCGACGCTAGCCTTTGGCTCGGCGCTCGCCGCCTTCATGTATCCGCATACGCTGACGGGTATCTTCGCCTCGAACAGCGGCAAGACGATCCGCAAGAATGCCGTCTTGCTGCCGGCCTATACGCTACTGCTCGGTCTTCTCGCCCTGCTCGGATATATGGGCCATGCCGCCGGGCTGAAGCTCGAAAACGCCAATGACGTCGTGCCGGCGTTGTTCAAGACGCTGTTCTCGGGATGGTTCTCCGGCTTCGCCTTCGCAGCGATCGCGATCGGTGCCCTCGTGCCGGCGGCGGTGATGAGCATCGGCGCCGCCAACCTCTTCACCCGCAATTTCTGGAAGGCTTATGTCAACCCGCATGTCAGCGATGCGGGTGAAGCCAAGGTCGCCAAACTGACCTCGCTCGTCGTCAAGGTCGGCGCACTGCTGGTCATCATCTTCCTGCCGACGCAGTTTGCACTCGACCTGCAATTGCTTGGCGGCATCTGGATCCTGCAGACGCTGCCGGCCCTGGTCTTCGGCCTCTATACCAACTGGTTCCGTGCACCGGGCCTACTCGCCGGCTGGTTCGTCGGCTTCACCGGCGGCACCTTCCTCGTGTGGGATGCCGGCTGGAAGCCGTTGCACCTGATTAGCCTCGGTGGAGAACCGTTCACCATCTATACCGGTCTTCTTGCCCTTGCGGCAAACATCGCCGTCGCGGTGGCTGTCAATGCAGTCGTGCCGGCAAGGACCCCGGCGCGGGCTTGAAACAAGGAGAGCGGAGGACTGCGGCAATGCGGTCCTCCGGACGAGACATCCTGGTGTGGTTCTCTTGTGGTTGAAATGCAGGAGCAGCGGAAAGGTGCGATCGCCTCGGGCAGGCCGGCCACGAAGCCCGAGTATCGCGCCGGATCGGTGCGAAGCGCCGCCTATCGCGAGCGCCCGGCGATGATTTCATCAGTGTTTGCCAAGGCCTTTCGAACCGCACTGCGGGCCGTGTGCGGCTGTTGCAATCGAATGCTTCTCTCGATGCGTTCATGAAGCATCTGCGTATGCCGCAGGCTGCTGCCCTCCCGCACGACATGGGCAAGAAGATGATTGAGGGCGGATTCGATCAGAACGCCCAAGGGTACGAGCAGGTCGTTGCCGGAGGCGCGCAAGATCGCGATATGAAACCGAGCGTCGGACTCACTTCGCTGCTGGGGCGATGTCGCCCGAGCCATTTCATGAAGGGCCCGGCTGATCTCAATCATCTGCTCTTCGGTTCGCCGCTCGGCGGCCAGCGCCGTCGCCTCCGGCTCGATCATGTGGCGAAGCTCCTGCACTGCCCTTAAGAAGGGCTCGCGGTCGGGTGATGCCGCATACCAGCCCAAGACGTCGCGGTCCAAGAGGTTCCAGCGCTCTTTGGGCTCCACCCAGCTACCGATTTTCGGGCGCGAGGCGAGCAGGCCCTTTGCCATCAGCATCTTGATCGCCTCGCGCACGGCCGATCGGCTGACATTGAACATTTCGGACCATTTCGCCTCATTCGGCAGAATGGTTCCGGGCGGATAGTCGCCACGCACGATGCGAAGCCCGATCTCGCCGGCCACCGAAACATGCACGCTTCCGCCGGCCATGCGGGGGATGGTCGGGTCAGAGCGCTTTGCTGTTTTCCTGTCCGGCATCTGATTCAATCGCCTCAGCACTTTGTGATCCCCAGCACGGACTAGGTCAAAAGTTGCCGCAATGACAAGAGACGTCAGCGAGCCTTTATCACCTTGAGATGATCGGGAGAAGCGGAGCGCCCAGTGGTTTTGGGCGCTCCGAACCACGCGTTATTTCTGGATGCAGGTGTCGACTGTGTCCTTGGTGCATTCGTCGAGCCCGGTGAACACCGGATCCTCAACCGGCTTTCCGGCGATCAGGTCCATCATCACGGAGGGTGCCTTGTAGCCCATTTCGAAGGGACGCTGGCCGACCAGCGCGGTGACAAGGCCCTCCTTGGCTATCGCCACTTCGTCGCCGATCGTGTCGGCGGCGCCGATGACGAACTCGTTCTTGGCGATCTTGTCGGCCATCGGCTTGAACAGGTCGCGGTAGGGTTGGGGGGCGCCGAAGAGCGGCCAGCCGCCCATGATGCCGAAGCCGGCGAGGTCGGGATTGGCGGCGAGGATGTCAGTCATCGCCTGCACGCCCTTGGCGCCGTCGTCATTGGTGAACACTGGGCAGCCGGCGACCTCGGTCCAGCCGCCTTCACCCTTGAGCTCGGTCAGCCCTTCCTTGCCCGACAGCGAATCGCGCCAGCCCTGTGCGCGACGCAGAATGTTGTCGGCGCCGGGATTGCCCTGGATCGAGCAGACCTTGCCACCATCGGGCTTGGCCTCTTTCATGTAATCGCCGATGCGCTTGCCCATCAGATAGTTGTCGGTGCCGAGATAGGTCTTTCGCAGAGCGGCGTCTTCCTGGGCGAGGTCGGCGTCGAGCGTCATCACCGGAACGCTCGGATTGGCTGTCTTGAGTGTCTGAGCGATAAGCTTGGCGTTCGACGGCGAGATGGCGATCGCAGCCGTGTCGGCCTTGCCCAGCATGTCCTGGACGATCTGGGCCTCGCCGGCTTCATCGGATGTCGATGCCGGGCCCGTGTAGAAGCACTCATATTCCGAGTCTGGATTTTCCTTGTTCCATTTCTGGCAACCCTGGTTGATCGCTTCGAAGAACGGGTTGTCTAGCCCTTTCACGACGATGACGAGCTGCTTCTTGGCAAGCGCCGGGCCGGCGGTGAGTGCCAAGGCCGTGAATGCAAGTAGTAATGCCTTCCTCATGGTTTCCTCCCTTGAAACAGACGGGCGCGACGCGACCGCCATACGAAATCAACCCGGGTACCAGACAATGCGAGGGTCATCCTGCGAACGCTCGTACTGCCAGGCCGAGTCGATAAGCCTTTCCAGATCGTAGCTGGGCTGCCAGTCCAGCAGGTATTTGGCTTTGCTATTGTCCATCCAATTCGAATGATATTGGCTTGGGATGTCGACAGCCTCAAGGTTTCGCGTGTGCGCCAGATAGGCTGCGACCTCGCCGTAGTCGACCGGCCGGTCCATACAGATATTGAAGAGCTGGCGCTTTGCGCGGGGATTGTCGATCGCGGCCAGAATGGCCGATACCAGATCGTCGACATGTACGAAGTTACGCTTTAGCGGACGTCCGTCGGCGTCGCGCAGCAGCGGCACTGTGCTGGCTTCCACATAACGTCTCGCATCGCCTTGCGGGACGAGCGCCTTCCAGTCGGGGCCGCCGAAAACATCATCGCCGAAGGACAGCGTGTATCTGAAATCATCCTTTTCCATGATCCACGGTGCGCGAAGGCAGCAGCTGTTGATGCCGTACTGGATGGCGAACTGGTCAAGCATCACCTCCTCGAGAACCTTGGAAAGCGCGTAACTTCCAGGATAGGCGCAATGCGGCGTATCCTCGGTGATCGGTCCGTCGTGGCGGTAGTAGAAATGGCCGATACCGGCATCCCCGCCGATGAGGATGAACTGCTGTGCAGTAGCGCTCGTACGGAAGGCTTCGAGTAACCAGAAAAGACCCTTGACCGTTACGTCCATGACGGCGTCAGGCGTTTCCTTGCAAGTGGCAAGATGCAGAACGTGGGTAACGTCTTTCATTGCGGCCGCCGCGACATGCGGGTCGGCGATCGAGCCCTTTGTGACTTCGACACGGCCGGTCTCAGGAAGCAAACGATTATGGCAAAGCGCGCGGATGCGTGCATTCGAAAATCTCGGATCGTCAAGCAGCCCAGCAATGAAGCGCTGCCCGACCTTGCCCGTCGCACCGGTAACAAGGATCAGCATGCTCTCTCTCCCACAAACAGCTAATATCCGCCTGCTTCGCACGTCAACGGGTATTTGTCATACAAAACAGATTTTTGTGATGTCTGCCTGATTCGCCGGACAATTGATTGACGCTTTTGTAAGGTTTTGCGTAAATGCGATGGAATCGCTTTTCTGGGAGGACATCGGCAAGGCGAGATTGCGGGCATCCATCCCTTGGACGACATCTAAGGGCAATGAGGAAGCCTGAGAGGTTTTGGGAGGTTAGCAGGCTGGTGGCGGTTCTCGAACTCACCAACATCTCCAAACATTTCGGTGCCATCCAGGCAGTCAACGACGTTTCGCTTTCGCTGGAGGCGGGCCAGGTCGTCGGCCTCATGGGCGATAACGGCGCCGGAAAGTCGACACTGGTCAAGATGATTGCCGGCAATTTCCGGCCGAGCGAGGGCGCCATACGCCTCGACGGCGCGGAAATCGTCATGCACCGGCCGGTGGAGGCGCGCCAGCACGGCATCGAGATCGTTCACCAGGATCTGGCACTCTGCAATAATCTGACGGCAGCGGCGAACGTGTTCCTCGGACGCGAGTTGCGGCGCGGCGTCGGTCCGCTGAAAGTCCTGGACTACAAGACCATGTATAGGCGTGCCGGCGAGATTTTCAGGGAGCTGAAGTCGGAGACGCGTCCCCGGGACCTTGTAAGGCAGATGTCAGGCGGCCAGCGGCAGGCGGTGGCGATTGCGCGCACCATGCTGTCGGAGGCAAAGATCGTGCTGATGGACGAGCCGACTGCGGCAATCTCCGTTCGCCAGGTGGCGGAGGTGCTCAATCTGATCCGCGAACTGCGTGACCGCGGCATTGCCGTTGTCCTGATCAGCCATCGCATGCCGGACGTCTTTACGGTTGCCGACCGCGTCATCGTGTTGCGGCGAGGCAGAAAAGTTGCCGACAAGCCGATTGCGGCAAGTTCGCCAGAAGAAGTCACAGGTCTTATCACCGGCGCGATCGAACAGGTGTGATCGCGCTGCTTGGATAGTGGAAGAAATGAAGGTCGATGATGGCTGTTACTCTTGACCAGACAATTGCACAGAAGCAGCGGAACTGGCTTGCATCAATCGTGGGCGGGCAAACCTTCTGGGTCCTGATCGCAGTCATCCTCGCCTGTCTTTTCCTGTCTGCTGCAACCGACTCCTTCGCCACGGCGAAGAACCTCTACAATATCACCCGCAACGTCACTTTCGTTGCGATCATTGCGCTCGGCATGACGCTGGTGATCATCACCGGCGGCATCGATTTGTCCGTGGGATCGGTGCTCTGCCTGTGCAGCATGGTCCTGGCGGTGGTCATGCATGCCGGCTACAGCATCGAAGTCGGTATTGCCGCGTCGATCGGCACCGCCCTGGTCATCGGGGCCTTCAACGGACTGTTGATCGCCTATCTCGACTTCCCGCCTTTCGTCGTGACGCTCGGTATGCTGTCGATTGCGCGCAGTCTTGCGATGGTCGCATCAAACAATACCGTGGTCTTCCAATTCGGGCCGGATCACGACACGCTTCTGGCACTCGGTGGCGGCGCGTGGTTTCTCGGCATCGCCAACCCGGTGCTCTACATGATCATTCTGGCGCTGCTGACCGGTTTCGTGCTGCGCTGGACGAGGTTCGGACGTTATGTTTTTGCCATCGGCGGCAATGAGCATGCCGCAACATTGACCGGGGTTCCGGTCCGCAGGATCAAGGTGGCAGTTTATATGATTTCCGCCCTGTCGGCGGGGGTTGCCGGCATTGTTCAAACCGGCTGGCTCGGCGCCGTTACCACCAATATAGGTGCCGGAATGGAACTTCAGGTCATCGCGGCCGCCGTCATTGGCGGCGCCAACCTGGCAGGCGGCGTCGGTACCGCTCTCGGCGCGTTGGTCGGAGCCGCCCTGATCGAAGTGATCCGCAACAGTCTCGGCCTGCTCGGCATCAACGCTTTTTGGCAGGGGACCTTCATTGGCGGCGCCATCGTGCTTGCTGTGCTTTTCGACCGGATCCGCAACTTCCGGCAGAGCGAATAGGGGTCTTGCTTGGATCCGTCCGCGAGAGTTCGACGACTGTGGACACGCAATGCCAGTGGATAGAGATCGATGCCGGCTTTCCATGGTGCAAATCCGAAAGTCGCTTACAAACGACAGATTCGGAGATGATGAGATTGCCTTTGACGACGATCTTCATTCTGGCGCTGCCTGTATCAGAAGCCGCTCGGAGCTGGAGAGGTGCGCAAACGAGCTTTCGTGCCGGCTGATCGCGTGGGGATATGGCTGCGGTTACGGTGAGTTGTACGATGCCATGTCCGTTTTCGTCGAAAGGCCCAAAGGGAAAAACACTGAGGTCGTCAGAGAGACCTTTGTAAGGACGTTCCTGTCTGGGCGGAGTAATGCTGCATAATCATGCAGTTGCACGACGCAAGTTGGCCTGATCCTATCTCGACATGGACACGAAACTTGCAGACTTGAAACTCAAGCCCTGGCTCCTCACCGAGCTTAACCAGCGCGGATATCAAGTGGCCGGAGATATACGACACCTGTCACCAGCAGAGGCGCTGCGGATACCAGGAATGGGCGGACGGGATTGGCAAAAGGTCGCCAAAGCGTTGGGGCGAGACCCATATCCTAACCTAAAGAAGCGTCGATAGCGCTGCCCGGACAAGGGGGAAGGGAGGCAGAACGGCAACTACCGCCGGTTGGCGTCGATTTGACGCTTGCTTGTCTCAAAACAGCTGGGCTCAGCTGACTGCGAGCTGCATCGATTTGTTTTTCGGGAAGAGTGGCGAATTCGAGGAAGGTGACTTTAGATGCCAAGTTGGCGCCGTGAGTGGTTGGCTCCGAATGTCCTGCATGATTGAAAAAAGAATGTATCGCCGGGCGATACGATTTCGCCCCGAGGAAGCTACCGGCCCATCGTCTCTACGTATGCGAGGCAGGAAATCCGGAACTACAGATTGGCGACCTGCCCTATCTCGTCCGATCGACGCGGGCGCGTCCTGCAGCGAGGAAAGGCGCGAAGGCCTTGCGCACTTCCTCAAGGAAAATGCACTGAATTTTCCTCGCGGCGTCTGTGTCATGTCGAAATGGTAGGATTTGCCAAGGAGCAGGCAAACCGGGCGGTCTTTTTCGCCGTGTTCCTGCCGCTTGTCATCCTGCCAGCGCCAGAGATAGGGGTAGGTGACGATATCGCCCTTGACGAAATGCTCAGTCATCCTTGGACGCCTGATGCTCGGCGGAATCCTTATCTAGCTGTTCCAAGAACATGTCGGCCAGGTCGCGGGGCATCTCGCCCGGACCATAGGCGCGGCGTGGGTCTTCATTGCCGGTCATTCGCTCGTAAGATCGATTGGAACGACCACTACGGATGCGCGGCCATGTTTGGTCAAAGTGATGGGGTGTCGTTTGGCTTCGTCGTGATAACGTCCGAAGTGCCGCATAAATTCGGCTGTCGAAGCGGTCTTGTTGGTCATGAACCTGCCCTTCCTGTGTTGTCTGAATAATACAGAAAAGAAAGGAAACCTGGTTTCCTGTCCGGATGACTTTAACGAGCTCTATGATAACATCCCTATTCAGGCCGGTGAAAACGGACGAGAACTACACTTGCGAAGCCGGCGAACTCCGAGCCTGGGAAGCGGGTGAGTACCAGGCTGTCAAGGCATTTTAGGAGGCGCTTCACGCAAATATCTACATAAACTGCGGCAGTCTCTGCGCTGTGATGGGCTGATAAGTCCTACGCCTCCCAAATCTGGCAGGGCAATCAGATCCGGCTTGGTCAAAGTGCCGTCACGGGCATGTCGGCGTTCAACCAGCGTAAGACACCCGAACTGAATGGAACATGACCCGTATCGCAGCCGACCTGATCGAAGATCAAAGTACCGGGCGCATCCCACCATCCTGTTCGTCTAACGTTTCATCGCACGAACTTTCATGCCTCGGATCTCTTGTTCTCGTTCGCGGAAGGCCGGCAGAGGCATTCATATAGACCAACGAACGCACTGCGCTTTCCGTTCTGCGAGGAGTAAAGCGTGAAGTGGTGGGCTAGTCGGAGTGGGAGACATAAAGGAAGCGCGGCTCGCTATTGCCAGCAATCACGACGGCTGACAGGCGTCCTGTGCGATAGGCCCCCGTATCGATCGCTATGCGGTTCGAATGGATCTCCGGAAGTTCTGAGCCCGTGATCGTGTGACCATGCACTACGACCTTTTCGAGTGGGTCTGAGACATCGAGGAAGCGTTCGCGTATTTCGCGAAGATCCCGCTCGTCCTGGTCCGCAAGGGGCTTCTTCGGGTCGATCCCGGCATGGACGAGGCAGTAGCCATTCACGATGACCATGTCTGCGGCTCGATTGAGCAGTGCCAGATGATGCGCATATCGGGGAAGCAGCAGGTCCGGCAGCTCGCCTGCCCAGCCCGGCATGCGGTGACTGTAAGACCGAAGGGTCGACTTTCCGCCTAGGCCTGACAGCCAATGATCAAGCGCCGGATCGCCGAGATGGTTATTCAACGCCTCGCGAAACAGGTAGTCGTGATTTCCGAGAATGAATTGCGATCCCTCACGTTCCTGAAGCGTCGCATGCACCATTTCCATCGCTCGCCGGCTGTCCGGCCCTCTGTCGACGATATCGCCAAGGAATACGACCCGCGGCTCCGCGCCGCATCTGTCGGCATCTTCGTCAATTGTCGCTAACAGAACCTCAAGCAAGCTGGCCATCCCATGAACATCGCCAATGGCATAAACGGGGCGAGACACAGAACTGGCTAACTCGACGATTTTCATTGGCATACTCAGACGCAATACAAGCACTACTCTTCCTTCATCTGAGATGATGCAGCTCTGCTGACAAGGGAGGGAGCCCGGCAAGTGCTTGTTGTGGTGTATGAAACGTCAATCCTTTGCCCGCTGTCTGCTATACGTCGCATCGAAGGACAGTTTCATGCGGGCGCTCAATTGATCCGGTTACTCTTCGTCTGCTGCATCGGCCTGAAAGCAGATTCGGCTCTTCCGGCTTGTCCTGCCCCGTGACGAGCCATATTTTAGAGGAATGCCAGGCGCCGCATGAAAGCGGTGACGCTTTGCCGTGCGTAAATCTTGCTCATCAGGAACGAAAGCATGAACATCGACAGAATTTTGCGGTCCGTTGTGGCCGTACGTTCTTCAATTCCCGAAGATGCCTTCACGGCGATGACGCTCGGTACCCAAAGGGAGGGAAGCGGCGTGGTGATCCGGGAAAATGGGCTGGTGGTCACGATCGGCTACCTGATCACCGAGGCCGAGGAAGTTTGGCTGACGCGCAATGACGGGTATGTCGTTCCTGCGCATGCGCTTGCCTATGATCAGGAAACCGGCTTCGGTCTGGTGCAGGCGCTTGGGTCGCTTGACGTTCCCGCATTGGATCTTGGGGATGCTGCCGAAGCGGAGGTCGGCGATCCGGTCATGCTTGCTGACGGTATCGGTCAGTTCGTGCAGGCTACGATTGTCGCCAAGCAGGAATTCGCCGGCTATTGGGAATACCTGCTCGAAGAGGCAATTTTCATCGCGCCTGCACACCCTTCCTGGGGAGGTGCGGCACTCATCGGCTCCGACGGCAAACTTCTTGGCATTGGCTCGCTGCGCCTGCAAATGAGCCAAAGGGGACAGAGCGCGGACATCAACATGGTCGTGCCGATCAGCCTGCTGCCACCCATTCTTGATGATCTGCTCACGCGCGGCCAAGTGAACAAGCCGCCGCGTCCATGGCTCGGGGCCTTCTCTGCCGAAAGTAATGGCGACGTGGTGGTCATGAGCGTGGCTGAAGGAGGTCCGGCGGCTCAAGCGGGCTTGCGTGAGGGAGATATCATCTCGGAGATACGGGATGGGGAGGTCGCCGGTCTTGCCGACTTTTACCGCAAGCTATGGAGGAGCGGCCCCGCCGGCGTGGAGATCCCCATGAGGATATTGCGCGACGGCCGCGAGGCATGGCTGCGTATCAAGTCGGCCGACCGCAACAGTTTTCTTCGAAAGCCGCAGCTGCAGTAATGAAGCTGCACTCGTGTTTGGCAACCGCAATAACGCGCACAAAGTCCGCTTGACTCATAAAGGGATCGGTGACCTAAATGGTAAATCGGTTTACTAAAGCGGTTTACAAGGCGATGGCGAATGAACGTGTCACCAGTCTGAAGGATGTCGCCGGTGCTGCCGGCGTTTCCGTGACGACGGTCTCGCGACTGCTGAACGGATCGCTCGAGCTTCCCCACGAGACGAAGAAGAGGATCGAGGATGCGATCCGTGATCTCAACTATCAGCCCAATCCGCATGCCCGGCGCCTAAGCCGCGGGCGCTCGGATACGATCGGTCTCGTAGTGCCCGACATCGCCAATCCGTTCTTCGCAACGCTTGTCGCGGCGGTGGAGGAGGAGGCGGACCGCCGCGGGCTTGCCGTCTCGCTCTACGCGACGCTGAACCGCTCTGGCCGCGAGGTTGCCTATCTTCAGCTTATCGAGCGCAACCACGTCGATGGATTGATCTTCGTCACCAACCATCCGGATGACGGGCAACTCGGGGCGCTCATCAACCGCACCGGCAAGGTTGTCGTCGTAGACGAAGACGTCCCGGATGCGCTGGCACCGAAGCTCTTCTGCGACAACGACAGGGGCGGCTATCTGGCAGGAACGCACCTTGCGGAGATGGGGCATCGCCGCGTCCTTTTCATCGGCGGGCCCGAACGGATGATCAGCGCACAGCGCCGTTTCCAAGGGCTCGAAAGGGCGATGTACGAACTGTGGGGTGCTGATGCCGTGCTGCTCAACTACAAGGGCGAATACACCGTCGCCTTCGGGCGGGAAGCCGCCAAGCGCTTCATAGCCGAGGGCATGCCCGCCAGCGCGATCTTCGCGAGTTCGGATGAAATCGCCATCGGTCTCATTGAAGTCTTGCGCAGCCAAGGCATTTCGATCCCGCAGGATGTGTCGGTCGTTGGCTTCGACGACGTCGGGCCGCTGCATCTTTTTGCGCCGCCGCTGACGGCCATCCGCCAGCCCGTTCGGCAGATCGGCCAGCGCGCGCTGTCGTTGCTTCTTGAGACAAACTGGCAGGAGCGTGCCCCATCCGCTGTGGAAGAGCTCCTGCCGGTCGAAATCGTCGTGCGGAATTCCGTTGCGCCGCCGGCGAATCCAAAAGCCGCAATGGACAAAAAAAGAACCAGAGGATGAGAACATGACCCGGACTATCAAACGCAGAACATTTACAGCCGCTCTCGGCTTCACCGCATTGGCAACCGCCTCGCTCGCAGGCTTGGGCGCAAGTGCGCAGGAAAAGACCTTTGCGCTGGTGCAGATCAACCAGCAGGCATTGTTTTTCAACCAGATGAACGAGGGTGCCCAGAAGGCGGCCGATGCAGCAGGCGTAAAACTCGTGATCTTCAATGCCAACAACGATCCGGCTGCCCAAAACAGCGCAATCGAGACTTACATCCAGCAGAAAGTCGCCGGTCTTGCCGTCGTTGCCATCGATGTCAACGGCATCATGCCGGCCGTCAAGCAGGCGGCAGACGCCGGTATCCCCGTGGTCGCGATCGATGCAATCCTCCCTGAAGGCCCCCAGAAGGCGCAGATCGGCGTCGACAACGCCAAGGCCGGCGCTGATATGGGCAAATTCTTCCTCGACTATGTCAAGGCGAACATGGACGGCAAGGCAAAGGTCGGTGTCGTCGGTGCGCTGAATTCGTTCATCCAGAACGTCCGCCAGGAGGGCTTTGAAAAGACGCTCGAAGGTGTCTCCGGCATCGAAAAGGCTGGCGTCGTCGATGGTCAGAACATTCAGGACAATGCGCTTGCCGCCGCCGAGAACCTGATCACCGGCAATCCGGATATGACCGCCGTCTATGCGACCGGCGAACCGGCGCTGATGGGAGCCATCGCCGCTGTCGAAAGCCAGGGCAAGCAGGATGCCATCAAGGTGTTCGGCTGGGATCTCACTGCCCAGGCGATCGCCGGCATCGACGCCGGTTACGTTGCCGCCGTGATACAGCAGGATCCGGCAGCCATGGGTGCTGCGGCCGTCGACGCGCTGAAGAAGGTCTCGGATGGCGGTTCGGTCGATAAGAACATCGCGGTTCCCGTGACCATCGTCACCAAGGAGAACGTGGAACCATACAGGGCCGTTTTTAAATGATCAGCCACGGACAGCACCCAAGCGCGGTCTCCGGAACCGGGGGAGCCATGCTCTCCCGGCAATCCGGGGCGGCGACAAAACGGCCGCGCATATCGCTCCGCGATATCCGCAAGACCTTCGGCTCGCACCAGGCGCTGCGCGGCGTCGACCTCGACCTTTACCCCGGGGAATGCCTCGGCCTTGTAGGCGACAATGCGGCAGGTAAGTCAACGCTTACTAAAATTATCTCCGGCACCTATATCCCCGACGGTGGAACGATCTCGATCGATGGAGAAGAGGTGCGTTTTTCCGGTCCGGCCGAGGCCCGCTCGCGCAATATAGAGATGGTCTTCCAAGACTTGAGCCTCTGCGATCATATCGATGTGGTCGGCAATCTCTTTCTCGGCCGCGAAATCACCAAGGGACCTTTTCTCGATCGTGCGACCATGCTTTCCGAGGCGCGCAAAATGCTCGATGCGCTGGAAATTCGCATCCCGCGGCTGACTGCAAAGGTCGAAAAGCTTTCCGGTGGCCAGCGCCAGGCCATTGCAATTGCCCGGGCCGCCTCCTTCAATCCCAAGGTTCTGATCATGGACGAGCCGACATCGGCACTTGCCGTTGCCGAGGTGGAAGCCGTGCTCTCGCTGATCAACCGCGTCAAGGCGAAGGGCGTTTCCGTCGTCCTCATCACCCATCGCCTGCAGGACCTCTTCCGGGTCTGCGACCGGATTGCCGTCATGTACGAAGGCACCAAAGTCGCCGAGCGCGAGATCGGCAAGACCGATCTGGAGGATCTCGTGAAGCTCATCGTCGGAGGAGAAAGGCAGTGACCGTCTATACCGAACGCGCCAAAGGCTCGCCGCTTGCCGACTTCTTTGCCGAGCACGCGCAGGTCCTGTCGATTGCCTTTTTCTTCCTCGCCTGTGTGGCCTTCTTTGCAGTCACGACCGATACGTTCATGACCGTTGGAAATCTCCTGAATGTCGTACGGCAGGCGGCGCCGATTCTGATTGTGGCCGTCGCGATGACCCTGGTCATCGTCACCGGCGGTATCGATCTGTCGGTCGGGTCGCAGGTGGCGCTCGTCAACGCCGTGGCGGCGATCATTCTCGCCATGGGTTACCCCTGGCCGCTCGTTGTCGCGGGTATGCTGACCTTCGGGGCGCTGATGGGCATAGCGCAGGGATGGTTCGTTGCCTATCAGGGAATCCCGGCCTTCATCGTCACGCTGGCGGGACTTTCGATCCTGCGCGGCCTGGCGCTTTATCTGACGCAGGGCTATTCGATCCCGATCAAGGACGTGCCGGGTTTCTTCTGGCTGGGACGCGGCCAGTTTATCGGCTTGCCGGTCCCTGCGCTGATCGCCATTCTCGTTGCCGCCATCGGCTATGTCGTGATCTCCTCGACCAAATATGGACGCCAGGTCGTGGCCGTCGGCTCCAACATGGAAGCAGCACGCCGCGTCGGCATGCCGGCGCAGTGGATCATTGCCTCGGTCTATCTCGTTTCCGGCGCGGCCTCGGCGCTGGCCGGGCTGTTGATTGCGGCGCGTCTTGGCTCCGGCTCATCAAACGCAGCCGTCGGTTTCGAACTGCAGGTCGTCGCGGCCGTGGTGCTCGGCGGTACGTCGCTGATGGGTGGCCGCGGCACGATCCTCGGCACGGTACTCGGAACGCTGACCATCGCGGTGATCGGCAATGGCCTCATCCTGATGCACATCTCGCCGTTCTTCACCCAGATCGTGACCGGTGCAATCATCCTTCTGGCGATCTGGCTCAATACCCGCATCTTCACCACCAGTTTCCGTTTCGGCGGCAAGAAGAAGGGCTGAGAGATGAAAGGTGAACTCTCCGAAGGCCATATCCGATCCGGCAAGGTGATGACCGTTGCCGGGCCGGTTGCAGCTGATGCGCTCGGCGTTACGCTGATGCACGAGCACGTCCTCAACGACTGCCGTTGCTGGTGGCATCCACCAAAGACGCCGGAGCGGCAATATCTTTCCGAAGGTTTCGTTTGCATGGAGATTCTCGGTGAGCTCCGCCAGGACCCGTTCGTCAATAAGCACAACATAACGTTGGACGACGAGCCGCTGGCCATTGCCGAGCTTGAGGATTTCGCGAAGGAAGGCGGCAGGACGGTCGTCGAGCCGACATGCCAGGGCATCGGCCGCAACCCGCTGGCGCTCAGGCGCATTGCCAAGGCCACGGGACTCAATATCGTGATGGGTGCGGGCTATTACCTGGCCTCGTCGCATCCGGCCAAGGTTGCTGGCATGAGTGTCGCAGAGATTGCCGATGAGATCGTCTGTGAGGCTCTTGAGGGTGCTCAAGGCACGGATGTGAAGATCGGTCTCATCGGCGAGATTGGCGTCTCTTCCGACTTCACCGCGCAGGAGGAAAAATCCCTACGCGGCGCAACCCAAGCACACTGCCGCACAGGTCTGCCGCTGATGGTCCATTTGCCCGGCTGGTTCCGGCTCGGCCACAAGGTGCTCGACATCGTGGCCAAGGAGGGTGGCGATCTCCGCCACACCGTTCTCTGCCACATGAATCCCTCGCATGACGATCTCGGCTATCAGGGCGAGATCGCTTCGCGCGGCGCGTTCCTCGAATACGACATGATCGGCATGGATTTCTTCTATGCCGACCAGCAGGTGCAATGCCCGAGCGACGAGGAGGCTGCACGGGCCATCGTCAAGCTCGTCGAGATGGGACACGCCGGCCGTATCCTGCTGTCGCACGACGTTTTCCTGAAGATGATGCTGACGAAATACGGCGGCAACGGCTATGCCTACGTCCTCAGGCATTTCCTCCCGCGCCTCAAACGCCACGGCCTCAATGACCGGATCATCGGCCAAATGATGCGCGACAATCCACGGTCGGTCTTCCAGGCTGCTGCCTGACGGCTGGATTCATCAAAGAAACGGTAAGGACAATGACAAAGAAAGTACTCCTCGTCGGTGAAAGCTGGGTCAGTTCGGCCACCCACTACAAGGGCTTCGACCAGTTCGGCAGCGTAACTTTCCATTTGGGCGCCGAGCCGCTGGTCAAGGCGCTTCAGGGTAGCGAATTCGAACTGACCTACATGCCGGCGCACGAGGCGGTGGAAAAATTTCCCTTCGGCATGGCCGGGCTTGACGCCTATGACGCGGTCATCCTGTCAGACATCGGCGCGAACTCGCTGCTCCTGCCGCCGGCGGTCTGGCTGCAGTCGAAGACGGTGCCGAACCGGCTGAAACTCATCAAGGCCTGGGTCGAGAAGGGCGGCGCGCTGTTGATGGTCGGCGGCTACTTCTCGTTTCAGGGGATCGACGGCAAGGCGCGCTGGCGCCGCACGCCGGTCGAAGACGTCTTGCCCGTCACCTGCCTTCCCTATGACGACCGCGTTGAAATGCCGGAAGGATCGACGGCCGTTGTCCTGAAGCCGGAACATCCGGTCATGGCCGGGCTTGACGGCGAATGGCCGCTGCTTCTCGGCGTCAACGAAGTGGAACTGCGCGACCGTGCCGATATTGAGGTGCTTGCCCGCCTGCCGGAGGATCAGGGGAGCCATCCCTTGCTGGTGCTGGGTTCGCATGGCAAGGGCCGCACGGCCGCCTGGACCTCCGATATCGGTCCTCACTGGCTGTCGCCGGCT
Organism: Rhizobium sp. USDA 4016; assembly: GCF_056279705.1. Taxonomy (NCBI): domain Bacteria; kingdom Pseudomonadati; phylum Pseudomonadota; class Alphaproteobacteria; order Hyphomicrobiales; family Rhizobiaceae; genus Rhizobium; species Rhizobium sp. USDA 4016. The sequence continues at coordinate 1,042,646 of NZ_JBWCCY010000002.1, forward strand.
TTTTGCGAGTGGGAAGGGTATGGACGCTTGTGGACCAATCTCCTTGCCTGGATGACCGAGGCGCGCTGAAGCTCAGGCGGCGAGGATGGCATGGAGTTCGGCATTGGTGGGAAACGCAGATCGGGTGCCCCGCCGGCTGACAGTTAAGGCAGCAGCAGTGGTCGCGTGGCGTATGGCGCGGGCATCGAGCGGCACGCCGCGCAAGGCACAAGAGGCGAGTGCCGTGCCCATGAAGGTGTCACCGGCGCCCGTCGTATCGATGGCGGTGACGGGGGCTGCCGGGATCTTAAGGGTGCCTGCCCGGCTTGCGAGCATTGCGCCTTTTCCGCCGAGTGTCAGGACAGCATATTTGACCCCCGCAGAGATCAGGGTCGACGCGGCAGCTTGGCCGCCGGTTCCAGTCAAGCTCTCGGCTTCGCCTTTATTCAGAAAGGCGATGTCGATGAGCGGCCAGAGATCGGCGAAAAAGCGACGAAGGGGTGAGGGATTGAAGGCGGTGACCAGCTGTCGGCGCCTGGCTTCTTCAAGGATGCCGCGGGTAACGTCATCGGAAAGGTTGCCCTGCAGGACAACGAGATCGCCAGCGGTACTTTCGGCAAGCGGCCGAATTGCTTCCGAAAGGGTCAGCGAACCGGCAGAATCCGTGGTCGTGACGATGGCATTCTCGCCATCGGGGGTGGTGAAGATGATGGAGAAATCGCTCGCTTTTCCGGCGAGTCGGACCAGTCGCGCGTCGACCGGTTCTTCGGCCAACTGGCTGCGAATGATCTCAGCGCGAAAATCATCGCCGACGGCTGCAACAAGGATGGAGGCAAGACCGGCACGGCCCATCACCACGGCCTGGTTCGCGCCTTTGCCGCCAAGGTCACGGGTTTCCTCGTGACCGAGAATCGAGGCGCCTGCCTCGGGCATGGCCGATACGGAAATGGTTTCGTCCACTGTGACGTTGCCGATGACATAAGCGCGCATGACTGGCTTTCGAAAGGGAAACAGATGCAGGAAATATCCGACAAGACCTCAAGCGCCATACGGGAAATATTCGGGACTGACAAGGCGCTGATCGGCATGATCCATTGCCCCGCCTTTCCCGGCGCGCCGCGTTACCGCGGCAAAGAGATGAACGCCATCTATGACGCCTGCCTGCGCGACGCCGAGGCCCTGATAGAGGGCGGTATGCACGGGCTGATTATCGAAAATCACGGCGACATCCCTTTCTCGAAGCCGGAGGATATCGGCCCGGAGACCGCGGCTTTCATGTCGGTCGTCACCGATCGCATCGCACGGGCCGTTGATGTCCCCCTCGGGATTAACGTCCTTGCGAATGCGCCGATCCCATCATTCGCTATCGCCATGGCCGGCGGCGCGAAGTTCATCCGGGTCAACCAGTGGGCCAACGCCTATGTCGCGAATGAGGGCTTCATTGAAGGCCGCGCGGCGCAGGCGATGCGCTACCGGTCGATGCTGAGAGCCGAGCACATTAGGGTTTTCGCCGACAGCCACGTCAAGCATGGCGCACACGCCATCACCGCCGACCGCACGATCAAGGAACTGACCCGCGACCTTGCTTTCTTCGACGCCGATGCCGTGATCGCCACGGGACAGCGCACAGGCAACACGGCGAGCATCGAGGAGATTGAGGAAATCGGCGCAGCGACCCACCTGCCGTTGCTGGTCGGTTCCGGCGTCAGCAAGGAGAATATCGTCAAAATCCTGAGGCGCACCAACGGCGTCATCGTCGCCTCCTCGCTGAAGCACGGCGGCGTGTGGTGGAACCCGGTCGACATCGAGCGCGTCAAGGCCTTCGTTGCAGCCGCCAGACCGGCTTTGAAGGGATGAACGGCATGCGCGGGAGAGTATGTCGGATCAGGTCATCCGGGAAAACCGGTCCGTCTTCGAGGCGATGGTCAGTCATCGCTTTGTCGAGGACATCAAGGCGGGTCGCCTGTCGAAGGAAGTCTTCGACAGATACCTCGTTTACGAGGGTGCCTTTGTCGAAACTGCCATCTCCATGTTCGCCTATGCAACGGCCAAGGCAGAGACCATTGCGCAGAAGCGATGGCTGATCGGTGTGCTTGACACGCTCGCCAATCAGCAGATTGCCTATTTCGAGAAGACCTTCGCCGCACGCGGGATCGATCCCACGGCCTTCGATGTCGATCGTCCGGAGGTGGCGGACTTCCGCAACGGCATGCTGGAGATCGCAAGATCCGGAGGCTTCCTCGACACGATCGCCGCCATGTTTGCTGCTGAATGGATGTATTGGACCTGGTCGAGACAGGCGGCCGAATGCCGGATCGACGATCCATTGCTCAAGGAATGGGTGGACCTCCACGTCCACGAGGATTTTGCCGCCCAGGCGCGCTGGCTTAAGGCGGAGCTCGACCTTGCAGCCGATCCCGTCGAGCGGTCGCGGCTCAGCAGCATCTTCGGCCGGGTCCAGCAGCTGGAGATCGGTTTTCACGACGCGCCCTATCGATAGCGGAGAATGCCCATGACACAGGCGGTTGGCATCACTGGCGAGGGATCCGTGAGACGGCTCATGGCGTCGAGGCGGTCGCCCGGACAAAAACAAGGGGGTGCCGGTTTGCTCCGGGCTGCGTAGGCTCGATGGCGTCTTTGCTGGGCGCGATCCCGCGAACTGCGATAGCAGTCGAGCCACAGATGGGGCGCTCTTCGAAAGCTACTAAGCCTTCCGGAAGCAGCTGGCGGGCTTGGTCGCGCCATGCTGGGCTTCCGATATCGCACCAAGATCGGTCTGTCGGTGGCGATCGAAGGCCGCCAAAAAGCGCTTCGTCAGCCTAAGATGGCGGCAGGTGAAATTGCTAGACAGGCCGAGCGTGGCGGTGTCTTCACCGTCGGGCCGTATCTCGAGGCGCTGATTGCCAATGGCTACCGACGATCCTCAAGATAAAGCTGCCGAAAAGCCATCAATTCGGAACAATACCGCTGTCTTCAGGTTGATCTTGCTTCAACACAAAAGCCCAGAGGCTGCGCGTGAGGCAGCAGGATGAAAGGAGAAGCGCAATGGCACTGACCCTGATGAGCCCGGCATTCACACAGGATAATCCCATTCCCAAGAAATATGCGCGCTCCGGCGAAAATCTGTTCCCGCCTCTCAAGTGGGGCGGGGCTCCGCAAGGAACGAGAAGCTTTGCCTTGATCGTCGAAGACCCGGACGCGCCGCGCGGCACCTTCCGCCATTGTGGCATAGCCAATATCCCATCCGATTGGGATGCTCTGGCCGAAAGCGCCGATACCGCACCGGAAAACGCGCCACGCTTTTACACGAATGATTTCGGCAATGCGCGCTATGATGGTCCGCAGCCACCACGGGGCGACAAGGCGCATCACTATATCTTTCGCCTTGCCGCGCTCGACGTCCCGAGGCTTTCGGTTCCCGGCGACGCCGGTATCGCTTCGATGTGGAACGAAGCAAGGAAACATATGCTCGCCGAGGCAAGCATTACCGGGACCTATCAGACCTAGGATGAGCTGATTTCATTTGATCCGACGTGGCAAGTGCTGATCGGGCAGCGCAATGCGCCCGAGGTTCCGGCGAAACGGGCGGCGGCCCGCTGTTCCGCCGCTATCTTACGCCGACGCTGTCGGGCCACAAAGCCTGAATCTCCTTGGGCAGTGCGTCGCGCACCTTTGCCGATTGGCCGAGATCGACATGACGGGCAAGAACGTGGAAAACCGATTTCGCCGCATCGGCGGGATCGACCGGACGAATGGATTTTAGCCCTTCGGCGACACGCTCGAGGAATTCATCGCGTGAACGGGTCTTGTCCGGCATCTGGGAAGGTCGATACTGATCATAGTAGATGCCGCGAACGATGAGCGGCAGTTCTGCGCCGAGATGGGCCGCAAGGTCCGGCGAAAGCCTGTCGCGCAAGGCCTTAAGGACGGCGCCCAGAATATGCCATGCGACGTGCCGGTCGGGACCATGGTCGGCCATGATTTCGTTCAGCCAGATATTGGTGGTTTGCAGTGTCTTGTCGAAGACATCGAGACCGGTTGTGCTCATATTGAGACCCTCCTTTGCAAGGGGCCGGTCGAAGCCCGAACATCCTTCTCAAAGAGCACAACTGCAATTGGCTGCAATTGTTTCGTCATTCGCAAAGAAAACGGCCGTGGAGCGTCTATATGCGGGCAATTGCCTGGCGTGAGCGTCCAAATTGCTGACAGGGACGTTAATCGATGACGCTTGGAACATTGCCGAGCCAGATACGTTGGACTTCTGTAGAAATCCATACAAGGCGGAGGATAAAAATCATGAAAGTGAGCGAAGTGATGACGCGCGACGTCCGGCTCGTCAGGCCGGGTGACACGATTGAGGAAGCGGCAAAGATCATGGCCGAACTCGACGCCGGCGTCGTGCCGGTCGAGGATAATGACCGGCTCGTTGGCATGCTGACGGATCGCGACATCGCGGTTCGCGCCATTGCCCAGGGGCAGGGACCTGAGGCGAAGGTCGGCGATATCATGACGTCCGAAGTCAGATACTGCTTTGATGATCAGGACACCGAGGAAGTCTGCAAGAACCTTGCCGATCAACAGATCAGGCGCATTCCGGTGGTTAATCGCGACAAACGGCTGGTCGGCATATTGTCGCTTGGCGATCTGGCTACTGTCGCCGAAAAAGCGTCGGCCGGCGCAGCTCTTGCGGGGATATCGCGGCACGGAGGCCACCATTCGCAGTCGAGCGGCCTTCACTAAGCGGCCGCGCGATGAGGCGGAAAGCCGGGTGGCGGCACCCGTTCCCGCCGTACCCGGGTGCGCGCCGTTACGCGGCGCGCGCCCCCAAATGCTGCAATGCGGCGACGAATATCTCTTGACGGCCGTCCTGCTGTAACCTTTACTCAACTGATCTGGTGGACCAACCAGTGGATCAGTGACGACGGGGACCATGGACGAGAGCCCGATATTGACGCAGGTACCGAATGTCGGGCGAAGCCTTGCCCGCCAGACGGCGCGCGACGTCATCGCTGAAAAGCTGATGGTCCTGATTGCCACGAACATGCTGAGGCCGGGCGACGAGCTGCCGGGTGAGCGCGAGCTTGCCAATGTTCTTCATGTTAGCCGGGAAACGGTGCGCGGCGCAATCCAGATGCTTGCCGCCCAAGGCATCATCGAAGTTTCGCACGGCAGCCGCAGCCGCGTCGGCAAGGTCGACCTCAGCCACATCACCGTCACCATCGCATCCCCAAACGCCATCGACAGCTACGATTTGGAATCGGTCCATGCGGCGCGCCTGCATATCGAACTCAAGATCGTCGGCGATGCCGCCGAAAGGATAGACGCCGAAACCCTGAAAAAGCTGCAGGGCCTCATCGAAGCGCAGCGTCTGGGTGGAGACGATGCAATGCGCTTTCTCATCTGTGACCGTGAATTCCACGTCGCAATCTATCGCGCCTGCGGAAACCCGCTGCTCGCCGACTTCGTCACCGATCTATACACCTACATGATGGACTACCGACGCAACGCCATGTCCCGGCCGGGCGCCATTGAGGCCAGCTACGCCGATCACGTTGCGATCGCCGAGGCCCTTGAACGGCATGACCGGGACGCCGTGATCGCCGCGTTTCGCCATCATCTGACGCGCATTTACGAAACGACCAGGGCTCTTTTGAGCGCCGGCGGTCCGGCGTGAGCCGGACAGCATGAGGAGATTTGCCTGATATGCATGTGATGGTTATCGGCGCAGCCGGCATGATCGGACGCAAACTGGTGGAAAAGCTCGGCTCCAACGCTGAAGCGCTCGGCCGCAGCATCGACAGGCTCACGCTCGTCGATGTCGTTGCTCCGCCGGTGCCTGCCGCACTTGCCTCCGTTTCTAACGCGCTGGCGCTTGATCTCTCGGATGCCGGCGTCGCAGGCACGCTTGCCTCCTTGCGACCGGATCTGATCTTCCATCTCGCGGCGATCGTGTCCGGCGAGGCCGAGGCGGATTTCGACAAAGGCTACCGCGTCAATCTCGACGGCACGCGCTCGCTCTTTGAGGCGATCCGGTTCGAAGGCCAGAAAGAGCCTTACACGCCGCGCCTGATCTTTGCGTCATCCATCGCCGTCTTCGGCCAGCCTTTCCCGGAGAAGATCAGAGATGATTTCTTCACGACGCCGCTGACGAGCTATGGGACGCAGAAGGCAATCTGCGAGCTCCTGTTGGCCGATTATTCACGGCGTGGCATTTTCGACGGCATCGGCATCCGCCTTCCGACGATCTGCATTCGTCCCGGCAAACCCAACAAGGCCGCCTCCGGCTTTTTTTCCAATATCCTGCGCGAGCCGCTGGTCGGCCAGGAGGCCGTGCTCCCCGTCGACGAGAACGTCCGCCATTGGTTCGCAAGCCCCCGTTCGGCGGTCGGCTTCTTCGTCCATGCCGCGCGGATCGACACCAGTAAGATCGGGCCGCGCCGCAATCTGACGATGCCCGGCCTTTCCGCGCTCGTCGGCGAAGAGATCGAGGCGCTGCGCCGCGTTGCCGGAGACAAGGCGGTCAAGCTCATCCGCCGCGAGGCCGACCCGGCCGTTCGTTCGATTGTTTCCGGCTGGGCGACGGATTTCGACGCGCAGCGCGCCACCGCGCTCGGTTTCAAGGCCGAAGCCAATTTCGACGAGATCATCAAGATCCACATAGACGACGAACTCGGGGGTAAAATCTAAGATGCCGCAATCCGCAACCCTGCAGAAAGGCAAGATCGCGCTCGTCACCGGCGGAGGCACCGGCATCGGCCGCAGCATCGCCGGCGCCTTGAGCGCTGAAGGCTATGTCGTCGTCATTACCGGCCGCCGGAGCGATGTTCTGGAAAAAGCCGCCGCCGAGCTTGCTGCCGAAACCGGCGGGACGGTCCGGGCGATGACCTGCGATATCAGCCTTGCCGAGCAGGTGGCAGACCTTTTTGGTCAGATCAAAGCCGAGTTCGGCAGGCTCGACCTTCTCGTCAACAATGCCGGCAGCAATATTCCGGCGATCCCCCTGGAGGACGTCAGCTTCGATCAGTGGAGTGGGGTGGTTGCGGCCAACCTCACCGGCGCCTTTATATGCACCCAGCAGGCTTTCAGGTTGATGAAATCGCAGGAGCCGCGCGGCGGCCGCATCATCAACAACGGATCGATTTCCGCCACGACGCCGAGGCCGAATTCCGCTCCTTATACGGCGACAAAGCATGCGATCACCGGCCTGACGAAATCGGCCGCACTCGACGGACGGCCATACGATATCGCCTGCGGCCAGATCGATATCGGCAATGCCGCAACGGATATGACGTCGAAGATGAGCTCGGGAGTGCTGCAGGCGAATGGAGAGATTGCGAGCGAGCCGACGATCCCGTCCGAGCATATCGCCCGCGCCGTCGTCTATATGGCAAGCCTGCCGTTGGAGGCAAACGTGCTGACGATGACTGTGATGGCGACAAAGATGCCCCTCGTGGGAAGGGGATAGGCATAACCAAGTTGAATTGGCCTGCGCCCTGGCGGTGTTATCCTGGAGGAGGGATGGCCGGGCAGATGAAGGCCGAAGGCGAAGACAAGGTCTGGGAGAAACTTTTATGGCAGCTGTCGAGTTCGTCGATATCAGGAAATCATTCGGGGCGTTCCCCGTCATCAAGGGTGTGAACATCGAGATTGCCGACGGGGAGTTCGTGATCCTGGTCGGGCCGTCCGGATGCGGAAAATCCACGCTTTTGAGAATGCTCGCCGGCCTCGAAAACATATCCGCCGGGGAAATCCGCATCGGCAGCCGCGTCGTCAACGGGCTGGCGCCTGGAGAACGCGACATCGCCATGGTCTTTCAGAACTATGCGCTTTATCCGCACATGACGGTCGCCCAGAACATGGCGTTTTCGCTGATGCTCAAACGTGCGCCGAAGGCGGACATGGATCAGCGCGTGAACAAGGCCGCCGGCATCCTCGGCCTCACCAAACTTCTCGACCGCTATCCACGCCAGCTTTCCGGTGGCCAGCGACAGCGCGTCGCCATGGGCCGGGCGATCGTGCGCGATCCGCAGGTCTTCCTCTTCGACGAACCACTCTCCAACCTCGACGCCAAGCTCCGCGTCGCCATGCGCGCCGAGATCAAGGAGCTTCACCAGCGCCTTAGCACCACGACCGTCTATGTCACCCACGATCAGATCGAGGCAATGACGATGGCCGACAAGATCGTCGTCATGCATGACGGCGTCGTGGAACAGGTTGGAGCGCCGCTCGATCTTTACGACAATCCGGCGAACCTCTTTGTCGCAGGCTTCATCGGCTCGCCGGCGATGAACATGTTCAAGGGCCGCCTCAATCCGGACAACGCCAACCAGTTCATTGCGTCGGACGGAACGGCCCTGCCGGTTGCAAATCCGCCTGCCGGGGCAAAGGGACGCGATCTGATCTATGGGTTGCGCCCGGAATATATCGCGCTCGATGCCAATGGTCTGCCGGCTGAGATCGTCGTCATCGAGCCGACCGGCTACGAAACGCAGCTGATCGTGAGGTTCGCGGGCGCTGACGTCAGTTGCGTCTTCCGCGAACGCGTCAACGCGCGTCCCGGCGAGACGCTGCGCGTCTCGATCGACGCGCCGCATGTGCATCTCTTCGATGCCGAAAGCGGACAGAGATTGAGTGCCTGATAACGCTTCAGTGGAGGCAGGGAAGAAGAGGAGCCTTCCCTGCTCATCCGCCGATGCGATGACCGTCGTTCGCCAAGCGGGAAGGTGAACGCCGGAGAATTCGCTCCCGCTTTTCAAGGAGGAGTATTATGACAATCAAAAGACGTGATTTTCTTGCCGCGTCGGCGGCCGCGGCCGGTATCGCGGGCCTTTCGCCGTTCGGGGTCCGACCGTCTTTCGCCCAGGCCGAACCGAGCTACAAGCCGGAAGAAGGCGCAAGCCTCAGGCTTCTTCGCTGGACGCCCTTCGTCAAGGGAGACGAGGATGCCTGGCTTGCCAACACCAAGAAGTTCACCGAGGCGACCGGCGTCGACGTTCGCGTCGACAAGGAAAGCTGGGAAGATATCCGTCCGAAGGCTGCCGTTGCCGCCAATGTCGGCTCCGGTCCGGACATGGTGATGTGCTGGTTCGACGACGCCCATCAGTATCCCGACAAACTCGTCGACCTGACCGAACTTGCGACCTATCTCGGCAACAAGTACGGCGGCTGGTATGACGGTGTCCGCGGCTATGCAACCCGCGACGACAAGTTCATCGCTATGCCGCTCACGGCGATTGGCAATGCCGTCGTCTACCGCGACAGCCATGTGAAGGCGGCCGGCTTCAGCGAGTTCCCGAAGGATACGGCAGGCTTTCTTGAACTTTGCAAGGCAATGAAGGCCAAGGGCACGCCCGCCGGCTTCCCTCATGGCAAGGCGGTCGGCGACGGCAACAACTATGCCCATTGGCTGCTTTGGAGTCATGGCGGCAAGATGGTGGACGAAAGCGGCAAGGTGACCATCAACAGCCCCGAAACGCTGGCTGCCATCAACTATGCGAAGGAACTCTATGCAACCTTCATCCCGGGCACGGAAAGCTGGCAGGACATCAACAACAACCGGGCATTCCTCGCCGGGCAGGTTTCACTGATCGCAAACGGTGTGTCGGTCTACTATGCGGCGAAAAAAGATCCAAAGCTTGCCGAAATCGCCGCAGACATGAGAACCACGAACTTCCCGATTGGTCCAGTCGGCAAGAGCGTCGAGCTGCACCAGACGAGCTCGCTGCTTCTCTTTAGCCATACCGAGTACCCGGAAGCTGCAAAAGCCTACATCAAGTTCATGATGGAAGCCGACCAGATGAATGCTTGGATTACAGGTTCCAGCGCCTATTGCTGCCAGCCGCTGAAGGCCTTTTCCGACAATCCCGTCTGGACGTCCGATCCGATCCATGCGCCCTATGCGCGTGCTTCGGAGACGCTGCGGCCGAACGGTTATGCGGGCCCCCTCGGCTATGCTTCGGCAGGCACCATGGCCGACTACGTGCTCGTCGACATGTTCGCCGCTGCAGTAACCGGCCAGATGACGCCGGAAGACGCGATGAAAGAAGCAGAGCGCCGGGCAAACCGCTACTACCGGGTTTAAGCCCGTTTAAAGGTCTGCAGCATGCCGGCGACGGCATGCTGCGATTGTCCATCAGGAGATAGAACCATGTCGACCGTGACATCCGGGGATACGACGCGCGGCCGGGTCGCATCGCTCATGCAGAACAACAATATGCTCGGCTTCTTGTTCATGCTGCCGGCGGCCATCTTTCTCGTATGTTTCCTCACCTACCCGCTCGGACTGGGTGTCTGGCTCGGCTTCACCGACACCCGGATCGGTCGCGACGGTATCTTCATCGGCCTTGAGAACTATCAGTTCCTTGCCAGCGATTCCGTTTTCTGGCTCTCGGTCTTCAACACCCTGCTTTATACGTTCGTTGCCTCCGTCTTAAAATTCGTACTTGGCCTCTGGCTGGCGCTGCTTCTCAATCAGCACCTGCCGTTCAAGTCTTTCTTCCGCGCTATCGTCCTGCTTCCATGGGTCGTTCCGACGGTGCTGTCGGGGCTGGCTTTCTGGTGGATCTACGATTCCCAATTCTCGATCCTTTCCTGGTCGCTGATGCAGATGGGGCTGATTGATGGACCGATCAATTTTCTCGGCGATCCCACCAATGCGCGGATCTCGGTGATTATCGCCAATGTCTGGCGCGGCATACCGTTCGTTGCCATCTCGCTGCTCGCCGGCCTGCAGACCATTCCCGCCTCGCTCCAGGAAGCCGCCTCGCTCGACGGTGCAACCAGCTGGCAGCGGTTCCGCTATGTGACGCTGCCGATGCTGACGCCGATCATCGCCGTCGTGATGACGTTTTCGGTGCTTTTTACCTTCACCGATTTCCAGCTGATCTACGTGCTGACCAAAGGCGGGCCGGTCAATGCCACGCACCTGATGGCGACGCTGTCCTTCCAGCGCGGCATTCCGGGCGGCCAGTTGGGCGAGGGAGCTGCCATTGCGGTCGCGATGATCCCCTTCCTGCTTGCCGCCATCATGTTCAGCTTCTTCGGTCTGCAGCGCCGCAAATGGCAGCAGGGCGGCCAGGATTAACGGTCGGGAGACAATCATGAACGCCAACACTACCGATCAGGTTCTGACCGACAACGTCCAGGGGATGAGTTATCTCAATCGCCTGCCACGGCGCATCGTCATGCTCTATCTGCCGATGGCGGTCTTCGTCTTCGTGCTGCTCTTTCCGTTCTATTGGATGGCGATCACCGCCGTCAAACCGAACTCGCAGCTGACCGATTACAACAACTACAGCCCCTTCTGGGTGGTCGAGCCGACGCTAGACCACATTAAATATCTGTTCCTTGAAACCTCCTATCCGGGCTGGCTCTGGAACACGATGCTGGTTGCGGTCGGATCGACGGTGCTGTCGCTTGCAGCATCCGTTTTCGGCGCTTACGCAATCGAGCGCGTGCGCTTTACCGGATCGCGCCCGGTCGGGCTCCTTATTTTTCTCGCCTATCTCGTGCCGCCATCGATCCTCTTCATCCCGCTGGCCTTCATCGTCTTCAAGCTCGGCATCTATGATTCCAGGCTGGCGCTGATCTTTACCTATCCGACCTTCCTGATCCCGTTCTGCACCTGGTTGCTGATGGGCTATTTCCGGTCGATCCCTTTTGAGCTCGAGGAAAGTGCCTTGGTCGACGGCGCCAACCGCTGGCAGATCCTGGTGAAGATCATCCTGCCGCTTGCCGTGCCCGGGTTGATATCGGCCGGCATTTTCGCCTTCACGCTCTCGTGGAACGAGTTCATCTATGCGCTCACATTCATTCAGTCGTCGGAAAACAAGACCATTCCCGTCGGTGTTTTGACCGAGCTGGTGCGCGGCGACGTGTTCGAATGGGGATCGCTGATGGCCGGGGCTTTGTTCGGCTCGCTGCCCGTCGTGATCCTCTATTCGTTCTTCGTCGACTACTATGTTTCGTCGATGACCGGCGCGGTGAAGGAATGACGAAATTTGACTGCCAGGGTTCGTGAGGGAGAGGGGCGGATGAACAGGATTGATCTGGAAGGCCAGCATGCGATCGTCACAGGAGGTGCACAGGGCATTGGTTTTGCAATCGCCAGCCGTCTCATTGCCTCCGGTGCGGCGGTCACACTTTGGGACATGGATGGGCCGTTGCTCAAAAAGGCGGAGGCTGCGCTTGGCGCAGGAACTCGCAGCGCCGTCGCCGATATCTCACGCTGGGACCAGGTCGAGGCTGCCTATGCCGCCACCACCGCCGATGGCCCACCGGTATCGATCGTCGTCAATTCCGCCGGCATCGCCGGAGATGCAGCGCCGGTTGATACCTATGACATCGCCATGTGGAAGAAGATCATCGATATCAATCTCACCGGCACCTTCTATGTCAACCGCGCAGTGGTCCCGGATATGAAGGCGCGCAACTATGGCCGCATCGTCAATATCGCCTCGATCGCAGGCAAGGAGGGCAATCCGAACGCTGCAGCTTATTCCGCCTCGAAGGCCGGCGTCATCGGGCTTACCAAATCGCTGGGCAAGGAGCTTGCTGGCTACGACATCGCCGTCAATTGCATTACGCCGGCAACCGCTCAGACGCGGATTCTGGAACAGCTGACGCCGGAGTTCATCGAATACATGCGCTCGCGCATCCCGCGCGGCCGCTTTTTGAAGGTGGAGGAGGCCGCGTCCATGGTCGCCTGGCTGGTGTCTCAGGAAAACAGCTTTACCACAGCCTCGACATTCGACCTGTCGGGCGGGCGTGCCACCTATTGAAGAACATGGGCGCGCTTCAGCGCCTTAAGCCGTGGCGCCTGGAAAAATCTCGAAGCCTGTATCGACGATTGATTTCGTTGGCGGCCGCTCCGGCGTTTCGAAGGCCTTTTCCACTGATGTGCGTCCAATCAAGAAGCGGTTGGAGCGCACCGTTGCAAGGGGCTGGGGCAGTTCGCGGCCAATATCCAGGCCATTGAAGCCAAAAATGGCGAGATCGTCGGGCATGCGCACGCCGGCACCAAGGCACTGGAAGACTCCCCCGACCGCCATGTCGTCGTTGGAATAGATGATCACATCGACCTTCACCGGCTCGGCGAAAAGACGTGCGGTCATCTCCCGTCCGACACCGACGGAACTCGGCGCATCGGCGATCGCGTGGGCGGCAATTCGCAATCCCGCGTCGCCCAAGGCGTCACAAATCCCGTCGTAGCGCAGCCGCGCCCGCCGGTCAGCGTTCCAGTCATGACCGACATATCCGAACTGGCGGTATCCGCGCTCTATGAGGTATTGGCCGGTAGCGTAGCCAGCACGCCGATGCGACATGCCGACGGCGATGTCGATCGGCGTCGAATCGATGTCCATCATCTCGACAATGCGGATGCCGCTTTCACAAAGCATGCGGTGGGTTGCCGGGGTATGATCGAAGCCGGCAATCAGGATGGCTGCGGGCTTCCATGACAGCAGTCCGCGAACGATCGTTTCCTCCAGATCAATGTCGTAGCCCGTAATGCTGATGACGGGCTGGTAGTCGCTGCCGCGCAAAGCGGCATGGACGCCTTGCAGAACTTCGGGAAAGACGATGTTGGACAGTGAGGGAACGACGACGCCAACCAGATGGGAATCGAGCGAGGCAAGCGAACCGGCAATCCGGTTGGGGACATAACCCGTTGCCCGAACGGCCTCCATCACCCGCCGGCGCGTTTCCTCTGCGACCGGCCCCTTGTTGCGCATGATCCGCGAGACCGTCGATTCGCCCACGCCGGCTCGAAGGGCGATATCCCTGACGGTCACCTTGCTTTTTCTTGCCGGCAGACGCTGTTTTTGCTGCATTAAGTCCTCCTGCTTCAGCCCGCAGGCGGCATCATCTCCAGACGTTCACTGGCCCATACATCAAGGGCCAGCTCAACGAGACCCACACGATCGATTGCCGCAGCGCTTGTTCTCAGCGGCTTGCAAACGCATCAAGCCAGCTAAGACCTGCCACCGTCTTGCCTGCAGGACGATACTCGCAGCCCACGAAGCCTTTGTAGCCGAGAACATCCAGCTCTGTGAGCAGACGAAAATCGTCAAGTTCGCCGGTTGCGGGCTCGTTGCGCAGCGGCACCGAAGCAATCTGTACGTGGCCGATGAGCGGCATCAGCCGCCGGAGCCCCGTGAGCACGTCGCCGTGAATGATCTGACGGTGATAGATGTCGAATTGCAGCTTCAGGTTTGGCCTCTTCAATGCACTGATAATGTCGGCAGCAAAGTCGAAGTTGTTGAGAAAATATCCCGGCATGTCCCGTGGGTTGATCGGCTCGATGACGATGTCGATGCCGCTTTCGCCTGCCCGATCGCAGGCGAATGCCAGAGAGTCGCGGTAAATCGCAATCGCGGCCGGATCCCTGCGCGAGCCCAGACCGCTCATGACATGCAGCGTGCGGGCGCCTGCGCTTCGGGCGTATCGCAAGGCGGTATCCACCGAGGTTCGAAATTCGCTCTGCCGGCCGTCGAGCGCAGCAAGGCCGCGTTCGCCCGCCTGCCAGTTTCCTGGCGGCAAATTGAAGAGTGCAACTGTCAGTCCGTTTTCGCGCAGGCGCTCGCCGATGACCTCCGGCGGGTGGTCATAGGGAAACAGGAACTCGACGGCGGAAAAGCCGACCATTGCGGCTGCCGCAAACCGTTCCAAAAACGCCACCTCGTTGAACATCATCGTAAGATTTGCGGCAAATTGCGGCATCACGCAGCCTCCGGCCCGCCGGGAAGCTCAATGCCCGTCACCTTTGCGATCAGCCTTGCGACGGAGGCATCATCGTCCCGGCCCATGCCGGCTGCAGCCGTCATGATGAACATCTGAAGTGCCGTGGACGTGATCGGCAGCGGAAACTTCATCCCGCGCCCAAGGTCCGATACGATGCCAAGGTCCTTCGTGAAAATATCGACGGCGCTCTTTGGCGAGTAATCACCTTGAAGGATGTGTGGAACGCGGTTTTCGAACATCCAGGAATTGCCCGCCGACGCTGTGATGACCTCATAGACCTTGTCGATATCAAGGCCGAGCGCCTTGGCAAAGGTTATCGCTTCACAGGCGGCCGCGATATGAACGCCGGCAAGGAGCTGGTTGACGATCTTGAAGGATGATCCG
Organism: Rhizobium sp. USDA 4016; assembly: GCF_056279705.1. Taxonomy (NCBI): domain Bacteria; kingdom Pseudomonadati; phylum Pseudomonadota; class Alphaproteobacteria; order Hyphomicrobiales; family Rhizobiaceae; genus Rhizobium; species Rhizobium sp. USDA 4016. Next base: position 1,057,748 of record NZ_JBWCCY010000002.1, read on the forward strand.
ATGCCGGCCTGGTCTCCGAGTTCGTAGACCGTCATGGCGATCGCATCGAGCACGGGGCGCACATGGTTGAAAGCTTCGGGTCGTCCCGATGCCATGATCGTGAGTTCCCCGGCAGCGGCGCGCTTTGCGCCGCCGCTGATGGGCCCGTCAATATAGTTCAGACCAAGCGCGCCAGCGCGCTGTGCCAGATCTTCGGCCGTCTGCGGCGGCATCGTTGCAAAGGAAAGGATCGTGCCGCCCTTCGACATGCTCTGCGCCGCACCGCCCTTACCAAATAGAACCTGTTCTGTCTGGGCGCCATTGACGACCACTGTCACGACAACATCGGCGCCGATAGCTGCTTCGGCTGGACTTGCAGCCCCTTTGCCGCCTGCCGCGACGAAGCGTGCTGTCGTCTCGGGGCTGATGTCGTAGCCGCCGGTCTTAAATCCTTTTTTCAGCAGTGATGTCGCGACGCCAAAACCCATCGATCCGAGACCGATGACACAGACCTTCAGGTTAACCGCTTCGCTCATGTTCGAAATCCATTGTTGCTTCCATCCGGTGCGGAATTGGCTTGAATTGTGATCCGCGAAAAACTAATGACAGCGCTGCCACTCTATGGTTAGCTTATCGGCGGAATGGATTGCAAGTTCTATTTCTCATCGGGGAATTGGACCCTTCGTCAGCCCGGGCATTCAACGCAAACAGGCAGGAGAAACGATGTGCTAATCGGTGCAGTAGCCGACGACATCACCGGAGCCACCGATCTTTGCCTCATGCTGTCGCGTGAAGGCATGAAGACCCTGCAAGCGATCGGCGTGCCCGAGGAGGGGGCTGATTTTGGCGATGCGGATGCGGTGGTCGTTGCGCTCAAATCGAGAACGATCCCTGCAGAAGAAGCCGTCAGGGCATCGACGGCGGCGGCCGGCAAGCTCATTGCCGCCGGCGCAGAGCAGCTGCTGTTCAAATATTGCTCGACGTTCGATTCCACCGATGACGGCAATATCGGGCCGGTCGCCGACGCGCTTCAGGATCTGACCGGAGGCGAGCTGACGATTGCCTGTCCATCCTTTCCTGCAACCGGTCGCACTGTCTATAAGGGGCATCTTTTTGTCGGCGACCGGCTCCTGTCGGAAAGCTCTCTGAAGGACCATCCCTTAACGCCGATGCACGATTCCGATCTCGTCCGCGTCCTGCAACGGCAGACAAGACGTCCGGTCGGTCTTATCGATTGGCCGGTGATCGCCAGGGGCGAAGACGCCATCCGGGCGGCTTTTGCGCAGCAGAAGGCGGCAGGAAAGCGCATCCTCGTTGTCGATACATTGTCGGATGCCGATCTGCGCACCATCGGGGCGGCCTGCGACGGCATGAAGCTTGTCACGGGCGGCTCCGGCATTGCCATGGGGTTGCCCGAAAATTTCAGAAAACGCAAAAAATTGCCAGTCCGCGAGGCCATGACCCGCATGATGGCGCCGGCAGGGCGCCGGGTCGTCCTTGCCGGATCCTGCTCGCTTGCAACCCGTGTCCAGATCGAGGTTGCTCGCAATGACGCTGCCGCGCTTCTGAGGCTTGATATTTCGGCGGTTGCCGATGGAAGCCAGAGCGCTGCAGAAATCGCCGACTGGGTGATTTCGCAAGACAAGGACCGTCTGCCCCTCGTTTATTCCAGCGCCAGTCCGGAGGAGCTTCAGAGCATCCAGGCGGCCATGGGACGGCACGAGTCCGGAGCGCTTGTCGAACAGACGCTGGCCGAGGTTGCCGAGCGACTGAAGCAGAAGGGCTTTACCCGCTTTCTCATTGCCGGCGGAGAAACTTCAGGCGCGGTGATCAATGCGCTCGGCGTCAAGACGCTTTCCATCGGCCCTGAAATCGATCCAGGCGTGCCATGGACCCGCAGCCTAAGCGGTCCGGACATTGTGCTGGCTTTGAAATCCGGCAATTTCGGCGCTCCGGATTTCTTCCTGAAAGCATGGGCGCAGCTTGAATCGGAGGGGTCGGATGCACGAGATTAATCGCCTGCGTGAAGAGATATGCCGTACGGGGCAGTCGCTGTTCGAGCGCGGGCTGACCTCCGGCTCGACCGGCAATATTTCGGTTCGCCTTTCCGATGGAGGTTGGCTGATGACGCCGACCAATGCATCGATGGGCTCTCTTGACCCGGCCCGGCTTTCCCTCTTCGACGCCTCGGGCAAACTCCTGTCCGGCGACGCGCCGACCAAGGAAGCATTTCTGCATTTTTCGATGTATGGCGAGCGCGGTGATGCCGGCGCCGTCGTCCATCTCCATTCGAGCCATGCAACAGCAGTCAGCATTCTGCGCGATATCGATCCTGAGGATGTCCTGCCGCCCTTGACCGCCTATTACGTCATGCGTGTCGGACGCTTGCCGCTTGTCCCCTATTTCGCGCCCGGGGACATGGCGCTTGCAGACGCGGTCCGGTCGCTCGCCGGGCGTCATCACGCGATGCTGCTTGCCAATCATGGGCCGGTCGTCGCCGGCACGACGCTTGCAAACGCCCAGTTCGCCACCGAAGAGCTTGAAGAAACTGCAAAGCTTTTTCTCATGCTGCAGCATCACGCCAAAAGGATGCTGACCGCAGAACAGGTCGATGACTTGCGCAAACGCTTCAACCTTCCTTAGGCCGCGTCGGCGGCGCAACTTCAAAACGATTGGACGGGAGAGAAAAATGGCTGAAATCGAGGAAAGAGTGGGATTTGTCGGTGTTGGACTGATGGGACACGGTATTGCGAAGAACATCGTCGAAAAAGGCTTCCCGCTGACGGTGATCGCGCACCGCAATCGCAAACCCGTCGAAGACCTGCTCGGCCGCGGCGCCCGCGAGGCCCATTCGCTTACGGAGCTTGCGAAAAATTCGACCATGATCTTTCTGTGCCTCACAAGCTCGAAGGAAGTGTCCTGCGTTATCGAGGAAATGCGGCCGGCCCTTGCCCCGGAAACGGTGATTGTCGACTGCTCGACCGGGGATCCAACGGTGACAATGCATCTTGCCGAAACGCTTGCGGCGCAGAAAGTCTATTTTGCCGACGCACCGCTTAGCCGGACGCCGAAGGAGGCGTGGGAGGGGACCTTGGACTGCATGGTCGGTGCCGATGATGCGACATTCCAGCGGATCCAGCCGGTGATAGCGACCTGGGCGGCGAAGATCGTCCATATCGGCGGGGTCGCCGACGGTCATCGCATGAAGCTGCTCAACAATTTCATTTCGTTGGGCATGGGAGCTCTCTTTGCCGAGGCTCTGGCACTCTCCCGGAAGGTCGGAATCTCCGTGGAACGCTTCGACAGCGTCATCCGGGGCGGGCGCATGGACAGCGGATTTTACCAGACCTTCATGGGTTATGCTCTGGAAGGTAACCGAAATGCGCATCGCTTCACGCTTTCGAACGCGTATAAGGATCTGAAATATCTGGAATCCATGGCAAATGACGCGACGGTTGCCACGCCGCTTGCAAGTGCGGTGAAGAATTCCTATGCCGCGGCAGTGGCAGGCGGCGGCAACGGTCCCGAGGATTACGTGCCGCATCTTGCAGACTTCGTTGCCCGGAAAAACAATGTCGGTTGACCGCAGATCTAAGCAAGCGGCGGTGTGAAAGCAGTTTCAGCAGCTTCTAATCGATATTATCTTAGCAGGTAAGTTGACGCTTCGCGCGAAATCAACTTCTATCCGCCACCGCTTTTTGGGGAGGTTGAAGGATGCGTGTCGTAACAAGGATTGCCGAACTGCGGGAGCACATCGCGGCGATCAAGAATGAAGGCCGGTCCCTTGGGTTCGTCCCGACGATGGGGTACCTTCACGCCGGGCATATGGAACTGGTCGCGCGTGCACGCAGTGACAACGATGCTGTCGTCGTCTCTATTTTCGTCAATCCGCTGCAGTTCGGAAAGAACGAAGACCTTACGCGCTATCCGAGAGACTTCGAAAGGGACAGCGCCATGCTCTCTGCCGCCGGCGTCGATATCCTTTTTTCCCCAAGCGTTCGGGAGATGTATCCGCAGCCGATGCAGACGATCGTGGACGTGCCGGCGCTTGGCAGCGAGTTGGAGGGTGCCGTGCGGCCCGGACATTTTGCCGGCGTTGCGACCGTCGTGACCAAGCTTTTCAATATCGTTCAGCCGCATGCGGCCTATTTTGGCAAAAAGGACTACCAGCAGGTCGTAATCATCAAACGGATGGTCGAGGATCTTGCCCTGCCGGTCCGCATTGTCGCCGTCGAGACTGTCCGGGAGGCCGACGGGCTGGCGTTTTCATCGCGAAACAGTTACCTGACGGCGGACGAACGTGCCGCTGCGGTGATCGTTCCAAAGGCACTTGACGAAGCCGAACGACTTTACCGCGACGGAATCGACGAGCCGCAGGCTCTGGAGGCGGCATTGGCGGCGTTCATTGCACGCGAGCCGCTCGCCGTGGCTGAAGTCGTCGCCGTTCGCGATCCGCAGACCCTGACACGGCTTGAAACCTTGCGCGATCGGCAAGCCCTTGTCGCCCTCTTCGTACGGATCGGTTCGACCAGGCTTCTTGACAACAGGATCATCGGCCACCGGCGCCAAACCCAGTCGAGGGCTGCGTGATGAGCAAGCCTTCCAGTCAAAAGCGGCTGACACCATTCCGCATCCAGTCCATGAAGGGCTCAGCGCCGATCGTTTGCCTGACCGCCTATACGACACCGATGGCGCGCGCCCTTGATGCCCATTGCGATCTGCTTTTGGTCGGCGATTCCGTCGGCATGGTGCTCTACGGCCTGCCGAGCACGACTTCGGTTACGCTCGACATGATGATCGCCCACGGTCAGGCGGTCATGCGGGGGGTCTCGCGGGCCTGCGTCATCGTCGATCTGCCCTTCGGCAGCTACCAGGAATCGAAGGAACAGGCTTTTCGCAGTGCCGTGCGGATCATGCAGGAAACCGGCTGCGACGGCGTCAAGCTGGAGGGCGGCGAGGAGATGGTCGAGACCATCGCCTTTTTGACCGCGCGCGGCGTGCCGGTATGCGGACATATCGGACTGATGCCGCAACAGGTGCACACCGCCGGCGGTTACCGCTCGCTCGGCCACAACGAAAGCGAGATCGCCAGGGTCAGGCGCGATGCCCGAGCAGTCGGCGGATCCGGCGCTTTTGCAGTCGTGATCGAGGGAATGGTGGAGCCCCTGGCGCGCGAGGTGACCGCCTCGATCCACGCCGCGACGATCGGCATCGGCGCTTCGCCGGCCTGCGACGGCCAGATCCTGGTTGCCGAGGACATGTTGGGCGTCTTCACCGATTTCAAGCCCAAATTTGTCAAACGCTATGCCGGTCTTGCACAGACAATCGAGGAGGCGGCAAGCGCCTATGCTGACGATGTCCGGAATCGACGGTTCCCGGCCAAAGAACACACCTTCGACGTTCGACCTCCACCGCCTTGATCCGCAGGTTCTGCAAGCCATGTTCCAATAGGCTCGCCTCGGCCAAGTCGTCGACGCCGGGTCGGCCGATCTTTCTTGGCATGCACCAAAAGACATTTATCAGCAGCGCTGTCGATTTCGGCGGCCGTCAATCGTCCTTGAACAGGCGAGCGCTCCAGTTCCGGAATGACGGCCGGCGCCTCGCGTTCAAAAGCCTGGGAGAGACGGCACACGGCTCCTCTCTCACGATCAGATCGATGGAGGATATTATGGCTGATCATCAGCACCTGACACCCGCAATCGAACTCGCCCGCAGAAACGGTGCCCGATTTCCGAATGAGAGTGAAGACTATCGGCGTGCGCGCGATGCGCTGCTTGCCGAAGAGATCGAGCTACGCCGCCACATAGAACGCGTCGCCGAGCAAAGGCGCGCTCTTCCGCCTGGGGGCGAAGTGACGAAGGAATACAGGTTTGAGGGAAGTACCGGTTTCGTGTCATTGAAAGACCTGTTCGCCGACAAGGACACGCTGGTTGTCTACAGCTACATGTTCGGTCCTGAACGTGAACGTCCTTGTCCTATGTGCACATCCTTATTGTCCGCCTGGGACGGGGAGGTGCCCGACATGCAGCAGCGCATAGCGCTCGCAGTCGTTGCCCGTTCGCCCCTCGAAAGGCTGCTGTCGTTCACGAAGGAGCGCGGTTGGCGCTATCTGCCGCTTTATTCGGACATTGATGGCGACTATAGCCGGGACTATCGCGCGCTCGGTAAGGACGGCAGCGATGATGCGGCGTTTAACGTCTTCACGCGACGCGACGGTACGATCCGGCATTTCTGGAGCGAGGAAATGGGACCGGCGACAGCCGACCCGGGACAGGATCCGCGCGGTGCGCCCGACCTTATGCCCATCTGGACGGTGCTAGATTCCACGCCGGAAGGACGTGCGCCGGACTGGTATCCCAAGCTCTCCTACTAATTTAGGTTCGGAGATCTGAAGCGCAGATACGCCCCCGCGCCCGCCAGGACGATGCCGCCTCGCGATTGATGACCATTCCAGGGGTCTGTGCGATTTGCGCCAAGTCTATCGACGCATTGGCACGACCACGGGTCCTTGTCCTTGGCTGCTACCGCCTTTGGCCGCCGGGCCAGACGGGTATGGAGCACCCCGGCGGGCCGCGGCTGGCGAGATTGCTTTTGAAGAAACCGCCGAAGTTAATATCAGTGGCTTGGCAAGCAAATTAGCACGCCTCCCCTGGGCCTTGATGGCTCGCAGTGGCGTCCATGAAGCTCCGATCCCTGGCGCTGCGTAACGAAGACCGGGGATTGCGAGACGATGGGAATGTCGTGAGGTCGAACCGAGGATTATGGACATTCGGTCAGAAACGGGATCGGAAGAATCATTTAGTCGATAAGCGCCTTGCGCACGCCTCGTCGAATCTGATCCACTTATTCAACTAAGAGGCCGCGACGTGTTGAAGTCGCCACGGAGGCCCGGACACACCTCAGCACCGGACCACCGGCCCGTACCCCGCAAATCGCAATGGGCGGACCATGCGAATCTCGGGAAGATGGTGGCGGACGGAGACACGCGAAGCTTCCGTTGGACAACGATCGGAGCATCCGCTTTAGGTTGCGCTTGGCGCCATGCTAAGACCCTCTCGCAACTCCTGCTCAAAATATGTTACAGGGCCGTAACTTATTTGGTACAAGGCACAGGATTTTCAAACACTTATAGGTGTAGTCCCAATCGGGTTAATCCCGAATTTCTCATGACATGATGCAATAAAGAACATACTTTATTCGCCGCTAGCTGGTTGCAAATAATCCTGGGGTTGACTCGTGTCCATCAGTTCAGGAACGCTAAGCCGCAAGAGCCATACGCCGACCGGGATCGTGATCGAGCATCACACTCTGGCGCGTACCGCCATCGTGACACTTCTCCAGCGTGAACTCACCGGCTGGAATTTTATCGACATGGTCTCAACCGAGAGTCTCGACACGGCACTCGGCTGTGATGTGCGTCTAATCACGCTGGATCTGGCGGGCCGAAGCATCGGAAGCCGCAGTCTGCTGACCGAACTCGCGGAAATCCGAAGGTACTTTTCCGAAGCACCAGTCGCGGTGCTGTCGGACTCAGACGATATGATGAACGCCGCCGAGGTGCTGAAGCTGGGAGTTCGCGGCTTCTTCACCACTTCGCTTCGGATCGAACTTGCGCTTGCTGGTTTGCGCCTGGTTCTTGCTGGTGGTGTGTTTTGTCCCGATCCGCTTGCTACGCTCAAGGAAGGCGCGGCCGCCAGTGATCAAGAGGGCGGGGAAAGAGTGTCAATGGGTGCCTACCAAAGCGAGTATGCATTGGCCAGCTTTACGCCGCGTGAGGCGGACGTCCTCGCTGAACTGCGACGCGGCTCATCGAACAAGGTGATCGCGGGCAAGCTCAACCTATCGGATCATACGGTGAAGATGCATCTGCAGCACATCATGCGCAAGCTGCAGGTGCAGAATCGAACAGAGGTGGTCGCGATGCTTGGGGGTCGAGCAAATGGCGGCAGGGATGCGGCCGCGACCGAGGGCGCAGTCGTCAGCGCGACATCTTTTCGAGCATTTCACTGAGAGTGACTGCCGTCAGCATGGCTTTCGCAAGCAGTTTCTTGAGCTTCTGATTTTCCTGCTCGAGCGCCCGCATTCGCTTGGCGTCGAGGCTAGCATCCTTGAGCTGCAATGATTGCCAGCGGTAGAAAGTCGGTTGGCTGATGCCATATCGCTGGCAGACATCAGAGACGGTCGCGCCGGCTTGATGTTCCTTGAGGATATCCGTGACTTCTTCATCGTTGAATTTTCGCTTGCCCATCGCGGCCGTCCTTGGAGGAACCGAATGAGGCATGCAAGTCCACAGGTTTTTCCAGTGACGGGATGCCTCAGTTCTCACGAAACGCCCTGTTGAAGCTGTCTAGGAGCGGTCGCAATGCATAGAGCGCCACGCTGCTCGTGCCTGTCCTTATCATTATCTGCGCCGGCATTCCGGGAACCATCGCCACATCGGTCATCCTTGCAAGACGCTCGTCCGTCACACGAATCGTCACTGCATAATAGGAATGGCCAGCCTTCTGATCGACCAAATGATCCGCGGACACATACTCGACCTTGCCCCTGAGAAGAGGGACCCGCCTCTGATTGTACGGGATAAGATGCACATGTGCCTCGAGCCCCGGATGCACCTCATTGATGTCTTCCGGCTTCACGCGCGCTGCGATCACAAGATTGCTCGTGCGCGGGACAAGCTCAGCCAACGGTTCGCCGGCACCGATCACACCGCCTGTCGTATGGATGCGCAGATCCATGATCACCCCGTCCTCGGGCGCCCGGATCTCGGTTCTCGCCAATTGGTCATCGATCGCGCGCAATCGCTCGCGCAGCTGCAGAAGCTGGTTCTCCGTGTCGCGAAGGTTGAGCGCGACTTCGTTCAACCGGTCGCTGCGCAGTTTCACAAGGTAGGAATGAGCCTCGCTTATGACCTGGTGCGCGCGCGAAATGCGCGCAGTGACATCACCGATTTGGCCGCCGATATCTGCCTTTTCCCGCTCCAGGACAAGAACCCGGCTCTTCCTTTCCAAGCCCTTGGCGGTAAGCATCGAGGCGGTTTCAAGCTCCCCATGGGAAATATTACGCCTCTGGATCAAGGCGGCTTTCTGGGCGCTCAAGCCCGCCACTTCCTCCAGCACCTGCTTTATCCTCTGCTGCGTGATAGCAATCTCCGATTGCATGACCTGCCGCCGCGCATCAAATATCCGCTGCTGTCCCGTAACGATGTCCCTGATCGAATGGTACCTCGCCATGTGTTCGGTGAGTTCGGGCGGAAAGCCGATGCGATCCGTGCCGTTCTCTTCGGCGATCAGCCGTGCGCGTCGTGCCTCCGCGTCCCATAGCTGTCCTCGCAGGCTGTCGCGTTCCGAACGCGATTTTGTGTCGTCGAGTTCGATCAGCACTTGGCCTGCGGCCACGGCATTGCCGTTCCTGACGAAAATCTGCCTAACGATCCCGCCCTCGAGGTGCTGGATGGTCTTGCGGTTGGATTCTGTCTCGACGACACCTGACGCAATCGCCGCGCTGCTGAGCGGCGCAAGTGCCGACCAGGTGCCCAAGCCGATGATGAAAACGCCGATCAGCAGGTTTCCCGTCCAGACGATCCGGCGCAGTCTCGATATCGGGGAGGCATCGGCAAGCGTCAATGGAGGATTGGCAAAGAGGGAGGACGGAATTGCCGGATCGGCCGTCCGCCCGGTATCGCGACTGTAGTCGACGTCCGGTCGTCGCGGGACCCGGTCGAAAGGAGGGTCGATCTTGACGAGTTGCATGGTCTATCGCCTCCTCCTAGGTGGACGTCCGTGCGGGCGGTTGAAGGTAGCTGTCGAAGATGTGGTCGCTATCTCCGAACGCGTCGATCGTGCCATTGCGCATGATCGCGATCTTGTTGGTGACGGGGAGGATGCCCATGCGGTGGGTGATGATGACGACCATCATTTGCGTGGCGCGCATACGGGCGATCGCCGTAAACAACTTGCGCTCGCCGTCATAGTCGAGGCTCGAGTTCGGGTCGTCGAGGACCACGAGCGCGGGGTTGCCATAGACTGCTCGTGCCAGTCCCAGTTGCTGGCGTTGAGCGCGCAGCAGTAATGCGCCACCGTCGCCGATATCGGTGTCGTAGCCTTGCGGTAGTCGCGTGATGGTCTCATGCAGTCCAACGAGCTTGGCCGCTTCGATGACCTTGCCGACGTCAGTGCCGTCAAGTCGGCCGATGACATCCTTGACCGCGCCGCCGAACAGCTCGATTTCCTGCGGCAGGTAGCCGATATGGCGCATACCGCCGTAGAGCCGTAAGGCCGAGATATCGACGCCGCCGAGCAGCGCGCAGCCCCAGGTCGCCGGCTGGACCCCCGCGATGATCCGGCCAAGCGTCGACTTGCCGGATCCTGAAGGCCCGATCAGCGCAACACAGTCTCCAGGTGCCAGGCGCAAGGTGACATCGCTTAGTATTTGGCGATTGGCCGAGGGAAGCACATAGCCAACACCGTCGAGAACGAGTCCGCCTCGCTCGGGTATCAACATGGTTCGTGTGTCGTTCTGCGATGCGATCGCAATCAGCATACGGTTGATGCGATTGAAGGCAGCGTGGGCAAAGGCGACGGCGCGCCACGCGCCGATGGCGCCTTCGATCGGCGCGAGCCCGCGGCCGAGAAGCAGGCTGGAAACGAAGATGATCCCCGGGTTTCCGCTCTCATCGAGGACCAACCAGGTCGCCACTCCCATGATCAGGATTTGCGAGAGCATGCGAGCGGACTTGGATAGCCCAAGAATGATCTCGGTCCGTTGCATGGCGTCGTCCTGCGCACGCCTCGCCGTCTCCGCGTCACGGTAAACGAGCTGAGCGGCGCCGCTTTGCATGTTCATCGCGCGGATCACCTGGATATAGCGCAAGGCGGTAGCGAAACGCATATGGCTGCGCGCCAGCGCCAAATTCGCCTGCGTCAGTGGCTCCCGTGTTGCCAACTCGGTCAGGATCGCGAGCACGAGCAGGGCTCCCGCGCTCATCAGGCCGATGGTTCCAAGCACCGGATGAACCAGAAACAGAAGAACCAGGAACACAGGCGCCCAAGGGATATCAAAGAGCAATGAGCTGGCCGGCGAATCGAGGAACTGGCGCAAAGTCGACAGGTCCTTGTAGCAGTCATTGGCAAGGCTCGCGTCGCTACGGGCTCCGTATTCGAAGCACGCGGTGAGCACGACCGGGCGCAACCTGTGATCCAGCCAGCTGCCAATGCGCGAAAGGGCGGCACGCCTTATGATGTCAAGGATCGAACCGACCACGACGGCCACTGCGATGATCAGCGTCAGCATGACGAGCGTATCGGTACTGCGGCTCGACAGTACGCGATCGTAGATCTGCAGGAGGTATATGGAAGGGGCGAGTAGAAACAGGTTATAGCCGCAGCTATACAGGAAAACCAGGCAGAAGGCTCCCGCACAGGCTTTGAGGGTTATGATCAGATGCGTCGGAGAAGGCTGCGACGCTGTAATATTCGTTGTCATTATCAGATCTCGGCACAATCGATACTGACACGTCGGCTCGGTCAGGACAGGCGAATGGGAGGATCGCCGGCCATGGCCGGCGATCCTCATCAAGGGGTTCAGGCGACATCGATGATGCCGAGGTTGTTGAAGTTGTCGAGAATACTCGAGAGCGTGTTGGTCGTCGTCGTGGTCGTGGTTTCCGAGATCGGGTTCGAGTGAACCAGAGCGGCCGAAACATCACCACCTAAGGCCGCATTACCGCTGCCGCCGGCACCGCCCACGCCAGCAAGGATCGTCGCACTTTGATCGGCGACGAGCGTCGTGTTCTGCGTGGCGGTGGTGTCTGCCGAAAGGCCTACGACATTGCCGCCACTCGCGTTGCTCTGGGAGCCACTTGAGGTGGGGTTCCCGCCGGCGCCGGCGGTACCGCTATTGGTTTGGGCTGCAAGGACGGCGATTGGTATCTGTAGTAGGCCGCCACCGTCAGCATTGCCAGTTCCCCAGCCAGCGATCTGCCCAACGATGTCGCCATTATAGACATTGGGGTCGGCCCCATCGACGAATTGCGTGTTGGCGACATAGGCGACCGGGGTGTAGTAGATATCAGCATAGTTGGTGCCATCGCCCCCATTGCCAGCGTTCGCATCGCCCCCGTTGGGATTGGTGAGGTTGATCGTGTCTGATGTCACTTGGGTAATAGGCATTGCGTCTCTCCTCTACTTGTTTGCCCCGTAGACTTGAACGGTTCGATGCCACAGGACACGTCAAAGCATGGTGCGCGCGATCTCCAATGGGGGCCAGCTGGACATTCGGGGACGTCCTTTTGGGTAGGGTCCAGATTTAAGGGATTCTCCTGGCGACATCAGGTCCTGCGCCCGGCGCGGCCCCGCTTGCCGGGGACGGTGGATCAGCGTGGGATGAGGAAAAGTGTATGCGGTTTTCCGCCGGCATCTTCTGTCTCAACTTATGAGATCAGCCGTCGAGGACGTTGAGGATATCGTCGACGAGCGCAGAATGGGCATTCGCGATATTGCCCTCGCCACCGGCGCCGCCGATGCCGCCTATCTGCAGCGTATGTTGGTCGTAGAGCACGTGATTGAGCTGGTCGGCCTCGGCCGTGCCGCCGGCGGGCACCGCGATGTTGACGGGGTGGAAATAACCTATACTGACATCGACTAGGCTGCCGTTCGAATAGCCGGTCCCGCCCTCACCGCCGACCGCGTTGCCGGTGAAGATCGTGTCGGAGGACAGGTTGAAACCGCCGCCACTGCCGCCGATCCCCGCAACCTGCACGCCGCCCTGATCGAAGATCGCATTGTTCGTCTGAGCGGCGGCGGCATCGCCGCCCGCAGCACCGACGGCAATGTTGATTGGCGAAAAAACGGCTACGTTCACGTCGATCATGCTGCCGATGAACGTGCCGTCGCCGCCATGGCCCGCGTAGCTGTCGCCGTTGTAGACGAACGTCGCGCCATGGGAGCCCGATGCCGCGCCGCCTGCAACGTTATGACCCCCGCCCGAGCCGCCCACGCCGCCGATCTGGGTCCCGCCTTGGAAAATGGCGGCGTTGTTGGTTTGCTCGGCGGAGGCCGTCGCGCCCGGCCCTGCTGCGACCGCCGTATTTACTGGGGCGAACACTGCGGTGTCGGTGCTGACGAGGGCGCCGAGAAAGGTTCCGTTGCCGCCGTTGCCGGCAAGATTGGCGTTGTCAGCGCTGCCGATCGCCAGGTTGCCGCTCCCACCGTGCCCGCCAAGACCAGCCATTTCGGTGGAGTCCTGATTGATCAGGGCGTTGTTGCCTTGTTGGGCGTCTGAGTCGGTCTGTGGACCGGCGATGGCCGAATTTGAGGGCATGAAGACAGCGAGTGTATTGCTGCTGATCGTCCCGACACTTGTGCCGTCGCCGCCGTTTCCTGCAGCGTTGTAGCCGGCATTGGCCGCAATATCGAGCGGCAGCCACGTCGGGACCAGTGCGAGATGTCCGGTGGCAATTGCACCCTGATTGGTGTTCGTGTCCTGTGCGTCTTCCGACAAAAGTCGTGATTCCGCCATCGTCGTATCTCCCAGCGACCTGGGCCGCAGTCATTTGCAGCGCGCACGGGCGCGTATCGGATGCTTATTTTGAAGCCTGTCGCGCAAAAAGGTGAGCCGGCAATTCGTCTACGTCCGTTTGGGGAGGCCGATAGCCAATCGGGTGTAGTTCGCAATTTGAACGCAAACCGCGCGTCCCGGATGTCCTCGTGTGCGCAGATTGCACGACTTCAGGCCCGTAGGCTTAGATAAGGCTGGTGTTTGGGGATTCATTCGAGGATCGGACACGCAATCTGCGCTAAATCAGAGACATGACAGACAGAACTTGCGCGATCGGCCTACAAATCCCGACAGAATTGTCAAAAAAGTATCAGCGAGAGGTCGATGGCGTAGTAGCGATCGCTGATGCCTGCGCGTAAAGTCCCTTCAGATGATGACCTCTGGGAGGAGGCGCCATTGCCGGAGAAATTCCGGCTGAAGCGTAGGGAGGAAGGTTCCATGAATCCAGATTTGGAAGTGGTCGCGATCGGCAGCGGCGAGTCCTTCAAGGCCTGGGAGCATGGTTATCCCTACCGTACGGTCCGCTGGCACTTCCATCCCGAATATGAAATCCACCATGTCGTCGCGACGACGGGACAGTATTTCGTCGGCGATTTCATCGGCGAATTCGAGCCCGACAACCTTGTGCTCACCGGACCGAACCTGCCGCACAATTGGGTGAGCGACGTGCCGCCGGGCACATGCCTGCCGCTGCGCTGCCGGGTGCTTCAATTCAGCGAGTCCTTCCTTGCAGATGCCAGTCGGATTTTTCCCGAACTCTCGGCTTGTGCCGGCATTTTGGAAATGAGCCGTCGGGGTGCGCTGTTCACACCGGAAACGGCGTCGCTCGTCGGCCCGCTCCTTGGGGAGCTGGTGGAAGCCAAGGGAATTCGCCGCATCGAGCTTTTCATGAACGTGCTCGACGCGCTGAGTTCTGCGCAGGGCACGCGCACCCTCGCAAGCGCGCTTTATCATCCGGATCCCTCGGGCTTCATGTCAGCCGGGGTGAACCAGGCGCTGGCCTTTATCAACACGCATCTGACCGAACCTTTCAGCGAAGGTGACCTTGCCGAGTTGACCGGGCAAAGCCCAAGTGCGTTCTCCCGCAGCTTCCGTCGGCATACCGGCATGGCGCTCGTTCAATATGTCAACCGGCTGCGGATCAACTTCGCCTGCCATCTGCTGATGAGCGAAACCGCCATGTCGATAACCGACATCTGCTTTGCGGCCGGCTTCAATAATATCTCGAATTTCAATCGCCGTTTTCTGGATCAGAAGGGCATGGCGCCCTCGCGTTTCAGAACATTGCTGGCACAAAATGCAAGAGCGGTGGAGGCCGCCTAAAAAGGGAGGATCGGGGAGGAGAAAACAAACAACCAGGGCAAGGCGAACGGGCACACAAGTGGCCCGAAAGGGATTGCTTGTCCGCAAACCAGCCTGAGAAACGCCGGTCAAGAAGGCGCCTCGGACGGCCGGATCGCACAAAGAGTGTCGAGTTCGAGCGAGCTTGAGACTTCGTTGAAACAGTTACCATTTGGTACGGAGAAATTCCAATGACCCACTTCGCATGGAAATTGGCAGGCGCAGCAGCGCTCGCCCTCGGCCTTCTCAGCGGCACGTCCGCCTTTGCGCAGTCTGCAAAGGTAACCGATGCAACGGTCGCCTTTCTGATGCCCGACCAGAGCTCCACACGCTATGAGGAGCACGACTATCCGGGCTTTGAAGCGGAAATGAAAAAGCTCTGCGCCGGTTGCAAGGTGATTTACCAGAACGCAAACGGCGACGCTTCGCGCCAGCAGCAGCAGTTCAACTCGGCGATCTCGCAAGGCGCCAAGGCGATCGTGCTCGACCCGGTCGATTCCACGGCTGCCGCATCGCTGGTCAAAATGGCGCAAAGCCAGGGCGTCAAGGTGATTGCCTATGACCGGCCGATTCCCTCTGCCGCTGCAGACTATTACGTCTCCTTCAACAATGAGGAAATCGGCAAGATGATCGCCAAATCGCTGGTCGATCATCTGAAGGAAAAGAACGTCCAAGCTGGCGACGGCGGTCTTCTTGAGATCAACGGCTCGCCGACGGATGCTGCCGCGGGCCTCATCAAGAAGGGCATTCATGCCGGTCTCGCCGAAGGCGGCTATCCCATCCTTGCCGAATTCGATACGCCGGAATGGGCTCCGCCGAAGGCGCAGCAGTGGGCGAGCGGACAGATCACCCGTTTCGGCAAGAAGATCATCGGTGTTGTGGCCGCCAATGACGGCACGGGAGGTGCTGCCGTTGCAGCCTTCAAGGCCGCCGGCATCGATCCTGTGCCGCCGGTCACCGGCAACGATGCGACGATCGCTGGCCTGCAGCTTATCATCGCAGGCGATCAGTACAACACCATCTCCAAGCCAAGCGAGATCGTGGCCGCGGCTGCGGCGAATGTCGCCATCCAGCTGCTGTCGGGCCAAACCCCGAAGGCCGATACCACGCTCTTCGACACGCCGACGCAACTCTTCACGCCGGCGCTCGTTACCGCCGAAAACCTGAAGGCCGAGATCATCGACAAAACCGTCAATGGCAAACCGATCCAGACCCCGGAGCAGCTCTGCACGGATCGCTACGCCGAAGGCTGCAAAAAGCTCGGCATCGGCAGCTGATCTATCCTCCCAGAAGGGCCTGAAATTCATGATGAAAGGCTCGCGACAGATGACTGACGCTTCCAACCAAGCAGCCCCGGCCGGCGAAGTGGTGCTCAGCCTAAAAGGTATCTCAAAACATTTTGGTGCCGTCTCGGCGCTCACCGATATCGATCTTGACGTTCACGCGGGCGAAGTCGTGGCGCTCGTCGGCGACAACGGCGCCGGCAAATCGACGCTCGTGAAGATCCTTGCCGGCGTCCACCAGCCGAGTTCGGGCGAGATCACTTTCCGCGGCAGCAAGGTGACGCTGGCCGACCCGAGTGCGGCGCTCTCCTTGGGGATTGCGACCGTGTTTCAGGATCTTGCGCTTTGCGAGAACCTTGATGTCGTTGCCAACATCTTCCTCGGCCGCGAGCTCAGTCCGCTAAAGCTTGACGAGACCGCGATGGAGGTTCGTGCCTGGACGCTGTTGAACGAGCTTTCGGCCCGCATTCCAAGTGTCCGCATTCCGATCGCATCGCTGTCGGGTGGACAGCGACAGACGGTGGCGATTGCCCGGTCCCTGCTTCTGGAGCCGAAGCTCATCCTGCTCGACGAACCGACGGCCGCCCTTGGCGTTGCCCAGACGGCAGAGGTGCTGAACCTGATCGAGCGGGTGCGCGACCGCGGCCTCGGGGTCGTAATGATCAGCCATAATATGGAGGACGTGCGTGCAGTAGCCGATCGCATCGTCGTCTTGAGGCTCGGGCGGAACAACGGAGTTTTCTATCCCGATGCGTCCAACCAAGAACTCGTCACCGCCATTACCGGGGCGACCGAAAATGCAGTCTCGCGCCGCGCCGGCCGTCGTCAGGCGCAGCAGGATATGAGGCAGGAGGGTCAGATATGACCAGCGATGTGAAACAAACGGCAACGCTTCTGGATCGCGGCGATGTTCGCGTCAGCCACGATGCGGGCATTGGCGCGACGATCCGCTCTTCGATCGATAAGGTGCGCTCGGGCGATCTCGGCTCGCTTCCCGTGGTCGTCGGCCTGGTGATCATCTGGACAGTCTTCGGCACCCTCAACCCGACATTTCTTTCAAGCAACAACCTTGCAAACTTGCTTTTCGACGCCTCAACGGTCGGGGTGATTTCGCTTGGAATCGTTTGCGTGCTGATGGTCGGCGAGATCGACCTGTCCGTTGGTTCAATCAGTGGCTTTGCTTCCGCCATGGTCGGCATGCTGTGGGTCAATCAGGGTTGGCCCGTGGCGGTTGCGATCATTGCCGCCGTCCTTGTCGGCGGATTGATCGGCTCGCTCTATGCTCTGCTTTTCAATCGCCTTGGAATGCCAAGTTTCGTTTCGACGCTTGCCGGCTTGCTGGCGGTGCTCGGAATGCAGCTCTATCTGCTTGGCGCAACAGGCTCGATCAACCTGCCTTACGGCTCGTCTTTGGTGAATTTCGGCCAGCTGCTCGTCATTCCGCGTCCACTCGCATACTTGTTTGCGCTGCTGCCGGGCGTCGTGATGCTGATTTCAGGCTATCGGGCTGCGCAACGCCGCAGACAAGCCAATCTCTCGTCGCGCTCGATCGGTGCTCTCGTCGTGCGTGTCGCTGCAATCACGATCCTTCTCGAATTCGTCGTCTTTTATCTCAATCAGGATCGCGGCATCCCGTGGATGTTCGCGCTCTTCGTCGCGCTCGCGATCGTGATGAACTACGCGCTCACGCGGACTCAATGGGGCCGCTCGATGGCGGCCGTCGGCGGCAATCGCGAGGCGGCACGCCGTGCAGGCATCAATGTCCGGCTCATCTACACCAGCGCCTTCGTTCTCTGCGCCATGTTTGCCGCACTCGGCGGCGTGCTTGCGGCGGCGCGCCTGGCATCGGCAAGCCAGCAGGCCGGCACGGGCGACGTCAACCTGAATGCGATCGCAGCAGCCGTCATCGGCGGAACAAGCCTCTTCGGTGGCCGCGGCAGCGCTTACTCGGCACTTCTCGGCATCATCGTTATCCAGTCGATCGCAAGCGGTCTGACGATGCTCGATCTGTCTTCGGCCCTTCGCTACATGATCACCGGCGCAGTTCTTGCCATCGCAGTCATCGTCGACTCGCTGGCACGCCGGTCGAGAGTCTCGCACGGCCGCGCCTGATACAACTACGAAAGCAAGGATTGATATGGGACAGGAACTTTCTGGAAAGGTCGCAGCGATTACCGGGGCTGCCTCGGGGATCGGTCTTGAATGCGCCAAGTCTTTATTGCGGGAGGGTGCGAGCGTCGCTCTCATCGACAAGGCCGAAGATTCACTGAGGAGCATATGCTCCGAGCTGGGTGCGAACGCTTTCCCGCTGGCCGCCGATCTGACCAATCCTGCCAGCGTCTCAATGATGATGCCGCAGATTTTGGAGCGGTTCGGAAAGCTCGATATCTTTCACGCCAATGCGGGCTCCTACATCGGCGGGCAGGTCGTGGACGGCGATCCGGATGCCTGGGACCGAATGCTGAACTTGAATATCAATGCAGCCTTCCGATCGGTTCAGGCGGTCTTGCCTCATATGGTGGAGAGAAAGACCGGCGACATCATCATGACCAGTTCGATCGCCGGCCTGGTTCCCGTGGTGTGGGAGCCGATCTATACTGCGTCCAAACATGCCGTGCAGGCCTTCGTCCATACGGTCAGGCGCCAGGTCATAAAGCATGGCATTCGCGTCGGCGCGGTCGCACCCGGCCCGGTGGTGACGGCGCTGATCAGCGACTGGCCGCAGGAAAAACTCGATGAGACGATTGCCGCAGGAGGATTGATGGAAGCCAGGGAGGTCGCAGACGCCGTGCTCTTCATGCTGACGCGACCACGCAACGTGACGATCCGCGACCTCGTCATCTTGCCGCACAGCACGGACCTTTGACCATGGCGCAGTTCTTTATCGGCGTCGATGTGGGTACAGGCAGCGCGCGCGCAGGGGTCTTCGACGAGTACGGCATTCTGCGGGCGGCTGCAAAACGCCCCATCACGATCTGGTATGAGGCAGGCAGCATCGTCGAGCAATCGAGCGAGCAGATATGGAAAGCGGTCTGCGACAGCGTCAAGGAAGCTGTCGCAGCGGCGGGAATTCCACCTGCAGCTGTTGCCGGTCTGGGTTTTGATGCCACCTGTTCTCTCGTTTCAGTGACGGCCGACGGCGCCCCGGTCGCCGTTGGTCCCTCCGGCGACCCCAACCGCAATATCATCGTCTGGATGGATCACCGTGCCGCCGGCGAAGCTGCGGAAATCAATGTTGGAGACCATAAGGTCCTGCGTTATGTCGGCGGGCGGATCTCCCCGGAAATGGAAACGCCGAAGCTTCTCTGGCTGAAGCGCAATCTGCCGGCCTCCTTTGCCGCTGCCGGTCACTTCTTCGACCTTGCGGACTATCTGACCTGGCGCGCAACAGGCTCGCTCAGCCGGTCGGTCTGCACGGTCACCTGCAAATGGACCTTTCTTGCCCACGAGAACCGTTGGGATGCACGGTACTTCGAGGCGATCGGGCTCGAAGAATTGGCAGCCGAAGGCTTTTCCAGGATAGGCACGGACATCGTCGATCCCGGCACGGCGCTGGCAAATGGGCTCACCGAACAAGCCGCCGCCCGATCTCGGATTGACGGTCGCAACGCCGGTCGGAGCTGCGCTGATCGATGCGCATGCGGGCGGTGTCGGCACGCTTGGCGGGGCCGAGGCAAGCGGCCATTCGGATGTCAGAAACAGGCTTGCCTACATCTTCGGTACATCCGCCTGCTCGATGGCCTCAAGCGACAACCCGGTATTCGTCGATGGCGTCTGGGGACCGTACTTCTCGGCCATGGTACCAGGGCTTTGGCTGACGGAAGGCGGGCAGTCAGCGGCAGGTGCTGCCATAGACCATCTTGTAACGATGCATCCCGCGTCTGGTGAAGCACAGGCGAACGCTGCCGCCGCGGGCGTGTCTCTTGTTACATGGCTTGACGGGCAAGCCACCGAGATGTGCCCGGACCTTGGGCGCGCCGTCGAGCTTGCCAAGTCTCTTCACGTCGTGCCGGAGTTTCTCGGAAACCGGTCACCGCATGCCGACCCCGACGCGCGGGCAGTCGTCGCCGGCATCGGACTTGATACAGCCATTGCCGACCTGATTTCCCTCTACATCGCCGGCCTCTGCGGCATCGGCTACGGCCTCAAGCAGCTCCTGGAAAAACTGGCGCAGGACGGCATTACGCTTGACCTGATCGTTGCCAGCGGTGGCGCGGCGCAAAGCAATCTCGTGCGCCAGCTTCTGGCCGATACGACGAATCTGCCCGTGGCGATCGCCGACACCGAGGAGCCTGTGCTGCTCGGTGCGGCAATGCTCGGGGCCGTCGCTGGCGGACGTCATCATTCCCTGCCGGAAGCGATGAAGGCGATGTCGCGTCTCTCCAAAACTTTCCGTCCAACCGGTGGCGCGGTTGCGGCTCTGCACAAAAACAGGTACCGGGCTTTCGAACTGCTGCAGTCCGCAGACCGGAATGTCCGTTCGCTCTCATTGACCGGCGATTGATCGCTTCGCTGCTAAAGGCAGAAGGCGATGTCTATCGGGAGCGGCTCATTGCGATCAGAAAAAACGGGCCGCCGGCGAGAGCTGTCAGCAGACCTGCCGGTATCTGCCACGGAAAAATGATGGTTCTTCCCGTCCAGTCGGCCGCGATCAATATGAGTGCACCGTAAAAAGCGGATGCGAATATTTCGCCGGCCGGTCTTCGGAACCCCGTCATTCTCGCAAAGTGCGGCGCCATCAGCCCGACGAAACTGAGCGGTCCGATCAGCAGCGTGGCGACGGCTGTCGGGATCGCGATGAGGCAAAGGAGGATGGCGCGAACGGCAACGACACCGAGGCCCAGCGAGCGCGACACGGTTTCGCCAAGCGGCAAGACGGCGAGCCAGCGGATCGTCAAAGGCGCGACGGATAGAAGAAGGATCGCGACAGCGGCTGCTGCTGTCGCCTGAGTTGGAGTTGCCCGGTAGGTGGATCCCGAGAGCCAGGCGAGCAGGAAGTCCGTCCTCGGATCGCCGCTTGCAAGAGCGAGAGCTGCGAGCGCCGAGGCAAGCGTCGTCACAGATGTCCCCGCGAGCAGAAGCTTCTCCGGCGAAAGGCGCTGCCGGCCAGCGACAAACATGACGAGCGCGAGTGTTGCGAAGGCGCCGACGCTTGCGGCCACTGCCAGTGAAAGCCGATCGATGCTGGACGTGACGACAAAAAGCGCAAGTACGCCGAGGCTTGCCCCACCTGAGACACCGATCACTTCGGGAGCAGCCATGCTGTTTGTGGTCATCCGCTGAAGCAATGTGCCGCAAACGCCAAACATGGCTCCCGCTGCAAGCGCCACGCCGATCCGTGGCAACCGCAATTCGGCCAATTGACCGATCTCTGCTGCCGCGATGGAGCCCCAGCCGTTTGCACCCTTTCC
The DNA here is from genome assembly GCF_056279705.1 of Rhizobium sp. USDA 4016. Lineage (NCBI taxonomy): Bacteria > Pseudomonadati > Pseudomonadota > Alphaproteobacteria > Hyphomicrobiales > Rhizobiaceae > Rhizobium > Rhizobium sp. USDA 4016. The sequence goes on from NZ_JBWCCY010000002.1 coordinate 1,079,319, forward strand.
AAAGAAAAAAGCAAGGCTTGTCGCAACAACAAGTGCCAAGGCAAGCAGAAGAAGAGCCGGCATTCCGTGAGGAGTGACGGCAGCGAATGTGCCCTCTCGGCTGTCCAGGGACACGGTCTTCAAACGAAGCAGGAAGAAGAACAGCAAGGGCGCTCCGAGAAGTGCTGTCGCAGCGCCTGCGGGAAATGCCATCTCTCTGAAGTGGAACTGGATCAGTTGATCGACCAGCCAAAGCTGCGAGGCGGCAATCAGTGGTGACCAGACCATGCGCTGCAGCAGCGTCCTTGCGCCGGCTATGCGCGCGAAGGCCGGGGCTGCGAGTGCAATGAAGCTTATGACGCCGGCTGCCGCAACGACGAATGCGCTCATTGCTACTGCGATCGAAAGACCGATCAGCCTGATGGCTGCCGGCCTCATGCCAAGGCTACCGGCACTTTCATCACCCGCTTCCAGCAGCCGCAAGGGCCGCAGGAACATGAATGTAAGGACACTGCAAACAGTAACCTGCGGAAGGAGCACTCGGATGACGGCGTCGCCGTTCTGGATCAACGACCCGCTCTGCCAGATGAAAAGCTCCTCGGTGTACTCGCGATTGATGGCCATGAGCAGGGCGCTCGCCGAGCCGCAGGTCAAACTGACGACAAGCCCTGAGACAATGACGGCGACTGGCGAAAATTGCCGGCGCTGTGCGAGCAAAAAGACGAGGAACGTCGTCAACGCACCGCCCAGAAGCGCGATGACACCGCGTCCGTTTTCGAGCGCGACGGGGGCGTAAAGCGTTGCGATGGTCAAGGCGAGCCCGGCACCGGCATTCGTGCCGATGGTCGTTGGCTCTGCCAGCGGGTTGCGAAGCAGATGCTGGATCAGGATGCCGGAGAGCCCGAGGCCCAGGCCGGCGAGGATGCTGACCGCGACACGCGGCATGAAGGCATGGCGGAAAAGCAGTTCCTGCGATTTCGCATTGTCGGTATCGACAAGCGTGGACCACCAGGAGGCAGGCGGCAACAGCCGTTCGGCTCCGGCAACGGTCAGGGCCATCGCGGTGATCGCGGGAATGGCGACGAGCAGGATGAGTTTCCAAAGGCCGCTGCCTTCCGCCGATATCGGCTGATCGATTGCCATCATGCCTGCACGACGTTTTCGATCAAGTTGGCGAAACGGGCGGCAGCGGCCAACCCGCCGAAGGGCCAGACCGGCGGAATCGTTACAACATTTCCAGCTCTGACACAGGGCAGGCTGGTCCAGAGCGAACTCTGCTCAATGCGGATGCGGATATGCGCCGGGATTGGATCGAGCGAAACCAGACGGGCATTACCGATTGCCGTAAGCGCATCGATGCCAACGGTTGAAAATCCCCACCCCGATGTCCCTCCGGTCCACGCGTTGACCAGCCCGATGCGGTCAAACACGTCTTGAAACAGGCTGCCTCTTCCATAGACCCGCACGTGGCGGTCGTCGAACATGCTGACGATCACGATCGGACCGGCCGGGCGGGTGCGAAGAGCATCCCTGGTATCATTGATCGTGCGCATGGCTTGGCTGACATGCTCCCGCGCTTCCTCCTCCCGTCGGAGAAGAGCGCCGAGTTTTACGGTTTCGGCTGCCGCCTGAGCAAGCGGCGTGCTCTTTCCGTCATAGAACGGAACGCTGAAAATCGGCGCAAAGCGCGCAAACATTGTTTCATCGATCCCGTAGCCATAGGCGCCTGCGATCAGATCGGGACGAAGCGCGCTGATCACTTCGAGGTTCGGTTCACCGCGGGCGCCGAGATCAAATGTCGACAAGGGCAGGGCGGGCGCAGCGACCCAGTCCCGATAGCCTTTGAGATCGGCAACCGCCAATGGCTGCACGCCGAGCGACATGAACATTTCGGCCGATGTCCATTCGAGGCAGACGATGCGTCGCGGCGGGGCTGCGAAGGCCGCCGGTGCAAAAGCCGATGCGGCAAGCCCGCCGAGTAATGTCCGCCGGGTAAACATTACCAACGGTATTTCACCGAGCCGACGATCTTGCGGCCCTCGCCGAAAAAGCATCCGGCCGTTTGCGAAAAGCACGAAGCCACATAGCGCTTGTCGAAGAGATTACTGACGTTCAGCTGGAACTCGTAGTCTCTCCACTGGTAATTTGCGGCAAGGTCGACAAGCGTGACGCTCGGAACCTTGAAGGAATTCGCATCGTCGCCATAGGTCGATCCGATGTAGCGGATGCCTGCCGCTAGGCCGAGACCCTCCAACGTGCCGCGCTGGACCGTGTACTTTGCCCACAACGACGCGCGATGGCGCGGCACGCCGTAGGGCGTGTTGCCGCCGGTTCCTTCGGTATCGTCCATGATCTCGGTATCGAGATAGGCATAAGCGAGCTTGATATCCCAGCCCTCATCGAGGCTTGCGACGCCTTCGAGTTCGATGCCGCGGGAGCGGATTTCTCCGGTCTGCACCGCAGTACTTCCTTGATAGCGAACTGCATTGTCTTTCGTCAGATCAAAGGCCGAAAGCGTCACGAAGCTGTTATAGCCTTCCGGCTGATACTTCACGCCGACCTCGTATTGTCGCCCGGTTTCGGGATCAAAGCTCGGATCGTCAAGCACCGGCATGAACGAGGTCGAATAGCTGGCGTAGGGCGCAAGACCGTTATCGGCCAGATAGACAAGGCCGAGGCGGCCGGTAAAGGCACTATCGGATTTGTCCGTGCGGCTTCCGTCAAACTGCTCGAGCGTTTCCGTTCGCGCCCAGTCGTGACGGAGGCCGCCCGTCAGCACGAATTTGTCGAACTTGACCTGGTCGTTCACGTAAAGGCCGAGCTGATGCTGTGTCGTCTTCGCGTCTGTATAGACATCAAGTGCTGGCAGCGGCGAGCCGTAGACCGGATTGAAGACATCTATGGGATCGACATCGGCATAGGTGCCCCAGTCTTTGAAATGCGTATACTGATAATCCAGCCCGAAAAGCATCTTATGCGCAAGCGGACCGGTGTCGAACATTGCCTCCGCCTGATTGTCGATCGCAAAGCTTGCCAGCTGCGATCGGCCTTCGTCGGCATAGCGCATGAGTGTGCGTCCGTCGGCGGCGAGTCCGTTGCCAAAAACGCCTTCCTGTACGTTTTTCAGATAGGAAAAGCGCGCGTTCTGCCGGAAAGCCCACGTCTCGTCGATCTGGTGCTCGAACGCGTAGCCGATCGTCGCAATCGTCAGGTCGTAGCGGTCAAAATCCGGTTCGCCGACAAACCTGTCGCGTGGAATTTCGCCATTCGCGTTCGGCAGGACGGTTCCGGATGCAGGCAGAAACTGGATGCCCCAGCCGGTGAAGTCCTTCTGGTATTTTGCAAAGACCGTCAGGCTCGTTTCGTCGTCCGGCGCCCATTTGACGGAGGTTGCGAGGTAGACGCGATCGTCGTTGACGAAGTCCACGTGTGTGTCGCCCTTGCGGCTAAGACCCGTCAGGCGGTAGCTGAATACGCCGTCTTCGGTGATCGGACCACCAATATCGAATTGTGCTTCGTAGCGGTCGAAGCTGCCGACGCTGAGGCCCACTTCGCCGAACGCTTCGGCAGTCGGGCGTTTGCTGGAGTAATTGATGATGCCACCGGGGCTGTTCTGCCCGTAAAGTACGGAAGCCGGACCGCGCACAAGCTCGATGGCTTCGGCGCCGTAAGTCTCCAGCGACAGGAAGGAGGCGAATTCCGTTCCCTTCGAATGCAGGCCATCGACATAGAAGATTTCGTCGGAGACGTTGAAGCCGCGGATTTGCAGCCCATAGCCGCGAGTATCCGATCCATTATTCTCGCCGGCGACGCCTGCGCTGTAACGCAGGGCCGCATTCAGAGTTTCGGCACCTTGCGCGTCGATCTGGTCCGCCGTGATCACCGACACGGACTGCGGCGTTTCGATCAGCGGTGTATCGCTCTTGCCGGCTGCGCGCCCGGCTTTGGCAACGTAACCTTCTTCTTCGAATATGCCGCTGCTATGTGCACCGCCATCCCCTTGGATGACGACAGGCTGCAGCGCCGTCGCTGCCTGATCCTGCGCAAGCGCTGGTAGAAAAAAGCCTGCGCTGCATGAAAGAGAAAGAATGGTGCGGCCAAGCGCGGAACGAAAGGACATCGCTGCTCCCCAGGCAAATTCGATATCGAAATGAAATGCTGGTGGCTGGGGCGCAGGGCCGTGGCTTCCGTGCCCGACACCTATTAAAGTTGCCAATAACTGTCAACTTTCAGGCGGGAAGTTTCCGCCTTCGAACTTGCAATCCAGGGATTATTGGGCCACCGCCACAAGCCGACCGGATCGTTGCTGCATCACATCCATCCGGACATTGTAGATCTTATCGAGTTCGGCAGGTCTCATGATTTCCGCCGGTGTCCCCCGTGCGATCAAGCGCCCGGAATGCAGCGCGACGATTTCGTCGCAGAATCTCGCCGCCATGTTGACGTCGTGAAGCACGGCGATGACGCTGAGGCCCTTCTCGCGCGAAAGTGTCTGAGTGAGCGCCAGCACTTCGAGTTGATGGCCGATGTCGAGTGCCGAGATGGGTTCGTCAAGCAGTAGGCAATCGGCATCTTGGGCTACAAGCATGGCCAGCCAAACGCGTTGGCGTTCTCCGCCCGACAGCGTATCGACAAGCCTGCCGGCCAATGAGGCGGTGCCGGTCAGTTCCAGCGCCTCGGAAACCTTGGTGCGATCCGCTTCTGCGAAGCGGCCGAGCGCACCATGCCAGGGGTAGCGGCCGAGCGCGACAAGCTCCTTGACAAGCATCCCCGGCGCTGCCGGCGTCTGCTGCGGCAGGTAGCCGAGGCGGCGGGCAAAGGCGCGGCCCGGCCATTCGCCAAGCGCCTTGCCTTCGAAGCGTATCGTGCCGGAAGAAGGCTGTTGCTGGCGGGCGAGAAGCTTCAGCAGCGTCGATTTTCCGGAACCGTTATGGCCGATCAGCCCGACCGTTTTGCCGGCTTCAAAATCCAGCGTCAGCGGGTGCAGCAGGGTACGGCCCTCGATGACGAAGCTGACGCCTTGAAGAGAGAGCATGGAAGCGGTGCCCGCGTCGGAACCTTTCGCCTTAGCGGCAGTTGCCGGTTTCTTATCAACATGCAATGTCATGCACAGCGCCCTATTGGCTCTCGTCAAAAAATATGAGAATGCGGATCATGTTTCGCATCAATGCGCGCTTATCGTCAATGCCGCCGTCTAAGCTTACTCCCTTTAAAGGTCGAAATGCTCCGCCGCTTCTTTTCCTATTACAGGCCCTATCGCGGCCTCTTCGTGCTGGATTTCAGCTGCGCGATCATCTCCGGCCTGCTCGAGCTCGGCTTTCCGATGGCTGTGAAGCTGTTCGTCGATCGGCTTCTGATCGGCCAGGACTGGCTGCTCATTTTATTGGCATCGACCGGTCTTCTGGTGGTTTATGCGATCAACACCGGCCTGATGGCGATCGTCACCTATTGGGGCCACATGCTCGGCATCAACATCGAGACCGACATGCGCCGAGCGGCCTTTGACCATCTTCAGAAGCTTTCCTTCAGCTTTTACGACAATCAGAAGACCGGACATCTGGTCGGCCGTCTAACGAAGGATCTCGAAGAGATCGGCGAGGTGGCCCATCACGGTCCCGAGGATCTTTTCATTGCGGTGATGACTTTTGCAGGCGCACTCATCTTGATGCTGACTGTCAATTGGCAGCTCGCGCTCATCACCGCCATCATCGTGCCGCTGACGGCGTGGGTGACCAGCCGTTACGGAACCCGGATGACGAGGAATTCGCGGGCGCTCTTCGGGCGCGTCGGCGATTTCAATGCCCGGATCGAAGAGAGCGTCGGCGGCGTCAGGGTCGTGCAGGCCTTCGGCAACGAGGACCATGAACGGGCTCTCTTCGAAAATGACAATCAAAGCTACCGGAAGACGAAACTCCAAGCCTACCGCATCATGGCTGCCAGCACGTCGCTGAGTTACATGAGCATGCGGCTGACGCAGATGATCGTGATGATCGCCGGCAGCTATTTCGTTCTGGCGGGCGAGCTGACGGCCGGTGGCTTCATTGGTTTCCTGCTTCTCGTCGGCGTCTTCTTCCGGCCCGTCGAGAAGATCAACTCGGTGATCGAGACCTACCCGAAAGGCATTGCCGGTTTCCGGCGGTTTACCGAACTGATCGACACAGAACCCGATATCGAGGATGCGCCCGACGCGATCGAAGTCGATCATTTGAGGGGCGAAATCGCCTATCGCGACGTGTCTTTCGCCTATAGCAGCGGAAAGCCGGCGCTTAAGCATGTCAATCTGACGATCAGGGCAGGCGAGACGGTTGCATTCGTCGGCCCCTCTGGCGCGGGAAAGACGACGATATGCTCGCTGCTGCCACGTTTTTATGAAGTCGGCGACGGCGCCATCTCAGTGGACGGCATCGACATCCGCCATATGAAACTCGCCTCGCTCAGACGTCAGATCGGTGTCGTGCAGCAGGATGTCTTTCTGTTCGCAGGAACGATTCGCGAAAACATCGCCTATGGGAGGCTGGACGCCGGCGAAGCCGATATTGTCGAGGCCGCTATGCGCGCCAAGCTTGACGGCATGATTGCGTCGCTGCCAGACGGGCTGGATACGATGATCGGCGAACGCGGCGTCAAATTGTCGGGTGGCCAAAAACAGCGCCTGGCAATTGCCCGCATGTTCCTGAAGAACCCGCCGATCCTCATCCTCGACGAGGCGACGTCGGCGCTCGACACAGAGACCGAACGTCAGATACAACAAGCGCTGGCCAAGCTTGCCGAAGGCAGGACGACGCTGATTATCGCGCACCGGCTGGCAACAATACGCGACGCGAACCGGATCGTTGTCGTCGACGGCTCACGTGTCGTGGAAGAGGGTTCGCATGCCGAGTTGCTAAAGCGGCGCGGCCATTACAGGCGCCTATACGATGCCCAACTTGCCACCAGTTCTTGACCACGGCCATGAGGCGGTTGCCGTCTCGACAGTCGTGGCGAAGCGAATTATCTATAAAAAATGACCGATCACAGTGACGAGACAATTGCCGCGCGGATAAGCCGCGTACTTGCTGACCGGATCGTGACAGGACAGCTCGCACCCGGCTCCAAACTCAAGCAGGATCATATCGCCGAGGAATTCGGCTCCAGCCACGTACCAGTGCGCGAGGCACTTCGGCGGCTGGAGGCGCAGGGGCTTGCGATCAGCGAGCCGAGGCGAGGCGTCCGCGTTGCGTCATTCGATCTTGCAGAAGTGCAGGAAGTAGCGCGCATGCGCGCTGCGCTCGAAGTTCTGGCGCTTCGCCATGCTGCTCCCCACCTGACGCCGTCCATCCTCGATCATGCCGAACGCGCCACCCTTGAAGGCGATCAGGCCGTTGATGTTCGCGGCTGGGAAGCGGCAAACAGGCGCTTTCACCGGCTGGTGCTTTCGCCTTGCGGGATGCCGCGCCTCTTGGCGGCAATCGATGATCTGCACGCTGCGAGCGCGCGGTTTCTTTTTTCAACGTGGAACTCGGGCTGGATGACACCCAAGGACCGCGATCATCGAGCGATCCTCGGTTTTCTTCGCGAAGGAGAAATCGAACACGCGGCCACTGTCCTGGAGCGGCATGTCCAATGGATCGGCCGGCGGCCGGCAAGAAGCGGCGCTGCTCCCGACGCCGAGCGTTTCGCGATCGTCGGCTGAGCAGGCCGTTTACCCATCGCTGCAATCTGTCGCTAGCGGAAAATTCACCTCTGCCCTTGCCTTATGTTGCGCTGCATTATTATAGATAAAGCTGGAAGATATCTATATGGCAACGCATCCAAAAGGGAGGACCTCGTTCGATGCAGGCTGAAACGGCTGATTTGAATGGTGCATACGAGATTGCGGAGCCTCTCGCCCCTCGGCATCGGGCTGATGAAGCAGAAATTATCTATAATTTGCCATTCAACGATCTTCTTTTTCGCGCTCACGGCGTTCATCGCGAAAACTTTGATCCGAACGCTGTCCAGATGAGCCGTCTGCTGTCCATCAAGACCGGCGGCTGCGCCGAGGACTGCGGCTATTGCAGCCAGTCAGCCCATTATCCGACCGGGCTCAAGGCCTCGAAGCTGATGGAGGTCGAGCGTGTCCTTGCTGAAGCGCGCAGGGCAAAGGAGGGCGGCGCGACCCGCTATTGCATGGGCGCGGCATGGCGCAGCCCGAAGGATCGCGACATGGATGCGATCGCTGCCATGGTTAAGGGCGTCAAGGCGCTGGGCATGGAAACCTGCATGACGCTCGGCATGCTGACGCCGGCACAGAGCGCTGCGCTCGCGCAAGCGGGGCTTGACTATTACAACCACAATATCGACACCTCCGAACGCTTCTACGGCGAGATCATAACCACGCGGACATTTGCCGACCGTTTGGAGACACTGTCGAATGTTCGTGACGCCGGCATCAAGGTCTGTGCGGGCGGCATCCTCGGGATGGGAGAGACGGCCGCCGACCGCATCGCGATGCTGGTGACGCTTGCCAATCTGGCCGTGCCTCCCGAGAGCGTGCCGATCAACATGCTGATCCCGATCCCGGGTTCGAAGCTTGCCGACGCCGAACCCGTCGATCCGATCGAGTTCGTGCGAACGATCGCTCTGGCCCGCATTTTGATGCCGACCTCGCACCTGCGGCTTTCGGCGGGACGCTCCGATATGAGCGATGAGATGCAAGCCCTCTGTTTCTTCGCCGGTGCCAATTCCATCTTCGTCGGCGATACCCTTTTGACAGCCGACAATCCAGGCGAGGACGATGACAGCGCACTGTTTCGCCGCCTCGGTCTGAAGCCGATGGAACTGGACGGCGGGGAGACGGCCCCATGAGGTTTGCGGGCCTTGCCCGCTACGAGCGGACACTGGCCGGCCTTGAACGGAAGGGCCGCGCCCGGGCGCTGATCGGCCAGAGCGGCATCGATTTTACGTCGAACGACTATCTGGGGCTTGCTCAATCGGAGCGCCTTAAGAACGCGATTGCCGAAGCGATCGGGCGCGGCGTTGCGGTCGGGGCAGGGGGATCGAGGCTGCTGCGGGGCAATCATCCCGAGCACGAAGCGCTCGAGGAGCAGGCAGCCGCATATTTCGGAACCGAAAGGGTCGTCTATTTCGGCAGCGGCTACGCGGCCAACGTCGCTGCCTTCTCGACCCTTCCGCAGCGCGAGGACATCATCATCCACGATGCCCTGATCCATGCAAGCGCGCATGAGGGGATCGCGGCGAGCAAGGCACGGGCGATGTCGGTCGCTCACAACGATGTTGCCGCCTTCGATGAGGCGATCAGGAAATGGCGCCGGGCAGGCGGCACTGGCAGGGCGTGGATTGCCGTCGAGAGCCTCTATTCCATGGACGGCGATCGCGCACCGCTTGCTCAACTTGCAAGCATTGCGAATGCGCATGACGCCTTCCTGGTCGTGGACGAAGCGCATGCAACCGGTGTCTTCGGGCCGGGGGGACGCGGTTTTTCGGCAGGTCTGGAAGCGCAAGACAACCTCATCGTCCTTCACACCTGCGGCAAGGCGCTCGGTGTTGCCGGAGCGCTGCTTTCTGCAAGCGCTGTCATTTGCGACTACCTCGTCAACCGCGCCCGCGGTTTCATCTATGCGACGGCGCCTTCGCCGTTGATGGCGGCTGCTGTTGGCGAAGCGTTGCGCGTTCTCGAGGACGAGCCGCAGCGGCGCGCGGAGCTCGACAAGCTGCGGGCTTTTGCAAACTCCGCACTTGCGGCTGCGACCGGTGCCAAAGGCAGCGGTTCCCAGATCCTGCCGGTGATGATCGGCGACAATGCGCGCGCCGTCGCAATTGCCGCGCATATGCGCGACCAAGGCTTCGACATCAGGGCAATCCGCCCGCCGACCGTGCCGGAGGGGACAGCGCGGCTGAGAATCGCAATCACGCTTAACGTGGATTCCAGCATGATTTCCAGCATGTTCGAGCAGCTTGCAGCCGTCCTGGCGGAGGAGGATCGGTCATGACGCAGGCTTGCGTCGTCACCGGGACGGATACCGGCATCGGCAAGACGTGGTTCGCCGCTGCGCTGACGCAGGCACTGGATGGCTATTACTGGAAGCCGGTGCAGGCGGGTCTTGAGGAAGAGACAGACAGCCAAGCTGTCGCACGGCTGGGCGGCATTTCTCCGGCACGGATCATCCCGGAGGCTTACAGGCTGAAGACACCAGCATCTCCGCATCTCTCCGCCAGGCTCGATCGCGTGTCGGTCGAGCCCGAGCGACTGAACCTTCCTGAAACCGACCACCCTCTGGTCGTGGAAGGGGCCGGCGGCCTTTTGGTGCCGCTTACGGACCGGCTGTTGTTCGCGGATGTTTTTGCCCATTGGCAGGTCCCTGTCATTTTGTGCGCGAGGACCACGCTTGGAACGATCAATCATACGCTTTTGTCGCTAGAGGCGCTGAAGCACCGTGTCATGCCGGTCCTCGGTGTTGCTTTCATCGGTGACGAGAACGCCGAAACGCAGCGGGTCATCGCCGAGATCGGAGGCATTCGGTCGCTTGGCCGCCTGCCGTGGTTGTCTGGTCCAACGCCCAAGACACTGCAGGAGGCTTTCGCCGAAAACATCGATATTGAACGCATCAAGGCAGCCCTGGCATGACGCATTCTCGTGTATGGCATCCCTTCACCCAGCACGCGCTCGAACCGCGCATGAAGCCGATCGTTGAGACGGTAGGCGCCTACCTTATCGATGAGGACGGCAATCATGTTCTTGACGCGATCTCATCCTGGTGGGTGATCACCCACGGCCATCGGCACCCTGCCATCATGAGCGCAATTGGCGCAGCCGCTGGACGCTATGACCAGCTCATCTTCGCCGAATATACGCATGCGCCGGCCGAAGAGCTGGCTGAAGGGCTGATCGCCGTTGCACCGCCCGGACTGGCCCATGTCTTTTATTCCGACAGCGGATCGACCGCAGTTGAGGTCGCACTGAAGATGGCGCTCGGTTTTTTCCATAACAAAGGCGAGCGGCGCAATCGCATCGTCGTCATGGAACATGCCTATCACGGCGATACGATCGGCACGATGTCGGCCGGTGAGCGCGGCGTGTTCAATGCTGCCTACGAACCGCTGCTCTTTGCCGTCGACCGGCTGCCTTTCCCAGAGGCCGGCCGCGAGCAGGAAACTCTCGATGCCTTCGAAAGCTACTGCCGGTCAGGCGAAGTCGCAGCTCTTCTCATCGAGCCGCTCGTCCTCGGGGCGGGCGGCATGAAGATCTATGCGCCGTCGCTTCTTGCGAGCCTCAAGGAGGTTGCCGAGCATTGCGGTACGCTTCTCATTGCCGATGAAGTGATGACCGGTTGGGGGCGCACCGGAACGCTTTTTGGCTGTGAGCAGGCAGCGATCACCCCGGACATCCTCTGTACGTCGAAAGGCCTGACGGGAGGTGCTCTACCGCTGGCGGCAACGTTGTGCACGGCGGAAATCTTCGACGCGCACCTCTCCACTGACCGCCGCAGAACCTTCTTTCATTCGAGTTCCTACACAGCCAATCCGATCGCCTGCGCAGCAGCGGTTGCCAATCTTTCCGTCTGGCGGGATGAGCCGGTGCAGGCACGGCTTAAGGCTCTCGCGGACGTGCATCGGGCGCATCTGACCCGCTTTTCGAACGACGTGCGTTTCCGCAATGTTCGGCAAATCGGAACGATCGCGGCTCTTGATCTCGATGTCGTGGCGGGCGGATACTTGGCAGAGGTCGGGCCGAGGCTGCGCGCGTTCTTCCGCGAGCGTCACCTGCTCATCCGGCCGCTCGGCAACGTCATCTACCTGATGCCGCCCTATTGCATCACGGCCAAGGAGCTCGATCGCGCCTATGAAGCGATCGAAGAAGCCGCCTTTCACTTCAGGGTGTCGGCATGACCGCGGCGAGGGCTTCGCGGCTGGCGGGCTTCGGGCACAGCGTGCCGGCGCGACGGGTCGAAAACGGCGAGATTGAGAGGGCGCTTGGGCTGGAACCCGGCTGGATCGAACGCCGTACAGGCATTCGTGCCAGGCACTGGGCGCAAGAGGGCGACACCTTGAGCGGGCTTGCGGCCCGCGCCGGGGCCATGGCCCTTAGCGATGCCGGCGTCGACCGGGCCGAAATCGCCTTGACGCTGCTTGCAACCTCGACCCCTGACCATTTGCTGCCGCCGTCAGCGCCCCTGCTTGCCCATCGCCTCGGTCTTGCAAATTCCGGAGCGATCGATCTTGCAGGCGCCTGCTCGGGCTTTCTTTATGCGCTGACACTTGCCGACGGCTTTGTTCGAAGCCAAGCAAGACCGGTACTCGTCGTTGCCGCAAACATCTTAAGCCGGCGGATCAACCCGGCCGAGCGCGCGAGCTCGGTTCTGTTTGCCGACGCAGCTGGTGCGGTCGTGCTTTCGCCATCGCTCGAGCCCGGCACCGGTCTCCTCGGCGTCGATCTTACGTCCGATGGAAGCGGTTACGACCTGATCTCGATCGCTGCCGGCGGCAGCAACCGCCCGTTTGCGCCGGGGATGAGGGCCGAGGACTTTCTCATGACGATGCGCGACGGACGTGAGGTGTTTTCGCGTGCTGTCGAGATGATGACGGCTTCTTCGCTGCGGGCGCTCGAGCGCGCGGGCATGGTCACGTCGAATGTCAGCCGGTTCGTGCCGCACCAGGCCAATACGCGAATCTTCAGCGCCGTGGGCGAGAAACTGGGTATTTCGGACGTCAAAACCGTCAGCACAATTGCCGACTACGGCAATTCATCTGCCGCGACCATTGCCCTGTCGCTGTCGATTGCCAAGGAGAAACGGCCGTTTGCCTCGGGCGAGGCGGTGCTTCTAACGGCTGCGGGCGCCGGATTGACCGGTGGTGCCTTGGTTTTGGGATTTTGAGAGGTTTGCCAGCGGATAAATCCGGTAGGGCCGCGGGTCACCGGTTGGCAGGGCTGCGGCCGTAAAGCAGCAGCATGGCGATGATGACCATGCCGTAGATGATCTGCCGTCCTGCCTCCGGCATCTGCATGACCGAGAGGATCGATTGCAGGAGGGTGATTAAGATCACGCCGGCGACTGTGCCGAGGTAGGAGCCCCTGCCGCCGAGAATGGATGTTCCGCCGAGGACGACGGCGGCGATCGAGGGCAAAAGATAAGCATCGCCCATCGATTGGGCCGCCTTCGACGCATAGCCGGCAAGCAGGCCGCCGCCAAAGGCGCTAAGGGCACCGGAGGCGATGAAGGCGATCAGGACGATCCGGCGGGTGTTGATGCCGGATAGATAGGCCGCGCTCTCGCGGTTGCCGATGCCGTAGACGGAGCGGCCGAATGTCGTGCGCGTGAGGGCAAAGACCGTGCCGGCACCGATCACGGCCCAGATGAGCACGGCATTGGGTATGCCGGGGAGAAGAAAGCCGGTTGCCAGATAACGCATGGCAAATGTAGCCGAATCCTGTGGCGAGAAACCACCAGTATAAAGGACCATCAACCCCTGAGCGACGGCGTTGGTCGCAAGCGTGATGATCATCGAGGGAATGCGCAGATAAGCGACGCCGATCCCGTTTGCGAGGCCGATTGCCATGCCGCAGACAATTCCGAAGGGAATAGCAAGCATCTCGCCTGCAGGACCATATGCGGCCGCAGCACAAGCCATCATTCCGCCAACGGCAACCGACCAGGGAACGGAAAGATCAATCTGGCCGAGCAAGATGACGATCATCATGCCGGTGGCAATGACGCCAAGGAAGGATGCCACTTTCAACTGCTGCAGGAGATATTCGGGCGACAGGAAACTCGTCGAATAAAAACTGCCGATGATCAGCAAAAGGATGATGCAGCCGAAGGCCGTCGCGATCGCCGGATCGAGCCGCCGCACGATTTTAGGCAGAGAGCTCACCGGCTCTTCTCGCGCTGCGTTGCTCATCCGAACCACTCCAGGCGATTGCGGACGCGGAACAATCCGAAGGCTCCGAGGCTGACGGCGACGAGCAGCACCACACCCTGGAACAGAGGCTGCCACAGCGGATCGAAATCGAAGACGAAAAGCAGGTCGCCGATGGTGCGGAAGGCGAGCGCTCCGAATATCGCACCGATCGCACTGCCCTTGCCGCCAAAAAGGGATACGCCGCCAAGGACGACCGAGGCGATCGAGAAAAGCGTGTAGGCATTGCCGCTTGCAAGGGCTGCCTCGCCTGTGAAAGTGAAGAATGTGAGAAACAGACCGCCGATCGAGGCAAGAAGGCCGGCCAGCGCATAGGCAGTAAACTTGGCGCGGCGGATCGGTAGTCCGGACATATAGGCTGCGGTCTCCGACGAGCCGGATGCATAAGCCGTCCGTCCGATGACAGACCGGCTGAACGGCACCCAAATGATGAGAACGATGGCAGCCAGGGCAACCAGGCTGGCGGGCACAGTGCCGAATATCTTTCCGGTCATGATATCTGCCAGTTCCTCATTAACCGAGCCGCCGGGAAAGGGCCGCAGCAGCAAGGCGATCCCGAAGAAGACCGCGCCCGTCGCGATGGTGGCGACAATCGGCTGCAATCTCCCATAAATGACGATCAGGCCGTTCAATGCCCCGCAGAAAAGACCGGTGGCCAGAACGGCGATCACGCCGAAGGCCGTTTCGATCGCCGTTCCAAGAACGATCCAGGAGGCCAACGCATTGGTAAGGATGAAGATCATGCCGACGGATAGGTCGATGCCCGCCGTGATCACGACCAGCGTCTGCGCCATCGCGACAAAGGCAAGAAGAACACCCTTGTTGGCGGCGGTCTGCACGACGTTGGCCGTTAAACCGGCCGGATGGTTGGAGACATAGATGGCAAACATGACGAGGAAAATACCGGCTGCCATCAGCGTGCTGCGCCGTTCGTTCAACCGGTAACGCCATTCCTTCATGCCGCGCTCTCCGCCTTCTCGCCCTCGACATTGAGCGCGCTTGCGACCAAAGCATGCTGTGTAATGCCGTCGTCCCTCAGTTCGCGCACGATGCTGCCGTTATAAAACACGAGAACGCGATCGCAGCAGCCGATCAGTTCATCGTAATCCGTCGAATAAAAAAGAATGGCCGCGCCTGCCTCGGCAAGCCGCCGCAGCAACTGGTAAATTTCCTGTTTGGTGCCGACATCGATGCCGCGTGTGGGGTCGTTGAGCAGCACGATCCGAGGCCGGCGCATCAGCCATTTGGCAATGACGACCTTTTGCTGATTGCCGCCAGAAAGCGCGCCGACCGGAATGTCGAGGCCTGCCGTCTTGATCGCCAGCAACTGCACCATCTCGTCGATCAGCTGTTCTTCCTTTTGCCGATCTATGACGCCACCCTTGGATACCCGGTCCAGCACCGCGAAGGAGAGATTTTCCCGAACCGTCATCGGCAGCATCAATCCTTCGGTCTTGCGGTCCTCGGGGATCAGAGCCATGCCTATATGCTTTGAGCGTGCGACTGCCGGACTGGTGAGTGCGACGGGCTTGCCATCGACAAGGACGGAGCCGATGGTGCCGCGAAGCACGCCGAAAAGGGCAAGCAGCATTTCGCGCTGTCCTTGCCCGTCCAGACCGCCAAGGCCGACCACCTCGCCTCTGCCGACGGTAAGAGAAATGTCGCGCAGGCTGTCCCCCCAGCAGAGCTTGCGGCACTCAAGAGGGGGAGGAGCCGTATCGGTTGCCGCTCGCGCCGGCTTCGGCGGGAAGGCGCTGGAATATTCACGGCCGATCATCATTTCGACGATCTCGCTGCCGCTGCGCGTTCCGGCCGCAAAGCTCATGACATTGCGGCCATTGCGCAAAACCGTGCATTCATCGGCCAGTTCGGCGATCTCTTGCATGCGGTGTGAAATGTAAAGCAGCGCCAAGCCCTCGGATCGTAGTCGCCTCAGGACAGAAAAAACCTTGACGACGTCAGCTGCCGTCAGCGCCGACGTTCCCTCGTCGAGAATAAGAATGCGCGGCTTCCATGCGAGCGCCTTGGCGATCTCGACCAGTTGCCGACGCGACAATGACAGATCCTTGACCAGCGCCCGCGGATGGATGTCTTCGGCGCCTGCCCGGGCCAGCATCTCCTCGGCGATCGCACGCTGGGCCCTGCGGTTGATCAGGCCGAAATGGCGCGGCGGCGCGGCGATGCAGATGTTGTCGGCAACGCTCAGGTCGGGGATGAGCGAAAGCTCCTGGAACACACAGGTGACCCCGGCAGCGGAGGCTTCGGCGGGGGACCTGAAGCTGACCGGGCGTCCGTTCAGCAACATTTGGCCTTCATCGGGCGCGACGACACCTGCCATGATCTTGATAAGGGTCGATTTTCCCGCGCCATTCTCGCCGAGAATAGCGTGAATCCGCCCGGGTTTGACGGCAAGTTCGGCATTTTCCAGTGCGTGAACGCCGCCGTAACGCTTCGAAACACCGCTCATCTGGAAGAGGGGCGTTGCCGCCGGTATTTCTGATGTGATCATAAGGTTCCTCGAAACCGGTTTTTCTGGCGCGTCGCGGGTACCCGCGACGCGCCGTTCAAGCGAGCGGCTTGGACCCGGTCTACTGGTTTTCCTTCGACTGCCCCATGATCTCCTGCGCGGTGAAGTTGATGCCGCAGGTCGGGAAGGCATTGCCGACGAAGAAGTTGTCGGATTGATCGGGATAAAAGTCCTCGCCTTCCTTGAAATTCGGGTCTTCAACAATTGCCAGCGGCAGCTTGATGGATTGCGGCACGACCTTTCCTTCAAGCGCAGCAATCGCCGTCTTGATGGCAACCGCCACCTGTGCGGGTCCCGTACCGGCCGAGGAGCATTTCAGGCCCTCGGCGGCATGCTTGGCGCAGAACTTGCGAAAACCGTTTTCGGTCTCTCCCCCGAAAGGCACAAACGGATGTCCGGCATCGATCATCGCCTGTACGACGCCGGTATCGCCGCCCTGCGCAGTGATGCCGTCAAATTTCTTGTGCACGGCAATTGCGTCAGCGGTCGCCTTTTGTGCTGTCGGATCGTCCCATTTTCCGAGCACTTCGACGACATCCCATTTCTTGCCGGTCGCAGCAAAGGTTTCGTGAATACCGTTGTGACGATCGGTATCGACCGAGGTGCCGGCAACGCCGCGCACTTCGAGAACCTTGCCGCCGTCAGGCAGGTGCTTTGCCAGCCAGTTTGCCCACAATACGCCGAGGCCCTTCTGATCGACGTTGACGTTGATTGCGTCTTCGGTGTCAAGGATGTTGTCGAAGGCGACCAGGATGACGCCGGCCTGCTTGGCGCGCTTGATGACCGGTCCGAATGCCGTCGGGTTCTGCGCATTGACGACGATGGCGTCATAGCCTGAATCGATGAAGTTGTTGATTGCCGAAATTTGCGCAGGCACGTCCTCGCCGGTCGAAACGACCTTGAACTCCTTGAGTTTTGAGGCGACATCCGGCTGCGCGGCATAGGCTTTCGCCGTCTGGATCATCTGGATGCGCCAGGTATTGGCGATATAGCCGTTGGCGAGCGCTATGCGGTAGGGGCCGTCCTTCTTTGGAAACTTGAAGAACTTGGTTTCTGCCGCCCACGGCACGAAGCAGTCAGCTTCGGCCGCAGGCCCGCTGACGATTTCCGGCTCGGCAAGGGCCGTGGAGTGGGAAAGCGTGAATGCAGCCGCGGCCAGGATGCCGCCGACCAATGTCTTATACATCGAATCCTCCCATTGTTGCCGTGCTTGGACTGGCATCGAATGGGTGTCGGCATCATCGACGGTCCGCTGCGGATTGTTTTCTGCAGTCGGGTGCCGGTCCGGCAAGGCATGTCGATACGCTATCCAGATGACGTCAGACGGGCTCCTCTCCCCTGCGTCATGCGGGCGATGCTAGCGCTGCCAACCATGATTGTAAAGCGGCCTGGAATGACCTGCTCTGTCAGGGATTCTTGCGATTCAGAAGCATTGCATTTTTGAGCAATCGATGTCCAAACCGAGATTGATGGCGGGTCTTTCTGCTGCGGCCTTTCCGTGGCGCGGACCTTTAAACCGGCACTGGATATGCCACAACCTAGCGGCGCGGCTGAAGGCCGTCTGTGCCCATGCAGCCGTTGTGGAGCCACGGCCAAGCCCTCCGCGGGGTTCGAGGCCTATTTGGAGGCATCGCGCATCAGGCAAAACGCGGTGCATCATATTGGTTTTCAATCTTGCCAAACACGAAGAGCTTGCAGAAGCGTTGCGCGGCAAACTCTGGCCGGCCAGTGTTGAGGCATTGCTATTGCCTAAACGGGCCGGACGCAGCCGCCCCGGTGGAATTTGCTAGCTCCGTTTAAATCTGCCCGGATTTGGATGCTGCGAATTGACTGCGGACGATGCCGTGGCGCTGGAGCTTGTCGTAAAAAGTCTTGCGCGGTATGCCGAGCTCCGCAATCGTGCGGCGGACGTCGCCGCCATTGGCATCGAGCGCCTCACGGATGATGCTGGCCTCATAGCGGTCCAGTCTATCGGGCAGCGGAAGCACTTCGCCCGTCTCAGGTGCCGACGGCCGTGTACTTGCCGGTAACTGCTCAACGCCGAGGACGAAGCGTTCGGCAAAGTGCGACAGCTCGCGCACGTTGCCTGGCCAGCCGTGACCCTGCAAATGACGTTGAACGGCTGACGAGATCGCCGGAACTTCGCGTTTGAACCGGGACGCCGCGCGTTCGGCAAAATGGCCAAAGAGGAGGGGGATGTCGTCTCGGCGTTCTCTAAGCGGCGGGATCGAGATCGTGACCACATTGAGCCGATAATAGAGATCCTCACGAAAAACCCCCACGCTGTTCCGGGTCTCCAAGATCCACCTTTGCGGCGGCGACGACGCGCAGGTCGACGGGTCTGACCTCATTGGTGCCGAGCGGCGTCACTTCCCGCATCTCGAGAACGCGCAGCATGTGCACCTGGGTCGATGGAGGCATGCTCTCGATCTCGTCGAGAAAAAGCGTGCCGCCGCTTGCATGCTCGATGCGCCCGACGCGCTTCTTTTGCGCTCCGGTAAAGGCGCCTGGCTCATGGCCGAAGAGCTCGCTCTCTATGACCGTCTCGGGCAGCGCCCCGCAGTTGAGCGCAACGAAGTTGCCCGACGCTCTGCGGCTCCATCGATGCAGCAGGCTGGCGACCACCTCCTTGCCGCTGCCGGTCTCGCCCGTGACGAGCACATCGACCTCGGTATCGGCGATCTGGCGCAAGGTCCGGCGCAGCCGCTCCATGGTCGGTGTCTGGCCGATCAGCGGCAGGTCGTCCCGAGCTTGGTCGGCGGCCCGGCGCAGCGCCCTATTCTCCAGAACGAGGCTGCGTTTTTCCACCGCCCTCTTGACTGCTTGCACCAGCCTGTCGGTTGCAAACGGTTTGGTGATGAAGTCGTAGGCGCCGTCCTGAATGGCCTTCACCGCCATTGGAATATCGCCGTGGCCGGTGATCAGGATGACCGGCAGGTCCTCATCTTCCTTCCGCACGCGATCGAAAAGCTGCAGGCCGTCAATCTGCGGCATGCGGATATCGGAAACGACCGCGCCTGCAAAATCGGCGTTAAGGGCACCGAGCGCTTCACTTGCCACCGAAAAGGCTGAAACTTTTAAGCCCGCAAGCTCCAAGGTTTGCTTGGTGGCCCGAAGAAGGTCCTTGTCATCGTCGATGAGAAAGATCGATAACGCATCCCTCATGCCTTTGCCCTCATAAGGTGGACTGTAAAACATGTGCCGTTGCCGCTGCTTGTAACATCGATCCGGCCGCCGTAGTCGGCAACAATGTCCTTTGAAATGACAAGCCCGAGGCCCAAGCCTTTTTCCTTGGATGTATGGAACGGCGTAAAAAGAGTGTCGAGAATTGCCGGTGGAATGCCGGGTCCATTATCCGAAACGGCGATGGCGACCTGCTCGGGCGTTTCTGCAACGGATATCTCCACCTTCGCGTCGTCGCGGCCTTCGAGCGCCTCAAGGGCGTTCTGGAAGAGATTGATCAGGATTTGCTCCAGCCGGATCCGATTGCCCATGACGAAGAGACCCGGTGGCGGCATTCGGATGTCGAGTGCGTTCAACTGCCCGGCAAACCGGCTCTTCAGCAAGACGACGGCGCCTTCGATGATGGTGCTAAGCTCAACGGGTTCGGCAGCCGTTCTCCCCTTGCGCGCAAAGGCTTTCAATTCCTCGGTAATCGTGCCGATTCTTTCGGTGAGCTGAGCAATGGCGCCTAAATTCTCCTCGGCCGAACTTGGCTCTTTCCGCTGGAGGAAGACGCGGGCGTTATCTGCGTAAGCGCGGATCGTGGCAACCGGCTGATTGATCTCATGGGCGACGCCGGCTGCAACCTGCCCGAGGATGGCGAGCCGGTTCGCCTGCACGAGCTCCTGTTGCACGATTTGCAGCTTCGCCTCCGTATCGCGATGATCGGAAATTTCCGCCTGCAAGCGATCGCGAGCGCGACTCAATTCATCTGTCCTGGCAACGACCCGGCGCTCCAGTTCCTCGCGCATGGCCTGTTCGCTGGCGATCCTCATCACGGAGACCTGCCGCCGTCTCAGCAAAAAGGCCGCGATTGCGAGAATGGGCAGCAAAAACGCCAGTGCGAGAAGCCGCATCTCCCGCACGGCCGACGCGACCGGCATTTCGGTTGGAACTAAATATTCCAGCCGCCATGGCGTCGTCGGAACGGCCGCAAAGAGGCGCAGATACTGGGCCTCTCCGCCGCCGGGCAGGACGGCAGAAACAATGGATGCGTCCGGGCCGATGGTTGACGGATGCATGATGGGAAGCTCTGCCAGCGGTGCATCTCCGAACTGCAGACTGCTTCGAATGGATGCAAGATCCTGCTGCGGTACCGGCCCGGTGGTCATGAAACGCCAGGAAGGAATGCTCGTGATCAGAACGACCCCGTGGTTGTCCGTCACGTAAACGGGCCTGCTTGCGTCACGCCAGTCGTTTTCCAGGCGGTCGAATTCCATTTTGACGACCACGACGCCGAGCGGAGCAGCCGCGCTGCCGACCCTGCGGGAGATGTAAAGGCCGGGACGTTTGCTGACGCTGCCAAGCGCGAAGTGCTCAGCCGTGCCTTGCTCCATCGCGCGACGGAAATAGTCACGGAACGCGTAGTCGTTTCCGACGAAACTGATCGGCTCGCGCCAGTTGCTTGAGGAGACGGCTATCCCGTCCGGACCGATGACATAAAGCACGGCGGCTTGCGTGCCGGTGACGAGCCGCTCCAGCTTGCGGTTCAAGAGATCGGTCGTGCCGCTCTTTGCAGACGAAAGGGCGTCGAGAACCTGTTGATCCTCCGAAAGAAGAAGCGGCAGGGCGCGAGGCCGCTCCAGAACGGCCGTCAGCAAAGCGACCTTGAGATTGGCGTCGGTGCGGGCCTGGCTTTCCAGCCCTTCGATCGCCGACCGGCGCCCGTAAAGTTCGGCGCCTACCAGCGCTGCCGCAATGAGGATCGCAGATACAGCTAAGAACAGGATCCAGGCACGGCGCGCCTGGCGAATGACGTCCGGCGGGGTTCGAACGTTGTCTGTGGTTGATCGCTGAAGCATGACGGAGAATGTGCGCAATCTCGCACAATGGTCAAATCACTTTGTGCGAAAAGACGCCCAAGCGAGCTCGCGTTCCTGAGCGGCTTTTCAAGAAGATACGAAAAAACAGCGCCTTAGAGGCATAAAAGCAAACTGGCACGCCCGTTGCAAAGTATTTGCAAACAGCCGGGTGGCTGTTGAATTACCAGATATCCGCATCATCCGCCCCGGGAGGCCATTGTCGGTTTGGGGCTTTATGGAGGACACTATGGGTGTAGCAATTCCAGCCGCGCCGGCGCGCGGCAAAGTTCCATTCTACCGGCATCTCTATGTGCAGGTCGTTTTCGCCATCTGTGCAGGCATGCTGCTCGGGCACTTCTACCCCGAGGTCGGCACGGCGCTGAAACCGCTTGGCGATGCCTTTATCAAGCTCGTCAAGATGATCATCGCACCGGTCATTTTCCTGACGGTGGCAACCGGTATCGCCGGCATGTCCGATCTGCACAAGGTCGGGCGCGTCGCCGGCAAGGCGATGATCTACTTCCTCGTCTTTTCGACGCTCGCACTTGCCGTCGGTCTTGTCGTTTCCAACGTCATCCAGCCGGGTGCGGGCATGCATATCGATCCGGCCACGCTCGACGCCAAGGCGGTTGCGACCTATGCCGAAAAAGCCCATGACTCGACCATTACCGGCTTCTTGATGAACATCATCCCGACGACCATCGTCGGTGCTTTTGCCGACGGCGACATCCTGCAGGTGCTGTTCTTCTCGGTGCTGTTCGGTATTGCGCTCGCCATGGTCGGCGACCGCGGCCGGCCGGTCGTGGATTTCCTGCAGGCTTTGACGACGCCGATCTTCCGCCTCGTGGCGATCCTGATGAAGGCGGCCCCCATCGGAGCCTTCGGTGCGATGGCCTTTACCATCGGCAAATATGGCATCGGTTCGATCGCCAACCTTGCCATGCTCATCGGAACCTTCTATCTGACATCGCTGCTTTTCGTGCTCGTCGTGCTTGGCGGGGTTGCCCGCTACAACGGCTTCTCGATCCTGGCGCTGATCCGCTACATCAAGGAAGAACTGCTGCTTGTTCTGGGTACGTCGTCGTCGGAAGCAGCCCTTCCCGGCCTCATGGCGAAGATGGAACAGGCCGGATGCAAACGCTCCGTCGTCGGGCTGGTGATCCCGACCGGCTATTCCTTCAATCTCGACGGAACCAACATCTATATGACGCTTGCAGCCCTGTTCATCGCCCAGGCGACAGACACGCCGCTGTCCTTCGCCGACCAGATCCTGCTCTTGCTGGTCGCCATGTTGAGTTCGAAGGGTGCTGCAGGCATTACCGGCGCGGGCTTCATCACGCTCGCTGCCACGCTCTCGGTCGTTCCGTCGGTTCCCGTCGCCGGCATGGCGCTCATCCTCGGCATCGACCGCTTCATGTCGGAATGCCGCGCGTTGACGAATTTCGTCGGAAACGCAGTCGCCACCGTTGTCGTCGCGCGCTGGGAGAACGAACTGGACCAGACGAAGTTTGCTGCGGCAATGGCCGGTGAGTTGCCGGAGAATGGTGACGTGAGCGTGCCGGCACTGCAGGCTGCCGAATAAGGACTGAGGTGTCACTGATCGAGAAGTCGCCGCGCTCTGAAGAGGGCGCGGCTTTCCCGCCTCCACAAAGGCGAAAAAGGCAGCATTCTCTGGTTCGTCAATCCGATGCGCAACGCGCAGGCGACCAGGGTCGAGCTTGCCGAGGGAAGGGCAGCGTTTACTGGCGAAAGAGCGTCATGGCCCATCGGCTGGATCCATTATGGCGGCCAGTTCGAAATTTCGCCGCGCGATGTGCTGATCCTGCCGTTAGGCTAAAAGCCTGGTCAGCAGACGGCCGCGCGGGTCCAATAATGCCGCGCGCCCGTTCTTGAAGAGGTGGTTCAGGACGGCTGGGAGGGGATAGCCCTGCTGCCTCTTCATTCCGCTGCGATTTTGTCGATGTCGTTTGCCTGAACGATACGCTCAAGCAGCGCCGTCTCTTCCGGGCTGAGATCAATAAGCGGCGGGCGGACGGGGCCGGGGTCCCGGTCAAGCACCCGCAGCCCGGCCTTGATGATCGAGACCGCGTAGCCCTTCTTGCGATTGCGCAACGCCACAAAGGGAAAGAAGAAATTCTTCAGGATCTCGTCGACAACAGGCTGATTGCCTGAGCGAAGCGCCTGATAGAAACGGTGGGCGAGCGCCGGTACGAAATTGAACACGGCCGAGGAGTAAGTGGTGACGCCGGCTGCAAAATAGGCCTGCGCATACACCTCATGCGTCGGCATGCCGCCGACATAGACCAGACGGTCCTGAAGCTTGGTTGTGATCTCGATCACCTTGTCGACATCACCTACGCCGTCTTTAAAGCCGATGAGGTTCGGGCACTCATCGCAAAGCCTTGCAATGCTGTCCGCCGTCAAGACCGCATTATCACGGTTATAGACGATGACACCGATGCCGACCGATTTGCAGACGGACCTCACATGGTTGATGAGGCCGGCTTGTTCGCTGAACATCAGATAGGGCGGCAAAAGCAATAGACCGTCTGCGCCGGCTTTTTCGGCGGATTTCGCGATGTCGATTGCAAGCGAGGTGCCGTATCCGGCGCCGGAGATGATGGGTGTTTTCCCTGCCGATCCTTTTGCCGCCGCCACGACCGAGGGAATTTCCTGCGGATTGAGCGAAAAGAATTCGCCTGTACCGCCCGCGGCGAACAAAGCGGCTGCGTCATAGCCGGCCAGCCATTCGATGTGTTTGCGGTAAGCATCCTCGTCGAATTTGAGATCTTGTTGGAAATGTGTGACCGGGAAGGAGAGGAGCCCGCTGCCCACCGCTCGCTTGAGTTCAATTGGATCCATTGTTCATTCCTGTTCGATGTTCATTGATGAAGGGATGCGGGATCGGCTTAAACAGACGCTGTCTCAAGCGCTTCGATGAGCGCTGCGATGTAGCCGTAGCAAAAGGCAAAGGCGACGCCGGAAGGATCCTTGCCGCTGATCGTCGGGACGTGGTCGGGCATCAGCATGTATTTGTAGCCGACCTCCTTGTAGACCCGTGCAGAGCGGACCATGTCCATGTCGCCCTCGTCGGGAAAGGTTTCCATGAAGGACAGTTTTCCGCCTCTGATGTTGCGGAAGTGGACATTGAAAATTTTTCCGCGCGTTCCGAACCAGCGGATGATGTCATCGATTTCTTCACGCGGGTTCTCAAGCATCTCGCCGATCGACCCCTGGCAGAAATTCAGTCCGTGATAGGGGCTTTCGTGCATGGTCACGAATTTCTTCAGACCGTCGACCGTCCCAAGGACGCGGGTGACGCCGCGATAGCCGGGGGGCGTGTAGGGATCATGCGGATGGCAGGCGAGCCGCACGCGATTGGTTTCGGCAACCGGCACGACACGCTTGAGGAAATAATCGATTCTTTCCCAGTTTTCGTCCTCGCAAAGCTCCCCGGCTAGGCCCGGCGCCGCCGCCTGATCGACTTTTTCCCAGCGAAAGGCCTCGTTCATCGAGCCGCCGCGGCCCGGTTCCATCGGCGTGCGGGGGATGCCGATCAGATTGAGGTTGTACTTCGCCGCTGGAATGCCTGCGGCGGCAATATCCTCGATCAGTCTGCAGACGGCATCGATCTGACGATCACGCTTAGGACCGGCAAGAAGAATATCTGGATAAGAGGCGTTCTCGATCGGCCGCGAGGGAAGGGGCAGCTGGACCATATCGAGAATCAATCCGAAGCTCTCGACCTTGTCGCGGTGGCGTTCCAAATCGTCAAGGGTCCAGCTCGCAGGCGGTCCGGGTGGGTCGGCGCAGATATGCTTCAGCCCGAGCTGTGCGAAAACACGGAAATCGTCGTCGTCCCGAACCGCGACCTGGGTTCCAACATACATGTTTTGAAATCCTCTCCAATTCAGTAATGTCGTATGACATAATATGAATTTTGAGAGGTGTCGAGTATCTTATTGCTGTTCGGCCAGCATCCGGTAGCGCCGCTGGCTGGCAAGCAAATGCGCGCGCATGGCCTGCCGCGCCCGCTCGGGCTCCTGATCCGCAATGGCCTCAAGGATCTCGATGTGTTCTGCGTGGACCTTGTCGAGGTAGGCGCGATCATGAGCCTCGGGCAGGGTCGGGAACTGCCCTCTGGGGATGGCGCGAGGCCCGAAATGCCGCAAAACGTCGACATAGAAGCGGTTATTCGTCGCCGCTGCGATCGCCATGTGAAACTCGTAATCTGCTTCAACAGTGGGGGCGCCATCTTCGATCATCTGGGCCATCTTGCGGTTGGCTGCACGGATCGCAGCCTCTTGTTCAGCTGTTCTTCGATAGGCCGCAATGGCTGCCGCTTCTCCCTCAGCGGCCATGCGAAATTCAAGTAATTCAAGGGTTTCCGGGATGCTCTTGATTTCTACCGGCGTTAACGAAAATGCCTTTTGTGCGGATGGATTGCTGACGAACACTCCCTTTCCCTGGATCGGTCGGACATAGCCGGCTGAGCGAAGATCCGCGATGGCTTCGCGAACAACGGTGCGGCTCACGCCGAAAGTCGCCTCCAGTTGCGGCTCGGTGGGCAACTGGTCGCCCTCTTTGAGTTTTCCTGATTCGATCTGGGCACGCATCTGATCGATCAACTGCTGTGCAAGTCTTTCTCGGCTCCGTCGCATTCTTAAATCCCAACCCCTCACAGCGCCTGTCGCAAATGCCCATGGGCGGCTCTTGCCAACCCGCGGAAAGTTCTGTAAATCATAATACGACATACCGATGACATAATATGTCTTCTATAGTAGACCAGGGAGGAATTGAAATGAAGCATTTTCGTAAGGGGCTATTCGTTGGAGCCGCCATCAGCTTGCTGGCGCTGACTGCTTCTGCCGCCGTAGCCGAAACGCCGAAGGACCAACTCGTCATCGGCACGTCGCTTGCCCAGGTGTTGTCGCTTGATCCGCAGCAGGCGACGGAAGGCAAGGCCAATGAAATCATGTGCAATCTCTATGACCGTCTGGTCCTGGCGACGCCGGGGGGCAAGATCGCACCGCAACTGGCAGAGAGCTGGGCGATCGATGACAAAGGGATCACGTTCAAGCTCAGGGAAGCGGCGTTTGCCTCCGGTAATCCGGTGACATCCAAGGATGTTGTTTTTTCGCTGACGCGTCTCCTCAAGATGAACCAGGCGGCTGCGGCCAACCTGAAGCGAGTCGGCTACAATGCTAACAATGTTGAAAAGCTGGTGACGGCACCCGATGAGCGCACAGTGCGCATTGATCTTTCGGGCGAGGTTACCCCGGAATTGCTTCTCTATCGTCTCGCCATGGTGACTACCAGCGTTGTCGACAGCGTCGAGGTTGAGAAGCACGTCAAGGATAACGACTATGGAAACGCGTGGCTGCGCACGAACTCTGCCGGTTCGGGGCCATTCACGCTCAATCGCTGGACACCCAACGAGATCGTCATCCTGGACGTCAACAAGGATTATGTCGGGGGCGAACCGAATATGCGGCGCGTCGTTATCCGGCATGTTCCCGAAAGCCAGGTCGAGCGCCTGATGCTGGAGCGCGGCGACATCGACATTGCAAGCGCATTGAGCGCATCTGATCTTGGGACGTTTCAAAATAAGCAGGGATTCCAAATTCAGCGCGTGCCGACCGGGGGGTTCTATGTGCTGTCCATGAATGCCGGAAACCAATATCTGTCTCATCCAAAGGTCCGCGAGGCGATTGCCTACGGCATCGATTATGCCGGCATCGAAAAGACGATCATGGGGCCTTACGGCAGGGTGCGGACGGTGCCGGTGCCGGAGAATTACGAATATGCCATTTCGAGCCCTGACTGGCATCTCGATGTCGAAAAGGCCAAGTCGCTGTTGGCGGAGGCCGGGTTCAAGGATGGCTTTTCGCTATCTTTGAAGACGATCGCGCAGACGCCGCGTATCGATCTTGCGACAGCTATCCAGGCCTCGCTTGCGCAGATCGGCATCAAGGTCAATATCCAGCAGGGTAATGGATCGGAGATCATCGCCGCCCACCGTGCCCGCGATTTCGACCTCCTGATCCCGCAGACAGGCGCCTACATGCCGAACGTCCTTGGCTCGATGGAGCAGTTCTCCAGCAATCCGGACAATTCGAAGGAGGCAAACAACGCCGGCAACTTCGTCTGGCGCTCGGCCTGGGATATCCCCGAACTGACGAAGCTGACCGCAAAGGCTTCGCTGGAGCCGGATGCCAAGAAACGCGGCGAGCTTTATGTCGAAATGCAAAAGATGTTCGTCGACCTCAAACCGGCAGTGCTGCCGCTCTTCGAGCGTTATGAGCCGATCGTTCTTAATGCGCGCGTTAAAGACTATGTCGGCCATCCGAACATGACGACGCGACTTGAAGCCGTGACCAAGGCAGAAACCGAATAACCGAGGCAGGCAGCCGATCATGAAGGAATTGTCCACGAGTGAGCTTGGAAGGCGCGTCCTCCAACTCATCGTCAGTCTGTTCATACTGCTTTGCGTCACCTTCGTGATCGGCCGCGTCATGCCCGCCGATCCCGTCGGCGCAGTGGTCGGCGAGCTTGCCGACCCTGCCGCCTACGCGGCGATGCGCGCGCGCCTTGGGCTTGATCTGCCACTTTATCAGCAGTTCTTCATTTATCTGACGGGCTTGCTGCAGGGTGATTTCGGAACGGCAATCCTGACTGGCAATCCCGTTTCGAAGGATCTGGCGCAGGCATTTCCGGCAACGTTTGAGCTTGCCACCCTGGCGGTCATCATATCGACATTCATAGGTGTGCCGCTCGGACTTGCGGCAGCACTTTTCCGCGACAGCTGGATCGACAAGACGGCGCGGGTCGTGGCTCTCGTCGGTCATTCGATACCGGTCTTCTGGTTCGGTATCGTCGGGTTGGTAATTTTCTATGCCGGGCTTAACTGGGTCGGCGGTCCGGGCAGGGTCGATGTCTATTACGAGGGTATCGTAACCCCAAGGACCGGTCTGATGCTGTTGGACAGCCTGCTTGAAGGCGAGCCCGAAATTTTCTGGAATGCGCTCTCGCACATCATTCTGCCAGCCATCATCCTTGCTTACGCCGCGATGGCATACATCACCCGCATGACCCGCAGCTTTACACTTGAGCAGCTCAATCAGGACTACGTCATCGCAGCGCGAGCCAAAGGGGTCGGGCCGGCGAATACGGTGATCGGTCATGTTCTGCCGAACATTGCCGTGCAGCTGATCACCGTCCTTGCGATTTCCTATGGAAATCTTCTGGAAAGGCGCCGTCGTGACCGAGATCGTCTTCTCATGGCCGGGGATCGGACAATACATGACGAATGCGTTGATGATCGGCGATATGAACGCCATCCTGGCCGCAACAATCATCGTTGGCTTCATCTTCATGTTCCTCAACTTTGTAGCAGACATTGCCTATGCGCTGCTTGATCCGCGCACCCGGGAGGCCACGCAATGACCGACGCGCTTCACTCTCAAAGCGAGATCAGGCGGCCGCCAATCCCGGCCCGCATCGCCGCCTCGCTCGCTCGCGCCGGACGTCAGCTTGCCGACGAGCCGCTCGGTCTCTCCGGCTTCCTCATCCTCGCCGTGCTTTGCATCGTCGCAATCATTGCGCCGGCGCTTGCGCCTTATGATCCAAATGTCCAAATGCTGAGTGATGCACTGCAGCCGCCCAGCCTTGCACATCTTGCAGGGACAGATGAGTTTGGACGCGATATCTTCAGCCGCCTCGTCTATGGGACAAGGATCACCATTCAGACTGTTCTCTCGATATCCATAATTGTCGGCCCTGTGGGTTTGCTCATCGGCATCGTATCCGGCTTTTTCGGCGGTCGGACAGACGCAATCTTGATGCGTGCAACCGATATCGTCCTGTCCTTTCCCTCGCTGATCCTTGCCCTTGCATTTGCCGCCGCCCTTGGAGCGGGATTGAACACGGCGATCATCGCGATCTCCTTAACGGCCTGGCCGCCGATTGCCCGGCTTGCCCGAGCCGAGGCCTTGGTCGTCCGCAACGCCGATTACGTCGCCGCAGCCCGCCTTTATGGAGCGTCTTCGTTGAGAATATTGCTTCTCTACATCGCACCCATGTGCGTCCCGTCGGTGATCGTGCGCCTGACGCTCAATATGGCCGGCATCATCCTGACGGCGGCATCGCTCGGCTTCCTCGGGCTTGGCGCGCAGCCGCCGGCGCCCGAATGGGGCGCGATGATATCAAGCGGACGCAAGTTCATGCTCGATTACTGGTGGGTTGCCGTCATGCCGGGCATTGCCATCTTGCTCACGAGCCTCGCCTTCAACATCGCCGGCGATACGCTGCGCGATATCCTGGATCCGCGCCATGCAAGATCGTGAAACCTCAACAATCCTTTCCGTCCGGAATTTGAACGTGCGCTTTGGGCGCAGTTCAATACCGGCCGTAAGCGAAGTCAGCTTCGACCTGGGGCGGGAAAGGCTAGGAATTGTGGGCGAATCCGGTTCCGGAAAATCGACAACCGGACGGGCGATCATGCGCCTTCTTTCGCCGAGCGCCGCGATCTCGGCGGAGCGTTTCGATCTTGCCGGCAGTCCGCTGCTTGAAAAGAGCGAACGACAGATGGGTGCACTGCGCGGCAAGGAGATGGCGCTTATCATGCAAGATCCACGCTATTCGCTTAATCCGGTGCTGACCATCGGCAGGCAGGTGGCGGAGGCGGCAAGGCTTCATCTTGGCCTTGGTCGCGCTCAAGCGATGGAGAGTGCAAGAAGCATGCTCCAACGCGTCAGGATCAGTGATGCAGACCGCGTCATGGCACTTTACCCGCATCAGATATCCGGTGGCATGGGTCAGCGCGTGATGATTGCGATGATGCTGCTTGCCAAGCCGAAGCTGGTCATTGCCGACGAGCCTACGTCGGCACTCGATGTCAGTGTCAGGAAGGACGTCCTCGTCCTGCTCGACGAACTGGTGCGGGAAAATGATTCCGGCCTCATCCTCATCAGCCACGATATCCGCATGGTCGCGGCTTTCTGCCAGCGGATCCTGGTCATGTATGCGGGTCGTGTCGTTGAAACGCTCACGAGCCTCGATGACGCCCGGCATCCCTATACCCGTGGCCTGATTGCGGCGCTTCCCGACCCCCTTCATCCGGTCCGCAGACTGAAAGTACTGGACAGGAAGGCATTGGAAGCAGAGGCGGCGCAATGATCAGGATCAGCAATCTCGATGTTGTCTATGGTGCGGGCAAAACGCGCAACCACGTCGTAAGAGGGGTAGGCTTTGAGGTCGGCAAGGGCGAAACGCTTGGCATCGTCGGGGAATCCGGCTGCGGCAAATCAACGGTCCTGCGGGCTCTGGCCGGTATCGAGCAGGGATGGACGGGTTCAATAGAACTCGACGGCAAGGCAATCGGAAAGATCCGGTCGCGAAATGAGCTGAAGTGCGCTCAAATGGTGTTTCAGGATCCCTATGGTTCGCTTCACCCGCGTCATCGCATCGGGACGGCCCTGGCCGAGCCTCTCCGCTCGATGGGACACGGTGATGGCTGGTCTGCCGTTCAAAAGGCGCTACGGCAGGTGGGACTGCCCGACAGCTTTGCCAACCGGTTTCCCCATGAATTGTCGGGAGGCCAGCGTCAGCGCGTTGCCATTGCGCGGGCGCTTATCCTGTCGCCGCCAATCCTGCTGCTCGATGAGCCAACCTCGGCACTCGACGTCTCCGTTCAGGCCGAGATCCTCAATCTTCTTGCAGACAAGCGCGACGAGCATGGGCTGACCTATGTGCTCGTGAGCCACGATCTCGCAGTGATCGCGCACATGTGCGACAGGGTGCTTATCATGAAAGATGGTGCTTTCGTCGATGAACTGACGAAAGCCGATCTTCAATCAGGCGTCACCCATGCCGATTACTCACGCGAACTTTTCGAGGCAAGTTTTCTCTGATTCCGGCTCGACGAGCCGGCTATGCGCCGAATCTGTGCGCCGCGCCTTCCACCGGACTTGCCGAAACGGTGGCACCTGTTGCAAAGGCGGTCTCTCCTTCGGCGCGCACCACCATTTCGCCGATTTGCGGAACATCCAGATAGAGGATGGCATCGGCGCCGAGGCAACTCGATATGTCTAACCCTGCCTTGCCACGCGCCTTTAGCTTGGGAAAGGCGAATATGCTCGGGTCGGACCCGTAGGTCTGGCACCCGAAGCGCTGCGCAACCTCGCCGGTATAAGGTTCATCTTCGCGCTGCCGATAAAGCCCGCGACGAAGGGCGTCGCCGGCTTGCGGCAGAGTTCCATCGGGCTGCCCACCTGCTCGACCTTGCCACCGTTCAAGACGACGATCTTGTCGGCCATCGTCATCGCCTCGACTTGGTCATGGGTAACGTAGATCATGGTTGTCTTCAGGCGGGTATGGAGTTCTGCAATCTCAAGCCGCATTTGGGCTCGCAAAGATGCGTCGAGGTTCGAGAGCGGCTCGTCGAACAGGAAGACCTTCGGATCACGAACGATCGCGCGGCCGATGGCAACGCGCTGCCTTTGCCCGCCGGAAAGCGCCTTCGGCTTGCGGTCGAGAGTTTGCCCGCAAATGGGTCAATGACGATGCTGCCGTTGCGAGCTGCAGCCTGAACCATTCGTTTAAGAAGTCCGCCGAACAGCTTATTTCTAAACCATTTTCCGAGATTCCTTCGAAGGAAATGCAACGCAGAATCTCGCTGCCCCTCGGCCGTTTCTCCTTTATGCGTAAGAATAGATCTTTGCGGTCGCAGCAGTTGAAAAGCACCTATAAGGACGCAGCGGCCGACAAAGGTGCTGCGTGCACGGCGTGTTGCCGGGCGGCGAAAACGTGACCGACTGCGATCAGGACGGGGTTTTCGTAGCCGATCTCGCTGATGCCTTCGCCAAGACCTGCAAGGTTCCCGTGCCACTGACGCTGCGTCGTGCGGCTCACGTCGCTCATGATGACGGCTGGCGTTTCGGGCGACAGGCCTTCGGCGATCAGCCGGTCGGCAATGAGCGGCGCTGTTCTCCCGCCCATATAAAAGACGGTGGTCGTATGCGGATCGGCAGCGGTGGTCCAATCGACATCCATCGGCAATCCGCCATGGCGGGAATGGCCGGTGATGAAGCGTACAGACTGGGCATGCTCGCGATGGGTCAGCGAAATGCCGAGGCGTGAGGCCATAGCGCTTGCGGCCGTGATGCCGGGAATGACGTCGACCGGAATGTTTTCGCGATCAAGATGAGCGATCTCTTCGCCGGCGCGGCCGAAGATCATGGGATCGCCGGCCTTGAGGCGGACGACGCGCTTGCCCGCCTTTGCGAGTTTTACCATCATCGCGTTGATGTCTTCCTGGCGGCAGCTGCTGCGGCCGCCGCGCTTGCCGACCAGCATGCGCTTGGCCTCGCGGCGCGCGAGTTCCAGCACCTCGGCGGAAACGAGATCATCGAAAAGGATAACGTCGGCGGCCTGCAGCGCGCGAACCGCCTTCAGCGTCAGAAGCTCGGCATCGCCAGGGCCCGCGCCGACGAGAGTGACGCGTCCGGTTGTGCTTGTTGTGGATTTCAAGCCCCGAGCAGCAAGCAAAAGCTGCGCCTCGGCCTGGTTGACAGCAGAACCGTCGAAAGCCATGTCGGCGAATTTTTCCCAGAAAAGTCGCCGCGCGGAAGCGGTTTCAAGGAGCCCGTTGACCCTGCCGCGTATCGACTGGGCAAGTCCAGCCCAGGATTTCAGCGTGCGCGGGAGCAAGGTCTCGATCTTGCGGCGGATGGTCTGGGCAAGAATGGGTGCTGCGCCATCCGTCGAGATTGCAACAACGACGGGGGAGCGGTTGACGATAGATCCGAACTGGAACTGGCAGAAATCCGGCTTGTCGATGACATTGACCGGAACGCCCGTCGCGCATGCCGCGTCGAAGAAGCGCCTGGCTTCAATCTCGTCGTCGCAGTCGGCAATTGCAATGGCAGCGCCGGTCAGACCTTCCATCTGCCAGTGCCCCGGATGATGGATCAGTCTGGCCGCGGCGTGCTCGAGATTGCGGGCGAGAAGCGCCTTGAAGGTGCCGCTCAGCGTTTCGGCGTAGATTTCGACATGAGCGCCGCAGGCAGCAAGAAGTTCCGCCTTCCAGGCGCAGGCGTCGGAGCCGCCGGCCACCACGCACCGCTTGCCTTCAAGCGCCCAGAAGACGGGCAGCTTTGCAAGCGGCTCCATGCGGGCGGGATTGTCATTCCGCGGCTGCTGCAAGACATCCATCGATGATCCCCTTGATTTCGGCGCGGCACGAGCCGCAGTTGGTGCCGGCGTTGAGCTCTTTACCGACTGCCTCGACGCTGCGGCAGCCGCCGCGGACCGCCGCTACGATCTGATTGACGCCGACGGCGAAGCAGGAACAGACCGTGGCACCTGGGTCCGGCTTGTCGGCGCCCGGCCGGCCGGCGACAAGAGCAAAGCGCTTGCGCAAGTCGCCATGGTCGGCGGCAAGCTGTGAGATCGCCCAGCTGCGAGCGACGGCGACCGGTTCGCGGGCGAGGAACAGCGCAGCAAAAAGGCGCGTGCCGTCGAAGAAGGCGAGCCGCAGATCGCCGGATTGCTGATCCGCGTAGCCGAGCGGCTCGATCTCGGCAGGAATACCAAAGGTGCTGCGGCACCAGCCGCACCAGTCTTCGACCGCGTGGTCGAAGGCGAGTTCCAGTCGCCAGCCGCCATCTGCTTTCGCCAAGGCCCAATAGGCGGCGCCAAGGTTTTGCGGTTTGCCCGCCGAGACTGCAAAGCCGTAGCGGGCTGCCTTCAATGGCCGGGCGGCGACGGCGACGTTCTTGGAGGCAGGCTGGCCGGAGAACGGATCGGTGAGCGGGGCAACCACTGCGTCGATGCGAGCCTTGGCGGCAAACTGATCGTTCCAGTGCATGGGTACGAAAATGCTGCCGCGGGCCTGGCGTTCGGTGATCAGCGCGCGCACGACGGCCTTTCCCTGCGGGCTTTCAATTTTGACCAGACCGGCATTGCCGACACCGATTTCCATCGCATCTCGGGGGTGTAGTTCGGCAAAGGGTTCGGCGATATGGGCGGAAAGGCGCGCACTTTTGCCAGTGCGCGTCATCGTGTGCCACTGGTCTCGGATACGTCCCGTGTTAAGCGTGAAGGGGTAGTCGGCGCTGGTGCGGTCGGATGCGGGCGGTTCGACCGGCACGAAGCGTGCCTTGCGATCGGGATGAAAAAAGCTGCCCTTCGCAAAGAAGCGGGTCACAGTCCTCTCGTCGCCGACGGGCTGCGGCCACTGAAAGGGTGTCATCGCGTCGTAGGCAGCTTTCTCGATGCCGGCATAGGCGCCGATGTCGAAATCGCGGTTGCCACTGTTTTCGAAGGCCGAAAGCGCTGCGTGCTCATCGAAAATGTCTGACGGAGAGGCAAAGGCGAACGCATCGGCAAAACCCATGCGGCGTGCGACCTCGGCCAATTGCCACCAATCCGCGCGCGCATCGCCGGGGGCGTCGATGAAGGAACGCTGGCGCGAAATGCGGCGTTCGGAATTGGTGACTGTACCGCTCTTTTCGCCCCAGCCAAGGGAAGGCAGCAATACGTGGGCATGGCGGGCGGTGTCGGTCGTCTTGAGGATATCCGAGACGACGACGAACGGGCAGGCCTTGATCGCCGTCTCGACGGCATCGGCATCCGGCAGCGAGACCACCGGGTTCGTCGCCATGATCCAGAGCGCCTTGATGCGGCCGTCGCCGACTGCCTCGAACATGTCGACGGCCTTCAGACCCGGCTTTTCGGCAATCGCCGGCGACTGCCAGAAGCGTTGCACGCGATCGCGGTCTTGTGCGCTCTCAATCGCCATGTGGGCGGCAAGCATGTTTGCCAAGCCGCCAACCTCACGGCCGCCCATCGCGTTCGGCTGGCCCGTCAGCGAGAAGGGACCCATGCCCGGCTTGCCGATGCGTCCGGTGGCGAGGTGACAGTTGATGATGGCGTTGACCTTATCGGTCCCTGACGAGGATTGGTTGACGCCCTGGCTGTAGCAGGTGACGGCCTTCTCGGTCGCCGCGAAGAGGCGATAGAATTCGCGAAGCTGCATTGCCGGTAAGCCGGTCAGTTCCAGGACCTCGTTGAAGGAGACACCAGAGGCGGATGCAAAAGCCTCGGCAAAGCCGTTCGTGTGTTCGGCTACATAATTCTGGTCGATGGCATTGTTTGCGATCAGGTGCTCGAAGAGGCCGAGGAAAAGAGCGACATCGCTGTCTGGCCGGATCGCTAGGTGCAGATCTGCGATGTCGGCAGTCATCGTCCGGCGCGGATCGATGACGACGACCTTCATGCCGGGACGCGCCGCCTTGGCGGCCGCCAGCCGCTGATAGATGACAGGATGGCACCAGGCGAGGTTGGACCCGGTAAGGATGACCAGATCGGCCAGTTCCAGATCCTCATAGGTCCCGGGCACAGTATCGGTGCCGAAGGCGCGGCGGTGGCCGGCGACGGAAGATGACATGCACAGGCGCGAGTTGGTGTCGATGTTGGCCGAGCCGATGAAACCCTTCATCAGCTTGTTGGCGACGTAATAGTCCTCGGTCAGCAGCTGGCCGGAGACATAAAAGGCGACGGAGTCAGGCCCGTGCTCGGCAATGGAATCCGAAAAGCGCTGCGCCACGAGATCAAGAGCCTCATTCCATCCGGCCCGCCGTCCCGCGATCTCCGGATGCAATACGCGTCCGTCGAGATCGATCGTTTCGGCGAGCGCCGAGCCCTTCGAGCACAGCCGCCCGAAATTGGCCGGATGGTCCGGGTCGCCCATGACGGACACATTGCCGTCATCTGCGATCTTGGCGATCACCCCGCAGCCGACGCCGCAGTAGGGACAGGTTGTCTTGATCTCTTCTGCCATCTATTCCGCCGCCATCATCAAGCTTTCGAGGGCAATGAAGAGCGCGCCGTCCTGGTTGCGGACCGGAATGGTCCGCACCGCGCCGTCATCGGCGCCAAGCGCCTTGCCGGTTTCGAGCGAGATGACCCAGTTGTGCAGCGGGCAGGTGACCGCCTTGGCATGCACGATACCCTGGCTGAGAGGGCCGCCCTTGTGGGGGCAGTGATCTTCTATGGCGAAGACTTCGTTTTCAGCCGTCCGGAAGACGGCGATCTTGCCCTGCGGCGTCTTCACGCAGCGCGCTCCGCGCAGCGGGATGTCGGAGATATCACCGATCGCAATCCAGTTCATGTTGATCTCCTTACTCTGCAGCCTGCGGATAGCCGATCGTCGCCATCGGCTTGAATTCATGCTTATCCTTGCCGGAAACACGCTCCGACCAGGGATCGACCTGGGCGAATTTCTGGCTGAACACGAAGCGGTCGAAATAGGCCTTGCGCTTTTCGGCATCGCCCATGATCTGGCGACGAATCTCGTCGAGGCCGATGCGCTTGGCCCACTTGTAAATGCGCTCGAGATAACGTGCCTGCTCCCGGTACATCTGCGTCAGCGCAACGATATGCTCCAACGCTTCGTCATCGGTCTTGACGAGACCGAGGATCTCGGTGCCCTTGATGTCGAGACCGGCCGCACCGGCGAAGTGAATTTCGTAGCCGGAATCCACGCAGATGACGCCGACATCCTTGCAGGTCGCCTCCGCGCAGTTGCGCGGACATCCGGAGACAGCCATCTTTAGCTTTGCCGGCGTCCAGGAGCCCCACATGAACTTTTCAATGCGGATGCCGAGCCCGGTTGAATCCTGCGTGCCGAAGCGGCACCAGTCGGAGCCGACACAGGTCTTTACCGTGCGCAGGCCCTTGGCATAGGCCTGACCGGAGACGAAGCCTGCCTTGCCGAGATCGGCCCAGACGGCCGGAAGGTCCTCTTTCTCGACGCCGAGCAGGTCGATGCGCTGGCCCCCGGTGACCTTCACCATCGGGATTTCGAACTTGTCGACCACGTCGGCGATGGCCCGCAGCTCCTTGGAGCTGGTAACACCGCCCCACATGCGCGGCACCACCGAATAAGTGCCGTCCTTCTGGATGTTGGCGTGGACGCGCTCGTTGATGAAGCGCGACTGATAATCGTCGGCATATTCGTCCGGCCAGTCGCAGACGAGGTAGTAGTTGAGCGCTGGACGGCACTTGGCACAACCGCAGGATGTCTTCCACTCCAGCTCCTGCATGACGGCAGGAATGGTCTTCAGCCCCTTGGCCTTGATCAGGCGTCGGACGTCGTCATGGCCAAGTTCGGTGCAGGTGCACATCGGCTGTACGGCGGCAGGGTTATAGCTATCGCCGAGCGTCAGCGCCATCAATTGCTCAACGAGGCCGGTACAGGAGCCGCAGGACGCCGACGCCTTTGTGTGGGCGCGCACGTCGTCCAGCGAGGTCAGCCCCTTGGCCGTGATCGTCGAGGTGATTTTGCCCTTGCATACGCCGTTGCAGCCACAGATTTCCGCGTCATCCGGCAAGGCTGCAACGGCCGCCATAGGGTCCAGTGGGGACCCTCCCTGGTAGGCCTGTCCGAAGATCAGCGTCTCGCGCATCTCGGAAATATCGGTCTGCTTCTTCTTGAGATCGTTGAACCAGGCGCCGTCTGCGGTTTCGCCGTAGAGCACAGTTCCGATGATCTTGTTATCCTTCAGCACCAGGCGCTTGTAGACACCAGCCGAAGCGTCGCGAAGGACGATCTCCTCGCGGTCGTCGCCGTCGGCGAAATCGCCAAGCGAGTAGAGCTCGATGCCGGTGACCTTGAGCTTGGTCGGGGTGTCGGAGTGAACGAAGGTCGCCGAGGTGTCGCCGCAGAGGTGGGCTGCGGCAACGCGGGCCATTTCGTAGAGCGGAGCGACGAGACCGTAGACCTGTCCACCGACTTCTGCGCATTCGCCGAGCGCCATGATGCTGCCGTCCGAGGTCTGCATGCCGTTATCGACGACGATGCCGCGATTGACCGCGATGCCAGCCTCTTTCGCCAGGCCGACATTCGGACGGATGCCGACGGCCATGACGACGAGCGTGGCCGGAATGATCCGTCCGTCGTCGAGCTCGATGCCCTCGACCCTGCCATCACCGATGATTGCCTTGGTATTGGCCTTGGTGATGACCTTGATGCCGCGCTCCTCGACTGCCCTTTGCAGCAGATAGCCGGCCGCAGGATCGAGCTGACGCTCCATCAGCGTCGGCATGACATGCAGCACGGTCACGTCCATGCCACGCTGGGCAAGGCCGGCTGCCGCCTCAAGACCGAGCAGGCCGCCGCCGATGACGATCGCCTTTTCGCGTGACTGGGCAGCAAGCAGCATTGCCTGCACGTCGTCGAGGTCGCGGTAGGTAATGACGCCAGGTAGATCCTTGCCGGGAACCGGAATGATGAAGGGCACGGAGCCGGTGGCGATCACCAGCTTGTCGTAGCTTTCGGTGACGCCGTGGTCGGAGGTCACGGTCTTCGCGTGCCGATCGATCGCAACGATCTTGTGGCCCTTGTAGAGCGTGATGCCGTGCTTGATGTACCAGCCGTCGCCGTGAATGATGATCTGCTCATAGTCCTTTTCTCCGGAAAGAACAGGAGAGAGCATGATGCGGTCATAATTGACGCGCGGCTCGGCGTTGAAGATTGTGACCTCGTATTGGCCTGGGGCCGTTTCGAAGAGGTGCTCGAGCATGCGCCCGGGCGCCATGCCGTTGCCGATGATAACGAGTTTTTCTGTCATAGTTACAAGTCCTTAGATTAGGTTGCCGCCACTGCAGGCACGGCGTGCCCCTGGCGTGACAGGTGCTTTACGGACAGGTGCATCCAGATGAGCGACGTCACGACGATCGCAAAGAGCAGCAGGAAGCAGCTGGACCAAAGGCCGGTGATGTCCTTGAGCAGGCCGAAAGCGATCGGAAGGATGAAACCGCCAAGGCCGCCCATCATCCCGACGACGCCGCCGACTGCGCCGACGCTTTCTGGATAGTAGGCCGGAATGTGCTTGTAGACGGCTGCTTTGCCGAGGCTCATGAAGAACCCGAGCACGAAGATGACGATGATGAAGATTGCTGGCGTGATACCAAACGCAGGCCCGGGTCCCGATGGAGATGCAGCCGGTAGAGACAGGATGAGGGTGGCGGCGGCGGAAACGGCCAGCATCGCGTACATCACGCTTCTTGCGCCCTTCTTGTCGGATAGAACGCCGCCGAATGCTCTAAAGATGCTGCCTGGCACGGAATAGGCCGCGGCAATCATGCCGGCGATTTCCAGATTGAATCCGTAGACACCGACCAGATAACGCGGCAACCACAAAGACAGGGCGACAAAGCCGCCGAAGGCGAAAAAATAATAAAGCGAGAAACGCCAGACCTGGATGTTCTTGAGAGGAGCGAATTCTTCGAGGAAGCTCTTAGAGGCGACGCCGCGACAGCGGCGGTCGCGAAAGGCCGGGTCGTCGGTGGTCGAAAACCAGAAGACGATTGCCATCGCCACAAGAACGAGAGCCCAGATTTCAGCAACCGCCTGCCATCCCCAGGCGATGAGCACGAAGGGCGCCGCGAACTTGGTAACCGCGGCTCCGACATTGCCGGCGCCGAAAATCCCGAGCGCGGTTCCCTGCTTTTCTGGCGGAAAGAACGGCGAGACATATGCGACACCAACTGCGAAGGAACCACCGGCGAGGCCGATCCCGAGTCCTGCGATCAGCATTTCTGTGTAGCTTGTTGCGTAGGAGAGCAGGAAAGTCGCTATGGCCGCTGCCACCATGGTGAGCGTGTAGACCAGACGACCGCCGTAGCGGCTCGTCCATATGCCAAGCACGATCCGGACGAGCGAGCCGGTCAACACAGGGGTGCCCACCAGCAATCCGAATTCTGCCTCGTTGAGGCCGAGTTCCTGTTTGATACGAACGCCTATAATCGCAAAGATCGTCCAGACGGCGAAGCAAACGGTGAAGGCGACCGTCGAAATCCACAATGCTCTGGCTGGCTCGCCAGCAGACATAGACTGGGGTTTCTCAGAAAAAGGCATGGCTTCTCCAGGGCCCGACAATGTCGTGCCAATCCATCATTGAGAGTTAAAACAAAAAGCCGCTGGCCAGGTCGCGCACACGAATGCGCGGGATATCCTGATCAGCGGCTTTGCCTGAGGCGCCCGTCTTTGGACGCCGAAACATGCGACCTTTCGGCCTCGTGATTATCAATGCAAGAGGCGTGCCAATTCGAAATCTAGGC
The DNA here is from genome assembly GCF_056279705.1 of Rhizobium sp. USDA 4016. Classification (NCBI taxonomy): domain Bacteria; kingdom Pseudomonadati; phylum Pseudomonadota; class Alphaproteobacteria; order Hyphomicrobiales; family Rhizobiaceae; genus Rhizobium; species Rhizobium sp. USDA 4016. The sequence goes on from NZ_JBWCCY010000002.1 coordinate 1,119,870, forward strand.
GAATTTCGTCTTTTCTCTCCGCAAGTCAGCCTTTTTGGTCAGGATGACTAGGGCGAGACCGCCGGTTCCTTCGGCCAAAAATTATGCAATGCATAGAAAATAGGCGTCATGCTATGCCTGCTTTTGAGCAGCAATATACGCATCGACGCAATCGGGATCAAAGAGATTGCCGTCGAAAAAGCCATCCGGACCGAGCGTCATCGTGCCGCTGGAGCCAACTGGCGTTTCCATGCGCAAGGCGCCCTCAACCTTCGAACTTGCAGCCGGCATTGCAACGCCGAGCGCCTTTAGAGCATTGCGGTAGATATCCGGCCGGTAGGTGTTGCCGGCCACGTTCTGGTGGGCCGCGGTGTGATCGACGTGGCCCCAGCGGACCATCTGCGTGTAGAACCAAAGGGCGTGGCTCTTCCATGGAAACGTCGCCGCCTTGGCGTGCGGGACGAAGAAGTCGCTGACCGTCTGCGTTGCGTTGCGGCCAACTTTAAGCACGCCGGTGACGGATGGACGCAGCCACTCTGCCGGGCTGTTGATATAGGCCGGACCCGAAAGCAATAGGGCAAGCTCTTCATGATTGGCGGGGTCGGCGCACCAGAGTGAGGCATTGTAAAGCGCTCGCAGGAGGGCCACGAGTGCGTCAGGATGGCTATCGCCCCAGCGACTGTTCACGCCCAGCACCTTTTCGGGACTGGATTTCCAGATCGCCGCCTTGACGGTTGCAAGGTGCGCGCCGCGTTTGAGGACGCCGAAGGTATTCCACGGTTCTCCAGCACAATAGCCGTCGATCAGACCGGACCTCAGCGCGTCACCCATATCCTGCGGCGGAAGGGTCACGATCTCGATCTCGTGGTCTGGGTCGATACCGCTTCCAGAAAGCCAGTAGCGCAATTCGTAGTTATGTCCGGAGTAGGGGTGTACGATACCGAAACGAAGCCTGTCGCCTGCCCGCTGCGAAATCACTTTTTTCAGCGCCGCACCGCTTGAGCGCGCATCAAGTGCATCGGCTGCGCCATCGTCGGCCATTTCCCGCCACAAGGCGCCCGAAACGGTGACGGCATTTCCGCCAAGCCCAAGCGCCATGGGTACGATCATGCGCGGCGCGGGGGCCATGAGACCGAGATTGCAGGCGATCGGCATGGGGGCAAGAATATGAGCGACTTCGAAATGGCCGACCGCCAGCCTGTCCCTGATCGTTGCCCAGGATCGCTCCCGCACGAGCGTGAGGGCCACTTCCTGCGCTTCAGCAAAGCCCTTCTCTTTGGCGACGACGAGCAGCGCGCTGTCGAGAAGCGGAACGAAGCCCGCGGTGATGTCATGCCTGTTCCTCATACGTCCGCTCCAGGATCAAGCAGGTTTGCCGCGGTGACGAGGCTTTGAGCGATCTCGACGACTTTCCTGTTCTGGTTCATAGCCGTGCGCCGCAATAGCGCGTAAGCTTCCTCTTCCGACAGCCCGCGGGTGCGCATCAGCAACCCCTTGGCGCGATCGATCAGTTTGCGTTTTTCCAACTCGCCGCGAGTTTCTTCCAGCTCTCGACTCAATCGCGCAAACGCATTGAAACGACTGATCGCCATCTTGAGGATGGGTCGGACCCGTTCCTGCTTCAGGCCATCAACGATATATGCGGAAACCCCTGCCTCGACCGCAGCTTCGATCGAGGCTTCATCGGACTTGTCCACGAACATGGCGATGGGCCTCTTCACCGCACGCGATATCTGGAAGATGCTCTCCAACATGTCGCGGTTGGGGTTTTCGAGATCGATGACGATCACATCGGGATTGATCTCGGTGATGCGCCTGGCAAGACCATTCATGTCATCGATGATCGTGACCCTGTCATAACCGGCCTCGCGCAAACCGTCCTCGATGATGGACGCACGAATGCGGTTCTCATCAATGACCAGAACATTCAGACTGTTAGCTTTCATGAGACCGCGCCACGGGTTACTGGCATTCATTCGCTACAGGCGCGCCGATGGTGCAGGAGCCAACGGACACGACGCCGCAGATGCGCGAATACAGCCACAAAATCAAGCAGTATCTTGGCTGCCTGATCTCATGCTCTGCCCGCGCGAACGGGGTCCGTCCCTAGCCGAGTGGTCGAACACGGCATCTGCACAGCGGTAATCGTTGTAAGTTACTCCGCGGCTTCAACGAAGCGGTGACGTTCGTAAAGAAACTTCAAAACGGCCTCGCGGCACTTGAGATAAGTGCGGTCCGAAGCGAGTTCGATGCGGTTGCGGGGCTTCTCGATCGGCACATCGAGGATTTCACCGATCTTGGCCGCTGGCCCGTTGGTCATCATCACGATGCGGTCAGAGAGCAGCACGGCCTCGTCGACATCGTGGGTGATCATCACCATCGTGTTGCCGAGACGTGCGTGGATGTCCATCACCGCATCCTGCAGATGGGCACGCGTTAGCGCGTCGAGCGCACCGAAGGGTTCGTCGAGCAGGAGGATCTTCGGCTCCATCGACAACGCACGGGCGATGCCGACACGCTGCTTCATGCCGCCGGAAATCTCAGAAGGCCGCTTGTCCTTGGCGTGGGCCATCTGGACGAGATCAAGATTGGCCATGACCCATTCGTGACGCTCCGCCCTGCTCTTTGAGCTGCTGAAGACCTTGGAAACGGCCAGGTTGACGTTTTCATAGACGGTGAGCCAGGGAAGCAGGCTGTGGTTTTGGAACACGACGGCGCGTTCGGGACCGGGCGCATTGACTTCCCGGTTTTCGAGAAGCACTGCACCGGCCGAAACTGGCGTTAAGCCGGCGATCAGGTTCAAAAGCGTGGATTTACCGCAGCCGGAGTGGCCGATGATCGATACGAACTCACCCTTGGCAATCGTCAGGTTGATGCCCTTCAGCACTTCGGCGCGCGTTCCGGCCCGGTCAAAATGCTTGTCGATATGGTCGAGCTTGAGATAGGCAGTCATGATCGTTCCTCTCAGTTGGCCGAAGCGCCGCGGGTGATCAGTCGGCCTGCGGCGGCCACCAGCTTGTCGAGCGCGAAACCGACGACGCCGATATAGGCCAGGGCGACGATGATGTCTGGCAGGCGCGACGAGTTCCACGCATCCCAGATGAAGAAGCCGATACCGACGCCGCCGGTCAGCATCTCGGCTGCGACGATGGCAAGCCACGACAGACCGACGCCGATACGAAGGCCGGTAAAGATGTAGGGCGCAGCCGATGGTAGCATGATCTTGAAGAAGAATTCGAAATGGTTGAGCCGCAGCACCTGTGCCACGTTGCGATAGTCCTGGGGGATATTGCGCACGCCAACGGCCGTGTTGATGATCACCGGCCAGATGGAGGTGATGAAGATCACGAAGATTGCTGAAGGATTGGAATCCTGGAAGGCAGCGAGCGACAGCGGCAGCCAGGCAAGTGGCGGGACGGTGCGCAATACCTGAAAGATCGGGTCGAGCCCGCGCATGGCCCAGACCGATTGGCCAATGACGGCGCCGATGACGACACCCGAGATTGCGGCAAGGCCGAAGCCGTAGGCGACGCGCTGCAGCGAGATGATGACGCGCCAGCCAAGCCCGATGTCCTGGGAGCCGTAGTTGAAGAACGGATAAGCGATCAGATCAAAGCTTTCCTGCCAGACCCGGTGCGGAGAGGGCAGCGAGGCGTCGGGCGACGAACAGAGCACCTGCCAGATGGTCAGAATGATCGTAAGCACGACAAGCGGCGGCACGATGCTGCGCGCGGCCACCATCGCAACGCCGCGGACATTGATCCGGGGCGCCGGTTGTCTTGCAAGGCGGACGACATTTGCGGCCTTCGGCGCAGTCTTTGCCGGTATGGGTTCTTTCTTTGCCAGGGCGGACATGAGGCGCTCCTCGTCGTGAACAAAAGGCCGGCGCGCCTGTGACGCGCCGGAGGTGGGGATCAGGATGCGGCCTTGATGGCAAGGCTATCGAGATAGGCGGACGGATTTTCCGGATCGAAGACCTTGCCGTCAAAGAAGGTTTCCTTGCCCCGGGACGGAGAAGACGGAATGTCGGCGGCGGCGACACCCAGCGCCTTGGCCGCATCGCGCCAGAGATCCTCCCGGTTGACCTGGTCGACGAGAGCCTTGATGTCGGTGTCAGGTGCGAACTTGCCCCAGCGGACGTTCTCGGCCATGAACCAGGTGTCGTGGCTCTTGAAGGGGTAGGAGGCGCCGCCTGCCCAGAATTTCATGTAAAGATCGGTGCCATGGGCGACACGGCCGTTGCCGTAGTTGATGTCACCCTTGAGGCGGCCGAGGATGTCCTTCGGCGGCACGTTGAACCATTGGCGCTTGCCGAGGATTGTCGCCATCTCCTCCTTGTTGTCCATGCTGTCGCACCATTGCTGGGCTTCCATCACGGCCATCAGCAGGGCTCTTGTGGCATTCGGGTTCTTCTCGACCCAGTCGGCGCGCATGCCGAGCGCCTTTTCCGGATGTCCCTTCCAGAGTTCGCCGGTCGTTGCTGCGGTAAAGCCGACGCCCTGATTGACGAGCTGCTCGTTCCACGGCTCGCCGACACAGAAGACATCCATGTTGCCGACCTTCATGTTTGCCACCATCTGCGGCGGCGGCACGACGATGGTCGAGACGTCCTTGTCCGGATCGATGCCGCCGGCGGCAAGCCAGTAGCGGATCCAAAGGTCATGGGTGCCCCCCGGGAAGGTCATTGCGGCCTTCACTTCCTTGCCTTCGGCCTTCTTTTTTTCGAAGGCCGCCTTCAGCTTGGATGCGTCGAGCTGGACGCCGGTATCGGCATATTCCTTGGCGACGGAAATGCCCTGGCTGTCGTAATTCAGGCGGGCGAGCAGGGCCATCGGTACCGGCTGATTGTTCTGGGTCACCTTGCCCGTATGCATCAGATAGGGCAGCGGCGAAAGGATATGGGCGCCGTCGATACCGTTCGAAGCCCCGCCGAGAACCAGATTGTCGCGTGTTGCCCCCCAGGAAGCCTGCTTGGCGACCTCGACATCGGGAAGGCCATGTTTTTCAAAAAGCCCCTTCTCCTTGGCGACGATCAACGCGGCAGCGTCGGTCAGCGCGATGAAGCCGAGTTTGGCGCCCGTGACTTCAGGTGCTGCGGCTGCTGCAAAGGCGCCGGACGGAAAAGCTGTGCGGACTGCGCCGATCAAGGCAGCCGCGGCGGTCGTTTTCAGGAGGCTTCGGCGGCTCATGCCGGTCGTAAGGATCTTGTTCATGCGCTGGTTCCCCTTGTTGGTCGTCGCAGGAATTTTCGGAATAAAAAAACGCCGCCCGGAGATTGCGTCTGCGGGAAGGGAGAGTTCCCGGACAGCAAAGCCCGTGCGACGTCGATGTCTTTTGCAAGCGCTGATCGCGCGCTTTCTCGCCAAGATCGCCATTGATCCGGGCAAGATCACCCTTGCAAGCCGTGTGCCAGTTTTTGATGTGAACTATAGATCATTGAAACTAAATCAAGATCCGCGCTTTAAGCTCATATGCATAATTTTTGAGCTTATGATAGAAATGCTTATATATTATGCAAATGATGTTTCTCATGCGCAGACGGCTGCCAGCCTTTTGTGCAAAGCAGGAGAAATTAGATTTCGGCCACGTCCGGTGCAAAGGGCAGGGTGCTCCTAACCGTAAATCCGCGGACATACTCCACGAGCCGCGCCGGATCGAAAATACGGCCGTCCATGAAGCGGTCGTAGTCGCTGTCGCCTTCGATGCGGATATCGGCGTCCTGAGGCGTGCACGCCTCGCCGAGTGCCGTCCTGTAAAGGTCGGGGCGATAGGCGGAAGCTGCCGCGCGCGCGCTATTCAGGCTGATTGACGCCTGTCCCCAGCGGACCATCTGGCTATAGATCCACAATGCCTGGCTCGGCCGCGGGTAGTTTGCAAAGCCGCCATGGAACATGAAGTAATTGTCGATGACGCGGCGGTTGCCCTTGGCGTCCAGGCTGAACTCGCCGGCAAGCACATATCGGATAATGTCGACGGGTGCCGCAATGTAGCGCTGATCGGCGAGTACCGCGGCCAAGGCATCGTGGTTGCCGGCATGGTCGCACCAGCGCGCTGCCGCATCGAGCGCCACGATCAGCCGGGAGACCGTTTCCGGATGGCTCTGTGCCCAATCCGGCCGCATGCCGACGACCTTTTCCGGGGCTGACGGCCAGATGTCCTGTTTTGTCGCAACGATCCGCCCGACGCCGCGCTCAGACGCCACCATGTTCCACGGCGCGCCGACACAGAAGCCGTCGATCGCGCCGGCGGCCAGAGCGTCGGAGGTGAGCGGCGGGGGGACGACGACGAGCTTCACGTCCTTGTCGGGATCAATGCCGCCTGCGGCCAGCCAGTAGCGGAATTCGTAATTGTGCGAGGAAAAGGGATAGGTCATCCCGAGTGTCGGCACCGGCTCGCCGGTTAGCCGCATCTGGTTCAGCACCAATGCAAAGGCGCGCGCGCTTTCGAGGGCGCCGGCTTTCTCGGAAAGACCTGCGGTTTTGCGCATCCGTTCGAAGAGGCGCGTCGAAAGGGTGATCGCGTTGCCGCCGCGCCCGAGCGAAAAGGGTGTGATGGTCGGCGAGGGGTTCGAGCCCAGTCCAAGCGCTGCCGCAACAGGCATCGGTGAGAGCATATGGGCTATATCGAATTGGCGAAAGGCCAGGCGGTCGCGAACATTCGCCCATGAAACGTCTCTGACGAGATCGAGGGTCAGGCCCTCCTTCTCGGCAAATCCGAATTCTGCGGCCGCAATCAGCACCGAGGCGTCGACCAAGGGAATGAAGCCGGCGCGAAGAACACGCGGGCCTTCGCTGCTGAGCCTTGAGGGCGCTGAGACACGCCCTTGCTGTGTGTCAATTCTCGTCACCGCATTCACTCCGCAGTCCTCCGGACAATCGATTGGCCGTGGCGGCGGGTCACATCAGCAACCCTGCGGCCGTCACGACGCTTTGTGCGATTTCGGACATCTTCTTCTTCTCGTTCATCGCCGTCTGGCGCAGCAGGGCGAATGCCTGTTCCTCCGAAAGGCCGCGCATCTTCATCAGGATGCCTTTGGCCCGCTCGACGACCTTGCGCTCTTCGAGCGCCGACTTTGCATCGGCGAGCTCCCGCTGCAGGCGGCTGAAGGCATTGAACCGGCTGACGGCCATATCGAGGATGGGTTTGACCCGCTCCTTCTTCAGCCCGTCGACGATATAGGCAGAGACGCCGGCATCAACGGCTGCTTCGATGGAAGCCGTATCGGATCGATCGACAAACATCGCGATCGGCCGACTGATCGTTCGTGTCAGCTGGAATAGGTGCTCCATCATGTCGCGGTTCGGGTTCTCGATGTCGATAATGATAACGTCCGGTTTCAGCGTTTCGATGATGCGCGCGACGCCCTGGACCTCGTGAATGACGGTGACGCGCGTGTGGCCGGCCTCCTGCAACCCCTCCTCGATGATCGAGGCGCGGATCGCATTTTCATCTATGACCAGAATTGTCAGGTCGAAACGGCTCATGCGCCGTTTATGACGCACCGCAATAAAACAGGCAAGTTAAAAGCCGCAAAATTAAGCATAAAAAACGGATGCACAAAAAATGCGCTTTCTAGAAATCCGCAACCTTCTTCAGGAGCTTCTCAACCATGCGCTCACCTATGGTTATGCCGGTCATCAGATGATCGAGCAGGCGCGGGCTATGGTGAAGAATGGCGATCTCGGCGAGATTCGCATCGTCAATCTGCAATTTGCACATGGTTTTCACAGTGCGCCGGTCGAGGATCAGAACCCTTCCACGCGTTGGCGCGTCGACAAACGCAGGCCCGAGCTATGTGCTCGGCGATGTTGGAACGCACCCGCTCTATATCTCGGAAGTGATCCTGCCGCATTTGACGATCAAGCAGTTGATGTGCGCCCGTCAGAGCTTTGTCAAAAGCCGCGCGCCGCTTGAAGACAATGCTGTTACGCTGATGGAATAGGACAACGGTGCTATCGCCACCGTCTGGTCGAGCGCCGTCAATGCGGGCTCCATGCACGGACAGAAGGTGCGCATCGTCGGCGAAAAGGCGAGCATCGAATGGTGGGACGAGCGGCCGAACCAGCTTTCCTACGAGGTCCAGGGAGAGCCGGCGCGCATTTTGGAACGTGGCATGGGCTATCTCTACCCCGGAGCAAGGATCGACGACTGCATCGGTGGCGGCCATCCAGAAGGCCTCTTTGAGGCTGGGCAAACCTCTACCGGCGCTTCGGATTCGCCATTAACAAGGAGCACGGTCTTGCACCGGAGGGCATCGAAGGCCTGGCGTTTCCGGGGATCGATGCGGGGCTCGAAGGCGTGCGCTGGGTGGAAAATTGCGTGCGCTCTGCCGATGCCGGCGGCGTGTGGGTAGACTATCTGTAACGTTTTGACTATGCGCGCTGGCGGGGCGAACGCGCCATCAGCTGCGCATAGGCAATCGCCGAAAGCATGTTGGCGTGGTTTGCCTTTCCGGTGCCAGCAATATCGAATGCGGTGCCGTGATCGACGGAGACGCGGTCGATCGGAAGGCCGAGCGACACATTGACGGCCGTTTCGAAGGCAACGAGCTTGATCGGAATGTGGCCCTGGTCGTGATACTGGGCAATCACCAGATCGAAGGCGCCGTTATAGGCACGCGCAAAGACGGTATCGGCCGAAATCGGGCCAACCACGTCAATGCCCTTGGCCTGAGCCAGTTCGACCGCAGGCGTGAGAAACTCCATGTCCTCCGTGCCGAAGAGGCCGTTTTCGCCGCAATGCGGGTTGATGCCGGCAACGGCGATCCGCGGTTTCTTGCCAAGGCGGACAAAGTGGTTATGGCCAGCTTCGATCGTTGCAATGACGCGGTCCGTCTTGGCGCGCTCTATGGCACCCCGCAGCGAGACATGCGTCGAAACATGGATCGTGTTGAGGCGGTCAGAGGCAAGCAGCATGAACGAACTCTTCGAGCCGGTCAGATGCGCAAGCAGGCCCGTGTGGCCGTCGAAGTGATGTCCGGCAAGGTTCATTGCCTCCTTGTTGATCGGCGCGGTGACGATGACGTCCGCATCGCCCGACATCGCAAGCTCGACGGCGCGGCTGATGTAACGAACGGATGCGTCGCCTGCGACGGGACTGATCTTTCCGATTTCGGGAAGGCTGCCGTCAAGCGCCACCTCCTCGACGGCAATGGTTGATCCGTCTTCCGATGCAGATGGCCCGAAGCGCAGGTCGATGCCGGTCGTGCGGCAGGCGCGCTCCAGTACTTTGCTATTGCCGACGATCACGAAATCGCGGCGCTCTTGTCTTGGCATTGCCGCAAGCGCCTTGACGATGACTTCCGGGCCAACGCCTGCCGGATCGCCGAGCGTGACTGCGACTTTTGCATTTTTGACCATCAGTCAAATTCCCTTTGAAAGGGCCGGCCTAGAAGGCGGCTTCATAGATCGAGCGGATGTCGTCGCGTGTCAGATCGCGCGGATTATTATCGAGCAGGCGGCGGATGGCAAAGGCATCGTTGGCCATCTGGTCGAGGCCGCTTTCCGGCACACCCAAACCCGACAGCTTCATCTCGATGCCGAGTTCCGCGCAGAACTCATAGGCGGCTGCGAAGACGGATTTGACCTCTTCCGAAGCGGGATGGCCGAGAGCTTCCATGACCGCCTTCGTCTTCGTCGGAGCGGACGGTGTGTTGAAGGCCAGCACATGCGGGAAGATCAGTGCGTTTGCAGCGCCATGCGCGACATGCCAGCGAGTGCCGAGCGGATAGGCGAGGGCGTGACCGCCCGCCGTATTGACCGGTCCCAGGCAGAAACCGCCATAAAGGGAGGCAAGTGACAAGCCAGCGCGCGCTTCTGCATCGGCACCGTCCCTGACAGCACGTGCCAGATATTTGCCAACGAGCCGCGTGCCTTCGATCGCGTAGATATCGATCATCGGATGCGCCTTGCGATTGGTAAACGCCTCCACGCAATGCGCCATTGCATCCACACCGGTCGCAGCCGTCGTGCGGGGCGGAACGGTAAAGGTCAGCGCCGGGTCGATGACGGCGATATCGGCGAGCATGTGGACGCTTTCGACGGCAAGTTTCGCCATCGTTTCAGGATCGGTCACCAGCGCGCGGATGCCCGCCTCGCTGCCGGTTCCGGATGTCGTTGGCACTTGTGCGAGCGCCACTTTGCGCGGCCCCTGAACCTTGTTCGGTCCGACGACCTCGCGCAGGCTTTGCGGCGAACCGGCGAGTACGGAGGCGAGCTTGGCAAGATCCATGGCGCTGCCGCCGCCGAAGCCGACGATGAGTTCCGCCCGGGCGGCGTTGGCGGCACTCAGCACCCTGTCGAGATTACTGATGTCGGGTTCCGGTGTGACATCGCCAAACACTGCGACCTCGCCTTGGATCGCGAGAGCATCGATGCGTGAAGCGTTGAAGGCATCCGAAATCACGAGCGTGCGGTGGTAGCCTTTCTCTGCGGCCCATTTGCCGAGTTTGCCAGCCGTGCCGATGCCGAACTCGATGATGTTCGGCCTGATGGTCGTGATAGGCGAACCCAGACTGGCCATGAAAGCGGCTCCTCCCTAACAGAAACGGCCGATCGCCGTCAATGATGTAAAGTTGTTATATCAGCTGCGCGTTTCTGGCAAGAAAAATGCTCAGACATTCGAAAGATCATGAAAAGTCTGGATGGGCGAAGTCGAAAACGGAGCGCGCACAAACTACATATCGATTTGAATTTGTTGTGTAATGACAAACGGCGCCGGCGCCGGTGCCGTGCGGGCACTATTGGAAAAGGCACCCCTGCGGTTTGAACGTATATTTGTCAATTATCGACGGTGACTTGACTAGCCGAGTGCCTCAGCCGGAAGCCGGACATATTTGATTGCCCGACGATAATAGGTATAGGCGATGTGCAGTGTTCCGTCCGGGCCTTCAACGATTGAGGGATAGGAGAATTCGCGATTGAGCGAATCCTTGGAATTGTTGCTCAGGCAATAGCCGTCGCCGGTATCGAGATCGGCAAGGCGATCGAAGTTTGCACCGCCATCGTCCGATACGGCAAGGCTGAGAGGCGCGCGCGGCACGCCCCATACTGCCTTGCGGCCCGATGTCACCGCCCCAGCGGCGTTCATTTCCATCTGATCGCTTTCGATCTCGTCGTAAAGCGATCTGCGTCGCGCGTTGGAAGTCTCGGCATTGCTGTGGTTGTAAACCATTGCAATCCTGCCGTCCTTCAGCAAAACAGCCTGGATGGACGAGTTGTTGTTCGGCAGGTTGATCGGACGTGGACGAGACCAGCTTTCGCCGTCGTCTTCGGACGCAGCCGAGAGGACGTTCTCCGAAAAGCGGTTGCGGAAGTAGGCTATCATCCTGCCTTTGCCAAGTGCCAGAATGTTCATATGGACTGCGCCGAGGCTGTCAGGAACGTCGGTCATCATCCAGGACTTCCCCTGATCGCGGGAAATCAGCACGCCTGCGGTGTCTGCATCGCCACTCCAGCGTTGACCCGGCAGACTGACGCAACGGAATGCCGGCAAAAGCCAGTCTCCTTTGGAGTTGACCACGATCGGTTGCCGGACGAAGGTTCCAGGCAGATCGCAAAGAAGCCGGACCGGCCCGAAGGTTTTTCCGTCGTCGTCGGATACTCGACATTTGACAACCGCGCCATCCTGATCGCCGGAGGTCTGCGATGTGTAAAGCAGCCACACGATCTTGTCAGGAGCCTTGAAAATCAAAGGGTTCTGCTCGGATTTTGAAGAATCGTCTGAAAGTTTCTGCGGCTCTGACCATTGCGTGGAGCCCGGGGCGAGCTTCGACATGTAAACCGATATGTCACCCATGCCCTCCATCGTGCCGCCGAACCAGACGCAGCTCAAGGTCCCGTCGGGGAGAAAGGCGAGGTTGGCGGCATGATTTTGGATGCACGGCGAGGGCAGGTAGGCGTCTGCGCGGCCAGCGTGAGCGGAATTCGGCTTGATGAGGCCGGTCATCAATGCGGGGACCTGTTGTGGCGGCAAAGCTGTCAGGCTCATGATGTTCTCCTTATGGCAGCTGCGCGTAGTTTTCGGACAAAGCCGCATACTCGGCGTCGTTGAGCGCTACCAGTGGCGGACGCGTGCGCTTCCACGCGCTGACGCCCGTCTTGAGGCCGACCATCGCCTTGATCGCCGGGATCTGCACATAGGAGTTCGAAAGCGTGCGATAGGCATTGATACGGTCTTGCGCCACATGGACCTCTGCGGCGCGTGCCGCGTCGTGAACGTGGTCATAGACGGTGCGGAGCGAAGAGGCGACCAAATTGGACGTAGCCGTAATACAGCCGGCACCACCTGCCTTCAACAAAGGTAGCAGCAATGGGTCTGCGCCGCAGAGCACCGAAAAGCCGGGATGGGCGGCGATGATTGCCTGCATGTTATTGAAATCGCCCGCCGATTCTTTGATGCCAACCACGGTTTCGGGGAAGGCTTCGACCAGTCTGCCGATCAATGGGATCGAGATCGGAATGCCGGAGACCTGCGGGATATGATAGAGAATGACGCGCAGGCGACTGTCGTTCACTCGGCTCAGAATCTGCAAATAAGCATTGAAGAGGCCATCGTCCGATACGCCCTTGTAGTAGAAGGGAGGCAACATCACGACCCTCGTCACTCCGAGTGAAAGCGCATGATTGGTGAGCTCGATGGTTTCGGGAATGGCGGCAACGCCGGTCCCCGGCAGAAGGTTTTCGGCTGGAATGCCGGCTTTCAGGGCCGCTTCAAGAATGGTGCGCCGTTCAGCGATCGAGAATGAGTTCGCTTCGCCCGTCGTGCCGAGAAGCGCCACACCGTGACATCCCTCGGAAAGCAGACGTTGGCAATGCTCGGTGAAAAGGCCAAGATCTGGGCTGCTGTCAGCGTTGAGAGGCGTGGTTGCGGCGCTGAAGACGCCTGTAATTTTATGATTGCTCATCTCTTCCTCCTCGTCAGAGCGACAGCGCCTTTATGCGTTTTTTGCCCCAGTGTTTTCGTTCATAGGATAAGTTGTTGTCAATCTTACAAGCTCTGTGTTGATGCCGAATTAAGCATAAGTGTCTGTTATAACGTCATAAAAATTCACATCAAGAATTTTGAAGCCTGAAATTCGAGTTTTTAATTGACAGATTTACATTGTCGCGCAACTCTGCGGCTCATTCCATCGCGCTGGCTCGGGGAGGGATTTCGAGGGCGCATTGAATGCTCATGGGAGGAGCAGATGACAATTCGCGAGCACCAGACTGTCTCACAAATTTCGCGCCGTGATGCGCTGAAGCTCGGCCTCGCGGCAGGCGTCGGCCTGACGATGTTCGGCATGAGCGCACGTGTTGTCATGGCCGAGGAAGGTCAGGTTCTGAAAGCCATCAATCCGGCTTTCGACCAGGATTGGTCGCCGCTGCGCGGCGGCGGCAGAACCTTCCGCTGGAATTCTTTCTGGTGGGCATCGCCGATGTATTTCGACACAGAAGGCAAGTTGCAGCCTTATGTATTCACCAGCTGGGAATCGTCCGACAACAAGGTCTGGACCTTCAAGATCGATCCGAAAGCTGTTTTTTCCGACGGCAGCAAGATCACGTCGGCGGATGTGAAGGGTTCATGGGAAGTGGCCTCGATGCCGAACACCAAGAGCCAGCGCGCCGACCAAGTGCTGAGCAAGGTGCAAGGCTACAAAGAGATCGGAGCCGGTTCCGGCACTGAGCTTACCGGGGTTGCAACGCCGGATGAAGGAACGGTCACTGTTACGCTCACGCAAGCTGACCCGATTTTCTTCATGCGCCTGGCAAACCATATTATTCCGGTGACCAAGGCGTCGCAGTCGAGAGGCAGCGACGGCGAGGAGATTGCCGACTGGTATAAGCCGGACAACAATGCCGTCTATTCGGGTCCTTTCAAGCTCACGAGCATCGACATCGACGCAGGGACTCTGACATTTGAGCCGAACGAGAATTTCTTCGGTGCGAAGCCGAAGCTTGCTCGCATCGAGATCAGCTCGATCGAAGACAACGTGACGGCGACTTCGCTCATCAATTCCGGTGAATACAACGTCCACACGGAACTCGTCACCTCGACGATTATCCAGGATCTCGGCCCGGAGTTTTCGGCAGGCCCGATCATTCCTACGAGCCAGCACTTCTGGTTCAACACCTCGCGTGCACCGATGAACCATCCGAAGGTGCGTCAGGCACTGATCATGGCGGTTGATCGCGACGGTCTTTTCAAGGCGTCTTATCCGGATGGGCCGCACAAGAAGGCAGACCAGATCCTGAATTCCGTGCCAGGTGCGGACGGCTCCGGATTCGAACCCTATCCCTTTGATCCGGAAGGCGCAAAGAAGCTGCTTGCTGAATCGAGCTATGGTGGTCCCGAGCGGCTGCCGAAGATCATGTTCGTCGGCGTCTCGGCGCCCGCGATCCAGGCAGCTGCCCAGTTCATCGCGGAACAGTGGCGCCAGAACCTCGGCATTACCGCAGTCGACATGAAGCCGCAGCAGGACGCCTATGCCGGGCCCGACCAGAACTCGGTTCAGATTTTCCGCGACGATGTCGGCACGCGCGTCCCGGATGCCGTTTCCTATCTTGCCGGTTCCATCGCCTCCACGTCCTCGAACGCCCAGAACAAGCTCGGCGGTTACAAGAACGACAAGGTGGACAGCCTGCTTGCCGAAGCCGCGACCAAGGCTGCCGACGACCCGCAGCGCGTGAAACTGGCGCAGGAGGCTCAAAAGGCGTTCCGCGACGATTGGGTTTTCATTCCATGGTATTCTCAGGCGATGTCCCGCTGGGCGACGAAGGAGGTCAAGGGCATGGAGAAGAACCTCGACTGGCAAGTCGTTGCACCATGGGACATTTCCATCGGCCAAGCATGACGGCTTTCGCCGATCTTTGTAGCTGAACAGCAACCGCGAAGACCATGAGGCCTTCGCGCATGTTCAAGCAGAAGGCGCGGTTGTCCGCGGCGACCCCTGTGAAAACTGCGCCGAACAACAGGTGGAGGTGGCTTTGTTTCGCTACGTGTTAACGCGGTTTGCCATCTGGATTCCGTCCGTCCTTGTCGTGATGATGGCGGTTTATGCGATGGCATTTTACGGTGCCGGCGATCCGATCAAGCTGATCTTTCTTCGTGCACCGGGCGACGTCGCCTATAATCCGGAGCGTATCGAAGCCATTCGAGAGAGCGCCGGCCTCAACAAACCATTCATCGAGCAGTTCGGCTTTTACATCTGGAACCTGCTGCATGGCCAGTTCGGCAATTCGCTGACCTCGGGCCGCTCGGTCTGGGCGATGGTTTCGGCAGCCGCCCCCGTTTCCTTCAAACTGGCGCTCTGTTCCATCATATTGACAGCGGTCGTCGCCATCCCCCTCGGCATGATCGCAGCGCTCAATCAGAATTCCAAGCTCGACTATACGATCCTCGGCTCGGCCCTGTTCTTATGGGCAATTCCTGCCTATGTCGCCGGCCCGCTGCTCATGGTCGGGTTGATCGTCTTCCTGCCGATGATCAAGGTTCCCTACGGCTGGGGCGGTATCTTTGATGTCCGCATTCTGCTGCCCCTGATTGTTTTGTCCTTTCAGCCGATCGCGCTTATCGTACGCCAGACGCGTGCGGCAGTCATTGAAGTGCTGTCGGAGGACTTTGTACGCACGGCACGCGCCAAGGGCGTGCCGGAAATCGTCGTCGCTCTCAGGCATATCCTGCGCCCGGTGCTGACCCCGGTCGTCACCCAGCTCGGGCTCATCATGATCACCATCGTCAACGGTGCGATCTTCGTCGAACTGGTCTTCGGCCTACCCGGCCTCGGCCGCCTGACCGTGCAGGCGCTCACGAATTCCGATTATCCCGTCATCCTGGCGATCACGCTCATCGGATCCTTCCTAGTCATGGTCTCGAACCTTCTGGTCGATGTTCTCTATCCGCTGCTTGACCCACGCGCCAACGATGCAAGAAGGAGCCGCTGACAATGTCCGCCGTCCCCCTCTCGACGATCGAGACCGCCGAAGAACCGCCGGTCAGCCTGTGGCGCGATGCCTGGTTCCGCCTGAAGCGCAACAGACTTGCCCTTTTCGGCCTCGCCGTTGTCCTTGTGCTGGCCCTCGCAGCGGTCTTGGGACCATACCTTACGCCCTATGACTACCTGGGCCAGGACCTTGGGGCCCGCAACGCCGCGCCCTCGCTGACACATCTATTCGGCACCGATGATCTTGGCCGGGATGTCTTCAGCCGCGTCGTCTACGGCACACGCACTGCCTTTCTCGTCGCCGTGATCGTCACGCTCGTCGCCGTTCTGATCGGACTGACCCTCGGCGCTGTCGCTGGCTTCTTCGGTGATCCGTTTGATCGCGTCCTGATGTGGCTGACCGATGTCACCATGTCCGTGCCGAACCTGCTCCTGGTCGTCGTCATCAACGCTTCGCTGAAATCGCCGATAACCAACTGGATGGAGGCCCGCTACCTGGAGACGCTCAATCCTTTTTATCGTCAGACGGTTTGGGTGGATTTCATCCTGGTTTTCGGCTCAATGGCCCTGATCGCCTGGCCGCCTTACGCCCGTCTCGTCCGCGCCCAGGTCCTGTCGATCCGCAGCCGGCCCTATATCACGGCGGCGCAGGCGCTCGGCCTTTCGAACTGGATCGTCATCAAGCGCTACGTCATTCCGAATGCGCTCGGTCCGCTGATCGTTTCCGTCAGCGCCGGTCTCGGTACGGCGATGGTGCTTGAAAGCGCCTTCAGCTTCCTCGGTGTCGGCGTCAATCCGCCCACGCCCAGCTGGGGTAACATGATCTCTGATGGCCTGCGTGTCTGGCAGCATTATCCGCACCTACTTGCCGCGCCGGCGGCTGTGCTTGGCCTTGCCTCGGTTGCTTTCAGCTTCCTGGGCGACGGTCTCAATGACGCGCTCAATCCGCGGGGCAGCAAGTAATGAACACGACGACCATTGAACGCCTTCTGGACGTGCGCGACCTCACCGTCGAGATCGAGACACGCCGCGGTACCGCCGTCGTGGTCGATGGCATCGATCTTTACGTCAACAAGGGCGAAACGCTCGGCGTCGTCGGCGAGTCCGGCTGCGGCAAGAGCTTGACGATGCTGAGCCTGATGCGGCTCCTGCCAAACAAGATCAAGGTCGCCAGGGGCACGGCATATTTCGACGGACGCGATCTGCAGACGATGTCGAACGCCGATTTGCGGAAGGTGCGGGGTGGTGACATCGGCTTCGTCTTCCAGGATCCGATGACCTCGCTCAATCCGGTGATGCGTGTCGGCGACCAGATCTGCGAACCGCTGATCTATCATCGCAAGATGAGCAAGGCAGATGCCCGCGTACGGGCGGTCGAACTCCTGCGACTGGTCGGTATTCCCGGCCCTGAGGAACGCCTGATGGCCTACCCGCATGAGCTTTCCGGCGGCATGCGCCAGCGCGTGATGATCGCAATCGGCCTTGCCTGCAATCCGAAGCTTCTGATCGCCGACGAACCGACCACGGCGCTCGACGTCACGATCCAGGCCCAGATCGTCGATCTCGTGAAGGAGCTGCGGGCCAAGCTTGGCATGTCGGTCGTGTGGATCACGCACGATCTGGCGCTGATTGCAGGTCTCGTCGATCGCGTGGCCGTGCTTTATGCCGGCACTGTCGTTGAAGATGCGCCGGTCGATGAGCTCTATGCCCGGCCGAGCCATCCTTATACGCGAGGGCTGCTTGCGTCGATCCCTAAGCTTTCGGATGCGCCTGCAAGCCGTCTAAGTTCGATTGGGGGAACACCGCCTGAGCCCGGCCGCCGTCCGAAGGGGTGTCCGTTTGCCCCGCGCTGTCCGCTTGTCGAGGCGATCTGCCACGAGCGCGTTCCGAAGCTTGAACCTTTGGCTGGAGCCGCCAACCACCGCGCCGCATGTTTTGTGGTCCAGAAAATGCAGGAGGCTGCGTGATGGGCGCGGAACCGCTTCTTAAGATCGAAAACCTGGTCAAGCACTTCCACGTCAAGCTCGGCGCTTTCGGCGAGCGCTCGGCAACCGTCTATGCGCTCGACAACGTCAATCTGGATATCATGGAAGGCGAGACCTTGAGCCTTGTCGGGGAATCTGGTTGCGGCAAATCGACAACCGGATTCACGATCCTCAATCTCTACAAGGCGACGAGCGGCAAGGTTGTCTACAAGGGTCAGGATCTGTCGAGGCTTGGCGAAAAGGAAATGCGGCCATTCCGCCGCGACCTGCAGATCGTCTTTCAAGATCCCTATTCGACGCTCAATCCGCGTATGACGATCGGCGAGGCGATCGGCGAACCGATCCTCTTCCACAAGTTGTGCGCCAAGGCCGAGCTCAAGGACAGGGTCGCAACCCTCCTGAGTGATGTAGGGCTGCCGACGCGCTTTGCGCAGCGTTATCCGCATGAGCTTTCAGGTGGCCAGCGCCAGCGCGTCGTCATCGCGCGTGCGCTTGCCTGCCAGCCGAAATTCATCGTCTGCGACGAGGCAATCTCAGCGCTCGACGTGTCGATCCAGGCACAGATCATCAATCTGCTGCTCGACCTGCAGGAAAAATACAGCCTCACATATCTCTTCATCGCGCATGACCTGGCGGTCGTCCGCCATATCAGCACGCGCGTCGGCGTCATGTATCTCGGCCGGCTTGCCGAGCTTGCCAGCCGCGAAGAGCTGTTCGGTAATCCGCTGCATCCCTATACGAAGGCGCTACTTTCGGCCGTGCCGGAAACCGATCCTTCTCACGAGCGAAGCCGCAAGCGCCAGATCCTGCAGGGTGACGTTCCAAGTCCGCTCGACCCGCCGCCCGGCTGCCGCTTCCACACCCGCTGCCCGATCGCAATCGATGTCTGCAGCAGGCTCGTTCCGGAATGGAAGGAAGCAAAACCCGGCCATCTCGTTGCCTGCCACGCCGTCAATACGGGACAGACGACATGACGCTGAAAGTCGCCATCATTGCCGACGATCTGACCGGGGCGCTCGATACGGGCACGCCGTTCGTGAAGGCAGGGCTTGCGGTTGCGGTTGCCATTGATGTCGAGGCGGCAAAAGAGGCGATTGCGATGAGCGCCGATGTCGTCGTGATCAACACAGCCTCGCGTGCTCTTGCCGAGGATGCCGCCGCACACAGGGTGCGGCTCGCAGCAGAGGTCTTGCTGCCCGCCGAACCTGCGATCGTCATGAAGAAGATCGATTCCAGGTTAAAAGGCAACGTCGCTGCCGAAAGCTCGGCCCTTGCCGAGGTATTCGCCTTCAAGTCGGTTCTGGTCGCGCCGGCGGTTCCAGATCAGGAGCGCTTTACCTATCGCGGCTGCGTCGTCGGGCGCGGTGTCGATAATCCGATCCCGGTTGCCGAGCTTTTTGCCAACCATTCGCAAACAGTTGCTGTTGCAGATGCCGAGGACGATATTGACCTCGACTCTATCGCCGGCGAAAATGATTGGCGTTCGGTTCTTGCCGTCGGCGCGCGTGGCCTTGGCGCGGCCCTGGCCCGACGCCTGGGTAAAGCAGGCGGGCAAAGCCAAACCTTTGAGCCGGCCCGCAAGACGCTCTTTGCCTTCGGTTCCCGCGATCCGATTACGGCCCAGCAGATGGACCGCCTTGAGGCATCCGGTGCCTTGCGCACGGTCGCCGACGCACCGATGGGGGTTGTGGAATGCGGCGAAGGCTTGGCGCTGCCGGCTCTGCTTCGCTGTAGCGGCGAAATAGCAGATGATGCTGCAGCCGTAGCGCATCGCTTTGCGAAAGGCGTAAAATCGGCCATGGACGATACGCGGCCGGATATATTGATGGTTGGCGGTGGTGATACTGCGCTTGCGGTGTTTCGCGAGCTTGGTATCCGCCTCCTTGTCCCGAAAGGTGAAATCGAGGCAGGTGTGCCGTGGTTCGACGTTACAGCCGCAGACGGGCGGCATCTCCGTTCTGCGGTAAAGTCCGGGGGCTTCGGCAGCGCCGATAGTTTGCTAAGACTGATTGTGCGGAATCAGGCGGCGTAGCGGATGCCGGCGGGGAGAATGAACGTGGATGAAGCAAATGGCGCATCTTTGAACGCGGGCACCGGCCCAGCTGCAAAGCCAGAACGCGGAAAGGCCGTGAAGCTGGTCGATCGCGTCTTCGACCAGCTTCTGGAGCGTATTCGCGCCGGAAACTATCCTCCTGATTCACGCTTGCCGGGAGAGCATGAACTGGCTTCGATGCTCGGCGTATCGCGCCCGATCGTTCGCGACGCGCTCGCACGCTTGCGCGACCAGGGCATGGTTTATGCCCGACAGGGGGCAGGAACCTTCGTCAGCGCCCACGGTTCGCCTGCCGCGCAACTGGCATACTCGCCTGTCAAGACGATCGCGGACATTCAGCGTTGCTACGAATTCCGCCTGACGATCGAGCCCGCGGCGGCCTACTTCGCCGCCAAACGCCGCGACAGTGCAGCGCTTGAGAAGATCGCAACAGCGCTTGCGGACCTTCGCGAGGCGACGAATCACCAGCTTCATCGAACGGACGCCGATTTCCTGTTTCATCGGGCTGTCACTGAGGCTGCGAACAATCACTATTATACGGCCTCCATGGACGCCCTCAAACCGCATATCGCGGTCGGTATGCATCTGCATGGGCTCTCGCTTCTCGGCCCCCGACAAGGGCTTCAGAAAGTGTTTCAGGAACACGATGAAATCTACAAGGCAATTGCCGACGGCCGGGCAGACGACGCCCGGGATCTGATGCAGGCCCATCTTGAAGGATCGAGAGATCGCCTCTTCGAGGGCCGGGTTCTCGACCTTTCCTTTTAGGCATCAGCGACGCTGCACGGAGGTCTGTCGCTGCCACGGTTTGCGATCGACACTTTCGTCTGCGCTCCTGCTCATGGAAAAGACAAAACAGTCTCTATTGGCGCGTGCCCGTTTGCGCTTGCACATGCTACGATATTGTTTCCTTCAACAGTTAGGGACGATAAACTCATGACGGGCCAAGATGGCAGTATTCTTGATTATGTCGGGATTCTTGCCGTGTTTTTTCTCGTAGGCGCCAACGGTTTCTTCGTGGCTGCCGAATTCGCATTGGTTTCCGTCAGGCGCAGCCGCGTGGCCGAGCTCGTGACCGCCGGACGTATGAACGCTTCAGCGCTTCAGCGGGCCGTGGACAGCCTCGATGCAAATCTTGCGGCCACACAGCTCGGCATAACGATCTCTTCGCTCGCTCTGGGCTGGGTCGGCGAACCGGCCCTGGCGCATCTGATCGAGCCGCTATTGGCATGGCTGCCCGGTGACTGGGCCAGGACAGGCTCTCATGCCATCGCAGTCGTCATTGCGTTCGTGATCATAACGGCGCTTCACATCGTGCTTGGCGAACTGGCGCCGAAGAGCCTCGCTCTCCAGCGTAGCGAGGGAACGTCATTGGCCGTGGTCCGGCCGCTTGGGTTCTTTCTTATCATATTCAAGCCGGCGATATTTGCCCTCAATGGTATGGGTAACCTCGTGCTTCGTGCTTTCGGCCTTCATGCCGGAACTGGCGAATCCTCCTTCCATTCACCGCAAGAGCTGAAGTTGCTGGTGGCCGAAAGCCAGGAGGCGGGTCTTCTCAACCAGGTGCAGCAGCAGCTCGTCGAGCGCGTGCTCAATATCGGCGAGAGACCAATCTCCGACGTCATGACACCGCGTCTCGATGTCGAGTGGTTCGACGCCGACGACAGCGAGGCAGAAATCCTGAGGACGATTAGGGAATGCAGGCACGAACAGCTTCTCGTCGCTCGCGGCTCAATCGACGAGCCGATCGGGATGGTTCTTAAGAAGGACCTGCTCGATCAAGTTTTGGACGGCGGCAAGATCCGGCCGATGGATGTCATCAAGCAGCCGCTGGTGCTTCACGAAGGAACCTCGGTGGTCCGCGTGCTCAGCAGCTTCAAGGCGTCACCGGTCCACCTCGCTATCGTCATCGACGAATATGGCAGTCTGGAGGGGATTGTCACGCAAACGGACTTGCTGGAGGCGATCGCCGGGGAACTGCCGGGGTCCGACGAGGAACCGGCTATCGTCGTTCGCGAAGACGGCTCACTGCTTGTTGATGCAATGATGCCGGCCTTCGACGCTTTCGAAAAACTAGGCCTGCGCAATAAACCGGATGCTGATTTCCATACGCTTGCGGGCTTTGCCCTTCATCAGCTCCAGCACATCCCGGAGACCGGTGAGGTTTTCGAGTTTGACGGATGGCGATTCGAGGTCATCGATATGGATGGTATGCGCATCGACAAGATCTTGGCGACGCGCAGTTCGACGCAAGGAGCGGATATCTAGGCTGGCTGCCATTGCCGATGCCAGATGACTGATCCGATGTATCCGATCGCCAACGACTTTTGAAATCTCTACCGCAACTGCAATTATGCCTGCCATTATCAGGTTTCATAAACTCGGTTCCCGGCGATTAGACGCTGCATCTGGAGCTCCGGCACCTGCGGTTCATAGATGCCAATCAATCGCCGGGCAGAAAGAAATTTCCCTGTCGTCCATTACGGGAAATCCTCATTCCTTTTATCTATTAAATTTATAGACAATAGTCTGTTTCACCATTCAAATCGGAAAGGAAAACAGATGGCCGCTTTGCGACTGGTCGGAATTGCCGGCAGCTTCAATCGTCCTTCGAAGACCTACGCACTCGTTGAAGACGTTGCGGATCGCGCGGCTCAAAGATATGGCTTCGAGCGTACCGTTTATGATCTGCACGATGTTGGCCCATCGCTCGGCCGTGCGTTATGGCGAAAGGACCTGGACGATCAGGCGAGGGGCGTCATCGACGCGATCGTCAGCGCTGACGTTTTGATCGTCGGCTCACCGACTTATAAGGGATCCTATCCCGGTCTGTTCAAACATTTGATCGACCTTATCGACCCCGATGAATTGCGCGCAAAGCCGATCATCATCACGGCAACTGGCGGCGGAGACCGGCATGCTCTGATGGTCGAGCATCAACTGCGGCCGCTCTTCGGGTTCTTCATGTCCCACACTCTGCCGACGGCCGTCTATGGATCGGACCGCGATTTCGCGGACTACAGGGTTTCTTCGGAGCCACTGTCCAAGAGGATTGGCGAAGTTGTGAGCGAACTTGCAGCTTTCTTTCCCGCAGACGACACGATCCTCGCGGCCGCCGAATAACGTTTAACGCTTGATATCCTCGCGGGATAAAGAGTGATCCGATGCAGACAACCCGGTGCACGGCCGCAATCATATGCCGCAGCAAGTCGAGGTTTGAGTTACGAAGAGGCGTGTCGCGATGAGCCGAATACTCATTCTACCCGGCCTCTTCGGTTCAGGCGAGGGGCACTGGCAGCACCATTGGTTGAGGGAGCATCCGGACAGCCGGCTTGTCGAACAGGACGATTGGGATCGGCCCCGCTTGCACGACTGGATGCTCAGACTTGAGGAGACACTAGCCGAGGAGGACGATGCCTATATTGTCGCTCACAGTCTCGGTTGCCTTTTGGCGGCTCAGTTGGCAGGTCGGCCATCGGCTCGGCGCGTCAGAGGAGCCCTTCTTGTTGCGCCATGCGATCTGCCTTCGACAGAAGCACTCCACCCCGGCCACCTCGACTTTGGCACGATGCCGACCAAGGCGCTTCCATTTGCGAGCATCGTCGTCGGAAGTCTCAACGATATCTATATAAGCCTTGACCGGTTGACGATGTTTGCGCGCCTCTGGAAATCCGACCTCAGGAACATCGGATTGGCCGGACATATCAATGTTGCAAGCGGATTCGGGCGCTGGCCGAGCGGGTATGGCCTTTTGACAGCGTTGAAGAGCCGAACCCGCCACCGGCGGCAGGTTGAAGGCACGCGATCGGTCACCAATGTTTGAAGCGTGCTGCCGCAAGCCGCTTGCTGTCGGCCAAGATGAGCGTATATCGCTAGCGAAAGATGAAATTCAACGGTGATCCAGGAGAGAGGAACCAACCCATGAGCCTTCGTATCAACGATATTGCACCAGATTTCTCCGCCGAGACGACGCAGGGACCAATCCGTTTTCATGAGTGGATTGCAGACGGTTGGGCGGTGCTGTTCTCGCATCCGAAGAACTTCACCCCGGTCTGCACGACGGAACTCGGCGCGATGGCCGGGCTCGAACAAGAATTCAGTAAACGTGGTGTCAAGATCATCGGCATATCCGTCGATCCGGTGGAAAGCCACGGCAAGTGGAAGAACGACATCAAGACGGCTACCGGTTTCGATGTTGGCTATCCACTGATCGGCGACAAGGATCTCAAGGTCGCCAAGCTCTATGACATGCTGCCGGCAGGCGCAGGCGAGAGCTCGGAAGGCCGCACGCCGGCCGACAACGCCACCGTGCGCTCTGTCTTCGTCATCGGCCCCGACAAGAAGATCAAGCTCATCCTCACCTATCCGATGACGACGGGCCGCAACTTCAATGAAATCCTGCGTGCGATCGACTCCATCCAGTTGACAGCCAAGCATCAGGTAGCGACACCTGCTAACTGGCAGCAAGGGGAAGACGTCATCATCACGGCTGCGGTTTCGAACGATGACGCGATCGCGCGCTTCGGCTCTTTCGACACCGTCCTTCCTTATCTCAGGAAGACCAAGCAGCCGACCGGCTGATTGGAGCCTCGGAGCCTCCGCGGACATGATAGGATCGGCGTGCATTGACCACGGAAGCGGGAGATACGCCCGATCCTTTGCACAATCCGCACTGATGTCGTCCGTCCGCCTCTTCCACATCGCTTCGTTCGGCGGCAGCCGCTCGATAAGCTCTAGCGAGGTACGGTGGTGGACGCAAGCATGCGCCGCTCGCGCGCTATGGATCATTTCCGCTGACATGCGGTCGATGTTTCGGTGCCCGAACCGACGGGATGCATGCATAATCGACTGGAAGCAAGATCTCACGGTTGCGCTCTGCGCTGCCCTGAGCGCTCGGCGCGGTCCGGTCGATCGCGACGTCAGACCTTCCGGGGGCGGACTTCCATGAATAGGTATGGTGCGCCGGTTCCCGAAGGGATCGCATAGACGTCATAGGACGCCTGCGGGTCGTCTCCCATCCCCAACGAGCCAGGTGGCATGCCCGGCACGGCCAGCCCTCGGACCGGCGGCCGCTCCCGCAGCAGGCGTTGAACGGCCTCAAGCGGAACATGCCCCTCAAGGTAGTATTCCTCGACGATGGCAGTGTGGCATCCCTCCACGGCGGCAGGCACACCAAGCCGCGCCTTGACCGCGGCAAGGTCGTCGGTGTCGCGGGCGTCGACGGAAAATCCTGCCGCGGCCATCGCCTTCGACCATTCATGACAGCAGCCGCAGTTCGGATCCTTGTAGACCGTCATCTTCGACGGGGCCGCGGCGCGGACCCCTCCACCAACGAACGCCAGGGCGGATGCCGCCAATGCTATGAAGCTTCTCCTGTGCATCGTCTCCACTCCTCGATGTCCTGCCGCCCGGGCGGATCCGGGCGGCAGGGGTCCGCTATTTTACCTCGGTGACGGTCAGCTTGCCATTCACGCGTTCGGCAACGAACTCGATGTTCGAACCTTCCTTCAGCTTTTCGAGCAGAGCCGCGTTTTCAACGCGGAAGACCATCGTCATCGCCGGCATGTCGAGGCTCTTCAGGTCTTCATGCTTGATGGTGACCTTCTTCGCCTTGGCGTCGATCTTGTTGACGACGCCTTTGGTGAATTCCTGGGCAAACGCACCGAAGGCCGCGCTGGCGGAGAACAGGGCGGCGATGCCGATCTTGATCATTGCCGTTTTCATGCTTGTGACTCCTTTTTACAGATTACTTGCCAGCGACGGTGACGTCGCCGTGCATGCCGGCTTCATAGTGGCCGGGGATCAGGCAGGCGAACTTGAACTCGCCGTCGGTGGTGAACTTCCAGACGATCTCGCCGGATTGGCCGGCCGGAAGGCGGATCGAATTCGGATCGTCATGTTCCATCTCGGGGAACTTCTCCATGACTGCCTTATGCTCGAGAATCTTGTCTTCCTGATCGAGCACGAACTCGTGGTCGACGGCTCCGGCATTCTTGATCGCGATCTTGACCGTCTGCCCCTTGCGGACGTTGAAGACGGCGGGGGTGAATATCATCTTCCCGTCGTCGGTTTCCTTCATCGTGACGCGGATCGTCTGCGTGGCCTTCGCCTTGTCGCCGGGCTCTCCGACAGCCATTTTTTCACCGTGACCGCCGGCATGATTGCCGGCAGCCAGGG
This sequence comes from Rhizobium sp. USDA 4016, assembly GCF_056279705.1. Classification (NCBI taxonomy): domain Bacteria; kingdom Pseudomonadati; phylum Pseudomonadota; class Alphaproteobacteria; order Hyphomicrobiales; family Rhizobiaceae; genus Rhizobium; species Rhizobium sp. USDA 4016. The sequence continues at coordinate 1,145,986 of NZ_JBWCCY010000002.1, forward strand.
CAGGGGTTGCGAGGGCGACCAGCGCCAGTGCCAATACAAAGTTCTTCATGAGTAAATCCTTTTTTGACGTGGGAGATTGGGCCTCAGCCGTTTGTCGGCCTGGGCGTGATTTGTGTCTTCGCGTCTTTGGCCTTGGTCGCGTCCGGCAGTTCGCCGCTCCACTCCCAGGCCTGCGTTCCGGGCGGGTTTTCGTACCAGCCCGGATCGGAGTAATCGTCCGCCGAGATGCCCTCGCGGACCTTCACGACCGAGAACATGCCGCCCATCTCGATGGGGCCGTGCGGCCCCCAGCCGGTCATCATGGGAATGGTATTCTCGGGAATGGGCATTTCCATTTCGCCCATGTCGGCCATGCCCTTGGTGCCCATGGGCATGTATTCCGGCTGCAGCTTCTTGATCTTCTCGGCGACCTTCGACTTGTCCGCGCCAATGAAGGTCGGGATGTCGTGACCCATGGCGTTCATCGTGTGGTGCGACTTGTGGCAGTGAATCGCCCAGTCGCCGAGGTACTTGGCGTCGAACTCGTAAGCCCGCATCGCACCAACAGGGATGTCGATGCTCACCTCCGGCCACCGCGCCTCCGGCCGCACCCAGCCGCCGTCGGTGCACGTCACCTCGAAGTCGTAGCCATGCATGTGGATTGGGTGGTTCGTCATCGTCAGGTTCCCGACGCGGACGCGCACCCTGTCGTTCTTCGAAACGACGAGCGGGCTGATGTCCGGAAACACGCGGCTGTTCCAGCACCACATGTTGAAGTCGGTCATCTCCATGATGCGCGGCACGTACGATCCAGGATCGATGTCGTAGGCGTTGAGCAGAAAGACGAAGTCGCGGTCGACGCGCATGAACTTCGGATCCTTGGGATGGACGACGAAGAAGCCCATCATGCCCATGGCCATCTGCACCATCTCATCTGAATGCGGGTGGTACATGAAGGTGCCGGATTTCACGAGGTCGAACTCGTAGACGAAGGTCTTGCCGGCAGGAATGTGCGGCTGCGTCAGCCCGCCGACGCCGTCCATGCCCGACGGCACGATCATGCCGTGCCAGTGGATCGTCGTGTGCTCCGGAAGCTTGTTCGTCACGAAGATGCGGATGCGATCTCCTTCGACGGCCTCGATGGTTGGCCCCGGAGATTGGCCGTTGTAACCCCACAAGTAGGCGGTCATACCGTCGGCCATCTCGCGTTCGACCGGTTCGGCAACGAGGTGGAACTCCTTGACGCCGTTGTTCATCCGGTGGGGCAGGGTCCAGCCGTTGAGCGTGACGACCGGCTGGTAGTCCGGACCCGAGGTCGGGTGAAGCGGCGGCTGCATGTCCGCCGATTCCATTGTCGGGGCGTCGGGAAGGCCCATCGCCGACGTCTTCGTCCAGGTTCCCGCCGCAAGCAGGGCCGCGCTCGCACCGAACAGTTGTCGTCTGTTGAACATGGTGATGTCCTTTCTCAATGGCCGCCGCCACCGCTGCTTTCGGGAGCAGCGGCGACCTCGGTCTCTGCCGACGCGTTCGTCGCACCGCCGCCGTAGATGGCTGGCGCGAGGTTGGCTTCGGCCAGCCAGAAGTCTCGCTTCGCGTTGACGGAGAGCAGGATGGAGTTGATCTTGTCGCGGGTGTCGGTGAGCAGCTCGAAGGTGTTGGTGATCATGCCGTTGTAGGTCAGCAGGGATTCCTCCTCGACCTTGGTGCGCAACGGCACGACGGCGTTGCGGTAGTGCCGCGCGATGTCGTAATTCGAGCGGTAGGCCTCGTAGGCGGAGCGCGCTTCCGAGCGGACGTTGACGGCCTTCTCCGCGAGCTGGTTCGCCGCCCGCATGTACGCCGCCTCGGCCTTGCGCATCCGGGCCTTGCCGGTGTCGAAGATCGGGATTGCGAACTCCAGTTCGACCTGGGCGGTCGTCCTGGTCTTCTTCTCGTCGTCCTCGATTTCCCGTTCGGTTTCGAAACCGGTCAGGATTTCGAGGTCGGTGACGTAGCGCGTCGCCTCGGTGAGGCCGTAGGATCTGGCAGTTGCCTCGAGTTCGAGCTTCGCCACCTGGAGGTCTATCCGATTTCGGAGTGCTTCGGCCTCGATGGTGTCGCGCCTGACGACGGACTTTGGAAGGGGAGGCAGGCTGTTTGGAACCTGGTAGTCCAGGTCCGTGCCCCAAAGGCCCATGAGCCGTGTCAGCTCCTCCTTGGCGAGACGGGCCGCCAGCCGGGCTTTCGCGGTCTCTCCGGCGAGTTCGGCGACGAACACATGTTCGCGGGCCTGGGCGCCCTTGGTCATCGAGCCGGTCTCGCCCAGCTTCTCCGCAAGCTCGGAAGCGGCGTCCGCCGTCGCCTGGGCGCGCTGGAGCTGCCCGACGTTCTCCCAGGCTGCCACCGCGCCGATCCAGGCACGCCGCGTGTCGGCGGCGACCTGGAGCGTTTTCACGGCCGCGGTCAACTGCGCCTGCCGGAAGCGGGTGTCGGCGATCGCCACGTCCCGGTTCCTCGTCGCGAGTGCCAGGATGTTCGTCGTGATCATCCCTTCGATGGTCTTGAACGCCTCCAGTTCCGGCGTCCCCATGCCAGTCGTGCCGATGGAGACGGTCGGGTTGATGAACATCGTCGACTGCCAGGCGTCGGCGGCGCTGTCGCCAAGATCGGCGTAGGTCGCCTGGAGGCCCCTGTTGTTGAGCAGGGCGACCTGGACGGCCGTCTCGACGTCGAGGGCCTTCTTTCGAGCGAGCAGGCTTCTTACCTGCGCGGCTGCCGACCGGGCCTGGTTTTGGTTCTGGATCCAGACGGTCTGCTTCGCCGTGACAGCGGCGGTCTTGTTTGAAACGGAGGTGAAGCCGGCTTCCTTGCTGGAATACTCTGCGCCCGTGACGCAGCCGCTCAGTACCAGCGGGAATACCAGCGCCACCATCGTTCTTCTAGGCTCGATCATGAGGCGTCTCCATTGGCTGGAGACTGCAGATCGTTCTGTCTGCGCCACGGCTTGGGGTCGACGGGCTGCCTGGCGACGTAGGCCGAGATCGGCGACCGGTATGCGACCGGGCGCGCGGACGGCTGTTCGACTGCGGCGGAGGACGCCACCACGTCGGGAGGAAGTGTGGATGCGCAGCCGCCGATAACAAGCGGCAGCCCCACCACGAAAAGCGAGGGTTTCATTATGAAATTTCCGAATAAGAGATTGCCTACGGGGCACCCACCGCACGAAGGCAGGTGTCCGGCTGGACCCGATCAAGCGGGCGCGTCTCTATTCAGATATTCGGGGGACGGTGGAGGGGCGGCAGTTCGCCAAGCGTCGTCCGGTCGTCGACGAACTGCCGGATGGAAATCTCGACGGGTCCGCCGACGTCGGGGCCCTCACAAATCATGCCAAGCCCGCCGCAGAAATCGCTGCAGCATTCCTGCTTGACCAGCTTCGATACACCATCGGCTCTATCGGAGATGTCGCCATGCGAGTGGTCATGATGGGCCATGTCCGCCACGTCGTGGCCCTCGTGAGACGGCGTCACGTCCGAGGCGACGGCTACCAGTTGGGGGAACGAGGAGCCGTGCATCGCCGCGTTGGCGTTCGACAGCGAGTACCCCGCCAGTGATACGATGACCACCAGCCGCATCATCACGAGCAGCCTGCTCATTGTGATTCGGTACATCTTGCCCATTCCCAACGAGCTACATGCAAAGCAGCCCGATTTCAATTAGGACCTATCTGTTGTCGATGTTCGAGTCCTTTATATGGCGCGAATACCACGTTGTGCACAGGCTAGTGCTTCCAACGGCGGTAACGTCAATGGGAGCCGTTCTTTCTGACCATGATTGATCTCGCGCCCATTCATCGCGGCTCTTGGCGCAGCAACGATATTACCAATGCAGTCGGAGCCTGTGTTTAATCGGCTCTCAGCACCACAAGCATGTCCGCCGGGAATGTGCCGAAATCTGCGTTCCGTGCGCCGAAGACTGCGAACGGATCGGCGACATGCAGAGCTGCGTCGACGCCTGCCGGAAGTGCGCCGAGAGCCGTGAGAAGATGGCCCCCTGAGGCGATTGCGACGGGCCAGTGTACGACTTGTCAATGCGCAACAATCGCCTCGCAGCCTATCATGAGAGGGTGATCGGCAGGGCGAAGGGCCGCGGGCTCGGGATCGACGTCGGGTCGCGCAGGCATGTTCCGCAGCGCGGAAATGTATTTTCCGGGAGGGCGGAGCGGTTTTCGATGCCGCTCCCGCCCATCAGCAAATTCGACGATATCACCCGACGTGACCTATGCCTTCGCAGAACGCCATCTCAGACTGACGTTGAAGACACTACAAGGCACTGATGGCTGATTGGCCCCAAGGCGGAGACGCTCTGAACCCTTCACCTCCGAGTTGCCCACGTTAACTTCCATATGGAACTCAGATACCCTGTTCGTCAACCATCCTGCCGCTGCGCGCTTCCAGCCGATAGCGGTGCCCCGGATAGACAAGTCTGGCAGTCGAGACAATCTTCTTGCCCGACCAGGTCCGTCGCCGGATCGCAAGGCATGGTTCCGTTTTCAAGATCATCAGCAGCTTGCATTCCCAGCTTCTCGGCATTGCCGCCTCGACGACGTGCTCGGATCCACTCAATGGCGCTGCGGCCGTGAGATAAGCATTCGGCGTCACTGAAGAGAAGTCTTGCTCCAGGTAATTCGGCGCCGCCGACGGGTTGACGAAGCGGTCTTCGATTTGCACCGGAACGCCGTTTTCACTGTGAACGATGAGCGAGTGGAAGACAAAGCCGCCGATTTCGAGCTCCAGCGCGTCAGCCACTTCCGGGGAGGCGGTTTCTTTCGCAAGAATAATGACCGCTGCCTCATGCGCGTTTCCGCGCTCGGCAATCTCATCAGCAATATTACGCACTTCAAAAAGCGCAGAATAGCCTTTGCGCTCCGCAACAAACGAACCGACGCCCTGGATGCGCACCAGCTCACCCTCGCTGGCAAGCTCGCGCAACGCCCGATTGGCGGTCATCTTGCTGACGCCGAGCTCGACGACGAGTTCATTCTCGGAAGGCACGCGATGCTTCGGCGGCCATTCGCCGCTGTGAATGCGATCGAGGATCATCTGTTTGACGCCGGCATAAAGCGGTGCAGTGTCATTTTCCGAAAACTCGCGCTTCATCTCGCCCGGACGCTTCATTGCCCATTCCTTTTGCATCGATGGAATCTGCCCGATAAACAGACTTTTCTCTTGCATATCATGAAATCTCTCATATGGTACCCTATACAACCTCCTGATCGAGCCTTCGAGTAAAATCGATGACGACAGGCAAGCCGGCGCAGACCGGTTTCATGCAGCCACAAGGTCAATGACAACTTCAGAGGAGATTGATGATAATGAGATTCAAGACGCTTTTTCTTTCTACCTGGTTTACGCTTGCAGCCTTCGCCGCCCCGCTCGCCGCCAAGGATTGGAAGACCGCGACGATAACGCTCGAAGGCGCCTACGCGCCGTGGAATCTGACGAATGCCGACGGCTCGCTTGGCGGTTTCGAACCCGAACTCGCCAAGATCCTTTGCGAACGTGCCAAGATCGAGTGCAAGCTCGTCGCCTCCGACTGGGACGGGATGATTCCAGCGCTCAACGCCGGAAAGTTCGACGTCATCATGGACGCCTTGTCGATCACCGAGGAGCGCAAGAAGATTATCGACTTTACGGTTCCCTATGCCGCGACCCCCGCCGCCTTTGCGACAGCAAAGGATAGTCCGCTTGCCAACGCCGCAGGCACAGGCACGACCATCAAGATGACCCCCGGCCAGACTGGGGTGAAGGAAATTGAAGGCCTCAAGCAAGCCTTCAAGGACAAGACGATCGGCATTCAGGCGGCGACTGTCTACGCCAAATTCGTCTACGACAACTTCGGCAGCATCGCCGAGATTCGTGAATACAAGACCGGTGCAGACCGCGACCTTGACTTGCAGAGCGGCCGTATCGATCTCGGCTTCGACGATGCGGTCTATTTCAACAACGCGTTCCAAGCCGCAAACGGTGCGCTTGCCTTTACCGGTCCCGAAATCGCCGGCTCCATCTGGGGCGAGGGCGAAGGTCTTGGACTGCGCAAGGCAGATACGGATCTGCGCGACAAGTTCAACCAGGCCATCAAGTCGGCCCTTGCCGATGGCACCGTCAAAAACCTCTCTATGAAGTGGTTCAAGGTCGACGTCAGCCCGCAACAGTAAGCGCCGGTTCCGGCCGAACTTCCGGCCCCCGCTTTTTTGACGGGGACCGCATGTTATTCTGACAGCCCCTTCAAGGGCAGCGCGGAGAACGGATATGGCGACACTGGAACTGATTGGCTTCGGCTCGACGGGGTGGGGGGCACTGCTGCTGCTCGGTGCGGCGACGACGCTCGCCGTGACGGCGACAGCGCTCGCAATCGGGGCGCTGCTCGGAACGATCGTCGCCGGCGCCAAGCTATCCGGCAATTGGCTGCTCTTTGCCATCGGCAGTCTCTACACCACCGTTTTTCGCGGCGTTCCCGAACTGCTGATCATCTATCTGATCTATTTCGGCGGATCATCCGCGATGACGGCGATCGGCACGGCCATGGGTTACGAGGGTTTCCTCGGACTGCCTTCCTTCGCGGCCGGTGCGCTGGCCGTCGGTATCATTTCAGGCGCATATCAGGCGGAGGTCTTCCGTGGCGCCTACCTTGCGATTTCCAAGGGTGAACTTGAGGCGGCATCCGCAATCGGCATGCCCCGTGGCTTGCGCTTTTGCCGCATTATCATGCCACAGGTCCTGCGTTTTGCCATTCCCGGTCTCGGCAATGTCTGGCAATTGAGCCTCAAGGACTCGGCGCTGGTTTCGGTGACGGGTCTCGCCGAATTGATGCGGACCAGCCAGGTCGCGGCCGGCTCTACCCGGCAATATTTCCTCTTCTTCATCGTCGGTGGCGCGCTCTATCTGATCCTGACGAGCCTTTCCGATCGGGTATTCAACGGTGCCGAGCGGCGGACAAACCGCAGCATGCCGGCAGCTTCGATGGGCCAGGCCTGAGGAACGACCATGGATTTCACCTTTCTGTCGCAGACCATGATCACGCTTCTGAAGGCCGTGCCGATGACGCTGGCGCTCTTTTCCGCGTCGATCTTCTTCGGCCTCCTTTTGGCGCTCTTGATCGTCTGGATGCGCATTGGCGGCAATCGGGTGCTTTCGGCGATTGCCAAGGGCTACGTCTTTATCTTCCGCGGCTCACCGCTTCTGATCCAGATGTTTCTCGTCTTTTACGGCCTCGGGCAATTCGGTTTCATCCGCTATTCCTTCCTCTGGCCGTTCCTGCGCGAGCCTTTCGTCTGTGCGGTCCTGTCGCTGGCGCTCTGCACCGCCGGCTACACGGCTGAAATCTTCCGCGGCGGCATTCGTGCAATCTCTCCAAGGGAGATCGAGGCCGCCCGCTCGATCGGCATGTCGGGCTTGCTGCTTGTGCGCCGCATCCTGGCGCCCATCGCTTTCCGGCACGCCCTGCCTGCTTATTCGACCGAGATCGTGCTGATGATGAAGTCGACGGCTCTCGCAAGCCTCGTCACAGTATGGGAGGTCACAGGTGTCGCCCAGCGTCTGATCTCGCAGACCTATCGCACGATGGAGGTCTTCCTCTGTGCTGCCCTCATCTACCTTGTTTTGAACTTCATTATCCTTCAGGGCATGACCCTGCTTGAATATTCGCTCTCCCGACATCGCCGCGCCGTTCCGGCGGCGCTGAAGGCGTAGGATCAGACTGAACCCGATTGGAGCCTTCATGCCCGGTCTAACCCGACTTTCGGTCCGCAACATCCGCAAGAGCTTCGGAACTCACGAGGTGTTACGCGGAATTTCCCTCGACGCACAGGATGGCGATGTGATTTCGCTGCTTGGCGCCTCGGGCTCCGGCAAATCGACGTTCCTGCGTTGCATCAACCTTCTCGAGACGGCGACGAGTGGCGAGATCTGGGTCGATGGTGAAGAGATCCAGATGGTGCATAAGAACGGAAGAAGCAGGCCCGCGAGCCAGAAGCAGGTCGATCATATCCGCTCCGAACTCGGCATGGTTTTTCAGCAATTCAACCTCTGGTCACATATGACCATCCTGCAGAATGTGATCGAAGGCCCCGTGCATGTCCTCAAACGGCCGCGTGCAGAATGCATTTCCGAAGCCGAGGCGCTGCTCGAAAAAGTCGGCATCGCCGACAAGCGTCATGCCTATCCGGCGCATCTTTCCGGCGGCCAGCAGCAGCGCGCCGCGATCGCGCGCGCGCTTGCGATGAAGCCAAAGGTGATGCTCTTCGACGAGCCGACCTCTGCACTTGATCCAGAACTCGTCGGTGAGGTACTCCGCGTCATGCGTGCGCTCGCCGAAGAGGGCATGACCATGCTCGTCGTTACCCATGAAATGAGTTTTGCCAGCAACGTCTCTAATCGCGTCATCTTCATGCGCGAAGGTCTTGTGGAAAGCAGTGGCGCGCCGGACGAAATGTTCGGCGGCGGCGCATCGCCAGCCTTTCGCCAGTTCATTGGCCATTTCGGAAGCGGACAATGACCGTCACGATCGGGGACAGGCTTGGCTGGCGCGACATCGCTCAGGTCGGCGAAGGCGAGGCACTTGCACTGTCGCCGGCTGCAGAGGAACGTATCGCCCACGCTGCCCGTATCGTCGGGCGCATCGTCGAAAGCGGGGTGCGAGCCTACGGTATAAATACCGGCGTCGGCGCGCTGTCGGATACGGTCGTTGATCGTAGCTCGCAAAGCCGACTTTCGCGCAATATCGTACTTAGTCACGCATGCGGCGTCGGCCCGCTCTTGGCACCACGCGAGGTGCGGGCGATTATTGCCGCGCAGATCGCCAATTTTGCCCACGGCCATTCAGGCGTGCGGCCGGAAATCGTCAGCAACCTGGCTGCCTTTCTCGAGAGGGATTGCATTCCCGATGTGCCGTCGAAAGGCTCAGCCGGCTATCTCACCCATAATGCCCATAGTGCGCTCGTCTTGATTGGGGAGGGTTCTGCGCGCGTGGCCGGTCGTCCGATGCACGGGCGAGACGCGTTGACGGCGATCGGGCTTGCGCCACTCGTCCTCAAGGCCAAAGAAGGGCTGAGCCTTGTCAATGGCACGGCTTGCGCGACCGGTCTTTCGAGCATCGCTCTCGCACGTGCCGCCCGCCTGCTCGATTGGGCCGATGCAATCGCCGCCCTTACCCTGGAAGCTGCCGGCTGCCAGCTGGCAGCGTTCGACGAAGCGGTGCTTGCGCTTCGCCCTTCGAGGGGTATCGCGACGGTCGGTGCGTCCATCCGCAATCGGCTTTCGGGCAGCGGGCTTGTTGCGGCCGCCCTCGCAAGACGTACGCAGGATGCGCTCAGCTTGCGTGCGATACCGCATGCGCATGGCGGCGCGCGCGACGTATTCGAGCAGTCAGCCGAGACCGTCGACCGGGAGCTCGCATCCGTCACCGACAACCCGGCGATCTCGGGCACGCCGGACAATCCGATCGTCTCGTCAGAAGCGCATGCCGTTGCTCCGGCACTCGCGCAGGCGGCCGACAGCCTTGCAATCGCAATCGCTCAAATCGGCGCAATGAGCGAGAGGCGAATTGATCGGCTTGTCAATCCGTTGGTAAGCGGGCTTCCGCCTTTCCTTGCCAGTGATGCCGGCAGCAATTCCGGCTTCATGATCGCCCAGTACACGGCTGCGGCGCTCAGCAATGAGAACCGCCGTCTTGCTGCTCCGGCCTCGACGGATGGCGGCCTGACATCGGGACTGCAGGAGGATTTTCTCGCGCATCCGACAGCTGCTGCAAACAAGCTGCTTTCCGTCATCGATAATGCTGAATACATCCTGGCGATCGAATTGATGGCTGCAGCCCAGGCCCATGATTTTCTCGAGGCGACGGCGCCGAGGGCGAGAGGAACGGAAGAAATCCATATTATCGTGCGTGCGCATGTGCTGCACTATGCCGATGACCGCCCGCTTGGTGGGGACATGGAGGCGTTGCGCACTTTGCTTCGGGATCGCTCGCCACCGGCGGATACTTAAAGGGGTTGCCATGATCGCTCGATTCGACGTCGCTGTGATTGGCCTTGGGGCCATGGGAAGCGCAGCACTTGCATTTCTCGCCGCCCGCGGCGTCAAAGCGATTGGTATCGACGCTTATTTTCCCGCGCATGCAATGAGCTCGTCGCATGGCGACAGCCGGCTCATTCGGCTCGGCTATTTCGAGGACCCGTCCTATGTGCCGCTTCTTCAACGTGCCTATCGCAACTGGCGAGCGCTCGAAACCAGTCTAAGGACCGATATCCTGACCATCACCGGCGTGTTGCAGATTGGTCCGCCAGACAGCAAGATTGTGAGCGGCACGCGCACTTCGTGCAGGCTACACGGTCTTGCCCATGAAGAGCTCGACGCGGCGGAAATGGCGCGCCGCTTTCCTGCTTTTCAGCTCGATGACGATGAGGTTGCGATCCTCGATCCGCAAGGCGGATATCTGCGCCCGGAAGCTGCCGTCATGGGCTACATCAAACTTGCGGCCGAAAGCGGAGCGATGCTCCATTTTGGGGAGAAGGTTATGGCGCTCGATCCGGGTGACGGCGGTGTCACTATCTCTTCAGCGAGTGGCCGCTACCACGCCAGAAAGGTCGTCATCGCGACGGGATCCTGGATTGCGGAACTCGTTCCGCACCTGAAATCACACGCGACCCCGATCCGTCAGGTCGTGGCGTGGTATCAGCCAAAAGACGGTTTTGTAACAGAGCCGCAGCGCATGCCATGTTTCCTGCGCGATGAAGGTGCGGAAGGTTCTTATTTTGGCTTCCCTGCGATCGGCACCGACGGCATCAAGCTTGGCCGCCACGCGCATTTCCGCGAGCCGATCGACCCCAACGAACCCAATCCGCCGATCAACGACCAGGATACCGCACTGCTCGACGGCTTTGCGTCCAGACGTCTGCCTGGGGCTGCCGGGCTTCGTGTTCGCGCGGCCTCCTGCCGCTATACGATGTTGCCGAGCGAGGATTTCCTCTTCGACCTTTTGCCCGGACAGCCAAACATTGTCGCTGCATCGCCCTGTTCCGGGCATGGTTTCAAATTCGCGAGCATCGTCGGTGAGATTCTGTCTGACCTTGCACTCGATGGTGGCACCGCGTTGGAGATCGCGGCTTTCTCTTTTGACGCCCTCGAAAGACATCGCCATTCGCAACCTCTGGGCGTCAAGTAACCAAGCGACTGCTGCTGGCAACCGATGACGCATGCCGTCTGTCACGCGTCGGGGTCATCACGCGTCGCGCCCGCCAAGAGCTTCAATTGCTCCGGTTCATGCACGCCTTGGCGATATAATTCTATGATGATCGACGCCAGACGTGCGACCGTTTCATTGTCGGTGATATCCATCTGAGCACACAGATCATCAAGGACGTTATTGCAGACGGTCAGATCTTCAGACGTAAGCGGCTCGTCGCGGTGATTGCCGAAATGCTCTTCCATATCAGCCACCTGCACCAGGAGGTGCATCGTTTTCGAAAACTTCGCGGTATTGAATCGTCTGTTTCTCATCGACGTCGATCGACCCGCGCGCAGATGCCAGAAGGCGAACGCCTGGGCCGCCGGAGCCTGAATAGTCGCCGTCGAGGAAGGCAATGCCGGCCGCTTCGAGGGCACGAACTACGGCGACGACGTTGTTAGCCATACCCTTGACCTCTCCATCGCTGGCTTCCATCCGGCGTAAGGTGGGAGCAGAAACATTGGCGTCCTTGGCAAGTTCGACTTGACCAAGACCCGCCAACACACGCGCCGCTGCCAGCTGTTTGCCGGTGATGTGATTGATTTCACGCATGGTGATTTGAGCCGCTAGCCGCCTCTGTTCGTGAGGATACTAATTATCACACTGAGCGATTTTGATCAATCAAGATGTCAGAAGCGCCCGCCCGGTATTCTCAAAATGAATGCGTCCTGATCACGATCGCTGCAGGACCTCATCCGATTGGTTTAGGCCATTACCTCTTGAACGAAAACCTCTCAAAACCAATATTTTCTTGGGTCGAATAGCGGCATCTAGAGAGGAGAAAACACCATGCTTGTCAGTGAGGTGCCTTGGCGGGCTCCGGTAACGGTCCGCTTGGAGTGCGGACTTGAGCGGACATTTAACTCAGCCTTTGAAACCATTGATTTCCTTGAGAACGAGTGGCCCGAGCGGCGAGGTGAGCGCTACCATCGAGCCGTCAACCAGTGCCGGGGAGCACTGAGCCGAGTCGTCCCCGCAGAGGTGGCCCGCGAAGCATTTATCGCAGCCTGCCTGGAGGCTGGCATGCCGGCATTGGCAGGCACCCTCGCCGCACGTACACAAGCATCATCGCCGAACCTTGCAATAAGTGCATAATTGACGGCCGTCGGCGCGAAGCCGACGGCATTGTTATGATTTTTTAATGGTCGACGCGCATTCTGGCGGTGTCGCGAAGGTAATGCGTAGCGACTGCATTCATCCTCCTAGAACACGAAAATTAGGTCCGTCACTTGGCAAGCGGCGGGCCTCGTTCGTTTCAGACGCGCATGCCAGCCCCGGTAGTGCGCTCTAGCCTTTATGTAAACACAGTTGTCGCCTAAAAGCCGGGCATCGAACTTGCCTGTTAAGCTTTGTTTTGGCGCCCTTCGCGCTCAAGGCGGTCTTTCCTCTCAAAATCGATCATCCGTCGTCGGCAATGCGGCCGAGCGACTAATCCTGTGCGATTGAAAGGTAATCGTCATGAACAGCGGAACTGTTAAATTTTTCAATTCGGCCAAAGGCTTCGGCTTCATTCAGCCAAGCGATGGATCAACGGACGTTTTCGTTCACATCTCTGCACTAGAGCGCTCCGGCATGTCTGATCTAAGGGAAGGCCAGAAGGTCACCTTTGACATCGTGCGCGACAATAAAAGCGGAAAGAATGCCGCCGAGAATCTTCTCGCTGCGTGAGCCATTCAACCAGATCGGCCACTGACCACGGATTTACTGGCATTGTCCGTTACGACGAATTGAGGTCGGGATTGCCCGGCCTTTTTTAATTTCCAATTTTGGAGCTACGAGATGAAGAAAACCAATGCAGATCACCTTCTTCAGCGGGCCAAGCGCCAGGTCGCCAACACGAGCGCCGGCGGGCATCTGGGTGGTACCAATTTCGGACAGGCCTATGACGCTAAGACGTCATCAGTGAAGGCGAAAAGCGACAAGGTTCGCAGGAATGCCAACGGACGATAAGCCGGCGTCGACCGGATCAAGAGTGCCCGTTGCTCTAAAGCAGCGGGCATTGTCTTCGCTACAAAGGGCCGACGGCTCATTGTTGTCGGCCAGGCGCAGTCCGCCTGATATTACCAAACGGCCAGATACTTCAGGAGCGATACAATGCCGATGATTATCACGATAATCTGCACGATCTGGCGCATGCGGGCATCGATCGGCAGCCGCTGAACCAAGTATAAGACGAGAATGATTACGAGAAATGTGATCAAGATTCCGATTATCACTGACGCACCCATTTATCCTTACTCCTGTGGATGAAAGCCTTTGGACAACAGGCGTTTAACTAACGGATGGCAGGGTAAAGGAAAGAGCGGGATTGACGTTTCCAAATGCTCTTTAATTCGACCGACGTATCGGCCGGGGCGGCCATGAGGCCCCCGGCACTCGTCTTTCCCCTCTGAATGCCGCATCTGTGCAGCTTCGCCGCTATATGGCGTTATCGACGATGACCAGGGCGCGTCCCTGCGAGCAGGTCTCGATGCGGGCTGCGACTTTATAGATGTCGCGGAGCATTTCGGATGTGATGACGGCCGATGTATCGCCGCTGATCGCCATGGAACCGTCGGCAATGACGATCGTATTCTGACAGTAGCGAAGAGCGTGGTTGAGATCGTGGAGCGCGACCAGAACGATCATGCCCTTGCGCGCTGCCAGGTCGGAAATGAAGGTAAGGACATCCACCTGGCGATGCAGGTCGAGCGCGGAAGTCGGCTCGTCCATGAGGAGGACCTCGGGTCGGCGCACGAGCGCCTGTGCCAGCGATACCAGCTGGCGCTGCCCGCCGGAAAGCTCCCCGAGCTCTCGAAATGCGAGATCCTCAATCCGCAGTGCCTTCAGAACGGTGTCGATTTCGGCGAGCTCATCGTCGTGAACGCGCCAGCCGCTGCCCTGTTTGGCAGACAGCAGGATCGATTCGTAGACCGTCAGGACGGCGTTGGCGCCGGTATCCTGCGGCATGTAGCAGATCGTTCTCGGCCCGCGCTCCGTGCCGGAGAGTTCAACGAGCCCCGGCCCGGAGATCAATGAGGCGATGCGTTTGAATAATGTCGACTTGCCTGCCGCGTTGGGGCCGATCACCGCCGTTACACTGCCGCTCTGGAGCATGTCCGTGCTGACGCTGGAAAGCACCGTCCTGCGGCCGTAAGCGGCTCCAACGTCCTGAAGCGCAAGAGCTACCATGCACGCCTCCGGTTACTGAATATGAGAACGAAGAAGAAGGGAACGCCGACGAGCGCGGTGATCACGCCGATCGGAAGGATGGCGCCAGGAATGAGCATCTTGCTGACGACCGATGTCGTCGACAACAGAAGCGCGCCGCAGATGACGGCTCCTGGCAGGAAGAAGCGCTGGTCCTCGCCGACCAGCATGCGGGCAATATGCGGTCCAACAAGCCCGACGAAGCCGATGGTGCCGACGAAGGAGACGGGGATTGCCGCAAGCAGGCTGACGATCATCATTGTCTGCAGCCGCAAGCGGCGGACATTGACACCCATGCTGGCAGCCTTGTCGTCACCGAGGCGAAGAGCGGTCAGCGCCCAGGCATCCTTCATGAACAGCGGCACGGTGACGAGAAGCACCGCCCCGGTGAAATAGACCTTGGCCCAGGTGGCTTTCGTCAGGCTGCCCATGGTCCAAAAGACGACCGCCGCGAGCGCCTGTTCGGAAGCCAGATATTCGAGGAGGGAGAGGGCTGCGTTGAACGTGAAGACCAGGGCAATGCCGAGCAGCACGATGGTTTCGACGCTGACACCGCGCATCGTGGAGGCGAAGTGGATGAAGAGTGCGGCGACCATCGCCATGATAAAGGCGTTCAGCGGCACCACGTATTCGATGGCTCCGGGAAACAGGGAGACGCCGCCAACCAGCGCGAGTGCTGCGCCGAAGCTGGCGGCCGCCGAAATGCCAAGCGTAAAAGGGCTCGCCAATGGATTGGAGAGGATCGTCTGCATCTGGGCACCGGCGACCGAAAGCGATGCGCCGACCGTGATCGCCATCAGCGCGATCGGCATGCGGATATCCCAGATAACGACCCTCAGCTGGTTTGCAACTTCACCAGGGCCGAAGATCGCCGAGATAACCTCCGTCAGGCTGTAGCGCGCCGGGCCAAGCGCCATATCGGCCGCGACACTGAGGCACAG
This sequence comes from Rhizobium sp. USDA 4016, assembly GCF_056279705.1. Classification (NCBI taxonomy): domain Bacteria; kingdom Pseudomonadati; phylum Pseudomonadota; class Alphaproteobacteria; order Hyphomicrobiales; family Rhizobiaceae; genus Rhizobium; species Rhizobium sp. USDA 4016. The sequence goes on from NZ_JBWCCY010000002.1 coordinate 1,161,357, forward strand.
CGCGCCAACCAACCCGGTAAGGATCAGGATCCTGCGCGTTGCTAGAGCGCGATATCGCACGCGTCCCGCCGGCGCAACGAGTGTCTGGGTTGCCTCAGCCATCAGTTTGATCCCCGTTCCAGCGATACGAAATAGCCAGGCTTGAAGGTCACGGGAAGAAACCTCTCATGAAATTCCTTGAATGTTTGATCGGGATCGACATCAGCAAACAGCTCGGGGTGAAGCCATTTGGCAAATTGCTGGATCGGATAGAACTCGTATGGCGCGCCATAAAACTGATGCCACACGGCGTGAACTTGTCCGCTCCTAACAGCCTTTAGCGCCGGAAAGGGTGCGCGCGTCATCAGTTTTGCGAGCCTGTCGCGGGCAAGCGACATATCCGCGTCGCGGCCCACGGGCACAAACTGGTTGATGTCGGATTCGGCTGCCCAGTTCGAGCCGGTGACAATCACATGTTCGGGATCGGACACGACAAGCTGTTCGGGGTTGAGATCGCCGAAGGTCGTGGCAATAACATCTGATGCGACATTATGGCCACCGGCTTCTTCCACCATGGCGCCGAAATTGACGGGTCCGAAGGTGCGACAGCAGTTGTTTTCCCCGGAAATACCCGGCGCCCGCTCGACAAAGACCTTCGGGCGTTTCAGGTCCTTGATCGTTGCGAGCCTGTCGGTCACGCGGGCGATTTGCGCGCGCCGATAGGCAATAAATTCCTTGGCTCGGTCTTCGGCGCCGAAAAGGCGACCGAGCAGTTCGATCGACGCCTCGGTGTTGCGAACCGGATCGAGGCGAAAATCGAGATAGACGATCCTTATGCCGGCGGCGGCGGCCTTTTCCTCAAAGCCGCTATCTGTGGCTGACTTTTGCGCTTCCAGATTGAGGGTGATGACATCAGGCGAGAGCGCAATTGCCGCTTCGAGGCTGAACTCACCTTGGGGCAGGTAACCGAAACGTGGCAGGTCGGCAATCTTGGGAAATGCCTCGACATAGGCTGTGTAACTGTCTGGATCCTTCTTGATCAGATCATCGCGCCAGCCAACAATCTGATCGAAAGTCTTGTCACCCTTAAGGGCGGCGATGACGTGGATCTGCCGTGCCTCGCCAACGATGACGCGTTTTGCCGGCAGGTCGATCTTGAGTGTGCGGCCCGCAACATCGGTGATCTCGGCTGCCGTCGCGGGTAACGCAACCAGGCCAAGCAGGATGGCGGCGATGTGTCGAATGGCAGAAAACCGCATGGGAGGCTCCTTATCGACGCGGAATTCGCGCGCCGGTGAGAAATGGTCGGGCCGACGGTACGCTTCTGCGCGGTCGGCCCGGTTAGTCATGCTCATTCGTCCTTGAGGGAAACGAAATATCCCGGCTTGTAGTCGAGCGGCAGGAAGCGGGCATGCAATTCCTTGAAGGTCCCCTCAGGATCGAGATCGGCAAACAGATCCGGATGGAGCCACTTCGCGATCTCCTGGATGGCGACGAACTGGTAAGGGTTGTTGTAGAACTGGTGCCAGATGGCATGAACATTATGATCGGTCACCGCCTTGACGCCAGTAAAGGCCGGACGCTTGGTCAGGGCTTCGAGTTTGCGATGGGCTTCCTTCAGATCTGCGCCATAGCCAACGCCAACCCAGGCGCCGCCGGGCACATATTTGTCCCAGTTGCCGCCGGTGACGATGATCTGGTCCGGATTGGAAGCAATGATCTGCTCGGGATTGACCGTTCCGAACGTGCCGGGGATGATGTCCTTGGCCATGTTGGTACCGCCGGCAATTTCGACCATCTTGCCGAAATTTTCGTTGCCGAAGGACATGCAGCAATCCTCGGAATAGCCTCCCGCGCGTTCGACGAAGACGACAGGCTTCGGCGGGTTGGCCTTTTGAAGCGCGTCGGTCACGCGCTTGATACTGTCGGCGCGGAATTTGATGAAGTCTTCCGCAAGCGCTTCCTTGGCCATCAGCTTGCCCATGATGCGCATGCTGGGCTCGGTGTTCTCCATCGGCTTTTCGCGAAAGTCGACATAGACGAGCGGAATGCCGACTTTACCGAGCTTTTCGATGTATCCGGCTTCTTCGGTCGCGGTCTTCGCGTCGATGTTCATCAAGATCACGTCGGGCTTCAGCGCGACGGCCTGTTCGATATCGAAGGTGCCGTCCTTCATGCCACCAAAGGTCGGCAGCTTGGCAATCTCGGGATACTTCGCAAGGTAGGCGTCGTAGGATTCAGGGTCTGCTTTCGGCAGGTCGTCGCGCCACCCGACGACGTGCTCGAAGGGGGCTTCCTTATCCAGTGCTGCGAGAAAATAGATCTGTCGGCCCTCGCCGAGGATCATATGCTTGACGGGGGCGTTCACCTCAACCTCGCGCCCGGTCACGTCCTTCACGGTGATCTTTTCGGCAAGGGCCGGCCAGACGGCGGTGACGACAAGGCCCATTGCAAGAACGGCCGCTTTGCCTGTAATGCGCATTAAAATTCACTCCGTGGAAAACTGAAATGCCGTCTATTATTTTATGATAGTAATCGTCAAGTTATATCTATTAGAACAATTTCAAACTGGGACTGGCTGGCATGACGGTAATGGACGGGCAAGTGGCGGGCGGCGAGAATTACGGGCTTCGTGACGAGATCAAGGCCTATTGGTCGGCCAGAGCCGAGTCCTTCGACCAGTCGCCGGGCCACGAGATTTTCACCGAGACGGAGCGCAGCGCCTGGCATCGGTTGATCGTAAAGCATCTTGGGGCGGGAGAGGGCAGGCGTGCGCTCGACCTGGCGAGCGGCACGGGGGTCATTTCCCATCTCATGGACGATCTCGGTTTCGAGGTGACCGGCCTCGACTGGGCCGAGCCGATGCTGGAACGAGCCCGTGCCAAAGCAAAGAGCCGTGGCCGCATGATCAGTTTCCGAATGGCTGATGTCGAAAACACCACGGAGTTGGATGACACTTACGACGTCATCGTGACCCGCCATCTGGTGTGGACGCTGGTTGATCCCGAAAAAGCCTTCGCGGAATGGATGCGTGTGCTGAAGCCTGGCGGAACGCTGCTGATCGTCGATGGCGATTTCGTCAGTGCCAATTTTGCCGAGCGGCTGGTGAAGCGTGTGATGAAATTGCTCGAAGGTGGCGGACTTTTGAAAGCGGATCCGGGGCATGCGCCCGGAATGGCAGAGATCCATAGCAGTATCCTGTCGCGGGTCTATTTCTCAAAGGGAGCGCGGGCGGACAAGATCGCCGCACTTTTGAAGAATGCCGGTTTCGAACACATCCAGATCGATGAAAACCTGCGGGAAGTGCACAAAGCGCAGGCCCGCCACTGGAACTATTTCAAGGCGCTTTCCAGAGGCCTCCAGCATCGCTACGCGATCAGTGCGTGCAAACCTCGCTAAGGCTTTGATGGGATCTCGGCGCTTCCTCACTGCAATCGTTCTGCAATCCATTGACGGCATGCGCGCGACATGACAGCGTCGGCGCTCATCTCGCTATTCTATCGCGCTGATTTTGGCGCTGCGGCCCCTCTCGATGCATCCTAGACTACTCAAGACATTCCTTGCGGTTGTCCGGCACCGAAGTTTCACGCGGGCAGCGGCAGAAATTCACCTCGCACAATCGAGCGTCAGCGACCAGATCCAAGCCCTGGAAATCGAACTTGGCACGGCTCTCTTTATCCGATCGAGATCAGGTCTGGAGCTGACGCAAGCAGGCGAGGTGTTGAGGGCCCATGCCCAAGCCATCCTGATCTTGGCAGACGAGGCCCGCGCAGCCGTGGCAGCAATCACAGCGCAAAATGCCGGGTCGATTACGATTGGTGCGCTGGAGACGATTGCTTCCGTCAAGCTTCCAAGATGGCTGTCCGGTTTTCAAAGCCAACATCCCGGCATCGATCTCAAGTTGAAGGTCGCCGGCAGCGGCGGCCTGCTGCAAAAGCTCGAAGCAAACGAAATCGAAGTCGCCTTCTGCTTCGATCAGCAGGGCGTCGGCGAACGTTTCGCCAAGCGCACGATTGCCGCGGAGCCATTAGTTCTGATTGCGCCTCCTGGACGGGAACTCGCATCAACGAAACTCGATTTGAGCGCGATTGCTTCGGCACGCTTCGTGGTGACCGAGGTCGGGTGCGTCTACCGGCATCTGTTCGACAAGGCGTTTGCTGAAGCAGGCATTGCCGCACCGAGGCTTGCCGCCGAAGTTGACAGCATAGGCACAATTGGGCGGCTCGTGGCCGAAGGTGCAGGCTTAGGTCTGGTTCCGCGTTTTGCGGTCGTCGATGCCCTTGATCGCGGCGAAATCAGCGAGATGTCTTGGCCAAACGCCACGCAGGCGGCTTTGCTTGTAATGATCTGGCGGCGCAGGCGCGTGCAACCGCCAGCCCTGAAGTTGCTGCTGGCGGCGGCAAGCGATGCCTTCGGGCCAGCTAGATCAGCCGATGCCCACCCTCGACGTGCAATACCGTTCCCGTCGTGAAGGTATTGCCTATCAGGAAGCTGATGGCGTCGGCGATATCGTCCGCACGTCCCACGCGTCCGACCGGCAGCCTATCTGCCATTGCGCCCAGCGCGTCGTCCTTCTTGTCGCCGGCCACAAAGGTCCAAATGGGGGTGTCGACCCAACCGGGCGAGACGGCATTGACACGGATCGGTGCCAACTCGATCGCAAGGGCGCGCACCAGTCCCTCCAACGCGGCATTGACGGCGGCCACAACTGCCCCGCGTGCCGATGGCCTGTAGGCTGCGATACCCGATGTAAAGGTCATGGAGCCGCCGGCCGGGAGCAAAGGTGCGCCATACTTTGCCAGCAGCAACGGTCCGTAAATCTTGCTTTCCACGACCCGTTGCGCTGCCTTAAGGTCAAGCGATGGCAAAAGCTCATAAGCGCCTTCGATATCGGCGGCTGTGCTGACGATGTGATCGAGCCGACCGATCTTTCCAAGCAGGCCGGCGACCTGATCCTCCTGTGTTATATCGATTGCGGCCGTGTGGAGTGCCGCGGGGTTGTGTAGTTCCTGTCTGACGCGTTTCAGTTTTTCTGCGTTCCGCCCGGCAATGACGACTTCCGCACCGGCGGCGAGAGAGCGCCTCGTCAGCGCCAGGCCCATTCCGGAACCGCCCCCGGCAACGAGGATCCTTGAATTCGAAAATATAGCCATGTCTTCCATTCTCCTGCAGGTGATTGCCGCAGCCGAGAAATTGGCAAAGAAGGCCAGACACAGAAAACGGAGAAAAACGATGGCACTATCGAAAGCTCCGATGGAGCGCCGGGGCGCTGCGGGAGCGTCTAGGTCCGAATGTATAACTTGCCGTTGTATTTTGTGGCGACCTGATCGCCATATACTATATTATGACTGGTCGGTTGAAGGATAGAATATTTTGGATACTTCAATGTTATTTAAGATTTGTAGTGAATTTTACTTATATAGCAAATGCCATTCGCCTGGCCAAATTTGACTGGAAATACTGATGAGGAAAATGACCCGTTTTCGAATTGGAACACGCTTGGGGATCGGCTTCGGTTTCCTCCTTCTCCTGATGCTGGCGCTGACCCAGTATTCGGTGACCGAGGTCAACATCATCAATAACGATCTTAGCCAGATCAACGACGTCAACAGCGTCAAGCAGCGCTTTGCCATCAATTACCGCGGCAGCGTGCACGACCGGGCTATTGCAATCCGGGATGTTACCCTGGTCGACGCAACTGCAGACCGGCAGGCAGCGGTGGAACTGATCGCGAAACTGGCCGAGGCCTATGCCGTCAACGAGAAAAAAATGGCGGAGATGGTGTCTTCGCCGGCAGGCGCTTCGGCCGAGGAAAGGACAATCCTTGCTGAGATTGCCGACATCCAATCGAAAACCAATCCGCTCGTTGGCCAGATCATCGATCTGCAGGTAAAAGGCGATGGAGCGCAGGCAAAGAAAATCCTGCTTGAACAGGCCCGTCCGCTGTTCGTCGCTTGGCTCGGCGCCATCAATAAATTCATCGATTACCAGGAGACCCTGAACCAGAAGGTCGGCGGCGACGTTCGTCAGTCCGCCAGCGGTTTCCAGACTTTGGCGTTCGGCTCACTGGCCGGCGCCATCATATTGGCGATCGTCGTGGCCTTTTTTGCAAGCCGCTCGATTACGAGGCCGATCGCAAAGTTGCAATCGGCACTGCAGCACATGGCTGGCGGAGAAGGGGTCGCAGCCGATTCCTCGCTCGATATACGCCGCGACGAGATCGGTGATCTTGCGCGCGCCGTCGGCGCCGTGCGCGACGCGCTCAGTGCACAGGCGACGCACCGGGCCGAGAACGACGCGAGACGCGCCGCTGCAGAACGCGAGCAGCTCGAAGGCGCCGCCAGGGAGCGTGAGGCTGCCGCAACAGAAACCAACGATGCCGTTGCGCAATTGGGTCAGGCACTTGAGGCAATGGCCGACGGCGATCTCGCCTTCCGCCTGGTCCGGCCATTCGGTCCGGCGCTCGACACGCTGCGCATAAACTTCAACAATTCCGCCGACAAGTTGCAGTCGTCCTTGAAGGCGATTGGCGGCAACGCGTCCTCGATCGACGCTGGTGCAGCCGAAATCAGCACGGCCTCCAACGACCTTGCTCGCCGCACGGAACAGCAGGCTGCTTCCCTCGAAGAAACTGCAGCCGCGCTCGACGAGATTACAGCAACCGTTAATGGCTCGACCGCACGCGCTGAAGAGGCGCGCACTGTTGTTGCCAAAACTCGGCAGAATGCCGAACGGTCGGGCGACGTCGTCAAGCGCGCCGTCCTTGCGATGGGGCAAATCGAAAGTTCGTCCAGCGAGATCAACAACATCATCAGCGTCATCGACGAAATCGCCTTCCAGACGAATCTCCTGGCGCTCAATGCCGGCGTTGAAGCGGCCCGTGCGGGCGAGGCCGGCAAGGGTTTTGCCGTGGTGGCACAGGAAGTGCGGGAATTGGCGCAGCGCTCCGCCAGGGCCGCCAAGGAAATCAAACAATTGATCCACACATCCGCCGAACAGGTGCGCTCCGGCGTGGCGCTCGTTGACGAAACAGGCAAGGCACTGACGGAAATCGTCCTGGAAGTGCAGGAGATCAACCGCCATGTCGATTCGATCGTTGAATCGGCAAAGGAGCAGTCGACGGCTCTGAGGGAAATCAACAATGCCGTCAATGCGATGGATCAATCGACCCAGCAGAACGCGGCGATGGTCGAGGAGACGTCGGCCGCCGGACAAAAACTGGCAGCTGAAGCAGCAGCGCTTTCAGCACAGCTGGCAAAGTTCCGCTTCGACGGTGCAAAGTCGGTGGCCGTCCGTCAAGCGGGCCTCGCCCCCCTGCCGAGACCCTCTGCGCCTGCTGCCATGATCCGTAAAATTTCATCAGCTTTCACTGGTGGAAAGCCCCAAGCCGCGGCTGCGGTGTCGGCGGATTGGGAGGAATTTTGACAATCCCTCGCCACGTGCCCGGAGATGACATTCAAGGCCCGCGCTTTTGCGGGCCTTTTCATGTTCAAATCGTGTCTGCGAAATGGGTCTCACGCTTTCGGCCCATCCTTCAACCCCTCCTGAAACGACAATCCCCACGCGCAGCGGATATTCTGTTCGTTCTCTGGATATGCGTTGATCTCGTCAGACATTTACGAAGACACTAATGTGTGCATAAAGTAATACTAATGCATGCGAAGCCGCACAGGTCGAAGGAGGACTTGTCAAACGGGGAGAGTGGCGCATTCTTCGTGAATCTCTGCACGGCGCGGCCGTCCTGCTGCCTCGATCAAAGCGTCGCCTCATCTTATACAGTGGCGCGACGGCTTGCGTTGTTCCGGAGCAGTTTAGGCCATGACGGGCAACCTGCACGCTTCCCGTTTTTGCATCTTCGACGCCGATGTTGACGAATTGCGCGAACACTATGCCAATACGTTGAAGCCGGTTCGGGTCAGCCCGATCGACCGAAGTAGCACGATATCGGTGGAAGACACCCATTTCTCCGTTGGAGAATTCGACATCTGGTCGGGGCTTTGCCAATCCGGCATAGAGGTCAATTTCTCGGAGCCGCCGGACGCCTACGCGCTTTATGTGCCGATAACGGGTGCGATGGAAATGGGCGGAGGCGGGCAGCAGTTGACGTCCGCGCCTGGTACGCTTCTGGCCGCTGACCTCTCTAAGGCCAATCTTCTGAGGCTGCATAGCGAACGCAGCCATATCGGTATCGCTTTCAGCCGCCAGTCCGTTACCCGCCAGTTGAGCGAACTTCTCGGTTCGCCGGTCATTCATGATATCGAACTCTTTGCCGAGTACGATGCACGTTCGGGTGCGGGTGCCAAACTCGCCGCGATGGCCCAGTTGCTCTGGGATAGTCTGATCAGCGAACCGGCGGGCACCATCTCAGCACGTTCCACGGAGTTCTTCTTCCGCACGATCATGGTCGCGCTCCTCGAAAACGTGCCGCATCGCTATTCGGCTTTGCTGGAACGCCCCGTCTCGCCCGCAATGCCGCGGCAGATGAAACGCGCGATCGACTATATGATGGCCAACATTGCAATGGCGGTAAGCGTCGATGAGATCGCGCGCGATGCGGGGGTCAGCGTCCGTGCCCTTCAGGCAGCATTCAAGCAGTTCAAGAATACGACACCCTTGAACTATCTCCGCCAACTTCGTTTGGAGGGTGCCCGAAAAGACCTCCTTCTCGGACGTCAGGATGGGGTCTCCATCTCGGATATCGCCCGGCAATGGGGATTTACGCATGTCGGGCGCTTCTCCATCCTATACCGGGAAACCTTCGGCGAAATGCCGACGGAGACGCGCCGGTTTACAAGAAGCTAAAGCGAACGACGGCTCAGGTCACTTTACCGCCATCGAAAAAATCTGACCGGGTGTTCTGCGGGGGGGACCGCCCATCGAGATAGGGGTGGTCGATGGGCGGCCGATGCTCAAGCGGGCGGCCGTCAGGACCGCCGCATTCACCTCCAAAAGCTGCCCGGCCGAATGCTGAACATCAATGCTTCGTGCCCATGGTCGACAATTCAATGTCCACTTTCCTGCGGCTTCCGTATAGGGGATTCGCTATACGTATATCGCCTGAGGCCCGCGACGGTAAGCTGCCGCGGCTCAAGCACATCGCGGCTATGGTGCCAACGGAGATGCCCAGGTTTTGACGGCCGCTGCCATGCTTGCCAGATGATCTGCCAGTGAGAAGCCCGATATCTTCTTTCTCGGCCTCAGATCATGGTCGCCGTCTTCAAGCCAAACGAGTTTAATTTTGTTGGACATCTTGTAGCTTTGGACTTCCTGCCGAGTGCCGAACACGTCTCGCGTTCCCTGGACAATCAGCGCCGGCGTCTTCAGCGTTTCGAGATGCTTTGTGCGGAGCTCTGCGGGCTTGCCCGGCGGGTGGAACGGATAGCCGAGGCAGATGAGACCGGCGATCTTGCCTTTGGCGAAAAGGTCGTCGGCAATCATGCTGGCAACGCGGCCGCCCATCGATTTTCCGCCGATGATCAAAGGACTGCGCACGCCGAGCCGCTCGATTGCGGCACCATATTCGGCAATGAGCTTGTCAGCGCGCGGCGGCGGCTTGCGGCCTTCGGAGGTTCGCCTTGCCGCCATATAGGCAAATTCGAACCTGGCGACGCGAAAGCCAATGGCTGCCAGAGCTTCGGCCGCAGCCGTCATCGACGGCGAATCCATCGCCCCGCCGGCGCCATGAGCAAGCAGGATCGTAAACTCGGCGTCGTCGGGGCCGTTTATCAGAATGCCGTTTTGCATGCGCAATTCATAAGGGGTCGTCCAGCCTTTGTCAGCACACTGATGGCAAATTAGGCTTACCGATGGGTTGCCTCTTCCAATCGCCGGATCTGCTCGATGAGCCGGAGATCCTGACGACGTCGCTTAAGATACCCCAGGCCCTTGGCACTGTTCGCAACCGGCCCGACCACACCCGTTCTCTCCGGTGAACGGACTCGCTTCGCCATTGAATAAATTCGCCAATACGATGTGTTCGCCATTTACTTCCGCGGGATTTGCGCTGCATATTAGAATATTAGCAAATATGGAGAGAGGGAGCATTCGAACAACTCGATAAGTGCGCTCGAATGGCTTCCGATCCTGGTAAGGGAGGACCAATCATGAGGCAGATTTTGTTGCTCGCGGTATCGGCCGCGGCGGTGTCGCTTGGCGTCTCGTATGCCTTCGCGCAATCGGGCAGCGTCGAGAAAGCGGTTGGCGGCTACAATTTCGATGAAGCCGCAAAGGAGGCTGCCGGCACGAAGGATTTCCATTCGGCAGACGGCCATCTGACCTTTGCAATTGTAACTCACACGGCTGGCAATGGATTCTTCGACCCGGTCTATGTCGGCGCGACGGTTGCCGGCAATCTGATCGGCGCCAAGGTCCTGCTGCTCGGCTCTGAATCACCGACCGATGACCCCGCCCGCGAGATTGAAATCCTGAACCAGATCGTGCAGGACCCGACGATCGACGGGCTGATTATGACAACGCCGCAGGCTGGCGCCTACAACGACATCGTCAAAGCCGCCGAAACGAAGGGTATCCCGGTTGCCACCACAAATTCCTTCGACGGGACCATTCTCAACCGCAGTAAGCTCAGCCATACCGGCCAGGACGCGTCTGCTGCCGCAATTGCCGGCGAGGCACTCGTCAAGTGCTTGGCGGATAAAGGCATTGAGAAGGGGTCGGTCGTGCTGCCCTCGTCGACTGCGATGGGCAACATCGAGGTGAACAATCGCGTGACATCGGCTTTCAACGCGATCGTCAAAGGACTCAAGGATGCAGGCAAGCTGGAGAACTTTAAGGTCGATGCAGGACCGGAGAACACCGGCATCGACACCAACCCGAATGATCCGGTGAACGGTATCGTCACGCTGTTTGAATCGCGCGGCGACGTGGTTGGCGCCTTTGCCGGGAACAACGTATTCACGCCGGCCCTTGCCAAGGCGGTCGCCCAGACCGGCATGACCGGCAAGATCTGCGCTTATGGATTCGACCTCGGTCCCGCGCAGCAGGATGCGTTGAACAGCGGCGACCTGACCGGCGCGCTTGGTCAGCAGCCATTCCTGCAAGGCTTCTGGCCGGTCATGCAACTCTATCTGCAGATCGATCGCGGTATCGCGGCCGCCAATCTCGACACGCGCGCCCAGCTCGTGACCAAGGAGACTGTCGGAAATGTTGGCAAGCGCTTCGAGAATTGACGTCGCAGGCAACGCTCACAATCGCTGCGGGAGAGGGGAGCTCTGCCCGCAGCATGCGAAAGCCGGATAGAACACGCTTATGGAGCCTCACGCGACGACCCGGCACGAGCGCGCACCATCCCAACTGATTGGCGGCTGGGAGGCGGGGCTTATGGGCCTGCTCGTGCTCCTCTATCTCGGCGGCGCTATCGTCAATCCCGCGTTCTTCGGATCGGCGGAGGCGTTCCATGCCCTTCTTCGCGACACCTCTCGGGTGGCCATCATCGCAGTCGGAATGACCTTCGTCATTGTCAACAAGGATCTCGATCTCTCGGTCGGCTCAACCTATGGCCTGGTCGCGGTCGTCTTTGCCCGGCTGTTCGCATCCAACGTTCTCGACCTCAACGTCCTGACAGCGATAATCCTCTGTATGACGTTAGGTGTTGTGATCGGGCTCGCGAACGGCCTGCTTGTCACGGTCCTGAAAGTGCCCGCGTTCATTGCCACACTGACGGTTCTGTTTATAGGCCGCGGCTTCGTCCTTGCACTCACGCACGGCCAAGCGATCTATTATCCCGGCAAGGCGAAAGACTATCCGTTGTTCTTCCACCTCGGTGAAACAAATGTTTTCGGTTTCAACAACCAGATTGCGATCTTCGCCGTCGTCGCGGTGATCGGCGCCCTTGTGTTGGGCAAGACGCGGTGGGGCTACGAGACTTTCGCCACAGGCGGGAATGAGCAGGCAGCGGCTTATGCCGGCATACCGACGAACTGGGTGCGTATCCGGGCCTACCTGATCTCCTCGCTTGGCGCGACGCTCGCCGGCCTGATGTCCGCCGCGCAGGATAAGGGCGTGACGCCGCTTTACGGTGTGAGCGGCGAGCTGACGGTCATCGCCGCAGTAATCATCGGCGGCGCTTCAATCCTCGGCGGCCGTGGCCGCGTGGCCGGGTCATGCATCGGTGCACTGCTGGTTGTCCTTCTCGACAAGGTGCTGCGCGAGGGCTGGCCGATCACACGCACGATCAAGATCGGCGACGAGGAAATCACGGTCAACGCGATATTCTCGCTGCCGGTCGGTGCTGTCCCGGTCTTCCTCGGTCTCCTTCTGGTCATCGCGGTGCTGATTGAACCCCATCTCATTCGGCGCCAGGTTGCAACGCGCTTCTGGGCGTGGCTCCGCGGCAAGCCGCCGCCGCCCGCCTATGAGATTGGCGGCGTCGCGCTCGAGGGCGTTCAGACCAAAGGCGCCATGGCAACGGACACGGCGATGTCGACGACCACCTTCGGCAGGTTTCTTGGCCGGCGTGATTCGCTTGCCATCATCCTGGCTGTCTTGCTGTGGTTAACGGGTGTCGCGCTCAGGCCCGATTACTGGTGGAACCTGTCGAACAGCTTCGCGATCCTGCTCAACTATACGGAGTTGGCGCTGATCGCGATCGGGCTCACTTATGTCATTGCCGCGGGCGATATCGACCTCTCCGTCGGATCGGTCCTTGCCCTTGCCGGGAGTACGGCTGCCTACTTTTTGAAAGTCCTCGGCGCCGATCCATTCACGGCGATTGCGATGGGCCTTCTTGCAGGAATGGCCGCAGGTTTCGTCAATGCCGTCGTGACGGTCGGGTTCAAGTTGCCGGCGTTTATCGCCACACTCGGCATGTACTATATCGCCCGCGGTCTGGCTGCCTGGTTCGTCGCCGGACAGCAACTGGCCGGCTGGCCGGAGGGCTACAATCTGCTCGGCCGCAAGGTGAATGACATCCTCCTCCATTTCCGCATCTCGCTGCCGCCCGGCATCCTTCGCACGGTGGCCGAGGTCGTCAGCGTCCAGACGATCTGGATGTTTTTCGTCGCCCTGATGGCCGGCGTCGTACTCGCTTACATGCCGTTCGGACACAAGATCCGTGCCACCGGCGGCAACATCCGCGCCGCCGCCTATGCCGGCATCAACACCGACCAGGTGCGTTTCATCGCCCTCATGCTGGCGGCACTTTGTGCGGCCATGGCCGGGATCATCAACGCCGCCTATTTTCGAAGCTTCAACCCGGTTGCCGGGCAGTTCCGCGAGCTTGATGCCATCGCTTCCGTCATCATAGGCGGCGGCTCGATCTTCGGTGGCTACGGCACGATGATCGGCGCCCTCGCAGGCGCGGCCGTGATTACGCTCGTGCGGGCACTCATGCAGCTCAACGTCCAGGGATTCAGCATGCCCCAGCATTGGATCAACGTCTTCATCGGCCTCATCTTGATCGTCGCGGTGTTGATCGACATATGGGTGCGCCAAGCCAATATTTTCGGACACCTGCTAGCCCGTCTCGCAAGAGTGCGCAGGGGGAAGGAAATCGCTCATGGTTGACGTAACACCATCCGAGCCGATCGTGGAAATGCGGAGTATCGAAAAAGCCTTCGGTGCGGTGCAGGCCCTCCGCAAGGTGGATCTCGTGCTATATCCCGGCGAGATACTCGGCCTGGTCGGCGACAACTCGGCTGGCAAGTCGACGCTCATGAAGATCCTGACCGGTGCTTATCAGCGCGATGCCGGTGAGATCCTCGTTGCCGGACAACCGGTGCATTTCAAGAGCCCGCACGAAAGCCGGGATGTCGGCATCGAGATGATCTACCAGGACTTCGCGCTGTGCGGCAACATGGATGTCGGTCAGAACATCTTCCTTGGCCGCTGGCCGCTCAAAGGTCCTTTCGTCAATCGCCGCAAGATGTATGCGGAAGCTGACAATGTGCTGAAACGGCTCAAGGTCGACGTCAACTCCGTCTATCAGAAGGTCGAAAGCCTGTCGGGTGGCCGCCAGCAATCGGTGGCGATTGCCCGCGCGATTTCTTTTGGCCCGCGCGTCGTGGTCCTCGACGAGCCGACAGCTAACCTTTCCGTGATGGCGACCGAGCGCCTGCTCGAAACCATGCTCGAGCTAAAGAAGCAGGGGGTTGCACAGATCATCATTTCGCATCGCCTCGTCGACATTTTCGCCGTGGGCGACCGCGTCATGGTGCTGAAGCGCGGCGAGTATGTGGGCGACCGCTACATTAAGAATACCGACGAGCATGAAGTTCTCGAGATTATCGTGTCTGGCACGCGAGAGCACGCGCTGACAGCCGATGAAGCAAGGCGAACCTGAGAGACAAGTTTGCGGCCGGCAGCCGGGAGTTTCTCGCCGACACGGTGCTTGCCAAGCACGACGAGAAATACATGCCGAAGGACGTTGCCGACCGGCTGAAGGCGCAGGGCCTGTGGCAGGAAGGCGAGGGTACGCAATGATCATCGAGATCGGTCACTACGCACTTGTCCTGGCGCTGGCGGCAGCGATCGTTGTCTCGCTGGTGCCGGCAATCGGCGCGCGCAGGCTTGACCAGGCGATGATGGATGTCGCGCCGCTTGGCTCCGTCGTGCTCTTTGCGCTAGTGACCTTCTCCTTCGGCGTTTTGACCTATGCCCATGTGGTCTCCGACTTTACCGTCAGGAACGTCTGGGAGAACTCGCATTCGCTGGTGCCGCTGATCTACAGATATTCCGGCGTCTGGGGCAATCACGAAGGCTCGATGATGCTGTGGCTGCTGATCCTTGCGCTGTTCAGCGCCCTGGTGGCGCTCTTCGGCCGCAATCTACCGGACAGGCTGAAGGCCAATGTGCTTTCGGTTCAGGCCTGGATCTCCGCCGCCTTCATCCTCTTCATCCTGTTGACCTCCAACCCGTTCGTCCGCCTCGATCCGGCACCGGCCGAGGGCCGCGACCTCAATCCGGTGCTGCAGGATATCGGGCTCGCCATCCATCCGCCGCTGCTTTATCTCGGTTATGTCGGCTTTTCGGTGTGCTTCTCCTTTGCCGTCGCCGCCTTGATGGAAGGCCGGATCGATGCCGCCTGGGCGCGCTGGGTCAGGCCCTGGACGCTTGCCGCCTGGACCTTCCTGACGCTCGGCATCGCCATGGGCTCCTACTGGGCCTACTACGAACTCGGCTGGGGCGGCTGGTGGTTCTGGGATCCGGTCGAAAACGCCTCCTTCATGCCGTGGCTTGCCGGAACCGCACTGCTGCATTCGGCGCTGGTGATGGAAAAGCGCGAGGCGCTGAAGATCTGGACCGTGCTGCTTGCAATCCTCACCTTCTCGCTGTCGCTGCTCGGCACCTTCCTGGTGCGCTCCGGCGTCTTGACCTCGGTGCATGCCTTTGCCAGCGACCCGAGCCGCGGCGTCTTCATTCTCTGCATTCTCATGCTCTTCATCGGCGGGGCGCTGTCGCTGTTTGCGTTTCGCGCACCGCGTTTGAGTGCGGGCGGCCTGTTTGCGCCGGTCTCGCGCGAAGGCGCCTTGGTGCTGAACAACCTGATCCTCACGGTTGCCTGCGGCACCGTCTTGACCGGGACGCTCTATCCGCTGCTTCTGGAGACGCTCACCGGCGACAAGATCTCCGTTGGCGCGCCGTTCTTCAACATGACCTTCGGGCTCTTGATGGCACCGTTGCTCGTCGCCGTGCCGTTCGGGCCGCTGCTTGCCTGGAAGCGCGGCGACCTTCTGGGCGTGCTGCAGCGGCTCTATGTCGTGGCAGGGGTTGCCTTCGCCGCGGCGATCGCCGTCTTCTACATCGAGCATGGCGGACCGGTGTTGGCGGTTCTCGGGCTGGCGGCCGGGCTGTTCCTCGTCTTCGGTGCCATTGCCGACCTCTGGTATCGCACAGGCTTCGGCAAGATGGCGGCGGAGGTCGCATGGCGGCGGCTTTCCGGCCTGCCGCGCTCGGCCTTCGGCACCGCACTTGCGCATGCCGGACTTGGCGTTAGCGTCATAGGCATCGTTGCGGTGTCGGCCTTTTCGACCGAGCATGTGCTAGAGATGAAGCCGGGCGAGACCACCGAGGCTGGTGGCTACACGCTTTCCTTCGACGGTCTCAGGCCGGCGAAAGGGCCGAACTATAGCGAGGAGCGCGGGCATTTTACCGTGCGGCGCGGCGGCGCCGAGGTCGCCGAGACCTGGTCGGCAAAGCGCGTCTATGCCGCCCGCCAGATGCCGACGACGGAAGCCGGCATCCTGACCTTCGGGGCAAGCCAGCTCTACGTGTCGCTCGGCGATCCGACCAGGGACGGCGGCATCGTCGTGCGCATCTGGTGGAAGCCGTTCATCCTGTTGATCTGGGGCGGGACGCTGCTGATGGCGGTCGGTGGCTTCGTGTCGCTCTCCGACCGGCGGCTGCGCGTCGGCGCCCCGCGCCGCAAGGCAAGAGCGGTTCCCGCAGGGATGGGCCGGTAGAATGATCGGCCTAGCGGCTTCTGGTGCGAGAGCGCCTGACCGATGGCGACCCGGACGAAGAGGTCTTGAACTACATCGTTTCGCGCTACGGCCATTTCGTGCTTCTGAAGCCCCGGTTGAGCGTTCGAACGGTTCTGCTTTGGGGCGCCTCCATTTTGCTTATCGTCGCCGGGGCCATCTCGCGGCTGGTTTTCGCCGGCGACGGGCCGGCAAGCCGACCGGAAGCCAGTTGACGGTGGAAGAACGGGCACGGCTGACGAATTGCTTGGAACGGGGTCCGATCGGACATTCTGACAGAGTTTAAGCAGGTTTGCGACAATGCCGAGTTCCCGTTCGTTCAACCGAAAGCAAGCACGATGAAACATTTACGCGCCACAGGACAAGGTGTACTCTTCCAGGAAACATGCGGAGGTGACGGTTTCGGAACCTCGAAGAGACCGAGGCTCCTCATTAGCCCCTCGCGGCGGGAGCGAAGCGTTGCCGCAAGAGGCTGGGTACACACTGCATCTGCTTTGGACGAACGCTAATCCAGCGGTGGCGGAGACCGGACAATGAGCTTGACGCGCCGTCGGTTGTCGATAACAGGCGCAATCGGAATCGTCGCTTGGGCGCTTACGCTGTGGCCGAAGCGCGCGCGCGCAGGTGATGATGCTCTCGATTTCGTCGAGCGGATGACGGGACGAGCCGCGACCGAATCGACCCAGCTTCGTCTACTAATGCCCACCGTATTTTCGACCGGCTATACGGTGCCTATGGATATCCAGGTGGAGAGTCCGATGACGGAAACCGACCACGTAAAGTCGATCCGCGTCTTCGCGCCAGAGAACCCGTTCGTCGAGGTAGCCCAGTTCCATTTCTCACCCCGGCGCTGCCTTGCCCGCGTTTCGACCCGGATTCGCCTTGCGGGGCCGCAGCACGTCGTGGCGCTCGCCGAAATGAGCGACGGCAGGTTGCTCATGGCCAAGAGCTGGGTCAGCGTCGCCACGAATGGTTGCCGTTGACAGAAATGGAAGGAGGGCAAGCGCAATGACGCCGATACCCCGTGTTATGGTTCCCGGCACCGCCGCCAAAGGCGAAGTCATTCCGGTCAAGACCATCGTTCAGCACAAGATGGAAACGGGGCTGCGGACAGACGGCGAGGGCGAGGTGATCCCGCGCAAGATCATCAATAAATTCATCTGTCGCTATGGTGGCGTTGTGGTGTTCAGCGTCGACCTGCACGAGGCGGTTTCGGCCAATCCCTTTTTTGAATTCTCGCTGCTCGCGACGGAAAGCGGACGCATGGAGTTCATCTGGAAGGAAGACGGCGGCGCCGTCTATTCTCTGAACCACGATATAGTGGTTACCTGAGATGGTGAAAGGACCGTCGACCGCGGCACCGCCCCTTGCGAAGGCCATCGCTTTCGAAACCCGTCATATTCTGAGGTCGCTCCTTGTAGTCGCGCCCCTTGTGCCTGCCGGCCAGGCTGCGGCTGAGGTCAGTGAAGGCGCTCAGATCGCCGCCACCTGCGCATCCTGCCATCATCCGGACAAGCGAGGGCAGTCCATTCCCTCGATCACGGCGCTTGACGAGCAGACCATAATAAAAGCCATGCTTGCCTTTCGCGCAAACTCAAGTCCACGCCTTGTGATGCACGCGGTCGCCCTGTCGCTTACCGATGGAGAACTGGCGGCCGTGGCGCGCTATCTTGCCGGAAAAGCAAAGGACGGGGGGCAACAATGACAGACTGGACGCGGCGCCGGATCTGCTGCCTCGGGGGAGGGATACTCATGGCCGCGGCTGCGCCGCATATTGCGCGCGGCCAGAGCCGGCCAAGGGTCGTCGTGATCGGCGGCGGCATTGGCGGCGCGACGGCCGCCCGATACCTCGCCGACCTGAAGACGCTCGATGTCACCCTGATCGAGCCGAAGCCGAACCATGTCACCTGCTTCTTCAGCAATCTTTACCTCGCCGGTCTTCGCTCGCTCGCCTCGCTGACCTTCGGCTTCGAGGCGCTGGCCGAGCGCCACGGTATCACTGTCATCCGGAACGCGGCGACTGCGATCGACGCCACCGCGAGGGTCGTCAGCCTCCAGGGCGGGTCAAGGCTCGCCTATGACCGCCTCGTGCTCGCCCCGGGGATCGCCTTCAAATTCGGCGAGATCGACGGCTATGACGACGCAGCGGCCGAGGTGATGCCGCATGCCTGGAATGCCGGACCTCAGAGCGATGTTCTGCGCCGGCAACTCGAAAGCATGGAGGATGGCGGCGTGTTCGCTATCGCTGCGCCCCAAAATCCCTTCCGCTGCCCGCCGGCCCCCTATGAGCGGGCCTCGCTGGTGGCCTACTATTTCAAGCAGTTCAAACCGAAGTCGAAGATACTCATTCTCGACGCGAAGGACCAGTTTTCGGGCCAGGAACTGTTCCAGGACGCCTGGTCACGCCACTATCCGGGTATGATCGAATGGCTGCCGGCGCAGTTCATAGGGAAAACCAAAGGCGTGCATGTGGCGACGTGTTCCGTCATAACGGAAAGCCAAACCTTCAAGGCGGCCGTCGCCAACGTCATTCCGCCGCAGAAGGCGGGGCTTATCGCTGAAAGGGCGGGCCTTACCGACAGCACCGGCTGGTGTCCGGTCGATCCAGTGACGTTCGAGTCGACGCTGCAGCCCGCCATCCATCTGGTAGGCGACGCGATCATTGGCGGCGACATGCCAAAATCCGCCTTCTCCGCCAATAGTCAGGCCAAGGCATGCGCCTTCGCCATCGCCGCTTCGCTTACAGGCTCGCCACGCTTTTCTCCGCACCTGTTCAATTCGTGCTACACGTTCCTCGCGCCAGACGATGCCTTCACCAATGCCATTACCTTCGCTCCCGAGGGCGGAAGCATAAAGACCGTCAAGATGTTTATCAGCAAGGTTGGCGAGAGTGCGGAGGTCCGACGCCGGATGGCGCATCAGGCCGTCGGCTGGTATTCGGCCTTCACGGCGGACGTGTTCGGCTGATCAAGGGGTTGAGATTCCTGACCGTCCACGGGAATTCCCCGAAGGGAGAGGCAAGACGGATCGGGATCCGGCACCCGTTGCAGCCTCAACGAATTCATTACAACGAGAATGCTCGAACCGGCCATGACTGCGGCGGCGAGGATCGGCTGCAGCAGCCCGAGCGAGGCGGCCGTCAGCGCGACAAGGTTGTAGCCGAAGGCCCAAAGGAGATTGGTAAGGATGGTCCGGCGGACCGCGCGCGCCATATCGACGACCCATGGCAGCATCCACAGCCCGGCCTCGGGCAGAACAAGCGCCGATGTTTCGCGGGCGAGGTCGGTGGCGGAGCCGACTGCGATACCGACGTCGGCGTCCGCCAGGACCAGAGCGTCATTGAGGCCGTCGCCAACCATGGCCACTCTTCCGCAGTTGTGGCGGAGGCGGTTCAGGGCGTCCCGCTTGGCCTCCGGCGACAGACCGGCCTCGATGTCGGCGATGCCGACTGTCGCACCGATGCGTCGGGCCGGTTCTGCCAGATCACCGGTCAGGAGAACAACCTGCAAGCCGCGGCTCCTCAGTTCCTCGATCGTTGTGCGCGCTTCCGGGCGCGGCGTGTCGTCGAGCGAGAGTACGCCCTGCACGCGGCCGTTCCAACCGACATGGACAAGCGAGTGGCCCGTCGCCTCGGAAATCCGGGCACGCTCTCGCAACTCGGGCGAGAGCGCCCATCCCAAATCGCGCATAAGTGCTGCGTTGCCGGCAGCTACCGGCATGCCGCCGACGGTGCCGCGGATGCCGCGGCCAGGAACGGCGCGAGTAGCCAGGGTCTGATCTGGCGGAACGCCGAGAGCAGCGGCGGCGGCGGTGATGGGCTTTGCCATGGCATGCTCAGAATGCCGCTCCAGCCCGCTCGCGCGCGCCAGTACTTCTTCAGACCTGACGTTGTCGGTTAAGATTTCGACCACACGCAGCCTGCCGCTCGTCAGCGTGCCGGTCTTGTCGAAAGCCACGGATCGGAGCTCTGCGAGCACCTCCAGGATGCCGGGGTCACGAACAACGCAGCCGTAGCGCGCCAGTCGTCCGATGCCGAGGGTGGTCGCAAGCGGAGCGGCAAGCCCAACCGCACACGGACAGGCAACGACGAGAACTGCGAGCCCGATGAGCAACGCTCGGTCGAAAGGCTGCGATTGCGCCCAATAGGCAATCGTCAGTGCGCCGAGTACGAGCACGAGCGGCACAGCAAGCGCAATGATCCGGTCGGCGATGCGCTGGGTCAGGCCCCGGTGGGATAGGGCATCGCGAACCGAGCGACAGATGCGTACCCACTGCGTATCACTGACCGCGCCGCTGCATCGGATGAGCAAGGCGCCGTCGATATTGATGCTGCCGGCGATGACACACATGCCGGCCGCTTTCGGAACTGGATGGCTTTCGCCGGTGATCATCGCCTCGTCGGCGACAGATTCTCCCTCGACGATTACGCCATCGACGGGGATGCGCTCACCCGGTCGCACTCGTACCAGCATGCCGGCGAGGATCTCGCGCACCGGCCGACGCGTCTCGGCTCCACCGGCGACGACTGTCGCGATCTCGTTTTCTGCCGCAAGGAGCGGTTCGAGATCACGGGCCGCCTTGGCACGGCTTGTCGCCTCGAGATAGCGGCCAAGAGTGAACAGCGTCAGCACCATTGAAGCGGTGTCGAAATAGACATGAGTACTGCCCGCGAGCACTGCGAAGGCAGAATAAAGGTAGGCCGCCCCGACGCCGGTGACGATCAGGGCCGATGATGTCAGGCGTCCATCCAGGGCGTCATGCACCGTCTCGCGGAAGAAAGGACCGCCGAGGATTACGACCGCCGGGGTGGCGAAAATCCAGAGCAGCAGGTGAATCCATGGAAGCATGTAGGCGTCCGCCCCGGCGAACGTGTCATCATAGAGCAGGAGGCTGAAGAGCATGATATTCATGGAAAGGAACGCGCCCACTCCGAGGCGGACGAGCAGCCAGGCCGCTTCCGATTCCTCGCTTCTGCCGCGCGTCACCTGAAAGGCAATGCAGCAGCCATAGCAGCAGAAGGTGTGGACCTCGCCGTCAAGAGTGCGCTGCATGGCCCGCCGTCCCACCGGCAGCAAGCAGTGACTGCAGAATGCATCGTCCGGTGTGCTCATATGAAGTGAGTTCCATGGAATAGGCCTAGCGGCAGGACGCCACGGCCGAGGGTCACGAGCCCGAGCACAAGGATGAAGCTGCCTGCTAGCCAGACGCTGCGCTGCCGCCACATCGGGGCGAGCGACCGGCCGATGCCCCCCATCATCAGCATTGCCGGAAAAGTTCCTAGACCAAAGGCCGCCATGGTGAGAAAGCCGGGAAGCGCTCCGGCGGTGCTGGTGGCCTGGGCAACGAAGGCATAGACGAGCGGACAGGGGAGAAAGCCGTTGAGGACGCCGAACGCGAGGGGAGCGGCTTTCCAAGGTGCCGCGAGCAATTGCCGCAGCGAGACGACCAGCGCGCTGCCGCCCAGACCGATTGTTGCGCGACGCAGCCCCTGCAAAAACCCGAAGAACTGCAACGCCATGCTGATCATGAGGATGCCGGCAACGATTGCGAGGATACGCTGCGCAGGATCGACGTAGCCTCCGAAGAGCGGAACGGCCGGTGGGCCGCCGCCGCTCGAACAGACCACCGCGCCCAATGCGCCCGCAAGAGCGCCGAGGAAGCAATAGGTGGTCAGCCGCCCGCCATTGTAGAGAAGATGCCGTAGCACTGTCCCTCCCAGCCCATGCCGATCACGTCCGAGTGCACAGGCAAAACCGCCACACATGCCGATGCAATGAAAGCTACCGGCAAAGCCCGCTGCAAAAAGTACCAGATACGGGGTCATCGCAACTTCCTCCTGCCTGATCAAAGGCCGGTCCTATCTCCAAGCGAGGTAAGCGACCCAGGCGAAGAAGGCGATATGAAAGACGGCGCCGCCGATGAAGGCAAGCGTCTGGTTGAAGCCCGCATCAGCGAAGGAAAACATGGTCTCAGCAAGCATCCCATCCTCCTACAGTTCAGAAAGCAGCGATGACGTTGAACGCCAATCCGCTGACCAGGAAGAGAAGGTTCAGTATCACGACGGCTATAATGATCCTCGGCGCCAACATCATTGGTCTCCTTCTTTCTCACAGCCGTTGAATCCATCCGGGGCTCCGCGAGAGGCCGTGCTTCAATGCGCTAAAACCGGCCAGGCCCAAGTCCGCCCCAGTAGTTGTAGCTGTAGTAAAGCCCCCATACGAAAAGTACGAAATAGACAGCCAGAAGCCACACGGGGATGTATCCATGGTGCGCTTCGATGTGGCCGCCCGCATATTCCTCCATCTCATGCTCTCTACTCTCGGAAACGTCCGCATCACGGCTTCCGGTCGGTTTCGTGGTCTGTCCTTCTGTCATTTTCCATCTCCCTCTCGAAGAATTCCTGCGAGACCCTGTCTGCGTTGCTCAAAGCTCCCGAAAGCACCCCCCATATGAAGAGGCAGAGAGCCCCGAGGCTCATCAACATTGCGCCGACATAGGGACCAGCAATTCCGAAATCCGCCATGCGTCATTCTCCCTGAGCAATTTTCGCCGGAGCATCGCCTGCGCCCTTGTCGAGCCGGCTGGTTGCCGCACCGGCGCCCGGTACGTAAGCCTTGTCCGGAGAGGACGCCTGACGGTTGAGGTCGTCGAGCGCCTCCCGGTCGGCCTCGGCTATGTTCAGCGGTTCGAGGGTCAGGGGATCCTTGTAGGCGGAAAGCGACAGAACGTAGTAGGCGAGCGCCCATCGATCCTCGTCCGGGAACGCATTGCGGTAGGATGGCATTGGCGTGCCGCTCAGTCCCGTGGTCATTGTCCGGAATATGTCCTGGACGGCCGGGCCGGATTTGAACTGGCCGCTGGTGAGGTCCGCAGGCACGCTGGTGAAGCCGAGATCATCCTTCAGTCCGGCGGCCTTCTCGCCGTCGCCTTTCCCCTCCTGTCCATGGCATTCCCAGCATTTGGCCGACTGCCATATCTGCCTGCCATGCGCCAGAAGCTGCTCGGAAGGCTGCGGGAGCTCGCCGATCAGCAGCGGCCCGCCGGGGGGCTCTTCCGTGAAGAATTCATAAGGCGCGGAGGGATCGGAGCGATCGACCGCCAGCTCAAACTTGATGTATTGGATAACGGCGAGGCGATCGTTGATGGGCAGTTCGTGCCATGCAGGCATTGCGGTGCCGCGCACGCCGCGCGTGATCGTGCGCAGCAGGTCTCCATCCGTCGGCAGCGGCCCTTGCGTCAGCCTGAACTTGAAGACGGCAGCCGTGAAATCGCGCGGCCGTTGCTTGTACATGAAAGTTGCCGCCGGACCATTGCCATCGCCCGTCACACCGTGGCAGCCAATGCAGCGGCGCTCATAGACGTTCTTGCCGTGCAATATCCATTCCTGCGACCGTGGCAAGGAAACGTCGACGACCTGCAATTGCTGCGGTTCGAAAAGGTCGCGCCATTTCCCGCGGTTCATGCCGAGCTTCTGCATATAGGCAACGAGCGCGTGGAGATCCTCGGTCTCAGCCGCGATCGTTACGGTCTGGCCCGTAAATTCCTCGTTAGGGATAAGAATGACTGGCTTCTTCTGTCGCGCCTCGATCGGCACGAACAGCAGCCCGTTGGCGTTCGGCGTTAGCGATATCAGATCCTGGCTGTCAAAGCGGAAGAAACGCTCGGTAACAGGCGTCCTTTCCAGTGTGCGACCGCCGGCACCATCGTCGACAATCCTAAGGGGTCCCTCCGGCTCATCGAAAAGACCGCGATAGGGTGCCATAACCGAATCTGGAACCAGCATGCGCGGATCCCAGAAATGGGCGAGGTGCCATTCGTCGCCGTATTTCAGGCCGACGCGTGTGAGATCCGGGCCGATGCGGCGCGTTCCGAACAGGTGTGGCACGTCATAGGCGAATTCGCCCGATTCCGAAACTGGGCCCCAGCGGCGAGTCTCGCCGGTCACCGGGCGCACGAACTGCGAATGGCAATACCAGCAGCCTTCCCGCAAATAGACGGCGCGGCCTCGGCTCTGCAGCGGTGTGTAGTCGGTCGCATCGGCCACCATCCATTTGACCTGGCCGAAGCTGGTACGGACAGCGGCTGTGACCTTCGTCGTGCGGGCTGACGGTTCGAAGAATGGAAGGATTCCCTGCGTGAACACCGCAAGGAAGAAGAAGCCGATACCAGCCACCAGTGCGACGAACCGTGCGCTCATTGGGCGGGCCCACCGACCGGTATGGTGCTCGAGCCGGGTATCGGCTCACGTTCTCTTAACTTTACGGGCTCTCTAATCACGGTCATCATCATGTTGAGGACGAGCAGCGACATGCCGATATCCATGGTGATGCCTGCCAGCGTGCGCAGCAGCCAATAGGGTTTCATGTGGACGATCGAGTCCAGCCATTCAACGCCGTTCATCCACTGAAACCCCTGCTGAAGTCCGCCGGCGGTTAGACCAATACCCATGGTCGAGATTCCGGCGGTGATCAGCCAGAAAGACCAGTTGCCCATCCGAAACGACCAGAGTTCGCGACCCCACAAACGCGGCCAGGCGTACACCAGCCCGCCCATTGCCCAGACGACAAAGGTTCCGAACACGGTCAGATGCGAGTGCGAGATGACGAAGTCGGTGAAATGCGTCGGCTGCTGCAGGGCTCGCAAGGCTTCTGTGGATCCCTGGAAGCATCCGAAGAGATACATGATCGAGCCCATGATCAGGAATTTGGCCGGAAGGTTCGTGCCGAGTTCATGCCATTTGCCCATCATGGTTCCAAAGAAGTTCACCAGCACCGTCCAGACCGGGATGATCAGCAGCATCGATGTGACGATTGCGATTGTCTCGGCCCAGTCGGCGATCGGGCTGAAGAGATAGTGATGAATGCCGACAAAGGGATAGAAGAGCGCGAGCGACCAGAAGCCGACCAGCGAAAGCTTGTGGGAAAAGAGCGGATTGCGCGCGCTGACCGGCAGAAAGTAGTAGATCAGTACATAGCCCGCCGGCGTCAGCCACAGGCCTACGATGTAGTGGATGTAGAGGCCGTGGAAGGCGGCGCTGTTGATTCCGCTGATGGTGTAGGGAAGGATGAAGCTGCCCAGCACGAGGTTCATCGTCGTCCAGACGAACGCCCCGATCAGATACCACAGCGCGACGTAGAGAGGCGGCTCGAGGCGCCGGGCGATGGTGATCAGGAATTGCGCCGTGATCGTCGCGATCACGGCGAAGATCGGAATCTCGGCGAATAGCGGAAGCTCGCCCGCTTCGAGCCCGTGATTTTCGCCGAGGGCCAGTGCCACGAGGGCAGCGGCCATAACGATGTTCCACAGCCAGGCCATTGAGACGCTCAGCCGCGGCCAAGGCACCCGCACGCCGCAGAGACGCGGCACGAGATAGTAGCATTCCCCGATGAAGAGCGCCGAAAAGGCGCCGAAGATGACGCCGTTGATGTGCACCGGCCGGAGGCGCCCGAAAGTGAGCGCCAGATTTTCGGTGCCGAGATAGTCCGGATAGTTGAACAGTCCCGAAATCGCCACCCCGACGGACGGCGTCACCATCAGCCAGAACATGCCCCAGTAGAGCCAGACGCGCACGACCGGACGGTCGACCAATTCATCGAGGTCTACATTGGCGAAGCGGCCCCGCAACACTGTCGCGGTTTCTGCCAAGACACGTCTCCTCTTTGCGTGCCGGTACCGCCGGCAGCGGCTGAAGCCTAAAACTTGCCAGGCTGGAGCACCGAACCCGTATTGGACCAAGTAATGTAGGCTTCCAGCGACTTCATCGCCTCGGACTCAGGATCGATCTTCACGCCCTGGTTCGGCTTTTCGATGCACCAGTTGATCATATCCCGCAGGGTCGCGAACTGGTTAATTTGCGCCTGGAATTTCGGGAAGGACTGCGGATGGGTGTCCGACGCCATGGGGTGGCACATGGCGCAAGCCATTCCCGTATTCGAAAGGCTGTCGCCGACGCCCATGGCGTCAGCCGTCGCTTGATCGCCATGAAAAAGCAGATCTCCCTTCCTGACCTGTTCCAGGAAAACGTCCTGAAAGGCCTTCAACTGTTGCGGGGTTATCGGATCCTTGTGCGCGCCGGCCGGTCCGACGAGAAGGGCAATGCCGATTGCGCCTCCTATCGAGGAAATCCGCAGTGTGCCGGGGAGGGTTGCTTTGCTTGTCATAGCTATTCCTCCTATCGATATGGCCACATGTTATCGGCGATCCGCGGACGGATGACTTCCGACACGTTCTTGTCGTGGTCCTCGGGAGACTGGACGAAGACCTCCTTGCGGCCCCACATCACGTATTCCGCGTTTACATCGTCGTTTGCGGCGACGTCGATCTTGCCCCAGCCGACCCCGTCATAAGGATCGCCGGGATCGACGCGGATCATCGGCTTCGTCAGCTTTGGTACGCCTTCGGGCGCATAGGGCCACGGCCACGAGGTCGCAAGCATGCCGATAGACCGCATCGTGCCGATCTCGTTATAGAGCACCTGATGCGTATGGCCGTGGATGTTCGTGACCTTGCTGAAGGGCATCAATACCTGATGGACTTCGCGCCAGTCGCGGACCCAGAAATTCCAGGGTGGATAGTATTCGTAGAGCGGATTGTGACTGAAGATCACCACGGGTCTTGCCTTGTCCCAGTCGGAGAGTGTCTTCTCCATCCAGTCGAGCTGGTCGCGGCCGACACCGGCCCAGGGACCGGCGACTGTGCCGTCGAGGGTCGCCATGTGGCCCATGCGCTCCTCGGGCGTCATGTTCTTGGCGCTCCAGTAGTCCGGTCCCCGGCTCACTGTATCGAGACCGATGAAGCGGACGCCCTTATGGTCGAAGGTCCAATTGGACTGGCCGAACAGTTCGCCCCACTTCTTGCCCATGTCCAGATACCAGTCGTGCTCGCCAGGTATATAGTGCTTGGGTATTGTGACGTCCTTCAGCAACTCGACGCCAAGCTCGAGCTCCTCGATCTTGCCGAGCTGCGCCAGATCGCCGCCGAAGACCAGGAAGTCGGCGGGCGGATTCATCGCCTTGACCTCTTGGGCCGCGCGTATGGTTTTGTCGACGAAGCGCGTGTTCAGGGATCGCGGATACAGGTGTGTGTCCGAAATCCAGGCGAACATAAACGGCTCTTCGGCTGCGTGCGCGATGTCGATCGTGTTGAGCAACGGCCACCACGCGAAGGTCTGCGCGACCGTGGCGGCACCGAACAACAGCGATTTGTGAACGAAAGTGCGGCGCGTTATCTGGAGCGTGTCATCTGGACGCACCCCAGCGGGCTGCAGTACCGCATGCATTTCCCGGCGCAAACGATCAAGCTCGTCAGACATGGGGTTTCTCCTACCTGGCCAAAAAAGGCTCGGCCGTCACAGAGGCAGACGTGACGCGCTCGGCCACATCAGGACTTTTCTTTTTGCTCTTTTACTTCGTACTACTGTTTCTTAAGTTCGATATCGAGCTTCGTGGCTTTGCCACCCTCAACGCTGACAGACATTTCCATGGGCCCGGTGAAGGGCTGCACGGCCACGAGCTTGTAGTCACCCGGCGGGACGTCGGTGATCGAGAACTTGCCATCGCTCCCCGTGACTGAGTAGTAGGGATTGTTGGCAACATAAATCCAGCCTTCCATCCAGCCATGCGCGTCGCAGTCAATACGTACCGTTCCGGGCCGGGGCAATTCGGTGGGAATGGTCTGGCCTTGGTTGGGCAAGGCAAGGTTGAACGCCGTGCGCTTGCCATAGTAGCCATGCGTATTATGCAGCACGGGATCGGAATTCACGACATTCAGCGGGCCCGCCGGGATAACCTGCACTTCCGGTTCGAAACGGCATTTTTCATTGTCGAGTTCGGGCGTCTTCCCTGCCGTTGGCCATTCTTTGCCAGATGCCACGTCGACCAGATATACGACCGCACTTTCAACGGCCTTGCCGGCGCCAAGCCGGACCAGCGGTTCGTCGCGTGGAGTTCCACAGACCTGGACGTCTTTGGTGGGGATGATCTTCTTCGTCGGGACGGTGCCGTTGTAAACAACAACACCCTCGATGGAGCCTCCTCCCGCAACGGCGGTAATTTCATAGGATTGACCAGGAACGCCAATCGCCGCCGTTGCCACCGTAAGAAATCCAGAGAAGAAATGATGCCTCCTCACAGCACCCTCCTCTTCCTTAACGGAGATGTTGCATTCTTGATCAGAATGATTCTAATATCAAGGGAAATCGATCTGAACTGGTAGTGGAATACCGGCCAGATTTACGCGGCAGAAAAAGCAGATTCCCTCGGCGCGTGGCGTGTGGATGGTAACCGCGAGCCGATTTACCTGTTCTGCGAACGTTCTGTCCTATCGCTACCGACCTCAACTGTGCGGTAATGTACAGTTGCGGCCCCGGAGGCAAAAGATGGATCGCCCATGGAAGGACCATCGCGCTTCGGCGCGGCAGTGGCTAGCCCTCGCTGCAACCATGCTGGCGGCGACGGCGGTGGTGACCGCCTGGCCCGCTCGCGCGGTCTCTGAAACGACGGTGGGAGGCCCCTTCACCCTCACCGCGTCCGACGGGGAAGCTGTGACGGATGCGACTTTCCGCGGCAAGTGGCTGCTGGTTTTCTTCGGTTACACCTTCTGCCCCGATGCCTGCCCGACGACGCTGAGCCAAATCGCGGTCGCGCTCGAGCAGCTCGGGGCGGATGCGCAAGAGGTGCAGCCGATCTTCATTACGGTCGATCCGGAGCGCGACACTCCAAAGGCAATGGGCGAATATACCGAAGCAATCGACAAGCGGATCGTCGGGCTCTCGGGAACGCCGGAGCAGATCGCAGCGGTATCGCAGGCATACGGCGTCTACAGCGAGCGGCACCGCACCGGAACAGGCCGGGACGACTATCTCATCGATCACGGCACGTACATCTACATAATGTCGCCGGAGGGAAAGTTTGCACGGGGCATGTCGGCTGACACGCCGGCGGACGACATCGCGGCCACCTTGCGCCATCTGATGACGGAGGCTCGCAATCGAGGTTGAGCGGACGCCGGCGAGGAGGACGGACATGACCTGGGGGAAGGGTGGGAACAAGGGGACTGGACGGTACGGCCAGTACTTCGCCGCCGCCATATCACGACTCCATGCAGAGCAGCGATACCGCGTCTTTGCCGATCTGGAGCGGATCGCGGGACGTTTTCCCTTCGCCACCTGGCGCTCCCCATCGGGACCGCGGGAGGTCGTCATCTGGTGCTCCAACGATTATCTCGGTATGGGACAGCATCCCAAGGTGATCGAAGCCATGATTGACACTGCGCGACGCCACGGGACAGGTGCGGGCGGTACCCGCAACATTTCCGGCACAAACCATCCGCTCGTCGAACTGGAAGCCGAACTCGCGGATCTGCATGGCAAGGATGCGGCTCTGGTCTTCACGTCGGGGTATGTATCCAACCAGACGGGCATCTCCACCATCGCCAAGCTCATACCCGACTGTCTGATCCTGTCCGATGCGCTCAACCACAATTCCATGATCGAGGGGATTCGCCAATCCGGAATGGAAAGGCAGATCTTTCGCCACAACGACGTGCGACACCTTGAGGAACTGCTGAAGGCCGTCGCCTTCGAGCGGCCGAAGCTCATCGTCCTCGAAAGCCTCTATTCCATGGACGGCGACATCGCGCCGATCCATTGCATCTGCGAGCTCGCCGAACGCTACGGTGCCATGACCTATCTCGACGAGGTGCATGCGGTGGGAATGTATGGGCTGAGAGGCGGCGGCGTTGCCGAACGCGATGGCGCCATGGAGCGGATCGACGTCATCGAAGGTACCCTGGCCAAGGCTTTCGGATGTCTCGGCGGCTATATCGTCGGCAATAGCGATCTCATCGACGCCGTGCGCTCCTACGCGCCGGGTTTCATTTTCACGACGGCTTTGCCGCCGCCCATCTGCGCAGCGGCCACCGCCGCGATTCGCCACCTGAAGACCTCGCAGTCGGAGCGTCAAAGCCACCAAGACCGCGTCCGGCGCGTCAAGGCCGAACTGAATTCGGCAAGGCTGCCGGTCATGCCAAGCGACAGCCACATCGTTCCCGTGTGGGTCGGCGATCCGGCAAAGTGCAAGGCGGCGAGCAATATTCTACTGGCCGAGTACGGCATCTACATCCAGCCGATCAACTATCCGACCGTCGCCAAGGGAACCGAGCGGCTGCGCATCACGCCGTCGCCATGCCACGATGACATCATGATCAGCCAGCTTGTGGCGGCGCTGTCCGATGTCTGGAACCGGCTCGGATTACCATACGCCAATACTGCTCAAGCCGCGGAGTGAGGCGGCAACTCTTGGGAGGAAGGCCATGACGGCCAAAGACATCAAATACGCCTTCGAGGCGCGAGACAGCATGTTAGATGGCGTGGGTACGCTCGCAAGGGCTGTCAGCGTCACACTTGGACCGCGGGGGCGGAATGTCGCCATGGCCCGGCCCTTCGGTGCGAAAATCACCAAGGACGGCGTGACCGTTGCAAAGGAGATCGAGCTTCAAGACAGGTTTGAGGACATGGCCGTCCGGTTGCTCCGGCAAGTTGCCGTCAAAACCTCCTATCTGACCGGCGACGGCACCACGACTGCGGTCGTGCTCGCCGAGGCTATTATCAGAGGCGGCGTGCGGGCAGTGGCGGCCGGCATGAATCCCATGGACTTGAAGCGCGGCATCGATCGTGCTGTCGAGGCTGTCGCGGCGGAGCTGAAGCAGAATGCAAGAGCCGTTTCCTCGAATGTGGAGATAGCCCAGATCGCCACGATCGCGGCAAACGGCGACACCGAAATCGGCCGCATCATCGCCGAAGCCATGGCAAAGGTCGGCAACAATGGCGTGATCACAGTCGAGGAAGGCAGGTCGCTCGAAACCGAGATCGAGATCGTCACCGGCATCCAGTTCGACCGCAGTTACATCTCCCCGCATTTCACTACCAACCGCGAGCGGACGCGGGTGGAGTTCGAGGACGCCTTTATCCTTCTCGGCGAGAAGAAGCTGGCGAGCCTCGACAAAGTGGTGCCGCTCCTGGAAAAGGTCGTGCAGACCGGCAAACCTCTTCTCATCATCGCCGAAGATGTCGAGGCCGAAGTCAGAGCAGCGCTCGTCGTCAACAAGCTGCGCGGCAGCCTCAAGGTGGCAGCGGTCAAGGCGCCTGCCTACGGCGAGCTCCGCAAGGCGATCCTGCAGGATATTGCGCTGTTGACGGGTGGTACGGTCATCTCGGAGGATCTCGGCCTTAAGATCGAGACCGTGCCGCTCGATGTCCTCGGCCGCGCGGGGAAGATTACGGTCGACAAGCAAAACACGACGATCGTGGAAGGGCGTGGTCTACCGGTGGATATCGAGACGCGCATCGCCGCCATCAAGCGCCAGCTCGAACAGTCTGACTTCGACTATGACCGCGACAAGCTGGAGGAACGGCTGGCGCGGCTTTCGAGTGGGATCGCCGTGGTCCGGGTCGGCGGAACGAGCGAGATCGAGGTCAGGGAGAAGAAGGATCGCATCCGAAACGCCGTCCATGCTGCTCGCGCTGCCATCGAGGAGGGTATCTTGCCAGGCGGCGGCACCGCCCTCTTGCGGGCAGGAAAGGCACTCGAGGCGCTCAAGATCGATCACCCCGACCAGCAGGCAGGCATCCGCCTCGTCGCGGAGGCGATACGCTGGCCGGCGCGGCAGATTGCGGCCAATTCGGGCGAGGACGGTTCGGTCGTTGCAGCGAGAATTCTCGAAAAAGATGATTTCGCCTACGGCTACGACGCCCAGAAGGGAGCGTTCGGCGACATGATGGCAGCGGGCATCATCGATCCCGTCAAGGCGGTGCGCGCGGCGCTTCAGGGCGCTGCGTCCGTGGCCGGTCTCATGATCATGACGGAGGCGATGGTGGCAGAGGTTCCGGGGCCGCCGCCGCCCGAGCTTCCGGGCCATCACGATCATGAGGACAATTTGGACATCGAATTCTAATCGAGACACGGTTGCAACAATCCAAAATATGAACGTGACCGGTTCCACGATAGGGGACAAAACCCCATTGGCCGATTTCCGTCATTGACAAGGCCCCTGAGAAAGTAAGGGATCGTGCCAAAGAGAACGCGAATGATCACCGACAAGTTCGACGCCCATGGGCGTCGAACATCGGTCGCACGACCGTTATGGAAAACGCGAGCGCATGCAGGGCTTCCGATCTCGAGGAGGGCTCTAATGCTTGGTCGCGATCTTCTCAGCCCCCAAACATTCGTAAGCGCTCCGCCGCGACCCTATAGAATTTGGCTTGATATCTTGCGGAATTGCCAGGGCATGAGTTCTTCAATGCGGCTCTTGGGATGACCGTTGATGATGGCTGTCAGGGTTTCGTCGATATAGGCGACGGGGTCAACGTCGTTGAGCTTGGTTGCCGGCGCGTGGCAAGCCTGATCTCCGGCGGCGCGCCCCGGACGGTCGCTTCGACAGCGTAGAGTGCTGCAATCTGGCGGACGGCGGTTTCGGCAATCGGCGATTTCGTATTGCGCATCTGCTTGACGAAGCGCCGACGCAAATGGCTCCAGCAATGCACGAGCACCCACGGACCCTCAGGCCGCTGGATATGGGTGAGCCGATCGTAACCGTCATATCCGTCGCATTGCAGCAGACGCCCACGAAAGCCGGTCAGGAACTCTTCCGCGAAACTGCCGCTTCGCCCAGGGGCATATTTGAACAGGACGATAGGTGGGTCAGCACCGCCATGGCCGCGATCATCGGAGGCGATCGCCCAAAAGTATCCCTTCTTCGTCTGTCGTCGTCCGGGATCGAGAACAGGCGCGGTCGTCTCCTCCATGAATAAACGATCGGCTGAGGCCAGATGTTTGCCCATGTGCTCGCCGATCGGCTGGAGGTGGAAGCAACCGCGGCCGGTCCAATTCCCATGGCTTGCCCGGTCGATGTGGATGCCCTGACGCTTGAAGATTTCGGCCTGCCGATAAAAGGGCAGATGGTCGCCAAACTTTGCGACGATGATCTGGGCAATCAACGCCTCGGTGGGAAGACCGCTTGGTACGACACGTTCGGGCGCAGGCATGGGATCGAGGGGAAGGTTGGGCTGCGCGGGATCGCGTAGCTTGCGCGGCCGGGATCGAAGCGGCTTATCCGTCGTGAGCAGAGGCTTAGAGGACTTAGCCATCTGATGATTACATCAGGGAAAACTTAAAAAGAAAACGAAATTTGAGACAATGACGACGGAAGAATACCAGCCGAAATCAAGTGGCAGGAACGTGGCCGGGTGAAGGGCACAAAGACTATGCTTCCTGGGATGGTGATTTGCAGTTCGGGCGCATTTATCCCGATCTCACCAGCGGCTCGTCACGCCGCATATGTCTTACTAGCAGCGCGGGCGCGACTGCCATTACATTTAGAATGGGGTCGGGCGCGCGATACCTCGCTGCCACGAACGAAGGTGCCCCCGCCTTCTGGTGCCCTTTGCCTTGGTGAAAAACTCAAGCTGAAAGCGTTTCCACGCCAACCTGCGTAGCTCGCGGTCGGTCCCAAAGAAACCCTGAGTTCGAGACCGCCAATTTCGACGCAAGCGAAAGGTCGTGCGCGCGACAACGCCTTCGACCCCAATCCGGCTCGGGCTGAGAGCAATTCGACTACTGGCGCGTGATCCCACTATCACCAGCTGGAACTTCCATCGCCTCACGAAATTTCGCGACAGAACCTTTAAATAGGCTTACCTTAGTTTGCGTAGGATATGTCGCGCTCAGCTGGATTGAAACATCCGCGAGCTGCCCCTTCTCCATTCAGCACGAGATCACGGGGCGTCAAGTCCGGCGCTGGGGTTTAGTATTCAATCAATTGGGCGTCCCGCATCCGCAGACAAGGGAGCAACCAATGAAAACCATAAACCTGAACACAATCGCTGCACCCGCCGCGGCGATGACGCTGATCAAAGCGGCACTTCTCTCCGGAGTTCTCCTGGCCTTTGCCCCTGGAATCGTTCTCGGGCAATCGATCGAAAAGAAGGGGACCACGCCCTATGTGACGCACTTCATTTTTCGGCCTTTGATGAGCATTGACATTGCCGACCTCGGTACGGCCACTTCGCTGGAGGCGGTCGGCACCACCGAAAACATGAAGGGAGAGAAGATGTTCGACAAGATGTCAGCCCATTGCACAGCGCTGAGCGTTGCGTCGGGCGACAAGAAATATATCGACGGCGCCTGCGTGCTGGCCGATAACGACGGTGACAAGATTTTCTCGACCTTTGATACTCGTGACGTCGACAAGTCGCAGCCAGATATGGGTTGTGGCACCCATATCATCACCGGCGGCACCGGCAAATACGCGGGAATTACTGGTAGCGAGCCATTTGCTTGCATAGCAATGCCGGCACTGTCTGGTCCCGGGGGCTACACTGCGATGGACATCCCGCATAACACGACCTGGGAAATCAAATGACAGGAAACGTCTCGCTGCGACGGACCGAAGCAGCCTGCATCTAAAATCCCGACCGCTGCTGGGGCAGCGGCCGGGGTGCTGTGACCGGTATGGAAGTAATTGAACTGCTCTTGCGAACCCTCTTCTTAACATGCTGAGAGGGTTCAAGATTTTGGTCAACTCGAGTCGCCTCTACACTGCGTGACGCGGCCAGCTTTTGTCTGTCATCCAGCGTTGATGGAGATCGGGCGGCGTAGATCTTGGTGGATCGGAATGTCCGCTGATGGCCCGAAAGTCGCCGTTGGTGGCATCTTTCACGAACACCGCGCAACGTCTCGCTACCTTCCGAAAACAATCGCGCCAATCCTCCGGATGGCATCTGCAAATGTGACGCCCATAGCCATGCCGCCGATGCCAATGACCGCGAGCGCGCCGATACCCATTAGCTTCCATCGCTTGACGTCATCGGTAACAGGCCGCATCTCCGAAATGTCTTCCTGAACAGCCGCGACGTTGCCCTCTACAGGGACGCGGGAGTTTCACGGGGATAATCTGTCCATGTCGATGCGGCATGCGCATATCGCCGACATCGAGAAGCGGACTGAAATGCACGTCTTGCGGTGAGAAGGCTGGGAAGCTGCGGTTTGCCAGCTATGTCACGGACTGACGATAAGGCTACGTGCAGTTTTGGCCGAGGCTATATTCCACGTTACCCCGGCCAAGGAGCATGGCCCCTGCGCCGCGGCAATCAGCCGTTCGCCAGCGCACGGTAATGATAGGCTGCGCTGATCGCTGAGGATATCCGTAGATTGTCGGAGATTTTCGCAGGAGGGGGTTTTTCTTTCTCGAGGACACTCAGGTCCTCGAGGATGAATTTGCTGATCAGGAATTTGAAGCGGACGACTAGGAACATTCAACTGCCTCGGATGTTCGGCGGAACGGATCGTGTGGCCAAGCTCTCCTGTAACCGTGCTTCGCCCCTTGCACGTGGCCGTGCGGTCCGCCTCAAATCTTAGCGCATCGGTCTGTTAGTGTACGGAAACCATGATCCGTATCAGGCGTTTTATCTTCTGAACGTCTCCGGACGTTCCTCTTTTCGTCACCTCAACTAGCCCCGATTCGTCGGGTACTGAGGCGAATCTATCGCACAGTCTCTTGGAGGAAAAACATGTCCATGCGTCTAGCAGCAACCACAGCGTTTGCGCTTCTGCTGTCCGGGCCGGCCTTCGCGGATTGCAAGGAGGAACTCAACAATCTGCACCAAGCGGCGGTATCTGCGCAAACCGGAGCAGGCAGCGACCCCGGCGCTCCCATGACCAAGCACCAGAAAGAGGTATTGGGTAGCAAGCAGCAGCCTAGCGACCCGGAAATGACCGGATCGACGTCAGGTAGCGTGAAATCCATCACCCCGCACCAGGAAGAGGTGACGAAGCAAAGCGCCGGCGCTGAGGCCGACCAGCTTAGCCGGCTGATGATGGACGCCCGTAAAATGGCCGATGCCGGAGACGAAAAAGGCTGCATGAATAAAGTCGCGGACCTCAAGAAGATGATGGGAAACAAGTAGGCGGAGAGCAGGAATCGTTTCTGACGCGAACCTTTGCCGAACACTGGTCCGCCGATCTTTGATCATGGCATTCGCCGCACGTGCGCGACGGGCGAACTGGCCATGCTCGGCGTCCTCGACTAGATCATTGATCGCATGGCCGATGTCCTGGAGCGGCTGGGGAACGAGATCGACGGCATCTCGCGCGAGGGATTTCCCGGCAAGGTGTCGAACGCGACGAAGAAAACCCGTGATCGGTACCAAGCCGCGTCTGGCGCTCGAACTGCTGCTTCACTCCGGCATCCGGCGCTCCGATGTTTGCCGCGCCGGCCGTCAGCATTTGAACGGCAACGTGTTCTCGATGCGAACGGCAAAAACTGGCGCGGTCGTCACGCTGGAGTTTTCCAACCATCTAGTTGATGTGATTGGAAAGACGCCGACCGGTGATCTGCACTTCATTACAAACGCATTCGGCAGGCCCTTCACCAAGGAGAGCTTTGGCAACTGGTTCGGCGAGCGCTGCCGCGAATCTGGCGTGTTCAAGAGTGCGCATGGCCTGAGAAAGCTGTCAGCTACGATCGCTGCAAACGCCGGCGCGACAGCTCATGAACTGATGGCGCTCTATGGCTGGGCGACGACGCAGCAGGCCGAAATTTATACGAAAGGCGCCGACCGCGCGCGGCTAGGTGTGAAGTCCTCACGCCTCGTCGCAGAACAAATCGAGGCCGCCAAAACCCCGCACCTCATTCCCGGTGCGGGGAGAAAGCCAAAAAGCAAAGCAAAATCAAAGGCAATTTGAGGGAATGGTGGGCGATGAGAGACTCGAACTCCCGACATCCTCGGTGTAAACGAGGCGCTCTACCAACTGAGCTAATCGCCCCTCGATGCCGCAGCATCCAGCGTGCAGGCTCTCTATCGATATCGGCGCAGAACTGCAAGACCATTGCCGGGTTTTTTCTCCAAAATTTTTCGAGCCGGCAATCATCAGCCCATGCGCATTACGGGCACGCGTCAGATTATTGTGAACCGCTGGGCAGGTCCTCTCGTCTTGCAAGCTTTCGTGACGCCGGACTTGCGTATAGAGATGGGCTGCGTCGCGGCACATTCCGGTGTTGTGTCGCGGCAACAAATCATTCCGCACTGGAGCACAGAGTGAAAACGCGCGAAGAGCGGCTGCGTCTGAGGAGCAGCACACCTCGAACAAGGCTTGATTTTGTCCATACCGAAGGCGCCAAACTGCTGCCTGATCGCAATGAACTCCTCTATCGTCTGCCCAATCATGCAGTTGCAGCCGAGATTGGCGTCGCTGAAGGAGAGTTCACGTCTGAAATCCTCAAGCGGAACCGCCCCGAAAAACTCTTCCTGATTGATCCGTGGGGGATGGATCGTTACTCCGCCGGCATGGCGACGGTGAGCGAGAAATATGCCGACGAGATAAAAGGGGGAACGGTGGTGATCCGGCAGGGCACGTCGCTTGAAGCTCTCAGCACGTTTGACGATGGTTTTTTCGACTGGGTTTATATCGACACGGATCATTCCTTCGAACTCACCTGGAAGGAGTTGGTCCTGTCAAACAGCAAGGTCAATCGCGGCGGGCGAATTGCCGGCCACGATTTTTGTACCGGCAACACCGTAAAGCCGATCGTCTATGGCGTCGTGGAAGCCGTCAACAAGTTCTGCGCGGAATACGGATGGCGCTTCGAATACCTGACGCTGGATCCGGATGCGCATTTTTCCTTCTGCCTGCAGCGCCTCTGATGCACCAGCCCCGTAAGTCACGGGGCCTGTGCCCGCTGCTGCCGCACCCGGAAAATGCCGGCCATGGCAATCGCCAGCAATAGCGCGGCAGTGGCGATAAGCAACAAGCCGCCGGCGGAGCGATAGACGAGGACGCCCAGGATCCCGCCGAACAGGAACGCAAGGATGGTTTGGACATGTAAAAGGAGCTTGGCGCGGTCATACTGCGCCTCGCTGGGTCGCTCCTGTCCGCGCAGGATGTCAAACGCCATCCCAAGCTCGATGCCGACATCGGTCGCCATTCCCGATATATGGGTGGTCCTTACGCGAGCGTTGGAAATACGGGTGACGACTGCGTTTTGAAGGCCCATGAGAAAGGCAAGGCCGATCACGAGAACCGGTGCCCGCCATTCTCCAAGCAGCCAAAGGTCGGCACAGCCGAGTATCGCAAGCGATATCCCCTCGGTCAGGATGCTGTAGGCGTAGATGGCATGTATGTTGCGTCTGCGGCCGGCATTGATGAGCAGCGTCGAGACGGTGGCGCCCAGGATGAAGGTGACGATGATCGCAAGGTAGAACACGGCGGAAATCCACGCGCCGACGGCAATGTGGTCGGAAAATGTGGAAATGTTTCCGGTCATGTTCGCCGAAAAGAAGCCCACCGCGTAAAAGGCGGCCGCGTTGAGCGCGCCGGCGATCGCCGCCAGACAAGAGGCAAGCTTCCTGTCAATCTGTTCGTTGCGTTCGTGCCCTTGGCGGATCAGCATGGTCTGTCTTCAACGTGGCGGGATCGGGTCAATGCTGGGAAGAAAAGGTCAATGCCGTGAAAATTCGATGCGGTCGGGCGTTTTTGATGGTCGCCGAGAGCAGAGGATTCTGTGCAATCCATCCATTTTCAGTTCTATCGCCTGAAATCTGAACGTCAACACGGTCGACACCTCAGATGCGTTTCGACTTTTCGGCGGGGGCATTTGGCTCTCCACGCCGGATATTGCCGGTTTCATCCCTGCGTGAGTTCTTCATTTCATCCTGCGGGCGTAAAATAGAACATCAATTCTATGGATTAAAACATGAAAACCATATCCTTCGGCCATGTTCGATCCGAGGGAAATAGACATGAGCTTCACAAATTTGGGCGCTGCCGCATTGATCGGGGCATTGTCGTTGACGATTTCTGCTTCCGCGGGCATTGCGGAAGATGCGGCCAAGCCGGTTACGGGCGGCACGCTGATCTATCTCGAGCAGCAGGCGCACACCAATCTTTATCCCCCGGCCGGCGGGTTCTATCCGAATGGCGGCGTGCTCAATCAGATTACTGATAAATTGACCTATCAGAATCCGACGACGCTCGAGATCGAGCCCTGGATCGCGCAATCCTGGACGGTCAACGAGAATGCGACGGAATATACCTTCAAGTTGCGCGAAGGCGTGACTTTCTCGGACGGGTCGCGGCTCGATGCGAATGCGGTTGCGAAAAACTACGATACGTTCGGTCTCGGCAACAAAGCGTTGAAGCAGCCGGTTTCGGAAGTCATCAACAATTACGACCATTCCGAAGTTATCGACCCGCTCACCGTAAAATTCTACTTCAAAAGGCCATCGCCGGGATTTCTGCAGGGAACGTCGGTTATCGGCTCCGGCCTAGTTTCGCTGACGACGCTGGCTTTGCCGTTCGAACAGCTCGGGGATGCAACCAAGATCATTGGCTCAGGCCCCTTTGTCGTCGAAAGCGAAACGCTCGGCAAGGAACTCTCGCTGAAGGCGCGCCAAGACTACAACTGGGGTCCTGCAAAGTTTAAACATCAGGGCCGCGCCTACCTCGACGGCATCAAATATGTCATCACCGGGGAGGACAGCGTGCGGATCGGCGCGCTGCTTTCCGGCCAGGCGGATTTCATCCGCCAAGTGCAGGCCTATGACGAAGAGCAGGTCGAAAGCCAGGGTTATAAGATCTTCACGCCGCCCACGCGCGGCGTGAACAACAGCGTCGTCTTCCGCCCAGACAACCCGCTCGTTGCCGATCTGCGCGTCCGACGGGCGCTGCTGCATGGCACGAATACGCAGGAGATCGTGTCGACGCTCTTTTCCGTCAACTATCCCCAGGCGAAATCGATCATCGCTTCGACGGCGCAGGGCTATGTCGATCTGTCCTCGAAGCTTGCCTACGACCCTGCAGAAGCCGCAAAGCTGCTCGACGATGCCGGCTGGAAGGCCGCCGCCAATGGCGTGCGTGCGAAAGACGGCCAGCCACTTATCTTGACAGCCTATGAATCGCCGCCGCAGCCCCAGAACAAGGCAACGCTACAGCTTGTCGCGCAGCAATGGGCGAAGCTCGGCGTGACGCTCAATGTTCTTGCAGGCGATGCCGGCAGCAAGACGGTCGATGATCTCGATCCGGAAAAGACGCCCGTTTCGCCGGCGATGGTGGGCCGCGCCGATCCCGACGTCATCAAGAGCCAGTACTATCCGAAGAACCGCGACGTGCTTCGCCAGAAGGGCGGATTGAGCGACAAGGTGAAGTCCTTTGCGGACGGCAGGCTGAACGGCCTGCTTGAGCAGCTTTCGTCAGAACCCGATCGTGCGAAGCGCCTGACGATTGCCGGCGAGGTTCAGAACTACGTGATCGATCAGGCCTATGCCATCCCGATCTTTGAAGAGCCGCAGGCCTTTGCCGGCGCACCTTATGTGCAGGGGGTAGCCTTCGAGGCGGTCGGCCGCCCGAGCTTCTACAGCATCTGGCTTGCTGAACACTAACCGGCCGAAAGCCCGGCAAGAGCCGGGCTAGTTCGCTGAGACGGAGTTTGCCATGGCAAGATATGTTCTTTCACGCACAGGACAGGCGCTTCTGGTGCTCTGGGCCGCCTTCACGATTTCCTTCGTGCTGCTGCAGGCGATGCCCGGCGACGCGGTGCTGATCAAATTCCAGAACCCGGAATACGGCCTCAGCCCGGAACAGCTGGCCGATATTCGTGCAGCCTACGCAGCAGACGGGTCTCTGGCGTCGCAATATCTGCAAACAATCGGCAACTTCCTGACAGGCAATTTCGGCTATTCACTGCAGCGCGGTGTCGCCGTCAGCGCGCAGCTTGCGGTCAACCTGCCCTCGACCATCCGGCTTGCAGGGCTCGGCTTTGCCACCGCTTTAACCCTCGCGGTCATTCTTGCGATCTTTTGCAACATTCCGGGCCTCGGCCGGCTTCGTTCGTTCATTCATTCTATCCCTTCGCTGTTCGTCTCCGTGCCCACTTTCTGGCTCGGCATCATGCTGATCCAAATATTCTCGTTCCGGCTGAAACTCGTGCCGGTGATCAATCCCGGGCCATGGGAGGGACTGATCCTTCCCGTCCTGACCGTTGCCGTTCCGATTTCCGCACCGATGGCGCAAATCCTGCTTCGGAACATCGATGAGGTCCTTACGCGTCCCTTCGTGGCTGTTGCGCGCGCCAAGGGCGCATCGCATTCCTGGGTGTTGTGGCGCCATGTCGCAAGGAACGCACTGCTGCCAGTACTGACGGTGGCTGGTGTGCTCTTCGGCGAACTGCTGGCCGGTGCCGTCGTGACCGAAGCCGTCTTCGGCCTCAACGGAATCGGCGGCCTCGCCGAACAGGCAGTGACCTTCCAGGATGTCGCGGTTTTGCAGGCGATCGTCGTCATATCTGCAGCCACCTTCGTCGCCATAAACCTTGCGATCGATCTGCTCTATCCCGTGCTCGATCCGCGACTGAAAACCAAATTGGGGACCGCGCGATGACCCAGCTCGACAGTGCAGAACGGCACCTCAATATCAAAAGTCCGGATCCGGTCGACTGGATCGCGGAAGCACCGGTCGCCGATGAGACGCTGCCGACCGCCGAAGGAAAGAGGCACGGCATCCGCGTCCAGCCCGACTTTGTGCTCGCTGTTGTGATCCTAACCCTTGTCCTTTTATGGGCTGTCGTTCCAGGGCTCTTTACCGCGTATGACCCGATCCAGGGGCAGGCGGGTCAGCAATTGAAACCGCCTGAGACAGCGCATCTGCTCGGTACGGATTTGCTCGGCCGCGATCTTTACGCGCGGCTCGTTCATGGTTCGGTGCATACGCTTTCCGGCGCGCTTGCGGCTGTCGCCATCGGCATTGCCATCGGCACGGCGCTCGGCCTTCTAGCAGGTTCCTTAGGCGGTTTGGTTGACGGGGTCATCATGCGTCTCATGGATGTGCTGCTCTCGATCCCGGCCCTATTGCTGTCGCTCAGTATCATCATCCTTCTCGGATTCGGCACGACAAACGCTGCCATCGCCGTCGGCGTAACGTCGATTGCAAGCTTTGCCCGTATAGTGCGCTCGGAGGTCGTGACGGTGCGCCGCAGCGAATATGTCGAGGCGGCCTTCGGCAGCGGCGCCACGTTCCTGAAAGTGCTGTGGCGGCACGTTCTGCCGAATTCGCTGACATCTGTCATTGCGTTTGCAGCGCTGCAGGTCGGGTCGGCCATCCTGCAACTTTCGACCCTCGGTTTTCTGGGCTACGGCGCGCCACCCCCGACGCCGGAATGGGGCCTGCTAATTGCCGAAGGCCGCAACTATATCGCAACCGCATGGTGGCTGACGGCCGCACCCGGCATCGCCGTGGTGCTCGTCGTTCTCTCGGTTAACCGGGTCAGCCAGGCAATCGGAAAGGTGCAGAGATGACGATCCAACCGGTCAATCGGCCGAACGGCGCGACCCAGCCCGCCGCAGTCCTCGAAGTGTCGGGGCTGACGGTCTCCTACAGCGACCGGAACGGAACGCGTACTGCGGTGCGCGGGATCGATTTTCGCGTTGATCCGGGCGAGGTCGTGGCGCTTGTCGGCGAGTCAGGTTCGGGCAAGAGCTCGACTGCGCAGGCAATCATCGGCCTTCTGCCGGAAAACGGACGCCTCGAGAAAGGCAGTATCCGGCTGAACCGGCAGGAGATTGCCGGCTGGCCTCAGAAGCGGCTCGATGGCATTCGCGGTTCAGTCGTGAGCTTGATACCGCAGGATCCGGGCAACGCGCTCAATCCGGTTAAGACTATCGGCAAACAGGTGGCGGAGATCTTCGCAATCCACGACCAATCTTCCGGACCGGTTGCCTATGCTCAGGCAATCGAACTGCTTGGGCGCGTCGGCCTCTATCAGCCGACGTTGCGTGCCCAGCAGTATCCGCACGAGCTGTCCGGCGGCATGAAGCAGCGCGTGCTGATTGCGATTGCAATTGCACTGAGACCCTCGCTGATTATTGCCGACGAGCCGACGAGCGCGCTCGATATGACGGTCCAGAAGCACATTCTCGACCTCATCGACGCGCTGCGCCGCGAATGTGGGACAGCGCTCCTATTGGTGACGCACGATCTTGGAGTTGCCGCCGACCGGGCCGACAAGCTGGTGGTGCTGAAACATGGCCGCATTCAGGAACAAGGCCGTATCGGCGATATCCTGAGGGCGCCGCAAAGTGCATATACGCGACAGCTTCTTGCCGACGCGCCGTCTCTCAATGCCGGTCGACGCCGCGTGCCGGCTGCTGCAGGAGCGCCGGCCACAGAGCCGGACGATATCATCGTTGTCGAAAATCTAATCCAGGATTTCGGCCTCGGCGGACAGAAAGGCCAATTTCGCGCCGTCGACGACATCTCGTTTCGGGTCCGGCGCGGCACGACTCATGCGCTTGTCGGTGAATCGGGATCCGGCAAGACAACGACAATCCGTACTGTGGCGGCCTTCCAGAAGCCGACGGCGGGGAACGTGTTCGTCGATGGCCTAGACCTGGCTCGTCTGGGCGGTGAAACGCTGAGGCTCTTTCGCAAGAAGATCCAGCTCGTCTATCAGAATCCCTTTGGCTCACTCGATCCGCGCCAGACCATTGCACGGATTGTCGAGGAGCCACTTTTGAACTTTGATCCGATCTCACGCGCCGAACG
Source organism: Rhizobium sp. USDA 4016 (assembly GCF_056279705.1). Classification (NCBI taxonomy): domain Bacteria; kingdom Pseudomonadati; phylum Pseudomonadota; class Alphaproteobacteria; order Hyphomicrobiales; family Rhizobiaceae; genus Rhizobium; species Rhizobium sp. USDA 4016. Next base: position 1,205,356 of record NZ_JBWCCY010000002.1, read on the forward strand.
GGCTGAAAAGGTCGCAAACACACTCGAAAGGGTGGGGCTGACGCTCGATATGCTGCAGCGCAGGCCGCATGCGCTTTCCGGTGGACAGCGTCAGCGCGTTGCGATTGCCCGTGCGCTGGTCCTTGGTCCGCAGATCCTCGTTCTCGACGAGGCGGTCTCAGCGCTCGACGTCACCGTGCAGGCGCAGATCCTGTCATTGCTCGACAAACTGCAGCGCGAGCTTGGGCTCACCTATCTTTTCGTCTCCCACGATCTCGCCGTGGTCCGCCAGATCGCCGACACGGTCTCGGTGCTGAAAGAAGGCAAGCTCGTCGACAGCGGGCCGGTGGAGGGTGTCTTCGGCGATCCGCAGCATGCCTACACGCGTGAGTTGATCGATGCCATTCCCGGCAAGAAATATCCGCCCATCCCGAGGCGGTCGTCGTTGACCAATGCAGGAACGAATCCATGAGATATCCAGTCCAGCCGAAGCGTCTCGGCTTTTTCAGTCGGGTACTCGACCAGGCCGATCCGGCAACCCGCTACCGGCTGGTTGTCGAGCAGGTCATCCATGCGGAAAAGTTCGGATTTAACAGCGCCTGGATTGCCCAACACCACTTCAATGGCGAAGAAGGGGGACTTCCTTCACCCCTTATCCTTCTTGCCGAACTTGCGGCGCGAACATCGCGCATCCGGCTCGGAACAGGCGTGATCACGCTTCCGATGGAGAATGCGGTTCGTGTTGCGGAGGACACGGCGGTTCTCGATATCCTTTCGAATGGCCGCCTTGAAATCGGTTTCGGCACGGGCGGCACGCCTGCAGCCTTCCTGCCGTTCGGCCTGCAAAGTGCCGATCGCGGCCAAGTCTATGCTAAGAGCCTTGCGATGGTGCGCGGCGCCTGGGCCGGCCGCGAGCTGGAAGGCGGCAACCGCCTCTATCCAGATGCGCCGCACTTGCTTGATCATGTCTGGCAGGCGACGTTTTCCGTCGACGGCGGCGAGCGTGCTGGCCGTGATGGTGATGGTCTGATGCTTTCGCGGACGCAGCCGCGTCCGCTTGAAGCCCCGTCTGCGGCGCTTTGGGAATTGCAAAATCCGATCATTGATACCTATCTCGGAGCGTTGGCCGACTGCCGCGCGCCGCGCATTCTCGGTTCCCCGCAGCCTCTTTGTCGCCGATGACCGGAAGGAGGCGCTGCATTTTGCCGAACTCGGGCTTAAGCGCAGCGTCGAGCGCTTTGTCGCAAGCGGTCATAAGATTACCGGCACGACGACAGAAGACCTCATCAAGGCATTCGATGTGCATGTCGGAACGCCGGACGACGTGATTGCGTCGCTTAAGGCCGATACTGCGCTGTCGCGAGTGACCGATCTCGTCTTCCAGGTGCATTCGGTTGATCCGCCGCAAGAGCATATCCTGCGCTCGCTGGAATTGACGGCAACCATCGTGGCGCCCGCGCTTGGCTGGACGGGCCAGGCTCTGCTTCATCACGAGCGGCGGCTCGCAGCCAACGCCTGATTTTCGGCTCTCCAAGAAAGGGTATCGACCATGACCTCTTCGACACCTGACGTTATCGATCTTTTAGCCGGCATCCGCGCCGGATCCTTCGTCGATCGCATTCGTGCGGAACGGCCTGAAACACGCTCAAATGCGCAGAAGAGCTATCTGGCACTTTTCGAGCCGGTACAGGAAGGAGGCATCTTGCGGATGGAGCGGCTTGCAGTTGCGGCCTTCGTTGCGGGATTGCACGATGCAAGCGCGGCAGCAGAATTCTATACGGCCGGCATCATCGAGACGACGGGCGGCGCTTCTCTTGCCGCAGCCGTCAGAGCAGAGGTCGAGAAGGGGCGCACGCATGGCCCCTACGGCAAGTATCGTGCGGCACCCCTATCGGTTGGAGACAAGTCGGGCCTGGTCTTTGAGGTATCCGATTTTGGACGCGTCGCTCTCGGAGTTAAGCTTTCGGCGGCGCTTGAACATAGCCATCTGCTGGTGTTCCGGCCGCGAGAGGCGTCTCCGGCTGCCTTGCAAAAATTGCTGGATGCCGGATGGAGCACGACGGCGATCGTGACGCTTTCGCAGATCGTTTCCTTCCTTGCATTCCAGATCCGCGTGGTCACGGGGCTTGCGGCGCTATCCAAGGCGGGCGAGGGAACACTTGCTTCGGAAGCAGCCGAATAAGGAGACGATTACATGACCGAGATTGCAATCCATCCTGAGCTCGAGTACCGCCCGAGCGCCTTCACACAGGCCGAGGTTGGCTGGACACCCTGGCTGGCACCGCTCGCAGAAGAGGAACTGACAGACCGGCATTGGGCGGGGCTCGTTGATCCATCGCGCGCCAAGTCGGCTTACTTCATGCTGCTTGTACGCGATCCGGAGATCCTAGAGGCTCGCACGAAGACCGACAAGGACATCTTCTACAATACGGCGGCCGGTCTGCCGCGCGCCGATAGGGAGCTGTCTGCGACGGCCGCGTCGCGGCTGAACGGCTGCATTTTCTGCGCCTCGGTCCATTCCCGTTTTGCCTCTCATTATTCCAAGCGCACCAGCGATGTTCAGCGCCTGCTCGACGAAGGAACGGATACCGACCTCGGCAGCCGCAGGTGGAATGCAATCGTCGAGGCTTCGGTCGCTTTGACGGCGACACCATCCGCCTTCAATGAAGAAGAGATCGCCCGGCTGCGGTCCAAAGGTCTGAACGATCTGGAAATTGCCGACGTCATCCATGGTGCCGCTTTCTTCAACTGGGCCAACCGACTGATGCTCTCGCTGGGCGAGCCGACACCTGCGGCTGAAGCCTGATGGCGCCGAATTTTATCTCGATAGAGAGAAGATTTTAATCCGCCAGCCGCTTTCCATCTGCATCGAAGAAGCGGCGCTTGGTCATCTCGCTTGCAAGATGGACGGTGTCGCCGGCCTCGATTGTGAGCGAAGACCTGTGTTCAGCGGTAACGGTCTGGCCATCATCGAGTTGGCAGTAGAGGTACTGAGTTCCGCCCAGGTACTCAAAAAAATCAACGCGCGCTCTAAGCGTCTGCGCCGCAGCTTCAGCGACAATGAAGTGCTCCGGGCGAACGCCGAATGTAAGCCTTTCGCCCGCCGAAAGCTTTCCAGATGCAATCGGCGCCGGGATGACGGTTCCGGCGATGCTGATTGTGCCGTCGCCTGACCATGTCGCTTGCAGTAAATTCATCCGCGGTGAGCCGATGAAACCCGCTACGAAGACATTGGCCGGGTTCTCATAGACTTCACGCGGCGTTCCGGCTTGTTCGATACGCCCATCGCGCAGAACGACGATTTTGTCCGCAAGCGTCATCGCCTCGGTCTGGTCATGCGTCACATAGATCATCGTGTTGCCGAGTTCGCGATGCAGCCGAGCAATCTCGATGCGCATCGAGACCCGCAATTCGGCATCGAGATTGGATAGCGGCTCGTCGAACAAGAACACGTCCGGCTTGCGCACGATTGCCCGGCCGATCGCTACGCGCTGGCGCTGACCGCCGGAGAGTTGTCCGGGCCTGCGGTCGAGCAGGTGCTCGATCTTCAAGATCGCGGACGCGGCCTTCACACGTGCTTCGATCTCTGCTGCCGCCGTTCTCGCCATCTTCAGTCCGAAGGCGAGGTTTTCGCGCACGCTCATGTGTGGGTAAAGCGCATAGGACTGAAACACCATGGCAATGCCGCGCTCGGAAGGATCGAGATCGGTGACGTTGCGTCCCTTGATCTCGATCTCGCCGTCGGTGACCTCTTCCAATCCGGCAATCATGCGAAGCAGCGTCGACTTTCCGCAGCCGGACGGTCCCACGAAGACAACAAAGGAGCCTTCGGCAATTTCGAGGTCGATGCCATGAATGACATCGAGGCTGGCGAAACTCTTGCGGACGCCCGCCAGCACGACGCCAGTGTCAGCCAGTTCACTCACCGCGTTCTTCACCTGCTCTTACCCAGACAAGCATCTCACCTGGCGCTCGATTGTCCCAGAATGGATAGGGCACGAAGCGCGCAGTCGTTTCGCGTGCATGCGGCGGCGACGCCCTGTAAAGGGCGCTGCCCCAATCGGCCTCATCGCGCCTTGCGGGCAAATCCAGAGCGACGGCACCACGAAGCTCGGCGACTTCGGAAGTTGTCGCTTTCGAAACGTCGCCATTGAGCCGGATTCCATTCAAGCCGGAGCCGTAGCACCTACGGAAGGAAGAATTGGAGCCACCGAGGGAACGGTGCGCGCAGCTTTTTTGCTGCAAGCGCGCACCGTTTGAGGTGGCCATGGCCAGCCAAAGTATCTCTAGAATGTGAGTGTTCACAACTCATTCCGGAGAGACCGACCATGACCAGTCAGAATTCTATACCCACCGCTGCCGTGTTGGTAGCCATCGACATCGCCAAGGTTCGCAATGAAGTGTTGATCGAAGCACCCGGCCATAAACGCCGCCGCCGGTTGGCAATTCTCAACACCCGTGCGGAGCATGATCGTCTGATCGAAGTCCTGCAGGCTTATGGCCAACCGGTGGTCTGTGCTTTTGAGGCAACGGGCAATTATCACCGACCCGTCGCCTGGCGTTTGGTCGAAGCCGGCTTCGAGACGCGGTTGGTCTCGTCGCTGGCACTGGCCCGCACGCGAGAAGCCTTGCACAACAGCTGGGACAAGAACGATCCCAAGGATGCGCAGGTGATCCTGCACATGTTGAGGATCCATTCGACACAAGTCTATCATGATCCCTTGCGTGCCGGCATCAACGACGTTCAGGAATTGTCGAAGACACACGAAGCCATTGCTAACGCCAAGACCGAGATCCAGCATCGCATCCTGACGCATTACCTGCCGCTGTATTTTCCTGAGATTGATCGCTTCAGGGGCAACAGCCGTAGCGACTGGTTCTTCGCTTTCCTCGATGCGTTCCCCACACCCGCGAGCATCACGACACTGACGAAAGAGGAGTTCGTCGAAGCGGCATGGGATGTTGTCGGCAGGAAAGTCAGCAAGTCACAGATTTTAATGGATATTTATGAGACGGCATGCACATCGATCGGCTTGCCATTGCCGCTGGATGCGCCTGCCATTCGCATGTTTCGGATGGTTGTGGCCGAAGCCCGTAGCCTGATCCGCCAACGTAACGAGATCGAAACACAGGCCGATGAGCTGCTGCGACACAGCCGCGATTATCAGCTTTTGCGGCAGATACCTGGGATCGGTCCCATCAACGCGCTGACGATCATCGCGGAGGCTGGGGATCTACGCCGCTTTCACCATCACCGTCAGTTTCTCAAATTCTGCGGGCTGGATCTGTCGACACAACAATCGGGCCAGTATCGTGGCCAGACCCGGCTTTCCAAATTCGGCAACGCGCGGCTGCGACGGACGCTGTGGATTGCTGGACAAGTTGCCATCCGCCAGCGTGAGAACGGCTTCCGGCATAAGTTCGAACGCTACATCGCAAGGGATCGTGACAATCCCGATCTCCGCCGCAAGGCAATGACCGCTATTACCGCCAAGATGGCGCGTGTCGTACACGCCGTCGTCAAAAGCGGTTCAGACTACCGGCCCTTCGTTGAAGGGCGGGTACCAGGTGGAAGAACCTCTGTCAGGTAGGGCCGTGAGGGCATCCCATCGGATGACCCTGTAGACAATGCTTGGGTCTTCCACCTGGATCAGAAGCTCGTGTTAAGGACGGTGAGGGCCAAAATGATGGACCCTGTGTTTGCTATGGACGAGACCTTTTCCCATTCCAGTGGAGGCCGCCTGGTTCGACGATGTGACTTGACGAGCGTCATGCAGCGCGAGCATGCTGACGAACAGAGAAACTTTGCCTGCCAAGCCCATTTTCTTCCGCACTTAGGACGTTGTCGGTTGCCTCGACGCAGTAGACCAGAGGGCCGCGCATCAAAGCGGTGCGGCCGGCATCCTGGCGCACGAGCGGATTGGCAAAGAGCGAGCGCGCCGCAAGGGGGATGTCGAGATCGACGTGATCGCCGCTTTTCCATTCCCGCTCGATGCGGGCATAGCCGTCGAGCGCCACGGATGAAAGTTCAAGCGCCTCGCCATTCACCTTGATCGCGACGCCGTTTGCCCATTCGGGGATACGAAGCGACACTGCGAAACGCGCCGGCCTTTCCGTTACGATGTCGAAACATATGGCGCCATCCCAAGGATAGCGCGTCTCCTGCGCGAGCGTGATATTGGAGCCATCAATTTCAAAATGGGCCTTGCTTTCTCCGTAGAGATGTACGGCGATCTCGTCGTCGGCAACGGCATACATATACGACCCGATGGAGGAAAGCAGGCGGGCAATGTTCGGCGGACAGCACGGGCAATGATGCCAGATCCAGCGATGATGCTTACCGGCACTTTCAAGTGGGTTTTCATAAAAGAACGTGCGGCCGTCGAGCGAAATACCGGCCATTGCGCCATTGTAAAGCGCCTGTTCCATGATGTCGGCATAGCGGCGGTTCGGGCCGCGGCCGAGCATGCGGCTTGCCCAGAAGACAAGGCCGACCGAAGCACATGTTTCCGCATAGGCGCTTTCGTTCGGCAAGTCGTAGTAGTCGGTGAAGCCCTCATTTGCCGCGGCCGGGCCAATGCCGCCTGTAATATACATCTGCTTGGTGGTAAGGTCGTCCCAGAGTATTTCGAGCGCTGCAGTCAGCGTGTCGTCGTTATATTCCGTCGCGATATCGGCCATGCCGGAATAAAGATACATCGCACGCACCGCATGGCCGACCACCTTCTTCTGCTCGCGCACCGGTTGATGCGCCTGATTGTATTCGTAAGTCTTCTGGATGAAATTTGCCGGATCGCGCCCATCGCGGGTCGCCTCTTCGGTGAAGAAATGCGGCTCTGTGCCACGCTCGTCTATGAAATACTTGGCAAGATCCAGATACTTCTTCTCGCCGGTCACCCGAGCGAGTTTCACGAGCGCAAGCTCGATCTCCTCATGGCCGCAATAGCCCGGTATCTGGCCCTCGCCATGGCCGAAGACCTTGATCATATAATCGGCATACCGGCACATGATGTCGAGCAGCTTTCGCTTGCCCGTCGCCTGATAATAGGCAACGGCGCCCTCGATCAGATGTCCGGCGCAATAAAGCTCGTGGTGATCGCGCAGATTGGTCCAGCGGCGACCGGGCTGAACGCGTTGGAACCAGGCATTCAGGTAACCGTCCGCGTCCTGCAGTTTCTCGTACATGTCGATGATTTCGTCGACGCGCGCCTCAAGTTGGGGATTGGGGCGCCGGTAGAGCGAATAGGCGACCGTCTCGATCGACTTTCCAAGGTCGCTGTCCCAGAACATCTGCGTCGTACCGCCCCAGGGCTGAATTGGAATGACGACACCGGGGCCCGGCTGGCTGGTATCGATCGCGCGCAGCATGCCCGCCTCCACGCAGCGGTCGAGAAGTGTCTCAGCCGTGGACTCGCAGATGGCATCCTGACGGTCACCGAAGATCCCGTAAAGCTCGACGTTTGGAACGGGCAGGGGGCGGAACTGGCGGTCACGTTTTGGCTTGTTCATGGCTTCATCCGTTGTAGCTGGTTCATTTTACCGCGCCGGCCATCAGCCCGCGCATGTAGTAGCGTTGCAAAAGCAGGAAGACGATGAGGCAGGGGATCGTCATGACGACGACGCCCGCCTGCACAGCACCCCAGTTGATGGCGCCAAGGCGGCCGGCGCGCACCGCCGTCATGAGAACCGGCAGGGTGTATTTCTCGTTGCTGGAGAGCAGCACAAGTGCTGCCAGGAACTCATTCCAGGCATTCAGGAACGCAAAGATCGCGACGGTGGCGACACCCGGCAAGACGAGGGGCAATAGCACGCGCCCGAGGAGTTTTAAATCACGGGCGCCGTCGATGCGCGCAGCCTCCTCGATTTCCTTCGGCACGGCGTCGAAAGCATTTCGCATCATGAAGACGGAAAAGGGTAGCTGGAGCGTCACATAGACGAGCGTCAGCCCGAGCAGCGAATTGTTGAGACCGAGCTTTGCAAGGATGATGAAAAGCGGCGTCAGGATCGACTGGAACGGGATCATCAGTGTCGTGATGATCAGCACGAAGAGCACGTTCTTCAGAGGAAAGCGGTAGCGCGAAAATCCGTAGCCCGCTAGCAGGCTGACTACAACCGTGAGTATCACGGTGGCAAGGGAAACAAGCAGAGAATTGATCATATGCCGCCAGATGCCGGCGCCGAAGGTATCCAGCAATCTGTAGGAATCGAAGCTTATTCCCGCGGTCGGCCATGGTGGCAGGGGCGGCAGGCTCGCTTCGGTTCCATGCCGGAACGAGGCAAGCAGCGTGACGGCGAAAGGCGCCAGAAAGAAGATTGCGATGGCGATCCCGGTCAGGTGATAGGCCGATTTCTGGCGCAAGCGCTTTCGTGCACGTTTTTCCTTCGCGGAAATCATGGGTGATCCCCTCCGACACGGAGCAGCCAGAGCTGCACGATGCTGATAGCCACCAGGATCGCGAGCAGCGCGATCGAGAGCGCTGCGCCATAGCCGAGATTGAAGGACACGAAGGACTGATTGAAGATGTAGTAGACGACCGAGATCATCTTGTTCTGCGGTCCGCCGGCCGTCATGATGTAGAACTGGTCAAAGGCGAGGATCGATCCGGTGACGGAGACGATCAGTGCCAGTGCGATCGTCTTGCGCATCAGCGGCAGTGTCAGGTGCACGAAGCGTTGCCAACGCCCGGCGCCATCGATGCGGGCCGCCTCGGTGAGTTCGGCGGGAATAGCCTGAAGTCCGGTCAGGAGGATGATCATGGTGAAGCCTGCGATCTTCCAGACGACCATCACGACAATCGTCAGAAACGCCGTGTCGAAAGTCGCAAGCAGGTTGGGGCTCTTTGCCACGAGGCCGAGGCCTTTCAAGGCGGGACCGATGAAACCGCTGTCGACATTGGCGAGCCAAACCCAAAGCAGCGAGGCCGTCGCAAGGCCGACGACCACAGGCAGGAAGATGACCGTGCGGTAGGCGCTGACAAACTGCCGCTCTTTCTCGACGAAGATCGCGAGCGGAAAGGCCACCGAAAAGATCGCGATCGTGACGATCACGGTATAATAGGCCGTAAAATTCAGCGCTGTTATGAAGCGACTGTCGTTATACATGCGAAAATAGTTGTTGAATCCGATCCAGCGAGAAGCGCCCATCAGCGGCCAGTTGTGAAGGCTCATCCATCCGGTGAAAAGCACCGGCATGATGAAGAAGACGATAACGAGCGCCATGGCCGGCGCGATATAGGCAAGGCCGCGCCATTGCGATCTCCGACGCCTGCGCGCGGAAGATTGGCGCGGTAAGCCTGAACCTGTCATCGAGAACGCTCCGCATCTGTCGTTGAGGTTGGCCGGGAAGCTGCCACCGCCTCCCGGCCCGCGGCCGGGAGAGGATTATTGGCCGCTGTCTATGATCGATTGCATTTCCGACTGGGCGTTTGAAAAGGCGCCGTCGACATCGTCGCCGAAGATCGCGGCATTGGTGAAGCTGGCCCATGGGCCGTTGGCGCTGTTGATCAGATCGTTGAACTGCAGCGTATAGGGTGTCTTGGCAACGCCAATGGCCTTGAGGCCGACCTGCATGCGCGGATCGAGGCCTTCCAGGACCTTGTCGGCGATATCGCCTCGCGTCGGCAGGCTGCCGTATTTCGCCATGACCTTCTGGCCATCCACTGAGTAGACGTATTCGAGGAATTCCTTCACGGCGTCGATCTTCTTCGTGCCCTTGGTGATGACGAAATTATCGCCGCCGGCGAAGGAGGACGGCTTTCCGTCGACGCCGGGAATGAGCGTTACCCCGAAGTTGATGTCCGGATGTTCGGTCACCAGCGTGCCGATGGCAAAGGCGCCGAGGCTCTGCTGACCGATTTTGCCATTGGTGAAGGTGAGGAAGTTCGCGCCGTTGTCGCTTGCAGCTCCCGCCGGAACGAGGTCCTTCTTGACCATGTTGCGATAGATATCGACGGCCTTGCGCATTTGCGGGGTATCAAGCGTTGCTGCCTTGCTATCGGCCGACAGGATATCGGCGCCGGCACCCCACACGAGCGGCGTGAAGGTGAATATCATACAGCCACCGCAGCCGCCGCCGGAGAAATAAAATCCGTAGGTGTCTTCACCGAGCGCGCGGATCTTTTCCGCGTTGGCGGTAATCTCGTCCCATGTTGCCGGTGCCTTTTCCGGGTCGAGACCGGCCTTCTTGTAGAGATCCTTGTTCCACGCGAAGACCGATGTCTCGACGGAGAGCGGCAGGCCGTAAATGCGGTCCTGATAGGTTCCGAGGCGAACGTGTGACGGCGACAGCGAATTGAAGTAAGGCAGAGATTTTGCCCAGTCCGTCAGGTCCTCCAACTGGCCGGCCGCAGCAAAGGCCGGGTTATAGATAAGATCCATCGAAAGGGCGTCGGGGGCCTGTCCGCCGGCAATCGCGGTTGCATATTTCTGCACCAGTTCGGAAAATGGCACCTCGGTTGCGACGACCTGGTTTTCGTGGTTGGCGTTATAGGCTTCGACGACCTTCTTGAAGGCGTCGCCGATCCCCGAGCGGACCCACATTTCAACTTTTTCGGCGGCCGATGCTCCGGATACCAGGCATAGGGTAGCGATGCTGGTCGCTGCTATTAGGCGCTTGATCATGACATTCCTCCCAATATGGCGCGTCTCCTCGCGCCGCTTCTCATTCTTCGCGGGCATCACTCCCGCATGACTGCCGCACGATCAAACGGCACGGCAATTTCCGCACGCCGGGCTCGACGGGCCGGCCTTCGGCGAGGGCAAGCACGGTCAATCCTGCCTGACGCCCGAGCTCCTTCAATTCCATGTCGATCGTCGTCAGCGGCGGCCGCGTCTGTGCGGCGACGATCTCCCAATTGTCAAAGCCGACCACAGAAACGTCCTCCGGTACTTTGACGCCCCGTTCGCGCAGCGCGTCGACGACGCCGCGGGCAATCTGATCGTTGCCGCAGAAGATGCCATCGGGTTTTTCTCCGGCGCGGCTCCATATCTGGTCGACCGCTTCGTGACCCCAGGCTTCTGCCCACACGCCGTAAAGAACCGGTTCACCGTCACCTGCCAGTTCGCGATAGGCAAAAGCGCGTTCGCGCACCGAAAAGAAGCTTTCAGGACCAGTAATATGGACGATGCGGAAACGCCCGAGCCCGATCAGCCATTCCACAGCGAGCCTTGCGCCCTGTGCGTCATCCGAGCGGAAGCTGACGCTGCCCGGCATACCTTCCGTAAAGGCATAGACCACGGGTACCGGAAGGCTCGACAAATCGACCGGAAGCTGCCGATCGACCCGTTTTCCCGATGCGATGATGCCATCGACCTGCTTGTCCAGCATCGCATCCACATGAATCTGCCCAAGGGCCGGATCGTCCTCGATCGCACACAGGAAAACCGAAACTCCGTGATCGACAAGCGCTTCCGAAATGCCTGCCATCACCGGAAGGGTGAAGCGGCCATAGGTATCGTTGGTCAAAAGCCCAATAGTGAAGCTGCGCTTGCTCAAGAGGCCACGCGCCAGCGCGTTCGGCCTGAAGCCAATTTCCCGCGCGATGCGCTTGACCCGCTCGCGTGTTTCCTCGCCCATGCGGCCCGTATCGTTCAGCGCCTTCGATGCCGTCGAGATGCTGACCCCGGCCGCAGCGGCAAGATCGTGGATCGTGATGCGGCTCTGCTTTCTTCCTGTGTGGTCCAGTCTCATTCTTCCACCCCATAAGAGAAAACCTTTTCGCAACAAAAATGTCAACTGCGAAAACGTTTTCTCACCTTCTGGGAAACGATCTTAGGCGACTGTGCCGAACGGAAAACTGGTCAGCATCAAAGATCTGATGAGGATCCGGTAAGGCCTACTTGTTCTTTAGCAGCCACATCTTGCCAGCCATCGTGATCCCGTAGACGTCCTTTGAAGCATCATGATCGAGATGGCGCCGTTCCAGAAACCCGGACGCTTTTAATTCGTCCAGCGCCTTGCTGGTTACGGATTTCACTTTCTGCGGCCGTTCTTTCCAACGGTCGGTTTTCGCGTAAGTCACCGTGGCGTTTTGGTGCGTCCACTTCTTCATCGGCTGAGGATAAAGATCGCCGTCCCTTGCGAGTTTCAGTGCTGCGACCTGCGATGGCGTAAGTTCAATCATGGTTTCGATAAGTCCTATGGTGGCGTTCTTTGCCGCGACTTAGCACAGATTCATGGAACCTCCTCAAAAAAGGGGCAAAAAATCAGATCATCGGCAAGCGGCGGACGTACAGGGCCGCAAAGAACTTCATCAGCGCGTCGCCGGCAGATCGTCTGTCCCTGACTATTGAACGTTTGTCTTCCCATCTCACTGCCTGCCCGTTTGCGGGTTTCAAACGAGAATGACAGTCCTGGGCTCCATTCATTTTACTTTTCGCGCTGCGCGATAAGACCGCGAGCCGCCTCTACCATGAGCTTCAGATGGTCGGGCCTGCGCACGCCCTGGCGATAGAGTTCGATCGTTATGGCAGCAATCCGCTCCGCTTCTTCGGAATCCTTGGCTACTTTGGCTTCCGATCGAACCTCGTCGAATACGCATTGGCACATCTCAAGGTCACGGGTATCGAGCGGCACGTCCGATCTGTTTATGATCGTCTGAACCATCTTGACCTCCATTCCGTACGGCCCACCCGTTGCCGGGCGGGCCGTATGTCAACCTAGAAGTCCATGCCGGCTCCGGGGGGCATGGCAGGGGCGGCGGCTTCCTTCTTGGGTTTTTCCGCCACCATCGCTTCCGTCGTCACCAGCAGCCCGGCAACGGAGGCAGCATCTTGAAGCGCTGTGCGCACGACCTTGACCGGGTCGATCACGCCCATCTGATAGAGATCGCCATATTCATTGGTCTGAGCATTCCAGCCGTAGGAGAATTCGGCTTTTTCACGCAGCTTGCCGACAACGATCGAACCTTCCGCCCCGGCATTCTCGGCGATCTGGCGCGCCGGGGATTCGATTGCGCGCCGGACGATCTCGACGCCGACACGCTGGTCAGAATTGCCCGTGGTGAGGTTGTCGAGCGCCTTGACGGCGCGCAGCAGCGCCACACCGCCGCCTGGCAGGATGCCTTCCTCGACTGCCGCACGAGTCGCATGCAGTGCATCGTCGACGCGGTCCTTCTTTTCCTTCACTTCGACTTCCGTCGAGCCGCCGACGCGGATGACGGCAACGCCGCCTGCGAGCTTGGCAAGACGTTCCTGCAGCTTCTCGCGATCGTAGTCGGAGGTGGTTTCTTCGATCTGCGCCCTGATCTGGACAACGCGGCCTTCGATGTCGGACTTGGCGCCGGCGCCGTCGATGATCGTGGTGTTTTCCTTCTCGACAACGATTTTCTTCGCACGGCCGAGCATGTCGAGGGTAACGGACTCGAGCTTGATGCCGAGGTCTTCAGAGATGACCGTACCACCGGTCAGGATCGCGATGTCCTCCAGCATGGCCTTGCGGCGGTCGCCGAAGCCCGGAGCCTTGACGGCAGCAATCTTCAGCCCGCCGCGCAGCTTGTTGACGACGAGCGTTGCAAGCGCTTCTCCTTCGACGTCTTCAGCGATGATCAGCAGCGGCTTGCCGGTCTGAACGACGGCTTCGAGAACCGGAAGCATCGACTGCAGGTTCGAGAGCTTCTTCTCGTGGATGAGAACATAGGGATCCTCAAGCTCGACCCGCATCTTGTCCTGATTGGTAACGAAGTACGGCGACAGGTAGCCGCGGTCAAACTGCATGCCTTCGACGACTTCGAGTTCGGTTTCGGCGGTCTTGGCTTCTTCGACGGTGATGACGCCTTCATTGCCGACCTTCTGCATGGCTTCAGCAAGGAAACTGCCGATTTCGACATCCCCGTTGGCGGAGATCGAGCCGACCTGGGCGATTTCGGCATTATTGGAGATCTTGCGGGCGTTTTTCTTCAGTTCCTTGACAACGGCATCGACAGCAAGATCGATACCGCGCTTCAGGTCCATCGGGTTCATGCCGGCAGCAACGGCCTTGGCGCCTTCGCGAACGATCGCCTGGGCAAGAACGGTTGCCGTCGTCGTGCCGTCACCGGCAACGTCGCTGGTCTTCGACGCGACTTCGCGCAGCATCTGCGCGCCCATGTTTTCGAACTTGTCCTCAAGTTCGATTTCCTTGGCGACCGAAACGCCGTCCTTGGTGATGCGCGGCGCGCCGAAGGACTTGTCGATCACGACGTTACGGCCCTTCGGGCCGAGCGTCACCTTCACCGCGTTGGCAAGCACGTCGACCCCGCGCATCATGCGGTCACGCGCGTCGCTGTGGAATTTGACTTCTTTGGCAGCCATGTCTTCACTCCTCCATTGGGTAGCGTTAGCTGAAAGGCGCCTCAAGCGGCCTTCTTGCCGGCCGCCGGAACCTCGATGATGCCCATTACGTCGCTTTCCTTCATGATCAGCAGGTCTTCGCCGTCAATCTTGATCTCGGTGCCGGACCATTTACCGAACAGGATACGGTCGCCCGCCTTGACGTCGAGCGGCTGGATCTGGCCGGCGTCATTGCGCGCGCCGGGGCCGACGGCGATGACTTCGCCTTCCTGCGGCTTTTCCTTGGCTGTGTCGGGAATGATAATACCGCCTTTGGTCCTTTCTTCGGACGCAACCCGGCGGACGAGAATGCGATCATGAAGCGGTCGGAACGTCATGTCTTCCTCCATGGACGATGATGATCACTTATCACGCTCCCGGACCAGGCGACCAATCCGGGCGGCTACCGAGCCTTGCTGACCGCTCGGCGGAAAAAATCTGCTACCGATTTTTTCGAATTTCAAGAGGGCGACGGCAAAAAATTAGCACTCGTGTCAGGAGAGTGCTAACGCGCGGAACGGAAGCTTCCCCATCAGCGTTTAATCTGTGATGCGGCGCAGGCAGTTCTGCGCAGTGTCAAGTGTATTCCGAAGAGTGACTTGTCGCCTGATACCCGCCAGGGCAAAGGCGAGTGCGCCGGATGATCTGGCGCGTTGAAAACATGGAGGCTTAGATGAGCGTTCGTGATCTTATTCCCTGGGGCCGCACCAACAGTCCGGTCCCGACAGGCTATGCAGGCAGAGACCAGCACCCGTTCCTTGCGCTTCATCGCGAGATGAACAGGTTGTTCGATGATGTCTTCCGCGGCGTCGAGGGCCATTTTCCGACTGTCGGGTCCGGTTTCATGTTCGAAACGGCCTGGCCGAAGATCGAAGTCGCGGAGACGGACAAGGACATCCGTATCGTCGCCGAAATCCCAGGAATGGACGAGAAGGATATCGAACTTCTGATCGACAATGGCATCCTGACGATCCGCGGTGAAAAGCGGGCCGACAGCGAGGACAAGGACCGGCAATTCTCCGAGCGGTTCTACGGCCGCTTCGAGCGCCGCCTGTCGCTCAATAACGAGGTGCAGGAAGACAAGGTCGACGCTTCGTTCAAAAACGGCGTCTTGACGATCACCTTGCCACGCTCGGAAACGGCGCAATCGACCGCCAAGCGCATTACGATCAACAGCTAGGCCGCCGAACACCGTTGCCAAACCGCATCCGTGGGCCGAGAAACAGGGCGGGACCGCTGGCAGCGACCCCGTTCTCTTCGCCTCGGCCTTTGGCGACAATGGATGCTATTTCGGCTTTGAGCGAGCGCCAGAAGGATATCGTCAGTTGCATCGGCGCCCGCGGTGAATGCCTAAGTCTCACTTCAGCCGTAGTCTGTGGAAAAGCGACGCTGGGAATCGCCGTGCACCGGGGCGTCGCAGGTTGACTTTGCCGATGAATGAGAACATATAGGGAACAAATGTAACGGAGATGCTCATGACGCACGCAGAACTCGTTATACAGAATGCCTTGGCTTTTGTTGCTGCATCCCGCTCGGCGCGCGAGCGCGATCTGGAACGCCGTGAAAAGCTGCTCGAGCGGATCCAGTTGATGAGACCGCCGAACCCCTATCTCGTAAAGACCCGCGGCGGCGAGCAGCTCAAACTTGACCTCGATCACTGAGAGGCGTCTGCCATAGGCAGAAGAGGGTGTTGCCTGCGCCTGATATGCTATAGACCTTCACGACGACGCGCTTCGCAACGGCCGTCCTCGAAGACCTGGAGATCAGGAACATGAGCGCCTCGGCCAAGGGGACGGCAGAGGAACCGGGAAAGAACGTCGCGCAGAAGGCCGCACTCAACCGCTCGATCCTCGCGGCGGCGTGGTACCGCTTCGAACGGCTGCTCTCCTACAAGCTGGCCTTCCTCGGCGGCAACCTCGTGAAGGTCGATCCGCGATAACGTCCGTGACCTGCTCCCGAATGCGGGTCGAGGGACAAGGGAAACCGCGAAAACCAAGCGAAGTTCCTCTGCCTCTCCTGCGGACACGCAGACCATGTCGACGTCAACGCGGCGGTCAACATCCTAGCGGCCGGAACACGGCCATCGGCGATTAAATCCGTCTCCCGAGAACGCGAAAGGGCGGGCCAGAGCCGCCCCTGAAAATCCCGTCCTTTCTGCCGGGGGAGATGTTAACTCGACAGGCCTCTATGGGATTGTCCGGCATCCGATGTACGCCTCCGTTTAACCTTCTCGGGGGCCGTCAAACCAGTCGCTACAGGCCTGGTCCCAGGCTGCTCGACGAAGAAAAGTACCTGGTCAAGGAATTATCCGGCTATGATCGCTATCGCCGGAAGGTGAAGCACCGGCTTGTGCCAGGCATCTGGTAGCTTCGCGAACGAATGCGGGGTTGCTCTAGGGTGCGTTAAGCAGGCAGCCCCTGAAGGGCTGCGGAGGAGAAGAGATGGCATATGACGAGCGGCCACTGGCGATCAGTGCACCGGAACCGCGCACGCTCGATCTGATCTTTACCGACGAGGCGCGAAAACTGTTGCACGCCAAATATCAGATCATCGAGGCCGATCCGGAGAATGTCGCCGGGCTCGGCGATGACGTTCTCGGCAAGGCGCGTTACATCATCGGCCAGCCGCCGATGTCGGTCGGGACCTTGGCGCGCATGCCCGAACTACGCTGCGTGCTGAACGTCGAAAGCAATCTCATCAACAACATGCCTTATGAAATCCTCTTCCAGCGCGGCATTCACGTCGTCACAACGGGACAGGTCTTTGCCGAACCCGTGGCGGAAATCGGTCTGGGTTTTGCACTTTCGCTCGCGCGCGGCATCGTCGACCAGGACTTGGCTTTTCGTAAAGGCAGAGAGCTTTGGGGCGGAGAGGGCAATGCAAGTTCCCGGCTGATTTCAGGCTCCGAGATCGGCATCATCGGCTTCGGCGATCTCGGCAAGGCGCTCCGGCGGGTGCTTTGCGGTTTCCGGGCGACGATCCGGGTCTTCGATCCCTGGCTGCCGCGCTCCATCCTGGAGGAGCACGGCGTCGAAGCGGCGAGCCTAAGAGAGGTGCTAACCGAGAGCGATTTCGTTTTTGTCGTTGCGGCTGTGACCAGTGAGAACAAGCAATTCCTTAACGCTGAGGCGTTTGCCAGCATGCGGCCCGGCTCGGCGTTCATCCTGCTCAGTCGGGCCGATGTCGTCGATTTCGATGCGCTGATGGCGGCCGTCGCATCGGGCCATATCGTTGCGGCAAGCGACGTGTATCCCGAAGAGCCGTTGCCGCTTGACCATCCGGTGCGCAGTTTGAAGGGGTTCATCCGCTCCGCCCATCGTGCCGGTGCACTCGACGGTGCCTTCAAGAAGATGGGCGACATGGTGTTGGAGGACATGGACCTGATGGACCGCGGTTTGCCGCCCATGCGGTGTAAGCGGGCCGAGCGTGAGACCGTTTCGCGCATGCGCTCGAAGGGCGTGAAGATCAATTGATCAGGTATGCGCGGTGCCGCGTGCCAATAGCGCCGGCCGGCTGTTTGCCGCACAATCGCGGCGGCAGATGGTTCAACAACCGTCGATCCCAGCTCCTTTATGAAAATATCGCGAGCCTGGGCATTCGCTTTTCGATTGATGCGCCGCGGCAGCATTTTTGGTGGGGAAATTCTGCGGATCGGGTGCTATCGTTCTGACATGGACTGATGAAGCGGAGGAGCATTGCTTCCAGTATCATGGATCAACACTGCGACCTCGAAGGAGAGCAGATGCCGGTGACGATGCGGCGTGATCGACGGCTAAGGGGAGAGGCCGGATGTATTCAGGTGGGTTGAATTTCGCACTCGGCGACGAGATCGAAGCCTTGCGCGAAAGTGTCAGGCGGTTTGCGAGTGGACGCATTGCGCCGCTAGCGGCAGAGACCGATCGCAGTAACAATTTTCCAGCACCGCTCTGGCGGGAGATGGGAGATATGGGCCTGCTCGGCATCACGGCGGACGACGCTTATGGCGGCGCGGGTCTCGGTTATCTTGCCCATTGCGTCGCCATGGAGGAGATCAGCCGCGCCTCGGCCTCGGTCGGCTTGAGCTATGGGGCGCATTCCAACCTCTGCGTCAATCAGATCAACCGCAACGGCAATGACGCGCAAAAGAGCCGCTATCTGCCCAAGCTTATCTCGGGCGAACATGTCGGCGCACTCGCCATGTCGGAGCCGGATGCCGGTTCGGATGTCGTTTCGATGAAGCTCAAGGCCGAAAAGCGCGGCGATCGATATCTCCTGAACGGCAACAAGATGTGGATCACCAACGGTCCGGATGCCGATCTGCTCGTGGTCTATGCCAAGACCGACCCTGAGGCCGGACCGCGCGGCATCACGGCGTTCCTTGTCGAGAAGACCTTCCAGGGGTTTGCCACAGGCCAGAAACTCGACAAGCTTGGAATGCGGGGTTCGAACACTTGCGAGCTGATCTTTCGAGATTGCGAAGTGCCCGAGGAGAACGTGCTGGGCGCAATCGGCGACGGCGTGAAGATACTGATGTCAGGCCTGGATTACGAACGCGTGGTGCTTTCGGCCGGTCCCCTCGGCATCATGGCGGCTTGCGTGGATCTTGTTCTGCCCTATCTGCATGAACGCAAGCAGTTCGGCCGGGCGATCGGCGAATTCCAGTTAATGCAGGCCAAGCTCGCCGACATGTATGTGACGCTGAATACGGCGCGCGCCTATGTCTATGCCGTGGCGGCGGCCTGCGACCGCGGCGAGACGACCCGCAAGGACGCTGCAGGTTGCATTCTTTATGCAGCGGAAAAGGCAACTGGCATGGCGCTCGAAGCGATCCAGGCGCTTGGCGGCAATGGCTATACCAATGATTATGCCGCAGGGCGGCTCTTGAGGGACGCTAAGCTCTACGAGATCGGCGCCGGAACCTCCGAAATCCGGCGAATGCTGATCGGACGCGAGCTCTTTGCGGAGACGGCATGACCGTACTCAAATCCCAGATCGCGATCAATTCTGAAACCTTCAGGGCCAATCAGGCGGCCATGCAGGAGGCTGTCAGGCTTATTGAGGACGTCGCGCGATCGGCCCAGAACGGCGGCGGGACGGCGGCACGCGAGCGGCATGTGGGTCGCGGCAAGATGCTACCGCGCGACAGGGTCATGGGACTAATCGACCCGGCAACACCGTTTTTGGAAATTGCCGCGACAGCTGCTTACGGCATGTACGGCGATGAGGCGCCGGCAGCCGGGCTGATCACGGGAATCGGCCGCGTCGCAGGTCGCGAATGCATGATCGTCTGCAACGATGCGACGGTCAAAGGCGGCACTTACTATCCGATGACGGTGAAGAAACACCTAAGGGCGCAGGAGATCGCAGCGGCGAACAACCTGCCCTGCATCTATTTGGTTGATTCCGGCGGCGCCAATCTGCCCAACCAGGACGAGGTCTTTCCCGATCGTGATCACTTCGGCCGGATCTTCTTCAACCAGGCTAATATGTCGGCGGCCGGAATCTCGCAGATTGCCGTGGTGATGGGCTCTTGCACGGCAGGTGGCGCCTATGTCCCTGCCATGTCTGACGAAGCCATCATCGTGGAAGGGCAGGGGACGATCTTCCTCGCTGGGCCGCCGCTCGTCAAAGCGGCGACGGGTGAGGTGGTCTCTGCCGAGGAGCTCGGCGGCGGCGACGTGCACACGCGCCTTTCTGGCGTTGCCGACTATCTGGCGCGCGACGATGCCCATGCCCTGGCGCTGACACGCCGCGCCGTTGCCTCGCTGAACCGGCAAAAAGCACATACGGTCGAACTTCGCGAGGCAGAGCCGCCGCACTACGATCCCGCGGAAATCGCCGGTATCGTGCCCGCCGACCTTCGCACGCCCTACGAGGTCCGCGAGGTGATCGCCCGCATCGTCGACGGTTCGCGTTTTGACGAGTTCAAGGCACGCTACGGCGCCACGCTCGTCTGCGGCTTTGCGCATATCCATGGCGTCCCTGTCGGGATCCTTGCCAACAACGGCGTCCTGTTTTCCGAATCTGCGGTCAAGGGCGCACATTTTATCGAGCTCTGCTCGCAACGGAAAATCCCGCTGGTCTTTTTGCAGAACATCACCGGCTTCATGGTCGGGCGTAAATACGAGACGGAAGGTATCGCCAAGCATGGCGCCAAACTGGTCACGGCTGTGGCAACCACCAAGGTACCGAAGATCACCATGCTGATCGGGGGTTCCTTCGGCGCCGGAAATTACGGCATGGCGGGCCGCGCCTTTTCGCCGCGCTTCCTCTGGACCTGGCCGAACAGCAGGATTTCCGTAATGGGCGGCGAGCAGGCGGCAGGCGTGCTTGCGACCGTTCGCAGCGAAGCGCTGATACGCGCCGGAACGCCTTGGAATGCTGAAGACGAGGCGGCTTTCAAAAAGCCGGTTCTCGATCTCTTCGAAAGCCAGAGCCATCCGCTCTATGCCTCCGCCCGCCTTTGGGACGACGGCATCATCGATCCTGCAAAGAGCCGCGATGTTCTCGGCCTGTCGCTGTCAGCAGCGCTGAATGCGCCGATCGAGAACACGCACTTCGGCCTGTTTAGGATGTGAGGCTGCGATGTTTGGAAAGATCCTGATTGCGAACCGTGGTGAAATCGCCTGCCGTATCATTCGTACCGCCCGCCGCCTGGGCGTGCGCACAGCCACGGTCTATTCCGATGCCGACAGCGGCGCGCTGCACGCCGAGCTTGCCGACGAAGCGATCCGCATCGGCGGTTCGGCGGCCCATGAAAGTTATCTCTCGATCGAGCGTGTTATAGAATCGGCCAAGCGGGCTGGCGCCGATGCGATCCATCCGGGCTATGGCTTTCTTTCGGAGAACGCCGAGTTCGCCGAGGCTGTTGAGGCGGCGGGAATAGTTTTCATTGGTCCGCAGCCAATGGCGATCCGGGCAATGGGCCGCAAGGATGCCGCCAAGGCCCTGATGGAAAGCGCCGGCGTTCCGATCGTGCCCGGCTATCACGGCGACGACCAGGATCCGGACCTTCTGGCGGTCAAGGCATCCGAGATCGGCTTTCCCGTTCTCATCAAGGCGCGCGCGGGCGGCGGCGGTAAGGGCATGCGCCGTGTCGACCGGGCCGAAGAGCTTCCATCTGCCCTGGAGGCGGCAAAGCGCGAGGCGAAGGCGGCATTCGGCGATGATGCCGTGCTTATCGAAAAATACCTGCTTCGACCGCGTCATATCGAGGTACAGGTTTTCGGAGACCGGCACGGCAATGTCGTGCACCTTTTCGAGCGCGATTGTTCGCTCCAGCGGCGCCACCAGAAGGTCATCGAGGAGGCGCCGGCTCCGGGCATGACCGCCGAGGTGCGTCGCGCCATGGGCGATGCGGCCGTGCGTGCTGCGCGGGCGATCGATTATCGCGGCGCCGGGACCGTGGAGTTCATCGCCGATGTCTCGAAGGGGTTGTGGCCGGACCGCTTCTTCTTCATGGAAATGAACACGCGCCTGCAGGTCGAGCATCCGGTAACGGAGGCGATTACGGGCGTTGATCTCGTCGAATGGCAATTGCGGGTGGCAGCCGGTGAACCGCTTCCGAAAAAACAATCCGAGCTGAAGATCGACGGCTGGGCCTTCGAGGCGCGCATTTACGCGGAGGACGCGGCAAGGGGTTTTTTACCCGCCACGGGCGTGATCGACGAGATGCATTTCCCAAAGGACGGCGTGCGGATCGATGCGGGCGTCAGGACAGGCGATCGGATTTCTGCCCATTACGACCCGCTCATCGCCAAGATGATCGTGCATGGCGCGAATCGCTCCGATGCGCTTGGGGTGTTGACGCGGGCACTGCAGGCATCGCACATCGCCGGGACGGTGAGCAATATCGGCTTTCTCACCAAACTGAGCCGTCAGGAGGAGTTTGTCTCTGGCCATCCGGACACTGGTCTGATCGAGCGCAATCTTGAGACCCTGACCGCAATTCCAGCTGCCGAAGACACGGTGATTGCGCTTGCGGCGGTGCTGTCGCTGGAGGGAAAGAGCCACGGCCGCGATCCGTGGGACACGCTCGGCCATTGGCAGCTCTGGGGCGAGATGCAGCGTAAAGTGACGTTGGAACATGCAGGCAGTCCTGCAAGTCTGTGTGTCGTCGCTCGAGGCTTCGGCATGTTCGCCGTCCATGACGGCCGCCGGGTGATTCCCATTAGGATTGTCAGCCGCCATGCCGACCGTTTGCAAGTGGAGACCGATGGCAGACAGGTTTCTGTCGAGGTGGAGCGCGGGACACATCGGTTGTGCCTGAGGCTCGACGGCAATTCGCACCTCTTTGCGCTGCCCGATCCGCTGGATGGTACTGCCTCAGAAGCGGAGGTCGGCGATCGCCTGATCGCGCCGATGCCAGGCTTCGTCAAGATCGTGCGGACAAGCGAAGGTGCCGTCGTCTCGAAAGGCGCGCCGCTGATCGTCATGGAGGCCATGAAAATGGAGCTGACGCTGACCGCCGCGCGAGACGCCATCGTGGAAAGCGTTCACGCGAGTGAGGGTCAGCAGGTTTCCGAGGGCGCCGTCCTCGTCACCCTGAAGGCTAGAGAGGCATGATGACGGCTGCACACCAGGAACATGTTTCGATCGTCGAGATGGCACCGCGTGACGGTCTGCAAAATGAGGAACACTTCATCGGGACGGCAGACAAGATTGCTCTTGTCGATATGCTGTCCGATTGCGGCTACGAGCGCATCGAGGTGACGAGTTTCGTGAGTCCGAAATGGGTGCCGCAGCTTGTCGACGCCGCCGAAGTGATGGCCCGAATTCGCCGCGTGCCTGGCGTGCGTTATGCCGTCCTCACCCCCAACATGAAGGGCTTTGAGGCGGCACTTTCGGCACGGGCGGACGAGGTCGCGATCTTTGCCGCAGCTTCCGAAAGCTTCTCCCAGCACAATATCAATTGTTCGATTGCCGAGAGCATCGAGCGATTCCGCCCCGTCGCGCTGGCGAGCAGCGCGCACGGTATTCCACTACGCGGCTATGTCAGCTGTGTCGTCGAATGCCCTTATGAAGGTGCCGTACGGCCCGCCAATGCCGCGAAGGTCGTAGCATTGCTGAGGGAACTTGGATGCTATGAGGTCAGCCTTGGCGATACGATCGGCCGCGGAACACCGGAAGCCGTGGCGAGGATGCTCGCCGCCGTGCTTGACGAAGCGCCTGCCACAATGCTTGCCGGCCATTTCCACGACACCTCAGGCCGTGCGCTCGAAAATGTCGACGTTGCGCTCGACCATGGGCTTCGCGTCTTCGATGCCTCGATCGGCGGACTCGGAGGCTGTCCTTACGCACCGGGTGCAAAGGGCAATGTCGACACCATGGCCGTCGCGCAGCATCTCGCGGCAAGAGGTTTTTCGACAGGGCTTGCGGAAGACAAGCTGCGGCAGACAGCCGCCTTTGCCCGTGAGCTGAGGAGTAAGTCGTGATGCCTGAAACGCTTCACATCGATATCGACGCCCGCGGCCTTGCGCGGCTGACGCTTGCGCGGCCGGAAAAGCACAACGCGATCTCGCCCCAGATGATGGATGAACTGACCGCCGCATCAAAGGCTCTCGGTGCTGATCGCAGCGTTCGGGTAATCGTGCTTGCCGCAGAGGGGGCAAGCTTCTGCGCGGGCGGCGATCTCGATTGGATGCGCGTGCAGTTTGAGGCGGGGCGGGATGAGCGGATTTCCGAGGCAAGGCGGCTTGCCACCATGTTCCGTGCATTGAATGACCTTCCGAAGCCGGTGATTGCCCGTGTTCAGGGCAATGCCTTTGGGGGCGGTGTCGGCCTTCTCAGCGTTTGCGATCTGGTGATCGCCGCTGAAACCGCCCGTTTCGGCCTGACCGAAGTTCGCCTCGGCATCATCCCGGCAACGATCAGTCCTTTCGTCGTCGCGCGGATCGGCGAAGGAGCTGCCCGGCCGCTCATCATGTCCGGTAAACTGATCAACGCATCGGAGGCAAAGGCTGCCGGGCTGGCCGGGCACGTTGTACCCGCTGAGGATCTCGATGCGGCAGTCGAGGCCGAAATCGGGCATTTCCTGAAGGCGTCGCCCGATGCAGTGGCAAGAGGCAAGACACTTGTTCGCTCGCTCGGAATGCCGATCACGGACGCGGTCATCGAAAGCGTCATCGAGCAATTAGCCGACACCTGGGAAATGGAAGAGGCGCGCGAAGGCATTGCCGCCTTTTTCGAGCGGCGGGAGCCATCCTGGCGAAGTGATGCTTGAATTGAGCGTACTTTGAGCATACTTTGATTGAGGACTGATCAAAATATGCGAGGATACCCATCATGGCAGCTACAGGCCTCAGCAATGTCGCTGCTCGCTTCGGCGATGAACATTCGTCGTTTCTATCGGCCCGGCGCGTCGCCGAGCAACTGGGCGTAACGCTCTCCGAGCTAGCCCGGCTGATCGGGGTTGCGCGCAATACGCTGGCGGCGAAATCGGGCGCCCGCAAAGTGGATAATGCGCTGAGCAACGTCGTCCGTATCCTTGCGATGGCAAGCGAAATGGCCGGCGACGAAAACCGTGCGGTCATATGGTTCAAGCATCAGCCGATCCCCGGTTGGGGCGGCAAGACGGCGTTTGACCTTGTCGGCGAAGGCAAGTCCGACCGGGTTCTCGCCTATCTCGAGGCCGTCCGCTCCGGCGTCTATGCCTGAGACCGTCGTGCATCTATGGCGCGCCTTCGTTCCACGATGGGCCCATGCGCCGCTTTCTGGCGAGGGCGCCAGCCGTTTTGGTGGCCGGTGGAATCGGGTGGGTGCCCCGACCATCTATGCGGCCTGCGAGCTGTCCACGGCCTGGGCCGAATATAACCAGGGCTTTGTTCAGCACCCGGCGATGATCGTGCAATTGGAACTCAAAGGGGCGCGCCTCGCGGACACGACCGACCAGATGCTTCTTCGAAAGTTTGACGTTACTGCGGATATCCATCGTTGCGAATGGCGGATGCTGATGGATGAAAGCAAGGTGCCGGCAACCCACCACCTGCGCGAACGTCTGATTGCATCGCGATATCATGGCGCGATCTATCCATCTTTCATGTCGCTCGGCGGCACATGCGTCGCGCTGTGGGAATGGAATATGCCGGGTGCACCGGAGCTTCGCGCAATCGATCCAGAGGGTCGACTGCCCAAATCACCGGCCTCCTGGTTGTAGATTACGGACGCGTCGAGAACATCGCGATGGAATTGTCCAATTATAGTATTCCGGAAGCTTATGAGCGCTCTTCGAGAGCAATGAACGGTTGCTTAAGTAGCTGGTGTCGGCGCATCTGTCGTTCGAAGTAGCAGATGTCTGGCTCGCGAAGCTAGAAATGGGGAGGATGCGGGAACCCCTACTGCCCATCACTGATCCGGACGCTGCCAATGCTGGCTGGCGTCCACCGGAGTATTCGCTTCCTGGCGCTCAGCGAAGTGGAGGCGGCGCAAGGCTTGGAGCAATAGCGCTCCGCATCCGGTTGAATGCAGAGCGCATGATATTCGGCGTCAAGCCGCTGCGAAAGGTACCGCTACGAAGATCCTATTGCCACCACGTTCGACAAGCAGCAGCACCGACTTGCGGCCAGATCTTGCAGCATTGGCGACGGCGTTCTTCACATCGCCTGCATTATGTACGGTCTTGTCGTTGACCTGGACGATGACATCGCCCGTCTGAACGCCTGCTTCGGCGGCCGGCTTGTCCGGATTGACACTGGCAACGACCGCGCCCGTGACGCCTCTGGCCAGGTTAAGTTCCTCCCGGTTATCCGGCGTCAGATCGGCAAGAGCAATTCCGATGCCCGGACCGGCCTGTGTCCTGCCGCTGCTTTCTTCGGCTGCTGCCTGCTTCTCGCCGGTGCCGTTGCCGCCGATGGTGACGGTGAGATCGGTGCTCTGGCCGCCGCGCCAGACGGTGAGCGTTTCTCTGGCGCCCGGCGACATGTCGGCGACGAGACGCGAGAGGTCTTTCGGCGTCTTTACGGTCTCGCTGCCTAAGGCGGTGATGATATCGCCCGTCTTGACACCGGCGCGTGCGGCAGGGGTTCCCCCGGTGACGGCTGCAACGAGCGCACCCTGCGAGGCATTGAGCCCAACGGCATCTGCAACATCCTTGGTAACTGCCTGGATCTGCACGCCGAGATAGCCATGCTCGATCGAACCGTCCTTCTGAAGCTTGGCGACGATCGCCTTGGCCTCATCGGACGGAATGGCAAAACCGACGCCGACACTGCCACCGTTTGGTGAATAGATCGCCGTGTTGATGCCGACGACATTGCCGCCGTGATCGACGAGCGGACCGCCGGAATTACCGTGATTGATCGGCGCGTCGATCTGGATGAAGTCGTCGTAGGGACCACTGTGCAGATCGCGGCCGCGGGCCGACACGATACCGGCTGTGACTGTCGTGCCGATGCCGAAGGGATTGCCGATGGCCAGGATCTGATCACCAAGCTTCAGCGTGTCAGAATCGCCCCAGGCGATCGTTGCAAGTGGCTTCGGAGCTTCAATCTTCAAGACGGCGATATCAGACTTCGGATCGGCACCGATCAGCTTGGCCGGGATTTCCGTTCCGTCATCAAGGGTCACCTTGATGCCCAAAGCATTGTCGATCACATGATTGTTGGTGACGATGACGCCATCGGAGCTGATGATGAAGCCGGATCCGAGCGCCATGGCGCGCTCACCGTGCTGATGCTGCGGCACCTGCTTCGGAAATGGTATGCCTTGCTGTTCGAAGAACTGCCGGAATTGCTCGTCCATCGGCGATTGGTCGTCGTCGGCGCTGGCGTCGGCCTTCATCGTTGTGGTGATAGTGACGACGGCAGGCTTGTCGGCATCGACGACCGAGGCGAAAGAGCCGCTGGAGGAAAGCGCGCCGTTGGTTTTCGCCGGAGCGGCGGCGGCATTGGATGCGTTGATGGCAAACGGCACGACGGCAGTGCCGGCGATAAATGCTGCGCCGATCAGCGCTGCGGTGCGATGCTTGGAGAGGATCGGTAACATGGTGACAGGTCCCTTGCGAAAATACTGCATGGCGGCGTCTTGGTTCCATGCCGGGGAACGCGGGCGTCGGGTGAACGTGGCGCCAATCCTTTGGCCTCCAGAGGACAATCATCGAAACTGTAGCGAATGCTGCCGGTTTCAAGAAATGGCGTCTTGGAGAGATATGCTCTGGTCAAGCCGCATTTACAAATTAAATGTTCATTACGGTTTCATTGCAAAAATGTAAGAATTACAGATGGTTAATGTTCGTGCACCCTATGCGGACGGGGGGGCGAAGCGGCCTATCTTCGTCGGTAGTCACACGACGCTATCGGACCGCTTTCAGTTTTTTTGCAAGTTCGGCTGCGATGAAGACAGCATGTTCGGTTACCTGCGGCAGTCCCATCAGTTCACCGAAGGTGCCGCGCGCCAGCGGACCCGAGATCAGCAATGACGAATTCGCCAGACCATCCGTTGCGACCGCTTCTGAGCTCTCGTTGCAGGCGATGCCGAGGCCGGTCGGATCGAGCTTCAGATGACCGCCCTGGTTGAGCTCATGCAGCCATATCTGGCTTTGGAGAATGCTGCCATGGGCAGGACCGGTGGTCACGACCACAGCATCGAAGCGTTTCTCCACGCGCTCGCCGCTTCGCCTGAACAGAAGTACGTCGATCGCCGCTCCGTCGGTTTTGGCACCGGCAACGGAAGCGGCAAGGACCTCGAGGCGTCCTTCAACGATCGCCCGGTCCAGCACCTCTTCGAGCTGCGGTGCGATGCGGAAGCGATGGACGTCCCAATAAGGCCGCAAATGGCGGACGATGCGCCGCCGCTCGGCAACAGGCAGATTGCGCCAGATTTCATGGCCGTTGCTGCGGACCTGATCGATGACTGCATGCCAGCTTTCGCCGATTTCGGCCGCCCCCGCGATCGTCTTTCGAACGTTCCGGAGGAGTGCTGCAGCGCTTGTAGCCGGTTCGGAAAGGAAGTCGCCGAAGGGCTCCTGCGGGCAGGCTGGGTGGCCGCGCGAACGAAGCCCGCGGCGGGAAATCGAAGTGATCGGTCCATGATGCCCGCTGCGTGTCAGCGACGCGACGATATCGGCGGATGTCAAGCCGTTGCCGACAATGAGGACCCGATCGTCCGGACGAATGGCATCGAGCGAGCCGGGGCGCATCGGATCGGCAACAAAGCGCGGGTGGCCGGCCAATGCGGCGGAGAGGCTGCGCGGTGCTGCGGGCGCTGGATGGCTGGTGGCGATCACGAGGAAATCCGCGCGTGTCTCATCGCCGTTGCTGTCGGTGATCAACCATTCCTTTGGGCCGGGTAACACCCTTCTTACGAGCGTCCTCTTATGCTCGACCTCACCGTTTTCAAGATATGGGCGCAGTCTCGCAGCGACATAGGCGCCGAAGAGCCGGCGTTGCGGGAAGAGATTGCCATTCGGCCATAACGCTTCCGGATCGTCCGCGACGCCATCGCTGTCGGCAATCCAATCAAGAAAATCCTCCGGTTCATCGGGAAGCAGGCTCATACGGGCTGCCGGAACATTGATGCGGTGGGAAGGGTCGTTCGTATCATAGGCAAGCCCGCGGCCCAATTCGCGGCGCGGCTCAAAGACGATGACGCGTGGCAGCTCGTGCATTGTCCTTGCGAGATGAAAGGCTACACCCGCACCGGAAACGCCACCGCCAACGATGGCAATGGCGGGTCTTTTGACGCTATCCGTTTCGTTTTTCGTCACCGCTGCTGATCCAACTGGGTTCGAGATTTGGGAGGAGCTTGACGCATCTTTGAGGCTCGGCCTAGCCGATACTTGGCGCCGTCGCAGTAAATTAATCTATAAGATTTATGGAGATCAATCAGAACATGCAGCTGCAGCCACCGAGACTAGTTGACGCGTGTCATCGTGAACCTCGCGGGATACCCCGGCGTTCAGGCCGGGGAGGAACGCGAGAGCGGCCTTTGCCGCTTCCCGCTGGGATTTGACATATTCGGTGATCACCGAGAGCGGTGCGCCGCCACAGCTTGCCGCAAAGGAGGACGGCGACCACAAAACGCCCTTGTGGTAGCGCCCGGTGATTTCCGGGCGGCTCTCGCGCAGACGTCGGCTGGATACGCCTTTGCGGCTGTTGACCAGCTTCGACAGGGCGATCTTCGGAGGGTCATGCACCCGCAGGTGAACATGATCGTCCTCGCCGTCGCATTCGATCAATTCGGCCTCGAAGTCGCGACACAGCTTGGCGAAGATGCGCCGCAGGTGGCGGATTGCCGGTTCTGACAGAACGTCACGGCGGTATTTCGTGACAAAGACCAAATGACCATGGAGCATGTAGACGACATGCCTGCCGGTGCGATCCACGGTTGCGCTCCTTGGAGCAATTGATAGAATCGTAACATGATCCACCGCGCTTTCCGCTACAAGCTCGCTCCGACCGGCGAACAGGAAGTCCTGTTGCGGCAGTTCGCGGGGGTTGTGCGGCTGGTCTATAATCTGGCGCTGGAGCAGCGCAGGGACTGGTGGCGGCATTACCGGCGGCAGACCGGGAACCGCTTGAACGCCATCGCCCAGGCGCGGGAATTGACCGCACTGCGGGCCGCGTTCGACTGGATTGCCGCCGTGCATGTGACGCCCCAGCAGCAGGCCCTGCGCGATCTGGATAAGGCGTATGCCAACTTCTTCGCCGGGCGCGCAGGATATCCCTCGCGCCCCGCAAGAAGGGCGTGAACGGCGCCTTCCGCTTTCAGGGGCGGGAGATCGAGGTCAAGCGCCTGAACGGCAAGTGGTCCGCCGCGCGCCTTCCCAAGATCGGCTGGGTGAAGTTCCGCGACACGCGGCGCCTGCGTGGCAAGACCATGAACGTGACGGTGAGCCTGGCGGCGAACGGCTGGCACATCGCCTTCGCCTGCGAAATCGACCATGCCGTCCCGCAAAACGATTTGCCCGCCGTGGGGATCGACCGGGGCGTGGCGAACACGCTGACGCTTTCGACCGGGGAGCATTGGTGGATGCCTGCCGGCCTTGCGGAGATCGAGCCCAGGAAGCGCCGGGCCCAGCGCGTTCTGGCGCGGCGCAAGCGCGGGTCGCGTCGCCACGCCAAGGCCCGCCGCCGCGTTGCAGCCTTGCAGGCCCGTGCTGCCCGCATCCGGCAGGATTGGCGGCACAAGGCCAGTCTTGATATCGCCCGTCGCTTCGCAACGGTCGTGCTGGAAGACCTCGCCACGCGCAACATGACGCGCAGCGCCAGGGGAACCGTGGACGCGCCCGGAACCAACGTCTGCCAGAAGGCGGGCCTGAACCGGGCGATCCTCGAACAAGGCTGGCACGGCTTTGAAACCGTGTTGGCCTACAAGCTCGAAGAACGGGGCGGATACCTGTGCAAGGTCGATCCCCGCCACACCTCGCAGACCTGTTCGGCCTGCGCAGCCGTGGACAGGGAAAGCCGCGAAAGCCAAGCGTCTTTCCGCTGTTGCCAATGCGGCTTCCGCGCCCATGCCGACCACAATGCTGCAATCAACATCCTGCGTCGGAACACGGCGTCTATGATCGTGGAGGAAGGGCAGCCGCTCTCCGTAGAAGCGATAACGATCGGCGGAGCTTCGCGCCCCCTCGGAAATCCCCCGCTTGCAAGCGGGGGAAGATGTTAACTCGGCAATCGACAACCTCGAAGCTCGCAAATGAAACCCTTTAGGTCCTCGGAGGTATGCACCAGAAGAGAAACGCTAGGGTGCCGGCTGGATGATGTGCTGCGCGAGGCGAATGGCAAGGGCCATTGCTGTCAATGTTGGGTTGGCTTGGCTCGACGTCGGAAAGACAGAAGAACTCGCAATATATGCGTTAGAAAGATCGAAGACCTTCAAGTTCCCGTCGACGACGGCGTCGTTGCGGTTCGTTCCCATCCGTGTCAGCCCAATCTGATGCGTGCCATGGCGGATACGCGTAGCGATGGCACTTGCAAGCGTATCGTCACTACGATTCAGATCGAGTTGACCCAAGCAATTTTTTTCAAGCCAGTCATTCAGGAGACGATGGGTGCGAACGAGTGCACGGATATTTTCGTCAGGCACGCGCGTGTCGATCGTTAGCCGCGGCACGAAGAAAGCATCGACGCTGTCAGACAAGCGCACGTGGCTTTGCCTGTCTGGGAAATGTTCGGCATGGAAAGCAAGCCTGTACGTCCGACGGCTGTTATTGACGAAGAAGCCAGGCTTCCTGGCGCTTCGCCCGTAGCGATTGCGCAGATAGCCTGGTAGGTGCCTGACAATCTCGGTCGGGTTAGCGGCCAGGTTCTTGAGATGGCCGGCGATTGCATCAAGACGGCTTGCATGATGCCGGCGGATGACTTCAGGCGTGAGGTACCGACCGAGTGGACGAAAGCTCAAGGCAAGGTAAGCGGCGGACAAAAAGGCGCTTTCATGCTGCGGATCTGAAAGGGCCGGCACGTCGGGCCAGAACGCCACATTCGGCAAATGATGCTGGTTGATTAGCGTATCGCTCGGCACGATGCGTCTGCGCACATATGCGCCTGTTTCGTCCCGGCGGAAGTCGAAAAGTGCCTCGGCCGGTCTGTTCGAAAATCTGAGCGCAGCAACATGCCCGAAAAGATGGCCCATGTAATAACGGCCGAGCGCTCCATGGGGTCCGCCAAACATCAGCGGGTGACGCCGCTGGATGTTGAGCAGAAGTCTCGCCGCTTCCAGTCCCCCTGAGGCAAGAACCACGCGTTTGCATGAAATGCGATAGGCAAGACCGTTTTTGTGACGGGCCACGACATGGCTGACGCTGCTATTTTCCGTCAGGACCAGATCCACGACGGTGGTGTTCAGCAGGATTGTCAGTCCCCTATCCTCGCTGAATTGCTGAAGGCTTGCGCGAAACAGCTTCGGATCACGACTGTAACGTTCAAGGTGCGTTAGTTCGAAACGGGCGTCTACCGACGCAAGTGGCGCCTTATCGACGAAACCCTGGCCGCAGTTGGCGTATTCAACGGCACGGTCGTAGAACGGCCGTATCTCGTCATAGGAAATAGGCCACCGCCCATCGGGAAATCGATCTTCAAAGTCGATCGGATCAAAGGGAAGGCATCGCCCGGTCCAAAGGTTGCTTGTTCCGCCGAATTGGCGCGAGACGCAGATGCGCACGTCGTCGTGGGTGGCGGGCTGCAGGATCAAGGCGCCGGCGAGTTCGTTCGAAGCCGCAGATGGGTCTAACCCGCCCGACTCAACAACGAGCACGCGCTTGTCGGCCTGCCGAAGCTCTTTGGCAAGGGTGAGGCCGACGGGTCCGGATCCGACGATGAGGACATCGGTGTCACCTGGCATGTCATCAATACGCCCTGAAATCATTGCGGCCCCGTCACAATGTTAGCTATGATGCGATATGTTGCAATGCATTCAATGCAAAAGAGTATGCGGGCGTGGGGTTCAAGAAGATTTCTGGATTAAAAAATCCCAATGACTCTCACGAAAGAAGCGGCAGCATGGTTTTGAAGTTCTTGCAATATTTATTTACTATCATAAGTTAGAAATAGTGTTCAATCACGTTATGTATATGGAAAAATGTATCATTTGTGATGTGTTCGAAATGGGGTATTTAATCAATATTCTCTGCGATCTTTACGTGTAACAAAAGCGGCTTACTAGCATAAATTTATAATACTGACGGCAGTATACTCAAAAACTTTAACTCGATACGATACCTCGGAAGGATCGGATTCCGATCTTTATTAATTCCAGCATTGCCGAGGCACGTGCAGTGGCACTGTGCGAGAAGACGTCGATTGCGGATTATGCCGGCTGCAAGGAAAGCTCGGATACGCGACCTTGGCGCACTACCTTGCCCATGTGATGGCTTTCGTGGTTGCTCGCCTTACCCTCTAGGCCCGCACGTCGGGTGGAGGAGATCCCGCTCCCTCCGCGCACTAAACACGGCCGCGTGTAGCTTTTTCAGGCAGATAGAGCACGAGAACCGCTTATCGATCAGAGTGGGGTGCTTCTTTGTCGCTTGCAACTCCAAGTGCGACCACAACCATATCCGCAATCGCAAGCGATCCTGTCAGACCGGGGCTCTCGATCCCGAACAGATTGACCAAACCTTTGACGCCGTGCACCTGCGGCCCGTCGATGCGGAAGTCCGGCATCGGCATGGTTGCGTCGTGAAGCTTTGGCCGTATCCCGGCATAATCCGGTTGCAAGGCGCCGTCACGCAAACCTGGCCAATAGCGGCGGATCGCGTCATAAAACTGTTCCGCGCGCGAGGCAGCAACATCGAGCGAATGGTTCTCATCGACCCATTCGACATCAGGCCCGAAACGGCAGCGCCCGTTGAGGTCGAGTGTTGCGTGGACTCCAAGGCCGGCATGGTCGGGCATTGGATAGATGAGGTGCGAAAAGGGTTGGCGTCCGGAAAGCGCGAAGTAGTTGCCCTTGGCGTACCACTGTGGCGGCACCATCTTGGGGGAAAGCCCCGCTGTTCTTGCCGCAAGGCCGGGGGCGCCGTGGCCGGCGGCATTGACTACGAAGCTGGCCTCAATTTCGGTGGGTTCCGCTCCGCCCGTGGTCAGGCCGATCCGCGCACCACCGCACCTGATTGCCATAGCCGGCGTGTGGAAGGCGAGCATGCCGCCTGCGGCCTCGAAATCCTCGCGCAGCGCCTGCATGTAGCCGTGACTGTCGATGATGCCCGTCGATGGCGAGAGCAGCGCGCCGGCGCAGTGCAGCTCCGGTTCGAGGTCGGCGACGTCGCTCGGTGTGAGCGGAACGACATCGAAAACGGCGTTGCGTTTGGCTGCCGCAGCGATCGCTTCAAGCTTGGGTAATTCCTCGGGGCTTGCGGCAAGCAGGATCTTGCCTACCCGTCGCGCATCCACGCCGCGGCGGGTACAGTAGTTGTAAAGCGCTGCCCGGCCCTCGACGCAGACCGTCGCCTTCAGCGAACCCTGCGGGTAATAAAGACCGGCGTGGATAACTTCCGAGTTCCTGGATGAGGTTTCTGTGCCGATTGCATTGGCGCGCTCGAGAATGATGGTTTCAAGGCCGCAAAGCGCGAGCTTGCGGGCAACCGCCAGGCCGATGACGCCTGCGCCAACGACAATGGCGTCGACAAACAATCTGCTCATCCGGCTTTCATCTCACCAACCGCCGCCACGCATGAACTAACGCTCCTTCATCTGACCTCTGAGCAGCGAAGTCAATTCTGCAGCGTGCAAAGCGGCGCAGATTTTCATCACGCGAGAGCCGATGACACCTCGCCTCTCGACCAATCTGAACAGCCGTACTTGGGGCTGCTCGGAAGGATCGTGACCTCACCGGGATCGGGGACCGACCGCCTGGCTCGAAATATCAAGAGCGCGAGAAGGCCTGGACACGTCCTCGTGCCAGACCAGAAACAGGACCCCGAGAAAATACCCGCTCTGGATCAGGACAGCGCATAAAAGACTATCGGCAAACGCACTGAGGACGGACCCTTGCATCCACAATATCGCGCAAAAGAAAGCGATGAGCACGGCGGCCATCGAAACAAACACCCTGGGTGCGTACATGAACTCCCCTCCGGCCTCACGACGCACACTCTGATCTGGGACCTTCTTCCATCGTCCCGCAATACTTCGCATAATCAGAGATAACTGAGTTCTTTGTTGCAGTGTTTCCATGCTTAATGCGTCGCCGGAAACCTTCAACAGACAAGATGTCAAAAAGATGTCATCGTTAAAAAGTCATTAAACACGATTTTTCATGACGACCTTTGCGATAGATGGCGAAAAGCTGTCAGTAACCGGAAAGATAGAAGCTTATAAAATATAAGATAGTGAATCATCAGCAAAAATCAGAAGTCTATGCGCCAGATGAATGTGCTCGCGCAAATCGATCGTGACGTAACGCTACCTACAGTAACGTAGGGTATTCCAGGACGTAGTTCATGCTTTCGAGGTATACATAAGATTCTGCTTGAAAATACTAATCATTACGATTTAAATGGCCAACGCTGTGGAGGCCTCAAAATGAAATACGATGCCGAATTTGCCAATCCCTCGCGTGATCACGGCGATCGACACATCCCGCAGCCTGCGGGCGGTGCACAGAAACGGATTTTTGACGTCGTTCTGGCGGGTGTGGCTATCATTTGCCTTCTGCCGCTGATGATTGCGATCGCGTTACTTGTTCGTTTGGCCGATCGCGGACCGATCCTTCACTTGGAAAGACGGCGATCACCCGGGGGAGAGGCGTTTGACTGCTACAGCTTCCGGAAATTGCCGGTCGACTGGCGCCTCCGGCTTGGCCAGCATCTGTCGCGCCATCCAGACGAGCTTGCAAGCTGGATCATGACGGAAACGTTGAAGGACGATATTTTGCTAACGCCGGTTGGACGAGTTCTTCATCGAACAGGGCTTGATGATCTGCCGCAACTTCTCAACGTGCTCTTCGGTGACATGAGCTTCGTTGGTCCGCCATCGCTGCCTGTTGATCGCGGTTATGTAAAAAGGGGCAACGTGTCGGCACAATTCTGTAGACCAGGCATGATCAGCGATTGCCGCGCCACGGCTGACGGTGTCAGGAACGGGGAAATGGCGGCTGCTTCCTACGCCGCGCAGTGGAGTTTTTTGGGTGATTTGAAAATTCTGGTCCGCGCGATTGGTGGTCTGTTCCAGGCTGAAAGGTTTCAGCTCGATCATTGAGAAGACCGCTGATGGCGGGCGCGGTTCAGGACCGTGCTTGTGCGAGTAAGCAGCCGTTGCAGCCCTCACTAGCGAATCACGAGTTGGACGCGGGTAATATTGGTCTGGTTATCACGCTGGACCGATAGCCGCGCGCCAAGGCCATTGACGGCGCGCCTTAGGATCGCGGCGTCCCGACCGCTCATGAATGGAAACATTAGTGTGGCGTTCTTCTGGATGAAAGTCACCGACCTTTCTGCTGCCCCGCCTGCGATCTCGACACTGACGGCCTCTGCTTCTTGTGCGCTCGCTGCCATCGTCGACAGCGCGATGATCAGGATCAGCAGTCGTTCCCGATAAGCTTCAATGCCGTCGAAACTGCGCAGCGAAGATACCCGCAGATCAAAAAGGATGGTCAGCGCGTCAAGGGCTCGATGTAAGACAAGTCCGGGCAGGGCGTCGTGTTGCGGTACATCGCTTGCGATCTCGGTGAACGTTTTGAGTAACTGGCCAATCAGGAAGCTTGCGGCGGTCAGCTTTTCCAGGGCCAGCGCGTCGCTCGGTCTCCCAGCACGCCTTGCGATCCCGACCGCACCATTTGCCAAGCCCTCTGCCGGAGAAATTGCGGATGTCAGATAAAGTCCGAGCTCACTGGATCTGACTTCGAGCACAGCCGCTGCAAAGTCGCGGAAGTAATTGTCAGCGGCCGCCCCGGTTTTTTCCTCGAAATCTTCAATGATTTCGCACCTTGCCGGCGCACCCGCTGCGCGCATGATAAGGACGAAGCGAGCCTCATAGTGAAAGTACAAAAATGATAGCTCAGCGCTCTCGCAGACCAAAAGCCTGTCCAGAACGCAGACTGATGCTGCCTGAACGGCAGGAAATACGGTATCATTGAGTAACATCACTATACCACCTGTGGAGGCGCTAACAATATGAAGACATATCCTACTAAAGACCAGATAAAAACTTCGATTTTCGGCTGTGGATGTTACGCTCTCTGGATAATGAGACATAAATGCCTCAAGATTATTCTAGCAGATAATCTGCAGATTTCTATCCGGTGATTAAAAAGGCGAGCCGGAAGCAGCTTTTGGCGCGCCGATCCTTTCTGATTGCGCTAGCGCAGCAGACAGACGACCGCGAGCAGGATAAAAAGCCAGAGGAGCACGGAAAGGCCGGTGGCATTCAGCAACGTCGTTTTCTTCATGTCGCTCTCCCGCTTTCGCATGAGAGAAGGATAGGCGGTGAAGCTTGCGTCGAGGCTATCGCCTGTCTGTGACGCTGTGCGTCATCTGCCTTGGCCACGCAGGAGCTGGATACGTTCGATCATCCAGCTTCGGCTGAAGCAGGTGAGCCAGCCGAAATAGATGACCATGCCAAGGCTCGCCGAGATAGCGAGGCGGAAGGAAGATTGCATCCCAACCATTGCTGTTACTTGCACATAATATACGACGACGCCCATGGCGAGGGCCGCCGCCGCGGCCGGCGCGAGCCCCATGTAATGCACCTTCGCCTGCAGGTTCAGCCGGCGCAGTAACAAGACATTGCCGATCACCCCATAGACGAGCGCCGGCGACGACATCACCAAAATCGCCGCGCCCGGCGTGCTTGTCGGTATGACGACGAGCGCACCGATACAAGTCAAGGCAACGATGATGGAGTATTGCAGCGACATGCGGTTCAAGCCGAGCGCGTTCATTGCAATGGGATTAAACCAGACGATCGGGATCATCAGCGAGGTGATCGCCACAGCGCGAAGAAATGGGCGCGACCCCGGCATAGGACGAGGGCAACAGCAACGCCACCGCATCATCGGCGACGACAATCAGTCCGGTGAAGGCCGGCAGTGTCACGAAGGCAGCGGTGCGGATGATGGCGGTAAACACTTCGCGTTCCGCCGCAAGGTTGCCGCGCACCTTGCTCATCAACGGAAACCAAAGCGCAAAGAGCGGGCTGACCAGGGGATTTTGCAGCGATTCGCTGATCCTGTCGGCAGCCCGGAACAGACCGACGGTCGCGCCATCGAAGCGGATGCCGAAGAACAGCACGGCAGCGCGCTGCATGGATATGTTAATGGCGGCGACCATCCATAGAGGCAGGAAGCGGCGAAGATTTTCGCGACACGCGCCTTTTTTGGTATGACGCCCGGGAAGCCAACCGGTATGACGGAACTCAAAGACAACAACGGCCATTGTCGAGACAATGCGCTGAGCAGGCAGCGCCCAAATCGCCAGCGGTGAGAACGCCAGCGTGATGCCGGGCGATACCGCCCGCAAGCGTCGAAATCATATTGCGCTTGGCAAACGTCTTGAAGCCCAGTTCGCGCATTATGAGGGCATCCATCACCGACAGCCACGGCGTAAAGAGCAAAAGAAGGCCAAAAATCGGCATATAGTAACCGACCAGTGGCGCGTTCTCAAAGCCAGCGATCAAAGGCCCAGCCATGACCAGAAAGAGCGCGAAGGGTGAGGCGACCAAAAACAGGGAAATGAAAGCCGCGTTTAAGCTCTTCTTGTCGAAATCACCACGCTGCAGGATCGCATCCATGCCGGCATAGCGGCCGTCATTGGCGATGAAGTCGGCAATAACAGCAGAGAGCGCGACTGCCCCGAAGACCGCCGGTTCCAGCATACGTGCAAGAACCAGGAAGATGACAAAACCGGCGCTCTGCGAAAAGATCGCGTTGATGGTATTCCAGGCAATGCCATTACGAAGTGCCGTTGCTAGCGACGTTTCAGACATGGACCATCCCATCTGTGCAAGGTGTAACCGGCGCCGTTGCACCGCCGCGCGTCATAATCAAGCATGTGCGCCTGGAAAACCAGGCCCGCCTCACGCCTGCAACCGGTACCAGTTGACGATGGTCTTGATTTTCCGACGCAGATCCTTGACGAAATGGACCTCGCCAAGCTTGAGGACCTGCGCGCGATACGGGGTCTTTTTCAAATAGCGGTAATAGGTCCAGATCAACGGATGCCATCCGTCCGTCGACCACGGTTTGTTGTGCTCCGTGAAGTGGATGATTTTTGGCCGGCGCCCTTTTTTCATTTCGGCTGCAGTTGCATAGCAGGGCTTGCCTTCCTGCGGCATCAGCATTCGGCGTTGGACGTTCCACAATATGTCAAGCTGTTTCCATCGGCTCCAGAAGACAACGTTTAGAGCGCACTGATCGCCATACTCCATATCGTCGATGCGCGTTTCCAAAACAGTGATGACTTTGGAAAGATCATCACTGGCGCGCAGCTTGGTGAGATCCATCAACAGTACACCGGAATTGAAGTAGCCAAGACGCTTGGGCTGCAGCTGAAAACGCTTGGCGAACACCTCGCCGTCCATGCCGACGTCGCAGACCGCGCCGATTGCATGCTCGCCCAGATCGGAGGCATAGAGTTCCCGAATATCACCCATGACGACGAGGTCGGCATCGAGATAAAGGACTCGATCGATATCTGGCGGGGCCAGCTCGGCAAGCATCAGACGATAGTAGCCGGCGCGGCTGATATGGCGTTTGCCGGGCATTGCAAGGACACTTGAGCCTTTAATCTCGAGCCAATCAAACCGGTGTCCTTCAGCACAGCGTTCGAATGTCGAACGGGCTTGGGGGGGAATGCCATCATGGACGATCAGAAAACGGAGTTTTGCGCCCGGCGCGTTAGCGATAAGAGATGCCAGCACAACAGCTGCATGCGGCAGGTAAGCGGTATCGAGTCCGAAGGCGATTGTCACCTCCGAAGCTGGCGGTTGCGGGCGGCTGTATCGCTGCATTGCTGCCTCAAGTAGAGGTTCGGCAAGGGGGCGACCGTTCAGGCCTTCGGCGATTGACCGGAAACTGGCAGTCTTCATCGGCAAGGCGCCCATGGCAGAAGATGCCAGATTTCCTTCAAATACGGGATCACTCATTACCCCTCCAAGCGGGAGCCTCATGCTCCAGTCTCATGTCGTCGAAACGTTTGCCGCCTATTGCCAGCCCGGATATCCGGTCCAGGCGCGGCGCATGCCAAGCTTGACGTAAATCCAGTCCAGCACGGCATCGACGACGAGCATGCCGTTGACACCAAAGCCGGCCCTTGCCAGTGCATCAAAATGGGGTTGCAGATGCTCGCGACCGCGATCTTCGCGCCACCAGGTCAGAATGCGGCGCACATAATAGCGGCGAAACGCGAGAAGCTGGTGGCGGTAGTCGGTCCCGAAGGCGACTGGGCCGTGGCGCATGATCAGATCAAGGCCATCGCGCGTCCAGGCGCGAGTTTTGCCGGCATAATGCAAGGCAGTGACCGTATTCTCGTGTACACGGGTAAAGCCGAGTGCCTCATGCACGAAACCGAAATCGCTGATCGCCAGCATCCGGAAAACCGTATCGAGGTCCCAGCTGCCGTCCATGGCGCTGGCAAAAAGAGGTTCGAGCGAGTCAGTCACGCGCCGGCGCCACATCATCTGGACCGGCATTAAAATGCCCTGACGCAGCAGCGCCATCCGCATGGCGTCCTTGCCGGGGAAAACCGGCTTGCCGGGTGGCCAGAAGAAATCTTGAACAGCACCCGCGCAGTCATGAAGGCTGCCAATGACCCCGACATTGGGAAAGGTTTCGCCGAGTGCCGCCATCTTGGAGATCGACGTCGGGCTAATCGTGTCATCGTCGCAGAGATAGCGCACATAGACAGCGTCCCGTGGTACCAGGCGATAAGCTTTCGTCCAGTTTTCACGCTGATCCAGCGTCTTTTCATTGCGGAAGCGAAGGACAGGGATGCGCTTGTTCAAATAGGCGGAGACGATTTCTTCGGTATTGTCGCTGCTATTGTTGTCGAGCACGACGTGAACAAGGTTTGGCCAATCTTGCTGCTGAACGGATTCCATCGTTTCAGCCAAGAACCGTCCGCCATTATACGTCGGGGTCACAACAGCGACAAGCGGCAAGGACATTGTACATTCCACAACGCGAAAGAAATCCTAAGAAGAACTAAAGCTATGTTATAGTTCAGGTGATGCGAGTCAATAATGGCTTAGCGTAGAATCCAATTTATTATTGAGATATTGTCGATCCTCTGTATAGCTGACTATCAAAGAGCTTAGCTGCATTCTATGCAGAGGCCGTTTGAGGCTGTCGGCAATTGCAGCGAGCAAATGAAAGAATGTCGCCAACAGATGCAGTCGCGAATAGACCCCGGCCTGTTCGCAAACTGTGGCGATGACGAGCTAGCCCTGGAGATGCACGAGCCAAAGGAGATTGCACTCTGGCGCGCAGCAAATGAGGTGCATAAAATCGACTGTGACAATACCTTCCATCTGTCGCTTCGCTTGTTTTGTAAGCGGTCATCCTGATCGGTCACCCGTGACCGCCACGGCGAGGCACATGAAAACCTTCACTGCCAGCGAATTGAGGATAGAACCGCACCGAGGCATTGCCTAACGTTCCAGCGACCGGTCTGGTGAGTGCCCCGGCGCAGTAGTAGATGAGGAAGGATCCGATCGTGTATTGATTCAGGAAATCGACTTCGAAAAAGGAGCGACCGATGAACAGTATGACGAGACCGAAGAGGACCACATCCTCGTTTCGCGCGCCCGACGACAGGAGGCGTCTGAGGTATCCAGCGAGGAGGCCAAGAATAACGGCGCTGAGCAGGATCAGTCCGATATAGCCAAGTTCGACCGCGGCCTCGATGTAGGTATTATGAAAGTGAAAGCCTGCACGCGATGCAATATAGAACTGCTGCCACAGAACCTCCGGTTGAGAAAAGCCCTGGACCCAGAAACCCTGAAAACCGAGGCCGAAGATAGGTTGTTCGTGGGCGATTTCGATACCGCGCTGCCAAAGATACGTCCGCCCTGTCAACGTCGCATCCTTGCCGAAGGCGCCGAGGATCGCGCCGAACAGCCCGGTACTCAATGCAATCAGGAGTCCGACGGCTGCTGCCGGAACGATCGACAGGAAGAGGACCGTCCGGTGCCGCGGTGAGAACCACTTCAGAAAGACCGCAGCGACCGTTACGGCAATCGTTGCGGCGATCGTGATGGTGGAGGTCGCCGACTGGGCGGCGTGCAGCGAAAAGACGCCGAAGACGCCTGACATAAGGG
This sequence comes from Rhizobium sp. USDA 4016, assembly GCF_056279705.1. Classification (NCBI taxonomy): domain Bacteria; kingdom Pseudomonadati; phylum Pseudomonadota; class Alphaproteobacteria; order Hyphomicrobiales; family Rhizobiaceae; genus Rhizobium; species Rhizobium sp. USDA 4016. The sequence goes on from NZ_JBWCCY010000002.1 coordinate 1,247,307, forward strand.
CCAGGATGCGCCAGATCATCTGCACGCGCAGGACGAAGACCACCGAGAAGGAGGCAAAGACGCCGAGCGCGGCAAACATGCCGAGTTGGTTCTTCGATCCGAAGGCGCCGATGAAGCTGTAGACGCCATCAAGAGGGTCGTAGCTGAAGTGTCCAAATATCAGCGAGTAGAGCAGTACCAGCGATGCGCCGAGGCTCATACCCAAAATCATCGCCTTTACAGGCACGACCCGTGCGGCAACCAACGCGCAGACAATCGTTGAAAGATATTGCAGCCCGCCGCGCAGGCTGAGCCCCGGAACCGCAGACCAGAAAAAGGACAGACATGCAAAGATGGAAAAGGCAAAAATCCAATAGAGAGGCCGTGGATCGCCGATGACTGCGCGCGGGTCCATGGCAAGAAGAGGCAGCCACACCAGATAGAACAACAAAATGAAGACAGAGCCAAACAGCTGCGCATAGGCGATGAAAAACATCGTCGCGACCATAGCAGCGATCGCAAAGGGGGCGTTCTGTCCAGGCGATAAGAAAGCGTTGATACTGATACGCATGCCGATCTGCCGACCCCAAGTCCTATGATTTTTCGTTGGTGACACTGACCTTGACCAAGTCTCCCGGCTGAACGGGCGTTGTTTCGGTCGCTGGAATCTCCTGGATCTTGCTTGCGACCGTTCGCACGATCGAATAGCTGATGAGCCTGGCAGCGTCGCTTCCGGTCAATTGCGAGGCCATTGGCGCATTCACCAGCGCCTCAGCCATCAGTTGCCGGTACATCTGAAGCTGCAGCGCATTTTCGTCCAGCTGCGACTTGGTTTCCTGCATATCGAGCGCAATCTTCGATTTGCGCTCGTTCTTCAAGTCGATCGTGTCGAGTGCGGCCTTGTTCATCTCCTGCTTGGCGCGCAGCGTGGCAGCGTCGAGGTCAAGCAGGTTGCTCTGGGTATCGGCAAGCGTCGTCTCGAGGCCCAGCGCCCGGGAGCTGACTGCCAGACCCTGATCGACGAGCTTGGCGGTCTTTTCAAGCTCCCTCTTGTAAAGGTCCACTTGCCGGGTCTGGTTGTCGACCTTCTTGCTGAGTGAGGTGATTTCGTTGCCGTAGAGGGTTTGCAGCTCATCAAGCCCTTTGAGGCGAAGGTCGAACGCGTTGCGGTTCGTTTCCATGATTGCTATTTCATCCTCGATCAGCGTTCGCGATTGCGGGATGGCGGCAAGGTCTTGGGGGATAGCAATCTTCTCCTCGCCGGCCTCCTCGGAGGCAAGTCGCGCTTTCTTCGCCATCAGACGGGCGCGCTCGGCAACAAGTACCTCGTGACTGCCCCTGGCGTTGATGAAGTCGCGTTCGAAGCGCTGACCTTCGTGCAGCCCGCGACGTATGCCGCCGGCAAGACTAATCGCCTTCAGGACCGTCATCTCCGGATCGTAGGGATACTTGCCAGGCGTGTGGACTTCGCCAGCTACGAAAATCGGCCGGAATTCAAGAATCTCAACCGAAGCTTCCGGCGGATCGGGAAGCCCGAAACGCTCCTGAAGACTGCGGGCGATCTCGCGCGCCACCTCAGAGGTCGACCGGCCGACAGCTTTCAGTTCACCCGCAAACGGCAGAGCCAGATCACCGTTCGGACCGACGATGTATTCGCCTGTAATACCCGGCCACTCGCGAAACTGCCCCTCGGCAGTCTGCCATTCGACCACGCGGACGGACAGCTTGTCCATGATTCCAAGCTTATAGGGATCAGCGTGCGCAGGCGAGAGCAACGCCGGTTGAACAAGACAGACGACTGCGGCAAGCGTTGCAAGGCACAGCCGCGATAGCGCGTAAATGGCGTTACGCGCGGCAGGAGAGAGCTGACGAACTAACCTCATGGTTCTTCCCTATCTTTGCCTGGCAAAGGCGTCGGCCTGCTAGCGAGCACCCCGCGCGAACAGGACAACCGGCACGGTTTTCAGAATGATCCAGACGTCGCCCACGAAGGACCAGTGCTCAACATACTGGCTGTCGAGCTGAACGCGCTCCTCATAGGTCGTGTCGCTTCGCCCGCTCACCTGCCACTTGCCGGTGAGACCCGGACGCGAGCGGAGGTAGTGACTTCCGCTATCACCGTAACGGGCCATTTCTTCGCCCATGATTGGACGCGGGCCAACAAGGCTCATATCGCCGCGCACGACATTGAGCAGTTGTGGTAACTCGTCGAGACTGAGTTTTCGCAGCACCTTTCCGGTGGCGGTTACCCTGATGTCGTGACGCAGCTTGCGGGTCGTTGCCCATTCAGCAAGGGCGACGGGATTTTCGGCGAGATAGGCAGCAAGCCGCGCATCGCTCTCGGTAACCATGGTTCGGAATTTCAGGCAACGGAATGACTTTCCGTTGTGGCCAACGCGCTGATGACCGAAAAGAACGGGGCCGCGGTCATCAAGCTTTACGGCGATCGCGATCAGCAAGAAGAGTGGGGAAAACAGGACGAGCAGAATGAGGGCGCCGACGACGTCAAACACCCTCTTGCGCAACCCGCCTAGTGGCCTCATTGGCCGCCACTGGGTGTAGTGCGAGAAAATAGAGGCATCGGCTAATTCGACATCATGCTTCATCATGAAGCTCCCCGAAAGCAGAATGTTAAGAAATTAGTAACTAAAGCGTTCGAAAAGGCAATAGAAAAAGATCCGTTATAATCGAAATATACTTAGTGTAACATTGTGATACAGATTGGTTCTGTAGTTCGCGCAGTTCGCAGGCAATATTCCATTGAACAGACGGTATTATTCAATTTCGGTCGGGCGGGCCAAACCGCAGAGGCGACGTGTCACTCGTCAGCGGTTCGGTTCACCCCGGTGTCGGGTCCCAGAGCTTCCATGGCGCATTGCCGCTCTCCCAGGCCTTTTCGAGCACCATCTTGTCTCGCAGCGAATCCATGCTTTGCCAGAAGCCCTGGTGCCAATGCGAGCCAACCTTGCCCATGTGAAGCGCTCTTTCCATCGGCCCCTCTTCCCAGACGGTGTCATCACCTTCGATGAGGTCGAAGACTTCAGGCTCGCAGACAAAGAAGCCACCGTTGATCAGACCGCCATCGCCAATGCGTTTTTCGCGGAAGGCATGGACACGAGTTCCGTCGTCAGACAGGCCAAGCGCGCCATAGCGGCCCGGCTGGCTGACGGCGGTCAGCGTGATCCAGTTTCCGTCTCTCTCATGAAGCTCAATGGTCGCGGCGATATCGGTATCGGAGACACCGTCGCCATAGGTCAGAAGGAACCGGCTATCGCCAATGACGTCGCGGGCGCGCCTCAATCGTCCCCCAGTCATCGTGTTCAGTCCGGTATCGAGCACGGTGATCTTCCACGGCTCCAACGCGCGGCGGAGCCACTTGAACTCGCCTGTCGCTAGGTCGACTGTGAAGTCGCTGTTGATCATCGCATAGTTGATGAAGTAGTCCTTGATGTAATCCGCTTTATAACCGGCAAGCACAACGAAGTCGTTGAAGCCGTAGTGCGAATAGATCTTCATAATATGCCAGATGATCGGTCGCCCGCCGATCTCGACCATAGGCTTTGGCCGAAGTGTAGTCTCCTCCGAAAGACGGCTCCCGTAGCCTCCTGCAAAAATGACAACTTTCATTGCGTCCTCTCGTCATTTGAAGCGTTGCCCGCCGTACGCGGCTTTAAGTCACTGTGTCGCATGATCCGGTTCAGCCAGGCATGGCTTCGCGCGTCCGATGAGCGGGGTCCTTGAAACCAGGAATGAAACTACGGTCGGACGGATTGGCCGTGTAGCGCAGATCGGTGCCAAGGCTGCCGCCGTCGATCGCCTGTGTGAGCACGTTCAACCGCACGAGTTGCGCTGAGCGGTAATCGGGATCCTTCAAACCCGCCGCATCAAGGCCGGTTTTCAGATCGGCAATAGCGCCTGCAAGCGTTACTTCTGGCTGATGGGCCGGTGCCAGGCTCCGGTAGAGATCGAAATTAACCCGATAAGAACGCCGGTCCGGTGGCGCGTCCTTGTTGATTTCGACCACCGTCCCCGGAACCGAGGCGGCGACGGCCTCCGCGAGCTCGCGGACCTGATAATTCCAGTCTTCGGAACCGACGTTGACGGCCAGAAAGTTTCCGCCATCCTGCCTGAGCAGCGCCCATTCGATTGCCCTTGCCATGTCGTTGACATGAATGAGCGGCCGCCAGGGCGTGCCATCAGAGAGGACCGAAAACCCGTCCAGTCCTCAGCGCCGAGGCCACAAAATCGTTAAGGACGAGATCGAGCCGCGTGCGCCCTGAAAAGCCGCAGGCAGTCGCGAAGCGCAGCGCGCTGACCCTCATTTGGCTGTTGCGGGCGATCTCGCCAAGCCCGGTCTCGGCCGCAACCTTCGAACGCGAATAGGCGGTCAGAGGATTAAGCTCATCTGCTTCGGTGCGCGCGCCGCCCTCAGCAAATCCGTACATGGAGCAGCTGGAGGCGAAAACAAAGCTTCTTACGCCCATCGTGGCGGCGAGTTCGGCTGTTCTCAGTGTAGCACGGTGGTTAATCTCGTCGGTCACCGCCTCAAAGCGGCCGCCCATCGGGTCGTTGGAAACGGCTGCCAGATGCACGACCGCATCGACGCCCTCGAATAGCTCGGCGGGCAGGTCGCGGACATCGGCAAAGACCTGACTATTAAGCAAACGCTCGGGCAGGTTTGCTTGGGTGAGGCAATGCGCGAAAAGGCCAGTATCGACGCCAACAAGCAAGCAGTCAGGCATCTCACGGCGCAGGTGAGAGACGACAGCAGGCCCGACATAGCCCATATTTCCTGTGATTAAGATCTTCATTTCAAACGCTCCGGAACTGGTGACTGTCATTAAGATGGGCATGGCGCAAACCAGGGGGTTGCTTCACACCAACGTTGCATCGGATCAGTGTTTCTTGCGCGTCTCGTTAGAGCTCCTTCGATAGGTGCACGCGCGCCTTTCGCCGTCTGCGGCCTCGCGCCTTCATGATCGGCTCGCCATGCTCGAGGTAGTAGCTCGCATACCGGGAATAGAGCTTTTCGGAACTGCCAAGCCCACCATAGGTAGAAAGTTTCTCCTGATCGGCCTTGTTGAGCACAACGCCCAGCAATTTTGCTGCGATCGCCGGTTCTTGTTCAAGCGTTGACTTCAAAAGGGCCCGCGGTGTGGCTCCCCATTCCGACACGAGCAGGAAACCATCGGCCAACGGCTCAAAGGCTTTGGCATCAAAGACCGGCCCGATTGGTGGAAGATCGACGATTATATAGTCGAACATGGAGCGGGCCTCTTCTAACAGAGTTGCCATGGAAGGACCTGAGATCAGCTCGCTCGTGTTGAAGACCTTCACTTGGCGCGGCGTCGCGAGAAGGCTCGCACCCGTCTGTGGATCGACAACCAGAGTGTCTTGCCATTTCGTTGTTCCAGCCAGCGCCTCTGTCCAGCCGGTTTCAAAGCGGATGCCAAGACCCTGCGTTAGTGATCCGCGTCTAAGATCAGCATCGATCATCAGCACCTTGGCTGGGCTGGATGCCACGAGCGTCGCGAAATTTGCCGCGATCGTCGTCTTGCCTTCGCCTGGCAATACTGAGACGACGCCGATGACCTTGCAGTTCTGGCTGCCAAGCATCGTGTCGGTCACGATCTTTGCATGCCGTAAGGTCTCGGTAAATTTGGTGCCGCCCGACTTGACCGCAAACCGCATGGTTTCGACATCGGGATTGGCGATCAGCTTCCTTTCGTCATCGGGGGAGGGACGCGTGGCCCCAGGGATCGGCGGCAGGTAACCCAAGAACTTCAGGCCGAACGGCGTAAATTCCTCACCAAGGCGGAACGTGCCTTCCCTAATCTCGCGCCACAGGCCAAGTCCGATACCGAAGATCGCGCCGAGCATCAGCGAGCCACCAAGCGTCAAGGTGCGTTTGGGGCTGGATGCCTCGGTCGGCGGCGAGGCAGGCGAGATGACGCGCGCTTCTGATATCGGGAACGACTGGTTCTGGGCCGTTTCCTGATATTTCGTCAGATAGGTCTTGTAGAGGTCGCTAATGGCTTCGGCGTTGCGTTCCAAGTCCTTCAATTGCACGAGCGATTCATTCGCCGCCGAGGTTTGTCCGGTGATCCTCGACAGTCCCTCCTTCAGCGATGCCTCGCGCGAGACCGCAACCTCATACTGATTGCGGTAGCTTTCGGTCATCTGCTTGAGTTCTAGAAATATCTGCCGTCCAATGTCGTCCTGCTCCCTGCGCAGCGTGATTGCCTGCGGATGTTCGGGACCGAAACGGCCTTCGATCTCCTGGGCCCGTTTGGTGACCGCCAGATAGCGGGCTCTGAGCGTGGCAATGACCGTCGAGCCTTGCTGCTCGGAGACGGTTGCGGCATTGTCGACCGCAGTTTGCTGGCCGGCGGCGACGATCGCTTTGTACTGGTTGTAAAGCGCAAGCGCCTTGGCGCTGTCCGCCTGGGCCAAAATGTACTGGCCACTGATGTCGGAGAGCTGTTCTTCCGACAAGAGGGCACCTTTTGCTGAGGTGAGGCCGTTTTCGGTGCGGTAGCGTTCGACCTTCAGGGCCGCTTCCTGCGACTGGTCCTTCAGATCGGTCAGCCGAGCGCGCAACCAGACCGTCGCCCTTTGCGACGCGTCGAAATTGGCATCGAGCTTGTCTGACAGGTAGGCCTCGGCATAGGCGTTAGCGATCTGCGCCGACAAGGTGGGGTCTGTCGACGTGTAGTAGAGATCGATCACGAAGCTCTGCGGTTGCTGCTCGACCCTCAGATTTTCCATGAGAACTGCCACGGCAGCGCCCTTGCGCGCGTCGAGGCTATCGGCATCTGCCATCTCCGTGCCTTTGCCGGCAAACACGTCCATCGCCATCTTGGCAAGGCCCTTGATCTGCTGGGTGACCGAGAGTGGAGGGTTGACGAATTCGTGCTTTTCGTAAAGCTGCTGCCTATCCACCACCTTTGCCGCAAGCGAGCTCGACCTCAAGATCGCCACCTGGCTCATGATCTTTTTGTCAGATTCCATGTTTGCAGGCGCCGGTGAAACGTCTCCAGCAAACCGGCTCAGATTGTCATCGATGAGGACGCTAGTGCCTGCCGTGTAATAATAGGTTGCAAACACCAGCCGGGTAACGCCGAGCAGCAGGCCAATGGCGGCAAAAAGGACCACGAGCTTTGCTTGACGCCTGGCGATCTGTATCAGGCGGTCGACGTCTATGAACCTTTCATCGCCGGCCTCAGGCTGCTTGGCCGTGCCCGGCTGACCGAGATAGGGGCGTATTGCTTCCTGCATCTTCTTTGCCTTGCCTATGCCTATGAACTCGTTCATTGCGACACCCGCCTAACCTGCTCAGGTACCGCAACCGCCGCAATCGACGCCAGCGTGTCGCTGAGCGAGCTCCTCCGGTATGTGCAGACGGCAATTTCGAAGAGAAGTGGCCGGCTCATGAGACGCTCCTTCTTGGACCAAGCGACAGCATCTCGAGCCAGAAACCGGTTGACCAGGCTACATGCATGACCATAGCAAGCAGTCCGGCCAATGGTCCGTGGGGCATCTGCTGGCGCACGCGAAGATAAAAGCCATAGCCGATACAGGTAAACGCCCAGGCGAAAGCTGGAACGATCGCCGCCCAGTAAAACAGCGCGAGCACGGTGCCGGCAACGGCGGGCGCGACTGTAAGCGGCAGCATTTGGCGCAAAGCTGGCATTGTCTTGTGTTTGCGGATATTGCGCGCCCGTCCGCGGCCGTAATTGAGGTATTGACAAAACAGTGCGCCAACGCTTGCGCGCGGATGATAGACCATGCTTGTCCTGCCGCTGATCCAGATCCTGTAGCCAGCCTTCCTCAGGCGGAAGTCGAGCTCGGCATCTTCATTATGGGAAAAGGTTTCGTCGTAGCCGCCGACGGCGAGAAAGGCGCTGACGCGCATCAAGGCGTGGTGTCCGTGATCGACGTAACCACCCGTCGACAGATTGCGATGCGCAGAACCGCCATTGCCGATCTTGGAGTTCTGGGCAATCGCGGCTGCTTTCTGGATCGTATTGAAACCGGTCGTCTCCAAGGCGACGACGACGGAGGCAGCCGCGGTCATCTCGGCATCAGCAATTAGCTGTTGGCAATAACTCTTCGGATATTGTCCATGTGCGTCCATGCGCACGAAATATTCAAAATCACGGCCGTAGCGTGCCACTGCAAGATTGATCGCCGCACTTTGCAGGCGCTTCGGATTGTCAAGGAAGGTGATGCGCGGATCGATGGCGCAGGCGGCCTTAATGATATCCTGCGAGCCGTCCTTGCTGCCGCCATCGGCCACGACAATGCGCCAGCCCGGAGCTTGAAGTTCCATGCTCAGACCGTTCAGAAGCGCACCAATGTAGTTTCGCTCGTTAAGGCATGGAATGACGATCAAGCAGCAATCTTCTGGACTTACGTGCTTATTCATCGCGTTCAATCCTATATGGCAAATGACGAACTGATCGGAAAGTGATCTGAAGTTTTGCGAGGCTCGGATGGCGCCAAGCCGGCGAGCCAGGCGACCAAGTTCTTGCAGTCTGCCTCATCGATCGCCCAGTTGCGCCGATCGCACGCGGCAACGGCGGACTTCAGGTACCTAAAGCGGCGAACGTCCAGCCCCTCCATCGCCAGGCTTAGCGCAAAGGACGTGGCATCCGACAAGATCAGGCCGATATTATTGCGCCGAAGTGCCTCAGCCGTCTCGGTGCCTTGAACGGCAATCGGTACCGCCCCGTGCAGGCATCCTTCGTAAAGCCGGTTCGGTAACAGCCACTTGGAATTGTGGCCCTCTTCGAAACAATCGGCCGTCCAGGCAAAGTCGACCTCGCCGTAAATTGCACCCAGATCCTCCGGGTTTCGGTAGGGCCCACAAAAACGCATGAAGGGTTCGTTCGCCACGAAGGCGTCGAAATCGTCAAATTCCGAATAAGCCGGCCGGCCGCGCAGAATGATCTCGAACCTGCCATTCGCCATCCTTGAGAAGTGCGCGAGCAGCTTCAATGATTTCCTGCAACGCAGCGCGCCAAACCAGCCGATGCGCCATGGCCGGTCTTCGCGTTTTTGCGGGGCAGGAAGAAGGCCGTCATCCATGACCGCGACGACTTTGTTCTCGACGAGCATGACCGGGACCTTCAGAAACGACAGCACATCGAAATAGTTGCTCTTGAAGGCTGGCGAACTGGTGACGATCGCACTGACGTTTCGGCCAAACCAACGTTCGGCAAATCGCATCGAGCGCGCGACGGGACCCATGCCGACGAGCAGCCTGTGAATATCGAGACACTCGTAAACGATTGGTACGGACCCGCCGAAATAACCGTTGGCGCGGTTTGCCAATGCTAGCATTTCGAGATTGCGGGCGACGATCACGTCCGGCTTGCTGAGGCCTGCAAGGACGGAACGCAGCCTTGCCATTGCCTTGAGAACGGCCCAGGTGCGCTGGACAAAGCGACCATCGGCCGTCTTGCCGAGGTTGACCGGCTTGATGCCTTCGATATCGCCTGGGATCTTAGCTCGCGAAAAACCTAGAAGGTCAACCGTCGCGCCGCCGCGTGTCAGCATGATCAGGCGCCGGCGAACTGCCGGATCGGACAGATCATGGACTAGGTAAAGCACGTGCGCCATCAAAGGTTCTCCTGCGGCTTTGCAGGGGCGCTGACCGTGATGGCCCCGTCGCAGGTCAGAGAGGCTGCAAACAGACATCTTTCGCCTATAGCCGTATAGCTCACCCAGTCGACCTGCATGATCGCCGGTCCTTTGTAGGCAAAGGGGCCCATCCAGCCTGTCAGCGTATCGGTTCCCCACAGGCTAAAGAAGATTTTCTGCCTTGCCGTCGGAATGCGGAGCGTATCGGTAACTTCGTTGACGAGTAAGCCGTTGACGTAGAACCGCAGTCTTGAGGGCTCCCAGGTAAAGGCGAAATGGTTGAAATCCACGTCTGCCGGACCGGCGAGCGAAACGAGCTTTTCGTTGCCGCCTTTCGCTTTCACATATTGGTTGACCTGGACAGCAGCACTGTTCTTCCCCAGCACCTCGAAATCGATCTCGTCGTGCTCCTCCTGGTCGGCGGGGCCAATATAGGAGAAGAACGCCGAGTTAAGGCCTGACCCGGTCGCCGACTTTATCCGTGCCTCATAGGTACCAAAGCCGTAGCGTTGCTTCGTCTGGATTTCTGCGCACAGAAGGGCCTTCTGATCGACAGTGTCCTTTGCGAGCATCAGCGACGCAAAGCCGTCGGCAATCTTGATCATTTCTGCCGACCAGATGCAGTTTTGATGATCACCGTTCGTCCAGCCGTCTGAAATATACCAGAAGTTGGGATCGAGCCGGTCAAAGCTCTCGAAGAAGGACGCTGCAGGGCGGCCGTCCGCGGCTTGAACGTTGGGGACAAGCGCACACGTTAGCAAGATCAATGAAAAGATCTGCCGGAAAATGCAACTGAATTCCTGACCCATAACCGAGCGGTCAGCATGTGAAGGTTGATCGAAATTCATAGTAGCAACCCGAAGCGAGTACGAGAAACAAATGGCGCGGGGACGTCGGCACTAAAAATTCCAGGCTATACTTTCTGGTTCTTTTATTACAGGCAGAATAAACGCGCGGTGGAATCACCGCATAGGTATCCTGCCAGAATTTCAGCGCCGATGTTGCCAATATCGACCGCGTTCAACTAGTTGCGATCGTTTATACCGGCATCCTTAGAACGGCGTATCAGTATTTGCGAGGACGTTATTTCAGAAATCTGAAATAGGCAACAAAAAATTAACGAATCTGATAGCTAAAAGCTTGATTTTACGCCGTAGATTAGTTTTTGAACAAAGTTCAGCTGCTGCCGTTTCATAATGGTACAGGTAGGCATTCCGAATGCTGGAGAGGGCAGGGACGTCTGTCCGTCATGAGCGTATTTGCCCTATCACGCTGGCGCGGCGGATGGAGGCACCAAGAATGTCTAGTCGTTGAAGGTCGGCGGCGTCGGTCGTGCTGGACGCATGAAAATCTCGGTGACTTCACAGGTGGACGGCATCGACAAGGCTGTGATCAGGTTCGCTGCCACCGATTCCGGCTGCAGTAACTCGTCTGCCTGATAGGAAAGCGCTCGCGAATCATGGATAGTTTCCTGCATCGGCGTTGCGGTCTTCCCGGGAAAGATGCTGAGGACACGCACGTCCTGATTGTTGATCTCGGCTCTCAGCACGTCGGCAAAGGCCTTCAAGGCATATTTACTCATCGTGTAACCCGCGAGCTCCATTCTCGGATTCAGCCACACGCTTGAGTTGATGAACGCGATATAACCCTTCTGTCTGGCCAGTGCCGGGAGGAGGAGCTGTGTCAGAACATAGGGCGCGCGCAGATTGACGCGCCAAACGTTATCGAGTTCTTCCACCGGGCTTTGCGCAACCGGACCGGAACGAAAGACGCCAGCACTGTGCACTAGGTAGTCGATGCCGCGATCGGTTACCCGCAAACGGGCGACGAATTCGGCGATCGCCCGATCATCGGCAAGATCGACGTGATGCCAGCTGATCGATGCTCCGTTGCTAAGGGACGACGGCGGGACGCCGCCGCGGGTAAGAGCATGAACGGTCACGCCGGCTACACCTAAGGCTGATACGATCGCCTGACCGATACCGCCCGCTGCCCCGGTCACCACTGCCACCCGCCCCTTAAGAGATTTTTCCATGATCCCTAGTCCCTCTGCGCCGGTGCAAGTAGATCATGGCCAAGCAGAAGATCGGCGGCATCGGCAATCAAATCAAATTCAAGACCCGATTTTACGGCGATATCGAGGAGATCATGTTTGCCGTCCGAGTAGTTTAGAACCCAGAGCAGGGCCAACTGACGCGTCTTCGTGTCGGATTTGCCGCCGACGGCATCGTAGAGCCCCCGTTTTCCAAGTTGCGGCTCGCACATCGGCGAAAGGTTCAGGAAAGCTCGATTGCGGTCCAGTGTGTCAAGCACGCAGGCGTAGGTTTTGAGCGAGTGGGCAAGCGCTTCCGGCTTCACGAAATCAAGATTGTCGCCCGACGTATGGTACTCAGCAAACCGCCCGTAGGGTGTACGCGACAGACAGCCGAAGGGAAGGTTGATGCCAGGCGAGCTGAACTGCCTTTCGTCATAGCCATAGGGAGAAAACGCCATAATCGAATGGGCTTGCCCCGCTGCCTTCAGCACATGCTCCACCACCCGATCGATCTCGGCCGTTTCGTGACGACTTTTCTTATAATGCAGCATGCCAGGGTCGCCGAGGTTGACGGCGACGAGACCATGTCTGATGCGCGACAGCCGCTCGCGGTTCATCGAAAGCCAGGCAATCGAACCGATGGTGCCCGGAATGAAGAGCATCCGCACGGAATAGCGCCGCTGTGCTGCCATCAAAAGCTTAGCAAGCTCGACACAAACGGCGATGCCGGACAGGTTGTCGTTGGCAAGTGACGGATGGCAGATATGCGTCGAGATAACGATTTCGTCGGTTGTGGTGCCGGGGATGAAACACTCGCCCCACAGGAGTTCGCCGTCTGAAAGTGTTGAGTCTATCAGGACCTCGTAGGATCCTTCGCTCATCGCCTCAAGGGCGTTCTGGGAGAGGCAGAAGCCCCAGTCCTCCTTGTAGTAGCTCGTCCGGTAGGGTATCCAAGCGGGATGGGCGGGGTCGGTGTGTAGATGGGGCCTCAGCGCCTTAAGCGGCAATGTCGCGTGGATCGGTCGTGAATAGTTGACGACGTGCAGATTACTTGCCTTGAAGTCGATGACGCGATTGCCCTTATCGTCCTTCACATAGGCATCGCGGATGCTCCATTCCTGCGGGACCGTCCAGTCGAAGATCTCTGTGCCGCTTGCTATGCGATGAATCTTAACCGGAATTTCCTGCCTGATAATCTCCAGTGTCTCCACGACGCCGGGACCGGTGATGCTGCGACAGATCGGATAAAGTCGTTCAATGAGGGCATACATCCGCGCGCCGGCAGGCTCCTTGTCTGGCGCACTGGCGGCGCTCAAGCAACGACCTCGACATTGGGAAGCGGAACCACAAACTGGCTCCCCAAGCCTTTGACCTCCGACATTTGGCTGATGATCTCATCCTTGATGTTCCAGGGAAGGATCAGGACGTAATCGGGCTTGGTCTCCGCAATCTTTTGCGGTGCGTGGATCGGGATGCGGGTCCCCGGAAGCAAGTGGTTCTGCTTATGAGGGCTGACATCGACAGTATATTCGATGAGATCCGTACCAACGCCGCAGAAATTCAAAAGCGTGTTGCCCTTTGCCGGAGCGCCATAGGCGACAACGGTCTTTTTGCTCTCTTTTGCATCGATCAGAAAGCGCAGCAGATCGCGCTTGGTGCGGTGAACCTGTTCAGAAAATTTGCTGTAGCGTTGAACAGAATTGACGCCGCCTTCAATCTCGCGCGCGCGCAGTTCGCCGACACGCACCGAGACTGGCTGGCTTTGATCTTCGGCGTGGCGAGCATAAATGCGCAACGATCCTCCTTGTGGACGGATCTCATCGACATCGAAGATCGTCAAGCCGTGATGGGCAAAGATTTTCTCGACACTATAGAGCGACAGGTACGAATAGTGCTCATGATAGATCGTATCGTAGTAATTGAGCTCCAGCATCTTCATGAGATGCGGAAATTCGATCGTTACGATGCCGGTTGCCGACAACACGATTTTGATGCCGGCAACGAAATCGTTGATGTTGGGGACATGCGCCAGCACGTTATTGCCAATCAATAGGTCAGCTGTGAGGCCATCGCCAACCAACTGCCGTGCCGTCTCGACACCGAAAAACTGCACCCTGCTCGGGATGCCGGCCTCTACCGCGACAGCCGCGACATTGGCACATGGCTCTATGCCGAGCACCGGAACGCCGCGTTCCTTGAAGTTCTTTAAAAGGTAGCCGTCGTTGCTGGCAATTTCGATCACCTGGTGGCCAGAGTCGAATTGAAACCGCTCGACCATATGGTCAACATATTCGCGGGCATGCTTCAGTACCGAGGCCGAATAGGAGGAGAAATAGGCATATTCGCTGTCGAAAATGTCTTCCCGCGGCGCCATGGGAGGGACCTGGACCAAGAAGCACTCGTCGCAAACGAAAGCATGTAGTGAAAAGAACGGTTCGGCATCCTGGGTTTTGTCGATGGCGATGTAGGAGTTTGCAAGCGGTGACGCGCCAAGGTCGACGACCGTCTGAGTGAGTGTGGTATTGCAGAACCGGCAGTTGAATGAAGACATGATCTTCGTCCCCCTAGACGAAACGATGCAGTGAAGAGTACGTGGTCTGAAACCTATGGCAGCTTTATGAGACGTTTACCTTTGCTGATCTGTTCGCGGTAGAACAGCCGTGAGTTTTAGGCTCCTCGAAATGATCCGGGGCGATACATCATTAAACCTCTCTATCGGCCGGCGGTGGCAAGGCTCGTCTCGCGCCGTTTGACGCGACGATTTAATTCAGGCACCAGAGCGGGCACAGCGTCAGGCTGGGTTGTCATGCGGTTCGTGGCGCGGAACACCACGTCCGATGGTCGGCCGACCAGATAATTGGACACACCGTTTTCAAGGGCCTTGCGATAAACGCAAAGCGCACCGTCAACAGCATCGAGCGTCTTTGCAATCTCGGGGTCGCCGTGCGTGTAACTGACAACGAAGGAGGGAGCGAGAACGCCGCGCTTGATCAATTCCTGCAGGAACAGCGTGCGGAACGCTTGGGAGGGACGGCCGTCCTCATCAATCGTTGCGTAAACGAGGTTACTTGCCAGCCCGAAGACGCTGAAATGATTGCTAATCCCGTGGCTAGCGGCGATCTGCGAAATACCTTTTCGAAGCGCCTCGCCTTTTTCAAAAAGATGCTGGATCACCGGCTCTTCACGATAAATCTTCATCGTTGCAATTGCCGCCGCCATAGCGTGCGTTTCAGCGCCATGGGTGGTCGACAACAGGAAAACGCGTGGCTTCTCGCGCTGATCGATACCGCCAAGCTCCATGAATTGGCGTTTTCCCGCAAGCGCGGAGATGGCAAAGCCATTGCCCATCGCTTTGCCGAAACAGGATAGATCTGGCTGGATATCGTAAAGAGCCTGCGCTCCGTTCAGGTGCCACCGGAAACCGGTTATCATCTCGTCAAGGATGAAAAGTGCTCCATTGGCATGACAAAGATCACGAAGACGATGCAGGAAGTTATCCTTCGGCGCCTCGCCTTTCGATGGCTCAAGGATGACAGCCGCGATCTTACCGGGATGTTGCTCAAACAGTGCTTTGGCACTGTCAATCTCATTATAGCAAAACGATAGCGTCATATCCCGTACGGCTTTCGGGATGCCGGCATTCATGGGCGTTGTGCCGATGAACCAATCGTCGGTCGAAAAGAACGGGTGATCGGCGCATCGGGCAACAAGGTCACGGCCGGTGACGGCTCTTGCCAAACGGATGGCGCCAGAGGTTGCATGTGAGCCATCCTTGCAGAATTTGACCATTTCGGCGCCTTGGATCGTCTCAAGAAAGATCGATGCGCAATCTAACTCGATGACTGCCGGCCGGGTGAAGTTCGCACCATTTTTCAATTCCCGCTCGACAGCGCGCAAGACCTTCGGATAGGCATGGCCAAGGGAGACTGCACGGTTTCCCATGCCAAACTCGATATATTTGTTGCCGTCTACATCAAAGACATAGGCGCCGTGCCCCCGGGCGATGAAGCCCGGCGATAAGACCGGATACTGATCGTCGCCCTTTGCATAAGTATGCGCTCCTCCCGGAATCAACCTTCTGGCTCGCTGGCGCAACTCTTTCGAGTTCTCAAAGTTGCTAATGAGGCTGGTCACCGTTCTTTCCCCCTCCGAAAACACGTCGTAGACCGTTGCAAGGGGCGTCGACGGACGTGTTTAACGACATTTTGAAATGGCTGAGCGGGGAGGGGTGACCGTGGGATGTCCCAAGCGCGGGAAGACCATACCTTGAGTGATCAAGGTGGGTGAAGTCTTTTCTGAAGAACTGTTGAGCCAGCCGCATATATTGCAACGGGCGCCAAATCGAAATCGTGCATCGACTGCTGGATTCCAAGTTCGTCAGGTACGCATTAGATACACGCAAGTACACTATACTCCACTGCTACTGTTCAAGAGTTATCATTAAAGAAACAACATGTAAATAAGAATTAATGATGCCTTAAAAGCAGATTTAATCTGGTGTATTTTTGTGCATTTGCTACTTGGCAAACCGGGGCGTTGCGCCGGTTGAGCGTGCAATTGTAATCAGATCCCATCGAGATGAACCATAACGGGATTCGAGAGCCTTCCTCTTTGAACTTCAGTTAAGACATTTCCTGTAGGGAGATTTGAGTCGTTGTCATTTTCGGTGGATCAATGTTTCACTTCCCGATGCGTTGGCGCCGCAATATGAACCCGCAGTCGATCGGCAGGCAAAGGCTCTTGTGGTCCGATAACGACTTCGATGCGATCTATGCTATCAGCGATATACACGGTTGCGCCGATGAACTGGCAGAAGCACAACGACGCATAGTCGATGACTCTAGGGCCTATCTTGGCCCCAAGCTCCTCGTTTTTCTCGGCGACTATGTTGATCGCGGTCCCGCCAGCAGCAAGGTTCTCGACATGCTTGCAGCAGAGCCGCCTGTTGGCTTCGTGCAGGTCGCGCTTTCAGGCAATCACGACGACGAATTTGCCCGCATGTTCCGCAAACCTTCCATCATTGCTGATTGGCTCGACTTCGCCGGGACCGAGACGCTTGCTTCCTACGGTATCGACGTTGCGCATGTCATCAAGACGAAAGGGGTTCGCGGTCTTCAAGGTCTCGTCGCGGAACTCGTCCCAGAAGAGCACATCGCCATGATCGAAATGATGCCGGTCTCGCTTCAGATCGGCAAATTACTCTTCGTGCACGCCGGCATAAAGCCTGGCGTCGACATGTCAAAACAAACGGATATGGACCTCATGTGGATCCGCGAGCCATTCTTAAGCGAAGGCCCGCGTCGGCCGCTCTTCGTGATCCACGGGCATACACCTGTCCTGCAGCCGACCTTCGGACCGCAGCGGGTTGCCATCGACACGGCGGCAACGGCCACTGGCCACCTGACAGTGCTGAAGATCGCCGAGGCAAGCTTTAATTTCATCTGACAGCCCGGCTCTTTGGGTGGCGCTGGCCGCCGCCCTGCCGTCCCGATTTGCGCAGCCGACGTTAGGGGAGGCGCCGTCGGCGCATTGCCGTCAAATTCAATGGCACAGCGCCGCCTTGATCAAGGCATGCAACACATTCCATCGTCTGCGGATCACGACGGATGACCGATAACCATTCTTCACTCTTCATCCGTTTCAGGAAAGCTGCAGCGCGGATCGCCAAATTCTGGCCGGTTATCGCCGACTACCCTTGCGCCGGCTGTTCAAGCGAATGCCGAAACCAGCTCGAGGCTGTAGGAATGACTCTGAGTAAATCAAACCCAGCTCTCTAGGTGAGGCGCCGGCCGCTCCGGCTGGTGAAGTAAGCCATCGATGTAAAACACAAACAGCTATCCAGGAAGCCGATGAACAAAAAAGAAACCATGTTACTCAAGACAGATGAGGAAGTTTCTCCGGTTTAACTGTTCTATTGACTCCGGCTTCTAAGCTGATTACCCATGACTAACAAACCTGAAAATCCTTTCACAAACTAGGATCTTCATGAAATATCGGCCGGAGATTGACGGATTACGGACGATAGCAGTATTGCCGGTGCTGTTTTTCCACGCCGGCGTCACTGGATTCTCTGGCGGCTTCGTCGGCGTCGACATTTTTTTCGTTATTTCTGGCTTCCTCATAACAAGAATTCTGGACGATGATCTCAAGAATGATCGCTTTTCCATACTGACATTCTACGAGCGGCGTTTTCGCAGGATCATTCCAGCACTGGTTTTCTATATTTTACTGACGGCGATCGCCGCCTACATGCTTTTCCTACCACCATTCTTCGAAGACTTCGCCCGAAGCCTGGTGGCTGTCGGGACATTCACCTCAAATATCTATTTCTGGAAGTTCTCAGGTTATTTCGAAAACAGCGCGCTTTTACGCCCTTTGCTGCATACCTGGTCGCTTGCGGTCGAAGAGCAGTTCTACATCTTCATGCCGATCGCCATGTGGCTGCTCTACAAAGTGAACTTCCGCGTGCGGCTGGCGGCATTCGCACTCGCCTTAACACTGTCCCTGGCACTTAGCATCTATGCGATCGACGTCGCTCCGACAGCGAACTTCTTCCTCTTGCCGACACGAAGCTGGGAACTCTTGATTGGAAGCTTGCTGGCGCTTTGGGGAGGACAAAGCACGCTGTCCTACCGGACAAACAGCGCCGTTGCGATCGGTGCTGCGATCTTGATCCTCTATTCGGTATTTGCCTATACTGATGCGACACCATTTCCGGGGCTCGCCGCCGTTTTGCCATGCGCGGGCGCAGCTCTCATCATCTATACAGGCGGCCCGACCCGATCCGTGGTCGGCAAAATCCTTGCGAGCGCGCCCTTCGTATTCATCGGCAAGATTTCCTATTCGCTCTATCTGGCGCACTGGCCAATTACCGTCTTCGTCCGATACGTGACCCTTGAGGAGCCCAACGGGCTCCATGCCATGGGCATTATCGCCGCCAGCCTTCTGCTTGCCATTTGCTCCTGGCGCTTTGTCGAAACGCCGTTCCGTCTGCAGACCGTAAGTTGGCCTCGGCGCGCCCTCATCGGCTCGGCGCTTGCCAGCATGTCGATCGTCTCGCTGTTTGGTTACGCGGGCATCGCCGCTCATGGCTTCCCCCAGCGTTTTCCCGGCTATGCAACCAAGGTCGAAGCGCGCATGCTTGACGTTTCTGCAGTTGTAGCGAGCGCGGATATGACAGTGCAGGCCGGCCAGACGTGGCGGAACGGCATCTGCTTTTTCGAAGACGACGACGGCTTTAAAAATTGGCGCCCCGAAGATTGCGCTTTGACGACAAACATGGGTGATGTTGCGCTTCTGTGGGGGGATTCCTATGCCGCCCACTACGCCCCCGGGATCGTCGCGAATGCTGCGTCCATTCATGGCCGCGTCTATGAGTATACATTTGCCGGATGCCCTCCGGTCCTTGCCTACTACTCCTATGCAAGACCGAACTGCCAGGCATTCAATCAGAAGGCACTAGAGATCATCCGGTCGCTTGACGTTAAGACGGTCGTGCTCTCGGGCCGATGGGTTGATTTGCAACGCCGGGGCCTGGATATGCTCGAAGACACTGTCAGACAGCTTCAGGCGCAGGGTGTCCGGGTAATAGTGATCGGGCAATCGCCAATGTTTGTAACCAATGTCGACGTCATTGCTTTTAAGAAGGCAGCCGCTGGCCAAAAAGCGGCCTCTTGGTCAACCGTGATCGATCACGATTTTAACCAGCGGCTGCGGACTGCTGCGGGCGGCGCCGATTTCGTTGATCCGATTGCGATGGATTGCGCAGCCGGCGAGTGCCCTTACATTGACGATGGCAGGATGCTCTATTTCGATTCCGGTCACCTGTCGAATTTTGGCAGCGCTCGCCTTGTCGAACGCTATTTCCCGCTCCTATCCCGCGTCAATTGAAGCCTGCGCCGGTCGATTTGCGGTCGTGCTCCCGCAAAGCGCTTGCCCGCTCCGCTTTTTCCAGATGCGCGGCCGCGGTCTTCTCGGCCAAGCCAGGAGCCTTTTCGTCAGGCGTTTGATGTCGCCAGGGGATCGCGACGTCTGGACTGAAATCGCCGATTGATCACCCTGCCCAACGGTTTTTCGATGTAAACATAGGCAATCAGCGACAGGCCGAGCGCAGCCGCGACTTCGATCGGAGGGAAAGCCCAATGCGGGATCCCGCTTCGCAGAAGAAGCGCGACGATCGCCACGCAGCAGAGCTTTTAAAATGACGATTGAGAGGCTCTGGTGCGCCGATTGAATACTGCATTTTCCGTATGTTCGCCCCAGGGGCTGCCTCGATCTACCCGTCGGCGTCGATGTAAGATTATCAGCCACACAATTGATGCGAGGGTCCCCACCGAAGTTCCGTCTCCGGCACTACGCAGCAAACATCGCCGT
Organism: Rhizobium sp. USDA 4016; assembly: GCF_056279705.1. NCBI lineage: Bacteria > Pseudomonadati > Pseudomonadota > Alphaproteobacteria > Hyphomicrobiales > Rhizobiaceae > Rhizobium > Rhizobium sp. USDA 4016. Next base: position 1,267,339 of record NZ_JBWCCY010000002.1, read on the forward strand.
CTGTTCGCGGCGCAGCAGATCGATGGTGCGGCCTGCCGGCAGCACCACATCGGAATAGGTAAGGACTTGATCCTTCGCCACGGCCTGTTTCAAGACGCATCCCTCTGCAACCCCCATGGGCAGCAAATTCTGAGCGCCGGCGACATCGACGCGCTCACATTGGCCATAGCTCATGTAGCCGCCCAAACCGTCGATCGTTTCGCCAGCATTAAGGTCGCGCTTTGCAGTTGCCACAACCTCGACCCTTGGGCCCTCCAGTGGTTGAAGCACGGGATCGCGTAAAAGTACAACCCGAGCCACTGAGAGGGGTACTTCGAAATGGCAAAGATGGTAAGGTGTGTAAAAGCTATAAAGCGGGCCGGTTCCGAGCTTGTAAAGGTTCAGGTAATGCTGCTGCTTCGGATCGTCGTGGTAGGCGAGAATAAAGACACCCGGACCTGGTGTTGCTCCCACAACATAGTCGACGGCTCCACCCACGGCTTTCAGCGCCTCAATGTCATACGCGTTGACGAGTTCATCGACATGGCCACGATGCTCGACACCTGTCATGCCGCGCTTCAAAATGGACATGCCAGTGCCGTTAGCGACGATAGCTTGCTCAAAGCTAATCTTCGTGCCATCAGCGAAGCTGGTGACCATATGCGGGTCCTGCCCCCATTTTGCCGCGAATTCGGCCTGCGTTGTCGGTGTTCGATAGGGATCCTGTAGGCCCTTGATATTGCCGCACACCAGCGGCGTAAGGCCGATGGATTTGACGAAGCGCCACAAGTTCATCTGTACTCCGGGCTGGTCTCCATCGCAGGCCGTGAAGATAACCCCTGCCGCATCGGCTTTTTTCTTGAGAAGCGGACCAACCGTACCGTCCAGTTCGGCATTCATGGTCACCATGTCGCGACCGTGCGCGATTGCCCCTAAGGTGATGTTGGCGCCATATTCGATCGCACCCGTCGCATCAATCAAGCAATCCAGATCACCCGACTCATACAGCAATGCTGGATTGTCAGTGACAGCCGGCGTGCCTTCGGCAATCAAGTCGGAGAGCTTGCTGCTGTCGCAGGCGTAGGATGCCTCAAGGCCAGCAGCGCGGTAGGCTAACATAGCCTTCTCCACGTTTCGGTTGCAGATCACGCAAAGGATCATTCCCGGCACGGAGTTGGCGATCTGGTTGACGATGCCCTTCGCCATAAAGCCCGCGCCATACATCCCGACCCTAATGGGACGGCCATCCTGTTCCCGTTTCTTCAGGAGCGTGTCAATCACCATCAGAACCTCCTGCTCCTAGATGCCGCGTAGGCTTTCCACGCCATGAAAATCCTCATCGAAGTCTGGCCATTTCGCGTCTTTCTCCGAAATTACGACCCCTTCAACCGGCCAGGCGATGCCGAACTTCGGATCATTCCAACGCACACCGCGCTCCGACTTTGGATCATAGAACTCGCTGGCAAGATACAATGTCTCGGTGTTGGGCCTTAGTGTCACAAACCCGTGGGCAAAGCCGCGGGGCACATAAAATGCCAGCCGGTTCTCACCCGTTAACTCAACCGCGTGCCAACCGAGGTACGTCGCGGAATCGGGCCGCAGATCGACGATACAGTCCCACAGTGCTCCGGAGAGGCACCGGACGATCTTAACTTCTGGCGACGGCGGGAGTTGATAGTGCAGCCCACGCAGGGTGCCCGCTTCGGCATTGAACGAGTTATTGACTTGTACGAAGCGGCCCTCCACTCCGGCGTCGGCCATTTCTCGCTCGCAGAAGACGCGCTGAAACCATCCTCGTTCGTCCCCGCGCGGTTCCGGCTCGATAACGTATGCACCATCCAAAGGCGTTCCGTGAAACTTCATGCCGCTAGCCTCGTATCCCTCTGTTAGCGGTCAGCTGCGAGCCCCGACCGTAGAGCAATGACGCTCTGAGCGCCTTTCAAAGGCCCGCAAAGATTGATTTTAATCATATGCTCTTCACGCTGCTCCAGAATTTAGTATTACATTAACCATGAGTTTTAAAGTTCAAAAACCAACAAAGCGGGCGCGTCGTACAAATATAAATGTCGCTGCAGCGGGCTACGTTAAAAGAATGTCGACCGATTTTTTGCGCGAAGCAAGGGATTCAGGCAGGAACGGTATCTTAAACGTGCATGGTACTCAATATCGATACTTGCCCGTATCGATAAAACGATATCATTTATTCCATCATGCTATATGCTACCTTCCGCCATTGCGTAATGTCAACTCTTAAGACTTAATCGTTTGGAAGAAATAATGTCGCCCGATAATCGCTGAGACTGAAAATGCCGGACCACATCATCTTGACGTTGCTGCCGCCGCACTCGCCGGAACTGTACCCAGTTGAAAACGTGTTGCAGTTCATGGGCGACTGCATCTTTAACGACGACACGACATCGTCATCCATGGCTGCGCTTCCTCGAATAGGCCGCCGCGACCGGTCGTGAAAGATCATGTCCGTCGGACGCCGCCACAGCTTCACTTGGATCCTGTCGTCAGGCAGATGCATACGAGAGAAAACGCTCTGTTAACCAGTGCCGCGGGAAGCGTAGGGTGACCGGGAGGCGTGGTGAATTGCAGACCGTTTATGCTGCGGCAGGTGCTGCATCATGAAACGGTCCATTTGGGACACTCACTCTTGAAGATCCGGCGACTGGAAGGTGTGGACGGTCAACCGTGCGACAAGCAGGCGGCGCTTCGCGCCTTAAGTTTTGAACACTGCTAAGACGTCTTTGGCAAAGACATCGATGAACTCGGCTTGGTTGCGCCCGACATTGTGCAAGAATACCTTTTCGAAGCCCATCCGCGCATCATCACCCAACCATGCGATAAGATCTGCCTGATCGGCCGAAATGCGGACATGCTGATCCATGTCTTCAGGACGAACGTGCCGATCGAAATGACCAGCGGATATCGGAATAGAACGCATGAGGCAGCGCCGTCTTCTGCGCCGCCGCCCGACAACACTTAGTGCGATTGACCCTCATTCATCTCAGCTGGATCGTAGTTCAGATCCCAGTCTTTTTCTGGCTTTTGCTTGCCTGGAGGGTTTTTATGAACCGTGGCGTCCTCCGACCCCGTTATGACGGTGGGCTTGGCGCTGTGGACGCCGGAAGCCTTTCTGTCTGCACGAGACTTCGCGAATTGGCCGGCGGCATCTTTCTTGGGGCTTCCACCCATGTCAGCTTCCTCCTTTTGTCTTGAAGGCATCGGAAAGTTTTTTTCTCTCTGGATCACGGTTGTTTTCACCAAGCGCGTCCCGATCGTTGTCCGGATCGTCTTTCGGCGGAAGATAGCCCCTCGGAGTATTGCCCTTAGGGCCTTCCCAACGTGGCGACTGATCGGTGGTTCCTGGTCGGCCATTCTTCGGTGAATTCATGCCCATCTTGGTCCTCCGTCTGTCTATGCGGGGTTGAGGCAGGCTTGCTAGCTGCCATCGCCATAGATCATTCCTGACGGTCTAACCCTTGACCAAGTCCAAGGTTCCAAAGTCGCAGCAATGGGAAATTGAGCGTCACGCCAGAAGCGGCCGGCAAAAAGCTCGCTGGCGCGCTTCAACTTGCTTTACCGGTCCGCATGGTCCCGCTTGCGATCAGATGATCGGTTTGCCACCTGTAACGGCAATTGTCGCGCCTGAGACATAGCTCGACAGGGGATCGGCGAGCATTACATAGGTTGTCGCCAGTTCGGCCGGCTGCCCAGGGCGCTGCATTGGAACCTGTTTTCCGAAGTTCCTGACTGCGTCCTCCGGCAGGGTAGATGGGATCAGTGGCGTCCAGATTGGCCCGGGTGCCACCGCATTTGCCCGAATACCTTTGTCGGCAAGCATTTGGGCAAGACCAGCGGTGAAGTTCTGGATGGCGCCTTTTGTTGTGGCATAGGCAAGCAGGTGCGGGCTTGGACTGTCAGCGTTGATCGAGGCGGTGTTGATAATCGCGCTGCCTGGTTTCATATGCGCAACAGCCGCTTTGGAAAGGTAGAACATCGCGTGGATATTGACCTTGAATGTCAGCTCCCATTCCTGGTCACTTATGTCTCCAATGTCGCTAAAGCTTGCCTGATGAGCGGCGTTGTTGACGAGAATATCGATGCCGCCGAGTTCTGCCCTTGCCGTGTCGATGATGTGGCGGCAATGCTCGGGATTTTGGATGTCGCCTCGCAAGAGGATGGCCTTGCGACCGGCCTTTTCGACCCAACTTTTCGTTTCATTGGCGTCATCATCCTCGTCCAGATAGGCGATGAGAACATCGGCACCCTCTCGGGCGTAAGCGATGGCGACAGCGCGGCCGATACCGCTGTCGCCGCCGGTGATGATCGCCTTCTTATCCTTGAGGCGACCGGAGCCACGGTAAGTATGTTCGCCATGATCAGGCAACGGCGACATGGCGTTCGTCGAACCGGGCATTGGCTGCTTGGGGGTGTCGAAGGGCGGGGCTGGATAGTTTGGCATGGCAATCTCCCACGGGTTGCGTGTTAAGGTCTTTGAGCCATTTGGAGATAATGCTCGAAAGCTGGACAGGCGTGCGGCCAAGCGTTCGGGTCACGATTGTCCTGCCGTTTTGTAGGGCCTAAGTGGTTGTCGTGGCGATGCAGGCGACAGGAATGTGTTCATGTCTCCTTGGCTGTGTCTCAACACAACTTCCAAAGACGCTCAGAGTTCCTACGATTGCTTCGTCGTAAGCTCGTCGCGAAGCAGTCTCGAAAGCTCCGCCTCATCCCGCACGCCGAATTCAAACCAGTCAATGAGGGCTTTCGCCTGCACAATGGCGGCATCACTCGATGGTTCGCAATCTTGCTCGGCGCACCATTCGCGAGAATGCGATCGAGCATCTTCATGGTTTCGCTTGTCAGCGGTTCCTTCGGCCAGTCCGTCTTTGCCATGGTTACCCCGTTTTTTGATGACGATAGCGGCCGCCGGGCAATGAGCAATCACCAGAAAGCCACACGCGCCCAAAATCTGAGCGGCTTGGTTGTGAACCTTCGAACCGATGGCGGTAGCATGGCGCGACCTAACATCTGCGATTGATCCTATTTTGGGCGAGCATGCTCCACGTCTTTCCCAGTTTCGATCAAATCCCGCGACGCTTCGCAACGACGGCTTCGCGCAGTGTCCTTGCAGCGTTTGGGGCCGTCGTGGATTGGCCCGAGAGAGTAGTCCGGATAGCAGGAGCACGGCCAGTGACACCAGCGGCGCCGCTGTGGAGAAGCACGACTTGCAGGGATTGATCTGCCGTTCATATTCGGACGCAATACGGCTGAGGTCGAGGACTTCGACTTTGAAATCGGATCTTTCCTGGAAAATCTGCTTGGCCAGTTGAACCATCCTGTAACTCTTCGATAGTTCGCAGGGACAGGTGTGTTCGCTGCGACGATCCATTGATCAAAAAAAGCGCTCGCGGCGGGCCATTTGCATCCTACGTGGTGCGATTGCGCCTCCTGAGCCGCGAGCCTTGAGCCACTCCGTCAAGAGTGTCGAGGCGCATCGCCGTCAAAACGACAATCAGCTCAGGAACCATCCTTTCCGGCAGGAGTTGAGCGCACGAGCGATCACCGGACAATCCGGTCAAGGGCGAGGCACGTAAGGGGCGCCCGGCGTGTGTTCGCAGTGCCAAGGCGAATTGGAGAAGCAACATGCCTAAGCGCGACACAACCCTCTCGGAAGGCCTCGACACCGACGTCGAACTGCAGGCTCATCTCGCCGCGCTTGAGGCCGAAACCTATTCAGCGCCCGACAGCGGCCCGCCGGAAGCTCGTCCTTTCCAGCGGGTTAGAGACGACCTTGATCATGTGCGGGACGAGATCGAAACCCTTCGCTCAAGGCTGTCACTCGTCAAGCAGCGGGCGGTGATCGTCGCCAGATCCAACCTCGAATGGGCCGACGCCAGCGCTCATGACCAACTCGGAACATACCCATGGGCGAAGCTTGCAGGCGCCATGGCCGCGACCGCTATCGGCGCGCGGGTGCTGAGACGCCTTCCTGTGAGTGCAATTGCGGCAGTCGCGGTCCCCTTAATCGTCGCTCGCCTCGAGGCGAATTCGCGCCGATAGGAGAATTAGATGCAATCTGAACAGCATCTCCAGCATGCCATTCAAGTCGCAACCGAAGCCCACGACGGCCAGCAGGACAAGCTTGGAAACCCTTACTTTGACCACTGCCGAAGGGTCGCGGACGCAGTATCTGGCGACGAAGAGAAAGTGGTCGCCTACCTTCACGATGTGCCTGAAAAGGCCTGGGGATGGACGCTCGACCGACTGAAGGAAGAGGGTTTTTCCCAGGCCGTCCTCGCCGCGGTCGATGCGTTGACGAAAAGGCAAGGCGAGGAGGACGAGGTCTTTGTGCGGCGGGCGATCGCCAACCGGCTGGCACGGCCCGTGAAGCAGGCGGATCTCGAGGACAATCTTGACCAAGCGCGGCAAACCGGATGCGAAACGTTAAAATACGAGCGCGGACTTGCGATAATTGCGAACGTCTCTTCTGCAGATTGACCAAAAGGTGGCGATATGGCCTCGTTCGACGATCGTCGCAGATTTTGAGCCTGCCGACGCGATGGGCCTGGGCATGCCTGAAGACCAATGAGGTATGGGAGGCACTGCCTCGGGTTTTTAATCGTCCGCGGCAGCCGTACTGGCGGTCTTGAACGCGTCAAAATCACCTCCTAAATTTTGGACGTCAACACGCCAAAGACAAGGAGGTAAAAATGGCAAGTTTTCAGTTTGACCTTCCTGTTTACGTTCAGCGCAAGCACTTCATCGAAGAGATTACGAACCTCCATGAAGCTTTTGATTTTCTTGACGAATGGCCGGAATACAAGCGCGATATTCCCTATGAGAAATTGCAGAGGGCGTGCCGGGAGGCTGCTTGCGGAAGATTTCCTTTGAGTGCAGCGCGTCAGAATTTCCAACGCTTCGTCAAGAGGGCAGGGATGCTGATCGAAAGTGAGGATATGCCCAGTTTCGTCGGATCGAGCAACGACCGCAATATTGGGAACGCCTAGGCGGCTCAACCATGCTGCAAAGCTCGCGGGTCACTCTCGGCGGCCGTTGCCGGCACCCTCGAAGGACTATTCGCGGCTTGCTGCAAAAGTCCTCGCGCTGCTGTACCAATCCATGGATGGCGCGCAGGCCTGCATCGGCAAACCCATCCTGACGCTCGCTTAAGGTTGTCGTCTTGGAATGCCTGTTAGTCGCAAAATGATGGACGACAGTTCGCGCTCGGCCGGGAATGCGCTTGGAGCGTTTGGACGATTGTTGCCGAAGAGCCTCTTGATCGTGCCATGAGGCCAAGGAATCTATGTTGCTCTTTGCCGGATCGCCTTGGAGTCGGACCGTTGCTGCGGCTGACGCAATGAGATCGCGCACACTGATGGGGCTCCCTGTACCTGCGTGCGGGGAATGAGCCCGGCGCCGGCCGTCATCGTGTTTGATCAAGCAATCTGATTTTCGCCTTCGATGTGAAGCGGTGCAGTCTGCTGTTCTGCCTCCAAGCCGCGCCCGCGGACGCGAACCGAGGCGGCTTACTCCGGCACCTTGGTCGTAATCTGTGTTCCCGAATCCAGCACTATATGCAGCGTCCGGATCATGTCGGCGGCCATAAGAAGTGCTTTCTTGATTTCACCGGGCTTCCGTCGCTCGACGGACACTTCGATCGCTTGCAAGTCGAAAACCGCATCGTGGTTCGTATTGCTGCTCGGTATCCCGGTACGCTCGCGTAGGTTGCTGATCGTCACGACCGCGCGACGCAGCAGTCGGCGCTTTTCGGGATTGCCCAGCCTTTCGACCCTGTTGGCGGCTCGGATGATTTCGGCGATAAAGTCGTTGGTAGAGGTCATGCAGGTCTGCCAGTGACGGAACGTTCGTCAATCCGCGTTGAAAGATCCCTAAGGGGCATGAATGGGCTAAACACGACCGGCTTGTCGAGGATGGCCATGACAAAGCCGACGTGATAAGAGATAAACCAGCCCGTCAATTGACGGTCGTCCTAAAGATCTGATGTTTTAACAGGTTGTGAACTTCGGTTGATATTCTTCCTTAAGACTTCCGATATCCAGACGAGGTTCGCTATCCGCCGGTTTTGACCATGCGCTGCGCCTGCCGCATCGGATTGCCAATCGTGCCGGTAAATCCCAGATAGGCCGGATATGCTCCCAATTCTTCGATGGCGATTGGCGATGACTAAGAAAAGATACGCACTGCTGCATCCATTTCGATACGGCCGCGTTGATCTCCGAGATCCATGATCGATTGAAGGATGTATCAAAATGACCTTCCCATCGCCGATGACCGAAGTCCCTTCTCAACGCTTCAAAGAAGCAAGTGATGCCGCGCGCCACGCCCTGGAACAGCTGATTGCAAGCGCCAATGAAGCAGGATGGGGCACTGAAGAAATCACCGTTGCATTTGCGGAGGCGGCAAATTTCCTCAAGGATGCCCATCGCAGGGACCCTGACCCGGCTGGCAATTCCTCGATAAGTGGCGCTGCAAAAGAGCAGATTGGCCATGGCGAGCTCTACGATTGATTGTCGTGACGGTCGACATTTCGATAACGTCGCATCACGGGTGATGCAGCTGTCACAAAACGGGCAGAACAACTGCTGGGAACACCGAGGTGCCATGGTGTTGGGGCAGGGCTTGCGGCTCGGCGCCTTTCGCGAGGCGCTGCTCGTAAACCTGTGCTCACGCAGCAGTTTCCAGCCGGACGAGATGGCCAGCGCCGATCTCGCGGTAACTGGGCGTTGGTCCAACATAATCTAGCGGTCGGACCGGACTTTTCAGCTCCTCTGTCGATAGTCCGCGTCTCACGCGCCGGCGATCCGGATCGGGCACGGGAACGGCCGCCATCAGCATCTTCGTATAAGGGTGCTGCGGGTTGCCGAAGATGGCAGCGCGCGGGCCGATCTCGACGATCTCACCGAGATACATGACCGCAACACGATGGCTGACGCGTTCGACGACGGCCATGTCATGCGAGATGAACAGGAAGGCGAGGTTGAGGCTCTGCTGCAGGTCCAGCATCAGATTGATGACCTGCGCCTTGATCGAGACGTCGAGGGCCGAGACGCTTTCATCGGCGACGATCACCTTCGGATCGAGCGCCAGCGCCCGGGCAATGCAGATGCGCTGACGCTGACCGCCGGAGAACTCGTGCGGAAAGCGCGCCATCATATCCGCGCTCAGACCGACACGTTCCAATAGGTCGGCGGCCTTGTTGCGCGCCTCGACGCGGCTGGCGAGGCCGTGCTCGATGATCGGTTCTGCGACCGCTGCCCCCACAGTCATCCGCGGATTGAGGCTTGCAAACGGATCTTGAAAAATCATCTGGATGCTGCGCCGCATGCGGCGCAGGCTCGATGGATCAAGGGCTGTCACATTATAGCCGTCAAGGATGACCCTTCCCGCGTTCGGTTCGACGAGGCGGGTGATGGAGCGGCCTGTGGTCGATTTCCCGCAACCGGATTCGCCGACAAGCGACAGGGTCTCGCCCTGAAAGAGAGCGAAGGAGACATTCTCGACCGCATGGATGGCGCCGGTCTTTGCGCCGAAAAGCCCGCCGCGAACAGCAAAGCGGGTGGTGAGGTTCTTGACCTCGAGGACCGGCGTCTTGCTGACGACCGTATCTGCCACTGCTACCGGCTCGCTCCGCTCGCCAGTCGCGGTATCGACAACAGGAAACCGGAGCGGCCATTGTTGTCCGGCCATTGAACCGAGTCGCGGCACGGCGGAAAGCAGCGCGCGCGTATAAAGGTGCTTGCCGCGGAGGAAAATATGACTGGTCGGGCCCGTCTCGACTGCCTCGCCGCGATACATCACGATCGTCCGGTCCGAAACTTCGGCGACGACGCCCATGTCATGGGTAATGAAGAGAACGGACATGCCTTCCTCCTCCTGCAGCAATTTTATGAGGTCGAGAATCTGGCCTTGGATCGTTACGTCGAGCGCCGTCGTCGGCTCGTCGGCAATCAAAAGTTTCGGCCTGGAGGCAAGCGCCATGGCGATCATCACCCGCTGGCGCATGCCGCCGGAAAACTGGTGAGGATATTCGTCGAAGCGCGAGGAAGCATTCGGGATACGGACCTTTTCCAGAAGACGGATCGTTTCACCCCGCGCCTCGGACCGGGTCATGTCGCCGTGACACGTGAGCGCTTCGGAGATCTGCCGGCCGATCGTGAAAATCGGATTGAGGCTCGTCATCGGCTCCTGAAAGATCATTGCGGCGTCATTGCCGCGCACGCGCCGCATCTCCTTGTCGGAAAGTGCAAGGATATCCTTGCCGTTCAGGACGATCTTGCCGTCGATGCGGCTCTGGTTCCTGGCCAGCAGTCGCATGATCGAGAGCGAGGTGACGCTCTTGCCGGAGCCGCTTTCGCCCACGATGGCCACCGTTTCACCTGGCATCACATCGAAGCCGATGTTGCGGACCACCGGCTTCCACTGGCCATCGACGAGGAACGACGTCGTCAGGTCTTTGACCGAGAGCACGGATTTTGCGGCTTCACCCATTTCGTTTCCCTGCTTTATCGTTTGCGTTTCAAAGCTTGAGCGGCGTTGCAAAGGAGGCCGAAGGGCGGCCTTCGGCGATACGTGCGGCTTCAAGGGTGGCTATCTTTTCGTCGATCACGCGGCGGTCGATCAATCCGCTCGGGTTTTGGCGCGTCGCCATCGTCTCGGCGACATGCAGATAGCGCTCCTGGGCGACGGCATAGAGGCGGCGAAGTTCGCCAAGCGGATCGGCATGGTCATCGACGCGGATATTGAGCCAGGCGTAATCCTGATCGCGATAAACGAGCAGGGCCGCCGATTGCCTGCCGCGCTTGTCTCCGCCTGCATCTTCGCCGGCCTGCATGGCTTCGAGCAACCGCTCGGCAAGCGGCAGCCGGGACGTCTTGCGATAGACGGCGAGCGTCTTTTCGAGCACCTGCGGTCCGCCCAGCATATTTCCGGCGACGGATATGTCGTCCCCAATAAGATGGCCTGCCCAGTCGATACATCGTGCGCCCGTAAAAGCTGCATTCCGGCCCCTGGCGTCGATCAAGTGGAACTGCCGCTGATCGCGGCCTTCGTCGCGGGCGGTCAGTCCACGCAGGATATCCGCCGGAGCCTGTCCTGACGCAAGCGCGGCAAGCCCGTCGATGCCGTAAAGCGGGCTGACGAAAGCCTGCGTCGCAACCGCGCCGATGCGGCCGCGAATATGCGGGACGAGGCCGCCCACGGCGAAGAAGCGGCTGGCAACGGCGATGCCCAAGTGGCCGGCTTCAGGGTCGCGGGCAACGATCGACCAGGTCATGGCTTACCTCCCGACAGCATAGGCCTGCATCAGGCGCGGCGTTGCGGCTGCCCGCATCAGGCCATCGGCGTCGCGGCGCGCAGCGGTGAGGCGGCCGATGGTCCATGGGTCGGCGACCGTCAGATTGTGGCCCTTCCTGCGCAGCGCATCGAGAACCTCGGTGCCGAAATTTGCCTCCGCCATCAGGCTGCCCGGCTCGCGGGTACGTGGATAAAAGGAGCCCGGGAAATGCGATGTGTGGAAGAGAGGCTGATCGATTGCGGCCTGCAGGTTCATCTTGTGATGCACATAGCGCATGAAGAAGGAGAGCTGCCATTGCTCTTGCTGGTCGCCGCCGGGCGTGCCGAAGGCGAGCGTGGGCCGGCCTTCGTAGAGAGCTAAGGATGGCGTCAGCGTCGTGCGTGGACGCTTGCCTGGCGCAAGCGACGTCGGCAGGCCGGGCTTCAGCCAGAACATCTGCGCACGCGAATTCAGGCAAAAGCCGAGACTTGGCACGATCGGTGAGGACTGCAGCCAACCGCCTGACGGCGTGACGGAAACCATGTTGCCCTCGCGGTCGATCACGTCGATGTGGACGGTGTCGCCGCGCTTTTCGGAAAGATGCGCCATGGTCGGCTCGTAGACGGCGCCTGTCTTCGAGGTGACGTTGAGCATGTCCATGGTGAGTTCGTATTGAGCTTCGAAGCCGGGAATGCGCCCGGGGCGCAATTCAAGCGATGCCTCGGAGGTTATCAGCTTCCGGCGCGCGTTCGCATAAGCATCCGAGAGCAGATGCTCGATCGGGATTTCCGCGAATTTCGGGTCGCCATAATAGATTTCACGGTCGGCAAAGGCGAGTTTCATCGCCTCGGTGAGCGTATGGACGAATTCGGCGCCCGCCGGGTCCATTCCGGCGATGTCGATCTCCTTCAGAAGCGAGAGCGTCTGCAAAAACACCGGGCCTTGGCCCCATGGGCCGATCTTTGCGACCGTCCAGTCGTGATACTGATAGATCAGCGGCTCTTCGATCGCAGCCGACCATTTTGCCATGTCGTTCGCGCTGATGACGCCCTTGTGCCGACTGCCGCTTGCATCCATCACCTCCGTCGAGCCGGCATATCTGTCAATCGCCTCGGCAACGAAACCGCGGTAGAACGCATCGCGCGCAGCTTCGACTTGCGCCTCGCGGTCTTTTTTTGCTTCGGCCTCTGCGATGACGCGCTTCCAGGTTTCGGCAAGCACCGGGTTCTTGAAGTTCGAATGCGGCGCCGGGACCGAGCCGCGGGGCAGCCAGGTCTCATGCGAGGTCGGCCACTCTTTTTCGAAAAAAGATGCAAGGCCGGAGATTGTCGCAGACACGCGCTCAAGGACAGGGTGACCGTGCTCGGCATAATGAATTGCGGGTTCAAGGATGTCGCGGACGGTCAGGCGCCCATAGTCTCGAAGCATCAGCATCCACCCATCGAAAGAGCCGGGAATGACGGTGGCAAGCAGGCCGTTGCCTGGGATGAGGCTCAGACCTTCAGACGTATAGTGCTCGATTGTGGCGCCGGCCGGAGCCGGCCCCTGCGCACAGATGACTTCGACCTTATCTTTCTTCTTCGAATAGAAGATCGCAGGCATGTCGCCGCCCGGTCCGCAAAGATGCGGCTCGAGGACCTGCAGGACGAAGCCGGCGGCGACAGCTGCATCAAACGCGTTTCCGCCTTTTTCGAGTATGCTCATTCCAACGGCGGAGGCGATCCAATGGGTTGATGTGACGACGCCGAAGGTGCCCAAAATCTCAGGACGGGTGGTGAACGCGGTCATTTCAAAATCCTTTCATGCTTCGCGCGGGTCGAGCGCATCGCGCAGGCCGTCGCCGAGAAGGTTAAAGCCAATCACGACGAGGAAGATTGCCGCACCCGGCCACATCGCCATCCAGGGCGCTTGGGAGAGGAAATTCTTGGCAACGTTGAGCATCGAGCCCCAGCTGGGGGCAGGCGGCTGCTGACCGAGGCCCAAAAAGGAAAGGCTCGCTTCGGCGATGATCGCTGTCGCAATCGTCAGCGTCGCCTGCACGAGAATCGGCGCAAAGACATTCGGCAGGATATAGCGGCTGATGATGCTAAAGTGTCTAAGCCCGACGGAACGTGCGCCCTCAACATATTCCTCCGTCTTGACGGCGAGCACCTGGCCTCGGGTCAGCCGGACGAAAATAGGCATGGCCGAAAGACCAATGGCGATCATCGCATTCGTCAGGCTTGGGCCGAGGAACGCCGCAAGTGCGATCGCGGTGATCAGAAACGGCATGGCGAGGAAGGCTTCGGTGACGCGGGAGATGATCTGGTCCGTCCACCCGCCAAAATAGCCGGAGATGAGGCCGAACGGCACGCCGATCACAACCGCAATCGCCACCGAAAAGACACCCGCCATCAGTGAGGCCTGTGCGCCCCAGACCATGCGGGAGAGAATATCACGGCCAATGTCATCGGTTCCGAGCCAGTGGGCTGCTGACGGCGCCTTGCGGATTGCAGACCAGCTCGTCGCGTTAGGGTCCGGGATCGGCAATAGCGGCGCTGCTGTTGCGAGAATGGCGAAGAAGGCGATGATCCCGAGGCCTGCGATCGCTCCTTTGTTCGCCTTCAGCTTGCGCCAGGCTCGGCTTGGCGGGCGCTGATCAGTTGCAATGGTGATCTGGTCGAGAGCGGTCATAGGGCTGCCCTCATTCGCGGGTTGAGAAGGACATAGACGATGTCAGCTAACAGGTTCATCAGAATGAAGCCGATTGCCGTGCAAAGCACGACGCCCTGGACGACCGCGTAGTCGCGGTTGAAGACGGCATCGACGATGAGTTTGCCAAAGCCTGGAATGGTGAAGATCTGTTCGGTCAATACCGCACCTGCAAGCAATTCGCCGAAGAGCAGTGCACTCAGCGTGACGATCGGCAGGACGGCGTTGCGAAAGCTGTGTTCAAGCACGACGGAGCGCTCGGAAAGCCCCTTCGCCCGGGCGGTGCGGACGTAATCGGCGCTGAGTACGCTCAACATCGCAGAGCGGGTGTGACGCATCAGCGTGGCGGCGAGTGCGTTGCCAAGTACAAAGGATGGCATCAACATCGTTTCAATCGAGCGTAGCGGGTTGCTGAAGAAGGGCTCGTAACCAGAGGCGGGAAGCCAGCCGAGCTTCACCGAGACCAGCAGGATCAGCATGATGCCGAGCCAGAAATTCGGGATCGAGAGACCTGAAAGTGCGATGAGATTTGCGAGGTAGTCGAAGGCCGTATTCTTCTTGACCGCGGCTAAAATCCCCATCGGCACGCCGATGGCGAAAGCGAAAATCATCGACATGATCGCGAGCTGGATGGTGACCGGCAGCTTTTCCGCCACAAGTTCAACAACCGGCTGGTTGGTACGCAACGATATGCCAAGATCGCCCTTCAGAACCGAGCCGAGCCACGAGACGTACTGATAGGGTACCGGGTCGTTCAGCCGATATTTTTCGCGCAGGTATTCGATCACCTGCGGATCGCGCTCCTCGCCTGCCATGGCGAGAATGGGGTCGCCCGGCAAAAGCTTCTGCAGCGAGAAGACGAAGATCGAGATGATCAGCAGCGTCGGAATGGCGACCAGAAGCCGCTTGGTAATGTAGGTGTACATGAGCAGGTCCTGACACGGCACCGGGAGCATGGCGGATACTGGTCCGCCATGCGGGTCTGTTTGGATCAGCCGGCTTTCTTCACGCCGGCGAGGCGGATCATGCCGTCCGGCGAGGGGACGAAGCCGGTAATGTTTTTATGCAGCGCCCAGATCCAGGACTGGTGGCCGAGATAGATGATCGGCAGGTCCTCGTTGAGAATTGCTGTGGCGGCGTCATACTTCTGCTTGCGCACGGCATCGCCGGTCGAGGCGCGGGCCTCATTCAGCAGCTTGTCGACTTCAGGGTTGCAATATTTGGTATCGTTGATTCCGCCCTTGCAGGTGATGAACTGATGGATGTTACCGTCGGGATCGACGCGGCCGGACCAGTCGGAGCGGCTGAGCTGGTAGTTGCCTGCCGTCTGCTCGGACAGAAGGGTCGCAAACTCCGTCGATTTCAGACTGACGTCGAACCCTGCCTCGGCGACCATCGACTGGACGATCTGCATCATCTGCGCTGCGACCGGATTGTTTGGGATCTGCATTTCTACGGACACGCGATCGAAGCCGGCTTCCTTCACGAGCGCTTTCGCCTTGTCGAGATCGCGGACAGGCACTGGAATGTCCTTGTCGAACCACGGGCTATTGGGTGGGAACGGCTGATTGCCACCCACGGCAGTGCCTTCGTAGACGATCTGGTTCAGCGCCTCGCGGTCGATCGCAAGCGAAAAGGCCTGCCGCAGTCGCTTGTCCTTGCCGAACGGATTGTCGGCGCGCGGGCCGTTGGCGATGTTCGCATAAAGCGCCATGTAGCCGATATTGACCACGTCCGCGTAGGTCAGGCTCGCATCCTCCTTGACCGAAGCTGCGTCGGTGGCGGCCAGTCGCTCGATCATGTCGAGGTCGCCAGAACGAAGGTTGGCAAGGCGTACGGTCGTATCAGGGATCGGCAGGTAGGTGACCTTGTCGATGAAGACATTGTCCTTGTTCCAGTAATCCTTGAACTTCTCGAGCACGATGCGGTCCTGCTGCACGCGTTCGACGAACTTGAAGGGTCCGGCACAGACCGGCCGACTGCCGAAATTCGCGCCGAGTTCCTTTGCCGCCTTTGGCGAGACAATCATGCCGGCTCTGTCTGAAAGCTGGGCAAGCAAGGTGACGTCCGGGCTCTTCAGCGTGAATTTCACTTCATAGGGTGTGACTGCTTCGACTTTTTCAACAGAGGCGAGCTCGCTCTTGCGGCGCGATTCAGGCAACGTCATGTTGCGCTCAATCGTGGCGACGACGGCTTCGGCATCAAGCGGCGTGTCGTCATGGAATTTTACACCTTCGCGCAGCTTCATGGTCAGCAGCTTACCGTCGCCAGACCACTTCCACTCGGTCGCAAGCTGCGGCACGATTTTCAGGTCGGGTGTAACATCGACCAGCTTGTCGCACATTGCCGTGTAGACGATGCGGCCCACGAAGGTGCGTGACTGTGCGGGGTCAAGCACGTCGGCATCATCCTGCAGACCGATTTTTAGTTCGGCAGCGAAAGCGGGCAGCGCAATCAGCGCGCCCGAAAGAAGGGTCGTCACGAATCTGGCGATCGTCATGCCATTCTCCTCTGTCGTTCTTTGCTTCTTGAGGGGCAGCGTCTGCCTCTCAGCGTCCGGCTCGCTTAGGCGAGTTCTTGTTTTGTCTTCGGTTCGTGGTGGTCTAGCGAGGTAATGCGGATCAGGCTTTCCTGGAGCGTGAAGAGATGTTGGCGCATGGCTTCGCCCGCCGTCGCAGGGTCGCGGGCAGCAATCGCCTCGATGATTGCGGTATGCTGGCCGTAAGTGACCGTGCGCGTCTTGCTGGCGCTTCGGGCGCGCTCGCGGATCGTCTGCCAGGCCTCGTCCTGACGCACCCTGTTGATGACATCAAAGATCGCCAGGAAAAGTTGGTTGCCGGCGCACTGGGCGATCTGCCGGTGCAGTGCGCCGTCCCAGAGTTCGCGGCCGTCGGCATCGGTGCTTTCGTAAATCTTCTTGACGAGCTCATACATGCGCTCGATATCGGCGGCCTTGGCGCGCATGGCGGCAAGCTGGGCCAGCTGCGGCTCAACGCGCAAACGCACTTCCATGACTTCCATCAGGTCGGTCCCGGCGACGATCGAACCGACATGCTCGCTCCAGCCATCGGGACGTCGCCCGGCAAAGGTGCCCGAACCCTGACGCCGCCAGATTAGCCCCTCGGCTTCCAGGACCTCCAGTGCACGGCGCACAGCGCGGCGGCTAACGCCAAAGGTTTGCGAAAGCGCGCGCTCCGTCGGCAGCTTGCCGTCCGCATCCAGTCCGTCGGAACGCAGCAGCGTCCGGAGCTTGTCCAGTGCAAGGTTTGAGTTCCCGGCGGCTTCGTCCATTGGCAAATGGTCCGTACCAATTGATTATTGGTTCAATCCAGACCATATTGGCCGACGCGTCAAGCGAATTTTTGGGCAGATTCTGCAATGCACAAAGTTTGAGCGATTTGGTGCGCGGCGCACGCTATTTGGTGGTCCTGCGCTGGCATATGGCGCCAAATCAGGCTTCTATATAGACGGGATTGCTGAGCGCGCGGCGGATCGGCTGGCTGTGGATATCGGAACCGCGAAGCTGCCATGGCAGGCTCCTGCCAGATATCGCCGCTGTGAATTCCGATAAAAGCCGCGCGCGGCTCGCCTCGGCGATGACTTCGGCGCGCAGAAAGGTCTTCGGCATACCGGAAAAGCGGCCCGTCCACGCATCGTCCTCAATCGGTTGATCGACAAGCACGCCGGTGGCGTCCAGAAACACGAGGCGATCGCCTTTTGCACCACCCACTTCGGCTTCAGCAAAAACCGGACCGGACACTGTTTCGCCCATCGGCTTACCGTTGACGGTAAGAGCCAGGTGAGGGCCGGATGGACTCTCGGTAACGTAGCCGCGGCCGGCCTTCATGGCGGCAAGGATTGCCTCTTCGGAGAGTTCTTCAAGCCAAAGGACGGTCGTCGGGCGTGCAAGTGCAAGCGGACCCTCCGGCATCAGGCGTGCGGGCTGGTGGAAATCGCTGCCGCCGATGGCAGAAATCTTCAGGCCGGAAGAAAGGCGCTGCTGATAGCGTTCGAGCGATATCCAGTTCCAAGCCATCCAGTTGGATTGCCAGACCTCCATGCAGTCGGTCTCCGGAAGCTCGTAGTCCCAAGGGATCGTCGGCTTGTCATGGTTGATGGACAGAAGGCCTCCGCGCTCATGCACCAGACGCGCAAGTGTATGGGCGTCCCCTGGCTTCGTCATGCGGAAATCGATCCAGTCGTCGACGCCGAAGACATTGGCGTGGCCGGCGCCGGTCGTCACTTCCATGGCGCGAACGAAGACGAGGTCGGCTGAGGAGTTCGGATGAAAATAGCGCCGCTGGGCGATCGTGTTGTGGTCGGCGATCGCAAGGAAATCGAGATCGGCTTGTTTTGCTGCTTCATGCAGTAGGTCCGGGGAGCCGGCGGCATCGGAATGGTAGGTATGGCAATGAAGATCGCCACGATGCCAGCCGGCGCCCTTGCGCACCGGGAACGTACGGGATGGAGGCGGTTCCAGTTTGCGCTTCGCCCTGTCGTAATCGATCGTGAGGAAGACATCGGCACCTTCCGCCGGAACCTTGTAAAGGCCGAGCATCACCTGCCAGCGACCCGCTGGCATCTCGCCATGGAGATAGCCGGGCGTGGCATCGTCCGTCGCAACGAAGAAGCGATCGCGCGCTCCGCCGCTCCAGCCTCTGAAGCCGGCGGTGGATGGATAGTCGGTGGCGCGCGGATCAAGCAGGCCGAGGTCGACAATGCAATTCTCGGCCTTGGCATAGCGCATTGCCACGTCGATCCGCGTCGTCCCTACGGGAACGTCGAAGGCTACGCGGAAATAGGGGTTGTCAACCTGATCGGCGCGGGAGACATGGACGGCGATTTCGCGCATTCGATGCCTGCCTACTCGCCAATGACGGGAATGCGTGCACCGGTGGCGTCGAAAAGTGTCACATGCGCTGCATCGAAGGAAAGCGCCACGCGGTTGTCGACCTTGATTTCGTCGTCGGTGAAGATGCGGGCCGTCACGCGTCCTGAGTCCTGTCGCTCCATCGTCACCAGGCTTTCCGGCCCCATGTTTTCATTCGCAAAGAGCATGCCGGAAATGACATTCGCATCACCCGGGCGTGCGATGCGCAGATGCTCGGGGCGGATGCCCAGTGTCATCGTTTTTGCGTCTGCCGCACGTGCGATGGCCGCGGAGACCGCAAGGCGTTCAAGCGTCAGCCCTTCGGCACGAAGCTGCAGCCTGTCTTCTGCGACCATGGCTTCGACTGGAACGAGGTTCATTGGCGGATTGCCGACGAAATTCGCGACAAATGTGGTTGCCGGGCGGCGGTAGATTTCGATCGGCGGGGCAAATTGCACGATACGCCCCTTGTCCATGACCGCGATGCGGGTCGCAAGCGCCATGGCCTCGGCCTGATCGTGGGTGACGTAGACGGCCGTCATACCCATGTCGCGCTGCAGATGATTGAGGAAGCCGCGGGCCTCGAGGCGGAGCTTGGCGTCGAGGTTCGAGAGCGGCTCGTCGAAAAGATAGACCTGGCTTGGATAGACAAGAGCGCGGGCAAGCGAGGTGCGCTGCTGTTGCCCACCGGAAATCTGGCTCGGCAAGCGCTTGAGGAGATCGCCGATCTTAAGCACGTCGGCGACTTCCTTGGCCCGTGCATGACGCTTGTCTTCCGCCTCGCCGCGGACCTTCAAGGGATAGGCGATGTTGTCGGCAAGGTTCATGTGCGGATAAAGGGCATAGTCCTGGAAGACCATCGAAATCTTCCGGTCCTTTGGGTGGAGAAAGGTGACGTCCTTGCCGCCGATCAGCACCTTGCCGGAGGTCGGCGTTTCCAGGCCGGCGATCATGCGCAAGCTGGTGGTCTTGCCGCAGCCTGAAGGCCCGAGCAGGCAGACGAATTCGCCGTCGGCGATCGAAAAGCTGATGTCGGGCACGGCGTTGAAGGCGCCGAAGCTCTTGGAGACGTTCTGGAATTCGACAGAGGCCATGAGACTGATCTTCCGATTACGACTTGATGCCACCGAAGAACCGGAAGCCGAACTTCCAGTTTACGAAGAGGTAGAGCACGATGACCGGCAGCGAATAGAGAAGAGAATAGGCGGCAAGCAATGTGACAATCGGCGTGCCGGCTTCGGAATAAAACGAGTAGATCGCCACGGAGGCGGGCATCAGACTGTCGCTCCGCAGCAGGATGAAGGGGATGAGAAAGCTGCCCCAGATATTCACGAAGGCCCAGACGACGACCACGACAATCCCGGGCCGGATGACGGGCAACGCCACGTCGAAGAAGGCCTGAAGCGGCGATGCGCCGGCGACCATGGCGCTCTCTTCGTAAGAGCGAGGGATTGCGTCGATGAAATCACGCAGGATGAACATCGCTGTCGGCAGCAGCCCGCCCGCAAAGACAAGGATGACAGCAAGATGCGTGTCGATGAGACCCGCCGCCGATATGATCAGGAAGATCGGCACCATTGCCGCCGAACCTGACACCACGGAAGAAAAGAGTAGCAGGATATATGTGACCGCGCCCTTGCCCGGGACTGAGGAGCGGGAGAGCGCATAGGCTGCGAGCGTTGCGGCAGTGCCGACGAAGACGACGCCGCCGAAGGCCTGGACGAGACTGTTGAACAGCGCCTGCATGGCGAAGCTGTTTTGGAAGACGGTTGCGAAATTCGCCAGCGTGAACGGCTTGGGGATGGCAAGGCCGAGCTCGGCGCGCGCGTTGAACGGCGCAAAGGCGAACCAGACGAGCGGTAGCGCGAAAATGGCCCCGAGCAGCGCGGCAACAGCCGAAAAGCCCAAGCGCCGCACATAGACTGCGCGCGATATCTGCATCACTCGGCCTCCGCCGTCTTCTTGCGGGCGATACGCAGATAAGCGAGTGCGAATACCAGATTGATGAGCATGATGACGACGCCTACGGCGGCACCCTTGCCGAATTCGAAATCCTTGAAGGCGATCCGGTAGGTATAGATGGAAAGAATTTCGGTGCGGTAGGATGGCCCCCCGTTTGTCAGCAGGAAGGGCGTGAAGACGTTGAAGGTCCACATGGTAATCAGGATGAGGTCGGTAACAACATGGCCGCGGATCAGCGGCAGGGCGATATCGCGCAGCTTCTGCCAGGAGGTTGCGCCGGCGACATCGGCGGCCTGGAAATAGCTTGGCGGGATCGATTGGAAAGCCGAGTTGAAAAGCATCATCGAGAAGGCGGCGCCGCGCCATGTGTTGAAGAAAACGATCACCCAGAATGGCTGCTGCAGCAGCCAGTCTCCCGGCGGCAGGCCGAGACTGCGCATGATCATGTTCAGCGTGCCGTTGTCATAGTCGAGGAAGGCAAACCAGGCAAAACCGATCACCACTTCCGGAAGGATCCAGGCCGCAATCACGGTCGTCTGCAGAAAGGCTTTGACGGACGGTGAGACGGACTGGCTGAGCCAGGCAAGCACGAGGCCGAGCAGCGCCTGGCCGACGAGTGCCGACAGCAACACGAACTGAATCGTCAGGACCAATGAAAAGCCGAACTGGCCGCGTGTGAAGAAGGTCGCCGGATTAAAAAGCGCGACGTAGTTCTGCAAACCGACGAAATCCGGATCGAGCGCCGTTCGTCCGAGCAGCGTCCGGTTCGTGAAGGAAACGAAGATTACCCAGAAGAAGGGGATGATGACGAAGACGCCGACCAGTGCGGCGGCGGGTGCCAAAAAAACTGCGCCCGCGCGCGTGGAAAGCAGGGAGAACTTCTTCATGCTTGAAAACCCGATGACGGTTTGCGGCGTCCGCTTGATTGGACCCGGCCGTAAATCCGGCCGGGTCCAGTTCCGACCGGTCAGAGACGGCTGACGGTGTTTTCTTCGCCAACGATGGCGACAATGGCGGCCTTGTACTGGGCCATCGCGTCTTCAGGCGACATTTCGCCGGAGACGACGCTTTCCGTCATGCGCTGGATCTCCGTGGACACCTTATTGTAATTGGCGTCGTTGGGACGCGCCGTCGTGATCGGCAGCAGCGTTTTTGCCGTTTCCGTCAGGAACGGCGAGTTCGGGATTGCGACGTCGTCACGGATACGGATCGCCGGCTGGATCTCTTGGAACGCTGTCAACTGCTCCTGACTGTTCATGAAGGAGAGCAGTTCCCAGGACTCCTTCGGCGCATCCGTATGCGGGTTGATGACGAAGCCCGTTCCGCCGGAGATGGTGACGAAATCCTGGCCGCGCAGGCCCTTGCCCGGCTGTGCGGCCGGCATCTTCTTCCAGGTCATGACCTTGTCGCGGTCGGCGACGGCAAATTCGGCCCCCGGTGCCGTCACGGAGCGGTAGAACCAGTCTCCTTCGACGAGCATCGCCGTCTTGCCGTCGCGGAAATTTGCAAAGGTACGGTTGCGGCCGTCTGCCAAGAGCTGGGCGCGCTGATCGCCAAGTTTGTCGTCAACATAGATGGTCTTGTAAAGCCTCAGCGTATCGAGAATGCCTTGGCTGGCGACGATGTACTTTCCATTTTCGTCGGTGACCTGCTCGCCGGTGCCAAGAAGCGCCATCCAATAACCTTGCATGGTCGTTGCTTCGCCCATGGAAACGCCGGCATTCAGCTGCAGTGGAAAGGAATCTGGATCGGCAGCCTTGATCTTGCGCGCAGCGTCAAGCAGTTCGCCCCAGGATTTCGGCTGCCAGCTATCTGCATCAAGACCGGCTTTCTGGAAGAGATCCCTGCGCACAAAGATCATGCGTGCATCGGTGCCGAGCGCAATTCCGTAAGGCTTGCCCTGGTAGCTCATCAGAGCCTTGGTGCCATCGGCGATATGGCTCCAGCCATCCCAACTGGCTACGTCCGGACCTGCTATTTCTTCAAGCGGCTTTAATAGCCCGCCCTGAACGAAACTCGGAATGAGGAAGCCGTCGAAAGCTGAAATGTCCGGACCGGCGCCGGTCGAGAAGTCGAGCGCCAGTTGCTGCGTCAACTGTTCATCTTCGCCGCCGAATTGGGTCAGCTTGACAGTAACGTCCTTGCCTTGCGTCTTCATCTTTTCGGTGAAGGCCGGGATGATTTTCTTTTGGATCCATTCGGCCGTACCGCTGTTCACGCCGCCGACGACGCAGCGGCAGGTGATGTCGAGATCGGTGGCTATGGCAGAGCCCGACAGGGCCACTGCCGCCGAAACGCCAAGCAATAAAGACTGTATGCCCTTGCGCATTGCAATTCCTCCCTAGGATTTGGCCCGGTTGTCGACCAGACGCTTTTCGGTTCGGTGCATCGGAACGGACCGGATCCTCCTCCAAGCCACGCCCCACCTCATCCAGCCATCAGAATGAACACGCTTTCATTTTTGTCAACACTGCGGTTGCGCACGCTGGAATATTCGATGGACGAAAGACGGAAAAGGCAGCAGAGCTGCGCATTCCCGTGAAAACTGCATCGTCGCGCTTGACGATTTGCCGCTCTCAAGTGCACGATGAATGAACACGTTTTCAATTCCAACGCCAGTTATCTTCATGAATGAACGCAGCGACAAAAAAATGGCACGTGCGACCGCTGATCTAGTAGCGCGTGAAGCCAATGTTTCGCGGGTTGCCGTTTCGCGCGCGTTCAACCCCAATGCATCTTTGAAGCCGGAAAAGCGCGACCGCATTCTGCAGATTGCTCGGGAGTTGAACTATACGCCGGATATGGCGGCGCGCTCGCTCGTCACGAGACGATCGCATCTTGTCGGCATGATCGTGCCCGACGTGTGCAGTCCCTGGGAAAGCCAGGAAATCGATGCACTGACGACGGCCTTGCAAGCGGAGGGTTTTGCCACTTTGCTGTTCAAGGCGAAGGCCGATTTGAGCATGGACCAGACCTTGCTCACCTATATGCGCGGTTTCAATCCGGATTCGGTCATTGCCTTTACGGAGAACGTGGAGCCGGACGTGCTTTGCGGATTTCTCGATCGCGCAGTGCCGATCTACATCATTTATGATGATGCAGAAGAGTTTGGCAAAAAGCCGTCTGCCAGCCTCTACGACCGGTTGGTCGTGCGGCAGAAAGAGGGCATCGAGCAGGCCGTTGCGTTGTTGCAGGGTTATGGCGCCCGCCGCGTTGCCTATCTTGGCGGAAAGCCGCAATCGCTGGCCAATACCGAGCGTGAACGCATCATCACGCAGGTTCTTGTAGGGCGCGGCATGGCGCCGCCGATCGTCGTGCCTGGCGACTACACCTACGATACCGCCTATCGCGCGACGGTGGACCTCTTCCGTGTCGGCGATGGAGCCGATGCCATCTTTGCCTCCAACGACGTCGGCGCGTTCGGCGCAATCGATGCGTTGCGTCACGAGCTTTCCTTGTCGGTGCCGGGCGACGTCAAGATCGTCGGCTTCGACGACATCCCGCAATCGCATTGGAAGAGCTACAACCTCACCACCGTCCGGATCGATCTGACAGATCGGGTCCGGGCGCTTGTCCGGCTGATCCTCAAGCGGCTTAAGACACCCGATGCCGGACCCTTGATCGAGACGCTGAGCACCCGTCTCGTCGTGCGCGGCACGGTTGGCTGAATGGAACGTTCATGACGCAAAAGCGTGTGCATCTGGTCTTCAAGACCCATCTCGACATCGGTTTCACCGACCATGCGGAAAAGGTCCGCCGCCAGTATCACGAGCGCTTCATTCCGCAGGCGATCGAGACGGGCGACCATTTTTACGCGGAAGATCCAGGCGATCCGAAGTTCATCTGGACCACCGGTGCCTGGTTGATTTGGGACTATCTGAATTCGTGCCGGCCGGAAGAGGTGGCGAAACTGGAGCGGGCAATCGAACGCGGTCTCATCCGTTGGCACGGCCTGCCATTCACCACGCATACGGAGTTGATGTCGCCCGATCTTTTCCGGGCCGGTCTTTCCTACTCGCAGGAATTGGATCGGCGTTTCGGCAAGAAGACGATTGCAGCGAAGATGACGGACGTGCCGGGACACACACTCGGAATGGTGCCGCTGCTTGCCGAAGCCGGCATTCGTTTCCTGCATCTCGGCGTTAACACTGCTTCGCCGCCGCCGCAGGTGCCTGATATCTTTCGCTGGCGCGCGCCCGGCGGCGAAGAGATCGTTGTGATGTATCAGCGTTCCTATGGCGAAACATACTTCCCGGACGGTGTTTCCGAGGGTTTGGGCTTTGCGCACACGAGCGATAATATTGGCCCGCAAAGCGTGGCGCAGACAGCCGATGTCTACCGGCAGATGCACCAGCGTGATCCCGATGCGATTATCCGTGCAGCGACGCTTGAGGACTACGGGGCGCTTCTTTGGGAAAAACGCGAACGCTTTCCCCGTATGGAGCTCGAGCTCGGTGACAGCTGGATTCACGGCATTGCCAGCGATCCGCAGAAAACCGCGCAGTTTCTCGCGTTGCAGCGGCTCTATGACCGCTTTGCAGCTGAGGGCCTGAATTCCGCCCGGCTCGCATTCGGCCGCAAGCTTACTCTGGTTGCGGAACATACCTGTGGCGTCGACATCAAATCCTATCTCCGAGACGACCAGGCCTGGTCCCGCGAGGATTTCGAAACAGCCCGGGCGAGCGACTACCGGTTTGCCTATGCCGAAGCCTCCTGGAATGAGCAGCGCTCCTATCTTGATGAAGCCGTACGGCAGCTGGATGGCGCCGATGCCAGGGCCGCAAAGGCCGCTCTAGCCGAGCTTTCCGCGCCCGTCATGATCTCGGTGGGCGAGCGCCAGCAGCGCCTTTCGGCCGGCGGTTGGGCCATTGATCTCGATCCTGTAACCGGCGACATTTCCGCTCTTACGGTGCCTACCGGCAGGACGATTGCCGGTCGCAGCGGATCGCTGATTGCCTATCGATACGAGAGCTATGACGCCAGCGATGTCGGCCGGCATATGGATACATATCTTACGCATCGTCAGGAATGGGCGATCCTCGATCACGACAAGCCGGGGCTTGCCAGGTCCGGTGCTGCGCTGTCGAGAACCTACATGCCTGCCTTGAAGGCAGCTGGTCGAGCAGGGGTGCTGCTTGCTATGCCCGATGAAGCGGTCAGCCGATACGGCGCGCCGGAGTATGTTATGCTGCAATTTTTAGCGCACGGCGATGTGCTTGAGTTTCGGCTGACGATGCATTCAAAAGCGGCGAACCGCATGCCGGAGGCAAGCTTTCTTTCCTTCACGCCGCAAGCAAAGGCCGAATGGAGCTTGCGCAAGATGGGGCTCTGGCACAAAAGCGGCGATATTGCTCGAGGCGGCGGCGCTCAACTCCAGGCTGTTAGCGGCGTTCGTGGCGACATGAATGGGACTGTGCTGTCCATCCAACCATTCGACACGCCGCTCGTCGCACCGCAAAACTGGGATTTTATGACTTTTTGCAAAGCGTTACCTGACTTTGCCGACGGCGTGCGCTTTAACCTGCACAACAATAAATGGGGTACGAACTTCCCCATGTGGTGGGAAGGCGACTTTTCGGCGCGCTACCGACTCAGTGTCACCTAAGAAGCCAGCCTCCTGGTTGCGCACATTTGCCGCTTTCAGGCGGCCCTTCTCTATTCGCTTTCCATCGTGCGATTTTCCGTTTGCCCGGAGTCAGATACTAATATACTACTTCCGCCGAGCCTGCGGGAGGGCAATCGGTGCAAGTCAGTCGGTATTTCAAACTGCGATTTGACAAAATGCGTTGCCAATGAGCGAAGCGCGCAAGAAGCGTTCCTTGGCGGGCGTAACCCAACTTTCCCACCAGCGTGCCACAGCTCCTCGCGCCGCAACCCTGGTCTACGATGTTTTGCGCGACGACATCCTCTCGCTTCGGCGCAAGCCCATGGACTTGTTGAGCGAGAAGGAGTTGGAGGCGCACTTCGGCGTCAGCCGAACGCCGATCCGCGAGGCGATCTTACGTCTTTGCGACGATGGCCTCGTTGATATCTTTCCCCAATCCGGCACGTTCGTCTCGCGCATTCCGCGCCGCGCGCTCTATGAAGCCATCCTTGTGCGCAAAGCCCTCGAGATAACCACCGTCGGCCATGCCGTCGACAAGATGACGCCCGCCGGCATCCGTCTGCTCGATCGCAATCTCGACGATCTTGGCGCCTGCCTTCGCAATGGCGAGGTGACTGCATTCCACCGGCTTGATATCGACTTCCACAAACTGATCAGCGATATCGCCGGCTTTTCCGGCATCTGGGCAATCATCGAGCAGGTCAAGGTGCACAGCGACCGTTACCGCCTCCTGACGTTGCCGCAGGATGGCCGTCTCGACCGCGTCATCGAGGAGCATTCGACCGTCATCGACTGCATGCGCAAGGGCGACAAGAAGGGTGCCGTCGATGCCATGGACCTCCATCTCGGCAGACTTCTGCACGAGGTTGAAAGGGCCGAAATCTGGGACCCGAATTACTTTATCGAGGATGCGAAAAAACCTATGGTATGCACTGAAAAGAAAGGACATTTTCAATGAAAGTCGACGTAAGACACGCTTCCCATCCCGAGGCCGTCCGCGCCTACGACACCGACACACTGCGACGCCACTTTCTTGTCGACGCCGTCTTCGAAGGTGGCGAAATCAGGCTTACCTATTCGCATTACGACCGCATGGTGATCGGTGGCGCAATGCCGCTCGGCGCCGCACTCACGTTGTCGGCGCCAAAGGCAATCGGCCAGGAAACCTTCCTTGCCGAACGCGAGCTCGGTGCGCTGAACATCGGGGCAGCAGGCCGCGTCCTGATCGACGGCAAGGCGTACGATATCGCGAAATACGATTGCCTATATATCGGCAAGGGCGCGGTGGACATCCGCTTCGAAAGTGCTGATGCCGGTAATCCCGCCAAGTTCTACCTCGTTTCGACGCCGGCACATCAACCGCATCCCACGGTGCTCTTGACGCGCGAACAGGCTCGGCATCTAACGTTTGGCGAAGCGGCAACTGCCAACAAGCGATCAATCTTCCAGTTCATCCATCCCGAGGTCTGCCAGTCCTGCCAGCTCACCATGGGACTGACGATGCTGGAGCCGGGCAGCATCTGGAACACCATGCCGAGCCACATCCATGACCGGCGCATGGAAGCCTACCTATACTTCGATCTCGATACCGATCAGCGCGTCTTCCATTTCATGGGCGAACCGCAGGAGACCCGGCACATGCTGGTCGCAAACGAGCAGGCGATCATCTCGCCTCCGTGGTCGATCCATTCGGGTGCTGGCACCAAGAATTACAGCTTCATCTGGGCGATGGCCGGTGACAACAAGAGCTTCACCGACATGGATCAGATCGCGATCGCAGATTTAAGGTAAGTCCAATGGCAAATCCATTTGATCTTTCCGGCAGCGTGGCCATTGTCACGGGCGCCAATACTGGCATAGGGCAGGGCATTGCGATGGCGCTTGCGGAAGCAGGTGCCTCGATTGCCGCCGTCGGCCGCTCGTCTATGGATGAAACCGAGGCGATGGTCACGGAGGCTGGGGCACGCTTCCATGCCATCAAGGCCGATCTTGGCACGATCGCGCCGGTAAAGCGTATCGTCGCCGAAACGCTCTCGGCCTTCGGTGCACTCGACATCCTCGTCAACAATGCCGGTATCATTCGCCGCGCCGATGCGATCGACTTCACCGAGGAAGACTGGGACGCCGTCATCGACACCAATCTCAAAACGGCCTTCTTCCTATCTCAGGCCGCTGGCCGCCACATGATCGAAAAGGGCAGGGGCAAGATTATCAACATCGCCTCGCTGCTGTCCTTCCAAGGCGGCATCCGGATTCCGTCCTACACGGCCTCGAAGAGCGGCCTTGCCGGCGTCACGAGGCTGCTTGCCTGCGAATGGGCAGGCAAAGGCGTCAACGTCAACGCCATCGCGCCCGGCTACTTTGTCACCAACAACACGACGGCGCTCCGCGAAGATCCGGACCGCAGTACCGCCATTCTGGCACGCATCCCGGCAGGGCGGTGGGGAGTGCCCGCCGAACTCGGCGGTGCGGCGGTGTTTCTCGCCTCATCGGCGTCCGACTACGTCCACGGCACCGTCTTGCCGGTCGACGGCGGGTGGCTGGCTCGCTGACTGCAAAGGAGGGTGAACTGAGCCGCTCGTCTTGACACCGGCGACACCCGACCTTAACCTTTGAACATTCACCAGGGGGGTCCCGGCAAGGGGCTGAGATACTGCTGTCGCGCGCAGTGACCCGTTGAACCTGATCCAGTTCATACTGGCGTAGGGACGGTGCGAGCGCTCGAAAGGCTTGGAATTCACGCGTGGAATCCATGCCGGCGTCTTTCCATCATTCCGGCTGAGGACTGGGTCTCCAATCACAACTTGGAGCCTCAAACCATGAATATTGCCGCAAAGACCATTACCCCGACCGTTACCACCGGCCCTTTGCCGGCATCCCGCAAAGTTTACGTTGCGGGAGATATCCATCCCGGAATTCGCGTGCCTATGCGCGAGATCAGCGTTCATCCGACCGCAGGCGAGCCGCCAGTCGCGGTCTATGATTCGTCTGGCCCCTATACGGTCGAGGGGGCCGATATTCGCATCGAAGAGGGCTTGCCTCAGCTTCGGCGCGACTGGGTGCTGGCCCGCGGCGACGTCGAGGCCTATCAGGGTCGCCACGTGCGCCCGGAAGACAATGGTTTTGCCAGCGGTGAGCGGCTGACGCCCGAATTTCCCGGCCAGCGCCAGCCGCTGCGGGCCAAGAACGGCAGGGCCGTCACCCAGCTTGCCTATGCGCGTGCCGGCATCATCACGCCGGAAATGGAATTCATCGCCATCCGCGAAAATCTCGGCCGAAAGGCACAAGGCGAGGCCATGGTTCGCGACGGCGAAAGCTTCGGTGCCCATATCCCCGACTATGTCACACCTGAATTCGTCCGGCAGGAAGTGGCCTCAGGCCGCGCGATCATCCCCGCCAACATCAATCATCCCGAGGCCGAACCGATGATCATCGGCCGCAACTTCCTGGTGAAGATCAACGCCAATATCGGCAATTCCGCCGTCACCTCGTCGATGGCCGAAGAGGTCGAAAAGATGGTTTGGGCGGCGCGCTGGGGTGCCGATACGGTCATGGACCTTTCGACCGGCCGCAACATCCACAATATCCGCGAATGGATCATCCGCAATTCGCCATTGCCGATCGGCACCGTGCCGCTCTACCAGGCGCTGGAAAAGGTCGAAGGCATTGCCGAGAACCTGACATGGGAGGTTTATCGTGACACGCTGATCGAACAGGCGGAACAGGGTGTCGACTATTTCACCATTCATGCCGGCGTGCGGCTCCACTATATCCCGCTGACCGTCAACCGGGTGACCGGAATCGTCTCGCGCGGCGGCTCGATCATGGCGAAGTGGTGTCTGCATCACCACCGTGAGAGCTTTCTTTACGAGCATTTCGAGGAGATCTGCGATATCTGCCGCGCCTATGACGTCTCCTTCTCGCTCGGCGACGGCCTGCGGCCGGGCTCGATTGCCGATGCCAATGACGCAGCGCAGTTCGCCGAGCTCGAAACCCTTGGCGAACTGACGAAGATTGCCTGGGCGAAGGACTGCCAGGTGATGATCGAAGGGCCAGGCCATGTTCCGATGCACAAGATCAAGGAAAACATGGACAAGCAGCTTGCCGTCTGCGGCGAGGCGCCCTTCTACACGCTCGGCCCTCTGACGACGGATATCGCACCCGGCTACGACCACATTACCTCAGGCATAGGGGCTGCGATGATCGGTTGGTTCGGGACGGCCATGCTTTGCTATGTCACGCCAAAGGAGCATCTTGGGTTGCCCGATCGGAATGATGTCAAGATCGGGGTCATCACCTACAAAATCGCAGCGCATGCCGCCGACCTCGCCAAGGGACATCCGGCCGCGCGTCTTCGCGACGATGCACTGTCACGCGCCCGCTTCGAGTTCCGCTGGGAGGATCAGTTCAATCTCTCCCTGGACCCGGAAACAGCCCGCAGCTTCCATGACGAAACGCTGCCGAAAGAGGCGCACAAGGTCGCGCATTTCTGCTCGATGTGCGGCCCGAAATTCTGCTCCATGCGAATTTCGCACGACATTCGCGCCGAGGCGCAGAAGGAGGGCTTGGATGCGATGGCGGCAAAATTCCGCGAGGGCGGCGATCTCTACGTTCCGGTCGAAGCGCTTCAGCATTCGGGCGACTGAGATGCGCGTGCTCGTCAAAGGGGCCGGCGTTGCCGGCCTCTCGGTTGCCCATGCGCTTCACGCCGGCGGTGCTGGTGTGACGGTCGTGGATCCGAATGAGGGTTTCAGGGGTGCCGCATCCTGGTTTGCCGGCGGGATGCTGGCGCCTTGGTGCGAGCGGGAAAGTGCTGGCGAGGCTGTGCTTCTACAGGGCCTCGATGCCGCCGACCGGTGGGAGGTAATGGTGCCGGGAGAAGTGCGACGCAATGGTACGCTCGTGGTCGCGCCGGCCCGCGATCTTGGTGAACTGCAACGCTTCGCCAGCCGCACGACCGGTTGCGAATGGCTCGATGGGAAGGCCATTGCTGGGCTGGAACCCGCCCTTGCCGGGCGCTTCCGAAAAGGCCTGTTCTTTCCTCGCGAAGCCCATCTTGATCCCCGCCGGACGCTCGCAAGGTTGAGGGAGAGGCTTGCAACGCAGGGCGTGTCGTTCGTTCGAGATGCCGACGAGGGCAGGTTCGACGACTGTGTCGACTGCACGGGTGCGGCGCAGATTGGCAAGGCCGGCGGGCTGCGCGGCGTTCGCGGCGAGATGCTCTATCTCAAGACCTGGGAGGTGGACCTTGCCCGCCCGGTTCGCCTGCTGCATCCGCGCATCCCGCTCTACATCGTCCCCCGCGGCGACGGGCTTTTCATGATCGGTGCCACGATGATCGAAACCGATTTCGACGGGCCGATTTCGGCACGCTCGTTGCTGGAACTGCTGAATGCCGCCTACGCGCTTCATCCGGCCTTTGCGGACGCAACCGTCGTCGAGACCGGGGCCGGAATCCGCCCCGCCTTCGCCGACAACTTTCCCCGCGCCGCCCGCGACGCGAACACAGTATTCGTCAACGGCTTGTATCGTCACGGTTTTTTGCTGGCACCGGCAATGGCGGCGGAAGCTGCGGAGCTTGTATTCGGCAAACTCCAACAAGTAAGCCAACAAGAAGGTATGTTTTCATGAGACTGATCATCAATGGCGAAGCTCAGAATATCTGTGCCAAGACGCTTTCCGAACTGCTGAGGCTGATGGACTACGAAGGCGAGTGGCTCGCGACCGCCGTCAACGGCGAGCTCGTCCACCGGGAGGATCGGGCTGACCATGCGCTTGACGAGAATGACCGGATAGAAATCCTGACGCCGATGCAGGGAGGTTGAGCCATGCTGAACCTTTATGGAGCCGAAATTGCGTCCCGCCTTCTTCTCGGAACGGCTCGCTATCCCTCACCGGCAATCTTGACTGAAGCCGTCCAGCGATCGCAGACCGCAATCGTCACCGTCTCCTTGCGCCGTGAAACCGCCGGCGGCCGGAACGGTGGTGCGTTCTTCGACATGATCCGGGCGCTCGGCGTACGTGTGCTGCCCAATACGGCCGGCTGCCATGGCGTCTCCGAAGCGGTGCTGACGGCGAAGATGGCGCGCGAGGTGTTTCAGACCAACTGGATCAAGCTGGAGGTGATCGGCAATCACGATACGCTGCAGCCCGATGTCTTTGGGCTGGTCGAAGCCGCGCGTATCCTCTCGGGTGAGGGCTTCGAAGTCTTCCCTTACACGACCGATGATCTTGTCGTGGCGGAACGCTTGCTGGAAGCGGGGTGCAAGGTCTTGATGCCCTGGTGCGCGCCGATCGGCAGTGCCGCCGGGCCGCTCAATCTTTCTGCCCTTCGGGCCATACGCGGGCATTTTCCCGAGGTGCCGCTGATTGTCGACGCCGGCATCGGCAGGCCCTCGCATGCAGCAACCGTCATGGAACTCGGCTTTGATGCGGTTCTTCTCAACACCGCTGTGGCGGGCGCCGGCGATCCTGTCTCCATGGCCGTGGCTTTCGCCAGGGCGATCGAGGCCGGCCATCAGGCATTCGGTGCCGGTATGCTGGAGCCGCGCGAGATGGCCGTACCCTCGACACCGGTGATCGGTAGGGCGGTCTTTGCATGAGGCTCGATCCATTCTACCTGATTGTCGACAGTGCAGAGTGGATCGCCCGCTTGGTCCCGCTCGGCGTCAAGCTGGTTCAACTCCGCATCAAGGACCGGACGGAGGCAGAAATCCGTGCTGATATCCGCAACGCAAAGACGATTTGCTCCGCAAATGGATGCCAGCTGATCATCAACGACTACTGGCAACTGGCGATCGAGGAGGGATGCGATTTCCTCCATCTGGGACAGGAGGATCTGGCCGGAGCTGATCTTCAAGCGATCCGTGAGGCCGGACTGAAGCTCGGGCTCTCGACCCATGACGGAGCCGAGCTGGAGACAGCGCTCGCCGCAAAGCCGGACTATGTCGCGCTCGGCCCAATCTATGCGACGATCCTGAAGCAGATGAAATGGGCGCCGCAAGGGCTGGAACGGCTCAGCCAATGGAAAACACGCATCGCCGGCCTGCCGCTTGTCGCCATCGGCGGGCTGAATGTCGATCGCATCGACGGCGTCTTTGCCCATGGCGCAGACAGCGCGGCCGTTGTGACCGACATCACGCTGAACAGCGATCCAGAGGCAAGAACCAGGCAGTGGCTAAAGGCCACCGCCAGATGGAGAAGCTGACGGCCAATGAGCGCCATTTCGAGCCGCTCGGTGTGCCGCTCGCCAATCCCTTGAAGCAGTTGCCGACCATGCAATGATTGGCCGTATCGTGACCGACCGGCGTATCCAGGCGGGGTGCTTCCCGTCTTTGGATCATCTCCCCTCTCGGGGAGGACTTTACCAAAAGCCGCGAGAAACTCACATGACGGCTGCCAGACCGAAAAGCACTGTTGCCGTGCTCACAAGACGCGATTCCCGGCTCGCGCGGAAATGGAAGATGCAAGAACTAGGCTCTGACATCGGCGGGCTAATCCCACCATCGCAATCTACGGACCGTCAACTACGCGTCATGTGTGCAATGCATGGCCGAGTGCCTTAAGGGCTGCTTCCTGGATTGCTTCGCTGCGTGTCGGATGGGCATGGATCGTACCGGCGATATCCTCCAGGCGCGCGCCCATCTCCATGGCATGTGCGAAGGTGGCCGAAAGCTCCGAAACCCCGGCGCCGACGGCCTGAAGGCCGAGGACAAGATTGCTGTCGGCCCGTGCCACGACGCGCACGAAGCCTTCGTCCGAATGCATCGTCATGGCGCGGCCGTTGGCGCTGAAGGGAAACTGGCCGACGCGGATCTCATAGCCCTGAGCACGAGCCTCGCCGGGGGAAAGACCCGCCGTCACGATCTCCGGGTCCGTGAAGCAAACCGCCGGAATGCAGCGCTTGTCCCAGGCACGCTTCCGGCCGGCCACAATCTCGGCCACCATTTCGCCCTGCGCCATGGCGCGATGGGCAAGCATCGGCTCGCCGGTGACGTCGCCGATCGCATATATGCCGCGCATCGACGTGCGGCAGCGCTCGTCGATGCGCAGGTAAGGCCCTGAACGATCTAGATCGAGCTCTTCCAGCCCCGATCCTGCGGTTTTCGGTTTGCGTCCGACGGTGACCAGGATGCGATCGGCCGGCAGCTGCTGTTCCTGACTATCCGCCGCCTCGACAAAGAGTGCATTTCCGTCGCCGGAGAGCCCCTTCGCTTTTGCACCGGTCAGCACGCGAATGCCAAGTTCTCCGAGCTTGCGTAGCACAGGGCGCACGAGATCGGCATCATATTGCGGCAGGATCTGCGGCATCGCTTCGACAACGGTCACCTCGGAGCCCATCTTGGCAAAGGCGGTACCGAGCTCGAGGCCGATATAGCCGCCGCCGACAACCACAAGCTTCTCCGGCAGATCCTTAAGCGACAAGGCCCCGGTTGAGGATATGACGCGACCACCGAAGGGAAGACTTGCAAGGTCGACCGGCTCCGAGCCGGTGGCGATGACCACGGTGTCGGCGCGAATGATCTGCGCGCCCGTTTCCGTCTCCACCTCCACGGTCTTGCCGTCGCGAAAAGCCGCGCGTCCGTGGACGATCTTGACATTCGCCTTATGAAGCAGCGTTGAGACACCGCTGGTGAGCCGGCCAACGATACCATCCTTCCAACCGATGGTTTTCGCCAGGTCGATGGCAGCGTCCCCCACACGGATGCCGATCGGGCTCCTTCCGGCAGCCATACGGCGGACTACGGCGAACTCTTCTGCCGCATGAATGAGCGCCTTGGACGGAATGCAGCCGACATTCAGGCAGGTTCCGCCCGGTTTGGTCTCCTCCACGATGACGGTGTCGATGCCGAGCTGGCCCGCCCGGATGGCGCAGACATAGCCTCCAGGACCGGCGCCGATGACGAGGAGCTTGCAGACGATCTCTTTCATAAAACTCAGCTTTCGATGAAAATGAGTGCCGGCGTTTCGAGAAGAACCCGGACGCGCTGGACGAAGGTGGCAGCATCCCATCCGTCTACGATGCGATGGTCGAAGCTTGAGGAGAGGTTCATCATCTTCCGCGGCACGAACTGCGTGCCGTCCCAGACCGGACGGACGGCGATCTTGTTGACGCCGATGATGGCGACTTCGGGATGATTGATCACAGGCGTCGAGACGATGCCGCCGAGCGCGCCGAGCGAACTGATGGTGATCGTCGAGCCGCCGAGCTCATCACGGGTCGCTG
Organism: Rhizobium sp. USDA 4016; assembly: GCF_056279705.1. NCBI lineage: Bacteria > Pseudomonadati > Pseudomonadota > Alphaproteobacteria > Hyphomicrobiales > Rhizobiaceae > Rhizobium > Rhizobium sp. USDA 4016. The sequence goes on from NZ_JBWCCY010000002.1 coordinate 1,302,974, forward strand.
AACCCGTGCGCGCGGCCTCCGCAAGTCGGTTCATCTCGCTGGCGCAATCCCAGATGCCGCGCGCCTCCGCATGTCGCACGACAGGCACCATCAGCCCGGCGGGCGTCTGCGCTGCAATGCCGATGTGGACGGCCGCATGACGGGTGAGTACGCCTGTGTGATCGTCGAAGGTAGCGTTGAGGTTTGGCTGTTCAGCAACCGCCTTGACGATTGCCCGCATCAGGAAAGGCAGGACGGTAAGCTTCGGCTGTTCCGGCTTGCGGTCGCGGTTCATGGTGGCTCTCAGTTCCTCCAGCGCCGCCATGTCGATCTCCTCGACATAGGTAATGTGGGGAATGCGGGAGGCCGACAGCGACATCTTCTCGGCAATGCGCCGGCGAAGGCCGGTAAGTTTGATCTCTTCCGTCGCAGTCTTTCTTCCTGGAACCACTTGCGCCGGGAAGGGGGCCGCGCCGCGTGCGAGAAACTGGTCGATATCCTCGCGCAGGATACGGCCGGCAGGACCGCTTCCCGTCACCTGCCTGAGATCGATGCCGTTCTCCCGGGCAAGGAGCCGGACGGCAGGGGAGGCGAGCGGCTTTTCGGCGGGCACCGCAGCAACTGCACCAGGCGCGGTAGCGGGTTTCGGTACCGTTCCCTTTGTGAGATCTAAAGCAGGCAACGGTGGCTCAGGAGCTTTCGCGGGCGTTACAGCCGCAGGGATTTCGGTTCGAATCTCGCCGCCTTCACCGGCCGTCTCGATGCGCACCAACGGCGCCTTCACGGCGACCCGGTCGCCGATCTCTGCACCGAGCCAGACGACGGTGCCGGTAACGGGAGAAGGGATTTCGACCGTCGCCTTATCCGTCATGACGGCGGCGATCACCATGTCCTCTCGCACGGGGTCACCGGCCTTCACGTGCCATTCGACAAGCTCAGCCTCGGCCACGCCTTCGCCGACATCGGGCATCTTGATCGTAAACTCGCCCATGGCTTACGCCTCCATGACTTCTGCAAGTGCCCGCCCGACACGCGCAGGCCCGGGGAAATAGTCCCATTCCTGTGCGTGCGGATAGGGCGTGTCCCAACCGGCGACACGCATGACCGGCGCTTCCAGATGGTAGAAACAATGCTCCTGCACGAGCGACACCACTTCGGCACCAAAGCCAGACGTAAGCGTTGCCTCATGGACGACGACGCAGCGGCCGGTCTTCGTGACCGACTGTACGATGGTATCGAGATCGAGTGGCAGAAGGCTTCGTAAATCGATGACTTCGGCATCGATGCCGGCATCCTCCGCAGCTGCAAGCGCCACATGCACCATGGTACCATAGGCAATGACTGTCACGGCCGATCCCAACCGCCTGATCTCCGCCCTGCCGATCGGGACTGTATAATGTCCCTCAGGTACTTCGCCGAGGTCATGTTTCGACCAGGGGGTGACAGGGCGCTCGTGATGACCGTCGAAGGGACCGTTGTAGAGCCGCTTCGGCTCCAGGAACATCACCGGATCCGGATCCTCGATGGACGAGATGAGCAGGCCTTTGGCATCAAAAGGATTGGAAGGCACGACAACCTTCAGGCCGCAGACATGAGTAAAGAGCGCCTCCGGGCTCTGACTGTGCGTCTGACCGCCGAAGATACCGCCGCCGGTTGGCATACGCAGCACGATCGGGCAGGTGAAATCGCCGTTCGAGCGGTAACGGATACGGGCGGCCTCCTGAGTGATCTGGTCGTAGGCAGGATACATGTAATCGGCAAATTGGATTTCGACGCAGGGCTTTAACCCGTAAGCCGCCATGCCGATCGCCGTTCCGACGATGCCGGATTCGCTGATCGGCGTATCGAAGCAGCGGGTCTTGCCGTATTTTGCCTGAAGCCCTTGCGTGCAGCGGAAAACACCGCCGAAGTAACCGACGTCCTCGCCGAACACCACGACGCTGTCGTCGCGGGCCATCGATACGTCCATGGCACTGCGCACGGCCTCAATCATCGTCATTCTGGCCATCTCAGTATCCCGCTTTCTGCCGCTGGCGGCGAATATGCGGCGGCATCTCGGCATAGACGCCCTCGAAGATGTCGCGCACGGAAGGCCTGCCCCCGGCATGCAGTGTGCCGTGCTGCTCGGCCTTTCTCTGCGCCTCGATCACCTCGTCGATGATCTCGGCCTCCGCCTGAAGATGACGTTCTTCGGACCAGACGCCCCTGACGATCAGATGCTTTTTCAGGCGAAGGACCGGATCGCCAAGCGGCCAGGCCTCAGACTCCGTCTTCGGACGATAAGCGCTCGGATCGTCCGACGTCGAATGGGCGCCGACGCGATAGGTCACATATTCGATCAGCGTCGGGCCGAGATTCCGTCTGGCGCGCTCGGCTGCCCAGCAGGCAACGGCATAAACGGCGAGATAGTCGTTGCCGTCGACACGCAGCGCTGGGATGCCGAAGCCGAGACCGCGGGCAGCGAAAGTACCGGAGCCACCGCGGGCGATGCCCTGGAACGTCGAGATCGCCCATTGATTGTTGACGATATTGAGGATCACCGGAGCCTTGTACGTGGAGGCGAAAACCAACGCGGAGTGAAAGTCGGATTCGGCTGTCGAGCCATCGCCGATCCAGCCGGCGGCGATTTTGCTGTCGTTCTTGATGGCCGACGCCATCGCCCAGCCGACTGCCTGAACATATTGCGTCGCGAGATTTCCGGAGATCGTGAAGAAACCGTGGTCCTTCGAGGAATACATGATCGGCAGCTGCCGACCGTGCAGCGGGTCGCTCTCATTCGAGTAGATCTGGTTCATCATCTCGACCATCGGATAGTCGTCGGCGATCAACAGTCCCGCCTGGCGATAGGTCGGAAAGTTCATGTCGCCCTTGCGCAACGCCTTGCGGAAGGCGCAGCTGACGGCTTCCTCCCCGAGATGCTGCATGTAGAAGGATGTCTTTCCCTGGCGCTGCGCCATCAGCATGCGGGCGTCGAAGGCCCTGAGCTTCATCATGTGGCGAAGGCCGGTGAGCAGTTCGCCGTCAGAAAGCATGCCCGACCACGGGCCGACGGCCTCACCGTCGCGATTAAGGACACGGATGATCGAATAGGCGAGCTCGCGGATGTCCTCAGACGCGACATCCACCTCAGGGCGCGGCACCGCGCCTGCCTTGGCGATCTTGACGTTGGAAAAATCAGGCTGGCCGCCCGGACGGACGGCGGGTTCGGGGACATGCAAGCTCAGTTGAGCGAATTCCGCCATATGGTCTCATTCCTCCCTTTGCCGTCCGCTCCTCTCCTCTAGGAGGGGACGGCGCATCCTTGGTTTACAGATTGCGCGCAATCACCATGCGCTGCACATCGCTCGTTCCTTCATAAATCTGACAGATGCGGACATCCCGGTAGATCCGCTCGACCGGATAATCGGCCATATAGCCGTAGCCGCCATGGATCTGGATCGCGTCGGAGCAGACCCGCTCTGCCATTTCGGAGGCAAAGAGCTTCGCCATCGACGCTTCAGAAAGACAAGGCAGGCCGCTTTCGCGCAATGCCGCTGCATGGAGGACGAGCTGGCGCGCGGCCTCGATCTGCGTCGCCATGTCGGCGAGACGGAAGGCGACGGCCTGGTGCTCGATGATCGGTTTGCCAAAAGCGACACGCTCGCGCGCATAGTCGCGCGCCGCCTCATAGGCCGCGCGTGCCATGCCAACCGCCTGCGCGGCAATGCCGATCCGCCCGCCTTCGAGATTGGCCAGCGCGATGCGGTATCCTTCCCCTTCCGCGCCGAGCCTGAGTTCGGCGGGGATGAGCATGCCGGTGAAGGCGATCTGGCAGGTATCGGTCGAATGGAGGCCAAGCTTTTCTTCGACACGGATGACTTCGTAACCGGGTATATCGGTCGGCACGATGAAGGCGGTGATACCCTTCTTGCCGGCTTCGGGATCGGTGACCGCGAAGACGATGATCATCTGGCCATTCTTGCCCGAGGTGATGAACTGCTTGGCCCCGTCGAGCACATAATGATCGCCGTTGCGGCGCGCGCGGCTGCGCAGGTTTGAGGCATCGGAGCCCGCCTGAGCCTCGGTCAGTGCGAAACCTCCGATCCATTCGCCGCTCGCAAGCCTTGGCAAGAAGTGCTGCTTTTGTTCTTCATTGCCGAATTTCAGGATCGGCACGCAGGCAACCGAGCTATGGACGCTCATGATGGTCGAGCACGGCCCGTCGCCGGCGGCGATCTCTTCGAGCGCGGCAGCATAGGCGACGGTGCCGGTGTCGGAGCCTCCAAAGGCTTCCGGAACGAGCATGCCGAGCAGGCCGAGCTCGCCCATCTCCTTCAGTTCCTCGCGGGGGAAGGCGTGATCGCGGTCGCGGGCGGCCGCGCCCGGCGCCAGGCGCTCGCGGGCGAAATCGCGCGCGAGATCGCGAATTTGCTGCTGCAGGTCGGAAAGGATCATCTGCGTTCCTCCCTTAGTGCCGTTCGAGGGCGACTGCAGTTGCCTCGCCGCCGCCGATGCAAAGTGCGGCCATGCCGCGCTTCAGGTCGTATCGCTCAAGAGCCGCAAGCAGCGTGACGATGATACGTGCTCCCGACGCGCCGATCGGATGGCCAAGCGCACAGGCGCCGCCGTGCACGTTGACCTTGTCGTGCGGCAGATGGAGATCGCGCATCGCAGCCATGGCGACGACGGCGAAAGCCTCGTTGATTTCGAAAAGATCGACTGTATCAAACGACCAGCCGGCGCGATCGGAAAGCTTCTCAAGAGCACCGACCGGCGCCGTTGCAAAGAGATTGGGCGCCTGCGAATGGGTGGCCTGGGCAGTGATCGTGGCAAGCGGCTGCAATCCGCGGCGTTCGGCCTGCGAGCGGCGCATGAGGACCAGGGCCGCCGCACCATCGGAAATCGAGCTTGAATTGGCAGCGGTCACGGTTCCGCCGTCGCGGAAGGCAGGCTTCAGGGCCGGAATCTTTTCAAGTTTTGCCTTGCCCGGCTGTTCGTCGCGCGCAACCGTCAGTGCGCTTTTGCCGGTCTTGATGGTCACCGGTGTGATCTCTTCGTCGAAATAGCCGGCCTCGATCGCCTTTTGCGCCCGCGTCAGCGAGGCGATCGCATAGCTATCCTGTGCGGCGCGTGTGAATTGATAGGCCTCGGCGCAGTCTTCCGCGAAAGTGCCCATCAAACGTCCCTTGTCATAAGCATCCTCAAGCCCGTCGAGGAACATATGATCGACAACGCGCCCGTGGCCGAGCCGGTAGCCGCTACGTGCCCGATCGAGGAGATAGGGCGCATTCGACATGCTTTCCATGCCGCCGGCGATGGTGACCGAGGCACTTCCTGCGGCAATGAGGTCATGAGCAATCATCGTGGCTTTCATGCCGGAGCCGCACATCTTGTTAATGGTGCTGGCGCCGGTCGAAAAGGCAAGGCCAGCGCCGATGGCCGCCTGCCTCGCCGGCGCCTGGCCCTGGCCGGCCGGCAGCACGCAGCCGAACACCACTTCATCAACGGCCCCGGCCTCGACGCGGCTGCGTTCAAGTGCGGCCCGTATTGCGCAAGCTCCGAGCGCGGGCGCCGTAGCATCCTTGAGCTCGCCCTGAAATCCGCCGATCGGGGTGCGTGCCGAGCCGACAATCACGACAGGATCCTGCAATGGCATTTTACTCCTCCCTGGTAGCGCCTAACGCGCGCCCATCCGCAATGCGCCGTCGAGGCGAATGACCTCGCCGTTCAGCATGCTGTTCTCACATATATGGCGCACCAGGGCGGCGAATTCAGCAGGCCGGCCGAGCCGCGGCGGGAAGGGCACGCTCCTGCCGAGTGATTCGCGAACCTCAGACGGCATGCCTGCCATCATCGGTGTTTCGAAGATGCCGGGAGCGATTGAGAGGACGCGAATACCGTGGCGGGCAAGCTCGCGGGCAATCGGCAGCGTCATGGCGGCCACACCACCCTTGGAGGCGGAGTAGGCCGCCTGGCCGATCTGGCCGTCGAAGGCGGCAACCGAGGCCGTATTGATGATGACGCCACGCTCGCCTTCGCCATCCGGCTCCTGTTGCTGAATGGCTGACGCGGCGAGGCGCGTCATGTTGAACGTGCCGATCAGATTGATGCCGATCGCGTGCGAAAAGCTTTCGAGCCGATGCGGCCCATCGCGTCCAATGACCTTTTCGGCCGGGGCAACGCCGGCGCAGTTGACGAGCCCACGCAGGCCACCGAAGGTATCGAGCGCAGCGGCGACAACGCGCACACCATCTTCCTCGCTCGTCACGTCGGCACACAGGTATGAAACCTGCGCGCCGAGCTCTGCGGCGACCATCTCACCTGCCTCTTCATTAAGATCCGCAATGACGACGCGCGCCCCGTCTTCGACCAGCATCCGCACGGTTGCTGCGCCGAGACCGGACCCGCCGCCTGTGACGATGAAGGTTCCTCCACGAATCAGCATGGATCATCTCCCACAGCCCTACGATGCTCCTCTCATGTAGCGCCCAGCCAGAATAGCACGGACTTTATGTCGTCCCACTATTGCAAGCGATGACAGAACTGCTTCATATTTTTGGACAATTTTACCACACGGAGAGGGAAGGGGATGACTGAACTCGAAAGGCGCATGATCGCACCGGGATTCGTCGAAGAGGCACTCGAAAGCCTGCGCCGGATAGGAAAACCGACAGCCCCGCTCATTGCTGCGCTCGGACTGCCTCAGCGTGTCGACCAGCCGATATCGGCCGAGCGCTATGGTGCACTGTGGCTCGCGATTGCGGCCGAGCTCGATGACGAATTCTTCGGAATGGGAGGAAGGCCGATGCGCAGCGGAAGCTTCACACTGCTCTGTCACTGCGTGCTGCACGCACGAAGCCTCGGCCAGGCGTTACGCCGGGCACTGCGCTTCCTCAATGTCGTCCTGGAGGATCCGCGCGGCGAACTCGTCGTCCGCGACGGCCTGGCTGAGATCGAGCTTGCGGACGCAGGCGGGCCTCGCTCGGCTTTCGCCTATCGCACCTACTGGATCATTTTGCACGGTATCACGTGCTGGCTGGTGGGCCGCAGGATCCCCATCCGGCTCGTCGATTTCCGCTGTGATGAGCCAAAACAGGGAGCCGATTACCGGCTCTTCTTCGGTGCCCCCGTCGGATTCTCTCAACCCGTCAGCCGGCTGGGTTTCGACAGCGCCATGCTGGACCTGCCGGTTTCGCGGACCGAGCAGGCACTAAAACAGTTCCTGCGTGGCGCACCGGCGAACATCCTCGTGCGCTATCGCTACGATGCCGGGCTCGCTTCAAGTGTCCGCCGGAGGCTGAGCAGGCTGCCGCCGGCTGCATGGTCGAATTTCGTGGACCTTGCGGCCGACATGCGCGTGCCGGTTTCCACCCTGCGTCATCGCCTGAGTGACGAAGGGCAGAGCTATGCCGGCATCAAAGATGATATCCGCCGAGATATGGCCGTCGACTTGCTGCTCAATACGCCAAAGACGATCGGCGACATCGCCACACAACTCGGCTATTCCGAACCCAGCGCATTTTTCCGGGCCTTCCGCAAATGGATGTCGACGAGCCCGGATGCTTTCCGCCGGGACAGCAGGCAAGCGGTGCCGACAATGTAGACGCCGGCGCCTGGCTCCGCCATCAACGAATCAAGAATGCCCTGAAATCGTTGACGTTGGTGCCTGTCGGGCCAGTCTCGAAGAGGTCACCGATAGCCTGGAAGGCCGAATAGCTGTCATTGCCATCAAGCAGGCGCCGGGGATCGAGGCCGCCTTCGCGCAGGCGCCTGACGGTGGTGCCATCGGCAAATGCGCCGGCGTTGTCTTGCGAGCCGTCGATGCCGTCGGTGTCTGCTGCCAGGAGATGGATGTCGTGTCCATCGATTGCGAGTGCGGCGGCAAGCGCAAATTCCCCGTTGCGCCCGCCTCTGCCGCCTTTGGCGCGCAGTGTCACGGTTGTCTCTCCGCCCGAGAGAATGACCACTGGCTTTTCGAACGGTCGGTTGCGGCCAAGAACCTCACGGGCGATTGCCGCGTGCACCAGTGCAGCGTCACGGGATTCGCCCTCGATCGAATCCGACAGGATCACGGGGGTGATGCCATTGGACGTCGCCAGTTGAGCGGCGGCCTCGAGCGACACACCGGCCGAAGCGATGATGTGATGTTCGTGTCCGGCAAAGATCGGATCGTCCGGAAAGGGCGCGTCTGCAGCCGGGGAGCCCAGGTGATCGAGCGCTGCCTTCGCAAGCTGCAGGCCATATTGCCGGACGATCTCGATAGCCTCATACCGGGTGGAGCGATCGGGAACGGTGGGACCTGAGGCGACATGCGCGGGATTGTCTCCCGGGATATCCGAGACGATCAGGCTGACGACGCGCGCTTTTGTGGCCGCCGCGAGCCGCCCGCCCTTGATGGTGGATAGATGCTTGCGCACGACGTTCATGGCCGAGATCGGCGCTCCGGAAGCCAGCAGCATTTCATTGAGCGCGATCTCACCTTCAAGCGTCAGGCCTTCGGGCGGCGCCGGCAGAAGCGCCGAGCCACCGCCGCAGATCAGTGCAATCACCAAATCGTCCGCCGTCAGATCTTTTAGCGCTTCGACCAACCGCTTCGATGCGGAAAGACCAGCGGCATCCGGCACCGGATGGGCAGCTTCGATGATGTCGATCTTCTGTGTTTCGCAGCCGTAGCCGTAGCGCGTCACGACCACGCCATCGAGCGCCGCGTCCCAGACGCTTTCAAGCGCGCGAGCCATTTGCGCTGCTCCCTTGCCCGCCCCGATCACCACCGTTCGGCCTTTTGGCTTCGCAGGCAGATGCGCCTTGATACCCGACAGGGGATCGGCGGCCCCGACAGCTGCGTGAAACAGGGATGTCAAAAAGGTGCGGGGGGATGAAACAACCACAAGTAAATCTTTCGAATCTGCATTGCCGGACGCGTTAACGCACCGGCATCTCCTCAAGCTGCAGCTTCCAAGAGATTAACAGCTTAGGCAAGGCACGTTTGGCCAGTTTTGTGTATTCGCGCCATCGACGGGGGCCAAGCGGCACGCGAGACTGACCGCCGCGTCCACCGTATGGCAGAGGAGGACTAAGCAGCGACGCGCAATACGGCCTCGCCGTCCGCCACTTAACCGATGATTATTGCTGCGGAATAACCCATCGCAACGATTTTTCCGAGCAAATTCTTTCGTCTGAGCCATGCATGACGCAAGCAGTCCCGAGGTCTGGGGATCCGTGGGCCGAGGGTCCGAAAGACGGTCTTTTGTGGGTTCGACTCCCGCTCTCTTCCGCCGCCGTCGGGCCGATTCCGGAGGCTACCGATAACCGGTGGCAAGTGCTTCATCCGGTGAACGCGTTGGGCACGTTCTTGCGTGCCGTCAGACGCGGATAGCGGACGGGCTCGTGCCGAATTTCGCCTTGAAGCTTGCGGCGAAATGCGCCGGTGTCGAGAATCCGCAGGCGGCTGCGATTTCCGTGATGCTGGCTTTGCCAGCGCGTATGAACTCATAAGCCACCGCAAGCCGCCGCTCATGCACGAAACGGTGCGGCGTCTGGCCCGTGGTCAGTTTGAACATACGGGCGAAATGATAGGAGCTGAGGCCTGCCTCCGCGGCAAGCCGGTCGAGGCTGAGGTCGCCGGCGAGATCGGCATCGATCAATTGTATAATGCGTTTCAAAACGTGGGGTGAAAGCCCGCCCTGGAGGACAAGGCTGCTGGACCGGACTGGACCGTTCTTGCGCAGCACTTCGAGCAAGATGAGATCAGCCGCCTGGGCAAGTAAAAGGCGATTGGCGCTTTCCGACCAGTCGTTGGGCAGGATCGCCCGGTTGATGATGTCCGCAATGAAGCCGTCGGAAAAGAAACTCAGGTCGGGAAGCGTCAACGTCCGGCTGTCGCGATCGAAAACCTCGCCGGCCAGCCTCTGAAACCGGCCCTGAGAGATGTAGATGTGACAGAAATAGACGTCTCGGAGTACATGCCAGGCGCTGTCACCATCTGCCGGCAGCAGACAGAGCGCTCCCGACGAGCCTATCCCCGTCTGACCGCTGTCCATGCGGCGCACGGTACCATCGAGATAAAGGCTAACGGTGTGGTGCCCGGGATCGCGATAGGCAAGGCGCGGCTATTGGCGAAGTTTCGCCATTGCGCAATCGTCAGGCCGCCGTCATGCTTTCTCATAAGGCCGCGGCGGTATCTCCTGCAACTGGGTGCTGCCGAAGACCGCAAGATTTCGATAGTCGCGCAAGTCTATGATAGCGGCGGGTGGTGCAGCGCCATAGAAGGCGCCGTTCGATGCCTCCGACAGGAAAGACAGCTAATGGCGCCGCTTCTCTTCGTTCTCACCGTCCTTATATGGGGCACCACGTGGTTTGCGATCAAGCTGCAGGTCGGCATCGTGCCCGCGGAGGTTTCGATCCTCTACCGTTTCGCGCTCGCAGCCATTCTGCTGCTTGGATTGCTGGCGCTGCGCCGGCGCCTGCCGCCACCGCCATTGAATCATTGGCTGACAGTCGGCGCTCAGGGCCTTTGCCTGTTCTGTTGCAATTTCCTCTGCTTCTATTATGCCGCCGGCATGCTGCCGAGCGGCATCGTCTCGGTCGTTTTTGCAATGGCAACTCTATTTAACGCGGCGAACGGCTGGCTCCTTCAAGGAAATCGCCCGAGCGCCCGTGTGATGTTGGCAGGCGCCGTTGGCCTCGTCGGCCTGATGCTTCTTTTTGCAGATGAGATGCGCGCGCTCGACACCACGCCTCAGGGCGGACTTGGCCTTTTGCTGGCACTTGCCGGCACCTATTGCTTCTCGCTCGGCAATTTCCTCTCAGCTCGCCATCAAAGGCTGGGGCTCGATCTTTCGTCGACGACGGCCTATGCGATGGTCTGCGGCGTGGCGGCGCTGGGCGCCATTGTACTTGTCCGCGGCCTGCCTCTTACTTTCGATCCATCGCCGGTCTATACGGGCGCGCTGCTCTACCTTGCGATCCCGGGAAGCGTCGTCGGCTTCCTCGCCTATCTGGCGCTCGTTGGCCGATGGGGTCCGGCGCGCGCTTCCTATGCGACAGTGCTGTTTCCGCTCGTCGCCTTGACGGTCTCGACACTCTTCGAAGGCTACGTCTGGACCGCCGAAGCCGTGCTCGGCCTCATCTTCGCGCTTGGCGGCAACGTCATCATGTTCGGCAGGCCCATCAGGCTGCGGCGAGCCGCCCCAGCAAGCCCGACGTGAGTGTTGGATCTGGCAGGCAATTTAAACTGCCTTTGGTGATGTGCCGTCGCGTTTGTTTTCCGCTTTGACGAGGCCTTCGCGAAGGTGTTGAACATCGGATTCCTGAGCGTAGTGCATCGTTGCAAGAAATGACGGTATGTCAAATTGCGGGGCAAGCGCTCTTACTTTCTCCAGATGACCTGTAGCGGCGATTTCATCACCGAGCCAGCCGTAGCATGCAGCGACGAAGGCGTGCTGGACGTGATCCATAACTGACAGGTGCATAAATGCTTCGATCGCCTCGCCGTACTGATGCGCAGCAAAATGTGATTTTCCGAGGTGGCTCCAAAACCGCTCGGGGTGATGAGGATTGAGCCGCATTGCTTTACGGATCCATTCTATCCCCTCTTCGGGCCGCCCGAGCCACGTCAGCAGCTCGCCTTGCTGAACCACCACCAGGTCATAATTTGGATTGAGGGAAAGCGCGCGCTCCTGGTGATACCGCGCTGTGGTCAAGGCATTATTGTTCACGTTCACCGCTGCCAAAATTCGGTGGACGTCGGCGTCGTTGTCATCCAGCGCCAGCGCCCGATCCAACGCGGCAACGATCTCATCCCACACTGCATCCTTGTCTTCGCACCAGCCGTTGACCCAGGCTTGGCCCAGAATGCACGCCCGCCACGCATGGGCATGGGCATAACCTGCGTCGAGCGCGACGGCCCTGTCTATAAGCAATTGCGCTTGCTGATTGTCCGACACAGTGCCCTTGTGATGCAGTACCTTGGCGGCAAGCGCGCACTCGTATGCGGCCATATTCGCTGGTTTTGTTCGTGCAAGCTGGTCGCGTTGGGCTGCTTCGACGCGACCGGGCAAAGTCGCCACTATCGCGCCCGTTACCTCGTCCTGTATCGCGAATATGTCGTCAAGCTTCCGATCGTATTTGTCCGCCCAAATATGAGCATCGCTGACTGCATCGATGAGCTGGACGGTCACACGCACCCTGTCGCCTATCTTGCGAACACTTCCCTCCACCAAGTACTGAGCCCCAAGCTTTTGCGCGACTTCGCGTACGTTCACGGCGCGGTTTTTATAGACAAAGCTCGAATTGCGCGAAATGACGAACAGCTCGTGACGGCGGGATAGTTCGGTAATGATGTCCTCTGTAAGGCCGTCGGCGAAAAATTCCTGATCGGGGTCGCCGCTCATGTTGATGAATGGCAGCACAACGATAGAAGGTTTCGCAACGGATCGTTTCGCATCCAGGTCATCCAATTGACCGGGCAGGGCGGACGCTTCGAGCCCCACACGAAAGAGATGAACCGGACGGCTTATATTCTTGAGCGTCTTTTCTCCCAAATCCTCGATGGCGACTTCGAGCCGGTCGACAATTTGTGTCGCTACGGCCGCGGTGATGCAGACGCCGCCGACGTCGGCCAATTGCTCGATCCGAGAAGCAATATTCACACCATCACCAAAAATATCCTGCTCGTCAAAAATGATGTCGCCGAGGTTGATCCCGATCCTGAATTCGATCCGCCGATCTTGCGGCACGTCCGAATTACGCCGCTTCATACGCTGCTGGATCTCCACGGCGCACTTTACCGCATCAGAAACGCTTTGGAATTCGACAAGCATGCCGTCACCCGTGGTCTTAATGATGTGACCCTTGTTCTTCGCGATCGCGGGGTCCATCAGTTCGATTCGGTGAGTTTTCAAGCGGGCGAGCGTGCCTGCTTCATCCATCTCCATCAGCCGGCTGTAGCCTGCCATGTCGGCCGCCAGGATCGCGGCTAATCTCTGTTCCATTTCATTTGCCAACAAACAAGAATGACATTTTTTCGCGAGAGCGCTAACCCAGAGTCCGATAATCTCCCAGTTTGGGCGCCCGACATTCGATTCTACAGCACGTCGAGGAAATCGACTATCTAAATTAGTTTCTGCTTTTATACGCGGGTGCCGCCGAAGATGAGACGGCAATTTGCCGGGTGCGACGCTCTTCCTCTCGGTGACTGCTACCAAGTGCCGGTGGCGAGTGCGAATGGTGACCATTCGGCAAAGTCGTAGCGGATCGGCAGTGCGTCAGCGCGCCACACAACACGGCGTGGACGAAAACGCCAGTAGCGTTCGGCCCCTTCTAGGGGCTTGACGCAAGGGTGATCGAATAACAGCTCGGCCTCGCCGGCCAGTTGCAGGAGATCGCCGGTCGAAAAGTCAAAAAACGCAAGCCCGGCGTACGGATTGAGCATGATATTGCCAAGTGTGTTGAAAAAGCGGTTGCCAGTGTAATCGGGAATCGTCAGCCACCCGTCTTCGCCGATATGGACAAAGCCCGAACGACCGCCGCGATGCGACACATCGACCTGTCGTGCTCCGGAAACGTCTACATAGGTAGCGACGAAAAAGGTATCCGCCTGCTCCACCAGTGCGCGGGCCGCATCGTCAAGCCAAGAACTTTCACGCGGTGGCACGGAAGAGGGTCGCGCCGGATCGCGAACGAACCGGACCTGCCGAAGCTGGATGTATTTCGGGCAGTTGCCGAAGCTCTGATCGACCAAAACATCGAAGCCGCCCGCATGCCTCTGCAATGTGCCGTTCAAGCGGTTGCGGCGGCGCGTGCCGAGATCGATGCCAAGAAGGGCGAGAGGGGAGCCGTGGTCCATGCCGGTTTCGGCGGGATCGGCAAACTCCCTTTCCAGCTCGACGCAGAGCCTGCGGGAATCCCGCGCATTGAGAAAGCCCGGCCGACCGGAACGAAGAGTGGCCCAGACGTCGCCTTCTCGGTCCACGGCCCCCAAGACCACCATCGGTAGCAGCGGATAAAATTCCCTGTGCTGGTCGATCAGATGATCGCGCACGACGCGGCGCCCGACCTCATCCATTCGCGCTTCGACGCCGAGCCGCGTCTGGAGAGCGATTTCGCCATGATGCCATGGCGACGCAAACAAAGTCGGGCCTTCCACAGCGATCCTCCTCAAGCCGCAAGGCCGACTGGGGTCTTCTGGAAGTCGACAAAGCCGGGCAGTGCCTCGACACGGCTTAGCCAGGCGCGGATGTTTGAATAGTTCTTGAGATCCACGTCGCCCTCCGGGGCGCGGGCCACGTAGCTGTAAAGGGCGACATCGGCAATCGTCGCTCGGTCGGCAGCGATCCAGTCCCGGCCTTCCAGCTCAGCCTCTATGAGCACCAGTATGGCATGAGCGCGCGGGATGACTTCTTCCGGGCTATAGGGTGCCTTGAAAACGTTGATAAGCCGCGCCTGCGCCGGACCATGCGCGATCTGACCGGCCGCCACTGATAGCCATCGCTGGACGGCGGCGGCACCTTTGGGGTGCTCGGGAAGCCAGTCGTTCCGTCCTGCCTTCTTCGCAAGATAGACAAGAATGGCATTGGAATCGCAAATAATGGTGCCGTGGTCGTCGAGTACCGGGACCTGGCCGAACGGGTTCAGCTTGAGGAATTCAGCCTGCTTGTGCTCCAGTTTCGCCAGATCGACGAGCACAAGCTCGTGGTCGATGCCAAGCAGGGAGAGAAAGAGTCGCGCACGATGGGCGTGGCCCGACAGCGGATGATAGTAGAGCTTCATGTCAGCCTCCTGAGTCATAAGGTCGGCTGCATGATGATTATTAAGATCAATGATGGTAAGAGTGAAAGAAGGCACTAAACCATTTCACGAGTTGAAATAATAGACTCGGCCAAGGAGAGGTTGATGGACCGGTGGCAGGCGATGCGGGTATTCGTACAGGTGGTGGACAGCGGCGGTTTCGCGCCAGCGGCTAAAGTCCTGCATATGAGCCCTCCATCGGTAACGCGAGCGGTATCCAAACTGGAAAGCTTGATCGGTACGCGACTCCTCGTCCGCACGACCCGTTCGCTAAAGCTGACGGCAGCTGGCGAAGGCTATATGACCGACTGTCGACGGATACTCGCGGAAATTGCCGAGGCGGAGGCCAATGCGGCGGGCAGCTTCACGCATCCGGCGGGATTGCTTACCGTGACGGCGCCTGCGCTTTTCGGGCGCATCCACGTGCTTCCCGTGATACTCGATTTTCTCGATCTTTATCCTGCCATGCAGGTCAAAACCGTATTCGTCGATCGCGTCACCAACCTGGTTGAGGAAGGTCTGGACGTTGCCGTGCGTATCGCAGCACTTCCCGCCTCCGGCCTCGTCGCGCGTCGGATCGGGTCTATCCGGCAGGTACTTTGCGGTTCGCCAGACTATTTCGCCCGTCAGGGCGAGCCAAAAAAGCCGGAGGATCTTGCGGGTCACAGAATTATCGGACGCGACGGCCTTTTTGGCCATTCAGAGTGGCTGTTCGGAAAGGACAGCAGCATTCGCGTGCCCATCAGCGCCAGGCTCATCTGCAACACGAATGACGCAGCGATCGCGGCCGCTGTGGCGGGCTGGGGGCTTTCCCGCTTCCAGTCCTACCAAGTGGCGCCAGAGATACAGGCCGGCCGTCTCAAGGTGATGCTTGCAGAGTACGAGCGCGAGCCGGTGCCAGTTCACATCGTTCACGCGCAAGGGCGCATGGTTTCCGCCCGGGTGCGTGCCTTCGTGGATTTCGCGGCAGAACGCTTGCGGCGCCGCGCGGGCGTGAATGCAGAGCTTTCGAAAAGCAGATGAACGCCAGCGAAAAAAGCACGACGCGCGATACTCACCGGCGACGTCCGGGCGATGACGTCACTTATAGTTCGAGGCGCTTGAAGGCTTCCGCAGGCGCATCGTTTGATCGCATGAGGGCCTTCATCAACTCAAGCATCCGCCGTTCCCGAGCGGGATCCTGAAGGGGCGTCTCCTGCCCGGGATCGGTCGCCAGATCATAGAGACGCGTTTGTTTCTCAAGCAATGCTCCAGGTCCATAATTGTCGAACATCGGCGATCTTTCGGTCACCGGCACCCGCAGCAGAGGAACATCCTTGGTCCACGAAAACGGCTTGGCCAGCGTCGCTCCTGATAGCTCTTCCGGCGTGAATGGCCGCGTTATGTGCGTAGGCATAACCGTATACTGATAGATATCCTGCTTCAGGAGATCGGCTGGAAACCTGTGGTAGGTATAGCGGCCATCGGTTACGTTGACTGCGCCGCCGAAATAGCCAAAGATAACTGCATCCTTGGAATTCGGCTTCAGAAGCGACTGCCCTTCTGTCTCAGGCGGGGCATCTACTCCGAATATATCGAGAAATGTCGGCCCCACGTCGATGGACTGGGTCAGCCGGTCAATCCTTCCCGCAGCAGGCCAGCGCGGATCATGGATGAACAAGGGGATGTGTACGATCTCCTCGTACATGTTCATACGGTTCTTGGCCCAAAAATCGTGTTCCCCGAGAAGGAACCCGTGATCGGTTGTCACGATGAGCGCGGTGTCTTTCCACATATCGTGCGTATCGAAGCAATCGAGCAGCTGGCCGAGCAGAAAATCGCATAGCGACACGATCGCGTAATAGTTCGCTCTGAGTTCATCAGCTTCTTCCGGCAGTTCCTCAACCCGTCCATAGCGGGGCCAATCACGGATAGGCCCGTTCCATCCGGTTTTGAAAGGTTCCTTGAAGCGCTCCGGCGCGAAGAAGGGTTCGTGCGGATCGAATGTTTCGATCTGCAGTAGCCAGTCATCAGCCTCGCGATTGAGATCGAGAAACTCCAAACCATGCGCAAAGCACTGTACAGAGGGAAAGTCCTTTTCTTGCCTGATGAATTCTCGATTGATCATGTATGGCCCGTACTTGCTGATCGGGCCGCTGCCGGTCTGTGCTTGGTGATATTTTTCCCGAAGACGCTCCCAATGAGGCTGCACCATTGCCTTCCACGGATCCGACTCCTGACCTCGCACGAACTCGAAGGTTGAATACCGATTGTGATAGGTCGCGCCGCCGTCTTCCCAATAATGGTAGTGATCGGTGATCAGGTGGCTATGCACGCCCTTCTGCTTGAGAAGCTCTGGAAAGGCATTGTCAAATGGTTCGAGGGGCCCCCAACTGCGATGCAGAAAAGTCAGACGTCCTGTCAGGAGATCCCGTCGTGCCGGCATGCAGGGCAGCGAGCCCACATAATGCTTGTCATAGACCATCGAGCGCCCGGCAAGGCGGTCAAAGTTCGGCGTTGGTATTCGAGATCCGCCGTAGCAGCCGAGCATGTGGCGATTGAGGGAATCGAAGAGAACAAAGACGGTTTTCATTGGCAATCTCCTCTTACGCGGTTGCTCGTGACGACAAGCGCAGCCCGCCCCGCCTGGGCGTTGCGCATGGCAGTCTGGTTAGTCCGTCATCGGCGCCAAACCCTCGATCTCCATGATGAATTCGAATTCCCGGGCAAGCCCCGGCGAATAGGCGACGACCGGGCCGCCTTCGAACAGAAGAGCCGGTAACGCGGGCATGGCGACTTTCGCGCCCGCTTCGCAAGCGATCAGTGCGCCTGCGAGCATATCCCATGCGTTCAGATGCCGCTCGTAATAGAGATCGGCCGCACCCTCGGCGACACGTAGGAGGTCGATCGCGGCCGCGCCCATGCGGCGGTAGTCCATGCCGCGCTCATGTAGGCGCCGGGAGATGGCAAGGTGCTCGTCGAAGCTCGTTTTGCGCGAATGGCCGAGGATGCAGATGGCATTGGCCGGATCGCTCGTCGCTGCAGCACGAATGGGTGTCCCCTCGCGAAACGCGCCGCTGCCACGGATTGCCGAGACGACAGAATCCTTGGCGGCATCGTAAACGACGCCGATCTCCAGGCGGCCTTCGGCGCAAAATGCGATCGATACGCCCCAGTGGCGGAAGCCTCTAATGTAGTTCGTTGTACCGTCGATCGGATCGACCACCCAGGTTCCAGCGCGGCCGGCTCCGCCGCCGGTTTCCTCACCCACAAAGGTGTCTTGCGGGAACAGCCCAAGCAGCCCGTCGCGAATGGCCCGCTCGGCATTGCGGTCGGCGACGGTCACGAAATCCTGCAGGCCCTTGTTTTCGACCTTCAATCCCGAACCCATTTCCGCGCGGAAGCGGGCCGCCTCGCGGCCGACATGACGTGCGATCTCTATCGCAGCCGCAGCGCGGGCCTCAAGGGCGGAGAGATCGAATGCGGAACTCATCAGGCAGTCCTTCTCTTGATCAACGAAACGGGCGTGAATTCTACGCGCGCCGTCATATCCGGCTTAGCCATCCGGCTCATCAGCAGGCCGATCGCCTGGTCGGCCTGAAGGTCGCACGGCTGGCGGATGGTTGTGAGCTCATAGGCAGACCAGCTTGCCTGGGGAATATCGTCATGGCCGATCACGCGCATGGCGGGTACGTCTTGGCGGCTGCGGCCCGACATCAGACGGTCGATCACGCCGCAGGCCATGTAGTCGTTGGCGCAGAAGGCGCCGTCGATTCCCAAGGAGATGAGCCCGGATGCCGCGTCGTAGCCGCTTCGATAGTCGTTTAGGGCGACGGTGAAGAGCTGCGCCTCGAGGCCGCGCTGGCGGCAGCGGGCAAGGAAGGCCTCGCTGCGGCGGCGTGCCGTGTAGGAGACGGAGGACGCGGCAATTGCGGCGAGACGCCTGGCGCCTTTATCGACCAGGTGATCGGCGGCCAGATTTCCGGCGGTGTGGTCATCGGAAATGATGCGGTCGACAAAGGGAATCTCGTCGCCCTTGTTGATCAGCACGATCGGCACGCCCTCGGCGGCGCACTGCTCGCAGATTTCCGTCGGCGGCGCGTCCGACGTCACGATTACGCCGGAGACGGCATAATGCAGAAGCTGGCCGATGACGGTCGAGGTATCCGCCTCCTTGGAGGTCGGCAACAGAATCGGACGGAAATTGCGGAAAATGAGCGTGCGCGCCAGATGCTCGATCTGAAGCGTGCGGAATGGGTTGTCGAGCCCGGCGGCGACGACGCCGACGAGATCGGAGCGCTTGTTCGTCAGGCTCCGCGCGAGGTAGTTGACGCGGTAGCCGAGCTCCTTGGCCGCTTGATAGACCTTTTCGCGGGTCTTCGCCGAAACGCTCGCATCCGGCGTGAATGCGCGCGATACGGCCGCGCGCGAGACGCCCGCAACACGCGCCACGTCGAAGGACGTTACTCTGCGCGGTCCTTTATCCTTGTCTGCCAAACGTTCTTTCCCCACCCGGCACGGTGCGCATCATATCCGGCAGATCCGTGCAGATACCCAGCACCGGCAGCTTCATGATCTCATCGAGGATCGGCCGTCTTTCCTCATGCCACAAAACGATCTCGCGGCCTGTTGCGAAGGCGCGCTCCATCAGTGCCGGGGTGACCAGATCCTGCGGCCGCTCGCCGGCGCGCTCCCAGCAAAGATGCAAGATATCGGCATCCGCCTCGTCGCCGATCACGTGCGGATTATCGCCGACGCGAACAAGCACAGACAGCGGATAGTCGCAACCGGCCTCGCGAAGCTCGCGGACCTGTGCGATGTCGAAGGAGCCGAGGCAGGCGAAGCGCTGACCCTTTTCGAGCAGTTGCTGCCAGCAAGGGAGGCCGCTTCCCGGTGCTTTCAGCTCAATATAGAGCCCGGTTCCGGTCTCGCGGCCAAGGGCGGCGACCGCCTCGAAGGTCGGGACGTCGACGCCGTCCAGCGCGGCAAGCTCGGTTGCGATCATCTCCGAAATACGCTTGTCCACGCCGAAGACGCGCTCGAGATGGTCGTCATGGGAAACGACGACTACGCCGTCCTTGGTCAACTGCGTGTCGAGCTCCCACATTTCTGCCCCGAGGTCCGCCGCCAGACGGAAGGCGGCGAGCGTATTTTCGCGGGCATGCCCGCTTGCGCCACGATGGCCGATGCAGAGAGGCAGCCGGCCCTTGCCGGCGGGCCAGCCATAGCGCTCGAAGAAGGCTGAGAAATCGCGTTGCATCAGAGCCTCCGTCCGTCTTCGTCGAAAATGAGCACGTTGCGGCTGTCGATTGCCCAGGTGACCTCGTCGCCGATCTTGATGTCGTGGCGGACCGGCTGGACGGAGCGCAGCAGTGGTCCCCCGGCAAGCCGCACGTCATAAAGATTTTCACGGCCCTGCGTTTCGGCGAAGTTCACGACGCCTGTGACCGGCACGTCGCCGGTTGGATTGTAGTGCTCCGGCCGCACGCCGAGTATCAGCGTGGCGCCATCCGAGGCGTCCACGCAAGCGGGGAGTGGAACTTTGATCTCGCTGCCTGGAATGGAGAAGACACCCTTTGCCGCCACGCCGTGCAGGAAGGTGATCGGCGGGTTTCCCAGGAAGCCGGCAACGAAGGCGGTGCGCGGGTCGTTATACATCTCTGCCGGTGTTGCAATCTGTATGATCTCACCTTCCTTCATGATGGCGATGCGGTCGCACATGCTCATGGCTTCCACCTGGTCGTGGGTGACCAGGATCGCGGTGATGCCCGTCTCGCGCTGGATGCGACGGATTTCCGAGCGCATCTCCAGCCGGAGCTTTGCGTCGAGATTGGCGAGCGGCTCGTCGAGAAGCAGGACGTCCGGTTTGCGGATCAGCGCGCGGGCGAGCGCCACGCGCTGCTGCTGCCCGCCGGAAAGCTCAGAGGGGCGGCGGCCCATCAGGTTGCCGATCTGCACCAGAGCGGCGATGCGGTCGACCTCCTTGCGGATGTCGGCTGAGGGCATTGCCTTGACCCTCAGCGGAAAGCCGATGTTTTCGGCAACCGTCATGTGCGGATAGAGCGCGTAGGACTGAAACACGACGCCGACATTGCGCACCTGGCTCGGAAGGTCGGTAACATCGCGGTCGCCGAAGAGGATGCGGCCCCCGGTCGGGCGATGGATGCCGCAGATGGCAAAGAGCGTCGTCGACTTGCCGCAGCCTGACGGACCGAGCAGGGCTAGCATCTCGCCGTGAGCCACTTCCAGGTTCATGTTCTCGATGACCTTGGTGGCGCCGAAGCTCTTCGAGAAATTGTCGAGGAGGATACGCATCAGCCTTTGCTCCCGCCGCCATAGATATTCATGAGATATTTGTGGAAGAATCCGTAAAGCAGCAGCACCGGGATCACGTAGAACACGCCTACCGCCTTGAAGGTGCCGAAGTCGAAATTGTTGTCATCGGCGATCAGCCCCGAAAGGTAGACCGAGAGCACCTGTACCTGACCGCCTGGGGCCAATACCTGCGGCAGGATGAATTCTCCCCAGCCCGAAAGGAAGGAGAAGAGCGCCAGCGCCATGATCGCCGGACGCACCTGCGGCAGCACGAGACTGCGCCAGACCCGGAAGCGCGAGGCGCCGTCGACGACACCGGCCATTTCTATCTCCCAGGGCACGCTGTCGTAGAAGCCTTTCATCAGCCATATGCCGAGTGGCAGGTCGATCGCGGCCTTCACAAGGATGACGCCGATCAGTGAATTATAGAGGCCGACCATCTGCAGTACGATGAAGATCGCGATGATGAGTGTGACCGACGGGAAGGCGTGCAGCACCATGACGCCGGCAAGGAAGAAGCCGCGGGCAGGCACGTTCAACCGCGACAGCACATAGCCCGCCATGGAAGAGACAAGGAGTACGACGGCCGTCGTACTCGCCGTGAAGATCAGCGTGTTCAGCGTCACCAGCCAGATGTTCGGCCTTCCAGGCGGCGTCTGCCAAAGGAATGTCCAGTGCCGCAGGGTAAGCGTATCCGGCATCAGCGCCGCCGGTTGCTTGTCGGTGATCGTATCGATGAAGAGATAGGCATACATCAGCACCAGCGGCAGGCTGACGATGGCGAGCGCCAGAACGACCGGCCAGGTGCGGTAGTTCGCCGAGGGCTGCGATTTCTCCGCCATGATCAATCCTCGATGAGGGGCCGCGCAACCAGCGTGGCGTAATTGAAGACGCGCAGATAGGCGAGCGACAGGATGATGCCGATAATCACGAGGACGAGCGCCATAGCGGCGCCAAGGCCATATTCCAGATTGCCGGCATAGTTATTGAGCGCCGTGTGATAGGCGGCAAGCGACCAGACTTCGGTCGCCTTGCCCGGCCCGCCGCGGGTCGAAAGGAGGATTTCGTTGAAGGAGGCAAGCAGCGACAGCGTCTGGTAGCAGGTGACGAACAGGATCGGCCAGCGCATCTGCGGCAGGATGATGTAGCGGATCTGCTGCCAGCGGCTGGCGCCATCCACCTCGCTTGCGAAGAACTGGCTCTTCGGGATCGCCTTCAGCGCCGAGGAAAAGACCAGCATGCCCATCGAGGCGCCGATGAAGCCGTTGATCAGCACCACGAAGAGCCAAGCGTTATAAGCGTTGTCGAGAAGATAGTTCTTAGGCGAGTAGCCGAACTTGCCCATGAAGGTGGAGATGAAGCCGGTATCCCAGGCGAGCCATTTCCACATCAGCACATAGATAACGACGGGCGTGATGCGCGGCAGGAGCCAGACGGAGCGAAAAATCGTTGCCTGCGTGTTCGGCATGTAGTGAGTCCAGATCGCCAGGAGCATGGCGTAGCTCGTGTTGAAGAGCACGAGCACAAGGGCGACGTAGAGCAATGTGTTGAAAAGGATCTGCGCCATGTCCGGTGACGAGGCGATGCGCGAGAAGTTCTCCGTCGTCCAGCTCCAGCCGGTATAGGTCGCGCTGGCGAGGCCTTCCTTCTGTTCCGACGTCATCTTGAAGCCGAACTTGTCGAGCGAGGCGAAAAGGTCCTCCTTGCTCGAGAAACGCAGATTGGCAACGGAGCGGTTGAACTGCTCTGAGATTTGCTTGACGTCCCGGGTCGACGGCCGGTCGTTAAGATCCTTGATCATGCGCTCGGCTTCGCGGCGCGAGGAGAAGACCTCACCGAGATGTTTTTCGCGCAGCTCCGTGGCGATGCCAGGCCCAAGCGCAAGGCCCTCGACGCCTTTGATACCCTCCTCGTCGATCGCGTAGCGCGGCTCGGTAAGCTGCTGCACGACCTCCGGCATCTGGTCCTTGAGCGCGATGAGCGAATTTGGGGCGATCTGGTAGGCACCGCCCGAAATGCCCGTGGCGGTCGTCATGTTCGTGAAGGAAAAGACGGCGGTTAGCACTACCGGCATCAAGAAGAACAGCACAATCATGATCGCGGCCGGCGCGATCATTATGAGCCCGAGCGTTCTGGACGATCTCATGAAAGCCTCCGCAAAATGTCCGGGCGGATGAGGCCGCCCGGAGGCTTGCCTGCGCTTAGCGGATGATGATTTTGTCGCCGAGCGTGTTTTTCAGCTCGCCTTCTACGTCGTTGACGGCAGCATCGACGCTCTTGGCGCCTGTCCAGGAGGCCTCGAGGCCCTTCCACATGATGTTCCAGTAGGTGCCGAAATCGGCATTGTTGGGCATCGCGTTGGCGTAGGGCAGAAGCCGCTCGGTGGCTTCGCGCGTCCAGCGGTCGGAGGAGTAGAGCTCGATCTCGGTTTCCGACTTCGAAATGCCGAGATGAGCGGACTTGACCGCATGCAGCACATTGATGCGCGGCTCGGAGGCGATCTTGATCAACTGGGCGGCAATCTCGGTGTCGTCCTTGTCGTGGCCCGAGGTCAGAAGATAGACGAGCGGATGCGTCAGCGTGTTGGCTTTGCCGCCTTCGCCGGCCGGGATCAGCGTGAAGATGACGTTGCCGAAAAAGTCCTTCAAGCCTTCCTGGTTGACGTAGCGGGCATAATGCCAGGTGCCGCCATGCCAGATCCCGGCCTTGCCGGAAGCCACTTCCTTCCACCACTGGTCGGCCGGCATCCCGATATGGTTCTTCTTGGTGACGCCGTCTTTTACAGCGTCGGCGAAGAATTGGTACGCGCGTTGCATCGCAGCTTTGTCGAAGACCAGCTTGCCGTCTTCTTCCATCGTCCCGCCGAAGCTCGTGTAAAACTGCCAGAAATCCGGACCGTTGGTGTAGCGCGGGTAGAAGCCATAGCCTGGCTGCACGAGGCCCTTGTCCTGCATCTTCTTGGCGTCTTCCAGCAGGTTCTTCATCGTGTAGCTGCCGTCCTGGACCTTCTGCGGCAGAGCGTCGAGATCAGCATCGTTATAGCCGATCGCCTTCATGTGAGGCTTCCAGAAGAACATCGGGCGGGACTCGGCGTCCTGCGGGATGCCGTAGACCGTGCCGCTGAAGGAGGCAATGTCCATTAGGTTTTCATAGATGTTGTTAAGCGGCCAGGAATCGAGGTCGACATAGTCCTCAATTGGCACGATCAAGCCGGACTGTGCCCAGGGGCCAATGTCCTCGTGGCCGGTGACGACGATGTTCGGAGCGGTTTTCGCCTCGGCGGCAAGCGTCATCGCCTGCTTGAAGTCCTCCCAGCCGCTATAGGCCTTTTTCTCGACCTTGATCTTGAGGTCTTCGCCCTTGATAGCGGCTTCCCGCTGAAGCTGCTCGGCTGCAATATCGATTGCGTCGAGGCGATAGACGTCGTTTGGGCCTGTGCCGCCGGCCCAGACCGTAACGGTCAGATCCTTGGCAAAGGACAGGGCGGTCGTCGAGGCTAGGATGGCGGCCGCGACGGTCATGCACTTCAGTGTCGGCAGAATAGTCATCTCTTCATCTCCCCAGAGATTTGGTGCGAGCCTCTTGGCGGGCCATCACCATTGCTGACGGCCGGCCCGGAGATCCCATGAAAAGCGCGAACGGTTTCCGCTCTAGGGGATCTGCGTAACGACCGCGTGACAAAATTGAGCACGTGTGCAAAATTATTATGACTCGGTAGGAAAACATTGCAAGCGACGTTTCGCAGCGCGCCGAATCCGGGTTCGAAACACGGTTCGAATGCGAATGGACCGCTATTCGCTGGGGATCGGTCACATGCCGTTTGCTAGTTCAGCCGGCCCCAAGCCGGATTCCAGCGGACTGGCCTTCCTTATATCGGTAATGGGTCCGCATCCTCCTTCGACAGGAGAACAGAATCGCGCTGCCGATATTCCAACCATCCGGTCGGTCGCTTAAATCTCATCCGGCAGAGTTTTGCGCAACGGTTCCTATTTTATTGAGAGTCATCAAGCAAAGCTCGGACAAAGCTCGTTTCAGTTACTTCGATCGTTCCCTCGGGCAACTTCAGGATGCGATCGATGGCAGTACCATAGAGCCTGAGGCGATCGTCGAGCATCTTCACGGCCTGCTCGATATTGCCCTCGCGGCTCCTTATCAGGGCCTCGTGCATCACGCTGCTGAGGGAAAGCCGAAAGAGAAGAAGCATCTCTGCGAACGCTTCGGGGTCTGGCGCATCGAAGAGACCCTCCTCTGTTCCCTCTCGGAGAACATCGGCCAAAAGCGGGACCACGATGCGGGTCACAGCCTGATCGATGCGGTGGAACAGCACGATGTTTTCCGGGCGGAAAATGACATCGAATACTGTTCGCAGTTGCGGGCCAAGCTCGACCTTGAGGCGCCGCGATCCGGCGAACAAGGTGTTCAGCCGTCCCACGGCGTCGAGCGTAGGATCGTCGAGGAGCGGTCGAATCTCTTCAAGGCTTTCGCGGGCAAGGCGGGCAGCGAATGCTTCAAGCAGCGCCTCCTTGGAAGGAAAATAGTGATAGAAGGCACCCTTCGACACGCCTGCTTCGCGAATGATGTCGTTAATCGTGGTATGATTGTAGCCATGAGCGAAGAAGAGCCGCTGAGCGCAATCCAACAATTCGCCCGAGCGGATTTCTGGGTGTTTTTTGACACGCATAGCGGCGCTCGTTTCTTTCGTATGTTCCCCTGACTAGCGGAGCGGAATTCGATGCTGCGGCCGAATTCTTCAGCTGTATTCATAGACCGACGGTCGGTCTAATGCTATAGGGTCGGCAACAGCAGCAGTTCAAGGCAGATGGCGTGAAACCGTTCCGCTTGCTTTCCGTTGTCGTCGCCCTCTCCGTGGCAGGCGGTTTGGCTGCTTGGTACGTCTGGCGCCCCATCCCCGTATCGGTCGTCGTCCCCGCGCGTGGTAGTGCTGCCGAAATCGTCTATGCCAGTGGCGTTGTCGAACCTCTCACTTGGGCAAAAGTCACGCCGCTGGTGCGCGAACGGATCGTCGAGCAATGCAACTGCGAAGGTGCGGCCGTAAAAAAGGGCGACATACTTGCTCGCCTCGATGATAGCGAGGCGAGGGCGGCCCTTGCCGAACTCGAGGCGCGGCTCGCGCTGGCGGAGCAGGAATTTCGGCGCTACAATTTGATGCTGGAGAAAAACACCGCAGCCCAGCAGTCAGTCGACCGGGCAAGCAGTGAGGTGGAGCAGCTCAAGGCGCTGGCCGCAGGCCAAAGGGCGCGCCTTGACAGCTATATCATTCGCGCTCCGATCGATGGTGTCGTGCTTCGCCAGGATGGCGAGGTGGGCGAGGTCGCCGATCTCGGAACGGCGCTCTTCTGGGTCGGGGAACAAAAACCGCTGCTCGTGGTCGCCGATGTCAACGAGGAGGATATTCCACGGCTCCGGCTGGGGCAGAAGGCCCTGCTCAAATCGGATGCCTTCAAGGATCAGACCCTCGATGCAACCGTCAGCAGCATAACGCCGAAGGGCGATCCGGTGACGAAGACTTATCGCGTGAAGCTGCGTCTTCCCGACGACACGCCCCTGATGATCGGTATGTCGAGCGATGTGAACGTCATCGTCCGCGTCTCGGAAAACGCACTGCTGGTCCCCACCGTTGCGATGCAGATTGAGAAGGTCTTCACCGTCGAAGGAAACTCTGCCCGGCTACGTGAGATCAAAACCGGTATCCGCGGCCCGAGTGGCATCGAGATTAGGTCCGGTCTGGATGAAAAGGCGCGGGTGATTTCACCGTTTCCGCAAGATCTGAAGGATGGGGCCTGGGTCAAGATAACCGGTGCTGCGAAGTGAGGTTGCGATGCGGCTGATTTTCGAGATCGCCGTCACCCATATTGCCGGCCGCGGCCGGCAGACACTTGTTGCCGTGTTCGGCGTTGCCGTCGGTGTCGGCTTTTCCATCGCCATGGCGGCACTCATGCAGGGCGGCCAGGACGATTTTGTGGAACAGTTGATCAATACCATGCCGCATGTCGAGATCACCGACGAGCAGCGAACGGCGCGACGGCAGCCTGCCGAAACCGTATTCCGTACGACGGAGATCTTCGGACTGAGGCCGCGGGAGGACCGCCGCGGCATCATCAATCCGACTGCCGCGCGCTCCTGGCTCGAGGCATGGATACCCGGCCGGCTCGCACCAGACCTGAAGCTGCAAGGTGTCATTCGTTACTCCAGCCGCGAGGTCGGAGCATCGGTGATCGGCATCGAACCGGTCGCCGAGCGCAGCGTTTCACCGATCATCGGCGATTTCGTGGAGGGAAGTTTCGGAGCCCTTGCGGCAGGCGGCAACAATATCGTCATCGGCGATACGATGGCAAAACGCCTCGGCGCCGGACTGAACGATACAGTTGCGGCGGTTTCGTCCGAGGGACTCACGCGCAATTTCAAGATCGTCGGCCTCTTTCATACCGGCACGACCGCGCGGGATGAGGGCGAAGCTTATGTACTGCTGAAGAACGCGCAGATCTTGAGCGCGCGCACCAACGCCATCAATGAGATCCGCATCAAGCTTGCCAATCCCGATGACGCACCAGTGGTGGCGCGCCGGATCGAGGCCGAACTCGGCTACAGGGCCGAGGCTTGGCAGGAGGCCAATGAATCGCTCCTCGAAGCGCTCGTGATCCGCAATGTCATCATGTACACCGTTGTCGCAGCAATCATGCTGGTCGCTGGTTTTGGCATCTATAATATTATCTCGACGATTACTTACGAAAAGGCGCGCGATATCGCCATCATGAAGTCGCTCGGTTTTGCCGAGGCGGACATGCGGCGCCTGTTTCTGCTCGAAGGTGTCGCCATCGGGGCCGGCGGATCGGCGCTCGGTTGGCTGCTTGGCTTCGCGCTCGTCTATGCCTTGTCCCTGGTGCGCTTCGAGCTTGCCGCGACGGGGCAGGAAATGACACGCCTGCCGATTGCCTGGAGCATTCTGCATTACGTGATCGCCTCTGGTTTCGCGCTCAGTTCGGCGGCTTTTGCCGGCTATCTCCCGGCTAGGCGTGCTGCACGCCTTAATCCCGTGGATATCATAAGGGGTGCGACATGAGCGCCTTGATTGAAGCGAAGAACCTCACACGCATCCTGACGGAAACCGTCCCCGTAACGCTGGTCGAAGATGTGTCTTTGACGATAGGTGAGCGGGAATTCGTTGCAATCACTGGACCTTCCGGTTCCGGCAAGTCTTCGCTGCTCTATCTGTTGGGGCTGCTCGACGAGCCGACGAGCGGCAGGCTTTCGATTGGCGGCAGAGATACCGATCCGATGGACCAAAGGGAACGCGCCGAAACCCGCCTCTCTATGCTGGGCTTCGTCTTCCAGTTCCATTTTCTCCTGCCAGAATTCACGGCGCGGCAGAACGTCGAGATCCCGATGCGTAAGCTTGGTCGTTTGAGCCGGTCGGCCATGCAGGCGCGGGCTGAAGAACTCTTGGCATCGCTCGGCCTTGCCGGCCATATCGATAAGAGGCCAGATCAGCTTTCCGGCGGTCAACGCCAGCGGGTCGCTGTCGCACGTTCGCTTGCGAATGATCCACCCATCCTGCTTGCGGACGAGCCGACGGGAAGCCTCGACAGTCAAAATTCCGAGCAGGTCTTTTTGATCCTCGAAGGGCTCGTGCGCGAACGCGGCAAGACGGTTATCGCCGTCACCCATGATCTCGATATGGCGGCCCGTATGGGGCGGCGCATTCATCTCATGGATGGCAAGATCGCCGATCCTTGAGATCGGTGCGAGCGGAGGCATTTGGCCAGCCAGCAGCAGCGACGGCCTTCGCGATGAAGCCCAGCCATTGTTCGTCACGGCCTGTTCGATCTGAAAGCGACGCAACGCCCCGCCACCAGCAAGACCAGGTGAAACACCTAGTTGCCAGTTGTTTGTGGTCGAAATCCGATGGCGATGGTGAAGGCTCCAAATGCTCCGAAAAGCGCGAAGACTTGGACGGCAAGGGCGATCATGCCGCCGACGCCGGTCGAACGAGGCATGCGAATAGACCAAGCACCAAGATCGCCGAGATGACCCTTCGGGCGGTGGCCGC
Source organism: Rhizobium sp. USDA 4016 (assembly GCF_056279705.1). Lineage (NCBI taxonomy): Bacteria > Pseudomonadati > Pseudomonadota > Alphaproteobacteria > Hyphomicrobiales > Rhizobiaceae > Rhizobium > Rhizobium sp. USDA 4016. Next base: position 1,332,081 of record NZ_JBWCCY010000002.1, read on the forward strand.
CCGCCAGTGCCCGTAACCGCCGCTTGAAGGCGCGATGCGGTGGCAAAGAGGAAAGCCTCGAAGGCGGGAAATATTAACAAGCGGGTTGGGCTATTTCTCGCAAAGACGCCGAGCGCCATAATAGGGTTGGTAGGTACAGTCGGAAGCGCGGAACGAACGATAACTGCGGGAGCAGGCCATGATGTTGCAGGACGGTGCGGCGTTCTCTTCGCTTGTCATCATTCCTGTATCCGGATCGATCTGCGGAGCAGGCTCAGCCATCGCCGCGTGCATGAATTCCCGCCAGATGCGAGCCGGAAGTGCGCCTCCGGTGACACCCTTCATCGGCGCGTCATCGTCGTTCCCGACCCAGACTCCGGCGACCAAGGCGTCCGTGAAGCCGACGAACCAGGCGTCACGGTTGTCCTGACTGGTACCTGTCTTGCCGGCCGCAAACATGCCGGGATCGGCGTCGCGGCCAGTCCCACGCTCAACGACCAACTGCAGTAACGCAAGAAGGTCCGGCTGATACGGAGAGAGATCAATAGCCGCAGGCACTTGCGCACCCACGTGGAAGCCTCTGGGTTGGCCAGATGCCTGAAATTCGATAATACCCCACGGCTCGACGGGCGCCTTTCCAAGGCGAACCGATGCGTAGGCGCCGGTCAGATCGAGCAAACTCACCTCCGAAGCACCAAGCGACAAGGCAGGCGCCGTCGTCAGGGGCGCGTTTATGCCGAGCTCCTTGGCTGCCGCGGCGACACTGTCCAGTCCCACCTCCTGGGCAAGGGCTGCGGTGGCGGCATTCAACGAGCGAGCAAAAGCCTCCGCCAGCGTAACCCAACCGCGGTAACCACCCCCGGAATTTTGGGGCGACCATCCGTTTATCTCGATAGGGCCGTCGAGGACCTGATCCGATAGAGAAAGCCCCTTTTTCAACGCAGCATAGTACACGAACAACTTGAATGTGGAGCCTGGCTGACGCATCGCCGTGACGGCACGGTTGAACTGGCTGGTCTTGTAGTCGTGTCCGCCGACCATTGCGACAACCGCGCCATCGGGCGTCATGGCGACCAGCGCCGCCTGCGATGCGCCGCGAGCCTTTCCCTCTTCATCGAGCGCCTGTCTCACCACCCGTTCGGCGATTTCCTGCAGGCGCGGTACCAACGTCGTGCGCACTGTCGTCGAGCCGGGAGAGGAACCCGCGATCTCGCTCGCTTGTGGCGAAACCCAATCGGCGAACCAGCTGCCGGAGCGCGGCGTCGGTGTCGTCGGGTGCAGTTCGGCAAATTCATTCTTGGCGGCGTCGGCTTCTTGCGGGGTAAGCTTGCCGTTGGCGGCCATCGCGTCGAGCACTGTTGCCGTGCGTTGGCGTGCACCCTCGAAATTGTCGATCGGGTTCAACTGGCTCGGAGCCTTCAGCAGACCTGCCAGCATCGCCGATTCTGGAATATCGAGCGCACCGATATCCTTGTTGAAATAGATCCGTGCCGCTGCCGGCATTCCCGTAGCGCCGGAACCGAGGTAGACCGAATTCAGGTACCGCGTCAGGATCTCCTGCTTGCCGAGCTTCCATTCCAGCCAGAACGCGATCACCAGTTCCTGGATCTTTCGCTTCAGCGTTCGGTCGCTTTCGAGATACTGCAGCTTGATCAACTGCTGCGTGATCGTGCTTCCCCCCTGGACGACCGAGCCTGCCTCAAAGTTCCGTACTAGCGCGCGCGCAATGCCTTTCAGGTCGATGCCGTGGTGATCCATAAACCGGCGGTCCTCGATTGAAAGCACTGCATCCACGAGGTGAGGGGGGAATTGTTCGTACCCTGCATAGGGTCCCTGATAGGGCCCCTGCCGAACAAGAGGTTCCCCGTCCGCCGTTTCCAATACAATGACGGGCTTCATGGAACCATCGGCAATCTCTTGCCACGGCACATCCTTCAACGCCCAAGTCAGAACGCCGGCCACGATCAGCAAGCCGAGCAAAGGAGCGAGCGCGACGAGCCCTTTCCATGACCGCAGTTTCAGTGGACGGGCCTGCTTTATGCCGGTCAGTCCGGCTCGAATGGCTGCCGTGCGGGAGCGCGCTTTGGAAGAAAGCGATGCAAAAGCAGCAGATACCCGCCGAAACGTCTCATTTGGCGTTCGAGTGCCAGACGACTGTTGTCTTTTCTTGATGGTTGCGATGCCCTTTCTCATCCAGAACGGGCTGCTTCGCAAAACCGCACGGAGATCATGACGGAGGGCGGCCATCAGGTCACGAACGGCTCGTGCGCTTTGAGCAAAAGGCGAGGAAGGGTTCACAGCCTCTTTGGATTGTTCCAGCGGTGATGAAGATCCGGATGCTCCCTCGTGAGCCCCGGTTTCTCCTTCAGCGCCTTCAGCTGGAAATCCTTCGCTCTGCGGCAGCTGCGCAGATTCGGCGGCGGTGCGATCACCAGTCTGATTTGAGCTGCCGGTTTGTTTTGAGGTGTCTGCGGTGCTTGCCATTTCTTACCGGCTGGTTGTTTTGAAGCAATTAGCGCGCAATGGAGCGGAGGAAAGACGACATTGGCACTGCTCTCCCAAGTCTCTTCGAATAGAGGCCCAGTCCTGAAAATTGATGCGGGAAATGTTCTCACATCCGAAGCCAGCCTTTTCATGGCAACGCAATACCAAGTCAACAGCGCGCGTGAGCGGCGTTCGCCCCGTCTGGCGTCGGCATCCGGTATGGCCATAGCGCATGGTGCGCATCTGCTCGAACGTCGAACCATCTCCACCAGCTCGTCCGGCTTCATCGCGAAAGACTAGTGGCAGCAGCCTGACGGATAGTACCAAACGCCAGAGGACCGATCCGCTGGCCGACATCTCCCATGCGACGTGACCATTCCTCTGGAGAAGAGTAGACTACAGCCCGACCGCAGTGCCCTTGGGCAGCGCATCGGGCGCTGCATACCTTAGCGAACCAGGGAGGGCGATATGGGAACGGCTGCACCGAGCGTAGCCATCCGCGCGCTGGCCGAGACCGATCTGCCGGAAGCCGAAAGAATTTTCCGGCTGGCCTTTGGCACCTTCTTGGGAGCACCCGAACCAGAGACGTTCTGGTCCGACCGCGACTATGTACGCGGCCGCTGGCAGGCGCCCTACGTCGCCGCCTTCGCCGCAGAGGTGGGCGGTGAACTGGTGGGCTCCAACTTCGCAACCCGCTGGGGCAGCGTCGGCTTCTTCGGACCGTTGACGATCCGCCCCGACCTTTGGGACCGGGGCATCGGCGCGCGGCTCGTCGAGGCCGTCACGGCGAGCTTCGATGAATGGGGCACGCGGCATGCAGGCCTGTTCACCTTCGCCCAGAGCGCCAAGCACGTGGGCCTGTACCAGAAGTACGGCTACTGGGCTCGTTTCCTCACGGCCATCATGTCGGCGCCGGTCCGTCACAACCAGACCGAGCCGGTGCGCTGGTCGCGGTATTCCGATCTGACAGAGGAGCAGAGAGTGGAATGCCTGAAGTCCTGCCGTGACCTGACCGGCGCCCTTTACGACGGGCTCGACCTGGGGCCGGAAATCCAGGCCGTAGAGGCGCAGGAGCTTGGGGAGAGGGTCCTGCTCGGCGATATGGCGGGTGCGGGCTTGGACGGTTTTGCCGTGTGCCACCATGGGCCGCGCAGCGAAGCAGGCGACGGTGCTTGCTTCATCAAGTTCGGGACCGTGCGTCCAGGATCGGCGGCTGGGGAGACCTTCGACAGCTTGCTGCATGCCTGCGAGGCGCTTGCCGTAGCGGAGGGGATGCCCAAGCTGCTGGCCGGGGTGAACATGGCCCGCCACGAGGCGTACCGGCACTTGGTCGGGCGTGGCTTTCGAACCGAAATCCAAGGGGTCACGATGCACCGGCCCAATGAGCCGGGTTACAGTCGCGCCGGCCTCTTCGTGCTCGACGACTGGCGCTAGGGATGGAATCTAACGCTTGGTGCCCACGCCTAACGGCAGCGATGATTTCATCCGGATCAGCCGTCCAGGTGAAAGGCTTGGGACGCGCATTGGTTTCAGCGACGTACCGGTTGATGGCCTCCTGAAGATCGACCACCGAACGGAAGACGCCGCGCTTCAGCCGCTGGCGGGTCAGCTTGGTTGGGTGCGGTCGCGCGCCTGGATCTGGCTCTTCTCATCAACAGAGAGAACGATGGCATGAGCGGGTGGATCGACGTAGAGCCCGACCACGTCGCTGAGCTTCTCGCCAAAGTTGGGATCGTTGGAGAGCTTGAACTGGCGATAGCGATGCAGCTGGAGACCATGGGCTCGCCAGATGCGCCGTTACGGCACTGGCGCTGACTCGGCGTGACGTCCGTCTTGCCGGCGTCAAGGTTGCAGCCACCCCGGTCATAATCCTTTCTGCCTTTTGCGCCATCTTGCGCTGCGCGTCCTAAGGCCTCAGATCAGGCCATATTGTTTCGCCTTATTGCGCAGAAAGGGCAGGCCGTTGCCCATCACCTCTGCCTCGTCCCTGGCGACAGGACGCCAGACTGCGAGACCGTAGGCGACTTCCGCTGGCATGTTGATGAAGCTCTCCATAGCAAGGCCGCCTTTGAACCCAATGGCCGCAAGTGCTGTATATATCTCGTCCCAAGGGACGTTTCCGTAGCCGGGCGTGCCACGGTCGCTTTCAGACAGGTGGATATATTTTAGATGTTCGCGCGCATCGAGGATGCCCGTGGCAGCGCCCTTCTCCTCGATGTTCATGTGATAGGTGTCGAGATGCACGAAGATATTGTCAGCGCCGACGCGCTCGATCATCTCGACTGCTTGCCTTCCGGTATTTATCAAATGGTTTTCATAGCGGTTCACTGCCTCGACGCCGAGCTCGATGCTGCGGGACTTGGCGTGCTTGGCGGCGGCCGTCAGCGCGCGGGCGATGTTGTCGTACTCTTTCTCCGTCGGCGGCACGCCAGTGCGCTCGCCAATGCCGCCGAAGATGACGCCGGATAGCGCCAATGCGCCCATGTCGGCCGCTTTGTCGATCGCGACCTTCAGATGCTCGATTGCCGCCTCCGGCCGCACCGACGCCCAGGCGTGCTCGGGCAGCCCGAGCGAGCAGACGGCCGGCAGGCTGTGCTTTTCGAGAAGCGCCCGGGTGTGTGGCGCATCGACGGCGGGTGCGTTGAGGAGCGCAATTTCGATGAAGTCCATCTTGTAGGACACCGCAGCTGCGATCGCCTTTTCGGCGCCTGCCTTGTCCCAGTTCATTGTCCACATGCTGGTATGTACGCCGAAGCCTTGCATCGTCTCATTCCTTTCTGCGCAGAACGGTTCTGAAGTGTCCGGCAAGCCAGCGCAGCATCATGACGCCGACGAGCAGGATACCCCACACGGCCGTCGCCAGATGCTGGTTGGCGCCGAGAAGATTGAGCCCGGACGAAAACAGCTGAAGTACCACAAGCGCCGCGAAGACCGGGATCACGCGGCCGAAGCCGCCGAAGGGATTTACCCCGCCAAGGAAGCAGGCGAGAACGGTGATGAGCAGGTAGGACTCACCGTGGCCGACGCGCACCGAGTTGAAGCGTGCCAGCATGATGATGCCGGCGACGGCACACATCGCGCCCGACAGCGTATAGACGAGAACGATGACCCTGCGTGTGTTGACCCCGGAATAGCGCGCCGCCTCGATGTTGGAGCCGATCATGTAGGTGTTGAAGCCAAGCCTCGTGCGCGAAAGCAGAACATGCCAGAGCGCGACGCACAGGATGAAGATGAGGAGCGGCACCGGAATTCCCATCACAGAGCCATGGCCGAACGGCCGCAGGAAGGCGGGAAAGCCCGACACGTCCCCGCCGCGGGTCAAGAACTCGCCGAGCCCGCGCAGGAAGATCATCATCGACAGCGAGACAAGGATCGGGTGAGCCTTCGTATAGGCAATGACAAGACCCATGACGACGCCGCTTGCCGCACCTGCTGCAAGCGCAAGCGCCACGCCGAGCAGGAAGGATCCCGGTCCCGCGTCGACGCCGCCGTTGGCCTGCAGCGTCCAAGCCACGGTGAGGCCTGCGATGTTGGCGGTGAAGGTGATCGCGAGGTTGAGCCCTCCCGTCAGGATCGGCAGCAGCATGGCAAGAGTAAGAAGGCCGAGCTCCGGAAGCTGGAAGGCAACGGAACCGAAGGTGGCCCGCGACAGGAACTGCGGCGAAGCGAGGCCGAAGACCACGACCACGAACACGAAGGCGACGACCGATCCCGCGATTTCCGATCCCAGGAGGTGGCGAGTCCGCCGGACAAGCGTCGTCATCTGCGCCTCCGCTCGTTCTTCAGGATAGGAAGCAGCTGCTCGATGCGGGAATTCGAGAGCGTGATCGCGACGAGAATGATGGCGCCAATAATCATCTTGAACGCGAAGGGTGAAACGCCCATCAGGTTGAGGCCGTTCTGGGTGATCGAGATCAGCAGCACGCCGAGCACGCAGCCGAGCACCGAGCCCTTGCCGCCACCGAGGCGGGCGCCGCCGAGCACGGCGGCGGCAAGCACATCCAGCTCGCGGCCGTAGAGCGCATTTGGCACGACTTCCTGGGCATAGTGTGCCTGGATCAATCCGCCAATACCGGCCATGAGCCCCAACCAGCCGAAGGCGATGAACTGCATGGCGCCGATTGAGATTCCGAAGCGGCGCGCGCCCTCGGGATTGTCGCCGAAGGCATAAAGCTGACGCCCGGTCGTCGTGTGGCGGATCAGGAACCAGGTCGCCGCAACGCAGATTGCCATGACAAGGACCGGAAGGCGGATTTCGGCCCAGCTGCCGTCAGCCATCTCCCGTTCGTAGAGGATGATCCGCTCCGTCCACCAGTCGGGCAGCGTGTAGATCGATACGCCGCGGGTGAAGAACATCAAAAGTCCGAAGTAAATATTGAAGGTGGCGATCGTAACGACGATCGAGATGATCTTGAACCGGTGGATCAGGAAAGCGTTGAAGGCGCCGAGCAGCGTGCCGATGCCGCCGGCGATCAGCAGCCCGCTTGCCCAGCCTCCGCCGCCGACATGGCCGAGGATAAGGGCGGTCACGTACTGCACGACCGAGGCGGCGACCGCAAACGAGATGTCTATGCCGCCCGCGATCAATACAACGAGCAGACCGACTGCGAAGATGATGTTGACTGAACTGATGTTCAAAAGGTCGAAGGCATTGCCGAGCGTAAAGAAACGCGGCGTCGCGAAGGAAAGAAACGCGCCGATCAGAACGATGACGGCAAGCAGGCAGATCTCCGTCGCATGGGTGCGGAAGAGCCTACGCATAGACGGCAGCCTCCATGTCTCTAAGCGCTGTCGCGCGCGGATCGTATTCGCCGGCGATCTCCCCCTGTGCCATGTGCAGCACCCGGTCGGCGTTGAAGTAGACCTCGGGTACCTCGTCGGAGATGAGGATGATGGAAAGCCCGCTTTGCGCAAGCCGTGCCACGATGTCGAAGATACCGGCGCGCGCACCGACGTCGACGCCGACCGTAGGTGCGTCGAGGATCAGCAGCTTAGGGTCGGTCGCCAACCATTTTGCGATGGCAATACGCTGCTGGTTGCCGCCCGAGAGAGTCGAGATGGCATCCTGCTGCAGCCCAATCCTTATTGCGAGATCGGCAATCCAGCGTGCCGCAAGACCGTGCTTCTTACGCTCCGAAATGAACCCGTGGGACAGAATCTTGCGCAGGGAGGAAATCACCAGGTTGTCGGCAATCGACTGCGGTTGGATGAGCCCAAGCGACAGTCGGTCTTCGGAGAGATAGGCAATGCCGGCAGCGATCGCGTCCCGATTGGAGGAAAAGCGCACGGGCTCGCCATCAAGCCTGATTGTGCCGCGATCGGGACGGCGCATACCGAAGAGCGTCAGTGCCAGTTCCGTGCGGCCGGCGCCCAGCAGGCCGGTGATACCGAGCGTCTCGCCGCGGCGGACGGAGAAGGAGATGTTCCTAAACTCACCGCGCCGTGTCAGCCCCTCAACCGCAATGACAGGCGCAGCCCCATCATGCGATTGGGCGCGCACGGCGTGGTCGAAAATCTTGCCGGTCATGAGTTCGGTGATGCGCGACTGCGTCATGCCTTCGGCCGGATAGACGCCGACAAGCCTGCCGTCGCGCAGCACGGTGATACGGTCCGATATTTCCAGCACCTCGGCCAGTCGGTGGCTGACGAAGACGACGGCGACGCCCGAGGCGGAAAGATTACGGACGATCTCAAGCAGATGGTCGGTTTCTGACTGCGTCAGCGAAGCAGTCGGCTCGTCCATGAAGACGACCTTTGCCTCGCCGACCAAGGCTCGTGCGATCGCCACGATCTGCCTCTGGGCGACAGCATATTCGCGCAGCGGGAGATCGACGTCGAGGGTAACGCCGAGGCGCGCCAACACGCGTTCGGCGGTCTCGCGCATGGCCTTGTGGTTGACCCGGCGCGGGCGATGGCCGAGCACGGTCTGGAAAGCGATGTTTTCTGCCACCGACATTTCCGGGAAGAGTGCGAGATCCTGCCAGATCACCTGAATGCCGGAGGCTTGCGCTGTGACTGGCGACATATGCGTATAGGGCTGGCCGTCATATTCGATTGCAGCACCGGCCTGCGGGCGATAGACCCCGGTGATGACCTTGATGAGGGTACTCTTGCCGGAGCCATTTTCGCCGGCGAGGCAATGCACCTCGCCCGGTCGCACCTCGAAGGAGACGTCGCGGAGCGCGCGCACACCGCCGAAGGTCATGTTGATGTTCTTCATCGACAACAGAGGTCGTTGGACGTCTGCGCCAGTTGGAGATTCCATATCGCGCCTGCCGTAGTGGTCCGCCGGCCATGCTCGCAGTCCACCGAGCCAGCCGCAGCCAGCCCGGCGGTCTGGGAGGTGCCTTCGAAAGGTTTAGAGGCCCATGGCCGCGAGTTCGTCGACCGTATCCTTGTTGATGGTCACGAGCTGGTCGACGATAATATCATTTCCGGTCGGATTGATCTTCCCGAGGCCTTCGATCTCGTCACCCGCCTTGATCTCCTCGCCCTTCATGAGCTTGTCGGCGAGTGTCACGAAGACTTCGCCGGCCTGTTTCGGATTCCACATGAATCCGCCGGAAATCGCGTCGGATTTAATGAGTTTCTGGCCCTGGCCCGGTGAGAAGGGGCCGAGTACGAAGATCTCGCCAACCTTGCGGCGCTCTTCCACGGCACGGCCGGCGCCGATCGGCCCCTGGCTGCCGAAGGCGAGGAAGCCCTTGAGGTCGGGATTGGCCGAAATCAGGTCGAGCGCAGTCGACCGGCTCTTGTCGGCATCTTCAGCAACGCCGTAGCGCTCGCCGACCACTTCCATCTCCGGATATTTCTCTTTGAGATAGGCAATCGCCGCATCGGCCCAGGCATTGTGCAGCGGCACGGTGAGCGAGCCGACGAAGACTGCATATTTCCCCTTGCCGCCCATCTTCTTTGCAAGAAGCTCGGCATGCGCTTCGCCGAAGCCGTTTGCCGAGGCGAGTTCGAAATTCCAATCCGCGCCCTTTTGACCGGGTGATTCATGCGTGATGACAATAATGCCGTTTTCCTTGGCCTTGGTGAGAACCGGCTCCAGCACTTTCGCATCGTTGGGCACGACGCCGATCACCTTGACGCCCTGGGCGATGAGATCCTCGATGGCGCGCACCTGCAGCGCCGGGTCGGCGCTGGTCGGGCCAATCATGAAGGCATCGATACCGAGCGCGGCACCCTTCTCTTTAATGCCGGCCTCCATCGCGTTGAACCACGGGATGCCGCCGATCTTGACGACGACACCAACCTTACCGGCCTCCTGCGCCAGGGCGCCGAAAGCGGCTGCCAGCGACAGCGAAGCCGCGAATGCGGCGACAAGCAATTTCCTCATCTTGTTCCTCCTCCATCGTTTCGAGATGGGCACAGGGCCTGCTGAAGACCGCCGGCCTCCCGTTGCAAGTAGCTGGCGAAGAATGTGAATTCCCGCCTCCCTTCGAAGCCGCCTCCTCAAGCGGCACTACGTTGCACAATCGATATTTCTCTTTGCACAATCGATAGTGCAAAGACTATCGGTCAGAGTTATACTTTCGTCAAGCGGAAACGCCTTTCGCCGCTTCGAAATCGGCACTAAGGAAAATCCGAGGGTTTTGAATGAAGAACGCCATGAGGAAGAAGCCGACGATCTACGATCTGTCGGTGCTGTCGGGCAGCTCGCCCTCGACAGTCAGCGCCGTGCTGAACGGCACTTGGCGCAAGCGCCGCATCAAGGAAGCGACCGCCGCACTGATCCGTGAGCTTGCAGAGAAGTACCAGTATACTGCAAACCGCCAGGCCCAGGGACTACGCAGTTCCCGGTCCGGCCTGGTGGGTCTGCTGCTGCCGGTCCACGACAACCGCTACTTCTCTTCTATGGCCCAGACTTTTGAGGCGCACGTGCGCAGCAAGGGCCAGTGCCCCATCGTCGTCAGCGCCAGCCGCGATCCCCAGGAAGAGCGCGAAACGGCAGCGACGCTCATTTCCTATTCGATCGATGAGCTCTTCATCTGCGGCGCGACCGATCCAGACGGCGTACACGAGGTTTGCGAAAAAGCAGGGCTGAAGCACATCAACATCGATCTTCCAGGCAGCAAGGTTCCCTCCGTCATCAGCGATAACTACGAGGGCGCGCGGATGCTGACAGAAGCGATCATCCGCCAATTTCCGGCCGATAAGCCCCTTGCACCCGAAGAGCTCTACCTCTTCGGCGGCCGCAACGACCATGCGAGCCACGAGCGCATCCGCGGCTTTCGCGCCGTCAAACGCGACCTGCTCGCAGGCGACCCCGACATTTGCATTCAAACGACGGGCTATTCGCCAAACAACACGCGCCTTGCCTTCGAAGCGTTCTACGAGCGGGAAGGCCGGCTGCCGCGCGCTCTCTTCGTTAATTCGTCCATCAACTTCGAAGGTTTCCTCCGTTTCATGGCTGGCCATCCGCACGAGACCTTCTCCGACATGGTGGTCGGCTGCTACGACTACGATCCCTTCGCCTCTTTCCTGCCCTTTCCCGTGATCATGATAAGGCAGGATATCGAGAGCATGCTGGCAAAGGCGTTTGAGGTCATGGAAGAGCCGCGTCCCGCGCCAACCGTTCACATGATCCGGCCGGAACTCATCAAACCCCGCACGGCGCTGGCCGGCCCTCTCGACGCATTGAAGGACATCGACTGAAACGGCCTTTGCCTTTGACGCGCCTACTCGCACGGCAGCGCTCTATCTGAATTTCTGCGACTTCTCGCGATATGCCACCGACGAAAAGACATTGCGGAAGGGCAACCTCTGGGGCTGCCGGTCAATCTTTTGGCCTTTTGCCGTGTCGCAGGCGTCACGACCACCACCGCCTTTGCCGGCGCGCGCCGCAAACCTGCTTTGCCACCTGACGTGTCACTACTGCGCCCGCTCACTTCACCGGGCGCTTTTCTTGCCATGATTGCTTTGCTACGTGGCTGTTCACCATGCCGATCGACAAAACGCACTGGACTAGGTGAACGCGACCAGCAATAAGAACGCTGCTCCGGCCGCGATCATGCCCACACCCAGCCAGTTCCTCGTCAATCCCAGAAATCGAACCCCTTGGCTCCTAGGTTCCAGTGTCCGCCCGCTAAGGGATGATTGGTGAGGGTCGCTGAGAGGCCGTCGGCCAAGAGCCTCCCGACACAGGAGGAGTATGCCGCATATGATGAAAATAGCGCCAATCGAGATTGTCCACACGGTCTCCTCCTCTTGATCTCGCCTCATAAAGTACCAAACTTCCGTGGGGCATAACTGTTCCTCTTTGCGCTTCCGAGTATCATCACGCTGCCGGTGCTCGAAGCCGACGAAGTCAGGCTGGCGGCAGTCGGCGATTGGCCAACGTCGTGTTGCTTCGCTTGATCAGGAGGATATCAGGGCCGTCGACACCTCACATGCAAGCTGACGGCAAAGCTTGCCCATCCTAACATGGAAAGGCGCCTCGTGAGCTTCAGACCACCACGATCGTTCTCGGATCGGCCGAATTCCGTATTCAGCCCTTTGAGCCCTTTGGAATACGAACTTGCCTCGGAGCGGGCCGATGCACTTGGTCGCCAAGGCCGTAAAGTCGAGGCGGCACTTGCAAAACTTGCCGCCTCGACAAAGAGCGATAATCGCACAGCTGATCGAGAAGGCCTCCTGAATGACGCCGCGGAGGCTGTCTGGGCATTGTTCATTCAGCGGGAGATCTGCGGACTCCGCAACAACTGGGACTTCGTCACACGGTATGGGATTCCCGGCGAAGTGCTTGCGAGGGTCGGGGCCATACGGCGATGAACTCATCAGGCTGGCCTCTATTCGACAGCAAAGACATGTGCGTTCGCAGCACGCGACCGTCATTGCCGGAAAATTTACAATGTCAGAGAAGCGCGAAGACTAACCATGGGGGGCCACGCAGAACTCGGCTGCAAGAAGTCGTCAATGAAACCACGCAAAGGCGGTACTCGCCGTGCCTATACCGGAAGCTTCAGCTGACGTCGCTAAGCGGCTGCCGCCGCGATGTATCGCCACGGCCGCGATTAAATGTTGCGTGCCGCGAGGATCCAGTCTGCCGCAGCAGAGATATCGTCGACCGTTGCAGTTGGCGAAGGCTTAAATCGTGTGTCGTCCCCGCGACGATACTTGCCTGTGCGGACGAGCACTGCTTTGGAAAGTCCGGCCTGCAAGGCACCCGCGACGTCCGTTTCCGCGTCGTCGCCCACCATGACGGCCTTTGCTTTCGGACAATTCATGCTGGCGAGCGCGGACAGGAAGAATTCGGGTGACGGCTTTCCCAGGATAGTGGCACGCCTCTGACTTGCGAACTCCAGCGCCGCGATGAACGCGCCCGCGTCGAGACTGAGTTTGCCGTCAACATCCTGGAACGTCCGGTTTGGCGCGAGCCCCAGGAATTCCGCGCCCGTGACCAGCTCGCGAAATGCGGCATTCAGGGTCTGGTAATCGAAAGCCTCGCCGGCGTCGCCGACAACAAGAGCCTTCTGTGGCCCTCCTGCCAGGTCGTGGAAATCCAGCGCGAGATCGGGATGAACCAACAGGTATGGCGATCGATCGTGCTTATCGAGCCACTCCCTCGCGGCTTGCGCCGGAGTAAAGAGCTCATCGCTTGTGGCGTAAAGTCCAAGTCCTGCAAGTCGCTGCAAGAGCGCCTGCTTGTTCGAGCGTGTCGTATTGCTCACGAACCGGATGAGTAGGCCGGCTTCTGTGGGTTTGCCCTCACCGCAAATAGGCCGCAAATATCACCGACGGCCACGAGGCGGATGCGGAAGTCGGTCGCGAAAGTCAGTGGGTTGAGTGACAAGACCGGCGACTTCCTTGCCGCCCACGGATTCGCGATAAGATCTCCGCCGAATTCCTAAATTTGACGCACGATGCTTCGGCGTTCATTCTCCGTCCATGATCAGCGGAGTACTTCTGGATCTCGCTGGCGTTATCTATGACGGCGAGGAAGTCATACCGGGCGCTACCGATGCTGTTGCGCGCTTGCGAAGGCGCAGCGCGCTATGCTGATGCGTTTTTCACGCACGCCTGCATTACCGCTATATCGAGCTCATCAAGCGCATGGGCCTTCGAAGAGTACGAGCTCTCCCGCAACAATATTACCTCGTGTAATCGCTCCGTCATGCTGCAGGAGGGGATGGCGCTACTATGGCTTCAAAATCCCGTCATGCTGGCATGAAATAAATTGCGATGCGTGGCATGATGCGGGGCACATCGGAGAGAGATATGAATACGTCAAAGGATGATCTCGATAAACCAGACTGGCTGGAAGCCGAATTGGCCGATACGCTCGACGAGGACTACGAACTCGAGCTCTCCGAACCGGCGCTGTCGGAAGAAATCCGCAAGATCTATCGCACGTCGCATCCGCCCCCGATGCCGCGTGTCGATTACTTCCGCGCTCTTCTGGCGCTGCAGGCCGAGCTGATCAAATTGCAGGACTGGGTCTCCTATCACAGGGAGAAGGTCGTCGTGATCTTCGAGGGACGCGACTCGGCCGGCAAGGGCGGCGTGATCAAGCGCATCACGCAGCGGCTCAACCCTCGCGTGGTGAGAGTGGTGGCGCTGCCGGCTCCTTCGGACCGAGAGAAAACCCAATGGTATTTCCAGCGTTACGTGCCACATCTGCCGGCCGGTGGCGAGATCGTTCTCTTCGATCGGTCCTGGTATAATCGGTCCGGCGTTGAGCGCGTCATGGGGTTTGCGACCGAAGACCAGGTGGAACAATTCTTCAACGATGTGCCCGAGTTCGAGCGCATGCTGGTGCGCTCCGGCATCCGGCTGGTCAAATACTGGTTCTCGATCACTGACGAGGAACAGCAGATGCGTTTTTTGATGCGCATCCACGATCCCCTGAAGCAGTGGAAGCTGTCGCCGATGGACTTGCAATCGCGCGTGCGCTGGGAAGCCTATACCAAGGCAAAGGAAGAGACCTTCGCCCGCACGAATATCGCTGAGGCGCCCTGGTACATCGTCGAGGGCAACGACAAGAAGCGGGCCCGCCTCAACTGCATCGACCACCTGCTTAAGCAGATTCCCTACGAAGACGTGCCGCATGAGGACATCGCGCTCCCAGAGCGCGTGTTTAACCCCGACTACGAACGCAAGGTCCTCCCGCCGGAGCTCTACGTGCCGCCGAAATACTGATGCCAGCCCAAAAGCATCAAGACACTGTACGGATCACGCAACCTTCTTAGCTGCTGGCTCGTCGTCTACTGTTCCCGCCAGGAGAAGGTAATGCTGTTGGAAAAGGTTTCCGTCTGCGTAGAGATGACGGATATCTTCTCGCCTTCAGCACAATCCACACGACCACGGCAGCGTTGTCGTTGTCTCGCCACGGGTTGTCACGTACATCCGGGCACAATTCTGCCTACTGCTTCGGAAAATCCGGCGGGATTACGGGCGTATTGCCAATAGGTGGCGCAGGCTTGACAAGGTCTCCGTCGCCGATGGACGGCGGCTTTAGCACGCCGTTGCAATCAGACAATTTCGAGGTATCCGACCCATCCGTAAGTCCTGAATTGCCGTTCTCAAGGGCGCGCGCCCGGTTCTGCTGCTGATCTGGCGCCTGGCAGCGATCCGACTGACTGGCGAGCGGTTGGGCAACCGCCAATCCGCACAGAAGTCCGACGGCACATGCGCCGATGCGCTTCGTGCAATTGACGACATTTTCTTGAATGGAGAGCATGAACCCTCCTTCGTTCGCTGTCGTGGAAACACTTTGGAATATCAAATGTTCCGAATGTGTTCGCGCGGCGGTCAATCGACGCGAATCGTCCGATTTTGTGCCCGATGCTTTTGTCGCTGCCAACATCGAAGCGCACATGCTGGCGTGACTGTCGAAGCAGTTCCGCCAGTCTGTCAACTCGGCTCGACCTTGCTGAACGCGGCTTTGGGATCGCTGCCAAAGCATATATTGGCGTGCCGTCACTATGAACCAAGCACTGTGTCGCTTTCATGCGCCCCCAGCGTGTCCGACAGCCGTTCGGTGACATACCGCATAAGATCGGGTGTGGCGCGATCGAAGCCGTAGACCCAGTCGGGGAAATTCAGCGACTCCTGCACGGCCCAGATGTCATCGTGCCGATCGGGCGGCAGGATGCCGGCAGGGTCCCCGACGGCCACCCATCCGATCGGCACCGTGGTCCAGGATCGAGCCGGGTGCGCAAAAATGCACCGTAGCGTGGACGCGTACCTCGCTGCCGTGGCCGACCCGGGCGCCATGGAAGGTGGCAGCCCCGGTCGCGACGAATACCTCGTTCTCAAGCTCTGCGCCGGTCACATGCGCGTTCGGACCGATCAGGCATTAGTCATCAAGCAGGAGTGTCGGGGGCCGCCGCGCACGACGGCGTTCTCCATGACGATGCAGCAGCGGCCGATGCGGATGGCGCCACCTCCTTCTCCGATGATGCGCGCGCCATGCAATATGCGTGCGCCCGGGCCAATGGTGACGTCACCGCAAATTGTTGCATCAGGCGCGACCCACGCGGCTGGGTCGATCTTAGGACGCTTGCCCTGGTGTCCAATGAGCATATGCCTTCCTCCAGATGACGTTTCGTTTTGGAAAAAGCGATCCGAACAAACCTCGTCGCCAACCTCGCAACGCTAATGTGTGAGTGTCCTGACGCGTGGGGTAATGGCGGAACTGTCCCCCAATCGAGAATCAAGAATTGACGGCCTCGTCCTCGATATAGTCTCCCATCGACGTCGAGCGAGAGACAGATTCACTATTCGATTGACACCATAAAAGCCGCCGTTCAGGTTCGGCACCGATGAAACCGAGCTCTACCCCCACGTATTGAAAACCCTGAGAAGGCCAAGACATGACGATCACTCTTTCCGGCAAGACCGTTCTGATCACAGCGGCAGCGCAAGGCATCGGCCGTGCCAGCGCAATCGCCTTTCAGCAGGCCGGGGCAAAGGTTCACGCGACGGATATCAATGCGAATGCGCTGGCAACGCTTGCCGCCGACACCGGGGTGTCGACGCACAAGTTGAACGTGCTCGACGAAGGGGCGGTGAAGGCATTGGTCGCTGAAATCGGCGCGGTCGACGTGCTCTTCAACTGCGCCGGCTTCGTGCACGCCGGATCCATTTTGGAAATGCAGGATGCCGACCTGGAATTTGCTTTCGACCTCAATGTCAAGGCGATGATCCGCACGATCCGCGCCGTGCTTCCCGGCATGCTGGAGCGGAAGGACGGGTCGATCATCAACATGGCTTCGGTTGCCTCCAGCATCAAGGGTGTGCCGAACCGCTTTGCCTATGGCGTCACAAAAGCGGCGGTGATTGGCCTTACGAAATCCGTTGCCGCCGATTACGTCGCCGAGGGCGTCCGCTGCAATGCCATTTGCCCCGGCACGGTCGAAAGCCCGTCGCTGCAGGATCGCATGCGCGCGCAGGGCGACTATGATGCAGCCCGCGCTGCCTTTATTTCTCGCCAGCCGATGGGCCGTCTCGGCACGCCGGAAGAGATTGCCGACCTTGCCGTCTATCTTGCCGGTGCTACCTATACCAGTGGACAGGCCTACGCGATCGACGGCGGCTGGACGATCTGACCGCCCGGCCAGTTCGGGAGGAACCCATGACAGGCATTACCGGCCTTCGTGTCTTTGATCTTCGCTTTCCCACTTCGCAAAGCCTCGACGGCTCCGATGCGATGAATCCGGACCCGGACTATTCGGCGGCCTACGTTATTCTGGATACGGACGAGCCGGGGCTTTCGGGCCACGGGCTCACCTTCACGATCGGCCGCGGCAACGACATCTGCTGCCTGGCAATAAAGGCGATGGAGCATTTGGTTGTCGGCGCAGATCTTAGCCAGGTTCTCGCCAATCCAGGTGGATTCTGGCGGCATCTGACAGGCGACAGCCAGCTTCGCTGGATTGGTCCGGAGAAGGGCGCCATCCATTTGGCGACGGGGGCCGTGGTCAACGCTTTCTGGGATCTTCTCGCGAAGCAGGCGGAAAAGCCTGTGTGGCGGCTGGTCGCGGAGATGGCGGCGGAGGAAATCGCAGACATCGTCGACTACCGCTACCTCACCGACGTGCTGACGCGCGACGAGGCGGTCACGATCCTGAAACGTGCCGAGGCGGGGAAGGCCGAGCGGATCGCAACGCTCGAGAAAGAAGGTTACGCCTGCTACACGACCTCTGCCGGCTGGCTCGGATATGATGATGCAAAGCTGCGCCGTCTCTGTCAGGAAGCGATCGACGCAGGTTTCAACCATGTAAAGATGAAGGTCGGCCGCGATCTCCAGGATGATATCCGCCGTCTGCGTATCGCCCGCGAGGTGATTGGCCCGGATCGTTACCTGATGATCGATGCCAATCAGGTCTGGGAGGTTAAGCAGGCAATCGACTGGGTGAAGGAACTAGCCTTCGCCAAGCCCTATTTCATCGAGGAGCCGACAAGTCCCGATGACGTGGCCGGACACCGGAAAATTCGTGAGGCCATCCGACCGGTCAAGGTCGCAACCGGCGAGATGTGCCAAAACCGGATCATGTTCAAGCAATTCATCGCCGAAGGGGCGATCGACATCGTGCAGATCGATTCCTGCCGCATGGGCGGCCTGAACGAGGTGCTGGCCGTGCTGCTGATCGCCGCAAAATACCGTCTGCCGGTATGGCCGCATGCGGGCGGCGTCGGCCTTTGCGAATATGTGCAACATCTGTCAATGATCGACTACGTTGCCGTGTCCGGTAGCAAGGACGGCCGCGTGATCGAGTATGTCGATCATTTGCACGAACACTTCCTCGACCCGTGCGTGATCAAGGACGCGGCCTATATGCCGCCGTCAATGCCTGGTTTTTCAATTGAAATGAAGGCGCAGTCGATCACCGACTACACCTTCAAGGGCTGATATTTCAGGCAGCGCGCTGCTCTGTGCTCTGAATGGCGGCTAGCTTCCAGTCGCTGCCGGTCCTGCGTACAAAGGTCCAGATTTCGGTGCTTTCGCCGGGGTGGCGATCGTCACCGGAAACGACGCGGCCGCTGTCACGATCGACCATTGCGTCGATCGACGAATAGCGCATTGCAAGCGTTGCATAATCCTGACCGTCCTCGCGCCAGGCTTCGGCAATGTCACCCTGCAGCAGCTTGACGTCCGAGACGCGGTTGCGCACGCCGTTGGTGGCATTTTCGCCGAGTTCTTCGGCAAGATAGGACATGGCTTCGGGCGTTGTCAGCTTGCGCAACGTATCATAGTCCTCGGCGCCGTAGGCGGTCTGCACCTTGGTCAGCAGCTCCTCGAACTGATCCAGATCGGCCTGCGCCAATCCGATTTCGTCGCTTGGTCTGTCGTTGCGCTGTTGCTGCTGTTGATAGCCTGCAGCACCTGAGCCGATCGCCGGAATGTTAAACGACGAATTGCTGTTAGACGACATATTGCTGTAGGACGAGGCACTCCGGCCGCCTGCCGCACCGTAGGACGGCTGGCGTCGATTGGCAAAGAAGCGCATGGCAAGCATGACTGCGCCGAAGATCAGGGCAATCTGCAGCAGCATGCCGAGGAACCCGAAGCCGCCACCGAAACCGTGGCCGAGGAGCATGCCGAGCAGGCCGCCGGCTATCAGGCCGCCTATCATCGAACGGCCAAACCCGCCGAAGAGACCGCCGGAACGCTGCGGGTTAGCAGGCTGTTGGGCGGTAGCGGGGGTCTGTGGGCGCGGCGTCATCGAACGTTCCATCGGCGCGGCCGGAGCAGGCGCGGTGCGTGTGACCGGGGGCGCCTGGAAGGTGCGCGTTCCGCGGCTGCCGAACCCGCCAAAACCTCCGGCGCGGCGCGCCTCGGCATCGCTATAGGCAGCAAAAACGGTAGCGCTCGTCAGAACGGCTATCGCCGCAATCTTGGCAAAACGCGAAACGGCACTCTGCATCATATCTCCTGTCATGCAACAACCATGGCATGTTTGCGAGCTAATATAGGTGTTCTCTTGACAATTTGAAGTTCGCCGACTCGACTTATTGACAGACATCGACCCATTTGGCTCCGGTGAGTTCGGCCAGCCGCTCCGTCGCGATACGGACCGCCGAATGCGTGGAACCGGCGGCCGGCACGACTTCGTCGAAACGCTTCAATGAAACATCGCAATAGACTGGAATTGGGGCGGGCAATCCAAAGGGGCAGACACCGCCCACCGGATGGCTGGTGACTTCCAGGACTTCTTCCGGTCCCAGCATGCGGCCCTTGCCGCCGAATGCATCCTTGAATTTCCGGTTGTCGAGGCGAGCCGTGCCGCTTGCGACAACGAGCATCGTCTCATCGCCGACCCTGAGGCAGATCGTTTTGGCGATCTGCCCCGGCTCGACTCCGTGCGCTTCGGCCGCAAGCGCCACCGTCGACGAGCTTTCGGGGGTTTCGATGATTTCGATCTCAGGTGCATGTGCGCTGAAAAATGCGCGGACGGATTCAAAGCTCATGGGCGGATACAGGACCAGAACGATCGGGATCTAAATGACCTTGGAAAGTATCTGATGCTCGAGGAATTTCAATCGCATTTCGAACCTGAATGCACTTGCGATCCGGCCGGTTTTCTGAGCTTCTTTGTCGCGCCGAGAGACATTTGAGGGAGGAAAGCGATGCGGCGCGTTGATTGCCATATGCATTTCTGGACGCTGGCGATGGAGCCTTACTATTCGCTCTGGATGTCGCCGGATGACAGGGTGCTCTATCGTGACTATGGGCCGCGCGATGCCGTTCCGCTGATGGAGAAGAACAATGTCGAGGGCGTCGTTGTCGTTTCGGCTGCGTCTTCCGTTCATGAAACCGGCTATCTTCTCGGCCTTGCCGACGGGCGGGATTTCATCAAGGGCGTTGTTGCCTGGCTTGATCTTCTCGCGCCGACGGCCGCCGCCGACCTTGGGAACTGGGCACGCTTTGCGAAGCTGAAGAGCATCCGTCCCTATCTTCAGGATCTGCCTGAAGAGGATTGGATCCTGAAGAAAGAACTCGATCCGGCTTTCCGCGCCATGCTCGACCATGGACTGCGATTTGACGCATTGATCAAGCCGCGGCATATCCTCAACACGGTGAGGTTCATCGAGCGCTATCCCGATCTGCCGGTGATCGTCGATCACATGGCCAAGCCCGAAATCGGAAGCGGCAACTTTGAACCTTGGCGGCGCGACATGGAACGCTTCCGTGATCTCGACCATGTACATTGCAAGATCTCCGGCATCGTGACCGAGGACGGGCCGGATTGGACGCCGGAGCGGCTTCAACCTTATCTCGAGACGGTGTTCGACATTTTCGGACCCGATCGCCTCGTCTTCGGCAGCGACTGGCCTGTCGTCAATCTCGTCGCGGATTACAGCCGCTGGATCGAGACGCTCGACCACGCCATGAAGAGCCTGCCCGCCGCCGACCAGCAAAAGATCTGGGCATCAAACGGCGAGCGATTTTACGGGCTTTGACACGGCCGACATGAAGCTTATCGCGCAGCGCTTTTGCGCCCGGTTTTCTATTGCCCATCGGCGGTGTTTTCGATAGGAAAACTTGATTATTGTAAGAAGGTTTATCATGACCCAGTCGGGCAGGATCCGATATGACGTTTCAGCCGCGGATGCAAAACAAGATTGAAGGCTTTTCCGTTGTCGGCGGGATGAACCGCCGGAACTGGAACGGCATCGTCGCAGACGTGTGGGATGTCGAGTGCGCGCCTTATGCGGGCGGCTATTATGTTGCCAGCGATCCACGGCTGTTCATTCTTCTCGACTTGCGCGGTCCCGGCAATTCGATGATCAAGCTGGCGCCAAAAAGCAGCGGGTTGGTGCAGGATACGGTGCGGCGGCCGATCTCCTATGTTCCGGCCGGCATGGAACTTTGGGCCGATCTCATTGATGTCCAGTTCGTCCGTCATCTGGATATCCATTTCGACGCAGACATCGTCGGCCGTCGGCTGATGGAGGATATCGATCCGAAGCGGCTGGGTGACGCGCGGCTGCTCTTTTACGACGAGCGCGTTTTGACGCTGGCAAACCTAATCGCCGCAGAATGCATCAATCCAGAGCCCCTGCATGATCTTTATGGCGATGGCCTCTGCTTGTCGCTGATTATCGACGTGATGAAGCTCACGAAAGCGCCTGCACGCAAGCGAAGCAAGCTTGCAAGCTGGCAGCTTCGGCGCGTGATTGAGTTTATTGAACAGAATTGCCTTCGCAATATCAGGCTGGAAGAACTCGCAAATCTCACCGGCCTTTCGCAATCGCATTTCAGTCACGCTTTCAAGGCGTCGACCGGTGTCGCGCCGCACCAGTGGCAAACGAATGCCCGGCTGAACAAGGCCAAGCAATTGCTCTCAAAGGGCGAATTCACGCTCCCGGCGATCGCTGCGGAGACGGGCTTTTCCGATCAGGCGCATTTCACGCGTGTCTTCCGCAAGAATGTCGGCACCACGCCTGCCCACTGGAAAAAGGCGCACGTTGCCTGAAAACAACGCCGTGCGAGCATTTGTTTGGGCCGCGAAAATTTGCCCAAAAACGTTCAAATTCCACCGAATGCGACAATCCACAACCTAAAATTTGAGTTAAAGACTCATCTTATCAAAAGGGCATGGCCGCGGGGTTAAGACTTCTCGGTGCGAGTGGGGTAAACAATATGCGTGGGCAAACAAAGGGGCTCATCTTAAAGGCGCAGCTATTGACCGGCGTTGCCGTTGTCGGGCTGGCAATTGCAATGTCTGCGTCGGCGCAGGAAGCAACCGAGCTGAAGCCCGTCATCATTCGGGGCGAGGCGGGAAATGCCAACTCCGAGGCGACCGCGACGAGCCCCGTGAAGGGCTATGTGGCGAAGCGCTCTACGACCGGTTCCAAGTCCGATACGCCGCTGAAGGAGATACCGCAATCGGTGTCGGTTGTTGGTTCTGAGGAAATGCACGACCGCGGCGTCGTGAACAAGGTGGATGAGGCGCTCTCCTATACGCCCGGCGTCAATGCCCAACCGTTCGGCAATGATGGGCGATACTGATTGGTTCTATATCCGCGGCTTCGACGCCACGCAGACGGGCGTCTTCATGGACGGCCTGAACCTCTTTAGCTACGGTTTCGGCGGCTTCCAGATTGATCCTTTCATGCTGGAGCGTGTTGAGGTTCTTAAAGGCCCAGCCTCGGTTCTTTATGGCGGTTCCAACCCGGGTGGTATCGTCAACCTGGTTCGTAAGCGTCCAACCGACGAGCCGCTCTTTTATACAGATATCGGCATCAACAGTAATGGAAACGCCTTCACCGGCGTGGATCTGTCGGACGAAGTCGGGTCAAGCGATACCATGACCTATCGGCTGACAGGCAAAGTCGCCGGCGGCGATAACTATTCCGATTTTTCCCATGACCTGCGTGGTTTCATCATGCCGCAGCTGACAATAGTTCCGGATGATGCGACGATGATCAACGTCTGGGGCTATGTGGGTGTGTTGGATCAAGTCCATACCGGGAACGGCTTTTTCCCTTACGAGGGCACCGTCACCGACGCTCCCTTCGGCAAGATTCCGCGCGACGCTTTCCTCGGCGAGCCGGACATCGATCAAGGTAACTATGCTCAGCATATGATCGGCTACGAGCTCAAGCACGCGTTCGATAATGGCTGGAAAATTACCCAGAGCGCTCGCTACGGGCATCTGCGCAAACATGAGATTGGCCCTTATGGTTTCGGCTATCTCAACACGACCGATCGCACAAACCCAAACTATTACTGGCTCAACCGTATCGGCTTCGAACACAGATCCAAGGTCGATTCCTTTTCAGTGGACAACCGTGCGGAGAACGAATTCGATTTTGGCGGGACCACGCATAACGTGATGCTCGGCATTGACTATAAATACTACCGGCTCGACCACATTCAGGCCGCGTCAGCCGCTACGCCGATTAACCCTACCGATCCCGTCTACGGTGATCCACAACCGGCAAACAACAGCTATCTGAATCAGGTCATTACGCAGCGGCAGGTCGGAGCCTACGTGCAGGATCAGATCCATTTCGGCGAGGGCTGGCTGGCGACCCTCAACGGCCGCTACGACTATGTCGATACGGAAACGCATAACGGTCCTACTTTTTGGGCGCCTATCCAGGATTTCACTTATAGTTACGACAGGACGGCCTTCAGCGGGCGTGCAGGCCTCGCCTATGAATTCGCAAACGGCCTGACGCCCTATGTCGGCGTTGCGACCTTCTTCAACCCGATCGTCGCAACCAGCCTCACCCCCAATATCAAGCCGGAGGAAGGCAATCAGATCGAGGCCGGCATAAAATACGAACCAACCTTCTTCGACGGCGCAATGTCCGCATCACTCTTCGAGATCACGAAGAAAAACGTTGTCGTAACGGATCCCTCGACGATGCTCTCAAGCCAGCTTGGCGAGGTGCGTTCGCGGGGCTTCGAATTCGAGAGCAAAGCCAATCTCACCGATAGCTGGAAAGCGATTGCCGGCTTCTCCTACACCGATCTTGAAATTACCGAGGACACCAATTCGGCGCTCGTCGGCAACACCCCCTATCTCCAGCCGAAAGTTCAAGCGAGCTTATGGCTCGACTACACTGTTTTGCGGGGTGCGCTAGAAGGCATAAGCGTCGGCGGTGGTGTGCGCTATCAGGGCTGGTCCTGGGCAGACAATGAGAACAGCAAGAAGGTGCCAGGCGCTGCCGTCTTCGATGCCGCAATCCGATACGAAAAAGAAAATTGGGGCGCCTCACTCAACGTCACCAATCTCTTCGACAAGGAATACGTCAAGGGCTGCGGAGGTCTCAGCACGTGCGGCTACGGCGATGCGCGCACGATCACCTTCAAGCTCAGCAAGAAGTGGTAAGTTGACAAGAAAATAGAGTTTGCAGGAAACCGAGTGCGGGAGGGAGTGCTCTCCCGTATGGGTTTCGATGCAACAACGGAGCACTTGATCGTGTCCACACCCTTTCTGACGATGTCGGGCGTCGACTATTCCACGGGCACAAGGAAGATCCTTTCGCGCATCGACCTGACATTGGAGCACGGGCGTATTTACGGGCTCATCGGACCAAATGGTTCCGGCAAGAGCACGCTCATGAAAATCATCGCGCGTCATATCGCGCCGGTTTCCGGAACGGTCTGCGTCGAGGGCAGGGCGGCGGCGGAATGGGGCGGCCGCGCCTTCGCGCGCAACGTTGCCTATATGCCGCAATTTGCGCCTCCCACCGACGGAATGACGGTCCGTGAGCTGGTTTCTCTCGGTCGCTTTCCGTGGCATGGCACGCTCGGCCGGTTCGGAAAAATCGATCGCGAGCTGGTCGAGGATGCGATCTCGCGAACGGACCTTGAGGCGTTCGCCGACGCAATGGTGGCGAATTTGTCGGGCGGCGAGCGCCAGCGCGCCTGGATCGCCATGATGCTGGCGCAGAATGCCCGTTGCCTTCTGCTCGACGAGCCAACCTCGGCGCTCGATCTCGCGCATCAGGCATCGGTGCTTTCGCTCGTCCAGTCGCTGAGCCACGAGCGCGGTCTGAGTGTGGTGATCGTGCTGCATGACATCAACCTCGCTGCGCGCTACTGTGACGAGATCATTGCGCTCAATCATGGCCGCATCACCGCCCAAGGAACGCCAGGCACGATCATGCAGGCCGACCTGCTGAAGACGATCTTCGGGATCGGCATGGGCGTTTTCCCGCATCCTGCACGCGGCGAACCCGTCAGCTATCTCCTGTGACGGCCATGGCGCATTTTACCCGCAGGCATCTCATGGCACTGACAGCTGCGCTTGCAACGCCGGCTCTCGTCAGGGCAGCTGAAGCGCGACGGGTCGCGACGCTCGACTGGGCACTGCTCGAAACGCTGCTTGCTATCGGCGCAAATGTGGTTGCCGGAACCGAGCTCCGGCAATTCCGCCAGGTCGTCGTGAAACCCGAGGTTCCGGCATCAGTCGCCGACCTCGGACTGCGCGGCACACCGAATTTCGAGGTGCTTCGCTTCGCCAGGCCCGATCTGATCTTCAACTCGAATTTCTATGCCTGGGCGGATGCACGCATGAACCCGATCGCGCCGGTCGAGAATCACGCGGTCTACAAGCCGGGCGAAGATCCATACGAGCTTGCGCGCCAGACGACGTTGGCGATCGGCGAGCGCCTTGAGCTTGAGGCGGCAAGACGGCTCACGGAAGAGCTGGCTGGGAAACTTCAGCGCTATCGCACCGTCTTTGCGCAAGGCGACGGACGTCCCATCATCCCCATTAATCTCGGCGATGCGCGGCATTACCGCGTCTTCGGCTCGGACAGCATGTTCGGTGCTGTCCTGAAATGCACAGGACTGACAAATGCCTGGCAGGGCGTGACCAGCTATTCGGCCATGGCGCCGGTCGGGATCGAAACGCTCGCTTCCATGCCGGATGCCTGGATTGTCCTGATCCCGCCGCACCCGAAGGACGCCCTAGCGACACTCGAGATGAGCGCTTTCTGGAACGCGCTTCCCGCGGTTTTCGAAAAACGGGTGATCATTCTCGACTCCATCAATCCCTATGGCGCATTGCCGGCGGCGATGCGTTTTGCTGATCTCCTGGTGGAGGCGCTTTCCAATGCATGGAACGGCTAACCGCGTGATTGTCGCAAGAGGGATCCGGCAACCACTCGCCGTGAGCTCCGCGCTGGCAGGGCTTTGCCTCGTCGCCTTCGCGCTGCTCGTCCTGCTTCGCCCGAAGCTTTCAGAGGATTCGGCTGGGCTCGACGCGGTCCTGCTCTGGCAGAGCATGATGCCGCGTGCCGCGCTTTCGCTGATTGCCGGTGCGGCTCTGGGGCTTTCCGGTTTGCTGCTGCAAAGGGTCCTGCGCAACCCGATCGCCGACGCCTCGACGCTCGGTGTCGCATCCGGCGCTGAGCTGGCGTTGACCATCGTGACAAGCGCTTCCCCCCTGCTGCTCGGTATTTCGCGCGAGCTTGCAGCCTTTGCAGGCGGGCTTAGCGCCGTCGCCATCGTCCTTGCCTTGGGCTGGCGGCGAGGGCTAGATCCGGTCACCGTCGCGCTTTCGGGCATGATCGTCACCCTGATCGCCTCAGCACTCAGCGTCACGATCATCCTTGCGCGCGGCGAATATGCGATGTCGATCGTCATCTGGGGAGCCGGCTCGCTCAGCCAGCAGGATTGGAGCGGCGTGATTTCGCTCGCCCCGCGGCTTCTGATCGGCTTTACCGCCGGCCTGTTGCTGCTTCGGCCGCTGCGCGTTCTCTCGCTGGACGATGCCGGGGCAAAAAGCCTCGGCTTGGCGCTGCATACGGCCCGTTTTGCCGTCCTGGCACTTGCCGTTTGGCTATCGGCTTCGGTCACGGCGCAGGTGGGCGTCATCGGGTTCATGGGGCTCGCGGCACCCGCGATCGCGCGTCTTGCCGGTGCGCGAACGACCGGGCAGATCATGATGGCCGCGCCCCTCACGGGCGCCGGATTGCTTTTCCTGACGGACTGCATCACGCAACTGCTTGGACCGGGTTTTACTGACCTGGCGCCCGCAGGTGCGGCAACCGCACTCCTCGGTGGACCGCTACTGCTTTACCTTCTGCCGCGCGTCCATTCCTTCTCGGCGGTCGCACCTCAGCCGCCGCCTGGCTTTCGCCGCCTCCGCAAACCTTCCGCCGGTTTGCTTGTGCTGTTGATCGCACTCGTGGGCGTCATCTGGCTCGCATTGACGGCGGCACCCGCCGATGACGGATGGCACATCGCAAGCGGCGTGCTCTTCTCCGACCTCCTGCCGTTTCGCCTGCCGCGCACTACAGCCGCGGGCGGAGCGGGGGCGATGCTGGCGGCTGCAGGTTTCATCATGCAGCGCGTGACCGGCAATCCGATTGCCAGTCCGGAGGTGTTAGGGGTGAGCGCCGGCGGCGGCGCAGGTCTCACCGTTGCACTCTTCATCTTCGGTTTTCCGTCGCCGATCGTCATGCTGAGCGCGATGTCGCTTGGTGCGCTGGCGGCGTTTCTTGTCATGATCGCGATTGCTGCCCGCGCGCGATTTTCGCCGGAGCGCATGCTGCTCGCCGGTGTCGCCATCGGCGCCTTTTCGATGGCCATCGTAACGATTGTCCTCGCGCAAGGCGACATGCGCGGCTACATCCTTCTCACGTGGCTTTCGGGATCGACAAACCGGGCAGGGCCGTTCGAGGCATGGACTGCCGTGACCGCATTGGCCGGCCTGGCAGCGCCGCTACCCCTCCTGAGCCGATGGTTGACCATCTTGCCGCTCGGTGGTTCGGCCGCGCGCGCCTTCGGCCTGTCGACCAGGGTGAGCCGTCTGGTGCTCGCAACGATCGCAGCACTGATGACGGCAATCGCCTCGTTCCTCGTTGGTCCACTCAGTCTGACGGGTCTGATCGCTCCGCATCTTGCGAGATTGATGGGCTTCCAGAAACCGGCGCATCAGCTTGCCGCGAGCATCCTCATCGGTGCTATCGTTTTGATCTGCGCCGATTGGCTCTCGCGCGTCGTCATCTATCCCTATCAGGTCCCCGTAGGGCTCTTTGCTGCGCTGATTGGCGGCCCGTATCTGATTTGGCTGCTCACGCGCAAGGCGGCGCGTCTGTAGCGGCGCAGAGGTTCATGGGGCACGCACCCTATTCAGTATGCGGGGGTGCGATGGCGGCCCAGCCCGGATCGGCTCCAAATGGATGATCAATGTAAAACACCCAGGTTCCATCGGGTAGCCGGCGGTGAACTTCCATGCCGTGGTGATGCACTTCGGTCGGTTGGCCGTCGTCGTTGATGCCCTTGATGACCACTGCGAACGGGTCATGGCGAAATCTCCGGCGATCGTGGTGTGGTGGGTGACAACATCCATGTGCGGCTTGAGGCCGATATAGGCAGCCATGGTACGGCGGATGCCATCGGCCCCGCGAGCAATCATGGTCCCGCCATGGACCTCATCGACCTGGGTGATGGAGGCTTCCGGATGATACATCGCTGCCGCCGCTTCGACATCATGAGCGTTGAAGGCGCGGGCGAGCCAGAGATTGCAGAGTTCAGGAGATGGGGCTCCCATAGGTAGTCTCCTTTTATTTCAAGGCACTTGCGTAATTTAACTTAACTAACACTGGAAGATTGATGCTCGCCTTGCACTATTCATGCCGCCACCTTCATTCCTTCGGCTGCCATCGCTGCCTGAACTGTCGGGCGCGCACCGGCGCGGGCCATGAAGTCGCCGAGACGCGGGAAAGCGACGAGGTCGATCTTGGTGAAATCGGACCAGCCGGCGATGGTGAAGAGATAGGCGTCCGCGGCAGTAAATCGGTCGCCCAAGAGGAACGGACCGCTCCTGGCGAGATGATCCTCGACGAATTCAAGACGCTCGGCGATCTTCCTGCGCGCTACGTCCTGCGCCTGAGCTCCACATTCAGGGTGAAACAGCCAGGGGCTGTACATCCTGTGTAGCTCGGTCGCGATAAAATTCAGCCAGGCCTGGAAGCGATATCGCTCTGGCGAGCCTAGCGCCGGAACCAGACCGGCATCCGGCTTGAGGTCGGCAAGAAACTGGATGATGGCGACACCCTCGGTCAGCACCGAGCCGTCGTCGAGCTCTAAAACCGGAACGTAGAGGTTGGGATTGATTGTCACGAAATCCACACCCGCTTCGCTCAGGTGTGGCGTCTTTTGGATATCCACCCGCTCAAGTTCAAGCGGAACTCCTGCTTCCAGGGCGACGATGTGGGGAGATAGCGCACAGGTTCCTGGGGCGTAGTAGAGCTTCACTGCGAGTCCTTTCGGTTGAGGTCACGTCTATTGCCGCGTGCTGTCATGGTTCGACGAGACCCATAGGTCATTCGACAAGCACAAAGATAAGCCCAACATAGGCGCAAAGCTCGTTGGCATTTTGCCAGTCTCGTTTGCATCGCTGCAAGTGCGCTATATGTTAAGGACCGCGATTGGAGACTGGAATGGATGACTGGAACGAGCTGCGGCTCGTCTTGGCGGTGGACAGGACGGGCGGTCTTACAGCGGCGGCGGACGCGCTCGGTATCGATCACTCGACCGTGTTTCGACGCTTGACCGCGCTGGAAAAGAGACTTGGCGTGCGATTGTTCGAACGCCTGCCGGGTGGATCGTATCAGGTGACTCCTGCCGGCGAACGGATGGCCGCCGCCGCCGAGCGCATGGAGTACGAGATGCTTTCGCTCGATCGCGATCTCGCGGGCCGCGATCACCGGCTCTCCGGTAAGCTGCGCATCACCTCCTCCGAAACACTTGCATGCAGCATGCTGACCCGGCATGTCGCCGCGTTCCGTCACGCCTATCCCGGCATTGTCGTCGAGCTCTTGATCGATAATCGCGTGCTGAGCCTGTCTCGCCGCGAGGCTGATATCGCGCTCCGTCCGGTCCGCCCGAAGGAGGGTGATCTTTGGGGGCGTAAACTCGCTGACGTCGGCTGGACGCTCTACGCATCGCCAGCGGTTCTCGACGCTATCGGCGGACCGTTAACACGCGGTGAGGATGTGGTCGGGCGTCCGCTGATCGGATGGGAAGAACATATCGCCGGGATCGCGGCCGCTGACTGGCTCGCCAGTCACGCGCCGGGCATCGCCTTCGTCTATCGAACGAGCAGTCTGGTCAATCAGTTGGTCGCTGCCAAAGCCGGGATAGGCGTTGCACTGCTTCCCTGCTATCTCGGCGATGGTCATCGCGCGCTGGTGCGCGCACTTGCTGATCCTATCCCGGAATTAGCAGGCGAGCTCTGGATCGTGACCCATGCCGACCTGAAAGGGACTGCTCGCGTGCGCGCGTTCTTCGATGTTGTTGGCGAGGGCCTTGTCGGCGAGCGCGCGGTGTTTGAAGGCCAACCGACACAAGGAAGAAAAGCTGGCAATCGCCAGGTGGCTCGCCCGTTGATTTCGGCAACGTCGAATTACGCGATGCGAGCATCGCGTCGTCTCGATCATCCTACTGCGTTGCGCGCGCCATCCTGCGGCTGCCCGGCACCAGTCGCGTCTATGGCGCGCACAGATTTGGCCGGCGTCCAAGGCTGCGAGTAGCAGTGCCAGGCCCAGTCTCGCCGCTCATCCAGGGCGGCGCGCGCATAGCTCGCCCCACCATCGACGCTGACCTCGACCTCAGTGATGCCGCGGAAAGCCCCAGATTGTCGTGCTCCTGGCGATCGACGTATTAGGGGCCTGGCGCGACGATGAGCGGTTCCGGCGCAATCGCCCAGCTCGGGGAGTGCGGTGGAGGGCCGGCCGTGCGGTTCGCCGCACCCGCACTGTCATTGTAGAATGTGGTTTGTGAAAGGCCCTCGGCCCGATGCTCGGCAAGGTGCAGCCACCATAGCCTGCGCCGGGACGAGCTCTTCTCTCGGTATCGCGTACATCGTCACTTGTCCGCGCTTCGCGATCGCGAAGGTCGTTATCGGCTCGGCCGCATCCAAAACGGGGACGACCTGGCGGTCATCTTGCACAGAAGGTGGCTGCGACAGGTTAGGCGTCAAGCGAACGGCGTGCCGCACTCGCTACCTATGAGCATCACTGTTCGTGAATAAGTAAAAGCGGAGCGGCTCTCGCCGATCCGCTTAAAAGGGCAATTGCGTCCGCTCTTTAGGCTAGAGATGTGGCCACACTTCCAGGACGCCGCGATGAATCATGTCGAGGGAGACATAAAGGATGATCAGCAGGCCGACATAGGCGATCCAGCGATGGCGGTTGAGCAGGCGGGCGATGATGTTCGCCGCGACACCCATCATAGCGATCGAGAGCGCAAGGCCCAGGATAAGCACGGTCGGGTGGTCGCGTGCGGCACCGGCAACGGCCAGCACGTTGTCGAGCGACATCGACACGTCGGCGACGACGATCTGGGTTGCAGCTTGCATGAAGGTCTTCTTAAGTCCGGTGGACGCTTCGCCTTCCAGACCAATCTCCCCGCCGTTTGCGTGCTGGGAGCGAAGCTCGCGCCACATCTTCCAGCAGACCCAGAGCAGGAGCAGACCACCGGCAAGCAACAAGCCGACGATGCTCAAGAGCTGAACTGTCACGGATGCAAAAAGAATGCGCAGAACGGTGGCGGCAAGAATGCCGACCAGAATGGCCTTCTTGCGCTGTACGACCGGAAGCCCGGCTGCAGCAAGACCAATGACGACGGCGTTGTCGCCGGCAAGAACAAGATCGATCGCGATGACCTGCAGGAGTGCAGTCAGGCCCGCAGCAGTAAAGATTTCCATGGAAACGTCCCCAGAATGCCTTCGAGAAGCGTGCTAGTGTCCCCGGAACGCCACGTCAACCATGAATGACGCAAGGTCAAGAAAATGCGAAGCGGGGAAGCGCTCTGTCCCCAAGTTTTTAGGGGCGCGCGTACCAGCAAATTCAGTGCTTCAGCTTGATGATGATCTCCCGGTATTCGTCGGCAATGGCAATCGCTGCCTTTACAACGACCGGACTGATCGATTTGTGGTCAATCGCCAGGCGGCAGGTTTCGAAGACGCCGCGTAGTTCGTTTTCGATCTCCGAGAGATGTGGATATTTCTGCACCAGAAGATGGGGTAGAACCTTAGCCTTTTTCTTCATAGGTTTGATTTCATTGGGAAAACTCTGCGGATCGGCGATGACCTCCCGGATTGCATCTTCGAGACGCCATGTCGCACCAATCATATCCGTGACTGACACCGTCATATCTTCTCCTGCCCACGCGCCATTCTTCCGATGGGTATT
This sequence comes from Rhizobium sp. USDA 4016, assembly GCF_056279705.1. Classification (NCBI taxonomy): domain Bacteria; kingdom Pseudomonadati; phylum Pseudomonadota; class Alphaproteobacteria; order Hyphomicrobiales; family Rhizobiaceae; genus Rhizobium; species Rhizobium sp. USDA 4016. The sequence continues at coordinate 1,364,160 of NZ_JBWCCY010000002.1, forward strand.
AAGACGCAATCCTTGTGCCAGATTGACCAAAGTCGCTGTGGGGACGGGACGGCGGTGTGGCAGGCTGCATTCAGGGCCGGGATTTTGGGCCTGACCTTTTTGTTTGTCATTGTTTCTTTTTCTTGGCTTCGTCGTCGACGAGCTCGTACCACATGGCGTTGAGGACGGCGAAGGCGGCCGCCAGCGGCAGCCCGAGCATCCATGCGAAGTACCACATCATCTTGTCTCCCTCAGTAGGCGTGTCCGCTTTTGTCGGTAACCGACTTTTCGTCGACTTTGCCCCACAGCACTTTGTAGACCCAGGCAGTGTAGGCGGCGACAATCGGCAGAAAGATCAGCGAAACGACGAGCATGATGAAAAGCGTCATATGGCTCGAGGAAGCATCCCAGACCGTCAGGCTTGATCGCGGATCGAGCGAGGAGGGCAGAATGAAGGGAAACATCGAGACGCCGACCGTTGCGATGATGCCGACGATCGAGAGCTTGCTGAAGAGCAGGGTCGAGACCTCGCGCCTCGCCCGCATTGCCGCAAACGAAAGTGCCGCACCCAGCAAGCCGAGTACCGGAGCAATCAGCAGCCACGGATAGGTGCTGTAGTTCGCAAGCCACGAACCATCATGCTGCGCCGTTTTCAAGAGCGGATTTGACGGACCGGCCGGGCTGATGGTGCTGGTGATGCGATAGCCATCGATGCCGAGCGCCAGGAAAAGGCCGCCGAGGGCAAAGAGTACGATAACGCAAAGGGCAGCGATACTTCCATAGTTTCTGGCGCGCTCGGCAACGGGACCGCTCGCCTTCAGCACCAGCCAGGATGCGCCGTGCAGCACGAGCATGGCAACCGAGAGCAGGCCGCAAAGCAGCGCATATGGATTGAGAAGGCCGAAGAATGAGCCTTCGTAAAAAATGCGCATGTCGTCGGCAAAACGGAAAGGCACTCCCTGCAGTACATTGCCGACGGCAACGCCGAAGATCAGCGACGGTACGAAGCCGCCGATGAACAGCGCCCAGTCCCAGTTGTTGCGCCAGCGCGCACTATCACGCTTCGAACGGTACTTGAAGCCGACCGGGCGCAAGATGAGCGCAAGGAGGATCGCAAACATGGCGAGATAAAAGCCCGAGAAGGAAACGGCATAGAGCGGCGGCCACGCGGCGAAGATGGAGCCGCCCGCAAGGATCAGCCAGACCTGATTGCCTTCCCAGACCGGGCCGATCGTGTTGATTGCGATACGGCGTTCCGTGTCGGTCTTCGCGACGAAGGGCAACAGCGTGCCGACACCCAGATCGAAGCCGTCGGTTGCCGCAAAGCCGATCAGCAATACGCCGAGCAGCAGCCACCAGATGACGCGTAGGGTTTCGTAGTCGATGAGTTCATGAAGGATCATGGCGATCACTCCGCTGCTGGTACGAGGGTTTCGGAAATAAGTGCGGCGTCCGGCTCGTCATCCGGATCGGGCCCTTGCCGGATCGCTTTGATCATCAGGCTCATTTCGACGACGATGAGCGTCGTATAAAGTGCGGCAAAGCCGATGATGGTGAGGAGCACCGTGCTTGCCCCCAGGCTGGAAACTGCCATCGCCGTCGGCAGCACCCCTTCGATGACCCAGGGCTGGCGGCCGATCTCGGCGACGATCCAGCCCGCCTCGATGGCAATCCAAGGAAGTGGTATGGCGAAAACGGCGACCTTCAGCAGCAGCGGATATTTGTCGAGGCGGCGGCGGGCCGACAGCCAGAAGAAGACCGCCGTCAGCAGGATGAAGAACATGCCGAGCCCGACCATGATGCGGAACGACCAGAAAAGGGTCGGTACATGCGGGATCGTGTCGCGTGCAGCCTGAGCAATCTGTTCATCTGTTGCCTGACGCGGATCATCGACATAGCGCTTCAATAGAAGCGCATAGCCGAGCTGGTGGCCTAGGTCGTCGAAGGAGCTGCGAACCTCCTGCGCAATGCCGGCCGGTGTTGAAGCCGCGCGGATTTGCATCAGCGCATCGTAGGCCTTGATGCCTTCGCGGATACGGGTCTCGGCCTGCTGTTCAAGCTTGTCGATCCCTGGAATTTCGGTGGTCAGCGAGCGTGTCCCGATCAGCCCCATGACCCATGGGATATGGACGGCGAAATGCGTCTCACGCGATTGCTGGTCTGGAAAGCCGAAGGCCGTGAAGGCTGCAGGCGCCGGTTCCGTCTCCCACATAGCCTCGATTGCGGCGAGCTTCATCTTTTGGTTTTCCGTTGCCAGATAGCCGCTCTCGTCGCCGAGTACGACCACCGAGAGAGCCGAGGCAAGTCCGAAGGAGGCGGCAACCGTCATCGAGCGCTTGGCAAGCTCGATATGGCGGCCCTTTCAGCAGGTACCAAGCCGAGACACCGAGCACGAAGATCGAGGCACAGACGTAGCCGGCAGAAACCGTATGCACGAACTTCGCCTGCGCGACGGGATTGAAGACCACCTCGAAGAAGCTCGTAATCTCCATGCGCATGGTCTGCGGGTTGAGCGCCGAGCCGACCGGGTTCTGCATCCAGCCATTGGCGATCAGGATCCAGAGCGCCGAGAAGTTGGAGCCGAGCGCCACGGCCCAGGTAGCAACCAGATGCCCCACTTTGGACAGCTTGTCCCAGCCGAAGAAGAAGAGGCCGACGAAAGTCGCTTCCAGAAAGAAGGCCATCAGCCCTTCGATCGCCAGCGGCGCACCGAAGATGTCGCCGACATAATAGCTGTAGTAGCTCCAGTTCATACCGAACTGGAACTCCATGACGATGCCGGTCGCAACGCCCAGTACGAAGTTGATGCCGAAGAGCGTGCCCCAGAATTTTGTCATCTGCCGCCAGATCTGCCTGCCGGTCATCACATAGGTCGTTTCCATGATCGCGAGCAGCACCGACAGACCGAGCGTCAGCGGCACGAACAGGAAGTGATAAAGCGCCGTCAGGGCGAACTGGAAGCGCGATAGCGCGACGATATCTAATTCCATTGTTTTTCTTCCCACGGTCCCACAGGATGTCGAACGGGCGCCGCCGGCGTCCGCGGTTAGCGCAGCACTCAATCCGGCCTTAGCCGCTCGAGCGCTCTTTCGAACGCCGCCTCTCCACGGCGCGATAGTTCTACAATACGACCGCCTTCGATGACTGCGATCTGATCGGCGATCGCAGCCTCCCGGCGGGCATGGCATGCAATGACGAGGGAACGGCCACACGCCCGTTCCTTGAGGCGGGACATGACGTCGCTTGCCGTTGCGCTGTCGAGACCTTCCGTCGCCTCATCGAGCAGCCAAAGCGGCGTGTCGCGAAGGAACAGGCGTGCAAGCGCCAGACGACGGGACTGGCCGCCCGAAAGACCGAAACCGCCTTCACCAAGAGGTGTGCCGAGCCCTTTCGGCAAAGCCTCGACATCCGAAAGCAGCCCCGCGGCGAGAAGCGCTTCGCGCAATTCCGCGTCGCTCGCCTCAGGCTTGGCGAGCCGCAGATTGCCTTCGAGCGTATCCTGAAAGAGTTCGGTCCGTTGCGTCATAAGCGTCGCATCGACGCATGCAGCAGTCCCAAGGCGCGGCTCCACTTCATCTGCGAGCAGCGACAGCAGTGTCGATTTTCCGGCACCGCTCGGGCCGATGACGGCCAATGCTTCACCCAACCTCAATTCCAGGCTGATTGCATGGAGCGCATCTCCGGCGGAGCCGTCATGTCTAACGCTTACCTCCTGCAGACCAAGAGCGATACCGGCTTCAGGGGCACTTCTTTTTTGTCGCAACGTCTCGTCACTCAGGCGCGGACCGATCCGCTTGGCTGCGACTAGGACACGGCCGAATTCCAGGGCGCCGCGCCGCAGGGCCGTGAAGGGTTCGACGGCTGCAAAGGCGATCAGCAGCCCCAATGCGGCAACCGGTGCAGTGACAGCCTTTACTTCGGTAAGCGCCGCTACCGCAAGAAGCGAGCCGGCGAGCAAGAGCGCGGTGACGAGGCCGAAGGTTAAGGTGACGCCCGTTTCGATCCGATTTAGATGACGATCGGCCCTGGCGGTATAGCGATCGGCTGCGAGAACGGACGCGCATTGCGCTTCCATGCGCGATGCCATCATGAGGTCTGTCTGGCCGGCTGTCAGGTCGATGGCGCGCGAGCGAAGCGCCTCGATGCCGTAAGCGCGGCGCCGGGCAGGCTTTCTGGCAAGGCCGCCTGCGGCGATCGGAACGCAGATGCCGGAGCCTAGCAAAACCGCGCCGGCCGTGACCCCGAAGGCGGGGTGCATGATGCCCAGCGTGACGACAGCGACAACCGCGGCACCGATCGCGGCACCCATCGGGACGAGAATTCTAAGGTAGAGCGAATCCAGCGCATCGATATCAGCCGTCAGGCGAAATAGCGCTTTGGAGGGCCGGCGGAGAAGATTGCGTGCGGCATCAGGTGCCGCCCAGCCGCGAAAAAGCGTCTCACGAAGCGCCGCCAATATGCCCAGCGTCGCATCATGCGTCGTCATCCGCTCGCCGTAGCGCGCGGCCGTACGGCTGATTGCAAGCAAGCGGATTGCGGCTGCCGGCGCAAAGACGTCGAAGGCGACGGCTGCCGCAGAGAGGCCGGCGATCGACGCGGCAGTGATGAACCAGCCCGACAAGCCGAGCAGGGCAAGGCCCGCAATGACCGTGACGGCAGAAAGCAAGGCACCGGCCAACAGACGACGCGGCCTTTCAGAAAAGAAAAGCTTGAGGATCGGCGCAAGGATCCGGATCAGATTTCTCATTACTCAGCAGCCTCTTGTAAGAACGGTGCATCGATGACGATCCTGCGGTCCATGCGCGCAGCAAGACGCCTATCATGCGTGGCAACGATAAGCGTCCTCTCGCTGGCAAGGGCAATCAGGCTTTCCGTGATCTCCGCAGCAGTCACTGCGTCGAGATGCGCCGTCGGTTCGTCCGCCAGGATGATGCGAATGAAAGGATTGGCGGCCGCCCGTGCGATCGCAAGTCGCAACGCTTCGCCGCCCGAAAGACCGGCACCGCCTTCGCCGAGTGGCCGCTTGCCGTAGGCGGCCGCAACGCCGTCCAGTCTGGCAAGCGCCAAAGCCTCCTGCAGAACGCCGCAATGTCTGTTCAGCAAGACGTTGCCCGCCAAGCTTGCGGCAAATATATGCGGCGTCTGGCCGATCCAGACCATGGTGCTGCGCACGCCCGCATCGACGGACCGTCCATCAATCAGGACTTGACCCGTCTGAGGTGGTGCCAGACCAGCGATCAGCGCAAGCAGCGTGGATTTTCCCGCGCCGCTCGCACCTGAAAGCGCGACATGCTCACCGTCCGTGATAAGACAGTTGAAGCCGGAAAGCGCGGAAGGCCGCAAGCAATCGTAACGGAAGCTGACATCGTTGAATTCAATGTCGAGCCGGTCAACGCGCGGCGCCGGGCCGGTGCTCTCCGGATCTACGATCTCAATGCCGCACTCGCCGAGGCTGTCGAGCGCCTTTATCGCCGCTTCTCCGGCGGCACGATCGTGCCAAACGGAAGAAAGTTCGCGCAAGGGTTCGAAAAAGGCGGGTGCGAGAAGGAGTATGAAAAGGCCTTCGGCCAGGCTGAGCTTGCCCGACCATGTCCCGAAGTGGATTTCGCCGAGGAGGCTGAAGCCCACATAGACCGCGACCATTGCAACGCCGAGCGCAGCAAAGAGCTCCAGCACGGCCGAGGAGAGAAAGGCGATTTTAAGCACCGCCATGGTGCGTGTCTTGAGGTCTTCAGCATCTGCCCGCAGGCGCGTGGCAGTCGGCCCGACTGCATCAAACGAGCGGATCGTGGCCAGTCCACGGAGCCGGTCGAGAAGGAATGCATTGAGCCTGCCTGTTGCAGCGAGCTGCTTTTCGCTCGCGGCCTGTGCGCGCCAGCCGATGAGTGCCATGAAAAGCGGAATAAGCGGCAATGCAATGAAGAGCACGAGCGCGGCAACCCAGGAGGTCGCTAGCACGCAAGCAAGGATGACGAAAGGGGTGACGCTCGCTTTGAAGCGAGCGGGAAAAAAGCGCGCGAGGTAGGGAACGACAAGCTCCGCCTGCTCGCCGAGAATGCTCGCAACCTGCCCGGAAGCAGGACGCGTGCCGTCGATCGGCGATCGCCGGGCAAGTGCTGCAACGGCAACCTGTCTCCTCAAACTCAGTTCGGTCCGCGCGCTGTCGAGGGCAATCTGGCCGCCAACCGCGTCAAGCAGCGCCTTTGCAATACCGAGTACCAACACAAAAAAGGCAGGCCAAAGGACATCACGAAGACCATCGCCATCTGCAATGCCGCCGACGGCATAAGCGAGCAGACTGGCTTGCGGGATCCACAAGAGAGCGGCAGCGGTTTGAAGCGAAGCGGCATGACGAAGACCTAAGGGCCGGGTCGAGCGGGCCGGCAAGCCAGTTGCTGGCGCTCCGGCTGCATGGGCTTTTCGCTCGTCGAAGAAAGCACTCCCCATCGCGCTAGCTCTTGTTCGCAGGCCGCCGGCCACGGCCGAGTGAAACCACCCGGTCCTTGGCTTCCAGAAGCTTCGTAACCTTTGCTCCCAAAGAGAGTAGCGTTGCGAGGCGTTCTGTTTCAAGTTGTTTCACGTCCTCATACCAATGCGTCAGCTGCTCGATCAGACCGTGCATTTCGCTCATCCGCTCCTGGGCGAAGCGTTCGGCTTCGCTCGCCGGCCTTTGCATGAGGATTTCACGCAGAACCGAGAGTGTTGGATCGACCTCGCGCTTCTTCCGCTCTTCAGCAAGCGTGCGCAGGATGAGCCAGACATCGTCAGGCGTGGTGAAGAAATCCCTGCGGTCGTCAGGTCTATGTTTCAAAAGCACAAGGTTCCATGCCTGCAGCTCCCGCAGGCTCATCGAAACATTCGATCTTGAGATGCCGAGCGCGTCGACGATCTCATCGGCGCAAAGCGGCGAGGGCGAAGCATAAAGAAGCGCATAGATCTGGCCGACCGTGCGATTGATGCCCCAGCGCGAGCCCATCTCACCGAAATGCAGAACGAAGGATTGAACGAGCGGCGGAAGATTCATTAGCGATTCCGTTGTTTCTATGATTTCAGAAATCTCTGAAAAACTATACACCGGTTTTCGCAGCTCTCAATCGAGGTAACCAGGGCTGCGGCAATTTGGTTGCAGGCCGAGCTCAGCCCACTGAGCGTCACAACTCCATTACCTTGACACAATGCCCAGACGGACCGCAGGCTCTTTTTGCTGGCCGCGTGCTGTCACTTGATGAAAAGAGCTGGGCAGATCTGAGCGCGACTCATGTCGAATCGCAAAATTTCCAGTCGATCACGAAGCGCTCTCGACATCATGATTGCCGCCATCGCCGAGGCCAACAAATGCTTATTCATCACGGATAACGCGCGAGATTACGACGGATTGAGCATATTTAATCCGCTCAAAAACGATCGAGAAACATAGAGCGCCGAATTGAAACATAGAGCGCCGAATAAAAGAGGCGGGCTAGGTCCTGAACGCCGCGCGCTTGTCGTATCTTGCAACGCGTGAAAGGAGGTAATCGATCTCCGCCTTTGCCCTCTCCGAAATGCTTCCCGCGGGCTTGCGCTGGGAATCGCTGGCGATCGCGCCGCGCTTCTTGAGGACATATTTGCGTATGGCAAGGCCAACGCCCTGCTGCTGCTCATAGCGAACGAGCGGCAGATGCGCATCGAAGAGGTCATGTGCCGCCTCGCGGTTTCCGGCCTGCTGGAAATTCACGACGTCGACCAGCATATCCGGGAAGGCATAACCGGTCATCGCGCCATCGGCGCCGCGCTCCATCTCGAAATCGAGAAACAATCCGCCGTTGCCACAAAGGATCGAAATGTCGCGCATCTCGCTCGCCTTTTGCGCTGCCCGCAACCGGGAAATCTTCTCAAGCCCCGGCCAGTCTTCGTGCTTCAGCATCACGCAGGATGGATGATTGTTGACGATCTTCTGGATGACGCCAGGCGTCATCACCACGGTCAGCGTCAGCGGATAGTCCTGGATGACGAAAGGAATATCCTCGCCGATCGCCTCGACCGCCTGGGCATAGTAGCCGATGATTTGATCGTCCGTCCGAAGAGACGGCGGTGGGGCGATCATGACGCCCTGAGCACCAATATCCATGGCGCCACGCGCAAGTGAGCGCATCGCCGCAAAGCCCGGCGCCGAGACACCGACGATCACCGGAACGCCGGCGCGCTTCACGACCTGCCGGGTGATTGCAAGCGACTCCTCCGGCTCAAGCTTCGGTGCTTCGCCCATGATCCCGAGAATGGTAAGCCCGCTCACGCCGCACCCGAGATAGAAATCGGTGAGCCGGTCGACCGACACCGTGTCCAGCCGTCCGTCCGGATGAAACGGCGTTGCGGCGATGGCATAGACGCCCTTGGCTGTGTGATCGAGCTTCATTGCGCACTCTCCCTTTTTGGCCGGAACTTAGAAGTAGTCATCGTTCCGATCAATTGAAATGCGCCGTTTGCGCAGGGATCCGATGGAAGTGTACGAGCGCTGTTGCAGGGCTTGCCGCGCGTGTTTAAGACAGGTCCAGCAATTTACGACTCTGGATATTCTTCATGTTCGATATTTTATGGCGCGGCATTGCAATGGGGATCGGTGCGACGATCCTCATGGATATTTGGGCAATCGTCCTTTTCCAGGCCCTCGGTCAGGCGCCTGCCAACTGGGCGCCTGTCGGACGGTGGTTCTGGCACCTCGGGCGCGGCAAGGTATTTCACGACAGTATCGCCAATGCAGAGCCCTATAGGCACGAGCTGGCACTCGGGTGGATCGGCCATTATGCGACCGGCATCATCTATGGCCTTGCTCTTGCGGCTATCACGGGGCCATCCTGGCTGGCAGCGCCGACCTTCCTCCCCGCCTGGATCCTTGGTATTGTCACGGTCGGGGCCGGCTGGTTCCTGCTGCAGCCTGGGCTTGGCATCGGCTGGGCCGCGTCGAAGACGCCGAACCCGAACAAGGTGCGCGCGCTCAATCTGATCGCGCATACCGTCTTTGCCATTGGGCTCTACGGCACGGCGCTTTTGATCGCCTAACGGCGCAAGACCGCAAGGAGGCTCAGTGAAGCATATTTACGCGATCGGCATCGGCACCGGGAACCCGGAGCACATGACCATTCAGGCGATCAATGCCATGAATGCTGCCGATTTAGTCTTCATTCCCACAAAAGGTGCACAGAAAGAAGAGCTTGCAGATGTCCGCCGCGAAATCTGTGAGCGGTATCTCAAGCAGGCGGATGGCAAGATCATCGAATTTGCGGTGCCTCTTCGCGAGACGAAGGAGCGCAGCTATGGCCAAAGCGTCGATGAATGGCACGCCGCGATTGCTGCCACCTATCGTCAGCTGATCAGCGAGTTGCCTGAAAATGGCACGGCTGCTTTCCTCGTATGGGGCGATCCGAGCCTTTACGACAGCACGTTGCGCATCCTGGAACGGGTGCGGGATAAAGTGGAATTCGATCTCACCGTCATCCCGGGCATTACCAGCATTCAGGCGCTTGCCGCCAGCCACCGCATTTCTATCAGTCTCGTCGGCAAGCCGGTGGAGATTACGACCGGCCGAAGGCTTGCCGAAGAGGGGCTTAAGGCGGAAAGTACGGTTGTAATGCTCGACGGCATCCAGGCGTTTACGAAGATCGACGACCCGGATACGGAGATCTTCTGGGGAGCCTATCTTGGCACGCAGGACGAAATCATCCGTGCCGGGCGGCTCGGCGACGTCGCCGATGACATCGTAAGGACCCGGGCCGAAGCGCGCGAACGGCAGGGTTGGATCATGGATATCTACCTGCTGCGCAAAGGTCGCGACTTTCAGGATTAGTCCAGAGGATTAGTCCGGGCGCTTTACCGCAAGGGTGCCGCCCCGTAGAGGCATGGATGAAAGGACGAGCCATGGGCCTTGCCGGCGAAAAAGAGATCGACATGGAAGGGCGCGCCATTGCTGCACCAGGCTCGCGCCGAGGCGCCTGTCCGACGCTTGCTGCACCCATGGCGACCGGCGACGGCCTTCTTGTACGGTTGCGGCCGGCCGGCGGCGCGCTAACGCCTTCGCAATTGAATATGCTTGCAGCCTCCGCAGCGGCATACGGCAATGGCCTTCTGGAAATTTCTGCGCGGGGAAGTCTGCAAGTCCGCGGCCTGCGGCCGGAAACTGTCGGGCGGCTCGCCTCTGATGTTGATGCGGCTGGGATCCTTGTGCCAGCAGGTCCGCCGATCGAGCTATCGCCGCTGCATGGCATCGACCCGGGTGAGATAGGAAGTGCCGCCGCGATCGAAGCCCGGCTGCGAGATGAGCTCAAGATCGCGCTGTCTTCACCACTTTTGGCCCCGAAGCTCTCCATCATCGTCGACGGTGGAGGACGTTTCGGTCTATCCGGTCTTTCGGCCGATATCCGCGTTGTCGCTCTGGACGCAGACCGCTGGCTGGTCGCGATAAACGGCGATGCAAAAACGGCAAAACCGGTTTGTATCGGTTCAGCGGATGACGCCGCCCGGGCGGTCGGGCAATTGCTGGCGATGCTCATGGATATTGGCAAGAATTCTCGAACGCGCGACATTGGACTGCTTGCATTGCGCGATGTGTTTCCGGCAATGGAAGCGCAATTTGCCACCGGGCCACATTCGGAAATGCCGGGGCCCGGCCTTCATCAGCTCTCCGATCACAGCCCGGTCCTTGGCCTCAGACCGCGTTTCGGCCAGATGAAGGCAAGCGACCTGTCAAGATTTCTGGGAGAAACCGAACGCCTCGGTGCAGCGGAAATTCGCCTGGCACCGGGCCGCCAGTTCTTCGTGACGGGCTGCAGCACAGAGGAGGCGAAGGCGTTGCAGACAGCTGCAAAGGAGTATGGCTTTAGCTCCGATCCGAATGATCCATCTGCAAATATTGCGGCTTGCGCCGGGGCGGGTGCCTGCGCCTCTGGCTTTTATGAAACAAGGATGCGGGCACAGCATTTACTGCGGCATTCACCGGTTCTTTTCGATGGATCGCTGACGTTTCATCTCTCGGGTTGTTCCAAGGGATGCGCTCATCCGCGACCGGCGCTGGCGCTGACTGGAATGCCGAGTGGTTATGGTATTGTGTTGAGCGGACATGCAGGCGACAGCCCCGATGCAACGATTGCTGGCGGCGAGATTGATTTCGCTATAGAGAAGCTCGCCCGGCTTGTCGGGAAGAACAAGAGCGCTGATGAATCGGCTGCTGCCTGCCTGACGCGGCTCGGCCCCCAGACGATCGTGAAGGCGCTGAAACAGGAATAGGTATGCCAGATTACGATTATATCCGCAGCGGCGAGGCGATCTACGAGCGCTCCTTTGCGATTATCCGCGGCGAAGCGGACCTCTCGCGCTTTTCGCCGGAAGAGGCCGAGATTGCCGTGCGCATGATCCATGCATGCGGGCTGGTCGAAGCCGCCACACATTTCGACTTCTCTGCGGATTTCGTCTTTGCAGCGCGCGGCGCGCTCAAAAAAGGCGCACCGATCTTCTGCGACGCAGAGATGGTGGCTCATGGCATCACACGCGCCAGGCTGCCAGAAAAGAACGACGTGATCTGCACTCTGCGCGACCCGCGCACCCCCGAAATGGCAGAAGCAAGCGGCAACACACGTTCGGCGGCGGCCATCGACCTCTGGGTCGACCGTCTGGCCGGCAGCGTTGTCGCGATAGGCAATGCTCCAACGGCACTTTTCCACCTTCTTGAACTGCTGCGCGGCGGCGCACCAAAGCCGGCTGCCATCATCGGCATGCCGGTCGGCTTCGTCGGTGCGGCAGAATCCAAGGACGCGTTGGCGGAAAATTCTTATGGCGTGCCCTTTGCGATCGTTCGCGGCCGCCTGGGCGGCAGTGCAATGACGGCGGCAGCAATCAACGCGCTGGCGAGGTCGGGACTATGAGCAGACCCAGCCGTCTGATCGGCGTCGGCACGGGTCCAGGCGACCCGGATCTGCTGACCATCAAGGCAAAGAAGGCGATCGAAGCTGCGGACGTCATTGCCTATTTCGCCAAACAGGGCAGGGCCGGCAACGGCCGAGCGGTCGTCCAGCACCTGATCGGTCCCGAGACAGAACTGCTGCCGCTCTACTATCCGGTTACCACTGAAATCGAAAAGAGCGAAGCGCTCTATCAAAGCCAGATCACCGCCTTCTACAATGATTCTGCAGCCGTGGTCGCAGCCTACCTCGATGCCGGAAAAACCGTTGCGGTCCTCAGCGAAGGCGATCCGATGTTCTACGGATCTTATATGCACCTGCATGTGCGCCTCGCCGATCGCTATCCGACCGAGGTGATCCCGGGCATCAGCGCCATGTCCGGTTGCTGGTCGCTTGCCGGCATGCCGATCGTCCAAGGTGACGATGTGCTTTCCGTTCTGCCGGGCACCATGGCGGAAGCGGAACTGACGCGGCGGCTTGGCGATACCCAGGCAGCCGTCATTATGAAGGTCGGCCGCAATCTTCCGAAGATCCGCCGCGCTCTTGAAGCGGCAGGGCGTCTCGGCCAAGCCGTCTATGTCGAGCGTGGGACGATGGCGAATGCCGCCATGCTGAAGCTTGCGGAACGGCCGGAGGGTGACGCGCCGTATTTCTCGCTGGTGCTGGTGCCAGGCTGGGAGGCAAACCGATGAGTGGAATCCTGTTTGTCATTGGCACCGGTCCTGGCAACCCAGAGCAGATGACGCCGGAAGCGCATTCAGCCGTTTCGGCATCGACCGATTTCTTCGGCTATGGTCCCTATCTCGACCGGCTGCAGCTCGGCGCCCATCAAAACCGTCATCCCTCTGACAATCGCGAGGAGATGAGGCGAGCAGGGGATGCTTTGACGATGGCGGCAGGCGGCCGCAAGGTCTGTATCGTCTCCGGCGGCGATCCCGGTGTTTTCGCCATGGCCTCGGCAGTCTGCGAGGCAATCGACACAGGTCCGGCGGAGTGGCGTTCCGTCGAGCTGGTCGTCGTTCCGGGCATTACCGCAATGCTTGCGGTTGCAGCGCGTGTCGGCGCCCCGCTCGGCCACGATTTCTGCGCGATCTCGCTTTCGGATAACCTCAAATCCTGGGAGATCATCGAAAAGCGCCTGACATTGGCTGCAAAGGCGGGCTTCGTGATTGCGCTTTACAATCCAATCAGCAAAGCGCGGCCCTGGCAGCTCGGCAAGGCCTTTGAACTGCTGCGCGCACATCTGCCGCGGCAGACGCCGGTGATCTTCGGCCGCGCCGCCGGACGTCCCGATGAGCGGATCATCATTCAGCCGCTCGGTGACGCCCACGCTTCGGTGGCGGATATGGCGACCTGCATCATCATCGGGTCGCCCGAAACACGGATTATTTCCGGCGGCGGCAGGCCCGAACTCGTCTATACCCCCCGTTCCATGGCGGGAGGAAACAAGTGACCGATCACGCCGAGCGCTTTCTCGACGGTTTCGACCGCTCTCATGGCAGGCGCGGGCGCACGGGCGATCATGAAGACTTCAATGCCGAGATGGCGAGCCGCCTCGATTTTCGCGTAGGTCGCCGCGCCGCCGCTATTTTTGGCAACGATCGCATCGATGCGGTGAGAGGCAAGAAGCGTGGCCTCGCCGTCCACATCGAAGGGGCCGCGATCGAGAATATATTCGACGTTCGCAATATTGAGCGGCGGGGTGACGGGGTCGACGCTACGAACGAGATAGAAATGATGTGCCGCCGCCTCGGCATAGTGCGCCTCCTGACGCCCAATCGCCAGGAAGACGCGGCGGGCGGCAGGCCCAAGCGCGGCGATTGCCTGCGGGATGTTTCTGCTCGCGGTCCATATGTCGCCCGGCCTCTCGATCCATTCGGGCCGGCGAAGGGCAAGTGCCGCAATTTTGGAAAGTCGTGCTGCGGCGAAGGCATTGGTGGAGATTCGGGCGGCAAAGGGATGTGTCGCATCGACGAGAAGGTCAAATCCTCCGTCGCGCAGAAAAGAAGCAAGGCCCTCAGCTCCGCCGAAACCGCCAATACGGACGGGAACAGGCTGGATGGACGGTTTTTCTGTGCGGCCGGCCAAAGACAGCAGGATGTCAAACCCGGCCTTCTTGGAGAGCATCTGCGCCAAAGCGCGCGCTTCGCTCGTTCCGCCCAGTATCAGCACGCGGATTTTTGCCATGTCTGATATGCCTAGCCACACCCCGAAACCCTGGCTAACCATTATCGGTATCGCCGAGGATGGTCCAGAAGGACTTGGCGATCACGCCAAGCGGCTGATCCTGGCCGCGCCCGCCGTCTTCGGCGGCGAACGCCACCATGCGCTGATGGATAATCTGATTGCCGGCGAGCGGCTCGTCTGGCAAAGCCCCTTTGAGAAGTCGATCGATGCGATCCTTAGGCGGCGCGGCACACCGGTCGTCGTACTCGCTTCCGGTGACCCATTTCTTTTTGGTGTCGGCGCGACACTCTCGCGGCATGTGAATGCTGAGGAGATGCGCACCATTCCAGCTCCGTCGGCCTTCAGCATGGCCGCGTCGCGTCTCGGCTGGCCTTTGCAGGAAACCGCCTGCCTCTCGCTTCATGGCCGTTCCATCCATCTCATCCGCCCGCATCTTCATTCCGGACGGCGCATTATTGCGCTGACTTCCGACGGGAAGGGGCCTGAGGAACTGGCTGTGCTGCTGTCAAACAGCGGCTTCGGCCATTCCCGCATAACTGTTCTGGAGGCGCTCGGCGGCGCGCGCGAGCGTATCCTCAGCACGTCGGCAGAAGACTTCCAGTTTAGAGATATCGACCCTCTCAATGTCTGCGCCGTCGAGGTTAAGGCAGGAAAAGAAGCTCGCGTCCTGCCTTTTGCCACCGGCCTGGACGACGAACTCTTTGAACACGACGGGCAGATCACCAAGCGTGAAATCCGCGCTCTGACGCTGTCGGCACTTGCGCCGCGCCATGGGGAACTGCTTTGGGATATCGGGGCCGGCTCAGGTTCGATCGGCATCGAGTGGATGCTCTGCGACCCATCACTGAAGGCGGTCGCCATCGAGCAATCGCCAGATCGCGTCAGCCGGATCGCGCGCAATGCTTCTGCGTTCGGCGTGCCGGGCCTTGCCGTTGTCGAGGGAACAGCCCCTGCGGCATTGAGTGGATTGCCGGAACCGGACGCCATATTTGTTGGCGGAGGCGGCAGCGAACCGGGCGTGATGGATGCCGCAATCGTCTCGCTCAAAAGCGGCGGGCGCCTTGTCGCCAACGCGGTGACACTGGAAATGGAGGCCGTGCTGCTTGCCGAACAAGCCAGGCGCGGCGGTTTTCTGACAAGGATCGAGATTTCCCGAGCCGGCCCCCTCGGCGCAATGAGCGGCTGGCGCCCGGCAATGCCCGTGGTGCAATGGCGCTGGATCAAGGACTAAAAATGACGGTTCACTTCATCGGAGCAGGCCCAGGTGCAGCCGATCTCATCACCGTTCGCGGCCGCGACCTCATTGGCAGATGCCCTGTATGCCTTTATGCCGGATCGATCGTATCCCCGGAACTGCTCAAATATTGCCCGCCGGATGCGCGCGTCATCGATACCGCGCCGATGTCGCTCGATGAGATCGAGGCGGAATATCTGCGTGCGGCCAACGCCGGGGAGGATGTAGCTCGTCTGCACTCCGGCGATCTTTCCGTCTGGAGCGCGGTTGCTGAGCAGGTTCGGCGCCTTCAAAAGCATGGCATCGCCTACACGATGACACCGGGCGTTCCGGCCTTTGCTGCTGCGGCCTCCGCACTTGGCCGGGAACTGACAATTCCGGCCGTTGCCCAGAGCCTGGTGCTGACCCGCGTCTCGGGCCGCGCTTCGCCGATGCCGAATGAAGAAACGCTTGCCAGGTTTGGCGCAACGGGTTCGACGCTTGCAATCCATCTGGCAATTCATGCACTCGGCCAGGTCGTCGAAGAACTGACACCGCTTTATGGCGCTGATTGTCCTGTTGCGATCGTCGTCAAAGCCTCCTGGCCGGACGAGCGCGTCCTGCATGGCACGCTTGCTGACATCGAGGCGAGGGTCGCCATCGAGCCGATCGAGCGCACGGCGATCATCTTCGTCGGTCCAACGCTTGCTGTCCGCGATTTTCGCGAAAGCGCCCTTTACGACGCCGCCTATCAGCGGCGGTTCAGGGGCAGACAATAGCGAGCCGGAATGCCGGCTCGCTTTGCCGACAGATAGTTCGGCTGCGAAAGGCTCGAAGGAGAAGGGACCTTTGAGCCTGCAAGAGCGCGCGCATCTGCCCGGCATTGTCGAGGCGGTCGGAGGCGCCGACGAGAACTCGAGTGCGGATCGCGCATGAGCCTCGCGGTTGATGAGCGTCTCGACCACCTCGAAATCCGAGGAAATCGTCGTGGCTTCAGATGGCTGTGATGCTGATCAAATAGCAGGTGGCGGCACCAGCAAGCGTCAAAGCGGCGCGGCAATGAGCCTCGATCATCAATACGTCGCCGGCATATATCATGCCGCTTTCTTCGGCCAATTCGAATGCTGCTTCGCCTTCGTGACACAGCACAAGCGATATTGCGGCCGGTAGAGAGCCGCTCCAACTCCGCTCGATATGCAGCCTTTCGACCTTGTGCATAAAGGCGTCGCGCCGCGTCATGACATTGAGGTCGGTGATCGGCCCCGCGATAAGCTGTGCCGTCACGGCAATGTCGGCTGCAAAAGCAAATGGCGGGCTCTGCTGCGCCAAGAGCACAGGCTCATGCCCATCGATCTCCAGCGTCATGCCACTGCCGGACAGGATTGAAAGTGTGCGGTCGATGCCGGGAAAGATCGAAAACGGTCCATCGAAAGCAACCGTGGCCATGCTGACCCGCCAGTCGAAATCGCCGAGGGTTGCACCTTGCGGCGAAACGGCCACCTCCACTGTCTCGCCGCCGCCGTTCTTCCACGGCATGCGCCGGTGATTGGCCGCGCGAAGGATCTGCATGGTTCAATCCCCCAAGATCCCCGGCAGCCTTAGCCCCTTCTCCTTGGCACAATCAAGCGCGATATCGTAGCCCGCGTCGGCATGGCGCATGACGCCGGTTGCCGGGTCGTTCCAAAGCACGCGTTCGATGCGGCGCGCCGCATCGTCGGTGCCGTCGCAGCAGATGACCATGCCTGAATGCTGCGAATAGCCCATGCCGACGCCGCCGCCGTGATGGAGCGAAACCCAAGTTGCGCCGGAGGCGGTGTTCAAAAGAGCGTTCAACAGCGGCCAGTCGGAGACGGCATCAGAACCATCCTTCATCGCTTCCGTCTCGCGGTTCGGTGATGCAACCGAGCCGGAATCGAGGTGGTCGCGGCCGATCACGATCGGCGCCTTCAACTCGCCGCTCTTCACCATCTCGTTGAAGGCAAGGCCGAGACGATGGCGGTCGCCAAGGCCGACCCAGCAGATGCGCGCCGGCAGACCCTGGAAGGCGATACGCGCGCGGGCCATGTCCAGCCAGTTGTGCAGGTGCTTGTTGTCCGGCAGCAATTCCTTCACCTTGGCGTCGGTCCTGTAGATATCCTCCGGATCGCCCGAGAGTGCTGCCCAGCGAAAGGGACCGATGCCGCGGCAAAAGAGCGGGCGGATATAGGCAGGTACAAAGCCCGGGAAAGCGAAGGCGTTTTCGAGACCCTCATCTTGAGCAACCTGCCGGATATTGTTGCCGTAATCGAGCGTCGGAATACCTGCATCCCAGAATGCGATCATCGCTTCGACATGCTCGCGCATAGATGCGCGAGCCGCTCTTTCGACAGCCTTCGGATCGCTTTCGCGCATCGCTTTCCATTGCGCGATCGTCCATCCTTTCGGTAGATAGCCGTTGATCGGGTCGTGCGCTGACGTTTGGTCGGTGACAATATCCGGGCGGATGCCGCGGCGGACCATTTCAGGCAGGATTTCGGCGGCGTTGCCGAGAAGACCGACCGATCTGGCTTCGCCTGCCTTTGTCCAGCCGCCGATCATCTCGAGGGCTTCGTCCAACGTTTCGGCCTTGGCATCGAGATATCGGGTACGCAAGCGAAAATCGATCGAGTCCGGATTGCACTCGACGGCAAGGCAGCAGGCACCTGCCATGACGGCAGCGAGCGGCTGCGCGCCACCCATGCCGCCAAGGCCACCGGTCAAAATCCATTTGCCCTTGAGGTTGCCGCCATAATGCTGCCGGCCCGCCTCGACAAAGGTTTCATAGGTCCCCTGGACGATGCCTTGTGTGCCGATATAGATCCATGAGCCTGCCGTCATCTGACCATACATCGCCAAGCCCTTCTTATCGAGCTCGTTGAAGTGGTCCCAAGTCGCCCAGTGCGGCACGAGGTTGGAATTGGCGATCAGGACGCGCGGTGCATCCTTGTGTGTGCGGAAGACGCCGACCGGCTTGCCGGACTGCACCAGAAGCGTCTCGTCTTCGGTAAGCGTCTTCAACGTCGCGACGATGCGGTCGAAATCCTCCCAGGTGCGGGCGGCGCGGCCGATGCCGCCATAGACGACGAGTTCGTTCGGATTTTCCGCCACATCTGGATCTAGATTGTTCATCAGCATGCGAAGCGGCGCTTCGGTCATCCAGCTCTTGGCATTGAGCTCCGGTCCGCGAGGTGCCCGGATTTCGCGGATGTTGTGACGGGGATTGCTCATCTCAGATCTCCAGGGACGGAAGGATGTTTTCGGAAACGGACGCGTTCAATACGCCGGTTGCAACAAGTTCGCTGACGGCTTGCAGGTCGCCCGCCATGTAGCGATCGACCTCCAGCGTCGGCACCACATTGCGGATGGCAGCGATCGCCTTTTGCAGTTCAGGGCTGGTCGCAAGCGGTGTGCGCAATTCTACGCCTTGTGCGGCCGTCAATGCCTCGATGCCGATGATGCCGAAGAGGTTTTCGGTCATCTGCAACAGACGGCGTGCACCATGGCAGGCCATGGAAACATGGTCTTCCTGGTTCGCCGAAGTCGGCGTCGAGTCGACGGAAGCTGGATGCGACATCTGCTTGTTTTCGGACATCAGCGCGGCAGAGGTGACCTCCGCAATCATCAGACCGGAATTGAGCCCTGGCTTCTTGGCGAGGAAGGCTGGAAGCCCGTAAGATAGAGCCGGATCGACGAGCAGCGCGATGCGGCGCTGCGAAATTGCACCGACCTCGCAGACCGCAAGCGCGATCTGATCGGCGGCGAAGGCGATCGGCTCCGCATGGAAGTTGCCGCCGGAAACGACGGAGTTGTCGGAAAGCACCAACGGATTGTCGGTCACTGCATTGGCTTCGATTTCGAGCGTGCGTGCGACCGACCGGAGAAGATCGAGGCAGGCGCCATCGACTTGCGGCTGACAACGAATGCAATAGGGATCCTGCACGCGCTCGTCGCCCTCAATATGGCTTTCACGGATAACGGAGCCTTCAAGCAGCGCCCGCAAAGCCGCGGCCGTATCGATCTGGCCGCGATGACCGCGAAGCGTGTGGATATCCGGATGGAACGGTGCCGAAGAGCCCATGGCCGCATCGGTGGACATGGCGCCGGTGATCAGGGCCGCATGGGCGGCACGATGCGCACGAAATAGGCCAGCAAGTGTAAGTGCGGTCGAGGTCTGCGTGCCGTTGATCAGCGCAAGGCCTTCTTTTGCGGCGAGAACGACCGGCGTAAGGTCCGCCTTGTTCAAGGCTTCCGCGCCTGGAAGCCGCTCGCCTTTGAAGTAGGCTTCGGCCTCTCCCATCATCACGGCCGCCAGATGCGCAAGCGGCGCAAGATCGCCCGAGGCGCCGACGGAACCTTTTTCCGGAATGACCGGTATGACGCCCTTGTCGAGCATTGCTTCGATCAGCCGCACCAGTTCCAGTCGCACGCCGGAGGCGCCGCGACCGAGTGACACGAGCTTCAGCGCCATGACGAGACGCACGATATTTTCGGGTAGCGGCGCGCCCACACCGCAGCAATGCGAGAGGATGAGATTGCGTTGAAGTG
This sequence comes from Rhizobium sp. USDA 4016, assembly GCF_056279705.1. Lineage (NCBI taxonomy): Bacteria > Pseudomonadati > Pseudomonadota > Alphaproteobacteria > Hyphomicrobiales > Rhizobiaceae > Rhizobium > Rhizobium sp. USDA 4016. The sequence goes on from NZ_JBWCCY010000002.1 coordinate 1,384,029, forward strand.
TGGCGACATCGGCACTGTCGATCTTAATCGAAGCGAGTTTTCCGAAGCCGGTATTGATGCCGTAGACGGGCGCATTGCCGGCGGCGATCTCTGCTATGCGCGCCGCCGCCTTCTTTATGCCGGCATCAAATGCGGGATCGAGTTCTGCCGGTTCGCCGGTCCAGTAAATTTTTTCCAGCTGTTTCAGCGAAACGGAGCCTGGGTGGAGAATGATGGTCAACGGTCGATCCTTTCGCCCTTGAAGACACGCGCAAAGAGCGGGTTGAAGCCGATGCGATAGACAAGTTCGGCCAGGCTCTCGATCTCCCAGATGGCGAGATCGGCGGATTTTTCGGCCTGTATTGTTCCCGTTTCGGCAATAAGGCCGAGTGCGCGAGCGCCTTCACGTGTGGCCCCTGCAATACACTCCTCAACCGTTAGGCCGAAGAGCGTCGCCGACATATTCATCGTCAAAAGCAGGGAGGTGAGAGGTGATGTGCCTGGGTTACAATCCGTCGCGACCGCGATCGGCACACCGGCGGCGCGCAGCGCCTTCACGGGTGGTTTCTGTTTTTCGTTGATGGAATAGAATGCGCCGGGCAGCAGCACCGCGACGGTTCCGGCTGCGGCCATGGCGACCACGCCGTCATCGTCGAGATATTCGAGATGATCCGCCGAAAGCGCACCATACTCAGCGGCAAGTGCAGCTCCGCCCAGATTGGACAACTGCTCGGCATGCAGCTTCACCGGAAGGCCAAGCGCCTCGGCGCGATCAAAGACAAGGCCGATCTCTTCCGTTGAGAAGGCGATGCCTTCGCAGAACCCATCGACGGCATCGACAAGGCCTTTGCCGTGTGCCTCTTCGAGCGCGGGCAGCACGATTTCGGCTATATAGTCGCTATTGCGGTCCTTGTATTCGGCGGGTGTCGCATGGGCGCCGAGATAGCTCGTCTTGACGCGCACCGGCCGCATACTGCCGAGAACACGGGCGGCCTCCAGCATCTTCACTTCGCCAGCGATGCTGAGGCCGTAGCCCGACTTGATCTCGATCGTCGTCACCCCTTCGCAAAGCAACGTATCAAGGCGGGGCAGGGAAGCTTGCACAAGGCCTTCGACAGAAAGTGCATTCGTCGCCTTGACCGAGGAGACGATGCCGCCGCCAGCGCGGGCAATCTCTTCATAGGTCGCGCCGTCAAGGCGCATTTCGAATTCGCGCGCCCGGTTGCCGCCATGAACGATGTGGGTGTGGCAATCGACGAGCCCCGGCGTCACCCAGCGGCCCTCAAGGTCGATGATTTCGGCACGTTCGATGACGGAAACCGGCAATTCGCCCTCCGGGCCGGCATAGCGGATTCGGCCGTTTTCCGTGACGATCGCGCCTTTTTCAACAATACCCAGCCCCGGCTTACCCGGATCGAGCGTCGCGAGCCGGCCATTTCGCCAGAGGTTCGGTCTCTGCTGCCGCGTAAAAAGATTGTTCCCGCTCATCAGCTTTACGCCTTTCCTTAGGTCGAAACATGTATATACATAATAATCGGGTGACAAGTGGAAAATTGGGCGTTTCCATGGAAAAGAAAGATGGAAGGCCGACAGGAAGGGAAAAGACGATGACGACACTTCATGCGGCGACTGCGCTCCTGCCTAAGGGGTGGCAAAGCGACGTACGTCTCACAATTGATGGCGGCCTTATCGCGAAGATTGAGGTCGGCGCGAAGGCCGAGTCGAGCGACGAGTGTCACAACCTCCTTGTTCCTGCGATGCCCAACCTGCACAGCCATGCCTTCCAGCGCGCCATGGCGGGCCTTGCTGAAGTCCGTGGTCCTGCAAACGACAGCTTCTGGAGTTGGCGGACGGTCATGTACAGGTTCGCGCATTCGATGACGCCGGAGCATGTCCAGGCCGTTGCCGCACAGCTTTACATGGAAATGCTTGAAGCCGGCTTTTCGCGCGTCGGCGAATTCCACTATCTACATCATGACAAGGACGGCAGTCCTTATGCCAATATTGCGGAGTTGGCGGAACGCATCGGCGCGGCGAGCGAGACGGCCGGTATCGGCCTGACATTGCTACCGGTCTTTTACGCGCATTCGAGCTTCGGTGGTGCTGCTCCCCTCGAAGGCCAGCGGCGCTTCATCAACTCGCTTGAGAGCTTCGGCAAGCTGATGGAGCGGGCTCACACGATCACCCGCAAGCTGGAAGGCGCAAAGATTGGGATTGCGCCACACAGCCTTCGCGCCGTCACGCCTGATGAGTTGGCAAAGCTTTTGCCGCTTGCAGAAGGCGGTCCGGTCCATATCCACGTCGCCGAACAGGTCAAGGAAGTGGACGATTGCATCGCCTGGTCAGGCGCAAGACCCATCGAATGGCTCCTTGAGCATGCGCCCGTCGACCGCCGCTGGTGCCTCATCCATGCTACCCACATGACCGAGGATGAAACGCGGCGCATGGCAAAAAGCGGATCGGTCGCCGGTCTCTGCCCCATCACTGAAGCCAATCTCGGCGACGGGGTTTTTTCAGCGCCGATCTTTCTCGAAGAGGGCGGGCGTTATGGCATTGGTTCGGACTCGAATGTGCAGATTACGCTTGCCGGGGAACTCCGCCAGCTCGAATATTCCGAGCGCCTGGCGCTTCGGGCCCGCAACGTGATTGCAGAAACCAGCGGCTCGACAGGCCGCACGCTGTTCGATCACGCGCTTTTGGGTGGTGGTGCCGCGCTCGGCGCTGCCGGGGGCATCGCCGAAGGCAATTATGCGGATATCGTCGCGCTTGACTGCAGCACGGTGCCTTATCTCGCACATGATCAAATCCTCGACCACTGGATATTCGCCGGCAGCGTCGCTGTCGATTGCCTCTGGGCCCTTGGCCGCAAACAGGTCGAAGCCGGCCGTCATCGGCAGCGCGAGGCGATCAGTCGGCGTTTCCTCGCTGCGATGCGCGAACTGCTTGCCGCCTAAGTCTTTCCTTGCTGCTGCATTCGCAATAGAGCAGGTGGCGCGAAGCGGAGAGAATGATGAACGACAGCAAGGATGCGACCCTGCATCAGCGCATTTTGAGCGAGATCGAAGGTCGCATCGTTTCGGGCGAGTGGCCGCCGGGTTATCGCATCCCCTTCGAGGTCGATCTCGCTGCGCAATACGATTGCTCACGAATGACCGTCAACAAAGTGCTGACGCAGCTGGCGAAGGCCGGGTTGATCGAGCGCCGCAAGAAGTCCGGCAGCTTCGTCACCCAGCCGCAGGCGCAGTCCGCTGTGCTGGAAATCCACGACATCAAAGCAGAAGTTCAATCGCTGAATTTGCCGTACGCCTATTCGGTCACAAAAAACGCGAGCCGCAAAACAAAGGCGGATGACAAACTCGATCTTTCGGTCGGCGGTCTCGTTAAAGAGGTCGTTTGCGTCCATTTTGCGGGTACCCGGCCTTTCTGCCTGGAAGAGCGCCTGATCAATCTTGGCACCGTTCCGGAAGCGGTTGATGCCGACTTCGGCGCAATCGCGCCTGGCCCCTGGCTTCTAAAACAAGTTCCGTGGAGCAAGGCGGAGCACAAGATTTACGCGTTTGCGGCTGGTGCTGAGGAAGCCGCAGCACTCGACATTCCCCGCTCTGCGGCCTGCCTCGTCATCGAGCGCCGCACCTGGAGCAGTGCCGGGCCTGTGACGCATGTGCGCCTTACCTATCCCGGCGACCGCCATGCGCTCGTTGCCCGTTTCAGCCCGGCCTCCTGAGAATTCGCAGCAGGTCTATTGCGAATCATCCCACAAATAGCGGAAGTAAACATCAAGATGACTTCCGGCCGATGAGATGCGCTACGAAATCGACAATACCCTGCTGAAGAGCCTGCTGCCCGCATTCGCGCTGGCGGAGGATATGCTGGCCAGGCTGGATGAGAGGGTGGCCCGTTCGCCGGTCGGCGCTGGCTTTACCGAGCGCGGCCACTTTTTCGACGCTGCAAGCGCGCTCTGGGTTGCTGGAGAACTCGTGCATGTCGAAGACCTGGTGCTGCATGACGCGCATATGGACAGCCGGACGCCGAGCCACGAGCTGACGATTGCCCATGCCGTGCTGCGCGCACGGCGTCGCATCTGGACGGCCGACCCCATCTGGGCGCTGAGTGGCGCCGGATTGAATGTACTTGCCGGCGCCGGTCTAGAGGATGCGGGGCGGGCACCCGAGGTAAGGAGCACGCTAGCGTCGCCTGAAGAGGAACAGGACGAAGGCGAAGCGCTGCTGTCGATGGAACTTGCCGAGATCGACGCCGTACTCGCGCGCTCTCAACGATTGCTCGACACTCACACTCATCTCGGCAGAGGTTCTAAGGTGGAAGAAAGGCCGAAGGAGACGCCTGCCGATCCGCTTGGCCTGTTCGGCGACGATGAATGGGACGAGGCCCAGCGTCTATCCGATTGGCGTGCGGTGATTCCGCTCGCCGAGGAGCTGCCTGCCGCCTTAGGCGCAGCCGTCCTTTTCGAGGCCTGGGAGAGAACCGAACCGCTTCGACGTCAGCACTGGCTGGGCGGCCTTCTGGTTTCGAGCTATCTACGATCACGGGGCAAGGTCGCCTCTCATCTCTTTTCCTTCTATGCCGGATTGAAGGTAATCCGCCATGAGCGCCGCCGCTCGCGCGATCGGGCGACGCGCCTGCTCGCCTTCCTGGAGGCAATGCGTGAGAGTGCGGCGGCCGGCCTGAAGGATATGGATCGTTTGTCCCTTGCCCGCACCCAGATGGAACTGCGGTTCAGGGATCGCCGCTCGAACAGCAGCCTGCCGCAGCTTGCGGAATTCGTCCTTTCGCGGCCCATGGTCTCCTCGACGATGGTTGCCCGTCAGTTGCGGGTGACGAGCCGGGGCGCACTCAATCTTCTCAACGAGATTGGCATCCGCGAAATCACCGGCCGCGGACGCTACCGCGCCTGGGGTATCATCTGACACAAAATGAAGACGGCCGGGCATGAGGCCCGGCCGTCTTTTTTCAGTGAACGCCCGGCCCGCCATCCTGTCACAGACTACGGACCGAGCGTTCTTGCGCTTCCATTGCCCCCAGAAGCGCAGTCTTTATTCCCGCTCTCCCGTGAAATTGAGCAGGAGCTGGAAGATGTTCACGAAGTTCAGATAGAGCGAGAGCGCGCCGAAGACAGCAAGCTTCTGGTTCGATTCTTGATCGTGATTTTCCGAAAACTGTTCCTTGATGTTCTGCGTGTCCCAGGCGGTCAGGCCGACGAAGACGAGGATACCGATCACCGAAATGGCGAACTGCAGCGCGCTCGAACCCAGGAAGAGGTTGACGATGCTGGCGATGATGACGCCGATCAGGCCCATGATCAGAAACGAGCCGAAGCGGGAAAGATCACGCTTTGTCGCGTAGCCATAGAGACTGGTCGCGCCGAACATCGTCGCGGCGATGAAGAAAGTGCGCGCGATGCTCGTGCCGGTAAAGACCAGAAACACCGAGGCAAGCGACAGTCCCATTACCGCGCAGAACGCCCAGAAAGTCATCTGCGCAGCACTTGCCGACATCGTCTGGATGCGGAACGTGAAGAAGAAGACGAAGGCAAGCGGTGCGAGCATCACCACCCACTTCAAGGGTGACTGGAAGATCGGCACGTAAAGGGCCGGCGTGCTGCCGACGATGAAGGCGACGATCCCGGTGATGACCAGGCCGAGACCCATGTAGTTGTAGACGCGCAGCATATGCTGGCGGAGGCCCTCGTCGAAGATAGCTTGCGAGCCTGCGGCGGAGCCGTAGCCGTATCGCGGATTGTTCGGATTCATGTTGATCTCCTCGGGTTAACACTAGTAGAGCGAACGGGCGAGCCCTTCGGCAGCCCGATCGAGTTCAAGATCCTTGTCGCTGGCAATCAGCGCATAGGCGACCTCGCCGATCTGCCAGTAAGCAGCCTCGGCATTGTCGAGCGCCAGATGGCTGACCGGCTGAACAGCAAACGCGCCGGGCCGCACGGCAAAAAGCGAAAGCCGCTTTCCGTCCGGTTCCCGGATTGCCATTTCGACACTGGGGCCGAACTCAGACGGAAAGATCTGGACATCGGAAACCTTCCAGTCTTTCGGGAGCTCCGGCATCGCGATTGCGGTCGCCGCACGAATGTCGTCGGCATTATATTGCGCCGCCGGCTGCGAAGGCATCGTTTCGCGAAGCTTGGCTGTCTGGTAGGCACGCACCGCATCCTCGACGTAGGGCGGGGCCGGAACGGATGCGGCCACCTCCGTCGCAGTAAAGGCACCAAAGGATGTATGCGCCACCCAGCCTGCCGTCACGAGCACGCCGACGGCGGCAATCCGCTGAACCGAATGCAAGATACGGCCGTAAGAAAGACCCCGCTCCAGACGCCGTGCGGCATCGCGGGTCTCGATCCGGCCAAAGGCGTTCTCTCCGGCAAGCGCCAGACGCAGCTCGCCCTTGATGCTAAGATCGGCCATTACCTTTGCGGCAATCGCCGGATTCTCAGAGAGATAAGACTCCACCTGGATGCGGCGCGCCACGTCCAGTTCGCCATCCACATAGGCGTCGAGATCGGCATCGATGATCGGATCAACTGCTTTCATTGCCGTTCCTTCCGATTAACCTCAGGTGCGAGGCACGCGGCGTCGCTGCCTCGAATTCGCGAAGCTGGGCCCGGGCGCGCGCGATGCGCGACATCAGCGTTCCGACCGGGATGCCGAGCGAGGCTGCAGCTTCCTGGTAGGAAAGATCCTCGATCGCAACGAGATGCAGTGCTTCGCGCTGTTCTTCCGGCAGGTTGAAGAAAGCATCGCGAACCTGCTGAAGTCGCACAGCGTGTTCCTGTCCCGCCGGCAGCGACTGGTCTGCCTCGATGGCTGCCTTATCGTGGCGGCGCGTTATAGACCGGTTCTGACGAACCCGGTCGATATGGGCGTTGTGGAGAATGGAAAGCAGCCAGGTCCTCAGGTTGCCGCCGCGCCTAAAGCTCTGCCGCTTCTCGAAGGCACGCACCAGCGCATCATGGACAAGATCTTCGGCGTCATCCGAATTGCGCACCAAGGCACGCGCATAGCGCCTCAGCGCCGCGAGCTGCCCGATGACGTCGAATGGCCGTTCTTTCAGTTCCATGATTGAGTATACGACTGTCCGTGAGGTTTTATTCCAGTTCTTCTGAAGTTTTTTAACGGATGGAAGGAACTCTTGCGGCAAGCTCGTCACTTCCGTGCTTGCTGTGTAGGAGGCGTCGGCCGCCCTCTATCGCAAGAAACAGATTCCGATGGCCGAAGCCGAGGCTCAGATCCAGGAATTTCTGCGGTCTGCAGAGATCGCGGTCGTATCGATAACATTGCCTCAGCGCCTTTGAAAAATAGGGCCGCCATCGTTACTAACCGCAACAGTGCGCTCAATCTGGCAGATTGTTTTCACTATGCGGCGGCAAAGGCAGGCAAGATGCCGATCCTGACGAGGGATGCCGGTTTCGCGCTGACCGATCTCAAGACAAATGGTCCTGATTTCTAGACGGTTTTTCCATCCGACAACTCCTCCAGAATTGGACAATCCGGCCTGCCGTTGCCGTGGCAGGCATGCACCAGATGCTCCAGCGTCCGGCGCAGTTCCATCAACTCGCGGATCTTGCGATCAATCTCATTGAGCTTGCCTTGCGCGATCTCCTTCACATCGGCGCTTGCTCGGCTTTTGTCTTCGTAGAGCGCCAAAAGCTGGCGGCATTCCTCGACGGAGAAACCCAAGCCACGCGAGCGCTGGAGGAAGCGCAGCTTATGGACATCGACTGCGGCATAGTCGCGATAACCGTTTCCGCCCCTGCCGGGGCGGATCAGGCCGATATCCTCGTAATAGCGGATGGTCTTTGATGGCAGACCGGACCGGTCCGATGCTTCGCCGATGTTCATCCTCGTGTCCTTTCAGAGTTTCTGGAGCCTCAGTCTCAACGCGTTGCCGATCACGGAGACCGACGACAGGCTCATGGCCGCTGCGGCAATCATCGGCGAGAGCAGTAGGTCGAAGACCGGGTAGAGCACGCCCGCGGCGACTGGCACGCCAAGCGCATTATAGCTGAAGGCGAAGCCAAGATTCTGGCGGACGTTGCGCATCGTCGCCTCCGCCAGCCGCCGGGCACGCACGATTCCGTTGAGGTCACCCTTCACCAAGGTAATGCCGGCGCTTTCCATCGCAACATCTGCGCCCGTTCCCATGGCGATACCGACATCTGCAGCCGCAAGCGCCGGAGCGTCATTCACGCCGTCGCCGGCCATTGCAACGACCGCGCCCTTTGCATGCAGTTCGTCGATCAGCGCTTTCTTGCCTTCCGGCAAAACGTCGGCGCGCACTTCATCGATCCCGAGGCTTTTTGCGACGGCGCTTGCCGTGCGCTCGTTGTCGCCGGTCGCCATGATGATGCGCAGCCCGCTTTCGTGCAACGCGCCGATCGCCTCGGCCGTCGTCGCCTTGATGCGATCGGCAACCGCAACGAAACCCGCAAGGCTGCCGTCGATGGTGACGAACATTACGGTCTTGCCTTCGTCACGCAAGGCGCGGGTCCTTTCGGCAAGCGGCGCGGGATCGATGCCGAGATCACTCATCATCGCGGCGTTGCCAAGCGCCACGGCCGTATTGTCGGCATTGCCTTTTACGCCTTTGCCGGTCACAGCCTCGAAGCCGGTGACATCAACCAGTTTGACGCTCCGCTCTTCTGCGCCGGCAACGATCGCTTCGGCGAGCGGATGTTCGGAACCGCGCTCCAGGCTCGCCGCCAGCAGCAGCAGCCGTTCTTCGCTTATGGCGTCCATCGGCCCGACGTCGGTAAGACGCGGATTGCCTTCGGTCAATGTGCCCGTCTTGTCGACGATCAACGTATCGACCTTCGAAAAACGCTCCAGTGCTTCAGCATCCTTGATTAGCACGCCCTCCTGCGCGCCACGGCCGGTCGCAATCATGATCGACATCGGCGTCGCAAGGCCGAGTGCGCACGGGCAAGCGATGATGAGCACGGCAACTGCGGCAAGCAGTCCATGCGCCATCGACGGCTCCCGTCCGAAAATGGCCCAGGCGAGGAAGGCAACAATCGCTGTTACAACGACGACAGGCACGAAAATGGCCGAGACCCGGTCAACTGCGCCCTGGATTGGCGCACGCGAGCGCTGTGCCTTGGCGACCATATCGACGATACGCGATAACATTGTTTCCGCGCCCACGCGCTCGGCCGTCATCACGAAAGTGCCGTTGCGGTTGATGGTGCCGCCGGTGACAGCATCGCCTTTTGTCTTTTCAACGGGGAGCGGCTCACCGGTGATCATCGATTCATCGACGGTTGATCGCCCTTCGCTGACCGACCCGTCGACCGGCACGCGCTCGCCCGGCCGCACCCGCAGTCGGTCGCCGCTTGCGATCTCGTCCACTTCGATGTCCGTTTCGCTGCCGTCGGCACTAAGGCGGCGCGCCGTCTTTGGCGCAAGGTCGAGCAGTGCCCTAATGGCTGAGCCCGTCCGCTCGCGCGCCTTCAGTTCCAGCACCTGTCCGACGAAGACCAGCGCCACGATGACGGCAGCCGCCTCGAAATAGACAGGCACCGTCTCGCCGTGACCTCTGAAACTCATGGGAAAGAGGCCGGGCGCAAGGGTGGCGACGACGCTGTAGACATAGGCGGTACCAACGCCAAGGCCGATCAGCGTCCACATGTTCGGACTGCGGTTGAGGAGTGAGTTCCAGGCCCGGCGGAAGAAGGGCAGGGCCGCCCAGAGCACGACAGGGGTTGCGAGCAAGAGTTCGGTGAAACTCACCAGCGGTTCGCCGATCGCATCGCGCAACGGCAGTCCGATCATCGGACCCATGCTGAGTACGAGCAGCGGAATGGCCAACGCGGCGCTTATCCAGAGCCTCCGCGTGAAATCGGCAAGCTCCGGGTTCGGACCCTCTTCTGCCGGCGGAATACCCATCGGTTCCAACGCCATGCCGCATTTCGGGCAGTCGCCAGGGTGATCGCTGACGACTTCCGGATGCATGGGGCAGGTATATTGCGTGCCCTTGGGCATAGGCTTCGGCCCCTGCCGTTTTTCCTGACGATAGATTTCTGGATCGGCCTCGAACTTTGCCTTGCACCCTGCCGAGCAGAAGTAGAATTTATCACCGTCGTGCTTCAGGAAATGCTGCGCTGTCGCGCGATCGACGGACATGCCGCAAACCGGATCCTTCGCCGTCAGATAATCTTTCGGATTGGCTTCGAATTTCTTCCGGCAACCGTCGCTGCAGAAATGATAAGCGTGGCCCTGGTAATTGAGGCTCGGCTTGCCCGCGTCCGGATCAACCGTCATGCCGCAGACGGGATCGCGTGCCAAAGCGGCCTTGCCGAGATTGTCCAGGCTTTGGTGACAGGAGCAATTGCTACTTCCGTGGTGATGATGATGATCTTGTGTATTCATAGGCTTCTCCTTTGCCCGGACAGGCAGTGGATAGGCTTATGAACCTTCCAGCAACTGGAAGGTCAAGCGATAATTTCATGGTCCTCGGTCGGTTCCGACAGGTTCGATGAGCGCCACAGGCTGGCTGCCAAGGAGCGCCGAAAGTTGCAGCTGGCCTACCGGATCAAGAATTCGACCGGTCAGGAGATCGCAGCGGCGACCTTCAAGGAAGGCCGGCACCTGAATTGCCGTATCGTTCCAGAATTCCGGACCGGCGAATAAAACGCCTGGATCGAGCCAGCCGAGCATCAACCGTGGAACGACGGTCATCGCATAGGTTCCGTTCAACTCTCGCGCAAAGGCGACAACATGATCCTTGCGGCCGCCTAACACCTTAAGCGGAACATAGTTGCCTTTCGCAAAAAGCTCCGGCTGCCGCTTTCGAAGATGAAGACCGATTTGGACGATGCGCTGTTTCAACGCGGGCACCGTCAGACTTGCAATTGGCGTTCCTTCTAAGAGGCTGGCAAACAAGGCTGTCATGTCGACAGGCCTGCGGTTATCAGGATCGACGAAGCTCAAATCCAAAAGCTCGGCCCCCTGATAAATATCTGGAATGCCGGGCGCCATCAGCTTAATCAGCGTCTGTGACAGGCTGTTTAGATAGCCGGCCTCGATGAAGGGCCGCATGACCGCTCCGAAATCCTCGTGGAAGACGAGATTGGTCGATGAAAGCAACGCTGTTGCATAAGCTCTGACCGCCGCCTCGTATCCGGCATGCGGCTCATTCCAGTTCGTGCCGAGCTTTGCTTCACGGATCGCCTTCTCCGCAAAGGCCGTGAAGCGCCCGATCAGCGCTTCGGCCTCTCCGTTTAAGAAATCCTCCGGCCATATCCCGGCAAGCGCCTGATAGAGCATCCATTCGACATTCGGTTCCGGCGTCAATCCGCCCGGCAGTTCGATCAGACGGTCGCGGTTCATCTCGCGCCAGCGCTCCACCGCCTGCGCCCAGACATCGGCTCCTTCACTCAAGGTATAAAGCCTCGCACGCGCATCCTCGCCGCGCTTGGTATCGTGCGTCGATGTCGCCGAAAGCCCGTGCGGATTAAGCTTCGCGCGCTTAAGCATCAGCGCATGGAAAGCCTCGACGCCGCCCGGCTTGATATCCGGATCGCCGCCGACTTCGTTTACCGCAAGCAACCGGTTGTAGCGATAAAAGTGCGTGTCCTCCATTGCCTTGGCCATGACCGGTCCGCTCAACTGCTGGAATCGGCAGCGGAATTCTTTCGCCGCTGCTTCCCGTACCTCGCCTTTCAATAGCCTTGCCACACCGTCGATCGCCCGCCGGTCGGCAAGCCTTGCAGCTGCGCTGGAAATGACCCTGCTGAGCACGTCCGCATCCCGTGCATCAAGCGGACCCTTGCTGCCATAGATGCGATAGACGGGAAAGGCGATCAGCGATTCGTGGATAGCTGCCGCAATTGCGGCGCGGTCAAGGTCGGGATAAAGGCCATGGACGATCTTCACCAGCCGCGTCGTCTCGCCTTCAAAGTTCCGCTCCACCATCACTTGCTTGGCCGCGCGAAGACCAGCAGTAATATCGGCCATATCCGGGGCAATATTCGCATAGGCGGTACCAAGCTGTTGCAGGCCGCCGCCGTCGACGAAGAGATGGCCGAGTGCCGAAATGAATTCGTAGCCGGTGGTCCCGGCGATCGGCCAGCTTGCGGGCAGTGTCTCGTCATGGCCGAGGATCTTCTCGACGACTATATAGGTCTTGGGTCCTGTCTCAGTGCGGAGCCTTTGCAGATATTGCTTCGGATCGGCCAAGCCATCGATATGGTCGAGCCGCAAACCCTCTACCTGGCCGGACCGAACGAGTTCGAGAATGAGCCGATGGCTATCTTCGAAAACCTGCTCGTCCTCAACGCGCAGGCCGACCAGACCCGTTACTTCGAAAAACCGCCGGTAGCTCAGATGTCTGGCCGCCTCTTTCCAATATGTCAGCCGCCAATGCTGGGCCTGGTGTAGGCTGACGATCAGCTCTTGGTCTATTGCGAGGTCGACCAACGCCGGCTCATCTGCGCTTGCTGGAACAAGATTGGTGCTGTCGGGGTTCAAGGGCAAAAGCGTATCGCAGTAGCCAAGCGCCAGTTCGCCGCTTTCCGGATCGCGCTTAAGCCGCAACTCGCCATCAGACAGTGCATCCTTGAACGGCTTGCCGAGGATCGGCAGGGTGAGCCGTTCGCTCCAGTCGATATCGAAATGGCGCGCATAGGGGCTTTCCCGGCCGAGCTTCAACACGCTTCGCCACCAGGGATTTTCCGTCGAGGCGGCCATATGGTTCGGCACAATGTCGAGGATGAGGCCGAGCCCGGCGTCTTTCAAAGCATGGCTCAAGCGGTCAAAGCCCTCGCGTCCGCCGATTGCCGGCTCGATTTCATTGACATCGGTTACGTCATAGCCATGCGTGGAACCGCTCGTCGCGGCAAAGATCGGCGAAGCGTAAAGATGGCTGATGCCAAGGGCTTTGAGATAGGGCACACATTCGATGGCCCGGTCGAATGTCATGCCGTTGCGGAATTGAATGCGGTATGTCGATGTCGGAAGCATCATGTTCGCCTGCCGTTCCGGAGGAGACGGCCCGGAACGGTGATAACGGGCCCTTTGTTCCCCCCAATTCCAAGGTTTAATCGATGAAGACACCGACGCTTGCGGCACGGCCCATCGCGTCGATCACCGTCAGTTTCGAGTAGCCGCCACCATCCGGCATCCATTGGTTGGTGCGGCGGCGAGAAAGATCGGGCAGCGGCTTGCCGTTTGCAAGCCAGCGGAACGGCGCCCGACCGCCGTGCAGTTTCAACATCAATGGCGAGAGATCACCGCTTCTTGCGCCGAGGTCGACATGCGCGCCCTCCGGTGGATAGACGATCTGCGGTGCCTGTTCGCGGCTGGAGGTGGAAGGCAATCCGCTGGCATTTATCGAGAACCGCCGCTGGCTCACCGGCAGATCCGCCTGGGCGACGCGCACTGCGCCAGAAGGCGGGCGTGGCAAAGGTGTGGTTGCAATGCTCGACTTTGCAAATGCCTCAAACAGGATGGGGGCTGCCGTGCCGTAACCGGTCGACCCCGGCACCGCGCCATTGTCCGGCCTTCCAACCCAGACACCGAGCACATACCGCCCGTCGTAGCCGACTGACCATGCGTCGCGATAGCCGTAGCTGGTCCCCGTCTTGTAGGCGATGCCGCGCTGCGGGGCGCCTGTCGGTGGGATGACGCTGGAAAGAATATCCGAAACATTCCAAACGGCGACCGGCTCCAGCAACGGCTCGCCGTCTATCTTGCCGGGCTTTGCAGTTACACCGTCGCCGATGCGAACCGGCTCGCCCTTGTTGGCAAGCGCCGCATAAAGCTGCACGAGGTCTTTCAACGTGATACCTACGCCGCCGAGCCCAATCGCCAGTCCCGGCGCTTCGTTCGGCGGCAGGATGGGGCGAACGCCGGCGCGGCGGAAGCGCACCAAAAGCCGCGCCGGATTGACGGCGTCAAGCAGCCTGACGGCCGGCACATTCAACGAAAGCTGCAATGCCTCTCGGACCGTTACGTCGCCTTGATAGCTCATGTCGAAATTGCGCGGCCGGTAACCGAAGAAATCGGCTGGCCGGTCCTCGATGATCGTTTCCTGGCTGACCAGCCCCTGCTCGAAGGCAAGTCCATAGATGAAGGGTTTCAGTGTCGAGCCGGGCGAGCGGCTGACACGCGTCATGTCGATCCAGCCGGAACGGCTCGCGTCGAAATAGTCCGCAGATCCCACTTCGCCGACGATCTCGCCCGTGCGCGCATCGGCCATCACGATCGCGAGAGAAAGTTTCGGACGAAGTTTCATCGCGGCACTTTTCGCCGTCGCTTCTAGTCCTGCCTGTATCTGCTTCTTCAGCGTCGTGCGATGCTCGCGCTCGTTCGGCTTGCTGCGAAGGGCTGCTTCGGCAAGATGCGCGGCAAGAGCTGGAAGCTGCATGCGCGTTGCCGGAACGAGTGTCGCCTCGGCGCGCTCGGCCTCACCCTCGCCGATGACTTCGGCCACGGCGGAGCGCTCAAGAACGCGTTTTCGTGCCGCTTCCGCTGCCGCCAGGTTTTTGTCGGGGCGTCGCCGTTCAGGAAGCTGGGGGAGGGCGACGAGGAGGGCAGCCTGCGCCACCGTCAGCCGCTTCGGCTCCTTGCCGAAATAGGCAAGGCTTGCGGCGCGCACGCCTTCCAGATTGCCGCCATAGGGTGCATGCGTCAGATACAGATCGAGAATCTCTTTCTTCGAAAGCCGCCGCTCGATCTGGACGGCGCGTATCACCTGCAGGATTTTCGCCGAAAGCGAACGTCCGGCGCGCGGTTCGATCAGCCGCGCCACCTGCATGGAAAGCGTCGAGGCGCCGGAAACGATGCGGCCGTTGGTGACCAGCTGCAGGCCCGCCCGCCCGATCGCCAGCGGATCGATGCCGTGATGCTCGTAGAAGCGCCGGTCCTCATAGGCGATCAGCATGCGCATGAATTGCGGGTCGACATCCGCGACCGTGGTTTTCAGACGCCAACGGCCTTGCGGCGTCGCAAAGGCGCGCAGCAACTGACCGTCGGCATCGAGCACTTCGGCCGACACCGCACCGGTCATTTCGAGCGGCGGCGGAAAGACCCTGTCGGCAGCGTCCAACGCGAAGAAAACCGCGCCGGCAAGAATGAAACCGGCCGCAGTTCCAATCGTGAGCTTGCGCCAGAGCCGCATTATCGTGCTGCGACAACCTCCATCTTGCCGGTCGCGGTGCGAGCCGAATATTCGGGGCGGTACATATCTTCAACGGTCGCCGCCGGATGGTCATAAACGCCTGGGGTGACGGCCCGCACGATATAGGCGACGTTGATTTCACGGTTGTCGTCCGAAGTCCGGTTGAAGGCCGCAACGAAGCGATCGTTGCGGAATTCGGTGTGCGCCGCCGTCTGTTCGCCGATCCAGTCGAAATTGGTGAGCTGAGCGCTGTCGACCAGGCTCGGATTATCGATCTGGAGGCCGGCAGGCAGCAGATCGGTCATGACGACACGCGACGGCCAGGCGTTGGTTTCGGTCACGTGCAGCACGACCACATAACGCTCGTTCTGCTGCGCCTCACTGATATTCACCGGCTCGCCATCAAGCGTGTAATAGGTGCGCTCGATGGCAAAGCCGTTGCCGCCGGCAGGCAGCGGCGTGACGGGCGCTGCGACTGTCGTGACGACCGCCGATACCGGATCGGTCGTTGCGCTCGTCAGTGTCAGGGGATTGTTCATCAGCGCGTCGCCGCTCATCTTCGCCATGTAGGCACCGCTATGCAGCGCGCCGTTGACGTCCACTTTCAGCGAATCATCGCCGCTCTGGATCGCGCGCGCGGCAAGCAGCGTCCAGGCCTGCTCCTGGGTGCTCGTCCACTTGCTGCGGTCCCACTCCCTGCCGACGGCCTTTGCCAGTTCCGGAATGACTGGCGGGACAGGGCGGCTTTCGGCCGCAAGTGCCAGGATGGCCGCACCGTCGCGCAGGATCGAGCCGTAGTCGGTGCGCGAAAGATTGACGCGATGAACGATGGAATTTTCGGTCATCTGCAAAGCGTCGACGAAGATGTTCTTCGAACGCGTCGCATCTCCGTAAAGTGCCAATGCCGCGGCGATATGCGCCTTGGCAAGCGGCGTCGGGAAGTCGTTGATCATCGTATCGGCGTAGTAGCGCAGATCGCTGATCGAGGCCTTCCTGTTGCGGGCAAGAACATAGATTGCATAGGCAATTTGATCGCCTTGCGTCTTGACCTCGACGTCGTAGCTCAGCGCGTTCTGCAGGTTCTCGAGCGCTTGGACCAGCGCACGGTCGGGCACATCGTACTTCTCTTCACGCGCCCGCGTCAGGAAATCCGTGACATAGGAATCGAGCCAGAGGTCGCCCGAATCCGGTCCCCAAAGGCCGAAGCTGCCCGCCGATGCCTGATAGGACAGCACACGATAGATCGCATCCTGGACGCGCTTCTTCACGTCTGCATCGTCTTCGAGCCCGTTTTGTTTTGAAAGCTCGCTGAGATAAAGAAGCGGCAGGGCGCGGCTCGTCGTCTGTTCGGCGCAGCCGAAAGGATAACGGTCGAGCGACATCAGCAGTGCGGGAATGTCGAAGGCGGCCGAACGCGTGACGTTGACGCTGACCGAGGCGCCCGGCAAAACGCTGTTGGCCAGAAGTTCCTTGTCGACCCTCAGTTTCGCCCCTGGTTTTAAGGCGATGACGCGCCTTTCGGTCACGGGCAGTGACGATGGGCGGACTGGTACGTCGACTGTCTGAGAAAGCGACAGTCCAGATGCATGCGACAGGTTGATCGAAAAAGCGCCGTTGCCGGGCTGCTTGCCGATCACCGACAGCGTGAAATCGGATTTCGCACCGGCATCCAGATGGATCGTCCGCGAAGCTGCGGCCTCCTCGATGCCGACGGCTTCGTTGCCGGTCAGCTGCAGTTTGAAATCGCCGGCCGGCGCATCGGTATTGGCGATGTCAAGGCGCAGTTCCGCCTTGTCGCCAGGCGCCAGGAATTTCGGCAGGCTGGCGGTGACGACCACCGGATCTCGGATGACGATATCCTTGATGCCGTGGCCGACTCCATCCTTCGACCAGGCAACGGCCATGACACGCGCCGTGCCGTTGAATTGCGGAATGTCGAAGCTGACATTGGCCTTTCCGTCGGCGTCAAGCTTCACCGGACCGGAGAAGAAGGCGACAAGTTTTTGCGTCGGCGGGCTGCCCTGCAGCGCCACCGCGCCACCATCGCCGCCGGTTCTGAGCTTGCCTGTCGCGCCGAGCGAACCGTCAATCAGCCGGCCATAGAGATCGCGGACTTCAAGACCGAGCTGGCGCTGGCCGAAATACCAGTCCTCGGGGTTGGGGGCCGTGTAGCGCGTCAGGTTGAGAATGCCGACATCGACGGCGGCAACCGTGACATAAGCATCCTCATTGGCTCCAGCACCCGTCACTGCAAGGCTGATGTTCAGCGGTGCGCGCGGCAGCATCGTTTCCGGTGCATCGACTGCGACCTGCAGCGCGCGCTGCTCGGGATCGACTTTCAGCCATTTGATGCCGATCGAGCGCATCGGCATATGGCTGTCCTGTGCGTCGCCCGGACGGAAGAGGGTTGCTGTCACATAGGCGCCAGCGCCCCATTCGGCGGTGACTGGGATCTCCACTTCACCCCCAGTCTCGCCGATCGTTGCATTTTGTACGGCAAGGAGGTTTTCCGTCCCGGCCGTCACCATCAACTCGCCGCCATAACGGGAAGAAACCTTGAGCTTCGCCGTCTCGCCGGCCTTGTAGCTCTCTTTGTCGAGCGCGATCTCGAGGCCGTCCGGCGTTTCGGTCGAGACAGCCTCCACCATCCAGCCGGCGTCGAATTCGACACTTGATGTCGGGCCATCCGCGTCCGGGCTTTCGACTTCAAGTCGGTAGCGGCCCCAGCCAACCTGGGACGCTATCTTGCCGCCGTCCAAGCCGGCATCAGTCGTGCCGCTGGCAACCTGGCGCGCATTGAAAGCGGTTTCGTATTTCCATGCCGTGCCTTCCCGATACCATTGGTATTCGCGCTCAAGGAGCGAAAGCTTCCAGCGCAGCCCCTTCATTTCCTGCTTCTGGCCGTCGGCCGAGACGCCGATCACGTTGAAGCTGGCGATCGAATTCTCGGCTATATCGCCTGAAAATTCAGGCTTGATGCCGATCATCGGTCCCTGGTTTTTGACCGGGATCAGCAGCGTGCGCTCCAGCGCCCGGCCGCCCGTTTCTTGCATGCGGATATAGACCGTCGCGTTCAACAACTGCGTGGTTGCGGGAAGATCACCGACCGAAAGATCGGTCGTTGCTTGGCCGTTCTCGTCCAATTCCGGCAGGCCTTCGATCGCCTGGCGGCTTTCCTCGTTCGCCTCCTCGTCAGAAAGACCAAAGAAGTAGCCCGGGAAGGTTCGGCTTTCGCGAGTCGGCTTGATGACGACATCGCCTTCAAGCGTCAGGCCGGCTGCCGGCGCGCCGTAGAGATATTTACCGCTGATATCGATCGTTGCCGGCGTATCGGGACCGATTTCCTTGGCTTCTGTCTTCAGCTCCAGGTCGGTGCGATCGGGGACGAAATCGTCGACGAGGAATGTTCTCGTACCGATCGGCGACCCCTTGGGATCGGTATGGACGTTCATTGTCCAGCTGCCGCGCATGGCATTTTCCTGGATCGGGAGATCGATCAAATAGCCGCCGACGTCGCTGCTTTGCCGGACGATGCGCCGGTCTTCGACGCCATCGGGACGCATGAAGATGAAGGTCAGAGGCAGCTTTTCGATCGCCCTGCCATCCGTATCGCGAGCAAGGGCGGTGGCATGGACGGTTTCGCCCACCCGATAGATCCCGCGCTCGGTCCAGGTCATGACATCGATCGCCCCGGGCGAGGCTCGTCCCGTCACGCCGCGATCAGACAAGTCGAAGCCTGCCCTCGTCATATCGAGGAAGACGTAGTCGGACGCCCCGTTCCTGGCAGCCAGGACTGCTGGAGCGAGTGCTGCCGTGCCGCGCAGCAGCCCGGCAGTGAAGGTGGCTCGGCCGTTTTCATCCGTCGTCGCGGTGCCCAGAACCTCGTTGTTCTTGGCAAGCAGTTGCAGCTCGACGCCGGCGATCGGCTTGGCGGAAGCGAGCGAGCGCGTAAAGACGTTGAGCCCGTCGGTTCCGGCGTAGGTAGTAACGCCGATATCGGAAACGACGAACCATTGTGTCGCCTTGGAATCCCACTCGTTTTCCGGCTTGTCGGCAGGCGAGGCGATCAGCACATAGATGCCCGGCTTGCGCGCGGGCAAGGCTTCATCAACGGGGAAGCTGGTGACGACATCCTTGTTAAGATCGTTGGCGATCTCGATCGAACCCTGCCACACGAGCTCGCCGCTTTCATCCTGAATGCGCTGCGCGCTATAGCCGTCGAGCTGCGTCAGGAACTGCGAACTGGTAAGAAGCGGAGCAATACCGCGATCGCCAATGCGGTAGAGCTTGAGGTTGGCAGTTTCGATATTGACGCTGACGAGCGGAATGCCGCGGCGCGCCGTCGAAGGCAGCACGAAGCTATCGCCGGTAAACCGCACCATTTGACTGCGGTCCTTGACGTAGACATCGAGGCTGACGGGTGCGTCCAGGACCTCGTCGACGGAAGAGGGAAGGCCGGTGCGGAAGCTAATCTTGTAGGTTTCGCCGTGACCCAGGCCCTCGACGCAGATCTGCTTGTCCTTGGCTTCGAGCGCCTTGGGGGCTTGTCCGTTCAGCGTCACAAACGGTGCATAGTCGACCGTCTTGACGAGGGATTCCGAGAACGTCACGCAGGCACGCGGCGTTGCGCTGTCGGCATCGACATTGTGTTCGGTGATGCGGAAGCCCTGTTCCGACTTGAGCTTGAGATAGGCCGCCTGGACTTCCCTGGAGCTTGCCAGCGCAAGGCTTGCCTTATAGGCGTTGAGGGCCGCGCGGAAATTCGAATTCTTGGCGAGCGAGGTCGCAAGCACGGCAAGAGCATCTGCCCGCTTTGAGGCTGTGCGCGTCAGTTCGTAGCCGTTCAACCCATCGAGAAGTGCCTGGCCGAAGGCCTGGCTGCCAGTGCCGCCGAGCGAATTTGCGGCGCGGGCCGTCTCCAGCCAGAGATCGGCATCGTCGGGCGTCAGCGCCAGCGCGCGATGGAAAGCGTCGATCGCGCCTGCGAGGTTGTTGGCGGTAAGATCAAGGCGCGCCGTTGCTGTCAGGCTGTCGACGGTCTGGCCCGGCTGAGCGTCGGTGAGCGCCAGATTGGCCTTGAAGTCGCGGGCTTGTTGGATGATGTCTTCTGAGAGAAAGCTGAGGCGAGGGGGCGCACCGATATCGGGCTCGCGCGGTCCCGCAGTCGTTTCGACGATCCGACCGGCAATTGCGCCTGGAAAAGCGTTCATCGTCTTGAAGTCGGACTTCAGGAAACACCATTTCACCTTCGGGTTATAGGTGAAAGCCTTGCAGCTCTTGTCGCCAATGCATGCGGTTTTGCATTGTTCGAGGGAAACGTTCTGCTCCGTCCGCAGATCGAAGCCGAAGAAGTCGGCGTCCTTAATCGTCTGGATATCGCGCTTGGTCTCCGCAGCTGTCGCGGGAAGGCTGGCCGCGATGGCTAAAAGAGCAATGGCGGCGGATGCGAAAAACGAGCGTACAGACATAGGTTTCCCCCCGGTCGCTGGCGCTGGATTGGGGCACTCTCCTGCTGCCGAAAAGACTTGTCAATACAACTTCAAATTTAGAGCTGCTTTTTATCAAAGGCTTACGCCGATCTTAATGTTTTATTAGTATTAACAATGGCTTAATCGAGAAATAATGCGTATCGGCTCGGAACATATCCGGCCGTTGCCCGTTATCCGGTCAAGTTCCGCCGGCCACGGCCGACTGGTGCGAAGTTTTTCACGTGCCCGGGCCGGCAAGGGCGTCTGGCCACGAATGTTTTGCGTAAGCTGGCTACAGGATAACCTCATGAACCAGAGAGTATTGATCGTAGAGGACGAGCTCTTGATCGCCCTCGATCTTGAAGCAACCGTTCAAGCCATGGGCATGGAAGTGACGGGGCTTGCCGCAAATAAGGAGCAGGCGTTGCGTTTTGCGCCGACGGCGGACGTCGCTTTTGTAGACGTCAACCTGTCGGATGGTGCGACTGGCCCGGAAATCGGCCGCCGGCTCGCGCAAGACCACGGTATTGCCGTCGTCTTTATGACAGGCAACCCGGAGATGGTGGCAGGCGGCGTCAAGGGGACGCTCGGCGTCGTCAAAAAGCCGGTCAAGCCGTCCGTCGTCGAGCAGTCGCTGAAGTATGCCGTCGCGCGCCGCAATGGCGCGCTCGCTGCCGTTCCGTCGCAGATGCTCGTCTTTGCCTGACGCTCAGCCGCTGACGGCCGCAAGCTCTGGTCGCTCGGCGGACCTCTCCGTGCCGTAAGCGCGAAGGAACGTCCTGACCGCGTTGCGGGCGGCACTTTCGAGTTGCTCATCGCTCGGCGTTTGCCCGAACAGCATCATGATCTGCAGATCCGCATTCCCGAGAGCGAGGAATTGGCGTGCCGCCACATCGAAGTCTTCGATCTTCAGCGCACCACTGGCGCTCAACCGCGCAAACAGAGCGCCGAGCGCGGAAATGATCCGACCCGGGCCTTGCTGGCGCCAGGTCTCGAAAAGATGCGGATAGCGCTCACCTTCGTTCTGGACGAGACGGCGCAGGAACTTTCCGTCCTGGTTGCAGATGCAGTTTTTGTTGATCCGGACCGCAAAGGCGACAAGGTCTTCTTCCAAATTGTCGGCATTGACCGGAAACGTTGCCAGCATCGAAAAAATCATCGAATTGGCGCGCTTCAGCACGTCGTCTACGACGGCGACGAACAAAGTCTCTTTCTCGCAATAGTGATTATAGATCGTCTGGCGCGAGACATTGGCCTCTACCGCAATCTCGTCGATGCTTGCTCCTGCAAAGCCCTGGCGGCAGAATACATCCGCGGCTGCTTCCAGGATGGAAGCGCGCTTCTTGAACTGGCCGCGCTGGGTCGGCCCATCCAATCTCTTTTCGGGTGGCGCGAGATTTTTCATCGCTCTAAGGATAATGCGCCTTGACGAGTTAGACAACACTGTCTAATTTTACACTCGTGTCCAAAATACTAGACACCTCGGTTCGCATTCGCTGACGCTTCTCCAAGCGCCGTCGCGGGTTGCAGCCGCCCCTCATTGAACCCCTCGAGAGCAACGCGGCGGAGAGACATAGTCCGCTTCCTTCGCTGCGCATTTATGAAAGATCATCAAAATGACCGCTTCATTCTTTCGCATTGCGCTCATCCTTGGGCTTTTATCAGCCATAGGTCCCTTTGCCATCGACATGTACCTTCCGGCACTGCCTTCGATTGGCGTCGATCTGGGGTCGGATAACAACGTCACCCAGTTGAGCCTTCTGTCGTTCTTCATTTCCTTTGCACTGGCCCAGCTGCTTTACGGTCCGCTGTCCGACATGTGGGGCCGCAAGCTGCCACTTTACCTGGGTATCGGCATCTTCACCGTTGCCAGCATCGGCTGCGCGCTGGCCCAAGACATAGAAACGCTGATTGCCTTCCGCTTCATCCAGGGCATCGGCGGTGCGGCCGGCATGGTCATACCACGCGCTGTTGTTCGTGACATGCACACTGGCATTCAGGCAGCCCGTCTAATGTCGCTTCTCATGCTCGTCTTCTCAATTTCCCCCATTCTTGCTCCGCTGGCCGGCAGTGCGGTCATCGAGTTCTACGGCTGGCGCGGCGTCTTCTGGGCGGTGACGGTCGCGGCTTTCATCGGGCTCGTGCTGCTTGCCACACAGCTTGACGAGACTCGCCCGACGAAGGATCGCAAGGGCAGCAGCCTCGGCAGCGCGATGTCTGCCTATGGCTTCCTTTTGCGCGACAGGAACTTCCTGACGCTCACCTTCATCGGTGGCCTCGGGATCTCGAGCTTCCTCGTCTATCTCGCCAACTCGCCCTTCGTGCTCATCCAGCACTACGGCCTGACGCCGACGCAGTACAGCTTCGCATTCTCCGTCAACGCCGTGTCCTTCTTCGCCGTATCGCAGGCGACCGGCTGGCTCGGCGAGCGTTTCGGCCTCGTTCGCGTCATGCGCTCAGCCGTCACCTTCTATTGCCTCGTCATGGTCGTGATGGCCGTCGTAATGGCGGCGGGCATCAACCAGCTTCCGGTGATGGCCGTCTTCCTTTTCATCGGATATGGCTTTCTCGGACTTGTCATTCCAACGAGCGCGGTTCTTGCTCTGGAGGATCACGGTCAGATCGCAGGTACGGCCTCGTCGTTGATGGGGACATTGCACTTCGTCATTGCGGCCGTCGCAATGGTGGTGTCCGGCCTGTTTGCCGATGGCACGGCCGTTCCGATGGCGGCAGGCATTGCGGCCTGCGCGCTGCTTGCCTTCGTCCTGACGCAAGCAACGCTCGGCCGCCGCGCCGCCGCAGCACCGGCTGAATGACAATTGCGGCCGCGTCCCCAAACGGCGCGGCCAGTTTCATGGATTGAGGAAAAAGGCGTCGCTTTCGCCTGGGACCAGTTCCAGCGGCCAGATCGTGTTGCGCGCGCCCTTCGGATAATATTTCGCATAAGCGGGCATGGTCGCAAGCAGCGTTTCGGCCAGTTCGACACCGAGATCGCGCAGCGACATGCGGAAGCAGGTGAGGGCAGGTTGCAGGAATTTGGCGCGTGGCTCCTCACGGAAGCCGATCACTGCCAGATCGCGCCCCGGAACGACGCCTGCCTCGACCAAGCGTCTGTAAAGACCAATCGCCATCAACTCGTAGATCAGGATGATGGCTGTCGGCTTGTTGTCCAAGAGCAGCAATTCGTGTCCGGCCTGGTAGCCACCTTGTTCGCTCGATTTGACGCGAATGACGAGCTTGGGATCATACGGGATGCCGTGGCGCTCAAGCGACTGCTGGTAGGCATCGACGAAGACATAGCCGAGATTGATATCGCTCGAAGGTGCTGCGATCGCGATCCTACGATGTCCTTTGGCCACCAGCCGGTCGACCGCCGACGCCGCCACGCCCTCGAAATCAAGATCTATCCAGGTGTAGTTGCCGCCCGATGAGCTTCGTCCGAGCGCGACGAAAGGAATCTTGGCTTTCACCAGAAGATCGATGCGCCTATCGATCCGCTGCGTCGCTGAAATAATCATCGCGTCAACGACGCGCCGCGCCACCATGCGCTTCAGGTATTCATAGGGATCCTCGTCGCTGGGGCAGGGCAGCATCACGAGGTCGAGCTTGTGCCGCGCAAGCACGCTCTGCAGACCGCCGGTGAGGCCGAGAAAAAAGTTGTCGCTATTTTCGACGGTTTCCTTGCTGGATTCGATCATCAATCCGATAACGTTGGTCGTGCCCTGCCTCAGGCTGCGGCCGGACTGATTTGCCACATAGCCAAGCTCCTCGGCAGCCGCCAGCACGCGCTTGCGCGTTTCCTCGTTGACGTCCGGTTTGTCGTTTAGCGCGCGGGAAACCGTCCCGATCGAAATGTCGAGATGCTTGGCAAGCTGTCGGATTCCCTTCATCGGCTGCGTTCTTCCTCCCCGATCAAAACGCGTGATCTTCTCTTATTGCCACAGGAACGCGTTTCCGCAAAGCGGCTGCGGTCCCGCTCGTGGGCGGCAACGGTGTGCGGCACAGACGTCAGATCGGCACGAGATGAAGATGCCGCATCGTTTTCGCGCCGGCAGCCGACGTCTATTGTATGCTTCTCATGACGATGGTCCGCAGGCAGACGCCAGCCCCGGCAGCCAGGCCGCCGGGGCTGGAAGTCATCTTGTGTCGGGCCAGATGCTCCAGAATCTCGCCGCCCCGTACGCATCCTCGGCCTCCGGAAGGCCGATATCGCGGCGCATACGATCTGACAGCTGGGAGACCTGGTTCACCGTTTGGTGATGCCTCCAGGCGGCCAGAACCAGCGCGCGGGCTGTCCTCCAGACGCCAAATTTCTGGTACAGTTCATCGACCGTCGCCGAAAGGGTTTCAGCAACTACTACTTGTGCTTCACGCATGATTTTTCCGTCCCGGCGCGCTCAAGCAGCCAGGTCCTCTCGAAGGTTAAAAAGACACATGGAGGCGGACGTGGAACACACGTAGTCGTTCGGCGGTCCGGCTCAATTCAGGTCAAGTTGGGAAATGCCAAAATGGCAGTGATCCGGGGTTTATACAGCCTCGGAGGAATGTCGGCCCGGATTGGATGCACAACGCATCGACGTCTTGCGAGCCATCCCGCCAGCGGGGCGTATAAACACGAGAATGAGATTCATTTCACGCCTCCTCTGACTAAATTTGCGAGATAGGCTTATATTTGCACAACAGCGGATGATCAGCAATATTAAATCTTGAATTGTAGCTATCACCGAGAAGTTTGTTGCCTAACGGCAACACGCCATCATGCGACACCTCTCGTTCGGCAGCATCGAGAATGACCTCCGGCGAGCGGCAAAAGTGACACATATCGAGCGCTGAGGTCAGGGGGTGAAGCTGTCGCGGAAGATAAGTTCCGGAATGACCCTCTCGTAGGCAGGCGGCAAGTCCGGGCTGGCAAGCCGACGCTCGACAAGGTCGACGGCGCGCTGTGCCATGACGACCGGATCCTGGCGGAAAGTCGTAAGCCGGTAGCTGAGCCAGGCTGCCTCCGGCACATCATCAAAGCCGATCACGGCGACGTCTTCCGGTATCCGCAAGCCGAGCGTCTTTCGGACATGATCCATCAATCCGAAGGCAATTAAATCGTTGGCGCAATAGACCGCATCGGGTCTTTCGGCCCGGGAGAAGAGTTGACGCGCGGCATCGATGCCGCTGTCATAGTCGGAATCTATGCCGCGTCCGACCGAGACCGAAGCGCCGAACTCCTCGGCTGCCGCCAAGAAGGCATCCTCGCGCTCGGCAATGCTGGACGTTGCCGAATGCGACGCTGCAACGGCAAGCCGCCGGTATCCCTTGTCGAAGAAGGCCGTCGCTGCATTACGGGACGCTTCGGCGTTTCCGGCACTGACATGGTCCGCATCCGGTTCGGTGCGGCCGATGACCACCAGCGGCTGGCCGTTGCGATGCGCGATATCTACGAAGCTCGCGGGTGGGGATCCCGAAAGAATGATCGTTGCTTCGGCGCGGTGGCCGATCAACATCTTCTGCGCTGCAAGCAATTCATCCTCGGTCTGGCCGGTGTTGATCAGGATCGGGATGCTGCCCCGCTTTATCAGCGCTTTTGCAAGTGCTGCGGCCAGATGGGCGCGAAAGCCGACTTCCGGCCGCGTCGCAACGATGCCGACCAGCCGGCTTTGATTTGCAAGGACGCCGCGTGCCAGATCGTTGACATGATAGCCAAGCTCCTCGGCAGCCTTCTGCACCCGCTCGCGGGTGGCGGGCGCAACGCTTGCGCCTGGCGTGAAAGTCCGTGAAACAGCGGAGCGTGAAACGCCCGCAAGCTGTGCGACCTGATCTGCGCTGACAAATCGCATGCGCTCCTTGCGCTTGGTCTTCTTTCCGTCGATCGTCGGGCCGTCCTTCATTGGCATTCCTTTATCCACCCGCGAAAGTACGTCTGCCGTTAGGAACCGCTTCATCATTAGCATAAACATCCAGGATGCAAGCATGAGCGCGGTCATCACTGCAACCTGAGTTGCCACTGGCGCTTGCCATGCAAACAGCAGTAGGTCGTCGTGTTTGTCCCTTGCGTTGCATCGCTGTGCAACCTGGTTTGGGGTTTGGTAAAATGTCTGTTTGACAGCCCGATGACATGCCCGGCATGACCGTGCTGCATTGCAATGTGAATTTGGCTAAGATCGCGCATTTAAAGCTGTTTTCCGCAGCATTTCGCCCCGTTTCGCCCTCTATTGACAGCAAGAAACGTTTCCGCTTACTATCGTAAACGTTTACGGGACACGCAAACGGAGATTTGCCGGACGCGCGCCGCGGGAGGAAATCGTGACATTGAATGCAGTTCTGTGCGGTTGCGGAGCCATGTCCAAAGGCTGGCTGCGCGCCTTAAAGGAAACCCCGGCTCTAGCCGAATCGATCGAGGTCACCGGCCTCGTCGATGTGAACCTGGCTGCGGCCGAAGCGCTCACCTCGGAGTTCGGCCTGAATGAGGCCTCCATCGGCACTGATCTTTCCAGCGTTATTGCAAAGGCGAGGGCGGATATCGTCTTTGACGTCGTCATCCCGGCTGCCCGTTTCAATGTCGTCTCTACGGCACTTAAGGCGGGATGCCATGTGCTGAGCGAAAAGCCGATGGCTACCTCGCTGGCGGAAGGAGCTGCCCTGATCGATCTTGCGGCGGAGACCGGCAAGATCCATGCGATCATCCAGAACCGACGCTTCATTTCCGGAGTTCGCCGCATGCGCCGTTTTGTCGAAAGCGGCGCAATCGGCGATGTGACCGCGATCCATTGCGACTTCTTCATAGCCCCGCATTTCGGCGGCTTCCGCGAGGACATGGACAATGTCCTGCTTCTCGACATGGCGATCCATACCTTCGATGCCGCACGCTTTGTCGCCGGCAAGAAGCCGCTCGCCGTCTATTGCGTCGAGCGTAATCCAAAAGGGTCGTGGTATCGTCACGGCGCCTCTGCCAACGCCACCTTTGAATTCTCCGACGATGTCGTTTTCACCTATCGCGGCTCCTGGTGCGCAGAAGGCGAGCGTACGAGCTGGGAAAGCCAGTGGCGTCTCGTCGGCTCCAAGGGAATGCTAACCTGGGACGGGGATCAAACATTCCGCGCCGCAGTTGCCGGCCAAGAGACGGGCCTGCTTCGCGGCGTTACGCCCGTCGACGTTCCTGGGGCGGAGCGGGACGAGGAGACGCACGGCCATGCCAGCGTGATTGCCGGTTTCGTGGACGCCATCCGGACCGGCAAGCGGCCGGAGACGGCCGGCAGCGACAACATCAGAAGCCTTGCCATGGTCTTCGGCGCGATCGAGAGCGCCAGAACCGGCAAGCGCGTTGAAATTTCAGCATAAGGAATGAGATCGTGAGCAATCCTGCAAAATCCATCCGTATCGGAACTATGGTCAGCGCGTCCAAGGGCGGCGCCGACAAGCGCATCTGCCAGATCGCCGATATGGGGTTCGAGAGCTTCGAGCCCTTTTTCTGGCAGACGACCAACGGACAGGATCTCGCCGAGCTCGGCAAGCGCTCACTCGACGCGATCGGCGATCGCGACATTACAATTTCGACGCTCGGCATGTTTGGCAATCCGCTGGAAGAAACCGATATCGACTTGCAGACGCTGCAGGGCTGGAAGGACTGCATCGACAATGCCCATCATTTTGGCGCCACCTGCGTTGCCGGCTTTACCGGCCGCATCCGCGGTACGCCGCTGACCGACAGCCTGCCGCGCTACAAGCAGATCTGGAGCGAGCTTGCCAAGCGCGCCGCCGACAAGGGCATCAAGATCGCCTTCGAAAACTGCGCTATGGACGGCAACTGGGCAACCGGTGACTGGAACATCGCGCATAATCCGGATGCCTGGGAGCTGATCTTCAATGAGACGCCGGACGACAATATCGGCCTTGAGTGGGAACCCTGCCACCAGATGGTTTACCTGATCGAGCCGCTGCCGCAGATTCGAAAGTGGGCAAAGAAAATCTTCCATGTCCACGGCAAGGATGCGACGATCCGCTGGGATGTCATCAAGGAGCATGGCATCTTCGGCAAGGAAAAGTTCGTCTTCATGCGCACGCCGGGTTTCGGCGACAGCAACTGGACGGACATCATTTCGGAGCTGCGTCTGGCCGGCTGGTCGGGCTCGATCGATATCGAAGGCTGGCACGATCCGGTTTACCGCGACGTGCTGGAGATGACGGGCCAGGTCTACGCACTGAATTATCTGAAGCATGCCCGGGGCGGCGATTTCGTCGCCGATCCGGTTTGATGATACCGCGCCCGGCAAGGAGGATTTTGCCGGGCAGTCGGGGGTAACCACAAAGGAGGAGAACCATGGCTATCCGCAAATTCGCAGTTCTGGGCGCTTTGGCACTTGCCGGCGTCTCGCTCTTCGGCCTTTCAGCCAAGGCGGAAGACGTTACCATCAGCGTCTGGTCGCTTGATCGCGACATTCAACCAGCGCCCAATCTCGTCAAGGAATTCAACGCGCAGAACAACGGCATTAAGATCGAGTACCGCCTGATCCAATTCGATGACGTCGTTACCGAAGCGATGCGCGCCTATGCCTCCGGTCAGGCGCCCGACATCATTGCCGTCGATAATCCGGAACACGCGATGTTCGCTTCGCGTGGCGCCTTCCTCGATCTGACCGACATGATCTCGAAGTCGACCGTGATCAAGCCGGAGAATTATTTTCCCGGGCCGCTGAAGTCGGTCGAATGGGACGGGAAATACTATGGCGTGCCGAAAGCAACCAACACGATCGCCCTCTACTACAACAAGGATATGTTCAAGGCGAAGGGCCTCGACCCGAACAAGCCGCCGCAGACCTGGGATGAGCTCGTTGAAGACGCGCGCAAACTGACCGATCCGGCTAAGAACGTCTATGGCTTGGCCTTCTCTGCAAAAGCCAACGAGGAGGGCACCTTCCAGTTCCTTCCCTGGGCCCAAATGGGCGGTGGCGGCTACGAGAACATCAATGCCGACGGCGCTGTCAAGGCGCTTGAGACCTGGAAGACCATTATGGACGAGAAGCTTGCCTCGCCCGATACACTGACGCGCGGCCAGTGGGACTCGACCGGCACTTTCAATTCCGGCAATGCAGCAATGGCGATCTCCGGTCCGTGGGAACTCGACCGCATGGTGAAGGAAGCCAAGTTCGATTGGGGTGTAACGCTGCTTCCGGTTCCGAAGGCAGGCGCGGACCGCTCGTCGGCCATGGGCGACTTCAACTGGGCGATCTTCGCAAGTTCCAAGCACCCGGCCGAAGCCTTCAAGGCGCTTGAATATTTCGCCTCTCAGGACGACAAGTTGTTCAAGAACTACGGCCAGCTTCCGGCCCGTTCCGACATCACCATCCCGGTGACCGGCGAAAAGCTGAAGGATGACGCTCTCAAGGTCTTCCTCGAGCAGATGAAATATGCCAAGCCCCGCGGCCCGCACCCGCAGTGGCCGAAGATCTCCAAGGCGATCCAGGACGCAATACAGGCAGCATTGACAGGCCAGATGAGCGCCAAGGAAGCACTCGACCAGGCCGCCGACAAAATCAAGGCCGTTCTTGGATAATTGGCACCCAGTTAATCGCTTCGTCTTCTCCCCCGCTCCGGGGAGAAGGAGAAACTCAACCATTCCTCCCGGCAGGGGCTGTCTTCCGCGAGAGCGCCAGGCAGCCCCGTTCGGAGTTATCGGAGGCCCGATGAAGAGGATCCTGATGAGCGTCAAGGACGGCCGCGGTTTCGATATCGTGCTTGTCGCCTTTCCGCTCGGCTTTCTGTTCCTGATGGCGGGTCTGCCGCTCATCTACAATGTTGTGATGAGCTTTCAAGAGGTTGACATGTTCAGCCTCGGGACCTTCTCGCGCCCCTTCGTCGGCTTCAAGAATTACACGGATATCTTCGCGCAGCCCGAGACGCTGGGGATCCTTTACAACACGCTGATCTTCGTCACCGGCTCGATCGCCGGTCAGTTCTTGATCGGTTTCGGGCTTGCGTTGTTCTTCTGGGTGAACTTTCCCGGTGCATCGTGGCTGCGCGGTCTCTTCCTCGTGTCCTGGGTCATGCCGGGCCTCGTTGTCGGCGCCATCTGGAACTGGATTTTGTCAGGCGACTTCGGCGTGCTCAATTTCATCCTGCGAGAAAGCGGCATCATCTCGGGAAACATCTTCTGGCGTTCCGACCCGCACTATTCGCTCTTTGCCGTCATTATTGCCAATATCTGGCTCGGCACTTCCTTCAACATGATCCTGCTATCCGTCGGCCTTTCGGCCATCCCCGGCGATCTCTATGAAGCTGCAGAACTCGATGGTGCGAATGCCTGGCAGCGCTTCTGGACCATCACTGTGCCGATGATGCGCTCGACGATCGGCGCCATCATCGCCCTTGGCCTGATCTTCACGCTGCAACAGTTCGACCTCTTCGCCGCGATCACCTCTGGCGGGCCGAACAATTCCTCAAATGTAACGCAATACTGGGCCTGGGAGTTGTCTTTCCGCCAATATGATTTCGCTAAGGGTGCCACGATCTCCGTCATCATGATCGTCTTCGTCATGATCGCCTCTGTGGTCTATGTCCGCTCGACACGCCATGAGGTGCGCGGATGAGCGATACAAACCGCAACCGACTGATGTTCGCAATCGCCATCGCCATGGCGGCGATCTATCTCTTTCCGCTCTACTGGATGTACATCACGGCGCTGAAAAGCGGCTCAGAGATGTTCGCTACGCCGCCGAGCTTCTGGCCGTCTTCTCCGCAATGGAGCACCTATGCCTATGTCTGGGAGAGCCGGAACATGGGCCGCTATCTCTGGAATTCGCTGGTGATCGCGCTCGGTTCCGTGGCGCTCATCACCATTCTCGGCGTTGGCTGCGCTTACGTGCTGGCGCGTTATCGCAGCATCTGGGTGGATATTGGCCTGTTCCTGATCCTCATGCTGCAGGTTCTTCCGGCCTCCCTGATGGTTACACCGATCTTCGTCGGGTTCTCGCAGCTCGGCATGCTCAACTATCCGCGCCTTGCCGTTATCATCGCCATTGCAGCAAAAAGCATGCCCTTCTTCGTCGTCCTCGTCCGCGCCACCTTCATGGCCGTGCCGCAGGAACTGGAGGAGGCCGCTCTTGTCGACGGCAATTCCCGCATCGGCGCCTTCTTCAACATCGTCCTGCCGCTGGCGCGCAACGGCATCCTCGTCAGCGCGATCCTCATCTTCATGCAGGCCTTCGGCGAATTCGTCTATGCGAAATCGATGATCCAGGCCGCCGAGCTTCAGCCGGCGAGTGTCGGTCTCAATTCCTTCATGGGACCGAACACCAACGAGTGGAACAACATCATGGCCTACGCCACGATGTATGTAACGCCGATCCTCGCCATTTTCGTTCTCTTGCAGCGCCGCATCGTATCCGGCCTCACCTCGGGAGCCCTCAAATGACCACTCAGATCGAGCTTGCCGGCGTCAACAAGCATTACGGCGCCTTCCACGCTCTCAAGAACATCAACCTGTCGATTGCCAAGGGGACGTTCGTGGCGCTCGTCGGCCCTTCCGGCTGCGGCAAGTCCACGCTTCTGCGGTCTCTCGCGGGCCTTGAAAGCATCTCTGAGGGCGATCTTAAGATCGCTGGGGAGTTGATGAACAACGTGCCGCCGCGCAAGCGCGACGTGGCAATGGTCTTCCAGTCCTACGCGCTTTATCCGCATATGACGGTCGAGCAGAATCTCACATATAGTCTGCGCATCCGCGGCGTCGCCAAAGCCGAGGCGAAGAAAGCCGCCGAGGAAGTCGCTGCCACTACCGGCCTGTCGCATCTCCTGAAACGCTATCCGCGCGAACTTTCAGGCGGCCAGCGCCAGCGCGTCGCCATGAGCCGCGCCATCATCCGTCATCCGAAGGCATTCCTCTTTGACGAACCGCTTTCCAATCTGGACGCGGCGCTGCGCGTCCATATGCGCAAGGAAATCCGTGCGTTGCACGACCGGCTTCACGCGACTTCCGTTTACGTTACCCACGACCAGATCGAGGCGATGACTATGGCCGATCACGTCGTCGTCATGCGCGAGGGCGTCATCGAGCAGCAGGGAAGGCCGCTTGATCTCTACGACACGCCTGCCAACAAATTCGTCGCCGGCTTCATCGGCTCGCCCGCAATGAACTTTATCCCGGCGATCGTCGGCGAAGATGGCGCAAGCCTGACGCTCGACCTCGGCCCGCTGAAGCACAAGCTGACGATCTCCAGCAAACTGCAACCCGGCCGCAAAGTGACCGCCGGCATTCGCCCCGAGCATATCGGCATCACCGGCCAAGGGCAGGGCACCTTCGACGTTCCGGTCGCCGTCGTGGAATCCACGGGTTCTTCGACCTTCATCACTGCGGCAACCGGACCTGAACTTACCATTGTCGAAACCGGTCGCGGAAATGCACGGGCAGGAGATACTATCGGCGTGATTGTCGATCCGGAGCAGCTTCACCTCTTCGATGAGACAAGCGGCGTCAGGATCTGACGCCGCCTTTAAAGATTCAGCGTCCGCCTTCCATCTTGCGGTGGCGCTGGTTGATGCCATGCTCACCATAGGGATATTGCCCGGGCGTCGGCGCGCTGACTTCGTTGAGCCTGGTGGTCTCCTCAAGTGAAAGCGCAAAGCTGGCGGCATTGAGATTGTCGGCGAGCTGCTCAGGATTTCGCGCGCCGAGAATGACGGAGGTCACTGCCGGGCGCGCCGCCGTCCAGGCAAGGGCCACTTGCGCCATGCTGACGCCGCGGGCTCTCGCAATCTCCTCGACCACCCCGATAACTGCCCAGGTGCGCTCCTGCGCATTGCGGGCTTCGAAGGCTTCGCCGCCGCGCGTTGGATTTTCGCCAAGACGGGTTGCGCCGGTCGGCATCTGATCACGCTTGTACTTGCCAGTCAGCCAGCCACCGCCAAGCGGTGACCAAGGAAGCAACCCCAGGCCGGCATCCTGGCAGGCGGCGACGATTTCAAGCTCGATATCGCGCATCAACAAATTATATTGCGGCTGAAGCGTGACCGGCCGTGTGTAGCCGCGCGCCTTGGCAATTTCGGAAGCCTTGGCAATGTGCCAGGCGACATAGTTGGAAAAACCGTAGTAGCCGATCTTGCCCGCTGAAACGGCGTCATCGAGAAAGCGCAGAGTCTCCTCGATGGGCGTCAGCGCGTCCCAAGCATGCATCTGGTAAAGATCGATATGCTCGATGTCCAAGCGACGGAGCGAGTCGTTGAGCGCCTGGTTAAGATGTCTGCGTGAGAGACCGATATCGTTCGGACCCGGACCCATCGGGAAGCGGCCTTTGGTTGCGATCACGGCCTGCTTTGCCTCGGTCGGCCGCGTCTTCAGCCAGCGGCCGATGATCTCTTCGGATTTGCCAGCGCTATATACGTCGGCGGTATCGATGAAATTGCCGCCCCAGGCGAAATAATCGTCGAGCAGCTTGTAAGAGGCGGCCTCGTCCGCCTCCGCACCAAAGGTCATCGTGCCGAGACAATAGGCGCTCACGATTGTGCCGCTGTGGCCGAGTTTGCGATAGTCCATGTTAACCTCCTGATACATCAAAGCCGCGACACCAAGGGCGGCCACTGTCTCGCATCATCGGCACCGATGGCGGCCGTGCAGCCAACGCTTCTTCTCCTGCGCAGCTGTCGGAAAGGACAGCGTCGAGAAGACCGTCATGAACGAATAGGTTGATCACGTGAGGTAGAAGCAATGCCGAAAACGCCGCGAGAGAATGCGTCAGGCGCTTCCATCTTTCAAACGGAAGATTTAGATGAGATTGATCAATATGTGTGAAAAATGAGGCTCCAGTGGAACTACGCCAGCTCCAGTATTTTGTTGCTGCGGCAAAAGCCGAGCATTTCACGAAAGCCGCGCAGCGGTTGAACATTGTTCAGTCCGCTCTTTCGAGTTCAGTCCGGGCGTTGGAACAAGAGCTGAATGCGCAGCTTTTCGTCCGCACTACTCGAAAGGTGCGGCTGACGGCCGCCGGCAGGGCGCTGCTGGAAAAGGCGGAGATTGTCCTTGAGGCAGCGAAGGACGCACGGGAAGCGGTAAGCGCTGTTGCCCAGGCGAAATCGGGCAAGTTGAACCTCGGAACCGTTCAGGGACTGCCGGCATTTGTCGATCTGCCGTTTCTACTTGCCCGTTTTCATAAGCGTCATCCACATATCGACGTGCGGCTGATACAGGGCGGGGCGGTCCATCTCCTGGAGAAGGTCAGGAACGGCAAACTCGACCTTGCATTCCTGCCCATGTTTGATCCGCCGGCCGACATTGCAACCGTCACCATCGCCTGCGAAGAACTGGTTGTCGTCTGCAACAAGTCGCATTCACTTGCCTCAAGCCAGGTTGTTTCGCTTGATGAAATTGCAGCTCATGCCTTTGTCGAATTCGAGCAGGATTTAGGTACGCGCAAAATCATCGATGATCTGTTTTTGACGGCGAATATTGATCGCAAGATCGCATTTGAGGTGAGCGATCTCGGCACGTTGATGGAACTCGTCGGACACGGGCTCGGCATCGCCCTCGTGCCGGAATCGGTCGCCTGCAGCCGGGCACAGACATTGAGTGTTTGCCGTCTGAAAGAAGCAGATGCATGCTGGGAAGTTGTATTGGCTTCATCGGCAACATCGGGCGACGCTCTGCCGAGACGCTTCGAGGAGATCATCGGAAGTGATGCCGCCGGCATCGAAGTTTGACCCGCGCCGGGTGGTGCGTGAATTGCGGATACTGTCGAGGCTGGGCGGCCTATGATCGTCTATCGTCATCATGGCCGGAAGTGAGCGAGAGGGATGAACATGAGACGGAAATTCAGTTATGCATTCGGGGCGAGTTTGATCCTGCTCGGATTGCTCTGGATCGGACAAGGTAGCGGGCTCTTCCCGTATCCTTCCTCGAGTTTCATGGTCAATCAAAGTGTCTGGATTCTATGGGGTGTCATAGTCTTGGGGATCGGCGGCATAGCTGTCTTCATCACCCATAAACTGCGCGGGGACTGATAGGCTTGCAGGTCTAAATTTGGCCGGCTGTCGCAGCAGACAGGTTCGTGGTCTGTTTTACCCGATCTGCTGGTGAGGCAATTTCGTAAGGATCCGCAAGGACCCAGTCGCGGCTGACAAAACGGCCAACGGAAAGGCCCCAAGCTTATAGAAATCCGCCCCAGCCGTGTTGGACGCATGCAAGTGCCTATCCCGATCATGAAGCGGTCTCCCTGTTATATCAGTGACTTCTGATCGCTTACCTAAAGTGTCGGTTGAAATAAAATCTACGATGACAGCAACGTTCGTAGGTTTTGGCCATGCTTCGCACTGCTGCGGTTTCGTTTCGCAGTAGTCGTCGAAAAATCCGGATATAACTCTCATTTCGGCGCCTGGGTGTTCCCTATTCGGCGACAATGTTGCCCTGATAGTCGAGGGCGATCGAAACAGCCTTGCCGTCCTTCATGCCCGAGGCCATCCAGACGCCTTTGTCGTTGAGCTTTAGGTCTTTAACCTCCGTGTAGCCTGAATTTTCGATGCGATCCTTTGCCTGGGCTTGGGTGAAGCTGTTGGCACCTGCGACGGGGGCAGTCGGGTTCTTCGTGCCTGGTGTTGCGATCGCAGGCGTGTTTCCGGACGGGGATGGCGCAAGTGTTGCCTGGGCTAGCACAGAGAAGGCGGATGCCCCGAGGGCGGTAGCGGCTAGGATGAACGCGCGCATTGTTGTGTTCCTTTTTGGGATCGCCGAGATCCGTGCACGGAACACCGGTCGAACTTTAAAGTTCCAGAAATTTTCCGGGCGTAAGCGGCATCTTAAGATCCCAATGCATCCCTATGATTTAACGCGCCTTCTCCTGAGCTGTAACGCAATGCAAACGCATGCCCGCCAGTTGTTGAAGCCTTTAGAGCCAATCATCGTAGCCACGAAAAAACCAGCGTGGGCAAGACCATCAACGAAAACAGACTCATAGAGATTGTTTTGCTGAAATACCGGGCGCTCCCACAAGGGCGTTTTGTGGTCGCCGTCCTCCTTTGCGGCAAGCTGTGGCGGCGCACCGCTCTCGGTGATCTCCGAATATGTCAAATCCCAGCGGGAAGCGGCCCAACGCCGCTCTCGCGTTCCTCCCCGGCCTGAACCCCGGGGTATCCCGCGAGGTTCATGATGAATTTCGACTTTGACATGCTGGCCGGTGGCAGTTTGAACACAAATCCGGAACTTCCCGGCACCTGCGGGATTACTGCGATCAAGCAAGGAGGAACTCAACATGCCAAATCCAGACGAATCCCCAGCAGTTCAGTCCATGAAGCGGGAGCAGGCCCAGCAGCGCAAGCGATCGCGAAAGGGCGAACTCGAGAAAGGACTTGAGGACACCTTTCCGGCCTCAGATCCCGTTTCGGTCACCCACACCACGGCACCATCTGGAAGAGTGGACGCCGAGGTGGCCGAGCGCGTCCAGCGGCAGCGCGACCCCGAACCGCCCGACGAACAATCTCCCTTGGTCGATGAAGCGCTCGCTGCAAGTCGAAAGCGGAACGAGGTCAGCCGCGGCGAGATCAAGGCTCTGCGATCAGAAGTAAGCCGCGTCTCAGAGTCCGCAACAGAGCTCGCCTCCGGTACGGCGCGGATCGCGAAAGTTCAGGCGAGAAGCTTTGTGTATGAAATCGAGGAGCATGTAAGGGCAAGGCCGCTGACTGCCGTCGGCATAGTTGCGGCAGTCGCCTACCTCTGGGGCGCTACCCGCTGACGCCCGCTTTGGATCTTCGCTTCCTCTTGAAGTTGTAGGCCATATCGCGGCTTGGCAGATCGCTGTTACGGGACCGATCAAACCCCACCCGGCGCCCATGAGACCATTCTCGGGCTGGAAGACCCGCATGCTCACAGGTCAGAAAGCATAGCGTGGGCGGCAAAAATTGAGGCCCGCAATTCTATACTGCTTCCGATTGCATGATCGTCCCGTGCGACTGTGCTGAAGTCTCGTTATCGTCTGGCCGCACGGCGGCGCTCGTGCCCTTCATTGCCTGTGCGTCTACGCGCGCTGCAGCTTCGCGAAGCAATGTTGCGAAAACGTCAAGCGATACCCTGTCGGCGCGCATAAGCTGTCGGATCAGTGGATCGCTCATTATCTCTGACATGGTCATATCGCGCATAGTTGCCTCCTGATGATGAAAACAATCTAGCCGCGATTGATTACAATCTAATGTAAGAGCGACGGCGAAAAGATGGCCGCAGGCCGGCCGTCAATCATAAGCCGCATGCAAGAACGTCGGATTCGCCCATCTTTTGTCGATTTTGTTGTTGCAGAGATGAGAATGCACGGCTGTGCAAAAAACCCTTCGTCCGGACCCTTTTGTCATCCCGATGTCACGCGTCAGCGTTAGCTAGCTCCAACAGGCACGCGGGGTGCGACCGCGAAACGAATGGAGAAGGTAATGAACAGACGCGAGTTTCTTATCACGTCGTCGGCCGCAGCAGCTCTGCTGGCTGCGCCGCGTTTTGCCACCGCCGCAGCGAGGACTATCGATCTCTACAGCGGCTCCGATGCCAATATCGTCGACTTCTGGAACAACATCGTCCGTCCGGCTTTCGAAGCGGCCCATCCGGACGTTGCCTTGAAGGTCACTGATGCCGGCGACAATACCGGCCTGCGCGCCATTGCAGATCGAGCCCTGGCCGCCCTGCAGACCAAGACGGATCCGCAGGCAGACATCTTCGAAACCTTCGATCCACGCCTGCCGACGGGTGGGATCGACGCCGGTCTTTGGGTCAAGTTCTCTGCAGAGAACATCGAAGGCTTCGACCGCGTCAATCCGCTGAGCGTCGACAGCGAATATTCGCTTCCCTACCGCGGCTCGCAGGTTCTTCTCGCCTACGATAAGGCCAAGCTCGACCCAATGGATGCGCCCAAAACCTGGGAACAGCTGATTTCATGGATCAAGGCCAATCCGGGCCAGTTTATCTACAATCGTCCCGACAAAGGTGGTTCAGGCGGAAACTTCGTTCGCCGCGCCATCCATGAGGCCAACGGCCGCGATCCGAAGAAATTCACGATCGACAACTTCTCGGCCGATTACGCCAACCAGACCCTGACGCCTGCCTGGGCGATCCTCAACGACCTTGCGCCGTCGCTCTATGAAAAGGGCGCCTATACGGCTGGCAACACGCAGTCGATCCAGCTTCTGGCGCAGGGCGTCGTCGCCATGACGCCGGTCTGGTCCGACCAGGTCCTGCAGGCGATCTCGCAGGGCGTTCTGCCGGAAACGACCGGCCTCGTTCAGCTCGGCGACCTTGCGCTTTGCGGTAATTTCTCCCGCATGACGGTGTTTTCGAACGGCGCGCACAAGGACGCGGCCCTGAAGCTCACCGCCTTCCTGCTGACAAAGGAGATGCAGGAAGCGATCATCACCGAGATCGGCGGTTTTCCGGGCATCTCCTGGGACCATATCTCCGAGGAACTCCGCCAGAAATATGCCGATGTCGTCCCGGCG
Organism: Rhizobium sp. USDA 4016; assembly: GCF_056279705.1. Lineage (NCBI taxonomy): Bacteria > Pseudomonadati > Pseudomonadota > Alphaproteobacteria > Hyphomicrobiales > Rhizobiaceae > Rhizobium > Rhizobium sp. USDA 4016. The sequence goes on from NZ_JBWCCY010000002.1 coordinate 1,423,055, forward strand.
ACGATCCCGACCTTTCCGAGCGGCGATTGGGAGCCTGCCATCAACGACGGCTGGTACCGCAGCGTCGCGCCGGGCATCAGCCGTACCTGATGCGCAGGGATTTTCCGCTACCATCGCTGGCGCGCTGGCGCACACCAGCCGCCACGAACGCTTCGGCAGGGCTTCTTCTCGTCGCCGTGCCGGTGCTTCTGCTGGGTTGGCTGATCGTCTATCCGATCATCGCCGCAGTCGTCGGCACGGTTTTCCTGCGCCAACCGGACGGCGCTACTGTCTTTTCGCTTGCCTCCTACCGCTTTTTCTTCAGCGATACCTATAGCCTCGCCAATCTCTGGCTTACGCTCTGGACGACGCTGGTTTGCGGCCTGCTGCTTCTCGCGACGGGCCTACCGATCGCCCTCTATCTGCGCTTTTCGCAGGGACGGCTCGCAGCCTATGTCCAAGGCCTTGCAATCTTTCCGATGTTCGTCCCGTCGATCATCCTCTCCTACGCGCTTATCCGCACGATCGGTCCGAACGGCACCGTCGACATCCTCCTGAACGCGACCGGCCTGCCAAAGCTGCCGTCTCCATATCTGACACCCTGGGGGCCAGTGATCGGCCTCGTCTGGGACAATCTTCCCCTGACGGTGCTGATGCTGGCGGCCGGATTGGGCAATATCGCGAAAAGCTCGATCGAAGCTGCGCGCGATGTCGGTGCTTCTCCGCTGCGGGTCTTCGTTTCGATTATCCTGCCGCGCATGGGCAATTCGTTTCTCGTCACGGCCTCCTTCGCCATCCTCGGCATCTTTTCGTCCTTCACGCTGCCTTACGTGCTTGGCCCAGCTTCGCCCGAAATGATGGGGCCGTTCATGCAACGCACCTTCTCCGACCTCAACGACCCGCTGAATGCTCTGACGCAAGCGGTGATCACCTTCGGCTTCTGCCTGGTGTTCGGGATCTTCTATGTTCGCTCGATCGCGAAAAACCGGGAGGGCGGTCGATGAGCCTTGGTAAAGCTGCCGGTGCGGCAAGGATCGATTGGGTTGGCATCCTGTTTGCGGCGCTGCTGACCCTGTTCATCGCGCTTCCGCTGATTGTTGTCGGAACCTGGGCCTTTACCGAGGTCTGGCGCTATCCCTCTGTCATTCCGCAGCAGTTCGGGCTGCGCTTCTGGTCGCAGACGCTATCGCGCTCCGACGTCTGGGAATCGCTTTTTCTCAGCCTTCGGCTGACGGCGACCGTGACGCTGCTGTCGGCTGTCATCTGCCTGCCGGCGGCTTACGCATTTGCGCGCATGACCTTTCCGGGCAGGAACATCCTCTTCCTGTCCTTTCTTGCTTCGCACGCCTTCCCGAAGTTCGGACTGCTTGTCGCGATCGCCGGCATCTTCCTGCAGCTCGGCCTGATCAGCACGTTCTGGGGTGTCGTCCTGATCCAGCTCGTCGGCACCCTCATGCTGATGATCTGGATCCCTGTCGCGGCGTTCCAGAACGTTGACCGGCGCATGGAGGAAGCGGCCCGGGATGCAGGTGCGGCACCACTGCGGGTGTTCTGGTCGATCACCCTTCCGCAGGCTGCACCGACAATCGCGGCTGCGCTTCTGCTCACCTTTGTTGGTACCTTCTACGAAACGGAGGGAGCGTGGCTGATCGGTGCTCCTGAGGTCCGAACCATGCCGGTATTGATGATCACCTTCATCAACAATCAGATCGTCGTGCAGTACGGCGCAGTCCTCTCGGTCATGTTGTGGGTGCCGTCCTTCATCGCACTGATGTTTGCCCGCCGTGTCGTTGGAACGGGTGCCTTTGCCCGCGGCTTTGGCGCGTGACGTGCGGATCGGGCATGACCCGAAGAAAGGCTTGAAATGGCACGCTTGACGATCAAAGGGATTTCGAAGGCCTTCGGCGCTTCGTTCGCAGTGCGCGATTTCTCGCTCGATGTCGATGATGGCGAGCTCGTCTGCCTGCTCGGACCATCGGGGTCCGGCAAGTCCACGCTTCTTCGCATGATCGGCGGTTTCGAACGACCGAGTGCAGGTTCAATTCTCATCGACGCCAAGGATGTTACGACACTTGCGCCGGAGAAGCGCCCGACAGGGATGGTGTTTCAAAGCCATGCGCTCTGGACGCATATGGACGTCTTCAACAATATCGCATTCGGGTTGAAGATACGCAGGCTGCCGAAACCCGAGCTCGCGGAGCGCGTTGAAAGCGCGCTCGCACTTGTCGGCCTTTCCAACTACGGAAAGCGGATGACGACACAACTTTCGGGCGGGCAGCAGCAGCGCGTGGCGCTGGCGCGCTCGCTCGTGCTCGAGCCGAAGATCCTGCTGCTCGACGAGCCTTTTGCCAGTCTCGACCAGCATTTGCGCGAGCGCCTGCGGGAAGAGGTGCGCGACATCCAGCAGCGCCTCGGCATCACGACCCTGTTTGTCACTCATGGGCAGGACGAGGCGCTGGCGCTTGCCGACCGGCTCGTCGTCATGCGGGATGGCGGCACGGAACAGACCGCACCGCCGGACCTCATTTACCGCGAACCGAAGACCGAATTCGTGGCAGGTTTTATCGGCTCCATGAATTTCGTTCGCGTGAAAGTCCGCAACGGGATCAGCGAACATCCGGATTTTTCGCTTGCAGTTCCGGTCGAAGACGGCGATCTCGTGCTCGCCTTCCGACCGGAAGCGCTCTCGCTCAGCCGGTCAAAGAAGTCAGGCGCCGGCATCGTGCATCGCAGCATCGATTTCGGCACTCACAGGATCGTCGATATCGACCTTGCGGACGGCACGCGGCTCAAGGCCATGACGTCACCGGATGTCGATTGGACAAGGGGCTCCCTTGTGGAACCGGCAGCCACCGCCTATTTCGCCTTTCGTGACAACAAGCTCGTCCATCGGTCGGCCGCCGCCGGCGAGCTGCAAACCGATCGGATGCTCGGACATGTCTGACCGCAGGGGGATTGCCGTCGAAACAGGTGCGCACCGGACATGGCTGAAATGGCATCGTGGCCATCGCTTCGCCGGCGACATCTCATTCACACGCCGGCGGATTGCCGAAGGCATGTTGCTCGGCGCCAGCGTCGAGATAGATCTCATTCGTTTTTGCGGCGAAGGTTTTGCGGTTCTTCACGATGAGACACTTGATCGGGCCACGACGGGCACGGGCCGTGTCCTGGATGCTTCGCAGGAGTATCTGCGTGGCTTGCAGCTTCGCGATGATACCGGCGTGCCGGCAGATCACCCGGTGATGCTGATCGACGATCTCGGGCAGCTTCTTCTTGCGGGCGAATGCGATGAAAATGCCGTCCTGCAGCTGGATCTCAAGGAGGCGTCCGCGAGTATCCGCGACGTGGACATTACCGCCTTTGCCGCAGCAATGTCGCCGGTCGCACGGTCGGTCATTCTGTCTGGGGGCGATGCTAGAGCCGTCGAACGGCTTTCCGACGCGGTTCCCGACATGCCGATCGGCTATGACCCTTGTCACGACGGGGCGATTGAGCGCGTGATCGAAAGCCGCGACTTCGCAGGTTTCGTGGAAACAGCGCTGAAGGCATCGCCGCGCGCGCGAATGTTCTATCTCTATTACGAACTGGTGCTCTTCGCCGACGCTGCAGGTTATGACCTCATTGACGCCTTCCATCGCGCTGGCCGCCGCGTCGATGCCTATACCATCACGGCAGCCGTTCCCGAAGTCTTGCCGAAGGTCCGCCGGCTTCTTACGCTGAAAGCGGATCAAATCACGACCGACGATCCGGTCGGGCTGGAAGCGCTGCTGGTCAAGCACCAGTAAGTCCCGAGCTCAATTAAACCCCTGGACAAGCCACGGATGGATCGCCCTATTTGCGGCGAGGATATCGCCGTTTGCCGTGACCGGCCCGCCGCAAAAGGCCGAAACCTGTCCGCCAGCCTCTTCGACCAGAAGGACCGACGCGCCATAATCATGCAGCGACAGGCCGTCTTCGAAGAAGCCGTCCAGCCGTCCGCATGCCACATAGGCAATCGAAAGTGCTGCTGAGCCCAGCCGCCGCACACCAGCCGTATTGACCATCAGCCGCTTGAGCGCGGTGAAGTAAGTGTCCTCGCTGACGGCTTTCACTTGTCCTGGAACGGGCAGTCCAGCGCCGATCAGCACGCTTTCGATTTCGGCGTTCTCGATGCAGCGGATCGGCTCACCGTTCAGATAAGCGCCGCCGCCGGCCTCCGCGCTGAACAGTTCATCCTGCATCGCATCATAGACGACACCAGCCACGATGCGGCCACCTTCGGCGATCGAAATCGTCATGCCGAAATGCGGAATGCCCCAGGCGTAGTTTGTCGTGCCGTCGATCGGGTCGATATAGATGACAGGTGTGCTTGCCTCGGCATCACGATTGCCGACGGCTTCCTCTCCTTTGATCGCGTAAGTGGGAAAGGCTTTCGCCACCTCATCGACGATGATCCCCTCGACCGCCACGTCGATTTCCGTCTGGTAGTCACGCGGAGCCTTCGACACGATCTCGCTCACCAGCCGCCGCTTTAGCGACCTGCGGGCGGTTTGCCCCGCTTTCAGTGCCGTATTTGCGAGAAGCAAAAGGCGTTGCGAGGCCGCCGGTGACAAGCGGGTGGAGACCGAGGTCGATGTCATGAAGAATTCTTATGGAGATTGCGGATTTCGTTTGCCCAAAGCTTTCGCAGAGGCGCATGAAGTTTTTGTGACACGAGAGGGCATGGATGCAGACACGATTGTGTCCCTGTGAACAACAATAGCCGGGACGACGCACTCGTCCCGGCTAACAAAGGCTCTGTCAACGCGCCGTCTCAGATGCCGATCTTGCCGCCGCCGATCTTGGTGATGGCGAGTACAGACGGGCGCACCGGCATGTCATCCTTGAAGTCTGGCCACCTGGTGGAAAGATCCTCGTAATAGGATGGGCGGCCATGGCCCGCCCAGTCATCACCGCCGTCCCCGGGATGCTGCACGGCGACGAAAGCCGTTTCGTCATCCGGGGCAAAGAGCGGACCACAGAGCTCGGCACCGACCGGGACGCGGAAGAACAGGCGAGAGGTGGCGCGGGCGTCACCCTCGATGTCGACAGCCCAAAGGCCGTCAGTGCGGCCGGTGGCCTTGTTGTTATTGCCGTCCGTTGCGACCCAAAGACGGCCGGCCGAATCGACGGCGCAGTTGTCCGGCATGCCGAACCAGCCGTTCTTGGAAGTTTCGGTCGAGAAAGTCGCGCCGACTTCGGCAACCGAAGGATCGCCGCACTTCAAGAGAACTTCCCATTTGCCTGAAGTTGCTGAGTAATCGCCGCCATCCTCGGTGATCTCGATGATGTGACCGAAGGCGTTGTCGGGGCGGGGATTTGCGGCGTCCACCTGATCGGCCTTGCGCTTGCTGTTGTTGGTCAGCATGACATAAATCTTGCCGTTGACGGCGTTCGGTTCGATGTCTTCCGGCCGGTCCATTTTCGTTGCGCCGATAATGTCGGCGGCGCGACGCGTCTCGATGAGAACGTCGGCCTGGCTGGCAAAGCCGTTTTCGGCTGACAGCGGTCCCTGGCCGAAGATGAGCGGCAGCCACTGCAACGTACCGTCCTCGGCAAATTTGGCCACGTAAAGCGTGCCCTCATCGAGGAGATCAAGATTGGCGGCACGATCGTTCGCATTGAACGTTCCCGACGTCACGAACTTGTAGACATAGTCGAAGCGTTCATCATCGCCGAGATAGAAGACAACACGGCCGTCCTTGCTGACGATCGATGCCGCTCCCTCATGCTTGGTACGGCCAAGAGCGGTGCGCTTCTTCGGGGTCGCGGTCGGATCCATGACGTCGACTTCGACGATCCAGCCAAAGCGATTCGGTTCGTTCGGTTCCTTGGAGAGGTCGAAGCGGTCGTAGTAATTGGCCCAATCATATCCGCCTTCCGGCACGCCGTAGCGCTTGTAATTGGCGGCTTCCCTATGGCCTTCCGGCAGTTCGCCGGAGAAATAGCCGTGGAAATTCTCTTCAGCCATGATGTAGGTGCCCCAAGGGGTCACGCCGCCGGCACAGTTGTTGAGCGTGCCGATGACGCGCGTGCCGGTGGCGTCCGCCGAGGTCTTGACCCGATCATGACCGGCAGCCGGGCCGGTAAGCTGCATTTCCGTGGTAGAGGTGATGCGGCGGTTGTAGCGGCCTTCCGGAACGACCTGCCACTTTCCGTCGACCTTGCGGATCTCGACAATCGTGCCGCCATGCGCGGCCATTTCGACGTCGACTTGTTCCTTGCTGAGCTTGCCCTGGGAGATCTTCCCGTCGACGATCTTGACGATGCCGGGAAACATCAGGTGCGGGTTCGTATATTCGTGGTTTACGACAAGCAGCCCGTTTGTCGAAGAACCTTCAAGCGGGATGAAGCCGACATAGTCGTTGTTGTAGCCGAATTGCCGGCGCTGGGCTTCTGCCGTCTGCTTGGTCGGGTCGAAGGCCGGTGCGTCGGGGAAGAGCGCGTCGCCCCAACGCAAAAGGACGTCGGCGTTGTAGCCTTCGGCGACGTGATGGTTGGCATCCACGCCGGCCTCGACTTCCGGGAAGGAGAAGGCAGAAGCGCCATTCGCGCGCGCCTTTTCCGCCGTCATCAACGCCACTGGGCTGACGGTCGCGGTAATGGCGGCAACTGCAAGCGAACCCTGGAGGAAACTACGGCGCGAAAAGCGCTTGCTGATGATTTCGCCCATGGTCGGATTGAGGCTCGAATTGTGGCCTTCGCCATCTGCGTCTTCAAGTTGCGTCGTGGGGAATATCTTTTGAGAAAGATGTTCATTCATGGGACTGGCTCCAAAGTTGAGAACGGCCCCTAGTTTTGGAGCCATTCTAAACTTAGGGCTGGGATATTACGGAAATGCGACAATTGCCTTGTCGCTCGCTCGTAACCCGTCGTCGTCGGCTGAATTTAATGCCGCGTCATTTTATGCCAGTTCTGGACATCCTTCGCCGTGATCCAGATGCGGCCATCGAAGGCGATCTCGCCATGATCGAATTTCCGGCTTGCAATAAGTTCGAGTACGCTCAGATCCTGCGGCAGCCACCGTGGGTCGGGCGCAGCCTGAACACCAGCAAGCGCATCTTTCGTCACACACACGGCTTGATGTGTGTCCTCGGCCTTCATGACGATAAGCGCATCGTTGCCGATCAGGTTGAACGTATCCGGTAAAGCGATAAGCTGCATTTGCAAACTCCTTGGCGAAGATATCCAGCCCAAGCGCCACGTGCCTGAAGCGGCAAAGCCCGCCACGCGACGTGCTGCCTTGCTATCGCGGAAAAGCAGCGCCCCATTGATAGGCCGGCATGGTTAACGAAAGGTTGCCGGATCCCAGCCCGTAGGCGGCCAACAGGGCCAAATTTCGTCGGCAATCTCCCTTATCCACAGCAGGATTTGCAGGCCGGGCTTGCTTTTCTCGAACGCCGCGGCTGAGATAGTGGGTGAAAATTTCGTCCGCAAGGCATGCGCGACCTCGTCCCGTTCCTGCACATCGGCCATTCAGATGCGTCCGCTGTAAAGCGGTCCTTAATTTAGACCGAAAGAAACTTTTTAACGGGAACACGCCGACCGCATGGGATGATAACAATAGCGTCGAACTGAGAATCAAATGTTGAATGGCCTGCACGAACGGCTCCCGCTTCGTGTCGGTGATACAACCGCGGAGCGCTGCATGACGAACGAAAAATCCGGCCCACCACGGGCTTTCCTTGTGGCGGTGCTTTTTTCCCTCAAGCGCGCTTTCCTGGGTGTCGGAGCCACGAGCTGCATTGTCAACATATTGGCGCTCACTGGCTCCTTCTTCATGTTGCAAGTCTATGACCGGGTGATTCCGGGTCGAAGCCTGCCGACACTTTCCGGGCTTGCGATCATTGCAGCAACGCTCTTCATCTTCCAGGGATTGCTCGATTTTATCCGTTCGATGCTTTTGATGCGCGCCGGAGCCGCTGTCGACGAGCGTTTGGGAGGCGACGTCTATAACTCCCTGATCCTGTTGCCCTCGCGGATGCGAATGCCGGGCGACGGTCTGCAGTCGATCCGCGATCTTGATACAGTACGCGGTTTTCTCTCCGGCCCCGGGCCAACGGCGCTGTTCGATATGCCGTGGATGCTTTTTTACATCGGTCTGTGCTTTCTCTTTCACGTCTGGATCGGTGTCACAGCGCTTGCCGGTGCGGTGATGTTGATAGGCCTTACAGCACTCGCCGAATTCAAGTCCCGCAAACCGGCAAAAATTGCCGCAGAGCTTTCCGCGCGGCGACTGAATCTTGCCGAAGCGACACGGCGAAACTCCGAGGCCGTGTTGGCCATGGGGTTCGGGTCGTTGCTGGCCACCAAATGGACCGAGGTTAACAACCGGTATCTTGCCAATCATATCTCGGCGACGACCGTCACGACCAGTCTGATGTCGATCTCAAAAGTCCTTCGGATGATGCTGCAATCCGGTGTGCTGGCGGTCGGCGCCATCCTGGTCGTCAGGCAAGAGGCGACGCCCGGCATCATGATCGCAAGTTCCATCCTCGTCAGCAGGGCGCTGGCACCTGTGGAGCTTGCAATCGGACAATGGAAGGGCTTTGTCGCCGCCCGGCAAAGCTGGAGCAGACTGACGAAGCATCTGGAACTGCTGCCGGCCGAGGAGCGGCATGTCGACCTGCCTGCACCGACCGCCAACCTGTCCGTGGAAGCGCTTCACCTTGCCGTTCCTGGTACCCGGACGATGGTACTGCGCGGGGTCTCGTTCAAGGCGGAGGCCGGAGACGCCGTCGGCGTCATCGGACCGAGCGCATCTGGAAAATCGTCGCTTGCCCGCGGACTCGTCGGTCTTTGGAAACCTATCGGCGGCTCGGTGCGTCTCGACAAGGCGTCCCTTGATCAGTGGGACCCGTCGTCGCTCGGCCGGTCGATCGGCTATCTCCCGCAGGAAGTGTCGCTTTTCGAGGGCTCAATTGCCGAAAATATCGCGCGTTTCGACAGAAATGCCCCGTCCGAGAAAATCATTGCAGCGGCAAGAGCTGCGGGCGTCTATGAGATGATCGTGCAGTTTCCCGATGGCTTCGATACCCAGATCGGAGAGAACGGATCGATGCTTTCGGCCGGGCAACGCCAGCGCATTGGCCTGGCGCGCGCGCTCTATGGCGATCCTTTCCTTGTCGTCCTGGATGAGCCGAACTCGAACCTCGACAGCGATGGCGAGGCAGCGCTCGCTCAGGCGATCGCAGGCATCCGGGCACGCAAGGGCATTGCCATCGTTATTGCTCACCGGCCAAGTGCATTGGCGGCCGCCAATCTCGTTCTGGTACTCGCCAATGGACAGCTTCAGGCCTTCGGGGCGAAGGACGAGGTTTTCAATAAGGCAACGGTTTCGACGGCTCCGCGCAGTAGCACGCTGACGGTTATAGCGGGAGGCGACAGTTGATCGACAAGCGATCTCCCATATCCGAAGCTGCAATCAGCCGCCTTACGACAATCGCACTCGCGATGGTCCTCCTTCTGATCGGCGTGGTTGGGGGCCTCGGAGCAACGACCTATCTCTCCGGCGCGGTGATTGCGAACGGCACGCTTGTCGTCGACAGCTATGTGAAGCCCGTTCAGCATCAAAAGGGCGGCACTGTCGGGAAAATCTTCGTCAAAAACGGCGGGCTGGTGGAGGCTGGGCAGATCCTCGTGCATCTGGACGACACGCAATTGCGGGCAAACCTCGCAATCATCTCCCGGCGACTGAACGAGCTGTCGGCCGCCTCTGCCAGGCTGGGCGCCGAACGGGACGGCGTTGAGGAGATTGGGTTTCCCGATAGCCTGTTAGAACAGGCGGGCGAAGCTGGAGACGGCGGCATCATCGAAGGCGAGCGCCGATTGTTCGAAGATCGCCGGACATCGCGTGCCAGCAGAAAAGCACAGTTGCGCGAACGCATCCAGCAATTGCGGCAGGAAGCGGAGGGACTTGTCGCCCAGCAGACCGGCAAGAAGGCAGAGATGGCGCTGATCGACAAGGAGCTTGCGAGCGTCAGGCGCCTGTTCGATCAAGGTATCGTGCCCGTCAACCGTCTCTATGCCCTTGAACGCGAGTCCGCGCGCCTGACGGGCGAACTCGGCAGCCTTGTGGCAAGCCTTGCGCAGACGAACGGTAAGGTGACCGAGACGGAATTGCAGATCATTCAGATCGATGACGATCACCGCAGCGAAGTATCGGACGAACTGCGCAAGACGCAGAGCGACATCGGAGAATTCTCGGAACGAATGGTCGCCGCAAGAGACGAACTGCGGCGCGTTGACATCCGGGCGCCTCAGACAGGTATCGTCCATCAGCTTACGGTCCACTCCGCCGGCGCTGTCGTTCCACCTGGCGAGCCGATCATGCAGATCGTGCCCGCCCGCGATACGCTGACGCCCGAAGTCCGCGTCTTGCCCCAGGACATCGATCAGCTATCCATCGGCCAAGAGGTCAGGCTGCGATTTTCTGCCTTCAACCAAAGGAACACGCCCGAAATCAACGGTATCGTGCAGCAGATTGCCGCCGATCTGACGACGGATCGGGAGAGCGGCACGACCTACTATGCCGTCCGGATCTCGGTTGATCAGAGCGAATGGAGCCGATTGGGCGGCCTTGTGCCCGTCCCCGGCATGCCGGTGGAAGCATTCGTGCAAACAGGTGCGCGTACTGCTCTTGCCTATTTGACGAAGCCTCTGACCGACCAGGTGGCACGCGCGTTCCGGGAGGACTGAGTGATCTGGCGGGGCGCGTGCGAGGGCAAGCGCAAGTCTTTTCCGTGTCACTATGGATCACTATGGTCCGAACGCCAGATGGTGGCACAGCCGCAAACGCGCGGCGATAATTCCATTAGGCCTGTTGCAGGCTTTCCGTGGAGGTTGAAGCTAAAACCAATCGACAGAGTCAAAATCGCCTAAATCGTCGTCTATTATCGCAAGGCAGAAAACGAAGGAGAATCATATATGGCAAGCTCGGTTACGAACGCCGTTGGTAAATCACTCTTTTATAGCGGTGCATCGAGCGCCTGGTTTTCGGCCAAAGGTTCAGGCCCTGTGCTGAATGGGACGAGCGGCAACGATTCGATCTGGGGCGACGCCTCCGTAAACGTTACCATGCAGGGCGGAACGGGTGACGACATCTATTACCTTTACTCCAGCATCAATCGTGCGGTGGAGGCCGCGAACGCCGGGGTCGATACCATCAGCACCTGGATGAGCTATACGCTTCCTGAAAATTTCGAAAATCTGACCGTCACCGGCAGCGGCCGCTACGCCTTTGGCAATGCGGCGGACAATATCATCACCGGCGGATCCGGCAGTCAAACGATAGATGGTCGCGCGGGCAACGATGTCCTCATCGGCGCCGGCGGTTCCGACACGTTCATCTTCACGCGCGGCAACGGCAGCGACCTTGTCGTCGATTTCGGCACCGACGATACCGTCCGATTGAACGGCTACGGGCTGTCGAGCTTCGATCAGGTCGTAAGCCACCTCACACAGGAGGGCGCAAACCTGCGGCTCGATCTCGGTGGCGGAGAAAGTATCGTTTTTGCGAACAAAACCGTCGCCGACCTCAGCGCGGATCAGTTCCAGCTGACGCTCGACCGGTCCGCACTCACGCTCACATTTGCCGATGAATTCAACAGCCTGTCGCTGCGCAACGGTGACCAGGGCGTTTGGGATGCCAAATTCTGGTGGGCGCCGGAAAAGGGCAGCACGCTCCCCGGCAATGGCGAACTCCAGTGGTACATCAATCCGTCCTATTCTGCGACCTCGGCCGTCAATCCCTTCTCTCTTCAGAATGGGGTGCTAACCATAACAGCGGCGCCGGCCTCCGAAGCAATCCAATCGCAGATCAACGGCTACGATTATACGTCGGGCCTCTTGAACACGCATTCCTCCTTCGCTCAGACCTATGGGTACTTCGAAATGCGCGCCGACATGCCGACCGAACAGGGTGCCTGGCCGGCTTTCTGGCTGCTGCCTGAAGATGGCTCGTGGCCGCCGGAACTCGACGTCGTCGAGATGCGGGGACAGGATCCGAACACCGTCAACGTGACAGTCCACAGCAACGAGACCGGCTCGCGCACCACGGTCTCGACGCCGGTCAAGGTCCCAAGCACCGATGGCTTCCACACCTATGGGGTCTTGTGGGACGAAGATCAAATCGTCTGGTATTTCGACGATGTCGCCGTTGCTCATGCCGATACGCCGGCCGACATGCATGATCCAATGTACATGCTGGTAAACCTCGCCGTCGGCGGCACGGCCGGAACGCCGGGTGCCGGGTTCGCCGATGGGGCACAGATGAAGATAGACTACATCCATGCCTATTCGCTCGATGATGCACCGGTCACGGCCAGCGCCCAATCCGCTGCAACCGACTGGCACATTTAACATCTGCCCCGGCCGATGATCGACGCGAATCTCAAGCGACAGACTTGGTTCCGAGCGCTTCGACGGTGAACGGGTCGTGCACTTGAGCGCCATGGCCATGGCGCTCAATCAGCCGCTTGGACGCGGCGCGCGTTAAGGCTGCCTTATTCTTAATATATTATAAACTCGGGGTATTTTACCTTGGCTCGATGAAGGGGCTCCGAGCATCGATTCTTTCCTGCCTTTGTCTGCTTGCTTTCATCGCTGAAGCAGGGGGGCTGCTTGCGGCGGATGTGTCGCCCTGGAAGAGTTCAAACAACGCGCTGGTTGTCGACGCCTATGAAATGAATGCGATCGATTGGCAGGCCTTGCTCAAGGACGAGCGCGTCGCGGCCTTTATTTCCAAGGCATCCGATGGTCTGCCCGAGAGCTTCAGCTGCGAGGGAGAGCACCGTGGAGACACGTTTGCGCATTGCAAGACGATGTGGCGGAAATACGCGGTAAGCCGCGAGCTCTATACGAGCCGCCGGATGATTGCCCGACAGAACGGCTTGCTCTGGGGTGCCTACCATGTCGGCCGGCCCGGCAATCCCATCGACCAGGCCAATCACTTCCTCGACTATGCGACGCCGGATGCGGACGATCTGATGATCCTCGATATCGAAGGCATCGACCCCGATCGGTTCATGTCACTCGAGGATGCGCAGATATTTGTCGGGCACATCAGGGCGAGAACCGGACGCTATCCGATCCTTTATACCAACCATGATACGGCACGCTATATTGCCGCATATCGGCGGGACTACAGTGTACTGGCTAGGCTGCCCCTTTGGTATGCGCGTTACAAGCCGGACATCCGCAAGGTCTTCCCGCTTGGGAACTGGCAGAACTATTTTCTCTGGCAGTTTTCTTCCGCCAGCAACTGTTCAAAGCGGCGCTGTCCATATCGCGTGCCGGGCACGCTGACCGATATCGACGTGAACGTCGCAGCGATGTCCAAGGAGGAATTGCGGCGTGCCTGGCCCCAAGGCGGTCTCCTGCGCCCTGCCGAGCCCGATCCTCCGCTGATCCTTGCAAAGATCGAATTCGGCTCCGTGCCGCTTGAAGCGCCGCAACCTGACCTGATCGTAACGTCTTCGATCTCGCCGGACCGCCGCTGACGAGCGGTGGCGTCCAATCGAACCGGGTCTTCAGGGCATGCCGGATGGTAAAGGGAAACACCCTGTTAACCAATGCAGCCGGAAGTGGGGCAAGCCCGGAACCGTACTGGGATGAAACCGTTCCCGCTTCGGGAGGTGCTGCGTCATGAAAAGGGCTATTTGGGATACTCCAATCACTCTTGAGGATCCGGTAACGGGCACTATGCGAACGGTCAAGACCGTGCGGCAAGCCAAGTCGATGCTTGATCGTTCCTGGCCGGCTTATCATGGAAGCCAGTACCGACGAGCAGAGCAGATATGTGACGACGCTCTTAATGGCGGGTGCGACGGGACCAAAGCCCGACAAGCATTCATTGCTGCAGCGGTCGAAGCGCACTTCCGTTTAAGCTGAACAGAAAGTTCCGCCGCCGTATGGGCAGCCGGCAAACCAGCGCGGGCTAACGTCCGATCAAGACGTGTATGCTGCCGTGCGCAGGCAGTCCGCGATAGATCAGCGGCTGATGCTTGCGGCAGTACCATCGTGTGGCGCCGGTGCTCTCCTCGAAGCCGTAACAGCCCCATTGCGTGCAACGGATGCCACTTGCATCTTCATGGTCGCAGTAATGGTTCTCATGGACGTTTGCACCCGGCGCTGTCGTGTGTCCTTCGAGACTCATCCTGGCAATCCTTCCAAGTGCGGTATTAAGCGCGTCCATTTTCGTTTGGGCAATCTCTGGAAATGCACGTCCAATCCTCTAGTTCCTTCCAGGGATCGCAATACCCATGACTTCGCGACCAAACCGTGAACTCTAGATGACCATGCCTCCGATAGGTTTTGTTTTCCGGCGCATTTTGATTGCTTGATTGCAATTGCGCTGGAACTTACCAACACTGAAAAGTTCTGCACACCCTGTCACGAGAGCTCACCCGCACCATTCATTTGTCCAAGCGTTCCGGCGTCACGTTCCGCACCAATGGACAGACAAGATCGCCCGCAAGATGCCAGCCTCCAAGGAGGTGTAAGGTAACGATCAACACACGACCGAGTCTCTCGACAAACGCCTCGAGCTTGGCAGGCAATTCGCCGATCGATGACCTCACCCATGCTTTGGACAAAATTCACGCGGGGCGTTCTAAGCCAAGGGCCGTGTGGCAGTCGTGGAGGATTTTCAGTATCGCGGTTCGGGCCTGGACGCGACATAGATCGCGGCAACCGCCATCAGAACTCCAGCGCCAACCATCGCAATTGCTGAAGGTCTGAAAAATACGAGCAGAATGAGAAAGCTGCAAATCATCGAGATACAGGCGACAAGCTTATGACGTCGCCGGATCGCCCCTTGGCGCCGCCAATTTCGCAGTGGCTCGCCGAAGCGCGGATGGGCAAGCAGCCAGCGCTCAAAGCGCGGGGAGGAGCGGGAGAAAAGAGCAGCGGCAAGGATCAGGAACGGAGTCGTCGGAAGCAGCGGCACGAAGATACCAATAACGCCGATTGCAACGAAACCAAAGCCAAGGGCAGCAAACAGCAATCGCACGGAATGTCCTTTCATCAAGCGGCTTCAGCCGTTCAACCGCTCCAAAGCGCCGATCGCCCTGCCGTTTCTTCTATCAGCATACCATAGGGATGCGCGGACAATAGGATTGCAGTGCGCGCCGTTCAACCTTGCGCATATCCGTTTTTCCACCAAACCGAATATCTCGAAAAAGCGACCAGGCATACAACGCACGCCTAGAGACGCGATCAGGGACAAGACCGGAAGGGATCCAGAATGCAGATAACGCGCGACGACAATGGTGACTTCATCCTCAATCCCGCAGAGCTTTCCTCGCGCTTCGGCCTCTCCGGAGCCGAGTTCAGGCGAAAACTGCAGATGGGATTGGTTGCAAGTACCGTGGAAATTGGTGAGGGCGAGGATCTCGGCCTGCAGCGGCTGAGCCTCAGGATCGGCAATCGCATTTGGCGCGCGATCCTCGACAACTCCGATACTGTCATTTCCGAAGAAATGACCTTCGCCCGGGCTGGCACGATGAAAAGGAGTAGCCGCCGGAAACTTGCGTAGAAGCGGCTATTCCTATTTCCGTTCATTCTTGCCGTGGGCTATCTCATCAGGGGGCAGGGACCTTGTCCTCGTCTGCAATACCCTTCGTGAAGGCCTTATGCCCTGGGAGAAGTCGCCATCAACGTTGGGATCTTGCCGCGATCTTCGGCCTCAATGACGATCCCGGCATTGGTCGCTCCAAGGCATCGAGGAACCCCGGGGTGATGAAACGCTCCAGGCGAGAACACGGTCGAGGAGATGTCGCCAATGACACGACACCGCAACGCGGCCTCGACCCAAGGCAGAGGTGTAGTACGAGGAAATGGCGAGCGACAGAGGCGGTCAGCTTCTTCGACATCGGCACGCGCTTCCTCGGCAGCGACACTCGGCCATCGCCAAATCTTAAGCCGGCGCCTGCACGGCAGGTGGACCGAGGGCGGCGATAAGCTTGGCCGCAAGCTTGGCCGCGCTCCGCTCTCAGGGGATGGACCTCCATATGGTCCATCTGTCGTCCCGCTACCTTTGCGTTGCGTCCTCACGCTCCATGGCTTCGGCAGCCATGTACATCAGGTCGTGCATCTTCTCGCGAAGAAGTGCTTCATCGGCAGCCCGGCCAGCGGCACTGAAGTCCGCGCGAATCTTCTGCAGCAGATTCGAGTCTTCCGGCGAAGCGATGGCTGTTGCCACGACCTCGTTCACATACGCGTCGACGTCGTTGCGGCCGATTGCAGCGGCAACCCATTCCGCCAGCAGGCGATTTCGGCGGGCGCGGACCTTAAGCGACCGTTCAAAGTCGAGAATGTATTTGTCTTCAAGCGCCCGTCTTCTATCGTCCAAGGATGTCATGCGAAAACTCCTTTTCCTTGCCGCGGCGCAAAAGGCCGTGAGCATCGAGTGCGACCGGGCCGAAACAGGACTTTGCTTGTGCGTCATGACGTAACCTCCGTTTTGAGGCGACGGTGTGCGCGAGAGACAAGGCGCGTTGATAGCGATCAAACCCGACCATCTGAAAACGCTGTGAGAGGGTTAGCCGTTCCCAAATTGGTGCAGGACTTCGAATCTATTCCTCGCTTCGCCCGCCACAAGGACCCGCGTTATGGCGGCCAGACAGATGGCCACCCTCAAACCCGCGCGGATATCCGGGCGATAAGAGAGCACTTTCGAACCACTGTTCACAGTCGAAATCCAGGAGTTCGGTTTATCCTCCTGGATCTTGCTCCTCTTGGCGCACAGGAGACCCAAGCAAAAGTCTCAAGTTGGCCCGAAGCCGCCCCACATCCCGGCGATCCGGAAGGACCGGTGCGGAAAAGCAACCTACGTCATGTCAGGCATCGAACACGGGAAGAATATCCTCTTCATTTCGAATTCGCCGCAACACTTCCCAAGTCAGCCGCCGCAAGGTCGAGCACGCCGGGGGTGGGACGAATCAGGATCCCACCAGAGCTAAAGCGTGCTCCTCAACCCACTCGATCTCAAGGGCCACCTCGTCGAGCACACCGCGACGAGCGAGCTCGACCTCCCAGCCAGAACCGCCGGCGACGAGCTTCCACATGTATTCTTGCAATTGGCGCATCCGCTCGATTCCCGCGTGCACAACGCCAATCTCAGGCTCGAGATCATACGCGTCGAGCAGCAAGCGAAAGCGGCGAGCCTTTTCGGCAACGCCAATCGGGAGCCCGTGTGCTCGACACTTCGCGTCACGCCAGAACGGCACCCAACGCCAGGCGATGAACCCAAGGTCCCAGGCGCGAGGCCCCGGAGCCGCGGTGTCCCAATCGATGAACGCCACCGGAAGGCCTGCTCGAAAGATGGTGTTCCATGGCGCGAGATCGTTGTGACAGACCGTCTCGACAGGCTCGCGAGACTCCAAGCGCCACCCGCGGCTGGCCGAGGGAAAGGTCGACGCGGCATCGTGATAGGAACGCATGAGCGCGCCGAGATGCACGAGCACGTCGTCACGCCAAACATAGTCTGGGAGACGACTGTCGAAGCGGCCACCGTGGTCCGGGATGAAGCCGGCACCTCGGCCGACCTCGCCCTCAATATAAGTCAGAACTTCTCGCCCTTGGTGGTCAAAGCCCAGCGCACGCGGCGCGCCAGCAAATCCTTTACGCTCGATGTGCTGCAGCAGATCGAGGACAGCCGGTGACCAAGAGCGACCGTCGCGCCGAACTGTCTGGCCGACTCGAACGACTGTCGAGTCTGCACCGCCGTCGAGGGCGATCTCTGACTCAACCATACACCTATCTAACTCCCATTATCCCGCGTGTGCGGTGCAGATGGCCCACCTTGGCCAAGGTTCCTGCAGGTGAGTCTGATTGCAAGAAACGCGGCGAGCCGTCTTTTTATACTTAAGCTGGGAGCATGCGTCATCCCGCGCCGAAACGCTACGTTTCATGGACAAAACCACCAATTTCCTAATTTCGCTCTCTGGCTATGAAATTGAAGGGCTGATTGGAATTGACGCTCCACGACTGATGCCGCTGTATCAAAGCTGCTCGGATTATGTCGTGTTGGAACGCGGCCACCCGCCAAACACCGCCAGTGCACATGCGGAATTTGAGAACTGTCCGCCGATGCGAGATGCGGCGGCGGGACTCATGCCGCAGAGCTCCTCGAGGGCGATACTGACCGGTATCGACTCAAGTGCGAGCATGCTGGAAGGGGAGGCGAGCACCTAATGAAAATCAATCGAATTTATGCTTTCAAGCTAATTGCCGGAAGCGCGGATGACCTCGGATACGAAGCGACCGAAGAGGATGCGCGTACGGGTCGACCGTGGTCGGTGTTGCCAGACCAGCAAAAAGATCATCCGCCAGAGGGTGAAGGGTGATTGGATGAGCCTTAAAGGATCGACATTCAGATTCCCGACTTCGCTCTTCCAGACTGTGCACGTCGGTTGGCTGCGAAGGCGGAAGGCGAAACCTATGGCCTGCCGCTTTTCCCTCGGCGCGTCCATCGGGATCGATAGTTTCGGGCGACTATATCGTTCCAAGGATTCCACGATGGCCGAACCCGTACTGCCGCCTGCAACATGGAAGCTGTTCCGGCGTGGAAGGTAATGAAAACATCGCATACTTTTTCGACGTTAAGGCAAACTTGCATTGCGTTTTTTCACGTTCGAATGCGTTTTTGATGGCGCTCGCCAGGAAATGCTTGGCCGTATAGTGTTTTTTGACGGAAGAGGGTAAATTAAACCGAATTTGAACAGGCGAATGCGTTTTTGAATAGGTAAGCTTCAACGATGAGCGAATTTCCAATCGGACAGAATTGGCTGAGGACGCATCTGCGATTGGATTGCCCCGCGCCAGCCGTCGAGTCCTGGTGCGGCCAGACGTCTCGGAAAACATATGTAGAAGAGGGTAGGGTCGTTGAGAAGTACCCTCTCGTCTATGCTCCCGAAGAAAGCATCGCGGGAAACCTCAAATTCGCTCTGAAGCATGAAACACTCGACATGGGCGTTATCGCCCAGACTATGAACAAGGTCGATCCGGCAGAGATCGAAGCCTGGATCAAAGCCGAGCCGAAAGGCGCGTTCGCCCGCCGCGCATGGTTTCTCTTTGAATGGTTCACTGGAACACGACTTTCTCTGCCGGACGCGGGAACCGTGAACTACGTCCACGCACTGGACGAGAAGAAAAACATCGGTGCGGCCGGAAGGTTCTCACAACGCCACAAGGTCGTCGACAATATGCTCGGCGTGCCGGGACTATGCGTCACCGTACGTTCCACGAGGCCGATAGCCGATGCAAGAGCGTCGGAAATCAACAGGCAAGCTGAAGACATCGTGAACGACTGCGATCCAGCACTCCTCGCCAGAGCGATCCAGTACCTGTTCACCAAGGAGACGAAATCCTCCTTTGAAATCGAGCGCGAAGAACCCACCGCGCAGAGAGCAGAACGGTTCGTTGCCGCGCTGAGGAACATCGCGGCCTTCGATCCGGCGAGCAAACGCGATCTCGTCGAGCTGCAGAATACGATCGTCGATCCGAGGTATGCCGCAGATGACTTCCGCGATTTCCAGAACTTCGTCGGGCAGACGATCGGCCCGGGCTTTGAAAAGGTCCATTTCATCGGCCCGAAACCCGAGGACGTCGAGCCGTTGATGGCGGATTGGTCTTTGTTGACTGAGCGGCTCAAGGGCATGTCGGACCCGGTGGTAGCGGCCACGATCGTCGCCTTCGCTTTCGTCTACATACACCCGTTCGAAGACGGCAACGGGCGAATTCACCGCTTCCTGATCCACAACATCCTGTCCAGAGAAGGCTTCACCCCTCCCGACTTTCTCTTCCCGGTATCCGCCGCCATCGTCCGTGACGAAAGGGCATACGAGGCCACGCTTGAAACGTTCTCGCGTCCCGCCTTGGAAAGAACGGACTGGCGATGGGATAGGGACCACAGCATCGTCGTCAGGAACGACACTGCCCACCTCTACCGATATTTCGATGCCACTCCATCGGTGGAGTTCATCTATCAAAAGATTGGCGAGACGGTTCAGAAAGACCTCAGGGAGGAACTCGACTACATTCGTTATTTCGACGCCGGCTACTCGGCTTTGACCGACATAATTGATATGCCCAACCGCAAAGCAGCTTTGTTTGTCAAGCTGTGCCTGCAGAACGGCCACATCTCAAACAAGAAACGCGGCTTGTTTGCGGAGATGACTGATGACGAGCTTTCGCTTCTGGAAGCCGCTGTGGCGGCGGCAGTGCAGCGCGTGAAGGATGGTTTGGATGCCGACGACGATGATACCTAGGAACTCTCGGGACGCACGCCGGCGTGACCGGCGAAACCGCCTGCCAGTTCCAAAGAGTGCGGTTTCGGCTCCGAAGCTGGGTGAGTGAGTGACTAGGTCCTGAAGGCGACCTGCGCTCAAGCATCCGCACGCGAGCATTTAGCTCGCGTCGGGCTTTGCGGCTTCGTGATTACCGCTTGGAATGCCCGTGGGCGACGTGCGAGTAGAACCTGTCGAGCAATCGACCTAAGGTACAGCCAGATGATTGATTTCAGGTCACTGACCGAAGCAGATTTTCGGATATTGTGTGAATGGCTAAATAGCTTTCATATGCGTGCTCACTACCAGAAGACGCCGATAACAATAGAGGAAGTTCAGAGGAAGTATTCCGAACGCCTCAATCCAAGCCATCCCACCCATTGCCATATAGCCTGTTATAATGGTGAGCCTTTTGGAAAATTGCAGTGCTATTTGCTTCGCGGCTATCCCGATTTCGCGTTTGAGATAGGCGAGCACGACGGCGTAGCGGTCGACCTATTTATCGGTGATGAGCGTTTCATAGGGAGGGGCTTGGGGAAGGCTATGCTTCGCTCATATGTGCTGAACGTGGTTCCTTCCCTTTTCCCCCAAGACTGCAAATGCTTCATTTGTCACGCTAAAGAGAACAAAATAGCTATTCGTGGTTCGCTGTCCGCAGGGTTTCTGCCGTATCGAGACGTCATCGAGGGCGGGGTGGAAAGTCTGCTACTTTCATTCGACCGTCCGATTTAGAGGGATTGGGACTTAAAGCCGAACTGGGCCGTCATGCCCTCGACCGTCTCGGTTATCTCGCGGGTAAGTCAGACCATCTTTGGGGCATTATCCGACGTGCGGACCTCTGGGCAAGAGCATCGGCGTCGGCCTCGGCGATCAGACGGTCGAGGCAGTCGCTGCCACGCTGGCGCTGGGCGGCGTCATAGAGCCGGTCCAGGGCGGACAGATGCTTGCGTCGGGTCGACGGCTCTAACGACGTCTTTAGGACGTCGCTCCAGATTGTCGCCCAGAACCGAGGAGCACCGGAAGAGCCGACGCTGACCACGCCGGACATCGTTGGCGGTATTGACGAAGAAGCTAGATTAACCGGCATAACGACCTGCGCCCACATAAACCTGCGCAAATCTTTCACGCTCCGTCACAAAACCAACAGCCAAAACCGCTTTTTATCGAGGAAATCCACAACTGCGTAAGCGGCGGTTTGGGAGCAAAAGCAACACTCACAAAACCGCCCGTTAGTTCCATAAGATAGATTATGTGATGTTTGTTTGTAGCCGCAAAGTTAAAGTGTCCTGTTTCTGCAAAGTAAGAATGTCACTCTCCCCGGGTTTGATGACCTGGGAGATTGCGGATGGGACTGATTGCGATGAGCGAGCGGGATCTGCAGCGGATCGAGATTTTGTCGAAGGTGATCGCCGGCCGGATGACGCTGGTGTCGGCGGCGCATGTGCTTGATCTGAGTACGCGCCAGGTGCGTCGTCTGCTGGAGCGGATCAGCACTGGCGGTGCGGCCTCGATCCGACACAAGGCGATCGGCCGGCCGTCGAACAACCGGATCAGCAATGGTGTTCGCGATTACGCCGTGACGCTGGTTGGCGAACGCTATGCGGACTTCGGTCCGACGCTGGCAGCCGAGAAGCTTGCCGAACGCGATGGAGTGCGTGTGTCGCGCGAGACGCTGCGGAGCTGGATGACGGAGGCCGGACTTTGGCTGTCGCGCAAGCAGCGCCGGACGTTTC
Organism: Rhizobium sp. USDA 4016; assembly: GCF_056279705.1. Lineage (NCBI taxonomy): Bacteria > Pseudomonadati > Pseudomonadota > Alphaproteobacteria > Hyphomicrobiales > Rhizobiaceae > Rhizobium > Rhizobium sp. USDA 4016. The sequence continues at coordinate 1,445,073 of NZ_JBWCCY010000002.1, forward strand.
ATCAGCCACGACTGCGACGCGAGGCCTATGGCGAGTTGGTGCAGATCGACGGCTCCGAGCATCGCTGGTTCGAAGATCGCGGGCCGCCGTGCTCGCTGCTGGTGTTCGTCGACGATGCGACGGGCAAGCTGTTGCAGCTGCGCTTTGTCCGCTCGGAAAGCGCCTTCAGCTATTTCGAGGCGCTGGCACTTTATCTAAAGCATCACGGCGCGCCTGTGGCCTTTTACTCCGACAAGCATTCGGTGTTTCGGGTGGCGAAGGAGGACGCCAAGGGTGGCCAGGGCATGACCCAGTTCGGGCGGGCGCTTTCAGAGTTAAACATCGAGATTCTTTGCGCAAATTCGAGCCAGGCGAAGGGGCGTGTCGAGCGAATGAACCGGACGCTGCAGGATCGGCTGGTCAAGGAATTACGGCTGGCGGGCATCGGCGATATGAAGACTGGCAACGCGTTTTTGCCGGGCTTCATGGAGCACTACAATGCGCGGTTTGCGATTGTCCCTGCCCGATCAGACGATCTGCATCGGCCAATGAATCTGGCGCCGGAACGGCTCAACGAGATTCTGTGCAAACGCGAGCAGCGTTATGTCGGATCGCAGCTGACGTTTTCATTTGAGCGCCAGCGGATCATGCTGAAGGAGACCGAGGTGACGCGCGGTCTGGCTGGCCGTTATGTCGAGACCTATGCCTATGCGGATGGTCGCCTGGATGTGCGCTGGAAAGGGTATTCCCTGCCCTACACGGTGTTCGACAAGGACCAGCGTGTGACGCATGCGGCGATCACCGAGAACAAGCGGCTTGGCGATGTGCTGGCCTATATCAAGGAGCGCCAGGACCAGCACGACAAGCCGACCGTAAAGAGTAACAGCGACAAAAATGGCTACGTCAAACGCGCGCGCGGCCCGGGCCGGAGGAAGGATTTCATGGGCGATCCAAAGGTCGTTGCGCGGCGAGAGAACGCGTTGTTGAGGCAACCGGCTGCCGAATAAAAGTCGTCGTCAATGCATGCTGATTGAGGCCTGCTTATCCGACTCCAGTTTCAGACAGGCCTCCCACAAGGGTGTCTTGAGGTAGGTACCGTCCTGCCAGATAGTCAGTCCTTCGCGCTCTTCGTGTAGCAATCCCAGCCAGCACAGCGGCTGGATGACGTCGTAGCGGAGCGACGATCGTTCCATTACGGTTTCGACCGTCATCTCTGCTGGCGCCGGATACGCTTCGCTCGGGTATAGCTCGTTCGCCAGCTCTTCGAGAGAACACGGCATATCTGCTTTCATATTGATAAGATTGAGAAAGACGTGCCACCAACGTATCCGGTTGCGCACATCTTCCTGCGTCTGCCCATGATGGATATAAGCATAGAGATAATCCGTGGCGATCAGATCGAAGAAGGCTTGCGGTCTCGCCAAGAAGTCCCGACCACGTTTGGTTGGTAGCAGGTTGTCCTTATTCCGGCGAAGAAGTCTGAGGTGATGAAGCATGTCGCGCACGGGCCAAAGCGGCGGCATGTCGCATTCGTTGAGCACCTTGTTCATGCTGTAGAGGTCTTCGGCTGTGAAGCCGGGCCACTGGAAGTGCGTGGCGGCCCAATGCACAAACTTGCGGTTCATGGCGCCAGTCGCGGTCAACCCGATGCCGCCCTGACTGCCGGCGTAGGAAACCGAAAGGATCATCCCGCGAAGAAGTGGCGAGAGAGCGGCGACATCGACGCCACCCACCAGCTTGATTTCCGGAAGCATCGTGCCACTCTGATCCCTGCCCTGCAACATACTGCCGACAATAGTACAACCGGCGACCGAACAATTGCTACTGAGAAAGCTCAAGCCGAAGGGGTGCCTCTCACCCGCCCCCTCCCTTCCCTTGCAACCCGGACCAGCCGGTCCGGTCGGGGGCTTGCCTCAGCGCAAGTGGAGATGTCGAGTGTCGCATTTCTAAATGGCTGAAGACGCGCCCAAAGTGACATTTCTACTTTTGCACAAGTGCGGACATTCCAACTTCCCCGCCACATTGTTTGTAAGAGGGGTGGGTTCAAGGATGAAGTGCGACTTGCAATAGATAACAACGGTTTATCCTTGCAAGGAACGAGACATGAAACGCACCTACTCCCAGATCGATGTGGAAGAACGCCGCAAGATTGCCCGCTGGCGCACGGCTGGGATCAGCGTTGACGTGATCGCCGAGAAACTGCACCGACATCGCTCGACCATTTTCCGTGAGCTGCGCCGCAATACGTTCGAGGATCGTGAGATGCCGGACCTCAACAGTTACTACTGCGTGATGGCCAATGACATGGCGCGAGAACGGCGTGCCAAGCTGCGCAAACTTGCCCGGTTCTCGCATCTGCGCCAATCGGTGATCGAGCGCATCATGCATGGCTGGTCGCCGCAACAGATCGCTGGCCGACTGCAGCTTGAGCGCCATCCGATCTCTGTCAGCCATGAGACGATCTACAAGTTCGCCTATTCCTCGGACGGCCACGCAATCAAGCTGTGGCGACATCTTCCGGAGCACCGCGCCAGGCGTCGGCCACGGCACGCCAGACGCCGCCATGGTCGGCGGTTCACCCCCGACGTCAACATTCTCTACCGGCCCGACGCAGTTGCCGAGCGCAAGCAGTTCGGGCACTGGGAATGCGATCTCATCCAGTTTCGCAAAAAGTTCGGAAAGGCCAACGTGACGTCACTGGTCGAACGGGTCAGTCGCTTTGCCATTCTCCTGCGCAACAACGACCGACAATCCAGACCGGTGATGGACGGCCTGATCCAGGTGCTGCAATCCCTGCCCCACCTCGCTCGTCGTTCGATCACCTTCGACCGTGGTACTGAGTTCACCGACTGGCCCTACCTGCAGGCAAGCATCGGAGCGCAGACCTGGTTCTGCGATCCACAATCTCCCTGGCAGAAAGGCACCGTCGAAAACACCAACAGACGGGCGAGGAAATGGCTTTCGAGAGAGGTCGATCCCCTGTCTCTCAGCGACCGCGATCTCACCGACATCTGCAATCATCTGAACGCAACGCCGCGCAAATGCCTCGGCTACAAAACACCAGCGGAAGTCTTCCGCCAGAAACTCCTCGCGCAAATCCGGCGCACCAGTTAGCTTCTCAAAGCCCGCAGGTCGCGGTTCGCCATGAACTCACAGAGCTATTTAGTAATGCGACAGTTGGGCCAGTTAGAGATGCGACAGTCTCGCCTCTCGATCTGCTGGTCAACGTCAGAGAACCGCGGTCCCAATTGCGCCTGCTGGTCTATATCGACGATGCTAGCGGCAAGCTCTTAGCTCTGCGGCCCGTTGAAGAACCGTCGGTCGCGCTTAGCTTTGTCGGGTTCGCAGAGCTGTCTGAGCGGATCACCAGCGTGTCGAGAATCCGCCGCCAGTCCTGACGTCCACCGAGAAGACGTTACACGACGATATGGTCATCCGCATCTGGCTACGCTCGAACATATTTGCCTCGAGAGTCCAGAAGCCATTCGTATGTCGGCCAAATCCGACAGTGGTCGTCTTCGCCCAACCTGCGGGTGGTTCCTTTATTGCGTGTCGCCTTCTTCCGAGTGCCGATGCCTGATATTCCGCACGATAAGCGAAATTCCCAAGACGACGACAGGCACCGAGATTGCCGTCACAATTTCTGATCCAAACTCGATGCCAAACAAGTGTACCCCTTTGGCGACATATCCAATCAGTCCGACGACATAGTACGATATGGCAGCAACGGAGAGGCCCTCAACGGTCTGCTGCAGGCGTAATTGCATTTTTGCCCTGCGGTCCATGGAGTTTAATAACGTCATGTTGATCTGCTCCAGCTCGACATCGATCCAGCTCCTTAGCAAGGACGTGGCACGAGCCAGTTTGCGCGAGAGATTTGCCTGGCGCTCCTCTACAGATTGGCAGGTCCGCATCGCCGGTGCCAGGCGGCGCTCCAAGAAAGTACCAAGGCTCTCGCTCCCGGATGTCGCTGTTTCGGCAAGCGCCCGAATTCGCTCTTGGACAATTTCGTAGTAGGCGCGGCTGGCGCCGAACCGGTAAAGGCTCATCGCAGCATTCGCTTCGAGTTCGGCCGCCAGACGGGTAATTTCCGCAAGCAGCTGATCGGCTTCGTCGCGAGCGTGCTGCTTCATCCGCTGAGTGACCGCCGTCAGGCTAGCTTCTATCCGGCGGATCTCGGGTGACAGCGATTGTGCCAAAGGCAATGCCATCATTGCAAGTGTTCTATAGGTCTCAATGTCCAGAAGCTTCTGAACGAGCGCACCGCGCGAGCTGTCGGATAGACCGCGGTCAATAACGAGGATCTTTGTCAGGCCATCCCCATCCGGACGGAAATCCGTAAGAATGGTGGCCTCCCCGCTTCTGAGGTCACTGCGGCAAAGGCTCGTCCGGTCGAAAACGGCGAGGTCCTTCTGCGTCTCTTCAGTGTCAGATCTGATCTCCAGCCGTATTCCCGAGATGAAGGGTCCGGGTTGCGAAAATCCGTCACCGAATGGATGCACAGGGATCTCAGCCCCGAACTTTTCCGGAGCGGGGCTGTCCCAGAAATAGGTCGAGAATTCCGTGTGGCGTTCCCATCTCAGCGTTCCTTGTCCCCAGCTGATCGCATGGTGATTGGTCTCATGAGACGGAGGCGGCGATCCGCTCGATTGGGAGAGCCGCTTTACGATATCATGATCCTGATCGGGCTCGCTGTCCGTCAGGAACGCAAGCTGAAAGATGACGCGAGGTACCGTAATAAGGGCATATGGCCGAGCGTGGATTTCGCCCACCGCTCTTTCACGAAGAGCGGCCGGTCTGAAAGCAAAAACACCCCTGCTCATTTGGCCCCCGGCAACAGTTGAGTTTCTACCCGTTGCCATGCCTCAAATGTCATGTAAATCAATTTGTTAAGCTAGGTCGAGTTTAATCGATTATAGGGCAGCAGTCCGGCTGCAACCCAATTGCGCATGAGCAGCGGAAGCGGCCCGCAAAAGTGGCAAAGTTCAGGAAGGGAGCCGGCGAGCGGCAGGTGCAGCATCGCACAACTGGGCGCATCGCGGCACCGGTCCGCGCGATTACGGCGATCACGATTGGACCTGGTTGCCCCGTACGGCCAACGCCGGTGCACGATTGTCCCAATCGCGCCGGTCGTCCAGGCATGAAGCCTGTGCAAATCGACGTCGCCGGTCAGAAGCGGTGCTTCCATCAGCGGCGCTGACGGGGCGCTCCGGGCCAAGCTGGGTATATGGATGTTATCAGGCGCCGCAATGCCGGAAGCGGCAGCGGGAGGGCGGCGTCTTCAGGCAACCGACAGTTACAGTCGCCGCTTACTCCGCGCCCTCCCCTCGCCTACCCGGCTCTCAATATCTGACCACTACTTCAGGCGTGCGGCTTCTTTGGCCGTTTCAAGCAGCTTGCGCCTCTGCCTTCAATGGGATCTCGACGTCGATTTCCAAAATCGACACGTGCTCATTGCGATCCATCTTTACTTGGACCTTGTCGTTGTCGAGCTGCACATGCTTGGCAATCACCGCAAGGATTTCCTCGCGCAGCAGCGATACAAGGTCTGAACCCGCCGACGAGCGTTCGTGGGCCAGAAGCACCTGCAGGCGTTCACGGGCCGCGGGGGCGGTTTTCTTCTTGCCGAAAAGACTGAAGATGTTCATGCGGCCCTCCGTCCGAATATCTTGCCGAAGAGACCGCGCTTTTCCCCGGGAATTGTGATCGGTACTTCCTCACCGGCAAGCCGGCGGGCGGCATCGAAATATGCCATCGCGGGTGCACTGCGGCTATCGGCGAGCGTCACAGGCGCGCCAATATTGGAGGCGCGTAGAACATCCATGCTTTCGGGAACAATGCCGAGGAGCGGAATGGAGAGGATCTCCAGGACGTCATCGACTTTGAGCATATCGCCCCGTTCGGCTCGGTTGGCATCGTAGCGGGTCAGGAGCAGATGCTTCTCCATCCGCTCGCCGCGTTCTGCCTTGGCGGTCTTGGCGTCCAATAGGCCGATGATGCGGTCCGAATCACGGACCGAAGAAACTTCCGGGTTGGTGACGACGACGGCGATATCGGCATGGCGCATTGCAAGGGTCGCCCCACGTTCGATGCCTGCGGGGCTATCGCAGATGATCCAGTCGAAGTGGCGCTTCAGGTCGGCCATGACACGTTCGACACCCTCCGGCGTCAAGTTGTCCTTGTCGCGCGTTTGCGATGCCGGGAGCAGAAACAGCGTCTCGAGTCGCTTGTCGCGTATCAGCGCCTGAGGGAGCTTGGCATCGCCTTGTATGACGTTGATCAGGTCGTAGACGACCCTTCGCTCCGCACCCATCACGAGATCGAGATTGCGTAGCCCGACGTCAAAATCGACGACGACCACTTTTTCGTTCCTCTGCGCCAGAGCCGCTCCAAGCGCGGCGGTAGAAGTTGTCTTGCCAACTCCGCCTTTGCCTGAAGTGACGACGATGACTTTCCCCATCTTGCTCTCCTGTGTCCTAGCCGGCTTTCGGCTCAGATAAGTTTCTCTGCCATGATCGTGTCGCCTTCCAGCCAGAGCTGGACAGCTTGTCCTCGAAGGTTCGAGGCCATGTCTTCAGCGGTCTTGTAGACGCCATCAATCGCAACTAGCTCTGCCTCGAGCTTTCGGCAGAAGATCCGCGCGGACGCATTTCCGACCGACCCCGCCATGGCCCGGCCCCGCAAGGTGCCATAAACATGGACCGAACCTCCGGCGATGATCTCCGAACCGGAGGCAACAGAACCGACGATGGTGACATCGCCTTCCGGGAAAATCACTGACTGGCCTGAACGCACGGGCTGCCGGATCACGATGGACTGGAGCGCCGGACGCGCTTCGCTTGCCGGCGGCTTGCTTTGCAGATCGATGATTGGTTCCGCTTTTGGAAGTTCAAAGTCGGAAACCGGCCGTCCGCCCTTCAGTGCAGGCGGCATGCCTGGCCCAAGGATTGACGGCCGGCCGCCCTCGATTCCCATGACGCTCACATTGCGTTGCGTTAGTTCCGCAATGAGGTCCTTCAACTGCGATCGGTCGATCTGCAGGTCCGTGACATCAAGCACGATGGGCCGGCCCAAAAAGAATCCGGCTGAGCGGGCTGCGAGATCATCCAGTCTCGCCAGCCAATCATCGAGCGGGAGATCTGGAGAAAGCATGACCGCGAGGAAAGAGCGGCCCTTGATGCGGATAGAGCGAGCGTCTGTTAGCACTTTGGTCATCTATGTTAAGAAATCGTTGACTATGTCTACCGCCGCCATGGTTAATAAAGAGTTAACAGTATTAAGAAAGGTTTGCGCAGCCGCTGGGCAATCATGCCGCTGGATCTTCTTGACGAAGTTTCTCTGAAATCTCCCGTGCAGACATGGGCTTTCCGACGAGATATCCTTGGAGCTGATCACATCCTGTGTCGCGTAGTATCGCTGCCTGGCGGACATTCTCGATGCCCTCGGCGGTAACGGGAATATTAAGAGCCGTTGCCAAGGAGATCGTCGCGCGAAGAACCTCAATGCCGTTTGCAGCGTCTTCGACACCCGAAACAAGTGATCGATCGATCTTCATCCGATCGAAGCCAAACTGCTGCAGTGCGCCAATACTCGCATAGCCGCAACCGAAGTCGTCAAGCGCGAACTTGATTCTGACGCGCTTAAGCTGGTCGATGGACCGGCGGGCCTGATCAGGATTCGTCATGAGGACGCCTTGGTTATCTCCAAAGTCAGGCGGTTGGCGTCGAAATCAGATTCCTGCAGAACCGCAATCACTTGCGCCCCGAAGTCCGGATTACACAGCTGGATTGGTGAGACATTGACGGACAACGTCAGCCGGGCCAGGCTCTCGCATGGCAGATCGACTCACGCAGCATGTGAACGCCGAGAGCGCCTATGAGGCCAGATTTTCAGCAAGTGGGATGAAAGCGTGGTTACCGACAGTCGTAACCATCCAACGCAGTCAGCGGCGGCGAAATGATAGCGCCGCCACCGGGATCCAAAACAAACACCGCGTTAAGCTGCCCGAAAGAAAAAAAGCGTAGAAGTTCAAATTGATCCATGTTCTCGAGCTGCTGAAACGATCATGAGTACAACCTGGCAGATACTGACGGGAAACCTCGCCGTCGTTGCACTTGTCATGTCGCTGTGGGCTCATTTCTATTATCGATTCCGCGATCTTTCCGCGCTTCAGTCGAGGGTCGCATTCGGTCTGACAATGGGCCTCGGCGCCATTGCATCGATGTTGCTTTCGATCCCTGTCGACTCCGGGGCGTTCATCGATTTGAGATCGTCGCTGATTGCGATCTCCGGGCTGTTTGGCGGGCCGGTGGCAGCCATTGCCACGATGGCTGTTGCAGGCGCCTTCCGGATATTTTCAGGCGGAGCGGGAACAATCAACGGCATTACCGGTATCCTGCTGATCGGCGCCGTTGGTCTTGCCGCTCACATAGTCGTTCAAAACCGCAAGATCGGGATTATCGATGTCGTGCTCTTGGCTGCTGCGGTTTGCGTAACACTCGTGGGGTCACTGATCCTGCTAAGCTACGCCGATGGCCAAACGCTTACGACAATCGTTGCACCCGCTGTCTTCCTGAATTCCTGCGCCATCATCATCTCCGGGCTTGTCCTGTTGCAGTTCGAACGCATTGCACTCGAACGTGATCTGTTGACGGCCGCCCTCACCCAGACATCCGACTACCATTACGTCAAGAATAGCCGGAGCCAGTTTGTCATCGTCAACCGCAATGTCGCCGAACATCATCACTTCAGCTCGCCGGCCGAGATGATCGGCCTCACCGATTTTCAGCTTGCAACGCAACGGCGCGCGGAGATCCTGTTTGCCGAAGAGCAAGAGCTTGTGCGGAGCGGCAAACCCGTGATCGACAAGATCGAACAGCTTCGTGAGGGCGAGCAGGAAAGGTGCTACTCGACGTCCAAGTTTCCCTTGCGCGACGGAAAGGGCGAAATCATCGGTCTTGCTGGCGCCACGCGCGACATCACGGAACAGCGGCGCGTGGAGCGCGAACTGACCGAAAGCCGGAATCTGCTGTCGCACGCGATGGCCGGCATGTCGGATGGATTTGCGATGTTCGGTCCTGACGGCACGCTGCTATTCTGTAACGAGCAGTACAGGTGCCTGTTCCCCTTATCTGCTCCAGCGCGGATTCCCGGGGCCAACATTAAAGACATTCTGCGGAAGGTCGCGGAGACAGAGGAGCGGCGCGATCTGCCCAAGGAAGTGACAGACGACTGGATCGACAACGCCGTCGCGCACCTGCATCAGGACAAGGACGAGGAGATTGACCTCTGTGATGGCCGCTGGCTCAGCTTGCGGACGCGACTGACGACCGACGGAAAAGCACTTGTTGTCGTATCCGACATCACAGCCATGAAGCAGGCCGAGCACTCGCTACGTGAACTTGCCGAGCAAATGAAGAGTTTGGCGGAAACGGATGCTTTAACGGGGATCGTCAACCGGCGGGCTTTCGACCAGGCGATCGTCATCGAGCTCGCCCGGAGCACCAGAAACCGGACCCCGCTCAGCCTGCTTTTGATCGATGTCGATCGTTTCAAGGCTTATAACGACACTTACGGTCATGTTGCCGGCGACGAATGTCTCAAAGCCGTGAGCGATTGTTTACGCCAAGTTGTCAAGCGCCGCACCGATGTCGTCGCCCGCTTTGGTGGTGAGGAATTCGTCGTTCTGCTGCCCGAAACCGACGAAGGCGCAGCCCAGGCGCTTGCCCGCAAATTCCTGACGGGGCTTCGGGCGCTGGAAATACCGCATGCGGGCAGCGAATTCCGGTATGTCACCGCAAGTGTCGGCGTTTCGACAAAGCTAAGCTCTTCTTCCGAACTCGTATCGTCGGAACTGATCAAACGCGCGGACGACGCTCTTTATGATGCCAAACGCAACGGTCGCAACCAGATCAGCGCCTGGAGTGCCCAAAAATGCGATGGGCGTCGACAAAAGGGGCCATCGCGCTCAAGATGATTGGCCTTCCCCGGGGCTCTGTATGCGCTTTTCATGCGCTGCAGGATCTTCTGATCCCCCGCCTGCTTTCAAGCCAGCGTGCGAATTCTGCTCGTCTGTGAGATCGGAAACAAGAATGGAGTTTTGCTGAAGTCTAGATAGTCGACTGAGTTTCGCCAAAAGCGGGCGGCCGTCATTTCCGGCATCCTGACACCGTAAAGATCAACCATTTGGCCCGGACGCCTCCAATCCCCCACGACCGTTGGACGCGTCGAGTTGAGCCTGCATCCCTCAACGCCTCAACAATGCGAAGCGAGCTTCGCGTCCATGCGAAGAATGGTGATTTTATTGTCGACGTCTCGCCTCAGGCAGCATCACTGCGCGCGGAAGAACCGCTGTTTCGCGTAATTGGAAGTGTAACGGCAAATGTCGATCCGGATCCCCTTGCACTGCGAACCTCGATTGAGCCTTGGTGCAGTTCGACGATCTGCTTCACCAGACCCGCCAGGATTGAGAAGCACAATGCCCTGGCGCAGGCTTTCCAGGATAGATTCAACGATTGCGGCATCATCCGGCCCTGATTCAGATATGGCACGTTGCACGTATCCGTAGCAATCGACACAAATGATAATATTTCGCTAAGATCTCTCAGCAGGAGTTCCTAGACGGGACTCTGCAGCCAGCGTGGTGGTTATCGAGGGACCTCGCCGCTGCCGGCAATGAATTGCGCCGGCACCTCAGGTGCCGGCGAGTATCTCAACATCAGTTCGCCGGCTCGGTGGGCGTCTCCGTGACAATCGTGACTGTTGTCGTCGTTTCCGTGGTTGTTGGCTCCTCAACCGTATCCACGGCCTCCGGATCGGGCAGCGTTTCGCGAATCTCGTCAATCTTGCCGACTGCCGGTCCCACGCCGAGGATTTCCTTGGCTTCAGCAAGGGCATCGTCGCTCACGACGCCCCCTTTTGTGAAGCCCGTAAGGGCCTCGCGCAGCGCCTCATCGCTCAGCGCCGGATCGGTCGGAACCACATCGGGCCCGCTTACCTTTTCGAATTCAGCATATGCCATGACGTAGGACGCAACGGGAGCCAGTCGCGGGTCGTTGGAATGCATGTAGGCGTGATAGTTGCGGTTCAACGAACTCAGTCCAACCGTGTCCGATTTAGTGTTCTTCAGACTTTTCTTTGCAGCGTTGCCGCTCTTGACGGGCTTATCCGCCTTTGTTGCCTTACCAGTCTTTTTGTCATGAAAGAAAAGCGATTCGAGCGTCGGCGTGCTTGCACCCGACTTTGAACTCGTCTTCGAATGGGAATGCGCATTGCCAGACTTGCCATGGTTCGAGCCCGCGCTGCCGTGGTTGCCTCCATTCCCATTCCCATTCCCGTTTCCACCACCACCAGAATTGCCGTTGCCATTTCCGTCCTTGGCGAGGGCCTCGTTCGAGGTTCCGACCGTAGCGCCCGTTAGTGGTGCGACTGTCATCGTAAGCGCAAGAATGCCCCGGCTGATCAGTTTTCTGATTGGCATGCGATGTCTCCTCGTTAAAGCGGCGGCGATAAAAATCACGGCCAGCCGCCGATGAGCGGCTTCAGTGAACGCAACGATAGCTTGCGCGGCGGCGCGATTCCATGATCCTCAGACCAATGCCGCAGCGGTTAGGACTTAGGTCCGATGGATGGATTCTAAACGTCTGATAGTGGACGCTTGACACGCTCGCCATTGACCGCCGCAGCGGAGAAGGTAGGCTATCTGCAAGATCGAAACGGGTCGCCCACGCAATGCGACCAATCCCCGAGAATAACTCGTGCGTCGGCCCAACCTGATTTCAAAATGGAATTCGCAGTCACTGGCCAAGCAGTTTTTGGTCATTGGCGGCATTGTCTCGATTGGAGCGATGCTTCTGGTCGGGGCGTTCGTCACTCGTTTGATCGAAGACGCCGTTACACGCAATTCTGCCGCAACGACTGCCCTTTACGTGGACAGTGTCATTGCTCCGCTGCTGCCTGACATGCAGACGAGCCAGGCGCTTGACGACACGGTCGCGCGGGCTCTGGACGAGACGCTCGGGCAAGGTGCGCTCGGCGACCGGCTGTTGTCATTCCGTTTGTGGCGCTCGGATGGAACTATTCTCTATTCGAACGACAAGACCATGGTCGGAAAGAAGTTCCCGCTCAGTGATGAGCTGAAGACGGCCTTTGCCGGCAAGATGGCGGCTCAGTTCAACGAGCTCGACGATGTCGAGGACAAGGTAGAACGTCTTGCCGGTAAACCGCTTCTGGAGATCTACAACCCCGTCCTGCAGCCCTGGTCGGGACAGGTGGTCGCCGTTTCCGAGTTTTACGAAATTGCCAATGACTTCCAGCACAGCCTCAGCCAGGCCCGGCTTCACACCTGGCTCGCGGTGGCGGGTTTTACCCTTGTGTTCTTCGCGACGCTTTCGGCGATTGTTCTAAGGGGTAGCCGAACGATCGAAAATCAGCGTCATGCGTTGAGGCAGCGGATTGACGATTTGTCCGCTTTGCTTGCCCAGAACGAGGCTCTCCGGGAGCGTGTCCAGCGCGCTTCCGAACGCGTCACCGCGTTGAACGAGAGCTATCTGCGGCGCATCGGCGCGGATCTTCACGACGGCCCAGCCCAACTTATAGCTTATGCTTCGCTTCGGCTGGATAGCCGCACCGTCGTCAGCGCATCGACCTCTCCTGTCACCCGCGAGCGGGAGATAGCATCCATCAAGGCAAGTCTCGACGAAGCCATGCGCGAAATCCGTACGATTTGCAGCGGTCTGGTCTTGCCGCAGATCGAGGCAGCGAGCCTTTCTGAAATATTGGAGCGTGGTGTTCACGCGCATCGCCAGAGAACCGGGACGATCGTCGACCTGGTGACGTCCAGCATACCTGTTTGTCTGTCGCCGTCGGCGAAAATATGCATCTACCGCTTTGTGCAGGAAGCATTGAATAATGCCTATCGTCATGGCGGCGGCGCAGGCCAGCGTGTTATCCCGCGTCTGCAGGGAAATCGCGTCAGCGTAGAAGTCGCAGACGATGGACCAGGTTTCAGTCCCGACGACGTCGGACCTACCAGCCTTGGACTTGCGGGCCTCAGGGAACGCGTTGAAAGTCTTGGCGGTACGTTCGAGATCACATTTGCGGCGCCAGGTACGATCGTCAGGATGACACTCAACACCGAGGAGACCGAGCAAGTATGAGCGAAACGATAAGGGTCGCGGTTATAGACGATCACCCGCTGTTTAGAGAGGGCGTAACGAGAAGCTTGTCGGAGATCGATGGTTTCGAGGTGATCGCCGAAGGCGGTTCGAAGGATGACGCGTTGCGAATTGCACAGAACCTGCGGCCCGACATCATCCTCATCGACATTTCCATGCCAGGCGGGGGACTGAACGCGATTGGTCCGATCCTTGAAGCATCACCATCGCAGAAGATCATCATGTTGACGGTCTCTGAAGCCAACGATGATGTTACCGGAGCCTTGAAGGCGGGGGCGAAAGGTTATGTTCTCAAAGGCGTCGGCTCCAGAGCACTCGCCGACATCATCCGCACGGTGGCTGACGGGGACGGATATGTCGCTCCGACGCTGTCTGCCAAGTTGCTTCACAATCCATCCGAGCCCTCCAACGTTGACGCCATTGCTGCGCTTACCGCCCGTGAACACGAAGTTCTAAAGCTCGTCGCGACGGGCCTTAGCAATAAGGAGGTGGCCCGGAAGCTCGACCTGCACGAGAAAACGATCAAGCATCACATGACACAGGTCATGGCGAAACTTGACGTCAACAACAGGACAGAGGCGGCGATGGTCTTTCGCGATGCGATCGATCGAAAGCCGGTCAGGGACTGAATGATTGAAGCCGCTTTACATCATCAAAAGTGGCGCGCCGATTGACGATCGTGCGCCCTTTCGCATCCTTCATGATGTAGCGTCCCCTTTTGACTTCCTCGCTCATTCCATCGACGTGAAGCACTTCGAGCGAGGAGTTGTCATCGCCCCTTGTCGTTGCCGACACACCAGAGCCTTTTCCGGAAGAGCTGTTGCTCGAGCCGCTCTTCCCGTTGCCATTGCCACCGCCGCCGTTGCCATTACCGCCGCCGTTGCCATTGCCGCCGCCGTTGCCGTTGCCGCCGCCATTGCCGTTGTTTCCACTCTTGGCCAGGGCAGACTGGGTGACCACGTCGAACGCGGATCCCGATATTTCAATCTTGTAGGGAAGGATTGAAAGGGAGACACCAACCAAAGCCCAACACAACGTGGCTAGAAGATTCCGACGCGTAGTCATCGCTGTTACCTGACGCGGGGTCAGCGCCCACGTCCTTTGTCAATTAAAGAGCGCACTTGGAGCAATGGCGAATATTCGGCTCGGAGGCGATGGGCAAAACCTGCTGAGCAAATTTACATGCAATATCCAAGATCCGAAGCCGAAAAAGCCAGTCCAAGTTCTTGAGATTGCTCATGACGCATGCCGGTCGTCAACCCTGCAAGCGCCTGATAAAGGAAGATCAGACCTTTCCTGCGGACGGGATCGGACCTTCGTCCGCTTGCGGATAGGACCAAAGTCCGAGGACAGGTGAGGACTGGGAGGGCATGATCAACCCACGAGAGATATGTGCTCGCGTACTCTCGTTTCTTCCTGATGTCCAGGTCGCGTTCCGGAGACCGTAATGATCCCTCAATGGCTGGCGCTTCTAAAGAACACCCACCCCCCGGGCGCGGTTACAAGTTTCTCGGCTGCTGCATTTGAGCTTACGGCCGCAATTAACCTACGCCTCGCCTTGAGGCTGATCAAACCGACAGCAGAGTGTCTGGCCAGAGCCGAAGAGGTTTGCGAGCGAGCAAAGCTCTATAGCGAATTGCGCGAAGCCGGTTCGGCATCTACCGTCAACGCGGAAAGACAATTGGCCGATGCTTTAAAATTGCTGACAGCGGAAATGCGGGCGTGCGATCCTGGGCGAAGTGCCAATGACATTATCGTAAGACACATCTTGACAGACGAGCGTGCCAGGAGACCAGAACCGCCTGACAAGGATCGGGATGGCATTCCTCACGAAGCTGGAGATTTCGATAGTCTCCGCTCAGCTTCATGCTGACCATTCCGGTGATATGGAGTCGCTGCGACCGTTGAGACTTCCACCAATGCCGACGACCATCTACTCGGCTCCGGTTCATGCGCCCGGTGCCGACACCTGACCCGGCGTTCGTGCATGCCGCCAAATGCCACAATCTAGACAAGAAATTACCTAGACAATGGCCTTGACGGGATCATCGGTAGAATCAGACCAGTTCCTGATCGGGTCGACCACACGGTCGGTGGTAGCGAGCTTGAAAGTCAGACGTGGCCGGTTCGGGCTCGGAGACTGGAACGCCTAAAGAGATGGCATGCTGCCGGGTTGGGTCAGCGCTGTGCAGTCGTTGGTTTGATGAAGCGCCTATCTTCGGCTGGAAGGGGACAGCGTTCTCCGTCTCTTTCGGCAGATCCGGCGACATACACAGGTTTCGGGTGACTATTTGGCGCTGTCGTGACGCCAGTTCGGGGGACCAGATTGTCAGATGATCGACGCAAAGAACAATCCGTATCCCCCGGTGCCGAAACCGAAAATGGCGTGCCGGGCGACGACACTGCGCCGGTAAAAGTCGAACGCCGTCGTTATCCGCGATCGGCACAACCAAGCAATGAAGAGCCTCCGGCTCCGCCAGCGTTGGAACCATTGCTGTTTTCCACGCGCGGGCTGGAACCGGCAGATCAATTTGCGGCCTGGCAGGCCTATGTCGCTCCCCTTATAGACATTCGGCGTCCGGATTGCCCATCGCAAGAAGCGGCGTTTGTAGCCGATCATGCGGCGTGGAATCTCGGCGGCATGCTGGTCGTTCAACAAAGCACACCTGCCCACAGCTATATGCGATCGGAGGCAAAGGTGCGGTCAAACCTCATCGATCATTGGCACATTTCGGTCCTGCGCAACGGCCGGACATGGACGGAAGTTGATGGGCATGTCTCGGAGGGCGAGCCAGGAAAGGTGGAGCTGCGTTCTTTGGGCCATCCCTTTCGAGGCCGATCAACCGAGGCACGAGTCCTCTCGCTTTATTTGCCGCGCGAACTGCTTTTTGATGTTCCCGCCTCCAGCGAAATCAAAAACAATGTCGCCTTGTCCGGAACATACACCAAACTGCTGATCGAATATCTGGATGGTGTCGAGGCAAACCTTTCACGTCTGGCTGCAGTGGACCTTCCCTACGTGGTCCAGACCACACGTGATATGATTTTGACCTGCGTTTCAGCATCGGCTTCCAATATTGCTGTTCCGGAGCAACACAGCACCTTGGCTTTGATGGAGCGCGTGCGCCGCTTCGTCCAGCGCAATTTGAAGTCGCCCGATCTCACGACGGATCGAATATGCCGGGAACTCGGTGTTTCGCGCACCCGCCTCTATCAGGTGTTCGAGCCGGATGGCGGCGTTCATCACTATATTCAGCGCCGGCGGCTTTTGTCTGCTCACGCTGCCCTGAGTGACATCAGCAATCGGCAGCAAATCGTCGATATCGCCTTTGCTGTGGGCTTTTCTTCTGCTGCCCATTTCAGCCGGGCATTCAGTAAGGAGTTTGGTTACAGTCCGCGCGAGGCGAGAAATGTAGCCGTTCCGCTCTATCTTGGGCATGCTGTCGCACCAATGTCAGAAGTCGAGAGCGCTCATTCCTTCGACAAATGGCTAAAGATGCTCGGCCATAACCGCTAGTCCCGGCCTGTTCGCCATCACAGCAGGCGATCTGCGGCATTGACGACCTCATTGCCGCACCCGCCAAATGAACGAATGCTCCATTGTCCAGCCGATGGCGACCGATCCAAAGCAGCCCGGCGGCCTCCTCACGATGGCTTTTTACTGGTCGCCGCCTCGTCGCAGGACCGTGGGCATGTTTGCTTGACTGAATATCGTGGCCACTGAGGGTAAAATTCCGCATTGCCGATCGATGATTGCAAAAATGGACGCTGCTGCAAGTTTCGGGATGCGTGGCTAACGACACCCGACACTTAACTTATTAATAAAGAAGCATAATAGCAGTTCAGGCGAGAGAAACCGGGTACATGACGAATGTACTCTCCATGCAAATAGCGCAACCTCTAGGGGGCATATCAATGGAATTTACCCGTCCGACAATACAGATCAGCAACCCGCAACATGGCGCAAGTGATCCATATCGAGCCGTCGAGCGCGAGGAGGTCCTTGCAGCGGCATTTCAAGATTTCGTGCAAAGGGCCCTTGCTGCGGGGTGGAAGGAGCCGGAGGTCGCTTTGACCTTGGCCGACATCGCGGATGACTATGTGATGGCGCTCGCGCGAAGGGTTGCGGCAAATTAGTATTGAGTATCCGTTCGCGTTTCGCACAACAACAAGCGCGAGATGGTGCCAGCAATTCTTCGGCAAGCCCGCCGGCGCTGCTGCTTCGCGACGAAGCGGCTCGTCGGCGGCGTGCGTGGTCTGAGACCGTGGTATTAGCTGGGGGTTTCACATTCGCGGATCATTTGCCCGGATCGATTCGCGAGAAGGCGGCGAGAACTGTGCGCTCAGACTGCATCAGATACGCTTCGAGCGCTGTGCAAGCTTCGGCCGTCAATCCCGCCTCGAGCTTCTCGAGAATAGCGCCATTGAGGTCGACATAGGGCGCGTGCAACAATTCGGGATCGGCGAGAAGGCCAAAGCTGAGACGCAGCTCTGCGGCGATCTGCGCATAGAAAGCATTCAGGCGCTGACTGTCGGCAAGATCGACGATCGCCGCGTGAAAGACCATGTTTTCGCTGCCCACCATTGCCCAATCCTTGCGATCGCGCGCGACCCTGGCGCGCTCGACCGCTGAGCGCATACGCACCACCGCCGGATGCTTGGGATAGGCCTTTGCAAGCGCCTGGCATTCGATCATGCGGCGCACACGGTATATGTCGATGATTGAGGCCATGCTCGGCGTGGCGACAAAGACGCCGCGATTGGGCTCGTGGCGCAAGAGATTTTCCTTGGTCAAGAGCCGGAAGGCTTCGCGCAGTGAGTTGCGCGACACATCCAGGCCGGCGCTGAGCGCTGCCTCAGACAGGCGCTGCCCCGGCTTCAATTCGCCCGCGATCAGCATGTCGCGGATCTCCTCCGCCAGACGCGGCGCAAGCGCCGATATGGTATCCTGTTCAGCCATCAAAGCCCCTTCTGCATGGAAATGGATGAAGCATCCGTCTCCTTGCGCATCGATATAGCGGTTCTCGCTCAATGGGAACCATGGGGCGAACGACACGGTCAATCGGGCCACTGCGGCAAACGTCAATCGGGCCAGTCAGACATATTTCTTAAGGGCACGAAAAGTGACAAGCGCGCGGGCGGGTGTTGCAAAAATTGGTTCTGAAGACTGGCCCTCGCTCATGAAATGAGCAGATTGCTCAACACTTCGGCAATATAGTAGAACGATATATTAATATCGTTGAACAATCTTGACATCGTAAAGAAACGCGACGACGCTGGCTCGTGTCAAAACTCACATGGCCCGCCCGAGGAACTGCGGGAGGGCCGCATAAGGAGAGGGTTTATGGAACAGCTATCTATTTCATCCACAGACGGCGCATCGGCCGCATCGTCTGGCATGTCGCTCAAGTCGCGGCGCGCAGCACTAACGGCTGCGGTCTTCCTGATGGCTACCTCGGCCATTGGCCCGGGATTCATCACCCAGACGGCAACATTTACCACCAAACTCGGCGCGGCTTTCGCTTTTGCGATCCTCTCCTCGATTGTCATTGATTTCGTCGTGCAGCTGAACATCTGGCGAATCGTGACTCTGACGCGCATGCGTGCCTCCGATCTCGCCAATGCGGCAATCCCGGGCGCTGGCTATCTGCTTGCTGTTCTGGTGATCGTCGGCGGGTTATTCTTCAATATTGGCAATATCGGGGGCACGGGCCTTGGTATCAATGCGATGATCGGGCTTGATCCGAAAATCGGCGGCGCAATCAGCGCGGTTCTTTCGATCGGCATCTTCTTATCGAAGCGCGCCGGCATGGCCGTCGACCGCTTCATCATCTTCGCCGGTATCCTGATGATCGCATTGACGCTCTATGTGGCCATCGTATCGGCCCCGCCGGTTGGCGAAGCACTGTTCCAGACCTTTTTGCCGGCAACCGTCGATTTCGCCACGATCACCACTATCGTCGGCGGCACGGTCGGTGGCTACATCACCTATTCCGGGGCCCATCGCCTGCTCGACAAGGGCACGGTCGGCATCGAAAACCTCGGCGCCGTCAACCGCGCAGCGCTCACCGGCATCGCCGTCACCGGCGTCATGCGCTACGTCCTCTTTCTCGCTGTGCTCGGCGTAGTCGCCAGCGGTGTCGTAATCGATGTCTCAGGCAAGGGTGCCAATCCGGCCGCCCAAGCCTTTGAGGCCGCCGCCGGCGATGTGGGCATGCGCATCTTCGGCATTATCCTGTGGGCTGCCGCCATCACCTCGGTTATCGGCGCTGCCTATACGTCGGTTTCCTTCCTCACGATCTTCAAGCAGGACCTTAGTGAGAGAGCCCGCAATATCGCGACCGTGATCTTCATCGCGGTATCGCTGTTCTTCTATGTGATTATCACCACCCCGCCGGCTCAGATGCTGGTCTTCGTCGGCGGCCTGAACGGTCTCATTCTGCCGATCGGCCTGTCGATTTTCATCTATGCTGCCTGGGCTCGTTCTGACCTGATGGGTGGCTATCGCTATCCGCGCTGGCTGCTGGTGCTCGGCGTGCTGGCTTGCGTCCTCACCTGGTACATGGGCTACAAATCAATCGGCCCAATCTTCGCGCTTCTGACCGCCTAAGGAGACCTGATATGACTGCCATCGATCTGAACAGCGATCTCGGCGAAAGCTATGGCGCATGGGGCATGGGCGACGACACCGCGATGCTCGCCCTCGTCTCCAGCGCCAATGTCGCCTGCGGCTTTCATGCCGGCGACCCGCTCGGTATTCTAAGAACCGTCAGGGCCGCAGCTGAAAAGGGCGTTTTGATCGGCGCGCATGTCTCCTATCCTGATCGCGTCGGCTTCGGCCGGCGCGACATGGATGTCGCAAGCCACGAACTGACCGCCGATGTCATCTATCAGATCGGCGCACTGAAGGGCATCGCAGCGGCAGCGGGTGTCACCGTCGGTTACGTCAAGCCGCACGGCGCTCTCTACAACCGCATCGCCCGCGACCCGAAGCAAGCCCAGGCAGTGATCGACGGCATCAAGGCGGTGGATCCCTCGTTGGTGCTGATGGGTCTTGCAAATACGCCAATTCTCAAGCTCGCCCGCGACTGCGGCTTGAAGGCCGTGGCGGAAGCCTTTGCCGACCGGGCCTATACGCCCGATGGCGACCTTGTCTCACGCCGTGAACCGGGTGCCGTCCTGCATGATCCCCAGCTGATCGCTCGCCGCATGCTGCAGCTTGCCCATGAAGGTACGCTCGAAGCGGTCGACGGCTCGACCATCAAGATCGACGCCCAGTCGATCTGCGTGCATGGCGACAGCCCTAGCGCTGTCTCCATCGCCAAGGAGATCCGCCGCGTCTTCGAAGTCGACGGGATTGCCGTCCGCTCCTTCCTGGCCGCCTGACCAACCTGCGAGAGACATGCAATGATCGCCATCGAACATCTTCGCCACATCAATGCTGGGCCGGCTCAAAAGGCCCGCGAACGCTATTGGGTAGGCAGCATCGAGCCGACTTCGGGAGTCGCGCCGGGCTTCACCCAGGCTAATATGATCGTGCTTCCGCGCGACTGGGCCTTCGATTTCCTGCTCTATGCGCAGCGCTATCCAAAGGCTTGTCCGGTGCTCGATGTCTCCGATCCGGGTTCGCATGCGACCCTGCTTGCGCCCGGCGCCGACCTTCGCACTGATCTGCCGCTCTATCGCATCTGGCGTTCGGCAGTGCATGGCGCACCCGTGCATGTCGGCACGCCGGAAGCGATCGGCATCAAGGATCTCGCCGCGCCGGAATTCGGCGATCCGGTGCGCATCGAGCCGGGCGAGGTCCCGGTCTTCTGGGCCTGCGGCGTCACCCCGCAGACGGCCGTGATGGCCTCCCGTGTCCCCTTTGCGATCACCCATGCGCCGGGACACATGTTCATCACCGACATCCCCGATTCCGCCTATCACGCTTGAGGTTCCCATGCGTTTCCTGCCTGTCAGCCTGACAACCATGCTTGTCGAACTCGCCGATCTCGACGAGACGCTGGCGCTGTTTGCCTCGCTCAAAGCTGATCCGCTGGAAGGTATCGAGGACATGGTGCCTGCGGCCCGCACGCTGATGATCCGCTTGCGGCCGGAAAAGCTGACGCTGGAAAAGCTGGCCGGCGAGATCGCGACACGCGATCTGTCGATGCGCGCGGCACCCTCCGACAAGCTCGTCGAAATCCCCGTTTGCTACGATGGCGAGGACTTGGCAGATGTCGCGGACCTTACGGGCTTGTCTATCGAGGACGTCATCCGCCGCCATACCCACAGCGAATTCACCGTCGCTTTTTGCGGCTTTGCGCCCGGCTTCGGCTATCTCACCGGCGGCGATCGGGCACTGCAGGTGCCGCGCCGCCCGAGCCCGCGCACAAGGATCCCGGCCGGCTCGGTTGCTTTGGCCGGCGCCTTCAGCGGTGTCTATCCGCAGGCGAGCCCCGGCGGCTGGCAAATCGTCGGCACGACGCCAAAAAAGATGTGGGATCTATCGCGCGATCCGCCAGCACTTCTTCAGCCCGGCTACCGCGTGCACTTCTTCGATCTCAAAAAGAAAGCAGTCTCAACTACCAGGACCACCAAGACCCTGGTCGCCCGCCCTCCAGTAGTCGCGTCGGACAGCGTTGCGTTCAAGGTTCGTGCCGCCCCCATCCCGGCACTGTTCCAGGACTTCGGCCGCTTCGGCAAGACCGGCCAGGGGGTCTCATCCTCCGGCGCGCTTGACCAGGGGGCACTCAAGGCGGCCAATCGCGTAGTCGGCAATCCGGCCGGCATGCCCTGCCTCGAAATCACGCTTGGCGGTTTTTCCTTCGAGGTTTCTGGCCGCACCGTCATGGCGCTCACCGGTGCGCCCTGCCCGATCAGCATCCGCGATGCAGCTGACCGCACGATTAGCGCCGAGACCTATCAGCCAATCTCGCTTGAACCGGGCGATGTCGTGACGCTCGGCCATGCACCGAGAGGCATGCGCAGCTATCTCGCCGTCCGCGGCGGATTTGCCGTTAGGCCGATACTCGGTAGCGCTTCCACCGATACGCTGGCCGTTGTCGGTCCCGACCCTGTCGCCGCAGGCGCAGTGCTGGCCATCAACAATGATAGCTTGGCCCTAACCAGCGTTTCGCTTCATGAAGCGCCAGCCTTCGACCATCCGGCGGCGGACGAAACCATCACGCTCGACGTGATCATGGGGCCTCGCAGCGACTGGTTCACCGAGGCTGGTATCGCCGCCCTCTCCGGCCAACTCTGGCAGGTGACACCGCAGTCCAACCGCGTCGGCATCCGCCTTTCCGGCGATGTTCCGTTGGAGCGCAAGGACAAGGCGGAATTGCCGAGCGAAGGTACGGCGACCGGCGCAATCCAGGTACCGCACAGCGGCCAGCCGGTCCTCTTCCTCGCCGACCATCCGCTGACTGGCGGCTATCCGGTCATCGGCACGGTCGCCGAATACCATCTCGATCTCGCCGGACAGATCCCGGTCGATGCCAAAATACGATTCCGGCCCGTGACGGCTTTCGCCGATATTCAGCCCGCCAAGGCTCGAGATCGGTGACGGCCAAAATCAAGTGAGGAGACAATCCATGAAGAAAGTCCTGATCGCCAATCGCGGCGAGATCGCCGTGCGCATCATCCGGGCTTGTCACGATCACGGCCTGCAATCTGTCGCCGTCTATGCCGATCCAGACATGGACGCGCTCTTCGTCAAGCTGGCCGACGAAGCCCATGGGCTCGTCGGCGCCCGTCCGAACGAGACCTACCTTGACATCGACAAATTGATCAGCATTGCCAAGCGCTCCGGTGCAGATGCAGTGCATCCGGGCTATGGCTTTTTGTCCGAACGGGCCGAATTCGCCCGTGCGGTGATCGATGCTGGCATCACCTGGATCGGGCCTGATCCGCATGTCATTGAGGCATTGGGCGACAAAGTCGAGGCCCGGCGGATCGCGACCAGCGTCGGCGCGCCGCTGGTTGCCGGTAGCGACGGCCCGGCCAAGTCGGCTGCCGAAGTCATCGCCTTTGCCGAAGAGCATGGGTTGCCCGTTGCCATTAAGGCTGCCCACGGCGGCGGCGGCCGTGGCCTGAAGGTCGCTTGGAGGATGGAGGAAGTAGCAGAGCTTTATGAATCTGCAGTCCGCGAGGCCAAGGCCGCCTTCGGCCGTGGCGAGTGTTTCCTCGAGCGCTTCCTCGACCGTCCGCGCCACGTAGAAGCGCAGGTGTTGGCCGACAAACACGGCAATGTGCTGGTGCTTGGCACGCGTGATTGCTCGCTGCAGCGGCGCAATCAGAAGCTCGTCGAGGAGGCCCCCGCCCCCTTCCTCAGCGACACCCAACGCCAATCGATCCACGATGCTGCGAAGAAGATCTGCGCTGCCGCCGGCTATTCTGGCGCGGGTACGGTCGAATTCCTGCTCGGTGGCGACGGCACGATCTCCTTCCTTGAAGTGAACACCCGTCTGCAAGTCGAGCATCCCGTAACCGAGGAGACAACCGGCATCGACCTCGTCATCGAACAGTTCCGTATCGCCGACGGCCTGCCCCTGCGCGCCACCGAGACGCCTGTCCCGCGTGGCCATTCGATCGAGTTCCGTATCAATGCCGAGGATCCAGGCCGAGGCTTCCTGCCAACGCCGGGTACAATCACCGTCTTCGACCCTCCCGCCGGGCCTGGCATCCGTGTTGACAGCGGCGTCGTCTCCGGCTCGACGGTGCCTGGTACCTTCGATTCACTCATGGCGAAACTGATCGTCACTGGCGCCACTCGCGACGAGGCGCTAAGACGCGCCCGCCGCGCGCTCCGAGAATTCAAGATCAACGGCATTGCGACGGTTCTGCCCTTCCATCGCGCCGCGATCGAGATGAAGGACTTTACGGGCGAAAGCGGCTTCAAGGTGCATACGCGCTGGATCGAGACCGATTTCGCCAATCGTCTTGAAGCGGTAGCCCGGCCAGAGCCGGTTGCCAATCCCCCGCTGATCCGCACCCATGTGGAAATCGACGGCAGGCGCCATGAGATCGGCATTCCGGTCGCGCTTTTAGCCGGTCTCGGCGGGCTTGCAGGCCAAGACACCGGGCTGGCGATTGCTGCCAGGGCGGAAGACACCTCGAGCGTGACTACGCCGATCTCAGGTACGCTGCAGGCCTTCAAGGTCCAGGATGGCGCGGAAGTGGCGGCGGGTGACCTGATCGCGGTGATTGAAGCGATGAAGATGGAAACCCTGGTGACGGCATCGCGGGCCGGCAAGATCCAGATCAGGGCCCAAGCCGGCGCCTATCTGCAAGCCGGTGCCGAGATCGCCCGCTTCGAGACCCCACCGTCGGTTAGATAGACCCGACGAACAGAGCCGTTACCGTCTGGCCGATCGGACGGTTGTCCAAAGGCAGAAGCAGGAAGGCTTAAGCGCATCCGGTAGGTGACTGGCTACTCCTGCCACGCCGGAGCAAAGGGCGGTCTCGCCGCCTACGCCAGCCGCGACCGGAGGCCAAAGCGCGCCTGTGGCACGTTCGACAGCGCGGCACCCTTGTCTTGTGCGTGAGGGCTGCCATCTATCGGTGATCATTTGGAATCACGTACCGGTGTCATCGGACATTTAACAGAGAAGCATGGAAATCAGCGAAATCGTCGCCGCTTACATACGTGTCCTGGCGTTGGCTGTCTTAGTCGTTTATGGCTATGCTTGGGTCATTCGCACCATCAGCCAAAGATTGATCAGGGGCGTTGCGGCGGGCCTTTTGTTTGGTCTCGGCGGCATTCTTTCGATGAACGATCCGATCGTGATGAGGCCGGGGCTTATCTATGACGCCCGATCCATTCTTCTGGTTCTCTCCCCCCTCTACGCAGGACCGATTGGCACTATTATTGCTGCAGCCATGATGGGGGCGCACCGTTTGGTTCTTGGCGGCGTCGGCGCGACGGGCGGCGCGGTGAGCGTCATCCTTGTGGCGCTTAGTGGTTACGCCAGCACGCTCATACCCCGTCACCGCATCGGCACCGGCTGGGGGAGAACGCTGCTGCTCGGCCTTGCGACCGTCTCTTCCTTCATCGTCCTTGTCTTTCTGCCTCCGGAGATCGCCAGGGACCTGTTTCTGAGCGCTGCGGTTCCCGTCATGCTTGCCAATATTCTCGGCGTCCTCCTCCTTGCCGATCTGCTTGCGCGCGAAAAGCAGCGAGTCCGGATGGTGCGCGTGCTTGAAAATGAGGCGAGCGTCGACCCGTTGACGAAGCTCCCAAATCGCCGCGTCTTTCAGCGGGCGGCCGACCGCTGCGCCGAGGAGGCGAGCAATCGCGGGCGGCCTTTCTCGATCGTTATGCTCGACGTCGACCACTTCAAAAAGATCAACGATACCTGGGGACACAATGCGGGAGACACCGTGCTCTCCCGGGTCGCCGACCTCATTCGCCGGACCGTGCGCAAGACCGATGTCGCGGCTCGCTACGGGGGCGAAGAGATCATCATTCTGCTTCCAGATACTGAAGAGGGCGACGCGTCAATCGTTGCCGAGAAGATCCGCCATGCAATCGAGTCAGAAGACTTGATCGTCGGTGTTACGGCAATCAAGGTTACCGTCAGTATCGGCGTCGCGGCTGTCGATTCTAGCGGCACTAATATTCGTGCAGCAATCGAGGCCGCAGACAGAGCGCTCTATCGCGCCAAGACGGCTGGCCGCAACCGCGTCGAACTGGCAACGGCTGCGTGAAAACGATGGTTCTGCCGGGGCGCCGGCAGCGGCGCTGCCAGCAAAATCGGGATCAGCCCGACGTCTCTGGGCGCGTGGCTCGCTTAAGGTCGGCCAGCCCTCTGTTGGCATCCTTACTGCCAGTGGCGGCGGCCGCATTGAATATCCGTGCGGCATCGCCATACATTTCGAGGTTCAGATAGCAATAGCCGCGCAACACCATGAGATCGATCGTCTCGCGTTTGATCTGCGCTCGCTGATCGAGATAGATCAGCGTCTCGCGATACCGCTTGGCGCCATAAGCGGCGAGTGCCCGGTCAGCGAGGATTGAAACCTGGAGTTCGGCGGCGCGCTCACGGCTCTGAGGCGCACGCGTTGCCGCAACGGCTGCATTGTTGGACAGCCCGACGCGTAGATAAGCGAGACTCTGTCCATAGGCGGCGTCTTCGCGCGTCTGCCGCGCAGACCCCTTCAAGGCTCTTTCGAAAGCGGCAACAGCTTCCATCGGACGATTGAGATCCATCAGGCACCAGCCGCGGCTGAGCGCGGCATCGGGGCTGAGCAGGCTCGCATCCGTCGTGGTCGAGCAACCGCGCGGCTTGCGGGTGCCTTGCTGCACAGTCACTGTCTCCATTGCCGATCCTTCGGTTCGCACAGCCCGGCCCGGAGGCTCGGTTGCGCCTCCTCCGTCAGCCGGTTGAGCTGGCACAGCCGCACGCGCAAGCCTTTGTGGAAGCCGGGCGGACGTTTGAAGCGGTGCCTCGACGGAGGGCGCCGATAGCGATGCATCGTCAAGCGTGGCGATACGCTGCGAGCGGCCGGCCCAAAGCCGCTGGACCTCCGCGACCCCCGTGCGATTATTCAGTTGCTCACGGGTGATGGCAAGACCATAGGCGGACGGTTCGTCGTCCGGTTTCCAGCGAAGCGCAGTTTCAAACCAGCGCGCTGCAGTTTGCGGCTGATTGAGCGAACGTGCATACCAGCCGAATTGCTGCGCGGCCGGCACGTATTTCTGCGCAATGACCTCTTTTGCCATGCGACCAAGTACGTCTTCGCTTATATCGGCGGGCGGCTGCAAAGCCATCAGATTGGCAGCAGCGGCAAGATAGGTATCGGTGGCATCCTTGGAATCGCTGCGCCACCTGTACATGACATCCTCGGCCTCTTGAGGCGCCTTGCGGGCGACAAGCGCGAGTGCCAGGCCCTGCGAAGCGGATGCCGAATCCTCCTTGGCACGGGCTGCGCGAAACCACTTCTCCGCCTCCGGCGCATTCTCGCGTCGCAGCTGATACCAGCCAAGCAAGAGCGCATCGGAGGCGAGCGCTTGGGTTTGCGCGAGACGCGCAACACGCGATACATAGTCTGCTTCGACATCAAGCTTCGGATCGGCGTTGCCTTCAGCGACGAAGCGGCGAGCGAGCTCGTCACGGATGCCATCGAACTCGCGCCCGCCGCTCACGGCAGGCTGCTCGAGGGCAAGCAGCCGCTGCATGGCCTGATAGGGCAGCAACGCCGAAGCCTTCTGGACGCTCGCAAGGCGCTCCTGCGGGTTCGTGCAGTACTTCAGGATGTAGCTGTAGGCATCTACGCTGCGCGCTTCCCTTCCTGTATGGACAAAGGCTTCGGCGACGCGCCACAAGACATCTATATCGCTGCAGGTCAGAAGGCTCGGGGTCGCAGCGCCGATCTCGATGACTGTTGTGTACTGTTTGAGGTCGGACGCATTCACAAGCCGCGCCCGGGCTTCTGCGACATCCAGGCGATCGAGGAGGTCAGCGGGCGGCTGCCAGCCGGTATCCGCCGTGCGGCGGTCGGCGATAGCTTTGCGAAGCTCTGCATAACGCCCCTCCGCATAAAGCTGCCACATGGTTTCGAGCTGCTTATCGCCGCTTTGCGGCACGGCCAGCGGATCGGCGGGCGGCACCCAGTTCGGATAAAGCGCTTGGAGACGGGAGATTTCGGCCTGCAGGCGAACCTTGTCGCCGCGGTTTGCAAAATACCGCAGCGCGCTTTCGTCGACCTTCGGCTGAGCTGCCGGTTGCTGCCCTGCCGGCTGTTGGGCCGGCCGCTCCTTCTCGGCAGGCTGCGGCTGAGCCGGGGGGGCAGGCGCCTGGGGAGGTTGAGGCGCCTGTGCCGTCAGCACCGGTGCCGCCTCCTCAAGACGGTCGGCGACCGCCTGGACGTCGATCGGCTGGCTGCTGGGCGTGTCCGGTTGCACCAGGCGGTCGGTCTGCAGGTTCGAGCGTCCGATGCCGAATTTCTCCACCAGCGCGGCACGGTCCTTCACCCCGGTTATTACGATGGCCACCACCGCTGCAGCCGATAATGCGATGAGGGACGACTTCACAGACACTCCGGATGTTTCTTCACGACGAGGGCCAGCCCGAGCAGCTGGAGCGTGGACGGATAATAGAGCGCAGGCGAAAACTGCCGGGCAGTCGGGGGCAGTTTCTTGCCGTTGACCACACAGGCCACAACATCGTTAACAATTCGATAACCTGGGTCAGCAAGCACCGTCTTCACGCCACCCGTGGCAAGGTCGATTGTCGCCGGAGCACCATTTGCGGTCATTCCATGTTGCAGCCTGGAGAGCAGGGCCTTGTCGGTAATCCCTGCCCTTGCGAGATAAAGCGGGATACGAACAGCGTTGTAGGCGAATTCCGCATCGAAACCCTCGGCTGGTGCCGGCCGGCGGGCAAGGCTTACCCATTCAGCAGGCAGTTTGCGCGGGCCGAATTGCAGGGATTTCAGGAGTGCAAGGCCGTCATCGGAAAGCTTTTGCCACCGGTCTGACGGCGCAAGCAGCGCCATCACCGGGATCGCCTCGAAGATCCAGTAGGAGGGGTTGACCACCGGCCCATCTATCCGGCCGGGCGGTGTAAAACCTTCGACGCCGGGCAAGAGCAGCGTGCGGCCACCGGCCTCCACCACTGCTTCGGAAAGGAGCGCTTGGGCCATTCTGGCAGCGGCTTCGATATAATCGCTCCTGTTCCAGGAGGTGCCAGCGAGCGCAAGCGCATAGGCAATCAGCATGTCGCCGTCCGAGGCGTTGTTGGTGTCCGTCACATGCGGTTTGGCTGAAGGGTCCCATTTCCATACAGCAAGTCCATCATCGCGCAGCAGGAGTTCCGTGCGGGTGAAATACCATATCTGCTCGAAATCGGCGGGGCTGTTGGCGAGGTAGGCAAGCAACAGACCGTAACCCTGGCCCTCGCTGTGGCTGATGTTGCCGTTGCCGTTGTCGATGACACGGCCGCTCGGATCGAGAAACTGCAGCTTGTAGGCAGCCCACGCCTTTGGATCGACGAGCACCTCTTGGGCCTGAAGGGGTTCGACGGCAATCGCAAAAGCGAGTGCACCAGCCAGCACCGTTGCCACGATCCTCTTCATTTGCCCCTGCCCAATCTGCTCAGCATGCCCGAGGTCGCCATGCCGAGTAGAATCGAAAGAACGACAAGCAGAAAGGCGTAGGAGAGGATATTGGTCGAGAGCCAGTTTGCGGCGATCAGCCTAAAGTTCGCAAGCGACCAAGGCTGCGAGGGCACGAAGTCGAAACGCGAGACCGGCACGGTTTCGATCTCACCGGTCTTGCCGGAATAGGTGGTGATGTGTCCGGAAATCTGCGGCCAGTTGCGCTGCTCCGTCACAGCATCGATACCCTCGCGCAGGTCCTTTGCCGAGGGCGCGGTTACGACTGTCCAGGCCCCGGCGCCGGTTGGGCTGGCGCCTTGCGCAACCATGAGGCTCGCCACATTGGACGGCGTGAAAACGGCTTCTGCTCTCGGTACAAATTGCAGCGAACTCAGCGAGATGTCGAAGTTCTTGCGCAGCCACTCCTGGAACGCCGTGACCTGACCGCGCCATGCGCCGCTGCTCACCTTCGAGCGCCATTGGTCGAAAGCGGAATTGGTGTCCGGCTGGACCACCTGCGTATCCGGTACCGGGCGCCAAGTGGCCTGGCTTGCCGTGGAGATATTCAGTTGGGACAAGACCGCCGCCGGCAATTGCGAGATGGAACCGATGAATAGGGCGTCCTGATCACCGATCGTGCCTGGCGAAGCCGTCGGCTCTATGTTCATGGGGCGTCCGGAGACAACTGCCATCTGGCCAAGCAGCGTGGCCGCGGCAGAAAGTGTGTCGGCATCGATGCGGTCTATGAAGAGCGGCATCGGACCGGCAAGCCGTCCATAGGGGTAGGCGGTACCGGCCATGGCGGCAAGATTGGGACGCTGCCCGACGCGGGCGAAATCCGGCATGCGAAACTCAGTCGTATCGAACAAGGCAAAGCGCGACGTGGTCGAGGCGGTCGCACCGGGCACACATATGTTGTCATCGCTCGTCGTGAGGATTGCTTCAAGACTCAGCGAGTTGAGGCCCGGCTTGAAGTGGCGCATGGCCACGCGGATCGGCAGATGACGGAGGATGCCGCCGCCGGTTCCGGTAATCGGCATCGTCGAGGCGATATTGCCGTTGACATAGATGTCGATATGGCTGCCGGGAAGGACGCTGCCGGTATAGGCCGCGTCCAGCAGAACCGTCGCTTCTCCATAGGCATTCGCATAGAAGTCGGAAGGAACCGCGACATTGAAGTTCGTACGAAAACGCCGACCGGAAAACTCTGTCGTCTTCACGCCCAGATCGGCAAATGTAAGCCGCGTGTCTTGAAGTATCAACGGTGCGTTTGGCGCGCTCCAGCGCTCGGTGGTCAACGCATCGCGCCTGATGCCCGGGGCACGATCAGCTGGGGAGACGATGGTATCGATAGCCGAGGAGATTGCCTGCCACGAAGGGCCACTGACCAGAAGCACGGGCGAGCCAGTGCGCGGGTCGGTGACGAATGTCGCGAGCGCTGCGGACTGAGCCGCCGGTGGCAGGTCTGGAAAATAGGGCTGCAACTCGGAAGTCGTGCCGACGAGAACGGTAAGCTTGCCGGGTCCGGCTGCCGGCAGCGTGTCGACACTGAAGGAGATGGATTGGTTCGGCATACCACTCAGCACCGAGAGCCCCTGTGCGAGGCGAAGTAGCGGCTTCGTCGTGCCAGGCTGCTCAAGGGCTGGAACGAGGAGGTCGAATTCCGTTCTACCGGACCCGTCGACGCCGACCGCACGGATGGCATCCGTGCTTGACAACTTTGCAGCTTCTTGCCCTTCGAAGCTCAGATGGGTCTGCGCAGGATCGATATTGGACCATAGCTCATAAGTCGACTGGATCGTGCAATCCGTGCGGTGGCGCTGGCTTGCCTCGAAGGTCAAAAGGTTTGCGCCGGGCTGTAACAGACCACGCGGAACATCGAAGCTGACTTGGGAGGGTGTGTCGGGTGAGCCGATCTGCTTTTGACCGATCGGACGGTTGTTGATGAGCACGGTGATCTGCGAGGCTTCCGGCGCAACGACGATGGAATTTTGGTAGGCGAAATTGAATTTTGCCGGAGCGGCTGCCTGTTCTGGAGTGAGGTAGACGCTCCACGACTTTCGGTCGTATTCGCCCTCCAGACCGAATTTGTCGAAGGGAACGACGTAGCGGCGCATACCGCCGGCCGTCTCCGCCGGGGTGCCGGCAGGCTGGACGGTTTGCGGCCGAGCGGAATTTGCAGAGCCGGGAAAAGATGGGGAAGGTTTCGGCGGAGCGGCAGGGACGGACGGTGCGTCTGGAACTGTAACAGGCGGTGTCACCGTTGGGGCAGGCAACGTCAGGCGCGGCACCATGGGATGAAGACCGGCCGGGCGCTCAGACGACATGTCAAAGGGCGCGGGCACCAGTGCAGTCTGAGCAGAGGTGAGCGCCGAGGTGCTGATAAGAAACAGTGCAGCGGCAAGACCCGTCCTCATCAGCCGTTCGCCTTTGCCATCTGCTGCTGCGCTTCGCGCTCCGGCCGCATGCTGCGGAAGAAATAAATGAGCCCGCGGCTTGTCTGATAGAGCGATAGACCAAGGAACCAGATGGTACCGCGGATGAGGCCCGGATTGCGGCGGCGCGATTCCTGAAATTGCGCCCATTGATCGGAATTGGCAAAGATCAAATCGGCGATCAGGCGATGATCAAGCGCGCTCTTCGGGATATACTGGCAGCCGACGGCCATGATATCGCCGTCCTGTTCCATGTTGCGAACGATGAGCGGCAGAGTTTCGAGGTCAGCACCGCTGTAAGGGCGGAAGCGGATTTCGCCTTCGGCGCCGATCGTCATCGGGTCCAACTGCTTGTTGAAGACATGGAGACGCGCTCCGTGGACCGAGACGTCCTCGATCGAGGCGGTATGCCATTTGCCGTTGACGCCGAATTCGCAGCGCCGATTGACGCGCACACGCCGCGAAGCGGCACGCTCCCCGCGCTCCGACACCACGCCAAGCGCACAGCCTGCCATGATGAGATTGATAAGGTTCCACCCGCCGACAACGAGCGTCACATCCGCCTTGTAGGGCTCGGCATAGATGCGATAGATCGTAATGGCGAGCGCAATGATCTGCACGGCAAATATAACGAAAAAGGGCCTGCTGATTTCCGAAAGGCGGCTGACCGAAATCGATTCGTCCTTTGCCGTGACCTTGAAGGTTGGTTTTCGTGGATTGATCATGACGGAAATGACGGCAGGCAAAAGGTGGACCGTCTGCACATACTCGTAAAGTTCCGATATCCACGGCCAGCGGAATGAACCATAAAGATAGTTCTGCATCATCAGGTTCACGAGCATATAGGCAAGCGTATAGGCCAGAAACTCGCCGCCGGAGGCTGTGAATATTTCAAGGTCGAAGAACAGATAAAAGAGCGGCGCGAACAGGAAGATTGTACGCGGGAACGGGAAGAGCCAGAACAGCGTCGAGGACATGTAACAAAGGCGCTGCGGAATCGACAGGCCGCGCTTTAAGAGCGGAAACCGAAAGCGCAGGATCTGCATCATGCCTTGCGCCCAGCGGCTGCGTTGGCCGATGAAACTTGCGAAGGTGGCGGGTTGCAGACCGGCGATCAGCGGCTTGTCGACATAAATGCTATTCCAGCCCGCGCCGTGCAACGCCAATGCGGTCTCACAGTCTTCAGTGATGCTGATGCCGCTAAAGCCATTGGTGGATTGCAGCGCGCGACGGCTGAGAACTGCGGCCGAACCACAGAAGAAGGCAGCGTTCCATTTGTCGAGGCCCCGCTGAATGATGCCGTAAAACATCTCATTTTCGCTCGGCATCCTGTCGAAAGTGCGCAAATTGCGCTCCAGCGGATCTGGATTGATGAAAAAGTGCGGCGTTTGCACGAGGAAGAGCTTCGGGTCGTCGTCGAAATAGCCGACCGTCTCGCGCAGGAAGTCCCGGGCGGGCGCGTGGTCAGCGTCGAAGACGGCGATGAGCTCGCCCGTCGAATGCTGCATGCCGTTGTTGAGATTGCCTGCCTTGGCATGTTCATTGCGGTCGCGCGTCAGGTAATTGACGCTAAGTGCCTCGCAGAGCTGCCTCAGTTCATTGTGCCGCGCAATGGCAGCCTGGGCTTCGAGCAGCTTGTTGGAATTGCGTTTTTGCAGCGTGCCGCCATCATCCAGCAGCCAGACATGCAGTTTATCGGCCGGATAATCGATTGCTTTTGCGGCGGCGAGCGTATTGCCGAGGAGATGGGCGTCTTCGTTATAGGTGGGCACGAAGACGTCGACATGCGGGAACCGCTCTTGCTTGACAGGGCGCGACCGGCGCGGCTGAAGTGGGGTCGCGACGATGAAGAGGCTGAGCGCCAGCATGGCGATGCTGTACATTTCGGCGAGATAGAGCAGCAGCCCGGGAATGAAGTTTTCAAGCTGGTTGACGGGCGGCAGCGTACTCGTCGTGCGCCAATAGGCATAACGCAGAACGACGGCAGTGCCGAAGGCAAGCGCGATCAGGCGCCAGGTGCCCTCCCCCTTCAGGATCTTGATCATCGCCATGATCGTGACGACGGTGATACTGGCAACAAGCTGAGTCTGCAGGTTCACCGGCAAGGTGATCAATACGAAGACGCAGAGCGAGACGATCGCCCAGGTGAAGATGCTTCGAGCCTTATGCATCGACGTCCCTTCAAAAGCATGGCCGGGCATTGCGGCGCCGGCTATGCGTTTCCTATCTTCGGCACGCGGCCGTCATGGCCGCATCGCCTATGCAGTCGGGGGAAGGCACGGTGATGCCACCTGCCCTCGCCGCTTGTTGAACCGAGCCCGGGGCCGGCATCGGCTGGGTATGGGCCGCTGGCGTTTCGAAAGCTGGGTCCGGCAGCGGTACACGCACCCCGATCGGCGCCGGCATGGGCGCTGTTACCGGCGCCTTCACTTGACGTGGC
Source organism: Rhizobium sp. USDA 4016 (assembly GCF_056279705.1). Classification (NCBI taxonomy): domain Bacteria; kingdom Pseudomonadati; phylum Pseudomonadota; class Alphaproteobacteria; order Hyphomicrobiales; family Rhizobiaceae; genus Rhizobium; species Rhizobium sp. USDA 4016. Next base: position 1,479,185 of record NZ_JBWCCY010000002.1, read on the forward strand.
TGACGGCGGAGGGCCGGGGCCGGTTCGTAGCCGATTTCAATGGCGCTAGCGAGGTGGCCACCGTCATCCGGGTAAACAGGGCTGCCGACGCGGCCGAGAACCTCATCGGCGCCTTTTACCTCGCCGTAAGGATTCCATATCTCGCCGTTCAGCGTGCCGGTGACCGTATAGCCATACATAACGCTTAAGAGCTGACGCTCGCTGGCGCGCGCGTCGCAAAGGCGAAGCCGCACCTGGATCATCCCGAAATTGCGCGCTTGCGTATGTGCCGCCTGGCTCGATCGGATCTGCTGCCAGCCATAAAGGCAGGTATCGCCTGCGCGGCTGCGCCCCGAGGCATAGGCGAACGGCCCATAGCTGTTTTGCAGGAAGGTGTTGTTCCTCGCCATCGCAACGCCCGGCGCAGCCGCGAATGCTTCGCGAGAAATCCCCCTCTCGCTGATCATCTTGTAGGAGGCGCCTCCCGCTCCCGGATTGGACCCACTTGCCCCATAGAATTGCACTTTCAGGAAATTCTGCCCCGGCACGGAAGAGGACGTATAGAGTGAAAGCATCTGCTCCACGCCGTTGCCGCGCCTGGTTTCGACGACACTCACGATGGCCGGGCCACCGGGGGGCGGAAGAATGAGCGCCTTTTCGCTGGCCACCGTCTCGGGCGCCGAGGGCTGCCTGACGCTGCCGCTCGTCGACGCACAGCCGGCCAACAAGGCCGCCGCGACCACCGATATCAACCCCAGCAAGCGCATTTTGGGTGCCGCCGCAAAATCGTCTTTCCAGATATCCATCGGCACTTCGCGCAATGGATGTTCGAATCAACGACCGACCGGCCGTTAACGAGGAATAAACGGCGGATATGGTTAATCAAACGTTAAAATCGATCGCCCTTGCGACAGGCAACCGGCCGCAATGACGCAGCAAGCTCCATAATCGCCCCTTGCGTCTTCTCATGTTGCGACGCGCCGTGCCGCCCGGTGAGATTGATCCTCAGCACCTGACCGCGAAGATCTCAGCATTTTCGCTGCTCAACGCGCCGCTGCGGTCCAAAGTTGGTTTGTTATTCTTTAGATAAGCTTTCTGTCATATACGATCGAGAACCCGGTGGTCACACGGCCGCAAGATAGCGCGTTCTGGTAGAGCTCTGCGTTGACTACAACGAGGCTCGCTCTAGTTCTGATACGGAACAGATTTGGGTTCGGCAGGATTTATCGATAACGGACCACGTAAAGCGAGGCGGGTTGAGGAGGGTGACCCCATGCCGGAAAATCGTGCGAATTGGCCTCAGCCGGCTCCGCAGAAGTCCGAATTCGGCAGCCACGCCGAGGGGCTGTTTTCGCTCTGGGGTCACGATCTCGGGTTTATCGACTGGTCTGAAAAGCTCAAGGAGCGCCTGGACCTTGCTGACGAGGCCCCCGTAACTTTGGGGGATGTGTATCCCGACCTGGCAAATCCCGACCTCGCTGCCCTCGTTCAGCTCGTCGTCAATACCGGCAAACCGAGGACCATTCGTCTCGGCGCCGGTGAATCCGAGCGGCGCAATCTGCTGTTGTTCCAGGCCAGGGCCGGCCTTGCGATCGTCGAATTTGGCGGCGCTGACATCGATGAGACTGCAAAAGCGCAAGAGCTGGACCGGGCGTTACTCCTTCACCAGGCAACCCATGACGTTTTGACCGGGCTGCCCAATCGCCGCCAATTCAGCGACAAACTGGGAAAGGTTCTCCCAGTCCGTGCAAAGGCGGGCCTTGCACTGATGCAGATCGATCTGGACGATTTCAAGCCCGTCAATGATACGCTGGGCCATGGAGCCGGGGATATCGTCCTAAAGCTTGCGGCCGAGAGGATTCGAAAGACGCTGGGTAAAGACGAGACCGCCTACCGCCTTGCAGGCGACGAATTCGCCGTCATACAGATCGCCCGGGAGCAGCCGGATGAAGCCGAAAGATTAGCAGAGTCGCTGATCGCCGAATTTCGCAAGCCCTTCACGGTGGACGGAATTACCGTGTTTGTCGGTGCCAGTATCGGCGTTGCGATTGCACCTCGCGACGGCAATGAGAGCGAGCAGTTGATGAAGGCTGCCGATGTTGCCCTTTATGCCGCCAAGAAGGACGGACGCCGGCGCGCGCGGACCTTTAATCCGAGCATGCTGCAGGTTCTGGAACAGCGAGAGGTATTGAGACGGAGCCTTCGGGTTGCGCTGCAACACCGTGAATTCTTTATCGAATATCAGCCGCTGGTCGATCGGTCGTTGGCGATAGCCGGCTTCGAAGCACTGCTGCGCTGGCGCCACCCAATCCTCGGAGTGATTTCCCCGATTGCCTTTATCCCGATGGCGGAATCAGACGGCCTTATGAGCGAAATCGGTCAATGGGTGCTGGAAGAAGCGTGCCGGCAGGCCCTGTCCTGGCCCGCCCACTATACTATTGCGGTAAACCTATCTCCCGCCGAATTTTTAACCTCGGGCCTGACCGACCGAGTGTCGCAAACCCTCGACGTCGTCGGACTGCCCTCGGAGCGCTTGGAGCTCGAGATCACCGAAACCGTGCTGCTGGAGCGCACGATCAACAATCTTGATACCCTGAACACGCTCAACGTGCTTGGCATCCAGATTTCCCTCGATGATTTCGGGACCGAGTATTCCTCTTTGAGTTATCTGAAGAACTTTCCCTTCGATAACATCAAGATAGACAAGTACTTTATCAACGACCTGCCTGATGATCAGAAGAGCCAGACCATCGTCCGCTTCGTCATCGCAATGGCCCATGGGCTTGGCATGCGCGTGACTGCCGAAGGCGTTGAGACGGCCGAACAGGCCGCCTGGCTGCAGGCGGAGGGATGTGACCGGTTGCAAGGCTATTTCCTGAGCCCTCCTCTGGGGGCCGACATGGTTGATGAATTTATTCGCAAGCATGCTGACACGGGACCCGGTAATGATCGGGCCAAATCCTGAAAAGTGAAGCGGCAATTCGCCGAGAGGTGTCGGTTGAAGAATCAAGAAGCGGCAATTGGCCCCGCATTTGACCAGTTGCTCAGCCTGAAGATGGACATGGCGAGCTTTACCGCCGACTGGCTGCATTGCGATCAGTTGTCCAACTACGTCGCTCGAATGGTCAGCCATGACCGTCGCGATCCTGTGCGCCATTCCAACCTGCTTTCCTCAGCCCTTAACGAGCTTCTGGAGATGTCGTTTCGCTCAGAGGCGGATGATGGTGACTTTGTATGCAATTTTTATCGCTGCCAGCAGACCGAGCGCATCGAGCTGATCTTTCCTTGCCCGCCAGAACAGCGACAATCCTACAAGAAGATTGTCCTGGGATTACAAACCGGCCGGGCCCTTATAAATTATTTCAACGTGATCACCAACGATGCCGCCTCCGATGGCCAGGCGATCCTGCTCGGATTGGTTGTGAATTATGACGCGGAAATCCAGATCCGCGATTTGGATATCGGCGCACTTGCATTCATTGTCGACCTGCCGCTCGAAAGGCTACTGAATTGACTGCACAAAGTCCTTCGCCTGTCTTTACAGCGCAATTCAACATCAACGATCAGGAATTCTCCCTCGCTGGCGTGCTTCGCCCTCATTCCACGGCTGAAATTGCCGACGATCTCTTGCTGCTGCGAAATGGAATCGAGACCGTCAGCGGTGTTTTATACGTCAATCTAAAGCGCGTTACGCATATGAACAGCACGGCATTTCGTGCCTTGACGCGGGTTTTGATCGATGCTTCGCGTTCAAGGCCCGAAATCAAATTTGTGGTCGTCGCATCAAGCGTTGTCGCCTGGGCGGCACGGATGTTCCGGCATTTGAGCGATCTTTCGCCGAACATTGCTATCGAGGTCTACGACTCGGCTTTTTATCCCGGCCAGACATTCGTTGAAAACCAAAGCTTCATTCCAATCCTCAGAACGCAGACCAAGATGACGTGGCGGCATGAGAGAGAGATATTGCCGCGTCATGGGCTTCGCAACGGCATGGTGATTGCCGACATATGTTGCGGCATTGGCGATTTCGCGATGCTTGTCAGAAAGGAGTTCGGTCCTGCAAGGATCGTTGCGCTAGATCATTCCTCGCCGAGCCTCGACTATGCCCGTGATGTTGCCGAAAGCTTCGGTGTCCGCGATATTGAATACACCTACGGCGATGCATCGCAGATGTTGTTCGAAAGCGACCAGTTCGATTTCGTGACCTGCCGGCACTCGTTGCAAATCTTCGATCGCCCCGAACTGCTGCTCAGGGAGCTCTATCGGATCTGCAAACCTGGCGGCCGGGTTTACATCACCAACGAGAAAAACTCCCATTGCCTCGGGGAACCGCGGGCCGACAGCATCCAATGGACCTATAACGAGGTCGCCAAGCTCTTCAGTCATTTCGACATGGACGTCGAAATGGGGCCAAAGAGCTTGCGTCTGTTGCTGGACGCGGGCTTCGAGGCGGTGAAAATGGAAAGCTTCATGGTCACCAACCTCGACGGCGATCCCCAGGAGTTCGCAGACGTCATCGCGGCATGGCGAGATGTCTACGCAGGCGAAATGTCTGTCCGCAGGGGCGATTCAGCGGAGTTCGTCGAACGTTTCAGACAAGGATTCGCCGACCATATCTTTGCGGCGCTTCATCCAAAGGGCTACGCCGGCTGGCCCATTTGGGCAGCGTCCGGGCGAAAACCGCTATGATGACCGCGCCGATCAGGAAGCCAAGCCTCGGACCGCGCTCATTTCGCGCGAAATTCATGATCGTTGTCGGTGGGGCGGTCCTTTTTGACCTGCTTGTCAGCGGCGGTCTCGCCCTTTGGAATGTCCAGCGACTTTCTCGGGATGCGACGGCGGAAGTGGGACACGGCCTTGAACGGGCAAGCCAAGACTATATCCGCTCCTATACCGATTCCACGGCCGCGCAGGTTGGCTTGCTTCTCCATCAGGTCCATTCCGACGTCAAGGCGTTGACAGGCGTGCTTCAGGGTCAGATCGATCAACCAACGAGGAACGGGGAGATTGGAGCCGCCATGGCAAGGGCGGCTCCAGATGCGGTGACCGTGACGTTCGACCCCAAGGGTCAATGGGCGCAGAACCTTCCAGGGGCGCCGTCGGTCGTCAGCGTATGGGGCTACCTCCTGGACAAGGATCGCCATCCGCTACCGCAGGTGCAGACCGATATCGAGACGAGTGCGGTCCTTGATCTTGTCGCCCCCGACCTCTTGAAAAACGGCGCATCGAAGCTGCAGATGTACTATATCGGGCCGAAAGAGCGCCCGATCTTCAGGACGGCACCTTATACAGATCAAGCGCAGACTTTCGATCGGCTTTATCCCGGTCACAACAGCGCAGACTTTTGGGATTTCTTCTTTCCCAGTCTTTATGAATCCTGGCAGAAGTGGGCAAGCGACCCTTCCTTGCGGCCGGTACCTGACAATATCACCCAGACCGCTCCCTATACGGACGCAATCACGGGAAAACTGATCGTCAGCTTCTTCCATCCGCTTTGGACTGCCGATCGGCGTAGCGTGGCGGGAGCTGCCGGAGCAGACATCACCCTTGACCAGCTCGCCGAAATTGTCGAGCGCGTGAAGGTCGCCGAAAGCGGCTTTGGCTTTCTAACCATGTCGGACGGCAACGTCGTTGCAATCAACCCTGCCGGGGAAAAGATCATCGGTCTTCGCTCGGCGAGCGACGCCACGAACAAGGGCGTGACCGGCCTTGACCGCTCTTTACGCAACAGTTCCCAAAAGGAGGTCGCCTCACTGCCGCTTGATGCCGATGGCGTCATAAGGCACATCTCGCTGAACGAGAGCGGCGAAAATGTTCCTTATCTTGTCGTTACAAAACAGCTAAACGCAACCAATCTTTGGATAAACGGACCGGTTCAGCGCGAGGTCATGTCGCTCGGCATCGTTGTGCCCGAGCGTGAAATCTATGCCTCCCTCACTGCCGCCAGAGATCAAATATCGCGGGCAACCAACCGCATTCTGATTTATCAGATCCTCGCGGTTCTCGTGTCGATGCTCGTCGTCACGGGGGCGGTCTTTGTGGCGTCAAAGCGAATTACAAGCGGGATCAGCGCACTGGCGGGTGCCGCCAAGCGCATACAGACAAAGGATTATTCTGTCAGGGTCGATATACCCACCAAGGACGAAGTTGGCGAGGCTGGTCTCGCGTTCAACCGCATGGCCGAGGAGATCAGCTTCCATACCGAAAATCTCGAGAACGTGGTTGCTGAGCGCACGAAGGAAATTGAGGTGGCCAAAGAAGAAATCTCGATCCTGAACGGCCAATTGACGAGCGAAAACCTGCGCCTCGGTGCCGAACTGGATGTGGCTCGGCAGATTCAGCTTATGGTGCTGCCCCGCGCGAAAGAGCTTGCGGCAATCGAGCAGTTGGAGATTGCCGCCTATATGCGCCCCGCCGACGAGGTCGGCGGCGACTACTACGATATCCTGCAAAACGGAGCTCACCTGAAGATAGGCATTGGCGACGTGACGGGCCACGGCCTCGAAAGCGGTGTTTTGATGCTTATGGTGCAGTCCGTCGCCCGCGCGCTACAGGAAGCCGGCGAAACGAACCCCTCAAGGTTCCTCAGTTATCTGAACCGCACGATCTACAAGAACATCGAGCGGACGAAAATCGACAAGCACGTCACGCTGTCATTTCTGGACTATGATGGCGAGCGTTTGACGATTTCGGGCCAGCATGAGGATCTGATTGTCATTCGTCATACCGGCGCGGTCGAACGGATCGACACCAGCGACCTCGGCCTGCCAGTGGGACTTGAATCTGATATATCGTCTTTCATCGTTACCCGCGAAATACCCTTTCACAAGGGCGATTTGATTGTCCTTCATACCGATGGCGTCACCGAGGCTGAAAATCCCGAAGGCGAACTATTCGGCATCGAGCGGCTTTGCGAAAACGCCCGCCGCCTGCACGGTCGCACAGCTGAGCAGGTGATGAACGGCATTCTCGAAAGCCTCATGGCCTATATCGGAACGCAAAAGATACATGATGACATTACGCTCGTCGTAGTGCGGCATAGGTGATGGCATGACAACGGTCCTATATGGGCAGGAGCATCTCGCTTCGTTTGACGCGACGCACGCCGTTCAGCTGCGGCTACTCGATGGCCCTCTTTACCTTGCCTGGAAACACTCCAGCATGACGTCGGATTTCATCGCCGAGATGATGGCGCTCCGATTTCGACCGTCGAAGCGGCGCTATAATCAGGTCCGACAGGATATCGGCTACCTGACGAACGAATTGATCGAAAACGCCATCAAGTTTCGTGCTCCAGGCGAGATCGCGATCGAAGCCATGGCGGAAGACGACAACTTTAAGATGAGGATATCGAATTTTGTCGACAGGCAGACGGCAGCCAGGTTCCAGCGGTTGCTGTCGAGCATAACGCAAGGCGATCCGAGCGATCTTCTCATCCAGCAGATCGAGGCGAGCGCTAAAACGGCCGGTAGCGGTTCCGGATTGGGATTGCTGACTTTGATGAGCGACTACAAGGCAGACCTGGCTTGGCTCTTCGAGGAGGACCGCCCCCGCAACCGTGCAAAACTTGAAACATATGCCGCAATGCCAATTTCACCGTCATGAACCGCGAGAAAAGTGCTATGGAAATCAGAGAAGAAGCGTTCCGCGTCTGGTCCGAGGGCGGTACCGTTTATTTTGACGGAACCATGCGGCTGGCAGGCCCGGATGCTTACGCACCCATTCATGCTTTGGCCATGAAAGCGCTCGAAGAGGGGGCCGGTAAGGCCACTTTCGACGTGACCGGACTTCAATTCTTGAACTCCTCCGGTATAAACCTGCTTGCCAAATTGACGATCGAGGCTCGCAATCACCCGGACATTCATTTGACCGTACGCGGTTCTTCCCAAGTCCCGTGGCAGATCAAATCATTGCCCAACCTCAAGAAGTTGCATCCAGGCGTGGATCTGCGGCTGACCTGACACGTGTGTGTGTGTGCATCAGACCCGTTCGATGCCCCGAGTGATTGTCGGATACTCGCCTCCACCGTGAGGCTTGCTTAGCTGCATTCATTCGGCGGCCGTCGAGCCGTTTCCGATCAAAGGTCGTGATAGCGCGGTGGCCAATTCCGCAAGGCCGCGCGTAGGGGCTGCCTTGTTCCATTGTCCGCTTTTGCGAGTTTGCGCCCTGAAAGCAGTCCGAGGGCCTTCCACCAATTTCGGTTAATCCTGATTTATGGGTTCACGTCCTAGCGGGAACGGGCCACTGAGCTCAAGACCATCGTCGGTGCGCTTGCCGATGGTTGCACTTGGCTAAAGACGACCGAAATCCTCGAAAGGCGCGGCTTCCACGTCATCCAGGAGCCCTTCACCTCGCTTGCTGATGACGTAGCGGCAACGAAGCGTCTATTGGATTTGCAGGACGGGCCGGAAAAGGTCGCGGACGTCATCGAGATGGCGGCCAAAGAGGCGGGCAAGTAGCCTTCGGTATGCGGCAGGCGGCGGGAACCCTGAACCGCGTTACGCTCCCTGCCGCTTCACGCTCGCGTGTCTATCCTGCGCGGCTCGATATGTCGGACGACGGCAGCCCGGTGGCGTTCGAGATTGTGGAGCAGAAGAGCCGACACCCGTTAGAGCCGATGTCGTGGCGTCTTCACAGTGAGAGCGATACTGACCCGTGAGCCTTAACGCATTACGCGGATTCAACCCCCGGCCGGCCTGCAGAAGAAAGCGGCAACTTTAGCCAAATTCATAGACCAGTGCCACGATGCCGATGAGGCAAAGTAAGGCGAGAATGATGCGCTCTGTCCTCGGTGTCATAGCAGCCACCACATGGGCAGTGATCCCATTAAAAAGATCAGCACCACCAGAGCGAGGTAAATTGCCCAGCCGATACCCGGATGAAGCCTGGCCATCACATTACGCAAATATTGTAAAATGTTTGGTCTTGGGCGAGCCTTGTCTCCCTTGTCCTCTCCGCTTCGATCAGTGCGTGGGCCAACCATTGAATTAACCCGGGTCCCGTGTTGCCTGTGACCAGCGCTCTACCAGCCACGAATATAGGCATGGGCAATTGGGTAAACGCGCAACAAGCCTGTTTGTTTGACGCTGTGGTCTTGATTGCGCCATCCGGGCCATCGCCGGCATCGGGCACGGGTTTTGCAACGCGTGCTGGTACGGCGGTTTAACGGAGGCAAAGTGTTATGAAAGGAAACGGTTTGGCGTTTCGGCCGGTCGGTTTGGCGATGCATCGCATCGGCGAGTATCGGGTCGTTAACTCTGTGGGTCTTGCAGCCGATACGCTACTGCAGCACTGGCCGACCGATGACGGAGAGGATTTTTCTGAGGCAGTCATGGCATGCCTTGACGGATTATACGACCGAATACCTCCCGAAGACGTGCGGGCAGCATTTATCAAGGCTGCGCATGAAGCGAACATTATCGTCATCGAATTGGTGAGATCCCCGCATCCGCGCAACTGATGCCGCGCGTGTTGCTGGCGGCACGCATGAAGGACGAGTTGGCAGTAGAAAGCCGTGCGAAGCCCTTATGTTGCCAGCATTGGTGAAACTGCAGCTGACGGATGCTCAGCCCGCCTTTGAAATTCCAATATCGAGCGATGCGACCTGAACATTGTTGCGTCCGTTTTTCTTTGCGGTGTAGAGGGCACGGTCTGCTCTTGCGATTATGTCTGGCGGCTGATCGGAAACACTGTTCGCGACAGCGATGCCCACGCTGGCGGTTAGTCTCAGAAATGGCCCTGTTCCTGTCTCAATGTTGAGCTCCTGCACAGAACGCCTCAGCCATTCCGCGCGCTCAATCGCTTGCTCGAGCGAACACTCCTCCAGGACGACCACGAACTCTTCCCCGCCGTATCGCGCTGCAAGATGGTTTGCTTGCCATGGCACCGATGTCAGCACATTCGCGACAGCCACAAGAGACCTGTCGCCTGCAAGGTGACCGAAAGTGTCGTTGACGGATTTGAAGTGGTCGATATCGATCATCATGATCGCAACGCCGGGCGAGCTTATTGCCGGACGGGTTAAGACTGCCGCCAGATAGCTTTCAAAGGTCCGTCGGTTCGCCAAGCCCGTCAATGGATCTTTTTCCGCCAATCCTTGCAGGATCGAATTGGTGCGGTGCAAATCGTCGGATACTTGGCCGTAGGCAACGATCGCCGCATCAATCATCGCGAGTTCCGAAATGAGTGGAAGGCGTTCCAGCGTCAGGACCGGTTCATTCTTGCCAATGCGTTCCAAGTTCTTAATCGCAGCGCCGATGGGTGCAGCAAGATGATGCTTGGCAGCAATGAGTATTGTGACGGCGAACAGGCCAGGAACAACCAGGATGAGGAGCCACCCAACCTGCATGTAACCCGCACTGTTTTGGATTTCGCTGGCGATATTGTCCGCCACGACGGCAGCATCGCCGCTCAACTGAGTCCCCATCGCATCGAGATCACGTATGGCCCTCTCATAGGCCTGCGTCGCCAGCCGGTCGAGTTCATCAACGACCCGTGCGTCGATAGAATTGGCGGACGGCGACGGTTGCGTCGAGCTTTCTTTGTCGCGGGCCTGCTGGCGAAGCTTGGCGATCGTTTTGGCTTCGTCGGCGACTTTTTGAGATCTCTCAACCAGAAAACCGTTGTGATCGAACGAAAAGCCTTGCGCGAGAGCCTGGATTTGCAATTGGATCTGGCGCTCCAGTCTGCGGTCTTTCGCCAAAAAAATCGACCGAACAAGAGAAGAGAGACGCTCGATTTTTACCGCATTGCGCGTTTGCGTCAGGATCAGGGGGATCTGTACATCGCGCGTAAAGTTCGCTTGTGTCTCGATCCTTTTCAGAAAGACGAACGAAAAAGCCGCTGCAATCAGCGTATATGCCACGACGCCGAGCAGAAGAAATCTTGCAACAGCGCTGAGTGAGAGCTGACGCCGTTTCGGGGCGCTATTTTCTTCCATTCCATCGGCTCAATAAATGCTGAACGGGAAATAAGCGTCGTTGATGCGGTCGTAGACACCGTTGAGTTTAATCTGCCTCAGTGCGGCATTCACCTTCTGGATCAGGGCCGAGTTTCCCTTCTTCGCGGTGATGTGCGCCGAACTTTGAAGAAACTCGCTGGAGATTGGATCTCCCACATATCCAAAGCGCGCACCTTCCGTGGTCTGCAGGAAGCTCAAAAGTTCAATGGCATCGCCGATCAAGAGATCGGCCTGGTTGTCCAGAAGAAGACGTTGGGCACCGGGTTGATCCTTGGCCAGCAAGGCCTTGCTTGCACCATAGGCCTTTTGCAAATACTCCGCCTGGATCGTGTCCTGTGCTGCCGCAATCCGGACGCCGGAGAGGGCTGCCGGCGCACTATCCTGGAACTTTTCAGCGTCGCCGACCAGCACCGAGTGAGAACGGTAGTATGGAGCGGAGAACTCCATTTTTTGAGCGCGCTCTTCGGTAAACGCCATGCTTGCGACGATCATGTCGTATTTATCATCCGACAAGCCTTGAACGATCACGGTCCAGGGGACGGCGACAAACGTGCAATCAACGGCCATTTGCTGGCAAAGCGCTTTGGCGATATCGACGTCGAAACCAGCAAGCTGACCGGATGCATCCTGAAAATTAAATGGTGGGTATGCGCCCTCCGTCGCGACTCGGAGCTTTTCATTCGCCGTCGCGAGATCAATCGAGCCTGCGAAAAAAAGTACTGCTGCAAGTGCGAACCGGCCGATCATCTGTTCCCCCATCTTCCGTCCTTTGAACATATTAGAAGGAAATAGATAACAAACGATGATGGCATCCCATCGATTTCAACCAATTTGGGGCCAAATCCGAGGTTCCATTCGCACCCAGGGCGCCACTCGGCACCATCTCATTTTAAAGATGTCAGCGTCCAGCATCGCAGGACACGCTGGCGGAATACCGGCATCGTTTGCCGTCGGCCAAATCGTCGGACTTGTCGTTGCGAACGCGCCGGCAAAACACACCACTCAATGCGATCGCCGAAAAGCTTCCCTTCGGCGGCAATCCTGCGGGGCTGAAGACCATGTCGCAAAGACGCAGGCGACGATGCTGATCGCAATCCACGATTTCAACCCCGGCCGCGCTGCACAGCGACACCATTTTGCTGTTGCGCGCGGTGCGACTTGCGGGATTGGACACATTCGAGACTGTCGTCACACCGGAAACACTTCACGGGTTTATGGAATCGCGGCCAAATTTGTCACGTCCCGATCCGGCACGCTCATGATTTTGCCGCTTTCGCCGTGATCGCCATCAACCAACCAACCGAGCTTGGCAACGTTCGGCGCTCCGGAACATCCGGCAGATGTAGCGTCATCGCCCCATTTGACGCTGCGTCGATGCACCCCAGAACACCACCTGTCGCACGACTGCGACAGTTCGGCCGAGCCATGCGACAATCTTCATATTCCAGAAGCATTGCAGAAACCCGTGACTTCCGACAGATTGCTCTTGCGTTCCGTGGGAGGAGCCGATGCACGAACACTCCGCACATGCGGGTCATGTCTATACATGCGCGCAACAGAAATCAGCGGCGGCAAGTTCACCAATTGTGGCTTCATGGCGGCGTTGCATGACCATGCATCAGCTGGCGCCGGAAGATGTGCGCATACCTTTGCGGCTCACCGATCACGAGTTTCGGCAGGCACGCGAGCAATCGGAACAACTGATCAAGGATGCTGCAGACGAGCTCGACCGGCTTTTTACGACGGTCGGTAAGGCCGGCTGCTGCTTGCTGCTCACGGACCGCAACGGCATTGCGCTGGAACGGCGGGGCAACGCCGGCGACGACAAGGAGTTTCACGATCTCGGCCTCTGGACCGGATCGATTTGGACGGAGGCAAGCATTGGAACGAACGGCATCGGCACTGCGCTGGCCGACGAACGCGCCGTTGCGATCTTCCGTGACCAGCATTTCTTCTGTTCCAATATCCGGCTCAGCTGTACGACCGCGCCGATCCGCGATCATCGCGGCCAGCTCGCAGCCGCACTCGACATTTCCACCTGCCGCGACGATGTCAACGAGATAATGTTGTCGATCCTGTCGCAGACCGTGCGCGACGCAGCCCTTCGCATCGAGCTCAATATCTTCCGGAGCGCCTTTACCGGCGCACGTTTCCTGATGGTCCCCTCAGGCGCGAATTCGGCGGCCGCCTTGCTTGCCGTGGACAAGCACGACCTCGTGCTCGGAGCTACCCGCGCGGCGCGGCTGGCACTGAAGCTCGACGACCGGCAGATTGCGGCGGGCATTCCCGCGGCCGATGCGCTTCATGAAAGCTGCGCCGCAAACGGCAAGGCTCTTCTGGAAGCTGAGCGTGCGGCGCTTTTGCGCGCCCTCACCCGATCCAACGGCAACGTCTCGCGGGCTGCGATGGATCTTGGCATGAGCCGGGCAACCCTTCATCGCAAGATGAAGAAGCTCAATCTCCACTAAACGTCTCTTGTTCTTTCCGAAGTGCGATTATCATGTCGCAACGCTGCGACACTGTGCACTGCAACAATACCCCGCCAGTCTGGTTCGTACGGCAAAAGATGCGCAGAATTCCTCCACTGGTTCACTCCTGAACCTGGCTCATCTAGGGAGGATTACATGCTGCATCAGAAGATCGTCGAATCGCCGTTCAAGTTGAAATACGGCAACTTCATCGGGGGCGAGTGGCGCGAGCCGATCGAAGGCAAATACTTCGACAACATCACGCCGGTCACAGGCGGCAAGCTTTGCGAAATTGCACGTTCCGACGAAAAGGACGTCAACGCGGCGCTCGATGCGGCCCATGCCGCGAAGGACAAATGGGCGAAGACTTCGGCTGCCGAACGCTCGAATATCCTGATGAAGATCGCCCAGCGCATGGAGGACAAGCTGGAATTGCTCGCCCAGGCCGAGACGTGGGACAACGGCAAACCGATCCGCGAGACAATGGCGGCCGACATTCCGCTTGCCATCGACCACTTCCGTTATTTTGCTGCCTGCATACGTGCACAGGAAGGCTCTATCGGCGAAATCGACAACGACACCGTCGCCTATCACTTCCACGAGCCGCTTGGCGTCGTCGGCCAGATCATTCCTTGGAACTTCCCCATCCTGATGGCAGCCTGGAAGCTTGCTCCGGCCCTTGCGGCCGGCAATTGCGTGGTTCTCAAGCCGGCCGAACAGACACCGGCTTCGATTCTCGTGTGGGCCGAACTCGTCGGCGATCTGCTGCCGCCAGGCGTCCTCAATATCGTCAATGGTTTCGGCCTGGAAGCCGGCAAGCCGCTTGCGGCCAGCCCGCGCATCGCCAAGATCGCCTTCACGGGCGAGACCTCGACCGGCCGACTGATCATGCAATATGCCAGCCAGAACCTCATTCCCGTGACCCTCGAACTCGGCGGCAAGTCGCCAAATATCTTCTTCGCCGACGTCATGGCCGAAGACGACGATTTCCTTGACAAGGCGCTGGAAGGCTTTGCGATGTTTGCGCTGAACCAGGGCGAAGTCTGCACCTGCCCCAGCCGCGCCCTGGTTGAGGAATCGATCTATGACCGCTTCATGGAAAGGGCCGTCAAGCGCGTCGAAGCCATCAAGCAGGGCAACCCGCTCGACAGCGCGACAATGATCGGCGCGCAGGCATCGAACGAACAGTTGGAGAAGATCCTCGCCTATCTCGACATCGGCAAGCAGGAAGGAGCCGAAGTCCTGGCGGGGGGCACGCGCAACGATCTCGGCGGCGAACTTGCCAACGGCTATTACGTCAAACCGACGATCTTCAGGGGGCATAACAGGATGCGCATCTTCCAGGAAGAGATCTTCGGCCCGGTGGTATCGGTCACGACCTTCAAGAATGAGAAGGAAGCGCTGGAGATCGCCAACGACACGCCTTACGGCCTGGGAGCAGGCGTTTGGACGCGTGACGGAAGCCGCGCCTACCGCTTCGGCCGCGAGATCCAGGCGGGCCGCGTCTGGACGAATTGCTACCACGCCTATCCGGCGCATGCAGCATTCGGCGGCTACAAGCAGTCTGGTATCGGCCGCGAAACGCATAAGATGATGCTTGACCATTACCAGCAGACCAAGAACATGCTCGTGAGCTACAGCCCGAAGGCGCTCGGCTTCTTCTGAGGAACGGGTTGATCATAAATTGCTGCCTTCTCCCTATTCGGGGAGGAGGCTTTTCGGCATGAAGGAACCAGGATGGAAACGACCGTTACCGGAGAACCGCGCGTGCTTGCAACGGATGCGGCGCTTGTTCTCATCAGCGAGATCCGCCGCGACCATCCCGATATCCTGTTTCACCAGTCCGGCGGCTGCTGCGATGGGTCGTCGCCGATGTGTTACCCGTCAAATAAATTCCGCGTCGGGGGAGACGGATGTGAAACTGGGCGAGATCGGGAGCGTGCCTGTCTATATCAGTGCCCGCCAGTTCGAGGTCTGGAGGCATACGCAACTGATCATCGATGTCGTCCCCGGCCGCGGCGGCATGTTTTCGCTCGCCAACGGGCGCGAGAAGCGTTTTCTCACCCCCTCGCGCCTTTTGGGCGGCGCGACCTGCGCCATCCCGGATCAGCGCACAAGCGCTTTCGATGTCCCTAGCGTTTGAGAGCTCCATCGGCTGCGCATGTTCGCAAAGCTCATTTCTTCGGCGCTTCGAACAGTTCGATCGGATTTCCCGCAGGGTCCTCGAGAAGGATCTGCCTGCCGCCCATTCCTTGCACGATTTCGTTGCGGAACCGTGCGCCGGCTTGGCGCAGTGCTGCGACCTGTGCCTCTATATCCGCAACTTCGATCTGAATACGATTCCAGCCGCCGGGCTCTGGCTTGCGCCCATCCGGCATCGCCTGTGGCGCTCCGCCTGGTCCGGTCATTGCGCTTAGGAGAAGGCGAAACCCATCTTTGGTGAGAATGGCGAAGCCTGGCGCGGGACGAAACGCGACAGAGAAGCCGAGATGCTGTTGGTAAAAATCGACTGCTGCGTCGACGTCGTCAACGATGTAACGCACGCTGATGCCTGACATGGAATTTTCCTCCGTTGTAGCTCTCGTTACTTCACCCCGATAATTGGCAGATGATTTGCTTTTGCCCAAAGGCCCTCAAATGGGATGGAGGAGCGCACCGCTTGCTGCCAGCAGCAAGACGACGATCCAGGGTGGCATCTTCCAGACGACGAGCAAGAGGAACCCTGCGAGTGCGAGTGCAAAATCCACGGGCGAGAGTACAGCGTTTGTCCAGACCGGGCTGTAGAGCGCAGCACCAAGGATCCCGACGACGGCGGCGTTCGCGCCGCACATGGCGGCCTGTGCCGCGGGTCGCAGCCGAAGCGCGTCCCAGAACGGCAGCATGCCGTAGACCAGCAGCAGGCCCGGCAAAAAGACGGCGACAAGGGCGATGACCGCCCCGGCGAGCCCGTTGGGCGCAGGCCCCATGACCGCGCCGAGATAGGCGGCGAAGGTAAAAAGCGGTCCGGGCACTGCCTGCGCCAAGCCATAGCCGGCGAGAAAGGCCTCGTTCGTCACCCAACCAGGCGTCACCACTTCCGCCTGAAGCAACGGCAGCACGACATGTCCCCCACCGAACACCAGAGAGCCCGAGCGATAGAAGGCGTCGAACAGCGCGACAGCCTCATGGCCGGTGAAGCCGGCAACAAGCGGCGGAACCAAGAACAAGACCGCGAAGAAGATGAGCGCGATCGCGCCGCCCCGGCGCGAGACTGGGAAGCTGAGTCGTCCGGCCTGCACAGGGACGTCCGCGCGGCAAAGCCAGAGCCCGGCAACAGAACCAAGTGCGATCGCGCCGGTCTGGCCGAACGTTCCCCCGATGAACACCGTGATCGCAACGGCGGCCAGCGCAATGCCGGCACGCTCACGGTCAGGCGTAAGAGCCTTCGCCATACCCCAGATCGCCTGCGAGACAACGGCAACGGCTACCAGCTTCAGGCCGTGCAGGAAGCCTTCTGCTACGGGTCCGGTGAAAGCCGCGGCACCGAGCGCAAAAAAAAGGAGCATGGCGGCCGATGGCATGGTGAAAGCGAACCAGGCTGCGAGCCCGCCAAGCAAGCCGTTGCCGCGCAGGATACCGAGCGAAAAGCCGACCTGGCTTGACGCCGGTCCCGGCAGAAATTGACAAAGCGCCACGAGATCGGCATAGCCGGCCTCGTCGATCCATCTGCGCCGGACCACCAACTCGTCCCGGAAATAGCCGAGATGCGCGATCGGTCCGCCGAAGGAGGTCAGCCCGAGCTTCAAGAAGACGCGAAAGACTTCACCGGGATTGCCACGCGGGCGCTCGACTGCAAACTCAGGCAGAGCTGTCTGGGAGGATTTCACGAAATAGCTCCTTGGCTTTTTCCTTGGCCTTTTCGAGAGCGACAAGGCCGTAGGGTGTAGCGTTGTAGATCCGCCGGCGCGTGCGGCCCACGCGTTCGATACGTGAGGCCAGATAACCTTTCTTCTCCAGAGAGTGCAGCATGGGGTAGAGCGTCCCGGCGCTGACTTTGTACCCATGCCGGGCCAGTTCCTCGATCATCCACAGGCCGTGCAGATCGCCCTCGGCGGCGTGATGGAGCACGTGGAGCCGGATAAAACCGGAAAGAAGATCCTGATATTCCATCCCTCGCCATCAAATATAGATACTCGATATTCGATATCGGGAATCGAGTGTAACAGGAAGAGTTCGGCCCGCAAACCCGCCAGCACGAAGCCGGTCGACAAAACCCGTTCATAGGAAAATACCGATGGTCAGTGAGGCGACCTGCGCGAAGACATCGAGAAAGTAACCCAGACTGCAAGCGATATCCGAAATCGCAGCCGAAGTGCTCGGCGGCCTGAAAAAGGCCTTCAGCGACTACGAACAGACGAACGAGCCTGCCTGGCGATGATTTGAGGAACGTTGCCTATTCAGCTTTCCATATCATTTGGCGACTACGATCGTCGCGGCTCGCAGCTGAGCTGCCGACTTTCTCACCTTTCTGCCCGCAGATCCACGGTCTGCAGCTCTCCGCCTGTTCAAGACAATGGTTCCGGAACCATCGAGGCCTGCATAGGACGTACCGTGCCGGAGTGCAGGAGAATGGCTGCCCCAGATGTCTTGAACAGGCGAGGCTTTTGACGGATCGCTACATTTTTATGTCGTGGATCGACTGTAGTCGCGCCATTGCGTGTACTAGATTCGGCGCAACAAAGTTCGAGGGCGCATGTGATGGCAGAATTTCCACAAAAAGCGAAAGTCGTAATTATTGGGTTGGGCGGCATTGTCGGCGCATCGATTGCGCATCACCTGATCGAACGTGGCTGGGACGACATCGTCGGCATCGACAAGTCGGGCATCCCGACAGACATCGGCTCGACGGCGCACGCCTCCGACTTCTGCTACACGACCAGCCATGACTATCTCTCGGTCTGGACGACGCAGTACTCCATCGATTTCTACGAGAAAATGGGCCATTACGCCCGCATCGGCGGCCTGGAAGTTGCACGCACCGGCGACGATACCTGGATGGAAGAGATCAAGCGCAAGCTGACCTCGGCTAAGGCCTTCGGTACCCGGGCATATTACGTCAGCCCGACCGAGATCAAGGAAAAGTTCCCGCTGATCGAGGAGAGCATGGTTCAGGGGGGCCTGTTCGATCCCGATGCCGGCCTCGTCATTCCACGCTCGCAGACCGTCGCCGGCAAGTTGGTCGATGCTGGCGAAAAGGTCGGCAAGCTCAAGGTTTTCGGCAATACGCCCGCCAAATCGCTGATCGTCGAGAATGGCCGCATCAAGGGCGTCGTCACTCATCGCGGCACGATCATGGCCGATCATGTCGTCGTCTGTGCCGGGATCTGGGGTCGCCTGATCGCCGAAATGGTCGGCGAAGATCTTCCGGTCATGCCGGTCGACCATCCGCTGACTTTCTTCGGCCCCTACAACGAGTTCGAAGGCACGGGCAAGGAAATCGGCTTCCCGCTTTTGCGCGACCAGGGCAACTCCGCCTACATGCGCGATACCGGCGACCCGAAGACCACAGAAGGCGGCCAGATCGAATGGGGCTATTACGAAACGACCAATCCTCGCCTTTGCCATCCGCGCGACATTCTGGAAAAGCATGAAGCTCGCCTCTCGCCCTCGCAACGCGACCTCGAAATGGAGCAGATCCTCGAGCCGCTGGAGCGCGCCATGGAGCTCACCCCGATCCTCGGTGAACTGGGCTACAATGAAGGCCATTCCTTCAACGGTCTCTTGCAGGTCTCTGCGGCTGGCGGCCCGTCCTGCGGCGAAAGCCAGAAGGTTCGTGGCCTCTGGTACTGCGTCGCCATCTGGGTCAAGGACGGCCCCGGCTACGGCAAGCTGATCGCCGACTGGATGACGGACGGCCGCACACAGATCGACCATGCCAGTATCGACTATGCGCGCTTCTATCCGCACCAGCTCGAGGAAAAATTCATCGAGGGCCGTACATTCGAGGCTGCCCAGAAAATCTACTTTCCCGCCATACATCCGCGCGAGCCCTATGCCACCGGACGCAACGTCAAGCGCTCGCCTTTCTACGAGCGCGAGGTGGAGCTCGGCGGATACTTCATGGAACTTGGAGGCTGGGAACGCGCGCACGGCTACAAGGCGAACGAGCATCTGCTTGAAAAGTATGGCGACCGCGTTCCGGTTCGCGAAAACGAGTGGGACAACCGGCACTTCTGGCGCGTATCGAATGCTGAACATCTCGCCATGAGCGAGGATTGCGGAATCGTCAACCTCAGCCACTTCTACATGTTCGACGTCGAAGGTCCGGACCATGTCGAACTGATGGAATGGATCTGCGCGGCCAAGATCGGCGGTGATGCCAACGTCGGAAAGGGCATCTACACGCACTTCCTCGATGACGAAGGTATGGTCCGTGCCGACCTGACCGTGATCCGGATGGCCGACCGCTGCCGCGTCATCGACGGCGCCGATGCCGGCCCGCGCGATTTCCATTACGTGAAGCGCATCGCCGAGGACAAAGACTTCAACGTTACCGTCACCGAGGTGGCCGAGAAGTACATCACCATCGGTATCTGGGGTCCGAATGCGCGTGCAACGCTGAAAAAGGTCGTCGCCGATCCGGCCGGCCTTGATCCCGAAAACTTCGCCTTCGCGGCAATAAAACCGATCGAGATCGCCGGCAAGTCCGTCACTGCCTTCCGCATTTCCTATGTCGGCGAACAGGGCTGGGAACTGCACATGAAATACGAGGACGGCCTTTCTGTCTGGGATGCGCTGCGCTCCACCGGCGTTATGGCATTCGGCGTGGAAACTTATGCCAATTCCCGCCGCATGGAAAAGAGCCTGCGCCTGCAGAACGCCGACTTACTTACGCAGTACAACCTCATCGAATCCGACCTCGCCCGTCCGAAGGTCAAGGAAGCTGACTTCCGCGGCAAGTCCAAGCATCTGGAATACAAGGCTCGCGAGCACCAGCCGGCCATGCTCTGCACGCTCGTGATGACCGACAATGTCGACAGGAGCGGTGTTGCCCGCTACCCGGTCGGCTCACTGCCGGTCATGGATCCGGCCACGGGCGAAACGCTGGTCGACGAACTCGGCCGCCGCTCCTATACGACGTCGATTGCCTATGGCCCGACCATCGGCAAGAATATCGCGCTGGCCTTTCTGCCCTGGTCCTATTGCCAGGTGGGCCGCGAGCTCGACGTCGATTACTTCGGCGAGACCTATCCCGTCGAAGTCGTCGCCGTCGGCTACAAGCCGCTCTACGATCCGGAAAATTCGAAGCCCCGGAGCTGACGTCAAGAACAACGGGTTCACCGAACCCGTTGCCTCGTCCCATGACGGACGGGGGCGCTGCGCTCGCGTTATCCACGCTGCAATATTGAACGCCAGCACAGCGCGTTCGCTACGCAATATCACAAACAACGAGGCTGATAATCTCGCGCGCAAACTCGCGGAAGTCGTCGGCACCAGCAATTGCTGTGATTGTCGGCCGCAAGTAAGCGATCCACGCCCGCCGCCAGAAAAAAACGCCGATGCGCGGCGCGGCGCGTGCGTGGCAACAACGGCGCCACCCATCGTCTACCCTCAGAGCCCAGCCATCCTTGAATACTTGCCAGTCTTCCTGCCGCATTTTATAATTCATTCGATTGACTGACACTTGGGAACGCCATATAATAGCCCTCATGAACGAAACCGGCACCAAAAAAGCCGAGGCATCCCGAAGCGAGGTTACCCGCGAGAGGCTGCTTGCGGCGGCACTTGACGTATTTGGCCGATACGGCTTTGACGGCGCTAGTACGCGCAAGCTTGCCGATACGGCAGGCGTCAACCTACAAGCCATCCCCTATTACTTCGGCAGCAAGGAAGGGCTCTATATCGCAACGGCCGAATACCTGGCGGGAATTGTCGCCGGACATGTCGCCGGCATCCGCCATCGCGTCGGCCGCCATCTTGCGGAAATCGATGAAACGAACACGCCGTTGAATGCGTCGCAGGCACGGCTCTTTCTGACGGAGATCGTGGAAACAATGGTAGTTCTTTTCGTCAGCAAGGAGTCGGAGGCCTGGGCCCGCTTCATCATCCGCGAGCAGCTGGAGCCGACGGCGGCTTTCGAGAGGGTCTATGCCGGCATCATGGGACCGATGATCAATATGGCACGGCGGCTGATCGGGGCGATTTTGAAAGACGACCCCGCCTCCGAGAACGTGCGTTTGCGCACCCTCTCCTTCGTCGGCAGCCTTCTGGTATTCCGGATGGCGAACGCCGCGGTGCTCGCGCAGATGGAATGGGATTTAATCGGCGAAGAGCAGATCGCAACGCTGCAGGCCCACGCGCGCAACCTTGTCGCGCTGCTCGAACCGGCGAAAGGACAAACAGAATGAACAAGATCATTCCGGCTGCGATCCTTCTCGCCGGCGCAGCCGCAGCCGGCTGGTGGTACGATGTGCCGTCGAGGCTTGGCTGGGCGCCGCAAGGCGCAAAGGAGTTCACACTCTACGGAAATGTCGATATCCGCCAAGTTTCGCTCGCTTTCCGGGTGAGTGGCCGGCTCGAAGAGGCACGCGTCGACGAGGGCGATACCGTCAAGCGCGGTGCTATTCTGGCGCGGCTGGACAACGAACCTTACGACTATGCGGTCCGTTCGGCGGAGGCAACCGTCGCCGCGCTGCGTGCCACACTCGACAAGCTCAGGGCCGGTCCACGGCCCGCAGAGATTGCGCAGGCAAGCGCATCTTACAACGAAAGCCTTGCTGACCTGAAAAACGCCAATCTCGCTTACGACCGCGCCCGGCAGCTGCGGCCGCAGGGTACGGTTTCTCAAGCGGGTCTCGATCAGGCGACGGCTGCAAGAGCAATGGCTGCGGCACGTGCGGAATCCGCAAA
Source organism: Rhizobium sp. USDA 4016 (assembly GCF_056279705.1). Classification (NCBI taxonomy): domain Bacteria; kingdom Pseudomonadati; phylum Pseudomonadota; class Alphaproteobacteria; order Hyphomicrobiales; family Rhizobiaceae; genus Rhizobium; species Rhizobium sp. USDA 4016. The sequence goes on from NZ_JBWCCY010000002.1 coordinate 1,501,481, forward strand.
TCAGGCGCTGGTGTTGTTGAAGGAAGGCAGCCGCGCCGAAGACATCGCAGCTGCGGCAGCGCAGTTGAAATCGGCCGAAGCCACTCTTGCAACGGCGCGGACATCGCTTGGCGATACGGAGCTTCGGGCACCCAACGACGGCATCATCCTGTCGCGGATCAAGGAGCCCGGTGCGATCGTATCGTCCGCCGATGCCGTCTATGTGCTATCGCTGACCGAGCCTGTATGGGTCCGCAGCTATGTCGCAGAAGTGGAACTCGGTCGGATCCATCCGGGCATGGCGGTCAAGGTTACGTCCGATACCAAACCGGATCACGCCTATGACGGCAGGATCGGCTTCATTTCTCCGGTTGCGGAATTCACGCCGAAATCTGTCGAGACGCCGGAACTTCGCACCGACCTCGTCTATCGTCTGCGCGTCGTCATCGAAAAACCCGGGCCGGATCTTCGCCAGGGCATGCCGGTGACGCTTCGCCTTCCATCATTGCAGGCAGCGAAAAAATGAGTGCCGCAGAAAGATCTCGCGATACCGCCGAACTCGTTCACCTGGAGGACGTGACGAAGCGGTTCGGCGAGGCGAAACCGGCACTTGATGCAATTTCGGCCTCGATCCGCGGCGGCGAGATCACCGGGCTCGTCGGACCCGACGGAGCAGGCAAGACCACGCTTATCCGCCTGATGACCGGTCTCATGCTTGCGGAAGGAGGTACGATCAAGGTGCTGGGCTTCGAACCGCGCGACGGATCGGCTGCCATCCAAGCTTCAATCGGCTACATGCCCCAGCGCTTCGGGCTTTATGAGGATTTGTCGGTCCAGGAAAATCTCGATCTCTACGCCGACCTTCGCGGGCTGCCAAAAAGCGAACGGGCAGCGACCTTCGATGAACTTCTGACCTTCACGGACCTGAAACACTTCACAGGCCGTCTTGCCGGAAAGCTCTCGGGCGGCATGAAGCAGAAGCTCGGCCTTGCTTGCGCGCTTTTGAAGAAACCCCGCCTTTTGCTCCTTGATGAGCCCGGCGTGGGTGTCGATCCGATTTCCCGGCGCGAGCTTTGGAAGATGGTCGAGAATTTGACAGCGGAAGGCATCGGCGTCGTCTGGTCGACGGCCTACCTCGACGAGGCCGAGGCCTGCGATCGCGTCCTGCTGATGAATGAGGGCAAGCTGCTTTTCTCCGGTGAACCGAAGGATCTGACGGGCCAGGTCAAAGACCGTGTCTTTCGATTGACCGGTGTTTCGGGTCGGCGCCGTCAGCTGCTCGCGAAGCTTCTCGACGAGGACGGCGTTATCGACGGTGTGATCCAGGGTGAAGCGATCCGACTGGTAACCGCGACCGGCCACGATGGCGTGTTTGCCGCAGCCAGTATCGCAAAAGTTACCCCTACAGAACCGCGTTTCGAAGATGCTTTCGTCGACATGCTGGGTGGAGGGCCAGGCGGTCGGTCGAGGCTTGCGGAGGCCCAGCAGCCTCTGACCGGCAAGGACGACAAGCCGGTGATCGCAGCGAAAGGTCTCACTAAACGCTTCGGCGACTTCACAGCAGCCGACGACATTACGTTCGATGTTCCGCGCGGCCAGATATTCGGGCTGCTCGGACCGAACGGCGCGGGCAAATCAACGACTTTCAAGATGCTGTGCGGACTTTTGAAGCCGACGAGCGGCGAAGGCCGGGTGGCCGGCTTCGACCTGCGCCGCGATGCGGCACAGGCACGCAACCGCCTCGGCTACATGGCGCAGAAATTCTCGCTTTATGGCGATCTCAGCGTCGCGCAGAATCTCGATTTCTTTGCCGGCGTCTATGGACTGAGCGGCCAGCGCAAGCGCGAGCGCACGCAGCTGATGACATCGATCTTCGATCTTCAATCGCGTCTTGCGATGTCCGCAAAGGACCTGCCGCTCGGGCTCAAGCAGAGGCTGGCGCTTGCCTGCGCCGTCATGCATGAACCTGAGGCGCTCTTTCTCGACGAACCCACCTCAGGCGTCGATCCGATTACGCGCCGCGAATTCTGGACGCATATCAACGGGCTCGTAGAAAAGGGCGTCACCGTCCTCGTCACCACGCATTTCATGGACGAGGCCGAATATTGCGATCGCATTTCGCTGATCTATCGGGGCCGTTCGATCGCACTCGGTACGCCGGATGAGCTGAAGGCGCGTTCTTCAAATGCCGACAACCCCGATCCGACGATGGAGGACGCGTTTATCGCGCTTGTTCAAGCCTCGCAGGAGAGGATTGCGGCATGACGCTCCCTCCCCGCGCACCAGTGTCTCCCTCCAGCCCAAGGCGCCGTTTTGCAGCATTGGTTCGCAAGGAAAGCCTTCAGGTCATTCGTGATCCGAGCAGCATTCTGATTGCATTTGTGCTGCCGCTCATCCTGCTCTTTCTATTCGGTTACGGCGTTTCGCTGGACACGACGCGGACGCGTGTCGGATTGGTCATCGAAGAAACAACACCGCTGACGAATGATCTTGCCGCAAGCTTCCAGGCATCCCGCTATTTTTCCGTGACGACCGGCCGCGACAGACGGCTCTTCGCAGAAGAGCTGGTCCTTTCCCGCATCCGCGGCATCATTGTCATCCCGGCGGATTTCACCCGGAATTATGCAGCAGGCAATCGGCCGCAGGTCCAGGTGATCGTCGACGGTTCCGATCCCAACACCGCCAATTTCGTGCAGAACTACGTCCAGGGCACTGTGGCAAACTGGCGGCTCCAGCAGCAGTCCGAAATTGCCGCAGGCGGGCCGCCGATTTCCGCGGAGCAACGCTTCTGGTTCAATCCGGAACTGACCAGCCGGTCATTTCTGGTGCCAGGCTCGATCGCAATCGTCATGACGCTGGTTGGAACGCTTTTGACATCGCTGGTCGTTGCCCGCGAATGGGAGCGGGGCACGATGGAAGCGATGATGGCAACGCCGGTGACGGCCGCCGAGTTGCTTGCCGGCAAGATACTCCCCTATTTCCTGCTCGGCCTGACATCGATGACGCTTTGCGTGCTGCTTGCCGTCTTTCTGTTTGGCGTTCCGTTTCGCGGTTCCGTCCTGGCGCTCTATGCCCTGTCCGCCGTTTTCCTCATGCCGGCGCTCGGGCAGGGCCTGCTGATTTCGGCTGCCACCAAGAACCAGTTTCTTGCCTCGCAGCTGGCGCTGATTACGGCCTTCCTTCCCGCCTTCCTGCTGTCCGGTTTTCTCTTCGAGATCAATTCGATGCCGACCGTGATCCAATGGATCACATTCATCGTGCCGGCGCGTTATCTGATCCCCAGCCTGCAGACCGTGTTCCTGGCCGGCGATATCTGGCCGATGTTCCTCCATGCAATCCTCGTGATGTTTCTGATCGGCTCTGTCTTTTTCCTGCTTGCCGCACGCAGCACCAGAAAGAGGATTGCGTAAGATGTGGTGGACGCGTCTGAAAGCGCTTATTGTCAAAGAACTGCTGGCCGTACTGCGCGATCCGAGAGGCCGTACCATCCTGATCGGTCCGCCGATCGTGCAGCTCCTGGTCTTTTCCTATGCAGCGACGCTCGAGGTTCGAAATGTCGATGTGATGCTACTCAGCCGCGACAGCGGCTATTGGGGGCAAGAACTCGTTCGGCGCATCGAGGGTTCGCCGACATTCCGCAAGGTGGTCATCGCCGGCACGCCAGCCAGCGTGCGGGATGCTATCGATCGCCAGACGGTAACCGCCGCAATCGAAATTGGTGCCGATTTCTCACGCAGGATCGAGGCGGGAGAGCCGGCCGATCTGCAGGTCATTCTTGACGGCCGGCGCTCCAATGCATCGCAGATCGTTTCGGGATACCTCACGCAGATTGTCGCGACATTATCCGCTGAGACGCCTGCAGGTGTCCGAGGAGCTGTGCGTTCCGTCACGACAGTGCCGCGCAACTGGTTCAATCCCAACCTGATCTTCCAATGGTTCATGGTGCCGAACCTGATCGCCAGCATCGCGCTGCTCATCGGGCTTATCGTCACCGCCCTTTCGATCGCTCGCGAACGCGAGCTCGGCACCTTCGACCAGTTGATGGTCTCGCCGCTTCGCACCCATGAGATCCTGATCGGCAAGCTTGTCCCGCCGATGATAATCGGGCTCTTTCACATGACGATCTATATCCTAGCGGCGATCTTCATCTTCGGCGTGCCTCTGCGCGGTTCGCTGCTGCTTCTTTACGGCAGTTCGCTCTTCTATCTCGCATCGGTCGCCGGGCTGGGGCTTTTCATCTCCGCCTTGTCGATGACGCAGCAGCAGGCAATTCTCGGCGCCTTCCTGTTCATGGTGCCGGCTATGCTTCTTTCCGGCTTCGCAACGCCGATCGAGAACATGCCCGACTGGCTGCAGCCGGTCACACTGATCAACCCGCTGCGCTACTTCCTGGTGATTGTAAAAGGCATCTTCCTCAAAGACATTCCCCTCATGGAGGTGTGGCACCAGACATGGCCGCTTTGCGTGATTGCTGCCGGAACCTTAAGCGCAGCCTCGTGGCTGTTTCGCAGAAGGCTCGAATGATCATTTCGAAACGTCTCCTAAAGCCCTGACATTGTCCCTGCGGCACTTCCTTTAGTGCAGCTACGACACCCTTCGGTCGGCGCAGGCGCTAAGGCATGCACCGCGGCGATTTTGTCGCTTGCATTGTTTACTAAAATACGTTTTACTAAACACATTGCTAAACATGAATTGAGGAGTTCATGTGAGCATTCCTTAGAAGTGGGTGAAGTTGCGACGCCGGTGGGAGCCGGCCTTTGGAGGAACTTATGCAAAAGAAATCGAAAGCCCTTCTCGGGCTGGCCTCGGCGCTCATGCTGTCGTCGGCTTTGCCCAATCTTGCAATAGCCGATGAACTGACACTCTGCTGGGCCGCCTGGGATCCAGCCAACGCGCTCGTGGAACTGTCGAAGGACTTCACGGCCAAGACCGGCACGACGGTGAAGTTCGAGTTCGTCCCATGGACGAGCTATGCCGACCGCTTTCTGAATGAACTCAACTCTCACGGCAAGCTCTGCGACCTGATTATCGGCGACAGCCAGTGGATCGGCGGTTCAGCGGAGAATGGACACTACGTCAAACTCAACGACTTTTTCGACAAGGAAGGCATCAAGATGGATGACTTCGTGCCGGCAACAGTCGTCGGCTACTCCGAGTGGCCGAAGAATACCCCGAACTACTGGGCGCTTCCGGCCATGGGCGACGTGGTCGGCTGGACCTACCGCAAAGACTGGTTCGAGCGTCCGGAACTGAAAAAGGAATTCAAGGAGAAATATGGCTGGGATCTCGCCGCGCCAAAGACCTATGATCAACTGAAGCAGATTGCCGAATTCTTCCAGAAGCGCGAGATCGACGGAAAGACCGTCTACGGCGCTTCGATCTATACCGAGCGCGGCTCGGAGGGCATTACCATGGGCGTGACCAACGTCCTCTATGATTGGGGCTTCCAATATGACAACCCCAAGAAGCCCTACGAGATGGAAGGTTTCGTCAATTCACCGGACGCGGTAAAGGGCCTTGAATTCTACAAGTCCCTGTTTGATTGCTGCACGCCGCCGGGCAGCTCAAACGTCTACATGGTCGAATCCGCGGATGCCTTCAAATCCGGCCAGGTCGCCATGCAGATGAATTTCGCCTTTACCTGGCCCGGCCTTTACAAGGACGAGAAAGTCGGCGGCGATCGCATCGGCTTCTTCCCGAATCCTGCCGAGAAGGCGCACTTTGCCCAACTCGGCGGACAAGGTATCTCGGTTGTCTCCTATTCCGACAAGAAGGACGCCGCGCTTGAGTACATCAAGTGGTTCGCACACCCTGATGTGCAGGCAAAGTGGTGGGAGCTCGGCGGCTTCTCCTGCTTGAATTCCGTCGTCAACGCGCCCGGCTTCGCCGGCAGCCAGCCCTACGCTCAGGCGTTCCTGGACTCCATGGCGATTGTCAAGGATTTCTGGGCCGAACCGAGCTACGCGTCGCTTCTCCAGGCCATGCAGAAACGGGTTCATAATTATGTGGTCGCCGGCAATGGGACCGCTCAGGAAGCGCTCGACGGCTTGGTGAAGGATTGGACCCAAGTGTTCGAGGACGACGGCAAGATCTAGTGTCCGGCTGGACACGCGGAATTCTTGTCTGGACGGCGGCCCGGATCGGCAAAGGAGCCGGGCCGCTTGATGTCTCACATACGCAGAGACCAGGTGACATCTTGAACATCTCCAATTCCATCGTCGAGAAGGCAGCGGATGCGACCGCAAAGGTAACGCCGATTTCCGTGGTCCGGCGCGTCCGCGGCCTGTCCGATCGAGCAATAGCATGGCTGTTTATCGCGCCCGCCATCGTCCTGCTACTCGCGATCAACATCTTTCCGCTCATCTGGGCAATCTATCTTTCCTTCACGAACTATCGGGCCAACCGGCCGAATGCCGCTGTCGAAGGGGTGGGTTTGAGAAATTACGAGCGCGTCCTAACCGATCCGGACATCTGGCAGGCGATGCAGACGACAGCGCATTTCGTCTTCTGGACGATCGTCCTGCAAACGGTTATCGGCTTCACACTCGCCTACCTGATCGACCGCAAATTTCGCGGCCATGCCTTCTGGACGACCGTCATCCTGATCCCGATGATGCTGTCTCCGGCTGTTGTCGGCAATTTCTGGCGTTTTCTCTACGAGCCGCAGATTGGCCTTTTCGCCTATGCGGTCTCCTGGCTCAGCGGCATTCCGACGTCGGATATCCGGATGCTCGGAGACGTTTCGCTTGCGCCTTGGGCGATCATCATCGTCGACACCTGGATGTGGACGCCCTATGTGATGCTGATCTGCCTCGCCGGCTTGCGCTCGATCCCGGACTATATCTACGAGGCCGCGGAGGTCGACCGTGCCTCGGCATGGCGCCAATTCTGGTCGATCACGGTGCCGATGGCGCTGCCTTTCATCATGCTCGCCGTCCTCTTCCGCGGCATCGAGAACTTCAAGATGTTCGACATGGTAACGCTTTTGACCGGCGGCGGACCAGGCTCGGTTACGGAGGTCGCCTCGATCACGCTGAAGCGCGCGGCCTTCGAGAGCTGGGCCACCGGCCGCGCTTCCGCCTTCGCTATCGTTCTCTTTGTCGCGGTGTTCGGTCTCGCCAACATCTACGTCAAGGCTCTTAACAAGGTGAAGCAACGATGAGCTCCGCGAACTCCGCCCATTCGGTCGTTGAGCCGAGCTTCACCAGCAAGCGAATCGCCGGCGCAATCGTGATCCTCTACGCGCTGATCACTCTAATACCGCTGGTCTGGATTTTCCTGACCAGCATCAAGTCGCCGCCTGATTCCATCAGCTATCCGCCGAAGATCGTCTTCACACCGTCGCTTGAAGGCTATTGCAATCTTCTGACCACGAGAACGCGGCAGACGCCTGAATACATTGCTTCCTTGCCCGAGCCGACGGGCACCTGCGATGAGGTGACCCGCAAGCGCAACATGGTGATCGCCGGCCCCTCGAATTTCTTGCCGCGCTTCGTCAATTCGCTGGTGATCGCGTTCGGATCTACTTTTCTCGCCGTCTTGCTCGGCACGATGGCCGCCTACGGCTTCTCGCGCTTCCGGGTGCCGCTCGCCGACGATCTTTTGTTCTTCATCCTGTCGACGCGCATGATGCCGCCGATCGCCGTCGCGATCCCGATCTACCTGATGTACCGGGAGCTTGGGCTGTCCGACACGGCATTGGGGATGATCCTGCTTTACACGGCAGTCAATGTGTCGCTCGCCGTCTGGCTGCTCAAAGGCTTCATCGACGAGATTCCGCGTGAATACGAGGAAGCCGCGATGATCGACGGCTACACCCGGCTGCAGGCCTTCCGGAAGGTCGTGCTGCCGCAGGCAACGACCGGCATCGCCGCAACCGCCATCTTCTGCCTGATCTTCGCCTGGAACGAATATGCCTTCGCCGCACTTCTGACATCGGGCAGCGCGCAGACCGCACCGCCGTTCATCCCGACAATCATCGGCGAAGGCGGGCAGGACTGGCCGGCCGTTGCAGCGGGAACCACCATTTTCCTGATCCCGATCCTGGTCTTCACCATTCTCCTGCGCAAGCAGCTGCTGCGCGGCATCACCTTCGGAGCGGTCCGCAAATGACGCACCTGATCGAAACGCCCCGCCCTGCCCGTCCGAAACGGCCTTTTTTCCTGCGACGCGGTCCGATGGAGAACATCGCAACGGTGGTGATTGCGGCAGGTTTCCTGATGCTGTTCCAACCCTTCCTGCTGGTGCTGTACACCTACTCGCTGGTAACACTGCTTATAGGAACAGCGATGTTCATCATCGTCTCGAAATTTGCGGAGTGAACCATGGCGGAGATCAGAGTAGAAAATATCCGCAAGCAGTTCGGTAGCTTCGCTGCGGTCGAAGGCTCGAGCTTCGTCGTCCTTGACGGTGAGTTTCTCGCCCTGCTCGGGCCATCCGGCTGTGGCAAGACGACCACCCTTCGCATGATCGCCGGCCTCGAACTGCCGACCAGCGGCAAGATATACCTCGACGGCGAGGACGTCACCTTCAATCGCGCCAGCGCCCGCGACATTGCCTTTGTCTTCCAGCTCTTTGCGCTCTATCCGCACATGAATGTGCGCAAGAACATCGGCTTTCCGTTGCTGTCTCAAGGGATGCCGAAAGCGGAAATACGTGAACGCGTCCAGGAGACCGCCCGCCTGCTGCAGATCGACCATATTCTCGACAGGTCCGTCTCCGGGCTTGCCGGTGGCGACCGCCAGCGCGTGGCGCTCGGCCGCGCCATCGTTCGGCGCCCGAAATGCTTCTTGATGGACGAACCGCTCGGTACACTCGATGCGGAGTTCCGCGAGGTCATGGTTCATGAGCTGCGAGAATTGCACAACCGCATCCACGCGACGACGGTTTACGTTACGCACGATCAGCATGAGGCGATGGCGATGGCCGACAAGATCGCCGTCATGAACCATGGCGTCATAGAGCAGTTCGGGACGCCGCAGGAAATCTACAGCAAGCCCGCGACCATGTATGTCGCGGACTTCATCGGCTCTCCGCCGATGAATTTCATGCGCTTTACCTCCGGCCTTCAGAAGGGAGACCGATCCATCTCTCTTGATGGCGTCGATGTCGCCGTTCCCGAGGTTCACCAGGACTTGAGGGTAGGCGAGCTGGCGCTTGGCGTGCGGCCGGAGCACATCCGCTTCAGCGATGTCTCCGCCCTGCGCGGCGCCGTCTATGGCAGCGAGTATCTTGGAACAAATCAGATCGTGGCGATCGAAACCCGCAGTGGATTGATCAAGGCCCGCGTTCCGGCAAACCGTAACTTTCGCATCGGCGAAACGGTGGGTCTCGAATTCAACCCTGTCAATCTTGCGCTCTTCGACTGCCAGTCGGGCCGTGCGGTCGCTTCATCGCTCTATTCGGAGGTCCGGCATGGCTGATGTCGTTCTCAAAGACCTCAACATGCGTTTCGGCGACACGCAGGCGCTCAGCAACTTCGATCTTGCGATCCGCGATGGCGAATTCGTCGTGCTGCTGGGGCCGACTGGGGCCGGCAAGACGACGACGCTTCGCCTGATCGCCGGCCTAGAGCGGCCCGATAGCGGCCGTATCGAGATCGGCAGCCGCAACGTCGCTGGCCAATCCCCGGCCGAGCGCGACGTGGCTTTCGTGTTCCAGCAATATTCGCTTTATCCGCATATGACGGTTTACGAAAACCTTGCCTTTCCTCTTAGGGCGCCGGTTCGAAAGTTGAGCAACGACGAGATCGATCGGCGCGTTCGCGAGATTGCGCAGATGGTGAGGATCGATCATAAGTTGGAAAACCGTTCGACCCGTCTTTCCGGCGGAGAGATGCAGCGCGTCGCAATCGGCCGGGCGCTGGTGCGCGAACCCGCGATCTACCTCATGGACGAACCGCTTTCGTCTCTCGACGCCAAGCTTCGGGCGGAGCTTCGGCTGGAACTCAAGCGCATCCAGAAGGAACTGGGCTCGACCCTTCTCTATGTGACCCACGACCAGGTGGAGGCCATGACGATGGCGGACCGCATCGGCATTGTCGCGGAAGGCAGGCTCCTGCAGGTCGGCACGCCTCGGGAAATCTACGGCAATCCCGCCAGCCTTCATGTCGCAGCCCGTCTCGGACAACCGCATATCAACCTGCTGCCTGCCGATCTACTTCCTGGCGGAAGTCCTCCCAAGGGTACGAAGACAATCGGCGCACGCACTGAGCATCTCGACATCATCGTCGGCAAGGATGCAAACGCAAAGGTCGACTGGATCGAGCACCTGGGCGACCAGAACCATCTGCATATCCGTGTTCGTGATCACAAGCTCGTCACGCTTGCGGATCCATATCTCTCAATCAGACCGGGCGACAGGATTAATCTTACACTCCGCGACCCGCTCTATTTCGACGCGAGCGGACAGCGACTCGCTTGAACGAAGAAACTGAACCAAGGCAGGCATGCAAAAACAGACGGGTCTCAATCAATGAAACATTTCTTCAATCGTCGGAATGACATCGTCACAGAAGCTCTGGACGGCCTGCTGCTCACAAGCGGCCCGGACCGCCTTGCCCGTCTGGACACATTCCCCGAAATCAAGGTGATATTGCGCGCGGACTGGGGCCATTCGAAAGTGGCAATCATTTCAGGCGGCGGTGCGGGACATGAGCCTTCGCACGCCGGTTTCGTCGGCAAGGGCATGCTGACGGCAGCGGTATCAGGCGAGATCTTTGCTTCGCCAAGCGTCGACGCGGTCCTGACGGCGATCCGCGCCGTTACCGGACCCAGGGGAGCCCTGTTGATCGTCAAGAACTACACCGGAGACCGCTTGAATTTCGGCCTCGCCGCCGAAAAGGCTCGCGCCGAAGGTTTCGACGTTGAGATGGTCATTGTTGCGGACGACATCGCGATCCCGGATATCAACCAACCGCGCGGCGTCGCCGGCACCTTGTTCGTTCACAAGATTGCCGGATATTACGCCGAGATCGGATCGGATCTGAAGACGGTCGCCGCACACGCTACATCCGCAGCAACCGACATCGTCTCGCTCGGGATGTCGCTTTCGACCTGCAGTGTACCCGGCCAGTCGCATGAGGACCGCCTTGGCGCGAACGAAGGCGAACTTGGCCTTGGTATCCATGGGGAACCAGGCGCCGAACGTATCGCACTCCAACCGGTCGCCGATATCGTTGCCACTATGACCGAGCGGCTTGCCGCAAAGGTGGACGATTCGCGAAGCCACGCCCTTCTCATCAACAATCTTGGCGCCGTCCCGCCCCTCGAAATGGGCGTGATCGCCAATACCGTCCTGTCTTCGTCCTTCGCACGCTGCGTCAAATTGATTATCGGGCCGGCGCCAATGATGACGGCGCTCAACATGAATGGTTTCTCGCTCTCGCTGATCCGGTTGGATGGCACCCGCGAGGCGGCTTTGACGGCGCCGGTCGAACCCCATGCCTGGGTACCTGCAGTCGAACATCATGGGATCAAGGTCATTGCGGCTCCCCAAACAGGCGCCAATCCGAATGGAACAGCCGTGGCCAGCGACGACGACCCGAGCCGTCGCCTGATAACAGCACTCTGCGAGCACCTGATCTCGCTCGAAAGCGAGCTCAACCGTTTGGACGGCCGCGTTGGCGACGGAGACACTGGCTCCACGGTCGCAACCGGCGCTCGCAGCGTGCTTGCCCGCATCGACACTTTGCCGCTCAAGGAGCCCGCCGCCACCCTGGCTTCGGTCGGCGACATTCTGAGTATCAGCATGGGGGGCTCGAGCGGCGTTCTGCTGTCGATCTTCTTTACCGCCGCAGCCAAGGCTATGGCGGTAAAAGCCGATATCGCCGCGGCCCTTCTTGCCGGGCTCGATCGGATGACGTTTTATGGTGGAGCCGGGATCGGCGACCGCACGATGGTCGATGCGCTGGCCCCGGCGCTCGCAGCCCTCAGCTCCGGCAGCGTCGCGGCGGCCGCGAAGGCGGCCGTGGCAGGTGCGGAGTCGACGAAGGCGATGAAGAAGGCAAAGGCCGGACGCGCCTCGTATGTCGGAGAGAAGGATCTGGAAGGCGTGCCGGATCCCGGTGCGGTGGCGGTCGCGGGCGCATTCGAGGTCGCGGCAGCCATTGCGGCGACAGCCATGGCGTAAAAACGCGCCGCCGTTGGGAGGATGCGAGGTGCAGGCAGAACCGGTGCTTGTTTTGGGACTGATCGAAGCTTGCCGGGCGGTCATCGCGGCAAACACCGATCATCTTTGCGCGCTTGATTGCGCGATCGGTGATGGCGACCACGGCAGCAACATGCAGCGCGGATGCGAGGCGGTGAGCGCGGAAGGGGCTGCCCTTTCCAGCCTCCCCTTCCCCGATGCCGTGGAGAAGATAGGAATGACTTTGGTGATGAATGTCGGCGGTGCTGCGGGTCCTCTTTACGGGACATTGCTGATGGAAATCGGCCGGGAGCTGCGCGCCCGGGACGGGACTGCCGATTTTCCGATCGTGCTGAAAAAGGCGATCGATGCAGTTGCAAGGCGCGGACGTTCGCATGCAGGCGACAAGACGCTGCTCGACGTGCTCTATCCGGTACAGGATGCGCTTGCCCAATCTTCGACGCTGATCGATGTCGCGCGGCGCGCCGAACTCTCCGCCAATCTGACCGCCGCCATGAAGGCCATGCGCGGCCGCGCGTCTTATCTCGGCGATCGTTCGATCGGTCATGTTGATCCGGGTGCATCAAGCTGCGCGCTTTTGACCACGGCTATCTGCCATTATTTCGGGGAGAACGATCGAGTATGACGACTGGAACTACCGCAAACGTCGGAATCGTAATCGTCTCCCACTCGCCGCTGGTCGCACGAGGTATTGCCGACATGGTGCGGCAGATGGTGGGTGACTGCGTGCCGCTCGCCTGGTCCGGAGGCAACGTTCGCGGAGAGCTCGGCACCGACGCTGGCGGCATCCTGCGGGCAATTGAAGCGGCATGGTCGAATGCAGGCGTCGCCGTCTTCGTCGATCTCGGCGGGGCGGAGACGAACAGCGAGATGGCGATCGAGATGCTCGGCACGCCGCGGTCGGCGCTCGTTGCGATCTGCAACGCCCCTTTGGTGGAAGGCGCCGTCATCGCGGCGGCGGAAGCCTCCGGCGGTGCTTCGCTGGCAAAAGTCGTCGCCACAGCCGAGGAGCTCTCACCCTGATGAGCAGTGAATTGCGAATAGAGACGACGGAGGCCAAACGATTGCATGTCAGCTGCCAGACGGACGTGGAAGTCAAGCATGGCGTTGGACTGCACGCGCGCCCGGCCGTGACATTCACCCGGCTCGCAAAGTCGTTCCCATGTTCGATCGAAGTCGCGGTGAACGGCAGCGATGTCTGGCTGAACGGCAAGAGCATTATCAAGATCATGAGCGCCAGAATCCGCAAGGGATCGGTTCTACGCATAAGAGCTGACGGCATTCTGGCGGAAGAGGCAATCAAGGAATTGAAGGACCTCGTCGAACGCAATTTCGACGAGGACAAGAAACATGGCCGAACGGCATAGCCTGAAAGCAACGAGCGCTTCTTCCGGCGTCGCCTACGGACCGGTGCATGTAGCGGAACTGCCTCGTGCCACCCCCTCGTCTCAACCGCAGTCCGCTTCAGGATATCAGGCGCTCATCGACGCCATCGAAGCATCGGTCGGCGAGCTTGAAGCCCTTGCCGGCAGGTCGGACACCGAAAGCCGGGACATCATCGATTTCCAGATCGAAGTTCTTCGCGACCCGACGATAGCGGAGACGGCTGAAGCGCGTATGAATGCCGGAGAAAATATCGTCTTCGCATGGGCGGGTACGCTCGACGACTACATCGGCGAATTGGAAACGGCAGACGAAGAGCAGGTACGGGCGCGCGCCGTCGATATCCTGGACATCAAGAACCGTGTGCTCTGCGCATTGGCCGGAACACCCATCGCGGACTTTCCGGCCGGCTCGATCTTCGTTGGCAGGGATATGGAGCCGAGCCGCTTCCTGGCACATGATTGGTCGGGGGGCGGAGGCATCGCGCTCTTCAATGGCAGTGCCATCGGCCACGTCGCGCTGCTCGCACGGGCGAAATCGATCCCCATGGTCGTCAACGCTGGGCGTTTCGCCGTTTCGGAAGGCGATTATATTCGTGTCGATGCCGACAGCGGCGCAGTCACCGTCCATGCCGACGGTGCAGGCGCCGAATCTGCTTCCCCGCAATCGATTTCCAGGTTCACGGATGCAGGTCCTTGTGACAATGGTGAGGTCTGCACGGCCGATGGTACGCGAATCCTGCTGTCGATCAATGTCAACGACCCGGCCGAACTGGACTCAGTTGAGCCGGTGACGACGGCAGGCATTGGATTGATGCGGTCGGAATTTGCGGTCTCGTCGGTCGCGGATGCGGCGAGCGAAGAGAAGCAGATTGTCATCTATCGTCACGTCCTGAAATGGGCGGCAGGCAAGCCGGTGATAGTCCGCATGCTGGATATCGGCGGCGACAAGCCGCTTGCCGGGCTCGGTGTGCCGCCTGCCGGACCCGAAACGGATCTGCGGGGCATCCGGCTTTTGCTCGCACACCCAGAAATTGCCCGCGTTCAGACACGCGCCCTGCTGCGTGCCGCAGTCCACGGCGATCTTCGCGTGATGCTGCCAATGGTGACCTTTCCGTCAGAGATCAACGAGATGCGGAGCATATTTCGGGAGGAAGCCATGCGGCTCGCCAAACGCGGTATGCCTCACCTCATCCCTCCGATCGGCATGATGGTGGAAGTGCCGGCCGCTGCACTGATGCTGGACACCTTTGAAACCGCGGATTTCTTTTCGTTCGGAACCAATGACCTCACACAGCATCTCGCCGCTTCCTCTCGCGACGGCGCCAGCTCGACGATCTTTGATAGCGCTACCATGCCGGCGCTGTTTCGTTTTCTTGAAGGAGCGATGCAATTTGCGGCAAAGGGCGGCAAACCTGTCAGCATCTGCGGAAACATCGCGGGCGATCCGCAATGGCTTCCGGGATTGCTGGCGATCGGCTTGCGGCACTTTTCCGTGGCGCCCGTACAGCTTCCCGCGATAAGATCGGCGATCGTGGGATTGAGAGCCGATGGAACAAAGGCGGCCGGAGAGTAAAATGGCGCGCGACGACACCGAAGACGCCATTATCGCCTACAAGTCCATCCTGGCGCAGATCATCGACAATCGCCCCTCCGGCACACGCCAGCGGCTTGCCACGGAGCTCGGAAAACACCGAAGCTTCGTTACGCAGATCACAAGCCCGACCTATGCGACACCGCTGCCGGCCCGGCATCTGGCGACGATTTTTCGAGTTTGCCACTTCAGTGCCACCGAACAGGAGCGTTTCTTGAACGCCTATCAAACGGCGCATCCGGGAAAACTTCCAGAGCTTGGCTATTCCGAAAAGTTGCGGCAACTTTCCATCATGGTTCCGGATTTCGGCGACGAGAGGAAGAACCGCCTGCTGGAGGAGGCGATCTCCGATTTGGTGCAGAAGATCGCCGCGCTTTCCGGAGGAACGGATTGATCGGTATTTCGCGGACCGGCTGAGGACCGCAAACATATCGCCGCCTTGGGGAGGGCTGGATGAAGAAGTTCATGAACACTGCGGAAACCATGGTCGCCGAAAGCCTGGAAGGCTTCGTGCGCGCCCATGGGGAACTCGTCGTGTTCGGCGCAGGGCGAAAATGCGTCCGCCGTCGACACTTCACACCAGGTAAGGTCGCACTCATCTCCGGTGGGGGCGCCGGTCATGAACCTATGCATATCGGATTTGTCGGCAAGGGAATGCTGGATGCGGCATGCGTCGGGCATATTTTTACCTCGCCGACGCCCGACCAGATCGTGAGCGCCATAGAGGAGGCGGACACAGGTGCCGGATGCCTGCTCATCATCAAGAATTATGACGGCGACATCATGAACTTCGAGATGGCGATAGAAATGGCCGCCCACCGGCACAGGATCGAAACTGTCATCGTCAGCGACGATATCGAGACGGGGAGAACCGGCGAAGGCCGAGGACGCCGCGGCGTTGCAGGCACACTGGTCGTCGAGAAAATCATCGGCGCGGCTGCGGAACGGGGCCTGCCGCTCGAGGAATTGAAGCGGATCGGCGACCGGCTGAACGGACGTATCCGGACAATGGGGGTGGCGCTTAGCGGAGTCACGATCCCTCAGATCCAGCGCACGACATTTTCAGTGAACACGGACGAAATGGAAATGGGCGTCGGCATCCATGGGGAGCCGGGCCATTCGAGACAACGCCTCCTGGCCGCCGACGCCATCATCCGTCATCTGTGCGAAACAATCTCCGCAGACATCTCCATCCAGCCGGATACGAAGGCCTTGCTCTTCGTCAACGGCCTTGGCGGCACGCCGCCGGCCGAACTCTACCTTGCTTACAACGCAGCTCACCGTTTCATGGAAGAGCGGCTGATTCACATCGAACGCGCGCTGGTTGGCACCTATGTCACCTCGCTCGATATGCAGGGCCTGTCGGTCACACTGGCTTTGCTGACCGACGACGAGATCGCCTTATGGGACTCGCCGGTGGCAACGGCAGCGCTGCATTTGTCGCCGTGACAGGGCATGCCGCCGTCTTACACCCCCCGAGCGATCCTCGGCGCAGTGTTCAAGGGACGGCATCAGTCGCGAACTTGCGGGTGCCGTTCTAAATACCTCCGCGCGTTTTTCAAAGACGTCGCGATGCTGGAAGTCGCTGGTCTGGTCGTGCGCCGAAAGCACGCGCAACGCCCGCCCAATAGGACGGCCGTTACATGCCGGAGTTGATGGTTGGACCCTCACGCCCCGCAGAGCGCGCGCGCGTTCAGGAGCCCCCACCCGAAGATCGGATCCTTACCGGGTTCGCCGAGATCTTCAGCGCTTCGCGTCAGCGCTTCGCGAATGCGCTCGGGGGCAAGATCAGGACTTGCGCCTTTCATCCGCGCGGCTGCCGCGGTGACAAAGGGCGCCGCGAAAGAGGTACCGGTTTTCGTTCGCCCACCGCTGACGGATGCAGCAGTCCAGACCGCGACACCGGGGGCTGCTAAGTCGATGTGCTGACCACGCCCCGCGCGTCTGTAAGGGTTCTTGTTCCGGTCGATTGCGGTAACAGCAACGACCTCCTCATAGGCCGCAGGATAGGATGGTTCGGACCTAGGGCCGGCATTGCCGACGGCGGCAACGATGATGATGCCGCGTTCGCTCACCCTCCGCACAGCCTCTTCGAGCAGCAAATTGGCGGGGCCGGCAAGACTGAGATTGATGACCTCGACCTCACGCTCAGCCAGCAAGTCCAACGCCCGTGCGAGATTATAGGCCTCCGAGCGATCGTCCTGACGTCGCGCCCGATAAAATGGATCGACAGCGATCAGCGTCGCGCCTGGTACCAACCCCGGCGTCCGGCTCGTCGCCGCCCCGACTAGAAGCGCTGCAACAGCCGTTCCATGCTGCTGCCCCGAATCCGGCAGCGTATCGTCGGCGAGCCGGATGGTTTCGATGCTGCTGCCGGCAAAAACGCCGTGATCGGCATTGACCGCTGTGTCGACCAGTCCGATGCGAACTTCGCTTGCGCAAATTCCAGATCCTTCCTGCTCCGCCGGCCAGCCTATAACGGTACGCGCGAGGCAATCGGCCGTGCCGCAGCGCGGGTTGGCGCTCTGCTCCGGCCGATAGTAGTGATTGAAGTCGATCACGGCTTGCGGCGCCAAGGTGGCCGCCAACTCGCGCGCAGCATTGAGTGCAAGCCCGGACGGAATGCGCAGCTTTACCACTTCTGTGTTGAAAGCGGAGAGCGCTTGCCGCTCGATGATTTCGAAACCGGCCGCCGATAGCTGGTCGAGCTGCGGCGCAGTAAAACCCGAACCCACGATTTCGTCGGGGTCCTGGATCGGCAAATCGGGAACCGATGAACGCGCGCGCCGCGGGGCACGCGGCGAATTGCCGAACATCCTAAAAAGGCTCCTGCCGCCTGAATCGGAGGCATCAGACCTCCCGCCGCCGCCATCATCATCGTCATCACCACCATCATCGTCATCGGCAAGAGCGGAACCTATGCCCACCAGTTCGGCCGCGGGCCAACCGTCAGCAAGCGTGAGGCCACTGGAAAGCAAAAGAGCCAAAAGAAAGCGTCCCTTGGTCCTTGGTCCAAGCAGCGATAACCATTCTCGCATTTTCCATAACTCCTCAATGGCTGCGGGTTGCCTATCGGGCAGAACCAAATCACTTGGAGTGACTGGGCATTAACGATAGATTGCCAGAAAACGCGCTTAACCGCGCGTTATTCCGATCAAGGGAAGAACCAATCGACCATGACCGAGCGGAAGGAGAGCGTTGAAGACCAACTGATCGCCTTTCTGCCGAACATACGGCGATTTGCAATATCGCTCTGTGGAACGCGCGACATCGCCGACGACCTCGTGCAGATGGCTTGTGAGCGCGCGCTTGCCAATACAGAACGGTTCGAACCCGGTACACGCTTCGACGCCTGGATGTTCCGCATTCTCCGCAATCTCTGGATCGACCAGGTCCGCCGGCAGAAGACGGCAGGCATTCAGGAGGATATTTCAGAGCGTCACGACATCGCAGGCTTTTCCGGCGAGCGCATTGTCGAAGCTTCACTGACGCTCAAGAGCGTCAGTGAAGCGATTACTGATCTTCCAGACGAACAACGCGAGGTACTTATCCTCGTCTGCGTCGAAGAGCTCTCCTACCGCGAGACAGCCGATTTACTCACCATTCCAATCGGAACGGTCATGAGCCGCCTGGCCCGAGCGCGAAAAAATCTCGCAGACGCCGCTGGAATAACGGCGGAGACAACCCGTTCTGAGGAGACGAAAGAGGCCAAGGCATGACCAAGACGGATTTTTCCGATGAGACACTGATGCGCTTTGCCGATGGCGAGCTTGATCCTAAGACGGCGGCCGAGATTGAACGTGCCATGGAGACCGATGATGAGCTCGTCCCCCGCGTGGCATTTTTCCTGGAGACACGAGCAGCGGCACAGACGGCGCTGGAACCGCTTTTGGACGAGCCGGTTCCGGCCGAGCTGACCCAGGCAATCGAAGCCATGGTTGCAAAAAAGAAAGCCGCCGATCAGGGTGCTGCATCCGTGATGCCATTCCGGCGACGTACAGCGAACGATCAGGTCGTCGCCCGCCGCTGGTTCACCCCGATCGCCGCGTCGCTTACCGCCATTCTCGGTGGATTGGGCGGGTATTGGCTGGCGCAGTCCGAAGAGCCAGACTCGGCCGGCCTTCACGTTGCCGGGGTCAGCGCCTCCGCGCTCAACGAGGCCCTGGCAACGGTTGTTTCCGGCGAGGAGCGGCAGTTGGCCGGTTCCAACCAGCGGTTCCGGGCAATCGCAACCTTCCGTGACAATGCGCAGGCGCTTTGCCGCGAGTTCGAAGTCGATTCGCCCGATCGCTCAACTGTGGTTTCGGTCGCCTGCCGGTCCGGTGCGCAATGGCGCGTGGCGTTCGCAGTGGCTGCTGCTGGCGGCAGCGGCGGCTATGCGCCGGCTTCATCCACGGATGCGCTCGAAGCCTACCTTTCAGCCATTGATGCCAAGCCGCCGATCGAGGCGTCCGAAGAGGCGAAGGCGCTCGCCGAAATCCGTGACGGGGCGCAAAAGTAAAAGCGTTTGGAAGTCGGGAATAGAACCTTGTGCCGCCCGTTACTCTGCCGGACCGGAGCAGCCGGTCCTGTTTTCAAAAGGAGTAACTGGCATGAAAAAATCCTGGAAACTGAGCACGGCCCTCGTCGCCGGCGTCGCGGCGCTGGCAGGTTCTGCCGCCGTACAGGCCAAGGAATACACGACGATACGCCCTGACGGCGGGAAACAGTCGAGCAGCCACAGCGACGCTGCAATCGTCGTTGCCGGCAATAGCTCGTCAAATTCGAGTTCGAATTCATCAAGCAATTCGAGCTCCAATTCGTCTTCGAACAGTTCATCGAATTCTAACTCGAACTCATCGTCGAACCGTTCTTCGAATTCCTCTTCGAACAGTTCTTCCAATTCGAACTCGAGCGGTTCTGATGGCACGTATTATTCGCGTCACCATTGGCGTTCCTGGCGTTGATGACAGCGCAGGATGAGGAACGGGGGCCGGACTATCCGGCCCCCGTCTCGTTGCCCGCTTGCTGAAATTTCAGCGGGCAGCGCGTGCACACTTGCGGTACCAGCCGTGGCCGGCAATGGTGTTGCGGTAAATTGTCTGGCGGTTCATTGCCTCTTCCCGGGTTTCGCGGCGAATTTCCGCATTGATTGCCGCGCCATTGCGGTGAATCGGGATCACCTGCACAAGCGGCGTTCCCTTCTCGATGACATAGAATCCGTCGGGCGCCGTCGCAAAAAACGGAAAGTGGATATGAGCCGTGTAGGTGTCGGTGTCGACGATACCCGCCACGCATTCGAACGGCTGCGCTGGCCGGTTGAGCGGCGGCACGAAGAGGCAACTCCATCCAGGTGGCGTGCGGATCGACCAGTAATTATGAAACTTGCAGGGCGGGCTTGGCTCCTTCGGATTGCCCGCGACCTGATGGACGCCGTGATTACTGACCATGACCCGGTCGAACTCCCAGCCCGCCTCGACGCTTCTGCCGTCCTCCTTGATCTCAAGCCGTACCGTCGCTGCCAGCGGCAAGATCCAGCCCGTCATCATAGCGTCGAGAACCGGCATGCAGCGTTTAATGGTCAGGCCGCTATCTGTGGTCGACTGATGCTTTGCATCGACCACCGGCAGCTTGCGATACCACTCCGGCAGAACCGACTTGGCAGGCACTGGTGGCGCGATGACCTCAAGATCTTCCGGCTGGCAAAGGAAATGGATCTTGTCTGGGTCTTTCTGTCGAAAATGAAACATGCTCGTTCTCCGGTCCAATGATCGGGTAGAACGTGGAGAGACCGACTTTATTCCCGCGAAATCGCGACGGACACCACCGGATACCATCTAGGCCGGTTGAAGCCGTGCGCGCGGCAGCGCCGGGAAGGCAAGCGCGACCGCGACTGCGCCGAGCCCGACCATGGCAGAGCCGATGAAGAGCCAGGAGTAGTTGGCGAAGGTATCGAAGACCCAACCGCCGGCCAAAGGGCCGAAGGCCATGCCGATGCTCGAGAGCATGGTCACCGCCCCGAACACCGTGCCGATGATGCGCGGTCCAAAATATTCACGGGCAAGCACCGCATAGAGCGGCATCACACCACCATAGGCCCCGCCGAAAACAACGGCGAGCGTGTAGAATTCGCTAAGCCGGCTGACGACAAGATAGGCAGCGATCGCAAGCGCCTGGACCATCAACCCCGCGACCAGCACTGGTTTTACGCCAAGCCTGTCTGCAAAAAGGCCGAACACAAGCCGGCCGCCGAGCCCCGCCAGGCCCTCGACGCTGTAGATGCTGACTGCGGCCATTGGCGCCACGCCGCATACCATCGCATAGCTCACCATATGAAAGATCGGGCCCGAATGCGCTGCGCAGCAGGCAAAGCATGTCAGGCCGAGGACGAGGAGCTGCGGCGAGCGGAACGCTTGCTTGAGCAACGTTCCATTGCTCGGCGCAAGAAGGTCCGGGTCTATATCGCCGGAAGCAGCGGCAACCGGCGAACGGCGCACCAGCAGAGCCGCCGGCACCAGAAGCGTCCAGGCCACAATGCCGATCGTGAGCATCGCTGTTCGCCAGTCATAGGCCGAGATCAGCCAGCGCGCGAAAGGCGAGATCGTCATCGGCGCCACCCCCATGCCGGCTGAGACGAGGGAAACGGCAAGGCTGCGGTTCTTTTCGAACCATGCGGTGGTGATTGCGATCATCGGCGCGAAGAAAGCGCTGGCGGCAAGGCCAACGAGAACGCCGTAGGTCAATTGAAACACGAGCAGCGACTCCGCCCGGCTTGCAAGGACAAGTGCAAGGCCCAAAAGCCCTGCGCCGGTCAGCACGACGATACGAGGACCGAAGCGGTCGGTTGCCGCGCCCCATGCGAAACCTCCAACGCCCATGACGAGAAAATTGAGCGTCATGGCGCTCGATATGCCGGCACGCGACCAACGGGTCGTCGTGGCCATCGGCTCGAGAAAAATCGCCAGCGAAAACATGGCGCCAAGAGCGACACAGGTCATCAATGCGCCAACACCGACGATGACCCAACGATAAGAAGCGCCCATGTCCATCATCTCCCTTGCTCTTGCGAGATCGCAAACGGCTTTCGGCGCAGTGGCGCCACTACCGACCTAGGACGTTCGGACAGGCGTGACATCGACAGGAGGAGCAGAAATTTTTGGCAAGAGCGGACATTTTGATTCTGGCGGACAATGGACCACGATTCTGTCGGCACACAGCCCAAACGCGACACGCCAGTGTGGGCCTTGGCCGATTGAAATCCGGATGGCTCTGCGTAAATGCAGCATATGAGCGGATTGCGGGCCTGTTCAGCGCGGAACCGGCTGATGGCGGGCAGTCGTCATGTGCCTTCTGGAGGCGGCGAAAGACGCCACACAAAGACGATGGATCATTTCAACCAGGGCGCAGGATTGAACGAATTGCACTGCGCATATGGCCGCTAAATTCAGCACCCTCTTTGCCAATTAGATTGATCGGCATGCGATATGCGAAGCAAAGCGAAAAGAGGCCCAGAAACAAGATTTCGGAAAATAGGACGATGCTCGCATGCGCATTTTCGAGGCGCAGCACGTAAGCGATGACAAAGCAAGGAATGCCAACCATAGCCGATACACGCATACCGTATCGATGCTCTATGATTAACTCCATGAGCGAGACGCGGGCTACTTGGCAGGCAAACGCGGTGATTACGCAATAATATACAAAAATTGCAAATCCCACTGCTGTCGCCACTGCTGATAGTCCAAACTCTACAACTAACAAAGTGCCACATACTGTCAGACACGCATAAACTGCTTGCGATACTATAAGCGGGCGTATGGCCGCCGTTGCTCGCAGCAGAGACCCGCTCACTCGTGAAGCCAACCTAAAGTACATTCCGATAGCGAGAAAGGAAAACACGGGGATTACCTTCTCCCATTGCTTGCCGAGCAGGGACAAAACAATTTCCGGAGCGAGAATATAGATCACTGCGCTCATTGGCATTCCAAAAAGAGCGGTTAGACCGACGCCTCGCAGATACGCTTTCTTGAGCCGCTCTGGGTTAGACTGCACCTGCGCCATCGCAGGAAAAACGACCCGATCCGCTATACGGGCGTAAACGTCCGTCGGAAGACTCATCAGGCGATATGCTCGTGAGTAGAGGCCAAGGTGAACTGCATCCAAGGATCGGCCGACGATGGTGATGTCTGCGCGAAGCGCGATAAAGTTGATTACACGTGATGCAGTAAAGCCAGTTCCCTTTCCCATAAGGCGACGGCTGGATTGGCTATCAAATATCGGTCGAAGGTTTGGTTTAGCAGCATAAACCAGAACGAAGGATAGGAAACTGGCCTCACATATCGATGCCGCAGCAAGGGCCCAATATCCGAAGCCCGCAAATGCCAAACCGATGCCGGTCGTGCCGTATGCGAGTGTTTTGGCCGCAATCTCGCTCATTCGGATGCGGCGCATCTCCAGTCGGCGCAAGAGCAGGCCCTCAGATATCGAGGTAAATGCTTGAACGATGATGATGAACGACAACACTCTAACAACATCTTCCGACGCGGGCATGTTCATGAATCGCGCAAATGGCGCAGCACAGATTTGCGCCAAAAGGAAGAGAATGGCAGACGAGATCAGAACTAACGTGAGTGCCGTCCGCTGCTCAACTTCTGTGAGGCTTGGCAATTGAACGATCGTCGCGCCAATTCCGATTTCACGCAGAAGATTGCAAAATGAGAGGAACAAGATCGCCGTTGCCATGACGCCAAAATCCGCTGGCGACAGGAGGCGTGATAGGATGGCCATGTAAGCCAAATCGATCGCTATGCCTGCGCCTTGAAATATCGAGGTCATCGCGACCTCGGATCGGACTTTGTGACTGAGGCCTTTGTTCCCGGGCTCTGACGAAATCATCTAGATCAAGCGGCCCTGTCCGCGCGGGGCGCTGCCCCCCAGCCTCTGAGTAGGCGCATAAGACGAATGGCAAGTGGAGCCAGTGGCCTCAGCCACGGAACGAATAAAATAACGCGCGTAAACCAAGCTGAGATGACTGGTTTCTCATTAAAAGCTGCCTTTAGCAAATGCCTTGCATCATCTTCCAGCCCAATTAAGGCTCGCCGCCTGGCCTCTGAGGCGAGGCTTGTCGCAAGATCCTTTGACCGCGGCCGCATCAACGCGGAAATCGGTCCATTCGTGTCCAAGGGATCGGGCCTCCCTGCCATGCGCTCTCGTGCACAATACAAAGCGAAATCTCTGCAGCTCATCGCAACTGCCAACTTGCGCGGATCGCCGGTTACGGAATCCGTGCGCTTCCAAGCTTTGTATAAAATCTCGGGAACGACAGCCATCGCCCCGTAATCCGTCATGCGCAGCCACAGATCGAGATCCTGACGATATACGAAGAATGGTCGATATCCCCCAGCCCTTTCATATATAGAGCGTCGCATAAGGACCTCGCCCTGCGAAAAAGGATTGCCGTTAAAGAGTTGTACTTTTATATCCTTATGGACGCGCGGCTTAACAGTGTAACTCCTCGAAGCTATGTCTGATACGACTTCCCGATAGCAGCCCACTGCAACGACGTCGGGATACTCCTCTAAAAATCGAACCTGGCTCTGCAGCCGCGTTGGATAGGATATATCGCCTGATCCCTGCACCGCGATAAATTCGCTGTCCGTGCAGGCGATAGTCGAAATCATAGTCCGCGTAAAACCTACGTTGCGTTGCGTCGAAACGCGTATTTTATCCGACTTATATTTCATAAGTGCATGATAGGTGCCGTCTTGCGACCCATCGTCAACGAAATAGGCCTCGAAATCCTGATATGTCTGATCACGAATTGCCGTGACGGTCTCATCGACTAAGTGAGCCCTGTTGTAGTATGGGGACACGACAACCACGCGAGGCATCAATTCCACTTTCCTGATTGAACCGAAAGATGAGCTGGTTGGAGCAATCCGTCGGGACGAACGTGACGAACTTCGCAATCCATTAAAAAGCCGCTTCGTTCAAAAATCGTCCTTCTTATTAAATCGATCAGGCCCAGCACATCCGAGCTCGTTGCACCGCCGAGGTTAACGATAAAGTTACCATGACCGGGGGCAATCTGAGCTCCACCTATGCGACGTCCCCGCAAGCCAGCATCCTCGATCGCTTTTCCGGGGGGACCTACCACGTCATACATCTTGGGGTCACTGAGGAAAACGGAGCCGCAGTTTGGGAGGCGAAGGGGGAATTTCTTTCGTCTCGACACCATAATTTCAATCATCCTCCTTCGCACCTCCGCCTTGTTAGCCGTGGCAAACTCAAAAGATGCTTCCAAGAGAACCAGGTCCGGCCGCTGCAGGTTGGATTTTCTATATGAGAATTCACATGCGTTTCGATCCAACATTTTCACCTTGCCATCAATGTCGACGACGGTTGCGCTTACAAGGTTGCTGCCGATCCCCTTTCTCTGGCTGCCACCGTTCATAACAACCAGGCCGCCCAGCGTTCCAGGAATTCCCACCGTGTGCTCCGCACCTGTCAATCCCGTACATCCGACTTTTCGCGCAAAAACAGGCGTCCAGATTCCGGCTTGAGCGACGACGTGTGTACCGTTGATTGCAATCTGCGACATTCTTCGGCCGATCCGCAGAACAACACCTCGAAAACCTGCATCATCAAAGAGAAGGTTCGTGCCATCGCCAATCACCAAGAATGGCACTTTCTCCGTACCGAGGCACTTCAAAACCTCGCTGACCGCGCGCGCATCGAGCGGTTCAACCACGACGTCAGCCGGCCCGCCGATTTGCCATCGCCCGACATACTTCAGCGGGACATGAGATGAAATCTCAACATTCTTGATGTTCCCGAGAAGCGACGAAACATTCTTGCTTGATATCTTCGGAGTGTTCACAGTCAGTTCCACGGTGACCAACAGCGCCATTTCCGCCTGTCTTCATTCGGCGAGGACGTCCCCGCCCAGCGATGTAACTTTCTCGATGAATCGATCGTAACCACGTTCTATTTGCCAGGCATCGCGCACGATCGTCTCTCCGTCGGCGACGAGACCGGCCAACGTCAGGGCGATGCCTGCGCGAAGATCACGTGCTGTAACTTCGGCGCCACGCAACTTAGTGCCGCCGCGAATGCGTAGCAGATTATCCTCGATGGAATAGTCAAGTCCCATCAAACCCATCTCTTCCGCGTAGAGGTAGCGTCCCGGAAAGCGCAAATCAATTATCTTGCTCTCTCCGCGTGACATGGCGCCGAACGCTGCAAAGAGGGGCTGCATGTCCGAATTTATTCCTGGATAGGCGCCCGTACTGATCTCGACAGGATAACAGTTGCCGCCGCGAACGATTATGCTCTCTTGACCGGTATAAACACGCGCGCCGCTTTCCTTGAGGTGTATGAGGGGAACTTCCAAGTCCGATAGCGGAAAGCCATGGATCTCAACGTCGCCGTTGGTGATACACGCCCCGACCAACCACGTTAGAGCTTCCATGTTATCGCCAATGACCCTATGTCGAACACCTGTGAGCCCTTCTCGACCTTCAATCTCGATGCGCTCCTGACCGAACACCTTGATCTTCGAGCCCATCGTTCGAAGCATGGAGATCAGATCGATTATTTCAGGACGGATATGCGGGTTCCAAACGGTCGTAACACCGCGGGCCAATGCGCCGCACAAAAGAGCGTTCTCGGTAGCGCCGGTTGAGCGGATCGGCAAACGGATGTCGGCGCCTGTCAGGCCTTGCGGTGCATAGGCTTCGAGATTGGTGTCTGTTTCTGTAACGGTCGCACCAAGTGCTTCCAAAAGCATAACATGCAGGTCATGCTTTCGTTCGCCGAGTTTGCAGCCACCCGGCAACGGCACAGAGCCCCTCCCGGTACGAGCCGTTAGGGCACCCAATATCAAGAGTGTGTTGCGAATTGAGCGGCCCCTCCACACCAACTCCGACGGCGGGGGGACAATTTCCTCGATATAGGCCGTCTCGCCTTCGACAATGCAATGCTTTCCAAGCGCCTCCAGCATCCCAAGATGAACCTGAGCGTCCAAGAGCATCGTGGGATAGTTCGAGATCTCGATTTTACCAGATGTCAGCAGCGAGGCTGCGAGAAGACGCAAGACACTATTCTTCGCTCCACTTACTAAGACTTCCCCTTCGAGGCGGGACGCATGGACGCGATATCTCGACACTTGCCGTTCGCTGTATGTTTGAGAAAATGGCTGATACGCTCCCAACTCAGCTTTGGTTTCAATGAGCATCTCTCAACTCCTGGTGAAGCTCTCGATATCGACTGGCTAGGATTCAACAGAGCATCAGTAATGCGCATCAGCTGGTCGCAGGTATAACGCCGTACCTCATGTTAGAATATTACTGGCAAAAAATCTAACCTTAAAAAGCAATATCTATTTCCAAAAATCAAAGAATGCGATACAATAAATACAATCTTAAATTGACTTGCAGACGTCGCACATCGAACTGGATATAATACTGACGGGCTATAGACGTAACCTTTCATAGGCTGAATGTTATAGACGCTTCCATACTGGTAGGCGTGCCGTTTACATTTATTTACTTGACGTTAAAAGCAACAACTTTCTTAGATAAAGATCGAATCCACGTCGCTCGCGCGACAACCGATGGTCAATGGGGGACATGATGTCATCTCATCCTTGCGTGAAAGGCGGCGCAATGTCCGGCGAACGCAATGCTTCTCGCCGGGCTATTTGGGTCGCCATTGCAATGCTTGTTGCGGCCGCGACTGATACGCGATCAGAGGTTTACCAGCTGCAGCCCGGAGACGTCGTCAATTTTGATTTTCTTGACGACGCCCTACTGCCAGTTCTGTTGACAGTTGATGCGGATGGGGCTGCGCAGTTTCCCTTGGTCGGTGGCGTTGAGATCGGAGGGCTCAGTGTTAACCAGGCGCTGGAAAAATTGCGGACCGAATACAAGAATCGGCAGATTTTGGTCGAACCTAAAATTGCTTTGAACATAGCGACCTACAAGCCGGTTTTTGTTCTGGGCGAGGTCAAAAACCCCGGATCCTTTCCCTTTTATCCGGGCTTGACGGTCGAACAGGCTGTCGGCCTTGCAGGTGGAACTTTGACGGCCGCGTCGAGTGCGGCTGACAAGATCATGACCCGCGCGAGGTTACGTGGGGCGATGGATGGCGCCGAGGTGGAAATCGTCCATGAGGCGATTTATGCAGCGCGGTTGGCCGCCCAGCTACGTGGGGCCGAAACCATCGACTTGCAAGACGCTCCAGAAAGCGCGCGCCCCTATCTCGAAAGAACATCTCTCAAGAGCGTACTCGAAATCGAGGAGAAGATCCTGAAGACCGATCTGATCACCACACAGGCTCAAGTCGAGATTCTGACGCAGGGGATTGCCGAAACAGAGGCAGGTTTGAAGATTCTCGCTCAGCTTGAAGCAGAGCAAAAAGGCGTCGTCGAAATGAACGAGCGAGATCTTGAACGTGTGACTGCGCTACGCAAACGCGAACTGAATACGGAGACCGAGATCGCGCGGGTCAAGAATACGACTTCGAATGAGAAAACGCAGCTTCTGGAGATATACGCGGAGATGTCCCGGTCGAGACGCGAACTCGGTAATCTCAAGCTGGAACTCTCGAAACTGCAGGCAGATCGGGAGAAAGACATATTGCTGAAGCTCCAGGAGCGCGAAGCGGCGATCAAGAAGCTCGAATCCACGCGCCAATCGGCCGAAGAGCAATTCTATCTCATTGCTTCGGTAGCCGCGGAAAGAAATCGCGACCAGATCTCCTTCACTTACGAGGTTCGCCGCCCCAAGAGCGGGGTCAATACCGTGATCGATGGTGCGCCATTCACGGAGTTGCTTCCGGGGGATGTCGTCGCCGTCTCGATCGCGGGCATGTAACAATCCGAGGAGCGAACGTGGACCCGAGCATCAGCGCCACCTTCCTATATGAACGCGGGATCGAAAACCGATGGAAATAGGCGGCTCACGCTTGTTGAGCGACGTCTTCGGTAGGACGCTTGTCATCGCCCCCCATGCGGACGACGAGGTCCTCGGGGCAGGTGGTACAATTGCACGGCTCGCTTCGGAGGGAGCCGAAGTTCGGATCGTCATCGTAACCGAGGGTAAGCCGCCGCATTACG
Source organism: Rhizobium sp. USDA 4016 (assembly GCF_056279705.1). NCBI lineage: Bacteria > Pseudomonadati > Pseudomonadota > Alphaproteobacteria > Hyphomicrobiales > Rhizobiaceae > Rhizobium > Rhizobium sp. USDA 4016. The sequence goes on from NZ_JBWCCY010000002.1 coordinate 1,530,678, forward strand.
CATCCGAGGCCGTATCTCGCGTGAGGGAAGAGGCGCGCCGGGCGCACGCAATCCTTGGTGTCGGCAGAACCGATTGGATGGGTTTCCCTGCAGCCGGCTTGGCCGAGACGGCCGTCTCCGATTTGAACCGCTCCTTGTTCGAAATCGTGTCGGCATATTGCCCGCAAACGCTTCTCCTCCCTTTCGTCGGAGACATGCATGTCGACCATCAGATCGTCTTCACGTCTGCGCTCGTGGCGGCAAGACCTCATCAGGAGCAATATCCGAGATTGATTCTGGCATATGAGACGCTCTCGGAGACGAATTGGAACGCGGCCTATGTGACGCCCAGTTTCATTCCACACGTCTTCATCGACATCGAGGAGCATCTCGAAACCAAATTGGAAGCGATGTCGGCTTTTCAATCGCAGCTCCGGCCAACCCCACATGAGCGCGCTATCGAAACCTTGAGGGCGCTGGCGACGTTGCGCGGCGCAACCGTCTTCAGTCAAGCAGCGGAAGCCTTCGTGATGGTTCGTCAGGTTCTGTGACGCAGGAACCAGTTTCGGGAAGCGGATATCGCATCTAACACGGAGGACGAAATGGCGCACTGGCCCGTTTTTGATGAAGAGCAGGTCGAAGCGGTCGCTTCCATGCTTCGGACCGGTCGGGTCAATGCCTGGACAGGTCCCTATGTCGCGCAGTTCGAAGAAGCGTACACCGCCTTGCTCGGGGTTGAACACGCCATCGCCGTTACAAATGGAACCGCTGCTCTCGAACTCGCACTGTTCGCGCTCGGCTTACGCGCTGGGGACGAAGTTATCGTGACCCCACGCAGTTTCGTCGCATCTGCTGCTTGCGTACCCTTTTGCGGGGGAGTGCCGGTCTTTGCAGATATCGATCAGGACAGCCAGAATCTCACGACAGCCGCGATAGCAGAGAAGGTTTCATCAAGGACCAAAGGCATCATCGCCGTCCACCTTGCAGGATGGCCATGCGACATGCCTGAGATCATGGCTTTTGCCCGCGAGAGAGGTTTGTGGGTCATTGAAGATTGCGCCCAAGCGCATGGCGCGGAAATTGACGGGAAGCCGGTCGGGTCGTTCGGCGATATTGCGGCCTTTTCGTTCTGCCAGGATAAGATCATCACCACAGGCGGCGAAGGCGGCCTCATTGCGATGAACGATACAGCACTTTGGAAGAAAGCATGGAGCAGAAGGGATCATGGAAAGTCATATGATGCCGTTCAGCAAAAGTCGGTTCGAAGCGGTTTTCGATGGCTTCACGAATCCGTCGGCACCAACTTGCGGATGATGTCGTATCAGGCGGTGCTTGGCCTCTGCCAACTCGCCCGGCTAAAGGAGTGGCAAGCGGCAAGAGAAAGAAACGCGCACATTCTTATCGCAGCGACTGCCGACCTCGACGCTCTTCGAACACCCGTGCCGCGTGATGGCATTCGCCATGCATATTACCGCTTTTATACGTTTGTTCGTCCAGATCGACTGAAGATCGGCCACGATCGCGACCAGATTCTGGTGAGCCTGACTACCGCAGGCGTTTCCTGCTTTGCCGGAAGCTGCTCAGAGATCTACCTCGAAAAAGCATTCGCTAACCTGGCGCAACCGGCGGCAAGATTGCCTGTCGCGCAAAAACTCGGCGAAACGAGCCTGGCTCTCCTCGTCGATCCCAGCTTGACCGAAGAGGCAGTCCATCAAAATGCCAGAGCGCTGCGGGAAGCGGTCCTTGCTGCAAGCGATAGCGCCAGAAATTCGGCGTAAGCCAACAGTCGCCCGCAGGACTGAGATCGGACAATTCTGCAGCGACCGGCTTACCGACTAGCCGGTTTCTGCCGGTCGGCGACTGCATCATTGTGGATACCGACCAGCGATCCGTTCTTCCGAGAGCCATTCCATGAATTCATCGAAATGGGCTGGGCCGTCAGGGTTGCTCACCGCCCAGGCATCACTCACCCCGGGCTTGGCGGCAAATTTGGCCTCGACGGAGTCGGCCATTCCGTCCTGATCGTCGTCCCTATAGGTGGCCCCGGTTTCCATCGACGGAATCTGACCGGGTTCGCTCACCATCCTCCCGTCGCCCTTCTCCCCCTCCGGTCCCATATCGTTGGCCCAGCCATGATCGAGACTGTCGCGTGGGAACGCGCCCGATCGTGTTCGAACGTCATAGTAAGCCTTTGCTGCCGGAGCGATCGCAGTTACGCTTAAGGCGCAGGGCGGACTGGAGACAAGAAAGCGCTCCGTATCGGGCGCCACGGTGACGATCGTCTTAGAAGGCGGTGCCCAGGTTACATTGCCTTCCTGATAGATCTGCGGATTCGCAACCCTTGCGGCATCTTTCGACCGAATGGCATAGGTCAGATCGTTTGTACTCGGGCCTGCCTTGAAATAATTCCCGGCGTATGCGATCGGGGTCCCTCCCGGAAATTGCGAGAAAATCTCCGCCCACTCGGACCGCGCATTGAAGAAAACGTTATTAACGATCTCAATACAGGACTGTCCGTAGTGATTGTTGTCTGGATTCCGATCATTATTCGACAGACACAGGTTCCTGAGAAATGTCAGTTTTTGCGGCGCCCGTGGATCGGATCCAAGCAACGTGCATTTGCTGTGTTTGTTGAGGCCCTCCGCAAGGATCGAATTTGCGATCGTGACCTCCGTGGCGTCAGCGTGGGTACTGATGTTTTCGTCCGTTGCCCAGGAAACCGACACGTGGTCGACGTACACCCTTTGGCTATTCTCGATGACCAGCCCGTCAACGCTTTTGACCGTGTTTGGGAGCTGCGGCCGGATGCGAATATGTCGCACGATAACGTCATTCGTTCCCTTGATTCCCAGCAGCGTATTTTTTCCCTTTTTGTCAGGCCGCTCAATCGTCAAGACTATGCCGCCGCCGGGTGCCGTCTGCCCGAGGATGGAGACTAACGCATTGTCGCTTCGAACGATTAGGGTTCGCTTGAGCTTGATCGTACCGCCAATCTGGAAGACGCAGTTCCTCGGACCCGCCGCCTCGATGCACGCTCTGAGGCTTCCGGGTCCGCTGTCTTCCAGATTTGTGACAGCGATGATCGCGCCGCCTCTTCCGCCTTGCGCACTCTTTCCGTAACCTTCGGCGCCAGGGAACGCATCGGACGCTGCGTTTGCCGCCTGAGTGTGACCGATAGCCTCCAGGCAGATTAAAGTGAGTGCTAGTAGGCACGTTGCAGCGATGAACATTGGAGAGCAGCGTGGCCCTTGCCAATGCATTCCATCTCTCGCGTCCACGCCGTTCGCATCCAAAGCCACCATTTCACAACCTGATAACAGCTGAAAAGAACGCGCCTCGCGCTATCGTTAGTTAGCCGATCAGCTTAGCGAGGATAGACGATGTTATTCGGAGCGCGCTCTGTCGAATTGGGCCGGGCTCCAGCACAATCAATAACTAATTAGGGTGATATCAAATAGCGCTCCATTCGGCGATAATATCAACATCCGGTCCACAAAGGTAAATCTACTCTGGCGCATTCGAGCTTTAGAATTTTTTGGGGGTAATTCCATGGGCTCGAAGCCAATAGTCGTAGTCTATCCGTTTGTTGGAGATGAATTCGGCGGGAGTAACATCTCAGCGATCAAGCTGATTGAAGCGCTTCAGCCCTCCGAGGTGCGGCCCGTGGTCGTCCTCCATAGGCCAAACGGAGATTTCGCAAAATATTTGGATAAGCGTCAGATAGAGTATCTGACGGTGAAGGCGTCGGTTCTCAGATCCCGATATCGCGGCGCCACCGGAAGCGCGGTGGCAGCAGGCTACCTTTATACCGTCGCCCGATTGATCCGTTTTCTTCGCCGGCAGAAAGCCGATATCGTTCACACCAACGACGGGTCGATTCACGCGACATGGGGGCTCCCGACCGTGTTTTCCGGAGCACGCTTACTATGGCACCATCGCGGGGACCCGGCGGCACGGGGCATAAACTTTCTCGCGCCGTTAATTGCCAGTCACATCGTTACTGTGTCCAACTATGCAAAGCCTACCTCACCTCTGCTACCCATCAGCGCCCGAACCTCGGTGATCCATAGTCCCTTTGACCATCCTGAGCCTCTGCTTGACAGAGAGGAATGCCGTATGGACCTCGTGCGCGAGCTCGGACTGGATGAGAACACGCGCCTTATTGGATTTTTCGCCACGCTTATCGATCGCAAGCGGCCAATCCGCTTTGTCGAAGCCATACACGCATTTTGCGCGCAGCATCCTGAACTGACCGTCGCAGGTTTGCTGTTTGGCTCGCCCAAGCATCACGGCCAGCGACTCGATGTTGAGGTTACAGCACGTGCGCGCGAGCTGGGCATAGAAAAGGCAATTCACCTAATGGGTTTCCGCTCGCCGATCAATCGGCTGATGTGCGCCATGGACATTCTACTTGTACCCGCCATAAACGAGCCGTTTGGAAGAACCCTCATCGAGGCGATGCTACTTGGGACGCCGGTTGTCGCGACGAACCACGGAGGAAATCCCGAAGCAATCGTTGATGGAGAGACCGGCTATCTGGTCGAACCCGAAGTCCCAAGCGCCTTTGTGCCGCCGATGGCCAAGCTCTTAAAGGACCCGTCTGAATGGCAGCGCGTGAGCGGAAACGCGCAAAAGTCTGCTTTGGCACGTTACGGAATTCGACCACATACAGAACAAATAATGCATATCTACCGTCAGCTTGCCGGCAGAACCGCCTGATCGATGCTTTGGCCAAAGCCGGCAAAAAGAGATGACTGAGTTTGCCAATGTGTCACAAAGGGGCGGCGCCCGCCGTCCTAGCGTACGGCCATCTGAACCAGATAGCTCCTTTTATGCGGTTACTTTCTGGCGAAACCGTGCTTTGACTTGCGTCCACAGCCCGGAGTTCGCAAGCACTACCTTGCCGGCTTTAGATATCGCGGCCTGGTTGAGAACTCCTCCAAGTATGAAGGGTTGGTTGACAGAGAGTCGGTTCAACGCATTGACCAGCCTTCGTTCCGTCGTGCGTCCCGCCGCGACTACAACAACGATGGAATCCACGTGGGCAGCGAGCCAAACGGCCCCTTCCTCGTCCTCCAAATTAGGCGCGTCGATGATGATCAAATCATACATTTTGCGCAAATACGAGCAAAGTGGCTCTGTGTCGTCGGCTGTGAAGCTTGCGAAGGCGACGTCAAGCCGGGGGTGGGCAGGCGAGGTCATGCTCGAGACGCATAAATCGGGTGGATCTGCGATCTTTGGCACTAGGCGAGGCGGGGCTATACCAAGAAGAGCGCCAGCACCTTTCGCTGATGAGTCAAAGTCAACCAGAACCGTGCGAAGATTGCTCGTTGCCGCCGCGGCAGCTATGCCGAGGGCGAGCGTAGTCTTGCCCTCACCAGTCGACGGTGAACACAGCATCACGATCTTTCCACCACTCGACCGTTCGATCGTTCGCCACGCGAGACACAAATTTCGCATTGCTTTTCCGAAGGGCGAGGACGGATAGTCGACGACAAATTCGAATGAGCTGGCACCGTTCTGAAAATGCCGTGTCACGCGCGGAACGGTGACGAGGTTAGGTCGGCCCAGAATGTCTTCCAGGTCGTTCGAACGATACAGGCGATCGTCGAGAACATCGACAATGATACCAGTCAGGACCGCGAGGATGAGAGACCCAATAAACCCCGACACAATAACGAGAGCCGGTTTCGGAAACCTGGGGCTTGTCGGCACCTCCGCATAGGACGCGACACTCGCTGACGCTTTGTGCTCGCCCCGCTCAGGATCCAGATCCCCCAGTCGAAGCACGACCTGATCATAACGCTTTTGTTCGGCCAGCAAATCCCTCTCAAGTTCGCGCCTACGGATTTCCGCGAGACTTCGCCCTTGTATCTGCTTCTGGAGCATCGCGACATCGGTACTAAATTTGGCAGCACGGACGGCCGCGACCTCTGCGCTATTTGCCAATGCCTGGACAATTCGTTCTGCTTCGTCCGTCATCATCCGTCGATTGGCTTCGAGTTCGGCATCGGCATCAGCGACCAACGGATGGTTCTTGGCGAATTTAGAGCTAAGCTGCGCCTTCAGTCGTTCCAGGCGTGACTGCTCGGTGCGAAGACGATCCAACGGCTCAGACGCAACCACACGTACAACGGATGATACATCGCCCGACGCAATCAGTGCTTTGGCCTCGAGATACTTCGACCGCGCGGCGGTCTCGTCAGTGCTCGCCACTGTAAATTGCTCATTCAGAAGCTCCAATCGCGACCTGAGAATGTCATCCTTGGGATCGAAAGTGAGATCGCGATTGGCCGAAAATGCCGCTATCTCACGTTCCATTGCCGCTATGCGGCTGCCAAGTTCCCTCGCCTGACCTCGAAGATAATCGATCGTGTTCTTCGTTGCTTCATCCGTGACCTTGGCAGTCCAATCAACATAGTGTTGCGCAATGGCGTCGGCGATCGCCGCTGCCTTCAGCGGCCTTGTCTGCCGCACCTGGATTGTCATCGCAAGGCTGTCACCGTTGCGGCTGACAGTGAAGGAGCCCAACAGTGCAGATATAGCCCTGTCACGCTGAACGCTCTTCGAAACCAGCCGGCTACGGACCATGTCGGGGTTCTGCCTCGGGGCGAAGAACTTGCTCGTAGCAGAAACGAGAAGGCTAATACCTCCTTCATTCTCGTCGTCACGTCGCGGAAGATACGTATTGTAGTCGGGGTCGCTCACCAGGTCGAGCGCGTCCACAACCGTGCCCACGAAAACCCGCGATTTGATTACGTCCAATTCCGTTTCCATTACGGACTTGTCCCGCTCCTGTTTGCGGAGTTCCTCGACGGCCTCATATGGACGGGCATCATTCCGGTCGAAAACAATGGCCGACGAAGCGACATAGACCCTTGTCATCAAGACTGCGGTCAAGACCGTGAGAACGAGCCCGCCTACAAGGACTGACCCAAAGAACCATCGGTGCCTGCGCAGCAATTCCAGCAGATCGACAATTCCATAGCCTGAACGCGGGCGGAGCAGGCGCTGCTGATAAGTGATGCTGTGATGCCTGCCCGCAGGCGATGGAACGAGCCCATGTGGTGTTATTTTCACCCTCTCCAAGAGATGACCCTCCCCGTTGCATCGAGTTGTTGGTTGATCGTGTGAGCCTGTATTGCCTCCCGCCCAAGAGCTCCTGCAGCCTTTCGGCCCGCACAGTCATGATCTGAGAGACCCATTCGATAGATGAGTATTTCGTTGATTGAGTGGACATCGAACCTGGCGCAGGCCAGTTCGCGCGAACGCCGACCCATTTCAGCAGCCAGCCGAAGCCGGTCGGCAAGCGGCGACATGGCGCTAAAAAGGCTGTCTGCGCTTCTAGGCGTGACGAGATAGCCGTTCTCGCCGGGTTCGATAGTGTCCCGGCAACCCGGAAGGTCCGTTGTAATAATCGCGCGCCCGACGGCCATCGCTTCCAGGATGCTGCGGGGTATTCCCTCTCGGTAATAGGAGGGGAGGACGAATATGTTGCACTGCGCGAGGAAGGGGCGGACATCGTTTGTCTCGCCAAGGTAATCCACGATCCCCTCTTCGATCCATTCCTGAACCCGCAGCCGCGATATTGCCGCTGGGTTCGGATCAAACGGTCCGAGAAGTTGGAATTCTGCATCAGGCCGATGCTGCTTCAAGCGTCGCGCCGCCTCCACGTATTCGAAGACGCCCTTGTCACTGATCAGCCGGCTCACCATCAGAAAGACAGGCTTTTCCAATGGGACTGGTGCGAAGGCGTAGTGATCGACATCCACGCCGGAGCCTGCAACGCGATGAATGACGGAAACGTCGTGGACCAATGAATTTTCAACGATGTCCGAGCGGTCGGCATCATTATAGACAAAAACCGCCGTCGCACCCGCCATCGCCAGCCGATAAAGCCGGACGCACAGTCGTTTGATCCAACGGCCCTTTAGAGTCTTGAGGCTCGCTTCCGAAAAAACATGCCCCAGACCGGTTACAAGAAAGCAACGCCGCGGAACACCCGCTGAGCGGGCTGCGATTCCGCCGTAGACGATCGGTTTCATCGTATAGGGGACCACGACGTCGGGCCTTATTTTCTTTATGAGTCGCCGGATCTGGAGGAACGTCGCAATGTCCCTCACCGGGCTCAAGCTGGCGCGGGCCATCGGGATTCTGGCGAACTCAACCCCGATCTTGGAAAGATCGGCCTTCACCACCGGGTCGTCTTCGGGACCTGCAGCTACCACGACATGGCCGGCGCGCACCATGGATTTCAAAAGTTCCAAACGGAAATTCGTCAACGAACGGCTATAGCTGGACAGCACCAGAATGCGCTGGCTTCCTTCCTGCTGCCGCCAAAGCAAGCGATCCAATGGAGTGCTATCCGTTGGTGCTGCATGTAAATTCAACACAGTTGTCTCCAGACGAGATCCAATAGACTAATTTCGTGGGAGCGACCGGCGCCTGCCGCTGATTGCGTTTCATTGCAGCCGTGATGGGCTGATCCACCCAGACACCTCAGCACTTCCTCCATCAGTTTCAGCCACAAGAGCTGCAAGTAAGTTGTCCGGGAGGCCCACGTCATGATCCTCGCCCTCTTCGCGAGTTCCATCATGCATTGGAGCCAGGGCCGCACCGGCGAAAGCGGGGCGCTGCCACGCATAACCTGGGACAAGGCTACTGATGAGCGCGAGCACCATGGATGCATCACCCAATTCGGCGGAGCGCTCCAGCCGGGCGAACGTCGGGCGAAGCTTGGAAAGCGGCACAGGCCGCGGAATTGCGCCGAAAACCCCCGGAACAGGCGACGGAACCGGAGTATCATTGATATCGAAAAGCTCCTCGTAGCACTTTTCGCCGGGGCGCAGCCCGATGACCTTGATAGCTATGTCCTTGTCAGGAACAAGACCTGCAAGCCTGATCATCCTGCGTGCGATGTCCATGATCCTTACCGGTTTGCCCATGTCCAGAACGAAGACCTCGCCTTTTCCGATGTCGCCCTCGAGTCCGTAGGCGGAGGCCTGCAGGGTAAGTTCCACGGCTTCCCGTATGGTCATGAAGAACCGCGTCATGTCCGGATCGGTCACGGTCAACGGTCCACCGCTGGCGATCTGTCTCTTGAACAACGGAATGAGGGAGCCGCTCGAGCCAAGAACGTTGCCGAACCGCACGGTCATGTAACGAGGGCCGCTTCCGCGCTCCACTCCTTCGAGGTCGAGCGCCTGACAATAGAGCTCCGCGAGACGTTTCGTCCCTCCCATGACGCTCGTTGGATTGACCACCTTATCGGTAGAGATCTGAACCATCGCCAGGGCACCGACCTGCCTGGCGGCATTGGCGACGTTCATGGTGCCGATCACGTTTGTAAGCGCGCCCTCGCACGGATTGATCTCCACCATCGGCACGTGCTTGAGCGCTGCCGCATGGAAGACCAGCTCCGGCCTGTATTCTTCGAAAACGTCGTTGACGCGGCTGGCCCGCCGAACATTGCAGAGACAGGTTGCGCGGGGCAGCGTCGCAAAGCGCTCCGCAAGCTCAAGGTCAATTGTGTAAAGATTGAACTCGCAATTCTCGACGAGAACGAGCTGCGACGGCTCGCAGGCGGCGATCTGAAGCGTGAGTTCGGAGCCGATCGAGCCGCCGGCACCAGTGATGAGCACCCGGCGCCCCCGGATGAGCCGCAGGATGGCATCCCTGTCCAAAGCGGCCTGCGGCCGCTCCAGCAGGTCCGTCAGCTCGATCGATTTGAGTTCAAATCGGTTTTCCCGCTTGGCATTCTTCAGCTCCGTCATCTGGGATAAACGGGAAACGGTGATGCCGAGCGCTTCGGCCTGTCTGATGAGCTTTTCGCAGACCTCCTCACCAAACACGGAAGGTGCCTCGGTGAAGACAAGGTGCCGCGGGAAGGAATGGGAGAGGCGCAGTTCCCTAACAACCCTCTCAAAATCCGTCAAGGCACCCAAAATCGGTACGCCGTGCAACATAATCCCTTCGCATGCGCCAGTCGGCTCGATGATGGCAACCGGACGATGGAAGCAGCTGCGGTCGCGGCTCACGGCACGTAGATAGAGATCCGCAGCATCTCCCGCACCGACCAGCAGGGTCGGTATCTTTTGCTCCTGCTCGGGCGCTTGCTTCAGCCAGCCAGCGTTATCCGGGAGGGACAATTCGTTAATGCGAAAGCTCAGCCGCGACGCCGAAAGGAATAGTGAGAGCAGGAGCGCCTCGAGAAGCAAGGCCGCGCGGGGGATATCTTGCAGCCTTGTTATGAAGAATAGCACGCAGACCAAAAGGGCCGTGGATATGAGCACCGCCCGTGGGATTGTCACAAGATCGGAGATCGAACCGTATCGCCAATTGCGGCTATAAAGGCCGGCCATGGGAAAGACCACGATGCAAATCGCAAGATACTGCGGGCTCGCAAATAAGAGCGTTTCGATCAGCTCCGCACTTGCCTGAACCTGCTCCAATCCATAGCGCGCGACGAACGCGAAGTTGAGGGCGAAGCATGCGGACACGAGGTCGGTCGCAAACAGCAAGGGTGCCTGCCTAACCTTGCGAACGTGAGAACCGGCTGTCTTTTTTGACAGAAGGATTGCCGCGCTGACCGCAGAATCCGCATAACCAACCGCGGCCTTCCAGGCCGCCAACACGTCGTCCCGTCTAGCATTCATCTCCTGCCGCTGAGCAGCGATGACTTTGTCGCCCGGTTCCATGCATGCATCCCCCGTACAACTGCAACGCGTGCCGCTGTCGCGACGCGATAGCGAGATAAACTCCGATGCCTTGCGAATCCCCCGGCGTTAGCCGGTAAAACATAAGCGTACCGTGACGTTTCCGAAACAGTTTCAATCAAGTCTCACATTTATTGACGGACGGTACATCAGCAATTTTATTTGTAAAGCCAAATTATATTAAAGCTATTTGATATCGATACTGTATTCTGCTGATTAATCATTTAGTTTTATATACAATACCGCTAAGAAGACTTACTTTATCTCTAGATAATTTCAATTATAACGTGATTTTCTGTTCAAGCAGGCAGGTACTTTTACTGCTTAGATGCGAATACACGTATGCAGACGCTCCAAGCGTTTAATCATACCACAACCCAGGGATTGCCTTGCCATTACCCGTTTCTCGCAAGCATAGTAGCTGCTCTCCGCAACTTGACGGTGTCTTTAGTCGATCGGCAATTGGGGTTTACTGCAGTTTAGCGCGGGTCGTAGCGCGACTGGCCGCAGCAGAAATGGCCTCAGCAAGGTGCTTCTCGTTACGTCTCTCGCCGAAAATCATAACCAAAACGGTCTTAGCGATTATCTTGGCATCGATTAGGCATGTGCGGTTCTCGATATACCAGATATCCAGATCGACCTTTTCGTCGTCAGTGAGCTTGGTGTTTCCATTTATCTGCGCCCAGCCGGTTAGTCCGGGCTTCACTGAACACCGCAAGATTCCGCGCTCGCCAAGGGCATGTATTTTATCCAAGAGTATCGGTCTTGGTCCTATGACGCTCATGTCGCCAATGAAGATACTCCACAATTCCGGCAGTTCATCTAGCCGAGAACGTCGCAACAGCCGGCCGAACTTTCCGGTGCGTTCGTCGTCGCTCAAGAGCTTCCCATCAGGATCCACGTCGGTGCCCATTGACCGGAACTTATTCATCCTGAATGGTCGACGCTCTTTGCCAGCCCTCTCCTGGCTGAACATGATAGGGGAGCCGAGAATGATCCTAACAGCCATGGCCAAGGTGATAAGGATTGGCAGTGCCAAAAGTCCTGCAGCAACGGAAAACAGCACATCGAACAGCCGTTTCAACATCGCCATTAACCTCCTAGGGTCCAAACCGAAGCACATGAGGTTCCAATTCATATCCAATACCCGACTCGCTTCGGACATTGAAAGGCGCCCGTGAGTAACGCTTCGAAAGCATTCGGAGTTTTCCCGCGCACTGTTCGTACGGATGTCAGGACACGGAGCACGGCCCGCGTAGACAGGCGCAGATGTTTCTCGAATGCTTCCCTGCTCTGGTTTTCCGTAAAATCGATAAGCTCGACCTCGTCACCGCTAATCAGATTACGATATCCACGAGCTTTCAAAGCAGACCGCGCCAAGCGTTTTTGCCAAATACTGCTTAAGAATAGTAAACTTGTCGCATAAAATTGAAGGCAATCCGCATTAGCCCGAAGTGATTATATAGTTTTAAAGAGCGATGTTATTTTCTCTTTCAACTGCTGCCTTGCATTGGTTCAAAAAATGATCGTATTGCCGTACTATTTTGCCCAGCTCGTACTCTTCTTCGATACGCCGTCGTGCCGCCGCCGCATATTCAGCATATCGAGCGGTTCCACCGTCAAGAAGAGTTCGTAGCGCCGCCGCCAGCGCCTCCGGATCCTGGGAGGGGACTGCTAGGCCGCCGTCGCCGATGATACTTGCAGCGTCACCAACGTCAGTCGTTACAACAGGTAGCGCATAGCTCATCGCCTCCGCCAGGACGTTCGGAAAGCCTTCTGTTCTCGAAGATAGGGCGAGAATGTCGATCGATCGATAGAAAGCAGCCATGTCATCGACTTCGTCCAAGAGCTGGACATTTTCTCGCGCTAAACCTGCGGACAAGATCATCCGTGAGACGGCTGGATTGCTCCAGGACAAGCCACTTCCCGCAGCCACGAATGTCAGCCCCTGATGCGTTTGAAGAAGGCGAGCCGCGGCCTTGAAGAATGTCGGATAATCCTTCTGTGGATGGAAGCGCGCTGCAATGCCGATCCGCTTGGCCGATCGAGGCTGAGGGGTCACGGATTGCGGCAGCTCAAAGCCGTTCGGTATGACCACGGCATTGTGCGTTCGATAACCAGCCGCCGCATGCATTTTGAGCGCCCTCGCTGAATTGAAGACGAAACCCTCCGGATGCCAGGATAGCCACTTTGCCACAGTCACTGCGGCGCGTAAACTCCGGGTCAAAGACGTCCAATCATCCAACGACTGACGCACGTTCCAGATCACTGCAGTGCTCCGACGTGCCAGCAAGGCAGCGACCGTGCCGACAATCATCGCATGATACATCCAGCACAATATGACGGGTGGCCTCTCCTGCCTGATTAGTTTTGCAAGTTTCAGCGAGGCATGTGCGAGAGACGTCAATTTTGTAGCTTCGAGCGATACATACTCGACACGGGGATTGCTCGAAATTTTAAGATTTCGCTCCGAAATCCCCATGAGCGAAACGACCACTATACGCTGGTCGACTGAGGCATGCAGCAGCCGGGCCAGCATTGTCTCAGCGCCGGCATGCGCTGTGAAATTGGTAATGATATGCATGACATCTGCCTTGGCCATAGTGCCCCTCAGCGCGTGGCAAGACGACAGAGCCCGCAAGGCCTCTGGACAGGAATTGCGCGCTCGTGTTTTTATACCTTCTAAAGAGCCTCCCGTGAAGGCAAGCCTTGCTTGATATAACATGACCGAGCCCGTTGCCTCGCTCGGCATAACTCGATGTCGTGGCCCAAGGATGCGGATCGTTCTCGTCGGAGCAGTGGAAGGTTCAAAAGTCGCCCTTGCAGCGCTCGTATCCTCTGAGCGACCGCCAGCGCTTGTCGTAACCCTGCCGCCAACCGCTGCTGATCGTCACTCGGATTTTGCCGATCTCAGTTCAATGGGCCGCGAGAGCGGCATTTCCTTTTTTCATACGACGAATGTGAACTCTACCGAGACCCTGGCGAAGATTGCCAGTATCGGTCCGGATGTGACCCTTGTCGTCGGATGGTCCCAAATATGCGGACGCCCATTCCGCGAGCTTGCAAGCATCGGTACGATTGGCTTTCATCCCGCCGCCCTTCCACGACTAAGGGGACGGGGCGTAATACCTTGGACCATTCTTCGCTCCGAACAGACGACGGGATCGACACTTTTCTGGCTTGATGACGGCGTGGATTCCGGACCGATCCTGCTTCAGCGCGTCTTTGACGTAGCCGATAATGAGACGGCCCGCAGTCTATACGAAAAGCACCTGCTGAATATTCGAGGAATGGTCCCCCAGGCCGTCAGGATGGTCGAGTCCGGCAACGCGCCCAGGATCCCTCAGGATAATGAGAAGGCCTCCTATTGCGCGAGGCGCCGGCCTGAAGACGGCTTGATTGACTGGCGCCTGCCGGCCGCTGACATCACGCGCTTCATACGCGCGATCGGAGACCCCTACCCCGGCGCTTTTACCCATTCTGGAAGCGAGAGGATATATATCGATGCAGCCGATCTATTCCCCAACCCGGATCGCTACATAGGCCTTCCGGGACAAATTCAAACGGTCAGCGCCACCGGTTTTCTCGTTATGTGTGGCGACGGCAATTGTGTTGATGTCAGCGCTTGGCGCCCTGAAACATCGCGGCTGCGGATGCATAGCCACTTGCGGTCCGGGTCCTCGCTCCAGGCTTGATCGAAATAAGCATACTTCAGTCTGGAAAAGCCGTCGCAACTTCGGACGCCTAAAGGGATACGGGATGACGTCAGCAGCGATCAAGATCCTAGTTTCATCCGCCGGTCGACGGGTCGCTCTCATCGACTGCTTTCGCAGGGCGGCGAAAGAGTTAGGCATATCCCTGACGGTGGTCGCATGTGATCTCGATCCAGGAATGAGCCCTGCGTGCCGATCCGCCGATGCGAGCTATGCTGTCCCAGCCTGTGACGATCCGGGCTTCGTTTCAGCGCTGCAAGGAATTGCATCGCGTGAAAAAATCGATCTGATCGTTCCAACGATCGATCCCGAACTCCCGGCTCTCGCAGAGGCGATGGACGATTTTGCGGCACTTGGCTGTCGCGTTCATGTCAGCCAATCGGCGGTGGTCGACATCGTTCGCGACAAGCTTGAAACGATGACTGTGCTTGCGGCGGCGGGAGTCCCCGTCCCGCGCACCATCGCACTTGAGGAGTTCGCCTCGACCAGCGAATGGTCTTGGCCGGTCTTTGTCAAGCCGCGGTCTGGAAGCGCCAGCCGCGCGATTAGCGTCGCCGGTTCGAGAGATGAGCTGCCCGCCAAGGTCAGCGAACCGATGATTGTGCAAGAAAATCTGACCGGCGCGGAATACACGGTCAACGGCTTCGTCGACGTTCGCGGTAGACTACAGACAGCCATTACACATCGTCGCGTTCGTGTCAGGGCCGGCGAGGTCGAAAAAGGCATCACCGAGCGCCAGCCGCGACATTCACGCATCGCGCATGATATCGTCGCTGCACTGCCGGGCCTCAGGGGTGCATTCTGCTTTCAGATTATGGACGACGGCGCTGCCGGCCCCAAAGTGATCGAGATCAACGCACGGTTCGGAGGAGGCTATCCTCTGGCTGATCATGCGGGCGCGCATTTTGCAAAATGGCTGCTCGAGGAAGTCTCAGGCTTACCTGCAAGCTGTCATGACAACTGGCATTCGGGCGTGTTGATGCTGCGCTACGACGAAGCGATCTTCGTGGATGGTGAAGATGAGTGAACCACAAGGTGGTGTTCTAGTCTTCGATCTGGATGACACACTCTATCTCGAAAGCGACTTTGCCAAAAGTGGATTCGAGGCCGCGTCTGCGTGGCTGGATCGAGAAATGGGTGTTGCGAATTTCGCTGATCATTGCCACGCAATCTTCGCAACCGGCCGACGCTCACGCGTGTTCGATGAAGCGCTCGCCGCTGCAGGCATGGCCGGCGACCGGACGTTGACTGCAAAGCTAATTGAAGTTTACCGGCAACATCATCCGCGCATAGCGTTAGCCCCTGATGCGTTGGAATATCTTTGCAATCCTGCCAGGAAGGCGCGCCTGGCCCTCATAACCGACGGCTACGCAGCAACACAAATGGCAAAGGTCAAGGCGCTGGGTCTTGAGGAGATTCTAGACCACATCATTTATACAGATGTCTGGGGCCCCAAGTTCTGGAAACCGCATCCGCGGGCGTTCGAGGCTATCCAAGAATGGTCAGGAGTGCCGTGCGCGGAGCTGGTTTACGTAGCTGACAATCCCGCCAAGGATTTTATCGCTCCGCGGCGTCTGGGATGGAGGACGATCCAGATTGCCCGGATCGGCCGCATCCACATGGCATACGCCACCGAGCCTGACCATAGACCCGATGCGGTGATAACTAGTCTTTTTGATCTCGACGCGTGCCTCGCGACGCTCCGCGCTGCGCCACAATTTACAATCACGACCAATCCTAAGTGACTACGCTTGCGATCGTTTCACAAAGGCCTGCCCTAGAACGGCAGGAATGAGCAGCGGAACCGGCCAAAAACGTCCATACATATGAGTCATTGCGTTGCCCATAGCCAAAAACGCCGCAACTGTCGCAAAGATACAGATGGCGAACGGAAGGCCGTTCTTGATGCGACTAGCCGCAAGCGCCGGACCCAAGAGGCTGATCACCATGACGGCAAAGCCAAGGGCCGCGATGAAGCCCCCCTCCGTCCAAAGAAGTAAGTAAATATTGTGCACGGGCTTCTGTACGGCGCTGCTTACTCTGTACTGATCCGCTCCAATCCCGAGCAAAAGCGTGGAGCCCGTTTGACCGGCCGCCTCCTGTATGAGCTCAAAGCGACGACCAAACGTTCCCGCCTGGCTGATGTCTCCTGTATCGACAGCGGTAAGGACGCGTTTTTGGAAAACGTCCGGCAGATAGTCGCGCAACGGTGTAATCGCGACAAGTGGAATGCAGAGGCACAGAGCGGCGGCAGGCACAACCGTTCTCCATGTAAGATTGAACAAGAGAAAGATTGCAATGCCGATCCCACAGCCAATAAGCCCGGTATTCGAGCCAGTCAGAAGAAGACCGTAGGTCATGACTACAAACGCGCAAAGCGCGAGAAACCTGTTTAATTTTCTTAAGGAAACGAGCAGAAGCAGGACCTGAATTGCGAGCGCAATAACGGCGGCGCACGCATTTTCTCTTTCCATCAATCCGTTAAAGCGTCCGCTCCCGGTGACGAACTGCGTATTTGTCTCTCCAATAACATGAATGAGAAAGATACCGTGTATACAAATTATAAATATCGAAGAGACATAAATCTTTGCCGCCGCTAAGAGCTCGTCATAGCTCCTTCCCCCAAACAAAAGCAGCACAATAAAATACGCGTAGAAATACTGCAGGACGACCACGAGTCCGCGTTCCGGCCCAGGGCTTACGATGCTGCTTGCAGTCAACCCCAAAAGCAGCAAGGCAAGCCCAAAACACCAGGCGGCCGTGCTCAGCTTGCCAATGACATTGACGACAATATTGGCGTTCGCAACAGCGAGAGAAAAGCAAAGAAGAAAAGACAGATCTGCAAGCGTGAAATAAATATAGTCACTTCTAAAATAATTCATCGAGCATAGAAATATAGCAGCAAAAAATGCATATAACTCCAAAGATTGCGAAATTGTCGCGACCGCAGGTTGCCCATGCCCCCTTACACGTTCATCGATTTTATCGGCCGATGTAACGTCATTTAAGCTCATCGCCAACGCCTCCGTCGGTTTAAGGTATTCTAAAACGCAAAAAAGTGAAGTAACTTCCGAGCTTGGAGAGCCTGTCCTTCAAACATCTTCGATCGGAGACCGTACGATGCCGCTGCGAAGTCTGGCGAGATACCGCCCCTGCGGCGAGTTGCACTCCATGTCCTTCGCACTGGGGAACGCGTGATATTGTCGTGCGCCATCATTGGTGGCGCGATGCGCCCATAAGATTGAACCTTTATAAACATCGGGGATATTGGTTCAAAGGGAAGCACCGCGAGACGCATATCATGAAGACGCTTGCCGAGCTTGCAAAGCCCGGAGATACCGTTCGAGCTCGGCCGCCATATCGGCTATCTTTCGGTTCATTTAGCAAAGATCGTTGGCGATGACGGTACTGTTATCGTTTTCGAACCCGGGCCCAACAATTTGCCGTATCTTCAAACCAATACAGAGCGCTTTGCGAACATTAAAATCGTTGAAGCCCGCGTGTGGAGATCTCGATGGCCCCGTGGAATTTTGGATAGAAGGCATGTCGGGACAGAACAATTCATTGGACAAAAACTATAAAAATTTTGAACAAAACCGAGAAAATGCGTTCAGCGATGCGCTGATGGAATCCGTCACGGTCGAGATGATGCAGCTTGACACGTTCTTGGGAGACGGGCCTTCGTCCGGCACTGCTGAAGATAGATGTGGAGAGTGCCGAACACCATGTGCTTCTCGGTAGTTCGCACTGTCTAGCGAATATAAGACCACTTATAGTGGTGGAAGTTACCGAGAATTTTGACGATGTAGCCAGAATATATAACGAAAACGATTACGCAATACATGATCGCAGTCGCCACGAGTGGGTGTGCATTCCGGCCGAACGCGCCGGAGCGTCCCAACAAATATCGGAGCATTGAGCGTCGGGGCTCGTTCTTGTCATCGCCGTCATCGAAGCTTGCAACTCCGCCGCTTGCCGAAAAAGGAGCCGCCATAGTTCGACAAAGGAGCGGCATGAAAACGTCTTTATTCCCGCCTTTCTCCCATCAGGCTCTCGAAGGGCAGATGTTGGTAGCGGGATCTGACTTCAGGCAATCAGCCATGCTTTTTTTAGGGGTGACAGACAGAAATTTGTCTGCAATGAAGACCACGATGAGAGACAGGGGCGTCCGTTGCAAGACGGGCTGAGAAGTACCCTTCGAACCTGAACCGGATAATGCTGGCGGAGGGAGTCGCTCGGAGCCTTGCTTATTCAGTCCGGCTCCCCGCGCATTTGCCCCGCCCAGAAAGGGGCAAATGCCGATACGAACTTCACCCGGACAACTCTTCGCTGCCATGCGCGCGACGCCGCCGCTCGTGCATTGCATCACCAACTACGTCGCGATGAATATCAGGCCCGGTTCCCTTTCATGGCGCCTCCTTGACGCGCTTGCGCAGCTCGATGGAACCGCACTCGATGCTGCGGCAAGAGTAACATCGAGATGAAGCGTTTCGATCTTTCCCTTTATCTTGTCCTCGACCCGGATCTGTGCGCCGGTATCGGCATGGTCAAGACGGCGCTCGCCGCGGTTTCCGGCGGAGCAACGATCATACAGCTGCGCGACAAACATGCCGGTACGGCAAGCATGATTGAGACTGGCCGGGCGTTGAAGACCGCGCTTGCCGAAACCGGCGCCCTTTTGATCGTCAACGACGACGTTAAGGCCGCGATCGCGATCGGCGCGGATGGTCTGCATGTCGGGCAAAATGACATTGCCGCCCGCGACGCGCGCAAACAGATCGGATCATCGATGATCCTTGGACTTTCGGTGGCAACCGAGGAACTGGCCGCGGCCGTCGACCCGGCAATCGTCGACTATGCCGGTATCGGTCCTGTCTTTGCCACATCGACAAAACCGGATCACAAGCCTCCGATCGGCATCGATGGCGTGGCAAGGCGCGCGAGGGCCTGCCGCGTACCAGGGGTCGCGATCGGCGGCCCCAAGGCGACCCATGCAGAATATGTGCTTGCGGCAGGGGCAAAGGGGCTCGCGGTCGTATCTGCTATCTGTGGCACGCCGGATCCGCGGCAGGCTGCCGCGAGCATTACTGACGCAATCCGAAAGGCACGCGCATGATATGCAACGTTCTTTCCATTGCCGGCTCCGACCCTTCGGGCGGCGCGGGCGTCCAGGCCGATTTGAAAACATGTTCGGCGCGCGGCACCTATGGCATGGCCGTTTTGACGGCCTTGACGGCTCAGAATACCCAGGGCGTTTCCAGCGTGCATGCAGTTCCCGCTGACTTCGTCGCCGAGCAGATCGCCATGGTCCTCGCCGATATCCGCGTCGATGCGGTGAAGATCGGCATGATCGCCAATGCACCGATTGCCGAAGCTGTCGCCAATGCCCTTTTGCCGCACCGCGGCATACCGATCGTGCTCGATCCGGTGATGATTGCCAAAGGAGGTGCTGCCCTCCTTGATGTTGATGCCATCGACTTTCTCAAGACCCGGCTTTTGCCGCTCGCAACGCTTCTTACCCCCAATCTGCCAGAAGCCGCCGCTCTGCTCGGAGAGCCGGTCGCAGGGACCCGAGATGCAATGGAGCGGCAAGCGGAAAAGCTGCGTGCGCTTGGTCCCTCTGCCGTTCTCGTAAAGGGCGGCCATCTTGGCGGGATGCAAAGCCCTGACGTCCTGGTAAGCGAAAGCGGGATTACCTGGTTTGAAGCGCCACGCGTTCCGACGAAGAACACGCACGGCACCGGCTGCACACTTTCGAGCGCGCTTGCAGCAGAACTCGCAAAGGGCGGATCGCTCGAGGCCGCGGTCGCTACAGCCAAAGATTACCTGGCTGCCGCCGTTGCCAAAGCCGGCACGCTCAGCGTCGGTTCGGGCCACGGTCCGGTTCAGCATTTTCATCAGCTCTGGGCATGATGCACAGGGCTGCTTAGGTCTTCACGGCGCCAGCGGTCAGACCGGCGATGATATGCTTTTGGGCGACGAAGAACACGATCACCGTCGGCAGGATGGTAAGCGTGATGAAGGCGAGCACCAGCTGCCATTCGGTGCCATACTCGCCACGATAGACCATGATGCCGAGCGGCCACGGATATTTCGATTCCGAATTCAGCATGATCAGCGGCAGGATATAACTGTTCCAGCTGCCAACGAAGGAGATGATGCTGACGGTTGCAACGATCGGCCGCGCAAGCGGTAGCGAGATGTACCAGAAGAAGCGCAGATAGCCGCAACCGTCGACAAAGGCCGCTTGGAACAATTCTTCCGGGAGGTTTCGGAAATAATTCCTGAAAAGCAGGATGCTCATGCCGAGGCCGAATGCGACCTGCGGCAGCACCACGCCCCAATAGGTATCGAGAAGACCCAGATCGCGGATACGGATGAAGAGCGGCAGGATCGCCGTTGCTGCCGGAAACATCAGGCCGAGCAGGAAATAGTTCAGCAGGAACGACGAGCCGAAGAAACGGACATGCGCAAAGGTGAAGGCGGCCATCGACGAGACGATCAGCGTGAGAGAGACCGTGAGCGCTGCAATGACCAGCGAATTGAAGATCTGCAGCCAGTATCGCTCCCCGAAGAGGATATCGGTATAATTCGACCATTGCCACTCTGCAGGGAGCCCAAAGGGATTGGTGCGCAGGTCGCCCAGCGTCTTGAAACCGCCGAGCGCCGTCGTCAGCAACGGAATGAGAACCAGCGCCGCAATCAGCGTCAGCGACACGTAGAGATAAACCCGCGTCTGCAGCGGCATGCGAATGGTGGAGCTCGTGTCAATCATTGCGCATGAAAATCCTCTTGTAGCCGAAGGCGAGTGTCATGCAGATGATGAAGAGGACGACACCGACGGCGCTGCCGAGACCAACCTGCATGCGCATGACGCCGTAGGTGTAAAGGAAGGTCACCATCGTCTGCGTCGAATTCGATGGCCCGCCGCCTGTCAGCGGCATGATCATGTCGAAGAGCTGCAGCGAACCGATGACCGCAAAGAAGATGGATAGGCGCAGCGTGGATCCAAGCAGCGGCAGCGTCACATAGCGGAACTTCTGCCAGCCTGTCGCCCCGTCGATCTCAGCTGCTTCGAGCACAT
Source organism: Rhizobium sp. USDA 4016 (assembly GCF_056279705.1). Classification (NCBI taxonomy): domain Bacteria; kingdom Pseudomonadati; phylum Pseudomonadota; class Alphaproteobacteria; order Hyphomicrobiales; family Rhizobiaceae; genus Rhizobium; species Rhizobium sp. USDA 4016. The sequence goes on from NZ_JBWCCY010000002.1 coordinate 1,552,169, forward strand.
TTTTGTCGACCGATTGCAGGCCGGCGATGAAGAGCATCATGTGGAAGCCGAAATACTTCCAGACGATAACGGCAAGCACGGCGTAGATGGCGAGATCCTTGTCGGCGAGCACATATGGGGTCGCGAGACCGAAGAAGTTCGAGATTGCGGCAAAGAGCCCGTAGTCGCCGTCATAAACGAAGCGCCAGATCAGGCCAGCTGCGACATCGGCAAGAACGTAGGGCAGAAAGAAGATCAAGCGGAAGGCGACGACGCCAGGGATACGGTGGGCCAGCATCGTCGACAGCCAGATCGCCAGCGGAACCTGGATGGCGATGGATATCAGGATAATGAGGCCATTATTGACAAGCGCCTGTGTGAAGGCGGCGTTGCGCAAGAGGACTTGGAAGTTGCGGAGCGCGATGAACTCCGTCGGCATGCCGTAGCCGTTCCACTTATAGAGGCTGTACCAGGCCGCCTCGCCCATCGGCATGATGACGAAGAGCGTAAAAAGCAACAGAGCCGGCGGCAGAAAGAACAGAAGTACGGCCCAGCGGTCATGCGCAGCCGAACTGCGGTTTCTGGTCGCGCTCCTGGCCGGTCTTGCCGCACCGATCGCTGATGAAATGGAAATATTCGCCATCTGTCTTGCCTTCGCATGCGCCTGGTCCGATCCCGGCACCGGTTGAGAAGGCGCCGGGACAAAGGAAGCGGAGCGGGTTATTGCTCCAGTTCGAAGGCGTCCTGGATCTGCTGGGCGCCATCCTGCGAACTCATCTGGCCGGAGACGATTTCAACGGAGACATCATTGACGACACGGCCAACGGCAGCGCCGAGATCCTGATCGAAATAGTTCTGGTGCCAGGTCGAGGCGGCGAGTTGCTTGGCGGATTGAGCCAGAAGCGAATTGGTCACACCATCATCGGCGCCGACGGCCACCGGCAGAAGCATCGCGGCCTTGGCCATGGATCTTTCGTTTTCTGCATTCGTCAGGAAGGCGAGAAAATCGATTGCTTCCTTGGAAGCCTTCTTGGTTACCGCCCAGCCGTTCAAACCACCCAGCGTATCGGTTACCTTGCCGGCGCCGCCTTCTACGGCCGGGAAGTTAAAGCGGCCGATGTTTTCCGGCGAAAGTCCCTTGCCGTCACCGGCATTCTTGCGCTGATTGGCTTCGGTATTCTCAAAACCGAGGATCATAGCGGCCTTACCATCGCCGAAGACGCCGAGCGTTTGCGGCCAGGTCGCACCCAGATAGCCAGGCTGGAAGGGTTCAATCTTCCCGAGTTCGGCAAGATCCTCACCGGCCTTGATGATCGCCGGATCGAGGAAGCCTTCGCCCTCGCCTTTCTTGGCAGCGTCGAAGACCTTTTCTCCGCCTTCGCGCATGACGAGATAGCTCCAATAGAAGTGGATCGGCCATTTTTCGCCGCCGCCACCTGCGATCGGCACGATGCCGGCGTCCTTGAGCTTTTTCACGGCGTCGAGAAAGTTTGCCCAGGTCTTGATGTCCTCGGCCTTCACGCCTGCCTTTGCAAAGAGCTCCTTATTGTAGAAGAAGCTGACGAGACCGACCTTGTATGGCATTGCCCAGACCTTGCCGTCAAAGGTCAGACCACTGACAGAGCCGGCGCTATAGGCGTTGCGCAGCTTGCCGCGATCTGCATCGAGCGCGGCTGTCACATCCTGAAGCGCGCCGGTCTCAGATTGTTGCTTGAGGACGCCCCCGCCCCAGCTGAAAAAGAAGTCCGGTATATCGTCGGACTGGAGAAGCGTCGGCAGTTTTGCCTTGAAGGCCTCGTTTTCGAGAAACTGCATCTGTATGTCGACATCCGGGTGCTTTTCTTCATAAGCCTTGGCAATCTCCTCCCACTTGGCCACATAAGTCGGATCGAGCTCCAGATGCAGCCACTTTACGACCGTTGTTGCGGAGGCTGCACCGGCTCCGAGAATCACGGAAATGCCTGCGGCAGCGGCCAGAAATACGATGCGCTTGGCGCGAAGAGCAGCATTCGTGCGAATATACGTCATGGATTTTCCTCCCAGGGGGCCAATGTCCTCACTAATTTTTCCCCTATGCGGAATAATTCAACGCAGCTCTGACTGATGTCAACCCGATGGGCCGATTTTTTGGCAAATCTGCTTGACAGCATCCGCAAACTGCCTGTTATTTAATTTGTATTCCGTCGAAAATAATCGGGGCTGAGCCCTGAAGCAAAGCGATCGCCCGGCTAGTTTTTCATGAAGACCGCAGATCCTGAGTTAATGCGCGCGATCAATCGCTTGAACGTGCTGGACACGATCCGCCGCCACGGACCGATCGCACGTGTGGAGATCAGCGAACGCACCGAACTTTCGACCACGACGGTATCGGCAATTACCGCCTCGCTTCTCGATGACGGGCTCATTCTGCCGCGTCACGAAGGCGACATCCGCAACGAGGCGGCCCGCGGCCGTCCCCGTGTGATGCTGGAATTGAACCCGGATGCCGCGCGCGTCGTCGGAGCAAAAATTGCGGCAAGCCGGCTCGTTTTCGTCCTCACCGATTTCCGCGGAGACGTGCTTTCGAAACTCACCCTGCCGATCCGCATCGACCGGCAGCCGATCACAGTCATCGCCGACCTGGTGGAGGATGGCGTACGCCGCTGCGTCGTGGATGCCGGCTTGTCGCTGGAAGATGTCGATACCGTTTGCCTTGGCCTTCCGGGCGTTATCGAGCATCGCACCGGCCATGTTCGCAGCAGCCCCATCTTTCGGGATACGAATGTCGATTTCGCCTCGGAGATGACTGCGCGGCTTGGGACGTCGACCATCATCGAGAGCGATGCGCATGCAATCACCCTTGCCCATCACTGGTTCGGCAAGGCGCGAGATCTCGAGGATATGGTGTTGATCTCCCTGGAACAGACGCTCGGGCTTGGCGTGCTGCATGGCAATCAACTCTTCCGCGGTGCCGGCGGCCTCAGCCACAATCTCGGCGATCTCGTGCTCGGCACGGGGTCGCAGGGGACGGTGCGGCTGTCGAGCCAGGCTGGCGAAAGTGCAATCCTTGGCGAACAGCAGGCCGACGGGCGTTTTGCCGAAGCAATCCGTCTCGGCCGCGGCATGGCCCACGCTCAGGCGCTGATCAAGGCGGAGGACAATGTCCTCATCGGCGCCGCCGTCCGCGCCGGCGAGGCCGTCGGGCTGACGATTGCCAACATCGTCACGCTCTTTGCCCCACCGCGCGTGATCCTCGTCGGCTCCAGCCTGGCGCTCGGCGAGCCCTTTCTGAACAGCCTGCGCGATGCCTATGCACTTGCGATCCCGCCATCCTTAAAGGGCGTCACCGAACTCATCTTCGACGACTCCACAGACGATTTCTGGGCGCAAGGTGCGGCAGCCGTTGCCCTTTACGAACTCTACGAGTCGCCTTGGAACACGACGGGGCCGGCACTCTAAAAACTGTAACTGTAAAATCGATTGGGAGGAAATCATGGAGACAGTCGGCATCGGCATCATCGGATGCGGCAATATTTCGGGCGCATACCTCAAGGCCATGGCCTCTTTCCCGATCCTCGATATCCGCGGCATCGCCGATCTCAACCGATCCCTGGCGGAGGCAAAAGCCGCCGAATTCAACGTCCCGGCGAAAAACGTCGACGAGATCTTTGCCGATCCAAAGATCGAAGTCGTCGTCAACCTGACGATACCGAAAGCGCATGTGGCAGTCGGCCTGCAGGCACTTGAAGCAGGAAAACACACGTATTCGGAAAAGCCCCTCGGAATTAGTTTCGCGGAAGGGAAAAAGCTCGCTGAAGCCGCGAAAGCGAAAACCCTTCGCATCGGCGCGGCACCCGATACCTTTCTCGGCGGCGGGCATCAGACGGCGCGTGCCCTGATCGACAAGGGCGTGATCGGCCAGCCCGTCGGCGGTACGGCCACTTTCATGTGCCCCGGCCACGAACGATGGCACCCGAACCCGGCCTTCTACTACGAGGTCGGCGGCGGGCCGATGCTCGACATGGGACCTTATTACATCACCGATCTCGTCAATCTCTTCGGACCGGTAGCGCAGGTCGCGGGCTTTGCGATTGCGCCCCGCAAGGAGCGTATCATCACCAGCGAGCCGCACAGCGGCGAGCATATTCCAGTGCACGTGCCAACCCATGTCGTCGGCATCATGGCCTTTGCCAACGGGGCGGTCGTTCAGATTGGCATGAGTTTCGACGTCGCCGGGCACAAGCATGTGCCGCTTGAACTCTATGGCACGGAAGGCACGCTGATCGTTCCCGACCCGAACCATTTCGGCGGCGAGGTCCAGCTTCTGAAAAAGGGCGGAAGCTTCGAACCGCAGGAACTGACAGCGCCTTACGCAGACGGCAACTACCGCTCGCTCGGCGTTGCAGATCTTGCACACGCCATCCGTTCCAATCGCCCGCACCGGGCAAACGGCAGCCTCGCGCTGCACGTTCTCGAAGTCATGGAGGCGTTTCACGCGGCCTCCGAAACCGGCCGCACGGTCACGATTGCCACAGAGACGGAGCGCCCGGCGCCGCTGTCGGATTCCCTTATCAATGGACGGTTGGGCAAGTAATATTCAGGAGGAAAGAACATGCGCGAAGCACTGATCGTCTGGGGCGGCTGGAGCGGCCACGAACCACAGGAATGCGCGGCCATCATCAAGGACATGCTTCAGGAGGACGGCTTCAAGGTCTATGTAGAGCACAGCACCGAAGCCTTCGCCGATCCGTCGGTGCATGATCTGAGCCTCGTCGTGCCAATCGTCACCATGTCGAAGATCGAAAAGGAAGAGATCAAGAATCTCGCTGCTGCGATCGAAAACGGCGTCGGCATCGCCGGCTATCACGGCGGTGCGGGCGACAGCTTCCGCGAGTGCGTCGAATATCAGTTCATCATCGGCGGCCAATGGGTCGCCCATCCGGGCAACATCATCGACTACACGGTAAACATCACGCGGCCGGACGACCCGGTCATGGAAGGGATCAGCGATTTTCCCTATACGTCGGAGCAATATTATATGCATGTCGACCCCTCGAACGAGGTGCTGGCGACGACGACGTTCACAGGTGATCATGCCTACTGGATTGACGGCGCGGTAATGCCGGTCGTCTGGAAGCGGAAATACGGGAAAGGCCGCGTCTTCTATTCCTCGCTCGGCCATCAGTCCGAGGAATTCGGCGTGCCGCAGATGAAGTCTATCTTCCGGCGCGGCGCCAACTGGGCAGCGCGCTAAACCCGCTGGCCTAGAAGGCGAAGCGCTCTCTGCGATGTGATCGGAACGGTCCGGAACAAATGGCCGCCTTTGCCGTTGTTGCCGCGTTGATCAGCTCGAAAGGATTTTGATCATGCGCACGATTTTCGCGGTGACTTCGATTGTCTTTCTCGGCATAGCCGGTCCCGTGTTGGCGCAATCCAATATGGGCACGGATTATACCGGGCGCATTGACGGCACTCCTCCTCTCGGAACCTCGCCGGAAAGCCCAACGACGAATGGTCTCGTCATTCCGCTTGATCCGGTCGAAACCGGCAGTGTCGATGTCGTCATACCGCGCAACACCGGCCCGACCGATGTCAGGCGCTGCCCGCCGCCGAAACGCGGCGTTGCGGCCAAGACAAGCCGCTACAGCCAGGCGTGCCCGCGATAGGACAACCGCGGGCGCAGCAAGCCGCTACGCCAATTTCTATCTCGCCGGCATGCATTTTGTGTTAGGGGAGACCACGAATTTCCGTGAGGCCTTGCCGCAATGTTACCTTGGATACAGCTCGACTCCACGATCATCCCCGGGGACGGCGGAGAATTGCGCCTGAAGCAGCGTGGCCGCGAATTTTCCATCATGCTCGGCTCGAACGAACTGATGAACAGCCGTCTCAGCGGATCCGAAGAAGCGCTTGCATCGCTTTCCTGGGATCGCATCAAAGGCCACAGACGCCCGAAGGTCCTCATCGGCGGCCTCGGCATGGGCTTCACCTTGCGCGCAGCACTTGCGGTCCTACCCGCGGAAGCCGAAGTGGTTGTCGCTGAACTGGTTCCGACCGTGGTCGCCTGGGCGCGCGGGCCAATGGCGGAGGTTTTTAAGGGATGCCTCGAGGATCCGCGCGTCTTAATCCATCAAGGCGACGTCGGAGAGGTGATCCACTCAGTGAAAGCGAGCTTCGACGCAATCCTGCTCGATGTCGACAATGGGCCGGACGGGCTGACCCGCAAATCCAATGATCGGCTTTATGATTTCAACGGCCTGCGAGCGTCTCGCGAAGCGCTGCGCTCTGGCGGCGTTCTTGCCGTCTGGTCTTCCGGCCCCAATGCGAGCTTCAGCCGCAAGCTGCGCGACAGCGGCTTTTCGGTGGACACGGTCAATACACGCGCCAACGGCAAGCGCGGCGGGGCGCGCCACGTCATTTGGCTTGCTGTCAAATCGTCCGCCTAGTGGCCGGAGGCAACCGTCCGGGCCGCGGCGATCGCACTGGCAGCGCCAGCGCGCAGTTGCGTCGTATCGGCGCTCGCAACAACAAGATCGCAACCGAGCCTCAACAGCTCGCCAGCACGCTTGCCATTGCTGCCGAAGGCGCAGGTGAATTTCTTGTGTGCTCGGCACCGCGCGACAATGTGCGCGAGTTCCTTGTCGATCTCGTCGGTGTCGGGCGCGAGCCTTGCACCCTTTGAAAGGGCAATCGACAAATCGGATGGCCCGACGAAGACGCCGTCGATGCCTTCGACACCAAGGATACCGTCGACGGCATCAAGTGCTGCCCGCGTCTCCACCATCGCAATCGTCAGCGTCAACCGGTTGGCGGTGCGCAGGTATTCATCTGCCGAGAGCTTCATGTGGTTGAGCGCCAACGTCGGTCCCCAGCTTCGCTCGCCAAGCGGTGGATACTTCGCAAACCGCACAAGCGCTTTCGCATCTGAGACCGAATTGACCATTGGCGCGATGATGCCGGTGCAACCAGCATCGAGCAGCCGTGAGGCCGAAGCGAAATCGCCAACCGGGATGCGCGCGATTGCCGGTTTTCCCGCAGAACGGCATTGCGTAACGGCATTCGATGCTGAAGCCATATCCCACATGCCGTGCTGCATATCGAGCACGACGGAATCGAAATCTTCCTGCGCCAGATGATGGACGACCATCGGTTCGGGTATACCGATCCAGGCGGAAACCAGGCCGGCATGCCCGTCTGTCCTGATCCTGTCCGCGAAACTGTCGATTGCCGGTGTCTCCGTCATGTCGTTCTCCATTCACTGCTCAGGCGAGCGCGTGTTTGCTGATCTTGAAATTCCTCGATGAATGTTTTCTGCAACAAGATTCCGTCCTACTCGTCTGGGAAAAACGGTGAATCGTAAATCAGCGTGAACGGTCCGACGTAACCCGCAGCGCCGCAAGCCTCCAGGCACATGAGGTAGTCAGCAGCATCCAGACCCGAGGCATTGTAATCCGCCTTCGCATGACAAGTTCCGCGCGGCACACGATATCGGAAAGGTCCGCGTATTTTTCGGGCGCAGTCCAGTTGCCAAGATCGCCATTGAGCCCGACCTTGCCCTCAAGCCCGTCCAGCAGCCAGTTCATCTGCCTAGGCGAAGGCAGAAGGTCGAACCAGTTTTCGACAAACGATGCGAACGCCGCTACCCTCCGCCTCGTCTGCCAACCCCGGCTGCTTGCCGGCTATCAAGCGCATGTTCTTCGCCCCGAGCGAAAACCGCCGTTTCGATCCACCCAGCCATCCTTGACCTCGCGGTCGGCATCGTTTGGATGGCTCGGATCGCCGTCCTCGACCAAGAGCGTCTGAAAGAGCACGCCTGATGGCGCCAGCGCACCGTTGAGATCGGCCAGATAGCGGCTTGATACTTGGCAAATGGAAGGAGCAGCCTGGTTTGTGGCTTTGAAATTGCTACGCATTGTTGTCTAAACCTAGATAATAATCGGCACTAGTGCCATTGGTAAATTTCGCTGCTTGTCTAAGCGTCTTTGGTCTGTTCCGGGTTTTCGATCTCATAGATCGTCGCATCGTCATGCTTTTCCCGCAGCCCTGAGGGCGTTTACCTTTTCCGTTGGCACACAAATCCACTCCGGGTGACTCCGGTCGTGTATTGCGTAATTGTGCGCCTCAAATATTGAGGCGACGTCGTCAGAGTTCTCGGTAACTTCCACCACCACAACTGGCCTTATATCCGCTAAACAGCGCGCGCTGCCGCGAAGCACAAGGTCTTCGGCGCCCTCCACATCTATCTTAAGAAGCGCCGGACGAAGGCCTTTCTCAGCCAGAAATGTGTCGAGCTGCATCATCTCAACCGTGACAGATTCCATAACGGCGTCGCTGAAAGCATTTTCTCGGTTTACCTGAAAATTTTTATAATTTCTGTCCAATGAATTGTTCTGCCCAGACAGCGGCTCTATCCAAAACTCTACCGGGCCATCGCGATCCCCGCATGCAGCCTCAACGATTTCAATGTTGGAGAAGCGTTCAGTGTTTTCTTGCAGATACGGCAAATTGTTGGAACCGGGCTCAAAAACCACAACGGTCCCGTCATCGCCAACAAGCTTTCCTAAGTGAACTGAAAGATAGCCGATATGGGCGCCGATTTCGACAACCGTATCTCCCGGCTTTGCAAGCTCCGCGAGCTTCTCCATGACGCGCCGCTCGCGCTGCTTTCCTTTAAACCAATAGCCGCGGTGTTTATATGCGTTTAGCCTCAGAGGCACATCGCTCCACCAATGATGACGGATGACAATATCACGCGTTCCCCACGCGCGAAGCACACGCAGCGCTATCCGTCGTAAAGGGCGATATTTTGCGAGCCTACGCAGTCCCATCTGACGGTCCCCTTCATTGAAGTCGCCTTAAGCGAAATGCCCAGAAAATCTAATCTTGTCGAATATAACCTTTCTGCGCGGATTATACCCGGGTTTAGCCTTCTTGAAATGATATAAGCAATCCGGCATAACCGCCGCCGCCGAGCGATCACTCGATCTCATAGATCTCGACGTCCTCCTGCACATCCCGCAGCCCCGAATGAGCAATGCCGGAGCTTTCCGGGTCCATGCCGATCTCGGCAATCAGCGTAGGCTTCACCCCAACCATGTTCTTTGACCGCCGTAATAGTCGACGGGTGGGTTCTCACCTTCAGCGTGCAAGCCTTGATCGGCGGATAAGGCGCCTTATCCTTTGTCGGGCCGCGAGCGCGGCACTTCGTACGCGGAAGGGAACACCGCGAACTTGCGCGTGTTCGAAAGTCGGATCCTGGGGCAATTTTTAAGCTTCGATGCCTTTGCGGTTCCCCGCGGTAACCGGAAAAAACACAAGCTTAACGTGAGGTATCCGTAACAGTTGCAATCAGATCGGCAAGTGATCGTCGGACGTAATATGTGCTATTGAACGCCAAATTTCAAAACTTCACCCCGGAACATTCCCGGCCACCCGGTGGCTCTGATGCGCACAACAAAGGCTGGTCGCTTCCCGCCGAACATCACTGCTTACTGCGCTGAGCGCCTTGATAGTGCTTTACGATATCTGGCGGGGACATTGCGTGTTGCGATTTGCGGCCATAAAAAAAGACGCCGCTTGCGGCATCCTCGGCATAGGGTGCCTGTATAAACCGGTCCAAATACTGCATCCAGAAAAAGGCAAGTTTGGCAGCCTTCCCCGCAGCGACGGATCGAAACAGGCTGCGCACTAGGTAGTCGACTGCCCACATGAACTGGATTCCTGGACCGCCGCTAGCTCCCGAATCTAAGCGTTCGAAGCGACGGAAGAGATAGCGGTGGCCGCTTTCGGTGAATCGCGTGAAATCGAACGCGCCCTCGTGAACCTGTTGCATGAACGGGGTTTCGGCATAAACGAGACCATCTGGCCGCAATACGCGCCATATCTCAGCTACAACTTGCCCGGGTTGAAGAACGTGCTCGAGGACGGCCTGAACGATAACCGCGTCAAAGAAATCATCGGGAAGCGGGATGTGGTGGGCATCCGCGACGAACTGCACGTTTGGCGTTGCATATATATCGAAGCTGTAAACTCTGATCTGAGGATGTGAATAAATCGGCTCCATCCCCTGACCCACGCTACCGCCGCCTACCACCAACAGCTGAATTGGTGCAGTTCGCTTCTCTAAATCGCTAATCATGCGCTTGACGTTATTCTTGGTCCGTACCTTCTGTGGTGAAAGAAGTCCCTTGACGAAAGCTTTTGCCCCATGATGCTCGTGGCGCGTGATAGGACTGTTTGCATTGGCGGCGAGCACATCGTCTTCGAGAAGTACGGAATCCGAGAAGTCGATAAGAATAGGCTTACCGGTGATGATCTTGTAGCTCTTCTGATTGTCGATCGAACCGTCTGTCCTCAGAGAACCTTCGTCACATTTCAAAAGTCTCGCCTTGGTGAACGGGCAGCGCAGCGCTGGCAAGCATTCTTCGACAGAAATCAGCATACTCGAACCTCCCTGGATCGAAGACAGATAGCAGCTGGTGAGCTTCTCCCGCGCCTTCGCCCCTGCACCGCCCCTCAGCCGCCTTTAGGAAGTTGAAATATAGCCGCCGCGCACGGCGGCAAGGTGGCAGGATAACGAAATAGCCTATCGTGGGCTGACTCCGCATGGCAGCGTACGGTTATGATCGAGGTCGATAAACCGTCGGGAGAGCCGCGGAAGCCAGTGGGGCAAAGAAGGTTTGGAGGCCTCGCCCGGAATTGACCGACCCCAGCCGCTCTTTCAATGCATCAAGCTCGCGTTGCCACGCCACCACCGAACCAGACCAGCTTGCGACGGACAAGCAATTCCTCCAGCTAGATGCCGAAAGTGAATTACAATCTCCAAGGCAACAAATCCTTGAAGCTTCAAATGAAATCTCCACGAATAACGGCCTCCGCCGAAAGTGCCGCACTAAGCAGCGCCTCGTCGCGATTGGCCGGTGCCGACAACAGCAAGCCGACTGGCATCCCGGCATCGCCGGCGCCACACGGGATCGACACGCCGCACCAATCGAGAAAATTGCCGAGCGCCGTGTTTCGCAGTGTCTTGGCATTCGTCGCAAAGAAGAGGTCGTCATCCATCTCCAGAGGCGCGATCGGCGGCGCCACATGGGCGACGGACGGGAATGCAAGCAGCCGGTCGCCGATCAGCTGCTTGCATTCGGCGATGAGCCGCTCACGAATCTCAAGGATTGCGATATAGTCCGGCATTCCTGTCTTTTCGCCGAGACGCGTGCGCATGACAACGCGACGATCCATGCCCGCAGCCTCCGGTCCGGCCAGACGCTCGCGATGCAGCGCGAAAGCTTCGGCGGTTACCAGCGCTCCGTAACGGGTCATCGAAGTCAAGATTTGGTCGAAAGCGGGCATCGTCATGCGGCTGATGATGGCCCCGGTCCTCGCCAGCCGTTCCACCGCCGCGTCGAAGGCAGCCGCGACGCCCGGCTCGATGCCGTCGAAGACCACATTTGTGGGAATGGCAATCTCAATGCCCTTCAGCGGACGGGCACACACCTCGGATGAGGTCAGGCCGCGCATCGCAGCATCGATCCACACGGCATCTTTGACTGTTCGGCAGAGTGGACCAAGCGAATCCAAGCTCTTTGCAAGGGGAAATACGCCATCCATGGAATATCGGCCGCGCGTTCCCTTATAGCCCACGAGGCCGTTGAGTGCGGCCGGGATACGAACTGACCCGCCCGTATCGGTTCCCATCGCGACCGGTACGAGGCCGGCGCCGACAGCCACAGCTGCCCCTGAAGAAGAGCCCCCCGGGATGCGCGGCACGTCAAGGCCGTGGGAGTTATGCGGCGTGCCGTAATGCGGATTGATGCCGAGGCCTGAAAAGGCGAATTCGCTCATATTCGTTCGCCCCACCGCAATCATTCCGGCCTGCTTAAGCGCCATAACGATCGCTGCATCGCTTGCCGCCGGCGCAGTGCTCGCCAACACTTTCGACCCGGCTGTCGTTGCAAGGCCCTCGATGTCGAAGAGATCCTTCCATGCGATCGGGATACCATCGAGCGCGCCTAGTGAGCAGCCCCTACGGATGCGCAGGGAGGACGCTTTGGCCTCGTCAATGGCCCGTTCCTTTAGAAGCACTGTGAAGACCGCCTTGTCGGGATGGCCTTCGATGCACTCCAAGATCGACCGCACGACCTCGACCGGATCAGCAGCGCCGCTCTGAATGAGGACCGACAGTTGCGCGACAGTCATCGCGCCGAATGGCTTGGTCATGGGAGAATCCGTAAAGGCATCGTTCCCCTTGACCTATCGCGGATCGTCGCTGCGGACCAGCCTGTTTACCGTGGTATCCGCGATTGGTCTGATTTTCTGAACACTGAGTTTGCAGATCGGCTCTTCAACTCTGCCCCATGCACGACCACATGCACCCGACACGCGGGCCCCCACCGGGCATCATATTTTGATCCACCCGGTCCCGCTGTGCCGCAGGAGTAATAAAAATGACGCACCACGATATTTTGAACCCGCGCCACAACGATATGGTGGCACATCACCCGACAAACGCACAAGCCACCAGCGAAGGTGAGCGCGATTATGTGGAACACCTCAACGCGCAGAAGCTCTCTCTGGGTGAACGGCTGCTTGTGATCGGCGCCCTTGTCCTTCTCGGTGTTGCCGGACTGACTGGGCACCTTAATTCTTCGGTATCGCCTGAGGTGACCGGTGCTATTGCTGCGCCTGCGACATTCGCATCATCTCATGGCAGCCTGGATTCTTGCCGGGAATACAGCCCTTTCGCGGAGAAGAGGTGTTGACTTCGGATCGCTACGGCCCACTGCATGGAAGTCTGCTGCCTTCGATGTGTCGCACCAGAAGGAGAAAAAACCATGGCCGGTCACGTCGATTACAATCTCGGGCGCTTTATCGATGCACAGGACGGGATGTATGACCAGGCCCTGCAAGAACTAGGCGCGGGGCGGAAACGTTCGCACTGGATGTGGTTCATCTTCCCGCAGATTGCCGGGCTAGGCTCGTCGGCGATGGCCCAGAAATATGCGATCCGCTCAGCAGAGGAAGCTGCCGCCTATTTGAGCAACCCCATTTTGGGCGCCCGACTTCTTCGCTGCGTCCAAGCGATCCTCTCGGTCAAAGGATGCACGGCGCGCGAGATTTTCGGGTCCCCGGATGATCTCAAACTTCGCTCTTCACTGACGCTTTTTGCAGCCGTCAGTGATCAAGGTTCGCTGTTTCATGAAGCAATCGATCGGTTCTACGGCGGAAAATTTGACGAGCGGACGATAGAAATCCTCAATGCCGCGACTTAACGGCCGGGCGACTGTTCCAGCGCTGCAATCTCGTCGGAGATTTCATTGAGGCGCTCGCGCAGATCGGATTGCGTGCCATCCTCAACTTCTTCCTCGCCAAAACAATTGCGCGCATCGTGAAGCTCGAGTTTGGATTCCAATTCGGCGCGCTTGGCATACAGACGATGGAGATAGGTGTAGTTCATATCTCTACCACCTCCAATATTGCCTTCCTCATCAAGCTGGAAAACGATCTCGAAGATGGAAGGTTCCGATATAGCCCAAGGCTTAGCAGAGCGATGCAATTGCCGCACTGCAGGCTTTTGAGAAGTGGCTGCAGCAACCGTCGCTTCCCATCGCCTGCCGGGTAACGCGGGCGCCTTCCAAAAGGAGTGTCAGAGTGTCAGCAAGAAGTTGAGGCTCCCGAGCCCCGGCGGCGGAACAAAGCTCTTCAAGGCGTTGACGCTGCTCGGCCTTATGGCGCTCGATCACCTCATGGGCAGGGTGTCCCTCACCCTTTAGTTCGATCGCCGCATTGGCAAGATCGCAGCCGGCCGGCTCTCCGTTCAGACACTCAGCCCGCCCCCGAACCCACGCGTCGAGCTGCGCCCGGGGGTTGCCCGGATGCGTCGCCTCGAGATCACGCCAGATCGCTTCGGCCTTTTCGGAGGCGCGACGCAGCGTCTCGCAGACGAGCTCGTCCTTCGAGCCGAAATGCCGGTAGAGCGTCATCTTGTTGGTGAGCGCCGCATCTGCAATCGCATCGACGCCGATGCCGCGGATGCCATGTTCGCGGAAAAGCTCAGAAGCCGTCGAGACGATGCGTTCCCTCGGTGGGATTTTCTCGTTTGTCAGCACGTTTGGGATTTCATGCGAAGTTTCGGATTTTTTTGCGGACGAAGTCCTTGACATAGATGTGACCGATCGGTAACAAATGCATTGTTACTTACCGGTAACACCGCTGATCGTACAAGTCAATGCCGAGAGGGCTGGCGGCGTCAGCGGAACACGGGCGACCGCCCACGAAAGGAGGACGAACCATGAGAAAGACCAGTGACCTCACGATATCCGAAGCCCTTCGCGACCCGCTGATCGCCATGGTAATGCGCGCCGATGGCGTGAAGCTTGACGATTTCAAGCAACTCCTGGAAACGGCAGCCCGCAAACGCGAACCGAATGCCTCCAAGGTGGGTGGCCTCATCAACGCGATCGCCAATCGCGCCGGCGTGAACCCGACGACCGTTTCCTGCTTTTGCTGACTTCCCGGGGACCTTTCCTGCCCCGTGCGAGAGCTGCCGTCTTCCCCCAACGGCGGCTTTCGCTGTATTCGCGCCACCGTGGAGGCGGCCAGTAACTGCGTACGGGCCATTTTCCCGTCATATGACATACAGATAGTCATAAGGAATTCATGATGACAACTTGGCGAACGTGAAGGCGCATCAGAGTGAATTGGTTCAGCGCGTCGAGGCGGGCGAGACCGTGCAGATATTGAAACGTCGCAAGCCGGTGGCAGAGATTGTATGGTCGACCGGCAGTCAATCTCCGTTCGGGAGGCGCTCTGCATCTGGCGATCGCCACTCACCGCCACGCCACGGTCCTACCCTTGATCGCGGAATGGCGGAAAGTGGAGACATTTTGGGGATCCGGACAGAGCTGATCTAGCTGATTGCCACCAGATGCCCCGGCGAAACCGTATGATACTCCAGCGGCACGATCTTGTAGTCCACTGCCCGGATCGGACTTTTGATCTCGTCATTGGCCGCCATCCGCTTCTCGCGCCGGCGATCCGGATCGGGCACGGGAACGGCCGCCATCAGCATCTTCGTATAAGGGTGCTGCGGGTTGCCGAAGATGGCAGCGCGCGGGCCGATCTCGACGATCTCACCGAGATACATGACCGCAACACGATGGCTGACGCGTTCGACGACGGCCATGTCATGCGAGATGAACAGGAAGGCGAGGTTGAGGCTCTGCTGCAGGTCCAGCATCAGATTGATGACCTGCGCCTTGATCGAGACGTCGAGGGCCGAGACGCTTTCATCGGCGACGATCACCTTCGGATCGAGCGCCAGCGCCCGGGCAATGCAGATGCGCTGACGCTGACCGCCGGAGAACTCGTGCGGGAAAGCGCGACGCCATATCGGCTGAAAGGCCGACCTTTTCCAGAAGGTCGGCGACCTTCTCTTTGGCCTGCTTTGCCGTTCCCATCTTGTGTTCAAGATAAGGCTCGGCGATCGCCGCGCCGACGCGGATGCGCGGATTGAGGCTTGCGAACGGATCCTGAAAGATCATTTGCACGGTCTTGCGCATCGCGCGCATCCCGTTCTTGTCGAGTGCCAGCACGTCCCTGCCATCGGCCTTCACTGACCCACTCTGCGGTTCGATCAGCCGCATTATGGCGCGGCCGGTCGTCGATTTTCCGCAGCCGGATTCGCCGACCAAAGACAGCGTCTCACCGGCCAAGAGATCGAAGGAAACGTTTTCAACGGCATGCACGCGTCCGGTCAAGCGGCCGAAGAGGCCAGAGTGGATATCAAAGCGCTTGGTGAGGTTTCGCACCTCCAAGACCGGCCTTGCTGAAACAGCAACCGTGTCGCCGACTTCCGCCGGAATGTCGCATTCGCCTGTCGCTGCATTGACGACGGGAAAACGCAGCGGCCTTTCGTGCCCCTGCATTGAGCCCAGCACCGGCACGGCGGAAAGCAGCGCGCGGGTGTAGGGGTGGCGGCCGCGATGGAAGATGTCGGCCGTCGCCCCCGTTTCAACCTGCTCGCCGCGATACATCACCACAGTTCTGTCGGCTATTTCGGCAACGACGCCCATGTCGTGGGTGATGAAGAGAACAGAGGTTCCTTCCTCCTCCTGCAGCATCTTGATGAGATCGAGGATTTGCCCCTGGATGGTGACGTCGAGCGCCGTCGTCGGTTCGTCGGCAATCAGCAGCTTCGGTTTGGAGGCAAGCGCCATGGCGATCATCACACGCTGGCGCATGCCGCCGGAAAAACGGTGCGGATATTCATCGAAACGCAAGGCAGCGGAGGAAATGCGGACCTTTTCCAGAAGCCGGATCACTTCGGCTCGCGCTTCGGTCTTCGACATGGCCGAATGGCAAAGCAGCGCTTCGGAAATCTGGTCGCCGATCGTAAAGAGCGGGTTGAGGCTCGTCATGGGCTCCTGAAAGATCATCGAGACGTCATTGCCGCGCACCTGCCGCATGCCACTTTCCCGAAGCGCCAGCAGATTGCGGTCGCCAAGCATGATCTTGCCTTCGATCCGGCTCGTATCCGGCTGCAGTAGCCGCATGATCGACAGCGACGTGACGCTCTTGCCAGAACCCGACTCGCCGACGATTGCAACCGTTTCGCCCGGCGCCACGCGAAAGGAAACATCGCGGACGACAGGCTTCCACTCGCCCTCGACCAGAAACGATGTCGTGAGATTCTCGACGGAGAGAACGGGTTCTGCCTGCTGGATCGTCTGCGCCTGAAAGCCTGCCATGTTCGGTTCCTCTTGGATGCCTGAAAGCCGGGAAGATCAATCGGGCCAGCGCAAGACAGCGTCGAACCGGCGCTTGCCGCGGATTTCGATAGGCGTTGCGATGATCTCGTTGGAGGCGCGCGCCTTGTCCAGTTCTTCGGCCAAACGGCTGGCAACGATCTTTTCCTGGCCTGGGTGCAGGTTGCAAGGGTCGAGATAGAAATACTGATGCTCGACTTCGTGGTCGCGGACGATGATCGGCGGCGCCCCGCGCGCCAGCGCGTCGGCCAAATCCCAGGCGGTGATATGGGCTTCCTCCGGTTTGAGGATGACGCGCAGGCGATCAAGCGGATTCTTGGTCGGATCGGGTTCGATCAGCGCGGTTACGCCGGGGCGGTCGTCCAACATCTGCTTCCAGAGATTGAGGTAGCCCGTTTCGCGCTCGCGAATGCCGGTGTGGTCACGCATTTCCCATGCCTCCAGGGCGGCCATAGCGCCGAAAATGCTTTCCTTGCCGACCTTCATGCCGCGACCGATGCCCATGTTCTGCAGGAAGGCGTTGCGCACCAGTTCCTTTTTGCCGGCGACGATGCCGGAGGTCGGACCGCCGAGGAATTTGTGACCGGAATAGAGCGCGATATCCGCGCCTTGCTCCAGGAAAACACGCAGGTCGTACTCCGACGCCGCATCGACGATGACCGGCACGCGCTTGGCGTGGGCGATCTCGACGAATTCCTTGAGGTTCAGAAGGCCATAGTCGACGACGTGGTGCGACACGACGTAGACGGCCGCAGCCGTCCTTTCGGTGATTGCATTTTCCATGTGAAAACGATGGGTCGATGTCGCCTGACCGATCAGCACCGCCTTGGCGCCAGCAAGGCGGATCGCCTGATCGACGGGTGCGCCATAGCTCACAACATGGCCCATCTGCACCAGAACCTCGTTCCTTTCTGGCGTCACATCCGGCAGTTTCTCGATCGCCAGCAGGTTGTTGCCGGTGATGGCACCTGCGACGGCCAGGGAAATGCCCGCGGAGCAGGATGCCGTCACGAAACCGGCTTCCGCACCCGTCAACCGGGCAATGACGGCGCTGGCCCTGCGCTGCAGATCGTTGATTTCGACAAATTGCGGCAGGATCGACGACATGGCCGCGATTGCCTCGGGGACGACGATCGATGCGCCGAGGCTGGTCATCGTGCCGGAAACGTTGATGACCGGACGAAGGCCGATCGACGTGCGAATGTCATCAGACATGTGTATCTCCAGATTGAATGGCGAGATGGCGAGTGTTGCAGCTTGTATCCTCGACGGCTATCCCATAGTAATGTAATAGACTCATGCCCGCATACGAGGAGCGTGGAATTGGACGGCAAGACATCATCATTAGTTTACTCCGAAGACGAGGCACCCATTGAAGAACCCGGCGGTAAGGGCGCACGTCGCTCGCGGGTGAGCGGTATCGACCGCGCGCTGCAGGTGATTGATCACCTTTACGAAACCGGCTCTCCGACGGGAGTTTACGCAATCGCCAAGGCCGTGAAGGCGCCGCTCTCGACCGTCTACGTCATCGTTGACGATCTGGTCGAAAAGAACATGCTGACGCGCAATGGCGACGGCACGATCTGGCTCGGTTCGCGGCTCTACCATTACGGCCTTGCCTATGCCCGCTCGCTCGATTTCATGAGCGTCGCAACGCATGAGATGCACGATCTTTGCCGTCAGGCGGGCGAAACCGTTCAGGTTTGCGGCCGCGACGGCGACTATATGCTCGTGCTTGCCATGGCTGACGGCCCGAGCCATTTCCAGGTCGCTTCGCGTGTCGGCACACGCGTTCCGCTGAACTGGACCGCATCCGGCCGCCTGCTTGTCGGCCACCTGCCGGAAGAGGAGCGCATCGAACTTTTCAAGCGCTGCGCCAAATCCTCGCCGACCGGCCGCGCCGAAATGGACCCCGGCGTGCTTTCCGCCTCGGCGGGTGCGGCGTTTCAGTCTCGCCTGTCGATCCAGGCCGGCGAGTCCGACTATGCGGTCGCCTGCATCGCTTCGCCGATCTGCGACAGAGATGGCCAATGCGTCGCGACCATTTCCATTGTCCTTCCAGAACAGAAGGCCTTTTCCGACGAGAACCACTATACCGCGCACGTGGCGGACATCGGCCGAACGCATCGAAAAGGTCATGGGCTGGCGCAACCATTAGGCTCTCCCCTCTTCAATCACGCAAGGCGATGATCGCCTCGATTTCGACAGTGATGTTACCCGGCAGCGAGCCGAAGCCAACCGCCGAACGGGCATGACTGCCGGTGTCTTTTCCAAAAACGTCGACGAAGAGATCCGAGCATCCGTTGATGACGCTTGGATGGTCTGCAAACTGCGGCACGGCGTTGACCATGCCGAGCAGCTTCACGACGCGCTTTACCCGGGAAAGATCGCCAAGCGCATCATGCATGACGGCAAGAAGATTGATGCCGGTGAGCCGCGCATGTCTATAGGCATCCTCGACGCCGATTTCAGCGCCGACCTTGCCAGAATATAGAAAGCCGTTGGCCTCGCGCGGCCCCTGACCGGAGAGGTAAAGAATATTACCCTCCAGCACGTGCGTCACGAAATGGGCGATCGGCGGCGGCGCGGGCGGAAGCTCTATACCGAGCGCGGCAAGCCTTTCATAGGGCGAGCTTGCCGGCTTGGCGTTGGCTGGAGACATGTTCACGCAAACTCCTGACATGCGGATTTCTGTTCTGGCTTTTAGCGGTAGGAATAACCGTGGCTGTGGCGCACGAGCCTGCGGGCACGCGGAATGTAACGGCTTGCGGCAATCGCCTCGCTGCCGATCACCGCATAGCGAGGCTCGAACAGCTTCTTAAGAACGGAAACATCGCCGTTGGAATCGGTGGCTTCGACATCGGAATCGACGAGATCGAAGACCGTGAAATCGGCGCGCTGTCCGACGGCAAGCCTGTTTTCCATCGAAAGCTTGATGACGGAGGCAGGCGCATGCGTGACCGCTGCCACCACCTTGTCGAAAGGCATGCCGACGCAAAGCAGCTTCGACATGGTCGTCGCCAGATCCCAAACCGGAAAATTCATCGAATGGCCATGCAGGTCCGTCGAGATGGAGAAGGGCAAGAGGCCACGCTTGATTGCGGCTTCCGCGACCTTGAAGGAGAAGGAGGCGCCGCCATGGCCGATGTCGAGGCGGATCCCCTCGCCCGCGCAACGCTGCGCGAGATCGAAAAGGTCCTCGTCTTCCATGATGCTCGAACCGGCCTTGCCGTTGAAGCAATGGGTGATGACGTCACCGGGACCTAGGATCTCCAGGACTTCATCATAAAGAGCCGGCGGCTCGCCGACATGCACCATCATCGGAACCTTGAGGATCTTGGAGATCTTCTTTCCGAGCTTCACCGGCGTCACACCCCACGAGCCGGTGATGACGTGGCTGGCACGCACTTTGATGCCGACGATGTGCTCGCTGTTTTCAGCATAGCATTCAAGGATGCGGTCAAGATCAATGTCGCGGATGTCCCGCAATTCGGCGACGCGGTTGCAGGCGACGAGACCGATCGAACCGAGGTTCAGGAAGGCCTTGATGCGCTCGCGCGATGGCTCGATGATATATTCGCGGAAACCGTGGAAATTGGCTTCACCGGCAGAACCCGCATCGACCAGCGTGGTTACGCCGCGCTCGGCACCGCATTCGGACGGACGAACCGAGATATCGGTGCCGCCATGCCAGATATGGACGTGGAGATCGACCCAGCCCGGTGAAATCCAGGCGCCCTTGCCATCGACGCAGATCATCTCGTGAGAGACTGAAAGCTGCGGACCGACCTGTGCGATCCGGCCTTTGGCGTCGATGAGGATATCGACTGCACTGCCTGGGGTGTCAGCACCAAAGGCCATAGGCTTCACATTGCTGAGGAGGAGCGGCTTGCGCGCTTGTTCCCCGGTCATTCAAAGGTCCTTTCGAAGTTTTGGATCGAGCATGTCGCGCAGCCCGTCGCCGACCATCTGCAGTGAGAGCACGGAAAGAACGATGGCGACGCCCGGAAACAGCGTCATCCAGTCGGCCTGGCCGATATACTGCCGCCCGGCGGCGATCATCGTTCCCCAGGTCGGAATTTCGGGGCTGACGCCCAGGCCGAGGAAGGAAAGGCCGGCTTCAGCCAGCATGGCGCTGGCAAAGAGGAAGGTGCCTTGCACCAGGATCGGCGAAAGCAGATTGCGCAGGACATGCCGGGTCATGATATGGAAGGTCGAAATCCCGAGTGCTTGCGCGGCCTCGACATAGGGCAGTTCGCGGATGACCAGCGTCGATGCACGGACAATACGCGCAAGACGTGGCGAATACACGATCGACAACGCGATGATGACCGTGGTGAGCGACGGTCCAAGGGCTGCGACCAGGGCGATCGCCAACAGAATGTCCGGAAAGGCCATCATCGCGTCGATCAGCCGGGCGATTGGCGCGTCGAATTGCTTGAAGAAGCCGGCAAGCAAACCGAGGCTCACCCCGATCAACGCCGAAAGCACGACGACGGCAGCGCCGACGAGCAGCGACAGGCGCCCGGCAAAGATCGTTCGCGAGAAGACGTCGCGGCCGAATTCATCCGTTCCAAAGAAGAACAGTCCGCTCGGCGGCTTCAGCCGGTTGACGATCGAAAGCTTGGAGGGCGAATAAGGAGTGACCCATGGAGCAAGGATTGCCAAGAGCACGAAGACTGTGAGGATGAGCACGCCGAAGGCAACGGTCTTGCGCTTCAGAAAACGCCGGAGAAACTTGCTGCCCTCGCTTAAGGCAGGCCGTGTTGCAATATCCGTCATCAGTAGCGCACCCTCGGATCGACCAAAAGATAGAGCATGTCGATCGCAAAATTGATCAGCACGTAGAGGGCTGCAATGATGAGCAGCGCTCCTTGGATGACCGGGTAATCGCGACGAAGGACCGCCGAGACGACCAGATTGCCGACACCTGGAAGACCGAAGACCGTTTCGGTCACGACAGCGCCTGAAATTAGCACCGCCGCAGTCAACCCGATAACGGTCAGGATCGGGATCAACGCGTTCTTGAGCGCGTGCTTGAGGATCACCCGGCGTTCGATCAGGCCTTTGGCGCGTGCCGTGCGGATATAGTCGTCGCCGAGCACATCAAGCATCGAGGCACGTGTGAAACGCAAGATCAGCGCCGAGGAAACAATACCGAGCGCAAAGGCTGGCAACGTCAGGTGATACATGCGCCCAAAGAAGTTCGCGCCCGGTCCGCCATAGCCCGAAACCGGAAAGAAGTTGAAGCGCACGGCGAAGAACTGCATCAAAATCAGGCCGAGCCAAAAGCTCGGAATGCTTGCCGCAAACATTGCAAGCGTCGTGGCCGCCTGATCGACGAAGGAACCGCGGCGATAGGCAGCATAAATGCCGATCGGCAGCGCGATGACGCAGGCGATCGCCAGCGAGAACACCGTCAGGAAAAAGGTCGGCTCGGCGCGGTCTAGAAGGGCTGCGGTGACCGGCATGTTCAAGAAAATAGATTGCCCGAGGTCGCCTCTGAGGAGCTGACTGATGTAATAGACATATTGCACTAGGACCGACTGATCGAGCCCGAGACGACCGCGAAGCTCGGCGATATCCTGAGGCGTTGCATCTGGGCCCAGCATGACGGCTGCCGGATCACCTGGCGTCACGCGCACGATGACAAAGACAATCGTGACGACGAGGAACATCACAACCATCATGCCGAAGAGGCGCTGGAGAATGTAACGGATCATTGAAATGCGGTCCCTGGCACCGTCGAAGAGGGATACCGGCCGGCAGGACCGGCATCCCGAGGATCAATCGTCACTTCTTGATCGAAGCGTTCCAGAAGTACGGCCACGGAGCCGGATCGACACCTTCGAGCTTGTTCGATTCCGCCGAAACGGCGTTGAAGTCGCCGATCTTCATGAAGGGCGCATCCTCATAGATCGCTTTTTGGACATTGGCCCAGAGTTCGATGCGCTTGGCAGAATCGACTTCAGAGGTGAAGGCATCGACGGCGGCCTTGCGGGCAGGCGTATCCCACCACCCCGGCGAGCTGGTCGAGAGCGAGCCGATCAGCGCCGGCTCCGGCAGGAACGGGCTGTGGCTGATATAAATGTCCCAAAGCTTCGGATCGGCACGGCGCTGCGTCAGCGTCGCCCAGTCGACGACTTGCATGTCGACGGTAAAGCCCGCGAGCTTCAGATACTCCGCTGCAACCTGCGCCATCTTGTAGTGGAATTCGTACTGACGGCTGGTGAGGATACGCAGCGGTTCGCCGTTGTAGCCCGTCTTCTTTAAGGCTTCGGCAGCCTCTTCGGGCTTTGCAACATTGTAATTGCCTTCAACGCCGGCATCCGTGTGCCAGGAATAGGCTTCCGGATAGATATCGCCGTCCAACGTGTAGAAATCCGTGCTGCCGAAGGCAGCGGCCAGCATGTCCTCCATGCTGAGGGCCTGGCGGATCGCCTTGCGGACCTCGATGTTCTTCGCAATGCCTTCCTTGGTATTGAAGACGAAGACCGGATAGCCGAAGGGCTTGAGGATGATCGGCTGTGAGGCCGTCGATGCCTTCAGCTTGTCGAAGGATTCGACCGGGATGGAATCGACATAGTCATACTGGCCGGAGACGGCAGCCTCGACGCGGGTGTTCGGATCCGGCACCGGAACGAAGCGGATTTCATCGAGATACTGGTGACGCGCGCCGCCATAGCCATCGCTCTCGCCATCGCGTGACTTGTAGCCGCTAAAGCGAACGAGCTGAATATACTGGTCGGCCTTGCGCTCCTTCAGCATGTAGGGGCCGGTTCCGATGAAATCCTTCATCGGCTCGTCCTGCTTGTCGGAAGGAATGATGATTGCAGCAGAATTGTTGAAGGCAAGCAGAGAGGTCAGCGGCGCATAGGGTTGCCTCAGGGTGATCTTGACGGTTGCCGGATCGACTGCAGCGATCGCTTCGATGAAGCCTGCAGCCTGCTTGCCGCGCGAGGCGATCTTTGTCCAGCGGGTGAGCGATGCAACGACATCTTCCGACGTCATGTCGCTGTTGTCGTGGAACTTGATGCCGGTGCGCAGCTTGATCGTGTAGCTTTTGCCGTCCGCGCTGATATTGGGCAGGCTTTCGGCCAGAAGCGGTGTGACGTTCCACTTCTTGTCGAAGGTATAGAGCGTCTCGAAGATATGCTGCGTGACGATCCCGACGAGGTCGGCAGTCGAGGACATCGGATCAAGCGTCGGCGGCTCGCCGATCGTCGCGACATTGATGATACCGCCTTTTTCCTGCGCCATCAGTGTGGTCGGCAAGGCGACGAGTGCCGTGCCGAGAAGGAATGCGACTAGAGTCTTCATTTCATACTCCCGGTTTGTTGTTCCATATTTATGTTATATAAGACTTTATAATAGAATATCGGCCATAGTGGTCCTGTCAACCGGGAATGTGGACCTGTCCGCAGAAATGAGGCGCGCGCTAGGGCTGCTGCTGCGCGCGCCTTCGTAAGCCGCGCTGGACCTATCAGTCGAACAGGCGGTATTCGATCCGCTCAATATGATCGGGATCGGCGATCGCCTCGATCGTGGCGATCTTCTCGCCATCGAAACCGATTTTGACGACGATGCGCAGTTGATCCTGGATGCGAACGATGAAACCGAAGCCGCCGTCTACGAAAGCCGGCAGCGCGCCCCGCGCCCTCCCGTTGAATGTCGTTGCAACCGCTTGCGCGCCGTGCAGTGCGCCGGCATGGCCGAAACGAGCCGCCGTCGCATCAGGCGCGAAGACAACATCGGGATGAAGAACAGCAAGCAACGCCTGGAAGTTACCGTCGCGCGAGGCGGCGAGGAATGCCCGGACGACCTCTTTCTTATGCTCGATGCCGGCCTCGGGCGCCGTGGTCGTCCCCTGCACGCGGCGGCGGGCGCGGCTTGCGAGCTGGCGGGTTGCTTCCGGTGTGCGGCCGATCACGGGCGCAATCTCGTCAAAGGGCAGATCGAACATGTCATGCAGGACAAAGGCGACACGCTCTGCCGGCGCAAGCTGTTCCAGCACGACCAGCAGCGCGACGCCGACGGAATCCGCCAGCACGATCTCCCGCTCGGGTCGGCGGACTTCGCGGTATCGGCGATCTTTTCATGCACCGGCGGATCGAGCGGTTCTTCGCGCCGGGATTTCCTGGAGCGCAGCATATCGAGGCAGATGCGCGCCACGACCGTCGTCAGCCAACCGCCGAGATTGCCGACCTCGCTTGTGTCCGAGCGGCCGAGCCTGAGCCATGCCTCCTGCACCGCATCCTCCGCCTCCGCACGCGAGCCGAGCATGCGGTAGGCGACAGTCTTCAGATGCGCGCGGTTGGCCTCGAATTCGTCCGCCAGAAATTTTTTCTCGTCCATCGGTCACATTCCTTCATCGCGTTACGTCACCACCATGACGAACGAATTCCGGCCGATGTGACAGACAAGCGGCCGGTGGCGTCATTCGCTGAAACATAGCAAGGAGACATAACATGCAATCGAGAATGGGAAATCCGGCCGTCGTCATCCCTGAAGCCATGCAGGCGCTGCTCGCTTTCGGGAATATTCCCCAAAAGTGCGGCCTTTCGCCAAAGCTGCTCGAGCTCGTCAACCTGCGCGCCAGCCAGATCAACGGCTGCGGCGTCTGCGTCGACGGTCATCCCCGCATTGCCCGCAGGCTCGGAGAGACCGACGAGCGCCTCTTTGCCGTTTCCGCCTGGCGTGAGACGCCTTATTTCAGCCCGGCAGAACGCGCGGCCCTGGCGCTGACCGAAGCCGTCAGCCGCGTCAGCGACCGCGCCGATCCGGTGCCGGACGAAATCTGGGACGAGGCGGCACGCCATTACGACACCAAGAGCCTTGCGGCCCTCGTCATCGCCATCGCCAACATTAATGTCTGGAACCGGCTGAACGTCGCGACGCGCCAGATCGCCGGCGAATGGAAGCCTTGAGGTTCCCCTGCCGCCGCTGTTGAGGCGGCGGCCAGGGCGCCTTGGGAGGCCTAGATGATACCGCCGCCGCCAGCCATGGAGGCCGGACGTTCGGCGGAAACCTTTCTCCTGTAGCCGCTGGCGCGATAAGCCGCGACCGGATCAATGGCGCCGCCGGCGCGCCGACGCGCTTCGGCGAGGATCGGCTCGACGTCGGTGCGATACGCGCGCTTCAGCGTTTCCGTCGCCATCAGCGCATCATTTTCATTCTGATGGCCGGACAGCGCCTCGCGATCGACGATCAGCGCCTGCGCATAGGCGCGGCGGATTTCGTTGGCGCTATTGATTAGGCTTTCGATCGGGTCAGTGACATTATGCGACTGATCGATCATGTGAGCCGGATGGAAGCCCTTCACCCCACGATACTCGGCATCGACCAGCTCATTGAAGACGAGGAACAGACGGTAAGGCTCGATTGCACCGGCATCGAGGTCATCGTCACCATATTTCGAATCATTGAAGTGGAAACCACCAAGCTTGCCAAACTGAATCAGCCTGGCGACGATCATCTCGATGTTGGTGTTCGGGGCATGATGACCGAGATCGACGAGGCACTGGGCTTTCGGCCCGAGTGTGTGGGCGATCAGATAGTTCGTGCCCCAATCCTGCACGATGGTCGAATAGAAGGCCGGCTCGTACATCTTGTGCTCGGAAAACAGCCGCCAGTCGTCGGGCAGCCCCTTGTAGATCTCCGCCATCGCCACAAGATAGCGCTCGAAGGCCTTGGTAAAATTGCTCTGGCCGGGGAAATTCGAGCCGTCGCCGATCCAGACCGTCAGCGCCTTTGAGCCGAGTGCCTTGCCGATCTCGATGCATTCCAGATTGTGCTCGATGGCCTGTTGTCGCGTCGCGGCGTCCGTATGGCTGAGCGAGCCATATTTATAAGAGCGCTTCTGACCTGGCGCGTCCGAGAACGTGTTGGAATTCATTGCATCGAAGCTAAGACCGAGCGCATCGCCTTTTGCCCTCAATTCGCCGGCATCTGCCTTATCCCAGGGGATGTGGAGCGAAACGGTCGGCGTTGCTTGCGTCAGCTGATGAATGACGGCGCAGTCGTCCAGCTTGTCAAAGATGCCACGCGGTTCGCCGGTGCCGGGAAAGCGGGCAAAGCGCGTGCCACCCGTTCCGACGCCCCAAGAAGGAACAGCCACGAAAAATGCTGCGACCTTTGTCGTAATGGCGTCGATATCAACGCCGCGGCGTCCAAGATTTGCGCCGAGCGCGTCGTAATCGGCCTTGAGAGCCGCCGCCCGCTTGGCATTTTCCTCGGCAATCAGATGCTGCGCAATCTTAAACTCGGCCATCAAATCCTCCCTGAAACACGAACCATAGGCCCTGTTCTGCGTTCTATTGCTTTATTCCTCACCCACCAAAGAGGCGCTAGTGGACGTCATCCGCATCCTTCTCGCGATCATCCTGCCGCCACTCGGTGTCTTCCTGCAGGTCGGGCTCGGCCTGCATTTCTGGCTCAATATCCTACTGACGCTTTGCGGCTACCTGCCGGGGATCATCCATGCCATTTGGGTGATACTCCGGAAGTAGATCCCTAGCGCGGGAAGCTCTGCGCGTTGCCGGCATCCACGTTGATGATGTTGCCGGTGGATTTCGCCGAAAGATCCGACGCGAGGAAATAGATCGCCTCGGCGATATCTTCGGGAAAGACGTTGAGCTTCAGCATCGAGCGCTTGCGGTAGTGTTCCTCCAGGTCGTCTACTTCAATCTTCGAAGAAGCCGCACGCTGTTCGCGCCACTCCCCGTTCCAGATCTTCGAGCCGCGCAGCACCGCATCCGGGTTCACGGTGTTCACCCGAATGCCTGCTTCTGCCCCCTCCAACGCCAGGCAACGGGCCAAATGGATCTCGGCGGCCTTAGCCGTGCAATAAGCAGCCGCATTCGGCGAGGAGGCAAGGCCGTTCTTGGAGGCGACGAAGACCACGTTGCCGCCGAGGTTCTGACGGCGGAACAGGCGGAAGGCTTCGCGCGAAACCAGGAAATAGCCGGTTGTCAGAATATCGATATTCTTATTCCACATCGAAAGTTCGGTGGTTTCGATGGGTGCTGAAGACGCAATACCGGCGTTCGAAACGAGGATGTCGATGCCGCCGAACTCGACGCAGGATTCGGCAAAGGACGAGACCACGGCATCTTCCTTGGTGACGTCGAGCTTCACGCTACGCACCGCATCGGCACCGTACTTCTTCACGAAATCGGCTTCCGTCGCCGCCAGTGCCGACTGATCGATATCGGCAAGCACCACGCAGGCGCCCTCTCCTACCAGACGGGCCGCCGTCGCACGGCCGATGCCGCCGGCTCCGCCGGTGACAAAGGCCACCTTGCCGGCAAGGCTCTTTGGCTTCGGCATGCGCTGCAGCTTTGCCTCTTCCAAGAGCCAGTATTCAATATCGAAGGCTTCCTGTTCAGGCAGACCCTGATATTCGGAGACCGTCGACGCACCGCGCATCACGTTGATGGCGTTGACGTAAAATTCGCTGGCGATGCGGGCCGTTGCCTTGTCGCGGGCAAAGGACAGCATGCCGACGCCGGGAATGAGGAAAATGACCGGATTGGCATCTCGCATCGCCGGTGAATTGCCGTGTTTGCAGTCATTGTAATAGCGCGCGTAATCGACACGATAGTCTTCCAGCGCCTTATCGAGACCGGCAACGATCGGACCTACGTCCGGTTTTGCCGGGTCGAAGTCGAGGATCAGTGGGCGGATCTTGGTACGCAGGAAGTGGTCCGGGCAGCTGGTACCGAGCGCGCCGAGGGTGCGGAGATTCTTCGAGTTGACGAATTCGAGCACGCCATCCTGATCATCGAAATGGCCAAGCTTGCGCTCCTGCTTGCCGATCCGCCCGCGGATTTCCGGCATAAGGCGGGCAGCGATGGCCCGGCGTTCAGCCACCGGCAGGCTTTGGGTCGCCTGGCCGCCGAAGATCGTCTTGCCTTCAGTCTGCTGGGCGAACCATTCGATTGCCTTGTTGATAATGGCGAGCGTCAGCTCGTAGCAGGCCCTGGCGTCGTTCGCCCAGGTGAAAAGGCCGTGGCTTTCGAGGACGACACCCTTGGCATCCGGGTTCGCCTTGACGAACGCTTCAAGATCGAGACCGAGCTGGAAGCCAGGGCGGCGCCAGGGCAGCCAGCCGATCTCGTCGCCAAAGACCTGTTTCGTCAGTTCCCTGGAATTCTTGGCTGCAGCGATCGCGATGATGGCGTCCGGATGCATGTGGTCGACATGCGTGAAGGGCACAAATCCATGCAGCGGCGTGTCGATCGAGGCGGCGCGGGAATTCAGGTTGAAGGTGCAATGCGGCAAAAAGCCGACCATGCGATCTTCGTCTTCGACGCCCCTATAGATACCCTTAAGCGAATCAAGCTTGTCCTGATAGAGCGTCGCAAAGCCGTCGAGCTTAATGGTCCCGACATCGCCGCCAGATCCCTTGACCCAGAGAACCTTGACCTTCTCGCCGGTCAATGGATCCGTTTCCATCACCTTTGCCGAAGTATTGCCGCCGCCGTAATTGGTGATGCGCTTGTCAGCGCCAAGGAGGTTCGAGCGGTAAAGCAGCTTGCCGGGTTCGTCGAGCCCTGCTGCGTAAGAATCATCCCAACGGTTCTCAAGAAGCCGGACGGTGGCCGCCATGTCATCCTCCCTTGTGTGCCTTATGCGCAGACGAAAGCCACGCTGTATCCGGTGACGGTATCGCTCATCAAAATGCATATTGTCAATCGAAAACGATCAAAAACAATTATTGTGCAGCGCAGTATGAAAATTTTTGATCGTTTTTGATTGACAGCTTTTAACGGATACGAAATAAATACGGACAGGGGAGGAGCCAAATGCACGAACGCGAACGCCATCGCATCATCCTGAGCGCTGTCCAGGAAAAGTCGGTCGTCACGATTCAGGATATTGCTGAGCTGACCGAAGCGTCAGAGGCCACGATCCGGCGTGACATCGCGGCTCTCCATGTGCAGGGCAAGATCCGGCGCGTGCGCGGCGGCGCAGAAGCCGTCCATCCGCCGCAGCTCGGCAATCTTGCGGGACGTCCTTTTAGAGTTTCAGAATCGGTCAATATCGATAAAAAGCGCGCAATTGCGCGCGCCGCCGTTGATCTGTGCGACCCGGGCGATGCGATCATCATCAATGGCGGCACGACGACGTTTCAGATGGTACACTTCATGTCGGCGCACCGCATGCAGGTCATGACCAATTCGTTCGCGATCGCCGAACATCTGGTAAAACATTCCAAGAATACGGTGACGGTGCCGGGCGGTGTGATCTACCGTGAACAGAGCCTCATTCTGTCGCCGTTCGACAATGACGCCATCCGCAATTTCTATGCACGCCGCTTTTTCATCGGGGCCCAGGGCGTCGGCCCGCTCGGCATCATGGAAGCCGACGCGCAGATCATTCAAAGCGAACAGAAGCTGATGCATCAGGCCGACGAACTCGTCGTGATGGTCGATTCCAGCAAATTCCGCCGTCGGTCGAGCCTCATTCTGTGCCCGCTCGACCGTGTTTCGACGATCATCACCGACGACGGCATCCAGGAAGATTCCGCCAGGATGATCGAGGATGCAGGCATCAAGCTCGTCGTCGCGAGCGCTGGCCTGCAATCGGTGAAGGAGGATTCCTCGTCGGTCGCCTGAGAAGCGCCGGCCAGGTGTAGTTAGTCTCAATCAACGTGGGAGGATGAAAGCATGAAACTGGCAAAGAAACTCGCGGTGGGCGTCGCACTCGCCGTCGCCATGATGGCAGGCACGGCCAGTGCTGCCGACATGAAGATCGGCCTCGTCGTCAAGTCACTCGGCAACGGCTTCTTCGACGCGGCCAACAAGGGCGCCCAGGAAGCCGCCAAGGAGCTCGGCGGCGTCGAAGTGATCTATACCGGCCCGACGGCGCCGACGGCAGAAGGCCAGATCGAAGTCATCAACTCGCTGATCGCGCAGGGTGTTGATGCCATCGCGATCTCCGCGAACGACCCGGATGCCGTCGTCCCAGCCCTGAAGAAGGCGGCCCAGCGCGGCATCAAGGTCGTCTCCTGGGATTCCGGTGTTGCGCCTGAAGGTCGCATCCTGCAACTCAATCCATCGTCCAACGAGTTGATCGGCAAGATGTGCTTGACGCTCGCCAAGGATCACCTCGAAGGCGGCAAGGGTGACTTCGCAATCCTCTCCGCTACTTCGACCGCGACGAACCAGAACATCTGGATCGGGGAGATGAAGAAGCAGCTCAAGGACTTCCCGGGCCTCAACCTCGTCACCACCGTCTACGGCGACGACCTTTCGGACAAATCCTATCGTGAAGCGGAAGGTCTCTTGAAGTCCAACCCGAACGTCAAGGTCATCGTCGCTCCGACGACGGTCGGCGTCCTGGCTGCCTCCAAGGTCGTCGAGGACAAGGGCCTTGTCGGCAAGGTCTATGTCACGGGTCTCGGCCTGCCGTCCGAAATGGCCGGTGCGATCAAGTCAGGCGCGACGAAAGAATTCGCCATCTGGAACCCGATCGACCTCGGCTATTCGGCCACGCAGATCGCCTATCGCCTCGTCAAGGGTGACTCGGACGGCAAGCCAGGCAGCGAAATCGAAGCCGGCCGCATGGGCAAGATCAAGGTTGGCGAAAATGGCGAGGCCGCAATGGCAGATCCGTTCGTTTACAACGCCTCGAACATTGACCAGTTCTCCAAGGTCTTCTGATCTGAACTGTCATGCATAAAGCCCGGCGGCTTTGGGGCCGCCGGGATTTCTCATTCGACACCGGTAAAGCGCTGATGAACACTGCCCTTCAACAACCCGTCACGGACCGCACGACCGCAGATGCGCCCGCCATCCTCGAAATGCAGGGCATTTCGCAGATCTTTCCCGGCGTAAAGGCGCTCGATAAGGTCAGCATCGCACTCTATCCCGGCAAGGTGACCGCGCTGATCGGCGAAAACGGCGCAGGCAAATCCACTCTCGTTAAGATCCTGACCGGCATCTACAGGCCGAACGAAGGCGAAATCATCGTCGACGGCCAGCCCGTCACCTTCGCCAGCGCGCAGGCCGCAATCGATGCGGGCGTCACGGCCATCCATCAGGAAACCGTCCTCTTCGACGAATTGACAGTTGCCGAAAACATCTTCCTCGGCCATGCGCCACGTACAAAATTACGCACCATCGACTGGAAGACGATGAACAGCCGTTCGAAAGGGCTGTTGACTTCACTCGAAAGCAGCATCGATCCGACAATCCGGCTGAAGGACCTCTCGATCGCACAGCGTCATCTGGTGGCAATTGCCCGCGCGCTTTCGATCGAGGCCCGCATCGTCATCATGGATGAGCCGACAGCTGCCCTTTCGCGCAAGGAGATCGACGATCTCTTCCGCATCGTTCAGGGTCTGAAGGAAAAGGGCAAGGCGATCCTTTTCATAAGCCACAAGTTCGACGAACTTTACGAGATCGCCGACAACTTTGTCGTCTTCCGCGACGGCCGCGCCGTCGGAAACGGCAGGCTGAAGGAAACGCCGCAGGACGCGATCGTGAAGCTCATGGTCGGCCGCGATGTCGAGAACGTGTTTCCGAAGTTCCCGGTAGAGATCGGCGGCCCCGTTCTCGAAGTCCAGGATTACTGTCACCGAACGGAATTCCGCGATATTTCCTTCACGCTTCGCAAGGGTGAAATCCTCGGCGTCTATGGCCTGATCGGCGCTGGGCGCTCGGAACTCTGCCAGTCGCTTTTCGGCATCACCAAGCCGCTCTCCGGCAGGCTGATGCTCGACGGCAAGAAGATTTCGATGGCATCGCCGCTCGACGCCATCCGTGCCGGCATCGTCTATGTGCCGGAAGAGCGCGGCCGCCACGGCCTGGCGCTGCCGATGCCGATCTATCAGAACATGACGCTGCCTTCACTGACGCGCACTTCGCGCAAGGGCTTCCTGAAGGCCGCCAACGAATTTGCGCTCGCCCGTAGATACGCCGAGCGGCTGGACCTTCGCGCAGCCGCACTGTCCGTCCCCGTCGGCACGCTGTCTGGCGGCAACCAGCAGAAAGTCGTCATCGGAAAATGGCTGGCGACGCAGCCCAAGGTCATCATCCTCGACGAGCCGACCAAGGGTATCGATATCGGTTCCAAGGCCGCGGTCCACGGCTTCATCAGCGAGCTTGCCGCCGAAGGGCTCTCGATCATCATGATCTCCTCTGAACTGCCGGAAATCATCGGCATGTCGGACCGTGTCCTGGTGATGAAGGAAGGGTTGTCGGCCGGTCTGTTTGAGCGCGCGGAGCTTTCGCCAGAGACACTGGTGCGCGCTGCGACCGGAAATGCATGAGGTGATGGAATGGAACGACTGATCAGAAAGCGCGAAACCCTGCTTTTCCTCATCATCGTCTTGATGATCGCGGTCTTTTCGGCGCGCGCTGCAGATTTTGCGACGCCCTCAAACCTCGCCGGCATCTTCAACGATACCTCGATCCTCATCATCCTGGCGCTCGCGCAGATGACCGTTATCCTAACGAAGTCGATTGACCTTTCGGTCGCCGCCAATCTCGCCTTCACCGGCATGGCAATCGCGATGATGAATGCCGCCTTTCCCGATCTGCCGCTGGTCGTCCTGATCATTGCAGCGATTGCGATCGGCGCCTGCCTCGGTGCGATCAACGGCTTTCTTGTCTGGGCCCTTGAAATCCCCCCGATCGTCGTCACGCTCGGTACGCTGACCATCTATCGCGGCATGGCCTTCGTGCTCTCTGGCGGTGCCTGGGTGAACGCCCATCAGATGACACCGACCTTCCTTTCCGTGCCCCGCACGCCGATCCTCGGCCTGCCGGTTCTGAGCTGGGTCGGGATCGCAATCGTGCTCTTGATGTATATTCTGCTGAAATATACCCAGTTTGGCAGATCGGCCTATGCGACTGGCGGCAACCCGATGGCGGCCGTCTATGCGGGAATCGATACCGGTTGGACGAAATTCCTGGCCTTCGTGCTGTCCGGTGCGCTCGCCGGCCTTGCAAGCTACCTGTGGGTCTCGCGTTACGCGGTCGCCTATGTCGATATCGCCAGCGGCTTCGAGCTCGACAGCGTCGCCGCCTGCGTCATCGGCGGCATCTCGATCGCCGGCGGTGTCGGGTCAGTCATCGGCACGGTGCTCGGCGCACTCTTCCTCGGCGTCATCAAGAATGCGCTTCCCGTCATCGGCATCTCGCCCTTCACACAGATGGCGATCTCAGGCACCGTCATCATCCTTGCCGTCGTCTTCAATGCCCGGCGCGAGCGCAGTCGCGGCCGTATCATCCTGCGCGACAAGGCAGCTGTAGAAACTCCAGCCGAGGTCGTCCCATGAGCACCTTTTCCGCCCCAACCGAAAAGCGCGTCATTCCCGATCGTCTCGGCACACCGTTCCGCCGCATCATGGCCAGCTGGGAAGTGCTGCTTTTCGGCGTTGCCATCTTGATCTTCGTCTTCAATTCCATGGCATCGCCCTACTTCCTGAATGCATGGAACCTCTCGGACGCAACCTTCAATTTCACCGAAAAGGCGATGATCGCCTTTGCCATGGCGCTGCTTGTGATCGCAGGCGAGATCGATCTTTCGGTTGCAGCCATCATCGCACTTGCATCGACGGCCATGGGGGCGGCCGCACAGGCCGGCATCGCGACACCGGGCCTCGTGCTGATCGGCATCGGCACGGGGTTGGTTTGCGGGGTTTTCAACGGCGTCCTCGTCTCCATGCTGAAACTGCCGTCGATCGTCGTCACCATCGGCACGATGAGCCTCTTCCGCGGCATCTCCTATATCGTGCTGGGGGACCAGGCTTACGGCAAATATCCCGCCGATTTCGCCTACTTCGGCCAGGGCTATGTCGTCTGGGTCTTTTCCTTCGAATTCGTGCTGTTCTTCGTGCTGGCGATCCTCTTCGCCATCCTGCTGCACGCCACGAACTTTGGCCGCCAGGTCTATACGATCGGCAATAACGATTTTGCCGCCCGCTTCTCCGGGATTCCGGTCGAACGCGTGAAATTCATCCTCTTCATGCTGACTGGTGTCATGAGCGGCATTGCAGCGGTGTGCCTCACCTCGCGCCTTGGCTCCACCCGTCCCTCGATTGCGCAGGGCTGGGAGCTCGAAGTCGTCACCATGGTCGTGCTCGGCGGCGTCTCGATCCTTGGCGGCTCGGGCACGATCGGCGGCGTCGTCATCGCGGCCTTCGTCATGGGTCTCGTTACCTTCGGCCTCGGCTTGCTCAACGTTCCTGGCATCGTCATGTCGATCTTTATTGGCCTGCTGCTTATCATCACCATCGCAATTCCGATTATCGCCCGACGTATCAAAGCCATGAGTTCCAAATGACCGTTGAAAAACACGCCTTCAAGATGAAGCTCAATCCGGGCATGGAAGCCGAATACAGGAAGCGGCACGACGAGATCTGGCCGGAGCTCGTCGAGCTGCTGCACAAATCCGGCGCGAGCGACTATTCGATCCATCTCGACCGCGAGACGAACACGCTCTTCGGCGTGCTGACGCGGCCAAAAGATCACACGATGGCGAGCCTGCCGGAACATCCCCTCATGAAAAGGTGGTGGAGTCATATGGCCGACATCATGGAAACAAATCCGGACAATTCACCCCTCCAGAGCGACCTCGTCACCGTCTTCCACATGCCATGAGCAAACCGCCCGGTTACCGCCGTATCGCCGTTCTCGATATCGGCAAGACGAATGCAAAAGTTGTCGTGCTCGACAGCCAAACCGGCACGGAAATCGCAGCCGCAAAGACGGCGAACACAGTCATCCGGTCCGGCATCTATCCGCGCTATGATATCGAGAGCCTTTGGATTTTTGCGGTCGATGCGCTGAAGTCTTTCGCGGCAAAGCCGGGTTTCGATGCGATTTCGATCACGACCCATGGCGCGTCAGCAGCACTGCTCAGCGCAGACGGCAAGCTTGCGATGCCGATTCTCGATTACGAACATGAATATCCGCAAGAGATCCGAGACGCCTATACGGCGCTGCGCCCTCCCTTCGAGGAGACTTATTCACCGCGCCAGTCGATGGGGCTGAATGTCGGCGCCCAGCTTCATTATCAGAAGACGGCCTTTACGGAGGAATTCGCGAAGGTGGCAACGATCGTCACCTATCCGCAATATTGGGCGGCACGGCTGACGGGCGTTACAGCTAACGAACTGACCTCGCTCGGCTGCCATACAGATCTCTGGAACCCAAAAACAGGCGAATATTCCTCGCTTGTCGATCGGCTCGGCATTCGCAATCTCATGGCGCCGATCCGCTCGGCTTTCGACGCACTCGGCCCCGTCCTGCCGGACATAGCCACCGAGATCGGCCTGGCCACAGAGATCCCGGTCTATTGCGGCATCCATGATTCCAACGCCTCGCTGCTGCCGCATCTCGTTGCGCAGAGGGCGCCCTTTACGGTTGTCTCGACCGGCACATGGGTTGTAAATTTCGGCGTCGGCGGCGATCTCACCCATCTCGACCCGAAGCGCGATGCGCTCGCCAATGTCGATGCCTATGGCCGGGCGGTGCCGTCCTCCCGCTTCATGGGCGGCCGCGAGTTCGAAATTCTTTCCGCAGAAATCGGCAATGTTCCGCTTAAAGACGTTGCGGCAGCTCTCGGCCCGGTCGTTGCAGGAAACCTAATGCTGCTGCCGAACGTGGCCCCCGGCTCCGGCCCCTTTCCCGACCGCAAAAGGCACTGGCTGAATGCCGATGGCGCAAGCCCTGCGCAACGCTACGCCGCCATGTGCCTCTACCTCGCTTTGATGACCGAGGCCTGCCTCGCCCTGATCGGCGCCAATGGGCCTGTCATCGTCGAAGGGCCGTTCGCGCTGAACGAGACGTATCTCAAGGTTCTCGCGGCATTGATGGAACGGGACGTGATCGCGCTGCCCGGCTCGACCGGCACCAGCCAGGGCGCCGCACTGCTTACCGGTATCAGACCCGCGCCCGGTCCGGAAAGACGTTTCACGCCGGCCGCGATCACCGGTCTCAAAGACTATCGCTGCGCCTGGCACGCAGCGATGGAATAACGGTCTTTCCATCCGTGCTCTTTACCTCATCTTATGCCGGCAGCTAATGTCGGGTCGTTCAAAATCAAGCGGAGGAAATATCATGACGGATTCAAACGCGGTCTTCGATCCGCGTGCCCTTGCCGCGCGGCTTGGCAGCCTCCACAACGCGGGCAAGCAGGTGCCGACTGCCGATTTCGCACTTCCGACCGACCTCCGCCACGCCATGGACGCGCAGAATTTCCTTGCCGCCGAGCAAGGCATTACCAGCAATGCGTGGAAAGTGGCGACCTCGCCGGATGACCAGGCTGTGGCTGCGCCGCTTCATCCCTATATCGAAGCCCTTTCCGGCGCCGAAATTCCCTGGGCGGAGGGCATGAAATTTGAAGCGGAGATTGCCATTCGGCTCGGCACGGATCTGCCGATCCGCGATAGCGGCTACAGCCGGGCCGAAGTCGCCGATGCAGTCACGACCGTCCATCTCGGCGCAGAGCTCCTGGTTTCCGCCATTCAGGAAAGCGGCAGGGCTTCCTTTTTGCTTTTCCTTGCCGATCGCCTCGGCAATAGCGGCTATGTGCTTGGTCCGCCCGTGCCGAAAACACTAATCGACACAGCGACCGGAACGCCGCTGAAAGTCACCTTCAATGGCCAGCCGGTCTACGATGCCCCGGCGCACCATCCGAAGGGAGACGTGCTCACCTGGCTTGTCGGCTACGCCAATGACAGGTTGCGGCCGGAAAGCTCGCTGAAAGCAGGCGCGCTGATTACGACGGGTACCCTCTGTGGCGCGATCGAACTTAGTTCGCCGGGCGAGATCGACATCCTTCTCGGCGAGACCAGCAAGCTTCATCTTTCGCTCGTCGCGAAATAATCAGACATTGCTGCGAAACATCTCGATGATGGCGGAGAAGTCCCTTCCGCCATTGCCCTGATTTTCGAAGAGCGCGTAAAGCTGCGCGGCTTCGGCACCAAGCGGAGTCGATGCGCCGCTCAAAAGTGCCGCCTCCTGCGAAAGGCGCAGATCCTTCAGCATCAAGGCAGCGGCAAAGCCCGGCTTATAGGCATTGTTCGCCGGCGAGGTCGGAACCGGTCCCGGCACCGGGCAATAGGTATTGATGGACCAGCACTGGCCGGACGATGTGGATGCAACATCAAAAAGCGCTTGGTGTGAAAGGCCGAGTTTTTCAGCCAGCACGAAAGCCTCGCAGACGCCGATCATCGAAATCCCGAGGATCATATTGTTGCAGATCTTGGCCGCCTGCCCAGCGCCCGCTTCGCCACAGTGAACGATCTTCTTGCCCATGGCTTCAAGGATCGGCTTGGCCTTGGCGAAACTCTCTTGCGAACCACCCGCCATGAAAGTCAGCGTTCCCGCCGCAGCCCCGCCCGTTCCGCCGGAGACGGGGGCGTCGAGCGAAAGGCAACCTGCTGCCTTGGCCATCGCATGGGCCTTGCGCGCGCTTTCGACGTCGATGGTCGAGCAGTCGATCACCAGCGTTCCGGCGGGAATGGAAGCGAGAATGTCCGGCCAGGCCGTCAGCACGTGTTTACCTTGCGGTAGCATCGTGACGACGGTCTCGGCACCGGCCACCGCCTGGCTCACGTGGCTCGCAGGTTTCACGCCGGTTTCCTCTGCCGCCTTGAGAACCGGCGCGGCGAGATCGAAGCCCGTCACCTCATGCCCGGCCTTGACGAGATTGGCCGCCATCGGCCCGCCCATGTTGCCAAGCCCGATAAATGCGATCCGTGTCATCATGGCCTCCTATCTGTTATCTTCGAGGATCATCGCGGCCGCCTTTTCGGCGATCATGATCGTTGGCGAATTCGTATTGCCTGACGTGATCGACGGCATAATGGAGGCATCCGCGATCCTGAGCTTGGCGAGCGCGCGCAGCTTCAGCCGCGGATCAACGACGCTGTCTTTGTCTGCGCCCATCCGGCAGGTTCCGACCGGATGGAAGATCGTCGTGCCGATGTCGCCCGCCGCCCGCTCCAGATCGGCCTCCGTCTGATAGGAAGGACCGGGCTTGAACTCCTCCGGCTGAAAGCGCGCAAAGGACGGCTGTGAAACGATCCGCCGTGTCAGCCTTATCGATCGAACAGCTATGTCGCGATCACGCTCCGTCGAGAGGTATTTCGGTGCAATCGTCGGCTGCGTTGCAAAATCCGGGCTCGCAAGATGCACGGAGCCGCGGCTTTCCGGCCGGAGATTGCAGACGCTTGCGGTGATTGCCGGAAAGGCGTGCACCGGATCGCCGAACTTGTCGAGCGAGACCGGCTGTACGTGATACTGCAGGTCGGGTGTTTCCTTGTCTGGCCCCGAGCGCGTGAAGATGCCAAGCTGGCTCGGTGCCATGGCCATCGGCCCGGAACGGCGGATCAGGTATTCGAGCCCGATCGCCGCCTTGCCGATCAACTTTGTCGCCTTCTCGTTCAGCGTCGGCACACCGGTGACCTTATAGGCGAGGCGAAGCTGCAGATGGTCCTGCAGGTTCTCGCCCACCCCCTTGACCTCGGTAACGACGTCGACGCCGGCATTGTTCAGCACATCGCCGCGACCGATGCCGGAGAGTTCCAGGATATGCGGCGAGCCGATGGAACCGGCAGAAAGGACCGTCTCTTTGGCCGCATATGCGCGCTTTGCCGCGCCGTCGTGTTGGAACTCGACGCCGGAAATGGCACCCTCCTCCACCAGAAGGCGCCGCACCTGCGCCTTCATCAGAACAGTCAGATTGCGGCGCTTCCTAGCCGGCCGGAGGAAGGCCTTTGCAGTGTTCCAACGAATACCGGAGCGCTGGTTGACGTCGAAATAGCCGGAGCCTTCGTTGCTGCCGCGGTTGAAATCCTCCGTAATCGGAATGCCGGCTTCCCGTGCCGCCTGCTGGAAGGCGTCGAGCACGGCCCAGCGCACCCGCGCTTTCTCCACGCGCCATTCGCCACCGGCACCATGCATCTCGTCCGCGCCGCGGTAATGATCCTCCGATCTGCGGAAGAAGGGCACAATATCGCTCCAGCTCCAGCCGCTGCATCCCATCTGCCGCCAAAGGTCGTAGTCGCGCGCCTGGCCGCGCATGTAGATCATGCCGTTGATCGAAGAGCAGCCGCCGAGCACCTTGCCGCGAGGGTAGCCCAGAGCCCGACCGTTCAGCCCTTCCTCGGGCGCGGTGGTATAGCACCAGTCGGTGCGCGGATTGTTGATGCAGTAGAGATAGCCGACCGGTATGTGTATCCAGTGGTAGTTGTCGCTGCCGCCGGCTTCCAGCAGTAGCACGCGGTTATTGCGGTCTTCGGATAGGCGGTTCGCCAGCACACAGCCCGCACTGCCAGCGCCGATGATGATATAGTCGTAGCGATCCATCTGATGTCACCGGCCGCTCAACGGCGATACACGAAGCCCAGTTTCCGGCCGATCCACGAGGCGTAGAATTCTCCGACGATGCCGCGACGGAAGATCAGCACGCAGATCATGAAAACGACGCCGGTGATGATCGTAACGGGGAATTCCGATGTCGCGAGATAGTTCTGCAGTGTCACGACAAGCCCCGCCCCGAAGATCGGACCAATCAGCGTACCGATGCCGCCGAGAAGCGTCATCAAGATCACCTCGCCCGACATCTGCCAGGCGACGTCCGTCAGCGTTGCGAACTGGAAGACCAGCGACTTCAAGGCTCCCGCCAGCCCGGCGAGGGCTGCCGACATCACGAAGGCGCCGAGCTTGTAACGCGCCACCGAATAGCCGAGCGAGATCGCTCGGTTCTCGTTTTCCCGGATCGATTTCAGGATCATGCCGAAGGGCGAATGGATGAAACGCCAGATCAAAAGCATGCCGATGACGAAGACCGCCAGGACGAAGTAGTACATGCTGGTCGAATTATTCAAATCGATGAGGCCGAAGAGATACCCCCTAGGAACGGACTGGATGCCGTCCTCGCCTTCGGTGAATTCCGCCTGCAGGCAGAAGAAGAAAAACATCTGCGAAAGCGCAAGCGTGATCATCGCGAAATAGATGCCCTGACGGCGAATGGCGAGATAGCCCATGACGAGGCCGAGGAGTGCAGCACCCGCAACGCCGATCAGGATGCCGAGTTCCGGCGGCACCCCCCATGCCTTAACGGTGTAGGCAGTGAAATAGGCCGCCCCGCCAAAGAAGGTCGCATGCCCGAAGGAAAGCAGCCCGGTATAGCCGAGCAGCAGGTTGAACGCGCAGGCAAAGAGCGCAAAGCACAGCAGCTTCATGAGGAAGATCGGGTAGAAGAAAAACGGCGCGAGCAGCAGGAGCAAAAGACCGATGATCAGGAAGCCGGCCTGTACCGACAGTGCGGTGCGGCTCTTTTCTGCACGAATGGTTTCGGTGATGTCCGTCATCTTACGCATCCCGGCCGAAGAGGCCCGCGGGCCTGACGAGAAGCACGATCGCCATGATCACGAAGATCACGATGTTCGACGCTTCCGGATAGAAAACCTTGGTTAGCCCCTCCGCAACGCCCAGAACGTAGCCGGTGACGATCGCCCCCATGATCGAACCCATGCCGCCAACCACGACAACGGCGAAGACGACAATAATGATGTTAGACCCCATCAACGGCGAGACCTGGTAGATAGGTGCAGCCAGTACGCCGGCAAAGGCTGCAAGACCGGCACCCAACGCATAGGTCAGCGTCAAGAGGACCGGCACGTTGACGCCGAAGACCTGCACAAGCACGGCATTTTCCGTCGCCGCCCGAAGATAGGCTCCAAGCTTGGTCTTCTCGATGAGAAGCCACGTGCCGATGCAGACCACCAGCGACATGACGACCACCCAGCCGCGATAGATCGGCAGGAACATGAAACCGAGGTTGGTACCACCGGCAAGGGCTGACGGCGTGGCATAGGGCTGGCCGGAAGACCCGTACAAATAGCGGAAGGTCCCTTCGATCGCGAGCGCCATGCCGAACGTGAAGAGCAATCCGTAGAGTGGATCGAGATCATAGAGCCGCCGCAAGAAGAGCCGTTCCACGACGGCGCCGAAAAGGCCGACTGCAAGCGGGGCAAGAACAAGCGCGGGCCAGTAGCCGATGCCGCCATAGGCGAGCATCAGATAGGCAACGAAGGCGCCGAGCATGTACTGCGCGCCATGCGCAAAATTGATGACGCGCAACAGGCCGAATATGATTGCCAGGCCAAGGCTCAACAGCGCGTAGAAAGAGCCGTTGATGAGGCCGATCAGCAACTGGCCGAGTAGTGCCTGAACGGGAATGCCGAATATCATCGTCATGGCATCAGACTCCCAGCACCCTGTGCAGCGTATCCATCCGCTGCGGCAATTCGCCGACCGGGAACTCGGACACCATCTGGCCATGGTCCATCAGATAGAAGCGGTCTGCAATGCGGCTTGCAAAGCGGAAATTCTGTTCGACGAGGAGTATGGTCATGCCGCGCTCCTTCAGCTTCCTCAGGACCTCACCGATACGTTGGACGATGACGGGCGCAAGACCCTCCGTCGGCTCGTCGAGCAGGAGCATCTTGACACCGGTGCGCAAGACACGAGCGATCGCCAGCATCTGCTGCTCGCCACCGGAAAGCTTGGTCCCGGCGCTCGCGCGGCGCTCGTAGAGGTTCGGAAAAAGTTCGTAGATCTCGTCGAGGCTCATGCCGCCTTCGGCAACGACCGGCGGCAAGAGCAGGTTTTCCGACACGCTCAGTGTCGAAAAGATGCCGCGCTCCTCGGGCACGAAGCCGATGCCCTTGTGTGCGGTCTTGTGCAGCGGCACCTGCATCATATCCGCTCCGTCAAAGCTGATCTTGCCCTTGCGGGCCCGGACGATGCCGGTGATCGTGCGAAGCGTCGTTGTCTTGCCGACGCCGTTGCGGCCGAGGATAGTAATCGTTTCACCTTCGCCAACGCGCATGTCGACGCCGTGCAGGATATGGCTTTCGCCGTACCAGGCATTGAGGCCCCGAACTTCCAGCAGGGCAACCATCAACCTTCCTCCGTGCCCATATAGGCCTCACGGACGCGCGGATCCTTGCTGACGGTGGCGTAATCGCCCTCTGCGAGGATCTCGCCACGCTGAAGTACAGTCACCTGCTGGCAGATATTGGCAACGACGGAGAGATTGTGCTCGACCATCAGTACCGCCCGGACGCGGGCAACCTCGCGGATGATGGCGGAAACGACGCTGACGTCCTCCTGCCCCATGCCGGCCATCGGCTCGTCGAGAAGCAGAACCTTCGGATCGAGCGCAAGCGTCGTGGCGATCTCCAGTACGCGCTTGCGGCCGTAGGAAAGATCGGCGGCGATATGGTCGCGCTCCTTGGAAAGGCCGACGCTTGCCAGCAATTGTTCGGCGCGGTCGTTCAGGCGATCGAGCGCAGACACCGGCCGCCAGAACTGGGTGGA
The DNA here is from genome assembly GCF_056279705.1 of Rhizobium sp. USDA 4016. Taxonomy (NCBI): domain Bacteria; kingdom Pseudomonadati; phylum Pseudomonadota; class Alphaproteobacteria; order Hyphomicrobiales; family Rhizobiaceae; genus Rhizobium; species Rhizobium sp. USDA 4016. The sequence goes on from NZ_JBWCCY010000002.1 coordinate 1,595,238, forward strand.
GAGATTGTTGGGTCGCTGCAGGGCGACGCGCACATTGTCGAGGACCGACAGGTGCGGGAAGACCGCCGAAATCTGGAAGGAACGCACCAGCCCCATGCGCGCCACCTTGTCCGGCGGTGTCCTGGTGATATCCGTCCCCATCAGCGTGATCGTGCCGTGCGTCGGCTGCAGGAACTTGGTCAGCAGGTTGAAAACCGTCGTCTTGCCCGCGCCATTCGGTCCGATGAGGGCATGGACGCTTGCATCGTGTACGTCGAGATCGACATTCTTGACGGCCGTGAAGCCGCCGAAATCCCGGCGAAGGCCGCGGGCGGAGAGTACCACCCGCGGCGTTGCATTCGTCTCTGTTGCGGGAACCGCCATGGGCTTATTTCACCAGATCGCAGCCGCTCTTGGCGGGATCGATATAGGCGTCCTTGCCGGGGATGGTGGCGAGAACGTTGAAGTAGTCCCAGGCCTCCTTGCTCTCGTCCGGCTTTTTTACCTGCAAGAGATACATGTCATGGATCATGCGGCCGTTCGGGCCGACGGTTCCACCGCGGCCAAAAACGTCGTCCACCGGCATTTCATGCAGTTGCTTCGCAACGGCTTCCGTTTCGTCCGTTCCGGCCTTCTGGATTGCCTTCAGGTACTGAAGCACGGCGGAATAGGTCCCGGCGTGGATCATGTTCGGCATCTTGCCGGTGCGATCGAAGAATTTCTTTCCGAAAGCGCGGCTCTCGTCGTCACGGTTCCAGTAATAACCTTCGGTGAGCGTCAAGCCTTGAGCGGCTTCGAGACCGAGGCCATGGACGTCAGCGAGCGTGAAGAGCAGCGCCGCAAGACGCTGGCCACCCTGCGTGATGCCAAACTCGGCCGCCTGCTTGATTGCGTTTGCCGTGTCGAGGCCTGCATTGGCAAGACCGACGACCTTGGCGCCGGAAGACTGGGCCTGCAGCAGGAAAGACGAAAAATCCTGGCTGGCGAGCGGATGCCGGACGGAGCCGACGACATTGCCCCCATTGGCCTTTACGAAATCACTCGTCTGCTGTTCAAGCGAATAGCCAAAGGCGTAGTCGGCCGTCAGGAAGAACCAGCTGTCGCCACCCTGCTTCACAAGTGCGCCACCGGTGCCGACAGCAAGGGCATGCGTGTCATAGGCCCAGTGGAAGCCGTAGGGCGAACAGGCCTTGCCCGTCAGATCCGTCGTTGCCGCACCCGTGACGATGTCGATCTTCTTCTTCTCTTTGCCAATTGCCTGGACAGCAAGCGCAACCGACGAGGTCGTCAGTTCCATGATAGCGTCGACCTGCTCGGTGTCGTACCACTGCCGGGCAATGTTCGACGCGATGTCCGGCTTGTTCTGATGGTCGGCGTCGACGATCTCGATTGGAGCGTCGAGCACTTTGCCTCCGAAATCTTCGACCGCCATCTGGGCGGCTTCAACGGACGATTTACCACCAAAATCGGCATAGACGCCGGATTGGTCGTTCAGGATGCCGATCTTCACCTTGCCGTCGGAAGCACCATCGGCGAGTACGGCGGTGCCGCTGGCAAGCAGGAATGCCACGGACGCAATGAAATTCTTTCGCATATGTCTCTCCTCCCAGAGATGGTCAGATCGCGCGTCTGTTCAAAATTGGCCAGCCGCTCTCCTCAAACCAGCCGACGCTTCGCCTACGATCAAGGAAAATCTGCCTTGAGGCAACCGGTGGTTTGAAGTTAATTACAAACAGTATCTGTTCGTTTTTGAACAGAAGGTTGAAACCGACACTTAGGGCGCTTTCCATTCTTGGGCAGCGATCGGCGATTAGACCAAAGACGTAGATGGACGCGCGACGCTGCATGAGCAATCCTCCGCAATTTACTTGGGACGATCTTCAGTTTTTTCTAGCCGTGGCGCGCACCGGCCAGCTATCGACGGCTGCAAGGCAGCTGCGCAGCAGCCATGCCACTGTCTCGCGGCGCATCGACCGGCTTGAATTTGCCCTGAAGGTCAAGCTCTTCGAGCGCAACGCACGTGGCTATGTGCTGACGGCGATGGGCACGCGTTTCGTAGAAACCGCGGAAAAAATGGAACAGGAGACCGAACGCCTGCGAGCCGACCTTGCCGCAGGGTCGATGACGCAGCGCGGCGTCGTGCGGTTGAGTGCGCCGGAGGGTTTTGCGAATTTCTTCTTTGCGAGCGTGCTGCCGAAGTTCGCAGCACACCATCCGCATCTGTCGCTTGAGCTTGTGACGATCCAGCAGATTATGTCACTGTCGCGCAAGGAGGCGGACATTACCGTCGTCTTGGACGAACCGAAGGGCGGACCGTATTTTTCCGAGAAGCTGACCGACTACCATCTGCAGGTTTACGGCTCGCGGGATTATCTTGCCAAGAGCCCGCCGGTCAACTGCCGCGACGACCTGCTGAACCATCCCTTCATCAGCTATATCGAGGAGATGATCTTCGCGCCGGGGCTTGATTATCTCGGCGACGTGCATCCGCGCATCAAGCCGCAGTTCCAAAGTTCCAGCATCTTTGCGCAACTGACGGCGACGCGAAACGGCCTGGGGCTTTGCGTGCTCCCCTACTTCTTCGCAAGCCTTTATCCGGAGCTTGTGCGCGTCCTGCCGGATGAGGTGGACCTCTGCCGCAACTACTGGGTTACTTGTCATCAGGATATGAGACAAGCGCCACGCGTGCGCGCCGTCATCGACTTTCTGCGCGAGGCCGTGAAAGGCGAAGACGCACGTTTCATCCCGCCATTTGCAGCCGCAATCCATTCCGGACGAAAGCCCGGATGACTATTTCAGGAATTCCGCGCGGTGCGGTGTGAAGGTGTCGATCAGCCGTCCCTTCTCCAATGCCTTGACGCCGTGAACGAGGTCCGGCGGCACGATGAAGCTGCCGCCTTTTTTCAGCACTTCGGTCTTCCCGTCGATGGTGACCGCAAAGCTGCCTTCGGCAATATAGCTCGCCTGGATGTGCGGGTGCGAATGCGCAGCACCGATTGCATCTTTTTCGAAGGCGACCTCAACCATCATCATCTCGGGCAGGTAGACCATGATCCGGCGCGTGACGCCCGGCTCCGGACTGATCCAGTCAGCGCCTTCGGCATGCACGAAAAGAGCGCTCGATGTCATGTTCGCCTCCTCACTTCGATTCCCATCGGGCGGCAAGTTGGAGCATTGAAGTCTGTTTGAAAAGGGCGCATCCGTATATTCCTTCCAATTGACGCCGAAGCTGCCCGGGTTTATGGCGGGCTTGATCAGGCTTGCCTGAAAAAAGGTGAGGAGACGCCGTCATGCATCATACCCGCGAAACCTTCGACTGGGCCGATCCCTTCCGGCTGGTAGAACAGCTGACCGACGAGGAGCGCATGGTGCAGGACACGGCACAAGCCTATGCGCAGGAAAAGCTCGCTCCCCGGGTGCTCGATGCCTTCCGCAGTGAAAAGACCGATCCGACGATCTTCCGCGAAATGGGCGAACTTGGCCTGCTCGGTCCGACGATCGCGCCGGAATATGGCGGAGCAGGCTTGGGTTATGTCGCCTACGGCCTGATTGCCCGCGAAGTCGAGCGCGTCGATAGCGGCTACCGCTCAATGATGAGCGTGCAATCGTCCCTCGTCATGGTGCCGATCGAGGCCTTCGGCTCGGATGCGCAGAAACAGAAATATCTGCCTAAACTTGCAACCGGCGAATGGATCGGCTGCTTTGGGCTCACCGAACCGAACCACGGCTCCGATCCGGGCTCGATGGCGACGCGCGCCAAAAGAGCCGATGGCGGCCATAGCCTGACCGGGTCCAAGACCTGGATCACCAATGCGCCGATCGCCGATGTCTTCATTGTCTGGGCCAAGACGGAGGACGGCGTGATCCGCGGGTTTATTCTGGAAAAGGGCTGGAAGGGCCTTTCGACGCCAGTCATTCACGGCAAAGTGGGTCTGCGCGCCTCGATCACCGGTGAGATCGTGATCGACAACGTTTTCGTGCCGGAGGAAAACATGCTGCCCGATGTGACCGGTCTGAAGGGTCCGTTCACCTGCCTGAATTCCGCCCGTTTCGGCATTGCCTGGGGCGCGCTCGGTGCGGCCGAAGCCTGCTATGCGACGGCCCGACAATACACCCTCGATCGCAAGCAGTTCAACCGGCCGCTTGCCGCCAATCAATTGATCCAGAAAAAGCTTGCCGATATGGCGACCGAGATCACGCTCGGCCTGCAGGGTTGCCTGAGGCTCGGCCGCATGAAGGAAGAGGGCCATCCGCCGGTGGAACTCACTTCAATCCTCAAACGCAACTCCTGCGGCAAGGCACTCGACATTGCGCGCACTGCCCGCGATATGCTCGGCGGCAATGGCATCTCCGACGAGTTCGGCGTCGCCCGCCACCTCGTCAATCTTGAGGTCGTCAATACCTACGAGGGTACGCATGACATCCACGCCCTCATCCTCGGCCGCGCCATCACGGGAATTCAGGCCTTCGCGAACTAGCGTCCCGCCCGGCGGCGCCAGAGCGTATAGGCAACCGAAACAAGAACCTACCACGATGCCGAGCGCAACGTTGCCGTAGGTGGCACCGAGCCCTACCCCTAAGGCGATGCCGATCGCGATCGGAAATGCAAGATCCTTATCCATTCCAAGCTCCTCTCCGCATTTCGCAAATGGGCCATGGGGCGTGAATTGCAACCGTTTGGAGATTGTGCAACGCTGCTGTCGCCGATACAGCGCCAATAGGGGAAGGGGTTTCTCATATGCTTCTATTCCTTGCATTTTTGATCGGAATTATTGCCGGCCTCAGGGCCATGACTGCGCCCGCCGCCGTTGCCTGGGGTGCCGCACTTGGCGGGTTCAACGTTTCTCAAACGTCTCTCGCCTTTATGGGCTACCGATGGACGCCGTGGATTTTCACGGTGCTTGCCGCCGTCGAAATGATCACCGACCAATTGCCGACAACGCCAAGTCGCAAGGTGCCGATGCAGTTCGGCGCCCGTATCATCATGGGCGCATTGGCAGGCGCCACGATCGGCGCTTCGGGTGGTTCCCTGACAGCCGGGCTTATCGCGGGCATCGTCGGTGCCGTTGTTGGAACGCTCGGCGGCGCCTTTCTGCGCGGCAAGCTTGCGAAGGCTTTCGGCAAGGATTTGCCGGCGGCACTTATCGAAGATGCCGTCGCCATCGGCGGCGCGCTGTTGATTGTGGTGGCCGTGCCATGAAAAGTTACGACGCGATCTTTATCGGAGCCGGTCAGTCCGGCCCCTTCCTCGCCGCCCGCATGTCCGAGAAGGGCATGAACGTAGCGCTGATCGAGCGAAAATATCTCGGCGGTACTTGCGTCAATGCCGGCTGCATGCCGACGAAGACGCTGGTCGCCAGTGCCCGGGCCGCCCATGTCGCGCGCCGCGGCGGCGACTACGGCGTGAAGATCACTGGTAACATCGAGATCGACATGATGATCGTGCGCCAGCGCGCCGAAACCGTTACCATGAACGCCCGCAACGGCCTGATCAGCTGGCTTGACAGCATGGAAACAATGGACGTGATCTACGGACAGGCCAGATTTACCGGTCCGAAGACAGTCATCGTCAACGGCGAGATGCTGTCGGCGCCGCAAATCTTTCTGAATGTCGGTGCCCGCCCGGTCATTCCGGATTTTCCCGGTATCGAGGACATCGACTATCTCACAAGCACGTCGATCATCCACCTCGACACGCTGCCACGCCACCTCGCCGTCATCGGCGGCAGCTATATCGGTCTCGAATTCGCGCAGATGTACCGTCGCTTCGGCGCCGAAGTCACCATCATCGAACGCGGGCCGAAACTTGCCTCCCGCGAAGACGAGGATATCTCCGACGCAATCGCGGAGATTCTCGGCGCGGAAGGTATTGCGGTTCACACTCAGGCAGATCGTATCGCATTCGTAAAGAATGGCGATGCTGTTGCCGTCAGCACCGGCTCCGGCAAGCCGGCGGTCGAGGCAAGCCATGTGCTGATTGCAACCGGCCGCAGGCCGAACACCGACGATCTCGGCCTCGATGCCGCCGGCGTTCTGACGGACAAGCGCGGCTACGTTACGGTGGACGACAGGCTGATGACCAATGTCGAGGGCATCTTCGCGCTCGGCGACTGCAACGGCCGCGGAGCCTTTACGCATACGTCCTATAATGATTTCGAGATCGCGGCGGCTAACCTGATTGATGGTGGCGATCGCAAGGTGAGCAGCCGCATTCCCGCCTATGCACTTTATATCGATCCGCCGCTCGGCCGCGTCGGCATGACGGAGAAGGAAGCGCGCGCTTCCGGTAAAAAGATCATGGTCTCGTCCCGCCCGATGAGCCGCGTCGGTCGTGCCAGCGAACGAGGTGAGACCATGGGTTTCATGAAGATCGTCGCTGAGGCCGAAACCAAGCGAATTCTCGGTGCCGCAATCCTTGGCATCGAAGGCGACGAGGCAATCCACGGCATCATCGATGCCATGAATGCCGGAACGACCTACCCTGCCCTGCAATGGTCGGTGCCGATCCATCCGACCGTCTCGGAACTGATCCCGACGGTGCTGGGAGATTTGAAGGCGGTTTGAAATATTTCCTTCTCTGCCTTATTCCATCACGATCTGCAGCTTGACATCCGTCGGCCGCGCTTCGACGGCACGATCGAAAGCCTTGATCGAATCCTCGAACTGGAAAACCCCCGAAATCAGCGGCTTGAGGTCGACGCGGCCGGAGCCGAGGAGTGCGATCGAGCGCTCGTACTGGTGCGCGTAGCGGAAGACCGTTTCGATGCGGATTTCCTTGGTCGAAGCCGTCGAAACGTCGAAGCCGACAGGATTCACCGGCAGGCCGACGGCAACGATGACCCCTCCGGGACGCGCCAGATCCATGATCGTTTCCCAGGCCTTTGGCGACCCGGAGCACTCGAAGATCACGTCTGCGCCCCAGCCGGCGGTCAGCCGGCTCACCTCCTCGGTGAGATTATTCTCGCGGATGTTGACCGGAATGACGCCCTGATACTGCGCGGCGATGTCGAGCTTCGGCTGGGCGAGATCGGCAACAATCGCCCGGGCACAGCCTCCAGCAAGCGCGGCAATCGCCACCATCGTGCCGATCGGGCCGGCGCCGAGGACGACGGCCGTGTCGCCGGGTGCGATTTTTGCTTTGGCCGCGGCCTGCATGCCGACCGCAAATGGTTCAACCATCGCGCCTTCCGCAAAGCTTACATTGTCCGGCAGCTTGTAGGTATAGTTGGCGGGATGAACCACTTCCGGTGTCAGCACGCCGTGAACCGGAGGCGTCGCCCAGAAGGTGACGGCAGGATCGACATTGTACATGCCAAGCCGGCTTGCCTTGGAGTTCGGATCGGGAATGCCGGGTTCCATGCAGACGCGGTCGCCGGCTTTCAGATGTGCCACGCCTTCACCGACTTCGACCACTGTACCGGCCGCTTCGTGCCCAAGCACCATCGGCTCACTGACCACAAAGGGCCCAATCCTGCCGTGCGTGTAATAATGCACGTCCGAGCCGCAGACGCCGACGGTATGGATCTTGATCTTCACCTGTCCCCGCCCGGTTTCCAGCGATAGATCGATATCGCGAAGGGCAAGCTCATGCTGACGCTCCAGTACCAGCGCACGGACTTTGGCCATATCTCGGTTTCCTTCCCTGATAGTTCGTCCGATTCACCCGGACGTCGTTTAACCGACTATACGACCCCCCAGGCCCGCAGTTCAACAGAATTGCGAGGCTTTTGCTCGCAATGTGATGAATTGCTCAGTCAACCAAACTGCGCAAGCTTGCCGCCGATGGCAAGCGGGCCGAGTTCGAATCCCGAAGAAGCCGAGCCTGGCCATCAGCGCGCCGACCTCCGCCATCCGGTCTTCGCCGGAATAAAACAGCACGCTTGCCGCCTTCAGCCTGGGGATCGCCCGATACGCGGCCGGGCAGCAGATGATTGAAAATATCGCGCGTTTCTGACTGGCTGATTAGTTGTTAATGACGTTCAAAAGTTTCAATGAATGCTTGGAAATGGCGGTTAATGCGCGTCATTGACCGCATGGCTGAGAAGCTAATCCGGAGCGATCTGTTTTTTCGCTACTCAGTCAATGCGTCCTTCCGTAGTGTCTGCTCGCATCCAGCAGGTGCCGAGAATAGCCATGTTCGACGGCTCCTTTTCGCAGCCGTTCGATATCCACCTCTTCGACGATCTCGCCTGCCTCCATGATGGCGACGCGACCGCACATGTGGGACACGACGGCCAGATCGTGGCTGACGAGCAGATAGGTCAGACCGCGCTCCTTGCGCAGATCTTCCAGCAGATTGAGAATTTCCGCTTGAACCGATACGTCGAGCGCCGACGTCGGCTCGTCGAGCAACAGCACGGCCGGATTAAGCACGAGGGCTCGGGCGATGGCCACGCGCTGACGCTGCCCTCCGGAGAGTTGATGCGGGAAGCGGTAGGTGAGCGACGGATCGAGGCCAACCGCCAGCAGCAGGGCATCTACGTCCACCGAGTTGGTGGCAAGGCCCTGGTTGCGGAGCGGCTCCTTAAGCTGCGAGCGGATTGTCTTGCGGGGATGAAGTGAGCCGTAAGGGTCCTGAAAAACCATCTGCACGCGGCGGAAGAACTGCCGGTCGCGCTGCCGATCCAACGTGTCTCCATCCAGCTTGATCCCGCCTTCGTAATTCGGGTTGAGACCGGATATTGCCCGCAGGACCGTGGACTTTCCGCAGCCGGATTCACCAACCAGACCGAATGCCGTGCCCCTCTTGATGCGAAGGCTGACGTTCCTGACGACCGGCCTCTGACCGGAACCGAAACGAATCGTGAGATTGTCAATTTCGATCAATGCGGTGTCTCCAAAGTGATGTCATCGAACCAGGCCGGATCACGCTTCAATACCGGCAGTCGGGCGGGCGGATTTTCGATCGACGGCAAGGATGCCAGCAGGCCCTGCGTATAGGGATGCCTTGCATTCTCAAGATCAGAAGCCTTGAGAACCTCGACGACCCGCCCGGCATACATGATGAGCACGCGGTCGCAGAAGTTCCGGACGAGGTTCAGGTCGTGACTGATGAAGATCAGCCCGAGGTTGCGGCGGGCGACGAGTTCATCAAGCAATGCCAGGATTTCGAGCCGCACCGTCACATCGAGGGCAGACGTCGGCTCGTCGGCAATCAGAACCTCGGGTTCTACAATCAGCATCATCGCGATCATGACCCTCTGACCCATGCCGCCTGAAATTTCGTGAGGATAGAGCCGGGCTACCCTTTCGGCATCACGGATCTGGACCGCTTCAAGCATCTCGATCATTTTCCGGTCAGCCTGTTTTGCAGTCGACTTCGGATAGTGAAAGCGAAAGGTTTCGGCGATCTGCTCGCTGATCCGCATGACAGGGTTCAGCGAATATTTCGGATCCTGCAGGATCAGTCCAATGCGCCGTCCCCTTATTGTCATCATCATACGCTCGTCGGCCTTGAGCAGATCCACGTCGCGAAACGTCATCCGCTCGGCGCGGACGATTGCCGTCGGCGGCAGCAACTTCATGACGGCGCGCCCGACGGTCGACTTGCCCGACCCGGATTCGCCGACGATGCCTAGCTTTTCGTGTCCGAGCGAGAAGCTGACGCCGCGCACGGCGCGCACGGTTCCGCCGCCGAAGGCAATCTCGAGATTGCGGATATCGATGAGGGAAGACGTCATTCCGAACCTCTCGGGTCAAGAACGTCGCGAAGGGCATCGCCGACAAGATTGAACGCAAGGCTGACCAGCGCGATGGCAATGCCGGGCGCTGCAATGACCCATGGACTGTCGAGCATGAATTCACGTCCGGTCGCGGCCATTGCTCCCCATTCCGGCCAAGGCGGCTGCGCGCCAAGACCGAGAAACCCGAGGCCTGCCGCCGTGATGATGATGCCGGCCATATTCAGGGTCACGCGAACGATCACCGAGGGAATGCACATCGGCAGGATGTGGCGGGTGATGATCGCCATTGGCGTCGCCCCTTGCAGACGCACGGCGGCGATGAAATCGGCCTTGCGCAGACTGAGCGTCTCGGCGCGCGCAAGCCTGGCGATTGGTGGCCATGCCGTCAACGAAATTGCGATGATCGCGTTGGTGATGCCGGGACCGAGTGCCGCCGCAAATCCCAACGCAAGCACCAGGCCTGGAAAGGAAAGGAAGATGTCGGTGATGCGCATCAGGACTTCATCGACGATACCACCGAAATAACCCGAACAGGTGCCGATCAAAAGACCCAGCGGAGCGACGATGACGGAAACCAGCATGATGATGTAAAGCGTCGTGCGCGCACCGTAGATCACCCTTGAAAGGACATCGCGGCCAAAATTGTCGGTGCCGAGCCAATGCTCTGCCGAAGGCGGTGCGAGCCGCCCTGCCATATCCTGGACGATCGGATCGTAACGCGTCAGCAATGGCGCAGCGAGCGCGACCAGGATGAGCAGGCCGATGATTCCGAGCCCCGCCAGACCGAGGGGATGAAGGCGGAACTTCAGCCAGCCCTGATGGAATTGCTGCGCTGAGGACTGAAACCAGCCCTGTGGCTCGGGCGCAAGTAGCCATCTGCGAAGGCTGCTTGCGTGATCTGCATGTTCGGCGGACAGTGTCATCGGCGTCACCGTGTTCTCGGATCAAGAATGCGATAAAGGACATCCGAAAGGATGTTGATGGTTAGGAAGACGGCGCCGATTGTCAGCACAGCGCCCATCACGACGTTCATGTCGTTCATCTGAAGTCCGCGGGTGAGATACTGGCCGAGTCCCGGCCAGCCGAAAACGGTCTCGATGAGCACTGCCCCTTCAAGGAGGCCCCCGAAGGTGAGCGCCATAATGGTCAGAAGTTGCACGCGAATATTTCTGAAGGCATGACGCCAGACGACCTTCCGCAGTCCAAGCCCCTTCGCTCTCGCCGTTATAATGTATTCCTGGCTGAGCTGCTCCAGCATGAAGCTGCGTGACATGCGGCTGATATAGGCCACGGAATAGTAGCCAAGGATCGTTCCCGGCAGGATGATGTGTCCGAGCGCGCTTCGAAATACGTCCCACTGTCTCTCGATTGCCGAATCGATCAGGAGAAAGCCGGTCACCGGCGTGACGAGCCCCTCGTAAAATACATCAACCCGGCCAGATGCGCCGACGAGCTTCAACTTCGCATAGAAGATGAAAAGCGCCATCAGCCCGGTCCAAAAGATCGGAATGGAGTGGCCGGCAAGCGCGATGATGCGTGCGATGTGATCAATGATCGTGCCGCGCCTGACAGCAGCGGTGATACCGAGCGGAACGCCGACAAGAGCGCCGACAATCATGGCGATGACGGCAAGCTCAATGGTTGCGGGGAAGATGGTCAGCAGATCGGTGAGGATCGGCTGACCGGTCGTTGCCGAAGTGCCGAGGTCGCCCGTTGCAACCTTCTGCACGTAGTTTAGGAATTGCACCCAGATCGGGCGTCCCAGTCCCAGCTCGTTGTAGACGCGATCATAGACCTCCTTGCTGACCTCCGCTCCGGTGATGGCAAGCACCGGGTCGGCAGGAAGCAGACGTCCCATCGAAAAGGTGAGGAAGAGCAGGCCAAGCAGTGTGGTCACCACCGCCACGACGCGCCCTGCCAAACGTCGCAGGAGCATCACAAGCGGATGGGACGGCGCATGTGCCAAGCCGTCCTCATCCAGATTGCGGTCCGCATCCGGTTTCGATGTCAGATCGGCGCTCGCCACGGCCCCTTACTCCTTCGTCACGCCATGCCAGCGCGTCGACCAGGTTGTATGCCCATGATAGCCTTTGACATTGGCACGCATGACATAGGGGTCCGTGCGCTGGAAGAAGATGACGAGCGGGGCGTCCATGCCGCTGTAGATGCCGTCCATCTTCTGGAAGATTTCCGTGCGCTTGCCCGTATCAGGTTCTTTCATCGACTGATCGACGAGAGTATTGAGCTCGTCCACCTTCATCCCGGCTCGCCAGAGATAATAGCTGCCGAGACGCGCCTCGTCGCTGTTGTCGGGATTATAGGCGTACTGCGTGGCAACCGCGAAAGGATCCGGCAGCCGGGCACCCGAATTGCCGAGCAGGATTTCATATTTCCGTTCGCGAAATGCGGGCGTAAATTCGCCCGGCACGAGATTAAGATCAAGACCGGCGGCACGGGCGCTCGCCTGCAGCGCTTCGGCGAAGGGCAAGGTCGCCGCTCCCGACGGATTGAGCACTTTCTTCAAGCCATTCGGGTATCCGGCCTCGGCCAGCAATTGCTTGGCCCTGGCGGGATCATAATCGTGGCGGGACGTCGCGTCCTCTGGTGCTCCAATCATGCCGCGAGGGATCATCGACTGCCATGGAAAGCCGGTATAACGCATTATATTGCCGGAAATCGCCTTCCAGTCGAAAGCATGCTGAAACGCTTCGCGGACCTTGGGCTTCTGCAGGTCCGGATCCTTTTGATTGAGAGCGATATAGTAGAAGCCGAGGCCTGGAACGCTATCGATCACCATCTCTTTGTTATTGGCCAGGGCATCAAGGTCGCCGCTTGCGAGGTATTGCCCCACATCGACGTCGCCGGCTTCGAGCTGGAGCCGGAGATTGCCGGATTCCGGAATGTGGCGTGCGACGACCCGTGCCATGGCCGGCGGGCCAGCCCAATAGTTCTTCTGCGCGTTAAAGATCGCCACGTCGTTTGGCCGCCATTGCGCGAGGGTGAACGGTCCACTTCCTGCCGAGTTGGCCGACAGCCACGCGCCGGCGAGATCGCCGTTCGCCTCATGCGACAATGCCGTCTTCTTGTCGATGATGCCGATCGAAGAGCCAGCGAGAGAATAAAGCACAAGATCGGTATTGACGGCGTGTGGCAGTTCGATCTCCAGCGTGTGCCCGTCTTTGGCCCGGACGAGCTTGTCCACGTTTTCGGGCGTGAAACCCCAAAGCGCGACATCGGTGGAGCCGACTTGCCCCATCTTGATGACGCGCTGGATGGACCATGCGGCGTCTTCGGCCGTGACCGCATTGCCGCTTTGGAAGACCGCATCGTCACGCAAGGTTAGCGTAATGAGCCTGCCGTCTTCCGAGACAGTCCATTTTGTCGCAAGCATCGGCTTCAGCGTCTTAAGATCATCCGGCGACAACTGGACGAGGTTGTCATAAAGGTTGGAGATCAGCTCGGAGACCGTGCGGGCATTGTTCTGCGCCGGATCGAGCGTACGAATACCGGTGAGATTGGTACCGATCACCAGCATGTTCGGCGGTGACGCCGCAAAAGACGGCTGTGCCGTGACCAAAGCACCGGCCAGTGCAATCGTCGTCAGTAAGTTCTTCAGCATCTCAAGACCTCCCAATCTCGTGGCGCGGTGGTTCAGCGCCTCTTGCCTGCCTGAATTAGTGTCGAACTCAGCCCGCCGCCTTAGCGGGAAGGCCGCAGATCTCCATGCCCGTGGATGTCGCCTGCAGCCTCCCAACCTTGGAGCAAGCGAAACAATTCTTCGCGATCCGTTTGATCGAGGAGTGGCAGACCCGGCACGCGCACGGGTCCGACGTCGAGGCCGGAATGCGTCACAGCCTCCTTCACGACCGTCACATTCGCACCATTGCGGAATTTCGTGCGCATGCGTTCGAACGGTTCGAGGCGGTTGATGATGGCGCGTGCGGCAGCGAAATCGCCCTTGGAGAGCGCATCGTGGACGGCGAGCGACAATTGCGGGGCAACATTGACAAGGCCGGATGTGAACCCACGTGCGCCAGCGGCAGTGAACGACAGCGCCCAGCTCTCCGCAAGACCGCAGACGAACAGCGCCCCCGCCGGATCCGACGCCGCAATGGCCCTCGAAAGCAGCATCAGATCCGGCGTCGCGAACTTAATGCCGGAAATGTTGCCGTGACCGGCAAGACGGACCATGTCATCGACATTGAAGCCATCCGCCCGCACATAGGCAACCAGCGGCAAAGGCGAAGCGTCCGCAAGATTGCAGAAATAGTCGATCTGAGCCGACGGTGCAGCAAAGGGATCGACGGGCTGGTGCGACATCACCGCAGATGCGCCGATCTTGGCGGCATCCTTCGCCATCCCGATTGCTTCGCGCAGCGACCTGCCGATCGCCGCAGTGACCGGCGCCGTGTTCTCAACGCCGGAAACCGCCGCTTCATGGACGCGGCGGATCTCTTGCGGCGTCAGAGCATAGAATTCGCCGGTGTTTCCCGCAGCAACAATATTGTGGATGCCAGCGGCTGCCACCCTCCGGTAGACCATTGCGGTGATTTGCGGTTCGACTTCGCCATTTTCGTCATAGGCCGTGACCGGTACACCCGACACGCCCATCAGCGCCTGACGCATGGTTGCAATGCCCATCTTCTTCCCCTTTCCATCAATTACCGAAGCGGAAGGGCGGCAAGCCCTCGGCGTCCACGTCGAAAGCAACGACCGTGCCCGCTTCGAAATGTCCGCTGCGGTTGGTCGACAGGCTCGTGACGAAGAGCGTCCGCATGTCAGGACCGCCAAAACAGGGCATCGTCGGCGCGGCGATCGGCAGAATGTAGATCTCGAGGATTTCACCGGCGGGAGAAATCCGGTTAAGCCGGCCCGCGGAAACGCCCGCACTCCAATAGTAGCCGTCCCGGTCGGTTGCACCGCCATCGGGCCGGCCTTCCTCCTCCGAAAAGACACGAAGCCGGCTGGTGTTTGCGAGCTCGCCTTTTTCCGGATCGAAATCAAAAGCCTGCAGGAAACATTGGCGGCTGTCGGAGTGATACATGCGCCGGCCGTCTGGTGACCACGCAAGCCCGTTGGAGCTGGTCAGCCCTGTCGCGACGGTCCGTGCGCTGCCGTCCGGCCCCAGGCGGTAGAGCGCAGCGTCATTGGTCTGCGGCTTGGCCTCGCTGATGGACCCCACCCAGAAATGGCCGTCGGGGCCGACCTTCCCATCGTTGAGACGACAGTTGACGCGCCCCACCGGATCGCACAAAAGCTCGAAGTCTCCGGAAACGGGATCGAAAAGATGCAGGCCCGTTCGAAGTGCGACCACTAAACGCCGGTCGCGGCAAAGCCCAAGGCTGCCGATCGCGGACGGCATGTCAAAGCGATCGACCTTTCCTTGCGGCGAGATCCGGATGACGGCTGGCGCTTGTATGTCGACAAGCCAGAGCGTACCGCTCTTTTCGTCCCATACCGGCGATTCACCCACTCCCAGCGGCTGCTGCAGCACCGGACGGACTTGCGGACGGACGATCCGCGGCGCCGTCATGGAACCGTCTCCGGGCTCTTGGCCAAACCCTCGGCATTGCGCATGCGGATGTTGCCGTCGTGATTGGTCTCGCAGAACGCTCCACCCTGGAACGCAAGCGCGACCGGCCCTTCGGACGGCTCTTCGATGCGAGCATGATCACGAGGCCGGTCTTGCGGCTGGTAGCCAAGTCTGGTTGCCAACTCGTTGTTCCACCAACTCTCCTCGGCGTCGGAAACGCCATAGACGACGGTTGCGGCGATGAGGGGGTGGGTAAGGCCGATTCCGACCAGTTGCGCCAGGTCACGTGCACTGATCCAGATTGCCACGGACCGCTCGCTGGCCGGATAGGTGCCCGCGTTGCCGATGCGGATGGAAAGAGTGCGAATGCCCCAGGTGTCGTAATATAACCCTGCCACCAGTTCGCCCCAGCACTTGGAAAGCCCGTAGGGGCTGTCCGGACGCATCGGATCCAGCGGCGAGACGAGCTGGCCGCGCGGATAAAAACCGGTCACATGGTTGCTTGAGGCGTAAACCACCCGTTCAACCTTGTTGATCCGCGCCGCTTCATAGAGATTGTAAGTGCCGAGGACATTCGCATCCAAAATAGCGCGCATGTCGACGCCGCTTGCTATTCCGGCCAGATGAACTACGCCGTCAACCTCTTGCAGGGCAGCATTTGCCTCATCGCGTTTTGCAAGATCGGCTCTCACGAAGCTTTCGTTCTTGCCCAACGCTGCAGGCTCGTCGATGTCGATCAGACGCAGGTGCTCGGCATGCGGCCGAAGAAGCGGCCTCAGCAATGTGCCTACGCGCCCGGCAGCGCCTGTGAGGGCCAGCCGTTTCATCTCCCTTCCTCCCATTGTCGCTCAAACGCCCTGGAACATGCGGGCGCGCGCATTCAATATGTGTCTCTTCATAGCGTCGTGGGCCTCGGCTTCGTTTCGCGCAAAGATCGCCGCCACGATGACCGCGTGTTCATCCTGGACGCTGCGTATCTGTTCGGGCGTCCGTTTGAGGCTCAAGCTTCGCGTCACGGAATGTCCGATTGCGAAATGCGGCCTGAACCATTCGCGTACCGTGATGTGGAACTGGTTCCCAGTCGCCATGGCAATCGCATCATGAAGCGCCTGATCCTCCTCGGCGCCGAGCTTGCCGTCCCTCAGACATTGTTCAATCGCAGAAAGGGCAGCCGTTATCCGCTCCTTGTCGGCTGGTTGCCAGTTGCGTGCGGCAAGTTCGGCAGCCTCGGCCTCCAGGCCGGCGCGGAACTCGAAAAAGCGCTGCACGTCGGCAAGCGAGCCGACCGGGACCATTTTCAGCATGGACGAGTCCGGCCGCTGCCGCACATAGGAGCCCGACCCCTTGCGCGAGACGACCAGTCCGTCGACCCTTAAACGCTCGAGCGCTTCACGCACGACCGGCCTCGATGCGCCAAACATGACGGCAAGCTTCGATTCCGGCGGCAGCCGTTCATTCACCGGAAAGTTTCCGTCCGCGATCATCCCCACGATCTTCTCGTAGATGATGTCGCTGAAACGTGTTGCGCCCCTGTTGGGATCGGCAACGGGCGACAGTTTCATCATCGTCCTTCTTTCTGCCGCCAGGCAGCAAATTCCGCAGAGGCCCGATCACCGGGAGCGTAAGGGCCGGATATGCTCTGCCTGGCCCGCATCCGCTCTTCGAAATCTTCGAGGGCCGTTTGCACGAGGGCCACGTTCGCGACCTCCTGCGACATTGCTGCGGGAATGGCAACCACATCGTTGTCGCCGACCATGGCATCACCCGGGCAGACGGCCACAGCACGACCGACCGGGCGCGGCGCCTGCGCGTTGATCTTTTCAACGCCGCGAATGACGACGTTTCGCAAGCCGCGCTTCAACAGCACTACCGTCAGCGCCGCTGCCGGCACAGGCTTCAGTTTTTCGCGCGCAGCACCCGGCAGATCCACGTCTTCGCACCCCCCCGCGACCGTCGTTTGCGGTGACTACAACCACTTTCCATGTTGAAGGGCTACTAAATCTGTCATTATCTGTCAACTCTTGTAATTATTTGAGAACCTGTCTATGGTCGGCTCATGGCCGCTGAAAAGGGCGTCTTGCGCCGAGTTGGGAGCTCGTCGCGCCGGTTCACACCAGCGTCGTTCCGGCACAAAAAGGGGAGGAACTTCGATGCGCGATGAAATATTGTCTCGCGGCGTGACCAGGCGCGCCGTGCTCGGGGGCATGGCCGGTGTGGCAGCTCTGTCCATTGCTGGACGCGTCGTTGCGGCAGGCGGCGAGGCGCCCGCATGGGCGCAGCTTGCCAGGGACGGAAAGCTGCCGCCGCTTGCCGAACGGTTGCCAAAGAAGCCGATGGTCGTGACACCTTTCGAAAAGGCCGGCACCTATGGCGGAACGCTCCGCCGCGGCCTCAGGGGCTCGTCCGACCATAACGGCATCCTGCGCATGGTCGGCAACCAAAGCCTCGTGCGCTGGAACCTGGAATTTACGCAAGTTATGCCCAACCTCGCTGAACGTTGGGAGATCAACGACGACGCCACGCAATTCACCTTCCACCTGATCGAAGGGGTGCGCTGGTCCGACGGTCATCCTTTTACTGCCGACGACATCGTCTTCGCCATTGAGGATTGCGTCAAGAACAGCGAGCTCTACAGCTCGACACCTGCGCAGCTGTCTGTTGCCGGCAAGGCCGTCAAGGTCGAGAAGATCGATGATTTTACGGTGAAATTCACCTTTGCAGTGGCAAACGCGCTCTATCTGGAAAACCTCGCGACACCGCTTGGCCAGCATCCGACACTCTTTCCGAAGCACTACTGCAGCCAATTCCTGCCGAAGTACAATCCCAATATCGCCGAAGAGGTGAAAAAGGCAGGCGTGGGAAGCTGGACCGATCTCTTCCGCGCGCGTTGCGGCGATATTGAAATCCCGTCGCGGTGGGGCAACCCCGACAAGCCGACGCTCGATCCATGGATTGTGAAGGAGCCTTACAGCGGTGGCGCGACGCGCGTCGTCATGACCCGGAACCCCTATTTCTGGCAGGTCGACACCCAGGGCAACCAGCTTCCCTATATCGACGAGATCAATTTCAGCATCTCGCAGGACGTGGAGTCGCTGATGCTGAATGTCATCTCGGGAAAGATCGACATCCAGGAGCGCCATATCAGCGTTCTTTCAAACAAGCCGACACTCTCCCAGAATATGGAAAAAGGCGGCTATCGGCTGCTGTCGCTGGTGCCTTCAGCCTCCCAGCAGTGCCAGATCTATTTCAATATGACTCACAAGGATCCTGCCCTGCGCAAGATGTTTGCCGACAAGGCGTTCAGGCAGGCGCTTTCGCTTGCAATCAACCGGCAGGAATTGATCGACATCGTCTATTTCGGCCAGAGCGAAGCCTATCAGGCCGGCCCCCGCCCGGAACACCCTTGGTACCATGAAAAGCTCGCGCGGCAGTTTAGCGAATATGATCCTGATAAGGCCGGCGCGATGCTGGATCAGGCCGGTTACAAGATGGATGGGAGCGGGTTGCGCCTCCGGCCCGACGGCCAGAAGGTGTTTTTCGCAGTCGACGTCATCCCCACGCTCTATCCCGATCTCGTTGACGCCCTGGAGCTGGTCAAGGCGCATTGGGCGCAGATCGGCATCGAGATGAAGGTCAACACGATCGAGCGCGCCCTCTACTACACACGCGGCGACGACAACGCGCATGATGCAGCAGTCTGGCCGGGTCCCGGCGGTCTTGATCCGATGCTTGACCCGCGCGACTTCTTCGCCTTCCACCCGCAAGGTTCGCGCTACGCCATTCCGTGGTCGCTCTGGTATACGTCGAACGGCGCACGCGGCGAAGAACCGCCGGAAAGTCAGAAGAAACGCATGAAGCTTTTCGACGACGCCCGTTCCACCGCCGATCTCTCCAAGCGCGGCGCAATCATGACGCAGATCTTCGACATTGCGGCTGACGAATTCGAGACAGTGGGTCTCTGCCTTGCCGTCGGCGGTTTCGGCATCATCCGCAACAACCTGCACAACGTTCCAGAAAAGCAGCCCGACAGCTGGTCCTGGCCAAATCCAGGCCCTGCACTGCCCCAGCAATTTAGCTTCACGAGCTGATTTTGCCGCTCCAGCGCCGTCCCTTTGCGGGGCGGCTCTCCTTTCAAGCGCGCTGCCCGCAGCTCGGGAGCGGTGTTTAATGCAAGAGACGTCTCATGCTGGTCTTCATCGCTAAACGCCTTCTATGGATGGTCCCATCCCTTTTCGCCGTCAGCTTCCTTGCCTTTGCGCTTATCCAGCTGCCGCCGGGAGATTACGTCACGACATATATAGCGACGCTTGCGGCATCGAACGAAGTCATCGATCAGAATACCGCGGCGCAACTGCGTGAGCGCTTCGGCCTCGATGACCCGATGCTCGTGCAGTATTTTAAATGGATATGGGGCATCCTTTCCCGCGGCGACTTCGGCATCTCCTTTGAATGGCAGCAACCGGTCTCTGGCCTCATTTGGGAGCGCATGGCGCTGACGCTGGTGCTCGCTCTTTCAACACTCATCGCCACCTGGGGGATCGCATTGCCGATCGGCGTCTTTTCTGCCGTGCGCAAATATTCGATTGGCGACTATTTCTTCACCGCCTTCACCTTCCTCGGACTGGCTATTCCGTCGTTCCTGCTGGCGCTGGTGCTCATGTATATCGCGGCTGTCGAGTTCGGCCAGGATGTCGGAGGCCTCTTTTCATCCGAGTTCGAGACTGCGCCCTGGAGCATCGCCAAGGTCCTCGACCTTCTTTCGCATATATGGCTTCCCGTCATAATTCTGGCCGTGTCTTCTACCGCGAGCCTGATCCGCGTGATGCGCGCGAACATGCTCGATGAACTGCCGAAGCCTTATGTCACCACGGCACGGGCAAAAGGTCTTTCCGAGTTCAGACTGCTCGTGAAATACCCCTTAAGAATCGCGCTCAACCCGTTCATCTCGACGATTGCCTGGCTCCTTCCAAACCTGATTTCCGGCTCCGTCGTCGTGGCCATCGTCCTCAATCTGCCGACGGCAGCGCCCTTGTTGCTGCAGGCGCTGATGGCACAGGACATGTACCTGGCTGGCGCCTTCGTGCTGCTGATCTGCGCGCTCACGCTGATCGGCTCATTGATCAGCGACATCCTGCTTGCGCTAGTCGATCCCCGCATCCGCTTGGAATAGGGAGACCTCATGGCCGACATTGCAGTCACAAATCTTGCGCCGGATCGCGCCGCTGTCGCCTCGCAATGGCAGCTCATCTGGTGGGCTTTTCGTCGGCACCGGCTTGCCATGGTAGCTCTCGTCGTCACCCTCTTGATGTACATCGTTGCCGTCATTCCGGGCTTCTTCGCCATCAACGATCCGAACCTGCAGAACGCTCGAGCGACCTTCCATCCACCGCAGAGACTGCACCTCATCGATACCGGCGATGGGATTTCCATTGGCCTTCACTACTATCCGCTGAAGCTTACCCGCGATCCGCAAACGCTTGCCGCGATCTATAAGGAGGATAGGACGAAGCGTGTCGACGTCCGGCTGTTCGGGCGCGGCTATGAATATTCCGTGCTCGGCCTTTTCAGCACCAACATCCATCTGCTCGCTTCATCCGAGAAGACCTCGCCCCTTCTTCTGTTCGGAGCGGACAGGCTCGGGCGCGACGTCTTCAGCCGGACGGTTCAAGGGTCTCAGATCTCGCTGTCGATCGGCCTTGTCGGCGTCTTCTTCTCGCTGATGCTCGGCATCGTCCTCGGCGGCATTTCCGGATATTACGGCGGCCGCATCGATTTCTTCACGCAGCGGCTGATCGATTTCGTCCTGTCCCTGCCGACGATCCCGATCTGGCTTGCGATGGCGGCGGCCCTGCCGCAGGGCTGGCCAGCAACGCTTCAGTACATGATGATTACCATCATTCTGTCGCTGACCGGCTGGGCGCAGCTTGCCCGTGTCGTGCGCGGTCGCTTTTTGTCCTTGCGCACCGAGGAATTTGTAGCCGCCGCAAGACTCGATGGTGTTCGCGAAAGGCGCATCATCTTTCGTCACATGCTGCCGAGTTTCGCAAGCCACATCATAGCGTCGATCACGCTTGCCGTGCCGGCGATGATCCTTGCGGAAACCTCCCTCTCCTTCCTGGGCCTTGGCCTGCAGCCGCCGACCATTTCCTGGGGTGTCCTTTTGCGCGAGGCTCAAAACATACGTTCAATCGCTACGGCGCCGTGGCTCTTCATGCCTGGGGCGGCCGTCGTCGTCGCCGTCATGGCGCTCAACCTTCTCGGCGACGGCCTGCGTGATGCGGCCGACCCCTATAACAAATGAGGCCGGTATGACTGACATGGTTTCCATCACCGGCGGCAGACCGCTCCTGCAGGTGAACAACCTGACCGTCGACTTTGCCTTGCGCAACGGCGTCTTTCGCGCAGTTGACGATCTTTCCTTTTCGATCGATCCGGGAAAAACCCTCTGCGTCGTCGGCGAGAGCGGTTCCGGCAAGTCGGTGACGGCGCGTTCCATTCTGCAGATTGTAGACGCGCCCGGCCGCATCGCCGCAGGCTCTATCGTGCTGAACGGCAAAGACGGCCGTCCCGTTGATCTCGTCAGTCTCAGCCCGCGCGGGCGCCAAATCCGCGCCATACGTGGTCGCGATATCGCGATGATCTTCCAGGAACCTATGTCGTCACTGTCGCCGGTGCACACGGTGGGCGACCAGATCATCGAAGCCCTCCGTCTTCACACCAGAATGAGCAAGGCGCAAGCACGCGCCGAAGCGATATCCCTCCTGCAGCAGGTGGAAATTCCCTCCCCGGAAAAAGCGGTCGATCGCTATACCTTCCAATATTCGGGTGGCATGCGCCAGCGCGCAATGATCGCAATGGCACTCGCATGCAAGCCTCAACTGCTCATCGCCGACGAGCCGACCACGGCTCTGGACGTGACCACGCAAGCCGAAATCCTTGACCTGATTGCCCGGCTGCAGAAGGCCTATGGCATGGCGGTGCTCTTCATAACGCACGACATGGGCGTCGTGGCGCAAATCGCCGACGACGTGCTTGTCATGCACAACGGCGTTGCGAAGGAATATGCGCCGGTCGAGCAGATCTTTCATGCGCCGAAAGACAGCTACACCCGAATGCTGATCGGCTCCGTTCTGAAGCTGGAGGCCAAGGCCGAAATCAGGCTGGCGAGGACGCCGCTCGACAAGACGGCAGCGCCCATCCTCGAACTCCGCAACGTCTCAGTGGATTTCGGCGAGGTCAAAGCGCTCGACGACATTTCCATTTCGCTCCTGCCACGCGAGACGCTCGGCATTGTCGGCGAAAGCGGCTCAGGAAAGACAACGATGGGCCGCTCGATCATGCGCCTCATTGATCCGACGGCGGGCGAGATCGTCTATCGCCGTGCCGATGGTGGCATGATCGATCTGGCGACGGCGAAAGGACAGATGCTTGCCATGGCCCGACGCGAACTGCGCATGGTGTTCCAGGATCCTTTCGGCTCTCTCAATCCCCGTATGACTGTCTCTCAAATCATCGGCGAGCCGCTGCTTGTCAACGGCGTCGCGAGCGGGCGGGCGCTCGACGAGCGCGTCTGCCACCTGATGGAACAGGTAGGTCTCGATCCTGCGAGCCGCGAACGCTATCCGCATGCCTTTTCGGGGGGCCAGCGTCAGCGCATCGGAATTGCCCGCGCCATCACGCTCAACCCGCGCGTCATCGTTGCAGACGAAGCGACCTCGGCGCTCGACGTATCCGTCCGCTCCCAGGTGCTCGACCTTTTGATGCGCCTGCAGGATGAACTCGGCCTTGCCTACATCTTCATCAGCCACGACATCGGCGTCATTCGCTACATGTGCGACCGTGTCGGCGTGATGTACAAGGGCCGGCTTGTCGAGGTCGGGGATGCGGACAAGGTCTGCAACACGCCCGAGCACGCCTACACGCAAGCCCTCATCTCCGCCATTCCGCGCCCCGACCCGCGCGATCGCGATCACTCGCGGCGTTTCCGCTACGTCGAACCAGGCAATTTGAAGAACGGGAGTTCTGTGCGATGAAGATCACCGGAATTAGAACCTTTCTCATGCATGCGGGCCAACCTGACCCCTCGAAACGGGCCTTGGACACGAGATCGCGAGACGACGCGTCCAAAATGCTTCCGGGCACCAGAAACTGGCTGTTCTTGAAGCTCGATACCGACGAGGGCATCACCGGCATCGGTGAATGCTCGGGCTGGCCGCGGGTCATCGAGACGGCAATACACGATCTCGCACCACTCCTTATCGGCGAGGACCCCGCCAATATCGAACGGCTCTGGCAGAAGATGCATATCGCCATGATGGGCCACGGCATGCTGGGAACAGTTGGCGGCGGCGCCATGACCGGCATCGACATGGCACTTTGGGACATTAAGGGAAAAGCCCTCGGCGTGCCGGTCTGGATGCTGCTCGGCGGCAAGGTGCGCGACCGGATCCCGATCTACTCCCATGCAAACACACCCGAGCGGGCGCTTGCAGCCAAGGAGCGCGGTATCAAGGCGATCAAGTGTGGCGGGGTGGCCGATCCGGTCCGCAAGGTCGCTGCTTTGCGCGAGGCGGTCGGCAACGATATCGACATTGCGATCGATCTGCACGGACCGCCATGGCTGACGCCTGCAGATGCCTGCCGGCTGGTGCGGGCATTGGAGCCTTACGAACTCTTCTGGGTCGAAGATCCGATTGCCCCTGACAACACCGATGGCTATCGGCGTATTCGCGATGCGGCGCACGTGCCTTTGGCGGCCGGCGAGCGTTCGGCGACCATCTTCGGCGAACGGGAACTTATCGAAGAAGAACTGGTCGACGTGATCCAGCCGGATACCGGCCGGGCTGGCGGCATTACGCAGATGAAGAAGATTGCGGCAATGGCCGAGGCGCACCATATCCAGGTGGCACCGCATTCCGGCTCGCTTGGCCCGGTCGCCGAATATGCCGCCCTGCACGTGCTTGCTGCGATCCCCAACGCCCTCATCCTCGAGCGCATCGATGACGACTGGGATGGCCGCCGGCAGACGATCGTGCCTCATCCCGAGCAGGTCGACGGATTGATTGCAGTTCCTGATGCGCCGGGGCTCGGCTGCGACATCGATGAGACGTTCGTGGCTCGCTTCCCAAGTGGCGGCAACGTCTCGATACCCGTGCCGGAGGATGCCGGCTCGTACAATCCCGGAACCTACAACGAGCATCTCTATGTGCAGACACGTCTGTCGCGCCGCGCCTATTTCAATCGGTAGAAGGACAACAAGATGAAGATCGACCGCATGCGGGCTTTCATGACCCGCGACAAGGACCGTCCCCGCGTCATCGTCGCCCTCGACACGGATGACGGCCTGACAGGATGGGGCGAATGCTATAACCATGGTCCGGACAAGGCGCTTCCGCCGCTCTTGGATTATCTCTACGCCTTCCTGTCCGGCCAGGATCCGACACGTGTCGACTATCTCGTGAATCTGCTCATCCAGCAAAGCAGATTTCCGCCAGGCGCACTGGGGCTGGCTGCAATCTCCGCCCTCGATCACTGCCTGTGGGACCTTGCCGCCAAAGCCGCAAACGTTCCCGTCTACAAGCTTCTGGGTGGCGAAGTGCGCGATCGCATCAAGGTCTATGCGGGCGTCTATACGGCACCGGATGCGCCGGCGGCCCGCGACGAGTTCGACCGTCTGAACGCTGAATGGGGTTTTACCGCTTTCAAGCTCAGCCCGTGGCGCATCGACATGCACGCCCATCGCTGGGGCAACGTCGTCAAAGCCTCGGCGGACTATTTTCGCACACTGCGGGAAACCGTGCGCGACGACTATGAGATCGCGTTTGATGCGCACGCCAAGATCTTCGAGCCGATTGCAGCCCGCCAGCTCGGCAATGCGCTGGCACCTTATGATCCGCTGTTTTACGAGGAACCGCTTCGTCCGGAAAACATCGAAGCCTGGGGTGACCTCAAGCAGGGGCTCAACTGTGTGCTCGCAACCGGGGAATCGCTTTACAATCGAAATGAATTCCTGCGCCTGCTGCAGGTGAAGGGTGCCGATCTGATACAACCCGACATCTGCGTGGTTGGCGGCATCAGCGAAATGCGGCGGATTGCGTTTCTCGCCGAGGCTTTCTTCGTCGGCGTGGCACCCCACAACCCCATGGGCCCGCTGGCGACCGCGGTCAACGTTCACTTTTCGGCTGCCGCCCAGAACTTCCGCATTCTCGAATACCGATTGCCGAAAGGCCAGGCCTATGTCTATGGCGGCAACGACATAGAAAGGCGGCAGGGCGAGACGCGATATGTCGTCGATCCCTATCTGCCGAAGGACGGCTATCTGGAACTGCGGCCCGATCGGCCGGGCTGGGGCGTGGAGATGGACGAAGGGGCAATGACTGAGGAAGGTTACGTTCATTGGCAACGGCGCGTCCCGAAACGGCCAGACGGCTCCTATGCCTTTGCTTGAGAGCGAGACGGTTCCGACCGCCGCCACCCGGCGGTCAGCCGCCTGCGACATCATTTTCATCACAATCGCAGTAAAATGCTGGTTCCACTCGCGCTGAACCCTTCGTCAGGGATGCCGTGGAAGGCAAAGGTCACCCCAGGGCATTTATAAGATTTTTATATTGGCGCTCTTCGGCCCGTCTCGAACCTTTATGCGGTTCGGCCGCATATTGACGCCCGAGAGATCGACAAGATCATCTCCACGCCAGAAAGCATGAAAGGTGCCGTTTTTCGAAACGGTGCCCTCGTCTTGTCTGACTCCAAAGAACAACAATAGGAGCCAAGATCGATGATGGACATCATCCTGCTCGGCATCGCGGTGGCATTCTTCGCAGTGTGCTTTGCCTATACCAGCGCCTGCGACCGACTCTGAACGGAGAAACATCATGACGCTCGATTATATCCTAGGCGGTGCGGTGACGGTGTTTCTGACCGTCTATCTCACCTACGCCCTCATTCGCCCCGAGCGCTTCTGACTAGGAAGCAGCCGGGTACTGAAAGTTACTTCCCATGACCCTCAACGGATGGCTTCAGATCCTGCTTTACTGCGGGATCGTCCTCGTGCTCGTCAAACCGATCGGCGGCTACATGACGCGTGTCTTCAACGGCGAGCGCACGTTCCTCTCCCCGGTCCTCGTTCCGATCGAACGGGGGCTTTATGCCATTGCCGGCACCAGCGCGCGCGAGGAACAGCATTGGACCTCCTATGCTTTTTCAATGCTGCTTTTCAATTTCCTGGGCGTACTCGTGCTTTATGCGTTGATGCGCTTGCAGGCCGGTCTGCCCTATAACCCCGCCGGCATGAGCTCCGTCCCGCCGGACCTGTCGTTCAACACCGCCGTCAGCTTCGTCACCAACACGAACTGGCAGAATTACGGCGGCGAAGGCACAATGTCCTATCTTACGCAGATGGCAGGGTTCACCGTTCAGAACTTCGTGTCGGCGTCAACCGGCATCGCCATCGCCGTCGGTTTGATCCGCGCCTTTGCGCGCGCCTCCGGCAAGGCGATCGGCAATTTCTGGGTCGATATGATCCGCAGCACGCTCTATGTGCTCCTGCCGCTCTGCATCGTACTGACGCTGGTCTATGTTTATCTCGGCGTGCCGCAGATGCTCGGCCCGTATGTCGAAGCGACGACGCTTGAGGGCGCTAAACAGACGATCGCTGTTGGTCCCGTCGCCTCGCAGCTCGCAATCAAGATGCTCGGCACCAATGGCGGCGGTTTTTTCAATGCCAATTCCGCGCATCCCTTCGAAAATCCCGATGCCATCTCAAACCTCGTCCAGATGCTCTCGATCTTTGCGATCGGTGCAGCACTGACCAACGTCTTCGGTCGCATGGTCGGCAACCAGCGTCAGGGCTGGGCGATCCTTGCCACCATGGGCATCCTGTTCGTCGTCGGCGTTGGCGTCACCTACTGGGCAGAGGCCGCCGGTAACCCGCTGATGCAGTCCTTCGGACTGGTCGGCGGCAACATGGAAGGCAAGGAAGTCCGCTTCGGCGTCGCCCTGTCCTCGCTCTTTGCAGTTATCACGACCGCTGCCTCCTGCGGCGCGGTCAATGCGATGCATGGCAGCTTCACCGCACTCGGCGGGCTGATACCGCTGATCAACATGCAGCTCGGCGAAATCATCGTAGGCGGTGTCGGCGCAGGCTTCTACGGCATCCTGCTCTTCATCATCGTTGCCGTTTTCGTGGCAGGCCTCATGGTCGGCCGCACGCCGGAATATCTCGGCAAGAAGATCGAAGCCAAGGAAATGAAGATGGCTGTCCTTGCCATTCTCTGCCTGCCCTTGGCCATGCTCGTCTTCACCGCGATTGCCACCGTGCTTCCGTCGGCCGTCGCCTCAGTCGGCACGGCGGGTCCGCACGGCTTCTCGGAAATCCTCTATGCCTATACGTCGGCTGCGGCAAACAACGGTTCGGCTTTCGGTGGCCTGACGGGCAACACCCCCTGGTACAACATCACGCTCGGTATCGGCATGCTGATGGGCCGCTTCCTGGTCATCATTCCGGCACTCGCGATTGCTGGCTCGCTGGTCACCAAGAAGACGGTTCCGGCCTCGGCAGGCACCTTCCCGACCGATGGTCCGCTCTTCGTCGGGCTTCTGAGCGGCACCATCCTGATCGTCGGCGGCCTCACCTTCTTCCCGGCGCTGGCCCTCGGCCCGGTCATCGAGCACCTGATGATGATCACCGGTCAGACCTTCTGAGGTGAAGACATGATCCTTCGCCACAGACTTCGCAAATCCTTCAACTCACGTCCCGGTTTGCCGGGACGTGAGGGCGAGCGGATGGCGCGTGCCTCCAACATCATCCTCGTCATGATGGCCGGCCTCCTCGTCATCCTCGCCGCCCTTAGAATTTTCCATGGCTGACCGGAAAGCCGCTCGCCTCACCTCGTTTCAAGCTGGAGTCTCTCATGAGCCAGGCAAAATCCGCGAGCATCATGGATTCTCGCATCCTCATTCCGGCCGTGGGCGCCGCTTTCAAGAAGCTTAACCCGCGCACTCTTGCCAAGAACCCCGTCATGTTCGTCGTGGCCACGGTATCCGCCCTCACGACCATCCTCTTTATCCGCGACCTTGTAGGCGGCAGCGCAGACCTGGGCTACTCATTCCAGATCAATCTCTGGCTCTGGTTCACGGTGCTCTTTGCGAACTTCGCGGAGGCTGTCGCCGAGGGCCGCGGCAAGGCGCAGGCGGACTCACTGCGCAAGGCACGCACCGAAACACAGGCCAAGCTGCTCACGGCCAATAACGGCACCGGCTACCGCATGGTACCCGGCACGAGTCTGAAGGTCGGCGATCTCGTCCTCGTCGAAGCCGGCGATATCATCCCGTCGGACGGAGAAGTCGTCGAAGGTGTGGCCTCGGTCAATGAAGCCGCCATCACGGGCGAATCTGCCCCGGTCATCCGAGAATCGGGCGGCGACCGCTCCGCTGTTACCGGTGGCACGCAGGTGCTTTCCGACTGGATTCGTGTTCGCATCACGGCGGCTGCCGGATCGACCTTCCTTGATCGCATGATCTCGCTCGTCGAAGGTGCGCAACGCCAGAAGACACCGAACGAGATCGCGCTCAATATCCTGCTCGCAGGCTTGACGCTGATCTTCGTTCTCGCCACGGCAACGATCCCGAGTTTTGCGATTTATGCGGGCGGCTCGATCCCGATCATCATCCTCGTTGCACTCTTCGTGACATTGATCCCGACGACAATCGGCGCCCTGCTCTCGGCGATCGGAATTGCCGGCATGGACCGCCTCGTTCGCTTCAACGTGCTCGCCATGTCCGGCCGCGCCGTCGAAGCCGCCGGCGACGTGGATACACTGCTGCTCGACAAGACCGGCACGATCACCCTCGGCAACCGTCAGGCAACCGCCTTCCATCCGGTCCGCGGTGTCTCCGAGCAGGAGCTTGCCGACGCAGCCCAGCTCGCTTCTCTTGCCGACGAAACGCCCGAAGGCCGCTCGATCGTCGTGCTTGCCAAGGAGAAATACGCAATTCGCGGCCGCGAGATGGCAAGCCTGAAGGCACATTTCGTACCCTTCACCGCCCAGACCCGCATGAGCGGGGTCGACATCGAGGGCTCATCAATACGCAAGGGCGCTGTCGACGCAGTGCTTGCCTATGTCGGCTCCGGCTCAGCCTCTGTCTCGGGCAACGCTGCCGTAGCCCTGCGCACCAATAGCGATGTGGTGAGGGAGCTGCAGACAATTGCCGACGAGATTGCCAAGGCCGGCGGCACGCCGCTTGCCGTTGCCCGTGACGGCCGTCTGCTTGGCGTCATCCAACTCAAGGATATCGTCAAGGGCGGCATCCGCGAACGCTTCGCCGAATTGCGTCGCATGGGTATCCGCACCGTGATGATCACCGGCGACAATCCGATGACCGCTGCTGCGATCGCCGCAGAAGCCGGCGTTGACGACTTTCTGGCCCAAGCCACGCCAGAGAACAAGCTGACGCTGATCCGCGAGGAACAGGCGAAAGGCAAACTCGTCGCCATGTGCGGCGATGGCACCAACGACGCACCAGCCCTTGCCCAGGCCGACGTCGGTGTCGCGATGAATACCGGCACGGTCGCCGCCCGTGAGGCGGGCAACATGGTCGACCTCGACAGCGATCCGACGAAACTCATCGAGATCGTCGAAATCGGCAAGCAGCTGTTGATGACCCGCGGCGCGCTGACGACCTTTTCGATCGCCAACGATATCGCCAAATACTTCGCGATCATCCCGGCGATGTTCCTCACCTTCTATCCGCAGCTTTCCGCACTGAACGTCATGGGTCTGTCGTCGCCGCAAAGCGCTATCCTGTCGGCAATCATCTTCAACGCGCTGATCATCATCGCGCTGATCCCCTTGTCGCTCAAAGGCGTGCGCTACCGCCCGATTGGTGCCGGCGCCCTGCTTTCCCGCAACCTTTTGATCTATGGTCTTGGCGGCATCGTCGTCCCGTTCATCGGCATCAAGGCGATCGACATGCTGATCACCGCTGTCGGCCTCGCATAAGGAGTACGAGCAATGTTGAAACAACTTCGTCCGGCAATCGTCATGATCGTTGCCACCACGGCCATCACCGGCCTGCTGTACCCACTCGCCATGACGGTCGCCGCGCAAGCACTCTTCCCGGCGCAGGCAAACGGCAGCCTGGTCGAGAAAGACGGCCAGGTGATCGGCTCGACGCTGATCGGCCAGGCCTTTACCAGCGACACGTATTTCCACGGCCGTCCTTCGGCGGCAGGTGACGGCTACAATGCTGCAAGTTCCAGCGGTTCGAACCTCGGCCCGACCAGCCAGAAGCTGATCGACCGCGTGAAGGCCGACTACGAAGCGGCCAAGGCCATCAACCCTGGTGCAGAGGTCCCGATCGATCTCGTGACCGCCTCCGGAAGCGGGCTTGACCCGCATATTTCGCCGGACGCCGCCTACTTCCAGGTGCCGCGCGTCGCCAAGGCTCGCAACATGGACCAGGCCGCGGTGAAAGCCCTGGTGGACAGCGTCATTCAGGCTCCTGAACTCGGCATCCTTGGCGAGCCCACCGTCAATGTTCTGGCATTGAACCAGTCCCTTGATGCTTCTATGACTCAGTGACGGTTGAAGGCCCCCGGAACGCTCGCAGGCGCTCCGGGGCTTGCTGACAGAGAAAGATTGCGCGAATGCCGGACGACAGAAGCGATCAGGCCGCAAGGCCTTCTCCCGACGCGCTTCTCGAGAAAGCGCGCGCCGAAATGCGCGGCCGTCTGAAGATATTTCTTGGCGCCGCCCCTGGCGTCGGCAAGACTTATGAAATGCTGGTTTCCGGACGGGCAAAGCTTGCGGACGGCGTTGACGTTGTCGTCGGGGTGGTTGAGACGCATGGCCGCAAGGAAACGCAGGCGCTGCTCGACGGCTTCCGTATCATTCCGCGGGCGAAGGTCCAGTATAAGGGCCACACCCTGGAGGAGATGGATCTCGACGCCATCCTCGCCCGCAAGCCGGATCTCGTCCTCGTCGATGAGCTCGCCCATACGAACGCAGAAGGCAGCCGCCACCCGAAACGTTATCTCGATGTCAAGGAGCTGCTGGACCGCGGCATCGATGTCTATACGACGTTGAATATCCAGCATGTCGAGAGCTTGAACGACGTCGTTTCGCAGATCACCCGTATCCGCGTTCGCGAGACCGTACCGGACTCGGTGATCGACTTGGCTGACGATATCGAGATCATCGATTTGACGCCCGACGACCTGATCAAACGCCTGCACGACGGCAAGGTCTATGTGCCGAAAACGGCCGAACGCGCGCTGAGCAACTATTTCACGCCCGGAAATCTGACGGCGCTTCGTGAACTCGCATTGCGCAAGACCGCACAGCGCGTCGACGACCAACTCGTCAGCCATATGCAGGCGCATGCCATCTCCGGTCCCTGGGCTGCCGGCGAGCGTGTGCTGGTTTCGATCGATCAGCATCCGCGATCAGCCTCGCTGGTGCGTTATGCTACGCGCATGGCTTCGCGGCTGCGCGCGCCGTGGTCAGCGGTCTATATCGAAACCAATCAGTCGATCAGTCTGACAGAAGAAC
The DNA here is from genome assembly GCF_056279705.1 of Rhizobium sp. USDA 4016. Classification (NCBI taxonomy): domain Bacteria; kingdom Pseudomonadati; phylum Pseudomonadota; class Alphaproteobacteria; order Hyphomicrobiales; family Rhizobiaceae; genus Rhizobium; species Rhizobium sp. USDA 4016. The sequence continues at coordinate 1,626,980 of NZ_JBWCCY010000002.1, forward strand.
AGCGCGATACGATCGCTGCCACGCTGCGGCTCGCCGAGCGGTTAGGCGGCGAGGCTGTTACCCTTCCCGGCAGCGGGGTTGCCGAGGAATTGCTTCGCCACGCAAGCGCCAACAACGTAACACATATTGTGGTTGGATCACCCGTGAAGGCGACATGGCGCCAATGGTTTCAGCACTCGCCGGTCGACGAGCTGATCCGGCGCGCCGGTGGTATCAGCGTTCACGTCATCTCCGGCAACGAGAAGGACGGCAATGCAGGCCGCGGCGTCAAGCCGGCACCCGCATTGCCGGCCTTCAACATCAAGGCCTATCTGCTTGCAACGATCTACGTTGCGGCAGCACTCGCCTTCAGCACGGTGCTCGATCAGGTTCTGGACGTGCGCAACCTTGCTCTCGTCTTCCTGATGTCCGTCCTCACCTCCGCGGTACTCCACGGCTTGCGGCCCGCGCTCTACAGCTGCATTCTGGGCGCACTTGCCTTCAACTTCTTCTTCCTGCCGCCGCGTTTCACCCTGACGATCAGGGATCCTGAAAGCGTGGTCGCCTTCTTCTTCTTCATCGGCGTTGCCGTGATTGCGAGTAATCTCACAGCGACCGTTCAGCGCCAGGCGGCGGCCGCTCGACAGCGTGCGCGCACCACCGAGGACCTTTATCTTTTTTCCCGCAAGCTTGCGAGCACCGGCACGCTCGACGATGTACTCTGGGCAACGGCCTTTCAGATCGCCTCGATGCTTAAGGTGCGGGTCGTCCTGCTCCTGCCCGAAGGCGGAACGATTGCGGTCAAGGCCGGATATCCGCCGGACGATACGCTGGACGATGCCGACATCGCCGCTGCACGCTGGGCCTGGGAACACAACCATGCCGCCGGGCGCGGCGCAGAGACGCTTCCCGGCGCGAAGCGCCTTTATGTGCCGCTTAGAACCGGACGTACCGCCGTCGGCGTCATTGGCCTCGACAGCGACCGCCGCGACGGTCCACTCTTTACGCCTGAACAGCAGCGGCTCCTGGATGCGCTTGCCGATCAGGCAGCACTTGCCATCGAGCGTATACAGCTTGTCGCCGATGTCGATCGCGCCAAGCTTGCCGCCGAAGCCGATCGCCTGCGCTCCGCCCTGCTGACGTCGATCTCGCACGATTTGAAGACCCCGCTCGCAGCAATTCTCGGCGCCGCCGGCACGCTGCGTGACTATTTCGGTTCCATGCCGATGGAAGACCGAAACGACCTTCTGGCGACGGTCATCGATGAATCCGAGCGGCTGAACCGGTTCATCGCCAATCTGCTCGACATGACGAAAATCGAATCCGGAGCCATGGAGCCGAACTATGGTCTGCACTATCCCGGCGACATCGCTGGCAGCGCGCTGAGACGGGCCGCCAAGATCCTTGACCGTCACAAGCCTGAGATGATCATTCCGGCTGACCTGCCGATGGTGCGCGTCGATCCGGTGCTCTTCGAACAGGCGCTCTTCAACCTGCTCGACAATGCCGCGAAATATGCGCCTGAAGGTTCGGCGATCCGCATCGAGGGATGGGCCGACGCCGGAGAGGTCGTCATTCAGGTCGCCGACGAAGGCCCAGGCATTCCACCCGCTGACCTGACGCGCATCTTCGACACCTTCTACCGCGTCCGCAAGGGCGATCAGGTGCGCGCCGGAACGGGCCTTGGCCTTTCCATCTGCCGCGGCTTCATAGAAGCGATGGGCGGCACGATCTTCGCCGGAAACCGCAAGGACCGCTCCGGTGCCATCTTTACGATCCGTATGCCAAAACCCAATGACATTCCAAAACTGGACGAACTCAAATGACCGGTTCAGCCGTGAAAATTCTCGTCGTCGACGACGAGCCGCCGATCCGTAAACTGCTTCGTGTCGGGCTCAGCGCGCAGGGCTACGAGGTTCATGAGGCGCCGAATGCCGCCAGCGCCCACCAGGCGGTAAAGGATAGTGAGCCGGATCTCATCGTTCTGGACTTGGGGCTTCCCGACAAGCCTGGCCATGATCTGCTGCGCGAATGGCGCGAGGATGGCCTTTCCATGCCCGTCGTCATCCTCTCCAGCCGCACCGACGAGACAGGCATCGTCAAGGCGCTTGAAACCGGCGCCGACGACTACGTGACGAAACCCTTCGGCATCAACGAGCTCGGGGCCCGCATTCGCGTGGCGCTCCGCCACCGGCTGCAGCAGCAGGGAGAAAAGGCAATCTTTCAGACACGCGGTCTTTCGATCGACCTCGTCAAGCGGATCGTCAAGGTGGACGACAGGGAGATCAAGCTGTCGCCGAAGGAATACGATATCCTGCGCGTGCTTGCCCAGCATGCCGGCAAGGTGCTGACGCATCAGTTCCTCCTGAAACAGGTCTGGGGGCCGGCTGCCGACGTTCAGTATCTGCGCGTTTACGTCCGTCAACTGCGGCAAAAGGTGGAGCAGATTCCGGACCAGCCGCAATACATCACCACCGAGACCGGGGTCGGCTACCGGCTCAGAGAGCCGGATTGAGTTCCGGCATCTTATCCTGCCAATACGACAACGGGAAAGACATGAACCTCGCAGACATCATCCGGCCGGAGCATACCTTCATCGGCGTCTCCGTGACGACGAAGTGGCGCGCGCTGCAAAATCTCGCCGAAAAGGCCGGCAATGCGTTTGACATTGAGGAAAAGACGACCCTCCAGGCGCTGGAAAGCCGTGAAAACCTCGGCTCGACTGGCATCGGCAACGGCATTGCCGTACCGCATGCGGCGATCGCCGGCATGACGAGCCCGCGCGGCCTTCTGGTGCGCTTCGCCCAGCCGCTGGACTTCGAGGCGATCGACGATCTGCCGACGGATATCGCTTTCTTGCTGCTTTTCGGAGAAAGCAACCGTGGCGAATATCTCAACGTGCTTGCCGCCATCGCGCGACGCCTGCAATCGGAAGGCGTCCTTCAGTCGATGCATAAGGCGAGAAAAGTCGATGAGTTCTATTCGAGTTTCATTGGAGATTCACGGCCATGAGGGAGCGCGGCTTGAGTGCCGCGCTTTACGTTTGTTGATCCGAGCTTAGAAATCGTGTTGCATGCGGCGCGGGCCTGTCATCGATTGCACGGATCGCGATGTTTTCATCGGCGTCATGGCGAGCGGGCCGAAATGGTGCTTTTTCTGTAACGGCACACGATCGGTGACGGTCGGGACGTCCGTTTCAATTTCGCCAGCGGAATGGGATGGGTTTCTAAAAGCACATCAGGAACCGGAAGAACTTTCGTTTCGTTATACGACCAAGTTGATAGAGTTTAAGTAGAACGAAGGAGGTTCCCCATGCCGTCAATACGGATCACCCGATTCCTCGTGGCCGCTGTCTTTGCAAGCAGCGTCGCAATCTGCGCCACTGTCCCGGCTTTCGCCGATCAGACGCTTCTCAACGTGTCTTACGATCCAACGCGTGAATTGTATAAGGATTTCAACGCCGCCTTTGCCGCAAAGTGGGAGAAGGACACCGGCGAGACGGTCACGATCCAGACCTCGCACGGCGGTTCGGGCGCCCAGGCGCGTTCCGTCATCGATGGTCTTGAGGCCGATGTCGTGACCCTCGCACTCGAAGGCGATATCGATGCGATCGCCAGCAAGACCGGCAAGATCCCAGCCGACTGGAAATCCAGATTCCCGAATAATTCGGCGCCCTATACCTCCACCATCGTTTTCCTGGTTCGCAAGGGCAATCCGAAGGGTATCAAGGATTGGGGCGACCTGATCAAGGATGACGTTCAGGTTATCACGCCGAACCCGAAGACTTCGGGCGGCGCGCGCTGGAATTTCCTCGCCGCCTGGGCATGGGCCAAGCAGGCAAACGGCGGTGACGACACCAAAGCGCAGGATTTCGTAACGAAGCTCCTGCAGCACGTCCCAGTTCTCGATACCGGGGCTCGCGGTGCAACGACGACCTTCGTCCAGCGCGGCCTGGGCGATGTTCTGCTTGCCTGGGAAAACGAAGCCTATCTCTCCTTGGAGGAGCTCGGGCCGGACCAGTTCGAGATCGTCACGCCGACCTTGTCCATCCGCGCCGATCCGCCGATTGCGGTCGTCGACGGCAATGTCGATAAGAAGGGCACGCGCAAGGTTGCCGAAGCCTACCTCAACTATCTCTACTCCGACGAAGGCCAGAAGATCGCTGCAAAGCACTTCTACCGCCCGAGCAAGCCGGAGGTCGCCGACAAGGCGGACATTGACCGCTTCCAGAACCTGAAGCTCGCAACCATCGACGACTTCGGCGGCTGGAAGGAAGCACAGCCGAAATTCTTCGGTGATGGCGGCGTATTTGACCAAATCTACAAGCCGGCCCAATAATACCCCGCATGAAAGCACATAGCCCCACGCGGTGGCGGTTCAAACGGCCGAGCGTCATTCCAGGCTTTGGAATGGCGCTCGGCCTTACCTTGACCTGGCTCACCCTTTTGATCCTCATCCCCCTCTCGGGCCTCGCCTGGCGTTCGAGCGAGCTTGGCTGGGACAAGTTTTCGTCAATTGCATTCGATCCGCGCACGCTGAGCGCACTTCGCATCAGCTTCGGCGCGGCTTTTGCCGCGGCCTGTGTCAACGCCGTTTTCGGCGTCGTCCTTGCGTGGGTGTTGGTGCGGTACCGTTTTCCCGGCAAGCGGGTGATCGACGCTATGGTCGATCTGCCTTTTGCACTGCCGACCGCGGTTGCCGGCATCGCCCTGACGACGCTCTATGCGCCGAACGGCTGGATCGGCCAGTTCCTGACGCCGCTTGGCATCAGGATCGCCTTCACACCGGTTGGCATCGTCGTCGCCCTCGTCTTTGTCGGCCTGCCTTTCGTCGTGCGTACCGTGCAGCCGGTGATGGAAGAGATCGACAAGGAGGTGGAAGAAGCTGCCGCAACGCTTGGTGCCAATCGCTTCCAGACGATCTTCCGTGTCCTTCTTCCAGCCCTCGCGCCTGCCGTGTTGACAGGCTTTGCATTGGCCTTTGCACGCGGGGTCGGCGAGTACGGTTCGGTCATCTTCATCGCCGGCAACTTGCCGTTCAAGTCAGAGATCGCGCCGCTTTTGATCGTCATCAAGCTGGAAGAATATAACTACGCGGCCGCGACAGGCATTGCGGCAGTCATGCTGATCATCTCATTCATCATGCTGCTCGTGATCAATCTCATCCAGAGCTGGAGCAGGCGGAGGTACGGGAATGGCATCTGACACGATCCCTCGCTCAACCAAGGTCCGCTCGGTCGTCACCGAAACGAGGTTTGCCCGCTGGACGCTCATCGTCCTGTCGCTGGTCTTCCTGCTCCTTATTCTGCTGCTGCCGCTTGCGGCTGTCTTCGTCGAGGCCTTCCGCAAAGGCGGGAGTGCTTTCTTCGAGGCGCTGCAGGACGCCGAGACTTTCTCGGCGATAAGCCTGACGCTCATCGTCGCCGGTATCAGCGTGCCGTTGAACCTATTTTTCGGCGTCGCGGCCGCATGGGCGATTGCCAAGTTCGAATTCAAGGGCAAGGCCATCCTGACGACCCTGATTGACCTGCCTTTCTCCGTCTCGCCGGTTATTTCCGGCCTCGTCTTCGTGCTGCTTTTCGGTGCCAATACCTATCTCGGAAAATGGCTCGACGCGCACGACATCAAGATCCTCTTCGCAGCGCCCGGACTGATCCTTGCCACAATGTTCGTCACCTTTCCCTTCGTCGCGCGCGAACTGATTCCGTTGATGCAGGAACAGGGAACGGCGGATGAAGAAGCGGCCCTGTCACTGGGTGCCAGCGGCTGGCAGACCTTCTGGCATGTGACGTTGCCCAACATCAAATGGGGCCTGCTTTATGGCGTGCTGCTTTGTAACGCCCGCGCCATGGGCGAGTTCGGCGCCGTCTCAGTCGTCTCCGGTCACATCCGCGGCCAAACGAACACCATGCCGTTGCAGGTGGAAATTCTCTACAACGAGTATAATTTCACCGGCGCTTTTGCCGTTGCAACATTGCTTGCCTTGCTTGCGCTTGTGACCCTTGTTTTGAAGACGCTGCTCGAAATGCGATACAGCGAAGAAATCGCTGCCAGCCGGCGGCACTGAAGGAAATAGAATGGAAGTACGCGTTCAAAACTTGCGCAAGGAATTCGACCGCTTCCCGGCGCTCCATGACATCTCGCTCGATATCCGTTCAGGAGAGCTGATCGCGCTGCTCGGTCCATCCGGCTCCGGCAAGACGACGCTCTTGCGCTTGATTGCCGGCCTCGAAAGCCCGACCGAAGGTCTGATCTACTTCGGCGATGAAGATGCTTCGAAAAAGACCGTGCAGCAGCGCAATATCGGCTTCGTGTTTCAGCACTATGCTCTTTTCCGCTACATGACGGTGCTCGACAATATCGCCTTCGGGCTGAAGGTGCGCGATGCAGCGCGCCGCCCCACAAAGTCCGAGATCCGCAGCCGCGCGCTGGAACTGCTGGATCTCGTGCAGCTTTCCGGTCTGGAAAAGCGCTATCCGGCCCAGCTCTCGGGCGGTCAGCGCCAGCGCGTCGCGCTCGCGCGCGCGCTTGCGGTAGAGCCGAACGTACTGCTTCTCGACGAGCCTTTTGGTGCGCTCGACGCCCAAGTGCGAAAGGACTTGCGCAAATGGCTCCGTGAGATTCATGACCGCACCGGTCACACCACGGTTTTCGTCACGCATGACCAGGACGAAGCGATGGAACTTGCCGACCGCGTCGTCGTCATGAGCCAAGGCGCGATCGAGCAGGTCGGCACACCGGACCAGGTCTACGACAATCCGAATTCGCCCTTCGTCTTCGGTTTCGTGGGCCAGTCGAATTGTCTGGATGTGCGCGTTGCCGGGGGCGAACTTTGGTTCGAAGACCGTCCCCTTGGCTTGAAGGCGGACAATGAAAGGGACGGCAGCGCGCAGCTCTATTTTCGACCGCACGACATCGAACTGCGCGACGGCTGCGGTGGATGCATCGCCGGTCTGCTCGTCTCCAGCCGCCGCGTTGCCGGTACGCGCCATATCGAGGTCAACATCGGCAAGGATCACCCGTCGATCGAGCTCGAATTGCCGCCCGAGCAAGCTGACAGCCTTGACCGCAACCGCATCGCCTTCCGCCCCAAACGCTGGAAGCTGTTCAGGAACGCCTAACGATCCTTGCCCACTCCAAAAGGGGGAGAATGGCCAAAACCCGAACGTTCAAATGTATTGCCATGCCCCTCTCCAATATATTGCCGGCGGCTTCAATGAGAGCCGCCGCACTTATATATTGCGCATTTCCTAATTTAGCGGAATATAGATCAACCGTACGCGGCGAAACGTTTCGGCAACCATGTGTCAGATGGAGGGGTTCATGTCTCTCGCGATCAACGATACCGCACCGGATTTCCAGGCAGAAACGACCGAAGGCAAGATTGGGTTTCACGACTGGATCGGCAATTCCTGGGCTGTCCTGTTTTCGCATCCCAAGGATTTCACGCCGGTTTGCACCACTGAACTGGGCTACATGGCCAGGATCAAACCCGAATTCGACAAGCGTGGCGTGAAGATCATCGGCCTGTCGGTCGATCCTGTCGATCGCCATGCCGGTTGGGCAAGCGACATCCAGGAAACGCAGGGCGCTGCACCGAATTTCCCGATGATTGCCGATACCGATTACAACGTATCGAAGCTTTATGGCATGCTCCCCGCAGCAGTCTCCGGCGATCCGACAAAGCGAACGCCGGCCGACAACCAGACGGTGCGCAACGTCTTCGTCATTGGCCCCGACAAAAAGATCAAGCTGATCCTCGTCTATCCGATGACGACCGGCCGCAATTTCGATGAAGTGCTGCGTGTAATCGACTCGCTGCAGCTGACCGCCAAGCACAGGGTCGCCACACCGGCGAATTGGAAACAGGGTGAGGATGTCATCATCGCCGGTTCGGTAAGCGACGACGAGGCCAGGACGATCTATCCGAACGGATGGACCGCACCGAAGCCCTACATCCGGATCGTCCCGCAGCCAGAGGCATAGGTGCGACATCCGGTGGAGCAATCTGCAAAAGGGAGGTGCCGATGATCTTCCGCCAGCTCTTCGACAGTGTCTCCGGCACCTACACCTATCTCATCGCCAGCCGAAAGGGAGGCGAGGCGCTCATTATCGATCCAGTGCTCGAGAAGGTCGACCGCTATCTCAAGCTGGTAGAGGAGCTCGACCTCAAGCTGGTCAAGGCCGTGGATACTCATCTGCACGCTGACCACATTACCGGGCTGGGTGCGCTGCGCGACCGGACCCATTGCGTGACAGTGATGGGCGAGCAGACGCTTGCCGATGTCGTCTCCATGCGCGTCACGGAAGGCGACCGCGTGGCGATTGAGGGACTGAGCCTCGACGTCCTTTACACACCGGGCCATACGGACGATTCCTATTCATTCCTCATGAATGGCCGCGTTTTTACGGGCGACACGCTGCTCATTCGCGGCACCGGGCGTACCGATTTCCAGAACGGCAATCCGCTCCAGCAATATGACTCCATCTTCAATAAGCTCCTCAAACTGCCTGACGAGACCCTGGTCTATCCGGCGCACGATTATAAGGGCGACACCGTTTCCACCATCGGCGAGGAGAAGCGCTTCAATCCACGCCTGAAGGTCAGATCAGCCGACGAGTACGCCGACCTCATGAATAACCTGAAGCTTCCAAATCCGAAGATGATGGATGTGGCCGTGCCTGCAAATATCCATATCGGCCTGCATCAGGACGAGATTGCACGCAAGGGCTGGGCCGTCTCGGCGGCAGAGATCTTGGCGCTGAGCGGGCGTCCCGACATTGCAATCGTCGATCTGCGTGAGAAGGGAGAACGGGAAAAACATGGAACAATTCCTGGCTCCCTTCATGCGCCCTATCCGGACTTACAGGAAAACATCAGCACCGGCGGGATGTTGCATGAACTGGCAGAGGCGACCGGCAAGCGCATCGTGTTCTACTGCGCTTTCGGCGAGCGATCGGCAATGGCCGTCCAGGCAGCCCAGGATGCCGGCTTGGCCAGCGCCTGCCACATCGAAGGCGGCATCGATGCCTGGAAGAAGGCGAACGGGCCGGTGATCCGATAACCTACCTGAGGCATTCGTGGGCCGCCACGGCGATTGTCGTCAGTCGGTCGAGGCGGAAAAGATACGTCAGCCAGCCCTATTTCCCTCGCCGTCGAATAGATGCAGATGCTGCGCCGGAAAGGATACGCTGACTTCGGGCCCGGCCGTCAGCGCTTCGCGATCCAGCGTGAAGACCTTGAAAGGCAGGCCATGCAGCGACAGATGCAGGATGATGCCGAAGCCGGTCGGTTCGACGAGCTCGACCTCGGCACGCATTCCGCCTTGATCCGACATGACCACATGCTCCGGGCGGATGCCGAGCGTGACTTTCGCGCCGCTCGAAAGCGCAAGCGGCGCCGACAGCGGAACAAGCGTCCCGTCCTTCAGCCTGACCCCGCCCGCCTCGCATGTCGCATCCAGGAAATTCATGCCGGGAGAACCGATGAAGCCCGCGACGAAAAGATTGGCGGGCCGATCGTAAAGCTCGAGGGGGCTGCCGACCTGCTGCACCACGCCGCCATGCATGGCGACGATCCGGTCGGCGAGCGTCATTGCCTCGATCTGGTCGTGCGTCACATAGATTGAGGTCGCCTTCAGGTCGGCATGCAGTTTCTTGATCTCAGCACGCATCTGTTCGCGAAGACGTGCGTCGAGGTTCGAGAGCGGTTCGTCGAAAAGGAAGGCCTTGGGCTGGCGAACGATGGCCCGACCCATGGCGACACGCTGCCGCTGCCCGCCCGAAAGTGCCTTTGGCCTCCGTTCAAGCAGCGGATCGAGGCCGAGCTTGGAGGCGGCATTTGCAACGGCGCTCGCAATCTTTTCCTTCGCCGTCTTCCTGAGCCTTAGGCTGTAACTCATGTTGCCGGCGACGTTCATATGGGGATAAAGCGCGTAGGACTGGAACACCATGGCGATGTCCCGGTCTTTCGGATGCAACTCATTGACCCGGTTCCCGGCAATGCGGATTTCGCCACCAGTGACCTCTTCGAGCCCCGCGATCATACGCAGCAGGGTCGACTTGCCGCAGCCCGACGGGCCCACGAGGACGACGAATTCACCATCCTTGATCTTGAGATCAACGTCATGCAGCACCTGGACGTGGCCGTAGGCCTTCTTGATGTTCTGGATATCGATCGATGCCATGTGACTAACCCTTGACCGCGCCGGCCGTCAGGCCCTGGACGAGATAACGCTGAATGAGCAGGAAGAAGAGGCCGGCCGGAACGAGTGCCATGACACCCGCCGCCATCATCTGCCCGAAATCCACGGAGAATTTCGAAACGAATGTAAGAAGGCCGACCGGAAAGGTTGCCGCGTCATTGCCGTTGATAAGCATCAGCGCGAAAAGCAGTTCGCTCCAGGCCGCGGTAAAGACGAAGCCGAGGGTTGCCGCGATCCCCGGCAGCGTCAGCGGCAAGATGATCTGCCTGAAGGCCGTGAACTGCGTCGCTCCGTCGATCATCGCAGCCTCCTCGAGATCCTTTGGAATGCCGTCGAAAAAAGATTGCATCAGGAACGTCGCGAAGGGCACGTTGAAGGCGGTATAGACGACGACGAGGCCGGTCAGACTGTTCGTCAAGTGCAGCGGCGAGAGTATCTTGAAGATCGGTGCGACGAGCATGACCAGCGGGAACATCTGCGTCAAAAGCATCAGCGCAACGATCCAATATTTCGCGCGGAAATTGAAGCGCGACAGCGCATAACCGGAAAGCGACGCGCAGATCGTCACCGCCACCGCCGTCGAGGCCGACACGATGAGGCTGTTCTTGAAGAAGGTTGGAAAGGCACTGTGCTGAAGCACAAAGGAATAATGTTCCCATGTCGTACGCGACGGCCACATGCGCACGCCCTCGCTATAAAGCAGGTCGTTCGGGGTGACCGAGACCTTCAGCAGCCAGAAAAGCGGAAAGAGCGCGAAACCGATATAGCAAAGGATTGCCAGCCGATGGGCGGTGGTCGCAATCGTGGATCGTCTCATCTATTCAATCCTTCAGCAGGGTCTGCCGCAGCAGGATGATCAGCATGGAATAGGCAAGCAGCAGTGCGAGCAGAACCAGTGCGATCGCCGAGGCATAACCGAAATCGAGCCGTCTGAACGCCTGGGTGAAGATATAGCTGGCGACGATCTGCGTCCGGTCCGCCGGCCCGCCGCCCGTCATGACGACAATGAGATCAGCAAAGTTCGATACCCAGACGGTGCGGAGCAAGACGGTGATGGCAATCGTCGGTGCAAGAAAGGGAAGCGTGATCGAACGGAAGCGCTGGACCCAGCCGGCGCCATCGATCGATGCTGCTTCGTAAAGATCGCGAGGAATTGCCTGAAGCGCTGCGAGCAGCGTGATCGCGAAGAACGGGATGCCCCACCAGACATTGGCGATGATCGGTCCCCACATCGCATATTGCGGATCAGAAAGAATGTTGCCAGGCGCGCCGGTCAGCCCGAGGCCGAAGAGCCAGTGCGGAATGGGCCCGATCACCGGATTGAAAAGCCAGGCCCAATTGAGGCCCGCAAGGAAGGACGGAACCGCCCAGGGCAGAAAGACGAGTGCCTGCACGATGCCCCTGCCCCAGAACGGCTTATCGAGCAAAAGCGCCAGGATGAGCCCGAAGATGAACTGCAAGATCACCGAAGCGCCCGTCCACCATAGCGTATTGCGAAGCGCGCCGTAAAAGGCCGCATCTTTCGAAAGGGCGCGGAAGTGCTCAAGCCCGATGAAACCGCCGGAAAATGGGTTCAGAAGCTGGATATCGCGAAAGGCGTAGGAAATGCCCACCGCCAGCGGCGCCAACATAACCGCGATGATGAGGATCAGCGACGGTGCGCTGTAGAGATAGGGCTCCGAGGCATCTGCAAGACGCTTCAGCCACGGCCTGCGATCGTGGCGCCTGTTCAACGTGTCGGCGATCATAGTCATCGGCCAAATTCCGGTTCGCGGCGCTGATGGCGCCGTCTGTCTCGTCGGGAAAAATCGGCGGCGGATCGCTCCGCCGCCCCTGGCTCTTACTTTTTGGCCAGGAACTTCTGCTGCGCCTTGGTCAAGTAGTCGGCCCACTGATCGGCCAGCTCCTTCGGCGTAATGTCGCCAAGAAGTGCCTGCTGCGAGGTCTTGATGGCCAGCGAATCCTTGAAGAAGGCGAATTCTTCGAGGTAGGTCGGCATGACGGTCGGAACCGTGTTCGGGTCAGCCAGTTCCTCGAACCAGCCCCTGAACTGGTCGCCGGCATAGAAGGGATCCTTCTCGGCCGCAGTATAGGCCGGCAGAGCGCCGATCTTCTTGTTCCATTCGATGTTGCCTTCCGGACCTTCAAGCGTTGCAATCAGCTTCCAGGAAAGGTCCTTGTTCTGGCTCGTCGTGAACATCGACCATCCCGCATAGCCGATCGTGGGGAAGGATTTGCCGTCCGGCCCCTTCGGCAGCGGGATGACGCCGAAGTCTTCCTTCTTCATGCGCTCGGCAATGGCAATCAGAGCATCCGGATCCTGGTCGAGAAAGGCGCAGGTGCCGGAATAAAAGCCGGCAACGACCTCATTAAAGCCCCAGTTCACACTGTCCTTCGGCGCATAGCCCTTCTTGTAGAGGTCGACCATCCACTCGATGCCCTTTGTCCAGCCGGGGCTGTTCATGGTCGAAGTGCCGTCTTCGTTGAAGTACTTGTTGTCTCCTGCCATGGAGGCTGCAAAGATCATCCAGCCATTCAAGCCGCCCGGGCCGCCGCGCATGCAGTAGCCGTATTTTCCGGAGATCTTGGAGACCGCTTCGGAGGCCTTGGAAAATTCGTCCATCGTCTTCGGCGGTTCGGCAACGCCTGCTTCCTGTAGCAACTTCTTATTGTAGAACATGGCACGCAGATAGAAGCCGTAAGGCAGCATATAGGCCGTATCCTTGACATCGCGCCCGAGTTCAAGCGCGCGCGGCGTCAGCTCCTTGGTGTGCTCCCACTTTTCCAGATAGGGTTCAAGGCTTTCAAGCATGCCGTTGTTGCCGTAGAGGGATAGCCAGGTGTCCGGCATTTCCATCACGTCCGGCGTATCGCCCGCCGACACCATTGTCGCGAACTTCTGGAAGGCTTCGTTCCACGGTAGCGAGATGATTTCGACCTTGGTGCCCGGGTTTTCGGCCTCGAACTTACCGACGATCGATTTGAGGGTCTCGGTGCGCTCCGGGCTGGTGATGACTTCGACGAGTTTCAGCGTCGTATCGGCAAAGGCCGTGCCTGCCATCATCGCTGCGAAGAGCGTTGCGGTTATCAGTCTCTTCATGCTCATTCCCCCTTTTCGGTGTTCTTTCAGTTGACGGTTATGAAGCGGCGGCAATCGCCTCTTCGATATCCCCCCACAGTGCCTCGGTTCCTTCGAGGCCGACATGGAGGCGTACGGACCGCGGATGAATGCCAAAGGCATGCGCGGAATTCGGCTGCGCTTTCTGTTGGAGCACAACCTCGCCCGGTACGATCAGGCTTTCATGCCCACCCCAGCTTACACCCAGTTTGAAAAGCTTGAGGTGGTCGGCAAAGGCGCGGATATCGACACCTTCGCGGAAAATGAACGAAAAGAGCCCCGATGTGCCGTTGAGGCCAGTGGGCAGACGATTGGAAAGTCCCGGATGACAGACCTGCTCGACGACATCGAATTTCTGCAGGCGCTGGGCGATGGCCATCGCCGCAGCCTCGTGGGCCTTCATGCGAAGCGGCAGCGTCCGCAGGCCGCGGATGAGAAGCCAGGCGTCGAAGGGCGAAAGCTTGGCGCCGAGATAGGGATAGGCCTCGGCCTTGATGCGCGCGATCATCTCCTTGGAACCGGCAATGACGCCGGCGACGACGTCGCTGTGGCCGCCGAGATATTTTGAGGCCGAATGGATAACGAGATCGACCCCTGATGTCAGCGGCCGTTGGAAGAAGGGGCTCGCCCAGCTGTTGTCGATCATGGTAACGGCGCCATGCCGCTTGGCGAGCGCCGCAAGCGCGCCAACGTCATGGACCTCCATGACCCAGCTCGTCGGGCTTTCCATGTAGAAGAGCCTCGCACCGGGCAGCGCCTTGGCGACTGCCTCCTCGTCGCGCCCGTCGACATAGGTGACCTCGATCCTCATCCGCTTCAGGATCGTGCCAAACAGGCGGAAAGCATCTGGATAGACGTGCCTGACCGCTACGATCCGGTCACCGGGCTCTACAAAGCTCAGGACCGCCGATGAGATCGCCGCCATGCCGCTCGCAAAGCCGAGGGCATCTTCCGCGCCCTCGAGCTTGGCAAGCATCTCCTCGAACATCCGCACAGTCGGATTAAGCCCACGCGTATAGATCGGCCGCACCTTCTCGCCGCGATAGGAAGCGATCATGTCATCGTAGTCGGAGAAGGTGAAAAGCGACGTCTGAAAAATCGGCGGAACGACCGCATCAGCGAAGTTGCCCTCGTCATGGGCGGTGATCAGCGAAGCAAGCTCGAAGGGTTCCAAGCCGTTGCTCATTTGGACATTTCCTTGATGTCTTCCTCGACAACCTCGAGGATTTTCAATGTTTCTTCGCGGGCAGCCTCGGCGTCCTGGGCAACGATGGCGTTGAAAAGCGTGCGGTGGAACGGAAAGGACCGGCGCGCAAAGTCTTCCCGGTCGAATGGATGAGTCCAAAAGCGCTCGAACGTCTCGCGCATCTGCTCAAGAAGCTGGCCGAACAGCGGGTTATGGGTTGCGTCATAAACAGCCATGTGAAAGGCGAGGTCTTCGGGACCGGACGTGCCCTTCGCTTGGTGCACGCGCTCCATTTCATCGAGCTTCTCTTCGATGACGGCGAGGTCCCTGGCCGTTCTGCGCCGCGCAGCCACCATGCCTGCTTCGCATTCGATGCCGCGGCGAACCTCCAGCGTCTGCAGAAGGACGTCACGAAGATGCGCCGTGTCAAGTGACAGCGGCATGTGGATGGTCGCCTTGGAAACCGGCTTCAAGAGATAGGTGCCGCTTCCCATGCGCGTCTCAATCACTCCAAGCGCCTGAAAGTGCCGGATCGCCTCGCGAATAGTCGAACGACCCACAGCAAGGGCTGCCATAAGTTCACGTTCGGCCGGCAGCCTGTCGCCTGCCTTAAGCTTCGCCGCCTCAACATAATGAGCCAGCGCCTCAGTCACCTGACGCGCACGATCCATGGCGGGAAGCGGCCGGATCAGGGGGGTATCGCCGACATTTGCCTTCATGGTTCCCCAGTTGACTTCTTAAAGCAGCAGCTTTTCAAATTGGTCTGACGTCTTAGCATTTCGCAAAGAACCTGTGCCGTCAAGGTGATGTAGATGAACCCGCTCCCCCACAATGTCCTTTTGCACCTCCAAAAGGGCCTCAAAGCACCAGTAACGATAGCCCGGTGACAGATAAAGACCGACGATTTCGCGGATCTTATCGATGAACAAAGGGTCGCTGGACAGCTTGAACGTCTCAGTGCGATGAGGCTGCAAGCCGAAGGCGTTCCATTTCCGGCGGATCGTCGTGTGCGAAAAGCCTGTGGCCCCTGCCATCGAGCGGATCGACCAATGGGTCGCATCGCTTGGCGTTGAACGCAGCGTGCGCTCGATCACAGTAGCAATCTGATCGTCGTGTCAATCGTCCGGCCGAACCAGGGCGAACTTTGTCGAGCAGACTATCGAGCCGATCTCTAAGAAAGCGTCGTCTCCATTTGCCAACCCGTACTTCGATTTCGCCGGCTCCACCCGCGTCAGGCACCCGACCCGGCCGAGGCAATTCATGGTAAGCGGCACAATTCTCTGCCAGATCACGCCCTGCGGACGCGTGCCGCCCGTGTCATTCCACGACTCGCAGCACCGCAACCGGCTGCCGTTGCCCAGCCCAAGACGCATCCCGCTGCCCCCCAGATCAGCCCTGCCAGATCGACTGGAACCGCTGGAACGAAGTCATTCCAAGTGTTCTTGGCAAGTGTCAGGTCCGGGCGGCGCAGCAGCAGCAATGGTCTAGTGACTGGAGGCTCCAGTGCCAACTCCCGCTGCTGTGCCGAAAGCCTGTCGTAACGCTCGAATATCCGGCGCATCGCGTCGCCTTGATTACGGAGGAAGACTTCAGGAGAGGCTGCATATACGCTGAGGGCCTCCTGACGGTCGAGGCCGTTTTGGACGGCCTGGGAATCAAATGCATCGACGATCTTCCTCAATTCGTCCAGGGCCCCACCGATGCGCTGGCGGTACTGTTGGGCAAATTCAGGTCCTTGCGAGAAAACGACGCCACCCAGTAGTACCATGACTATTGTCAACATTCGTGCCAGAAGTCCCATCCGAAGCCTCGCGTCGTTCAATATCGAAACGGCGCGATCCACGGATGGTTGCGTGGTGAGCGATGAAATTTGTCAGATCCTTGCGTGCGTGGCGGCTTCCTGGAACTAGATTGCCACCATCGGTGTTCTTGGTACAAGGGAGATTGCCATGAGCACCAACGACACGAACGCCACTCGGGAACAGCGCCGTCCAAAAGACGTCAAGCCGGTGCCCGAGAAGCCTGATTCCGCTAACAAGGAGTCGATGGCACCCGCGGTTCCGCCAGCCGGTACGCGGGACGAGAACGAGCGTCCTATCGTCGACCCGGTGACCGGCGTCGCCCTTTGATCCGTCATGAAATCGGTAGCTCCGTGCGTATCCGAATATCGGCCTTGAAGTCGCATTGGGCGCGGCGGCGCACAAATTGGCTACTCTGGTAGGTGCCGCATATGCGACGCCCAGCCGGTGGTGCGAGCCGACATGATCGTCTTGTCTCTACAGTCAATATTTCTAGCACGCGTCGTGCATCGGCGAGGCCCATCCGGAATTGCTGTTGGGTTCGATCCTTTGATCCGCGGTCTCCCTGCGACTATGCCGCTATGCTAATATATGAAGCCTCGCGAGCTAAAAGTTGCGAGGGGCGTCTTGAGCGCGAGTAGGCTCAATTTCGGACGTTAGAAAAGTTCAGCAGTCGCCTTGAACCTGAGAGGACAGGCAGGTGGACGTTGCCAACTGGTTGCGCTCATTGAAGCTCCAGCAGTACATCGATGCGTTTCGAGACAACGCGATAGATGGTGATGTCTTGCCTGACCTAACAGATCAGGATCTGCGCCACCTGGGTGTCTCAGCGCTCGGCCACCGCAAGAAGCTTCTTGACGCCATCAGGATATTAAGAACACCTTGCGACGAGGATCGGCCGGCCCTGGCACCGCGCAGGGTGGATAGCGAGCGTCGGCAGGTAACTGTAATCTTTGTAGACATGGTTGGATTTACGGCCCTCAGTCGGGAGCTCGACCCTGAAGAACTGCATGAGCTTGTGGACGCTTTCTTCGAGCGTGTTGATCCTATTATCGTGAATCACGGCGGATACCTGAACAAGCACATCGGTGACTGCGTGATGGGGGTCTTCGGTGCACCCATAGCGTACGGAAACGACGCGCTTCGTGCAGTACATGCGGCGTTGGAAATACGCGATACTGTTTCAGAACTCGCGGAGTTTCACGGCCGCAGGCTCCAGGTTCATGCGGGAGTCGCGGGTGGTCAGGTCATTGCAAGCACGACTGGGAGCGCCAGCCACCACGAATACACGGTTACGGGCGAGTCCGTGAACCTCGCTTCGCGACTCGCGGCCGCGGCACTGCCTGATGATATCCTTATTTCCGATGCCGTCATGAGAACCACGCGTGGCAAGATTGACTGCCTGGACGCGGGTTTTCTGACCGTGAAAGGGTTCCCAGAACCTGTAAGAGCATGGCAATTACTTCGATGCACGACGGAGGTTTCTGCTAAAGCAGGACCACTCGTTGGCCGTCAGGCAGAGCTTCAGATTTTCACGGCAGCAGCCGCGGGATGTCGATCATCTGGCCGAGGCCAGGCGTTTTTCGTCCGCGGCGAGGCTGGAATTGGCAAGACTCGATTGGTCGAGGAGTTCCAACGAGTTGCGCAGGACCATGGTTTTGATTGCCATACGACCCTCGTTCTCGACTTTGGAAGTGGCGCGGGACGTGACGCGATTGGCGCTCTGGTACGCAGCCTTCTGAACATCAGCTTGGCCGATACGGCGTCGGCGAGATGCTCTGCCCTTGAACTGGCACACGCCAAAGGACTCGTCGATCAAGACGAAGTCGTCTTCCTGAACGATCTCCTTGATCTGCCTCAGCCCCCCGAGCTTCGAGTTCTCGTGAATGCCATGGACAACCAGACCCTGCGGGCGGGCAGGATCACGGCCGTCACAGGCCTGGTACAGCGAACAAGCCTCGAGCGGCCTGACCTCATCGTCGTCGAGGATATTCATTGGGCCGATGAGATGACACTCGCCCATCTCGCGGCAATCGCGGCCGCGTCCGCTCGTTGCATGACTATCGTTGCCATGACCTCGCGCGGTGAAGGCGATCCTCTTGGGTCCACGTGGCGCGAGCAAGTTGCCGAAGTGCCGCTGGTGACGCTCGATCTCGGACCTCTGCCGCTCGAAGATGCACGTGCGCTCGCGAGCGGACTGCTCGCGACGAGCGGCAGCTTCGTGGAACGCTGCGTCGAGCGGGCCGCAGGAAATCCGCTGTTCCTCGAACAGCTCCTCGCCGAGACGCAGCAAAAGGTTGGGACCGTGGAAGTTCCCGGCTCGGTGCAGAGCCTCATGCAGGCTCGGCTTGACCGGCTCGACAGCGATAACAAGACGGCTCTCCAGACTGCTTCCGTTCTGGGCCAGAGGTTCGAGCTTGGGGCTTTGCGGCATCTCCTGGGGGATTCTAGTTACACTCCAAACCATCTGTTCGAGCATCGCCTCCTAAGAGCGCATGGCGAGGCTGTTCTGTTCAGTCATGTGCTGCTTCGTGATGCAGCGTACGAGACGCTGCTGCGGAGTCGGCGACACGACTTGCATCTCGCTGCCGCCGAATGGTTTGCAGCCAATGAAGATGCGGTTTCGCGCGCGGAACATCTCGACCGTGCCGAGGACCCGAGGGCAGCGGCAGCTTACCTGTCAGCAGCTCAGATGCTGGTCGGGAGCTATCGGTACGAGACCGCGCTTCCGCTCGCAGACCGCGGGATCGAGATTGTCGTTGCCCGAGGCCAACGTTACGAGCTGGCCCACTCCAGGGCCGAAATCCTTGAACGGCTGGGCCGGATCCGGGAAGCAGTGGCAGCCTACGACCTCGCACTGGCGTCAGCGACCGACGATCGAGCTCGGTGCCGCGTCCAGATCGACCGTGCAGGAGCGAGACGCACGATCGACGACATGGACGGAGCGTTCACTGACCTGGAGCAGGCTGAGGGCATCGCTTCACAGCTCGGCCTCGTGGCGGAGCTGGCTCGCATACACTTCCTGCGCGGCAATCTTTACTTTCCGAGCGGCAACACCGAAGCCTGCAGCCGCGAGCACGAGCGGGCGCTGGAGCTGGCGAAGAAGGCGGGTTCGGTCGAGCTCGAAGCGATGGCGATGGGCGGGCTGGCCGACGTCCAATTCGTTCGCGCGAGAATGGTGTCTGCTTACAAGCTGTTTGACCGCTGTGTGCGGCTGGCCCAAGAGCACGGGTTCTTCGGGATTGTTGCGGCTAACCGCCCCATGGCGGCGACAGCGCAATACTATTCAGGTGACACCTCGGCGGCTCTGGACACCGCCCTGCTCGCAATAAATGAGGCGGGGAAGGTTGGGCACAAGCGGGGCGAGAGTCTCGCGCATAACGCCGCCGTCCTCTGTTACCGCGAGCTGCAACAATACAGCAAAGCGTTCGATCACCTGGGCGCAGGCTTGCCGCTGGTGAAATCTCTTGGTGCAAGGCGTCTCCTGGCCGTCGGTCTATATAATCGCGCCAGCCTGCTGCGCCTCACGGGTGACATGGATGGCGCGCTTCATCAAGTGAACGAGGCGCTCGCAATTGCACGCGAGACAGGAATGGCGTTCGCGGGGCCACGCATTTTGGGCGAGCTGGCGTTGATCACCGACGATCCGGAAGTCCGGGCATCGTCGCTCGCGGAGGCAGAGGGACTGCTCGCAAAAGGAGCGGCGGTGCTCAACCAACTGGAGTTTAGGAAATCTGCGATCGAGGCTTGCATCAAGGGGGGCAATTGGGAAGCGGTGGAGCGCCATGCCAACCTGCTCGAGGACTATACCCGCTCAGAACCCCTTGCCTGGGCAGTGCGGATAATCGCTCGAGCGCGAGAGCGGCTGGCGGAGCGTCGATCCGAGCCGACTCGACAACCTCCAGACGACGGATCTTAGACAACAGCCACATGCTGATCGCACGCCTTTTCGGAGCAATTGCGGTCCGCACAAGCCGCTTCTGTTCATCCCCTGGAGCCGCCTCGTGTAAGTCCCAATATCGACGCGCAGGCATTTGAAGCATTTGCTGCAATCGGCGCTCGCCTTATGCGGATAACAGAACGGGTGGTCGCGTCGGCGGAGTGGCCGCTTCTGACGGCACAACGGCGCCATCGCCCCACCTTCATCGGGATCACATTGGCGGACTGCGCGAGGCGGGTTCGAAAGCATTCGCCAAAGCAAGATATGCTTTTAATGCGACTGAGTATGGTTTCTGGATTTCTGATGCCCGAGTGGGCACAGCTACAGAAGGCAACCATCTCCAGGTGTTGGAGCGCGTGAAGCCCGTCGCTCCGAAGACGACGTTCGTCACCAACCAGCAGACCATCGCTCCTGGCATCACGGCAGTATCAGCACCTGGTCATTCGCCGGGACACATGATCTTGCTTGTCGAGTCCGAGGGACGTCGCCTCGTGGTCTCTGCTGACACGGTCGTGCACTACGCAGTCGGTCTCCAGCGGCCCAACTGGGAGGTCCGTTTTGACATGGATAAGGCTGGAGCAGCCGTTACCCGACAAAAGGTCCTGGATATGATCGCGACGGATCGGGTACCCTTTATCGGCTACCACATGCCACACCCATCGGTTGGTTTCCTTGAGCAGCGCACCGAGGGCTATCGGTTCGAACCGGCAAGCTACCAGTTCGACATTTGAGAACTCAAGGAGCGAAAGATGTCGCGTAGCTTCGTTGGAAAGCGAGCGTTGGTGACAGGTGGAAGCCTTGGCTTGAGCAGTGCGATAGCGATTTTGCTCGCCCAGGAAGGTGCCGACGTGGCCGTCCATATCAACAATCAAGACACCAGGCTGACGAAATAGCGGCGATTGTTCGCTCTGTCGGTCGCAACGGCCTAGCGGTCCTGGCCGACAGTGGTGAACCCGGCACCAAGACGGCGATAACGCTTCACCGGACGCGTACAAATGTCGAGGCCGTCGAAGGCCTGGACGGTCTGCGTGTCACCGTGGGGATACCAATAGACGGACGCAACGTCGTAGAATGTGGCAGCCAGAGCCTTCTTCGCTGGGCGCAGACGACCAGACCCTTAACGAATAAACGAACTAGAGACCTGGCACCAACGACTGTTCCGATAGCGCTCCAGCGATTGCCGAGGAGCCCGCCCCCGCCTTATTCGGCAGCCGCTAGAAAGAAGCTATTTTGTGAGGAAGCGGCTAGATCATGAACCCTGGCTTCAGTCTTGGCGATCAGCTGGTAGAATTCGTCCTGCGCTTCAACGTCCAGCTGGATAACAGCGTTGACATCGTCTGGCGTGTCACAGACGCAGGCGACTGCCGAGATAGGACACACGCCGCCTGGATAACGTTTGCCAGTGCCGGTATAGGCGCGGCGACCCCAGCGTTCCGAATAAACAGTCTCTTCACGGTCGAGGTGCAGAATGGTCCCCTTGCACGCGGTGACGATGGCGGCCTTGCCGTAGGCGAACCAGTGGTAGTTCAACTTTCGCAGTATATATTTGCCTGTGATGTCCTCGCCCGCCAGCTCTGCCGGGTCATTAATCATTCTGATCATGGTGGCTACCTCTTATCGCTCGCTAATATCCGTCAGGACCGTTAGGACGACAAGATAGAAAAACGTAGCATTCGGAGTAACTTAGTCACAAAGTGTTTCCGATTCTTACACTGCTTCGAGCAACCATTCAGAAGCCGGTAGCGTTTGGGAAACGCATGTTGGCCTCTGCCAAAAACAAAGATGCACATATCAAGGCTGTTCAATGGCGAGCTGTATCCAGATCGATCTATCCGGAAACGTCCAAGGAATATTGCTTGAGCCTGACCGGCGGACAGAATGGGGAATCCTTGTTCTCGCCGGATCGAGCGGGCGTGTTGATGTTCCACGTGCTTCGCTCTTCGCCAGCATCGGCGTCACGTCGCTTGCCCTGCGCTGGTTCGGCGGCGAGGGCCAAGCCCCAGGAATCTGTGAAGTCCCGCTGGAGAAGTTCGTCCAGGCAATCGACGAACTTGAGAAACGCGGCTGCAAGCTGATCGCCATAGCCGGAACATCAAAAGGTGCGGAAGCTGCTCTGCTTGTCGCTACTCGCGATGAGCGCGTCGACGCAGTCTTTGCCATGAGCCCAACGTCCGTTGTCTGGGGAAACATCGGACCGGGCCGTGACGGCATCGCCTGGCCGGAGCGCTCATCGTGGACATGGAAGAGCGAGCCCCTGCCCTTCGTACCCACCGATCCTTCATGGACAAAGGAATACGCGAACGGGCTGGTTTCCTATCGAAGCTTGTTCAAGCACTGTCTTCAACGCTTCGCCAAATCGATTCCGGCTGCCACCATTCCCGTCGAACAAAGCCGGGCTAATATAGTTCTGATCGCTGGCGGTAGTGACGCCCCGTGGCCCTCGGAGAGCTTTGCGAGATCAGTTCTTCATCGCCGACAAATGTTCGCGAAAGAAGCCGAGCTGATTTGCGATCCAGAGGCTGGTCATCGTATCCTCCTTCCAGCGGAAATAACGCCAAGATCGTCACTGCATGCGCACGGGGGCAGCGATGAAGCTGATACGCGACTGGGGAGGGCTGCTTGGGTTGCCTTTGCCAATATTTTGGGCAGGCTCGCATAACCATCGTTTGGACGCGCGCTGGTCTCCTGCGCATCTCGCCAGCTCCTGGACCGGTCTGCAGGAAAACTGACCGGAAGGTGGTAGCGGGTCTCGAAGGTTTCGATCGTGCCAAACTGGCTGCGAAGGCGTCCCTGCTTGTCAGCGCAGCCGGTCTGCGGTCTCGCCGAGAGTGTCCGCCACATAGGCTCCGCGTGATCCCATCGGCAATGGTGCCCCCGTGGTAGTGTCCTTCGCCGTCTGGTGTTCCAGCTCGGCATTCAGCTCGCCTCCCACGATCAGGATGACGATCGACAGCCAAATCCAGACCAGGAAACCGATCAGCGCACCGAGGGTACCGTAGGTCGCGTCGTAGTTGGCGAAGTGGTTGAGATAGAACGAAAATCCGACCGACATCGCAAACCATGAAAAGGTCACGAGAAAGGCACCCCACGTCATCCATCGGAGCTTGGCGGGCTCGCGGCTCGGACCGAAGCGGTATACGGCGGTGGTCGCTGCGGCTGCGATCAAAAGCAACAACGGCCACCTCAGAAGCAGGGCCATGTGCTCCTTGAATAGGTCGAGCCAAAGATAGGAAAGCACCACAGGCATGACAGCGACCAGTCCTATTATTGTGGCGGCAGAGAGCATCGCGCCGAAAGTGAAGCACAGCCCTACGAGGTTAAGCTTGACCAGTCCCCGCTTTTCCTTTTCTTCATAGGCCACGTTCATCGCATCGAAGATCGCCAGCGTCCCGCTATGCGTGCTCCACAGGGCGATGGCAAGGCCAACGAAGAAAGTGATGCCCAGCGTCGAGTCGCGGCTTTCGGCGAGGCTCTTGATGCGATCGGCGATGAGATCGAACGCGCCCGGCGGAAGCAGTCCTGACAGTTCCCGGAGGTGGCCAGCCATGGTGGCCGGATCTGCAATCAGCCCGTAAAGCGCGACGAGTGCCGACAGCGAGGGGAACAGACCCAACAAGAGGTAGAACGTCACTCCGGCTGCTATGAGTGTCACACGATCATCGATGACTTCGTGAACCACCCGCCAAAAGACATCGCGCAGGCCCTTCACAGGTATCGCCTCGGGGACGCTTGCGTCCCTTCCTCTACCAGCCTCGAGCTCAGTCTCCACTGATCCGTCTGGCGTGTCTCCATGCGTGCCCTTCAGTGCGACGAGTACACCGCCCACCACGACAAGGAGGGTGGCGACGCTCGACAGCTTAATGTGCGGACGACTGAGCATAGGTAATTCCATTTCAGCAGGGTAATTGCGGTTGGCCACGCTTCTTATTGGGATCGCGGTTCCCCTTGCTCACCCTAAGATTTGTCCGCCTCCTCGACCACCCGGCCTTGGAAGCACCATGAACGTCGGACGCGACTGAAACAGCCTTGTTAGAGACGTCGGATGCAATCTTCGGTCATGATCCATCATCGAATACAGCTGGGCCGCAACCGTGTTTTCTCCGCGTCGGCGGCATCGCCGATGTTCGTGTTTCGGTTTCAGTATGCGGCGTGGCGGCCTGCCGCATCTCATGAACCATCAATTGGAAGGTTTGTTCCTCTCCGGTGATATGGTACGTGAAACCTCGCGCCTGCGACCCTCCCTGCGACCCTCTTTGTGTCGGCAGATAGTGAAGAATGGCAGCCATCAAGGAGGTAGCGACCCCACCGGACCGGACTTTTCCGGTGCCGCGGAAGCACTGTCAGGGAGCCACTTTTCCGGGAGGCGGCTTGACGGCACCAGAGGCGCCAGAATGAGCACAGCAGCGTGCGTCCTATCGGGGGCGTGGCGGTTCTACTGCAGGGTCACGTGAGCCGGATACGCACGAGCCATCTCTGGACGTTGCTCGAACGTCCGGCGGAGCAACCGCGCTGCGTCGTCCATGATGAAGACGAGGTCCGTAAGGCGCTCGATCTCCGTGTGAATTCGATATACCTCGACGTCGTCGAGACTTCCACTTCCGATCAGCCTTCTCGCCTTTTCGACCAAGCGTTCTGTCCGGTCGACGATGTCCAGGCTGCGGCGTATAATGACTTCGAGCATGCGTGTCCTCTCGCTTGCATGGCGCAGCGTGAGGGAGAATCGATCAACAGGCAATCCCTAAATGTGACTAAAGACGGTCGCGGATACGGTCGTAAAGATCGCGTACTTCGTCGAGAGCCCGGTCGTAGCGTGAACGAGGCGTCGATGATCGAAGACCGGCGATCGCAAAGGCGAACGCACCGGCGACCGCAGCGGCGGCCAGGAGTGATGAAACAGGATAGAGCTTAACCGTTGCTTCAGTCTGACGTGCGGCTTGTCTTGCGCCACCCTTTACGGATTGCGCGGCGTCGGAAATCTGCTGCCGCAACGCCTCCATCTGCTTGCGCAGGGCGCCGATTTCTTCGCGAGGATCATAGTCCGGCTGAGGCGGAATGCCTACCGCGGCGGTGTTGGTGTCGACAATCGCCTTGGGGACGGGCTCGCCGATCTTGGCACCTTTGGCAACCAAGGGCGCGGTGTCGGTTCGTTTGCGAGGCGGCATGGGCGGTCTCCGTGATGTGGTCTTTCCACGTTAACTGGAGCAGCCGGTCCTGCGTTCAAGCGCACTAGCCTGTGGACCTCGCAGTCGAATTGCTGATGACGGAGCGTTTATGCCGCGCAGTCCAGACGGCCCACGAAGCTTCGATCAGCTTCGCGGCGACGTCATTAACCTTCGTCGTCGAGTCCAACGGTTGCGCTGTAGAACGTGTCGTCAGGCAGAACCTCGTAGTAGCGGATCTGCAATGTACCGCTTCGGTATTGCGACATCCGGCCCTGTCCGACATATACAGCAGCTGTGGCTTTCCAGGTCCTCAACCTGTCGAGATCCTCGCTAGTTGGTCCTTGCGGACCAGCTCCACTTCAATCAGGTTCGTTTGGTGATGGCCCGTTATAAGGGGCGAGCGAAACACCCTGGCCAGTCCACTCCCTGAGGAGTGGCCTCTGACAGCTCACTTATGCGTGGACTTAAGAACGTGGCTGACGCTATCTGAACGCCACTTCCACGTGTTGGATTTCTCGCTCCGCGTCGCAGGTGGCGCCTATCTGTTGTGGATTGGGATCAAGATCTGGCGCGGCGCCGCCGACCCTGTCGCCAACGACATGCCGACACATCAAGGCTCATCGCGGAGAGCCTTTGTCCGAGCGCTTTTGGTACAGCTCGCGAATCCGAAAACCGCTTTGTCGCCGAACGAAGAACCGGTCGCCCGGTAGAGCCAGCGGACTGAGAGACGCAATTGCAAGTACCGAACGGAAACGGGATGGGAGGACGGTGAAATTCAGCGGTTGAACAGGTCCTGCCACTGCTTCTCGCCGATCATGCAGTCGGTAGCCGGTATGTCGCCGGCAATTTTTTGAATCGCCGCCGACGGGGTAAGGCCACTGATCTCCATGACCAGCTTACGGCGCACAGCAACGGCGAAATCCTCGATCTTGCGAACTGGCAGCACGAAGGATCCGGGGCCGCCGACTACGCAATCCGCATAATATTTGTCGAGCCCGCTCGAAGCCTCGGCAGGTCTCAGCATAATTGCGAGACCGTTGATGACGATGCCTGCCCTTAACGCCTTGTCCCGGGTGGACATGACCGGATCGCCGGAATTGTTTGGCCCGTCCCCGGAAACATCGATCACCTTCCTCATGCCGTCATAGGGGCTGGAGACTATCATTGTGGCGCCTTGGGCTATCGCAGCGGAGATCGATGTACGACGCTGCGTGCTGATCGGTCGCGCTTCCAGCTTATCGGCGAAATCGATCGCATCCTGCTGCGTCTCGATTACCTGCCACTCGATCACGGAATCGGGCACAACATAGCCTGCCCATTCAAAATAGCTGATGACGATGCGGCCGGTGAGACCGCCCTTCACCGCGTCGATGAATTCCTTGTGCTTGAGCGCTTCGATATAGCCCTCACGCTGGATGCGAACTTCCTCATAATCCATGGACCGTGAGGTATCGACAGCAAGGACAAGCTCGACATCGACCTCGCCTTCCGAAGCTTGCGCCACTGTCGAGGCGAGACCGGAGAGGCTGATGAGAACCGCAAGCGTCGTAAACATCGTCAACCAATCACTGCGTTATTCACGCAAAGGACTGTAACACAGCTTGGTCCGAGAATGACCCTCGACTACCTGCGTCCCTTCAACTTTCAGTGAGAGAGGGAAATCTGGCTCTGTCGCCGGCATCCGACGCGTGATCAGTCCCGATCTCGACGACCGGGATCGACACGAACTGCAAAGTTGTCGGGTGTACAGCGGCACTGATCGCACGAATTTGCGGCTGAACACGAAAATGGTTGCGATCATGGCAATCCATTTTCAGGGCGCCCTGCCATGCTTGCCTGCGGCAGATATTCCGCTAGTTGGGTGCAAATGGATGTCCAGGAGAATGCAGTTCCCATCGGTTCGTTGAATACGTCCAAACAGGTGCCGCTTCACGTGCAGGACCCAGCTGCCATGGCGGAAGTTGAACGGCTTCTCACACGCCGTACACGTGACATCCGTCTCAAAGGCGAGCTTCGTCGCCTGTTTCGGGAGCGCTCCTGGTCGCGAACGACCAAGATCGTTCGCGCCTGGATGATATGGGTAGCTTTGTTGGATGTGCTGACGCTGTCGCTCAACATGTTGATGCTTCCAAGAGCCGTCACCCTGCCGATGCTCCCGCCGAGCAGCATCCTCCCGGCAGTCGCTATGGCCATCGCCGTTGTTTGGCAAAGGCCGCGCGCGCCCTGGCTCCAAGGATTCTCGCTGATTGCCGGCATGTTCCTCATTCTCTTGTCGATCGCATTGGTGGGCGTGAGCGCGGGTGGCGAGTTCTACGAGCGGCACTTGAACATCATGCTGTTCGTGGCGATTACAGCCATCATCATCTTTGGCATACCATTGGCTTGGACGGTGACGATCGCCGTTTTGGCGCTCGGCCTTTATCTCGTTTTTCAGTTGCTGAACCCGGGCCTTGAAATCGGGAGCGCCGTGGCTGCGACGCTGTTTTTTGCCAGTGGTATCATTGCAACGGTCGTTGCCAGACGGACCATGACGATTCTTGCCCAGAAGACTTTCCTTCTTGAGCTTCGAGACCGCAGCCGTGTCGCCGAACTGGCCGACGCAAATGGCAAACTTGAGCATCTCGCAAGAACCGATCCCCTAACCGGGATCGCAAACCGGCGCTGGATGATGGAAACACTCGATCGCCTCTGGGGCGGCGGCACCAAATGCCCTGCAGGCGCAGCCATGCTGATGTGCGATATCGATGAGTTCAAGAACCTGAATGATCGTCTCGGCCATGCCGAGGGCGATCGCTGTCTCGTCGAGGTTGCCGATATTATCCAGGACTGCGTGAGGCGCGATCGGGATCATGTGGCGCGCTACGGCGGCGAAGAGTTCCTTGTTCTGCTTCCAGGGGTGGACGCGCGCGGAGCCATCGCTGTGGCTGAACAAATTCGCAAGAGCGTCGAAGCCGGCACCTTTGCCAATCCTGGATCGCGCGTCTCCCGTTACGTCACCCTGAGCATTGGAGTGGCGGTACAGGCTCCAGCCGCAGAGGCGGCATCGCCCGAGCAGCTTCAGCGTCAGGCCGATGCGGCGCTTTACCTTGCGAAACAGGCCGGTCGCAATCGCGTGATGCTCCATGGACCGGTTTCATCGAGCATCTAAGCTCGCCTGTCCCGATACGGAGTGGAGTCTCGGTCAGTAATGTTCAATCATAGTCTCGTCTTCGCGGTCACGCTGGTTTTAGAAGACAGCCGCGGCCGCTCCACCGGGAACCGAGCCCGATTCCCGCGTGTCGGGATTAAGCCGCCGCTGTCGCGGCGTCACGAAATGAAACGAGTTTCTGGCGTCGATCATCCCATAGCACAAGCCCGACGCATTGCAGGCTTTGCCAAAGTGTAATGCGCCCGATTCCAGCAAGTTGCGGATAGTCGCGCAGCACTTCGGGCAGCCGGTAATAGGGTATGCGGCTCGACAGGTGATGGATGTGGTGGATGCCGATGTTGCCGGTCATCCATCGCAGCACCAGCGGCAAGTCGTAATGGGACGCACCGTGAAGGGCAGCTTCCGGAAACCGCCAGTCGTCGCCCGTTGACCAGTGCGTATCCTCGAACTGATGCTGGACGTAGAAGAGCCATATGCCGGCCGCACCCGACACCAGCACGATCGGCAGGTGGATCAGCAGGAACGGCCAGACCCCCACAATCCAAATCATCAAGCCTGCGAGTGTGGCGACGGCAAGGTTTGTGCCCATTGTCGACACCCAGGGAAGCGCTCCGGAATTCATCATTCCGATTGGCAGGCGCTGCTTGAAGAGGAAGAGCCAGGCCGGGCCGATGCCGAACATCACGAGTGGATGCCGGTAGAGGCGATAGCCGAGCCGTCTCATGGGCGAAAGGGCACGGTATTCTGCAACCGTCAGGGTCGTAATGTCGCCAACACCCCGCTCGTCCAGATTGCCAGCCGATGCATGATGGGCGGCGTGCGCACGGCGCCAATAATCGTAAGGGGTCAGCGTAAGCACGCCAATGACACGCCCTGTCCAATCGTCGATGCCGCGACGGGCGAAGAACGAGCCATGGCCGCAATCGTGCTGGATCATAAACAGGCGCAGCAGGAAGGCTGCAGCCGGAATGACTGCGGCCAGCCCGTACCAGAATCCGTAAGCGAGGGAAAAATAGGCGACAGCCCAGCACCCTGCGAACGGGATGACGGTGACAATCAGCTCGAAGGCGCTGCGACGAACCCGCGGCTGACGGTATTTCGCCAGGGTTTTCAACCAAGCTGCGACATTGTCTTCAGCAAGTGAGGCAGGTGTATAGACATTTGCATTCATCAAAAGCAGTTCCTGTTCGCGCATCTTGCACCATCTGTGCGCGCATGACCCGTTTGCGCCCATAAACGCCGTGGTTTGCGCGTCAGGCTTGACGAGCCTTGCGTGCGGCATAACGGCGATCGCGTTCGGCCTTGCGTGCGGCTTCGGCGGCCGCGGCGCGTGAAACCTGATCGGCAATTTCTGCCTGACGAGATTCGGCTTCTGCCTTTTCCTCGGCCGCCGCGTCGGCAAGAATTCGCCGGTTCTGTGCCGCCTTCAATGCTTCCCGTTCGGCACGACGGAGCTCACGGGCCTGGGTCACCGCATCACGCGCGGCAAGTCGCTCCTGCATGGCGGGATCAGCCGATTTCGGTGCGGAGGCAAACTTTGCCAGAAGCTCTCGTTTGGCCTCAGCCGCAGCATTGCGGCGCTCGGCAAAGCCGTTGTCGGTGGGACGTCTCAACAGATATTCCTTTGGATCTCGTAAGGTAGCATGCGTGGAATGAATGCGCACCCAAAGAAGGCCGGTGGCGCGCTGGTATCGTGCGCTCCTGAAGGAGCCTCAGTACGGAAAGAGGCCAGACACGAGCCTGGCCCCTTGAAGCTTCGTGCCGCCGTACCGGTACATCCGCGGTCATCGGCGGCTAAAGCTCAGGCGGCCCTGAGCTGGCTGGCAGACATCTTGCCCGACTTGCTGTCGCGCTCGAGCTCGAAACCGAGCTTCTGGCCCTCGACGATCGAATTCATCCCTGCACGTTCGACAGCCGAAATATGAACGAACACATCGGCGCTGCCATCATCAGGCTGGATGAAGCCGAAACCTTTGGTGGAATTGAACCATTTAACCGTGCCGGTCGTCATAACGAACCCTTTCTTTAGCAACATTGTTCACCGCTGAGCGATTGCACAGCGGGTTTTCGACTTTTGAGAGAGGGAAGTTCGTCACGAAGCGCGAGGCGCAGCAAAAACAAATATCGGCAAACAAAGTATCGATGGTGCGAGTATAGACGCTTTGATCGTAACGTCAACTTCTTGTTTTGGCACCTAAAGGTGATACTACTTTTGATAGAATAGGACGAGACCGTCGCGCCAGCCAGGTTGATCATACGCGCTTCAGTTCTTCCTTCCGCCTGGGCAGAGGATATGCAGCGGCTTCGTAAAACGTCTGCATCTGCTGACCATCGAAGCGGGCTTCCTCAACTTCCAGAACGGAACCGCGAAGCATCGAGGCAGGCATGTCCTCTATCGCAAAGCGGAGTGCTTCAGCGGCTGAATCAAACCTTTTGTATCGAAGGTGGCTCGTTCTCCTTACCGTCTTGCAGGGATAAAGTCCTGCAGCAGCACTGTAATCAAACGGCGCCATGCGTGGGCTCCTTACGGGCAGATAACGTCACGAGGTTGGCGCTCCTTGTGCGATTTTCGAGCCGCTGCTGCCTTTCAACCGGCCTGCGTTCTTTCATTCTGAGGATCTGCCTGGCGCGTATGGCCTCTAGCTTGGCAGCATTCGAACCTTCTGGCGCTGCGCGCCGGAACAGGCTTTCCGCCGTGTGGCGGGTCGTGTCTATCATAAAGGTATCCTAAAACGTGGATGCGCGAGGCAATAGCGTTCAGCGCAATTATCTTCCGCCAGGGCGGAACTCGGGACGTTCGCAGTTCTCGGATAGCCAAGCAGCCGGCCGAGCCGGCGAGATCAGGAAGCCGAAAGGCTGAAAGCGTAACAATGACATGGTGACGCGGGCCGCCCCTTTCAAGGCGCCGCCACAGCGTATCTTCGCAACAAGCACCTCCAGCGCCAACCACCACGGCCTTTATAAAGTCATCGGCCGGAGTTCACGAAAGGCAGTCATTCGGGCTTTCGCGTCCGGCGTCGTTTTCGCACGCTCTGCAGACTTGGTTCGTCCCTAGCTCCCACTTCTCCCGTCGAGGGCTTTGCCTCTTCTTCGGGCACCGCGGGATCCGGACGGACAGATAGTCCTCGCTTGCGACGGGACTGTTCCCGCTCTTTGAGCACTGCGAGATACCGCTCGCGAGCTTGTAGCATGGTCAATTCACCCGTGACCCAGCATTCGATCAAGGCATGAAAGGCTGGATCGGCATCAATTTCGAGGCCGAGCCTGCGCGCGCGCCCAAATGCTTTTGTGACAGCCACCCGACGGCTTTCTATGCTCATGCAGAACTCCGATTCGTATCGAGCCAACCATGCCACGATCCTTTATAACGGCTATGTGTCGCCTCACCAACATGAGGTAGTCCGGGCTAGCCGCAGCGAGTTGGCGGATGGCCGCACCTAGACCCGACAACCGGGATTTTTCGTGGAGGTCTGCCGCCGCCGGCGATACGAGTAGGTCGTTGGTACCGGCAGGCGATCTCAGCAGAAAGGGACTTCGACAACCGGACGGACTGAAGTTGCCACTTGTCAACGCATGAGCGTTCTTCCAATGTATTTGAATGAGTTTCCAAAGATGAGGATCGGAAAATGCCGACGGGGACAGTGAAGTTCTTCAACCAAACCAAGGGCTTTGGCTTCATCCAGCCCGATGATGGCTCAACCGACACGTTCGTTCATATTTCCGCCGTCCAGCGGTCGGGTCTTACCAACTTGAGCGAAGGCCAGAAGATCAGCTACGAGATCGTCCAGGATAGCCGGTCAGGCAAATCGTCCGCCGAGAACCTGAAGGTACTATAGATAAAGGAAGACAGGCACGCCAGGAAGAAGCGTTTTGGCTCGAACGGTGCCCCGTACGCCACCATCGCCTGCGGCCGAAGCGAGGCGTGCATGCCAAAGCAAATCGCCGGATCGTATTGCTTGCTTCACTGGCGGCTCTTTTCTTCCTCTGCGTCCGACCAGGTGAATCTCGACCGGGGCAAGCTCTGCGACGGCTGGCGCAAGACGTCGACTCAAAGGAACTGGTCCTGCTTCACCGCCTTAAGAATGAGTAGACCAGCATATTCTACACCTATGAGAACCTTCTCGAAGCCATCAGGGCAGCGGCACCGCGCAACGACGAATGAGCGAACACTTTCGCCCTCCGCTGATGACTGGGACCCTCCACGCCAACAATCGCCCGTCCAGGAGAAGCGTTTGGGACTTGCTGCACGGAAGAGGCGGAGCAGCAGGGCAGCCCGCGACCTTGAGCGACCAGCCGATGGAATTTCGATCGCGGATCAATTCTAACCGCCTAGCGCGGCGCGTCGTTTTCATCGATAGCCCCGCTTGCATACACGTTGCGAGCGACGGCGGCCAAAATCAGCAGCGTAACCGAGGCAAGGGCGCAGCAGGCAGCAAAACCGAGCGCGAAGCCGCGTTTCGCCGTCTCGAGCCAAGGAAGCTCCGCCGATTCGCCCAATGTCCTTGCGATCTCCACCGCTCCAGCGAGCGTCGCGGAGATCGCCACGACCTGTGCCTCGTTGAAACCGCTTAAGTTCACTTGGTCCATCGTCATGCGATAGACCAGCGTTCCAAGACTGCCGAGTAAGGCGACACCGAGCGCGCCGCCGAATTCCGCACTGGTTTCCGAAATGGCAGAGGCAGATCCAGCACGTTCGGGCGGCGCGGTGCTGACGATCAGCCCCGTCGTCGTGAGGATAACCGGCACGAAGCCGAGTCCAATAAGCATGCTTGCCATCAGGATTCCAATGAGACTTTCAGCGTATGCCGCAGCCGCCATGGCAGTTGTTCCGACAGCATTGACGATCAGGCCCCCGATCACGGTACTGACCGGACCGAACCGGTTGGTGAAGCGATAGGCCTGAAAAGACATAACGGTAAAGACCAGCGCCGATGGCACCGACCACAACGCCGCTCCCAGGGGCGAAAGCCCGAGCACCAGTTGCAGAAACAGGTTCTGGAGCAGGAAAATACCGAAGACGAAAAATACACCGGCGAGATTGACCATCAGTGAAGCCGTGAAGGACGGAACGACAAAGAGACCAAGATCGATCAAGGGGTGAACAAGATGCTTCTGGCGACGCACGAACACGATGCCGACCAAAACGCCAACAACGATTGGAAGCAGCTGGCCCGGTTTGAAACCATCGGCGGCCATATGCTTGAAGCCGTAGATAATCGGCAGAACGGTTGCAAGGGACAACAAGACGCTCGGAAGATCGAGTTTGCCGCCCTCGTCATTTCTATACTCCGGCAGGAGAAAGGGAGCTGCGATCAGCAAGGCCATCATAACCGGAATATTGATCAGGAAGACCGACCCCCAATGGAAATACTCCAGTAACGCGCCTCCTAAGAGCGGGCCAACGAGGCCACCAAGGGCGAAGGCCGTGCCCCATATACTGATCGCCCGGTTGCGCTCGGCCTCGTCCTGGAAAAGGTTGACTACAAGTGACAACGTGGAAGGAGCGATCGTGGCACCGGCGACACCAAGCAGAGCACGTGCAATGATCAATTGTTGAGCGGTGCTGGCTGCCGCCGCAAGCGAGGAGGCGACGGCGAAGGCGAAAGCACCGATTAGCAGCACCCGTCTTCGTCCTATCCGATCTCCAAGTGTGCCCATGGTCACCAAAAATCCCGAAACCATGAAGCCGTAGATATCGTTTATCCAGAGCAGTTCCGATGCGGATGGATCGAGATCTGAGACAATCGCCGGCATCGCGAGAAACAGGACGGACAAATCCATCGAATAGATAAGGCAGGCGATCGACAGAACATAGAGGCCGATCCATTCGCGGCTGCCGGCGGTGGGCTGGGGTTTTTCTGCAAGATGTTCCTGCACAGGCTGCCTCCCGAGTTATGAGTTTGCAAATCTCGCCTCCCCTCGAGATTTTGGCAACCAGCGCCAACCGCCCATAAGTCTACCGAACCGCAATAAACGTCCCGCGCAGACCGGAATGCAGGGTTAAGCCAGACTATTAACGGCTATTGGTTTGACGGGTTTCATCCCAGAAATGCTGACGCGCGCAGGACCGACGGAGGACTGGACAAGACAATACCACGGCAGCGGCGCACGCCCTCCTCTCCCGACGGTGACGTTCGCCGTCAACTCTATGCGGTCATTCAGGCCTGGTACTCCGGTCACAACCTTGCCACCCCAAAGGCCGCAAGGGCCAAGGCTATTCTCTCACCTGGTTTAAAAACTGCCATCGCTCCGAATAGTCCCGCCGGATATTTCCCGCCGTCTCGATATCATGGGGAACGGCAATCGCGGCTAACGTCTCGTTCATAGGCACGTTCACCGTGAATGTGAGCAGCAGTCCGATAACCAGATAGACGACCGCGGCAGCGGCAAACCAGAGCGCGGGCGCCTTGCGCGACCGACTTGTCGGGTGCGTGCCGTGCGAGGTCTCGTTAATGCATCGAATGCATGTCTTCCTGGCGTAACTGGTCGATGGCATCCAACGCCTCTTCGGCAGACCAGCCCGCTCGAAGCGCGGCCGCGATCAGACGCACTTCAGCTTCCTGCTCAAGCTTCAGATAGAGCCCTTCAAGAGCTTCTCTTGCAGTGACGACATGTTCGTCGTGGGGCACGACATGGGGAATTCTTTCAAGCTGTGGCATGTTGATCTCCGCTAATAGCTGATCCTCTTGAAGCCTTGCCCGTCCGGCGGCACGTAGGCGTTCGTTCCTTCTCGTCGCGAAGGGCGGCAGTCTCCTTGAGGATGAGCTTGACGCCCGCGCGATTGTTTGCGCGTCAAAAATGATCCTTCGAAGGGCATTGCCATCTTCTTCACGTTGATGCCTTCAACCGTCAGCTAGGGCGTAGGCTAAAGGGGTCAACTGAAAAATGTTAGCGGGGTAACAACTTCGAATGGCCGGAGCAGGCGGCGCGTCACAGCCGACCGGGCGGTTTTGACTCGCTGCGTTCGACTGGCGCTGGAGCAGATCATCGTTCAACGCGTTAAGCGACTCGGAGACAGTCAGGGGCATCGATATCGGAAAGGACCGTGCCTGCGGCGAAGGCAGAGCGAAACGACTGACAATCATGCGCAATCAAGGGCCGAAGCCTTCCTTCCCTTAGGAAGAGAGCGTTGCGTGCTCGTAGAGTTGGTCCATGCTTAAAGTCGCGATTTCGGCAAACGGGGTCTGGTTCCTGACGCGGCCGCCGTCAAGGATCACGACGTCGTCGCAAAATGAGATCGTGCTGCGGTGATGGCTGATGACGATCGTCGCACGACGACCAGCTCTTGATTTCAAGGTCTCCACGATCGCTGCTTCAGACAATCCGTCCATGGCGTTCGTGGCCTCGTCCAGGATGAGGATTTCCGGATCGCGCACGAGGGCCCTTGCCAGGGCGATTCGCTGCCGTTGACCAGCCGAAAGGCTGGCTCCCCTATAGCCGACGATCGTCTCATATCCGTCAGGAAGCTTCTCGATGAACTCATGCGCCTCGGCAAGCTTTGCTGCGCTCTCCGCCTCGGCCAACGAGGCGTTGTGACCATAGGTAATATTCTGGAGAATAGTGCCGTCGATCAGCTCAAGGTCCTGGCTGGCGAGCGCAATTTGCCTTCGCCACAGGACGGGATCGATTTGATTAAGAGGGGTGCCGTCGGCCAGAATGTCTCCTTCATCGGGCTCCACAAATCGACACAGAAGATTTACGATTGTCGTTTTTCCAGCACCCGACCGTCCGATAATGGCCGTCGAACGACCTTGGCGAATTTCGAAAGTCGCGGCGCGCAGCACGACGGGTCGCGAGCCAGACCCCGGATATTTGAAAGTCACGCGATCAAACTTGATCCGCTGAACAGGCGCATGAAGCTGGCCGTCGCCTGCAGGCGGCGGCGGCTTGTCTGACGAATCCAGAAGCCATCTGACCTCTTCCAAAGAGCCGCTCCAGCTCTGCACTTGGCTCCATGCCATTTGCAGTGAACGGACGTGTGGCTGCAGCCGATAGAGTAGGACCACGAAAGCCACGATAATCGGAAAACTCACTCCCCAAAGCCAGGCGCCGACGACGACCGCTAGAAACAGACCCGAATGAAGCGTCTCGGTCAGCGGCGGCAGTGCAGCCTGGCGGGATTGGAGGACGAAACCCGCTTTTCGTACGGCATCTGAAGCGAAACCAAAGACTGCTTTTTCTCGCTGCTCCTGTCCGAATGCACGAATCAGCCGTCCGGCATGTACGAGATGAAGCATCCTGG
This sequence comes from Rhizobium sp. USDA 4016, assembly GCF_056279705.1. Taxonomy (NCBI): domain Bacteria; kingdom Pseudomonadati; phylum Pseudomonadota; class Alphaproteobacteria; order Hyphomicrobiales; family Rhizobiaceae; genus Rhizobium; species Rhizobium sp. USDA 4016. The sequence continues at coordinate 1,663,758 of NZ_JBWCCY010000002.1, forward strand.
CGGCGAGCTCACCGTTGAACGAAGTGACATTGCGGCTCGGGGCTTTCAGACTGGCTGACAAGATCGCATGAATGGCCTGGATCAGAACAAGCCCCAATGCAACACACAGCGTCATCTGCCATGAAAGAAGCAGGAGAAAGGCGAGCAAAATGACGACGGCCGAGGCGGACACGATCGAAGCGAGCATAGTTTGTATCGCATCCGAAGCCCTCCAGGATTCGTTGGAGATGATATTGAGCAGTCGCCCAGGACTTTGCTGCAGAAAAAACGGGTATCCGATCGTCAAAAGCTGCCCCGCAAGAGAGCTGCGGATCGCATGGCCGGCCTTGCCGTAGATGAAATTGGCAAGCACGGCGTTGGCGAACGCCAGCACATTCTTCAGGGTGATCAATCCAAGGATGGCGGCAGCGATCGCGGTCAGCCTTGCGCGGTCATCCAGGCCGGCGCCCACTTGCTGGAAGACGGCTGAGAATCCGGCCATTCCTGAGGGATCCTTCTCGCCGGCAATGATGCCGAGCATGGGAATAATAAGGCCAATGCCAGTGCCTTCAAGGACAGCGCTGCTGAGCCCAAGAACGACGACAACCGCAATGAGGCCGATCTTTTTGCCCAGAGCCTGACGCAATAGCCGAAAGCTCGACATAATGAATTCTAGCATGGCGGTTGTGACCTCAGCAGACGAGTTATCTGGTCGATCGGGTTTACCTCTGACAGCTCCCGTCGTACGAAGGTGACAGGAGGTGCAAGCGCGGCAGCACCCCCCGCCACTATGCGAGCCCCTGAAGCGGCGGGACCATTTTGACCGGCACCGACTGGCAGTAACGCGCCAGCGCATCCGCTCGCCGGGTGGCCCCATCTGAAAAGCGGCACAACCACGGGGCATGAACGGCGGAGCGAAGTCCATATCGCTCCCGCCGTCGAATGACCTGCCACTTTCCGGTTCGCGTGAGAAACTCGTGGGTTAGTTCGGGACGCTGCTCATCGGCAATGAGCTGATAGAGGAAATAGAAGAAACACAAGGCTCCGTCCGCATAGCTGGAGGACGCCGGCGCACCTTGCTTGGCAATTTTTCTTTCCAGCGTGAGAATGCAATCTGCCACACGGCGTACCGTGTCCAGTGTGACGTCTGCGCCGATGTCATGAAGAGCGTCGGGGTCATCGTTAAGAGATTGCCGCTCGAGGTTTTCTGCAACGATCTTCAGATGGGTTCGACGCATTTGGTGCTTATGTCTGCTCGTGACACTGTCGGAGTGAATACGATAGGCGACCAGGCTATCATCGATCATTGCCGCGGGAAACTCTCGTGCGATTCGCCTGAAAAGATCGAAATCCTCCGCATGCACATAACCGGCGTCATATACCAGCATGTCTTCGGGAACGACCCTTCGGTTAAACATCACGGTCGAGTGCAAGAAGATCGTAAAGAACAGCGACAGTATGTGCCAATCCCCGGACTGATAGATCGGATTTGGCTTGCCGCGCACCACGCGATTACCGAGAAGCTGATCGATGCCCGTTCCACTCATGGCGAGCTGGGGCTGCTGGGCAAAAAGTGCCACCTGGCGTGAAAAGCGGGAGGGATAGGAAATGTCGTCTGCATCCATCCTGGCGATTAGGTCGCCCCTCGCCAAGGCGATGCCCTCATTCAAGGTCGCAACGAGCCCGCGGTTCTCCCGCGAAACGATGCGCACGCGATCGTCGACTTTTCGATACCGTTGGAGAATACTCAACGATCGATCGGTCGAGCCGTCGTCAAGTGCAATCACTTCAAAGCGCCCATAGTCCTGGCGCAGAATGCTCTCCAGCGCTGCAGCAACGTAAGGTTCGCCGTTATAGACAGGCAGCACAACAGAGATCAATGGAACAGACATCGTTCAGCTCGCATGTTCATCGGAAATGCCGCGATTGGCATAGCTGCGGCGATAGGCTGAAGCATCATATTCCCGTCCCCCGGCCTCACTTTGCTTGATAGACGGCGGAAGGTAGGCGAAGCTTCCGGAGCGGACGTAGGGAAAGTAGCGTTTGAGCTGGTTGAGCGGTCTTTCGAAAGCCAGCCAAGAGATTGAAGCGACCATCAAGGTGGCTGTTGTTCCAATCACAAATCGTGAAGGACCCTGTTCTGAGACATTCACCGGAATCCAGGGTTGAGCCTTGACGATCAGCGAAAGGACAATTGGATGGAAAAGATAAACGCCGTAGCTTATGCGCCCGATGGCGACAATCGGCGAGAGCTCCAACAGGCGGCCGAAGGCGCCTCGCAGGCCTGACGAACAACATCCAACCAGCAATACGAATGGTACGAGGGGAGTAAGCTCGCGACCGATCCATGCCAGCCATTCAAGCGCCGGCGGCATGGCGGCTGATTTCAGCCAGAGGAAAATGACGGCGACGACAGTTAAGGGAACCCAGCTAAGCCGTATCCATTGTGGCCAGACATCGGTTCTGCTTCGATGGACTGCAAGGAACGCGCCTGCGACGAGCGCATCCATCGACGCTGGAGGAAGAAGGTCACGCGCGAGAGACGGTGTGCCTGTCAGTGGCCAGTAGAAACGATACCCCAGCGAAAATGTGATGACGGCGATGCAAATCGGTACGATCAACCGGCGCGGCGCGAACAGGATGACCAGCGGCCAAGCGATGTAAAACTGCTCCTCGATGCTTAGGCTCCAAGTGTGGCACAACACCCACGGCGTCCATTCATCACGAAGGGCATACCAGAAATTTGAGAGATAGAGCGCGGTGCCATTTGAGGCTGCCCCGAGCGCCTTCAAGGTCGATAAGCCAGACGAAGCCTAGGACTGCGAAGTACGGGGGAAATATCCGAAGTGCGCGGCGAAGATAGAACGATTTCAGCGCATTGCCTGGCTCATATTGGATTGCCGAGCGCGCTTCTAAGAGAAGCCGCGTTATCAAGAAGCCGCTGAGTACAAAGAACAGTCGGACGCCCAGATGGCCCAAAACTGATCCTTCGGCTGCCAAGAAATGGTCGTACAGCACCATTGAAATGGCAAAAGTCCGAAGACCATCCAGTTGCCGATCGCGTGCATGAAACATGGATCCCCCTCAGTCTCGTGGGCCCCTCGTCGCCGAAGCAACGCCCGGCTGCACTCCTGCAGCCTGCTGCTATTATTCCGTTCCCGATGAGGCGGATCGAAGTATCAAAGCGCTTCCTAAAAATTCGGGGGAATCGGGCCAAACTGTGACGCTAACGCCATATCAGACTTTAGTCCGATATGGCTCCGCCGGTGCGACGCCACCTCCAAGGAAGTCGGCGCAACCGGTCGCCGCTATGCTGTGGCCGCCATTGTGCCCGTCAATTAAGAGCTCCAAGCATTTCACGTGGGTGGCCGCATCCTGCCTGTCGCCGAGAGCGGACGGCCCTTCCGAGCACGTTCCAAGACTGCCTGGAAGGACGGCAGTTTCGTGAGGGTGCCGAACCCATCGGCCAGCAACCAGCGGCAGGTAGCCGGAACATCTGGTGGTCACTTGTCAACGAGGACGATTTTGCATCACATCTGCGAGCGCCTGTACCACGTCCATTCATCATGGTGCGATTGTCCGGGCCAGCAAGCCGCAAGCGGCTTTCGGCCTGAAATTCCTCGGTCGCGCACACGTATAAACAGCTCTCGGCGCGGTGAACGGAATTGCAGAATTCGTCATTTAAGTTTCACGGAAGTTAACGCTGACTGTCACATTGGACTGCTAGCTGAAGCAGCGAACGAACCATGGCCACCTAAGGCGCCAGCGGTCATCTTTATCCGTGCAAGGAGCATTTACGATGAGACTCACTGTTCTTCAATCAGCTCTGGCGTCCCTCCTGGCCGCCACCGCATTTGGTGCTGGTCCGGCCCATGCAGAGAAGACCAAATTCGAATTCTGGTACGGCCTGTCGGGCGATCTCGGGGAGCGCGTGCAAGACGCCTGCAAAAAGTTTAACGACATGCAGGCTGACTATGAAATCGTCTGCACTTCGCAGAACAGCTATGACACGACGCTTCAGAACACGATTGCCGCCTATCGTGCCAAGAAGCAGCCGGCGATCACCCAGATCTACGACGCCGGAACGCTCGACATGATGCTCTCCGGAGCGTTCGTACCGGCCAAGAAACTGATGGCCGACAACGGCTACACGATCGACTGGACCAACTATTTCAGCGGCATCGCCAATTACTACGCGACAGCTGGAGGGGAGTTGAACTCCTTCCCGTTCAACTCTTCAACCGCCATGTTCTATTACAATGTCGACGCTTTCCAGAAGGCCGGCATCGACTTCAAGCCGGAAACCTGGGAAGAGGTCGAGGAAGCCGCTCGCAAGCTGAAGGCGGCGGGTTTCGATTGCCCGCTCGGCTTTAACTTCGATACATGGCAGATGATGGAGCAATTTTCCGCCATCCACAACCAGCCGATCGCAACAAAGGGCAACGGCTACCAGGGGCTGGACGCCGAACTGGTCTTCAACAAGACCAAATTCGTCGACCATGTGAAATTCTTCAAGAAAATGGTCGACGAGAAGCTGTTCGTCGTCAAAACGAAACAGCTCGGCATGGACATCGTCCCCGCGTTCACCTCGCAGACATGCCAGATGATTCAGACCTCGATCGCTGACCATGGCACGATTGGCAAGACGCTGCCGGAAGGCGTCAAATGGGAGGTTGCGATGCTGCCGGTCTGGAAAGGCACGCAACGACAGAACTCGCTGGTCGGCGGCGCCTCGCTATGGGTCATGGCCGGCCGTCCGGAAGCCGAATACAAGGGCGCATCCGCTTTCCTGAACTTCCTCGCCACGCCGGAAATGGCGCAATGGTGGTCGACGGTCACTGGCTACATTCCGGTCACCAAGACCGGCTATGAAGCCATGAAGGCCAATGGCTTCTACGACAAGGCTCCTTACAAGGGCCGCGAGCTCGCGATCGCCAGCCTGACCTATACGCCGACCTCGCAGAATACCCGCGGTATCCGCCTCGGTGGTTTCACCCAGGTCCGCAAGGAGGTCTCTACGGCGCTGGAGGCGATTTTCATGCAGAATGCCGACGTGCAGGCTGAACTCGACCAGGCCGCCGATCGAAGCAACGCCGTGCTGCGCCGATTTGAAAAAACCTATGCCGGTCAGAAGCTGAACTGAGTTTCTCGTCAGCAAGAGCCTGCCGGTCGCATATGGCAGGCTCTTGTCCCTAAAGTACTTTTGGTTTGATTGATCCATGGAAAAGCGGGCCGTTTTCAAAAGCTGGTGGCTGCCAATTCTTTTCGCCCTGCCGCAGATTCTTCTGATCCTTCTCTTCTTCTACTGGCCGGCAATCGCGGTGATGAAGTGGGCTTTCACACTTGAGCCTCCCTTTGGCGGGGTAGCGGAATTTGTCGGACTGACGAATTTTGACGAGGTGTTCGCCGATCCATTCTATTGGAATTCCGTCGCCGTCAGCCTCATCTTCGCCCTTTGCGGGACTTGCTTCACTATCCTGGTCGGTCTCGTGCTGGCGATTGCAGTGGATCGGCGGCTGCCCGGTTCTGGGCTATTCCGGTTCCTCTATATCCTTCCATATGCAATCGCCGGACCGGCAGCCGGCATGGCCTTCCGGTTCATTCTGTCGCCAGAACGCGGGCTGATGGCCTCGGTCAATGCCGCGTTCCCTGACTTCTGGAACCCGGCAAAATACGGTGCCCACGCTCTCATCCTCGTCATCGTCATCTTCGCCTGGAAATGGACCGGTTACACGTTCATCTTCCTGTTGGCCGGCCTGCAATCCGTGCCGCGCTCTCTGACTGAAGCCGCCGCGATGGACGGCGCCGGACCGATCCGTCGCGCGATGGATATCCAAGTTCCGCTGCTGGCGCCGACGCTGTTCTTTCTGCTCGTCATCATGATGACGGAGGGGTTTGTCGGTTCGGACACCTTCGGTATCGTACACAGCACGACTGGCGGCGGACCAAATCACGGCACCGAGGTGATGGTTTTTCGCATCGTGGACGAAGCGTTCAAGGGGCTCAACTACTCTGGCGCTTCCGCGCAGAGCATCGTCCTGATCGGCCTGATCATGCTCTTCACGTTCATCCAATTTCGCTTCATCGAGAAGCGTGTGCACTATAAGTGAGCCCGCCATGATCCAGCGCACGCCGATCGCCGATGCACTGACCTATCTGCTGATGGTCTTGGGCTTTATCCTGCTGATTGGCCCCTTTCTCGTCATTCTGGCCGGTGCCAGTCAAACGCTGCAACAGATCAACAGCGTGCCGTTCCATTTCCTTCCCCAGGACCGCTTCCTCGAAAACGCCTCCGCTGCCTGGTCGCGCGCCAATCTCGGCTCGGCCATGATCAACAGCTTCATCATGGCCTGTCTCGTCACCGTCGGCAAAGTGGCCCTTTCGGCCTGCACGGCCTTCGCCATCGTGTTCTTCCGCACGCCACTCAAACATTTTTTCTTTTGGATCGTGTTCATCACGCTGATGCTACCGCTCGAAGTTCGCGTGGTGCCGACCTATGCCGTGGCCGCCGACCTTTTCCAGCCATTTCGATTACTGATTTCGGCACTGACCGGCATCGAGGTATCGGTCGAATGGAACCTGCTGAATTCCTATGCGGGCCTCACCCTGCCGCTGATTGCCACCGCAACAGGCACATTCCTCTACCGGCAATTCTTCATGACGCTGCCAAATGAGCTCGCCGAAGCCGCCCGCATGGACGGTTCCGGACCAGTGCGCTTTTTCGTCGACATGCTGATACCTCTTTCGCGCACCAACATGTTAGCGCTCACCACGATCATGTTCGTCTACGGCTGGAACCAATATCTTTGGCCGCTGCTGATGATCACAGACCCGGCCTACAAGACGACCATGATGTCGCTGAGCGCGCTGCTCCCTTCGGAAAACAGCCTGCCCGACTGGAATGTCACGCTGGCAGGTTCACTCATCATCATGGCGCCGCCGCTCGTCGTCGTTGCGGTGCTGCAACGCTGGTTCGTCCGTGGCCTGGTCGCCACCGAAAAGTGACCTGGCGATTTTAAGAAACGAGGTTCAAATATGGCTGACATCGATATCCGCGCCGTGCGCAAATCCTATGGTAAGACCCAGACGCTGCACGGCGTCGACCTGTCCTTTGCCTCGGGCGAGTTTGTCGTCATTCTCGGTCCCTCTGGATGCGGAAAGTCGACGCTTCTACGCATGATCGCTGGACTCGAGGAGATTACCGCCGGCGAAATCGCAATCAACGGTCGCGTCGTCAACAGGCTCGAGCCGCGCGAGCGCGGCTGCGCCATGGTGTTCCAGAACTATGCGCTTTATCCGCATATGACCGTGGCCCAAAATATCGGTTACGCGCTGAAGGTAGCCGGTGTGTCAAAGGCCGAGCGCGAAACGCGTATCGAGGAGACGGCGAAGATCGTCGGGCTTTCCGAGTATCTTGCGCGCAAACCAGCAGCATTGTCCGGCGGCCAGCGTCAGCGCGTGGCGATGGCGCGCGCCATTATTCGTGAGCCGCAGGTGTTTCTCTTCGACGAGCCACTGTCGAATCTCGACGCCAAGCTGCGGGTGACCATGCGGGCGGAAATCCGCAAACTGCACCAACGTCTTTCAGCAACATCCGTCTTCGTCACCCATGATCAGATCGAGGCGATGACGCTTGCCGACAAGCTCGTGGTAATGAATAAGGGGCATGTCGAGCAGGTCGGTCAGCCGCTCGACATCTATCATCGGCCGGCAAGCATATTCGTCGCATCCTTCATCGGCTCTCCCGCGATGAACCTCTTCAATACACGCGTCGAGGTCGAGACTGCGTCGGTGCGTTTCGGCGGCGTGCAGGTCCCCATCGACCCTGCGCTTGCGGCCGGCTTGCGCGGAAGAGATGTCACGATCGGCATTCGACCGGAGCAATGTGCCGTTTCACTGGACGGCAGCGGCGTGCGAGCGACAATAGACTTCGTCGAGGAACTTGGCTCCGGTCGGGTCGCCCATGCCGAGATCGATGGCGAGCCATTTGCAGCCGTCATCAGCGAACACATGAGCGTGCGTCCAGGCGATCGAGTAGGCCTGGAGTTGCCCTCGTCCCAACTGCATGTCTTCGAGCGCGATAGCGGTCGCCGGATAGATATGAAGATCAATTCCAGCTCCCCGCATCCGGCGGCCGCCACCTCGACGCTGGCGATTGTTCACTGATTTTTGAGAATCCCCAGGAGGAACACCCACATGAACGACATCATTTCCGCCGTCGGATTTTGCAACCGGACCGGCAAGGGCGACCTCAGTGCGCTTGACACTTCGCTGCGGGAAATCGCCGAAACGGGGGCCGACGCTTGCGAAATCGGCATCTATGCCGAGGAAATCATCAGCGGCGGCCGCATCATCGAGGATCGCACACGCCGCGTCGCCGACATCGTTCGCCAGCATCCTTTCAAGAAATTGTCGCTGCACGGCCAGATCCTCTCCAACTTCATGGACCGCGAGCATTTGCAGCTGCAAAAAAAGGTCGTGCGGTCGATGCTCGAACTCTGCGACCGGCTTGGTGCAGGCATACTCGTCCATCATTCAGGTGCCGGACAGCTTGCCGATGGCGAAAATGGCGCCGATCTCGACCGAATGGAGCGCGAGGCACTGGCCGAGATGGGCGATATCGCGAAGGGCTACGGCGTACGCATCGCACTTGAAAACATCTTCACCACAGAAAGCGGCCAATACCGCCAGACGCCGAGCGAAGTGGCCGCGACTGTCAGGGCTATCGGATCGGACAACGTTGTTGCGCTGATCGACTTCTCGCATGCCTATATCGAATCGACCTACCGCAATCTCGATTTTCTCGAAGAATTGCGCGCAATGGCGCCGGTTACCGGTCACCTGCATGTCCATGACAGCTTTGGCCTTCCCTACTCCATGACGCGCTTTTACCATCCGGCCGAGGCAACGGCCCTCGGCATCGGCGATCTCCACTTGCCGATCGGCTGGGGTGACATTCCTTGGGAGGGTATTTTCAGCGAGCTCACGTTCCTTCCGGATACGTCGCTGATCATGGAAATTAACGCGGAGCGATTTGGTGACCAGCAGCCGGCCTGCCTGGAAAGGGCAAGACGTTTGGCGACATTGATGGGGATGGCGGGAAAAAGCGGAAAAGCGGCAGGTGTCGTAGCTGCCGCCCTGACCTGATTGGTCGTTAGAAACGGTGACCTACCCCAATACAGCAAACGGCTGAATGCACTCCTTGACGATCGCCATCCTTGGCATCGCCGAGCAGCAAGCCGGCACCAGGAGTTCCTTTGCCGTCCCAGTTCCCGGTCCTTCCAGATCGACGCGCTTGATGCCCCCTTCGCTTATCTCTTATCGCCGCCTGCGTTGGAAGAACGACTGGAACATTTTCAGGGGCTCGTCCTGGATTACGTGACCGCCACGTAAGAGTGTCGCCTATATCGAAATTCGGTTATCATCTACTCGACCGAAGTCGTATAGCATCGTGTGCCGTGTCTAGAATCCTCATCATAGTTGGGCTTGTTGTCGTCGCGGTCGGTATTCTCTGGCCGTGGCTTGCACGCATCGGCTTGGGGAGGCTGCCGGGCGACTTTCTCATCGAGCGCGAGAATTTCTCTATCTATATCCCAATTACCACCGGCCTGCTCTTCAGCATTTTGCTGTCCGTGATGCTCTGGCTCCTCAGTCGTTAAGAAGCTATGCCCGTTGTAAGGATCGCACATCCTTGCCCAAGAAGAGGTGGGGTTCATTCTGCGGCTTGATATGCGCCGACGTTCAAAGAATGTCAGTGAAGATCGCCGTCACATCCCTTTGCGGGAAAGCGGCCCGCTCGACCCCATCACGATAGCTGGAGCATCGCTGCACAACGCCCACGCGGTTCAGACCCCGGAGGTTTACGCCTCAATGTGCGTGCGCGCTGCGGCTTCGTCAGCGATGCCGTCGGAATAGCGCCACTCTTGTTACTCCCCCTGTTCGCTTTCCGGTGCCAAACTATCTCACGGACACCACAAGCGAACCGAACGTCAGCAAGCAGGCGCGGAAATTAGCCCAAATAAGGAGATTTGAAGCCATGACGAGATCAACTGAAAATGGTCAGAAAGGCAGACAGCCTGGCATGCACACTCCACCGGTCGTGTCGCCCCAGGCCTGGGAGGCGGCCCGCCAGCAGCTGCTTGTGAAAGAAAAGGCACTGACACGCGCCCGTGACGCTCTGGCCGCCGAGCGCCGGCGAATGCCGCGGATGGCGGTTGAGACAGCGTATGCGTTCGAGGGACCTGCTGGCAAGGCAAGCCTGCTCGACCTGTTCGATGGTCGGCGACAGTTGATCGTCTACCGCGCCTTCTTCGAGCCGGGTGTGTTCGGCTGGCCCGACCACGCGTGCCGGGGCTGCTCCATGGTGGCCGACCAAGTCGCCCATGTCGCGCACCTGAACGCGCGTGACACCACCCTCGTCTTCGCCTCGCGTGCGCCTCAGTCCGACATCGCGCGCCTGAAGGCCCGGATGGGCTGGGAGATGCCGTGGTTCACTCTCACCGACAGCTTCGACGCCGACTTCGGCGTGGACGAGTGGCATGGCACGAACGTGTTCTACCGTGACGGCGACCGCGTATTCCGCACCTACTTCGTCAATAATCGCGGCGACGAGCAAATGGGAGGCACTTGGAACTACCTAGACATCACGCCATTGGGCCGGCAGGAGGTCTGGGAGGACTCGCCCGAAGGCTATCCTCAAACCCCGACGTACAAGTGGTGGAACTGGCATGACAGCTACGTTGCAAACGCAATACCCGACAAGAAATGGGTCGAGGTGTCGGACGCTGGAGAGGCGGCGTTCCGGAGCCAACAAGCGAGCACGAAGCCCTGAGCCTTAATCGGCATAGGGGACGGCGATTAAGCCGTACCCCTGCCACACCACCCGGCATGCGGGTCCGCACCGGGCGGTTCGAGAAGTTGAGGTCATGCAAGTCGGGGGAAGCCGAGGGCGTCGAAGTGTCCAACCGTCAGGACGCGGTTCAGCCCAGCTTCGCTATGCCTCCACCAATGTCCCGTGCCTCCGGCTATGAGTGCCGCCAACTCATGGTTAGCTCCGAGGCTGCGGAGACGGCTATAGACCGTGGTTCCTTTGCCCCATTGCTTGAGCTGGATGGCCCGAAGGCGGTGGCGTATCCACGAGTCCAGATTTTTGAATATTTGCGGTGTCTGTGCCAGTTGGAAGTAGGACTTCCAGCCTGGGAGATATTTCCGCATCTGTTCGGCGATCTGGTCCATGCTTCGGCCACTGACGCGTTTGGTGATGATCCTGATACGCTGCTTGAACGTGTCGAGTGCCTTTGGAGCCACGGCTATCTTGACGGTGTTCCCGCTCCATCGCCTAAGGCAATAGCCAAGGAATTTACGCCCGAATACCGGGCCCACTTCGGTCTTCGTCTCATTCACGCGGAGATGCAGTTTCTCGTACATCTTCCACATCCAGCATAGCACGCGCTCACCCGCCCGCTGAGTGCGAACGTAAACGTTGCAGTCATCGGCATACCGGGCAAAACGGTGGCCACGCTGTTGCAGCGCCTGATCTACTTCATCCAGCAGCACGTTAGCTAACAGCGGAGACAGAGGACCACCCTGCGGTGTCCCTTCGTCACGCGCCATCACCACGCCATCCGACATGATCCCTGCCTGCAAGTAGCGCCGAATGAGCCGCAACACGGCCTTGTCGGCGATCCTCTTCGCAAGTCGGTCCATAAGGATGTCGTGATTGACCCTGTCAAAGAACTTCTCGAGGTCAACGTCGACTACCACTCGGTAACCTTCCTGCGCATATCGCTGTGCTTGTCGCACTGCTTGATGCGCACTTCGTCCGGGTCGGAAGCCGTAGCTGAATTCTGAGAAAGTCGGGTCGATTAGCGGCTGTAGGATTTGTAGCAACGCTTGTTGGATAAGCCTGTCTGTGACTGTCGGGATGCCTAATTCCCTGACGCCGCCTGTCGGCTTCGGAATTTCCACGCGACGAACAGCCCTTGGCTGATAGGTCCCGTTCAGTAGTTCCGTGCGTATTTGCGGCCATTGGGTTTTGAGGTATTCGACAGTCTGCTCGATGGTTAGTCCATCCACGCCTGCGCTTCCCTTATTGGCCTTGACGCGTTTCCACGCCTCAACCATGTTCTCGCGCGAGAGAGCCTGTTGAAGTAGGTTCTCTCGCCCTAAGCCTTCTGATGCATGGCTCGCCGACAGTGCTTCGTCACGCAACGCGGTCACGGAGGCTTCACCTACGCTCCCCGCGGTACGCCCGGACTTCCCCGGCTTCTGACGCAATGCCTTATCAAGAGTCATGACCTCTGGCTTTCCTTCTCGTTTGGCCCTTCGTGGGAAATCCGACTACTACGGCCTCTGCTGACTACTCGCTCCGGTTCATCACCGTCGGCCTTTCAGCCGCAAAGCGAGTTCTCCCCAGGTAAGGACGCATTCCTTCCCTGCACGACCGCCGGATTTACGCCACCGACCCTTTGGTCATAAGAGCTTCGCGGTAACGTGCCCGCTCGCCCTGATCGGCAACGCCTCATATCCAGTTCTTGTCCATCGGCCCGCAGGTTCGATCCACGCTTCCTCCCCACAGTTGGTCGCCCTTCTGCAGTTGCGCTTCACTTCGCTTGCCATGACCAGCTCACGGTGGGACTTTCACCCACTAGAATGCGCCCATGCTGGGCGCACACATCTTCCCCCGCTTGCAAGCGGGGGATTTCCGAGGGGGCGCGAAGCTCCGCCGATGGTTATCGCTTCAACGGAGAGCCGCTGCCCTTCCTCCACGATCATAGACGCCGTGTTCCGACGCAGGATGTTGATTGCCGCATTGTGGTCGGCATGGGCGCGGAAGCCGCATTGGCAACAGCGGAAAGACGCTTGGCTTTCGCGGCTTTCCCTGTCCACGGCTGCGCAGGCCGAACAGGTCTGCGAGGTGTGGCGGGGATCGACCTTGCACAGGTATCCGCCCCGTTCTTCGAGCTTGTCGGCCAACACGGTTTCAAAGCCGTGCCAGCCTTGTTCGAGGATCGCCCGGTACAGGCCCGCCTTCTGGCAGACGTTGGTTCCGGGCGCGTCCACGGTTCCCCTGGCGCTGCGCGTCATGTTGCGCGTGGCGAGGTCTTCCAGCACGACCGTTGCGAAGCGACGGGCGATAGCAAGACTGGCCTTGTGCCGCCAATCCTGCCGGATGCGGGCAGCACGGGCCTGCAAGGCTGCAACGCGGCGGCGGGCCTTGGCGTGGCGACGCGACCCGCGCTTGCGCCGCGCCAGAACGCGCTGGGCCCGGCGCTTCCTGCGCTCGATCTCCGCAAGGCCGGCAGGCATCCACCAATGCTCCCCGGTCGAAAGCGTCAGCGTGTTCGCCACGCCCCGGTCGATCCCCACGGCGGGCAAATCGTTTTGCGGGACGGCATGGTCGATTTCGCAGGCGAAGGCGATGTGCCAGCCGTTCGCCGCCAGGCTCACCGTCACATTCATGGTCTTGCCACGCAGGCGCCGCGTGTCGCGGAACTTCACCCAGCCGATCTTGGGAAGGCGCGCGGCGGACCACTTGCCGTTCAGGCGCTTGACCTCGATCTCCCGCCCCTGAAAGCGGAAGGCGCCGTTCACGCCCTTCTTGCGGGGTGAGGGATATCCTGCGCGCCCCGCGAAGAAGTTGGCATACGCCTTATCCAGATCGCGCAGGGCCTGCTGCTGGGGCGTCACATGCACGGCGGCAATCCAGTCGAACTCAAGCTGTGTCGCGACTTCGAGGCCGAATTGATCGAATGCGACGGCGAGGACGATCATGTTCACCTGCGGGTGCATTACCCTCCGAAGATCGCCCTGTCGAAGCTGGTCAACAGCCGCAACGGCGTATCCAGCCGACGTCTGCGCGAGAGCCGCCCGGAAATCACCGGGCGCTCCCACAAGGGCGTTTTGTGGTCGCCGTCCTCCTTTGCGGCAAGCTGTGGCGGCGCACCGCTCTCGGTGATCTCCGAATATGTCAAATCCCAGCGGGAAGCGGCCCAACGCCGCTCTCGCGTTCCTCCCCGGCCTGAACGCCGGGGTATCCCGCGAGGTTCAGGATGACCTGCCAGGTGCTGGAGAGGTGAGGAACAGGTCGCGGAGAATATGGCGTCCGCACGAAGCGGTTCTTTAAGGAGACTCTCCAAGGAGACTCTCCAAAATATGGCGCCAGCGGACCCGCACAGGCATCCGATCTTTTCTGACCTGCTCCGGATCGTCGGCGAGGACGGGCATTTTGCCTGCCCTCGTCGAAGGCCACCGCATCCGAAAGGCCCCGGGGACTGCAGTGCGACAACAATGTGCCGGGCCTTGCGGCCCGCACGATGTGGCCTTGTTACAGTTCGGCTTTAGGCTCAATCGGGTCCCAGATGCTTATGTTGCGGGTCTCAGGCATCAAGAAAAGGGCGAGCAGGAAGCATACGGCAGGAACCGCGATCGGGTAGATCAGCGCGTAACCAATGCTGCCAGTGGCCGCGAACGCCGCCGAGGTGATGAACGGCACCAATCCGCCACCCCAACCATTGCCAATGTGATATGGCACCGACACTGACGTGTACCGGATCCTGCCGGGGAAGTATTCAGCAAGGAACGCACCAACCGGGCCATATACCATCCCGACGTAGCAAACCAGGATGAAGATGATGAAGATCGCGATTGGATAGTTGATGTTGCCAGGCTGCGTGGCTGATCCCAGCCACAAGTACAGCGGATAATACGTTATCGCGGCGAGCAACATGCCTCCCAGGATCACTGGCTTGCGGCCGATAATGTCGGACAGCCATCCAAAAAAGATCAAACTCGGCGTTGCAATGAGCAGCGCGGCTCCCACGATATAGGACGAGGTCAACGAGTCTACTTTGGAAACCTGCTGCAGGAAATACAATGCCCAGAACTGACCGCTATACCAGACCACTCCCTGCCCGATCAGCACGATGGTGGCGATCCCGACATATTGGATGTTGGAGCTGAGGAAGGCTTCCTTCCATGGATTTCGGGTCGTCTGCCCCTTAGCTTTGATCTCCTCGAAGATCGGTGTCTCCTGAAGCTGAAGCCGGATGTAGATTGCAATGGCTACCAGCAGGAAGGAGACCAAAAACGGAATGCGCCACGCCCATTCGTCGAAGACCTCGTTGCCGAAATAGGTGCGCGTCGCGATGATCACGGCCAGCGATACGACGATTCCGAGCGTCGGAGAGGTCTGAAGCCACCCGGTGTAATAGCCACGGCGTTCGTCGGGGACATGCTCGGCGACATAGGTGATGGCGCCGCCATACTCACCGCCCAAGCACAAGCCTTGGATCATCCGCAGGCCGAAGAGAAGGAACGCAGCGGTCAGCCCGATCGACGCGTAGGTCGGCATCAGGCCGATCGCACCCGTGCCTAACCCCATGCCGCTGAGCGTAATGAGAAACGTGTACTTGCGGCCGACCCGGTCACCCATCCAGCCAAAAAGGAACGCCCCCAGTGGACGGATCAGGAATCCTGCGGTGAACAGCGCGATCGTACTCAGCAGCGCTGCGACCGGATGGGATTGCTCAAAGAACTTCACCGAAAGAACCGCGGCCAAGCTTCCGAAGATATAGAAGTCATACCATTCGATGATGTTTCCTACCGACGCGGCAATGATCACACGGCGGAAATCCTTTGGAACTTGAGTGGGCATGTTTCTTCCTCCCATTTAACATCGCCCTCCAACGTCTTGTATTTTAGCATGAAAAGCAGCCTGATCCAAACCGGGCACCCGCTCTTCAGATCGGCGGAGCGCGCGACAATAAGCCGGTCGCCAGTGAAGGAAAGCGGCACGAAACCAAGACTGACAAGCATGCTCGCCTCGCGATGCCGATGAGACGTTCACAGTATGTCCGCCCGAACCCTATGCCGTGCCTCAACGGTTTCGATCGAGCCGCCCCCACAATATGGAATTCCTCCTGCGTGCGCTCCGCGAAGCTCCTGAGAAGAAGCGGAAAAAAATTCCGCATCGCCGGTCGAGACAACAATGATCTCCTCCTGGAGAACCGCTACAGTCCTACCTGCAGCGTGTTGTTCCGTTCGAGATCATTACCCCTGAAAGTGTTCAGCCAATCCGTGACCGGGCGTTGGTGAGAAGCTTTGGGCTGTCCCACTTGCGGCTTCGCCACCCATTCGTCACGCGCCCTTGCGATATCCAATCGATCTTGTTCGCTGGCCAGCCGCGCGAGATCAAAGACGGCGCGACGACCATGCCGCAATAGGCCAGCTTCGCATTAAACACGCCCATGGTGATGTCGTCTTAAGTGGGCCCGAAGGAGAAGGTCAGCGTCCTTGTCCAGAACGCTGACAGATTTCATCAACTCCGTCTGCTCGATCAACCCGCAATAGCACCGGATTTCTTTGCGACCCAGGTGGCGACATAGTCCATCAGTGCTGGCGATAGGCAGTCATATGGCTCCAATCCAAGCTCCCGCAAGCGGGCCCGTATGTCGTCCATTCGACTGGGATCGACGCCCGACTCGATAATGGAGGAAACAAAGGCTGCAAATTCCGGTGGAGCCCAGCCTGGTTCCTGGAAACGCTCGGGGTGAACGAAGTCCAGCCCCTGGAACGCATGCTCCCGCTCGACCGGTCCATACATGTGCACGCCGCATTGCTTGCAGGCGTGACGTTGGATCAGTGCACTCGGATCGACCACCTGCAATTTGTCGCCGTTCTCCAGCACAGTCACCTTGTCATGCGGGACCACCGCGACAAGGGAGAAAGAAGTACCTCTGGGCTTCCAGCATTTGGTGCAGCCGCAAACGTGGTTGTGGGCGACCTGCCCCTCGATCCTTACCTTGACCGGCCGGTCCGTGCAGGCACAAACAAGCGTGCCACCGGCAAAGCCGGGGTTGGCGGGTTTTAAACCATCGTCGACTGCCGGATGAATATGAACTGCACTTTCCATCGCATGTTCCTCCCCTGTTGCGCCGAAGCCCGTCCGGCTCTCCGGATATTGGCCTACTTCGGCTTTCGTCCGAACGCCCGCCGGACACGTTTAGTAGATGACAACGCTCCTGATGCTTTGACCGGAATGCATGAGTTCGAAGCCCTTGTTGATGTCTTCGAGCGGCATCGTATGGGTGATCATCGGATCGATCTGGATTTTGCCTTCCATGTACCAGTCGACGATCTTCGGCACGTCGGTGCGGCCACGCGCGCCGCCAAAGGCGGTGCCCATCCAGCTGCGGCCGGTGACCAGCTGGAACGGGCGGGTGGAGATTTCCTGGCCGGCACCGGCCACCCCGATGACGACCGACTTGCCCCAGCCGCGATGGCTGGCTTCCAGCGCCTGGCGCATCACCTTGGTGTTGCCGGTGCAGTCGAAGGTGTAGTCGGCACCGCCGATCTGGTCGGCGCCGCGCTTCGTCATGTTGACGAGATAGGGCACGATGTCGTCGCCGACCTCCTTCGGATTGACGAAATGCGTCATGCCAAACTTTTCGCCCCACACCTTGCGGTCATTGTTGATGTCGACACCGATGATCATGTCGGCGCCGGCAAGCTTCAGGCCCTGGATGACGTTGAGGCCGATGCCGCCGAGGCCGAAGACGATCGCCGTTGCGCCGATCTCCACCTTGGCGGTGTTGATGACGGCGCCGATGCCGGTCGTGACGCCGCAGCCGATGTAGCAGATCTTGTCGAAGGGGGCGTCCGCATTGACCTTGGCAACGGCGATCTCGGGCAGCACCGTGTAATTGGCAAAGGTCGAGCAGCCCATGTAGTGATGGATCTTGTCCTTGCCGATCGAAAAGCGCGACGTGCCGTCCGGCATCAGGCCCTGGCCCTGGGTGGCGCGGATCGCCGTGCAGAGATTGGTCTTGCGCGACAGGCAGGACGGGCATTCACGGCATTCCGGCGTATAGAGCGGAATGACGTGGTCGCCCTTCTTGACCGAAGTGACGCCCGGTCCGACATCGACGACGATGCCGGCACCCTCATGGCCGAGGATTGCCGGAAACAGGCCCTCGGGATCGGCGCCAGACAGCGTGAAATCGTCCGTGTGGCAGATGCCGGTCGCCTTGACCTCGACCAAAACCTCGCCGGCCCGCGGGCCTTCCAGCTGCACGGTCATGACTTCCAGCGGCTTTCCAGCCTGAACGGCAACGGCGGCGCGGGTTTTCATCTTTTTATCCCCTTCTAACGCTCATTCCTCATCGTATTGGTTGCCGCGCGCGCCATGTCATCCACCCATACAGTTGGCCTCGTGGTCTTTCGCCGCTTGAGGCTTGTCAGCCTTCTTGGGCGGACAACCGCGTGGCGCGTCGCCGAAGGCCCGCGCGCGCAGATAGACGTAGATGTCGTCGAGGTTGCGGTAGACGTTCTTGTTTTTCGCCGAACGCCGGCATGACGTTTTCCTTGCCGCCGTTGATGTCGAGAGCATAAAGCCTATGGGGAACGGCGAATGGACATACATCACGTCGCCGATTACCCGACCTCGGGAGACCACAAGGCCGACCCAAGCGCTCAACTTGTTGTCTATGATGGGACGTTCGCTTCCGTCAGCGTGTCACAGTTCGCCAGGCGGGCAGTAGGCACTATTGTTGCCCGTCCTCGTACCTACGAGACTCTGCCGCTCCCATTCGGCAAAGCCTTGAAGCCGGAAACCAACAAATACGATAAGCCTTTCAAATGACGTAAGCAATAATAAATAAATTGGGCAGTACAGAGCGATAGAGGAAATGTTGCTCTGCAATATTCTCTATTGCAGACGGTGCAACCATCACCAGGTATTTATTGCGATGCCGCACCGTCCTACGAGCCGCGGAATTCATCCACGGCACTCGTAGACGCGATCGTGAACCACGGCGGGCGCGGTATTCTCGCAGAATGCGCAGGCGAAGTCTGCAACCACGGAACCAAGGCGCGCTCAGGCGGCGGCAGATGTCCACTGGTTCTGACAGTGCATACGGGGCCGCCCCACTGTGACTGCAATCGGCCTGATAAGAGCTAAACTGGCGGGCCTGCAAAGTCAGCGGCGTCCGGAAACTTCGTCCGGAAATCCGAAACCAGATCGTCCAGCGCCTGGACGTGGCGGGCTTGACGCGGGATGTCAACATCGAAGATGCCTCGCACATGGGCCGGCCGCGGTGACAGCACGATAACACGATCTGCCAACAGAAGCGCTTCCCGCAGATTATGCGTCACCATCAGGGCAGTGGTGGGCCTCGCCGACCACACCGTCATCAGAAGACGCCGCAATTTGTCAGCCGTCCGTTCGTCGAGCGAGGCGAAAGGCTCGTCCAGCAAAAGGATCGCAGGTTCTGTGGCAAAGGCACGCGCGAGGGCAGCGCGACGCGCAAGGCCGAGCGAAAGTTCTGAAGGATAGAGCGACCGCATTGAGGACAAGCCCAGAATGTCGAACAGCCCGTCCAAGTCGATGTCCCGCGTGCCTGGAGACAACGCAAGGCGGACATTCTGCTCCACCGTTCGCCAAGGCAAAAGCACGGGCTCCTGGAATACCGCAGCGATGCGATTGGAGCCGCCCTTGGGCAACTGGTAGCTGCCGTAAAACGCCTGATCGAGCCCCAGCAGAATGCGCAAGGTCGTGGTTTTGCCGCAGCCGGACGGCCCGAACAAACAGGCAAATTCCCCCTGCCGCACCTCGAATGAAAGTCCGCGCAGGGCATCAATAGTCACGCCCTCAGCCGACCGGAACGTCTTCTCTGCAATGTCGACCTTAAGCGGGGCGGCGGCGCCAGCGTGTTGCATGTCGTTCAAATGGCTGCACCAGGAGGAGTTCGATCAATAGCATAATGGCAACGAAAGCCAGCGAATAGGCAAGGATGGCGGCGACATCGAATATCTGGAAGTGAAGATAGATCTGGAAGCCCACCCCATTTGAACGGCCTAGCAACTCGACTACGAGCACGATCTTCCAGATCAGCGCAATACCGGATCGCGATGCCGCTGCAAAATAAGGCTGCAGCTGCGGCATCAAAATATGGCGGATCCTGTCGAGCGGGCTGAGGCGATAGACTTTTGCCATTTCGGCGTAACGCGGATCGAGCGCCCGCGCGCCCTCGCGCATGGTGACGACAACATTGGGTATCTTGTTGATCGCCACTGCGCTGATCGCCGCCGCTTCCGTCAGGCCGAACCAGATGTAGGCGAGAACGATGACGACCAGTGCCGGGAGATTGAGAAAAAGAACAAGCCACGGATTGAAGAAAGAATCCGCTCGCCGGTGCACGCCCAGCAAGACGCCGATGACCGATCCGACCAGCATCGCAACAACATAGGCGGCGGCGACCCGGGACAGCGTCATGGCGAGATGATAGGCGAGATCGCCGCTTGCCGCCTCCTTGACCAGCACACGCCAGACGTCGATCGGCGGCGGAAACGCCCGGCTCGGCCAGATTCCCGCCGCGAGGTTCCAGAGCAGGCATAGTCCGAGAAGGGATGCCAAAGCAGTTGCCGCCGGCAGAAGACCACGAGAAATGGCAGTCGCTCGTCGGCCCTCAACAGCCGCTTTTTCCCGTCCGCGTCCTGCTGTCATATCTTTAAGGCCCAGAACGTTCCCGGAGCCATCTGGCGCGCCTCACCGACAAGCTTCTCCCCACCCAGTTCGGCCAGGATTCCGTATAGCTTGGCGGCATCTTTCTCCTCCTCTGCGAGCGGCCTGTTCGGAATGCCTTCGCGGTAGCGATCGCGAAGCACCTCGAGTTCCCTGCCTTCGGCTCGCACGATCGGCGCCAGCCGCTGCCATTCTGCGTCGGACTGTGCCAGGAGCTTCTTGGCCCCGCCACTTGCCCGCAGGAAGCTCATGGCGACGTCCGGGTTTTCGTTTGCCCATTTGTCATGGAAAACATAGCCGAGCGCCGAAACCGGCCCCGATGCCCCGAGCGCCTTGGCGGCATCGTCGGCACCCACGAGTCGGCGGAAACCATTTGCCTCCAGCCGGGCACAGAAATGCCAGAAATTCAGCACAGCATCGAGTTCGCCGGAAACGGCCTTTTCCGACAGCAGGGGCGGTGCGCCGAAAACGATCTCGCTTTCTCTGGTCAGGTCCATCTTGTGATCACGCCGTGCCAGGCCCTGGATCAGGAGCCAGCTCTTGTCGAGCGACCCACCGGTCACGCCGATTTTCTTTCCGGCGAGATCGGGAATGGCACGAATGGGCGCATCCTCCTTGACCATGATGGCGCCAACCGCGGTCGAGTAAGGTGCGAGCGTCAGATCCGCACCCTGCGAACGCTGGCGCGACACCCACAGCCAATCGGAAACGATGATGTCGAGATCGCCCGCCAACATGGCGACATTGCTGGCGTCTTCCCCCGCGAAGTAGACGATCTCCACGTCGATCCCGTTGGCCGCGTCAAACTTGTGGTGCTTAATGGTGTCGAGTTCCCAATTCACTGTCCCGAACTTCAAGATGCCGACCCGGATCTTCGGCGCGGGCGGTTTGGCCAATGCATGGAAGCTCAGGAGACTTGTCGCAGCCAGAACGGCTGTTCTGCAAAGCGCGCGCCTCGATATGTTCATGATGCCACCTCCCGGCCAAATGTTTGCAGCGGCGTCATATTTCCCGGCTCCTGCTGGGGCAGACGCATGTCCAACGGATGAACTTCTGTGACGGATGGCTTCCCGACCACTTTGCGATCGGTCAGGACGAGATCGACGAGGTTCAATTGAGCACCTTTCACTGCACGAATGCGCACGCAAAAACGCCAACCGACATGCTTTGCATGCCGTCCGGTTGCCGGCTTTCACAAGGTGCCCGATGGAGAGCCGACCTAAAGGATACGCGTGCCACAAAGAAGCGTCAATCATTCCGCGAGGAACCGCGCCTGCCTGTGCGTTGAATGTGCGGCCCATGTTGACGTGCCTCCGACATGATCGCCGCCCCAGCAGCAGTTCGCGAGATAGAGGCATGGCCACTGGTTGTTCGATGATGCCGATGCGGCCTATGCACGGGCAAAAATAGCCGGCGCCGAGATTCTGGAGGAATCAACCGATCGCCACTATGACAGCCGCGAATTCATCTGCTGCGATCCGGAAGGCAATGTCTGGTCCTTCGGCACCTGCTGGCCGAAAAACTGACGAACCCGGCGGTTATGGTCCAGAGCAAAATCGCCGCAAACAGCGCCACATCGCGCTGAAAATGATGATTTGATGCCACGGTGGGCCTCTTTATTCAACGGGGCAAGCCGCGCCGGTTTCCACCCAGGCCTTGATAAGCTCGCCGAACTCGGCCTGCGTGCCCGGCACGGGCTCGCGGCCCTCGCCTGGGTTCCAGCCCCATCCGACGAGGCCGTCATGGGCCATGTGCTCGGCGATCTCATTCAGGTCCTTGCCGCCGTTGCGCTCCGGGTCCTTCAACTGCTGACAGATTTCGCCGAGAGATTTGCCGACCCAGGCCATTTCGATCGGCGCCAGATGCCAGGCCGCATTGCCGGGTATGCTCCGCAACGTCGGCGACTGCCCGACGACGGTTGCGTTTTCGGCGCCGTGACAGGTGTTGCACATCATGCCGGGAACACCCATACCGCCCTCGCCGCGCGTGACCGGCGGCTCATGCGGCTGCATGCTCATCCTCTGCAGCGGCCGGTCCGTCGCCGGGTGGCAGTTGACACAGCGCGGATGCTCGATGACCTTGCCCGCTTCCTCGAACAAAGCCACCGATCGCGCCTTCGCATCGGCAATCGATAAGAAGGAGGCAGCCGGCTTCAAGGATGTCCTGTCCGCGCTCGAGGCCCCTTGCGCGAGTGCCATGAAGGATGCCGGCAGGGCTGCCAGGAGCGAAATGCCGCCTGCAATGCAGGCAAGAGCCAATCTGCTTTTCACCGTGATCTCCCTCAGCTCGTCGCAGCACTGACGATCGGCAGGCTCCGCACCGGGTTGCCGGTCAGGCGCCGCCAGGCATTGGCCACGGCCGGACCGACAGGCGGAACCCCCGGCTCTCCGACGCCCGTCGGAGCTGCAGCGGACGTGATCACCGCAACCTCCACATCCGGCATCTCGTTGATTCTGATCGAGCGATAGTCGTGGAAGTTCGACTGCACGATGGCCCCGCCCTTTCCAAGTGTCACAGCGTCAAAGAGGACGGCCCCGAGACCATAGCCGATGCCGCCCTCCATCTGTGCCTTGACGACATTGGGATTGATTGCAACACCGCAATCGACCGCACACCAGACCTTGTGCACACGCGGAGCGCCGTCGCTGCCGACCGAGATCTCGACGACCTGGCCGACATAGGTTCCGAAGCTCTTGACGATGGCAACGCCACGCTGCCGCCCTTCTGCAGGCTTTGCGCCCCAATTGGCGATCTCGGCCGCCCTCCTCAAGACCCCCGCATAGCGCGGATCTTCCGTCAACAGCGCGAGGCGTCCTTCGACCGGATCCTTGCCGACCTTCTGGAGAAGCTCATCGAGGAACGTCTCGACCGCAAAGCCTGTATGGGTATGGCCGACCGATCGCCACCAGAGCGGCGGCACGGCGAGCTTCACGTTGTGCGACATCACCCGCAGGTTTGCCACGTTGTAGGGGAGATTGGACGCACCCTCGACGGAAGTCTCGTCGAGGTCGGCCTTGCCCATGATCGACTGGCCGACGATCGTCTGATCCCAGGCCACAATCTGGCCGTTCTTGTCGATCGCACCGCGCATCCTGTGGAGATACATCGGCCGGTAATAACCGCCGCGGATATCGTCCTCGCGCGTCCACATATGCTTGACTGGGCGAGATTGGTCGGTTGCCGCAAAGACGGCGGCCGCCTCCTGCTTATAGGGCGAGCCGAACTGGGCCCGGCGCCCGAAACTGCCCCCCGTGATCTGGGTATTGATCCTGACCTTGGAGGGATCGAGACCGACGACCTTTGCAGCCACCGTCTTGTCCATGCCGGGAAATTGCGCCCCGGTATAGACGTCGAGGCTGCCGTCCGGTGCCTTTATGAACACCGCGTCAAGCGGCTCCATCGGCGCGTGGGCAAGGAACGGGAAGACGACCTCCGCTTCCAGCGTCTCAAGGCCTTCGCCGGCAAAGGCCCTGTCGACGTCGCCCTTGCTGGCGGCACTCAAGCCAGTCTCTTTGGCCGTATTGGCGTAATCGGCGGCAAGCTCCTCGCTTGAACGCGTCTCGGCGTCGGAAAGGTCCCAGTCGACCTTCAGCAGCGAGCGCCCTTTGAGGGCCGCATAGGTGTGTTCGGCATAAACGGCCACGCCCTGAGCCATCTGTTTCACATCGATGACGCCCGTCACCTTGCGCGCCTGGCTGTCGTCAAAGGACTTGACGGTCGCGCCGAAGTGGTCGGGATGGGCAACGACGGCGACCAGAAGGTTGTCAGGAATGACGTCCAGCGTAAAGATCGCCGCGCCGTTGGTCTTGGAAACAGTGTCGAGCTTCGGCAGTTCCTGGCCGATCAGCACGAATTTCTCCGGATCCTTGAGGCTCACCTCCGCCGGTGGCGCTATCGCGGCAGCCTTCGCGGCAAACGCCCCGAAGCCGCTCTCCTTGCCCGTGGCCGAATGGCGGATGCGGCCCTTTTCGACGGTGATTTCACCTGCCGGAACCTTCCATTCATCCGCCGCCGCCGCAACCAGCATGGCGCGCGCCGTGGCGCCTGCCTTGCGGAACTGCTCGTAGGAATTGGCGATCGACGACGAGCCGCCGGTACCCTGCACTCCGAAAGCGAGATTTGCGTATACCTTGTCATCGGCGGGTGAATGCACCGCGCGCATCTGCCCCCAATCAGCATCGAGTTCTTCAGCGACCAACGTCGCAAGGCCGGTAAACGGCCCCTGGCCGAATTCGATATGCTTGGAGAGGACCGTCACCGTGTCGTCGTTGCCGATCTTCACGAAGGTGTTGAGCATCGCAAGCGCATCATTGCCGCCGGCCTGAACGCCCGTTACGGCCGCAAGGGCAGGCATTCTCGGCGTTAGCGCAAATCCGATAACGAGGCCGCTGCCGACAAGAAACGCCCGGCGGGTCGTGGAAATATGCTGGAGAGTCATGGCTCAACCCTCCATCGCTGCGGCGGCATTGTGGATTGCCTGACGGATCCGGTGATAGGTGGCGCATCGACAGATATTGCCGGCCATCGCACCGTCGATATCCTCGTCGGTCGGCTTCGGAATGTTCTGCAGAAGTGAGACAGCCGACATGATCTGGCCGGATTGACAGTATCCGCATTGCGGGACATCGATGGCAACCCAGGCCGCCCTTACGACCTCGGCCTCCTTGCCCTCCACACCTTCGATGGTGAAGATTTCCGAGCCCTCGGCAGCCGAGATCGGCGTAATGCAGGAACGGCGCGTAAAGCCGTCCATGTGAACGGTACAGGCCCCGCATTGCGCCACGCCGCAACCGTATTTCGTTCCGGTGAGTTTCTCGAAATCGCGGATGAACCAGAGCAGCGGCGTATCCGGATCACCGTCGAAAGTCTTCGTCTGTCCGTTGAGCGTGAAAGTAACCATGGCCGAGCCTCCCGGTTTGCTGGATCCGGAAGGGCTCCAGCGAGCATCGCAGCATCTTCACGGTGCCCAAATTACGGCAGAGTCTGCCTGTTGGCCATGGACGCACCGGTAACACCTCCGTTACCCGGAGGCGGCTCCGTTTAAGAAAACCGGGCATCAGGCAGCCAGCGCCCGCGCTTTCAACCAAAGAAACAAGGGAAATTTGCTCCAGCGGCTCATGTGGTCCCGCCCTTCTGTCAGGTCCGCAGTAGGCTCTCGAAGAGAGGTAATCGGAAAGCCTACTGATTCCAGACCACCGACATAAGCCTCGAGCGGCTGCGCCCAACCAGCGAAATGCATCGTCAGCCCCCTGCTCTCGATTTTTGTCTCGAAACGGCGCCGATCAAAGTACGTCGCGCGGGGCTCCGAAGGCGCATTAGGCGCGGTCTCGGCGAGGAGCTCCAAATCCGCCAGCGGGTGAACGATCGAAATGAAAAGCGTCCCCTCCTTTCGCAACACGCGCCTGATTTCCCTAAGCGCCCCAGGAATATCGACAACGTCCATCAGAACATTGTAGGCCACGACAAGATCGAAGCTCTCGTTCTCGAACGGCAGTTCGCTGGCCGGTGCGATGGCATAATCATGAGCAGATTGGGCTTGCACTGCGGCCTTTAGCAGTTCCGCAACAGGATCGATTGCTGTCACCTGGTAGCCGCAAGTTTTTAGGATCCGGGAGACGCGACCCTCCCCACATCCGACGTCAAGCGCTTTGGCCGCCCCCTGTGCCAAGATAGTCAACGAGCGCGTCTCGATAAGCCCAAAAGGCATCGTGGTTTGGTGCACGCGCCCACGCTATCCATTGCGCTGCGGCTTCCGTCCAATGTTCGCTATCGCCCCTTGCAGCCATAAACCAAACCTCCCTTGCGAAAACTGCCTTATAAACCGGCGCGCTGGCCGGTTTATACCGCTTGCGTCCTGTTCAGTGCCATTGCACCGGCGGTGCCGCTACGGGCGCTCCCAAGAACCTGCCGATACAGCTGCGTCAATGCAGGAGCCGACTATAACATTCATGGATTAGGCTCACGCGATTTGAACCGAGGCCACGTGTAGAACAGCAAACAGAAGCCCAACATTTGAGCACCGGCCTTTCCGCGCACAAATTGAAATTCTCTCCAACCATTTGACTATAATGCGGAAATCACGCGGTCGCCGTCAGTTCTTCCACTCGCTTGAGGTTGAGAACCGCCTTGATCGGAAGGTGGTCGGAGGCGACGCGGGCAAGCGGTGTATCATGCGCCTCGACATTCGTCAGCACACCCTTGCGGTTCGACATGATGCGATCGAGCGCCAAGATCGGCAGGCGCGCCGGAAAGCTTGCGACGGCCGGGGGCTGGGCCTCAAAAGCGGATTGAAGCGTGTTGAGTGAGGAACGGTCGCCGAGTCGCCATTCGTTGAGGTCACCAAGCAGAATGGTCGTCGCTTCGCTTCGATCGGCCATCAGCTCGACCAGCATCTGCGCCTGGCGCGCCCGCGAGTGGCGCAGAAGCCCGAAATGGGCAGCGATGATGCGGAGCTCTCCGCCATTTTCCAGTTCGAGTTCTGCAACAAGCGCCCCGCGCGGTTCAAGGCCCGGCAATTTAATCTGGTGCACGTCGCGCACCAGCCCTTTCTTGAAGAGCACGACATTGCCGTGCCAGCCGTGTGCCTTCGACATGCCCGAAACCGGAACCGGAATAAGCCCCGTCTCGCGCTCCAGGCGCGTCAGGTCAAGAATCCCGGTTCGCTCTCCGAAGCGCGTATCAGCCTCCTGCAGGGCGAT
Organism: Rhizobium sp. USDA 4016; assembly: GCF_056279705.1. Taxonomy (NCBI): domain Bacteria; kingdom Pseudomonadati; phylum Pseudomonadota; class Alphaproteobacteria; order Hyphomicrobiales; family Rhizobiaceae; genus Rhizobium; species Rhizobium sp. USDA 4016. Next base: position 1,690,956 of record NZ_JBWCCY010000002.1, read on the forward strand.
CACGTCAGCGCCGATTTCGTGGATGACCCGGCTCGTCCGCTCGGGATCGCAGCGCCTGTCGCCGCCGACGCATTTATGGACGTTGTATGAAGCAATCAGCGTGCCTTCGGCCCGCGGCTTTGCCGCAGCCAGCACGGCCTCCAGCCGTTTTTTCCGGTTGCGGATCGAGGCGAGAATGCTGGCGGGAAGGCTGTCTTTCCTGGCATGCATCGAAGTCAACACGCGCTCCGTTGATCGAAAACGGCTCCGGTTCGGAGTATAGGCCCACGGGTAAAACTTGCCATGCTTCTATCCGAGAAAATCAAAGATAAGGCGAACCCAGCCACAGGATCTTTTCAACAAGCCGCACCGGGAAAGGCCGCGACCGCAGGCTCTCCAATGTCACCGGCGCTGCAGATTTCAGCATCTCGTCGATATGCCCGTCGATCTCCGCCGCAAACCCCTCGTTCAGAACTTCGAGATCCACCTCGAAATTCAGCCTGAGCGAACGCGGATCAAGATTGGACGAACCGACATAGGTCCAGACGCCATCGACCGTCAGCAGCTTCGAGTGGCTGAAGCTGCCGATCGAACGCCAGATGCGGCAGTAATTCTTGAGGATTTGGTCGAACTGTGCCGTCATCGCCCGGTCGACGAGGACAAGGTTGTTGACGGCCGGGACGATGATATCGACCTCGACGCCACGCCGTGCGGCTGTCGTCAGCGCGCTAATCAGCTCACGATCCGGCAGAAAATAGGGCGACATGATGCGGATCGATTGCCGCGCAATGGAAAAGGCACCCATCAGCATCTTGTGATTGGTCTCGACGCTGCGGTCCGGTCCGGAGGCGACGACGCGCATGAGGACCGGATCGCCGGGCTGGCGTTCAGGCGCTTCGATCCGCCACGCCTCTGCGTTCAGAACCTCGCCTGTCGTGAAGCGCCAGTCCTCGGCCGCGACATCAAAGAGATCGGCAACGACTGAACCCGTTACGGAGAAATGGGTATCGCGCGCAAAATCATCGCCCGTCATCGCCTGGCTGAAGCCCTGGCGTATATTCATGCCGCCCGTCAGTGCCACACGCCCGTCGACGATGATGATTTTCCGGTGCGTGCGGAGATTTGCATATGGCAACCGCAGGCCCATGATGACATTGCCGTTGAAGACTGAAACCGTCACCCCGCCATCGGCAAGATATCCGAGAATACTGGGCACCGAGTATCGAGCCCCGACGGCATCGATCAGCACGCGCACCTCGACGCCGCGTTGTGCCGCCGCAATCAGCGCATCGGCGATGCGCAGGCCGATCTTGTCGCGATCGAAAATATAAGTCTCAAGCAGAACGCTTCGCTCAGCCCCGTCGATCGCGGCCTTCATGGCTGCGTAGGCATCATCGCCCGTTTCCAGCATGTCGATCGAATTACCGGTCGTCAGCGGATAGCGAGCGACGCGATCGCCGAGCGTTTGCAAAGCTGCAAAGCGCCGCCCATAATTGCTGATGATCGTCTCCGGCTCCGCATCGAAACTTTCAAGCTCATCAAGGTCGGCTGCCGGCAGCAAGGCATCGCGGCGCAGGCTCAGGGATTTGCGGCGGATGCGGTTGATCCCGGCGATCGCGTAAAGTACCGCGCCGATAATCGGAGACAGGATGATGACGCCGACCCAGCCAATTGCGGCGCGTACCTCTTCCTTCGTCATGGCCGCATGAATTGCCGCGGCGGTCCCCATGCCAAGGGATATGACGAAAAGGATATGCGGCCAATAGGTCGATATGAGATAAAACATTGGAGGAAGATATAGCTGGAAAGCGGCGGCGTTCAATTCGCCACCGCTTCCTCAAAACGTGAAAATTTCCGCGCTGCTAATTTACCAGCCGAGGATCGATCGCAAACATCACAGAACGGGCTGCAAGCTTGCCATCCCCCGGCTGAACAGCGTTGCGGCCCAGGCGACTAAAGATTGCCGCACCGTCGAAAGCCGGCACGGCGAGCGGGGTGCCGGTGAGGTTCGCCCGAAGCTCCAGCGTGCTGGTACCGAAGGTCCAGTCGATTGCCAGCGCGCCATCGACGCTTTCCAATGCCGTGCTTGCGACGCGTTCCGGCTTCTTCAACAACGGCACGACATAGCTGTGCCGCAGGCCGATGAGCTCGCGTACATAGGTCTTCCAGCGTGTGCCTTCGTCACTGTCGAACCGCTGCCATTGAAGCTTTGAATGCGCGAAGGTCGAGACTGCGTTCGGATCCGGCAAATCGTCCGGCGTCTTGCCTTCCTTCAGACCGCCGAAACCTTCCGCTTCCGCCGCCCGCCCTTTGCGGACAATCTCGCCAAGCTCGCCGGCGTAGTCGCTGAAGAAGTGGAACGGCTGCGTCTCGCCATATTCGTCCCCCATGAAGAGGAACGGGACCTGCGGCGAGAGAATCAAGATCGCGGCCAGCATCTCGACCATGTCGGGCCCTGCAAGGCTGACCAAGCGCTCGCCGAAGGCACGGTTACCAACTTGGTCGTGATTCTGGAGAAAGTTGATGAAGGCCTGCGGCGGGAGATAAACCCGCTCATCCTTCGGCACTTCAGGCGGATTGCCACGGTCTGGAAACACAAAGCCGTGCTGCATCGCGAGCTTCGTCTTTTCCCAGAGATCGGATGCAAAGGGCCGATAGTGGCCGTCGGTTTCGCCGGTCGCAATGATGTGAGCGACGTGATGGAAGTCATCGTTCCATTCCGCTGTAAAGATCTTGACCCTTCCGCCGCCGTCCCGCTCGAGCAGGCTCACGAGATTGCGCTGATCCTCGACGATCAGATGCACCGCGCGATCGGCAAAGGCGTTGCCGACTTCCGCCGACAGCTGCTCGAGGATGTGCTGCTTCGACGTATCGCAAATCTGCTCCACCGCATCGAGCCGCAAGCCATCGAGCCGGAATTCACCGATCCAATAGAGCGCATTTTCGACGAAGTAGCGGCGTACCGGCTCCTGTCCGAAATCGATCGCCGCACCCCACGGCGTATTGCGATCGAAGCGGAAGAACTCGGGCGCATACCCGTGCAGGTAGTTTCCATCCGGGCCGAAATGGTTATAGACAACATCGAGCAGCACCATGAGGCCGTGGCCATGTGCTGCGTCGATGAATGCCTTGAAATCGTCCGGCGTTCCGTATGCTGAATGCGGCGCATAGTGCAGGACGCCGTCATAGCCCCATCCGCGCGTGCCTGAAAATTGCGCGACGGGCATGACTTCGATTGCCGTATAGCCCATCTCGGCGAGATGGCCGAGTTTTTCGGCGGCCGCCTTGAAGGTGCCCTCCCCTGTGAAGGCGCCTATATGGATTTCGCTGATCACCGCCTCTTCCCAGGGCCTTCCCTTCCAGGCGTCATTCACCCACTGATAGGAAGGCTCCACGATCAGCGACGGACCGTGCACATCGCCGGCCTGCGCCCGAGAAGCAGGGTCGGGCACGGCGCTGCCATCTCCAAGAACGAAGGCATATGCGTCGCCCACCTTCGCCTCTGCAACCGTCAGCTCAAACCAGCCGCCGGCGGACCGGTCCATAAGCCTGTCTTTGCCGCAGGAACGGAGTGTCATCTCCTTTTGCCCCGGCGCCCAGATGCGAAAATCGACGCAGTTCGCCCCGATCTTAGGACCCCAGCTTTTTTGGCCTTGCGCGGCAGAGCCTGCTTTCGAAACCTGATGCATAAATTGCCCCTGACTGACATGAGTGCTTAAAACTCCTCTTCAAAGTCATGAAGGGCGCCACTTGTTCCCAGGCTGGAACAAACACCGCGTGGATCGGTTGCAGATGAAGACGAAAGAAGGAGGCCTCCATGACCATCGTGCCCAAATTCGGTCCGGCCTTCACACTTGAGAATGCAGAGGCCAAAGGCCTCGATCAATTGAAACGGCAGGCTGAACACTGCACGCGTTGTGACCTTTACAAGAACGCCACCCAGCTCGTCTTCGGCGAAGGCCCGCCAACGGCCGAAATCGTGCTGGTTGGCGAGCAGCCCGGAGACAGGGAAGACCTGGCGGGCAAGCCCTTTGTCGGCCCCGCTGGACGCCTGCTCGATCAGTGTCTGAAAGAGGCGGGCCTCGACCGCTCCCGCTGCTACGTCACCAATGCCGTCAAGCACTTCAAATTCGAGCTGCGCGGCAAGCGCCGTATGCATTCCAAGCCAAATGCCGGAGAAATCCAGCGCTGCGCGTGGTGGCTCGGCGCCGAGCTCGATATTCTCCAGCCGAAACTCGTCGTTGCGCTGGGTGCCACAGCACTTTATTCGCTGCTCGGCCCTAAAGTGAAGGTCACCGCCGAGCGGGGCCATGTTCTTCAGCCGGCAAACCATCCTCCGGTTCTGGTGACCATTCATCCTTCTTACCTTCTGCGCATTCGCGACGAGGAAGATGCCCGCGCGAACCGCGAGCATTTCGTGCAGGATCTGGCAAAGGCCGTAGCATTTCAGGTCGGTTGACCGGCATTTTATGCTGCAGTGCAAATAATATTTTGCATCGTGTCAAAATTCTTCTTGAATATCCCCGAATCCTCTGGAACCATCTCCTCAGTCTAGCGTTTGGCTGCGGGATGATGTGACTGGAGATCAGCGATGACAGAAACTCGGGAAGAGTGGATTAAAAAACGTGCATACGCCCTCTGGGAAGAAGAGGGACATCCTACCGGACGAGATTCCATACATTGGGAGCAGGCAAAGAAAGAGCGTGAAAAGCTCGAAGGTTCTGCTGCGTCGAAGGACGGCAAGGAAGTCAAGACCCGGGGCAAACGCACCGCACCCCCCGGGACGAAAAGCAACGGCGCTGCAAAGCCGGCTCCGAAGCGTGCCGTCAGCCGCAAGTCTGCCTGAACGCATTCGATATTTAAGTTTCAAGATGCGGACGCTGCGCCAGCTGCGCCCGCAGCTGTTGTCATATGGTTGAATTACTTGCGCTTTAGGGTGTTTGTAACGCGTGGAACGTTCTGACGTGAGGATAGATCGGCCGAATGACCCTAAAGCGGTGTCCGCTTCAAAAAAAGGCTGCAAAACGGCCAGCAATGGCGGAACCAATTTTTTCGTCGGCTGTTAGTGGCGAAATGGGAGGCTTGCCATGAATAGGGGTTACTTCGACACCATTCTCGTTTCGCTTATCGTGGCGGGTTGCTACATTTTGATCGCGCCTTTGTGAGGGCGGAGATGCTGATTTTATCACTCGCCGCGTTTCTCTACCTCGTCCTTGCGCTCGGTCTCGTCGTCGCAATCGACAACATGGTTGGCCTTGTCTTCCGCGAAACCCGCTCGCAGTCCGGCCGCCTGTTTAATTTCGGCAAGGCATTGTCCGGTTTCCAACGGCTTTCTCGCAAATAGCACAGGCGAAAGTCCAGATCGGTAGCCTTGCTTCTTCAACGTTAAGGTTATTTCCAAAATCCTCTTTCCGAACGCCCCAAGGCCTCTATTTTGCCGTTGGCAGATGGCCTGAATTCCCGAGCGAATTCGCCTCGTTGCGGTCCGATCATGAAGGCGGTTTGAATGACCCGGCGCGAAGACGGCATTTGGCCGAAGGGTGGCGGAAATATCGGCGACATACTGCGCAATGCCGACTTCAGCGTTTCAGGCCTTGGGCCTGTGAAGGGCTGGCCTGTTTGCCTCAGGTATATTGTCGAAGTTGTATTGAATTCGCGCCAGCCGAAATTCGTCGCCTGGGGGCCGGACCTTGCCTTCATCTACAACGACGCCTACGTGCCGATTTTCCCGGATCGTCATCCAAGCGCGCTGGGCAAACCCTTCACTGAAGTCTGGAGCGATATCTGGCCGCAATTCGAACCGATCGTCCATGCCACGCTCAAAGGCGAATCTCATATCTTCGAGGAATTGCTGATTCCGATGCGGCGGGACGGACGCACGGAGGACACCTGGTTCACCTTTTCCTATACGCCGCTTCGCGACGAAACAGGCGCAATTGGCGGTCTGCTTTGTGCGACCATGGAGGTTTCGGCGCAAGTCATCGCCAAGCGGCGCGAGCGTCACGCGCTTGAAGAGCTGCGGTCGAAATCCGACGCACTTTCGATCGTCAATGCAGCCGGTGCTGCAATCACGGCCGAACTCAATATCGACCGTTTGACACAGATTGCCGTTGATGCCGGCGTGGCACTGACGGGAGCGGAATTTGGCGCGTTCTTTTATAACGTCGATGACGGAGAAGGCGGAAGCTACATGCTCTACGCGCTTTCGGGCGTCGAGCGGAAGAACTTCGAAACGTTTCCGATGCCGCGCAATACAAAGGTCTTCGCGCCGACCTTCAGCGGCGAAGGTGTCGTGCGTTCCGACGATATCCTGCTTGACCCCCGCTACGGGCACAACGCTCCTTATGCCGGCATGCCAAACGGCCATCTGCCGGTACGAAGTTATCTCGCAGTGCCGGTAAAATCCCGCAGCGGGGCAGTCATCGGCGGCCTCTTTTTCGGCCACGCGCAGCCCGGCCGCTTCACCGGCGCGGCGGAGGCGAGTCTTGTCAGCCTTGCCGGTCAGGCGGCTGTCGCAATCGACAATGCCCGGCTGCTGCACGCTGCCGACATGGAGATCGCCCGGCGCAGCAGCATCGAAAGCCAACTGCGTAGACTCAACGAAACGCTGGAACTGCGCGTTGCCAATGAGATCGCCGAGCGCCAACAGGCCGAGGCTGCCCTCCAGCAATCACAGAAAATGGAGTCGATTGGCAAGCTCACGGGCGGTGTCGCCCATGATTTCAACAATCTGCTGCAGGTCATCTCGGGCAATCTCCAACTCCTGGGAAAGGACGTCCCGCACGATGGTCGCGCCAAGGAGCGGATTTCAAACGCGCTTGCCGCCGTGGAGCGGGGCTCACGGCTGGCAAATCATTTGCTCGCCTTCGGCCGCCGTCAGGCGCTGGAGCCGAAGGTCATCAATATGGGCCGTCTCGTGACCGGCATGGATGATATGCTTCGCCGCGCGCTGGGCGAGGAGGTCGAAATCGAGACCATGGTTTCCGGTGGCCTCTGGAACACCTTTGCCGATCCGGTCCAGATTGAAAATGCGGTTCTCAACCTCACCATCAATTCGCGGGACGCGATGGAAGGATCCGGTAAGCTGACAATCGAGGTGGGTAATGCATTTCTCGACGATTCCTATTGCCGGATCCATCCGGAAGTGACTGCTGGTCAGTATGTCGTGCTCGCCGTTACCGATAGCGGGTGCGGGATGCCTCCGGAGGTCATGGTGCAGGCCTTCGAGCCCTTCTTCACCACCAAGCCCGAAGGCAGGGGCACTGGCCTCGGGCTTTCGATGGTCTACGGCTTCGTCAAGCAATCCGGCGGGCATGTGAAGATCTACAGCGAGGTTGGAGAAGGAACGACGATCAAGCTCTATCTGCCTCGCTCGTTCCAGACCGAGGACCGCGTGGCCAGCAACGAAGCACCACCATCGGTCGGCGGCACGGAAACCATCCTCGTCGCGGAGGACGACGAGGGCGTGCGGGCCACCGTCGTCGAGATGCTGACCGATCTCGGCTATTACGTGTTGAAGGCCCGCGATGCGCAGAGCGCACTCACCGTCATCGAAAGCGGCGCGCATATCGATATGCTATTTACGGACGTCGTCATGCCAGGTCCGTTGAAGAGCCCCGAGCTCGCGCGCATGGCGCGCCAACGCCTGCCGAACATCGCAGTTCTCTATACCTCCGGCTATGCGGAAAACTCGATCGTCCATGACGGCCGCCTCGATCCCGGCCTCGAACTTCTCTCCAAGCCCTATACGCGAGAGGCGCTTGCGCGGAAGATCCGCCTGGTGCTTGCCCACAACGCCCAACGCCTCCATGCCCCGGCCGGACCGGCCGACATCCCAGGTACCACGCCGCCGGAGATCATGCATGCCAAACTCAAACTGTTGCTGGTGGAGGACGATGCATTCATCCGTATGGACACGACGGAAATACTTCACGACCTGGGTTATGAGGTGATCGATGTCGAAAGCGGGGAACAGGGTGTCGAGATCCTGGTGCATACAAAGATCGATATCATCGTCGTCGATGTCGGCTTGCCGGGCATGTCTGGCCCCGCCTTCGCTGCCAAGGCAAGAGAAGTACTACCATCCGTTGGATTGGTATTTGCCACAGGAAACAGCCAGCTTCCGGACGCCAGCCGTTTCTCCGGCTCGGTCCTGCTGTCGAAACCCTTCAGCAGCAGAGCCCTCGACCTGGCGGTGAAGACCGCGGCTGAGCAAAGGCCGATCGCTTAGCTGCACCAAGCACGCTCCTCCTGCGTCAAAATCCAGGCATGACTCCGGAACTTTTTGCAGTGCCGCGCGGTTCAATCTCTTTGCAAACAAGAGGAGGAAAATATGCCAAGAGGTGACAAATCCACCTATACGGGCAAGCAGAAACGCAAGGCAGAGCACATCGAGGAAGGCTACGAGGGACGTGGCGTTTCCGAGAAAGAGGCAGAGCGCCGGGCCTGGGCTACCGTCAACAAGGAAAGCGGCGGCGGCAACAAGTCCGGTTCGGGTCGCGGAAAGAAAGACACGCACGAAGCCTCTGAAAAAGGCGGCCGCAAAGGCGGCGCGGCATCGGCATCCCGCTCCGCAGCCGAGCGTTCGGCATCCGCCAAGAAGGCAGCCGCGACGCGCAAGCGCCACGAACATGAAGCTCATCACTGATCTTTGGAATGGCCCGCCGCCAAAGTGCGCCGTTCCTGATCGAGGAGGTTCCGATGACCAAGGCGAAAAGGAAATGGTCGCAAGAGGTGACCGAGCACAGCGACGCCATGGACCTCAAGGAAAGCGTTTTCAAATCCGACGATCCGAAGAAGATCGCCGCTTCGATCAAACACTCCGCGGTGGCGAGCCGCCGCCGAAAATCGAGCCCCTTTCGCTCGGCCATGTCGATGCTGAGCTTCTATATCAACCGCGCCGGCGACCAGTTGACGAAGAAGAAAAAGAACACACTTGAACAAGCAAAGGATGAACTGCGAAAAGATTTCGGTCGCAAAACCAAGCGTTGAGGGAATGGATGGCATACGAGCTTTATTACTGGGACGGCATCCAGGGACGGGGCGAATTCGTCCGCCTGTCGCTGGAGGAGGCGGGCGCCGAGTATGTCGACGTCGCGCGCGAATCCGGCAGCGGCCGGGGAACCAGCGCAATGATGAGCCTCATGCGGAGCGGCTCAGAACCGCATATCCCGTTTGCGCCTCCCTTTTTGAAAGATGGCGACCTCATCATGCCGCACGTCGCCAATATCCTGCTTTATCTCGGGCCGAAGCTTGGTCTGGCGCCTAAGGAGGAAGGCTTGCGCTACGTGTTGAACGGCTTGCAACTCACGGTTACTGATTTCGTCGCTGAGGTGCATGACACGCACCATCCGATCGCCACCTCGCTCTACTACGAAGATCAGAAGGACGAGGCAAAGGCGCGCTCGGCCGAATTTATCAAGGAGCGCATCCCGAAATACCTCGGTTATTTCGAACGCGTGCTTCAGCAGAACCCGCAAGGCCCGCAACATATCCTCGGCGATGCGCTTACCTATGTCGACCTTTCGCTCTTTCAGATCATTGAGGGCCTGAACTATGCCTTCCCCAAGGGCATGGCAGGTTATCGGGCGAGATACCCGGCGCTATCGGCCCTGCATGATGCAGTGGCCAGGCGCCCGAACATCGCCGCCTACCTGAAATCGGAGCGGCGCATCGCTTTCAACGAGGATGGCATCTTCCGGCACTATCCGGAACTCGACAAGGCGGCTTAAGGAGGTGACATGAAAGAGGCCGCCTTCACCGATAGAACGGATCACTGAGATGCAGGTGATGGTCGAGGGACAGTCACGCTTCGAGCCTTTCGGCTTACCTTGTTGGGGTTCGCAAGATCTCAATAAAGGAGTTGGAAGCATGACTGCCTCTTATAATTACCATATCGGCGTCGACTACCACAAATCCTATAGCCACCTGGTGGTGCAGGACAGCAATGGCAAGACGCTGAGATCCGGCCGGGTGAAGAACGACCGCCAGTCTCTGGGTGGGTTTCTGGAACGCTACCGGGAGAATTCGCATGCGGTTGTCGAGGCCACCCGCAACTGGATGGTGATCTACGATTGGCTCGACGACATTTGTGATGATGTCGTTCTCGCCCATCCCTGGAAGGTCAAGGCGATCGCCGACGCCAAGATCAAGACCGACAAGATCGATGCGACGGTGCTGGCGCATCTGCTCAGAGCCGACCTGGTGCCGGAGGCCTGGGCTCCTGGAGAGCGAGCCCGCGAGCTGCGCGTCGCCCTTCGTGAGCGGATGTTTTACGTGCGGCTGCGGACGATGACGAAGAACCGTATCGTCACGGTGTTTGATCGCTATCCGGAGCAGACGGCACAGTTGAAGAAGCTCGGCGACCTGTTCGGCAAGGCCGGCCGCATTCAGCTGGCGCAGGTGAAGGTCTCGGAGATCGACCGCATCCAGATCGACCGTGGCCTCGACTTCATCGGCGACATCGACGTGCGGATCAAGCAGTCGGAAGCAACGATCCGGGCAATGACCAAGGCCAATACCAATGTGAGGCTGTTGAAGACGATCCCTGGCATTGGCGAGTTCTTCGCCCGGCTGATCGACGCCGAGATCGACGACCTAGCGCGGTTTCGCAACCCGAAGAAGCTTGCCGCCTATGCCGGACTGGTGCCGTCGACCTATTCCTCCGGCGGCAAGACCTGGCTACGCTGGGCTTTCGTCGAGGCGGTCGCCCCGGCCATCGCCAGCGATGCGCAGCTGCGCGCCCAGTATGAGCAATTGAAGTTCAGAGGAGTGAACAAGGCGCGTGTTGCCATCGCGCGCAAGCTTTTGACGATCGCCTTCCAGATTCTGCGTGACCAGCGCGCTTACGAGCGGCGCGGTGACAGCCCCATGGAAAGCGCGTCGACGATATCCCGGTTGTCCTGATGGCCGTTTAGCGAGCCCGGCAGGACTGGGCTGCGCTCCTGAAGGAGAATGGGAAACCGGGAGCCGAACGTCACTCTGTGACCGAAGCTAACGCATTAGGTCACGCATTGGAGATTGGTACGAGAACCGACGGACGGCAATACTCTGTCCAGCGGAAGGAAGAGACTTAGCCGATCGGCGAAGAAAGCCGGTCAAAACCTAACCGAACCCAAGGAAAGCCGCCAGTTGAAGGCTTTTTGCCCCTTGTGTTCTTTCATTGGAGACGGCCATGGCGCGGCAGACTTTCTGGAAAGGCTATCTCAAGCTGTCGCTCGTCACGGCGTCAGTCTCGCTGACGCCGGCCACCACCGAGAGCAATAAGGTCCGCTTCCATGTTCTCAATCGCAAGACCAGCAACCGGGTCGAAAGCCGCTATGTCGACAGCGTCACCCATAAGGCCGTGTCCGCAAAGGAACAGGTCAAGGGTTATCCGAAGGGCGAGGACGATTACGTCATTCTCGAAGACGATGAGATCGAGGAGGTCGGGCTCGAAAGCACCCGTACTATCGACATCGACACTTTCGTGCCGCGCGGCTCGATCGACTGGATCTGGTATGACAAGCCGCATTTTCTGGCGCCGGAGGACAAGGTCGGTACAGAGGCCTTCTGCGTCATTCGCGAAGCGATGAGGGCAAACAACGTGGTCGGCATCGCAAGGCTGGTGCTTTATCGCCGTGAAAGGGCGGTGCTTCTCGAGCCTCAAGGCAAGGGCATCATTCTCTGGACGTTGCATTACGGCAACGAGGTCCGAGAGCCGGTCGCGCACCTGGATATCGACACCAAAGTCGACAACAAGGTGCTCGCCATGATGAAGCGCCTTGTCAAGGAAGAGACGAAAGAGTGGAATGTCTCTATGGTGCAGGATCCGATTCAGAAGCGGCTGAAAACAATGATCCGCAACAAGACGAAGAGCCTCAAGCAGGCTGCGCCCGCAAAGAAACGGCCCGCTGTCAAATCGACCGGCAATGTCATCAACATCATGGACGCCCTGAAGAAGAGCTTGGCCGCCGAAGGCGAAAAACCGAGGTCGCCAAGATCTCACTGAGGGCAGCGGCCATTTCCGGCCCCAAATCGTCGTAAACGGAACGGCGCGCCCGCCATTCTGCACTAATCTGTTCGAAGCAGCCGGCATGGAGAGGAGCCATGCTCGGTTGGTCACATTTTCAACGGAGGAGATGAAAATGAGCAAGAACCGAGGCGTCGTCTATTTGCGGCCCGGCAAGGTCGAGGTCCGCGACATCGACGATCCGAAACTGGAAGCGCCGGATGGCCGCCGCATCGAGCATGGCGTCATCCTGAAGGTAATCTCCACCAATATCTGCGGCTCCGACCAGCATATGGTCCGCGGCCGCACGACAGCCATGCCCGGTCTCGTTCTCGGCCACGAAATTACCGGTGAGATCATCGAAAAGGGCGTCGATGTCGAAATGCTGAGCATCGGCGATATCGTTTCCGTGCCCTTCAACGTTGCCTGCGGCCGCTGCCGCTGCTGCAAAGCCCAGGACACCGGCGTCTGCCTGACGGTCAACCCTTCGCGCGCTGGCGGGGCTTATGGCTATGTCGACATGGGCGGGTGGATCGGCGGCCAAGCCCGCTACGTCATGATCCCCTACGCCGATTTCAATCTGCTGAAACTTCCCGATCGCGACAAGGCAATGGCGAAGATCCGCGATCTCACCATGCTTTCCGATATCCTTCCGACGGGCTTCCACGGCGCAGTGCGCGCCGGCGTCGGCGTCGGCTCGACGGTCTATGTCGCAGGCGCCGGTCCGGTCGGCATGGCCGCTGCCGCTTCTGCCCGCATCCTCGGTGCGGCCGTCGTCATGATCGGCGATTTCAACAAGGATCGTTTGGCCCATGCCGCCAAGGTTGGCTTTGAGCCGATCGACCTTTCCAAGAGCGACCGCCTCGGCGACATGATTGCTCAGGTCGTCGGCACCAATGAGGTGGACAGCGCCATCGACGCCGTCGGCTTCGAAGCCCGCGGTCATTCGGGCGGCGAGCAGCCGGCAATCGTGCTCAACCAGATGATGGAGATCACCCGTGCGGCCGGTTCGATCGGAATTCCGGGCCTCTACGTCACCGAAGATCCAGGCGCCGTCGACAATGCCGCAAAACACGGCAACCTCTCGCTCCGTTTCGGCCTCGGCTGGGCAAAGGCCCAATCCTTCCACACCGGCCAAACGCCTGTCCTGAAATACAACCGTCAGCTGATGCAGGCGATCCTCCACGACCGCCTACCGATTGCCGACATCGTCAATGCCAAGGTGATCTCACTGGAGGAAGCTGCGCAAGGCTATGAGAGCTTCGACCAGGGAGCCGCCACCAAATTCGTGCTCGACCCGCACGGCGAAGTTGCGAAGGCAGCCTAGTTGCTGGAACCAACGCATTGTCAGTCTCTCCTCCACGGGAGAGGCTGACGGCAGGCCGCTGCCAGGCGCTAACGCTTCTTCTTTTTCTCAAGCGGCTTTGCTGCCGCAAAGAACCCGTCCCACGGGTCTTTCGGCAGCGCGTCGAGCCGCGGCGGCGTGTTCTCGATGGTGAAATAGGCCGGGCCGATGTCGGCGGTGAGTTCGGTCCATTCCAGCGGCATCGAGACGGCCGCTCCCGGCCGGGCACGCGTCGAATAGGCGGCGACTGCGGTGTTGCCGCGGCCATTGCGCAGGTAGTCGATGAAGATCTTGCCGGTGCGTTCGGCTTTCGTCGCCTTTGCGATGTAGCGGTCCGGGCTTTCTGCGGCCATGGTGTCCGCCAGCCGTTTCGCAAAGGCCTTCACCTCCGCCCAACCTGCTTTTGGCTTCAGTGGCGTGACCACATGCAGGCCCTTGCCGCCCGAGGTCTTGACGAAGCCGGCAAGTCCTTCGGCCTCCAGGCGCTCTTTGATCTCGCGGGCGGCAGCGATGACATTATCCCACGCAACCTCGCCGCCCGGATCGAGGTCCATGGTTATCATGTCCGGTTTCTCCCAACTGTCCGTCGTCGCGCCCCAGGGATGAATTTCGAGCACAGCCGATTGCACGAGGGCCACCAAACCATCGAAATCGGCAATGCGCAGCAACTTTTCTCCGCCCCTGTCCTTCGGATCCGTGATCTGTTCGATATTCTCGTTCATGCCCTTCCAGGCGTGTTTCTGGAAGAAACGCTGATGTCCTTCAATGCCGTCTGGCAGACGCAGCAGAGCCAAAGGACGATTGACCACGTAAGGCTCCATGAAGCGCCAGACCTGCGCGTAATAATTGGCAAGTCCTTCCTTGGTAACGCCTTCATCCGGCCAGTAAATGCGATCCGGATGGGTCAGCGTCACTTGCGATTTCGTCAGGCTTTTTGCGGTCGTCTTTTCCATCTCGCGCACCACGTCCTTCGCCAGTTTGTCCTCGCGCAAACCGCGGAAAGCGGCGTGCCGCAGGTTACCATCGGCGGACCACGCGCGAAATTCCACCTCCGCGACAAGCTCCGGCTTCACATAAATAAGCCCGCGCCGTTCCTCCGACGTCAGCTTACCGTCAAAACCACTCCCCTTCTCTTCGATTTTGGAAAGCCGCTCATAGAGATCCTGGGCCACCGTGGCTGTGTAGCCGATGCCGACACGTCCGACATGCTTCAGCTTGCCATTATCATAGTAACCCATCGCCAACGAGCCGATCGCATTCTTCATGGAGGTCGATGGCACATAACCACCAATGACAAGCTCCTGCCGGTGCGAGCACTTGGCCTTGATCCAATCGCCATTGCGGCCGGACGTATAGGGGCTGTCGCACTGCTTGGAGATGACGCCCTCCAGGCTCAGCCTGCAGGCGTGATCGAAAACCAGGCCGCCGTTCTCGTTGAAATGCTCGCTGAAACGCACCTTGTTGTTTCCGCCAAGCAGCGCTTTTTCAAGCAGACTTTTGCGCTCCATCAAACGCGCGGCACTTAGATCACGGCCGTCAAGATACATCAGATCAAACGCGTAGAAGATGAAGCGATCATAGCGTCGCGCGCTCAGGTCCTGCTGAAGCGCGGAAAAATCGGAAGCGCCGGTATCCCGCTCTACCACCAGCTCCCCGTCGATAATCGCCGATTGGATTGGCAATGCCATGAAGGCGTCGACGATGTCCCTGCCGAACTTTTCCGTCCAGTTGAGCCCCGTGCGGGTCAGCATCGTCACCTTTCCCTTTTCGATCCGGACCTGCAGCCGATAACCATCGAATTTGATCTCGTGGATCCAGCCGTCGCCGGCCGGCGGCCTGGCCTTCAGCTTGGCAAGTAACGGCTCCACAAAATCTGGCATCGCCGCTTTCTTGGCGCCTTTTGGCCAATCGTGGACTTGCGGTCCAACCTTCTTTGTCCTTGCCGTGACAGTCTTGTCGCCGCCCTTCGGTTTGGAATTACAGGTATCGGTCGGATTCTTGGCGACCTCTTCAATCCGCCGTCCGGTCTTTGCCGATTCCGGCCGTTGTTCCAAAATGTCTTTGCCGTCATGGCGCGCCTCGGCGTCGTCTCCCTTGATCAGCAACCAGTTCTCATGCCTTTCACCCGGGCGCCTGTGCATTCGCACCAGATGCCAGCGTCCCTTCAGCTTTTCGCCATCAAGCTCGAATTCGATATGGCCCTTTCGATAGGCGATCTTTGCATCGGCGAGCGGCGTCCAGGTGCCACGATCCCAGATGATCACAGTACCGCCGCCATACTGCCCCTTCGGGATGATGCCTTCGAAATCGCCGTAGGAAAGGGGGTGATCCTCCACATGGACGGCGAGACGCTTGTCCTCCGGATTGAGGCTTGGTCCCCGGGTCACGGCCCAGCTTTTCAGGACCCCGTCTATCTCCAGCCGGAAGTCATAATGCAGCCGCGTGGCATCGTGCTTTTGAATGACAAAACTGTTTCTAAGACTGCGGCCTTTGGCGTCACGCGGTTCAGGGGTGATCCTGAAGTTGCGTTTTGCCTGATAGGTCTCGAGCGCCATGGTCAGCCAGCTTTCTTGCGGCGGCTATCAGAGGCAGGCGCTTTCTTTTCACTCAACTTGGCACTCTGGCGCAGCGCCTCCATCAGATCGACAACCTTGCCCTCCGGCTTCGGCTTCCTCTTCGGCAGTGCCCTTCCCTCGACCTTGGCCTTCACCAATTCGGTCAGCGCCGCCTCGTAGCGATCCTCGTATTCGCTCGGCTCGAACACGCCCTTCTTCGTACCGATGATATGACCGGCAAGCTCGAGCATCTCCTTGTCGAACTTGATGTCCGGAATGTCCTTGAAGACCGGATCGGCAGAACGGACCTCGTAGTCGAAGTTCAACATCGTCGCGATGACGTAGTCCTCACGCGGGCGGATCAGCAGGGTCCGGTTGCGCCGGAAGAGCACGGCCTCGGCAAGCGCTGCCACCTTGTTTTCACGCATGCTCCTCGCAATCAGGCGCAGCGCCTCTTCGTCATTCTCATCGACAGGTGCAAGATAGTAAGGACGGTCGAAATAGAGCTTGTCGAATTCATCGAGAGCAATGAAGCTCTGGACATCCATGACCTTGTCGCTCTCGGGCATGACATTGGCAATCTCGTCGCCTTCGATGACGATGTATTCGCCATTGTCCATCCGGTAACCCTTGACCTGATCCTCGCGCTCCACAGGCTTGCCGGTCTCGCTGTCCACGAACTGACGCTCGACGCGATGGCCGGTCTTCCGGTTGATGATATTGAAGGAGAGCCGATCCGATGCGGAAATTGCCGTATAAAGCCCGACGGCGCAGACGAGGTCGCCAATCTTCAGATGACCCTTCCAGCTTGCCCGCGCTGCCATCCCCGTCTCCTGCGTATCGATCAGAGCCTGCTTCCGCTCTTATCCGTTTCAAGCGGCACAAACCGCCAGCCGCCGTCCGGAGCCGGAAAAGCCAGTGTAGCGTCGCCGTCGCCGATCTTCTGGCGGGACGCTGCGCGTTTGGCGTGATTGATCGCTTCTTCGACGGTCGCATAGGTTTCGGAAAGCGTGCCGCCGAGCTTGTATGCCCAGCCTTCGTCATGCGGCACAATCTGATAGGTAATGTCGACCATATTCCTGTCCTCTCTTCAGTCGTCATCGCGTGTCGCTGCTTTGCGGCGCTCATCCAAGGCGATAATCTTTTCGACGGATGCGATATCGTCGCTGGTAACGGGCCGCACGGGGTCCGCGGCGATCGCTTCGAGCACTTCGTCTGAAAGCGCGCCGTTGCGGATTGCCCATTCCAATGTTTCACGCGTTTCCCGCTCTGCCTTCAGCTGCGCATAGAGAGCCACGATCAGCCGGTCGCGGGGATCGAACCCGCTCTTCGGCGCCATGTTCCGGATGTTCGGCATGCAGGTGGCCCTTCGCGATTTCTCCTGATCAAAGCTTTTCAACTGATTACAGCCCGAAAAGTTCCGATATTTCAGCACCAAAGCGCGACTGGGCGATGCTTGCCTACGAATGACCTGTCCTTGGAAGGGCAGGTGCCATGAGCAAAGTCCATGATGAAACCGAGTTTTCCCGCGAAAAGTCACATCACAGCAGCATGCTCGGAAACGAATGGAGCCGGGATGCGATTTGTTACCTAGCTCGGCTTCTGATTTGAGTCCTGCCATCCTTCGGACTCTGCCCGACACGCAACCGGGTCCTGAGCGGCACCCTGAGGCTGAGGCGCTGCAGTCCAGGACCTGGAAGTCGTCGAGGCGCCGAAATCGTGGCAACAACCAACGTTTTTCGTGAACGCAAAGCCGATCAATGAGTTCAGTCCGAGGGGCTGCACGATCTGGCAAGCCCAAGCCAGAAAATGGAGACGATATTCGCGTTTGAAAAGCTGGCCGTCCTCGGATGGCCCCGCTGCCTCGATTCACCGAGCCTAAGCATCCGTCTGTTAGGAATTTGTTGACCATAAAGTGGTTCTACTGAGCGCGATGGATGCGGACGTTCCCGCACGTCGTCGAGTGTTTTTGTGTGAGACGGGATTGTTCGTGTCGAAATATCCAGTGAAAGGGTTCTGGGGTGCAGCATCGGACGGCGCGGTCGCCGCACTCTTTTCGCGTGTGGGACGGCTCGTCGCGCAGACCATCCTGCGAACTCTGCTCGCGCTCCCCGCGCTTATCGGTTCTGCATCTTTTGCCTCCGCGGAAGATCGTACGCTGAAGCTGTTCTTTACCCATACGGGCGAGAGGGCCACGATTACCTACAAGCGCGACGGAAGGTTCGATCCAAAGGGCCTGTCCCAGATAAATCGGTTTCTGCGCGACTGGCGAAGGAACGAGCCGACCCGGATGGATCCCCGGCTGCTTGACCTGGTCTGGGAAGTGTACAAGCGCAGCGGCGCGAAGGACTACATCCACATCGTCTCCGCCTACCGTTCTCCGGCCACCAATAACATGCTCCGCAACCGTTCGCGCAGTACGGGCGTCGCCAAGAAGAGCCAGCACATGCTTGGCAAGGCGATGGACTTCTACGTTCCAGGTGTGAAGCTTTCGACGCTGCGTACCCTTGCAATGCAGATGCAGGCTGGTGGTGTCGGATATTATCCGACATCGGGATCGCCGTTCGTGCATCTCGACGTCGGCAACGTCCGGGCTTGGCCCCGCATGTCTCGGCAAGAACTTGCTCGAATATTCCCGAACGGGCAGACGATGCATCTTCCAGCCGATGGCCGGCCGCTGCCGGGATATAACCAGGCGGTTGCCAACTATAGGAAGCGCGCCGGCGCCGCCTCCATCCAGATCGCCAGCACCGCTGGAGAAGACGATGACGCAGGAACGTCGGGCCGCGACGCGATAGACAATAGCCTCGTGACGGCGCTCCTGCCCACGCCGCGAAGCCGCGCATTGAATGCGCTGGCCCTGCAGACCGACGCGGCCGAGCGGGACGACGAACGGTCCTCCCTGGATCTTTCATCGTTCCCGATCCCGATACCGGCAATGCGGCCAGCCGACTTGGGGGCCGACGCCAAGCTGGAGATTGCTTCGATTGGCCCAATCGGCATGCTTCCGGATAAACGGACATCTGCATTGCCGACCTATAGCGGCTTCAAACCTTTCGCTGCCGCACATCGCGCCTCACAAGAGGACGCGAACGTGATCGCCTCCCTGCCAATGACTGCCTCCTGGGAGGAGGCAGATCTATTCGGACCGATTTCAGACACGGCGCTGATGAATTGGGCGCTGCATCCCCCGGGCGCGGTGATTGGAATGAGAGCGCCTCGCGTTTCCCGCCGCACGGTTCAGCATAATCCGGATGCCGCATCCGGTACGAACATCATTCCGGTCGCCGCCACTGACCGGTTCGACGCCGATCGGTTTGCCTCACCCCCCGAGGGCTAAGCGCATTCGTCATCGCGGCGGCTTTGATCCCCCGCAGGTCTTCCCCGTCGGCCCTTACTGCGGAGATCAGGCCCGCCCTCTCGAACTGCAGGAAGGCCGACATCCATATCCTTTGTCCACCTTCCCCGTCGAATTCCGAAACGGACTGGGATAAGAAGTGACTGCCGCTGTCTTTGTCTTCCCGGCAAAGAGCCACCTCGAGGCACCGCGCGATGCCGCCCCGGAAGACAAGACATGAATGATACCAAACTCTGTCGCAGTCCTCTTGACCGCCTGTCACGCCTGCGAGGCGTCGTGCCGGCTGCCGTGATGATCCTGATCGCGACTGCGACCAGCGGCTGCGTGCAGACGGCGCTGGACGATCTCGGCGACGCTGCTCCTCAGATCTCAACCAAGACAATGGCGGAGATGCGTAAGAAGAAAATGTCGCCTCAAAGCCCGGTGCTCGTTCGAACCTTCAAGGAGGAGAGCGAGCTCGAGGTGTGGAAGCAGGACGCCACGGGGCGTTATCGCCTGCTGAAATCCTTCCCGATATGTCGGTGGTCGGGCAAGCTCGGACCCAAGAAGACCGACGGCGACCGCCAAGCTCCCGAAGGCTTTTATTCGGTCAGCAAGAGCATGCTGAACCCTAGGTCCCAGTACTACCTTTCCTTCAACCTGGGTTATCCCAACAGGCTCGAATCCGCCCTTGGATATAGCGGCACGGCGCTCATGGTGCATGGTGCGTGCTCCTCCGCCGGCTGCTACGCGATGACTGACCAGGGCGTCGGCGAGATCTATGCAATCGTCAATGCCTCGCTGGGCGGCGGCCAAACATCATTCCAGGTTCAGGCGCTCCCCTTCCGTATGACGGCGAAAAACATGGCCAAACACAGAAGCGACCCCAATTTCGCCTTCTGGAAGACATTGAAGTCGGGATATGACGCCTTCGAGGCGACGAGGACAGAACCCAGGATTTCCGCATGTGGGGGAAAATACGTCGTTAACGCCGAATTTCAGGGAGGCGACCCAGACGATCCGTTGGCCGCGTGCCCTGCGCGCATCGACACCCCCGATCCTGCAGTCGCCGCCAGGATAAAGACGGAAGATGCCGAGCTTGCCGCGCTGCTCGAAAAGGACGGCCCTTCTCATCTGAGAGCCTATGTCGACGGCGGCATGCACCCAAGCTTTCGGGCGCTTCTCAAGCAGAACGGCCCTAAGAAGCTGGCAGAGAAGATTTCCAACATCGACTATCCCGTAAGCCAGCCAGATGCAGCGCTGGCTGACCCTTACGAAAAGGAATGATTTCAGCCGCAGTCTCGCTTGTCATGCCCGCGAAGTATTGCCCAACGGCGAACGGCCTCTTTCGTCGCTACGTCCGAGGCTTGTCTCGTTTTGGACGAGATGGATCCACGGCCTTTAGGAAAGCGGTAACGCTATCAGGCGTTCTCTAACTCTTGTAGCAATCGGTCATTGAAGGCGCTGTTGACGCCGCAATCACTGCTGGTTATAGCGGCCATATCTTGAGTCATAAACTCAAGATATAAAATGCGATGCAAAAAGCGAGCATGAGGCCGGACCGCATGGAATATTGCCTTCTCTCCCCAGCACGATTGATCCCAACAGAAGAGGTGAATTTCGACAGAGTCGATGCATTACAAGCCAAAATCCTGAAAGCAGGTGCATGGACCGCGCCAATAACGGCAGAAAAAGATGCCCTGTTCGTCATGGACGGCCATCACCGACTGACGGTTGCACATCGCCTAAAGCTCGCCAAGATACCCGTGGTCCTTCTCGACTACAATTCAGTGCGGGTGGAAAGTTGGCGCCCGGGTGAGGAGATCACCCCTGCGGAAATCTTCGAAATGGCGCGCAGCGGCCGCAAGTTTCCCTACAAAACAACACGGCACATCTTTGCCCAGGGCGTGCCGACATGCGATGTCCCTCTTGAGCTTTTGTGCAAGCCCGCTTCGTCAGAAATGGCGCCTCTACGCGCTTCCGGGGCGCTGTCATGACGTTGCATTGCCACAAGATCGACTCTGACCTGCCGCCGATTTTACGATCGGCGACTGCGGACCTTCTCACCCGGCACGATCCTCTTCTTCTCGACTGGGTTGCCCGTTTCGGCTCACCGCTCAATTTGGTCTGGCCGGACGCGTTGCAGGACAACTTTGCGGCGTTAAGAACCGTGCTGACGGAGGGCGGCGTCGAGCATGCGATCTATTATGGAGTGAAAGTCAACAAATCGCCCGGCCTCATGCAGGCGGCGCTCAGCTCAGGCGCTGGACTCGACGTCTCCAGTCTTTATGAACTTCGCGACGCAAGGCGGCTTGGGGCCAATGGCACCAGGCTCGTGGCGACCGGGCCGGCGAAAACGGGCGCATTCCATCAAGAGCTCATTGATTGCAACGCGCTGATATCGGTGGACTCGCCCGAGGAGCTGGAAGAACTGGTCGTTCGCTTGCCGGCACATGCCAGTCCGCACCCGATCCTCCTGCGGCTTCGGCCGAGGGATCAGAGCAAGAGCCGTTTCGGCATGCCGGCGGAGACCGTCATTCCTTGCCTTGCCCGTATTGCACGGGAAAGCAGATTGCGCTTCGACGGGCTACATTTCCATCTCAGCGGATATGGCTGGGAGACCCGCTTGGCAGCACTGAACGAGGCCGCTGAACTCATTGCCCAAGCGCGGGCCATGAGACTTTCTCCGCGCATGATCGACATCGGTGGGGGCTTGCCAGTTCAATACGTCGATCAGTTGAAATATCAGGCGCATATCGCAGCCCAGACGCCTGAGGACTATCGTACCGGAAAAATACCGGGCTCGTTCTATCCCTACGGCAGCGCTCTCGCAGCGCCGGATTGGCTGCGCCGCCTCTTGCAGGCTGAGATGAGCGAAGGCCGCAGCGTCGCGACCTATTTTAGGCAGGAGCAGCTCGTTCTGGCAATGGAGCCGGGTCGCGCCTTGGCGGACCAGGCGGCCATTACGGTCGTTCGGGTAACGCGCGTGAAATCCCTCGATGCGGGCACGTACGTCATCTTCGTTGAAGGCAGCAGCTTCAGCGCCTGCGAAACCTGGTTTGCCTCCGAGTTTCTGGTCGATCCGATTCTCGTGCCAGCCGCCAGACGACTCTCCGTGTCTTCCCCAATCCGGGCCTATCTCGCCGGACATAGTTGTCTCGACGAGGACGTTCTCAGCAACAGGTGGCTGACCTTCCCCGTCACCCCGCAAGCCGGAGACCTCCTGGTCTTCGCCAATACTGGCGGTTACCAGATGGATCTTCTCGAAAACGAATTCCACCGCCACCCGATGCCCGCCCGCCTATGCGTCGTCGGGGACGCTAAAGGGCATCCCATCCTCATTCCCGACGCAGACGAAGAGGTTTAAATGCTGCACACGACCGTAACGCAATTGATCGGCCAAACTCCGGTAATGTCGATTGACGTGCCGAGCCGCGAAGCCGTCTTGGTATTGAAGATTGAGAAGAACAATCCCGGCGGCTCGATGAAGGACCGCATGGCACGCAGCATGGTTGTCGCCGCTCTCGAAGATGGGCGCCTCGGGCCGGGAGGCACCATCGTCGAATCATCCTCCGGCAATACTGGCACCGGCCTTGCGCTCGCTGCACTGGAGTTCGGGCTGCGCTTTATCGCAGTGGTGGACCATCATGCGGCACCCGACAAGGTCCGCATGATGCGGGCGCTCGGCGCCGAGATCCGCTACGTCGAAGGCGATTTTCGCGAGGACGAAGTTGCCGTCGTCGAGCGACAAAGGCTGGCCGCACAGCTAGGAGCCCAGCTTCCAGGCGCGTTGTTCATGAACCAATCCGATAATCCGGCAAATCCGGAAGGCTATGCCGGTCTCGTCGACGAGTTGCTGACCCAACTCCCGGACGGCATTGATGCCTTTGTCGGTTGCGTCGGGACAGGCGGCTCTATGACTGGGATCTCCCAGCGCCTCAAGCGCCACAACCCGGCCGTGCGCACGATCGCGGTCGAGCCGGCAGGATCGATTGTCTTCGGCAAGCCTGGGCATCCCTACTATCAATCCGGAACGGGAACGCCGGCAGGTGACGAGGTCGGTAAAGTGCTGGACTATGGCTGCATTGACGAGGGCGTCCAGGTGACGGACACCCAAGCCTTCGAGACGGCGCGCTACATCGCACGCAGCAAAGGACTGCTGGTGGGCGGTTCAACGGGCGGCGCCATCTACAAGGCGCTGGAGCTTATCGCCGCCGGCAAGCTGACAGGCACGGTCGTGACGACGGTCGCGGATGGCGGAGAGAAATATCTGGGTTCGATTTTCGACGACGAATGGATGGCAAAGCGCCGCCTTCTCGACCCGGCAATCGCCATCCAGCTGGATGGCTGGCTCTCCGGACGGGCGCGCGCAGCATGAAGGTGACCATTTGTGGCGCTGGCCGCACGGGCCACTTGAACGCGGTTCTTTTCAAGCAGGTTCCAGGCATTGAGGTTTCTGTCCTGACCACCTCCAACACCGTCGCCGGGCGATGGGCAAGTGGCGACGATCTGTGGCAAGCACAGACCCGGGACGATCACATCTTGAGCGCCAGGCCCGACCATGTCGGAACTGATCCTGCCAAGGCGCTTGAGAATGCCGATATGGTCGTCATCACGCAGCCAGCCCAGGCGAGACCGGCACTCTTGCATCGAATCGCGCCGCATTTGGCTCGGGAGAAGAGCGTGTATGTCGGAGCAATTCCCGGCTTTTGTGGCTTCGATTGGCTCGCGGCAAAAGCGCTTTCAGGATGCGAGAATGTAGTGATCTGGGGCATGAAGGACGTGCCCCACATCGCCTTCGACCTGGCCGCGGGGCAGAAGGTGCGAATGGGTGGGGCCAAAGCAGAACTTTTTGTCGCCCTTCATCGTCGCGAAAGCGCTGCCAACGGCGCCGGACTCACGGCAATGTTGAATCGCCTCTACGTGGCGCCCATCACCCTTTTGCGAGACTACCTTGAGATCACTTTGACGCCGGGCAACGCACTGATGCATCCCGCCATCCTTTACACTCTCATCGGCCCTGGCGCACCCTTCGAGAACAGGCCATTCAACGAACCCCTGTGCTGGTGGAGCGATTGCCCTCAAGCAGGCGCCGAGCTCCTGGAAGCTTGCGACGCGGAGAATCAGGCGATCCGGCGAGCGAGTGAGGCGCGTCTCAGCATTGATTTGAGTTCCGTAAAGCCGCTTCAGCAGGAACTCGTGGAGGCCTATGGGAACCAGATCGCGGACGACCGGACTCTGTACACGCTTCTGCGCACAAATCGCGCCTATGCGGGCATCCGTGCGCCCCTCGTTGCCAACCCATACGGTCCGGGACTCATCGTCGATCGCGAAAGCCGCGCCTTCCATGAGGATATCGCCTTCGGACAGGCCCTGCTCGTCACAATGGCTGAACGGCTCAATGTGGCGGTTCCCGCCATTGCCAAAACCTATCAATGGGCGCGCGACTATCATGGCGGATTGGCCGACGGAGCGCTCGACTATGTACCATCTGACTGGCCGGAGGCAGCTTAATGGACGAGAAAATTTCTTCTGCAACAGATCAAATTGCGACAGGTGAGACAGAGCTTCTGGAGAAGGCGGCGTGCAACGCGATCAGCCGCCTGGTCCGCTGCCTGTTCGCGGAACGTCTGTTGGATCCGGATGCATTGTTGTGGGCTCATGACGGCAGGCAGGCTTGGTTTCCCCTTTGGGTTTCGCGGCGTGTGCTGCACTTTACCGACCTGTACCTTGCGCCGGCCGGAACATTGCAAAATCGCGGGCAAATCGAAGTGCTGGACGGAACAGGCATCCGATACAGGATCGATGGTCCCGCCGCCCTGATGCGGGAGGTTGCGCCGTCTCTCGCGCTTACGCTTGCGCCCGACGGACTAGAGCACCTGCTCCGCGACGTGGACGATAGCATGCGCAACGACGTTCTCGCACGGCGCCATCGGGAACGCTGGAGCGCCGAACTACGCCAGAAAATCGCTGAGGCCGGTGCATCAGGCTTCCTTGCCTATCTCGAAGGAAACCTGCCCCCGCACTTGGCTGCCATGACCCTCGACCAATGGGGTGCGCTTGAGGGCCACCCCTTCTATCCGACATGGAAGGCAAAGCCCGGCCTGCCGCCCGAAGACGTTATTGCACTATCACCGGAGTTCGGCGCCCGTGTGCGGCTTCGCATCGCCGCGTTGCGCAACGACTGGACCTATGTGGAGAAGATGCCGCATGTGGAAAGCTATTCGGGATGGTTTTCGAAGAACTTCCCCGACCTCTGGCAGGACTGGAGCGATCGCCTGAGAGAGCGCGGGAAACTACCCGAAGACTGGCTTCCTTTCCCTGTCCACACATGGCACCTGAAGAATTTTGTGCATCGCGAATTCGCGCCCGAGATCTCGGCGGGTGTTTTCGACCCGGAAGGCCCGGAGATCGTCACGCTGCCGTCCATGTCGTTCCGCACGA
Organism: Rhizobium sp. USDA 4016; assembly: GCF_056279705.1. Classification (NCBI taxonomy): domain Bacteria; kingdom Pseudomonadati; phylum Pseudomonadota; class Alphaproteobacteria; order Hyphomicrobiales; family Rhizobiaceae; genus Rhizobium; species Rhizobium sp. USDA 4016. The sequence goes on from NZ_JBWCCY010000002.1 coordinate 1,716,605, forward strand.
TGCTGCCGGAGACAGAGGCACCGAGACCTTTCATCAAGCTGCCGGTAGCAATCTGGATGACGAGCGAGCAGCGCACGCTGCAGGCCAAATCGATCCATATGGGGCCTCGCCTCAGCGCGCTGATTTCCGACATTCTGTCGAAGGAGGAAAATCTCAAAAATGAGCTGGAGATTTTCACCGAAGAGCTGGGCGCCATTCTGCATAATCCGGACACGGGCGACGAGCATCCCGGCCGTTTCCTGTCGGTGGTCTATCGCAGCACCGGTGCCTTGGCACGCGGCGACGGCATGTTGCCCGTAACCGTCGCGGCGCTGCTGACGGCAAGCCCGCTGGACGGCAAACCTCTCATCTGCGAGCTCATCGCCAGAAATGGCAACGAGAGCGAGGCGGCGGTTGCCGCATTCTTCCGCGCCTATGCGCGCACCGTCGTCCGCCCGGCGCTCGCCATGTATCTTCTCTACGGAATTGCTTTCGAGGCGCATCAGCAAAACAGTACGATTCTCTTCGACGATCACGGCCAGCCGCGGAAACTGCTGATCCGCGACTTCGGCGACGGCCGCAGTTTCGCGCCGCTCTTCAAGGAGCGCGGTTACGCGCTGAAGCCGTTCAGCCGCAAGGGGATTCTGCCGACGACATTTGACGACGACATCAGTCTCGTCCGCTCCTTCGTCATCGATGCCTGCTTTGTCTGCCACCTTCATGAGATCGCCCTTTGCCTGACCGAGCACTATAAGCTTTCCGGCGACCTTCTATGGTGCATCCTGCGGGAGGAGACAGAAGAGGCGTTCAAGACGCTGCGGCCCCGGATGCTGTCTGATGCGTTTTGGCTTGCGGAGCGCGAAGCTTTTCTTGAACAGTCTTGGCCGACCCGTTCGGTCCTGCGGATGCATCTGGAACGCTATCGCGATTATCGGCTCGAACACCAATTGCCCAACCCCCTGGCGGGGGAGCAATGACCAGTGCAGTCGCCGTCCTGCGCGGCTTCGGACCTGTCTTCGCGCTGCTGTTCGGCCTGCAATTCATTTCCATGGGCGCAATGGAAATGAGCGGCCCCTTCTGGCCGATCCAGATCAAGGCTTTGAGCACTTCCGGAAGCATCTTCGGTCTCGCCGGAATCGGCGTCTATGTATGTCCGATGCTCGGCGTATCGCTGACGAGCGCCTTTTGGGGGCGCATGGGCGACCGCTACGGCAATCGGCTGATGATGGTCCGCGCCTTGGCGGGCCTGGCGGTCACGCAACTACTTGTCGCCTTTGCGAACGACGTGTGGACCATTCTGGCTCTGCGCTTCCTGCAGGGGGCGTGCGCCGGCTATATCGCCCCGTCCCAGGCCTATAGCGTGCAGGTCACAGGCGGGCGCGATCGCGCGCGTCTCTTCGCCTGGCTCCAGGTGGCAACCAATGTCGGCTCTCTTGGTGGCGCCTTCCTGGGTGGCCTTATCCTTGATGCCTTGCCATTCGCGGCCGTCAATCTCACCGCCGGCGTGATCTGTGCGCTCTGCGCCATTGTTGCCTGGGGTTGCTTGCCGGTACCGCCAGGAGGGGCGGGCTTCAAGGGTCCGGCAAAGCGGAGCACGGCGGGTCTTGCGCCATCGGCCGGCTTATCCGTGCCCGGACTCCTGGCACTGATGGGGATACTGCTGACAAGCAGGATGGTCCTGCAGGTCCCGTTTTCGCTCTTCATGTCGGAGGTCTACAGCGCTCATCATTGGATCACCGGCTTAAGCTACGGGCTCATGGCGCTCGGTTTCGTGGTCACCGCGCCCCTATGGGCACGGCTCTTCGAGGATCGCGCGCCGTCCTTTGTACTCGGATGGAGCGTGTTGATCGCAGCCGGCTGCCTCGCGGTCACCGGTTTTGCCGGCTCGACCCGTGCCATCGGCCTTTTCGCTGCGCTCTATTTCGCTTGGGGCGCGCTCCTTGGAGGAACGACGCCGGTGCTGCTGTCCCTCGTTTCGGCAGCCACGCAAAGCGACCGGCAGGGGTCGGTCCTGGGGCTCGCGCAGAGCTGCCAGCAGATTGCTTCGGTCGTCGGGATCATCGCCGGCGTTGTTGCCACGCAACGGTACGGTCTCGAAATCGCATTCCCGCTCGTTGCGAGCCTTTATGGCCTATCTTTTTTAGTGGCGCTTGGCCTATGGCTCAAATCGCGCCCGTCATCCGACAAAGGAGAATTATCGTGAGGAGAGACCGTTCGGCCTTGCGTGCCGTGATCGCGGCTTTTGTGTTGATTGCACTGGGCCCGGCGATCATATTCGCCGGCGAACAGGCAACGCAAGCACCGATCACTGTCACCGACATCGCCGGCCGTGAGGTGACGGTGAACGCGCCGGTCAAGCGGATTCTCCTTGGAGAGGGGCGGCAGCTCTATCTCATCGCCTCGCTCGACAAGGAAGACCCGTTGGCCCGCGTCGTCGGATGGCGCAACGATCTGGTCGAGGCCGATCCCGCCACCTACGCCCAGTATCTCGACGCCTTTCCCCAACTGGCGAAGCTTCCGGCTTTCGCAGGAAAGGAGAATGGGCTGATCGACATCGAATCGACCATCGTCCAGAAGCCCGATGTGGTCCTGCTCAATCTCGAAGCGATGAGGGCCAATCAGGACGTCAACTATATCGAGAGGCTGGCGGAGCTGAAGATTCCGGTCCTCTATATCGACTTCCGTCATGCCCCCCTGAAGAACACCGAACCGACCATTCGCCTCCTTGGCAAGATCATGGCGCGCGATACGCGTGCGGAAGAGATTATCGCTTTCCGGCATCAGGCCATGTCCCGCGTGACTGATGTGCTCGCCCGTGCCAAGCCGCAACCCCCGAGCGTGTTCGTCGAACGGATCGGCGGGTATGCCGATGATTGCTGCCTGTCATTTGGTGCGGAAAACTTCGGCAAATATGTCGAACTTGCCGGCGGCCACAATATCGGCAGCGACTTGCTTCCCTCCACCTTCGGACAGATCAACCCCGAGCAGGTGATCGCCGCCGATCCTGAGCAGGTGGTGGTTACCAGCGCCGACTGGGAAGCCTATGTCCCAGGTGGCAAGTGGATCCCGCTTGGCCCGGGCGCCGATCCCGAGGTGACCCGCAAGAAGCTCGAGTGGTTCACCACCCGTAGCGCCTATACCGGCATCGCCGCGCAGAGGACGCGGAATTTCCACGGTATCTGGCACCAGTTCTACAACAGCCCCTACGAGTTCTTTGCGGTCCAGCAACTGGCGAAATGGTTCCATCCGGACCTGTTCGCCGATCTTGATCCGGATGTGACATTTGCGGAATACCACCGCCGCTTCCTGCCTATCCCCTATCGGCCTGGCTATGCCGTCAGCCTTTCTGACAGGGCGAATTAGACAGGAACCAGCCGCGCAATTGGCTTTCCGCAGGCGAGGCTCTTGATACTAGGAGAGCCTCTCCTTGTCTCTTCTTTGTCCGCAACGCAAGCTGAAGCGAAGATTGCTTCCCCGTAGCCGCAATTGGCTGATCGGCAAAATCGCTTTTACGTGTTCCGGTCAGTCGAGCTCCAAACGGCCGAAGCGCCGGCATTTGGCCGGCGCCTCGGTGCGTATCACTAAGGTGGTTCGCCCGTCGGCGGCGGCACTCACCGCGCCGTTAAAAATCAGTCGTCATCGAGACCTTCACCGTCAGCGGTGCTCCCTGCGAGATCGTGCCGAAGCTCGCGACGCCGGACCAATAATCGAGGTCGAAGACATTCTCGACTTCGGCGCGGAAGGTAACAGGCTTTTCGTTGATTTCGGTGTGATATCTGGCGCCGAGGTCAAGGCGCGTCCATGAGGGGATTTTCTGTGTATTCGCCGTGTTGACGAACTGCTCGTCCGTGTGGATGACATTGCCGGCAAGCGTCAGGCCCGGCAGGAAGGGCGTATCCCATTCCGCTCCCACATTGACCTGCACCGACGGCACGCCAATCGGGGTATTGCCTTGGGTTGTTGCGCTGTTCGTTTTCGTCAACTCGCCATGGATGAAGGTCACGCCGCCAAGCACCCGGATCTCAGGCGTTACTTCGCCGAAGATGCTGAGCTCCACGCCGCGGTTGCGCTGCTCGCCGCCCTCGACGAAGACGAGGTCACTGCCGCGCGTCTCAAGCTGACCGAAGGGCTTTTCGATCTGGAACGCGCTGACGGTTACCGCCACCCGTCCGAGGTCGATTTTCGTGCCGATTTCGTATTGTTTGGACCGATAGGGAGCGAGCGTCTCGCCGGCATTGACGGCTGTCGTGGGAGCGGTGTCGCCGACGCTCAGGCCTTCGACATAGTTGGCGTAGAGGGCGACGCTCTCCCACGGCTTGACGACAATACCAGCGAGTGGGGTCACTGCGGCCTCATCGGAAGAGCTGGTGACGTCGCCCGTCACTGGGCTGAAGTTTTCGGTATCGATATGCTGCCAGCGCCCACCCAGCGTCAACTGCACACGCTCGTCCAGCATTGACATCGTGTCGGAGAGAGCAAAACCGTAGAACGTGTTCTCGGACACCTTCGGCACGTGGCTCGGTTGCGGCACGTCCTGTTCGGGGCGGAAAAGCGGATCAAAGAGGTTGGTAAGTTGCGCGGTACCCGAGTTCGAGCCTCGGTTGAGGGTCTGCTGGAGACCGCTGACCTGGAACGTGACGGTATGCTCCACGGCCTCCGTCTCGAACGCAGCCCTTACGCCTGTCTCGGCCGTGAGCCGGTCGACATCGAAAATGAAATTCTGCGGCGTAATGCTGACGTCGCCGGCGGAGTTAAGAATGGTTGGCGTGCCGAAAAGACGTTCGACGCGCGAATTGCCGCCGCCAACGGCACCGAAGACTGTCACGGTGTCACTGAGATCATATTCGAGGCGCCCCAGCCAGGACAGATCCTTGCTCTTCGACCACTCCCAAGGTTCCTGAACATTTGACCCGCCATCTGGCGCCTCTGGAATTTCTATGCCGGCCATCGGAAAGAACGGACGCTGCGGAGCGTCGAAGTCTTCGCGCTGGCCAATGAAGTCGAGCGTCGCCCTTAGATCTTCGCCCTCGTAGTCGAGAGCGAGAGCGCCCACCGCAATGTCGCGCGACTGATTGTCGATCGGCGTGTCGCCACCGTGAAAACTGCCGTTGAAGCGCACACCAAACTGGCGTTCCTCGCCGAAGCGGCGGCTCAGATCCAGATGGCTGCCGCCGTAAAGATCCGAAGCATAATCGGTTGTCACCCGCGTCAAGTCGACGTCTGAAGCGCGCTTCGGCACAATGTTGATGGTGCCGCCGACGCTGCTGTTCGGCGATATGCCGTAAAGAAGCGCCGTCGGCCCCTTAAGAACCTCCACGCGCTCTGCATAGTCCGTGAACAGGCGGTAGGTCGGAGCGACACCGAATACGCCGTCGAAGGCGACTTCGCCGAAGTTCCCCTCGTTGAGCGGGAATCCCCTGACATAGAAGGAATCGAGCATACCGCCGGACGCATGGGTGCTTCTCACCGATGGATCATTGGCCACAACATCGGCTACCGTTTGAGCGCCTTGATTTTCGATCGTCTCCGCGGTGTAGCTGGTAATGTTGAACGGCGTATCGATGAAGTCCCGGTTGCCGAGCAATCCAATGCGACCGCCGCGCGCCACCTGTCCGCCCGGATATTCGTCCGGAGCCGTGCCTATCGTCGATGTCGAAGACCCCGCCTTGATCTCGATGCGCTCCAACACCGTAGCATCTTGCGCCAGTGCGGCGCGGCTTACCGTCGCCAGCAAAACAGTCAGCAGTCCAACACGCAGTTCCATACACAGCCCCTCTCATGCGCGCACCAATCAAACACTTCGCCTGCCTCGACAGGTGCAAGATGCCGTTGGTTTGAGGGGTGTTAGATAACATGACTATGATTGTCAACATATTCGAAGGATCGGGCAATTTCGCTCCAAAGATTGGCGCTGCACAACCGCTTTTCACTGCCGCTAGTCTTTGACTTCGGTCCGCGTCAGATCTTCACGATCTACTGAGTCTTTCAGCTCGGGACCTTTTGGCGCCACCATGATCCGGCAAAGAGCCTCGTTCTGACGGCCGTTGCAGTAACATGCTTGACTATCGCCTTCTGGAAGCAGGTCTGGATCGGGGCAACCGCCAGTATGTGACGACCCTGCTGCCTTCCCATTTATCTGGTGCACCGCATCGTGCCGGACCTAAAGGGCTCCGCTGGCAGCGCGCTACCCCTTCCGGCCCTTCATTTGCTAGCGATTGCGGGCGGCATTGATACCAATGACAGGACTCACAGCTTTGGGGCGCTATGAATGCCTGCGCTGCGGCCTGACCGTACGGTTTTCTATCCGGCCTGCCACCGAGAAGATCAGGAAATCGCTGTCCGTGTCGATCCTTTCTCCGTCCATCAATCTCACGACGTCGTCGATGCCCGAAACCGGATGGCGGTCGATTGACAGGAGATAGTCGCCCTCCTGCAGCCCCGCCTTCTCGGCTGGGCTGCCCGGCTCGACGCGGCGAAGTCGGACAGCCGTCTTTTGCACGATACCCGCTTCCAAAGCTATCCTTCGATGGAGCTCGACGGTGTCCGCAGCAATGCCGACATAGGCTCTACGAACGTGACCGAAGCGCAGAAGCTCGGAGACCACATGCTTTGCCGTATTGGACGCAACCGCGAACGCGATGCTTTGCGCGCCTTGGATGACCGCGGTGTTAACGCCGATCACCTCACCCGCAGACGACACCAGTGGGCCGCCGGAATTGCCTGGGTTGAGCGCCGCATCGGTCTGGATGATGTCCTCCATCAAACGACCACTGGCCGCGCGCATCGACCGACCCAATGCGGATACTATTCCTGCCGTGACCGTCCATTCAAAGCCCAGAGGATTACCGATTGCTATGGCGATATGTCCGCGCTTAAGGCTTTTTGAGTCTCCCAGTTTCGCCCAAACACCCGTCCAGTCGTTCGCGCGGATCAAAGCGAGGTCGGTGTCAGCATCGCGTCCTAGCACCCTGCCATCGACGACCGCTCCTTCCGGCGTGGTGATCCGGATATTCTTGGCGTCATCCACGACATGATTGTTGGTGACGACAAGGCCATCCGGCGAGATTGCAAAGCCCGATCCATGACCGGCACGCCCACCGGCTCTTTCGATCCGACTGACCGCAGGGCCGACAAGATCGACCGATGAAGACACTGCTAAAGAATAGGCATCCAGCAATCCGGTGTCCGAAGACGGCTGGATGTCGCGATCAATGAAGCCCATTGAAAAACTGCTCGGACGCAGGACGCGTCACGTTGATGACCGGCAGCGTCTACAAAAGAGCAAGAAGCTGTCAGTTACAGGTTAATCGCAACTCAAATGATGCTCGCGGCCATGTTAATCAAGCCACTGACCAGCCCCACACATTCCGTCCTCCCTCTGCCTCCAATTCAATCTCGGCGAGCGGCCAAAAGTTCCGGCATTTCAGCGCCACAGCGCAATAAGCCCGCCGCTTCTGCCGGTAACGGGATCGGTGATTGGCGCGGCGAGGTCTTCAATCCGTTTCTTTTGTTCCGGCGTTGGCTCGTCACGGCAGAGGTCATAATCGGCTCCAGCCGGATAGGCACCGACCACCAGGAAATCGCTGCTTGCCGAAAGCCGGCAATGGCCGGTTCCAGCAGGCAATACCGCTGCATCGCCGGCATGGATCTCGACCGTGAGGCCCGTTGGCCCGCCGAGCATCAACGTCGCAGAACCGATGGCAAAACCCAGCGCCTCATGGGTTTTCGAATGATAATGATGGAACGGATAGACGCCATTCCGCCACATATTGCCCCAGCCGTTTCGTCCGAACAGCGCTTCAAAGCCGGCTGCCCGGTCGTCACCCTTCAGCACGCCACGATAAAGCAGCAGCGGAAATGTCGGATTGTTCGGAATGACATTGCCAGGCTCAAGCCGGATTGCTTCGGGTTCCATATGTGCGCCTTTCCTCCACTGAACGATAATCGCCATTGCCTCCAGGGGTTCCCGAAAATCTGGGGAACCAACCGCGCTTCGGGTAGTTGTGCATATGCATCTCGAATTCAACAGGAGAAGGAAAGGACATGTCCATGCCTTCCATCAGTTCTGCAAAAATTCTTGTTCTTGCAACTGACGGTTACGAGCGCTCCGAACTGCGGGTACCGCATGAGGAGCTGAAAAGGCGTGGCGCCACCGTCAAGATTGCCTCTATCAGGGAGGGCAGCATCAAGAGCTGGAGCAAAGGCGACTGGGGTGATAGCATCGGTGTCGACCTTCTGGCAAAGGAGGTAAAGGTTGCCGATTTCGATGCCCTCGTCCTGCCTGGAGGCCAGATTAATCCCGACAAGCTGCGCGCCGACGAGAATGCAATGCGCGTCGTCCGCGAATTCGTGAAATCCGGTAAGGTCGTCGCCGCCATATGCCATGCACCGTGGCTGCTTATCGAAGCCGATGCGTTGCGAGGCCGGCACGCAACCTCCTACGGGTCGATCAAGACCGACGTGAAGAACGCCGGCGCCACCTGGAAAGATGAAAAGGTCGTGACCGACCAAGGCATCATCACCTCTCGTTCGCCGGACGATCTGGACGCATTCGTTGCAAAGATCGTCGAAAAGATCGAGGAAGGCCGCCACGAGAAGCGAGCCGCTTGATAGGACCTCCTGTTCGCTGAGCCCGCGCACCCCTGCGCGGGCTCTTTTTTATGAGGCTTTGCGGACAGGCGTCTCCGCCGACTGCCGATCGCGAGACAGGAAATCGAGCAGTCGGTTCTCCGCCGCCCGTAGCCCCCACAACGGCTTAGCGGCAGGCAGAATCCCCTCGCCTCCAGAATAGTCCTTGTCGGCCAGCGCAATGATGGAAGGGTGAATGTAACTTGAGCGCGAGATGGCCGCCGTGTTGTGCAACACGGCGGCTGAAGCCTCCGCCATGTCCTTCACGGTCGGCCGTTTGCCCCTTTCGAGCGCATTGCGCGCAACGGCGAAGGCGGCGAGCGAGCCTGCCCACGTCCGAAAGGTCTTCGCGGTGATCGCAATACCTGAAATTTCCGCCAGATAGCTATTCAGACGCCCGGATTCGATCGGTTTCAGCGTGCCCGTCTCGTCCTTCCAGATAAAGAGCTGGCGACCGGGGAGGTCGGCGATTTCTTCCAGCATCTTTTGCAATCTGGGATGCCTGAGGCTGCGCCCGACACGCTTTCCGCCCTTGGAACGAAATTTCAGTTCGATCCGGCCCTCCACCAGCGTGATGTGCCGCTTCAACAGCGTCGTTGCGCCATAAGTGCCGTTTTCCTTAAGGTAGGCTTGGCTGCCGACGCGGAGATGTGCCTCATCGAGCAATGTCGTCAACGCCGCGAGGACACCGCGGACATTTTCCGCACCGACCTCAAGATCGCGCTGCACCTGCCGCCGTATCCTTGGCAAGGCGTGGCCAAAGGCAATCAGCTGATCGAATTTTGCGATGCTGCGGAAGGACTGCCAATCCTTGTGATAGCGATATTGCTTTCGGCCCCGTGCATCAAATCCGGTCGCCTGCAAATGGCCGTTTTCCTTCAGACATATCCAGACGTTTTCGTATGCGGGAGGCAACCCGAGTGCGGCGATACGGTGCTTCTGCTGCGGCTCGCAGACCAACGAGCCGTCCGGTAGCCGGTAACAGAAGCCTCGGCCCTTTCTCTGCCTGCGAATACCGGGTTCGGTGTCGCTCACATAAACCAGGCCAATGTCACTTAGGGCTTCAGCACTCATCGCTTTGTTCGATTGCTAACTGTTCCGGCGGCCGAAGCGAAACCAGCGTTGACGTTCAGTCTTTGTGGCATTCTTCGGTGGCACCGAGGCACCCTTCGGCGCAAAGACGGCAATGCTTTCGCGGTAGACCATCACCGGGTTTTCCGGATCGAATACCGTGAAGGGATCGTCGGCACCAGTGTCGACCACCCGCTGCCACGTCTTGATGCCGTTCACTCCCGGAAGCGTGACTTCGCAATCACCGCCAGCATTGAATACCATGAAGAGACCATCCATCTTTTCCGCATCCGATGCGAGGACACTCCGTGACACGTAAACGCTCAGCACCCGCAATTCGTTGTCGTTCCAGGCACCATCGTCCATGAAGTCGCCATCCGGTTTGTACCAGGCGATTTCGATCCGTCCGTCCTCTGCGGTTTCACCTGTCAGGAAGCGCTCCTGCCGAAGCTCCGGCTGCGCCTTACGGAAAGCAATCATCTTCTGACAGAAGGTCAGAAATGGATCGTCAAGCCCGCTCCAGTCGATCCAACCGATTTCGTTGTCCTGGCAATAGGCATTGTTGTTGCCGCCCTGGCTGTTGCCGACCTCATCACCTGCAAGGATCATCGGCACGCCCTGGCTGAGCAGCAGCGTTGCCATCATGTTGCGCCGCCGCCTGCGGCGCGCGTCATTGATATCGGCGTCGCCGGTCGCGCCCTCCACTCCCATATTGTCCGAATGATTGTCGGAATGGCCGTCCCGGTTGTCCTCGCCGTTCGCCTCATTATGCTTGCCGTTGAAGGAGACCGTATCCATCAGCGTGAAGCCGTCATGAGCCGAAAGCAGATTGATGGACGATGTCGAGCCACGGTCCGAATGGTTGAACTGCAGCGCCGAGCCGGTAACGCGCTCTGCCATCTCCGACACCTGGCCACCGTCGCCTTTCCAGAAACGTCGAACGTCATCGCGGAATTTGTCGTTCCATTCGCGAAAGGGGTGGGGAAATCCGCCGACCTGATAGCCGCCTTCGCCGACATCCCAAGGCTCGGCAATCAGCTTCACGCCGGCAAGCATCGGATCTTGCCGAATCGCGCTGAAGAAGATGCCCTGCCGGTCGAATTCCATATCCTGCCGGCCGAGCGTGCTCGCCAGATCGAAGCGGAAACCGTCGATGTGCATGGCGCCAACCCAATAGCGCAAGCTGTCGAGCACCATGCGCATCACCATGGGATTGGCAACGTTCAGTGTGTTGCCGGTACCTGTCGTATCGAAGGTGTGGCGGGGATCGTCAGGTGAAAGGATGTAGTAGCTTGCATTGTCGAGGCCGCGAAAGGAAAGCGTCGGACCTCTCTCGCTGCCTTCGGCCGTGTGGTTATAGACCACATCCATGATCACCTCGATGCCGGAGGCATGAAACTTTCTCACCATCGTCTTGAACTCGGTGATCTTGTCGCTCGACATGTAGCGCGACTGCGGCGCGAAGAAACCGAGCGTCTGGTAGCCCCAGTAGTTGGTGAGATCCTTCTCTTCCAGATACCGGTCGTTCGGAAAAAACTGGATCGGCAGCAATTCGACGGCCGAGACACCGAGTTTCGTCAGATGATCGATGATCGGGTCGCTGCACATGCCAAGAAAGGTACCGCGCAATCTGTCCGGTACCTTCGGATGCGTCATCGTCATACCGCGTACATGCGTTTCATAGATGACCGTTTCCGTCCACGGGCGCCGGATTGCCTCATCGCCGTCCCAGTCGAAATCGGGATCCTGCACCACGCCCTTCACCATGAAGGGTGCGCTGTCGCGCTCGTCGAAGGAGAGATCGTCCTTGCCGATCGTATAGCCGTAGAGCGCATCGTCCCATGTTAGATCGCCAACCACCTGCTTGGCGTAGGGATCGAGTAGAAGCTTGTTGGGATTGAAACGGTGGCCGCTTTTTGGATCATAGGGTCCGCTTGCGCGATAGCCATAGACGGTGCCCGGCTTCAGACCGGCGATATAGCCCGACCAGATATCGCCCTCGCGCTTGGGCAACGGCATGCGTGCCATTTCCTTTTCGCCGTCGTCGGAAAAGAGACAAAGGTCGATCTGCTCGGCGTGAGCGGAATAGACAGCAAAATGAGTCCCGGTCCCGGTATATTCGGCGCCCAGTTCCGGCTTCATGAAATCGAGTTCGGAAAAAGAAAAACTCATGATCACTCCGCTTGGTGGATCGCCGAGCGGGAAACGTTACCGCAGTGCGAAAGTTCCCTGCGCCGGCGCCAAGGGCGCTACGGCATGAGCTGGCCGCCATTCACCTCGATGATCTGGCCGGTGATGTATCCTGACAGCGTCGGCGAAGCGAGGAACAGATAAGCACCGACGCAGTCTTCCGATGTACCGACGAAGCCCATCGGAATGGTTTTGCGCTGCATCTCCATCTGTTCGACGTTGGTATAGCGTTCGTGGAACGGCGTTGCGATGACGCCCGGTGCGACGGCGTTGACACGGATGCGGTCGCCGACGAACTCCTTGGCATGGCCCCGCGTGATCGTCGAGACGAAGCCTTTGGAGGCTGCATAAAGAATCGCACCGTTGCCGCCGCCATTTCGTGCAGCGATCGAGGTGGTATTGATGATAAACCCGCCCTGCTTCTTCAGCCAGGGATGCGCGGCGCGCGTTGCGGCAAGAACAGAACGGGCATTCAGATCCATTACCTTGGCATAATGCTCGTCGGTATATTCCGCGGTCGGCTTGCGGCCAAGCATGCCGCCAGCATTGTTGATGAGGCCATCGAGATGTCCGAAGGTCTTAGCGGTCTCCTCTACAACGCGTTCCGTCTCGCCTTCCTTTGAAACGTCGCCCTGCACCAGATGCACAATGGTACCAGTCGCTCTGATCTCCTCGGCAAGCTTTTCGGCCGGCTCGCGGCTTGCATTATAGTGGATGCCAACCTTCATGCCCTGCGCCGCGAACGCCCGGGCAAGAGCTGCACCGATGCCGGTCGATGCACCGGTGATCAGAACCGCTTTGCCGTTCAGGTCAGGTATTTTTATGGACGCTAGTGATTGAGCAAGATTAGCCATGGCAGCAGCAGCCTCCCGAAAAGATGAAATAGATAGTGAAATGGATTTGACGAGCGTCTTAGCAGGCGAAATTGCGGATGGACAACGCGCGAAAGCGAGAACCGCTGTGCGCCGTCAAACTCTTTCGAGAGCTATCGCAATCCCTTGGCCGACGCCGATGCACATCGTCGAGAGCGAATAGCGCCCGCCCGATTCGATGAGCTCCAGTGCAGCCGTTCCGGTAATGCGCGCGCCCGACATGCCAAGCGGATGGCCGAGCGCGATGGCGCCCCCATTGCGGTTGACGCGGGGATCGTCATCGACAATCCCAAGTTCGCGCAGCACGGCCAGCCCCTGCGAAGCAAAGGCTTCGTTCAGCTCGATGACATCGAACTGATCCTCGGTCATGCCGAGCCGCGCCATCAGCTTGCGCGATGCCGGAACCGGTCCGATCCCCATGACGCGCGGCGGCACGGCGGCGGCAGCACCGCCCAGGATACGCGCGATCGGCCTCAGGCCATGCTTCCTCGCCGCTGCTTCGGAGGCCAAGACCAATGCCGCGGCGCCGTCGTTGACGCCAGACGCATTACCGGCCGTGACCGTGCCGCCTTCTCTCTTGAACGGCGTACCAAGCTTTCTTAGGGCTTCCATCGTCGTTGCGCGCGGATGCTCGTCCTTCTCGATTACCACGGGAGCGCCCTTGCGCTGTGGGATCACGACTGGCGTGATCTCCTTCGCCAGCCGGCCGTTTGCCTGAGCGGCGGCGGCCTTAGCCTGCGAACGCAGTGCGAAGGTATCCTGATCCTCGCGGCTGACCTTGTAATCCTCGGCGACGTTCTCGCCCGTTTCCGGCATGGAATCGACGCCATACTGATTCTTCATTAGCGGGTTGATAAAACGCCAGCCGATCGTCGTGTCGTAGATTTCGGCATTGCGCGAAAAGGCCGTGTCCGCCTTCGGCATCACGAATGGTGCGCGCGACATGCTCTCCACGCCGCCTGCAATCACCAGTTCCGCCTCGCCGGCGCGAATGGCGCGCGCAGCGGCGATGACCGCATCCATGCCCGAGCCGCAGAGCCGGTTGATCGTCGTCCCCGGGACTGCAATCGGCAGGCCCGCAAGCAGCAGCGACATCCGCGCCACGTTACGATTGTCCTCGCCGGCCTGGTTCGCGCAGCCGAAAACGACGTCGTCGGCGGCCTCCCAGTCGATCGATGGGTTGCGCTGCATCATTGCTTTGAGAGGCACCGCCCCGAGATCGTCCGCGCGCACCGATGACAGAGAGCCGCCGAAGCGGCCGATCGGCGTGCGGATATAGTCGCAGATATAGGCGTCGCTCATGGTCTCTTCCTCAAAGTTCCGGAACGACAAGGTCGGCAACCGGCTCCTCGACATGGAGCGGCGCACCGGTCATGGCCTGCAGTTCCTCAATCGAGATCGCCGCCAGCTTCTCACGCAGCACGAAATGTCCCTTCACAATGTCGACGATGGCGTGGCTCGTATAAACGCGCGTGATGCAGCCGACGCCGGTCAGCGGGAAAGTGCATCTGGCGACGAGCTTCGGCTCGCCGTTCTTGGTGACGTGTTCTGTAATGACAAAGACCTGCTTGGCACCATGGACGAGATCCATCGCGCCGCCGACGGCCGGCACGCCCTTGCTGCCGACGCGCCAGTTGGCCAGATCGCCGCTCTGGGCAACCTGATAGGCACCGAGGATGGCGACGTCGAGATGACCGCCGCGCACCATGGCAAAACTGTCGGCGTGGTGGAAGAAGGACGCACCAGGCTTCAGCGTCACCGGCCTCTTGCCGGCATTGATCAGATCCCAGTCCTCTTCGCCGACAGGTGGCGCTTCACCGAAGTTCAAGATACCGTTCTCGGTATGGAAGATCGCCTGCCGACCGGGCGGCTGGTAGCGGGCCACCATTTCGGGAAAGCCGATGCCGAGGTTCACATAGGCGCCGTCGGCAATATCTTGAGCGGCACGCCAGGCGATCTGAGCATTGGAAAGCTTGATGTCTTCGCGCGTTGTCGCGGGTCGGGTATCGACGGTCATAGGCAAGCCACTCCGGCTCGAACGAGCTCTTCTTCCTGCTGCGGATTGGATATCTCGACGAGACGGTCGACGAAGATGCCAGGTGTGACGACATGTTCGGGATCGATCCGGCCCGCAGGCACGATCTTCGAGACCTGTGCGATCGTCTTTGCAGCCGCCATGCACATCAGCGGGTTAAAGTTCCGGCCGGCTTTGTTGTAGGTGAGATTGCCGTGCAAGTCGCCGATATGCGCCTTCACGATCGCAAAATCGGCCTTCAACCAGCGCTCCTGGACATAGTGCCTGCCATCGAATTCGGCGACTATCTTGCCTTCGGCAAGCTCGGTGCCGTAGGCCGTCGGCGTGTAGAAAGCCGGGATGCCGGCACCGGCCGCACGGATGCGTTCGGCAAGCGTCCCCTGCGGCACGAGTTCCAGCTCGATCTCCCCGGCAAGATATCTTTGCGTGAAGGCACGCGGATCCGAGGAACGCGGGAAGGAGCAGATCATTTTCCGCACCATGCCGGCGTCGATCATCGCGGCGATGCCGATGCGGCCGTTGCCGGCATTGTTGTTGATGACGGTCAGGTTCTTCGGTCCCTTGTCGATGAGAGCGTGGATAAGCTCGATCGGTGCCCCTGAGCCGCCGAAACCACCGATCATGATGCTGGCGCCGTCACTGATTTCGCAGACAGCTTCCGCCGCGCTCCTGATTGTCTTGTCCATGCGGGATCTCTCCTTGCCGAATAGGCGGGACACGCTCCTCCCATGCCCGTGATCACGAATAGTGCGAGACGAAATCGGCGGCAAGATACTTTGTGCGCTATTTGACTTTTGTTCGTATATCGCACAGAGTTAAAATTCTGATTGGAGGTCAAAATGCGGGAAACGGATTTCGTCAGCGGCTTTGCCCGCGGCTTGAAAGTCATCGAAGCCTTCGGTGAGACGCACCAGCGTCTGTCGATCACAGAAGCTTCCAAGCTCGCCGGCCTTGACCGGGCCACCGTCCGCCGCTCGCTTCTGACGCTCGCAGAGCTCGGCTATGCGGATTACGACGGAAAGTTCTTCACATTGACGCCGAAGATCCTGCGCCTCGGCCATGCCTATCTCTCGGCAACACCCTTGCCCCTGCAGATCCAACCGCATCTCGACCAATTGTCCGAAAAGGCCGGGCAGAGCGCCTCGGCCTCGGTTCTCGATGGCAGCGAGATCGTCTATATCGCCCGCGCCTCGCAACGCCGCGTCATGTCGATCAATCTGACGCCTGGCAGCCGTCTGCCTGCCTATTGCGCCTCGATGGGCCGTGTGCTGCTCGCAGCACTGCCGGAAAGCGAAGCGCGTGCGATTCTTGGCCGGACGGAATTGAAGCAGAACACGCCGAACACCAAAACCGACCCGGAAGACCTGATTGCCGAATTCCGCCGCATCCGCTCAAAAGGCTATGCCATCATCGATCAAGAGCTTGAAATCGGCCTTTGCTCCATCGCCGTTCCGGTCGAAAACGATCGAGGTCAGACGGTTGCGGCAATCAACATCGGAGCGCCGGCAGCCCACGCCCCTGCATCGGAAATGGCCGGGCGCTATCTGCCTCTTTTGCAGGAGACGCAAAGGGCCTTGCGGCTGGTTTTGCGATAGCGGGCGAAAGCCCTTCCCCGCAAGCCGAAGCGAAGTCATACCCCGAGCCTCGTCCGCTCGGCCATACGCCATCTGCGCGGCGTCTCGCCCGTCCGTTTCAGAAAGAAGCGCGAGAAGTAGGCCGGATCGGCAAAGCCCAACCGGTAGCCGATCTCCTGGACGCTGCCGAAGGTGAAGACCAGTTCGCGTTTTGCCTCATCCGTCAGCTTGCGGGCGATGAGTTCGTGCATGCTATGTCCCGTTGAAGCCTTGACGATGCGGTTCAGATGCGTCGGCGAGATGCCGAGCGCGCGAGCGTAGAAGGCGGCCGGCTTATGTCCCCTTAGATGCTGCTGCATCAGGCCGCTTAGAACCTCCATGCGTCGGCAATTCTCATCGGCCATCTCACGCTCGACACCTTCGCAAATCCGCGCCGTCAGTTGCAGCGCGGAAGTCAGATAGGCATCCAGCAGATCGTTCCGGCCGCTCCGCCGCCCCGAAAATTCTTCTCCCAACCGCGTCAGCGTCTGCGCCACGTAAGCAGCATCCTCGTTTTGCATATCGAGCTCCGTCAGGTGCGGTTTCGCCAGCCACTCCCCGAACCAGCTGCGATCGCCAGGTGTGGCCTTCAGATGCGAGGCGAGCACCGTGATAACAAAGCCATCGATATCTTTCGAAAAGCGGAAGCCGTGCCTCAGGCCGGGCGGTACGGTGATCACCGAGCGCGGATGGATTGCATGCCGCTCCTGGCCGAAGATCGCATCGCCCGATCCGGAATCGATGTACAAGATCTGAAGGAAGTTTTCATGCCGATGCAGCCGGATTTCCCAGTGATGAAGGCTGCTGCGCGATGGAATTGTCTCGCAATGCACCCAGAAATCCGGCTTTTTGCCGGCACTCACGCCATAGAGCTCATAGGTCGGAACGAATTTCGTCATCGCACGCACGTCCATTGATGTTCAATTTGTGCAATTTCTCGGATGAAAAGTCCATTGCCGGGGCTGTCGCCTGAGAGGAGAATTTGACGAAAGACAAGCGCGGGGAGGAAGCATGCGCACACAGGTTGCGATTATCGGCTCCGGGCCATCCGGACTTCTGCTCGGCCAGCTCTTGACGGAGGCCGGTATTGAAAACGTCATTCTGGATCGGGTCGGCAAGGACTACATTCTCGGACGCGTTCGTGCCGGGGTCTTGGAGGAAGGCACGGTTAACCTTATGGATCAGGCAAAGGCCGGCGCCCGAATGCATGCCGAAGGCCTGCCGCATGACGGCTTCTCGCTTGCCTTCGACGGTCGCGATCACCGCATCGATCTCTTTGGGCTTACCGGAGGCAAGCGCGTCATGGTCTATGGCCAGACGGAACTCACACGCGACCTGATGGACCATCGCGAAAAGAGCGGCACCTTGACGATCTACGACGCGGCTGACGTCCAGCCGCACGAATTCAACGGCCGGCTCCCCTGCGTCACCTATAATAAGGACCGCACCACGCATCGTATCGATTGCGATTTCATCGCCGGCTGTGACGGCTTTCATGGTGCAAGCCGCAAAGCCGTGCCGGAAAGTTCGCTCCGCGCCTTCGAGAAGGTCTACCCCTTCGGCTGGCTCGGCATCTTGGCTGACGTGCCGCCGGTCAGCCACGAGTTGATCTATGCCAACCATCCCCGCGGCTTCGCGCTCTGTTCGATGCGCTCGCAGACCCGCAGCCGCTATTACATCCAGTGCCCGCTCGATGAAAAAATCGAGAACTGGGGCGACGACCGTTTCTGGGCGGAACTCCGCCGCCGCCTTCCAACTCACCACGCAGACGCAGTGATCACCGCACCGTCGTTCGAAAAGTCGATCGCACCGCTTCGATCCTTCGTCTCCGAGCCGATGCGTTTCGGCCGGCTGTTCCTGGTCGGGGATGCCGCCCATATCGTCCCGCCAACGGGCGCCAAGGGCCTCAACCTCGCCGCCAGCGACGTACACTACCTTTTTGGCGGCCTTATCGAGCACTATCAGGATCGCTCGGATGCCGGTATCGATGCTTATTCCGAACGCGCGCTCTCCCGCGTCTGGAAAGCCGTCCGCTTCTCCTGGTCGATGACGAGGATGATGCACCGGTTCCCCGATACGAGCGACTTCGACCAGAAGATCCAGGAAGCCGAACTCGACTATTTGACGCATTCCCAGGCAGCCGCGACAGCGCTTGCGGAAAACTATGTTGGGCTTCCCTACTAGCCGAAGCGTTCCGCTTCCAAGCGGTCCCGCTGAAAGGATCTCATCGGCCTGCTTGAGACGCTAGACGGCGGCCTCAGCTTCGGCTTGCCCACGCTAAGAGGCATTTCGTCGAAAGGAATGCGAACCGGCCACCCCGCAATTGCGTAGCCTTTAAAACAGGCAAGTCGCCGCGAAGGTGAAGAATTGCCAATGCGATTTTCCATTTCTTCAAACGAGAACGCATCCTCAGAACCGAATGACCACACTTTCATGCGGCCCAAGTGAAAGGCAACCGTTCACCTCCTTACCTGTGAGCAAGTCGACGCCGGTTGGCAGTGACGAGACCTCGACTCTGCCTTCATCCGTATTGAGCACGAACAGCAGTTTCCTGTCGGCAGCTTCACGGACGGTCACTTCCACATTCGCGGGAAGGTCGGCGATCAGCGGCGCGATACCGGTGTGTGCGAAGAGCTCGTCAGCCAGGCCTTCGACCAAGGCCTCCGTAAGATACGTGCCTATGTAGACAGCACGACCCCTGCCCACTTTGCGGTTCGTAATGGCTGCCCGCCCGCTGGCAAAGCGGCTGCTCCACTGCCCAAGCACCTCGACGTCCGGGTATCGGCTGTTCGCTCGTGATCAAGGGCGAGATCTATCACGGAAGCCACAGTGCCGCCGGCAAGCTTGGCCACACGACCTCCGTTCCGAATGGCCGATTGTGTGAATGCGGCCGGCGGGGATGCCTGATGGCGCATGCAGCCGAGCCCTACATGCTGGACGAATGGCAGAGCCGGTCCGGCTCTTCGATAAGCCGCGATGAGTTTGCCAGGTCCGTCGAAATCAAGAAGACCTCGCACTTTCGATTTTGTCGGACTGTGGTTCGAGGATCGGACGACATCTGGCCGACATGGTCAATCTGTTCGATCCGGAGATCATCGTCGTGGGCGGAGAAGCCGTGCAATTCGGTGATGCGCTACTCGACCCGATCCGCAAAACAATGGAGGAATTCGCGTTCTTCACCAAGCCGGAACTCGTCGCAGATTGGGTTCCGAGTTCCTGGGCAAGGGGCGCTGCCGCACTCGCGACGCAGAACATTTTCGACTTCGAACGCTCACCAAGTGGTTGATGGGCTGAGGAGGCCCCGGGATTTGGCGGGATCGCACGTTGAGCAGGGTCGCTGATCCGCGGGTGCCAGGTGGCCAAAATCAATTTCCAAGCGGGTAACTCCTATGTCTTTCAGCAGGTGATCATTTAGAGCCGAAAGCGCACAGCTGGTGGCTGGCGGTTCCTCCCTGCCGCCAAATGTTCCAATGACGGCCCGCAATATTTTGAGCATCCACTCCACCGTTCGGAGCGGCCGTTTTGTGGCTGACGTCATTTGCAATGCTCTCCAATTTGGCGGCTGCAATTTGCGAACTCTGCAGAGGTGGACGGCGTGAGGCTACGCAATCACCGGTTCCCTTTTTGCCTTGGGCCGGCAAGTGGTCTCCGCCGGATGTTTTCACGGAAGAGGCACTGCCGTCCTAATGCAGGCCACTCCTGCTGAGTGTACGATCGCCGGATTAGAGCCGCGCTTCGAGGATCAGGTTGAACGGCGTTTCCATAGCGCGGCGGAAACGGGTGAAGCCCGCCTTGCGGAAGACTCCTGCCAGGCGGGCTTCGCCGGCCTGCGCACCAAGTACCATACGGCCGCCATCTGCAATTGCGTGGGCGCAGCAGATCGTCGTGGAAGCCGCATAATACATTCTGGCAACCGGCGAGATATTGTCTTCCACCCGATCGTTGGCGAAGGGTTCCACGAGTACGACCGTACCATCTGGTGCAATCGCCTTAGCGGCATGTGCGGCCGCGGCAACGGGATCTCCCATATCGTGCAGGCAATCGAAGAAGCAGATCAGGTCGTAGCCGGTTCCTGGATAGTTGTCGGCCGGAGCTGCCGCGAAGGTTGCCTGCTCCGAAACGCCTGTCATGGTGGCAACCTTCTGGGCTTCGATCAGGGAGCCCTGATGAGTGTCGAAGCCACAAAATCTCGAAGCCGGAAATGCCTTGGCCATGAGGGCGGTGGAATGTCCGTGTCCGCAGCCGATATCGGCCACAAATGCCCCGGCCTTGAGCTTTTCGACGACTCCATCGAGAGCCGGCAGCCATTCGGCGACCAAGCTTGCCTTGTACGCATTGCGGTAGAAGGCGGCAACTCCGCAATAGAGACGTCCGTCATGGTCGCCCCACGGTACGCCGTTGCCAGTGCGGAAGGCCTCTACCGCCTTGTCCTCGTCCGCCCACATTGAAGCAGGGACTGCCCAGGCGTTAGGAATGAAGACAGGGCTATCCTCGTCGGCAAGGACAAGCGCTTGCTCCGGCGTGAGCTCATATGTACCGCTGATCGCGTGGTAAGCGACATAGCCGCCAGCGACCTGCGAATTGAGCCATTCGCGAACGTAGCGTTCGGCGCATCCGGCGCGGCGGGCAAGCTCGTGCGATGTAAGCGGGCCTGCTTCGGCCATTGTCTTATAAAGGCCGAGCCGGTTTCCAAGACTCACCATCACGCCGCCATAGCCGGCCGAAAGATCTCCGACCACGCGCGAAAGAAGCGTATCTAGCTTTGCAGAATCGATCGTGCTGATTTGGACATGTCCCATTTCAATTCCCCTGTTCAAGAGCCTTCGGAAGCGGAGGGCGGGGAGAGCATCGCAGTTTTAGGGAGTGCCCGGCAGAGCGGAACTGTCCAGAAACGGGCCGATCGTGCCACATCACCGGGGCGTGGCGCGGTTGCCCCATCCGCGTTATCGTGTCGTCCTTGCGTCAAAGGAAATCTAACATGCTGCAAAACGCTGAGCAGACGGGTCCGGAGCCGCTCCATGTCAGCCTCATCGCTATTCCCGAGGCCGTGGTGTCGACGCTGAGTGGCATCTTCGACGTGATGAACGCCTTTGTTATTATGCCTCCGCTAGGCGACGCACAGCGCCGCGCGCCACCGTTCCAGGTCGAGATTGTTGGGCTCGAATCCGGGCCGCTGTCGCTTGCCAGTCGCGTCCCCGTCATGGTCCAACGCAGCATTGCCGCACTTGATACGACCGACATCATTGTCGTCCCCTCCATCCTGCTTGGCCCTGAGGGGTGGCGAAAAGGTCGACACCCGGAACTAGTAGAATGGCTGCGAGCCATGCACCGGCGCGGTGCGCTTCTATGCTCGGCTTGCTCCGGTGTTTTCCTGCTCGCCGAAACAGGGCTCTTCGATGGCGCAGAGGCGACGGTACATTTCGGTTACGCCAACGCCTTCGCGGCAACTTTTCCGCAGGTCCATATCCACCCTGAGCGGGTTCTGGTCGTCTCGGGCGAGCGCGAAGAACTGGTAAGTTCAGGAGCCTCCATGACCTGGCATGATTTGGTCCTCTACCTGATTGCTAGACATGCGGGAGCGACCGCCGCACAGGCAGTTGCGCGCTGCTTTGCCCTCCAATGGCATCAGGACGGACTTACGCCCTACATGGTATTCGAGGGGCGCAACGATCATGGAGACGTCGCTGTCCAGGCGGCTCAGGAATGGGTGGCCACGCATTTCCCCGTGGCGAGCCCGCTTGAGGAAATGATCCGCCGCTCCGGACTTGCCGAGCGCACCTTCAAACGCCGTTTCACAGCCGCGACCGGATTGAGCCCGATCGCCTACGTGCAGCGCCTAAGGATCGAGGACGCGAAACGCCGTTTGGAGCGGACCGAGGCATCGGTCGACGAGATCGGCTGGCAGGTCGGTTACGAGGAACCGGCTTTTTTCCGCCGTCTCTTCAAGCGAGTCACCGGCTTGACGCCAGGGGGCTATCGACGGCGTTTCAGAATTCCTGAGTATGCACAGACCCGTGTAAGGGATTAAGGTGCTCGACTAGGCCGTTCGGCACGTTACAACAATTGTCTCCGGCAAATTCCGTACTCATCGCTCAGGCTGTCGGAATTCCCAGCCGGAGATATCGGTAACACGTTTCGATCTTCGCGGCAGGTGTCGATGCCGTTGTGCCGGTAGCTCTAAGCTCAAGCAAGACCGGTTACAGACCTTCAGGAAAATGACGGGCGCACAGGACATTCCATGCTTTACGCCATCCTATCACGAAGAAAGTGGTCGAATCCTGGACCAAAGAGGAGGATGCGGCGCTGATGAGCGAACTGCTCCAGGTCAATGATCGCCTCGTCGAGGAGAAGCATTTGGGACCGGCTGCGCGGCTTGGCCCGACGGGGGCGCGCCGTGACCTTGCGGGGGGGACGGGTGCCGGCATGATCTCCGACGGCCCTTTGCTGAAACCAAGGAGCAATTGCTCGGCTTCTACGTCGTGGATTATCCAACGCTTGAGGCAGCCGTCGCCGCAGCGCGCGACCTGCGCCGCGCCAATCCCTCCGCGGTCTATGAAATCCGGCCGATCTCGCTTTATCTCCCTGGTGCGCCACTGGCATCGCGGGACGAGGGTTGGGTGGGCGTGCGCGCCGCAGCATTTTTCCCCACGCTGCGACGCCTGGCGCGACACGTTCCTGGGCAAAGGCCGCAAAGACATTAAATGGGCCGCCATCTGCCAAAGAGCCAGCTCTATCTGTTGGGTGGATGCGATTCCGCCGTATTAGCAGCGCGCCTCGTAGGTCCGTCCATAGCGATCTCGATACACGCAGTAGCCGCGACGTTCGGTCGAGCGGCCAATCAGGGCGCCGGCGACGCCGCCGGCGACGGCTCCGACCGCAGCACCTTCCCAGCTATTGCTGACGGCCCCGCCGATAACTGCTCCGGTGCCGGCCCCAATGGCCGTTCCCTTCTCCGTCGCTGTGCAAGATGCCAGGGCACCAACGAAGGCACTCGCAATGACAATTTTTCTCATCATTTTGAACGCCTCCTTATCTGCCGATACTACTGCTGCGCGGGAGAGGCCGGCGGCGTAGCCGGTGCCGGCGTCGCGTTGTTATCAGCTGGTGCCATCGGCTTTGCCGGACCAGGGGTTGGCTCAGAATTCGTCGTGGATGCCGTGGGCTGCGGATCCGTATCCGGAGCACCGCTCCACAGTGTGTAGGCAACCGCAATCACGGCGATTGCTGCAATGGCGGCGGCCAAGCCCACCCATGCGCTGGATCGGGTGTGCTCCACCGGTGTCGTGCGGAGGTCCAGATCGGGGTTCGGGGTCGTTGTGCGATTAGGATCGTTCGGATTGTTAGGGTCGTACGTCATCTTCATTCTCCGCTTTCTGATGAATAAGGGAAGCGTTGGATGGCTTTTTTGTTCCGCTAGCGCGCCGGCCCGATCTCCTGTGTCGGACTTCGGTCCCAGATCGATCGGACTTTGGCCCCATGAAAGACCAAGTCCAAAGTCCTTCTGAATTTCAGACTGTGGTCCCGGATCGGGAACGTCATTCACTGCCCGGCATTGGGGTGGCGTGCCGGAAGAACGGTCAAAGGAGGTTTGCAATGAAGGACGATGGATCCACCCGTGGCAAAAGTGGCTGGAGCGTGGCGGCCGTCGTCATTGTCATCGCCCTTGCCGCCTTGCTCCACGTCTATGGTCAACTCCTGTCGGGCGACAGCGAGCAATTGACGAGGAGTCTTCGTGAAGCCGCGGCCACCGCCGATGGAGGCTAACGGGATCAGAAGTACACGAGTTGACCCGCGGGGGCTGTTCAATCTCATCCATCCTTCGGTCGACTTTTCGATTGGTTGGCGACGAAGTGCGACAGCTCATTCTAGTCGTTGCAGCTCAAGACGGGTGTTGCTATGAACGATCTAGTGTTCATTCAATCATAGTTCGGGACCAATGTCTGAGGCCCCGTCGGCATGAAAGAGGCCGCCGCACGCGCTGAGCGAACGCAGCACCGAGATGCAGGTGATGATCGAGGGACAGTTAAACGCCTAGACTCGGCACCTCAGATCCTAACGACGGTCCGATCCGCGGTCGCAACAACTGCCTTACGGAATGCAGTTCTTTTCAATGTCATTTGCCACAAATCTTGCAGCACGGTTCCAGGCTTCGCCTGTGTCGCCTCGATACGTTATAAACCGGTCGCAGGTGGGCTTGTTGGTGTGGATGTCCAACAGGACATACTTCGCCCAGCCCACCAAGGTGCTCATCTTGTGAATCTCGCCTATTAGCAAGTAATTCGCGCCAGCCGTTTTCGCCTCTTTCGAAAGCTCCGCGATCCCCGGTTCGCGCGCCGTGCACCGCCCATTCTGGCAAGCCAACGAAGTGATGCTGATCTTGCTACGTTTCGAGAGACTGTCGCGTAGGGTTGAGACAAACGCCGTCAACCGAGCATCGTGGTCGCCGAGCTGGTGACCAGCTTCGCCGGACGTGTCCTTAAAGTCAAAATTGGCAACGGCTACCGTTAACGGTTCAATCGTGTCGGCAACGGCGACTGATGCAAGGGCGCTGGCACCCGCCAACGCTGTGGCGGCCCACCAACCTGGGAAGCAACATCTCCTTGCAACGTTAAAGCTCGCTTTTACCACGTGCTCCTCCCAACTTAAAATTGACGCCAAGCCAGGGGCAGCGTCCTATGTTGCCTCACGCGAGATGAACGCCGCTGCCATGCCAACGCGTTCAGTAACCGGAAGTCTGGTGCAAGGATCGGCCACGATAGCCGCCCGTGACCAGCGCCACCATCCTCGATCTAGCCATTGCGCTACGACGGCGTCTCCTCGTAAGCAATCGCCTTCCGGGTAAGTCGGCTTGGACGAAACCTCAGTTCAGTCGCTGGCCGCCACTTGCGAAGAGGTGGATATTGGCGAGTTCCGGACGGACGCGGATCGTCGCGCGGGTTGAGAGCGATACGCGCTCTCGAAAGACGCCTTTGACCTGCGTTTCACCGAGCTTCATCGTTACCTGTGTCTCCGAACCCATCGGCTCGACGAGCGCGACCTCCGCCGGCACGCCGTTATCGTCGAGAGCAAAATGCTCGGGCCGGATGCCGTAAACCGCCTTGCGGTCACTGAACTCGTGGGCGGCTTGCGGAAGCGGCAGCAGTATGCCGGGTGCGGCGAAACCCGTCGAGGTGATCGTGCCGGATAGGAAATTCATGGCCGGCGAGCCGATAAAACCTGCCACGAACTGGTTGGCGGGCCGGTCGTAAAGATCGAGCGGGGCGCCGATCTGCTCCACCCTCCCGCTATTCAGCACGACGATCTTGTCGGCCATGGTCATGGCCTCCACCTGGTCATGGGTGACATAGATGGTCGTGGTCTTGAGCTTCTGGTGCAGGCTCTTGATCTCGCCGCGCATGACGACCCGGAGCTTCGCATCAAGGTTCGACAGCGGTTCGTCGAACAAGAAGACCTGTGGGTTTCGGACAATCGCCCGGCCCATGGCGACGCGCTGGCGCTGGCCGCCGGAAAGCTGGCGCGGATAGCGATCGAGCAGATGCGACAGGCCGAGAATGTCCGCCGCCCACTTCACCCGCTCCGCGATCTCGGCCTTGCCTGTGCCGCGATGTTCCAGCGAAAAGCCCATATTGGTCGCGACGGTCATATGCGGATAAAGTGCATAGTTCTGGAAGACCATGGCGATGTCGCGATCCTTCGGGTCGAGGTCGTTGACCACACGCCCGCCGATTTTGATTTCTCCGCCGGTGATCGTTTCCAGCCCGGCGATCATGCGCAGAAGCGTGGACTTGCCGCAGCCGGATGGACCGACCAGCACGACGAATTCGCCGTCGCTTATGCCGAGATCGACACCGTGGATGATGTCGACGGCGCCATAACTCTTGCGGACACGGGAAAGGGTAACTTCAGCCATCAATCAGGTTTCCGGTTCTTCAGCCCTTGAGGCCGGTATGCGCGAGCCCTTCGACGAATTGCTTCTGCGCGATGATGAAGACGATGAGAACGGGTAGCGCCGTCAGCGTCGCGGCGGCGAGCTGGATGTTCCACATCGGACCGCCATAGGCGTCGGTATATTGGGTCAGCGCCTGAGGCAGGGTGAATTTTTCCGCGCTCGACAGGAACACGATCGGTTCGAGGAACAGGTTCCACGAATGGAGGAAAGTGAAGATCGCCACTGAGGCGAGCGCCGGTTTCGCCAGCGGCAGGGCGATTTTCCGAAAGATCTTGAAGCGGCCGAGGCCGTCGACGCGTGCCGCCTCTTCCAGCTCCGCCGGCAGCGTCACGAAGAACTGCCGCATGACGAACGTGGCAAAGACGCTCGGCGCCCCGAAGATCGGCACAAGGACCAGCGGCCAGTGGGTATTCACCATGCCGGCTTTCAGGAACATCTGGAAAAGCGGCACGATCGTCACCTCGGACGGGATAAGCAACCCGAGCAGCACGATCATGAAGATCGTGTTAGCGAAAGGAAATTTAATGCGCGCAAAGGCATAACCAGCCATGGAGGAGACGATCATCGTGCCGACCGTCACCACCGCGGCAATATAGGCCGAGTTCCAGTATTGCTGCACGAAAGGCTGCAGCTCGAAAACCTTGCGGTAGGTCGTCCAGTCATACCTTGCCGGAACGAGTTGCGGCGGAAAGGCGAAGATGTCGCTGATCGGTTTCACCGAAGACGTCACCATCCACCAGGTCGGAAAGACGAAGGGGATGAGCAGCACGCACATCAACCCGTAGAGAAAAATCTTCATGCGCGGGGAGAACTCAGCTTTCATAGAAGACGATCCTCTTGCGCATCTGCCACTGGGCGAAGGTCAGCACGGCGACGATCGCGAAGAGCAGGATCGACAGCGTCGAGCCATAGCCGAAGAAATGGAACTGGAAGGCCTGCTGGTAGAGGTAATAGACGAGCACCGTCGTCGAAAGCCCTGGGCCGCCTTGGGTCAGCACCGCGATCTGCGCGAAAACCTGCAGCGATCCGACGATGGTGATGATCGAGGTCAAGAGCATCGTCGGGCTGATCAGCGGCAGGGTGATGCGGCGGAACTGCTTGAAGCGCGGCGCGCCGTCGATCCGCGCAGCCTCGTAGAGCTCGTTCGGCACGCCCTGCAGCGCCGCCAGGAACAGGATCATGTTGAGGCCGACATTCTTGAAGACCTGCACGACGATGACGGAGATCATCGCGGTCGTTTCCTCGCGAAGCCAGTTCGGCCCTTCGATGCCGAAGACCTGCAGTACGCCGTTGATGCCGCCATTCTTCTGAAGCAGGAACCCCCAGACAATTGTCCAGGCAACCAGCGAGACGACGACCGGCGAAAAGAACAGCGTGCGGAAGATGGCGATGCCTGCGAGCTTCTGGTTGAGGAGAACCGCAAGCAGGAGCGCCAGGGAGAGGTTGAAAACGACGAGCCCGGCGGAAAAGATCGCGGTCGCCCCCAGGACTTCCAGGAGGTTCGTATCCTCGCTCAGCATCCAGTAGTTCTGTGCGCCCGTATAGGTGAAGGTATTGGCAAGCACGTTCCACTCGTGCAGCGAATACCAGAAGACGAGCCCAAGCGGGATCAGCACGAAGACGACGATGCCGATCAGCTGCGGGGCGATGAAGAGGAAACCAGCGAGACTGTCGCGCCGCGCAACCGTCCAGAACGGCGATGAGGAGCGGTCTTCCGCAATTGCGCGATCTTGCGCGACAGCCATCTTACACTCCCTTAGCGCTTCAAGAGTGGGCCGATCTGGCCGCAGATCTTCTGGAGCGCGCCCGGGATATCCGCATCCGGACGCCAGACGGCATCGAGGCCGGAACGAACGGCCTGCTGGATCTGCGCAAAGCCGGTGTGTCCGGGGATGACCTTGCCCGTTACAATTCCGGAGATGACGACCTTGTCGATCTGCTCCTGGCTCAGAAGCGGATTGGTCTTCTTCAGCACTTCAGCATTGAGCAGCGACTTGCGGGCCGACGGGAAGAACTGGCTGAGCTTGGCCGAGTTTTCCGGGCTCGTCATGTAAGCGACGAATTCGGCGGCCGTCTTGGCGTTTTTCCCGGTCTGCATGACGCCGATACCGGCCTGGCCGATCAGCGCATAGTCACCGGCAGGTCCCTTCGGCAGCGGCACCAGATCCCAGGAGAAGGGCTTGTCCTTCGGCAGCAGCGAGGCGCGGCTGATCTGCGTGATCGTCATCGCCGCATTGCCGGCGAAGAAATCGACGTTTTCGCCGGGGCCCGGGATCGCCTTCTTCTTGAAGATCGCCTCATGGATGAAGGTCAGCGCGTCGACCATCGGCTTTTCCGTCATCGTGCAGGTCTTGCCGTCGGCGCTCCAGGGGGAAGCGCCCCAGCCGTTCCAGATGGAGGCGAGATTCTGCCAGATTTGGTAGTTGAAGTCGCGGACGATCAGGCCGCCCTTGCCATTCTGGCCCACGGCTGAAGCTGTGGCGATCGCGTTGTCCCAGGTCCATTGGCCGGCGGCGATGAGCTCGGCAGGCGTCTTCGCACCAGCAGCCTTGATGACGTCGTTGTTGACGAACATCGCGAACGGCGAGGTGGAGAAGGGATAGGCGTAGAACTTGCCGTCCTTCGCCCAGCGTTCGGTCGCAGTGGCGCTCACTTCGTCGAGATTGTAGCCCTGCGTCGCCTTGAGTGTATCGGTGAGCGGATAGAGCGCGCCCGAATTGACGAAGTCATAGGCCGAAGTCTCGAAGATCCAGGCCATGTCCGGCGCATTGCCGCCGGCGATCTGGGTGGTCAGCGCCGTGGTGTAGGTGTCGAACGGCAGCGACTCAAAGGTCACCGTGACGTTCGGATGGTCCTTCTTAAACCCGGCAGCGATCTCGTTGAAGAGCTTCAGATGCGCCTCGTTGGCGCTCCAGATGGTCATTCGCAGGTTGACCGCATCCTGTGCGTTGGCGATGCCGCCCCAAGGGAGCGCGATGGCGAGCGGCACGGCAACGGCAAGCGCCACCACCTGCGATTTCAGTGTCCTGTGATAATTCATTCCCGTTCCTCCTCCTAAGATCGGTTTGCTTGGTCAGTAGGCCGCGATGTCCGGCCAGCGGATTTCAATGCCCTCACGGGTGAGCTCTCGCTGGAAGTCGCGGAGATGCTCGTCGTTTTCCTGGACCTGGTGAGGTTTCAGTCCTTTCTCCAGGCAATAGGCCGCGAGCATGCCGGCCACTTCGCCGATATTCCATTCGACTGGATGAAGGCGGTAGCAGCCGTTGGTGATGTGGGTGGTGCCGATGTTCTTGCTGGCCGGAATGAGGTTCTTCATCCGCTCAGGCAGGAGCGCGCCGAGCGGGATCTCGAACGGACAGGACGCCACATCGATATAGTTGTCGCCGCCGGTCGAGGGATGAAGGTCGATGCGATACATGCCGATTCCGACGCTGTCGCGATAGCTCACGGCACCTTTCCCTCCGCGTACAGCATAAGAAAGATCCTGTTCGACGACGCGCGTTACCGGCTTGATGCGGCGGCTTTCGCGGACATAAGGGGCCATGGCGAGGCCATGTTCGGTGCCCGTGATGTCGCCGCGGAGCCGTAGGCCGCGATAGCCCTGCCCGCCGTCGACGCGCGGCGCTTGCGTCTGCAGCCAGTAGAAGACCGAGTAAGAAAGATCGGTGGCCGACTTCAGGTGCTTCGCCTTCTCCTCCTCGGAAACGTCGATGATCGTGCCGTCCATGTAGTCGATCATCGGCCAGTTCACGAAGCAGATGTCGGATTCGTAGAAGCCGGGCACGAAATTGCGGCGTGCCGCGATGCGGCGGAAAAGCCAGAGGTTTTCGTCCCCACCGCCCTTGCGCTGGTCGGCATCGACCAGCAGCGGATTGTCGTCAACATTCGGCGTGAACGAGCGGGTCGTGAATTCCAGCGTGCGCGGATGCGGCGCAGTGAAACCAAGCAGCGGGCCGCCCCAGAAATGCGGCTGATACTTGCACCAGTAGTCGTAGTGCTCCGGCTTGTCGATCGTCTGGTCGCCATCCACGCAATCGACGGCGAAGCAGACCGACACCGCCTGGACGTTGTCCGGCTGGGCTTTTGCCGGTGCATTAGGCTCGCCCGTATCGGACTGGGCCTCGAAACCCTTCACATACTCGGTGCCGGTCATCGGCAGCAGATCGCCAAGTTCGGTCGCATCAAGGATGTAATTGGCAGCGATGACGATCTCCCTGCCCGTATCGCGATGGCGGACGGTGATGGAGCGAACCCTATCGCCATCGACATCAGCCGTGACCGGTCTATAGGGCTGCAGCACCTTGAGACGACCGGCGCCACGATAGGGCATCAGCATCGCTTCCATCACCGCGAGGCTGACCCGCGGCTCGGCGCAGATGCGACTCACCCAGCCGCCGCCCGGATTGAGATCGCCCCAGCCCCGAGCCGCTTCGGTCAGCGGGTAGTTGTCGCGGTAATACTGGCGAATGCCATTGCGCAGCTTTCGATAGGAGCGCGTGATGCCGAACTGCTCGACCCAAGTATGCTCGTCGGAGGGCACGGCCTGGCTGGTCGACTGACCGCCGATCCAGTCGAATTCCTCGGTCATAATGACGCTCTTGCCCGCCCGGCATGCACCAAGTGCCGCCGCTACACCGCCGAGGCCGCCGCCCACCACCAGAATATCCGCTCGCATCTCTTTCGCAGGCATGTATGTCACGTTCTCACATCCGTTTCTTTGCAGAGCCGAAAGGGGCGGGACCAAGCGTCTCGCCTTCGACCGGTTCACAGGTCAGAAGAATTTGTTCGATCGGGGCCGCACCCTCGATTCGGCGCACCAGCATGGCGGTCGCCTGCCGCCCCATTTCTTCGCGAGGAATGTCGAAGGCGGTGAACTGCACATGGCTGCGCTCGGCGCGCACATGGCTGCCGAGTACGATCGCCGAGAAATCTTCGGGGACGGAAAGGCCGCGCTTGCGAGCCGCCGCCTCGACGCGCACCGCATCCGCCAGTTCGATGAAGAAGACGGCAGTCGCGCCGCTCGCGACGATGACATCGAGGGTCTCGCCGGCCGGCCGACCGACCTCGTCGACATGCAAAACCAGCTCGGCGCCCGCGGTGGTCGCGTCTGCAAAGCCGCGCCAGCGGTCCGCGACCGATTCGGCCGATCCACTGGGGCCGACGTAAGCCAGCTTCTCGTGTCCCAACGCCCTCGCCTTCTCGACCAGTGTCCGCGTGCCGTTCGTGTAATCGCCGCCGACGTAAGGAACGGGTCCGCCAGCGTCCTCACGTCGGCCGATCGCCACGAAGGGATAATTGCCAGAAACCAGCCGCTTGAGTTCGGCGCGATCGAATTCGCGGCCGAGCACAAGGCAGCCGTCGGCGATCCTCAGCCGGTTGCCGTCGGCAAAGATCTTCCGTTCCCGGCCGACACCGGCGCCGGTCAAAAGCAGGAGATCGTAGTTCTGCGCCTGCGCTTCTTCCTCGATGCCGAGCAGGAATGGCGCGAAGAAGTCCGCCTGCTCGCTCGGGAAGGCTGGTTCGTAGGTGAAGACGCCGAGAATGCGATTGAGGCCCTTGGCCATGCGCCGGGCGATCGGGTCGGCCACATAACCCGTCGTGCGGATGACATGCTGCACACGTTCGCGGGTGTCCTGCGGGATGCGCGCCAGAGCTGCGGGAGCGCCATTCAGCACAAGCGAGACGGTCGCCTGGCTGACGCCGGCTAGTTTCGCAATATCGTGCTGAGTCAAGCGCTTACTGCCTGTCACGCCAATCCCTCCCGTCCCCTCTTGACTGCTAATGCGTATTAGCTGCTAATACGTATAAACAAGATTGGATGACCTGCTGTCAAGCGGGAAAACGAGGGAGCGTCGATGCAATTCGGGGACCACTTGAAATCGCTGGGAATTTCCAACATCCGCGTGTTCGGCGACAGCATCACGGCCGGCTTGAACGCCAGCCAGCCGCATCTTGCCTGGCCTCCTCTGTTCGCAGCCGAGGTCGACGGCTTGCCGATCCAAAACCACGCGGTTCCAGGTACCGTGTTGCAGGGCTCACGCCTTGCGGATGGCAAGCCGCGGCCGGACAATGGGCTCGGCCGCTTCAAACGGGCTCTTTTGGCTGGGCCGCATCGCGATGCGATCCTGATCCTCTACGGCTACAACGACGCCCGCTATACGGCGGCGCCGGAGACCATGAATGTGCAGAATTTCACGCGCGACTATGCGCGGATGCTGGAAAAGCTGATCGAAGCCGGCCACGGTGAGCGGCTCGCAATCGGCAGCCCGCCTTACATCCCCGATGCCGGGTTTTTGGTCGGTAGCGCCGGCTTCACGGGCCAGACGCGAACGGGTTTCGAAGGTTATGTCGAGGTCGTGCGCATGCTGGCGCGACGCTTCTCGCTCTTCTATGCATCTGTTTACGAGAGCATGAAAGCTCATGGCGACGGCGTCTTGGCCTCAACTGATCAAATCCATCCGAGCGATGCCGGACATCGCGCGATCTCTGGTGCGTTCATAAATGCACGTCATTGAAAGGGCTTCAAGCAGAGGTAGCCCCACCGTCGGCCTCTCCGTCTCCGTCGTGTCAAGCAGATTGCATAGCGTCGACCGCAACATGGCCCCTCGTCGCCACAAGAACAGCCGAGGGCTCGATTGAAGAACACGCTCGCGGCTAACCAGTCCGTGCGTGGGCGGCGGCCCGATCAGTGTCGGCCGACATCCTTGGCACTTCATCTTGCGGAAGTCTCGCGCGCGGCCTCCCGGATCGTCTGCATCAGAATAGATAGCGGCAATGAGGGGATGGCATCCGTGCGCATCGTCAGACCCACAGGCCCTTTCGTTTCGCTCGTGTCGATCGGCAGTACCGCAAGCAAACCGTCCTCGATGTCAGCTGCCACAACGCCAGTCGAGATGATCCAGATTGCGTCGCTTGACCGCAGGAAGGCGCGGCCGAAAGAATCGGAAACCGTCTCGATCTGGTTCGGCAGGTTCGGTACGCCATTGGCGATTAGGAAACTTTCCGCGAAAGGACGGATGATCGAGGCCCGCGTCGGCATCAGCACTGTGTAATCCGCAAGCGCGCCAAAGGGCGACTGTTTGGTTTTCAGCAGCGGGTGGCCAGCCCGGACGGCAAACACCACCTGCTCGGAATAGAGATGCTCAAAGGAAAAGCCTGCCATCTTTTCCGCTCCTGCAAGGCGTCCGACGACAAGATCGAGGTCGCCGACCCGAAGCTGCTCCAAAAGCACCGCATTTTCCCCAGTCACGATCTTGATGCGGCTCCAGGTATTTTCTTTGAGGAATAGCTCTATCGCCTGCGGCATGACGCGCGTCGAAACCGTCGGAAGCGCGCCGATGCGGATCGGCGGAGCATCGCCCACCCGCTCCTGGGTGACGGAATCGAGCCCGTGGCGGAGCGCCGTCAGCGCCGCGCCCGCATGCTTCAGGAACACCTCACCGTACCGTGTGATCTTGATGCCGCGCCCGTCGCGCTCGAAAACCGCAACGCCAAGCACCTCTTCCAGTTCGCGGATCGTCTTTGTCACCGCAGGCTGGCTGACACGCAGGAGTTCGGCCGTCTTCATGACGCTTTTCTGTCGCGCAACCTCGACAAAGGTCTGTAGATGGCGAAACTTGATACGGCTGTCGATCATTGGTCACATAACCCACAAGTTATCGGAAAGCCACGAAATATCATTTTACCTAACCGAATTAAACATTCAATTTCGTGTCAGGAGGAAGTTCCGTGCAATTTGCCCGCGTCAACGATGTCACGATCCACTATCAAATCATTGGTGGCCCTGCCGACAAGCCGGTCATTGTCTTTGCCAATTCGCTCGGCACGGATTTCAGGATCTGGCGCGATGTGATCGTGCGGCTGGCAGGTGATTTTGCAATCGTGCTTTACGACAAGCGCGGGCATGGTCTTTCGGATGTCGGCCAGTTGCCGTATTCGATCGACGATCATGCCTCAGACCTGATCGGCCTCCTGGAGACGCTTGAGGTCGGGCGGGCCTTCATCTGCGGCCTTTCGGTCGGCGGGCTCATCGCGCAGTCGCTTTACCAGCAGCGCCCGGATCTCGTGCGCGGCCTCATCCTTTGCGATACGGCACATAAGATCGGCACCGCCGAAACATGGAACGCCCGCATCGAGGCGGTCGAAAATAACGGGATCGGCAGCATCGTCGATGCGGTGATGGAGCGTTGGTTCACGCCTGCCTTCCGCCGCCCGGAAAATCCGGCCTATGCAGGCTACTGCAACATGCTTGCCCGCCAGAACGTCGAAGGCTATGCGGCAACCTGCGGCGCCATCCGCGATGCCGATTTCACAAACGCCGCAGGCAAGATTGCGGTTCCCACCATCTGCATTGTCGGCGATCAGGACGGTTCGACGCCACCGGACCTGGTGAGGTCCACCGCGCAGTTGATCCCGAACGCCCGGTTTGAAACGATCCGCGATGCCGGTCACATCCCCTGCGTCGAACAACCGGAGGCGCTTACCGCCGTCATCCGCGCCTTCATCGATTTCGCCTTGCATGGAGAACTAAGCCCATGAATGAAGCCTCAATCCCGTCCGAACGATACCGGCAGGGCATGGCGACCCGCCGCGCGATCCTCGGCCACGACCACGTCGATCGCGCCGAAGCAGGCTCGACGGCTTTCGACAAACCGTTTCAGGACCTGATTACGGAGGCTGCCTGGGGGCATGTCTGGTCGCGCCCAACCTTCACGAAACGCGAGCGCTCGATCGTAACGATCGCGCTTCTGGCTGCCCTGGGCCAGGATGACGAGACTGCGATGCATGTTCGCGCTACGGCCAATACCGGCGCCAGCCGCGAGGATGTTTGCGAAGCGCTTTTGCACGTGGCGATCTATGCGGGTGTTCCGGCTGCCAATCACGCGATCAAAATCGCCAAACAGGTTTTCGAGCAGATGGACGCCGAAAAGACAGCCTGAGAGGAAGAGATGTCCGATATTTCGAACCGCAAGCCGGAAACCGGCGCCTTCTTCGCCCGCGACCGCGCCTGGCATCCACCGGCCTATGCGCCCGGCTACAAGACCTCGGTGCTGCGTTCCCCACAACGCGCGTTACTGTCGCTCGACGGCACGATTTCAGAGATTACCGGGCCGGTCTTTGGCCATTCGATCATCGGTGAACTCGACAATGACCTGATCCACAACTTCGCCCGCCCCGGCGAGAGCGCCATCGGCGAGCGCATTATCGTTCACGGACGGGTGCTGGACGAGCGTGACCGGCCAGTCTCGGGCGCGCTGGTCGAATTCTGGCAGGCCAACGCCGGCGGGCGTTATCGCCACAAGAAAGAAACCTATCTCGCGGCCATCGATCCGAATTTCGGCGGCTGCGGGCGCTGCATCACCGACGAATATGGGCAATACTCCTTCCGCACCATTCGCCCCGGCGCCTATCCGTGGCCGAACGGCGTCAACGACTGGCGCCCGGCGCACATCCACTTCTCGATCTTCGGCCACGGCTTTGCTCAGCGGCTGATCACGCAGATGTATTTCGAAGGCGACCCGATGATCTGGAAATGTCCGATCGTCGGCACGATCCCGGACAAGGCTGCAATCGAGCAGCTGATTGCAGCGCTCGACTGGGGCAACACCATCCCCATGGACGCGCGCGCCTACAAGTTCGATATCGTTCTGCGCGGCCGCCGCTCGACCCTGTTCGAAAACCGGCTGGAGGGCAACTGATCATGCAGGAACTCGGCTATCTCAAGGAAACCCCGTCGCAAACGGCAGGTCCCTATGTCCATATCGGCCTGACGCCGAATTTCTGTGATATCGGCGGCGTTTACGCACAAGACCTCGGCAGCGCGATGGTCAACGAAAAGACCCTCGGCGAGCGCATCACCGTGACGGGCCACATCTATGATGGAACAGGCGCGCCCGTGCGTGACGCGGTCGTCGAAATCTGGCAGGCCGACAGCGCCGGGCTTTACAACAGCCCATCGGAAATGCGCGGCGCGGCCGACCAGAATTTTGCCGGTTGGGGCCGCTGCCCGACCAGCGCCGAAGATGGCGTCTATAGATTCGAAACCGTCAAGCCTGGCTGCGTGCCCTTCAAGGACGGCCGCACGATGGCGCCGCACATCTCTTTCTGGATCGTTGCGCGCGGTATCAATATCGGGCTCCACACCCGCATGTACTTTCCGGAGGAAGCAGACGCCAACAACGCCGATCCGCTGCTTGCCCGTGTCGAACTCGGCGAGCGCATTGCAACAATGATCGCGACCCGGGACGGCGCAACCTGTACGTTTGATATCCGCCTTCAGGGGGAGAAGGAAACGGTATTTCTCGACATTTGATCAGCAGGTAAGATAAGGCGCTTTTCCCTTCAATGCAGGGCGCTTCCTGCTGGAAGCCGATGCCGCCGGCACCCCGTTTACAATCATAGAGAGCTGCGCGCGTGTCGAAACGACGATAGGCGGGTTGTTAAAAATGCTGCACCGCAGTAAGACTTATGACGGGCTGAACCTTGATGGTGGAAACATGCAGAAAACATTCGGGCACGTCCTGACGGCACACAAGGGTCTTGGTCCAGGTTTTGACTTCCTCAGAATTGCCCTGGCTTTTTCAATCGTATTGGCACATTCATTTTTGCTGACCGGAAATGACGCTTTTTTCCGTTCGAGCCCGCTGTGGTTTGCCGAATACGCACTGGTTCCGATGTTCTTCGCTCTCAGCGGGTTTCTGATCGCCGGCAGTGCTCAGCGCCTCAGCCTGAAGAACTTTCTCTTGAACCGCGGACTGCGCATCGTTCCTGCTCTTGCGGTCGATATCGTCGTCTGCGCGCTCATCATCGGCCCGCTGGTGACGACCGTCGCTTTGCGTGACTATTTTCTCGGCGCCGACTTCCACAAGTATTTTCTCAACATCATCGGCTGGATTCATTACAGCCTGCCGGGTGTATTTGAGCAAAACCCGACGCATCGGGTCAACGGAGCTCTGTGGACCGTGCCATGGGAAATCTTCTGCTACATCATCATGTCTGCGCTCATGATCACCTCGATCATCAAGTCATGGCAGAAGCTGGCACTTTTGACCGGTGGCTTTATCCTGAGCGGGCTTATCGTCCAGTCCTTCGGACATCTGCTGCCCTATCGCGTAAACCTGGTCTTGAGCACGCTGTTCGTCAGCCGCGGCGCACAGCTGGTATTTGCGTTTCTGCTCGGCATCTTGGCCTATCAATTGCGGGATTTCATTCCGCATAAAAAATCACTGTTCTTGGCCAGCATGGCGGTTTGCGTCCTGGCGATGCTGACCTTGAGCAGCCCCTCCATCGAGAGCGTGCCAAACAGACTGCTCGTAATCCCAGCGCTCGTCTATATCACGGTATTTGTCGGTCTGACGCCGGTGCCCCTGCCCTCCGTCTTTCACAAGGGCGACTATTCTTATGGCGTCTATCTTTATCACGACCCCTTTCTTCAGATTTTGATCAGTCTGGCGCCGGGCCTGTTCCTGATCCCGAAAACCGGCGCGCTCGCGCTCTATGCTATCGGCATCTGCGCCGCGATGGGCATCGCTGTCTTTTCCTGGCATATGATTGAGAAGCCGATCCTGGGCATGCGAAAGAAATTCTCGTTCGTTGCAAAGGCGCGAGGTGTCGACGAGAATGCGGATATAAAGATCCTGCCCGTCGAGAAACCGGTAAAGGCATAGTTGGCAAAGGGGCGGACATCCCGCGCCATCTCTGCCGGCATCTTTACAGCCGGTGCGGTTCTGCAACGGCAAGCTGGCGGCAGAAGTAGGCAAAATCAATGAGAGGTCACGTGACCGCATCCGCCTTCGACCACCCATTCCTCAGCGGCCTTTTCGGAGACGATGAGATTTCGGCCCATCTTTCGGCGGATGCCGACATCCGCGCTATGCTCTCCTTCGAGGCTGCACTTGCCAAGGCCGAAGGCGCCCATGGCCTGATCCCACAAAGGGCAGCAAGCCGCATTGCCGAAGCTTGTCGAGGTTTCACTGCCGACATCGCGGGCCTCAAGGTTGCGACCGCCACAGACGGCGTCGTCGTTCCCGATCTCGTCACGCAACTGCGCAGGTCAGTGGGCGGCGAGGCGGCCCAGTATGTCCATTTCGGGGCGACCAGCCAGGACGCGATCGATACCAGCCTGATGATTAGGCTAAAGGCGATCGTCTTTCTTTTTTCCGGCCGGCTCGATGCCATTGTTCGCGCTCTCGACGCGCTCGATCGCCAGTTCGGCCAGAACAGTCTGATGGGCCATACCCGCATGCAGGCGGCAATCCCGATTGCCGTTTCCGATCGTCTGCGGACATGGCGAGCCCCGCTTGAAGGTTATCACGGCCGGCTGGGGGTACAGAAGTTTCCCATCCAGTTCGGTGGCGCGGCCGGGACGCTGGACAGGCTGGGCGGCAAGGCTGCCGACATCCGCGCGTCACTCGCCCAGGAACTTGGACTGACTGACGAGCCTCAATGGCAAAACCAGCGCGCACCAATCGCCGACCTTGCCAACCTCTTTTCGCTGATCACCGGCAGCCTGGGGAAGATGGGCCAGGACATCGCCCTTCTGGCGCAGGCGGGTGGAGAGATCGAACTTGCTGGCGGCGGAAGATCGTCAGCCATGGTGCACAAGCAGAACCCGGTCGGTGCCGAAACGCTTGTCACATTTTCCCGCTTCAACGCCGCCCAACTTTCGGCCATCCACCAAGCGCTTGTTCACGAACAGGAACGTTCGGGTGCCGCCTGGACACTTGAATGGCTCGTGCTGCCGCAGATGGTCATGGCGACCGCCGGCGCCCTGCGGCTTGCGCGCGAGCTGACCGGCAATATCCTCCGCCTCGGGGGCTCGTAGACACGCTTCCTTCCTCACCCTTCATGTCAGCCTCAGGCAGATGCTTAACATAATGCATCAGTTATGAATTACCGTATTTATTTCATTTTACATTACCGTTTCGCATGACACACTGACGTGAAATTTAGCTGCGCGCTAACCCGGCGGTGGAGTCCGCCGGGTATAAAGGGAGAGGAAAGATGAGACAGCTGGTTCTGGCCGCTGCGGCGGCAATCGTCATGGGTACCGCCGCCTATGCCGACACCATCAAGGTCGGGGTCGTTGGGCCGTTTTCGGGTCCGTTCGCGCTGCAAGGCAAGAACTTCAAGGCCGGGATCGACGCCTATATGGCAACGAATGGCGCCAAGATCGGCGACAATACCGTCGAAGTCATCTATCGCGACCTGCCGGCCGCCGATCCGGCCAAGTCCAAGGCGCTTGCCCAGGAACTCGTCGTCAAGGAGAAAGTCCAGTATCTGGCCGGGTTCTATTTCACGCCTGACGCAATGGCCGTCACGCCCATCCTGAAACAGGCCAATACGCCGCTCGTGATCATGAACGCCGCAACCTCTGCCATCGTCACCAAGAGCCCTCTGGTCGTTCGTACATCCTTCACCCTTTGGCAAACTTCCATGCCAATCGCCAAGGTCGCGTTCGACAAAGGCATTAAGAAGGTCATCACGGTTGTCAGCGACTACGGTCCGGGGGTCGACGCTGAAAACGCCTTCAAGGCGGGCTTCGAAAAGCAAGGCGGGGGAAATCGTCGAAGCGATCCGTATGCCACTTGCCACCAACGATTTCAGCCCGATCATGCAGCGCATTAAGGATTCGGGTGCTGAGGGCGTCTTTGCATTCCTGCCGTCCGGTCCGCCGACGCTTGGCTTCGTGAAATCCTATAGCGAGAATGGCCTGAAAGCCGCCGGCATCCAACTCTTTGCGACCGGTGACCTGACGCAGGAATCCGACCTTCCGGCGCTCGGCGACGCCGCTCTCGGCATATTGACGACATACCACTACGCGGTTTCGCATGACTCGCCCGAAAACAAGGCCTTCGTTGCAGCCGCCGGCAAGGCACTCGGCAATCCGGCCGAACTCACCTTCCCGGCCGTCGGGGCCTATGACGGCATGCACGTCATCTACAAGATGATCGAGGCAACTGGCGGCAAGCAGGATGCTGAAAAAGCTGTCGAAGCCGTAAAGGGCCTTTCCTGGATGAGCCCGCGCGGCCCCGTTTCCATCGATCCCGAAAGCCGCCACATCACAGAAAATATCTATCTGCGCGAAGTCGCCAAGGATGCGGACGGCAAATACATCAACAAGGAAATCCAGACATTTGAAAAGCAGGGGGATCCAGGTCTGGCGGCGACAAAGTAAGGAGCAAGGCTTTCTTAAAAGGCGATCGCCCCGACCACCCATCAGCCCATCCCGTTGTCGACGAAAGGGCATATGGCGCGCAAACCGCAAGTCTCTTCTCCCGGCAGGGGAGAAGGTTCCGGCAGGTGGATGGGGCGAGACGGCGCCCTCAACGACGCAGAGCGGGCTTCAGCACCTGCTGAGATAAGGAACACACGAGCCTCATGCAGACTGTCTTCAGCATTGCCGTCGACGCGCTTGCCTATGGCATGGTGCTGTTCGTGATCTCGATCGGCCTTTCGGTCACCATGGGCCTGATGCGGGTCGTCAACCTTGCCCACGGTGCCTTCGCCATGATCGGCGGGTACATTGCCTCCTATGCAACGCGCGATCTTGGCCTTGGCTACGGCATCGCAGTTCTTGTCGCCGTCACTGGAACCATCGTCATCGCCATTCCGGTCGAACGCTTCCTCTACCGGCGCATCTACGGCGCGCCGGAACTGACCCAGGTTCTGATGACGATCGGCATCACCTTCTGCATCATCGGCATAGCCAACTACGTCATGGGGCCGACGCTGAAGACAATCCCATTGCCAGACGGCCTGCAGGGCTCCGCCGATCTAGGCTTTCGCACCATTCCGGTGCACCGGCTTTTTGCCATCTTCTGCGGCCTCGCGGTAGCGGGCGCCCTTTGGTACACGATCGAAAAGACAAGTTTCGGTGTAAAACTGCGCGCATCCGTTGATAATGCCGCCATGGCCGCCGCGCTTGGGGTGCGCACGGAGATCATCTATGCACTGAGCTTCGCAGTCGCCGTCGGCCTGGCCGCCTTTGGCGGCGTGGTCGGCGCGGAGCTCTTGCCGGTCGAGCCCTATTATGCGCTGCGCTACATGGTGACTTTCCTCGTCGTTGTCTCGGTCGGCGGCGCAGGCTCGATTCCCGGCGCACTGATCGCCTGCCTGGTTCTTGGCGGCATCGACACCACGGGCCGCTACCTGATGCCGGAATACGGGGAATTCTTCTTCTATCTCGCCGTCATTGCAATCATCTGCGTTTTTCCGCGCGGCTTTGCCGGAAGGGTGAAGTAGGATGACGCTCGCCATGAACACGCAAACCACGACAGCAGTACCCATCCGGCGCAATCGCTTTTTCGTCCGCGATACAGCCGGCATTGCCGCAATCGTCGCGCTCGCCAGCATCGGCTATTTACTCTTTCCGGATAACCTTGCGCTGCTGACGCGCGTCATCGCAATCGCATTGCTCGTTCTCTCGCTTGATCTCGTCACCGGATATTGCGGCGTGGCGACGCTCGGCCATGCAGCACTCTTCGGCTCCGGCGCCTATGCGGCGGGCATCGTCTCGGCCCATTACGGCATCACCGATCCTCTGTTGATGACGCTTGCCGGTATCACCGGTGGCGCTGCTGCAGGCCTCGTCTGCGGCATCGTCATCCTGCGTGCCCACGGACTGCCGCAGCTTGTCCTTTCGATCGCGCTCATCAACCTCTTCCACGAATTCGCCAACAAGGCATCATCCTGGACCGGCGGCAGCGATGGCCTATCCGGCATCTCGGCCGATCCAATCTTCGGCACCTTCGAGTTCGACCTCTACGGCCATACCGCCTATGTTTTCGGGGTGATCCTGCTGCTTGTCGTTTTCATTCTGCTCCGCCTTGTGGTGCGTTCGCCCTTTGGCATGCTCTGCCGCGGCATCAAGGAAGATGCCTTGCGCATCCGGGCCATGGGCGCCTCGCCGAAAGCGGCGCTGATGAAGATGTATGTGATTTCAGGCGCCGTCGCCGGTGTCGGTGGAGCCCTCAATGCCATCTCCACACAGGTGGTCGGCCTCGACAGCCTCTCCTTCACGCTTTCGGCCGAAAGCCTCGTGATGCTCGTTCTCGGCGGCACCGGCTCGCTCTTCGGTGCGCTCTCCGGCACCGTCATCTTCATGCTCTTTGAAGATTATGTCTCGGCTGCAAACCCGTTCCACTGGCTGACGATGGTCGGCGCGTTACTGGTCGCTGTCGTCCTCTTCGCACCGAAGGGCCTTTATGGGACCGCAACTGCCTTTTTCGTCCGCCGGAAGGAGACTGCGCAATGAGCCCCGTCTTCGAAGTCGTCAAGCTCAGGAAATCCTTCGGTGGCCTCGTGGTGACCAACGATGTATCGATCTCGGTGGCAGCAGGTGACCGCGTCGCGCTCATCGGCCCGAACGGCGCTGGCAAGACCACTTTCGTCAATCTCGTCACTGGCAACCTTTCGCCGGACGCCGGCGATGTCCGCCTCGGTGGCGAGACCGTGACGAGAATTGGTGCGGCGGGCCGCGTCAGGCGCGGCCTCGTCCGTTCCTTCCAGGTCACACGGCTCTTCCAGGAAATGACGCCGGCCGAACACGTCGCGCTCGCGATTCTGCAGCGTGACGGACTCACTGGCCGGATGTTCGGCAACTTTCTCGCGATGCCGGATCTCATGGCAGAAGTCACCGATCTGCTCGGCACACTCGGCCTTGGCGATCTCATGTGCCGCAGGGTCAGTGAAATTGCTTATGGACAGCAGCGTCTCCTCGAGATTGCCGTCGCCATGGCACTGAAACCGAAGGTGCTGTTGCTTGATGAACCTGCTGCCGGCGTGCCGCAAAGCGATACCGCCCGGATCGAGCAGGCACTCGCCGATCTGCCGGCCGATCTCGCTGTGTTGATGATCGAGCACGATATGGACCTCGTGTTCCGCTTCGCCAGGCGTGTCATCGTGCTTGCGGCGGGCACCATCATTTTCGACGGCTCGCCGGTCGAGGTCACCAAGGATGCCCGCGTGCGCGAGGCTTATCTCGGGAGCTATGCCAATGCCAGCCACGCCGCTTGAGGTCGACAATCTCTCCGCTGGCTATGGACCGACGCGGGTTCTCGAAAACGTTTCATTCGCCGTGCCCGCAGGCGCCCGCCTTGCCATCCTTGGCCGCAACGGAATGGGCAAGACAACCTTGCTTGCGACGCTTGCCGGACAGACCAGGCGTTATGACGGCCGCATCCGCCTCGGCTCCGCAGACCTCACCGCCATGGCCAGCTCAGCTCGCGCCCGTCAAGGGCTCGGTTATGTGCCGCAGGCGCGCTGCATCTTCCCGACGCTGACGGTTGAGGAAAACCTCTTCGTCGGTCTCAAAGGACGGCCGAAGACGGCGCTCGAAGAGGCGTACGCGATGTTTCCACGTCTGAAGGAGCGCCGCCGCAATCTCGGCGGCCAACTCTCCGGCGGCGAGCAGCAGATGTTGTCGACTGCCCGCACGATTCTCGGCCGCCCCTCC
Source organism: Rhizobium sp. USDA 4016 (assembly GCF_056279705.1). Classification (NCBI taxonomy): domain Bacteria; kingdom Pseudomonadati; phylum Pseudomonadota; class Alphaproteobacteria; order Hyphomicrobiales; family Rhizobiaceae; genus Rhizobium; species Rhizobium sp. USDA 4016. Next base: position 1,760,397 of record NZ_JBWCCY010000002.1, read on the forward strand.
GTTCTGCTGCTTGACGAACCCCTGGAAGGTCTCGCACCCATCATCTGCGAAGAGTTGATGGCCGCGTTTTCCGAACTCGCCAAGACCGGCGACATGACGATCCTGCTTGTCGAACAACGCATCCAGAGTGCGCTCGACTTCGCCGATCAGGTCATCATCCTCGAACGGGGGCGCCTTGCCTGGACCGGCACGCCCGAAGCGCTGTCGACGGATCACGCCGCCGTGGAACGTCTGCTCGGGGTCGGCGGGCTGCACTAGGTCACGTGGCGTGGCGCCTCGTCATTCGTGATGTCGAAAGCCGCGTCATAGGTGACCGTGCCGGACGGCATTTCACCGCTGAAGCACAATGCCTGAAAATATTCGGCCGGAACACCTGCAAGCCTGAGGCGAGCATCCGCCTTGAAGCCGAACCGGCCGTAATATTTGGGATCGCCAAGCAGGACGCATCCCTGGGCGCCGAGTTTGCGGATGGCTGCAAGTCCACCCTTCACCAGACCAGTACCGATCCCCTCGCCTTGCCTTTCGGGTGTTACCGCGATTGGTCCGAGGCCGTACCAGCCCAAATCCCTGCCATTGATCATCACCGGTGAGAACGCGATATGGCCGACGATACGGCCTTCATCTTCGGCAACGAGCGTGGCGGAAAGCGCTCTGTTCCCGCGCAGGGCATCGACAATTGCCGCTTCCGTCTGGCTGCTGTAGGCCTTGCCGGCAAACGCCGTGCTGACCAGCGCGCGGATCGCCGGGATATCGGCTTTTGTCTCGTTGCGGATGCGCATGATGAACCTCCATTGCAGTGCCGCACATAACAGACCGGAGCGCCTTGCGTCAAAACGATGCTTGCATCGGCCCAAGGACTCCTCTTCAATCGGGCACCGCAATAAAGGAGCGCCCCGCTTGTCTTTCCCCTTATTCGACCTCACCGGCCGCCGAGCGCTTGTTACCGGCTCCAGCCAGGGCATCGGTCATGCGCTGGCCCTTGGCCTTGCAGAACACGGCGCTTCCCTGGTCATCAATGGCCGCAATGCCGAGAAGGCGGCAGTTGCAGCAGAGACGATCAGGGCAAGGGGATTGCATGCGCTGAGTGCCGCCTTCGACGTGACCGATGCTGCCGCCGCGCGCGATGGCGTCGCCTATATCGAAAGCGAGATCGGCCCGGTCGACATCCTCGTCAACAATGCCGGAATGCAGTTTCGAACGCCGCTGGAATCTTTCCCGATCGAAAAGTGGGATGAACTGCTTAAGACCAATGTCTCAAGCATTTTCTATGTCAGCCAGCCCGTGGCGCAGGCGATGATTGGGCGCGGCAGGGGCAAGATCATCAACATCGCCTCTGTCCAGGCTGAACTCGCCCGGCCGGGCATTGCTCCTTATACGGCGACCAAGGGTGCGGTCAGAAATCTCACCCGCGGCATGGCGACCGACTGGGCAAAGTACGGCCTGCAGGTGAATGCGATCGCCCCCGGCTATTTCAAAACGCCGCTCAACCAGGCGCTGGTGGACGATCCGAAATTCTCGGCCTGGCTGGAGACGCGCACACCTGCAGGCCGATGGGGCAATGTCGAGGAACTGGTCGGCGCGGCGGTCTTTCTCGCTTCGGACGCTTCCTCTTTCGTCAACGGCCATATGCTGATGGTCGATGGCGGCATCGCCGCCAGCCTCTAGTATTGCCGGCTGCGCGAACGCAACCGGCAAGATTCCGTGGATCTGCCAATAGGACGGCCTTGCAATCGTTTGATCTCAATCTTGTGACATTCAATCCGACGAAGATGGGCTAGAAAAAAGCGGAAAATTGTATTTTCGCCCCGGAAGAGCCACCTAATAGAACAGGAGATGTCCGTCGGCTTTCAGACTCCGGCATTTCCGTTTACGCAAAGCAAACCATATCCGGCTGCTTTCCGACCAACTCCTGCTGCCTTAGGAAAATCTACTCCTTCTGCTGCTAGCGATTGGGAGAATAGGCAAGATAGAGGCACCCGCGAGGAATTCCGCACTTCGCATCAGGGTTAAACTATGATTACGATAGCGCTGTGCGGGAGCCCGATTTTGAAGAACCATGAGTAACGATCAGTTTCAGGTAAAATTTTGGGGCGTTCGCGGCAGCATCCCGGTATCGGGCCCCGAATTCGATCACTACGGCGGCAACACCACCTGCATCGAACTGCGCTGCGGCGGCCACCGGTTGATCTTCGACGCAGGCTCCGGGCTGCGCGAGGCCGGGCTTGCGATGCTCAACGAAGGCGTCACGCAGGTCGATCTGTTCTTCAGCCACTGTCACTACGACCACATCATTGGATTGCCCTTCTTCAAGGCGATTTACTATCCCTCGATCAATGTCAACATCTGGTCCGGCCATCTCGACGGCAAGATGAGCACCAAGGATATGGTCGATCAGTTCATCAGCCCGCCCTGGTTTCCGGTAAAGACCGATATCTGCCAGGCAACGATGAACTTCCGCGATTTCCATGCCGGCGACATGCTTTCTCCGCGCGAGGGTGTGCGCATTAAGACCTACAAACTGAACCATCCAGGCGGGGCGATCGGCTATCGCATCGAGTGGGGCGGCCGGATCGTCGCGCTTGTATTCGACGTCGAGCATATCCCCGGCACTTATGACCCGGTGTCTCTGGAATTGATGAAGGATGCGGATCTGGCGATCTACGACTGCACCTACAACGAAGACGAGATGCAGCGCTTCAAGGGCTTTGGCCATTCGACCTGGCAGCACGGCATCGAATTGGCCAAAATGGCAGGAACGAAACGCTTCGCGCTCTTCCATCACGCGCCTTCGCGCACGGACGAGCAGCTTGGCCAGATGGAAAAGAATGCCCAGGCAGCATTCCCCGGCGCCTTCGCCGCGCGTGACAATCAGGTCGTCGACATCTGATCTTTCAGCAGCTCAGCTGCCGGTTTCCATAAAATCGCCTGATGACTGTTGGCCTCCGAGAGAAATGCCTCGGTAAATTTCCACGCCGTCTCGTCATGCGCGAGGTGATGGGTCAGCAGGCCGACCGGCTCGTTTCGGCCTTCGAAGCGGTCCTGCAGTTCTCCCACAAGTTCGCTTACAATTTCGTCATGCGGTCGGCCGACGCGCGGCCCCTTTCCGTCCGCTCGCCGTCCCATGATATCGATATGGGTGTTGAGGAGCGGGATCGCCGCCCCCGCAGTCGCCCGGCCGAACGTCGACATGCATTCGAAACCAAGTGCCGGGAGCTTGGGAACAAGGCTGCCGTCGATGCGGTTCCATGGCGGCACCAGCATGGGAATGAACCTGGCCGGATGCAGCCGGTGCAGCGTCAGGAAGCCATCATAAAGTTCGCCAAGCACGGCCTCCGCCGGCCGGTGTCCGCCAAGTTCCTGCTTTTTTTGTTGCGGCGGCGCATAATTCTCGTGCGACCAGCCATGCACGGCTACGCTGACCCCGCTCGCACCCGAAAGCCGTTGAGAAAGTGCTGGACCGGTCGTTGCCGGGATGACGGCAACGGTCACCGGGATCTTATGCGCGCTGGAAAGGCCGAGCAATCTGTCGAGCGCCGCCGTCGGCTCGATCGCATCGTCATCGCGCCACCAGAAGCGGGCCACCCTTCCAGCCTCCCGCCAGCGCGCGAGTTCCTCACGGAGGGGTTTCCAGGTCGAACTGCCGCTCATGGTTCCACTCCTGCGTATCGTTTCAGTATTCTGTCGAGGTCCAGGGCAGCGATCTCCAGCGATCGCTCCTCCAGCACGAAGTGCCGCGCCGCCGCGCCCATTTCCTGGCGTCGCGCCGGATCGTCCAGCAGGCGGCCGGTGGCGGCGGCAAAGGCGTCGATATCGCCATCTGCCGTCAATATGCCTGTCACCCCATCTTCAATGACCGCTGGCACGCCCGCTGTTCGCTGCGCCACCACAGGCAGGCCGGCCGCCTGCCCCTCGAGATAGGCAAGGCCATAGGCTTCACCGCAACCGGGCCAGACATAGATTCCCGATCGAGCGAGCAGACTTGCGACGTCTGACGCACTTCGTTCGCCCAGCCAATCGATGCGGGCGGGCGCGAAATCCGAAAACAGCGCCTCGACTTGCGCCCGCATCGGGCCATCGCCGATGATGCCGAGCGTCCAGGCCTTGTCTTCGATCACGCGCAGTGCCGCAGCCAGCACCTTATAGCTCGCCATCTTGTCGCCGGCGCGCATCATGGCGACCGTCACGAGCCGTTTCGAATCCGGCCGCAGATCGATGTTTTTGATCGATGCCGTGTCGATGAACGGCTTGATTGAAGCAAGACGGGCCTCGGGAACAGCCTGCCCGATCCCTGCCCCGTCGCGTTCCGTGAGCACGATGTTGACCGCCGCCTGCCGGATTGCCGCCGCAACCGTCGCCTGCGCCGATGCCCAGCCGGTGGCGTCGCGTTTGCGGGAATAGGACGCCTCGGCAGTGACGTAGGGAATGCCGAATTCGGCCGCAAGCACGGGTCCGAAAGGATCCGGCGATTTGTAGTACGGGTGATAGCAGAACCACAGATGCGGTTTTGGTCCACGGCGCCACGTGCTTTTTAGCCGGAAAAGCTCCGCCTGCCGCTCGCCTTCAAGCATAGTTGCCGCCTCGGGAGTTGGCGCAAAATTGCGGAACTCGGAGGCGATCTCGACCGAATGACCGGAACGATGCAGCGCCTCGACAAGCAGCCGTGCCATCAGGCGGTCGCCGGATGGTGTCGGATGGTTTGGGGATTTCAGCGGCGCGTAAAATGCAATCCGCATCAGGACGCTCCATTGAGAAAGCGCTTTATTGCGCCGCCCATCCAGCCTATCGCAAAAATTACCGCTATTGTCCGTTTCCTTAAAAGTTACTGATAAACATATGGAATGTGATCGTGGCTGGAGCAGATGGCATTTCGCTTTCACCTCAACATCTCTAGAGCATGATCCTCGAAGCTGTGAAACGGTTTTCCGCAGGTCACGCTCCAGCGTCTCGAACTGGTGGCGGATTCAGATTTAGGAAAAGACGATCTAAAGTTAACCGACTTTCGGCATATGCAGGTGAACGTCAAGAACGGAAATGAATGGCAACCATCGCGGACACAGGCATTTTTTCGGAGCGCAACATCCGGCGCGCCCGGCTCGGCTCGGGCCTTGTCATGTTCACTTTCGTGGTCCTCCACCTGTCGAACCATGCACTCGGCCTCATTTCCGTCGCTGCTGCCGATGACGGCCGCCGGCTGTTTGTCGCCCTCTGGCGAAATCCGCTCGGCACGCTGATCTTCTACAGCGCGATCTTCATTCACATCGCGCTGGTGCTTCGCTCGCTATACATGCGTCGCAGCCTGGTCATGCCAAACGGTGAAATGGCCCAGATCGTGCTCGGCCTCGCCATCCCGCTGCTCTTGATCGATCATGTGATCGGAACCCGTATCGTCCATGAACTTTACAGATATGCCGACAACTACGAAACGGTCGTTCGCCAGCTGTGGATCCTCTCCTTCGGCAACGGCATCCGGCAGGCAGTCGCGCTTATCGTCGTCTGGATCCACGGCTGCATCGGCCTGCATTTCTGGCTGCGCTACCGGCCTTGGTACGACGGTCTTGCACCGCTGCTTCTGGCGCTTGCCATCCTGCTGCCCGTGCTTTCGCTGCTCGGCTTTATCGAGATGGGCCGCACGATCGCCGAGCCGGACTATGAGGGTCTTGTCGACACCGGGCGCTATCAGGAAAACCTGAATACCCGCTATTATTCCGACCCGCACGCCCAGCGGCAGATCGCGATGATACGCGCCGGGCTCTATGGCAGCTTCTCGCTGGCGCTTCTGTCCGTCGTCGCCGCGCGCACCCGCCGCAAGTGGAAGGAGCGCACTGACCAGATTGCCGTGCACTATCCGGGGGGTGAGACGATCAAGGTGCCACGCGGTTTTACGGTGCTGGAGGCGAGCCGTCTCGGCGGGCTGCCCCATTACTCGGTCTGCGGCGGCAAGGGACAGTGCTCCACCTGCCGGGTTCAGATCCTCGGCGACTACCAACGCCTGCCGCAACCTGATCAACTGGAGCAGAAGACGCTCGAGCGCATCAATGCGGCGCCGGACGTGCGTCTCGCCTGTCAGCTGCGCCCGGACCATGACATCACCGTCGCGCCACTTCTGATCCCGGCGACCGAAACGGCCCTTCCTGCCAACACGCAGGAAACAAGTCCTGGCCGGGAGCGTGAAATTGCCGTGCTTTTCTGCGATATTCGCAATTTCACGAGTCTGACGGAAACCCGATTGCCTTTCGACATCGTTTTCCTGCTCAACCGCTACTTCGCCCTCGTCGGCAAGGCAGTGGAACAAGCCGGCGGACGGATAGACAAGTTCATCGGCGACGGCGCCATGGCCCTTTTTGGCATCGGCACTTCGCCCGGCGAGGCCTGCCGCCAGGCGCTGAAAGCAGCCGAAACGATCACGTCGGAAATTGAAAAACTCGGCGCCGAACTCGCCGATGAACTTACGATACCGCTTCAGATCGCGATCGGCATTCATTTTGGACCGGCCGTCGTCGGGACGATGGGGTACGGCAGGGTGCGAAATCTCACCGCCGTCGGCGACACGGTAAACGTTGCCAGCCGCCTTGAAAACGCCGCCAAGGAGTTCGGTGCAGCGCTCGTCATTTCCGAGCCTGTGGCCGACCTGTCGGGCGCCGATATGCGCGGCATCGAAAGCCGCGACATCAGTGTGCGCGGCCGGGCGCTGCCTTTGAAAGTCTATGTGATCCACAAGGAACGGGCGGGTGGGCCGCTCAATGGGAAAGCCTGATGGCCGTTGACGCGTTGGGATCAAAAAAATACTGGCGAAAGCGCCTGCGCAGAGCGCGGAACGCCGTGGCAAGCCGCTTCTTCGACACGCGCTTCGGCCGGCGGTTGCTCATCGAGAACATCGGCCCGCGGGTCGTTTCCATGACCGTTGATGCCGGCGATCATCTGATGACCTTTTCGCCATCCGACTATATCGGCCGCAAAGTCTTCCGGAAGGGGCATTTCGAGCGCGGGAACGTCGATCGGCTCCTGGCGGTGCTGCGCGAGCGCGGCCTTTTGCGAAAGGACGGCGTGCTGCTCGAGCTTGGCGGCAATATCGGCACGCAGACGGTCTATTTCGCGCTGAGCAACGCTTATTCGCGCATCGTCAGCGTCGAACCTGATCCTCGCAATTTCCGGCTGCTGCAAACCAACATTGGCCAGAACCGGCTGGAGGAGACGGTCACGCTCGTCAACTGCGCCGCAGGCGAGACTGCAGGGGAGATCGACTTCTTTCTCAACGCAACGAACCATGGAAAGAGCAGCGCCATTCGACGGAATTCATCGGATATGAAGGTGAGCGTCCCGGTAAAGCCGGTGAGCGACATCCTCCGCGAGGCAGGTCTCAATCCGGACGACGTCAGCCTCGTCTGGATGGACATCGAAGGCTACGAGCCTGTCGCCTGCCGCTCCATGGCTCCGCTGATGTCGCGGCGCGTGCCGCTCTACATGGAATTCACACCCATTTTCTACGGCCTTGAACAGACCCGCGATTTCGTAACGATGCTTGCCGGCTGCTATGAGGATTGCGTCGTCTTCTTCGAGGAGGGCGAGCAGGAAATGAAGGTCCGCGACCTGCCAGGCGGCATTGATCAGTACGACGTCCTCTTGCTGCCCTGATCCCTCGCTTGCGGCCCCCCGGCGTGCACATGCATGGCAAGGGATAGATGGCAGTTGACGCCAGCAAGGACGGCCGAAGCCGACGCAAGCGTGGCGTTATGCGTCCGCTTGCCGCATCGCTGGCGGCAATGACGTCTGTGACCGTCGTCTCCTGCTTGTCATCGGTGCGGATGACCGGACCGAAGGCGCCTCATCAAATGCACAACCGAGCTGCGCAGGAAGTGGGCTCTTGGCCCTACGGCACGGGAAACCTGCGCACCTAAGCAGGCTTATATCCTCCGGTAGAGAAAATACCGTCCTTCCTTGATGCCGTCAGGCAGCGGCAGCGGCTCAAGCTCCGGCCAATCGAGCGGCAGACCGCTGACGGCGACGCCGCCCCTTGTAAGAACGCCGGCCACCAGCTGCGGCAGCCAGGTCAGCGTTATTGCATCGATCTCGTCATGGCCCGTCCCGATATCGGCATGGGCAAGTGCTGCACCGATACCGATGAAGGCTTGGCCGCTTTCGCGGATATCGCCCGTCACCATGTCGTTGGCAGGCGGGGTCGAGGCCGAATAGGAATGCACCTCGCGATCGAATGCGATTATGCGGCGGGTCGGGAAGTGCTCGCGCAAATGATCATAGGTCCGGCCATTTCCAAGGCCGAATTCCAAAACCGGACCTTCTGTCTCCTTCACCAGATCACAGATGGAATTGAGGATGTCGCGCTGAGCCGTCAAACGGCGGATGAAGCTGTCGAGGCGGCTCATCTATGTCCTTGTCCGTCATTCATTTTTGCAATCCGGTGCTATCACATGAAACCGCGCAAAGTCGACCACCGTAAATCAAAATGCCGTTGCCGCGGCGACACGCGTCTGTGATAAGGTCGGATTATGAATGCCGTTCCGGATCAACAATTCTTCGCGACAGTGCCGGTCTTCACCGATTTCGAGGACGTGACCGATGCTGGAAACTACCGGCCACTGCCGGACGGCTGGATTTTGGCGCTTGCTGATATCGTCGGGTCGACGCAGGCGATCGAAGCCGGACGCTACAAGGACGTCAACATGGCGGGCGCCTCTGTTATCTCCGCCGTCTTGAATGCCGTCAGCAAGGGCGATTATCCCTTCGTCTTCGGTGGCGACGGGGCGCTCATCGCTCTGCCGGGATCACTCGAAATGATTGCGCGCGATGCTCTCGCAGCCGTACAGATCTGGGCCGAAGAAGAGCTCGGCTTCATCTTGCGCGCCGCCGTCGTGCCGCTCGCCGATATCCGCCGCGAAGGTCTCGATGTCATGATCGCACGTTATTCCGCGAGCCCCTACGTCAGCTACGCGATGTTTTCAGGAGGCGGCAACAGCTGGGCCGAACGGCAGATGAAAGACGGCAAGTACGCCGTTGCGCGCGCCGCCCCAGGCACCCGGCCGGACCTCGCCGGCCTCTCCTGCCGCTGGAACCCGATTGAATCGCGACATGGAGAAATCGTCTCCATCATTGCCGTTGCCGGCGCAATGGGGGCAGGCGCGCAGTTTCAACAACTGGTCACGGCAATCGTCGCGATTGCCGCCGAGCAGGGCCGAGGCGGCCATCCGATACCGCCGGAAGGTCCCAAGCTGTCCTTTTCGATGAAAGGCATCGATCGCGAAGTCAAGGTGACTGCACCGAAGGGAAAGCGCTTTCTGACAAAGCTCTTCATCGTGCTTCAGCTCGCCCTCCTTTCCGCGCTCTATAAAATCGGGATTCCGCTCGGCAAATTCGACGCCCAGCGCTACAAGGAGGACGTTGCCGGAAACTCGGATTTCCGCAAATTCGACGACGGGCTGAAGATGACGATCGATGTAGATGCCACACGTCTGAGGCGGATCGAAAAGCTGCTCGATCAAGCGCAAGCCGGCGGCATTGCCCGCTACGGCCTGCATCGGCAGAAATCAGCACTGATGACGTGTTTCGTGCCGACGCCGCTCTCACGCGACCACATGCATTTCATAGATGGCGCAAACGGCGGCTATGCCGTTGCCGCCGCCAAGATCACCGGCAAGGCTGTTTCGGCGGCAAGCGTCACGCCTTGATGACGTGACCTGCCGAAAGGCCGAGCCGCTTGAAGACGTTTCGCGTGTCGACAATCAGCGGCGCGTTTTTGACAAGCGCGGCGTAATCGACTTGGTCGTGATCGGTTGCGACCAGCACAGCGTCGTAATCTGCCAAGATCTCCGGCGCCAGCGCCACGGATTTGCGTCCTTTCAAGGCCTGATGTTCGCGGGTCGGCGGAATTTCAGCCACAAACGGATCGTGATAATCCGCCTTGCCGCCGCGCTCCTCAATGATCTCGATCAAGCGTAGCGACGGGCTCTCGCGGATATCTGCGACATTCTTCTTGTAGGCAAGACCGAGGACCAGAACCTTGCTGCGGCTCAGTGCCTTCCCGCAACGGATATCCAGTGCTTCTGCAAGCTTGCCGACGACATAGCGCGGCATCGCCGAATTGATCTCGCCCGCAAGTTCGATGAAGCGCGTCGGCAGTTCGTACTCGCGGGATTTCCATGTCAGATAGAACGGATCGATCGGAATGCAGTGGCCGCCGAGTCCGGGCCCAGGATAGAACGGCATATAGCCGAACGGCTTGGTCTTGGCCGCGTCGATCACTTCCCAGACATCGATGCCCATCGCCGCATAAACGGTCTTCAGCTCGTTGACGAGTGCAATATTGACCGAGCGAAAGATGTTCTCCGTAAGCTTCACCGCTTCGGCCGTCGCGTTGGAAGAAACGGGAACCACGGTTTTCACCGCCGCGCCATAAAAGGCTCTCATCAGGTCTAGCGCTTCCGCGCCGTCGCCAGCGACCACCTTCGGAATGGTCGCGGTGTGATAGTGCTGGTTGCCGGGATCCTCGCGCTCTGGAGAAAAGCCGACGAAGAAATCCACGCCCGATTTCAGGCCCGTCTTTTCCAGGATGACCTTCACGACGTCGTCCGTGGTGCCGGGATAGGTCGTCGATTCCAAAACGACGAGCTGACCGGCACGAAGATGCGCTGCGATCGAGCGTGACGTCGCTTCGACATAGGAAAGATCCGGATCGCGATGCTTCGTAAGTGGTGTCGGCACGCAGATGACGATGACGTCGCAGGCTGCAAGGCCAGTAAAGTCCGTCGTCGCCGAAAAGCGGCCCGCCTCCCTCTCGGCGGTCAATGCCTCGTCTGCCACCGCGTCGATATAGGATTTGCAGGCATCGAGCGCTACGATCTTCTTCGGATCGATGTCGAAGCCGGTCACTTCAAAACCGCTTCGGGCAATTGCAATCGCCAGCGGCAGGCCGACATAGCCGAGCCCGATGACGCCCGCACGGGCCGAGCGGTCTTTAATCTTTGCGGAAAGGTCGGCGAAGGAGGATGGGCTGGCCAAGACAGATCTCTTCAATAAGAGGAAGTTAGGCCGTGAGATAATGCAAGATCGCCGAGATTGAAACCCGGCGTCTTCCAACGGCGATGTGAAGCCGGCGTGATCGCCTTGCCCGCATCGGCCCGCAGGGTAGGTCTTTCCGGTGTGACCGAAAAGACTCGCAAGCTGCTCGAGATGATTGTCCAAGCGGAGAAAAATGCGCCGATGCCATTGTTTCGCATTCCCGGCGCGCCTATTTAAATCGAATAAGTGAATGACGGAAAGGGCTGCCCGTCCTCCCGGTTTTTGTGGGTTTGACAGGTACGTCTGCCGGTTCCTCGGCAGATCGTTGACACGATAATACCGCTCGTCCATCTTGAATTTCCGCCCTGCGCACGACAGTGCCGCGGGCCGGTTTTCTATCGTCTTCAGGAACGGACGTGCTTTATGAGGATAATACCAAGAATGAGCACGATCGAATCCAGCGTGTCCTCCATCCTTCTGGACCGCGTCGCCGAATGGCTGACAAATTCCTCGCTTGCCGGTGATGATCTCGAAAACATCGTTCGCGGGTTCTGCGAGCGGATTGCTGCCGCCGGTCTCCCGATCGCGCGCGTGCACCTGACCTTTTCGATGCTTCATCCGCTCTATGACGCTTTGGGCTTCACCTGGCGGCGTGCGAGCGGCGTCACGATCGAAGGCTACCGCCATTCGGTGGGCGCAAAGCCCGACCGCTTTCTCCAAAGCCCGTATTACTATCTTCTCGACAACAATCTACAGCATATCCGCCGCCGCATCTCGCTTGATGGCACTGCGGAATTCCCGATTTTCGAGGACCTGCGCGCCGAGAAGATCACCGACTATCTCGCCTTCGTGCAGCCCTTCGGCGACGGTTCCGTCCAGGGCATGATGGGCTCGTGGTCGACGGACAATCATTTTGGCTTTTCCGACGACATGATCGATGCGCTGCTGCGCATGCAGAACCATCTGGCCGTCGCCGCCAAGATGGCCGTGCTTGGCAAGCTCGCTAACAACATGTTGACGACCTATCTCGGCGGCGACGCAGGCAAGCGCGTGCTGAACGGCCAGATCCGCCGCGGCGACGGAGAAACGATTCGGGCCGCCCTTGTCATGGGCGACATGCGCCAGTCGACGATGTATGCCGAAAAGGAAGGCCGGCAGGCCTATATCGACACGCTGAACGAGTTCTTCGACGCGATTGCAGCACCTTTCAACCGCAACGGCGGCGAGATATTAAGCTTCCTCGGTGACGGCTTTCTCGCCGTCTACCCCTGCGGCCGTCATAAGGATCCGTCGAAGATCGCCTCGCAGGCGGCCCTTTCTGCCGTCCATCAGGCGCAAGCCCGCGTTGCCGAGCTCAACAACGAACGCGCCGAAAAAGGTCTTGGCGCGATCAATTATGGCATCGGACTGCATATCGGCAACGTGATGCTCGGTAATGTCGGCCTCAAGGACCGCCTGACGTTTTCGGCCTTCGGTTCGGCCGTCAACGAAGTCCAGCGTCTGCAGGCGCTGACGAAGAAGTACAATCGCGAGGTCGTCGCCAGCCAGGCGTTTGCCGGTTACTGCGGCGGTGAATGGACGACGCTTGGTGAAGAGAAGCTGCGCGGCATCCGCCAAAAGGTGACGATCCTTCAGCCGCGCGCGCCCGCACCGGCACGCGCCATCGACGGTAATTTCCGCGAAGTCGCGCCAAATGGCCTTTCCGAGGCCGAACAGGTCATCCTCCTCCACCGCGATGCCAAGAAGCAGGCCAAGCGGGCGACGGCCGAGGGATTCGTTCAGTAAGCTGCGGCTGAAATGCTTGTTTTTGCTTTTGTAAATCAGACGAAACGTGTCGGTTCCCCATGCCCCGTCATCAACTGGACACCCCGATTGCGGTACGATAGTGTGCCTTAACGGGAACACAAAAGAGACTGGGAATATCGTTGGTATGGCGTCCGCGTCCGACTTATTGCGCATCGAGAATCTCGACGTCTCATTCTCAGTGTTCGGAGACAAGCTGCGCGTTGTAAAGAATGCTGAACTGCGCATTCTTCCGGGCAAGGTGACCGCACTTGTCGGGGAATCCGGCTCCGGCAAATCGGTCATCAGCCAGTCGATCATGGGCATCCTGCCGAACGCCGCAAAGGCGACCGGCCGCGTTCTCTTCACCGATCCGCTCAACGGCGAGACCACCGATATCCTGCAGTTCGGCCGCGACAGCGAGGAAATGCGGGATTTGCGCGGCAAGCGCATGGCGACGATCTTCCAGGAGCCGATGACGTCGCTCTCGCCGCTCCACACCATCGGCAACCAGATCAGCGAGGTGCTGCTGATCCACACCGATGCCGACAAGATCGAGGCACGCGAAAGAACCGAGGAGATGCTTGGCCTCGTCGGATTTGCCAATCCGCAGCGCACCTACGACATGTATCCGTTCGAGCTTTCAGGTGGCATGCGCCAGCGCGCGATGATCGCAATGGCGCTGATCTGCAAGCCCGCTCTGCTGATCGCCGACGAACCGACCACGGCGCTCGACGTGACGATCCAGGCGCAAATTCTCGAGCTGCTGCGCGACCTCCAGCATAAGCTCGGCATGGCGATGCTGCTTATCACACACGATCTCGGCGTCGTCGCCAACATGGCAGACGAGGTCGTCGTGATCTATCACGGCGAAATCATGGAAGCTGGACCCGTCAATACGATATTTCGTGATCCGCAGCATCCATATCTGAAGGGCCTGATGGCTGCCGTGCCGCATTTTGACATGAAGCCGGGCGAGCGGCTAAAAGCGCTGCGTGATGTTCCGGTCAATCTGGAATCGTTCCTCGGCAAAAAGCGAATGGTGGGTGCGGACGGGCCGAAGCTTTTGCTTTCGGTCAACAATCTCTCCAAGACGTTTGCGACGCGCAAGCGCAGTCTTTTCGGCAGAGGTCAAGCGGCAGTCGTGCGGGCCGTCGACGACGTCAGTTTCGATATTAGGCGCGGCGAATGTCTGGGGCTCGTGGGCGAGTCGGGCTGCGGCAAGACCACCGTCAGCAAGATCCTGATGCGCGCAATCACGCCCGATGGCGGCTCGGTGATCTTCAATGACGGCAAGGACGTGATCGACGTCCTTTCCGTCAAGGGCGACGATTTGCAGGCGCTGCGAACCAAGATCCAGATGGTGTTTCAGGATCCGGTCTCGTCGCTGTCGCCGCGCATGACGGTGCGCAACATCCTAAGCGAGCCGCTGGAAATCCACGATCGCGGGGACAGCGCCGAACGCAAGCAGAAGGTCGAAGCGCTGATGGGCGCTATCGGCCTCGACCGGCGTTACCTGAGCCGCTATCCGCACAGCTTCTCGGGTGGCCAGCGCCAGCGCATCGGCATTGCTCGAGCCCTGGCTCTTGGTCCCAAACTCATCATCCTGGACGAGCCGGTCTCCGCCCTCGACGTTTCCGTGCAGGCGCAAATTCTCAATCTGCTCAAGGATCTGCAAAAAGAGCTCGGCCTGACCTACCTCTTCATTTCGCACAATCTCGCCGTCGTCGACTACATGGCCGATCGCATCGCCGTGATGTGCAAGGGCCGCATCGTCGAAATCGCCCCGCGCGAGATCATCTTGCGAGATCCGGTGCATCCCTACACGAAATCACTGCTTGCCGCCGTCCCCTTCCCCGATCTCGACCGGCCACTTGATTTCGAAGCGTTGCGCAAAAATGGCGCCGCCGACAAACAGAACTGGGGCATCACCTTTACCGCCGAACATGACGATGCGTCCGAACTTGCCTATGCCGATCTCGGCAACGGTCATCTGGTGCGCGCCCGCAAGGGTGCAGATGCAAAGGAACTGCGTGCATGGTAACCCGCCGAACCTTTCTCGGCGGCCTTCTAGGCGCAGCCGTCGGACCGGCTGCTGCACGTGATATGGGCGACCGCGATATTGAGCCGGAATTCCTGCGTGACCTTTTGACTGCAGATCGCATTCCGCCAATGCCCGAGCGATTGCCGAAGCATCCGCGCATCATCAACATGAAAGAGGCCGGCCTGACGCCCGGCGTCTACGGCGGTTCTGTGCGCACCATCATCGGCGCCGCCCGCGACATCCGCTACATGACCGTTTACGGCTATTCCCGCCTTGTCGGGTATGACAAGCACCTGCGGTTCCAGGCCGACATTCTCGGCGGCTATACATCGGAAAACGATAGCATCTTCACCTTCCACCTACGCGAAGGCCACAAGTGGTCCGATGGGCATCCCTTCACGGCCGACGATTTCCGTTACTGGTGGGAAGACGTCATTTCCAACAACTCCCTGACGCCCGGCGGCGGGGCGCTGGAGCTGCGCCCGCACGGCGTGCTTCCGCAGTTCGAGGTGCTCGACGAATTCACCGTCCGCTATAGCTGGGACAAGCCAAACCCGAATTTCCTGCCGGCGCTCGCCGGCCCGTTACCGCTCGTCATCTTCGGTCCCGCCCATTACCTCAAGCAGTTCCACAAGAAATACCAGGATGACTTCCGGCTTTCCGCACTCATGCGGGAAAACCGGGTGAAGAAGTGGGTTGATCTGCACATCAAGATGTCGCGCGCCTCGCGTCCGGAAAATCCGGAGCTGCCGACGCTCGATCCATGGCGCAACACGACAGCGCCGCCAGCCGACCAATTCGTTTTCGTGCGCAATCCGTTCTTCCATCGCGTCGATGAAAACGGCATGCAATTGCCCTATATCGACCGCTTCATCCTGAACGTCAGCTCGTCGTCGATCATCGCGGCCAAAGCGGGTGCGGGGGAATCCGACCTGCAGGCGACCGGCATCGACTTCAACGACTATACCTTCCTCAAAGAGGCCGAGAAGCGCTTCCCGGTCAAAGTCAATCTCTGGAAACAGGCGCGCGGATCGCGCATCGCGCTGCTCCCGAACCTCAATTGCGCCGACGAAACCTGGCGCAAGCTCTTCCGCGACGTTCGCTTCCGCCGGGCGCTGTCACTTTCGATCGACCGGCACGAAATCAACATGGTCGCCTTCTACGGCCTCGGCAAGCCGAGCGCCGACACCGTTTTGCAGGACAGCCCGCTTTATAAGCAAGAATACGCCGACGCCTTCATTCAGTTCGATCCGGATGAAGCCAACCGCCTGCTTGACGAACTGGGTCTCAAAGCGCGTGACGGCGAAGGTTTCCGCCTGCTGCCGGACGGACGGCGAGCGGAAATCACCGTCGAAACTTCCGGCGAAAGCACACTCGATACCGACGTGCTCGAACTCGTCCGCGATCATTGGAAGAATATCGGGCTTGCGCTCTACACGCGAACGTCGCAGCGTGACGTCTTTCAGAGCCGCGCCATGAGCGGCACGATCATGATGTCGACGTGGTTCGGCATTGAAAACGGCGTTCCGACCGCCGACATGGCGCCAAGCCAGCTGGCGCCGACCGTCGACGATCAGCTGCAATGGCCGATCTGGGGCATGTACTATTTGTCTGCCGGCCAGGAGGGCAGCGCCCCCGACCTGCCTGAGGCGGTCGAGCTCGTCGACCTCCTGAAACAGTGGGGTGCCACTGCCGACTTCCGCAAGCGCGAAGCGATCTGGCACAAGATGCTGTCGATCTATACGCAGCAGGTGTTTTCGATCGGGCTCATCAATGGCGCGCTGCAGCCGATCCTGCGTTCTGCCAAGATGCAGAACGTGCCGGAGCGGGCGCTCTACGGCTTCGATCCAACGTCTTATCTCGGCATTTACATGCCGGATGCTTTCTGGCTGAAGGAGGCGTGACGTGCTGAGATATATTCTCTGGCGGATTGCCGCCATGGTCCCCACGCTGCTCGTGATTTCGGCGCTCGTCTTTACCATCATCGAGTTGCCGCCGGGCGATTTCTTCGAAAGCCAGATCGCCGAGCTGCGCGCGCAGGGCGAGAGCGCGAACCTGCAGGAAATCGAAGAGCTGCGGCAGCAATACGGTTTCGACAAACCGACGATCATCCGCTACTTCTATTGGGTCGGCGGCATGCTGCACGGCGATTTCGGCTATTCGTTCGAATACCAGTTGCCGGTTTCCGCAGTGGTCGGCGACCGTCTGTGGCTGACGATCCTCGTTTCCTTCACGACCATCCTGGTGACGTGGCTGATCGCCTTTCCGATCGGCATCTATTCCGCTACCCATCAATATAGCTGGAGCGACTACGGACTGACGTTTCTCGGGCTGCTCGGCATTGCCATTCCGAACTTCATGCTGGCACTCATCCTGATGTATTTCGCCAATATCTGGTTCGGCATCTCGATCGGTCATCTGATGGACCAGAAATATCTCTCCGAGCCTATGAGCTGGGAGAAGGCGCGATCGATCCTGTCCCACCTGTGGATCCCTGTCATCATCGTCGGCACGGCGGGTACGGCCGGCATGATCCGCCGCCTTCGTGCCAATCTGCTGGATGAGATGCAGAAGCAATATGTAACGACTGCGCGCGCCAAAGGTCTTCATCCGACCCGTGCGCTCATCAAATATCCGCTGCGCATGGCGCTCAACTTCTTTGTCGCCGACATCGGTTCGATCCTGCCGTCCATCATCTCCGGCGCCGAGATCGTCGCCATCGTGCTGTCGCTCGAAACGACTGGCCCGATGCTGATAAAGGCCCTGCAGAGCCAGGACATGTACCTTGCCGGCTCCTTCCTGATGTTCCTTGCCTTCCTGAACGTCATCGGCGTGTTGGTTTCCGATATCGCCCTCGGCTTCCTCGATCCGCGCATCCGTCTGCAAGGCAGGAGCACCAAATAATGTCGCCCTTGCCACCGCCCGGCGCTCCCTTGCAGCACTATGTCTCGACCGCACCGTTCGATCCCATCGCCACGGAAACGATGGCGGCTGCCAGTTCGCGTATTCACCTTGCTTCCCAAAAGCAACTGATGTGGTGGAAGTTCAAGCAGCACCGTCTAGCGCTGGCTTCCGGCATCTTTTTGCTTGTCGTCTATCTGATGATACTGGTCGTTGAGTTTCTGGCGCCTTACGGCCTGCACACGCGCAATGTCGACTACATCCATTCCCCGCCCCAGCGCGTGCACCTCTTCGACAAGGGCGAATTCGTCGGTCCCTTCGTCTATGGCCGCACGATGCAACTTGACCTTGACACGCTGCGCCGGGTCTACACCGACAATCCGAACGACGTTCAGCCGATCCGCTTCTTCTGCCGTGGCGATTCCTATAAGTTTTGGGGCCTCGTTCAGTCCGATCTGCATCTTGTCTGCCCGGCACAAGGCGGCCAGATGTACCTGCTCGGCACCGATCGCCTCGGCCGCGACGTGCTCTCCCGTATCCTCTACGGCGCCCGGATTTCGTTGACAATCGGCCTGATCGGCATCGCAATCAGCTTCGTGCTCGGCATCGTCATCGGCGGCCTTGCCGGCTATTGGGGCGGCGTCTTCGACCTGATCGTCCAGCGGGTGATCGAGGTGCTGCAGTCGCTGCCGAGCCTGCCGCTCTGGATGGCTCTTGCAGCCATCATGCCGGTGACGTGGAGCCCGATCGTCATCTATTTCGGTATTACTGTAATCCTCGGCATCATCGATTGGACCGGGCTTGCGCGTGCCGTGCGTTCGAAGCTTCTGGCGCTGCGCGAAGAGGATTACGTGCAGGCTGCCCAGCTGATGGGGGCAAGCACGCCCCGCATCATCGCGCGGCATCTTGTTCCCGGCTTCATGTCGCATCTGATTGCCTCGGCGACGATTTCGATCCCGGGCATGATCCTCGGAGAAACGGCGCTTTCCTTTCTCGGGCTTGGCCTTCGGCCGCCGATCACCAGCTGGGGTATCTTGCTCACCGAGGCCAAGAGCGTCAGCGTCATTGCCTTTTATCCGTGGCTGCTTTTCCCGATTATTCCAGTGGTTCTTGTCATTTTGGCCTTCAACTTTCTGGGAGATGGGTTGCGCGATGCAGCAGATCCCTACAAATAGCAGCAGGCTTGGTGGAGATTTGCCGCTCTGCTGTGTCTCGCCCTCCGGAAGACTGGGGGCCTAACTATGTTGTTCGCCCCGAAGGAAATACCCATGGCCAGACGCGTGGAAGATGCTCGCATTCTGATGTACAGCCACGATACGTTCGGCCTCGGCCACCTGCGCCGCTGTCGGACAATTGCACATGCGCTGGTCGAGGATTATCGTGGTCTCAATGTGCTGATCATTTCCGGCGCAACGATTGCCGGTGCGTTCGACTACCGGGCGCGCGTCGACTTCGTGAAGATCCCCAGCGTGATCAAGCTTCACAACGGCGAATATACGTCTATGGCGAGCCATATCGATCTTCACGAAACGCTGAAGATGCGCGAATCGAGCATCCGCCATACGGCAGAGACCTTTCAGCCGGACATCTTCATCGTCGACAAGGAGCCGATGGGCCTCAAAGGCGAAATCGAGGACACGCTTGCTTATCTGAAGGCACGGGGCACGACATTGGTGCTCGGTCTGCGCGAGATCATGGATGCGCCGCATCTGCTCGATGCCGAGTGGAAGAGGAACGGTATCATGCAGAAGATCGACCAGTATTACGACAGCGTCTGGGTCTACGGGCCGCCTGATTTTTACGATCCGCTGATCGGCCTCGACGTTCCCCACAGCGTGCGCCGGAAGATGGACTTCGTCGGCTTCCTGCAACGCAGCGTTTCGGTCGGCAAGACATCGGTCAACGCGCGCAAGGACGATTACATCCTCGTAACCACCGGCGGCGGCGGAGATGGTTCCGACCTCGTACATGACGTGATGAACGCCTATGAGCATGATGCGACGCTTGAGCAGAAAGCGCTGGTCGTGCTCGGACCCTACATGCCGGCAGTCGAGCGCGCAAAACTCGTCAGGAAAGGCGAAAAGATCCCCTATATCGAAGTGATCGAGTTCGACAACCACATGGAAGAACTCATGGTCGGCGCCACGGGCGTCGTTGCCATGGGCGGCTACAACACCTATTGCGAGATTCTGTCCTTCGACAAGCCGGCCCTCGTCGTGCCGCGGGTCAAGCCCCGGGAAGAGCAGTTGCTGCGTGCCCAGCGCGCCAGCGAACTCGGCCTTGTGGACGTGCTTCTGCCCGATCAGTCGGCTGATCCGGCCATCATGGCAGAGGCACTGAAACGGCTGCCGCAACGCCTGCCACCATCAAAGAGCGGACGCGATATGCAACTTCAAGGGCTCGACCATATTTCGCAGACCGTCGGCCACTGGCTCGACAATCGCGGCAGCCATCTTGCCGTCGTCGGCGCAGAATAAAGATCAAAGCCTTGCCGGAGCGCCGCAAGATTCTTGTCGTGCTGAAAGGCTATCCGCGCCTTTCCGAAACCTTCATTGCCCAAGAGCTGCTCGGCCTGGAAAAAGCGGGCTTCCATCTGACGCTGATTTCGATGAGGCGGCCGACCGACACGAAACGCCACCCGGTGCATGACGAGATCAAGGCGCGCGTCGTCTACCTGCCGGAATACCTGCACGAAGAGCCGCTGCGCGTCCTGAAGGGGCTTTTTGCCGGCTTTGGAAAGCCGGGTTTCAAGGCCTTGATGAAACGCTTTCTGACCGATCTGCCACGCGATATGTCGCGCAACCGCTTCCGCCGTCTCGGCCAGGCGCTGGTGCTTGCCCGCGAGTGGCCCGATAACGGCCAATGGCTGCACGCACACTTCATCCATACACCTGCTTCTGTCACCGATTATGCAAGCATCCTGACAGGCGTGCCCTGGACCGTCTCGGCCCATGCGAAAGACATTTGGACGTCACCCGACTGGGAGCTGAACACCAAGCTTGGCACCGCCCGCTGGGCGGTAACGTGCACGAGGAGCGGCTGGGAGCATATGCGAAGCCTGACCGGGCGGCCGGATGCAGTACACCTCAGCTATCACGGCCTCGATCTGGCCCGCTTCGGCCGTTTCGAAGGCCAGCACTCCAACCGGGATGGCACCGATCCGTCCGACCCGGTTTTTCTATTGAGCGTCGGCCGGGCGGTCGAAAAGAAGGGCTACGACGTGCTGCTGCGCGCCCTTGCCCTGCTTCCAAAAAGCCTCAACTGGCGTTTCGAACACATCGGCGGCGGTGACGAACTGGCCAGATTGAAGGGGCTCGCCGCGGAGCTCGGACTTGCCGGCAACATTGCCTGGAAAGGCGCGATGGCGCAGAAGGAGGTGCTCGCTCATTACCGCAGCGCCGACCTGTTTGCGCTTGCCTGCCGTATTGCAGCCAACGGCGACAGGGATGGATTGCCAAATGTGCTGGTCGAGGCGTCGAGCCAGCGGCTCATGTGCCTTTCGACCGATGTTTCAGGTGTGCCGGAACTGCTGACAAACGGCGAGAACGGTCTCGTCGTTCCACCGGAAGATCCGATGGCGCTCGCTGGCGCGCTTGAGGCGGCGATCCGCGATCCGGCGCTGCGAAGACGGCTGGGCGATGCGGCGGAAAAACGCGTGCGTGAGCATTTCGACTATCATTCCAGCATAAAGCAGCTGATACACCTCTTCGAAGAGGAATGGCAACAACCCTCATGAGCGCAATACGCATCCTCTTTTACGTCCAGCACCTGCTCGGCATCGGCCACATCGCGCGCGCAAGCCGCATTGCCGACGCATTGGTCAAGGACGGTTTTGACGTGACGGTCGCAACAGGCGGCTTACCAGTTCCAGGCTTTCCCGGCGCAGGCATAAAGACCATAGCCTTGCCGCCGGTCGTTGCCAGCAATGCCGGCTTTTCGGGTCTGGCGGACGCCCACGGCAATGTCGCCGGCGACGCCTTTCTGTCAAGACGGCGCGACCTGCTGCTTGCCGCATTTCAGGAGGTGCGGCCGCATGCCGTCATCACCGAGGCCTTCCCCTTCGGCAGGCGTCAGATGCGCTTCGAACTGCTGCCGCTGCTCGATATGATCGGCAGGACGGATCCAAAGCCAAAACTCTTCAGTTCGGTGCGCGACATCCTTCAAGAAAACCGCAAGCCCGGCCGGGACGAGGAAACCGTCGACCTGGTGAAACGTCACTTCGACGCCGTGCTCGTTCACGGTGATTCGGATTTTGTGCGACTTGAAGATACCTTTCCGCTGACGGCCGAAATCGCAGACAAGGTACGATATACCGGTCTCGTTGCACCCCCACCGGCCGCCGCTCCGACCGACGTCTTCGACATCATTGCCTCCGCTGGCGGCGGGGCCGTCGGCCTGAAGCTCATCCGCGCGGCGCGCGATGCCGCAGCCATGCTGCCCGCAAGTCATCGCTGGCTGCTCGTCACCGGTCCCAATCTGCCGGAGACGGACTTTATCGGGCTGAGCCGGGCCGCACCTGCCAACATCACGCTTGCGCGCTTCCGCAAGGACTTTCCCTCGCTGCTGCGCGGCGCGAAAATCTCGATCTCGCAGGCAGGCTACAACACGGTCGGAGACCTGCTGCGAACAAATTGTCGTTCGATCCTTATCCCCTTTGTCGCCGGCGGCGAAACGGAGCAGACGGTGCGGGCCGAGCGTTTGCAGGCACTGGGTCTTGCCGCAGTTCTTCCAGAGCAAGGACTGACCGCAGAGCATGTGGCAGCGGCGATCGAAAGAGTGCTTGCAGCACCCGCCAGAAAGGACGTCACGCTCGATCTGACGGGAGCCGAGACAACTGCTTCGATCATCCGTTCGATGCTTGGTTGAATCGCTCGCCTATTATGAAAATCCTGTGATATAACTGAAGCTCCGGCGAGAATCGGCATTCGACAGCAATCCGCTTCGCCTTGATTTCCCTACAATACCCGGCGGTCCGGTTGCATGAATCTGTTTTCGGCATCTCCCCTTACGAATGGCCCCCTATCCCGGCCCGCCCTTTCCAATCAGGCTGACGGTTAGCATGGAAAAAAGCCTCGCCCGCTATATCTGGTCGAACACGCGGCGACAGCAGCTTTGGATTTTGGCTGTCGTTGCCGTCTCGATGGTCCCCTATTTCTTGTCCTTCGATTTGCCGAAACAGATCGTCAACGGCCCGATTCAAGGTGATGGCTTCGAGAATGCGAATGCGACCCAGACCTTCATGCATCTTGCCTATGACATCCCGCTGATCGGGCATGTCGAGTTCTTCGAGGGGTTCCAGCTCAACCGCCTTCAGATGCTGATGGCGCTGAGCCTCGTCTTCCTGGCGCTCGTCGTACTGAACGGCCTCTTCAAATTCTACATCAATACCTACAAAGGCCGCCTCGGCGAGCGGATGTTAAGGCGTATTCGGTTCCAACTCATCGACCGGGTGCTGCGTTTCCCGCCCGTCCATTTCAAGCGGGTGAAATCGGCTGAAATTGCCACGATGATTAAGGACGAGGTGGAGCCAATGGGCGGCTTCACCGGTGATGCCTTCGTCTCGCCTGCCCTTCTCGGCGGCCAGGCGCTGACGGCGCTTGCCTTCATCATTGTCCAGAACTTCTGGCTCGGCATGATTGCGGCCGCAATCGTCGGCGTGCAGGCGGTCGTCATTCCGCGCATGAGAAAACGACTGCTCGAGCTCGGCCGCCAGCGGCAGCTGACAGCCCGCGAGCTTTCCGGCCGCGTTGGCGAGATTGTCGAGGGTATCGGCACGATTCACGGCAATGACACCTCGAACCTGGAACGCGCCGACATTGCCACGCGTCTCGGCCTCATCTTCTCGATCCGCTACGACCTTTACCAGTGGAAGTTCCTGGTGAAGTTCCTGAACAACTTCCTGGCGCAGGTGACGCCGTTCCTATTCTACGCGATCGGCGGCTATCTCGCGTTGCAGGGGCGCCTTGACATCGGCCAGCTCGTTGCCGTCATCAGCGCCTACAAGGATCTTCCGGGGCCATTGAAAGAACTGATCGACTGGGATCAGATGCGCCAGGACGTTCAGGTCAAGTATCAGCAGGTCTATGAACAGTTCAATGTCGAGCCGCTCATTGACAGCCGCATCCAGGAAATCCCGGCAGAAGCAATCGGCCCGCTGACGGCAGCCCTCGTCGTCAGCAACCTCACCCTCAGCGACGATAGCGGCGCGCGCCTGGTCGACCACGTCTCGGTCGAGATCAGGCCGAACGAGACAGTGGCGATTGTCGGGCCGAACGGCAGCGGTGCGGAGGCTTTCGCCGAAGCGCTCGGCCGCATCGTCTGGCCGGACTCAGGCCGTATCAGCATCGACGGCCGCGACCTTCTGGAACTGCCGGAATCGATTACCGGCCGTCGCATTTCCTACGCTTCCGCCGATAGCTATTTTTTTCACGGCACGCTGCGCGACAACCTGCTTTACGGTCTCAAGCATGCACCGCTGACCGATCCCAACTACGAGGACGAGGCAGCACAGGAATTCAAATGGCATGCCGCCGAGGCGCTGAAGGCCGGCAACCCGACGCTTGATCTCAACAGCGACTGGGTCGATTACAACGCCGCCGGGGCAACCGGACCGGACGATCTGCTGACGGCGATCCGACCGGTGCTCGATGCCGTGTTGATTTCGCAGGACATTCTCGACCTAGCCCTACGCTCGACGGTTGATACAACAGTGCATGTGGCGCTTGCGGATCGCATCGTCGATCTGCGTCAGTCGCTGCGAGGGCGTATGAAGGACGAGAGCCTCGATGCCATCGTCGTGCCTTTTGATTTCGATAACTACAATTCCCAGGCAACGGTCGGCGAAAACCTGCTCTTCGGCACGATGAAACGACCGATGATGAACAACCGCAAGCTTGCGGCACACCCCTATTTCCAGCAGCTTTTCCGCAATACCGGCCTCAGCAACGACCTCTATGCGATGGGCCTGGAAATCGCCGAAAACGCCGTCGAACTCTTCCACGATCTACCGCCCGACCACCCTTTTTTCCAGCAGCTGACCTTCATGACGGCGGATGATATTCCGACCTATCAGGCCTTGCTGCAGAAATTGCAGAGCCGCCGGTTCGAGGATGCGAGCATCGATGAGCGCTCGATGATCATCCGGCTGAGCTTTGCCTATATCGAGCCGCGCCATCGCTTCGGCTTGCTGAGCGATGAACTGATGGCCAAGATCGTGAGCGCCCGCAAGCAGTTTCACGAGCATATACCGGATGATCTGGCCGTTCTCATCGAGCGGCACGATCCCGAGCGCTTCACCTCCTCCGCAACGCTGATGGACAACGTGCTGTTCGGCCGTATCGCCTATCAGCAGGCGGACGCTTCCGATCGTATTCGCACCATCATGAGCGAACTCTTCGATGCGCTTGATCTTTACGACGACGTGTTGTCGATCGGCCTTGAGTTTGACGTCGGTTCCGGCGGCAAGCGATTGACGATGGTTCAGCGCCAGAAACTCAACCTCGCCCGCGCGCTTTTGAAGCGCTCGGATTATTTCATCTTCAACCGGCCGCTTCCCGCGCTCGATCAGCGTGTGCAGGATCAGATCATCCGCAACGTCGTCCAAGACCTGCACGAGGAGGGTAAACGCCCAGCGATCATCTGGGTGCTTTCAAACGCAAGACTTGCAGAAATCTTCGACAGGATTTTACTTTTTAATCGCGGAGATTTAGTAGAAGCGGGAAACTATCCGGAACTTTCCGAGAAAAACGGGATGTTCAAGGAACTGTTATCGTAATATTCTATTGCAGCGGCTGAGACGGCATTCTTGCGAGGGAATGTCAGTAGAGTTTTTTAAAGCGCGTTCTCCTTCGGCGAGGAGAAGCGGCAGGGGGTGAGACGCTCATGCTGTTGAGAGATGAAGTCGAAATGCTGCGGCGGGTGCCGATCTTCGCAAGGATCGCCCCGGCGAAACTCAAGCTTTTGGCCTTCACCTCCGATCGAATGACCTACAAGGCCGGTCAGGATCTTTTCCACCAGGGCGATCCGGGCGACGCGGCCTATGTGGTGCTTTCCGGCACCGCCGATATTCTCGTGAATTCGCCTGCAGGCGACATAAAAGTCGCCGACGTCGAGGTTAATTCCATCGTCGGCGAAATCGCCATCCTCTGTGACGTGTCGCGCACCGCGACTGTCCGTGCTACCTCTCCACTGGAAGTGCTGCGCATCAGCAAGGAGCATTTCCTGAAGCTTCTCAGCGATTTTCCCGAAATTGCCGTCGAGATCATGCGCGTCCTTGCCGACCGCCTGAACCATACGACGGCGGAATTGACGGCCGCACGCGCTGCAAAGCAGCCGCAGGCGGCGCTGCAGTAATCTTCGGCAAGTTCCGGACATGAAAACCCCCCGAAGGCTGTTGTCCAACTTTCGGGGGTCAGTTCACCGAGGTCGGCGGGCTTCATGCTTCAGTGGTCGCTACTCGCGCTGTTCCAGCGCCTTGCTGAAGGCAAGTGCGGCAAGCGTGCAGATGGCGCCCGAAAGCAGGTAATAGCCGACAAAAGGCAGGCCGAAGCGGCTGGACAGACTAAGTGCAACGAGGGGCGCAAAACCCGCACCCACCAGCCAGGCGAGATCCGACGTGAAGGCTGCGCCCGTATAGCGATAGCCGCGGCCGAACCGCGAAGAGATCGAACCGGTAGCCTGACCGAACGAAAGGCCAAGCACGCCGAAGCCAATGATGACGAATGCGTCCTGACCGGTGTCGCCGGCGGCAATCAGCATCGGACCGATGAAGGAGAAGATCGCGATCAGCACGGCACAGACGGCGAGCTGACCGCGGCGGCCGATGCGATCGGCGATCAGGCCAGAGGCGATGATGGCGACGATGCCGACCATGGCACCGATGATCTGCACAACCATGAAAGTGCCGAGCGGTTGGCTGCCGTAAAGGCTCATCCAACCAAGCGGAAAAATGGTGACGAGATGGAACATTGCAAAGCTTGCGAGAGGGACGAAGGCGCCGATCAGGATATCGCGACCGTGGATGCGAAGGACATCAACAATTGGCGCCGCTTCCAGTTCATGCTGCTCCAGGAGCGTGCCGAATTCTTTCGTCATGACGAGACGCAGGCGGGCAAAGAGGGCCACGACGTTAATGGCGAATGCGACGAAGAACGGGTAGCGCCAGCCCCAGGAGAGGAAATCATCGTTTGAGAGATTGGCGATGAAGAAGCCGAACAGGGTGCTCGCCAGCGCAAAACCGATCGGCGCACCGAGCTGCGGGATCATCGCATACCAGCCGCGGTGCCGCTCCGGCGCATTCAGTGCCAGCAACGAAGCAAGCCCGTCCCATGCGCCTCCGAGGGCAAAGCCTTGCCCAAGGCGGAAAAGCGCAAGCAAGGCGATCGACCAGTAGCCGATTACGTTGTAGCCGGGCAGGAAGGCAATCGAGGCCGTCGAGCCACCGAGCAGGAAGAGCGCAATCGTCAGCTTTGTGCCGCGGCCGTAGAAGCGGTCGATGGTCATGAACACAACGGAGCCGACAGGGCGGGCAAGGAAAGCCAGCGAAAAGATCGCGAAAGAATAAAGCGTCGCCGTCAGCCGGTCCGGCGCGAAGGGAAAGACAAGCTGCGGAAAGACGAGAACCGAGGCCAGGCCGTAAACGAAGAAATCGAAAAATTCCGACATGCGTCCGATGACGACGCCGATCGCGATGCTGCCCGGCGAGACCGGCTTGTCATCGTGAATTCTGCGTGCGTCGCGTTCCAGCGTGCGCGATGACGGTCCGTAGTGTACCTGTGTTTCAGCCATTTAACGCCTCCCTCGTTGAGGTGCTTTTACGAAGCGCCTCAAGGACGATCTTGATCAAACCCGCCGGGTTATCAAGTCCGGACGGCGCAAATAGTTCATCATCCATTCTCAAAATTGCATGTAGATCGCAAAATGCGCACGGGGCGGCTTGCGAAACTGGCCAACTGCGCATTTGCGGATATATAGGCCGGAAAAACATTTGATCCCGGCACAATCCTTCTTGCATTGATCAGGATTTTTCAGAATGCCGTGAAATGACATTCTGCCGCATCGCGGCATATTTGCTGCACTGCGACCAAACACCTCATGTCACCATGCCGTTTCGTGCTTTAGTCGCGGTTCGGACGAAACAACAAGAGCTTAGAGACGTGCAAAAACTGATGAAGTTTTCCCGCCTTCTATCCGTGTTGCCGCTATTCATGCTGGCAGGGTGCAATCTGGTGGTGATGTCGCCCTCGGGCGATATCGCCAATCAACAGGCAGACCTTATCCTGGTCTCGACCTTCTTGATGCTTTTGATCATCGTGCCGGTCTTGTTCCTCACACTGTTCTTCGCCTGGCGATACAGGCGCTCGAACACAGCGGCGACCTATGATCCGGAATGGCATCACTCCACCCGCCTTGAATTCGTGATCTGGTCAGCGCCGCTTGCCATCATCATTGCGCTCGGCGCAATCACTTGGATCAGCACACACAAGCTCGACCCCTACCGCGCGCTTGACCGGCTGGATGCAGAACGCGCGATTCCTGCTGGTGCGAAGCCGCTCACCGTCGAAGTCGTGGCGCTCGATTGGAAATGGCTGTTCTTTTATCCTGACCTCGGCATTGCGACCGTCAACGAACTGGCAGCCCCGGTCGACGTTCCGATCAATTTCAAAATCACCGCGTCTTCGGTAATGAACTCCTTCTACATTCCGGCGCTCGCCGGCCAGATCTACGCCATGCCCGGCATGCAGACGAAGTTGCACGCCGTCATCAACAAGGAAGGCGAGTACGAAGGCTTTTCTGCCAATTACAGCGGCGACGGCTTCTCGCACATGCGCTTCAAGTTTCACGGCCTAAACCAGCAGGGCTTCGACGATTGGATCGCCCGTGTCAAAGCGCAAGGTACGGCGCTTAACCGCGATGCCTACCTGAAACTCGAAAGGCCGAGCGAACGAGAGCCCGTGCGCTACTACGCCAGCGCCGAGGCCGGCCTCTACGAGGCCATCCTCAACATGTGCGCGACGCCCGGTAAGATGTGCATGAACGAGATGATGCACATCGACATGATGGGCGGCGCAGGCAAGGAGAGCGCCGAAAACCGGGAGCGGCTGGAATATGACAACCGCCATGCCGAACAGGGTGAGCGCACCAATGCCCCGACCTTCCCTGCAACCGGCACGCCGGCACGCAGCGGGCAAGAGCCCGAGGGCACCGACAGCAACAGCCAGCAGCCTGACGCCCAGCCGCAGCAGGGCGGGCAGACCATGCCCGGGATGCAGCATGACGGTCATTCGATGCCCGGCATGGATCACGGCAGTGGCAGTCCGGCTCAACCGGGCAGCAACAATTAAAACCTGGCGCTTTGCGTCGCTAAGACACCAATGAACGGGTTAATCCATGTTTTCCAATCCTGACCTCCTGAAGTTCATCTTCGGCCGGTTGACCCTTGAGGCGATCCCCTATCACGAGCCGATCCTCGTCGCGACCTTCATAGCCGTGGTCATCGGTGGTCTCGCCCTGGTCGGCCTCATTACTCATTACAGATTTTGGGGTCCGTTGTGGCGCGACTGGATCACCAGCGTCGATCACAAGAAAATCGGCATCATGTACGTGATCCTCGCCGTCATCATGCTGCTGCGCGGCTTTTCGGACGCGATCATGATGCGGATCCAGCAAGCGATCGCCTTCAACGGATCGGAAGGCTATCTGCCGCCGCACCACTACGACCAGATCTTTACCGCCCACGGCGTTATCATGATCTTCTTCGTGGCCATGCCCTTCGTCACGGGCCTCATGAACTTCGTGGTACCGATGCAGATCGGTGCTCGTGACGTCTCCTTTCCCTTCCTCAACAACTTCTCCTTCTGGATGACGACGGCCGGCGCCATCATCATCATGCTGTCGCTCTTCATCGGCGAGTTCGCGCGCACCGGCTGGCTTGCCTACCCGCCGCTTTCAGGCGCCGACTACAGTCCGGGGGTCGGCGTCGACTACTACATCTGGGGCCTGCAGGTTGCAGGTGTTGGGACGACACTTTCGGGCATCAACCTGATCGCCACCATCGTGAAGATGCGCGCGCCTGGCATGACCATGATGAAGCTCCCCGTCTTCACCTGGACCTCGCTTTGCACCAACGTCTTGATCGTCGCCACCTTTCCGATCCTGACGGCAACGCTTGCGCTGCTGGCGCTCGACCGCTACGCCGGCACGAACTTCTTCACGAACGACCTCGGCGGCAATCCGATGATGTATGTCAACCTCATCTGGATCTGGGGCCATCCGGAGGTCTATATCCTCGTGCTGCCGGCCTTCGGCATCTTCTCGGAAGTGGTCGCGACCTTCTGCGGCAAGCGCCTGTTCGGCTACGCCTCGATGGTCTATGCGACAGTGGTCATCACCATCCTTTCCTATATCGTCTGGCTCCATCACTTCTTCACCATGGGTTCCGGCGCCAGCGTCAACTCCTTCTTCGGAATCACGACCATGATCATCTCGATCCCCACGGGAGCGAAGATGTTCAACTGGCTCTTCACCATGTATCGCGGCCGCATCCGCTATGAAGTGCCTATGCTTTGGACCGTCGGCTTCATGGTGACCTTCGTCATCGGCGGCATGACCGGGGTGCTGCTTGCCGTTCCGCCTGCAGACTTCGTGCTGCACAACTCGCTGTTCCTGATCGCCCACTTCCACAATGTGATCATCGGTGGCGTGCTGTTCGGCCTGCTTGCAGGCGTCAACTACTGGTTCCCGAAGGCCTTCGGCTTCAAGCTCGATCCTTTCTGGGGCAAGGTGAGCTTCTGGTTCTGGCTGACCGGCTTCTATTTCGCCTTCATGCCGCTCTATGTGCTCGGCCTGATGGGCGTCACCCGCCGCGTGTCGCAGTTTGAGGACCCGTCGCTGCAGATCTGGTTCATCATCGCAGCCTTCGGTGCTTTCCTGATCGCGCTCGGCATACTGTCGTTCCTCGTCCAGCTTGTCGTCAGCTTCATGAGGCGCGAGGAACTTGCCGACCATACAGGCGATCCATGGGATGCCCGCACACTTGAATGGTCGACGTCGTCGCCGCCGCCCGACTACAACTTCGCCTTCACGCCCGTGGTGCACGATCATGACAGCTGGTACGACATGAAGAACCGCGGTTACGAACGACCCCTCGAAGGCTTCAAGCCGATCCACATGCCGAAGAACACCGGCACCGGGGCAATCCTTTCGGCCATCAGCGTGGCTCTCGCCTTCGGCCTGATCTGGTACATGTGGTGGCTCGTCGCTGCCTCCGCCGCGGCGCTGCTCGTCGTCACCATTGTCCATACCTTCAACTATAGGCGCGACTTCTATATCCCGGCCGAAGAGGTCAGTAAAACGGAAGGCAAGCGGACCGAACTGCTTGCGACACAGGTATAATGACCATGAGCGATCATACTATCGACACGGCCGAAAAGCCTGAGTTCTATCTGACCGAAGAACATCATCCCGAAGGCAGCACAAATCTCGGCTTCTGGCTCTACCTCATGAGCGACTGCCTGATCTTTGCGGTGCTGTTTGCGACCTATGGCGTTGTTGGCCGCAATTATGCGGCAGGGCCTTCGCCGAAGGACCTGTTCGATCTGCCGCTCGTGGCAGTCAACACGTCGATGCTGCTCTTTTCTTCGATCACCTACGGCTTCGCCATGCTCCAGATGGAAAAGAACAGCAAATCGGGCACGCTGATGTGGCTGGCGGTGACCGGCCTGTTCGGGGCGGCGTTCATCGGGCTTGAACTTTATGAGTTCATTCATTTGATCCACGAGGGTGCAGGTCCATCGCGCAGCGCTTTCCTTTCGGCCTTCTTTACGCTGGTCGGAACCCATGGGCTGCACGTCACGTCCGGCATCATCTGGATGGCAACGCTGATGGTGCAGGTTTCGATGTACGGCCTGATCGAGGCCAACCGGCGCCGCCTGATGTGCCTTTCGATGTTCTGGCACTTCCTCGACGTCGTCTGGATCGGCGTCTTTTCCTTTGTCTACCTGATGGGAGTTCTCGGATGAGTTCGCAAGCACCCGCACATGAGGACGCACACGAAGCCCATCATGGCCATAGCCACGGACACGGGGCAGGCCATGGCTCGATGAAGAGCTATACGATCGGTTTCGCCCTCTCGGTCATCTTGACCGCCATTCCCTTCTGGCTTGTCATGGCCGGTGTCTTCGAGAGCCCGGGGGTGACTGCTTTTCTTGTGATGGCGCTCGGCGCGATCCAGATCGTCGTTCACATGATCTGCTTCCTGCATATGAACACCCGCTCGGAAGGCGGCTGGACGATGATGGCGCTGATCTTCACGATCGTGATCGTGGCGATCGCGCTTTCCGGCTCGCTTTGGGTCATGCATCATCTGAATACCAATATGATGCCGATGAGCCCTGAAATGATGAAGAACATGCCCTAGGGGTGTCGAGCGGGCGGCGGCAAGGCCGCCCGTGCAGGTTTTCCGCCATGCCAGACAGCTTTCCTTTACCGAAAGACCGGCGCCGACCATCAATCCGGCTGGCAATGCTGTGCAGCCTGATGCTTCTTTCGACGGCAGGTTTCGTCGCTCTCGGCCTCTGGCAGGTGGAGCGGCTGTCCTGGAAACGTGACCTCATTGCTCGGGTCGATCAACGGGTCCACGCCGAGCCGGCCCCGGCCCCGACAGGAAGGGCAGTCCATGCCGCAGACGACGAATACCGCCGTGTAACGGCGACCGGCACATTGCAGAACGGCAAGGAGACGCTGGTCTATGCCTCGACCGAACTGGGTCCAGGCTTTTGGGTGATGACACCGCTGTCGCTTGGTGATGGCCAGACGGTCTTGATCAACCGCGGCTTCGTGCCGACCGACAGGCGCGATCCGCAAACCCGGCCGTCCGGCCAACTCTCCAGTCAGGTCACGATCACAGGGCTGATGCGGATCACGGAACCGAAGGGTTCGTTGCTACAATCGAACGACCCGGCCTCGGGCCGCTGGTACTCCCGCGATGTAGCTGCAATCGCGGCGGAAAAGCATGTGGCAGACGCTGCCGAGTATTTCATCGATGCCGACAACACTCCCAATCCCGGTGGTCTGCCGATCGGCGGACTGACACGCATCGTCTTTCCGAACAACCACCTCGTCTACGCGATCACATGGTTTGGCTTGGCGCTGATGGTGGCGGGCCTGCTGGCATTCGTGATCCGAAGCGAGGTTCGGACGCACCGGCCGTGGCAATCGTCCGGCTGATTGCCTCGGCAAGTTGTGCCTGCGAGAAGGGCTTGCCGAGACGCGGCAGGTCGATGAGGCCGCCGCCGGGCGGAATGTCGGCATAGCCCGTGGCAAGGATGATCGGCATGTGCGGCCAATCACGGCGGATCGCCTCCGCAAGCTCTGCACCCGTCATCCGCGGCATGGCGTGGTCGGAGATGACAAGGTCGACCTGTTCGCTGGAAAGGATGGCCAGCGCATCGGCGGCCGATGCCGCCTCTATGACGTCGTAGCCTAGGTCCTCCAGCATCAAAACCGTGTTCATGAGCACGAGACTGTCGTCGTCGACGGCCAGGATGCGAAGCGAGCGCGGAAGGCCGGGATGATCGGCCGCTTTTTCCGGGAGCTCTACCGGTGCGTCCTGTGCCAGGACCGCAGGGAACCAAAGCTCGGCGACCGTGCCTTCGCCGAGGCGGCTCTTCAAGACGAGCCGGCCGCCTGACTGCGCGGCGAGCCCTTGAACCATCGGCAATCCGAGACCGGTGCCTTTCCCGACACCCTTCGTCGTGAAGAAGGGTGTCGTCGCCTGTTCAAGTGTCTCTTCGTCCATGCCCTCTCCGCCGTCGATGACCGAAAGACAAAGATACGCACCGGGCGTAAGGATCCCTTCCCTTTCACCTACCGTCCGTTCCTGCGCTCTGACAGTGATTTTCCCTCCGCGCGGCATGGCATCACGCGCGTTCACAATCAGATTGAGGATTGCTGTTTCGAGCTGGTTGGGATCGGTGGCAATTATTGGAACGCCCGGCAGCACATCGATTTCCAGCATGGTCAGCGGCCCGAGCGAACGTTGCAGCATGTCGGCCATTCCGTCCATGAGCGCTGCAATCTCGATCGTCTTGACCGCCAGTTCCTGGCGCCTCGAAAAGGCGAGCATGCGCTGCGTCAAGGCAGCGCCGCGCTGCGCACCCTGGATGGCATTTTCGACGAGGGGCATCAGCTCCGGTTGTTCAGGCATCCGCTTCTTCAAAATCTCCAGGCTGCCGAGAACGGCCATCAGAAGATTGTTGAAGTCGTGGGCAATGCCGCCGGTGAGCTGGCCGATCGCCTCCATCTTCTGCGCCTGGAAGAGCTCTTCGCGTGCCTGATCGAGCGCACGTTGGATTTCGCGCTTCTCGGTCATGTCGCGGGTGATCTTCGCAAAACCAATTACTTCCCCGCAATCGTCCGTGATAGCGTCAAGGACCACGTTCGCCCAAAAGCGGCTGCCGTCCTTGCGCATGCGCCAGGCCTCCTTTTCGAAGCGGCCGTCGCGGCGGGCAATTTCAAGCGCACGTTCCGGCTCACCGGCAGCACGGTCCTCCTCGGTGTAGAAATTCGAGAAGTGCCTGCCGATGATTTCTTCCTGTGAATATCCTTTGAGGCGCTGAGCACCGACGTTCCAGGTGGCGACGTGACCCTCCGGACTAAGCATATAGATTGCGTAGTCGGTGATGGCATCGACAAGTAACCGCAAGCGGCCCTCGCCCGTGAGAGACGCACCAAATCGATCCATCACTTCCATAAGCCCCCGTGGGAAACACCAGTTTCCTAAACCGAAGGAGCCGCGAAATGGTTCCCACAAAAGTCCGAATAATTTCAAACAGCTCTGCTTCGAGGATAGAACTGCTCTCCTACCTTCTCCGCAGCCGCGTAGGCCTGGGTGACGATTTCAGGGACCAGATCGATATCCGGCAGACTGCCAAGGCCGAGCGGACCGACGGCGAAGAGGCCGTCCACCGTCGATCCGTCCTCGAGGCAGAGGTCGCCGCGCTGATCGACGGCAAGCCCCAGCGAAAGCTCGTCGGGCACGGCAAGGCCGGAGCCGATCAGGCTCTGCATCAAAGGCATCGCCAGATCAGGTGCCTTGCAGCGGCAGTCGAATACACGCTCCGCATAGATGACTTCCTCGACATTTGATCCGGCCGGCGTGAAGAAGATGCCGCTGAGCCCCGGGCGGCCGGCCGTGCCTCGACGAAGGATAGTATTGCCTTCGGCAAGCTCGCGTTTCAAGCGCAGATACATCGCTTCTGGCAGGCGGTTGCGGTGGCTGTCATAGATGGCGCGCAGATGCCGGTTGAACTGGCGTTTCTGATCGGCCGGCAGCGAACGCCAGAGAGAGCGGGCATGTCTGCGCAGACCGTTCATCACCGATTGCCAGCTACGGCCCTCTTCTTCTGCCTCACGGCAGGCAGTGCGGATGAAGCGGACGATCTCGGGCAGCTTTTGCGGCAACCCCTCGGCCGGGAAAACCGGATCGGCGGAATTCGGTGTATGGCTCTGCGGCAGGAAACCATGCTTCGAGACAATCGTGATCTGGCCAGTGTAACCGCTATCGCGCAGTTGCAGCAACTGGTCGACCACGCGGATGCCGCTTCCAAGGAGAACAGCATGCGGCCGGGCGACGAGACGCTGGGCCCGCACCGGCGACCGATCCTCCGTCTCCGGCTCGGGCTCGGAAAGCCCGTAGCCGGTGGCCAGGACGACGGTATCGAAGAGCGGATTGGCTGGATGGGCGCTTTCGAGCAGAAAGCGGTTTGCATCGCTTCTGCGGATTGCGACGACCGGCTCGTGACAGACCTGTACGGTGATATCCTTGCGGGCTGCGAGCGCTTCTGAAAAGCGCTGATAGACGTAGTCGCTGAAAAGTGCCTTTGGAACGAAAATCTGGCGGAAACCCGGGATCGCGGCACGCACGGCAGCCCGGAATTCCGCGTTGCTACAGAGCCAGTCGTTGAAATCGTCGGCGTCGCCGAGCGACACCGAAAGGTCGCGCACGCGGGTATTGAGGATCGTCGAAGCGCGCGCCGACGACAGCGCCTGGCCCCCGCTGACCGAGGAATTCGGATCGAAAAGCTGAAGATGGAACGGCGTTCGCACCGTTTTCATCACGGCGATTGCGCTCATCATGCCGGAAAAACCCCGGCCGACGATTGCGATACGAGGGACAGCCGAAACCCGTGCCGTCGTCTTGAACTTCGAAGCAAAAAGTCCCTGAACCGTCATCTCAACTCCCTTGCAGGATCAGCCCGCATCGTGTCTCGATCAAGGTTTTCAACGCAGGACAACACGCGCCTGCGTTGGTGAGGTTCATGCGGCCGTCTGGAACGCTTGCCGCTCATCGAAGCGTTGAGCTTCGTCAGAAACGAGGGAACATTGCCGTCGTCATAGTCTATCAAACTAGTCGTGTATGAAAGCCCTAAAATGGGAACGTGGCAAGCGTTTTGTTCGGCATAACTGCAGACAAGTCAGCCACAGCGCTGAAACAAAAGAGAGATTTGTCCTTTCCACCGCGCCTTGTGCTGCCTTGTCTAAGATACCTGTTCGGACCAGGCGGCTATTTCACAACGCGATCGATCAGGAAATTGAAGAAATCGCTGTAGCGCGCCGGAATACGCTCTGCCCCCTCGAGAAGGGTCACGGCATGGCCGTTCCTTTCGGCGGTCTTTTGAAATTCTGCGCCAAACTTCGGGCTGTGGACGAGCGCCATGTGATCGCTCGACTGATCCTGCAGCCCCCCCGAATAGAGAAGCACGATCGGCGGCGAGTCTGCGCGAACCAGATAGGAGGGTGACAGCGTCGAGATGTAATTCAGGAATTTATCTCTTTGCGCCAGAAAGGATTGGAAATCCGCTTCGGGCAGGCCAAAGGCATGGCCTCCGTAATTGATGGATGGACCGACCCAATCGCGCATCTCAAAGGGATCGATCGTGGTTTGCGCATCGATGCCGCCGACCGCCTTGATCGCCTGCAGCGAACCGTCCTCATTGATCGACAATGCCAGCCAGAGCGCATTGAAGCCGCCTGCCGAAGCGCCGTATATGGCAAGCCGTGTATTATCAATGCCAAGGCTCCCGCCATTCTTCAGGAGATATCCGTAGGCCGATTTGGTATCCTCAAGCGCGGCAAGCACGGGCGGGAATATCCGGTCGCGTTTTGCCTCGACCAGATTGCGATAGTTGATCGCAACGACCGCAACGCCCTTCGACAGCATATAGTCCCTGGCATTGGCCGCGAGATACTGCTTGTCACCATTCCACCATCCGCCGCCATGGACATAGATGATCGCCGGAAACAGACCGGCACCGGGCGGTTTATAGATGTCCATCCTGTTGCGGGCGTCGCTTCCGTAGGCGATGTCCTTGAAGGCAGGACCGTCCCTATCAGTCGAGGCCAAAAGCTCGCAAGTCCCGGCCGCAAGTAAGAAAAATGCGAGCCCGGCTATAGCCAGCATCGCCGTGATACGCCTCGATAATCCGTAACTCATGCTGCAACCTCTCGCCGTCCGCCACGTGTTCCAAGATAAAAAGTTTGCAATCCACGCGCAATATGGGTGGACAACGGAATTATATTAATAGTAATACGCTAAAGAAACAAATACTCGAAACTTATCCGGGACATATACTCCTTTTGGATGAGACTATGCCTGAACAAAAGCCTGCAACACATTATTACGTGGTAGATATAGTCAGAATTTATGCTGCTGCATTGGTTCTGCTATTCCACTTTTCAAGCTTCCAGCTTCCGCAAACTAGCGGGCCGGTGTTCGCCTTCCTCTGGCCATTCGATGGGGTTGGCAGCATTGGCGTTGAGATTTTTTTCGTGATTTCCGGCCTCGTGATCTCCATGAGCGCAGAAAGCGCCAGCGGCATGCACGGCGCTCTCCGTTTCATTCACCTGCGCGCCCTTCGAATCCTGCCGGCTTTGTGGATTTCCAGCGTGATCGGCTTTGCGGCCTTATCGCTGGCGGGCCAGGACATTACGTCTCTCGTCCCTCCCCTCATCCGTTCCTCGGTCCTTTCGCCGGTCGGGCCTTATATCGATGGCGTCGTATGGTCGCTGGTGGTCGAGGCTGCGTTCTACCTGACCGTCGGGATCACGATCGTCTTTGCGCCGCGTCTTTCTTTGGAAAACCTGGCGAAGATCATTTGCGCCGGAAGCTCGGTCTATCTCGTTGTATGGTCTGCGGCCTTTCTACTCGACAAGGAGCTGTTTGCGACGCTTTCGCGTTTCCCTTCGAAGGTCTTTCTCATGCGCTACGGCGTATTCTTTGCGCTGGGCATGTTGCTGTGGGCTCACCTGCGCGGCCATCGCTCCAAAGTCGCGATCGGCGCCCTGCTGCCAGCAGGTTTGATGTGCATTGTCGAGATATTCGTCGGCAGGGATCTCTTATGGGGCATCGGCACCGGGGCCTGTGTGGTGTGGCTGACGGCCACAGCCTTTATGGTTTTTTGCATCATGCATGCGGACGCATTCGAAATCCGGTTCACCCATCGGCAGCGGACAATATTCCGATATCTCGGAAGCCTGAGCTACGCACTCTACCTTAATCATTACACGTTCGGCGGCTTGATCGTCCAATCGCTGGCGACAGTGCTGCCGCCAGTCTCGCGGGTGTCTGTCGGTTTGCTGTTCTGCGCTTCGGTTTGCGCCGTCCTTTTGATGTCCTGTTTCGTCACGTCCGCAGAAAGGATCGTGAAGAAACCTCTAATGCTGCGGCGTTCGCCGCAATTGGGACCGAGCTGAGGGATTCGTCTCACTCACGAGAAAATAACCAACTGGTGAATTCTTTACTTGAACGCTCAGGTAGAATCGGCAAAACTAAGCGCGCTAATCAATCCCTTCATGGAATTGCCGTCTTTTCGGGCCAGCGTCCGAACCATACATCTATTTGGAATCAATACCGTGAGCAGCGATGCGTCGATACGCGCGACGAAGCCTTCAGCTTCGCTTGCGCTTGTGAATGCGGCAGGCTGGGGCAAGGGCCTTTATACGCTGGTCCGCATCACCGTCATGGCCTTTCGTCACCCTTGGCAAGCGGGTTTCGCCATTGGCGCAACCCTCATAGCATCCGCGTTCCAGCTTCTGATTCCGCGCCTGCTCGGCCAGGCGGTCGACCATACGCAGGTTGCACTGACCGGCGGAGCGGCCGGCCAGTTGGCGCAGGAGGCGCTGCTGACGACGGCGCTGCTTTTACTCGGTGCCAGCGTGCTCCGCGGCGTCTTCACGATGGTTCAGAACTATTACAGCGAAAGCGTCGGCCACCACATGGGCTACGAGCTGCGGCTTGCCTGTTACGAGAAGATCCAGCGGCTCTCCTTCAGCTTTCACGACACGGTTCATTCGGGCGATCTGATCACTGTCGGACTGCTCGATCTCGAAGGCGTGCGAATGTATTTTTCGACAGCGCTTGTGCGTGTCTTCCTGCTTTCGACGCTGATCGGGATCGGTGCGTACATGCTGATTTCGACCGATGTGGTTCTTGGCCTCCTGGCGCTGAGTTTCGTGCCTTTCGTCGGCTGGCGTTCCTCAGTGACGCAGCTGCGGCTGCGTGCCACGTGGCTCGACCTGCAGGAGCGGCTTTCGGTGCTGACCCGTATCATGGAGGAGAATCTCGGCGGCATCCGTGTCGTCCGTGCCTTCGCAGCGCAAGACCATGAGCTCTCCAAATTCGAAAAGGCATCGAAGAATGCGCTGACGCTTGCCCACCAGCGTGTCGGTATCCGTGTTGCCAATACCAGCGCCATGACCTTTTCCTTCTTCGCTGCGATGGGCCTCGTGCTCTGGGTCGGCGGAGAAAAGGTAATGGCCGGCGACATCACCGTCGGCACGCTCGCTTCGTTCTTGACGTTCATGACCATCCTGCAAATGCCGGTGCGTCAACTCGGCCTGATGGTCAACGCCTTTGCCCGGGCATCGACATGCGGCACGCGCCTCTTCAATCTGCTCGACCTGGAGATCGCCATACGCAATGCCCCGGATGCAAAGGAATTGAAGGTGTCAGAAGGCACGCTTCGTTTCGAGAATGTCGCCTTCGCTTATCCAAGCTCGGACATGCATCAGGTGCTTCACGGCGTTTCCTTCGAAGCGCGGCGTGGTGAAACGGTTGGCATCGTCGGCCCGCCGGGCAGCGGCAAATCGACGATTGCCCATTTGATCCCGCGCTTTTATGACGTGACGAAGGGAAGGATCACGATCGACGGGCAGGATATCCGCAAGGTGACACTGCAATCGCTCCGCCGCGCAGTTGCCGTCGTGCAGCAGGATTCCTTCCTGTTCACGACAACCATCGAAAACAATATCGCCTATGGCGATCCGTGGGCCAAGGAGCCGCGGATCGAGCGCGCGAGCGAAAGCGCGCAGCTGCACAACTATGTCCTCGGCCTGCCGAGAGGCTACGGCACGGTGGTCGGCGAACGCGGCGTTTCGCTATCCGGCGGCCAGCGCCAGCGCCTTTCGATCGCGCGCGCGCTGATGCTGAGGCCGGCAGTGATGGTATTTGACGACTCGACGGCGGCGATCGACGCTGCCACCGAACAGCGCATCCGCGCCGCCATGCGCAAATACGCCGCCGACCGCGTGACGATCATCGTCGCCCACCGGCTGAGTTCGCTGATGCATGCCGACCAGATCCTCTTCGTCGAG
Organism: Rhizobium sp. USDA 4016; assembly: GCF_056279705.1. Lineage (NCBI taxonomy): Bacteria > Pseudomonadati > Pseudomonadota > Alphaproteobacteria > Hyphomicrobiales > Rhizobiaceae > Rhizobium > Rhizobium sp. USDA 4016. The sequence continues at coordinate 1,800,784 of NZ_JBWCCY010000002.1, forward strand.
GACGGCTGCATCGTCGAGCGCGGCACGCATGAGGAGTTGCTGGCCGCCGGCGGCCGGTACAAGGCACTTTACGACTTGCAGGTGCGGCCGGGCGACGACGCTTTGAGCGCGTAAGAAACCGGCGCAGGGAGGACTTCATGGCCGAGGAACTGGAAACCGAACGTTCCGACGTTCGCGAGGACGGACGCCGTCCGCCGCGGGCGGTCGTCGGCTCGCATCGCATTGAAGAGGAAATGTTCGGAAAGGCCTTCGACGGCAACATCGTCAAGCGCATCTGGGCTTTTGTCGAGCCATATCGCACGCAAGTCATGTGGTCGGTCGTAGCCGTGCTCACCTTCACGGCGATGCAGCTGTTGATCCCCCTGATCATCCGCTACGCGATCGACCACGGCATGCAGCCGGGCGGGGATCGTTCCGCCCTCCTCTATTCGATCATCGCTTTTGTGATCGTGATCCTGATCAATTATGCGGCGAGCTACGCCCAGGAGACGCTGGTCGGCAACGTCGCCGAGGAGGTGCTCTTCGACATCCGCAAGGCAATGTTCTCCCATCTCCAGCGGGTCTCGCTTTCCTTCATGGACAAGACGGAGGTCGGACGGCTGATGTCGCGTTTTCAAGGCGACGTGAACTCCATGCAGGAGTTTCTCGAGACGTCAGTGCTTTCCGTCGGCGATATCGCCCTACTCTTCGGCATCGTTTTCGTGATGCTCTATCTCGACTTCAGGCTTGGCCTGCTGACGCTCTCCGTCTTGCCTGTCCTCTTCATCGTCCGTCTCTTCTGGCTGCCGCTGGCGCGCAAATCCTTCATGGCGGCGCACGAGACGAACTCGGTTGCGGCTGGTGCGCTTGCCGAGGCAATCCATGGCGTCCGCGCCGTGCAGAGCATGGATCGCCAGGGCGTCAATTTCACGCTCTATGACGACAAGGCGCACGCGAACCTCAAGACGCATCTGACGGCCGCCCGCTATGCACAGGTGATGGTACCGATCGTTGATTCTTTGACCGGCGTAGCAATGGCTCTCGTTATCGTCGTCGGCGGGGCGCGCGTCCTGAACCAGGCTCTCGATGTCGGGGTGCTCGTTGCCTTCCTCTTCTACATCCAGCGTTTCTTCGATCCGATCCGCTCGCTGACGCTGCAATATTCCGTCCTGCAGCGCGCCATGGCGTCGGGTCAGAGACTGACGGAGGTTCTCGATGTCCCGGTAGAGATCAAGGATGCACCGAACGCCATGGCGCTTTCGAAAGACATGGACGGTTCAGTCGAATTCCGCGACGTCGTCTTCGGCTACAATCCGAAGCACCCGGTGCTGAAGCAGGTGAGCTTCAAGGTGAACCCCGGCGAAACAGTCGCCCTCGTCGGCCCGACCGGCTCAGGCAAATCGAGCTGTATGTCGTTGATCCACCGGTTTTATGATGTGCAGCAGGGCCAGGTTTTGGTCGGAGGGCATGATGTACGCCAGCTGACGCAGGATTCACTCGGCGATCAGATCGCCATGGTATTGCAGGAACCTTTCCTTTTCACCGGTAGCGTCTTCGACAACATTCGCTATCACAAGACAGAGGCGACGCGCGAACAGGTGATCGAAGCCGCCAAGGCCGTGGGTGCTCACGACTTCATCATGCGCCTGCCCGAAGGTTACGACAGCGTGCTCGGCGAGCGCGGCGGCAACCTGTCGCTCGGCCAGCGGCAGCTGCTCAGTTTCGCTCGTGCGCTCGTTGCCGATGCAAAGATCCTGGTGCTCGATGAAGCGACGGCGAATATCGACAGCTACACGGAAATGCTGATCCAGAAGGCGCTGGTTAAACTTCTCGAAAACCGCACCGGCCTCGTCATCGCCCACCGGCTGGCGACGATCCGGGAGGCCGACCGTATCATCGTCCTGCAAAATGGCGAGCTCATCGAAAGCGGCGATCACCGGCAGCTGATGACGAGCGGCAAACTCTATTCGCGGCTCTACAATCTGAATTATGCCTCCTTCGACGATATTCCGGAGAAGGTTTTGGAAGAGACGGCCCTCAGCAGTTCGACGACGTGACCGCAACTGTCTAACGACGACGCTCCCCGGCAGCCACCGTGTCATATTGTCCGCTTTGAGCGGCGATGATCAGGGTGGGCAGGCTGGCGGCGGAGTTGCGCGCGTGGTCGATGACCTCTTGGAGACTGGCGGCATGCCGGAAGGATGGCTCCTGTCCGACGCCGGTCCTCACGGCCTCGGCGAACCGCTCGAAGTTCGTCGCAACGGGTTCAACCTGCACCCGCCGCCAGATCGCCTTGTCGGCATCCGCGCCGGCGCAGATTCTAAGCGTCGCGCCGTTCGGCGTGTCGGTGACTTCGATTGCCCCCCTGTCGCCGTGGACCCGCAGCCGTAGTTCGTTCAGGTGTCCGGTCGCCCAGCGGCTGGCATGGATGACGCCCAGAGCGCCGTTCTGCAGCTCGGCCATCATCACGAAGCTGTCGTTGGCGTCGAGCTCGTATTCGCCAATCCTGTTACCCGGCGCCTTTTCGAAGGTCTTCAGTTGCGCAGCCGCGGTCTTGATATCGCTTCCCGCCCCGTAAACCACGAAATCGAGGATATGAATGCCGATGTCCCCGAGAACGCCGTTCGACCCATGCTTGCTCGACAGGCGCCAGAGCCATTGCGGCTGCGTCGTCCAGTCGCCCCAGGCCTTCGACACGAGCCAGCTCTGAAGGTAGGAAGCCTCGAAGTGCCGGATCTGACCGATATCGCCGTTCAGCACCATTTGCCGAGCCTTCTGCAGCGGAGCGACATTGCGATAGGTGAGGTTCACCATCGTCATCTGCTTCGACTTCTCGGCGGCGTCGGCCATTTCTGCAGCCTGGGCGAAATTCTCAGCCAGCGGCTTTTCGCAGAAGACATGTTTGCCGGCTGCAAGCAGGGCCAAGGTCGTGGCATAGTGCACGCGGTCCGGCGTGACATTGGTCGCTGCGTCGAATTCGCCCCAGGCAAGCGCATCCTCCAGGGAATTGAAGGTGAGCGGAATATTGTGCCGGGCGGCAAAGGCGCGCAGGCGCACATCATCACTATCGACCGCCGCGACGATCTCCACGCCTGCGATCTCCGAGAAACTCGTGGCATGGGTGTTCGCCCACCAGCCAGTGCCAAGTATGATCAGCTTCATTGTTGCCTCCTTGTGCTTGCACCCGACCAGACGGGCACGTTGGCATTTGCGCCCGGCCCTCGGTCATGCTTCATCAAGGCGGGACTTCAACATCCGGCCATACGGCCCTTTGGACAGGCCGCATGGGGCTTCGTGCGGCAAGCGCTTATACCGCGATCGGCAGCACCTCCACGTTGCCGGCGCCTTCCGGTCCGGGCGTCATGCCGACCTCCTCCGACAGCAGATTGAGCTCACGGCGCTCCTTTTCCGAGACGATCGCGAGATCGATGACCTTCTGCAGGTTAGCGGCATGACGGAAATTCGGATCAAGCTGCTTGCCGGTCGCGACCGCTTCGACAAAACGCTGATAGTTGGTCGGCACCGGCGCAACATCGATATCGGCCCAGGTCGCCGTCTCGATGTTCTCATCAAAGCAGCCGCGCAGCTGCGAGCCGTTCGGCCGGTGAATGACCTCGAGGCTGCCCCGTTCACCGTAGATGCGAAGCTTCAGCTCATTGAGATGACCCGTCGCCCAGCGGGTCGCGTGAATGACGCCGAGCGCACCATTGGCGAAGTCGACAGACATCGTGAAGCTGTCGTTGGCATCGAGCATATACTCGCCGATCTGGCCACCTGGCGCCTTGTTGAAGGTCTTGAGCCGCGCAAAGACGTGGTCGATATCGGTTGCCGCGCCATAGGCGGCGAAGTCGAGGATATGGATGCCGACATCGCCAAGCACACCGTTCGAGCCGTGACCGGTCGAAAGCCGCCAGAGCCAGCGCGATTCCGTGCGCCAATCCCCCCAGGCCCGCGACACCAGCCAGCTCTGCAGATAGGATGCTTCAACATGCTTGATCGTACCGAGTTCACCGGCGAGCACCATCTCGCGAGCCCGCTGCAGCGGCGCGACGTTGCGATAGGTGAGGTTGACCATATTGATCACTCCGGCCGTCTCCGCGGCAGTCGTCATTTCCAGAGCGTCAGCGTAGTTTTCGGCCAGCGGCTTTTCGCAGAAGATGTGCTTGCCGGCGGCAATCAGCGCCATCGTCGTCGGATGATGGATTCGGTCTGGGGTTACATTGGTGGCGGCATCGAAATCTCCCCAGGCGATTGCTTCCTCAAGCGCGAGGAAACGTTTCTCAATCCCGAAATGATCGGAAAATTCGGCAAGGCGTGACGGATCAGTGTCGACAGCGCCGACGACCTCGACGCCTTCGATCAATTTGAAATGACTGACCTGGCTCTTCGCCATCGAGCCTGTACCAAGAACAAGAAGTCTCATCCTTGCCCCCTCAGCGATAACCGGCTTCGCCGGCCTGGTGCAATTTCGGGCCGCGCTCCACAATCGGTTCGTGCGCCTTCTCCACCGGAACGTTCGGGGCATCGGTGATGGTCTTGAGGTCGCCCTGCGGGTTATGAGCCCATTTGACAGCGTTGATCAGCACCTTGCGGATATTGGGGTCGTGATAGGTCGGATAGGTCTCGTGACCGGGACGGAAATAGAAGATGTTGCCCGCCCCACGCCGCCAGGTCATCCCGGACCGGAACACCTCACCGCCCTGAAACCAGGAGATGAACACTGTTTCCAGCGGCTCGGGAACCGAAAACTGTTCGCCGTACATCTCCTCGTTTTCAAGGACGAAGTTCTCCTCAAGGCCGGCGGCGATCGGATGGCGCGGATTGATGGTCCACAGCCGCTCGCGTTCGCCTGCCTCGCGCCATTTCAGCGCGCAGGGTGTTCCCATCAGCCGCTTGAAGATCTTCGAAAAATGCCCGGAATGAAGCACCAGCAGGCCCATGCCTTCCCAGACCCGCTTGGCGACGCGTTCGACCACTTCGTCGGAGACTGCGCCATGATCCTTGTGGCCCCACCAGGTGAGGACATCGGTTTCGGCAAGCCGCGCTTCCGACAGGCCGTGCTCCGGCTCCTGCAGCGTCGCGGTCGTCGCCCTGATTGCCGGGTCGCTGTTCAGCGCAGCGGCAATCGTGGTGTGCATGCCTTCGGGATAAATTTCCCTGACGATGGCATTGGTGTTCTCATGGATGTTTTCACCCCAGACAATGGTGCGAATAGGCACGGTCGTTACTCCTTGCGATGTGAAGAGGACCGAGCCTGGGAGGTGGATCGATCCTTGGTGGATAGTCAGGCAGCGCGCATGGATGCCTTCGCAAGCGCGCGGCCAGATTGGTCAAAACGGTGTATGTGGCCGGCAACTGGCGCAACGCCGAGCTTCTGGCCCGGCTCATGGCCGGAAACGCCGGTCTCACGCACGATCAGCGGCTCATCTGCACCGATGTCCAGATAGACAAAGCTGTCGGAACCGAGGATCTCCGAATGAATGACGGTTCCGTTCCAGACTGCCGCTTGCGGCGTGATCCGGATATGCTCTGCACGCACGCCGATCGTATGGGTATTATAGGGCTGCGCCAGGCCGCCGGACAGGAAATTCATCTTCGGCGAGCCAATGAAGCCGGCAACGAAGATTGAATTCGGGCTCTCGTAAAGCTCAAGCGGCGTGCCGATCTGCTCGACAACGCCGTCCCTCAGCACGCAGATACGGTCGGCAAGCGTCATGGCCTCAACCTGATCGTGCGTCACATAGATCATCGTCGTGTTGTGCATGCTGCGGTGCAGCTTGGCGATCTCCAGCCTTGTCGCCACGCGCAAGGCGGCATCGAGGTTCGACAGCGGCTCATCGAAGAGGAAGACCTTGGGATCGCGAACGATCGCCCGGCCGATCGCGACGCGCTGACGCTGCCCGCCCGATAGCTGACGCGGCAGACGGTCCAGATAGGGCGATAGCTGGAGCATGCCGGCGGCTTGCTCGACCCTATGCCGGCATTCATCCTTCGTCCGTCCCGCAAGCTTCATGCCGAAGGCAATATTGTCGAAAACCGTCATATGGGGATAGAGCGCATAGGATTGGAACACCATGGCGATCCCTCGCTTCGACGGCGCACGCTGGTTTACCACCTCGTCATCGAAGGAGAGCGTGCCGAACGTAATGTCCTCAAGGCCCGAGATGAGGCGCAGCAGCGTTGATTTGCCACATCCGGAGGGACCGACGAAGACCATGAACTCGCCGCGGCGGATGTCCATCGTAACACCCTTGATGACCTCGAAGGCGCCGAAGCTCTTGCGGATATTGTCTAGGCGTATCTGTGCCAATGGTCTACTCCCTCAACCCTTAACGCCGCCGGCGGTCAGTCCCGAGATGATCCGGCGCTGGAATATCAAGACGAGAACAACAACCGGCACGGTGACGATGACCGACGCCGCCATGATGTTGCCCCAAGGAATTTCAAATTGGCTGCCGCCCGAAAGCAGGGCAATGGCAACCGGCACGGTCCGCTGCGCATTCGATGATGTGAACGTTAGCGCGAAGAGGAATTCGTTCCAAGCGGTGATGAAGGCAAGCAGGCCGGTTGTCACAAGCGCCGGCCACATGAGCGGCATGAAGACCTGGGTGATGATGACCCATGGCGAAGCACCGTCGACGATCGCGGCCTCCTCGATCTCGATCGGCAGGTCGCGCATGAAGGTCGTCAGTACCCACACGGTGAACGGCAGTGTGAAGATCATGTACGAAAAAATCAGCGCGAAAGGCGTGTTGAAGATGCCGATCCACCGAATGAGCTCGAAAAGGCCTGCAAGTACGGCGATCTGCGGGAACATCGACACTGAAAGGATCGTCAGCATCAGCAGCGCCCGGCCGCGAAAATGCACTCGCGCCAAGGCGAAAGATGCGGTGATCGAAAGCAGCAGCGACGCGGCAACCACGATCAAGGCAACCATTACGGAATTTCCAAGGCTTCGGACAAAGCCGCCCTGGTTCATCACCGATGTGTAATTTCCGAATGAAATCGACCTCGGCCAGTAATTGACTTCGAAAAGCGCCGTGCCGGTTTTGAGACTCGTGAGGATCGCGTAGTAGAAAGGAAAAACGGCAAGAAGGACGATCACCGCGACGAGCAGGTAAAAGAGCGTATTCTTCGTGATCTGCAAGAGCATCAACGGTCCTCCCCGCCGAGTTTGACGCGCCCGAACCAGATGTAGAGTACGGTGACGGACGCGATGATGAGGAAGAGAACTGTCGAAGCGGTTGCGCCATAGGCGAACTTGTCAAAGTCGAACAGGTTCTCACGCGCCATGACCGACATGGTCTTGGTCTGGGCATTGTTGGGCGTCAGCACATAAATCAGATCAAAGATGCGCATCGCATCCAGCATCCGGAAGATCACGGCGACCATAATGGCCGGCCGGATCAGCGGCAGCGTCAGCCGCCAGAAGACCTTGACGGGATTGACCCCGTCGATCCTGGCAGCCTCGTAGATATCCGCCGGTACCATCTGCAGTCCGGCAAGGATCAGAAGCGCCATGAAGGGCGTCGTCTTCCAGACGTCGACTATCAGAACCGCAATCATTGCCGTTTCCGGATTGGCAGTCCAGGCGATCTTTTCGCTGATGAGGCCGACACCAAGGAGGATATCGTTCAAAATGCCGAACTGGTCGTTGAGCATCCAGGCCCACATTTTTGCCGAAACGATCGTCGGAATTGCCCAGGGAATAAGAATTGCAGCGCGCACAATGCCGCGCCCGGCAAACTGTGCGTTCAGGACCAGCGCAACGATAAGGCCAAGCGTCGTCTCGGTCATGACCGAGACCACCGTGAATTTGGCGGTGTTCCAGACGGCGCTCCACCAGACGGGATCGGCAAGCAGCCCACGATAGATGGTTCGCCCGCTCTTCAGCGTGACCCAGGACAGATAATTGCCGAAACCGATGAACTGCGCATTGCCAAGATCGGTCAGCGACGCATTCGTGAAGCTGAAATAAATCGTTCTAAACAGCGGCCACCCGGCCACCACAGCCAATATTAAAAGCGTCGGTGCCAGAAACAGCCAGGCCGATCTGACACGCTCGGAGCGCAATTCGCTCGCCGACCTCAAAGCGGAGGCTGGCGGTTTGAGCGCTTGTGAAACTGCGATTTCGCTCATGGAAAGGCTATCCGTGCTCGAGACATCTGAAGCGGGACCGGCGGCCTGCCGGCCGCCGGTCCCGCTCATCACCAGTTATCGCCCTTAAGGGTCGTCAGGTCGGCCTCGAGAAGCTCAAGGTTCTCAGCCGCGGTCCCGTTGCCGGACAGCGTGTTGTGTACTGCCGTCCAAAACTTCGACGACACTTCGTTGTACTTCACCTTGGCTGTCGCCGAAGGACGCGGTACGGCATCCTGGAAGATCGGCTTCCACTCCGGCATGAAAGGCTGCGCGGCAGCGACATCCTTGTCGTCGTAAAGCGCCACCAGGGTTGGCAGATTGGAAAGTTCGATGGCACGTGCCTTTTGAACGTCTTTCGACGCCAGGAACTTGACGAGCTCAATGGCCGCCTGCTGCTCGTCAGAATATTTCGAAACTGCGAGATTCCAGCCGCCGAGCGCTGAAGACGGCTTGTCGCCGAGCGCTGCGACGGGAAGCGTCGTTACGTCGAACTCGCCCTTCACCGCGCTATCGGCGCCATTGCCGAGCGAATAGGCATAGGGCCAGTTACGCATGAAGACGGCATTTCCGGTCTGCCAGACGCCGCGCGACTCCTCTTCCTGATAAGCGAGCACGCCAGGCGGGGAGATCGTGCCGACCCAGCCCTTCGCACGGTCGATTGCGGCTGCTGCCTTTTCATTGTTGATCGAGATCGTGCCGTCCGGCTCCACGATCTGCCCGCCGCCGGAGGATTTCACCCATTCCAGCGCATTGCAGGTGAGGCCTTCATAGGAATTCCCCTGGAAGACGAAGCCCCACATGTCCTTTTGACCGGCCGCGCGTTCCTTTTCCTGGATCTCCTTGGCGGTCTCGGCAAGCTCGTCCCAGGTCTTCGGCGGCTGCTTAGCGTATTTCTCAAGCAGGTCCTTGCGATAATAAAGCGCCGGCGCATCGGTATACATCGGCAGCGCCACGAGACGGTCGTTGACCGTCTGCGATGCGATGATCGAAGGAAAGAACTGCTCGACGACGTCCTTGGCAGCTTCCTTCAGGTCCACGAACTGATCGGCAAGCTGCGGTGCCCAGATGACGTCGGTCTGATAGACATCGACGTCCTTGTTGCCGGCGGCAAGCCACAGACGGTACTGCGAGAACTGTTCAGAACTCGACGACGGCATGCTCACGATGTTGACCTTGTGGCCCGTCTTCTCTTCGAAGACGGCAAACTGCTTGCGGAAAAACTCGAGGTTATTGCCCGTCGAACTCGCCGCGAAGGAAAGCTCGGCTGCAGCCGCAAGATTCAAGGTACAGATCATGCTCACCGCCGAAACGGCGGCCATCAAACGATACTTCATGTCATCCTCCCGTTTGCCAGACGAAATATTGAAATCGATTTGGCTAGACGGAACATTACAAAAGTTTTTTCAACCGTCAAGAGCGCCACCTCAAACATCCACAATGTCGCTAAATTTCTATTTATATGTTTTATATCAACTATTTAAACTCTTAAATTAGATGATCAGAGCAACTGATCGTTTCTCATTATTGCCTTCAAACAATTGAAACCGATTTCAAATACCCGCAGTTGGTGATAGACGAGATTGCCGAGCGCTCAACAATCCGTCATTGATCCGCGCGGATCCAACCTAACGTGTTCGAATGAAGCTCAAGGAATTCGCAAAACAAGTCGGCCTGTCGCCGACAACGGTAAGCCGAGCGCTGAGCGGCTATCCGGAGGTAAGCGAGACGACCCGCGCACGCGTCGTTGCGGAAGCCCTGAGGCTCGGCTACCGGCCGGACGTCAACGCCGTCCGGCTGAAGACCGGCCGCGTCGGCGCGATCGGGGTCATTATGGGACGCTCCGGTGAATTCCACTTTGCCGAATTCATGGCCGGCATGGCGGAGAGACTGGCCTCGGAGGATACTGATATCCTGGTGATCCCGATGGCCGATCGCGATCTTAACGAGGAGATGCAGACCTATAGACGGCTTGCCGAAAGCCGGCGCGTCGATGCAATTATCGTCCACTCTCCGAAACCGAACGACCCGCGCATCGAGCTTCTGGACAGGCTCAAAATTCCTTTCTTCGTGCACGGGCGATCGGATATCGCCGTTCCCCATGCATGGCTGGACATCGACAATGAAGGGGCAATCCGCCGGTCGACGGAGCATCTGCTCGACCTCGGCCACCGCAGGATCGCGATGATCAACGGCCGCAAAGGACTGACTTATTCCATCCACCGCGATATCGGCTTCCGCAAGGCCTTCGAGGGGCGGGCTCTTGAGCAGGACGCACAGCTGATCGCCCATGACACATTCACCGACGAGCTCGGCTTTAGACATGCCCGCTTTTTTCTGGAGAGTTCCAATCCGCCAACGGCCTTCGTGGCCGGTTCGATGATGACAGCACTCGGCGTCTATCGCGCCGTCCGATCCCTCGGCCTCGCTATCGGCGAGGACGTCTCTGTCATCGCCCATGACGACGTGTTTCCCTACCTGACGGCGGAAAATATGGCACCCTCACTTTCGGCAAGCCGATCATCGATGAGAGCAGCAGGCGCAAGGTGCGCCGACCTGACCTTGCAACTGCTGGCGGGACGCTCGGTTTCAGATATTCATGAATTATGGCCCGTCGAACTCAATTTGCGGGAATCGACGCGTCCTGTAAGGCGATGAGTGCCCGCCAATTAGGCAGATGCATGCCGCAAATGCACTACTGATAAACTATTGAAATACATTCATATTCGACATTTTTTCGTTGACGTTTCCGGCGTGTTTCACATAGCATTGCCCCGCGATATTCACCGTGCTTACCCGATCCAGCGCCCGCAACGCATTCTATAACTCAATGGGGAATTGATTAATGAAATCAACACTCAAGAGCGGCCTTTTGGCACTGGTCGCAACAGCGCTTCCAGCCGCCGCCTATGCCCATCCCGTCGCCGGCGAAGCAGCAGGCTTCGCGCATGGCTTCACCCATCCCGTATCGGGTATCGATCATGTCCTTGCGATGATCATGGTTGGCGTCTTTGCCTATCAGCTTGGCGGTCGCGCAACTTGGCTTGTCCCGGCAACCTTCGTCCTTGTTATGGCCCTCGGCGGCGCGCTCGGTGTTGCCGGCATCGATATCCCATTTGTTGAAGCGGGTATCGCGTTATCGGTGGTCCTTCTCGGCGCGGTCGTGGCGTTCAACGTCAAGGCCCCAGCAGCCATTGCGATGGCCGTGGTCGGGCTGTTTGCGATCTTCCATGGCCATGCCCACGGCACCGAAATGCCGGAAAGTGCTGCGGGCGCTGCTTACGGGGGAGGTTTTTTGATCGCGACCGCTCTTCTGCACGCTGTCGGACTTAGGCTTGGCTATGCGATCGGCCGCATCGGCGAACGCCGAGGCTTCATCGTCACGCGCCTTGCCGGCGGCCTAGCCGCTATAGCAGGCGTCGGCTTCCTCGCCGGCATGATATAATCGTTCGACAAACACCAAAAATGTAAGAGGGGCGATCCGTCTATCGCCGCTTATTCTCACCGTGTTCTCAAACGCGGCTCTGGTTATTCGGCAGCCGTCGGGCGCAGCACGCCGCGCCGGATCTGATCAGCCTCGATCGATTCGAACAGTGCGCGGAAGTTTCCTTCGCCAAAGCCTTCGTCGCCCTTTCGTTGAATGAACTCAAAGAAAATCGGTCCGATGACGGTTCGCGAGAAAATCTGCAGCAGGATGCGGGTCGTGCCGCCATCCAAGACGCCCTCGCCGTCGATCAAAATGCCATGCTCTTTCATCCGTTCGATCGGCTCCTCATGGCCGTGTACGCGCTCATGCGAGAGTTCGTAATAGGTATCGGGCGGCCCGGGCATGAATTTCAGGCCGTTTTCGGCGAGTTTGTCCGTCGCGTCGTAGATTGCCTCCGTACCAACGGCGATATGCTGGATGCCCTCGCCCTTGTACTTGCGCAGATATTCCTCGATCTGGCTGGTGTCGTCCTTGGACTCGTTCAGCGGGATGCGGATCTTGCCGCAAGGAGACGTAATTGCCCGGCTCATCAGCCCGGTAATGCGGCCGTCGATATTGAAAAAATGGATCTGGCGGAAACCGAAGAGCTCGCGATAGAACTCCCACCACTTGTCCATATTGCCGCGATAGACATTGTGGGTCAGATGATCGAGGTAGTAAAAGCCAACGCCTTTCGGCTTCGGGTTGCGTTCACCCAGCCATTCGAACTCTGCATCATAGGGCGTGCCCTTCTCGCCGTAAGTTTCCACAAAATAAAGCAGCGAACCGCCGATGCCCACGATGGCCGGGATATCGACGGCCTTGTCCTTGCTTTCATACGGCGTCGCCCCCTTTGAAACCGCGTGGTCGAAGGCATGTTTGGCGTCGGTGACACGCCAGGCCATGGAGGGCGCGCAAGGGCCGTGTTCGGCGACGAAGCGCATGGCATGGCTGCCGGGCTCGGCATTGAGCAGATAGTTGATTTCGCCCTGGCGCCAGACGGTAACGTCCTTCATGCGGTGCTTGGCAACGCAACTGTAGCCCATGCGGATAAAAAGCTCGCGCAGTTTTTCCGGCTCCGAATGGGCGAACTCCACAAATTCGAAACCGTCAGTGCCGACCGGATTGTCGGCAGTGATGCCTGTCGGCGGCGCGTCGTGCGGATAGGGGCCCATCGTTCTTTCCTCCAACCAGGATCCTGAATGGCATTATGACGGGATTTTTACGCATGGTGCTTGCATTCACGCGCAGTTCTAGCGATTCAATACATGTTTCATGCAAAAAAATGGGAGAACGCGCACAAATGGAACAGCTCGACAGATACGATCTAAAAATCCTTGCCCAATTGCAAGGCGACGGCCGCCTCACCAACAACGAGCTCTCGGAATTAATCGCGCTCTCGCCATCGCAATGTTCGCGCCGGAGGGCACGGCTTGAGGCGGAGGGCTTTATCCACGGCTATCGCGCCGTGCTCGATCGCGGCAGGCTGGGGCTCGACCTCATGGTCGTCATCGCCGTAACCCTTGCGACCCACAACCGCGACAACGCCAAGCGTTTCGCAACACTGATTGCGGACCTGCCGGAGGTGCTGGAATGTTACGCCCTGACCGGTGAAATGGATTACCACCTCAAGGTCGTGACGCCTGACCTTGCCGGACTTTCGCGCTTCGTCAACGACGTGCTCCTGCCGCACGACAGCGTTCAGCATGTCAAGACGTCGATCGTATTAGCGACGCTCAAGGACTTTCAGGGATTGCCAGTCCACCAGCGCAGTCGGCCGTAAGCCTTATTCATAGGTTTCTTATTATATTGATCTTATTGAAATTGCAGCGACAAATTTGTTTGCGTTGGATTTCTGTGATTATTTTTGTCAGACTCCGTTCCCTCGCCCAAGGCGGGACCTAAGCTCTGCCTTTCAACAACCTTGGTAGGCTCATACAAACCCGGCAAAAGGGTTCTTGCAATCGGGGAAGGCAGAATTGATTTCCGCTTTGCAAGTAGCGCGTCGCCGCTGTACCCTATCAAGCTGATAACTGCACAAGTGCTCAGTCTATAGCCGGGCAAAAATCCGGTCGCGCGTTTCAACCGATGAATAAGTAGCCGCGGATCATGGAACTTATCGTCGCCCTCGGCCTGATCGTCTTCAAGGTCGCGTTTCTGATCGCGATCCTGCTATTGCTGCCCTTGCCGCTGACCTGGCTGGAACGCAAGATTGCTGGGCACATCCAGCAGCGGATGGGGCCAATGCGCGTCGGGTGGCACGGGCTGCTGCAGCCGGTGGCGGACGGAATCAAGCTCTTGACCAAAGAAGACCACATCCCGGACGAGGCCGACCGCTTTCTGTTCAAACTGGCGCCAATCCTGGCGCTCGCCCCACCATTCGTGGTGTTCGTCGCGATCCCGTTCGGCGAAACCGTCTCGGTGTTGGGTGCCGAGATCACGCTCTACGTCTCCAACATGAATGTGGCGATCCTTTTCGTCTTCGCTGTGATCGGCATTGAGGTCTACGGTGTCATCTTCGGCGGATGGGCCGCGAACAGCAAATACGCTGTTCTGGGCAGCCTCAGGACTTGCGCGCAGATGATCAGCTATGAGATCCCGATGGGGTTTGCGGTCATCGGCGTGGTCATGTTGGCGCAATCCATGAGCCTGCTCGAAATCGTACGGGCGCAGGCCGATGTCTGGAATATCGTTTACCAACCGATCGGCTTCCTGGTGTTCTTCGTTGCCGGACTGGCCGAGGCACAGCGCATTCCATTCGACCTTTCGGAAGCGGAAGGTGATCTGGGGGCTGGCTTCCATACCGAATACAGCGGTATCCGCTTTGCGTTTTTCATGATCAGCGAATATGCCATCGTCTTGCTGGTGTCGGTGCTGGTGGTGATCCTGTTCTTCGGCGGCTGGAACGGCGTACTGATCCCCTTGCCACCACTCCTTTGGTTTCTGCTCAAGGTCTCGTTCTTCGTCTATTTGTTTATCTGGTTCCGTTTCACTTTCCCCCGCTACCGCTACGACCAACTGATGGCGATCGGATGGAAAGTCTTGCTTCCTTTATCGATGGCGAACATAATCATAACCGGAATTGCTTTCATTTAGGGGCCGCAGCGGCTCCATAGCGGGGGCGATGATGTCGCGCGCGCAGGACAGTATTGGAACATGGATCGGCTGGGCGTTCTTCGGCGATCTGGCGAGAGCCTTGGCGCTGACGTTCGGCTACATGTTCGCCAGATCCGTCACCATGCAGTATCCGGACAAGGAAAAATGGTTGCCCTACCCGCGCTACCGCGGGCATCACTTCTTGACGCGCGACGAAGAGGGCGAGATCAAATGCGTGGCCTGCGAACTCTGCGCCCGGATTTGTCCCTGCGACTGCATCGAAGTCATCCCCTACGAGGACGAAAAGGGCAACCGTCACCCGGCAAAATTCGAGATCGACACGGCCCGGTGCCTATTCTGCGGGCTATGCGAGGACGCCTGTCCAGCGGACGCGATCGCGCTTGGCCAACAATACGAATTCTCGAGCTTTTCCTCGCGTGATTTGGTGATCGGGCGCGACGATCTGCTCGCCAAACCGGGCAAGGCGGCAACCGGTGGCGGCGTAATTGCCGCGCGCCTGAATACGGAGAAGGACGTGCTCGTCGAAACCAAAGAGACGCAGGGCTACAACTGGTGGCGGAATATACGGCGAACGTGAAGACGCGCCAGCTGTCAAACAATGCGCTCGGACAGGAGGGTCAGATGTTTGTCGGCGAAATCATGAAGAACAAGGGTGTCGGTGTCATCGCGGTCAATCGCGATCAGTCGATGGTGGAAGTCCTGAGACTGTTTCGCGAGAACAATATAGGCTTCGTCGTCGTCAGCCAATCAGACGGCGAATACCTTGGTACCTTGTCGGAGCGGGATTGCTGCAATGCGGTAGCCGAATACGGGGCCGCGGCGGCGATGATGCGAGCCGCGGACATCATGAACCGCAATGTAGCGACCTGTTCGACCCGGGATTTGCTGCCGGTCGCGATGGGAATCATGACCCGGCGGCGTACGCGTCATGTCCTGGTCATGGATGGGGACAACGTTGTCGGCGTAGTCAGCATCGGCGATGTGGTCAAACATAGGCTCGACGAAGCGGAGCGCACGGAACAGGATCTGCAGGATTACATCTGCGGGAACAGGTATCACTGATCAAGGCGCGATGCAGGGTCAGGCAAGCCACCGTCCATGCCTTGGTGTCGATCCTTAGGGTTCGACGTAGAACCAGTGAGACAGGCGGACGCCGTGGCCCGGTGAACTTCCACCGGACATGGATATACACCCCGACGCATCAGTCTGTTGAGGCGTAGGGCCCTGTAGTTCTCGGGGAGAAATACGAGGCCCTTAGGAAAGCGCCTGTTGACCTTGAGCTTCGCCGTCAATTCTCCCAGAGCGGATCGCACGACCACCGGATCGCTATCCGAAAAGCCAAGTTCGGCGGCATCCTGCGCGCTCATCTCGACATAGGGGTCATCAGCGACCGTATTCAGGATCTCCGAGCGTTCGGAAAGATATCCGTTGTGGAACAGGCAGTTGCCGGTAATCAGCATCAATCCGTTGGCTGCTTTCGCGGCCGGCGGCGGCGCGAAGAACTCGCCAGCCGGTGGCAGCGGGACCGCCTTGGTGAACGCGCCGTCAGCGCCAAGTCCATCCTGCGTCAACCCCTGATAGGCCGGAACCCGCCGGGCAATCTCGTCGAAAATTCCGCCTTCTGCCGAGGGCTGCAGCGTCTGGCTGCGCAGCGCTGCGACGAAGTCGAAGATCGCCAGATTGCCTCGCGCCTCGAAGGCGGGTTCGCGGAATTTGCGGATCTTCTGGGTCCGGCCCTCGTTGTTGGTGAACGTCCCGGATTCCTCGCCGTAACCTGCCGCGGGCAGAACAACCTCGGCCAGGCCCGCCGTATCCGTTAGGAAGGTATCCTGCACGATCAGGAGATCGGCGGCGCCAAGCGCTCGCGTCACGAAATCCCTGTCGGGGTAGGCGATCAGGGGGTCTGCTCCGGCAAGGTAGAGCGCGCCCATCCCGCCACCGACGCAGAGCTCCAGCATGGCGTCGAGACCCGCGCCGGGTTCAGACGGGATTTCGGCACCCCAGTTCCGTGCAAGGGTTGTACGGGTCGCATCATCGGTGACCGCCCACAACCCCGGCAAAGCCGCTGGCAAAACACCCATGTCCCAGGCGCCCAGCTGGTTGGCGCGATCAAAGAGGAACTGCATCGCCAGGCCCTTACCGAGCAGGCGGAGAACCTGCAGCAGGTTGTTGAGTTGCTGCAGCGTCGCGCGCGCTTCGGGTGACCTCAGGAGCTCGACGCTGACAAGCACAGTGACGCTTCGGATTTCCTTGAGCGCACTGGCCAGACGAGCCGGCCCGTCACTACCGGTATTCACCGGCGGCCTGCCGACCGTCGCTTCGATGTCTGCAAAAGTCTCGCCCGGCAAGGCGTGACCGGCCGCTTCCACGAGCCCGGCTACCACCGCCGCAAGGCTCGCCGTTTCTCCGCCCGGCGGCACGCGAACCACAACGCAGGCATCGGCCTCCAGACGGGAGGGCCGCGCCGAAAGCATGAGCAATGCGGTCTGCCGCCGCCGCGCGCCGTCCCGCAGCAGGTATTCGGTGATTGGGTTCTCCTCGGTCACGTTGCCGCCGACGACGAGCACGCAGTCGTTGGCGATCACCTCTTCCAGCGGGGCGCGGCTGTAGAAGGCTGCCAGTAATGGCCCGAGCGTATCAAAGGGCGCGGACCAGCGCGACGAGCAATCAATGTTGTTGGTCCGGAATACCGTCCGCATCAGCTTCTGGAACTGATAGAGCACCTCGTTGGGCAGGCGCGGCGAGGCCAGCCCCCCTGCAGCCTTGTCCTCGACGGCCGACAGCCGCCGGCGCAGATAGTCCGCCGCTTCGTCCCAGGAAACCGGAGCCAGAGTGCCATCGCGACGGATCATCGGCCGCTCGATCCGGTCCCTGCCCGAGACGAAATCGAGACCGAAGCGTCCCCGCACGCAAAGCGTTTCGCGGTTGACCCCCTCGTCCCACTTCGAGCGTACCCGCATAAACTCGCCCTTGCGTGTGCCCACCGTCAACTGGCAACCGGTGCCACAATGCGGACACACCGTGTCGGTCTCGACCAGATCCCAGGGCCGTGCCTTGTAGCGGTAGGGGAAACTCATCAGAGCGCCGACCGGGCAGACCTCGATGCAATTGCCGCACTGATCGCAACTCGCAAGGCTACCCTCGAAGCCGGTGACGGCCGTATCCATGCCTTTTTCGACGGTGCCAAGCGCGACCGCGCCGACCACCTCCTCACACATCCGGACGCAACGCTGGCACTGGATGCAGCGGTTGACGTTCATGATGACGACCGGGCTGAGACGAATGTCCTCGGAGTGGAATACACGCTTGAGATCGTGGAACTCGCTTTTGCGGGGGCCGTATGCCATCACCATGTCCTGAAGCTCGCATTCGCCGCCCTTGTCGCAGATCGGGCAGTCAAGGGGGTGGTTGGCAAGCAACATGTCGAGCATGGAAGATCGCGTTTCGTCGATCAGCGGCGTATTCGCCCGCACGACCATGCCATCGGTGACCGTGGTGGCGCAGGACGGCTGCAGCCGCCGCAACCCCTCAATCTCCACCAGGCACATGCGGCAGGAGGCCAGCGGCGGCAGCCGCTTCCAGTAACAGAAAGTTGGAATGTCGATGCCCAAACGCTCAGCCGCCATGAGCACCGTGGAGCCAGCCTCGACTTCAAGCGTTTGTCCGTCGATCGTAACGCTAACCATGCTTCCTCCAAGCCCGCCTCAAACACACGCTCTCAGTGAAACGGGCACCTCCGCTCCTCGATATGGGCGACGAACTCGTCGCGGAAATGCTTAAGCGCCGCCCGCAATCCCATCGCGGCACCGTCACCCAAAGCACAAAACGTATTGCCGAAAATGCCTTTGCAAAGCATCTCCAGCTGCTCCAGATCGCCAGGCCCGCCTTCCCCGGTCTCAATGCGGCGCAGTACTTTTACGGCCCAGTTCAATCCTTCCCGGCATGGCGTACACTTGCCGCAGGACTCGTGATGGAAGAACTCGATGATCCGGGTGGCGACCTTGACCATGCAGGTCGAGTCGTCGATTACAACAACGCCGGCCGAACCAAGCATCGAGCCGGCGGCAGCAAGCGAGTCGAAATCCATCCCGACCTCCAGCCCGCCCTCAGGTATTACCGGCGCCGAGACCCCGCCCGGAATTACAGCCTTGATCCTGCGCCCCGGTAACGGACCGCCAGCGTGCTGCTCGACCAGTTCGCGCAGCGGTATGCCCATCGGCAGTTCGTAAAGGCCGGGTTTGCGCACCTGCCCGCTCAGGCAGTAGAGCTTCGGGCCGGGGCTCTTATCCGGACCTATCCCCCGAAACCAGGCCGGCCCGCGCGCCACAATATGCGGCACGCAAGCAAGCGTCTCGACATTGTTGATGACGGTGGGGCTGGAGTAGAGCCCAGCCACGGCGGGAAACGGCGGTTTCAATCGCGGCTGCGCCCGCTTGCCCTCGAGCGACTCGAGCATCGCGGTCTCCTCGCCGCAGATATAGGCGCCGGCGCCGCAGTGAACGTGCACGTTGAACTTGAAATCAGAGCCTAGAACACGCGTTCCGAGATAGGACTTTTCGTGAGCCTCGGCGATCGCTTGCTCCAGGCGGCGTATCGCCGTCACATATTCTCCTCGGATGTAGACATAGGCGGTTTCGGCCCCGATCGCGTAGGCGCTTACCGCCAGCCCCTCGATGAGCTGGTGTGGATCGCGCTCCATGATGATCCGGTCCTTGAAGGTTCCGGGCTCGCCCTCATCAGCGTTGCAGCACAGATATTTCGGCTTGCCGGCCCGCTTCGGCACGAAGGACCATTTCATGCCCGTCGGGAACCCGGCCCCGCCGCGGCCGCGCAAGTTGGACTGTTTGACGAGGTCGACGACCTCGTCCGGCGTATACTCGCGCAGCGTCTTGGCCAACGCCTGATAGCCGCCGCCGGCCTCATAGGTCGACAGCAAATGACTGTCCGGCACGTCGACATTCTTGAGAAGAACCGGCTCGAACATGGCACTACTCTCCCGGCGGTCGCGCAAAGGCGGGCTCACTTTCGACCTGCCTCGCCATGGCGCGGAGGCTGTCCAGGAGCGCGTCTATCCGCGCGACATCAAGGTTGCCGTGGTAATCGTCGCCAACCTGCATCACCGGAGCCATCTCGCAGGCACCGAGGCACTCGACGGTCGAAAGCGTGAACAGCCCATCCGGCGTCGTGCCGCCCTTGTTGATCCCCAGCACCTCCTCCAAATGCCTCAGCAGCTCCTCGGAGTCGCGCAGCATGCAGGAAACGTTGTCGCAGAGTTGCAGGTGGAACATGCCCACCGGCTCGATATGGAAGAGTGTGTAGAAGGTCGCCAGTTCGTAGACCCAGATCCGCTCGACACCAAGGATATCGGCGACTTCTTCCAGCACTGGACCAGGCAAATGGCCATGCTCCCTCTGCGCGATCAGAAGCGCGGGCATGATCGCTGAGCGCTGGTCGGGATACCGCGCCGCCGCCGCCTCGATCTGTTCGCGCATGGTCATCGCGTTTGAACCTCCCTGCTACTTGTCCACCTCGGCCATCACCGGGTCGAGGCTGCCGAGCACGGCGATCATGTCCGCCAGATAGCGGGCGTTGGTCACTCCAAAGAGTGCCTGAAGGTTGACGAAGGACGGTGCCCGCACCTTCATGCGGAACGGTTTGGGCGATCCGTCGCTGATGATGTAGAAGCCTAGCTCGCCCTTTGGCGCCTCGATCGCAGAATAGACCTCGCCCTTCGGCACCTTGAAGCCGTAGGCCGAGAGGTCGAAATGCTGGATCAAAGCCTCCATCGAGCAGTGCACCCTGTCCTTGTCCACCGGGAAGGCGATTGTCGGCATGTCGATCTGGAACGGCCCCTCGGGCATCTGGTCGAGACATTGCTCAATGATACGGATGCTCTCGCGCATTTCCTCGACACGGCACTGCCAGCGCGCATAGCAGTCGCCCTCCTCGCGGGTAATGACATTGAAGTCGAGCCGATCGTAGATCTCATAAGGCTCGTCGCGGCGGATGTCCCAATCGACGCCCGAGGCGCGCAGGTTTGGGCCACTCAGGCCGAGATCGATGGCATCCTCGGCGGCGATTACGCCGATCCCTTGCGTACGGTTCAAAAACACCCGGTTGTTCTCGAGCAGCCGGTCATAGTCGCGAATGCGGTTCGGGAAGATGTCACAGAATTCCCGGATCTTGGGGAGGAACCCGTCGGGCAGGTCCTCGCGCACACCGCCGACCCGGCAGAAAGAGGTATGCATCCGCGCCCCGGAAATCATCTCCAACAGATCCATGATCATTTCGCGCTCGCGCATCGCATAGAGCAGGGCAGTCATGGCGCCAAGGTCCATTGGCAGTGCGCCAGTGATCAGGAGATGGCCCGAGATCCGTGCCAGCTCAGCCATCAACACACGAATATACTGCGCCCGTTCCGGTGCTTCTATGCCGAGGAGTTTCTCCACGGCCAGCGCAAACGCCAGGTTGTTCGAAGGTGGGCAGAGATAGTCGAGCCGGTCCGTCAGCGGGAAAATCTGGGTATAGGTGAAGCTCTCCGCCAGTTTTTCGGTGCCGCGGTGGAGATAGCCGATATGCGGGTCCACGCGCTCGACGTACTCGCCGGTCAATTCGAGGACGAGCCGAAGAACCCCATGAGTGCTGGGGTGCTGCGGGCCGAGATTGAGAAGCACTTCCCTGGTATGGAGCGCTTCGCCTTCAGGCCTGCTGAGCTCGGTGACTTCAGTCATCTCAACTCTCCGGCGCGGAACGGCCTCCTTGCGGAATATCCCTGGTGGCGAGGTCCGGCTGTGTCGGCGGCGGGCCTTCGGCTCCAAACGGATTCAACTTATCCTTGTATCCACGCAGCGGAAAGTCCTTGCGCTGCGGGAAGCCCTCGAATCCCTCCCACATGTAGATCCGGCGCAGGTCGGGGTGGCCCTCGAACCTGATCCCGTACATGTCCCAGGCTTCGCGTTCATGCCAGTTGGCGGTACGCCAGACGCCCGTAACCGAGGAGAGCTGGGGCGGATCGCCAAGCCAGCACTTGATGCGAATCCGCCACCGGTTGGGGAGCGAGTAGAGGTGGTATACCGCTTCGAATCGCGGCGTTTCGGGATAGTGATCAACCCCGCAGATGTCGGAGAGGAAGTTGAATCGCAGTGCTGGGTGTTCCTTCAGGAACCGGCAGAACTCGACGATCGTCTCGGGAGGAACAGCAAAGACGTGAATGCCGTGCGCGTAGCCGAGATCCTCGATTGATCCCCCGAAACGCTCCATGATCGGACCCAGATTGAGAGGCCGCCCTACACTCATGACGCTGCAACCCGATCCAGAGGCGTCCCGGCCAGCGCGCGGGTCCTCTTGATCTTCTCTTGAAGCAGGAGGAAGCCATGCATCAACGCCTCGGGCCGCGGGGGACAGCCCGGCACATGCACGTCGACGGGCACGAAAGTCTCCGACCCCTGCACCACGGCGTAGGTGTTGTAAACCCCGCCCGAAATGGCGCAGGTGCCCATTGCAATCACCCAGCGCGGTTCCGGCATCTGGTCGTAGAGCCGACGCACCACGGGCGCGAATTTCCGGGTCACGGTGCCGGCGATGATCATCACATCGGACTGACGTGGTGAAGGGCGGAACACCACGCCGAACCGGTCGAGATCATAGCGCGCGCAACCGGCTGAGATCATCTCGATGGCGCAGCAAGCAATGCCGAAGGTCTCAGGCCATAGGGCCGACCTCCGGCTCCAGCTGATGATGCTGTCGGCCGTGGTGAACAGCACGCTATCGCGGATCGCGTTGTTTACTCCTCCCATTCCAACGCTCCCTTCAGCCAAGCGTAGGCGAAGCCCACGAGAAGCAGCAACATGAAGACGAACATCTCAACATAACCGATGAACCCGATCTCTTTCAGAACGACGGCCCAGGGAAAGAGGAACATTGCCTCGACATCGAAGACCACCAGCAGTATCGCAAGGATAAAGAACGGCACTCTGAAGCGGCCCCCGGCGGCCTCGCCCGACGGGTCCATGCCGCATTCGTAGGGCATGTTCTTTGCGGGATAGGAATTGGAGGGGCGCAGCAGCGACGAGACGAAAAGCGTCGTCATCGCCACCAGAACAATTCCGGCGGCCATGAAGAGAACAGGCAGAAATTCCATTGCAGACATGTCGCATTTCCCCGGTCACCCGCCGAGGGCCTTGCTCAGGCCGCGACCGGCCCCATTCGGGCCGGCAATGCGGTCGCCCCAGTAAGTGACTTGGGCGCTCCTTTCTTCAATTGTCAGTGTATTCCCTCGGGGGAACCATTGCAAATCCAATAGATCAGCCTCCAAACACCGCACCTTGAGCAAGCCTCAGGAACCGTTCCGGAAATAGGCCGATTCCGAGAGTCCCGACGGCGGTGAAGGCGAGCGTCGCGCGAACCAGGGGCGTCAGAGCCGGGTCAAACGCCCTGCGTGGCTCGCGCATGTAGATCACCATGACGATGCGGATGTAGAAGTAGGCGGCGACGGCGCTCAGCAGCACTGCGATCACCGCCAGCATGACGAAACCCCGCTCGACCAACGCGACCAGCACGTAGAACTTGGCGAAGAACCCGGCCGTCGGCGGAATGCCGGCCAGCGAGAACAGATAGAGCAGCATCAGAAGCGCCAGCCCGGGATGCGACCTGGCAAAGCCCGCGTAGTCTTCGATAATCTCGCCCGAGAAATCGCCGTTCCGCATCATGATGACGATGCCGAAAATGCCGAGGTTCATCAAAGAATAGATCAGCAGGTAGAGCATCACGCTGGCGATGCCGTCCGCACCGCCGGCCACCACGCCGAAAATGGCGAACCCGGCATGGGCGATGCTGGAATAGGCCAGGAGGCGCTTGAAATTGTCCTGCACCAGCGCCACGAAGCTGCCGAGTGCCATTGTCACCACCGCAATGACGGCGACAACGACCCAGGCGTCCGAGGCTGCAACCAGCGGGTTGAGGAACACCCGCAGGATCGCCGCGAACCCCGCAGCCTTCGGCCCCACAGACATGAAAGCCGTGATCGTCGTCGGCGCGCCCTCGTAGACGTCCGGGACCCACATATGGAACGGCACCGCGCCGACCTTGAAGACCAACCCCGCGACGATGAAGACCACCGCCAGCAGCAATCCGGGATCGAGCGGATCGCCGGTCACCGCGGCCGCCATGCCGTCCAGTTGCGTCGTGCCGGTGAGCCCGTAAACGAGCGAAACGCCATAGAGGAAGATCGCGGTCGAGACCGCGCCAAGGATCACGTATTTCAGTGCCGCTTCGTTCGAACGCGGCTCTCTTCGCAAGAAACCGGTCAGTACATAGGTGCAGAGCACCATCAGTTCGAGACCCACATAAAGCGACAAGAGATCGGTCGCCGAGGCCATGATCATCATTCCCGAAAGGGCGAAGAGCAGCAGAACATAGTATTCGCTACTTTCAATCCCCTCAATGTCGGCATATTTTCGCGACAGGAAGAATGTCAAAACAGTGGCTAAGTAGAACACGAATTTGAAAAAGACCGCAAAGCCGTCGGCGACGAACATGCCCGTGTAGGCCGGCCGTACCTCGCTCGCCAGCATGAGTGTCCCCAAAGCCGCAATCAGCACGACGGCGACGGAAGCCCAGACAAAGACATGTTCCTGCCCCTTCCGCACAAGCTGGCCAAGGATCAGCAGGATGCAGGCTCCAGTAATCACCACGATCTCGGGCAGGCTCGCTAAAGCCGACTGGAAAAGCGCGGCGGCGGTCATTGGCCGCTCCCCTTGGTGTGCACGTGCGCGAGCAAATGCTTCACCGAGACGTCGATGATGTTGAGAAAGGGTTTCGGATAGAGCCCGACCCAAAGCACGAAGACGGCCAGCGGCAGGATCGCAGCCATCTCGCGGGCGTTTACGTCGCGTATCTTGAAGCGGGCGCCGATGCTGGCCGGACCAAGTGCTACTCTCCTATACATGCCAAGGAGATAGGCCGCGCTCAGCAACGCGCCCACGACCGCGGCCGCGCCGGCGGCCAGGTTGGCCGCAAATCCGCCCGACAGCACCAGCAACTCGCCGACGAACGAATTCGTCCCCGGCAAGGCCATCGACGACAAGGTGAACAGCGCCAGAAACGCCGTGTAGACCGGCGCCACCTTCATCAGCCCGCCGTAGTCGGCGATACTGCGCGTATGCGTCCGCTCGTAGATCAGGCCGACGAAGAGGAACAATGCGCCCGTCGTTACGCCATGATTGAACATTTGCAGGATGCCGCCCTCGAGCCCGCGGAAGTTCAGCGCAAAAATCCCCAGCGTTACGAAACCCATATGGCTGATGCTGGAATAGGCCACCAGCTTCTTCAGGTCGTCCTGCGCCAGCGCAAGTAATCCGCCATAGACGATGGCAAGAGCCGAAAGTGCCAGCATCAGCGTCGAATAATATACCGACGCCTCCGGCAGCATCGGCAGCGAGAACCGCAAGAACCCGTAGGCGCCCATCTTCAGGAGCACTCCGGCCAGGATGATGCTGCCAGCCGTCGGCGCCTGTACATGAGCGTCCGGCAGCCAGGTATGAACCGGGACCATCGGCACCTTCACGGCGAAGGCGATCAGGAAGGCGAAAAAAAGCCAGGATTGAACCCAGAACGGCAAATCCTGACCTGTGAGCGCGAGAATGTCGAAGGTCCTACCGCCGTGGAAATAGAGCACGATGACACCGATCAGGAACAGGAGGCTGCCCGCCAGCGTGTAGAGGAAGAACTTGAACGCGGCATAGACCCGGCCATCACCGCCCCACACGCCGATGATCAGGTACATCGGGATCAGCATCGCCTCCCAGCACACATAAAACAGAAACAGGTCGAGGGCGCAGAATACCCCCAGCATCAGCGCCTGCATGACGAGCAAGCTCACCATGAACTCCTTCACCTTGCTGTCAATCGCGACCCACGAGGCGAGCACGCAAATCCACCCCAGCAGTGCGGTCAAGAACACGAAGAGCGCGCTGATCCCATCGATACCGAGCGCGTAGGTGATCCCGAGCGTAGGCACCCACGGGTGTATCTCGGTGAACTGCATCTCGTGGGTCGTCTGGTCGAAGCCGGCCAGCATTGCGATGCAGAGAGCCAGGTCGAGGACGGTGATACCCAGCGCTGTCCAGCGCACCGCATCTTCGCTGCGGAGAAACATTAGAACCACTGCCCCGGCGGCAGGCGTGAATACAATGAGACTGAGAAGCGGCAATCCCATCGCACCCCCTACCGCCAAGCCACGGCGAAAACGACGGCGGCCGCGATCAGTCCGGCGATCATCGCCAGCACATAATGGGTCACGACACCGGTCTGGAGCCGCCGCAACGCCGCGCCCCCGCTCAGGATCGAACGGGCGACGCCGTTCACGACGGCGTCCACACCGTTAAGATCGATCCGCAATCCTTCTCGTGCCGACCCGTGCAGGAAAGGTAGCGCCGTTGTCTCAGACACCTCGCTCACCGCCTTCTCGTAGCGCGCCAGCGGCCTTTCGGCGAGCCACATGAAGTACCGCGCACCCTTGCGGTAGAACCAGTCGGTGTCCAGGCTGATCGTATTCTCGGGATCGAGCGCTCGCAGGAAAATGACAAAACCCAGTGCCGTGAACATCAGCACGCCGAGGCTCTCCGTAATATGGAGACCCGTATATGGTTCGAAGTCGACCGGATAGGGTAGCAATGCATAAAGCGGCCGCGGGAACACCCCGATCGCAATGCAGAGCACCGCCGCCATACCCATCGCAACCAGCATGTTGCCGGGCGGGTCCCTGGCCCCTAGGCCCTGGTCCTTACCGAAGAACATGTAGTACGGGAGCTTGAGCCCGGTGTGCAGGAACGTTCCGGACGATGCCATCGTCAGCGCGAGCACGACCAGCGCGCGGTGATCCTGCCCGGCGGCGGCCACGACCATCGACTTGGTGACGAAACCCGAGAAGAACGGAAATGCCGAGATCGCTAAGGCGCCGACCATATAGAGCGTCAAGGTCAGCGGCATGGTCTTGTAGAGCCCGCCGAGTTCGGTGAGCTTACGCCGCCCAGTGACATGAATCACCGCCCCCGCACCCATGAACAGAAGCGCCTTGTAGAGGATATGGGCGAAGGCATGGCTGGTGGCTCCGTTCACCGCCATCTCGGTCCCAATGCCGACGGCCGCCACCATGTACCCCACCTGGCTGACGATGTGATAGGCAAGCAGTCGCCGGCAGTCGTTCTCCAGCACCGCGTAGATAACGCCGTAGAGCGCCATCGCGGTGCCGAGCCAGATGAGAAGCTCGGTCCCCGGAAACGCCCGCGCCAACACGTAGACGGCGGTCTTGGTGGTAAAGGCGCTCATGAACACCGCGCCTGTGACGGTCGCCTCCGGATAGGCGTCGGTGAGCCAGGCGTTGAGCGGCGGCACTGCGGCGTTGAGGATGAACCCGGCAAGGATCAGGTAGACGGCCACGCCCATTTCTCCCTCGATCGGGCCGAAAAGAGATGAACCTGTGGCGAGCCCGTGGAGAACCACGCCGCCGAGCAGGCAGACCCCGCCGGTGATATGGACCATGAGATACCGGAACCCCGCCCGGATCGCCTTGTCGCCTCCCTGGGCAAAGACCAGATAGGCAGAGGAAAATGCCATGCCTTCCCAGAACAGATAGAGGGTCAGGTAGTCACCGGCGAACACCACGCCGAGTGCGCTGCCGACGTAGATGAATGCGGCCACATGCTGGCCGGGGCGTGTCAGGTGCAACGCGTAGACCGTGCCGATCAGCGCCATGACGGTGAAAACGGTGGCGAAGACGATACTCAGCCTGTCGACCTTTGCAATCAGGATTTCCTGCCCGATAAACCTCGCCTCGCCATAACTGCCCGGCTGCATCGCGAGCACGGCAAGGATCGCCAGCGTCGGGATCAGCAGCAGATAGGCCTTGCCGATCGATCCCCTGAGGAACGGTATCGGCAGAGCACCGAGAATGAAGAGCAGAGCCGGATGGATGAAGTCAGTCATAATAGTCCTCGCGCCGCATCAGCCCGATCCGATGGCCGAGAAACTTGGAAACGAAGATGAGCAGAACGCAGGAGCCGAAACCGTAGACGGCGGACCAGCCAGGCAGGCGCTCCCAAATGTATTCGGCGTGTTCGCGAGAAACCAGAAAGTCGGCGGCCACGATCAGAACGAGTGCCAGATAGAACAGTCGGCGGCGCTGCCTTGCCCATTCTTCGTCACCAAAGAAGTCGACCACGCGCTTGATCATCTGACCACTCCGTCCGCCAGGGTAAGAAAATAATCGGGGAAGATGCCCATCAGCACCGATAGGATGGCGGTCGCAACAAGCGGGATCGTGATCATCGGAATTTCACGGACCGTCGTCCGGCTCTCCTGCGACTCGGTCCCGAAAAAGGCGACATAGCTGACCGGCAGGAAATAGGCGGCGTTCAGGATCGAACTCACCAGCAGTACGACCAGGAACGCCATCTGTCCCGCCTCCACCGACCCCAGCGTCAAATACCATTTGCTGACGAATCCCGCGGTCGGCGGCACCCCGATCATGCTGAGCGAGGCGACGAAGAATGCCCCCATCGTCCAGGGCAGCCGGCGGCCGATGCCCGCCATGTCGCTGATGTTGCGCTTTCCCGATGCGCAGTAGATCGACCCGGCGCAAAAAAACAGCGTGATCTTGGAAAATGCGTGCGCTGCAATGTGGATGATCCCGCCGACCATTGCGACGGGCGACAACAGGACCGCGCCCAGCACGATGTAGGAGAGTTGGGAAACCGTCGAATAGGCGAGCCTAGCTTTCAGGTCGTCCCGTGTCAGGGCGTAGACCGACGCCATCAGGATCGTGAATGAAACCAGATAGGCTGTGGCGATGCCGAGGCCCAGTTCTCCGACCAGCCCGACGCCGAAGACATGGAACACCACCCGCAGCACACAGAACACACCCATCTTGACGACAGCCACTGCATGCAAGAGTGCGCTGACAGGTGTTGGCGCCACCATAGCGGCCGGCAGCCACGCGTGCATGGGCATCACCGCAGCCTTGGCGAAGCCGAAAAGATAGCAGAAATAGACGACCGTCAGCAGCGGCGCCGAGGCATTGACGTCCTCCAATAGCCCCCCCTCCACAAAGTCGAGCGACCCCGCAATGGAATATGTCAGTGCCAGCGCGGCAAGCAGCACGCTTTTCGATGCGCCCATCAGATAGACGAGGTATTTGCGGCTGCCCGCCCATCCCTCTTCGTCCTCGTGGTGGTAGACGAGCGGATAGGTAACGAGGCTGAGCACCTCGTAGAAGATCACCAGCGTGAACAGATTGGCGGCAAAGGCGCCTCCGACGGCCGCCGCGAGGCTGGTGGCGAAACAGGCAAAGAATCGGGTCTGCGCATGCTCGTTCAAGTGCCGCATGTAGCCGACGGAATAGACCGCGGCGACGATCCATAGGAGTGACGAGACGGTGGCGAACACCATGCCGAGGGCATCCGCCCGGAAAGCGAAGTCGGCCCCCGGCAGGATCTCGAACAGGCGCAAATCGACGGTTCCGCCCGCCAACACCGTGGGCGCCATAGAGGCAACAATCGCAAACAGGGCGATCGCGGCCAGCGGCGAGACGAGATCGCGGATTTTCTCACGGTTATTCAAAAGAAGAACTGCCACGGCGGTCAGGCCCGGGACGGCGACGGCAAGCAGCGGCCTGATCGATATCACCGGGTCCAAGCCGTTATCCTTTCATCATGGTCACGTCGTCGACCTTGAGGGTGGATTTGTTCCTCACAAGGGCGACCAGGATGCCAAGAGCAACGGCAACCTCGGCCGCAGTGATTGCTATGACGAAGATGGCGAAGATCTGCCCGCGGAAGTCGTCGTAGATGCGCCCGAAAGCGATGAAATTGATGTTGACCGAGTTTAGCAGCAACTCCAGCGACATCAGCACGACCAGAATATTGCGCCTGAGCAGCACGCCCGCCGCTCCGATCACGAACAGGACCACCCCGAGCAGAATATACCACGACAGCGGAACCATCACCCCTGCTCCTTCCGCGCCAGCACGATGGCGCCGACCAAAGCCACCAACAGGATGACGGAGGCGACCTCAAACGGCAGAAGATAACCGGCGAAAAGCGTCGTGCTGAGCTGCCTGATCTCATCGCCGCCGCCTACGGGAACAGTGACCGAAAAGCGATCGCTCCAGAGCACCAGTACCGACATCTCGATCCCAAGCAGAACGAGCATCACCAGAGCCGGCAGGTTGCCCCCCGGTAAGAACCGCTGCAACTTTGCTTCGCGCACATCGATCATCATGATCACGAATAGGAACAGGACCATGATTGCGCCGACATATACGAAGATCTGGATGACCGCGAGCAACGGCGCTTCGAGCAGGACGAAGATTGCCGAAATCTGCAGGAAACACGCCATCAGCGCCAATGCGCAGTGAACCGGATTCCGCGCCAGGACCACGGTCAGGGCCGTGATCACGGACACCGTAGCGAACAGAAGAAAGAACCCCTGATCCATCGACGCGACCCTCCCACGCGAGCTGTCACTCGGCGCGAGACGGCCGGATTTGAGATAGCTCTGCACTTCAGGTGCATTTATAAATTGTGCCCTAGTATCGGATTTTTCACAAGATTATTGTCGTCGGCGGACAAACCACTGCGGTTCTGATGTGGCTGAACCGCTCGCCAAGGTCTCGAAGCGCCGCCGCCATGGCAATCCAGACACGCTTGCGTTGCCCGCCGGAAAGCTCGTCCACCGGTCTTTCGGCAAGATCCGAGGTTTTGGTTTCGACGGGCGCGCCGCCATAGCTTCGTCCCTGGTCTGCGCCCCAGCATCAACCAATCTGCTTAGCCGGCCGGCCGTTATATTCACCCCCGATTTGCAGCCTTCACGAACGTCGCCAGTTCGCGCCCAAAGCGGTCGGGCTCCTCGTAAAAGGGCGAATGGCCGCTGTTGGCAAAGATCGACAAGCGGCTGTCCTTGTGGGTCGCTTTTACTCGTTCCGACATGGCCGTACGGACAAGCCGATCGTGCTTGCCGTGCGTCAGGAGAATGGGGGCGGGAAAGCCGCGGAACGCAGGCTCCAGATCTGAGGTTTGGGTCTTCACGAAACCTTCGTTCGCTGCGCGCGGCGTCATACCGTTGATGACAAGCATTCGCTGCAAGTCGTCACCTGTTGGAGGTTGAAATTCTCGCCCGCGAAGCCGCAACCCGGCGTGAGGCCATGAAAGAGAGGATTACAGAAATACTCAAGCCTTTCGCCGGCACTTATGACGTTTCCCGTCTGGGGCGTCATTTGGTGGCGGTGATGCAAGGCATCTCGATCCAGGCTCGAGATGGTGTGCAACCTGCAGCACTGTCGATGACGTTGTTTCAGGCGTCGCGGCATGCGCCAATCCGAAGGCAAAACCTCCCCTCGATAGGGCGAAGAACGCCCTGGTTCACGGGCCGCGATAGCGTAGTGCCTCAAGAAGCAGGGCAAAAGCAGGAGAGGAGTGCCGGCGGCTGGGATAATAGAGATGATAGCCGGGGAACGGTTCACACCAGTCCTCAAGCACCCGGATCAGGCGGCCCTCAGCGATGTGTTCGAGAACTTCGTCTTCGGGAACATACCCAAGCCCTAGCCCCGCGAGAGCGGAGTTCAACCTCAACGCCATGTTATTGAAGACGAGCTGACCCTCGACCCTCACCTTGAGTTCGCGCCCGCCCTTTTCGAATTCCCACGGGAAAAGGCCACCATAGGTCGGTAGCCGGAAGTTGATGCAGTTATGCTGCGTCAGATCCTGCGGCGTCTCCGGCCGCGGATACTTCTGGAAATAGGCGGGCGATCCGACGATTGCCACGCGCATTTCAGGACCGATTCTGACAGCGATCATGTCCTTGGCGACCTGTTCGCCAAGCCGCACGCCGGCATCATAGCCTTCTGCGACGATATTGGTCAGGCCATAGTCGACCACGATCTCCACGTGAATGTCCGGATACTCAGGGAGAAACCTCGCCAATGCAGGCTGGAGAATCGTCACCGCTGGATGTTCACCCGCTGTGATGCGGATCATCCCGGCGGGCTTCTCCCGCAAGGCACTGAGTGCTGAGATTTCCTGCGCGATATCCTCGAACCGGGGCGCGACCGACTGTAGCAGCCGCTCTCCTGCTTCTGTGGGCGAGACGCTGCGCGTGTTGCGCGTCAGCAGCCGCAACCCTAAACGCGCTTCCAAAGCCTTGACGGTTTGACTCAGAGCGGATTGGGAAACGCCGAGCTTGGCGGCGGCCCTGGTGAAGCTCCGCTCCTTCGCAACAACGACGAAGGCGGCGAGGTTGTTGAAGTTTTCGATCTGCATTCATTAGACCAACTTATAAGGCAATGCCGATTATAGCGACTAATCGAGAGTTGATGCGAGCGTTATGTTGTCCTCGTCGCATTCGAAGCCCCCCGCAGGCTCACTGAGCGGCATCGCGGGCCCGACCCGCAGCTTTCAGACCAAATCGGATCTCAAAGGAGGACGACATTCAAAAGCGCGCGCTCGGCAACAGCAATCTCCAAGTCTCGGCCATCGGCCTCGGCTGCAAGCACTACCTTCGGCGAAAACGATTTTCGGCGCATTGTGCCACGCTTCGCCCCCGAGGCGCTCAAGGCCAACCAGGCGCTTGTCGACCTCATCGGATCTATACCTCAGCCAAGGGTGTCACGCCGGCGCTCGCGGAGCGAACCTGGATCGTGCCGATCCCCGGCACTACCAAGCTCACCGGCTCGAGAAAATCTCGGAGCAACGGATGTGGAACTGACGGCTAATGACCTGGCTCGTACAGAGCAAGCCCTGCCGGCATCCAAGTGCTCGGTGACCGCTATTTTGCTTCGCACCAGCGCTTGGTCAATCGCTGATTCATATCCGCAAGAAAGACAGCAATGACTTCCAACACCCAAAAGACCACTCTGTCCAATGGTGTCGATATGCCGCTCCTAGGCCTCGGCGTCTATCGCAGCAGTCCCGAAGACACCGTGCAGGCGGTTTCGACCGCACTCGCCACCGGATACCGGCTGATCGATACCGCCGCAGCCTACAGGAATGAGGAGCAGGTCGGCGAAGCCATGCGTCAGAGTGCCGTTGACCGCGCGGATGTCTTCGTCATCACCAAGCTGTGGATCAGCGACTACGGATATGACGAGACGCTGCGCGGCTTCGATCGCAGCATGCGCAAGCTCGGGCTTAACGGAATCGATCTCTATCTTCTGCATCAGCCGATGCCCAATGAGTGGGAGCGGACGGTCGCGTCGTGGAAGGCTCTGGCGCGTCTTTTCGACGAGGGGCGCACCCGCGCCGTCGGCGTGTCCAATTTCAACTCCGAGCTCCTGGCCGACCTGATCGACCGCACCGGCTTCGTTCCCCACGTGAATCAGGTCGAGCTGCACCCCTTTTTTACACAGGAAGACTTGCGAGCGACGCATCAGCGGCTCCGGATTGCCACCCAGGCGTGGTCGCCGATCGGCGGCGTGATGCGCTACGTCTCCGACCATCCGGAAGCCGCGCCGAGCCCGTTGTCGCATACTGCGGTCGCGGATCTTGCCGAAAAACACGGCAAGACGCCGGCACAAATCATCCTCCGCTGGCATCTGCAACATGGTTTCTCCGCCATCCCGAAATCCGTCCGCGCCGCACGCATCACCGAGAACTTCGACGTTTTTGACTTCGTTCTGTCCGTGGACGAGATGGCGGCAATAGATGCCCTGGACACAGGCGTCCGCAGCGGCCCGAACCCGGATGACATCGATACCAAGACGTATCCCCTTCGGATTGAAGTCCGTCCGCGATGAAAGGACCATCTGACATGGCAAACGAGCAAAACATGAATATGGGACGACGTGGCTTTCTGGGGACAGCGGGAAGCCTCGCAGCAGCATCGTTCCTACCCGGAAATGCTGCTTCTGCGTCCGCTCAGACCAGTGCCTTGACCAGCCCAGCCGAGTCCACGCAGAGCGGGCGGCGAAAGCTCGGGGCACTGGAAGTTTCCAGCGTCGGCATCGGCGTCCAGAACATGAGCCGGACCTACCAGACCACGATCCCTAGCCGGCCGGAGATGATCAAGATCATCCGGACGGCCTTCGAACGCGGTGTCACCTTCTATGACGCGGCCGAGGCATACGGACCTCATGAGGTGGAGCGGATTCTCGGTGAAGGCGTCGACCCATTCCGGGACAAAGTCGTGATCGCATCCAAGTTCGGTTGGAACATCGATCTTGAAACGGGCGAGCGTCGCCCGGGTCTCAATAGCCGCCCTGACCATATCAAGCTGGCCGTCGACGGCATGCTCAAGCGCCTGCGGACCGACCGGATCGACCTCCTCTATCAGCACCGTGTGGACCCCGCGGTCCCCATCGAAGACGTCGCCGGCGCAGTTAAGGATCTCATGGACGAAGGCAAAGTGCTGCATTGGGGCCTCTCCGAAATGGGACCGAACACGTTGCGTCGCGCCCATGCCGTGCTTCCGGTCACCGCTGTGCAGAACGAATATTCGATGCTGTGGCGCGGGCCTGAGAAGGTGGTACTCCCCCTTTGCGAGGAGCTGGGCATCGGGTTTGTGCCGTGGAGCCCTCTGGGGGTTGGTTTTTTAACTGGCGCGATTGACGCAAGGACGCGCTTTGCAGAGGGCGACATTCGCCGAGTGGAATCCCGCTTCTCACCTGAGAACCTGCCGCACAATCTCTCGCTCGTTGACCTTTTGAAGACGTGGGCCGAACGGAAGCAGGCGACCCCTGCCCAGATCGCTCTGGCCTGGCTGATGGCGCAGAAGCCCTGGATTGTTCCGATTCCCGGTAGCACGCAGATGCCGCACATGCTCGAGAACATCAGCGCAGCATCGGTTCGTTTCACTTTGGCCGAACTCACCGAGCTCAATGCTGCTGCGTCAACGATTGAAAGTCGGGGAGCGCGTCTTCCAGACCAGGTCCTGGTCTTTTCGAGTGTCGAAGCGCCTCCAAAAACGTGACCGGCAGGCTCGACATAATTGCCCGCCTAGCCTTAGCGGCCCGCCGGAAAGTGAGCGACGGGCCCTCTGAGGGTACACCCTTACGCGAAGGCTGAAGTCAATATGATCAAAGACATATCCCGACGCGCGTTGCTGGCCGCTCCCGCTCTGTTGTCTTTGGTGCTGGGACGTGCGCGAGCGCGCAGCTGACGAGTACGCCACAGCGCGCGCCCTCAAACATCCTTGTCGCCTATTTCTCCCGCACGGGAAACACTCGTGTCCTCGCCGGAACCCTGCAGCGGACGCTTCTTGCAGACCTCTTCGAAATCCTTCCGTCGCGGCCCTATCCGGACGACTACGAGCAGACAGTAGAGCAAGCACGGCAGGAGCGGGATAGCGGCTTTGAGCCACCTCTGAAGATGACGGTTCCTGGCATGGCCACCTATGAGACAGTATTCCTCGGTTTTCCGATCTGGGGGGAGACCGCCCCACCGGTGATCCGCTCATTTCTGAGCATGCATGATCTCTTTGGCAAGACGGTCCGGCCCTTCGTCACCCATGGAGGTTATGGTCTTGGCAATAGTATGACCGTCCTTGCAGTCCATGCACGGGGCGCTCAGATCGAGCCTCCCTTCTCAATGGAGGCGGACCAGGAACGCCGAACTCTCAACGAGGTCAGGACATGGCTCAGCGAAATCGAGCTGTGATGATGTCCCACTGAAAAGCGAAGTATCCTTGTCCGGCAAAGAAGCAGTGTATGGCTCAACGTCGCTGATAGACTTTCGAGAAGTTCTTTGTCGTGATCCTTGCTGAAATACTTCATGAAAATCGAACAAAAAATCCGCGGATTATCCTAGAGCTTGTTGTATTTTCTAACGGATAATGATTTGGATTATCCGCTTGCAGATAATATTTCTTAGCACTCCTACCAATCGAGTGCCAGAGATGTTATGTAATAGATGCGGCCGCCCTATGCGCCGACCGCAGAAAGATCCCTCATGACATTCCGTCCTCTCCACGACCGCGTCGTCATACGGCGCGCGAAAGGTGACCTAAAATCGAGGGGCGGGATCATCATTCCCGACACCGCCAAGGAAAAGCCGCAGGAAGGCGAAGTGATCGCCGTTGGGCCGGGCTTGCGCGACGAAAATGGGCGACTGATGCCGCTCGAAGTGGAGACCGGTGACGTGATCCTGTTCGGAAAGTGGGCGGAAACCGAGATCGGGATCGATGGCGAAGATCTCCTGATCGTGAAGGAGTGCGACATCATGGGCATCGTCGAAAAGACCGAGGCGACCGCCGACACGGCCGCCTGATCCGCCGAATTCCGACCCCGACTCTCAAGACCGAACTGGACCACAGACAATGTCTGCCAAGGAAATCATCTTCTCCACCGACGCACGCGATCGTCTGCTTCGCGGCGTCGAGGTGCTCAACAATGCCGTCAAGGTAACGTTGGGCCCCAAAGGCCGCAACGTCGTCATCGACAAGTCCTATGGCGCGCCACGCATTACCAAGGACGGCGTCGCGGTCGCCAAGGAAATCGAACTTGCGGACAAGTTCGAGAACATGGGCGCGCAGATGGTGCGCGAAGTGGCATCCAAGACCAACGATCTTGCGGGCGACGGCACCACAACCGCGACGGTGCTCGCAGCCTCCATCTTTCGCGAAGGCGCCAAACTTGTCGCGGCCGGGATGAACCCCATGGATTTGAGGCGCGGCATCGATCTTGGCGTTGCGGCCGTACTCACGGAAATCAAAGCGCGCGCCACGAAGGTTAGCTCATCGAGCGAAATCGCCCAGGTCGGCACAATCGCCGCCAATGGCGATGCGACGGTTGGCAAAATGATCGCTGATGCGATGGAAAAGGTTGGCAGCGAAGGTGTCATCACAGTCGAGGAGGCCAGGACGGCCGATACTGAACTCAGTGTCGTCGAGGGTATGCAATTCGACCGGGGCTATCTCTCGCCTTACTTTGTAACCAATGCCGAAAAAATGCGCGTGGAGCTGGAGGACCCATATGTCCTTATCTATGAGAAGAAGCTCGGCAATCTGCAGGCAATGCTGCCCATCCTCGAAGCCGTGGTGCAGAGCGGCAAGCCGCTGCTTATTATTTCCGAGGATGTCGAAGGCGAAGCTCTGGCCACATTGGTCGTCAATAAATTGCGGGGCGGATTGAAGGTCGCTGCCGTCAAGGCCCCGGGCTTCGGCGATCGCCGCAAGGCCATCCTGGAGGACATCGCCATTCTGACGGCCGGCCAGATGATCTCCGAGGATCTCGGCATCAAGCTGGAAAATGTCACGCTGGATATGCTCGGGCGCACCAAGCGGGCACTGATCGAAAAGGATACCACCACGATCATAGACGGCGCAGGTGAAAAATCTGAGATCGCTCGACGCATCAGCCAGATTAAGGCGCAGATCGAGGAAACCACCTCCGACTACGACAAGGAAAAGCTGCAAGAACGCCTTGCAAAACTCGCCGGCGGCGTTGCGGTGATCCGCGTCGGCGGCTCGACCGAAATTGAAGTCAAGGAGAAGAAGGACCGCATCGACGATGCCCTGAACGCAACTCGTGCGGCGGTCGAGGAGGGAATCGTTCCGGGCGGAGGCGTCGCCCTATTGCGCGCCAAGTCGGTCCTGGCGGGGCTAACTGCAGAAAACGCCGACGTGACGGCGGGGATTTCGGTCGTGCTGAGGGCGCTGGAAGCCCCGATCCGGCAGATCGCCGACAATGCCGGTGTCGAGGGCTCTATCGTTGTTGGTAAACTCGCCGACAGCACGGATCACAACCAGGGGTTCGACGCACAGACGGAGACCTATGTCGATATGATCAAGGCTGGCATTGTCGATCCTGCCAAGGTGGTGCGGACCGCTTTGCAAGACGCCGGCTCGATCGCAGCACTTCTGATCACCGCCGAAGCGGTGATTGCCGATATTCCCGAAAGAGAATCTGCGCTGCCGGCCGGAAACGTCGGCATGGGTGGCATGGGATACTGAGGACAGTGCCTGAGCCGCTCGGCCAGGACGGCCACAGCGGTGAACCAAACAACATCGGCAAGGAGAATTCCAATGGCAATGCAGAGCAGCAGCAAAACATCGATTTTCCAACGTTTCGACAGCTATCAGCCATCGAAGACGATCCTCGTATGGGCTTGTGTCGTCACGGCAGTCGCCACGATCATCGTCGGATTTAGCTGGGGGGGCTGGGTGACAGGCGGCACTTCCCTCAAAGCAGCGGCGACTGCGGGCGAAACAGCACGTGGAGAACTTGCATCGGCCATATGCGTTGACCGGTTCAACAGTGCGACGGATGCCGCCGCAAAACTAATTGAATTTAAGGCTCTTCCAGACAGCTATAAGAAGCGCCAGTTCATCGAAGCCGGCGGATGGGCAACCATGCCAGGACAAACCTCAGCCGACAGCAAGATCGCCGAAGGCTGCAGCACCGCGCTCTCCGCCTGAAGTCTCCTGTCTAAGACTCGCTTGGCGCCCCGGGGTGCTTTCCCTATCCGCCACAACAGCACATGAAGCGAGATCCGTTTCGAAAAAAAGGAGCCTCCGCGTCGACATGCTCGAATGTCATGGAGGCCTCCTGAAACCTACCGCGGGGCTCGGGATGACCTGAGAAGGTACATCATTTGCGAATGTCTGATTCCGCTTATGCTCATCATCGCTGAGAACCGCGCAGCTCGTCGGTGTGCGGATGTCCAGTGGAGGCGCTGGCCACCAGTCCCATGCGACCTTGCAAAACAACGACAAATCGGAGCCCGTCACCGGGGTTTTGCGGGGCAGGATTTGAACCTGCGGCTCTTCACGCTCGCGCCGATAGGAGCTAACGGCGTCGTGTCACCATGGCAGCCTCCACAGCACTCAAGCCGGAGGAAAGCGCCTTCAGGCCGTCCTCGCCAAGAAGGGACGCTACTTCCGCCGAATAGTTAACGGCGAGCATCGTCAGCTCGCCATAGGCAGTGCTTCCGGCAGCCGTCAACTCAAGATATTCGACGCGGCGGTCGTCTTCGTGCTGCGTCCGCTTCAGCCAGCGGCGTCTCTCAAGTGAGAAAACCGCCCGGCTGACCTTGGTCTTGTGCATCGTCGAATGAACGCCGACCTCCTTTGCCGTCATACGCCCCGAACTCCCGAGTGCTGCCAACGTGCGCCACTCCGGCCGCGTCAGACCATACTTGGCCTTGTAGGCGGCTGCAAAGCGCAGCGCGATGAACTCCGCGGCGCGATTGAGGCGAAACGGCAGGAACTGCTCGAGGTCGAACTCGCCGTTCTTCATGGCTTCCTTGATAGTTACAAAATCGACAGTTACGTTTGTAACCATATCTGCAGAGGAGGTGCAAGCGATGCTGGACAGGACGAGGAGCACGGCTGCCGATGCCGTCGTCAACAATCCGCAATACATGCCGGGCTTTGGCAATGATTTCGAGACGGAATCCTTGCCCGGTGCGCTGCCGCAGGGCCAGAACAGCCCGCAGAAATGCAATTACGGGCTCTATGCCGAACAACTGTCAGGCTCGCCTTTCACCGCGCCGCGCGGCACCAACGAACGCTCCTGGCTCTACCGCATTCGCCCGAGCGTGCGCCATACAGGCCGTTTTTCCAACGCCAGTTATCCCTTCTGGAAATCAGCACCCTGTCTCGATGATCATTCGCTGCCGCTCGGCCAGCTGCGCTGGAACCCGATCCCGGCACCGGCGGAAGAACTCAACTTCCTCGCCGGCATCCGCACGATGACGGCGGCTGGCGATGTCATGACCCAGACCGGCATGGCGGCCCATGCCTATATCTTCAATGCCGACATGGTTGATGACTATTTCTTCGATGCCGATGGAGAATTACTGGTCGTGCCGCAGCTTGGCGCCATCCGCGTGTTCACCGAAATGGGCATCATCGACGTCGAGCCTTTGGAGATCTGCCTTATTCCCCGCGGCATGATCTTCAAGGTAACGCGCCTCGGCGAGGGTGCCGAGTGGCGCGGTTATATTTGCGAGAACTATGGCGCCAAGTTCACGCTGCCAGATCGCGGACCGATAGGCGCCAATTGCCTTGCCAACCCGCGCGACTTCAAGACGCCGGCGGCCGCCTACGAGGACAAGGAAATCCCGTGCCGTCTCCACGTCAAATGGTGCGGCAAGTTCTATGCGACCAAGATCGGCCATTCGCCACTCGACGTGGTGGCCTGGCACGGCAACTATGCGCCGTTCAAGTATGATCTGCGCACTTTCGCGCCCGTCGGCGCAATCCTCTTCGACCATCCGGATCCATCGATCTTTACTGTGCTGACGGCGCCTTCGGGCGAAGAGGGGACGGCCAATGTCGATTTCGTCATCTTTCCACCGCGATGGCTGGTGGCAGAACATACATTTCGTCCGCCCTGGTACCACCGTAACATCATGAGCGAGTTCATGGGGCTCATCCATGGTCAATACGATGCCAAGGCGGAGGGTTTCGTGCCGGGCGGGATGAGCCTGCACAACATGATGCTGCCGCATGGGCCGGACTCTATGGGCTTCGAAAAGGCATCCAGCGACGATCTGCAACCCGTGAAGCTCGACCACACGATGGCCTTCATGTTCGAGACCCGCTATCCGCAGCAACTGACACGATACGCAGCCGAGCTTGAGACGCTGCAGGATAACTATCTCGAATGCTGGGACGGCCTGGAGCGCAAATTCGACGGAACGCCCGGCATCAAGTGAAGCCGTTTACCGGCTACTCAAGAAACGGAACTCAAACGCATGAAGCTTGCAACCCTCAAGGACTCCACCCGTGATGGCCGCCTGGTCGTCGTCTCCAAAGACCTCAGCCAATGCTCCGAAGTCGGCCATATCGCCCGGACGCTTCAGGCCGCGCTCGACGACTGGGCATACGCTGCGCCACGCCTGGCCGCAGTTGCAGAGGGTCTGGAAACCGGCGCGCAGCCAGCCATGCGATTTCACGAGCACGATGCCGCATCGCCGCTCCCGCGCGCTTATCAATGGGCGGATGGTTCAGCTTACGTCAACCACGTCGAGCTGGTTCGCAAGGCGCGCAACGCCGAGATGCCGGCAACCTTCTGGACCGAGCCTTTGATGTATCAAGGGGGCTCCGACAGCTTTCTTGGGCCGCGCGACGCCATTGTGATGGCGGACGAGTCCTATGGTATCGACATGGAAGCGGAGATCGCCGTCATCGTCGACGACGTGCCAATGGGCTCTACGGTCGACGAAGCGCGTAGCGCCATCCGGCTCGTCATGATCGTCAACGATGTTTCCCTGCGCGGCTTGATCCCGGCCGAACTTGCAAAAGGCTTCGGATTCTTCCAGTCAAAACCCGCCTCTGCGTTCTCGCCGGTTGCGGTGACGATAGACGAGCTTGGTGATGCCTGGCATGGCGGCAAACTGCATCTGCCGCTCCTCGTCGACCTCAACGGCCAGCCCTTCGGGCGCGCTAATGCCGGTATCGACATGACCTTCGATTTCGGTGAGCTTATCGCCCACGCTGCCAAGACCCGACCGCTTGGCGCCGGCACCATCATCGGCTCCGGGACGGTCTCCAACAAGCTGCAGGACGGGCCGGGTAAACCGATCTCCGAAGGCGGCGCCGGCTATTCCTGCATCGCTGAGATCCGCATGATCGAAACGATCGGGACCGGCGCGGCCGCAACGCCCTTCATGAGGTTCGGCGATACCGTCCGCATCGAGATGAAGGATGCGCACGGGCGCTCGATCTTCGGAGCCATCGAGCAGGTCGTTGCGAGATACGAAAGGCAGTGAGGCCAGACATGGCGAGCGATACCGTTCTTTTCGACTACTGGCGCTCTTCGGCAAGCTATCGCGTCCGGATCGCACTCAACATGCTGGCGATCCCTTATCGGTCGGTTCCCGTCGATCTCCTGGCAAGCCAACACAAGCAGGCGGCTCATCTCGCGCGAAATCCCCAGGGTCTGGTTCCCGTGCTTGCCATCGACGACGAGATGCTGACGCAGTCGCTCGCCATCATCGAGTATCTTTCGGAAACGCGGCCGAACGCAGGCCTGCTGCCCTCGGATGCTTTGGGTCGCCAGCGCGTCAGGGCGCTTTCTTATGCCATCGCAATGGACATACATCCTATCTGCAATCTGAGCGTCGTTTCCCACGTCATGCAGCAATCGGACGATCCGAACGCTGCCCGGCTGGCATGGATGGACAAATTCATCCGCGAGGGTCTTGACGCCTTTGAGCGTATGCTGAAGGCGCCGGAAGCTGGTGAGTTCTGCCATGCAGATCAGCCCACCATGGCTGACCTTTGCCTCGTGCCGCAGATCTACAATGCTCGGCGATGGAACGTCGATCTTTCCGCCTACCCGCGCGCGACGGCCATCGCAGAGAGATGCGAAAGGCTGCGTGCGT
This sequence comes from Rhizobium sp. USDA 4016, assembly GCF_056279705.1. Taxonomy (NCBI): domain Bacteria; kingdom Pseudomonadati; phylum Pseudomonadota; class Alphaproteobacteria; order Hyphomicrobiales; family Rhizobiaceae; genus Rhizobium; species Rhizobium sp. USDA 4016. Next base: position 1,842,796 of record NZ_JBWCCY010000002.1, read on the forward strand.
TTGCTGCGGCTCATCCCGATCGGGCGGCGGCCTCGAACTCTCCGGCCGAATAGAAAAAGCACTTATTCATTCTTGAATACCAGGCAGACGCCGCCGCGCTTGCGCACCTCGGTGCAGACCTGATTTGCCTCCGCCCTCGTTTGGCGCGCAGCGCGAGCGACATAGCGCGGCCGGTAACCGAAGCTGCGGTCACGCTGGCGTAAAATCAGCGGTTTCTCGGCGTTCAGAGGCGCCGGCAACTTGCGAACGTCTTCCAGGAAAAGACTGCGTGCCGCCGCAGGATCGAAGTGCGCTGCGAGTTGCGCGCCCCAGGGCGCCCACTCGCCTTCGGGCTGCCAAGGCGCATTTTTTAAACGGCGGCTTTCGGCAAGAGCGGTGCAAGCCTCCAGGAACGTCTTGTCCTTGTCGAGTTCAAGTGCTGCTTTGTCGGGCGGGCTGTTTTTCCATTCTTCAACGCTGTGTGCGGTTATCGCCGTGACATAACTTCGTGTTTCGAAAGGCAACGTGCCATGTTCGAGGAATGACGAAAGACCGTTTTCGCCGGCATTATAGGCCGCCGCCGCAAGCCCCAGGTTACCGAAACGGTTACGCAGTTCATTAAGATAGGCCGCCGATGCCTGCAGCGCGCTCAGCGCCTCATAACTGTTTTCCAAGCCGCGCAGCTTGGCAGTGCCCGGCATGAATTGGGCGATCCCTTCAGCGCCTTTCGGACTTAGCGCATCGGGGCGGAAACGGCTTTCCCGCCAGATGAGCCGTGCAAAATAATCAGGAGGAAGTCGGTTAGCGCGCGCAAAATGATCGATGGCCGTGCAGATGTCGGCGCTGAAGCTCTCCTTTCTGACGCAAAGGGCCGGCCCGCGTGCCGAAGCCTCTAGAGAATAAAGACATGCCGGCGGCGCAGCACTCCATTCGGGCTGGGAATGTGCAGGGTGGCTGCCAAAAAAAGTGGCAATGAACGCAGCTGCGATCGGCGCAAGTCTTTCGGCTGCCTTCCCTATGGAGCGCCTCATCGGTGCCCTCTCCCCTACTCCATCGGACCGTCGGGGCGAGACTATCACAAAATTGCGCGGAAGCCGCCTATCGCAGACGGCCGCGCAACTGCGAGATCACGCCAACATCGGCATTGGCGAAGGCAAGCCGGAGATAATTCTCCTGTCCCTCGCCGAAATAGCTTCCGGGGATACAGATCACTCCAGCATCCTTCGCCAGCCTTTCCGCCACCTCGGCGGAAGGTGTGTTGCCGTAAGGATGCCGGATGAAGGCAAAGTAGGCGCCGACGGCGGCGATCGACCAGCCGTCCGTTGCTGCCATGACCGCTTTCAGCGCATCGGCGCGGCGGGAGATCTCCAGCCGATTTGCCACGCGCCATTCCGCCAGAATCGGAAGCGCTGCCGCTACGGCGACCTGAGCCGCCCGCGGGGCGCAGATCTGCATGTTGTCCATGATCTTGGTGATCTCGCCGACGATGCGCGGACCTGCTGTGATCGCCCCCAATCGATGTCCCGGAATACAGAAGGATTTGGAAAAACTGTAGAGGAGGATGAGCGTCTCTTCCCAGCCCTCGATGGAGAGCAGGTCGTGCGGCGCTCCGGCATCGGTCGGCAGAAAGTCCCGATAGGTTTCGTCCAGGATCAGCCACGCTCCATATTTTTGGCAGAGCTGAAAGAGTTCGCGAAGCAGCGCCGGCGGATAGACAGCACCGGTCGGATTGTTCGGCGAAACGACGGCAAGGCCACGCGCTCCCGACAACAGGGCCTCTTCTGCCGATACGAGGCTCGGCAGGAAGCCTTTTGCGGCATCACAATCGACGAGAACACGTCCGATCCCCAGCATCGAAAGCGTGGTTTCGTGGTTGAAATAGAAGGGATTGGTGAGCGCCATCGTCTCGCCCGACTTGGCAAGCGCGATGGTGCTGCACATGAAGGCCTGGTTGCAGCCGGAGGTAATATGGATGTTGGCGGCAGAAACGCTCGCGCCATAGACCGCCGACACATGTGTCGCATAAGCCTTCCTGAGCGCCTCCTCCCCCTCGATCGGCCCATAGCTGGTCATGGCCGGGGAGGCGGCCGCCTCGCCGAGGAGCCGCAGCATTTCGGGATGCGCCGGATAGCCGGGTACAGCTTGGGACAGATCAATCAGCGGCCCTTTGGCACCATCATAGTCACCGGCCCAGGCAAGTACGGAGGGAATGGGCGGCGGTGACAGACGGGCGACGAGCGGATTTGGATGAGCAAGCGGCATTCCAGGGCTTTCCTTGAGAGATCGATCAGGATTTCAAACGGCGCTTGATGGGCCGTTGTGACGCAGCGCGGGCGCGGGAGACAGGCGTGAAGCTTTCAGCCGCCGCCAGGGCGTCGACGCGTCCGCGCCCGCGGATCGCACGCCGGGCGGACGCCTGCAGTTCTGCTCCGCGGTCGCTTTCGAGCGCTGAGAAGAACCAGTCGACAAAGACCTTGACGATCGGCGCGGAGCGCACTTCGTTTCGGCAGGCGACATAAAAGGCATCACTGGCCGGAACGGAGAGGTCGAAGGGGACGACGAGTTCGCCTTGAGCAATCAGGCTACCGGCCGTAATCGTATCGCCAAGTGCGACCCCCTGCCCGCTCAAGGCCGCCTCCGTCGAAAGCCGCGCATCGCTCATGAAGTGCTGCCTGCCCCGCGGCATGTCCAGCGCGTCAGCTGCCGCCAGCCACGTGTTCCACTCGCGCCCATCGTCGCCGTGAAGCAGAACATGGTCGCGCAGATCGCGCACCGAACGCACTGCCCGGCTGTTCATCAGTGTTGGGCTGACGACCGGAAAAAGCTGCAGGTTGCTCCAAAGACGCGCCCAGCAGTCAAGCCAGGTCCCATCACCATAGAGAATACAGACATCGATATCCGGCGAGTAAAGCAGCTCAGGATCATTGGAGGCGACGAGCGTCAGGCTGATATCGGGGAACTGTTCGCTGAACTGGTGCATGCGCGGGATCAGCCAGAACGACAGCAAAGCCGGAACGCATGAAATTCTAAGACTCCCGCTTGTCGACGGACGGGTCACCAGGGCCGTTGCCGCCGCAATGTTCTCGAATGCATGTGTCAGAGCCGGCAACAGCAGGGCAGCCTGCGGGGTAAGCTTCAGCCGTTTGCCATTGCGCTCAAAGAGCGGCGTGCCGAAGACCGCCTCCAGCGCCTTGATCTGATGGCTGACGGCACCATGGGTAACATTGAGCTCGCGCGCAGCCGCCGAGACCGAGCCCCGGCGGGCAGCTGCCTCGAAAGCACGCAGAGAATTCAGAGGCGGCAGTCGGTTGAACATGGCAATTTGTATGTGAATAAAACTCACGCTTAGTGCTATAACAATGTGAGTTGCATTTCCAACCTTTTTGTTGGGTAATGCAGAAAAAGCAAGAACGACGAGGGTATGACGTGATGCCGCAGCAAGGTTCCGCTTCCCCGCCGTTAAAGACAAGAGGTGAACCGGAATGGTCTGGAACCAGACGAAGCTCGAAGAACTGCGCGCAAAATTTGCCGACAGCCACGGCGGTGAGATATTCGATCCTGACTTTCGCAAGGTAGCCGACAAGATCTTTTCAAAAAGCGGCACGCGCCTTGCGCCCTATGCCGGCGTTCCGACATTCCTCAGCGCACCCTACATGCAGGTTGCCGCCGACGAGCCGGATTTCGGCAATCTGCAGGTCGCAATCACCGGCGTTCCGATGGATCTCGGCGTCACCAACCGTCCGGGATCGCGCTTCGGACCGCGGGCACTGCGCGCAATCGAGCGCATTGGTCCTTATAACCATGTGCTGGGCACGGCGCCGCTGTTTGATTTGCGCGCAGCCGATATCGGCGACGTCCCTTTCCAGAGCCGCTACCGGCTGGAGCTCAGCCATGATGACATCGAAAGACGCATCGGCCAGATCGTCGATGCAGGCGTCGCACCGCTTTGCGTCGGCGGCGATCACTCGATGACTCACCCGATCCTCAAGGCAGTCGGCAAGAAGCAGCCGGTCGGCATGATCCACATCGATGCGCATTGTGATACCGGCGGCGCCTTCGATCAGACAAAATTCCACCACGGCGGTCCATTCCGCAATGCCGTTCTCGATGGCGTGCTCGATCCGACACGCACGGTGCAGATCGGCATCCGCGGTTCGGCAGAATATCTCTGGGAGTTTTCCTACGAATCCGGAATGACCGTGATCCACGCCGAGGAGGTGACAGACATGGGCATGTCCGCGATCATCGAGAGGGCAAAGCAAATCGTCGGCGACGCGCCGACCTATCTCTCCTTCGACGTCGACAGCCTCGACCCGAGCTTTGCGCCCGGCACCGGCACGCCGGAAGTCGGCGGCTTGACGACGCGGGAAGTTCTGCAATTGATCCGCGGCCTGAAAGGGATCAATCTTGTCGGCGGAGATGTTGTCGAGGTGGCCCCGCAATATGACGCGACGACGAATACCGCCCATGCCGGCGCCCAGGTCTTGTTCGAAATCCTGAGCCTGATGGTCTTCAGCCCGTCCATCGGCAGCAAGGCTGGCTAAAAATCGGCAGCAACCGGAAACTGCAACATGACAGACCAAACAAAAGAGGGAACAAAGCCATGAAAACCATTCTCGACAAGGCGGTCAGCCGCCGAAACCTGCTGGCAAGCGGCCTCGCCGCCACCAGCATGCTCGCCATGCCCTCCATTCTGCGCGCGCAGGACAAGTCGCTGAAGGTCGGCGTCTATGGCGGCTACTTCAAGGATTCGTTCGACAAGAACGTCTTCCCGGAATTCACCAAGGCAACCGGCATTGCCGTGGAATCGGTGGCCGAACCGACGGGCGAGGCCTGGCTGGTGCAGCTGGAGCAGGCTGCCAAGGCCGGCCAGGCGCCTGCCGACCTTTCGATGATGTCGCAGGTCGCAATGCTCAAGGGCCAGGCGACCGAACTGTGGACGCCGATCGACACAGCAAAGCTGAAGAACGCCTCCGGCCTTATCGACCGCTTCGTCAACAAGTATCCGGATGGCCGTGTTGCCGGCGTCGGGGCCGTTGCGTGGTACATCACGCTCGTCACCAATACAGACGTCTTTAAAGAAGCGCCGACCTCCTGGAACGCCCTTTGGGATCCGGCAAATGCTGACAAACTCGGTTTGCTTGCCCTTGTTTCCAACTCGTTCCTGCTGGAAGTGACGGCCAAGACGCATCTTGGCGGCACGAACGCACTCGATACGGAAGAGGGTCTCCTGAAGGCGTTCGAAAAGCTTGCCGAGGTGAAGCCGAATGTCCGCCTGTGGTATCGCGACGAGGCACAGTTCGAGCAGGCGCTGAAGTCCGGTGAGATCCCGATGGGACAGTATTATCACGACGTCACCGGCCTTGCCGCCGCCGATGGTTTCCCCGTCCGCTCGACTTTCCCCAAGGAAGGCGGCATCCAGGATTCCGGCTGCTGGGCGTTGTCGCGTGCCTCCAAGAAGGCGGAAGAGGCACATATCTTCATCGACTACATGTGCCAGCCGGCCATCCAGGCACTGATGTCGCGCAAGGTAGGCACCGCGCCAACGATCAAGCGCGAGTTGCTTGACCTGACCGACAAGGAGTTTGCAGCCGTCGCCTCTGACATCGAGCCGATTACGCCGCGCTACGATCTTTATCAGACCAAGTCCGATTGGCTGAACCAGAAGTGGACGGAACTCATCGTCGGTTGAGTTCTCGAGACTGAACGCCCCATAACAATGCATGCGCCTTGCGCCTTTGACGGCCAAGGCCCATGCGGGGGCAGTCGTCCTAAGCACGTGGCCCATGCGGGGGATTTATGTCCGGACTGACACTCAACAATATCACCAAAAAATTCGGCGCCTTCACCGCCGTCGACAATGTGCAGCTCAACGTTCCGCATGGCACGTTCGTCTGCCTGCTCGGACCCTCGGGCTGCGGCAAGACAACGCTGCTGCGCATGATAGCCGGTCTCGACATGCCGACGAGCGGCGCCATTGTGCTCGACGGCAACGACATTACGGCCGTCCCGACACACAAGCGCGATCTGGGGATGGTGTTTCAGTCCCTCGCGCTTTTCCCTCACCTGACCGTCGGCGAGAACATCGCTTATCCGCTGCGGATCCGTGGCACGGCCAAGGAAGCCCAGACGAAGCGTGTCGATGAGCTGCTGTCGCTGATCCATTTGCCCGGCTATGCAGACCGGCCGGTGAACAAGCTTTCCGGCGGCCAGCGCCAGCGTGTCGCAATTGCCCGTGCACTGACGATTTCGCCGAAGCTCTTCCTGCTCGACGAACCCCTGTCGGCCCTCGATGCAAAACTGCGCGAGGCGATGCAGGTGGAACTCCGGCAGCTGCAGCAGACGCTTGGCATCACGACGATCGTCGTGACCCACGACCAGCGCGAAGCAATGACGATGGCAGATACCGTCGTCGTCATGAACAGTGGCGAACTGCGCCAGGCAGCAAGCCCGATCGAGATCTACCGCCGTCCCGCCGACCGCTTCGTCGCCGATTTCATCGGCTCGACCAACCTGCTCACGACAGAAGCCGACAGCGCCGGCCGCGCAACGGTCTTCGGCAAGGTCATCGAAGGCGTTCTGCTTCCTCCCGGCCTTAACAGGGCAACGATCTCGGTGCGGCCGGAGGACGTGCATCTGACAGCGCCAGGCGGCGACACTATTGCTGGCAAGGTAACCTTCATTCGCGATCTCGGCGGCACGATCGAGACCTTCCTCGATCTATCCGGAACACAGGTCGTCGCCGTTTCGACACCGCGCGAAAGGCCGGCCGTCACCGTGGGCCAGGAGGTTGGCGTCAAGCTCTCGCCGGAAGTCTGCGTGGTACTGCAGAAATGAGGCGTGAACCACCACAAAAAATTGCCGATTACTGGCCGCTTGCCTTCCCGGCCGGAATGCTGACGGTCTTCTTCGTCATTCCTTTCGCAACGATGATTGCCGTCAGCTTTTTCCAGCGGCAGCAGGGCGGCTTTTACACGCCGGCCTTCGTATTCGACAATTACGCCCGCTTCGTCAGTCTGTTTTTCGGCAGGGTGCTGGGCTTTTCGCTGATGCTTGCAATCGCCGTCGCGATCTGCTGCATCGTGCTTGGCATTCCATTCACCTATCTGCTGACGCGCATGGGACGCAAAGCTCAGGTGATTTGGCTGGTGGCGATGCTGGCGATCCTTTCGCTCTCCGAAGTCATCATCGGCTTTGCGTGGTCGACGTTGTTCTCACGCACCGCCGGCATCACCAATCTGCTTGTCATGGCAGGCCTCATGCAGCAGCCCGTGGCTCTGACGCCGAGCTTCGGCGCAGTGCTGGCCGGCATGGTCTATCAGGCCCTGCCTTACACGATCCTGATCCTCTATCCCGCGCTCGTTCGGCTTGACCCAACCTTGACGGAAGCGGCGCGCACGCTCGGCGCATCGCCGGTCAAGGCATTTTTCACGGTCGTCCTACCGACATTGCGCAACACCATTATCGCAACGCTCATCATGGTCTTCATTTTTGCGCTCGGCTCCTATCTGCTGCCACAGATTCTCGGCCGTCCGTCGCACTGGACCTTGTCTGTGCTGATCACCGATCAGGCCGTCTATCAGTCGAACATGCCCTTCGCCGCCGCAATGGCCGTCTTTCTGGTGCTGGTGACGCTTGCCATGGTCGGGCTGACGGTGCTGATCGGCCGGAAGGGAGATGCGGCATGAACACGCTGCTCCGCCGTCTTTATTTTTCGCTCATCGGACTTTTCCTGGCGGCACCCATGATCGTCGTTGCCGGGGTATCCGTAAATGCGAAACAGAGCCTCACCTTCCCGCCCCAAGGCTTTTCGCTTGGCTGGTACGGTGAGATATTCACCAATCCGGAATGGCGCAACGCGCTTTTCGCGTCGCTCACGCTTGCGGTTCTGTCCGCAGCACTTGCAGTGCTCATTGCTTTGCCGCTTGCCTGGTTCTTGTGGCGGAGAATTGCGCCATGGGCGAACATCTTCCAGCTTTTGGGCGTCGCGCCTTTCACCCTGCCACCCGTCATTACCGCACTCGGCCTTTTGACTTTCTGGGCAACGACCGGCTTTTACGGCGCACCGTGGACCGCTGTGATCAGCCACGCGATCTTCTTCGTCACATTGCCACTGGTGACGCTGTCGCTCGGCTTCACCGCAATCGATCGCTCCTTCGTCGAAGCGGCGGCGACGATGGGGGCGAATGAGAGGACGATATTTACGACGGTCGTCTTGCCGCTGATCCGGCCCTACCTGATTTCGGGTTACGCCTTTGCGTTTGTGCTTTCGCTGAACGAATACATCGTCGCCTACATGACTGTCGGCTTTACCATGGAAACCTTGCCGATCAAGATCTTCAACGCGCTGCGCTATGGCTATACGCCGACCATGGCTTCGGTGACGGTCCTCTTTGTCGCAATCGCAGCGCTCGTCTTCGGCGTCATCGCGCGCTTCGGCGATCTTCCGAAGTTGCTGGGTGCGATGGCGGCAGAAAATTAATCGGCATAGGGGACGGCGATTAAGCCGTACCCCTGCCACACCACCCGGCATGCGGGTCCGCACCGGGCGGTTCGAGAAGTTGAGGTCATGCAAGTCGGGGGAAGCCGAGGGCGTCGAAGTGTCCAACCGTCAGGACGCGGCTCAGCCCAGCTTCGCTATGCCTCCACCAATGTCCCGTGCCTCCGGCTATGAGTGCCGCCAACTCATGGTTAGCTCCGAGGCTGCGGAGACGGCTATAGACCGTGGTTCCTTTGCCCCATTGCTTGAGCTGGATGGCCCGAAGGCGGTGGCGTATCCACGAGTCCAGATTTTTGAATATTTGCGGCGTCTGTGCCAGTTGGAAGTAGGACTTCCAGCCTGGGAGATATTTCCGCATCTGTTCGGCGATCTGGTCCATGCTTCGGCCACTGACGCGTTTGGTGATGATCCTGATACGCTGCTTGAACGTGTCGAGTGCCTTTGGAGCCACGGCTATCTTGACGGTGTTCCCGCTCCATCGCCTAAGGCAATAGCCAAGGAATTTACGCCCGAATACCGGGCCCACTTCGGTCTTCGTCTCATTCACGCGGAGATGCAGTTTCTCGTACATCTTCCGCATCCAGCATAGCACGCGCTCACCCGCCCGCTGAGTGCGAACGTAAACGTTGCAGTCATCGGCATACCGGGCAAAACGGTGGCCACGCTGTTGCAGCGCCTGATCTACTTCATCCAGCAGCACGTTAGCTAACAGCGGAGACAGAGGACCACCCTGCGGTGTCCCTTCGTCACGCGCCATCACCACGCCATCCGACATGATCCCTGCCTGCAAGTAGCGCCGAATTAGCCGCAACACGGCCTTGTCGGCGATCCTCTTCGCAAGTCGGTCCATAAGGATGTCGTGATTGACCCTGTCAAAGAACTTCTCGAGGTCAACGTCGACTACCACTCGGTAACCTTCCTGCGCATATCGCTGTGCTTGTCGCACTGCTTGATGCGCACTTCGTCCGGGTCGGAAGCCGTAGCTGAATTCTGAGAAAGTCGGGTCGATTAGCGGCTGTAGGATTTGTAGCAACGCTTGTTGGATAAGCCTGTCTGTGACTGTCGGGATGCCTAATTCCCTGACGCCGCCTGTCGGCTTCGGAATTTCCACGCGACGAACAGCCCTTGGCTGATAGGTCCCGTTCAGTAGTTCCGTGCGTATTTGCGGCCATTGGGTTTTGAGGTATTCGACAGTCTGCTCGATGGTTAGTCCATCCACGCCTGCGCTTCCCTTATTGGCCTTGACGCGTTTCCACGCCTCAACCATGTTCTCGCGCGAGAGAGCCTGTTGAAGTAGGTTCTCTCGCCCTAAGCCTTCTGATGCATGGCTCGCCGACAGTGCTTCGTCACGCAACGCGGTCACGGAGGCTTCACCTACGCTCCCCGCGGTACGCCCGGACTTCCCGGCTTCTGACGCAATGCCTTATCAAGAGTCATGACCTCTGGCTTTCCTTCTCGTTTGGCCCTTCGTCGGAAATCCGACTACTACGGCCTCTGCTGACTACTCGCTCCGGTTCATCACCGTCGGCCTTTCAGCCGCAAAGCGAGTTCTCCCCAGGTAAGGACGCATTCCTTCCCTGCACGACCGCCGGATTTACGCCACCGACCCTTTGGTCATAAGAGCTTCGCGGTAACGTGCCCGCTCGCCCTGATCGGCAACGCCTCATATCCAGTTCTTGTCCATCGGCCCGCAGGTTCGATCCACGCTTCCTCCCCACAGTTGGTCGCCCTTCTGCAGTTGCGCTTCACTTCGCTTGCCATGACCAGCTCACGGTGGGACTTTCACCCACTAGAATGCGCCCATGCTGGGCGCACACATCTTCCCCCGCTTGAAAGCGGGGGATTTCCGAGGGGGCGCGAAGCTCCGCCGATGGTTATCGCTTCAACGGAGAGCGGCTGCCCTTCCTCGACGATCATAGACGCCGTGTTCCGACGCAGGATGTTGATTGCAGCATTGTGGTCGGCATGGGCGCGCAAGCCGCATTGGCAACAGCGGAAAGACGCTTGGCTTTCGCGGCTTTCCCTGTCCACGGCTGCGCAGGCCGAACAGGTCTGCGAGGTGCGGCGGGGATCGACCTTGCACAGGTATCCGCCCCGTTCTTCGCCTTTCTGGGAGACATCAAGAGGCAAGTGGCCGATCCGGCAGACTGAAGGCGAAGCCGGCGACAAGCCTCGCCGGCTTAAACGAGCTGCCTGAAGGGCGTCGCTTGCACTCTAGGCTGCCTGCACCTTCTTGGCTGTTCTCGCCCAGGCCGGCAGCCAGTCACCGTGGGTGGAAAGAAGATCGTCGACGAGCGACCAGATCTGGTCGAGGTCGAGTTCAGCTGCCGTATGCGGATCCATCATCGCAGCGTGGTAGATGTGATCGCGATCTTCCGTCATCAGTGCCTGGACGGTCAGCTCCTGAACATTGATGTTGGTGCGGATCAACGCTGTCAGCTGTGGCGGCAGGTCGCCGATGAAGGTTGGCTGAATGCCCGAGGCGTCGACCAGGCAGGGCACTTCGGCGGCGCAGTTTGCCGGCAGCGAGGCGATGCAGCCGTTGTTGCGGACATTGCCGTAGATGACCGACGGTTCGCCAGTCCAGACCGAGTTGATGATGGAGGAAGCATATTCCTTCGATTGTGCGACCTCGATCTTCTCGGCCGAGCGGTAGGCTTCGGCCTGTCCTTTCCAACGTTCGATCTGCTCGATGCAACGCTTCGGATATTCGTCGAGCGGAATGCCGAACTTCTCGATCAGGTCCTCTCGGCCCTCTTTGATGAAGTAGGGCGTGTATTCGGCAAAGTGCTCCGAGCTCTCGGTGACGAAATAGCCGAGGCGTGTCAGCATCTCGTAGCGCACCTTGTTGGGGCAGCGCGGGTTCCAGCCGGGCTTCGGGGCACGGCCTTCACGATAGGCGCGGACAAGATCGGGATAGAGATTCTTGTAGGAACCATCCGCCTGCCGGTGCTCGAACGTCAGATAGAAGGCCATATGGTTGATGCCGGCCGAGCGGTAGCGGATTTCCTCGTAAGGAATGTCAAGGTCATGCGCCAGCTCCATGGCCGTGCCCTGGACGGAGTGGCAGAGGCCGACCTGCTTGATTGCCGGATATTTTTCCGCAATCGCCCAGGTGTTGATGGCCATCGGATTCACATATTGCAGCATGATCGCCTCCGGGCAGACGGCGAGCATGTCCTCGCATATCTTCCAAAGGTGCGGCACGGTTCTAAGCCCGCGCATGATGCCGCCAACGCCGAGTGTGTCGGCAATGGTCTGGCGCAGACCGTATTTCTTCGGCACTTCGAAATCGGTGACGGTACAGGGCTCATAGCCGCCGATCTGGAAGGCGACGACGACGAAGTCTGCGCCTGTCAGCGCCTTGCGCTGATCGGAATAAGTTTCGGCCCTGGCCTTTACGCCCAGCGTCGAAATCAGCTTGTTGACAACGACGGCGCTTTCTTCGAGACGCTGCGGATTGATGTCCATCAGCGCGATCGTGGCGCCCGACAGCGCCGGACGCTGCAAGACATCGCCGACGATGTTCTTCATGAAGACGGTGGAGCCTGCTCCGATAAACGTGATCTTGGGATTTCGTGCCATTATAACCTCCGGCATTCGGCAATCATGCTACCTCGAAAGCGGCTTTCACCAGCCGTTCCGTGTAGGCGGTCTTGGGGTTGGATAGAACTTCGTTGACAGGCCCCTCTTCCATAATGCGGCCATGCTGCATGACGATCACCCGGTGGCACAGCGCCCGCACGACCTTAAGATCGTGCGAGATGAAGAGGTAGCTCAGGCCCCGCTCGTCCTGCAGCCTGCGCAAGAGCTCGATGATCTGCGCCTGGACGGAAAGATCGAGCGCCGACGTCGGCTCATCGAGCAAGATAAATTCAGGTTCGAGGGCGATAGCGCGGGCGATGGCGATGCGCTGGCGCTGGCCGCCGGAGAATTCATGCGGGAAGCGCGAGAGAATATGGCCCGGCATGCCGGCCGCAATCAACGCCTCGCGCACCCGGTCCATGCGCTCGGCTTTAGTCGCACCTAGCCTGTTGACGACCAGCCCCTCCTCGATGATCTGGCCGATTGTCATGCGCGGATTGAGCGACGAGAACGGATCCTGGAAGACGATCTGCATGCGCGATCGTAGCGGCCTCATCTCGGCGCGCGAGCGGCCGTGGATGGGCTGGCGGTCAAAATAGATCTCTCCGCCGTCCGGATCGTTCAACCGGACCAGCGCCTGACCGAAGGTCGTTTTGCCGGAACCGGATTCGCCGACGAGACCAATCGTCTCATGACGGCGAAGCGTGAGACTCAGGTTGTCGACAGCGACGAGTTCCTTCATTTCCGGCTTGAAGAACGTGCCGTGGCGGAGCATGAAGGAAACGCGCACCCCTTTGGCATCAAGAATGATCTCGGAATTTTCCGGCAATGGGTTGGCCTGACCGCGCGGCTCGGAGCCGAGCAGATGCTTCGTGTAAGGGTGCTGAGGATTGGCAAAGAGCCTTTCGGTCGTGTTGTGCTCCCGCATCTCGCCATGCTGCATCACATAGACATAGTCCGAGAACTGCCGGACGACCGTGAGGTCGTGGGTGATCAGGATCACCGCCATGCGCAGTTCCTTCTGCAGGTTGCGGATAAGGTTCAAGATCTGTGCCTGCACGGTGACGTCAAGCGCTGTCGTCGGCTCGTCGGCGATGAGGACGTCCGGATCGTTGGCGAGCGCCATGGCAATCATCACGCGCTGGCGCTGGCCGCCCGACAGCTGATGCGGATATTGCTTCAGCCGGGCTTCGGGATCGGGAATTTGCACATGCTTCAGAAGCTCCAGTGCCCGCGCTTCCGCCTGCCGGCGGCCGAACTTCTGGTGTACACGGATTGCCTCGACGATCTGACTGCCGACCGTATAGATCGGGTTGAGTGAGCTCATCGGCTCCTGGAAAATCATCGAGATGCGGTTGCCGCGCAACTTGCGCCGGGCGCCTTCGGAAAATTTCAGGATATTGGCGCCATCATAGTCGATGGCCGATTTCGGCGAGACAACGGCGCGCTTCGAAAGAAGCCCCATCACCGTGCGCGCGGTTACCGATTTTCCGGATCCGGACTCACCGACGATCGCGATCGTCTCTCCGCGATAGAGCTGAAACGAGATATCCTTGACCGCCTCGACGAAACCGTCTTCGACCTTGAAGGTCACCGCGACATTGCGCGCGTCGATGATTGGACTTTCCTTGCGGCCATCATGATCATGGCGAACGGGCGGCGCAAAGGAATTGACGAGAGAAAGGGCCATCTTCACCACCTCAATAAGGATCGACTGCGTCGCGCAGGCCATCGCCCAGCGCATTGAAGGCAAAGACGGTTACAAGCACAAAGCCGACAGGGGCAAGGATCCAAGGGTAGGTGCCGATGACGGAGTAATTCGCCGTATCCTGCAGCATGAGACCCCAGGAGATCAGTGGCGGCTTCACCGCAAAGCCCAAGAAACCGAGGAAGGATTCGAGCAGCACGACGCTCGGGATGTGCAGTGTCACCGATACGATCACGTGGCTCATCACGTTCGGAAAGATGTGCTGGAAGATGATGCGCCGGTCAGTGGCGCCGACGGCCATCGCCGCCCGCACATAGTCGATGCGCGCCAATGCCAGCGTCTTGCCGCGAACCTCCCGCGACATCTGCGCCCAGCCGAGTGCCGACATGACGAAGATGACGAAGGCAAGGAAGACGTTGGTCGGAGCCGTCACCGGGATAAGCGACGTCAGCGCCAGATAAAGCGGCAGTTGAGGAAATGCGAGAACCAGTTCGACGAAGCGCTGAACCCAGACGTCGAATGTGCCGCCGAAGTAACCGGAGACCATACCGACGGTCGTGCCGACGAGGGTGACGATAAAGACGACGGTGAGAGCGATCACCAGCGAAATGCGCGAGCCGATGATCGCGCGCGAAAGCACGTCGCGTCCAAATTTGTCGGTGCCGAGAAAATGCACCGGCTGGCCATCTGTCGAACCGAAGAAATGCCGGTTCGCCGGGATGAGGCCGAAAAGCTTGTAGTCCGCCCCTTTCACGAAGAAGCCGAGGTAGCGGGGATTGTCATAATCCGGACCGACGATCGGCTGGAAGGTGACGGGGTCGAGTTCTTCGGAATCGGCGAGCGCATAGACGCGCGGCTGAAAGACGAAGTTGCCATCCTTGTCGTGGAAGCTGATGGCCTGCGGTGGCGCGAAGCCGACATCGGTTGCCTTCGGATCCATCGGCGCGAAGAAATCCGCAAACACGGCCATGATGATCAGCAGCCCGACGAGGATGAGGCCCATCATGCCTGTCCAGGAGCGCTTCAGGCGGCGCCATACGAGCGCGATGTAGCTTTCGTTGCCGTGCGGCGGCTTCTTGATGGTTTCTTCGTGCGGTGGTGGCAGGGAGGAGTCGAAGGCGAACATATCAGGCTCCTACAGACTGACGGACACGCGGGTCGAGCAGGGCAAGCAGCATATCGGCGATGATGTTGCCGACAATCAGCGTTGCCGACAGCACCATCATGAAGGTCGCCGTAACATAGACATCGCCAATCGCCATGGAGCCGACGATGGCAGGACCGACGGTCGGCAGGGCGAAAATGATCGCCGTCTCGATTTCTCCCGTCAGCATGTAGGGAAGCACGACGCCCTGATACATGACGAGCGGATGCAGCGCGTTGGGCACCGCATGGCGCATGACGACCGCGCTGCCGGTCAAGCCTTTCGCCTTGGCCGTCTCGACATATTGCGCGTTCAGCGTATCAAGGAGATTGCCGCGCATGACGCGCATATTGTAGGCGAGTCCCCCGAATGTGGCGATCGCAACGACCGGCCAGACATGACTGACCAGATCGACGAACTTCGCCCACGACCATGGCGCGCCGCCATATTGCGGCGAGAAGAAGCTGCCGATCTCGGAAATGTTGAATTGGAACACCAGCAGGTAGACGATGATCAGCGCCATCAAGAAGCGCGGCACCGTCATGCCGAGAAAAGAAATGCCGGAAAGAAGGCTGTCGATCCAGGAATATTGGCGTGTCGCCGCCCAGATGCCGAAGGTGATGCCGAGCACGGAGGCAAAGAGATGGCACACGAGGGCCAAGAGCAGTGTGCGCGGCAGGCGCTCTCCGACGACGTCGGCAACCGGCTTGTTATAATACATGCTGTAGCCGAAATCGCCGCGGGTGACGATACCGCCGATCCAGTTGAAATACTGGATGACCATCGGTCGATCAAGGCCGTGCTCGACGCGGTAGGCCTGGGCCTGCGCCTCCGCCTGCGCATAGGAGGCTCCGCTCTGGTTGATGAGCTGGGAGCGAATGTAATCGGAGTAATCGCCAGGCGGTGCCTGAATGATCGCGAAGGTCACCACGCTCAGGATGAAGAGCACAGGGATCGCTGAGGCTATGCGCACGAGCAGGAATCGTAACATCGGACGGTTCGCTTCTCCTTGCCGCCAGTCGCTCCTCGGCAGCGCGGCCGGCTTGTTGGTTATGACCGGCCGCGCGCCACGCGCGGCCGGAAGCTCACTTTCATTTGGGAGGGAGCTCTAGTTCAGCGGACCCTTTTCTCCCGGCTTGCCGGGAAATTGCTCGGGGAAAAGTTCATATTTCTGCTGCTTGTCGGCAGCCACCCACAGGCGTTCGCGGATGACGGAATCTTCAGCCCAATTGAACATGAAGATCGGTGTGCCCTGCGGGATGTTCGAGAAGCGCTTGTTGATGATCAGTGCCCCCGGATATTCCGTGAGGCCGACGGTGTTCACGTGCTCCGTCGAAAGCTTCTGATACTCTTTCATCAGCCTGACCCGCTCGTCATTGTCCTGGCTTGTCCTGAATTTGTTGACGATATCGACAAGCTCTTTCTCGAAGGGCATCAGGTCGAGCTGGTCGTCCTTGCCGGCACGGTGATGCCAGCTGGTGCGCGGGCCGACAGGGGCGAGTTGCTCTGTATTTTGCACGACCGAAGCCAGTTCCGTGGTGTTGCGCTGGATCAGCCAGTCGAAGCGGCCGGCATAGTGCGCATCATCGCGCTTCGGTCCGTCGAGCGCATTAATAATGATCTTGAGGCCTAGCTTCTCCATCTGGCCGACGACGCCTTCTGCGAGGCTCTTGTCGGTGGCATAGTCGTTGTTGACGAGCAGCACGATTTCGACGTTCTTTCCGCCCGCCTGCCCGGCGGGGAAGTTCACGAAGCCGTCACCATCCGTATCCTTCAGGCCCGCCTTGGCAAGTCCGGCCTTCGCGCCCTCAAGATCGTATGGATAGTAGAGCGTCGATTGCCGATCGTAAAAACTCGTGCCGGAGGACAAGCCGCCGGCGTAGATGGCCGTGAACGGTCCCTTGACGAGCGAATCGCCGATGGCTTTGCGGTCGAACGCCATCGTGACAGCCTTGCGGAAATCCTCGTTGCGGTTCAGCTCGCGGATCGCCTGGCCACGCGCATCCGGATCGCCCCAGCCGTTGGCCGAGAAATTCATGCGCAGGTTATAGCCAATCAACCGGGGGCCGAAGGCGAGACGGGCGGGTGCCGTTTTTTCGGCAGCGCGTTTCAGCGAAGCAACGAAATTCTCAGGCTGTTCGAGGTTCGAAAAGTCGCCCGAGCCCGCGACCGCCTGAACGTCACGGTCCGCCCAGGTCGAAAGCTTGTAATGCAGCTCGTTGAGATAGGGGAGTTGGTTGCCCTTTTCGTCGACCTTCCAATAATAGGGATTGCGGCGCAGCACGATGATGTCGTCCGGTCGGTATTCGACAGGCACCCAGGCGCCCATCACCGGCATATTCATATATTCTGGCGGGAACGCATTCTTGAACTGGTCGTACGTGTTCTTCGAATATTTGGGATGCTTCGGCTTCAGGAGATGCGATGGACCCGGGCAGAAGTTGGGATAGGCCATCGTGTAGAGATATTGTTTCGGGAAGGCCTCCTTGAAGGTCCATTCGACGGTATAATCATCGATCTTCTTCAGGGTCGTGCCGGTGCCGAAGGCTTCCGGCGATGCGCCCCCGCCGAGGGGCGAGACGTTCGGGTCGATAACCTCGTCTTCCCAGTAGAACATGATGTCATCGGCGTTGAAAGGGGCACCGTCTGACCACTTCGCACCTTCGATCAGGTGCATCGTCAGCTTGTGGCCGTCCTCGGACCACTCCCAGCTCTTGGCAAGGTTCGGAAGCGGCTCGGTATCCTTGGCCTCCACCTGGAAGAGCGGTGCGGTGCGCGTCAGGCATTCCGAAAGGCCGATATCGATACCGCCCCAGCCCTGCGTCTGGCCCGCGCCGTAGTTCCACCCTTCTGGCCGCCCGCCGATGACATGGCGCATCGTATCGCCGTATACGCCGATACCATCGGGCATGTTTTCGGTCTTGAAGACCAGCGGCTCCTTTGGAAGCCGATCCTTGACCGGCGGAAGCTTGCCAGTGTCGACGAAATTCTTCTTCACCCAGTCGGGTTCGTTATATTCCGGCAGCGCCTTGAACTCCAAAATGGAGTCGCGGGCAACGTATTTGATCTTGCCTTCAGCCGGAAACGGCGCCGGCGCCGGCGGAACGGTCGGTTCGGATGCATAGGCATTCAAGGCCGCGGCCGAGACGCTCAGCGCCAGTCCGGCGAGAACGCCAATTTTGCGAAAATGTCTCATCGTCTCTCCCTCTTGTTCGGAGCGCTTGCGCTCTCCGTTCTCCTCTAGCGGCGTGAAATCAGGTCTGAGGCGACAGCTTTTCCTCCCGGAAAACCGCCGCAACCCGCCTTCCACGAAGTTCAAACGGCCTGTTTCAAGGCCGCCTTTTCTGCGCGCAGCTCCTCGATCGAGCGCACGCTGCGGCGAGCAGCGCCGGCCCAATCACGCGTCTTCACGCTCGATTTCGACAGACGCTCCTGCGCAGCCGGCACAGCATCGGCATATTGCGGCAGCCAGCGGGCTTGAGCCACGACCATTTCATCGACCATCTGCCAGACCTCTTCGGGCGTCGAGACGGCGCCGACCAAGGGGTCGTGCAGCACGGCAAGCTTCAACAGTTCGATATCGCCGCTGATCGCTGCATGGACGGACATGCGCTGAACGTTGATCGACGAGATGCACGTTGCCGCACAGGCTTCCGGAAGGGTGATGCCGGAGACCATGTTGATGCCGAAGCGATCGACGAAACCGGGCGACTCGATGACAGCGTCGGCCGGCAAGTTGGTGATGATGCCATTGTTCTTGACATTGAAGTGGCCGCGATAGACCCGGTTGGTCTCCAACGCCTCAAGGATATGGCTTGCATGCTCGTTGGAGCGCCTGGACGGATCGATTGGCTTCGACGCCGATTCAAGAAACTGCGGGAACTCCGTCTCGAACCAGTTGCGCGTTTCCGTCGAGTGACGGAGATAGCCGCCTGTCTCACCGTGGATCCAGTCGGACATGTCGATCCACTTGGTGATTTCCTCCGGACGCTTGCGATACCACGGCAGATATTCGGAAAGGTGCCCGTTGCTTTCCGTCGAATAGACGCCGAAGCGCTTCAAAACATCGATGCGCAGCTTCTCCTGCTGCGAATAGACCGGATGCGCTTCGAAGGCCGCAAAAAGCTCGTCCTTGCCGATCTTGCGGCCGTTGAGGCGCAGGTCAATGAACCAGGTCTGATGATTGATGCCGGAGCAGACGTAATCGAGATCCGAAAGCGACCTTGCGCCGAGAACCTCGGCAATCTGTTCGGCCCCATGCTGCACCCCGTGGCACAGACCGACCGTATCGACTTTGCCATATTCGATCGCAGCCCACGTATTCATCGCCATCGGGTTTGCATAGTTCAGGAATTTTGCGCCGGGTTCAGCGACTTCGCGGATGTCCCTACAAAAATCGAGAATGACGGGAATGTTGCGCTGCCCATAAAGGATGCCACCGGCGCAGATCGTATCGCCGACGCATTGGTCGATGCCATATTTCAGCGGAATGCGGATATCGTCGGCATAGGCTTCGAGCCCCCCGACGCGCACGCAGCTGATGATGTAGCGAGCGCCTTCGAGTGCCTTGCGGCGGTCGGTCGTCGCCGTGACCCTGGTCGGCAGCTTGTTCGATTGAACGATCTTGTCGAGGATCGCCTTGATCATCTGAAGGTTATGTTCACTGAGATCCGTCAGCGCGAATTCGACATCCTTGAACTCGGGAACGCACAAGATGTCCGTAAACAGCTTCTTGGTGAAGCCGACGCTGCCTGCCCCGATGATAGCGATTTTGAAACTCATAATCTTCACCTCAACCTGATCAGATGCTAGGTAAAGGACGGGCAGGAGAGGAAAGACCACATGCCGGCGCATGCAGTCCGAAAAAGCATAAATAACGCCTATATTTCCTCCCGGCCGTTCTCTCGACCGCAATCTCTTCCTCTAATGAAGGGGGATTATGCGGATATTCGCGGAGGTGGCCAGAGAAGGATTATGCTTTCGAGGGTAATTTTGTGCTGCGGGATTTGATCGCCAACGGCCAGTCCATGAGGACAATCTCCCTGCCGCGTGGGCGCCAGCGCCTGCACGCCATGCCGACGAGTGCTGGCTATGAGGTGCGGGAAAACGAAGTCTACGACTGGGACGGCAGGCGGCGCGGCCAGACCCCCTTTACCGTGCTGCAGCACACGATCAGCGGCACGGGCCGCCTACGCTACCAGAACCGCAATTACAGGCTCCAAAGCGGCGATACGCTTTTGGTTCTCGTGCCACACAATCACCGCTACTGGCTCGAAAAGGGCGACCGTTGGGAATATTTCTGGATATCGATGCACGGTGAGGAGACGCTGAGAATCCACAAGATGGTACTTGGGCTGGCCGGTCCGGTTCTAAGGCTCAAGCCATCGACCATTGATCATCTCGCCGACTGCAGCCTTCGCCTTGTCAAGGGTGCTTCAACGCCCGGAGCAGCGTCGGCGATCGCTTATGAGGCGGCCATGGCGCTTTATGACGACGTCTTCGGTTCTCCGGCTTTTGCGGCAGACCTCAGCGCCATGCAGCCGGTGATCGATCATATCCACGCCAATCTCGACCAGCCATTGCCGGTGAGCGAACTTGCGGGCATCGTCGGCCTCAGCCGCGCGCATTTTTCCCGCAGCTTCGCGGAAAGCGAAGGCATGCCGCCTGCCGAATATGTGCTGCAGCAAAGGCTGCAGCGTGCGGCAAAACTTTTGACGAAGGCCGACTTCCTGCCGGTCAAGGAGGTCTCGATCATGTGCGGCTTCGAAGATTCCAACTATTTTTCCAAGGTCTTCCGCCGCGTTTACGGCATCACGCCCACAGAGTTTCGAACCACGGGCATGTATGCAAGCATCGGCAACGCCAGACATCGATCGACATGATCGGGTCCCGGCTGAGATCTCAGCGCGTCGCCGCCGGAAATGACACAGGGAAATTTCCGTATTGCCTGCTTGCTCGCAAAGACATTGGAGCCAGAGCCTTTTTTCAGTCCGGGGGAGCCGACAGAAGCGATATTTTTTGATCAATATTTCCAGCCCGATCGAACCTTGACACCAAATGAATGTGACTTAATCTATTTTCGCGGATCGGAGCGTTGTTGGAGGCAGCGGCTCAAATCGGATCCTGACCCGGGAGGAGAGACTCGTGAGGAATACAGCACTCATTCTTGCACTGGCGGCGACCACTTTCTTAGCCGCGCCGCATGACAGCCCGGCACAAGAGGCCATCACGGGCGACATCGTCGGCAAGTCCGACGCACCCAACAAGCTGATTTTCCGGATGACCACGGATGGTCCGCGCAACAACGAGCCGGCTTACGCCCAAGGCTACAGCAAGCTGTTCAACGACTTCATCGGCAAGCATTCCGACTGGCAGATCGAGTTGCAGATGATGTCGGGGGATATCGGACAGGAACAAGCGCGCATGCTCGAGCAGGCCAAATCGGGATCGGCCCCCGATTGTGCAGCCGTCGATTCCTTCGTGTTGCCGCTCTTCAAGAAAGCCGGCGTCTTGCAGTCCTTCTCACCTTACTTCACCAAAGAGGAAATTGACCAGCTCTTCCCCTTTATCCGCGAAGGCATAACCGGCTCGGACGGCAACATCTACGCATGGTGGTGGTCGACGGACCTTCGTGTCCTTTACCGCAACAAGGAAATTGTTCCTGATGCGCCACAGACCTGGGACGACTTGAAGAAGGCGGCCCTTTCCTCGGTCGAGCAGGGAATGGAAGGCGTTCTGTTCAACGGCGGCCGCTATGAAGGAACAACATTCGACTGGCTCGCCAATTTCTGGGCCCAAGGCGGCAAATTGGTGGATGACGATGGCAAGCCGATCTTTGGCGAGGGCGAAAATCGCGACAAGTTCATCAAAGCCGTCAACTATTACCGCGATCTCGTTGAGTCCGGAGCCGCTCCGAAACGCGTGGCGACAATCGGCAACTATGACGACTTCAATGCAGCGGCTGCGGCCGGCACGACGGCGCTATTCGTCGGTGGCAACTGGCAATACGCGCAGCTCAAAACAGCGCTTGATGCCGATGAATTCGCCAAATGGGCTTTTTCCCCGCTTCCTGGTCCGGCAGCGGACCAGCGCTCAACGGGCACCGGCGGCTGGACGGTGGCGGCTTTCAGCAAGGACACTGAAAAGGTAAAGCTCTGCGCAGAACTTGCCCGCGATATCTATATGGGACCTGCCAATGCGCTGCAGGAACAGCTTCCGACCCGCGCCGATCTCTATGACAAATACGAGGTGTTTTCCTCAGACGCCAACAAGACCTTTGCGGCAGCGCTGAAGTTCGGGCAGGCAAGGCCCGGCGCACCCGTCTATCCTGAAATCTCAAATCAGATTCAGATCATGATGGGCAAGGTGCTGACGGGCGTCCAGCCAACCGAAGCCGCCGTGGACGAGGCATTCGGCGCTTCGCTTAGCGCCTTCAAACGCAGCTGAACACCACCTGGCGGCGCGGGCCGGAACGCCTCGTGCCGCCAGGAAGCCCGTGCAACCGCTGCCTAACGATGAAATGGCCGGATCGGACCGATGATGGATGCAAGCATTGCCGCCAGAGGCCCCCAGAGGATCGGCAGGAATGCCGCCGGACGCCATAGTCCCTCCCCGCTGCCTTGGCTTATGCCGCTCATTCTTATCCTTGGCGTCTTTTATCTTTACCCCTTGCTTGACGTCTTTCGTTTTGCGTTCACCAACGTCTCGCTGCTTGGCACGGACGAAGAATATACGCTGCAGACGATCGTCACCACATTGTCAAAGCCCGAGCTCTTGCAAATCCTGTGGGTGACATTCGTCTTCACCGCGTCGAGCGTCGTTGTGCAGCAATTCTTCGGGCTTTTCATCGCCTTGATTGTTTTGCACAGCGAAAAGCGCCGGCTCTTCGGCTCGACGATCGTGCGAACAACAGCCCTCGTCGCCTGGGTTGTTCCGGGCATTGCCGGAGGCATCATCTGGAAAATGCTTTTCAACGAAGCGCCGTTTGGCGGATTGAACAGTCTCTTGCGCCTGATCGGCGTTCCGGCTGTGCAGTGGTTGTCGGATCCGCACATGGTCATGTGGTCGGTCGTAATTTCCAATGTCTGGCGCGGCACGGCGTTCTCGATGGTTGTGATGTATGCGGCGAGCAAGGCCATCGATCCTGTTCTTTACGAGGCTGCCGAAGTCGACGGCGCAAATCCGTGGCAACGGCTGATCTATATCACTCTACCCCAGCTGCGGACCGCTATCCTCGTCAACATGATCCTCATCACGATCCAGACCCTGAACACGTTTGACGCAATCATTTCGCTCACCGGCGGCGGCCCCGGCCGCGCGACCGAGGTTCTCTCGCTATACACCTTCAATGTCGTGTTCCGAAATTACGACCTTGCAGCCGGCGCGGTCTTGTCGATCCTGATGCTTACAATCAGCCTTGGCCTTGCACTCGTCTATGCGCGTTTTCTGCCAAGAGGAGAACCGACTTGAGGCCTCTCAGACAAGATCGCATTGGCGATGCGCTAAGCTATCTGTTCCTTGCTATAACGTTTCTTTTCTTCGCCTGGCCGTTGCTTTGGCTGCTGTCGCTTGCGCTAAGAACGCGCAAGGAAATCTTTCTGGGCGTGAGCCGTCTCATCCCCAAAGCGCCAACTTTGGATAATTTCGGCGCCATCTTATCCTCCGACAAGTTCGCAGGATATCTTTGGAATGGGTTGATCCTGTCCTCGTGCAGCGCAATCGGCTGCCTGATCGTGGCGCTGCCTGCAGCTTATGCCTTCTCCCGATTTCCGTTTCGCGGCAAGGGAGCTTGGATGATGGTCCTGCTCGCCTTTCAGATGATTTCACCGCTTGTGATCATGGTGCCGCTCTACCGCTATATGGCAGCACTTCACCTTACCGACAGCCATTTTGGTGCAACGATGGTTTATATTGCACTCGCGGTACCAATGGTGACGTGGATATTGAAGGGCTCAATCGACGGCATTCCGAAGAGCCTCGACGAAGCTGCCGTCATTGACGGCTGCGGTCATTTTAGCGTCTTTTGGCGCATCATCCTTCCCTTGTCGGCACCAGGCATCGCCTCAGCCTTCATCATCTCGGTCATCGCCGGCTGGTCGCAGTTTCTCGTCCCATTTCTTCTCATCAGCAAGGAATCGCTCATGCCCATTGGCGTGGGGATATTCCAGTATGCCGGAACACAAAACGACTCCTCCCTCCAGTTGCTGGCGGCGGCCTGCCTTGTATCGGTCGTTCCAGCCATTGTTGCCTTTCTCGCCCTCCAGCGGCTCATCCTCGGCGCCATGACGGAGGGCGCCGTCAAGGGCTGACATTGCATTCACATCTCAGGATCTCATCATGACGCTTACTCTGACCCAACGCCTCGACCGCATTCGCGTCCGTATCGCAGAGCTGGAATACTGGCGTTCGCGCGAAACAATTGAGATAGACGGCTGGACCTTTGAAGGAGAGCCGATCGCAATCGGCGACTCATGGCCACGCAAAAACGGCACGGTGCGCTTTTCCGGCGCAATCACCTTGCCCGGCCATTGGCGCCTTGACGACGCTCGGCTCGTGCTTGACCTTGGCGGCGAAAGCCTGATCACGATCGCCGACGAGACGGGCAATGAGACACGGCTCGGCCTCGATCCCTATCACCGGGAATTCCTTGTCCCTTCGCGCAGCATCCGCATCTCTTCCGAAACTGTCGCGCGCCTGCCCTTTGGAGAACCCGTGCGGCACCCGAGGTTGGAACGTGGTGCAGTCATCTGGCTGGACACTGCCGTTGACAGGCTCTGGCTGCTCTTGCGGCAGATCACCGAGGCGGCCGAAATCCTCGACGGCCACGAGGTCATTCCGCATCTCCTGGATGTCGCCGAACACGCCATGCGCGGCCTCGACTGGCCGTCGGCCACCGCCGCCTATGTCGCGCGTACGGCGCCCTCGCCGGTCCAGCAGAAGATCTGGCAGTTGCCGCCACTTGAGGTTTCACCTGAAGGTCTTAATCAGAGCCAGCGGGCCAGCGTGCTCGAAGCCTACGAAACACTTGTTGGACAGCTCAAGCAACTGCGCGAGCGTTTTCCGCCGCAAGGCGCAATCGCACTGACCGGGCATGCGCATATCGATCTTGCATGGCTTTGGCCTTACAGCGAAACCCGGCGGAAGATGCGCCGTACATTCCACACGGCGTTGTCGCTCATGGAGCAATCGTCCGATTTCCGCTTTAATCAGTCCACAGCCCACTACTATGCGCAGATTGCCGAAGACGATCCAGGCTTGCTGGCGCGCATCATCGAGCGGGCAAAGGCAGGCCAATGGGAAACGCTTGGTGGCATGTGGGTCGAACCCGACACCAACATGCCGACCGGCGAGAGCCTCAGCAGGCAGATCCTTTATGGCCAGCGCTATTTCGAAAAGACCTTCGGGATTCGCCATACCGTCTGCTGGCTTCCCGATTGCTTCGGTTTTTCCGGCGCCCTGCCCCAGCTCCTGCGTCAAGGCGGCATGAACAGCTTCTTCACGATCAAGGTCAACTGGTCGGAAACCAATCAGTTCCCGGCCGACCTCTTCTGGTGGGAAGGGCTCGATGGCAGCAGGGTCCTTGCCCACACATTCGACAATCCGATGCAGGGCTACAATGGCTTCGTGCGCCCGGATTGTTTCGTGCCGACCTGGAAGAACTTCCGCCAGAAGGACAAGCACGAAACCACGCTGCTTGCTGTGGGCTATGGCGATGGCGGCGGCGGCGTGACGCCGGAAATGATTATGCGGGAAGAGCAACTGCGCTTCTTCCCGGCTTTGCCGCAAGCACGCTGGACAAGGGTCCACGACTTCTTCAAGGATGCGCATGACACGGCAGCCAGGAAGGACCTGACAGTCTGGCAAGGCGAAATCTATCTCGAACTGCACCGCGCAACGCTCACAAGTCAGAGCGCCGTTAAGCGGCTGCACCGAAAAGCAGAGCGCAGTCTGGTTACCGCCGAGACGCTGGCCGGCCTTGCTTATCTTCTGGGGGGCGAGCAGCCGGCATCAATGGAGCGCCCATGGCGTGTCGTCTTAAAGAACGAGTTTCATGACATCCTGCCCGGCTCCTCGATTGCCGAGGTCTATGTCGATGCCGCCAACGAACTCGACGCAGTCGTGGCAGAGGCGCGCTCAACTCAAATGGCGGCGATGGAATCGATAGCCGCGCAACTGCCGGTTGGAGAAGGCAACAATGTTCTGGTGGTCAATCCGTCGCTGTCTGAGCGTCCCATCCGCTTGACGCTATCAGACGGCAGCACAATCTCGGCCGAGGGACAGATCGCGCCGCTTGGGATTGCTGTACTGGCGACCGAAGCTCTCCAACCAAAGACCGGCCTTTCGGCTGGGCGCGACTATCTGGAAAACGCTGTCCTGAAAGTGAGGCTTGCCAACGACGGCTCGATCGCCAGCATTTTGCACAAGCCAACAGGCCGTGAGGCGCTTGAGGGCTGCGGCAATCGGCTTTTCGTCTATCCTGCCGACAAGCCGCGCAATTGGGACGCCTGGGATGTCGAAGAAGACTACGCGGCTCGTGGCGAAGAGATCACTCATCTCGACAGCCTTGAACTGCTTGAGAACGGTCCCCACCGGGCGGCGATCAAGATCGTTCGAACCTGGCGCCACTCGCGCATCACGCAGGTTCTGTCGCTTGGTGCCAACGCGCGGCGGCTGGACATACAGACAGAACTCGACTGGCATGACCGACGTGTCTTCCTTCGCACGCTCACGGGCGTTGCCGTGCGTCACGCGAGGGCGACCTGCGAATGCGCCTACGGGGTCGTGGAACGTCCGACCCATTCGAACACGTCCTGGGACGCTGCGATGTTCGAAGCACCTGCCCACCGCTTTGCCGATCTTTCGGAGCCTGGTTTTGGCGTTGCCATCCTCAATGACGCAAAGTATGGCCACAGCGTGCGCGGCAATGTCCTGGGCCTCTCCCTCCTGCGCGCGCCGGTCTATCCCGATCCGCTTGCCGACGAAGGCATCCAGACTTTCACCTATTCACTGATGCCACATGAGGGCACGTGGTACGAAGGGGGTGTGAGGGAGGAGGCCGAAGATCTAAACCAACCGCTGTTGGCCGTCGCCGTCACAGATCGCGCAACGGGCAGATGGCAGCCGCTTGCCGCCGTCGGGATTGATGCGGCACTTTCCGCCGTCAAGCCCTCGGAGGACGGCGATGGCCTCATCGTGCGCGTGTACGAGCCTGCCGGGCGGCGCGGGAATTTTGAGTTACGCCTTCCGCCGCGCTGGCAAAACATGGGCGTCGTCAGTATCCTCGAAGAGCCGATGGAGGTGCCGAATGCCGGTTTGCGCCCCTTTGAGGTCAAGAGCTGGCGAATAGTCAGGACTTGATGCGATACGGCTCGATGCAACAGCGCTCTTGGGGCGCTTTTCGCATCCACTACAATCGCCTAGTTTGCGTTGAGATTAGGTCACGGCGAAGGGATACCGGGATTGATAATGTCGGGCTCGAATACGGAGCAGGCTGCGGCGGCCAATCGGGCCATGATTCTCGCCGCAATTCATCGCGGCGCCCCGATCTCGCGCACGGAGCTTGCCCACCAATCGCGGCTGACGAAACAAGCCGTCACCCGCATCGTGGATCGATTGCTCGATGAGGGTCTCGTTATGGAGGCCCGCCGCAGGCACGGCCTGCGCGGACAACCTGCCATCGAGCTGGAGATCGATCCCGAAGGCGTGTTTTCGGTCGGCGCGAATATCGATCGCGATCACCTGACGATCGTCGCTGTGGATGCAGCCGGCACGGTGCGCGGACGCATCCATCACGAAAGGCGCTTTCTGCTACCGGACGACTTCGCGAACTTGATGGCAGACGCGCTATCCTCCTTCCGACGCCGCAGGGTCATCGAAGAAGCTCGTCTGGCGGGGATTGGCCTTGCTATTCCTGACTGGCTCGGAGAGGTTAAAGTCGTCGGCTTTCCATCAGAATACCGGCAATGGGTTGGCTATGACGTGCGCGGTGCGCTGGAGGCAATTTCCGATCATCCGGTGTTCATCGACAATGACGCCAACGCTGCTGCACTCGGTGAAATCGAGTATGGTCTCGGCACGGAAATCGGCAGTTTCTTTTACATCCTCGCCAATGCCTGTCTCGGCGGCAGCCTCGTCATAGATGGGGTCCGTCATAAAGGCGCCAGCGGAATCGGCGGAGAAATTGGCTGGCTGCCGGTCGTCTTTGATGATGGCCCGTTTGCAGGAAGCACCCAGCCGCTGGGCGAAATGTTCTCGCTGTTTATCCTGTTTGACTATCTTGAGCGCAACGGCATCAAAGCGACAACCCCGGGAGATCTTCTCAACCTCGACAACGCGGGACGCAGCCGCGTCAGCAGCTGGCTGCGAAAGATCAGCGTCAAGCTTGCCCAAGCAATTGTCGATATCGGCATGATCGTTGATCCGGAAGGCGTTCTCATCGGTGGCCGCTTTCCTGTCCGTCTAATCGATGAACTGCTTGTCTACGTCCACGAGGAGATTACCCGGCTTGGCGCACGAGCGCCGTCCCTTCACCGGGCGGCCGGCTCGGAAGATGCCGCGGCTCTCGGTGCTGCCGCAATCCCGCTTGCCCATCGTCTGGGGTTGCCATCCGCCGAACCGGGTCAGAGGTTTCGAAATCCAATCAGCAGCCGACAGTCCCAGGACCCGGTCACGGTTGCGTGACGGTTGGCAGGGCGCGTCAAGCCACGCCCGAAAGATCATGGACGGTCAGCGGGCAAAAGTGTGTCGGAAAACGGCCGTAATGCCGCGCCGACGGCGACCCCTGCCCACGGAAAGGACGCACGCCGCACGGAGGGTATCCAAGGCGCGATCACGAGATCGCGAATTTTGTCGTCCCGTTCGCGCGACAGGCGCGCAAAGATTGCCTCGAAAACATCGTCGGGCAGAGCACCACCGATGAGGATGGCGCCCGGAGCGATAAATCCTGAAATCGCCAGGACCGCCTCATGAAGATGGCGCGCAGCAATCGCCACCCAGCCATCCGTTTCGCCCGGGTGGGCTGCAAGGTACTCTTTGAGCGAGGGCAACGTCGCGACTTCGTTCAGGCTCGCGCCATCAACACCCGAGCGCATGTCGCCGATCTGGCCCGCCAATCCGTGAACACCCCGAAACGGCCGCCCGCCGATCAAAAGCCCGGCGCGCACAGTCTCGTCGACGATGACGATCACCAGACCGCCTTCGTGGTCGCCTATGCCCAACATACGCTCGGCATTGACCGCCGCCTCGGTGTCATCCAGAAAAAAGAGCGGGCCAACGTCCAATTCAAGGGTATCCTCAATGGCTTTCCGATCGAGTGCCAACCCGGCAGAGAGAGCGATGCCGCATCCCAGCAGTCTGCCAGAGAGGCCAGCGGCATGCCGGATGTGCAAAACAGCCTTCTTGATTTCTTCGGGTTTTGTGAAGGCGTGTTGTTGAAGGATCCTACCGGCAAGATCCATGACGACAGCTTCGCCGCCATGCGCACCGAGGCGGATTCCCAAGGAATATGCGGCGTCGGCTCGCAACGAGAACTCGAGCGCCGTGTAGTGCGCAGTTGTGGGACGCTTTTTCCCGCTGACCAGACCCGCATCGGCCAGGCGGCGCATAATCCCCGTTATAGCCGGCTCCGTGAGCCCAAGATGCCTGGAAAGCTCCTGGCGGGTAAGCGGCCCAAAGCGGCGCAGGAGCCCCATGGCCGTGCGGGAATTGTGATCTGCAATGTCGACCGGGCTGATGCCTGGACGATCATCGTTGCGATCCCGCCCCCTCGATGCGCCAGATACCGAAAGCCGCCGTCCTATTTTCAAATCAAGCCATTCCCGATACGATCGACAATGCAATACCGGGTCTTCGCCTGCATCAAAATGAAAAAATGCGTTTACGGGCAAACTGAAGGAATGGCGCCGCCCTCAAACGGCAGCCGGAACAGGCGAACTGCCGCAGCGCGCCGGCCATTTCTCTGTGCACGTTAAAGAACAGGCGTGACACTTTCATCATTCAATCACGCCTGTCCTTAGCGCCGCGGCCACCAGAGCTGTGTCCTTGTAGACTGCAAATGTATCCTTCAGCGCTTCGATATGCGTTCGCACGGTATGCACCGAGCACCCGAGGATGATCGCAATCTCCTGCGCGCTCTTTCCGTCGCACATGAGCGTCAGGATTTCCCTCTCTCGCTTGGTGATGTGGATCTCGTTCAAGTTCTTCCTCTTCGCTTAACGCATTGCGTGGCTCCTAATAGATATAGGTGCGTCGTGCGCTCGCCGGAGGCAGAACGAACCCGTTTTCAAGAATTCTGGGTGCACCTTGTGCAACAATGCGCCACCGCTACGCGGTCTGAGCATTGCGGCGGTCTCGACCGCACCCATTGTTCCGTTCAGACGGCATCGAACCGTTAAGGCTCGCAGCATCTCCGTCAGTCTCTAGCTCGCTGTTTCTCTCAATGGCAGAACCTGGGCCCTTATATAAGCACTTGCGGAGCGAAGCACGACGGCAATCATGCCGGAAGTGTCGGCTTGTTTGCACGCGCAGAAGCGATCGCCAACACGACCTGGTTGAGCAATTTTGAAAAAAAGGCATTGTGATTGCATCCGGCGCACTTTACGGTTGCGTTTTATGTCGGCTGTTGCAAAGGTAGATTATGCTTAGTTCCTTCCGTATTCTGGAGATTATGCAGCAGGGTGTCGCGCTGCTGGATGCAGACTTACGGGTTGTGATTTTCAACGATCGGATAGGGAAACTGTTGCAGGCCCCCAGAGGGGCTATTGAAGTCGGCGTCAGTGCGACAAGGATGGCTGCTCAGATTCCGATCCTTGGCCGGACGCAGCAATCCGACGACAGTCAAGAGAGCTGGCTCACGCATCTCCTCACACGTTCAACCTTGTTCTATCAGGAGATCTCAGTCGGTGAGAGGATCGTCTCGCTGACCTCCACGCCGGTGGACGACGGCGGATGGTTGATCAGCTGTGATGATATTTCGGCGCTGGCCAGCATAAGAAAGGATATGGCCGATCAGAACCGCCGCTTCGATGCGGCACTGGCAAACATGCCGCACGGTCTGTGCATGTTCGATGCTGACAAGAACCTGTTGCTGTGCAACGCAGGCTATTGTCGCTTGTACGACCTGCCCGAAACGTTGACACGGCCGGGGACGCCTCTTTTGCAAATCCTCGACTATCGGCAAACAGCTGGAAACGCGCCGGTTCAGCAGGAGGCGTATTTCGATGTTGTCGTCGAGGCCGCGCTAAAGGGTTCCGCCGCCAGTGAGAATATCGTCTTGATGGATGGCAGGGTGATAAAGATCACACATAACCCGATGGAAAACGGCGGCTACGTCGCAACCCATGAAGACGTCACCGAATCCGTGCGCGCCGAAGAACAGATCAAACACATGGCTGGTCACGACCCGCTGACTGGCCTGCCCAATCGCACGCTTTTACGTGAGAAGCTTGAAAAGGAATTGGCCCTTGGTAACGGGGGAAAGCGCTGCGCGCTGTTATGCCTGGATCTGGACCACTTCAAACGTGCGAATGATACATTGGGGCACGCCGTCGGCGACCTCCTGCTGAAGGCCGTAACCGACAGGCTGAAGACATGCCTGGGTGAGGGCGATAGCGTTGCTCGGCTGGGCGGCGACGAATTCGTCGTCTTTCAGGAGGAGGTCCAAACGAAGGAACGCGCCGCGGCACTTGCACAAAGACTTGTCAATGCTATCGGCGAAACGTTTATCGTCGAGGGGCAGCCTGTTCAAATCGGGGTAAGCATCGGCATTGCGATAGCTCCTGACGACGGCGACACGGCAGATGGTGTGCTGAAGAATGCCGACACCGCTCTCTACAAAGCAAAAACGGATGGCAGAGGCACCTATTGCTTCTTCGAGCCTGCAATGGATGCCGGCATCCAGAAGCGGCGCAAACTCGAAGTCGACCTTCGGCAGGCTATCGCAGGGCGCCAGTTCGAAATCTACTATCAGCCGCAGGTCAATGCAGGAACCGAAGAGGTTGTCGGCTTCGAAGCGCTCTTGCGTTGGCACCATCCCGAGCGGGGCCTGGTTTCACCGGCTGAATTCATCCCGCTGGCGGAAGAAACCGGCTTGATCGTGCCACTCGGGGAATGGGTGTTGCGCCAGGCCTGCAAAGATGCCGCAAGCTGGCCGGGGCATGTAAGGGTTGCGGTGAACCTTTCCCCAGTCCAGTTCAGAAGCCCCTCGCTTACCCATACGGTTATTTCTGCCCTTGCTGATTCCGGTCTGTCGGCTTTTCAGCTTGAACTCGAAATCACCGAATCCGTCCTCCTCACTGACAGCAAGACGGCCCTGGCAACCCTGCACCACATCAAGGGACTTGGAGTGCGGATCGCGATGGACGACTTCGGTACCGGATATTCCTCCTTGAGCTATCTGAGGCTTTTTCCGTTTGACAAGATCAAGATCGATCAATCATTCATCCGTGAACTTGGAGATTCCAAGGATTGCGCCGCCATCGTGAAGGCGGTGGTCGATCTGGGATCCAGCCTCGGTATCACGACCACTGCCGAAGGCGTCGAAACGACCGACCAGCTCGATCAAGTGAGGGAGCACGGCTGCACCGAAATTCAGGGATATTTCTTCGGAAAACCTCTGCCTTTCAGTCACGTCGAGAAACTCTTGCGCAAAGGCTCGCCTTCCCAGTCGCGCTGAGAAGCCTTCGGAAGCCAAGCGTCTGGCCGCTTCTTGTCTGACAAAAGCGCCGCATACCATCGCGGTGAATCGGCTTCGCCGCAGTATTCCTGAAAGCACGACCAGGTGCCGGACGCCTGGGCGTCCGGCACCACCCCAGCGCAGATGGAAGAGCGTTACTCCTTGTGCCTTAAGAAGACCGTTGCGAGCGGCGGCAGTGTCAGAAGGACGGAATACTCCTTGCCGTTACTTGGCTGGCGTTCTGCCCAGACCTCAGTCTGGCCAAGATTGGCCCCCCCGTAGATCGCCGCGTCGGTATTGAGTACCGCCTGCCAGCGGCCCTCCGTGGGCACACCGACCCGGTAACCGTAGCGCGGAACAGGGGTGAGATTGGACATAATCAGCATCAGCGACGAGCGGTCGGGCGAACTGCGAAGCATGCCGTAGACGGAGTTTTCCGCGTCGTCTGCGACTGCCCATTCGAAACCAGCGGCATGAAGGTCGCTGAACTGTAGCGCCGGCTCTTGCGCATAGAGCCTGTTGAGGTCACGGATCAACCGCTGAATACCTGCATGAGCGGGACTGTCGAGCAGGTCCCAATGAACGGAACCATCGTGGTCCCATTCACTCTCCTGGGCAAGCTCGCAACCCATGAAAATGAGTTTCTTGCCTGGATGTCCCCACATGAAGCCGTAATAGGCGCGCAGATTTGCAAGCCGCTGCCAGTGATCGCCGGGCATCTTTGCGAAAAGCGAACCCTTGCCGTGCACAACCTCGTCATGGGAAAGCGGCAGCATGAAGTGTTCGGAATAGGCATAGATCATGCCGAACGTCATCGCCGCATGATGGTATTTGCGGTGAACTGGATCTTCCTGCATGTAATGCAGGGTGTCGTGCATCCAGCCCATGTTCCACTTGAAATCAAAGCCGAGGCCACCGTCCTCGGGCCGCGTCGTGACCCCTGGCCAGGCGGTCGACTCTTCGGCAGCCGTAAAGGCATGCGGGCACCGATGATGGATGATGCTATTCAGGTGCTTGAAGAATTCCACCGCCTCAAGATTCTCGCGTCCGCCATATGCGTTGGGGATCCATTCGCCCTCGTTGCGGCTGTAGTCGCGGTAAAGCATTGAGGCGACCGCATCGACGCGCAGACCGTCGACGTGATAGTGTTCCAGCCATTCAAGGGCACTGGCGATCAGGAACCCCTTCACCTCGTTGCGCCCGAGATTGTAGATCAGAGTGTTCCAGTCCTTGTGGAAGCCCTCGCGCGGGTCTTCGTGCTCGTAAAGCGCGGTGCCATCGAAGCGGGCAAGCCCCCAGACATCGGTTGGAAAATGTGCCGGCACCCAATCGAGAATGACGCCAATGCCTGCAGCATGGCAGCGGTCGACGAAATAGGCGAAGTCATCCGGAAGGCCGTAACGGCCGGTCGGGGCAAAAAGGCCAAGTGGCTGATAGCCCCAGGAGCCGCCGAACGGATGTTCCATGATCGGCAACAGTTCGATATGCGTAAAGCCGAGATCTTGGACATAGGGAACCAGCCTCTGGCTGAATTCGACCCAGTCGAGGGACCGGTTTGCCTCCTCGGCAATCCGAAGCCAGGAGCCAAGATGCACCTCGTAAACTGAAATTGCGCCTTCGAGTGCGCGCTCGGCGCGGTGAGCACGCATCCAGTCTTCATCGCTCCAGCGGAAGGGTTTTGAGGGCGCGACGATCGAAGCCGTAGAAGGTGCAGCCTCGCTGGCACGGGCAACCGGGTCGGCCTTTTGCGGCATGAGATTGCCGTTGGCATCAATGAGTTCGAACTTGTAGCGTTCTCCATGCGTCAGGCGCGGGATGAAGAGTTCCCATACGCCGGCTGAAGGACGCAGTCGCATCGGATGCCGGCGACCATCCCAACTGTTAAAGTCGCCAACCACGGAAACCCGCCGCGCATTGGGTGCCCACAGACAAAATCGCACGCCCTGTATGCCATCGATCTCCATCGGAATGGCCCCGAGCGTGCGGCCGAGATCATAGTGGGTGCCCTGAGAAATTAGATGCAGGTCAAGCTCACCGAGCAGCAATCCAAAAAAATAAGGATCCTCCGTCTCCTGTACGGCATCCGGCCAGTTGATGCGAAAGAGGTAATTCGTCGTGCTACCGATTGCCCCGGCAAAGAGGCCACCTTCATGAATCGTCTCCAGTCTCGTCAGCACGCGGCCGGTGTCAGCCTCGACCACGTCGACGGATGCTGCCCCGGGCAACAAGGCTCTTACGACGGTAAGATCGCCATACTGGTGGCGTCCAAGGATCGAGAATGGATCACCGTGAAGGCCTTCGACGAGAGCCTGAAGGCCCTCCTGGACAGTGCCTATCATCAAGTCTGTGCGCTCGTATCTCATGCGACTTTCTCCAGCAGTCTCGATGCGATGGCCGAGAAACCGCCAAGCGGCAGGGCCAGCCAGTTGGGTCGGTTGCGCGCTTCATAGGCGATCTCGTAAGCGGCTTTCTCGAGCAGGAACAGATCGAGGATGCGACTGCGCGAATTGGTCGGAATGTTGAGTTCGCGCACGTCTTCGATCACTCCGAAATAAGCACCGAGGAACGCCTGCTCGGCCAAGTCGATGAAGCGCCTAACGAGTGCGCTGTGTCTTTGATCTTCCACCTCGCTTACCCGTTCCAGGTCAAGATCGGCGGATGCCGCCAAATAGCTAAACGACCTCAGGAGGCCCGCGACATCTCGCAGGGGATTGGTCTTTGCGCGGCGTTCGGCAAGATCGCGTGCGGGCTCGCCCTCAAAATCGATGATGTAGGCATCCCCTTCCGCAACCAGGACCTGGCCGAGGTGGAAATCGCCGTGATTTCGGATCATCAGCGTACCGACCGCAGCCCTGGCGAGATCGTCAACAGCATTCAAGAGATCCTCGCGCTGCTGGACGAGAAAGCCGATCTGTTGCGCCAGCGCCGGCGCAAGACTGTCGCCGCTTGCCTTAAGCATGGCGAGGCTGCCGCGAATTTGCTCCCTTACAGCGTTTGCCCAGCGAGCGGCGTCCTCATCGGTGATGCGGACGGGCTTGAAGGCTTCGTCTTCGGTCGGCCGCGCCAACGCCGCATGCAATTCGCCGAGCCGCTTGCCAACGGTCGCAGCGAACGCGACGAGCGGCTTGAAATGCTCGTCGGCCGCCTTGCCGTCAACGCCGGTCACCACGACCTCGTCGGTCGAGCGACGCAGATTGGCCAGCATCCAATTCCACGCATCGCCCTGATTGCGAATGGCTCTTTGCACGATAATCAGCGTGTATCGGCTGCCATCGGGTGTGATATGAACGACTTCGCCGAGCAGGTGCGCGGTATTGGCATATCCGACGCTGGTCAGCCGGCGCGTCATCTCCACTTCCGGATGGACACCGGGGAAGATATGGCGGATGAGTTTTACCATCGCCATATCGCCGACGATCAGCGAGCTGTTGGATTGCTCGGCAGAGAGCCAGTGCACTTGTATGTCATCATCGACGCTCATGCAGTCGAGCTGCGCGGTCCCTAAGAACTCGAGCTTGCCAGCGCGACCGGCAATGACGGCACGGTCACAGAGGCCTCGTATGACGCCGCGTGCAAGACCTTCCATCGCAAATCCGTCAGTCAGGAAGCCGACGCGACGGCCCTGACGGAGACGGGCAAGGGCAAGCTGCTGGGCAAGAGCACTGGGCTGGCTGTCATCCCACGATACGGCAAGCGGCAGCAGGTATGTCTCATTGCGAGCTTCCAGTTCCGCTTCCAGTTCTGCAAACAAGATGTTGCCGGCGAATGGAAACGGCATGGCGGAAATCAGGGACGCACGCCTTAACCTCTCGCCCTTGGCGGCGAACCAGCGCCGCTTGCCGAGATAGGCCGGCAGCACCTCGCTCGAAAGCGTACCTGAAAGCCGGGGCTCATCGAGCAGTTCCTGCAGGTCGCGACGCACGACCATGGTCACCATGTCCTGCATCTGCTCGGGAGGCTCGGCGCGCCATGCGGGGCCATCAGTCTCCTGGCTGAGCTGGAACCAGAAGAAACCATAAGGGGGCAGCGTGAGCAGATAA
Organism: Rhizobium sp. USDA 4016; assembly: GCF_056279705.1. Lineage (NCBI taxonomy): Bacteria > Pseudomonadati > Pseudomonadota > Alphaproteobacteria > Hyphomicrobiales > Rhizobiaceae > Rhizobium > Rhizobium sp. USDA 4016. Next base: position 1,879,423 of record NZ_JBWCCY010000002.1, read on the forward strand.
GTGAGTTGACCGATCGGCGGGAAAGGAGACATGCCCGTCAGCTCAATCGGGATGTAACCGGCAAAATGGGCAAGATCCAGCTCGACGGCTTGCGGCAGGCGCGACAGGTTGGCGACGCAAAGGATCGTTTCGCCTTGGTATTCCCTAAGATAAGCAAGGATTTTCCTGTTGCCGGGCGACAGGAACCGTAAGGAACCGCGCCCAAATGCAGTATGCTTGTTGCGCAAGGCCAGCATATGCCGTGTCCAGTTGAGCAACGAATGGGCATCGGCCCCCTGCGCTTCGACATTAACCGCTTCGTAGCCGTAAAGCGGATCCATGATGGGCGGCAGAACGAGGCGCGCGGGGTTTGCCTTCGAGAAGCCGCCATTGCGGTCCGGAGACCATTGCATCGGCGTTCGCACGCCATCGCGGTCGCCTAGATAGATATTGTCGCCCATGCCTATCTCGTCGCCGTAGTAGATCACGGGAGTACCGGGCATCGAAAGCAGAAGCGCGTTCATCAGCTCGACGCGGCGGCGGTCGCGCTCCATCAGCGGCGCAAGACGTCGCCTGATTCCGAGGTTGATGCGCGCGCGGCGATCAGCGGCGTAGATGTTCCAAAGATAGTCCCGTTCGTCGTCAGTGACCATCTCGAGTGTCAGCTCGTCATGATTTCTCAGGAAGATCGCCCATTGGCAACTCTCCGGGATTTCGGGCGTCTGACGCATAATATCGGTGATCGGAAACCGATCTTCCTTGGCGATTGCCATATACATGCGCGGCATCAAGGGGAAGTGGAATGCCATGTGGCATTCATCGCCGTTGCCGAAATAGTCGCTGGTATCCTCCGGCCATTGATTGGCCTCGGCAAGCAGCATCTTGCCAGGGTGAGTGGAATCGAGCGCTGCACGGATCTTCTTCAGGATTCCATGCGTCTCTGGCAGGTTCTCGTTGATTGTCCCCTCGCGCTCGACCAGATAGGGGATTGCGTCCAGTCGGAAACCATCGATTCCGGTTTCCAGCCACAAGCGCATCACGCTTAGAAGCTCGTTCAGTACGAGCGGATTATCGAAATTGAGGTCGGGCTGGTGGGAATAGAACCGGTGCCAATAATAGGCGCCGGCGACAGGATCCCAGGTCCAGTTGGACTTTTCAGTGTCAAGAAAGATGATCCGGGTTTCCGGGAACTTCTGATCCGTGTCCGACCAGACGTAGAAGTCGCGCTCCGGCGAGCCGGGAGGCGCATGGCGCGCCCGCTGGAACCACGGATGCTGATCGGAGGTGTGGTTGATTACGAGCTCGATAACGACTCTCAGCCCACGTTGATGTGCGGCTTCGACGAAGGCCTCGAACTCCTCCATGGTGCCGTAGTCCGAACTGACATTGGTGTAGTCGGCGATATCGTATCCATCGTCACGGCGCGGGGACGGGAAGAACGGCAAGAGCCATATGACATTGGCTCCGAGCGAAGCGATGTGATCGAGCTTCTCATGCAGTCCCTCGAAGTCACCGATGCCGTCTCCATTGGCGTCGAAGAACGACTTGATGTGAAGCTGGTAAATGACAGCGTCCTTGTACCACAGGGGATCGGAATCCTGCTTGCTTGTCTGCGTCTCGGTCTGCGTCTGACTACGGCTTGTGGTTGCGACGTCCATTTTGCTTTCCTCCCTTATCTCACACGCCAGATCGAAAACGGCAGCCCGGCGTGGGGATCGAGCCGAAGGCGCTGAACCTTGCCGGTCCAGGTGAATTTGTGACCGTCGATCAGGTCTTCGAGATCGAGCGCGGCATGGTCCGCGAGGTTCCATGACCAGAGCGGAATTTCCACATCTGCCTCGTGGGCATTATGCGGATCGAGATTGACAGCGATCAGCAGAGCGTTCTCGCGCCCGGGGCTCGCCTTTTCGTAGAACATGATGTTGTCGTTCCAGGCTGTGAGAAGCTGCAGGCCATGGTGGGAATGCAGAGCCGGGTTTTCCTTGCGGATGCGGTTGAGCATCGTGATTTCGGACTTAATGTTGCCCGGCCGATCGTGGTCCCAGGCCCGGATCTCGTATTTTTCTGAGTCGGCATATTCCTTGCGCTTGGCGTCCGGGCGACCCTCGCAAAGCTCAAAACCGTTATAGACCCCCCATAGTCCCGACAGTGTCGCTGCGAGCGCCGCACGGATGAGATAAGCCGGACGAGGCGCATTTTGCAGAAAGTCAGGGTTGATGTCGTGCGTATTGACGAAGAAGTGCGGACGGAAGAATTCCTTGGGTTCTTCCGTCGTGATCTCACGCATGTACTGTTCCAGTTCCCACTTGGCGTTGCGCCAGGTGAAATAGGTGTAGGACTGCGAGAATCCGACCTTGGCGAGCCGGTACATCACCTTGGGTTTCGTGAAGGCTTCCGACAGGAATACGACCTCCGGGTGCCGGGATCGGATGTCAGCAATCAGCCACTCCCAGAACGGGAAAGGCTTAGTATGCGGATTATCGACCCGAAACAGCTTTACGCCGTTGTCGACCCACTTTTGAACAATGTCGCGCAGCGCAATCCATAATGACGGGACTGCCTCACCCGCGTAGAAGTCGACATTGACGATGTCCTCGTATTTCTTGGGAGGATTTTCCGCATAACGTATGGTCCCATCCGGTCGCCAGTCGAACCAGCCCGGATGCTGTTTTAGCCACGGATGATCGGGGGAAGCTTGAATTGCAAGATCAAGCGCTATCTCCAGGCCCTCGTCCTTGGCGGCATCGACCAACCGCCGGAAGTCCTCGAAGCTGCCGAGTTCGGGGTGAATTGCGTCATGGCCGCCCGCCTGCGAGCCAATCGCGTACGGACTGCCGGGATCGCCTGGTTCTGCACGCAGGCTGTTGTTCTTACCCTTGCGATTTGTTGTACCGATGGGGTGAACAGGCGGAAAGTAGAGCACGTCGAAGCCCATTGCGCGAATGGCCGGCAACCGCTTGATAACATCATCGAATGTGCCGTGTCGGTCCGCATCGCCGCTCTGGGAGCGCGGGAATATCTGGTACCAGCTTGCGAAGGCGGCAGCCGAACGCTCGGCATCGAGCGGGATGACTTGAGACCGGAGCCGGTAAGGACGCCTATCTGCCGCCGCCATCAGCTCGGCGGTTTCTGTGGCGAGCAGGATTTCGGTGCGCCGTGCATCCTGCGTCTCCGTCAGTTCGTCGAACAAGACTTTCAGTCGGCTCTTGATCTGGCCGTCGGCGTGATCGAGCGCGTCCAGCACGAGGTTGATGCCTTCCTGGATTTCCAGCCTGAGATCGAGACGTGCCTCGTGCTTCTTGACGAGTTCATAGCGGTAGATCTGGAAGGGGTTGCGCCATGCTTCCACGACGAATTCGTGCCGCCCTAGGCGCTTTGCCACGAATTCCGCACGCCAGCGATCGTTTTCGACGAGCTCCATGCGGACTTCGTTCCACCCGCTCTGGTCGGCCGGGCGCCAAAGAAGCGCCGCCGACAGGGGGTCGTGACCGTCTCCAAAAATATCGGCTTCAACCTTTATCGTTTCGCCGACAACGCGTTTGACCACGAACCGTCCCTCGTCGACCGCCGGCGTGATTTTTTCGATTGCCAATCTTGCAGACGCCGCGGCCTCGCTGGCTGCGGGTACAGCGAGTGCGTCAATGATGGGAACGGACGACAGTCCTTCGAAAACGCGAAGCTCACCCGGTTTCAACTTCAGTTGGGCGTCAAGGATCTCATCGTCGGCCTGCGGGTTGCTCAGCGGCAGAAATGAGGATGCAGCCTCGCGCACAAGATTGAACGGAGCGCCGACGCTGCGCCGCAGATCACGATTGAGGACGACGACACGCACTTTCTGTGAGCTTGGCACATCCTCCTGATCCGTCTGCATCAGAGCAACGGCCGGCGTTTGGCTGGTGGAGATGAGCTTGAGCGGCCGACGCGCGAAACCGGCAGCCGTCTTGTTCGTCCAGGCGTTGACGGCGCGAATATCGCCGGAAAGGTCGAACGCGCCCCGTTCGCGAAGGCCGCGCAGGCCGGTCCCGTCCCCATGCATCGGATCAAGCGGTGCGGCGGCACCATACTCGAAGCCCATTGGGATCATCAGGCCGCTGGCAAACGTGGAAGACAGCCGCAATGCTCGGACGGCCTTGCGCTGTAGGACCTCCCAGCTGTCGGTGCCGTGGGCGACGCGCTTGCCGAACGGCGCTTCCGGAAAGGTGATCTGATAACCGATCTGCCGCTGGATCTGGTATTCCTCCATGATCCAACGTTCCTCAAGGTCCCACCATGCCAGCGAGGAGAAGCTGCCATCAAAACCGGTTCCCTCCAGGGCCTTGCGGACTTCGAAGTCGCTTCCCGGCGTCCAGGCCAGAAAGGTTGTTTCTGGCGCAGACTTGCGGGTCGACATGATGATGTTGAACCAGGCTTCCGGCGCCAGGCTTGCGATGCCGAGGCAGCGAAAGCCTGCAATTCCGAGGCCGGTAAGCAGCCTCATCCGAGCGAGCCAGTCGTCGAGATGGCCAGGATCACGTGTAGGATCGATGCGCTGGCTGCCGGCTTTGTGCGGCGGCACGCGCGGATCGGCGACGACTGATCCTGAAGCCTCGTCGACCGCCACCCGATCAATGGCCAGGTCGAGCATGATCTTGAGCTTGTTGTCGGTTGCGGCTTGGACCAAGGCTCCGACGGCCTCAGTGACAGAACTTCCCAGCCCCAATGCCGGATCGAGGCGATCGAAGCCTTTCGTGACAAAGACACTGCTATTATGACCGCGTTCGAAAAGTGGAGCCGTCAGGACCGTGTCAAAACCAAGGTCTCTTGCATGCGCAAAAACCTCCCTCCACGCCGCCAAACCCTTCAACATCAGGGGATGCACGTAGTAGATCTGCGGCGGAAGTTGCGAGCTTCGCGACACGAATTGCGGGCGCGTGTTCATTGTGAGTCCCTAACCTTTTCAGCATTAACTGCAAGGCCGCCGTGCTTGTTCCTTTTTTTTACTGGCGCAATTGACCATCATTTCCGGACATGGCGCCGGTTTGGGTACCGGAGCTCGCTGACCGGATGACGATCTGGCGACTGTGGTGCGCGCTGTGGACCGCCTGTCCTAGAGGGTCCGGAAAGCCGCTGATTGCGGTCGATACTGCCGCCATGGCAGCGCGCATAAGACAGCGCCGTCCGGGGCCGCGCCAATCAGCCACGCATCGAGTGGTGCCGTTTAGGGAAGATCATGGAAGTACAGCTAAGCCTGCCGATTTCCAGTCTTGGGCCAGCAGTCGCCTATCATCGGCTTGCGCCAAAATGGCTAAAGCGCTGGGAACGGAACGGCGTCAGATCGATCGACGGTTTCCGCTTTGAGACGAGATCTGCCACGAGCCGCCCGGTGATGCCAGCCAGCGTCAACCCGAGGTGGCCGTGCCCGAAGGCGTAGGTCACGTTCGGTGATGTCGGAGAGTTACCGATGACCGGCAGCGAATCCGGCATCGATGGACGAAAGCCGAGCCATTCCAAGGTACCCTCTCCCGCACCAGGCAGAAGCGCTTCGACGCCCCTGCGGATCATGGCCGTGCGGCCGGCATTGGACGGGGCCGAGAGGCCGCCGAGTTCCACCGTGCCGGCAGCGCGCAGGCCATCTGCCATCGGCGTCATGTAGAATCCGTGTTCCGGATAACAGACGGGGCGCGCCAAGAGAGAGCCGGCCGACGGGAAGAGCACGTGATAGCCTCGTTCAGTGTCGAGCAGGACCCTGTCGCCGATCTGCCTCGCAAGCGTGCCTGACCACGCACCTGCCGCCACCACGGCGTGATCGGCACCCATTTCATCATCACCGGCCCGGAGGCGGACGCCTGCTTCTGTCATCTCCAGGCCGCTGGCGTCGCCGCCGACAAACGTGCCGCCGCGCTCGCCGACGACCATGGCAAGCGCGAAGGCCAGCAGCTTCGGGCTCGAAATCGTATAGGCATCGCGGAACAAAACGCCGCGACAATATAGTGGTGCAAGATTGGGCTCGAGATCGCGGATTGCCGCGGCGTCCAGCCGCTCCAGGGCAACACCGTGACGCTCGCGAAAGAGCATTTCAGGCTCCGCCGCCTGAAACTGCGCCTCTGTCTTATAGAGATAAAGACATCCATGGCGCCGCTCAAGCGCCTTTGCGCCTGCTTCGTGGACAAGCGGCCGCCAGCCGGCATCGGCCTGCATAAGAAGGCCGGAGAGCACAGCGGCGATCCGTTCGACCTCATCCTTGCTGCTCGATGCCACAAACGCACGCAACCAAGGTGCCAGATGCGGAAGGTAGCGCCAGACGATTGCAAGTGGGCCAAGCGGGTTTGCAAGCATCCCTGGCACCCGCCAGGCAATGCCGGGCGTTGCGACGGGCACGACGCTATGAGGCGCAATCGTGCAGGCATTCCCGTATGAACAGGCTTGCTTATAGGATGCGCCGGCGAGCGGTGGCTCGCGGTCTATGACGGTGACGCGATGCCCTGCCTTTTGCAGCCAGAGCGCCGAAGCAAGGCCCACCAAACCGGCACCAATCACGAGAACATGTCGCCTCTCCGTCTCCGGCAGCGGCGCGATTTCCAGATTTGTCACGCCCGATTGCTCAGACATGACCGATCAACGCCCGGGGACGGTCGGCGAGTGTCGAAGCGATGATCCGCAGCGCCGTCGTCAACTCTTCGCGCGAGGCGGCACATCCAATGTTGACACGGACGGCATGCTCGACCGGCTGCCGATCGCAGGCAAAGGCAGCAGCCGGCATGACCGCGACGCCGTGAGCACGCAGGTTGGCGGCGAAATCTTCTGCCCGCCAGGGTGCCGGCAATCGCAGCCAGACAAACATGCAGCGGGGATCCGCTGCAAAGGAGTGGCCTGCCAGAATAGTGGTAACAAGCGTGTGGCGCGCCCGAAGTTCGGAAAGCTGGGCCTTCAAAATGGCCTGGGCGGTGCCATCCTCCAGCCACCGGCTTGCGATGAGGAGCGGCAACGGCGCAGGCATCCAGGCCGTTGTGCGCACTGCTTCGGCAGTCACCTGTGCAAGCCCCGGCGGGCAGGTCAGATAGCCGACGCGCAGGCCCGGCGCCAGGGCCTTAGAGAGGGCCGAAATATGGTAGGTCCTTTCCGGCGCAAGCGTGGCGAGCGTCGGAGCTCGGGTGCCGAGCATCGGTCCATAGACGTCGTCCTCGATGATCACCACGTCGTGGCGTTCGGCCACGGCGACCAATTCGCGGCGCCGCGCCTCGCTCATCGTCACGACACTCGGATTGTGCATCGAAGGAACGGCGAACACCGCCCGGACCGTTTCGCGCCGGCAGATATCCTCAAGCTCGCTTGCCGACATGCCCTCATCATCGCTGCCGATGCCAACGATGCGAAAGCGAAACATCTGCGCGAGCGCCTTCAGGCCATAATAGGTGAGCCGGTCCGAGACGACTACGTCGCCAGGCTCGATCAGGCTGCTGACGGCTGCGAGGAGGGCGTGCTGGGCCCCGCTGGTGACGACGATGTCGTCAGCGGATGGTTCAAAGCCGTTGAGCCCGATCCAGCGCCGGCCGGCGGCGCGTGCCCAGGCGGCTCCTTCGGGCGGCTGGTACTCCTGCATTTCCTGGAAGCGCGAATCGGCCGCAAGTTTGGGGAGTGTTTCGGCAAGGCGTTTTTGGAAATCATCGACAGCCGGGCGGTTAACGGTAAGGTCAATGACGCCGCTGGGCCGTGTCGCGCGATCGACGCGCGGCATCGCACCTTCCCTCATCACAATCGTCCCGCGGCGCGTACTTCCCACTACCAGATTGAGGTTCTGCAGCTCGCGATAGGCTTTGGTGACAGTCGATACATTGACCGAACGCTCCTTTGCCAGATCCCGTTGCGGCGGCAACTGGCTTCCGGGCGAAAGCTCGCCGGAACGGATTTTTGCCTCTATCTCGCCGGCAAGCTCGAGATAGGCGGGCCGGCGCGCCGGTCGCTTCAGCACCCCGCTCTTTGTGTGGTTCTCCTGCATATCTCTCGGCATACAAATTTCCGCATCTGTTTTCGAACGCCGATCCGCTGGTATGGCGGAAAATGCACTCGTTCTCATTGCTTTCCCTTATCGCTTTGCTGCCTATCATTTTTTTCTATGAATTTCGAGGGGCAGTTGATCGCCATACAAAATTATTTGTCTTGCTTGACAAAGTTGACGCCAGCGAGACAATATCGATCGCACACCGAGACAAAGGCAAAGAACCTGACCGGTGACCGGAGGATTTTCATGAATGAGCCTTTCATCGCCTTTGAAGGCGTCCGCAAATCCTATGACGGCAAAAGCTACGTCGTGCGCGGGCTCGACCTCAGTGTCGCAAAAGGTGAATTTCTCACTTTGCTTGGCCCGTCCGGCTCGGGCAAAACCACGACACTGATGATGCTTGCCGGCTTTGAGGCTCCGACCCATGGCACCATCACGCTCGCCGGTCACCGCATCGATAGCGTACCGCCGCACCGCCGTAACATCGGCGTGGTCTTTCAGAACTATGCGCTTTTCCCGCACATGACCGTTGGCGAAAACGTGGCATTTCCACTCAAGATGCGGCGGCTCGGCAAGGCGCAAACGGCCGAACGCGTGCGCCGCGCACTCGACATGGTGCGCATGGAAAGCTTCCAAACGCGCCGGCCGAACCAGCTTTCCGGTGGCCAGCAGCAGCGCATCGCACTGGCCCGTGCGCTGGTGTTCGAGCCGCAACTGATACTGATGGACGAGCCGCTCGGCGCGCTTGACAAGCAATTGCGCGAACACATGCAGCTCGAAATCAAGCACCTGCACGGCCGTCTTGGCATCAACGTCGTCTATGTGACGCACGACCAGAGCGAGGCACTGACCATGTCGGATCGCGTCGGCGTCTTCGATGACGGCACGCTGCAGCAGATCGCCTCGCCGCACGCCCTTTACGAAGCGCCGGCAAACCCGTTTGTCGCGACCTTCATCGGGGAGAACAATGCCATCGCGGGCGAAGTGGTCGAGCTTGTCGGAAAGACCTGCCGGATCAGGACCGCGGACGGCTCCATCATCTCGGCTCTTGCCGGTGACGGGCTGAAACAGGGGACGCGCACGACCTTAGTGCTGCGCCCGGAGCGCATCACGCTGTCGTCTCCTGCCGAAAGTCCCAACCGCTTCACGGCCAAGATCGTCGAACTGATCTACCACGGCGATCACCTGCGGCTGCGCGTCCAGGCCTGCGGGTGCGATGACGTCCGTATAAAGGTGCCGGCTGCATTGGCGGACACGTTTCGGGCCTCCGGGGACAACATCGTCATCGGCTGGGCGCCGGAAGACTGCCGGGCGCTGGCTCTATCGTGAGAGCGAAAAGCCTAAACTGCATTCAACCAGAACAGGGGAACAAATATGAACCGCATCTCGATACTGCTTCAGACCTCCATGCTTTGTCTCGCCATGAGCGCACCTGCCCTTGCTGGGGATACGATCACGGTAACGTCGTGGGGAGGCGCATATACCAAAAGCCAGGAGAAAGCCTTCTTTGGTCCCTACTCGAAGGAGACCGGCGTCAAGATCCTGCAGGACGAGTGGGATGGATCCACCGCGAAATTGAAGGGCATGGTGGAAACCGGCCAGGTCACCTGGGATGTCGTCGATGTCGAACCAGGACATGCGCTGCAGGGTTGCGACGAAGGATGGCTGGAAGAGATCGACTATTCCAAGCTCGGCGGCAAGGAGGCCTTCATCGATGGCGCGGCAATGGACTGTGCGGCGGCCACCATCGTTTTCGGCACGATCTATGCCTATGATGCATCAAAATTTCCGAACGGCGGGCCGACGACGATGGCCGATCTGTTCGACACGAAAAAATTCCCCGGTCCGCGGGCGTTGCGCAAAGCGCCGAAGACGACGCTGGAATTCGCGCTGATCGCCGATGGCGTCGCGCCGGCCAAGGTCTATGACGTCCTCGGCTCGCCCGAAGGCGTCGATCGCGCCTTCAAGAAGCTCGATACGATCAAGAAGGATGTCAAGGTCTGGTGGACGGCCGGCGCCCAACCGCCGCAGCTTTTGGCCGACGGCGAAGTGCTGATGACCACGGCGTGGAACGGACGCATCTACGATGCCGTCAAAAACAGCGGCAAGAATTTCAAGATCGTCTGGGATGGCCAGGGGATGGACTTCAACCTTTGGGCCGAGCCGAAGGGATCGCCGCACAAGGAGGCGGCCGACAAATTCATCGCCTATACGATGACACCGGACGTCATGGCCCGGCAGTCGCAGTACATCTCCTACGGTCCGACGCTGAAGGCGGCGATCGCCAAGGTTCCGGCCGACATCCTGCCCGACCTTCCGACGGCGCCCGAAAACACCAAGAACGCGTTCGTGGTTTCGGCAGAATTCTGGGCCGACCATGACGAGGAATTGACCGAACGCTTCAACAAGTGGCTGGCGCAATAGTCCTCGCTCGGCGGGCGGGCTTTTCCTCCCGGGCCTGCCCGCCCATTTTTTTGCGAATGAAGGTGTGCCATGGCGCTCATGCTTACCGACGACGTCATCAACAATGCCATCGACACGGCGCCTCTTGCCCGCCGGCTGCGTGGCCTGCGACGGAAGGGGCAGATGAGAGCCTTGCTTCTCGTCGCGCCGCTGATGCTTTTCCTGCTGGCGATCTTCATCCTGCCGATCGGCATGCTTCTTACCCGAAGCGTCGACAACCGCGAAGTGGCGCGAACGCTGCCGAACACCGTCGCAATGCTTTCCTCGTGGGACGGCAGAGGCGTACCAGACGAGGCGGTCTATGCCGCCCTCGCAACCGACTTGAAGGCATCGTCCCGCGAGGATGTGGCCGAGATCGCCAAACGGCTCAATTATTACGAAACTGGCATGCGCTCGATGCTTTTGAAGACCGCGCGCACGATCCGCAATGCAAAGGCGCCCTACAAGGATGCCTTCGTCGCAGCGGACGCTCAATGGGCAACGCCCCGCTATTGGCATCTTCTCAGGCAGGCAATGCCTGAGCTTACCGATTTCTATCTGCTCGCAGCGTTGGACATGAGCCGCGACGAGACCGGCGTTATAACGACAGTCGCACCCGAAAACGCCGTTCATGTCGATGTACTGCTGCGCACCTTCGCCGTCAGTGCTTCGGTGACGCTGCTGTGCCTGCTGCTTGGTTATCCGCTTGCGGCATTGATCGCCCGGTCCAAGGGGGGCACCGCCAACACTCTGCTGATCCTCGTGCTCCTGCCCTTCTGGACATCACTGCTGGTGCGTACGAGCGCTTGGGTCGTGCTATTGCAGAGCCGCGGCGTAGTGAATTCCGCTCTTGCATGGCTTGGCGTCATCGACCCATCGCAGCCGCTGGAACTCATCTACAACCGCATCGGCGTCTTGATCGCGATGACGCATATCCTTCTCCCGTTCATGGTGTTGCCGATCTACAGCGTCATGAAGAGCATCCCCCCGATCTACTTGCGCGCCGCCTCCTCGCTGGGGGCGCCACCACTATCGGCCTTCTGGCGAATCTATTTGCCGATGAGCATGCCAGGCGTCAGCGCCGGTGGACTTCTGGTATTCATCCTGGCCCTCGGCTACTACATCACCCCAGCGCTCGTCGGCGGTCCGCGCGATCAAATGGTCAGTTACTACATTGCCTACTATTCGAACCAGGTGACCAACTGGGGGATGGCGGCGGCATTGAGCGCCATCCTCCTGGTCGCCGTGCTCATCCTTTACGCCGTCTACAATCGCATGGTCGGCATCGATCGTCTAAGGATAGGCTGATGAACCACTCCCTTTCCGTCGAACGCCTGCTTCCCATCCTGCTATGGATTGCCGGCGGCACTGTCGTTGTCTTCCTGATCGCGCCGATCATCGCCATCGTGCCCCTGTCGTTCAACGTGGAGCCCTTCTTCACCTATCCGATGCCAGGCCTCTCGCTGCGCTGGTATGAGGAATTCTTCTCCTCCGAAGTCTGGCAACTGGCTCTGAAGAACAGCATCATCGTCGCCGTCTGCACCACACTGGTGTCAACCGCACTCGGGACGTTGGCAGCAATCGGCCTTAGCCGGCCGGAATGCCCCTTCCGCGCCACACTGACTGCCATTCTGATTTCACCGATGATCGTACCGGTCATCGTCTCGGCGGTCGGCATCTATTATGCCTTTGCAGCCGTCGGTCTGCTTAACAGCTTGACCGGTTTGGTCCTTGCCCATACCGCAATCGGAGCGCCCTTCGTCGTCATTACCGTGACGGCGACACTTGCGAGCTTTGATCACAATTTGATGCGCGCGGCCTCAAGTCTTGGCGCAACGCCCCTTGAAGCCGTGCTGCGCATCATGCTGCCGATCATCGCACCGGGTGTCGTGTCGGGTGCGCTATTTGCCTTCGTCACGTCCTTCGACGAGGTGGTGATTGCACTTTTCATCGCCGGCTCCGAGGAACGCACCCTGCCCCGTCAGATGTGGAGCGGCGTTCGCGAGACACTGAGCCCGACCATCGCCGCCGTCGCAACACTGCTGATCCTATTCTCAACGCTGTTTCTCGCAACTATCCAGTGGCTGCACCGGCGCGCCGAACGCCAAAAGCTCATGCACTGATCGGGCTTTACGCCAACGCGTCTGGCGTGCTGTCCAGATGGACACCAAATTGGTCTTATGACGGCAAGGCTGCAGCAGCCTTGGTGCCGAACCCGTTCGGCAAGAAAGCGGCTCTCGGCAAATGGCCGGTGCCGCCTCCCTGGCTCCAATGAAGTGCCGCTCGTCTTTCGCACGGCCAATACTCACCTGCCATGACGGTATTTTTCGCGGCCGGGCTTCGGGAGCTGATTTTCAGCGTGTTCGGCGCCGGTGAACGGCCATCATGGATGCCGCCGAGAATTTGTGATGAAATCAACCGAAGTTGGGCGCCGAGTGACATCGATATCCTGTTTTCGATTCACAGTCTGCCATGGAAGATGAAACCGATCAGGACGCCCAGCAGCAACGCTCGATGCTTTTGAAGCACTCAGACCGGCCAACATCGTTTCAGGAGATGCCGGACAACAAAGAGATGGGATAGTGTCGATTATGAGCTTTTTTGAAAGCCTCCTCGTCTTGTCTCTCGTGGCGATCCTGCTACTGCAGGTTTCGCGACGTCTGTCGCTTCCCTATCCTTCCCTGCTGGCAATGGCGGGCGCTGCAGCTGCGCTTGTGCCGGGAACCCCATATGTCTCACTTGAACCTGAGACCGCCCTTGCTTTGTTCATCGCCCCCGCGCTGATGGACGCGGCATTTGACTTTCCAGTCCGAACTGCCCGGCGTTTCTGGTTGCCGTTGCTCGTCTTTGCCATCGGTGGAGTGATTGTCACAGCATTCGCCGTTGCGCTTGCAGGATCTTGGCTTGCTGGCCTGCCGTTTGCGGCCGCGCTCGTCCTTGGGGCCATTGTCGCACCACCCGACGCAGCAGCGGCGACTGCGATCCTTTCAGGGGTGGCGATACCTCGCAGCACAGATGCCGTGCTGCGAGGCGAAAGCCTTTTCAACGACGCGGCCGCCCTCCTCATCTTCGGGGCCGCGCTCGCGGTACATTCAACGGGGAATCTTGGTGTCACCGTCGGCCTACATTTCGCCCTTGCGGCTCCTGGCGGCATACTTCTCGGTATTTTGGCGGCTTTCGTCGGCAAGCATCTTTCCGGTTTCGTGTCCGGCACCTTGGGCGGAAACCTGCTTCAGTTCGTCCAGACGTACCTGCTTTGGATTCTTGCCGAACATCTGGGGCTGTCGGCGGTGCTTGCGGTCGTGGCCATGGCCATGGCTATGGCAAGCAGCGTCGCGACATCTGCGCGCATGCGGGTCCAGTCCTATGCGGTCTGGAGTGCCGTCGTCTTCGTCCTCAACATCATGGCATTCCTATTAATGGGCATGCAGATCAGGAGCATCATCGCAGGCATGCCGGAGGGTCAGCTCGGCCAGGCCTGCACATTCGCTGCGTTTGTCGTCGCGATCGTCGTTCTCGTCCGGTTTGCGGTCTGCATCGGCTATAACCGTATCCTGGCTCGCCTTGCACGCCGCCGCGGACGAAAGGAACCAGCGACGATCAAGCAGGCGGTTCTCGCCGGCTGGTGCGGAATGCGAGGACTGGTCACCCTTGCGACAGCATTCGCGCTGCCGAGCGATTTTCCTCAGCGCGACACAGTCGTGCTGACTGCTTTCGCGGTGGTTCTTGCAACACTCGTCATCCAAGGACTGACGCTTTCACCCTTGATCCGATGGCTGGGTCTCGACGGGCGCGCAGCGGCAGCCGAGGAGCTGCGGGGCCGTCGCGCGCAGATCACAAAGGCCGGCATCTGCGTACTGGAGGATCAGTCCGGCCCGGAGGCGGAGCTTTTGAGAAGCAAGTTTCTGATCGAGCAGAAAGCACTTTTCAATGTTGAAGGACCCTCCTCGCTTGAAACCTACCGCAAACTGGCGCTGGGCTCGATTGCCGCCCAACGCGTGGAGCTTGAGCGACTTCGTTCCCAGAATGAACTCAACGTCGATGAGTACAATCTGCTGCTTGAGGAGATCGACTGGCGAGAGCTTTCTGTTTTGCCGCTCGAAGATCGGAAGATTGAGGAGATCTGAAATCACGCGCTGCATCCCTCGTGTCCCCGCGAGAATGCTTGGTCCCTGTCGCGTGCTGAAATTCTTGCCCGCGCCCTTCAGGCGATGGTCTTCATAAGCTCCTGCGCCGCCATCACTCCACTATCATATGCGCCGTGTGCAGTCGAATAGCGTCCAGTCGAACAGGCTTCACCTGCAAAGAAGATGCGATTGTCATGCGGAGCGGCAAGCGTTCTGCGAAGATCAGACGCTCCTGGGCTGGCATATGAATAGGAGCCGCCGATGTGCGGATCGGAGCCCCAAGCCGAAAAGGAGATCAATGAAAGCTGCGGTCCGATGTCGGATCCCAAAGCGCGCTTCAGCTCGTCAAGTCCGAACTGGAACGCCTCCTTCGGTCCCCCACGTTCTAAGTCATGTGCCAAATCCCCTGCATAATATCCCTCCACAACGGGATTTCCGAGGGGCCTGATTTGGTAGGCACCTGTCCGGCGTTCGCGATAGGAGCCTAGAAGATGACTGTCCAGCGGTAGGGCGTCTGGCCTTTCCACCTTCATGAACAGTTTGTTCGCAAGGCCGAGGGGCAGGCGGGAGGCTGCATCGATTTTATCGGGAAGCGGCGGGAGAAACGCGATGCGCTCACTCGCAAGCACATTCGTAGAGACAGTGACGATTACCGCCTTGACACGGAGGTGGCCTTTCGATGTCGAAATACCGACATGATCCGCGGCGCGGTGGTCGATGCGTTCCACGGCGGTCTGCAGCTCGATCGCAAGGGGTCCGGCATAGGCGGAGACAACCGTTCCATAGCCTTCACGTACTCGCCAGTCGGGACCGGGACCGGGCTCATACCGCTGGAGGTCGACAACCGACGATCTTTCAAGTCCGGCTCCGGTGATGAACGCACCGACCGCATGGACGTACTCGTTCCACCTGCCGCCAGCCGGGAGCATGCTCGAAAGCGCCGCATCCTCGCCCTCATGGGAATTGATCCTCTCAAAGAATGCTTCGAGGGCGCGGATTGCGGGCCGGGCGTCAGCGTTTGTTTCGAGCTGACGACCTCCCTCGTCCCATGGGGCGCGGGCGTCATCGATCGTAAGCCCCAGTTTCCGGGCGATCGCCGTCCAGGCATTCGTTCTTGCCCCATGCAGCCATCCGCATCCGACGTCAAGGGCGCCGAGTCCCGCACCGAAATGCTCCGTCCGCGCTCGCCCTCCTATACGTGCGGACGCCTCCAGAACGACGAGCGAAAGGTCCGGTCGCGCCGCCATAAGGTGCCGGCCCGCCGCTATACCGGCTGCGCCAGCGCCGATGATCGCCACATCTACTTCGTTCTCAGTCACAATGGTGCCTCCCGATTGAGCTCAGAACGGCCATGGTGATCCATATACACCAGCGCCAGCATAGCTTCGGACAGAGCCGGAGAATAGCTGCAGACACAAACCGCTCCCATCAGCCAGTTTCAAAGGAGATGCCGCCCAAAATCAGGTGATCTTCGCTGAAGCCGCCTCCTGAATACTTCGGAGTCGTCAAGATGCGCGCTGCGGACTTTGCGCCGCTGTCGTTTCATGGCTTCTGGCTCGGACAAAGATCAAGGTATCTCAATAGTTCCTGGCCGCAGTCTTTGAGAGCAGAACTGCTCTGGCTTGCCTTCGCGATCCCCATTGCCCCCCAGTATGAAGCAATGATGAAGATTGCTGCGGCCTCGGCATCAAGGTGCGCGTAGCGTCCGGCGAGTTGATCCGCGCGGATCTTTTGCGCAAGTTGACTTCTCCATTGCGCGAGGATTGCGATGGCGGCCTCCCGCATGGCGCCATCTTGTCCGACCGGTTCGCTCACCATGTTGCCGAGCGGACATCCAGACACAAAGCCCTGTTGATCCAGTTCTCGGATGATCTCGGTGAATATGGCTTCTATGCCGTCGGATGCCGTCTTAGCCTGTGATATCGGCTTGATCCAAGTTTGCTCGACTGCGTCGGCGACATTGCCGTTCAAAACTGCAAGACCCAGCTCCTTCTTGGTCGGGAAGTGATGTGAGAACGCTCCACCTGTTACACGCGCCGCCGCCTTGAGGTCCTGAACGGTAGTAACGCCGTAGCCGCGGGTGGTGAAGGCGTTGAAAGCGGTTTCGACAATTCGCCTTCTTACGCCTTCCGGATCGTTCGATCTTCGCTTCTGCAGACGTTTCGCCATTGAAGGGTTCTGTAACATAACTTGACAAACAGGACAATCGACCTGTAATTAAAAACAGGACATCTATCCTGTTTTTTGAGGGATCAATGCGTAACCCCACGTCAGCCGATTCAGTCTTCGAACTCCGCCAGTACCGTCTCCATCCGGGTGCGCGCGAAACGCTGATCGACGTTTTCGATCGAGAGTTCCTGGAGACACAGGAGGAGGCTGGCATACGCGTCGTCGCTCAGTTTCGCGATCTCGATGATACCGACAGCTTCGTCTGGCTGCGCGGCTTTGCGAATATGGAGTCGCGAAGAGAGGCGCTCGGCCGCTTTTACGGAGGCTCGGTCTGGGCGCGCCATCGTGATGTCGCCAACGGCACAATGGTCAATTCCGACAATGTTCTGCTGCTGCGCCCCGCCAACCTCGACCCGAGTTCTCAGCTGTGCGCCGCAGAGCGGCCGACCTCCGGCAGCACTTTGGAGTCGTCCGCGCTGTTTCTTTGCGCGATCCATTACACTGCGCCGGGTAAAGAGGAGGCTTTTTCTGCCTTCTTCGAAAATGACCTCCGCTTACCGCTTCTCGAAAGTGGCGCGACCGTCCCTGCAACCTTCATGAGCGAACACAGCGCCAACTCGTTCCCAAGGCTCCCGATCCGAGAAGGAGAATCGGTTTTTGTCGCTCTTTACCGTTTCCCGACGCCGCAAGCTTACGCCACTCATCTCGGCGCACTTGCAGCGTCGCGGAAGTGGACCGAGGAAATCGAACCGCAAATCATGCGACGCACGTGGCGGGCGAGCGAGGTGCTGAGGCTTTCACCGACGTCACGATCGTTGATGCGCTAGTTTTGTCGGAACCTCCATCGATTTTCAGGCCCGCGATGAATTCCTTTTCAACTGCCTAAGGCCTCGCCGATGGCGGCAAGCAGCACTCGGCCATCGAAGGGCTTACGAAAAAAACCGCTGATACCCTGGGCGCGGCCCTGATCCGCGATCTCATGGCGGCCTGTGATCAGGAACACCGGCAATTCCGGATGCGCCTTCTTCACCAAGTCACGAAGTTCAAAGCCATCCGTGCCTGGTATTCCTATGTCGGTGATGAGGACATCCACGCCTGACAGCCCGCTCGTAAGCAGCGATTCTGCGGAAGAAAAGCTGCGTGCCACGTAGCCCCCGGACTCCAGGAGTTCTTCCAGCGACTCAAGTACCCTTGGGTCGTCATCAACAACCGCCACGACAGGTCTTTTCTTGCTCATGCTTTGCTCCCTCTCGCTTGACGCGAGTGAGTTATTGACATTTCCAACTCCGCTATCCCCCGCATAACGTTCCTTGTGTGGATTTGCTGCATGACCCCGCTGATCCGCAGTTCTGCAGCGGCCTATCTGTTAAAGACACCGCTCCCGTAAGCGGCAGCCCTTCCTCGGCACATCAAGTTCATGACGCTCCGGTCTTCTCCCGATCTTGGCCGATTGCCGCCTGGCTGAACGCCCGTTCGGAGGCGCGCATCGTCATTCACGCTCCATACGCATGGATTATTTGTTGTCATGGAGCTGTGTTCATTTCGGCCGGCAATGTGAAGATGAACTTCGCTCCGTGTGGTTCGTTTTTCTCGGCCCACAGCTGTCCACTATGCGCCTCGACAATCGAACGGCAGATCGCCAGCCCCATGCCCATCCCGTTCTCTTTCGTCGTAAAGAACGGCTCGAATATCTTGTCGGGAAACTGAACGCCACGGCCACGATCACTGATCTCGGTCTGGACCATGTCGCCCATCCGATGTACCCGTATCCGAAGAACCCTGTCATTTTGAACTGACGCCATCGCGTCCATGCCGTTGCGAATGAGATTGATCATAACCTGCTGAACCTGGACGCGATCGAAAGCGACAAGCCGAAGATGGTCCTCGACCTCGATGTTCATGCGGATGCGGCGCCGTGACGCCTCCTCGGCCACGAGATCGCGCACCTCGGCGATGACGCCGCCGAGGGTCGTACAATCTCGCGTGTCTGAGGACTGCCTGAACAAGGCGCGAATGCGGCTGACGACATCGGCGGCGGAATTTGCGCTGTGAATGATGCGCTCCACCGTTTTTTGAGCTCGCTCGATATTCGGTGGCTCGGCTGTGAGCCAACGCTGGCAGGCGCTTGAGTAGTTCATCACGGCCGCCAGGGGTTGATTGACCTCATGCGCGATGGATGCCGAAAGTTCAGCAAGGCTGGCCGCCTGGCTTGCGCGGGCGAGGCTCTCTTGCGTTAGAAGCAACTTTTCCTGAGCTCGAACCTCACCGTCGATATCCAGGCAGATGACGTTCCACTGCACAATGGCGCCGTCGGCGTTGCGCATTGGCGCTGCGCGCGTTTCGACCCAGCGATACTCACCATCGAAGCGCCGCAGACGGTGTCTCCGCGCATAGGGCTCACCGGTGGACAGGGAATGGGCGTACTGCTCCTTAACGCCCGCGACGTCGTCTGGATGAACGCCGGCGTCCAGTGTGCCGGCCAGCCGGGACTTTCCTGCGCCGTCCAGTTCTTCAAGCTCGTATCCTAGGAATTCGCGGAGCTGCTGGCTGCGATAGACCGGCTCACCATCCGGCGCCGCGCAATCGATCAAGGCCGGCAGCGTTTCAACCAGCTGCCAGAGAAAACGCTCTCTCTCGCGCAGCGCCTCCTCGGCATGCATTTGATCTTCGATGTCGTGACAGAGGCCGTACCACTGCAGGATGCGCCCGCCATCATCGCGCAGCGGCTCAGCGCGGGCCGACATCCAGCGATAGACCCCATCCGCACGACGCAGGCGATAGTTCAGGGAAAAGGCCGCGCCAGTGGCGAAGGAGTGATTGAGCGCCTCCGCCAGCCGGGTTGCATCATCGGGATGGACGAGCGCTGCTATGGCGGCAGCCAGCCCGCTCGATTCCGGACTATCGTAATCGCCTACGTCCAAACCGAAGAACTTGATCATGCGCTTGCTGAAGAAAACCGGCTCGCCCTCTGGACTTAGCCGCCAGAGCAGGCTTGGAACCATGTCGACGAGCTGCGAGAACTCCCGTTCCCGGTTGAGCAGAGCCTTTTCAGCCTTCTTGCGTTCTGTGATATCGATAAAGCCGACCAGACTCTTGTCGGCGACGGCGCCGGGACGGGCGGTTGTGAAGAGGACGTCGATGACGGTGCCGTCCATTCGCGCCACCTGGGTCTCCTCCTGGAAGACCTCCTCGCCGCGATAACGCGCCTCAATGGAGCGACGTATGGTGGAAATGCTCGGCTGCCAGTAGCGGGTAATTGGCCCGTGCATCTCCTCGGCATTTTTTGCACCGAACATCTCGATGAGATGTTGGTTGACCTCCTCAACCTCCAGAGCTTCCACGGCGCGCGGCAGGAATTCGGGATGCTCGTCGATGTAGGTCTGGAGTTCCGTCACGCCCTGCGCCCGCAACTCCTCGAACAAGGGAATAAGCTTGCTGGCACCCACCTGCGTGAGCCCGATCGGCATATAGTGGAACAGGTCGCGGTAGCGACGCTCGCTTTGCTGCAAAGCCTCCTGCGCCGTCACCAGGTCATCGATATCGAGACAGACGCCATACCATTGCACGATCCGGCCGTCGGGGTCGCGCAGCGGCTCCGCACGCCCCTCGGTCCAGCGATAGGTTCCATCTGCCCGATGTTGACGATACTTCATCGCGAAGGAGGTACCAGTCTCGAACGAGCGCGCGAGCGCCTGCTCCACCGCCTGCCTTTCTTCCGGGTGGACATCGGCCAAGGACCGCGAGGCGTCCGGCGCGGTCAAGTCTTCGAGCGTGACGCCGACCATGTCCATGAGCCGCTTGTTGATGTAGGACGGGGTCCCTTCAGGCGTCGTGCTCCAGATCAGAGCGGGCACGGCGTCGATGAGCTGCCGGAGCTGCCGCTCACTTTCGCGCAATGCTTCCTGCGCGCGCACCTCATCATCGATGTCGATGGAAATGGCCAGCCATTGCACTATCACGCCGCCTTCATCCCGCAACGGTTCCCCGCGGCCATCAACCCAGCGATACGCGCCGTCCGCGCGACGCATACGATATTTCATGGAGTATGGCTCACCGGTGGCTAGGGAGTGTCGGACCGTCTCTAGCAGACGGGCTGCATCTTCGGGATGGACCAGAGACTCTATGGCTGCCGCCATCCGGCTCATGTCCGGCCTATCCAGTTCGGCCACGTCGTTCAAGCCGAAGAAGTCAAGCAAGCGCTTGTTGAAGAATGTCGGCTTGCCTTCGGGCGTCAAACGTCTGATCTGGACGGGAACCATGTCCACGAGCTGCGAGAGCTCCCGCTCCCGGTCGCGCAATGCCACCACGCTTTGGCGCAACGTGAGCAGCGCCAGCTGATGCTGCCGGGATATAGCGGCAACGATGAGCGCAGAAAATGCCGAGATGGCCAGAAAAAGCTGCAGCATTATCTGCTTGTGCTTCAAGGACTCGGCATCGCCGGCAAATTGGCTGGCGCCGGATATTGTAAATACCGCCGTGATGAGAGCAAGGAGGGTCAAGGCGACGGCGGCGCCTCTGAACTCAAAGCGCGCCGCAGCCCAAAGAAGGGGCGGCATGATGATGTAGGCGAAGGGTAGATAACCGCTCAAGGAAAGGGCGGCGACACCAAGAAAGATCAGCCCAAGGACGCAAGCTTCCAACCATCGCGCGGACGAGAGCTCGATCCTACCGCGCCAGTTCTGGAACACGACCAGCGCCAGTGGCGCTACGATCAGGATCCCGGTGGCGTCTCCGACCCACCATAGTGGCCAAGCCGCCACGAAGGTCTGCGATTGTATGCCAAACCACGCAAGTGTCGCACTTCCCACCGTCGCGCCTACGACTGGCGCAATTCCGGCGGCCAGTACCACGAATGCGAGTACTTCCTGCAAGGTTTCCAGCCGAACCGGCCGCCTGCAGGTCCGGTTCACAAGCCAAGCGCCAACCGCCGCTTCAAGCGCGTTGCCGATATAGATCAGGAAGGCTGCAGGCAGCGGACTATGGAACCACAAAAAATTGCTGAACAGTTCAGCCAGGCACCCCGCCAGCACCCACCACGGCCAGCTGTACCTGGAGGCGACGACAAGCGTGGCAATGAAAAGTCCGCTCGCAGGCCAAATGGAGATACCTGTTCCAGGTACGATTGCGAGCGACTGAGCGAATGCGCAACCCAACACATAAGCTGCAAAAAAAAGCCCCAGGTGCAAGAATTGGGGACGATGCGACCAGACGCACCTCATCGGCAGCTCCTGTCGGACAAAGGAAGTCTGGGCACTGTCAGCGCTTCGTCCGGCACCTTTACCCAATATCCGGGCTGATTTAATCATACCCCAACTTAATCCCAGCATGCCCCATGACTATAGTGGACCCTCCTCACGAAAGCCGGAATAGGTCCTGCGCTTCTGCGCTTAGGATACGTGGAAGCAAGCGACAAAAACACCTATTCCGAAGAATAGGGTCCGGCAGCTTGTCGGTGAAGCCCTTCTTGGAGGTCGCCAGGCAGTCCAGGAAGCACCGAGGCCTGGAGCTTTTTTGTCCCGGCATCAAAATACCCGAGAGGTTGACCCAAACCCTCATCCTTTGCAAACTAGGGGCAGGAAAAATCGGCTTCAATGCGCCCCTTCGCATTTTTCATGCCTCAGATCCGCAATGGTTTCGACACCATAAACCCAGGTCAGCTGGCGAAGATCGCTCGGCTGGGAGAGATCCCGCCCAGAACAAGGACGGCGGTCATGGCAGTAAAGAAGGCAGTCTGTACGACCGAGGTTCGCGCGCCCAGCCGAAAGCAGGTGCCATACGGCTATTCCAGCCAATCCGAGAAAGATCATCCAGGCCAGTGGAGCGCTCGCGATTTCACTCAGATAATCCTGCAGCATGATGGTCATCTCTTGCCGTAAATGGCAGATCGGTTTGCGCCTGACATTCGAAGACTTCAGTGTCGACGGGGTTTGGAGGGCCTGATCTGGTGTGAAGGAACCGCCTCGATCCGGGATACTTTTGAATATGATGGCAGCGAACGCCGGCAATGATTGCAGACCAGCATCTTTGAACCGCCACTGGTTATTGGTTGCCTATACCCGCAATGTAGTTCGCGAGCATGTGTTCTTGCAGCTGCTCTTGCTCGAAGAGGACTTTCATCACGTCGCGAATATCAAGCACGCCGAGCGGCTTCGAACCCGCACCAAGCACCGGCATGTTCTGAAGCCGACGCGCCACCATGATCTCCCAGGCTGCATGGAGCTCCTCATTGGGATCGCACGAAATGATATTCCGGCTCATGAGCGTCTCGACTGAAACTTCCGCAGGTTCTCGGTACGTGAGATGGCGAACGAGGTCGGATTTGCTCAGCACGCCCGTCGCCTTTCCATTTTCCCCGCTCACGACGGCCAAGCCAATCCCGGGGCTGGAAAGCGAGAGTGCCGCAGCTTGCAAAGTGGCGTTGACATCGATCACCTTCAAACGAGCCACTGTCATAGGATATAATCGTTCGATGCGCATTGCGCCCTCCTGAGAGCTTCCGCGGGCCATGGCCTGCTACGCCAGGTGTTTCATTCGAGACCGGACATGGCGCCGCTGCGGCATAATCGGCAAATGTCAGCTGAGCGCTGCCTTCTCCAAACCGAACTTCGCATCGTCATCGTTGTTTCCGTATAGTCGTCACTTCACCGACCCAATGGATCGGCGAACCGCGAGGGTTCTTGTCTGGGACTATCTTTGCTGCGTGGAATGGCGGAGCCAGTCTTCGAACCGGATTGCCCCGAGGCGTGCGCCATCGCCGGGAACGAGCGTCCGGTCGTCGATCTCCACCTCGAAGTAGCGGGCGTGCGGATCGACCACGATGTCGCGCGCGCCTTTGGTCGCTTTCAGAAAGCGCGTGACGAAGTCGCTGAGAGGCGCTCGCTCCGGACCGGCGATTTCGATCATGCCGTTCTGGGGCTCTGCCAGGGCCGCATCAGCCATGGCATCGGCGACATTGTCAGCTTCGATCGGCTGCAAGGCGCCTGGTGACAGTCGAACAGTCGACCCCGTGGTGCCGGATTGGGCGATGGCGCCAATGAATTCGAAGACCTGGGTGGCGTGAACGATCGTATAGGGAATTCCCGAACTCCTGATCAGCTTTTCCTGAAGCATCTTGCCGCGGAAGTAGCCCATTGCCTGAAGGCGGTCGGTGCCAACGACCGATAACGCGACGTGATGGCGAACGCCGGCAGGCTTTTCGGCTGCAAGGAGGTTTCGCCCGGATGTCTCGAAAAACTCAATAGCGGCCTTTTCTTCGAACGATGGCGCGTTCGCCAGGTCGACCACCACCTGCGCACCAGCCAGAGCATCGGCCAGGCCCTCCCCGGTTATGGTGTTGACCCCCGAATTCGGGGATGCTGCCAGGACTTCGTGTCCCTTCTTGCGCAATCTTTCCACAGTCTTTGAACCGATCAGTCCTGTTCCACCGACAACGACGATTTTCATGCCCATTCTCCTCGTTTGCATTATTGAAATTGCGTCGCTGGATCGAAAGAAGTCCTTGTGCCGCCAGGCACTTACTCAGCCGCTGCGGCCTCTTCGATGAGCGAGGCGACCTCGGCGGGATGTGAAACCATGACAGCGTGGGAAGCCCCCTCGATGACCACAGTCTTCACCGCGTGCGCGCGCGCCGCCATAAAGTTCATGACAGCAGGCGGGACGGTCCTGCGAACCGTAGACCATGTAGGAAGGAAGTTTCTTCCATGAGGCGGCACCCGAGGGTTCGGCCAGGGCGGCCTGCCTAATGGGCCGCTGGGTTGCGGCCAGCAGCTTTGCCTGATCTTCGGACACGTCAGCGGCGAACTGAGCACGGAACTTGTCCTGTTGGATGTAAAGATCCTGGCCTTCATCCGGCAGCGCGATCGCCGAAATCGCGCTCGCCAACGTGCTGCCCGGAAACTTTCCCGAGAGTGTAAGACTGGATTCGCCAGTATCTGGCGCAAAAGCGGCTACATAGACCAAGGCCTTCACATTGGCGTTGCCGTTGGCAGCCTCCGTGATGATCGGCCCACCATAGGAATGGCCCACCATCACGATTGGGCCTGAGATCGAGCGGATGAGGGACGAAACGGCCGCTGCATCTCCGGCGACGCTGCGAAGCGGATTGGCCGCGGCGATGGCCGTATAGCCATCCTTCTCAATTCGCCAATGACGTCGCTCCAGCTCGAAGATTCCGCGAAAGCGCCATGCACGAGCACGATGGTCGGCTTGTCCTGCGGATGTGTGGTCTGTCCCAGCGCGCTTCCCGACACGGTCGCCGCTGTGGCAAGCGCCAGAACTCTGATGATGTCTCGCACCTGTTTTTTCCTCCTGCGGTCGTCGTGACCAGTCTGATGAGAATGCGCCAGCCGGGCGGGCCAGCCTATCGAACGCAAGCATCAGCCATATGATGCCAGAGTGTAGGTCGCATATATCGGGTGATTGGCAATCCCGGTCGAAACGAACCGAGCCGGCCATCCTTGGAATTGGCTGGATTTTGCTCCAGGTCGACCGTCGACCGCCTTGGGTATCAGTAAATGTGGTGGACGATAGCGCGCGCAAATCTCCATCGCCGACGCGTCGGTTTCGAGCGGCTTTTACGGGGTTCGTCAAAGGTCCGTAGATCATGGAGAAGAAGTGCGCAGTTCTGGAACCAGGTCTCTGCCGCCTTGAAGGGCTGGCGACCTACCTCCGACGCTCTGATCGTCGATAGCACAACACTATCCCGCATGATGAAGGCGAAGCCTATGAAGTCTATGAAGTTGTCGCAGACGAGCATTCGCGTCATTTCGCCGACGCACGATTGCGCCATCGACGACGTCACGGGTCTCAACATAATCGCGTAGACGCCTGCCGCCGATCGAAAGTAGGCCATGGCAGGCCAAGAACCTGGAGTACTCGGGACGGACCTCACGCATGGCCGCGACGTCCTTCAACCACCGCAATGACAGGCGGCTCGAACAAAGGGACAGCCTTGCAACTGGGCTTCTCAGAGCGCCTTCTAAAAGTGCCGCTTAATCCCTCCACATACCCATGACTAGGGTTGGTACTTTTCGCGAAGGTCGGCGGGCAGCGTATCCCAGGCGCGGATAAGCTCACCGACAGAAATGGTCCGCATCTTACGCATCACGTTGCTGCGATGGAGCTTCACGGTGATCTCGCTGATTCCGAGTTCGAAGGCGATCTGCTTATTGAGGCGGCCGTGGGCGACTTCGCGCAGGACCTGCCGCTCGCGCGGCGTCAAGGTCGCAAACCGCCCGGCATGCTGCTTGATCGTCTGCGCTTGTGCCCGCTGCGCGACATCGCGTTCGATCCCGGCTATCACCGCGTCGAGCAGGGTCTGGTCTCGAACCGGCTTTGTAAGGAAATCGACGGCTCCGGCCTTCATCGCCTGCACCGTCATCGGAATGTCGCCATGGCCGGTCAGGAAGATGATTGGCTTTGGACTGCCCCTTGCAGCGAGTTGATACTGAAGGTCCAGGCCGCTCGATCCTGGCATGCGAACGTCAAGTACAAGGCAGCCAGGCCGCTCGGGAAGCTCCGCTTCCAGCAGTTCGCCCGACGAGGCGAAACAACTGACTTCGAGACCGACGGACAACATGAGCTCCTGAAGCGAGCTCCGCACCTCCTCGTCGTCGTCAACGACGAGGACCAACGGGCAATCGGTATCTGCGGCGAGCGTTGTCATGGGGCTACCTCCGGACTCGGCAAGCTCTGAAAACGAAAGGCCTTGCCGTCGGCGCACCAATGTTCCGGCTGTGATTGCGTCCAATCCTGGCCTGCAAACCGGGAAATCCCAGGCGGGCGATTAAAGTCTCGCTTCATTGCCACATCTCCTTCTGCTCGCCGGACGTCACGCATTTCAGCCATCGCCTGAGGTGGACCAGATTTGGTCTCCCGAGCTCCGTCGGCACTTGGGCAGCCCTCAGGAAGACAGATCACGCGCCGCGGGCTTGCGGCTACGAGACTTAGTCCGTTCGTCAAGCCAATCACGAACCTCATTCGAAAAATCACGCGGCGCCTTGCGGCCCACGACGCGTCCCACATCCGCCAGCGACTGACTCGCCAGAGAATCCCTCATTGCCTTCTCCGCACCGAGCATCACCGCATGGATCGCGCAGACCCCTGCCGTCGCCCACTTCGGCGGCTGATTACCGAATACAGCGCAGCGTCCGCGAATTTCCTGGCAATCGAAGAGTGGTTTTTGGCCCTCGATCGCATCCACGACATCCAAAATGCTGATACTCTCGGGCGCTTTGGCAAGTAGATATCCGCCCCGCAACCCTTCCGAGGCCCGCACGATTCCGGCTTTCTCGAGCTTCGGGAATATCTTGGCCACGAAGCTTGGAGAAATCCCCTGGAAGTCAGCCAGGTCACGGCTGCTCACCGGCGCCTCGGGCGAACCAACGAGCCAGAGCAGGCAGTGCAATCCATATTCCACGCTCACCGTCAAATGCGCCATTACACGGACTGTATCAGTCCGAGTTATAGCAAGCAAGGCATACCTCGGATAATGTTCATCCGCGTTATGGAAGCCCTATACATCGCGCAGCGCACTGCCGTGATGACAGCACATTGCTCATCATGATACCGTCCTGAAATCTGGCAAATGCAATATCGGTAGGGTAGCGGGGCCGACCGGGCAGCACAATGCTCGTTTCAGGCAGCAGGCTGTTGCATCGGGGGGAACACTTGTGACCGACCTGGATGACCTTAGAAGCTTCATCGAAGTGGTCGAAAGCGGCGGCTTCAACCGCGCCGCCAGGCGGCTCGGGGTGTCGAAGTCGATCGTGAGCCGGCGCATCGCACGTATGGAAGCTGACCTCGGCACCCGCCTCATCACCCGCACCACGCGTGGCATCTGCGCGACAGAGGCCGGCCTCGAATTCAAGCAGCGCAGCGAGCGGATCATATCGGAATTCGATGAGGCGCGCGAAGCAGTTGCAATGCACGCCGGTGAGGTGGTTGGCCGGCTGCGGCTCTCGGCGCCGCTGAATTTCGGACAGCGCTACCTCGTCCCCGTATTGACCGAGCTCGCCGGTCGCCATCCGCGGCTCGAACTCGAGGTCTCCTTCAGCGACCGTGGCGTCGACCTTATCGGCGAGCGCTACGATGTCGCAGTCCGTCTCTTCGAGTTGCGCGACTCCAGCCTGATCGCACGCCGCATCGCCTCTGTCAGGCCCTTCATTGTCGCCAGTCCCGATTATCTTGCGCGCTACGGCCGTCCCGAAAAGCCCGAGGATCTGCACACTCACGAGTGCCTCATCTATTCGGGCCGTTCGGCGCTTGACTGGAAATTCCGCGCAGGCAAACGCATGATTTCGGTTCGTCCGAAAGGGCGTCTTTTCACCGACAATGGCGAAGCGATATTGAACTGGACGATCGCTGGTCTCGGTATCGCCGAGCTCCCCTCTTTCATGGTCTCTGACGCAGTCAAGAGCGGAGCGCTCGTCCCGCTGCTGCTCGACTACCCGATGGATGCCGGCGCTATCTACGTGGTACGCCCACCAGGACCATACGTGCCGGCCAAGGTGCGCGTGCTGATCGACATCATGGTCGAACGCTTCCGTGGCGAGCCCGTATGGGATCGCAGCCTAATGAAGGAGCGCGGGCGAGAGGTCGCAGCCTGATGATCGCAGTGCCGCGATCGGCGTTTTCAGATGGCGAAACACAGATAACCGTCGTCTGTGCCAGGCGCTTCGATGGCTTCGCACTCGCAAGACGCGGTCGCGTGCGTGGCCATACCGGGGTCAAAGCAGTGTCATACCACCGTCGACCCTCAGGTTGACGCCTGTGACAAAGCTGCTCGCGTCCGTTGCCAGGAAGAGCGCAGCTTTCGCAAGTTCCTCCGGCAACCCCATACGCCCCAGAGGTATCGCTTCCGCCATGGCTTTCTCGAAGGTCCCCCGTTGCTCGGCCGGAATGCCCAGCTTGGCCAGGATTTCGGTGTCGACAGGCCCTGGGCTGAGCACATTGACCCTGATGCCGCGCGACTTCAGTTCGATCGACCAGGACCGAGCGAAGGCACCGAGCGCTGCCTTCGAACCCGCGTATACGGCATGTCCGTCAAGCACCTTCTCGCTGGCAATCGAACCAGTGAGAATGATCGCGCCGCCATCCCGCATAATCGGTGCTAGTTTCTGTACGCCAAAAAAGACGCCTCGCGTGTTGACGGCGAATTGCGCGTCATATTCCGCTTCACTAACCTCGGCCGAGTGTGTGATCGTGTTGATCCCCGCGTTCGCCATGTAGATGTCGAGCGCCCCGAACTTATTTGCGATTTCTTTCGCAATGCGGTCGTGGTGGGTAAGATCTGCGACGTCGCCTTGTATCCCCAGCGCACCCGCACCGATCTGCTCAATCGCATCGTCGACCGCCTGCTGGCGCCGGCCCGTAATGACGACCTGCGCACCTTCAGCAGCGAAGGTCTTCGCCGCCGACAGTCCGATCCCGCTGTTTCCGCCCGTGATGACGGCGACTTTGCCTGCAAGCATACCCATGTAATCGCTGCTCCTGCCTTTGAAAAAGTGCCGGTGTGAGTACGATTCGCCCGCCGGCTTTGATGGTGTTGATCGATGTTCAGCCTTTGACCATGGAACCGGCAAACGCGGCACAACGACCGTGCCGACGCCTGGTTCGCTTTCGATGCCGATGTTTCCTCCCGCGTCCTGGACAAAGCGTTTGACTGCGGGCAGGCCAAGGCCGCCCAATCCGGTCGTTCTCGTCGTGAAAAATGGTCTGCCCGATCGACACATGAACCCACGCCGTCAACATAAAGGAACCTATCAGGAGAGCGCGGTTGTGATCGATCAGATCAAGGACGAGAGCAGATAATACCGAGGGACAGGTCGACTGATCGCACCGGTTGCTAATCGAGAGATCAATCTGCCCTCGCAAACCAAGCCGTCTACGAGGCGTACGCTAAAGCGTTAATCACCCTGCCGGGGCAGGTTATGCACCTGCGCCGATGGCTTACGTGAGGATTGATGCACACATACGTCGGCTTGGCGCTCCTGATCGATTGTGTGGCTGGTCGAGGCGGGCGTTCTCGTGGCAGCTTGATGCCGTGAGCCGCGTTAACCGGACATGACAGAGATGACGAATGCGGGGGTCTTTCCGGTTTCACCCTGCAGCCAACGAAGCGGCAGCCGAGCGTCCAACCTGTCCGGCTCCGCCCACTTTCGTGATGTCACCTGTCGTGTGGCACCGGGCTTCATATGGCGGCTAAGTTGCTTGCTACAATGGAACGAAAAGCCATGATCGGCATCGAAACTATCGTATTGCAACCAGTTCGTGATCTTGGAGATGGCTCTAAGGCACAGCGTGCCTTGCCGCCTCAACATCGATACTTGGTTGGTCCTTTCGTCGTTTTCGAGCAAATCAGCGCTGCTGAGTTTAGAGCCGGTCATGGCCTCGACGTACCGCTGCATCCCCACATGGGCCTTGTGACTTACCTAATCGATGGAGAGATTCTCCACCGAGACCGTCTGGGTGAGGTGCAAACCATCCACCCTGGCGAGATTAACTGGATGACCGCCGGATCGGGCATCGTGCATTCCGAGCGGATGCCTCCAGACATCCGGGCCACTGGAAGCGACCTCCTCAGCATTCAAGCCTGGATCGCTCTTCCCTCCCGAGACGAAGAGCCTGCCCCGAGCTTTGTACACTACGACGCGTCGGAAGTGACCAGAACCTATGCCGACGGGGTCGAAATGACTTTGATTGCCGGAGAGTCTGACGGTTTTTCATCAGCAACAGCGGACAAGCCAGGGTGCTTTGGACTGGTTGCGGGCTCACTCCAAAGCCCTCGCGCGTGGCGGGAGGTCGTTAGCCGCCCGACGCGGTCCGTCTTTGAATTCCATCAAGAAAAATCGCCACGATCGAACCGGCGACTTCCTCTATCGCCTCAGGACCCAAGGGCGGGCGCAAGCCGAGCACGACTTGCAGGTGTGTATTGTCGCGCAACATACCGGCAAAATGATCTGCAACCAATTTGCAGTCCTCGACCTCGATTTCGCCCCGTTTGCTCGCCTCTTCCAGAACTTCGGCGAGACGAAATGAGGCGCGACCGGGTCCTCGATCATAGAAGGCCCTGGCAAGATCAGGGAAGCGAAAAGCCTCCGCCATGATTGCGCGGTACACGCCGATCATCATGGGCGACATGTAGACTTCAACAAGCTTGCGAGCGAATTGCGTCAACGTTTCACGGAGATTGCGACCGACGATTTCTTCAACTGCCAACGTGCTTAGCGCATTATCGGCTCCCTCGGACACCAAGGCAGTGAACAGCCCCTCCTTGCTTCCAAATTCACTGTAGATGGTCCGTTTCGACCCGCCGACCCGATCAATGATCGCATCCACGCTGGTAGCGGTATAGCCTTGCTCGAAAAACACGGTGGCAGCGGCCTGCAGAATCGCAGATCGCCGTTCATCTGAAGACGATCTTTTTGCTGTCCTGGTAGCCATCCTGTCCATCCTGTTGTTACCAACTTGACGGATACGGTACGTTACCGTACTTGTCAATGGTAACGATCAGTACCAGTTAGGATCCACAGATGCGACACATGATGAAAATCGGAACTCTGGGAGCTCTGGCTGCCCTTATCGCGGGGCTTTCTTGGTCCTGGGGATGGCAATGGGTGACAACGGGCCGTTTTGAGGAGGCAACCGACAATGCCTATGTCCGGGCCGACATCACGTCTCTGGCGCCGAAGGTCGCAGGCTATGTCCTTGAGGTGGGCGTTACCGACAATGCCATGGTCCAGGCAGGCGATATTCTCTTTCGTATCGACGATAGGGACTACAGGGCTCGGCTGGCTCAGGCAGATGCCAATGTTGCTTCCGCCCGGGCTGCTCTCGTGAATCTGGAAGCCGAGACACGCTTCCAAAAAGCCGTAATCGCTCAAAGTGAAGCCCAGCTCAAATCCGCACTCGCCGCTCAGACACTGGCGATGCAGAGTTTCGACCGCTATCGCTCGCTAATACGCGCCAGCACTGTCAGCCAGGCAAAGTTCGAAGAAAGCGAAGCGGGCATCGCCCAAGCTGACGCTTCTGTCAGCGCCGCACAAGCTGGAATTGAGGCCCAGCATAGAAAGCTGGACGTTCTGGCCGCCCAAAGAGATGCTGCCCAAGCAGCGCTTTCTCAAGCTGAGGCTGCTCGTACATTGTCTCAGATCGATCTCGACAACACGACGGTGCGCGCCCCGGTGAACGGCGTCGTCGGCAATCGTCAGGTGCGTGTTGGCCGATTTGTCACCACTGGAACGCCGATGCTCGACATCGTCCCTATCCATGACGTTTGGATCGTCGCCAATTTCAAGGAGACTGAACTTGAGCATATTCGTGTGGGCCAGCCGGTGCGTATCTCCGTTGACGGCTACCCCCATGCAGAGGTTCGGGGCGCTGTCGACAGCCTCGCGCCCGGGAGCGGCGCTGCCTTCAGTCTGATCCCGGCGGACAACGCGACAGGCAATTTCGTTCGTGTCGTTCAGCGCGTGCCAGTCAAGATCAGGCTAACGAGTATCCCATCGCAGGTGCGCCTCGTGCCTGGTCTTTCTGCCCGTGTATCGATCCGCACCGTAGAAGAGGGGGAGACGTCATGAAGCTTGTGGTCATCGATCCGGAGCAAGTCGCACCGGTCAACACCAGAGCCTCCCACGGAACCATGCCGACATTGCTTGTTGTTGCCGGCATTGTCTTCGCCGCGCTCACTGAGGCGGTGGCCGGCACGGCCTTGTCCACGGCCCGGCTCGACATGATCGGCGATACCCACGCAACCCTCGACCAGTTCGCGCTGCTGGAAGTTGGATATACGGCCGCCAAGCTGGCCGCCTTTATGCTGACCCCCTGGCTCATGGGCAGGCTTTCATCACAGACGTGCCTTCGCGCCGCGACAGGGATCATGACGCTCGTCTGTGGAGCGGCCGCATTGACTTATAATTTCGATACCCTCGTCGTTCTGCGACTTCTTCAAGGGCTCGCCGGAGGAGCGCTCCTGGTGAGCGGACAGACATTGCTGTTCCAGACTTTCTCCCGTTCGCTTCAGCCTGTCGTTCAATGCTTTTTTGCCTTCGGAGCGGTGGTCGCCCCTGCAACGCTCACGCCCTACATGCAGGGGTGGCTGCTCGACAGCCTGTCGTGGACATGGATATTCCTGAGCATCGTGCCAATCGGCCTGTCGGCGCTGGCACTTCTTGCGTCGACGGATCTTGGCGCTGATGCGCAGACACGAGCAGTTAGACTAGACCGGCTGGGCGCAGTGCTCTTTACCATCGCCGCATTTTGTCTGACCTTTGTCCTCAATCAAGGCAGCCGTTGGGATTGGTTGGAAGAGCCGATGATCGTGCACTTGTTGCTCGTGGGCGTCGTATCCTTGCTCTTGTTCATAGCCTTTCAGCTTTGCGCGACGGGCTCCGATACCATTCTTGATCTTGCGATTTTCCGGAACAGCGGATTTGCGTTTGGCTTCATCGCAAGCTTTGCAGCCGGTTTCGCGCTGTTCGGCAGCGCCTATCTCATACCGTCCTTCGCCATTTCCGTCCTTGGCATGACTCCGACTGAAGCGGGCATGCTGCTGCTTCCCAGCACACTGATGTTCATCAGCGCACTCCTCCTAACCACCTTCCTGGTCAGGCGGGGCAAGCTCCCACCGATCATCACGGTACCTTTCGGTATCCTCGGCTTTATCGTAGCCATGTGGATGCTATCCGGTTCCAACGGCGAAAGCGGCTTTTCGGACTTGATGCCGGCCATCCTCCTGCGTGGTCTTGCGCTAGGTTTCCTCTTTCTGTCGATCACGCTGATCACGTTGCTCGATCTTGAGGGGCCGCAAATCGCGTACGGGGTTGGGCTCTTCAATGTCGGCCGCCAGACCGGGGGGCTTTTCGGCGTGGCAGTCATGCAGACGCTTCTCGATCACCAAACGGCTTTGAATAAGGGCGTCATCGCCACATACATCGTCCCGGGCCGCATGGCTGTAACCGAACGACTTGCCCTGCTGACCAATAGCCTCACCTCGCATGGGATGGAGTTGAGCGTCGCTGCTAAAGCTGCTGTGCAGATCCTCACAAGAGAAGTGACTGCACAGGCGAGCATCATCGCCTTCGACACCGCATTTCTTACTCTTTCCCTTTTCTTCATTGCCGCGGCGCCGGTCCTGATCACCTTGAAAATTATAATCGGCAGGGCTCTCGGTTCCCGCAGCAAGACCCTAACCATGCCGGCAGAGGAATTGGAATCGGCGCTCAAGCCTATGCAGACGACCAGCTAGGCGATGTTGATGTGAGCGAAATCGTCATACGACCTACTGTAAGTCCTCATTGAGTGCCGCCAATGCCGAAGCCCAACTTCTCGGGAAGGGTCACTCCGACGACCCTCGCTGAAATGAGTGCAATTCGTTGGCAAATGCGCCAACGCTTCGGCGTCCGGATCCACTACTCCAGATTGTGTGAGTGGAGTTCGGGCGCATGGCGCCGGTCATCAAGGAACTGCGGTCACTGCGAAGCCTGTCTGCTCCCTCGGCGGTCGCCACATCCGTGCCCGCTAAACGGAGTAGGGGCGGGTTGCTCGCGCGATCAATCCGCTCGCCGCAGACCTTAGGCGCAATTTTCTCGAACTGACGGCCCCCCTCACCTCTAAACCTCATATAAATTCGCTCCTATGCTGAGGCATTCTCTGGCCTATGTGCTAATCTGGATCGACGGGAACTGGAGCTATGAGCGAGACGCGAAAACTTGCGGCGATCCTAGTTGCGGATGTAGTCGGCTACAGCCGTCTTGCCGGTGCGGACGAGGATCGCATCCTAGCGCGGCTGCGGACGCTGCGCAGCGATCTGATCGACCCGACTATCGACGTCAATCATGGCCGCGTGGTCAAGCGCACCGGGGACGGAATTCTTATCGAGTTCCGTAGCGTCGTGGACGCTGTGCGCTGCGCGATCGAGGTGCAGACGGCCATG
Source organism: Rhizobium sp. USDA 4016 (assembly GCF_056279705.1). Classification (NCBI taxonomy): domain Bacteria; kingdom Pseudomonadati; phylum Pseudomonadota; class Alphaproteobacteria; order Hyphomicrobiales; family Rhizobiaceae; genus Rhizobium; species Rhizobium sp. USDA 4016. Next base: position 1,914,050 of record NZ_JBWCCY010000002.1, read on the forward strand.
ATCGATCGCAATACCGGCGTGTCGCGTGAGCAGCGCATCGAGTTCCGGGTCGGGATCCACGTAGGCGATGTGGTCGAGGAGAGCGACGGCGATTTAATGGGCGACGGCGTCAACATCGCTGCGCGCTTAGAAGGAATTGCCAAGCCCGGCACGATCTATCTCTCCGAAGATGCTTACCGCCAGGTGAAAGCGCGGCTTGATTTTGCGGTGACTGATCTCGGCCAGCTCCATCTGAAAAATATTTCAGAGCCGATGCGGGTCTATTCCCTCCAGATCGGAACGGTCCCCCCAGCGGCGGTACAAACGCCGCCGCCCGCAACAGAAATGCCTTTGACTGCGGCCAATCTCGATAAAATCTCCATTGCCGTATTGGCGTTCAACAACATGAGCGGCGATGCCGAACAGGAATATTTCTCCGACGGCATCAGCGAGGACATCATTACCGACCTCTCGAAGCTGTCTGAGTTGCACGTAATCGCCCGCAACTCGTCTTTCGTATACAAGAATGCAGCAGCCTCTGTGCCACAGATGGCCAGGGCGCTTGGCGTCCGCTACGTGCTCGAGGGCAGCGTGCGCAAGGCCGGCAACCGGGTTCGTGTCACAGCGCAATTGATCGATGCAAGCAGCGGCGGACATGTCTGGGCCAGCCGGTATGATCGTGACCTGACCGACATTTTTGCGGTTCAGGACGAACTCACACAGGAGATCGTGGCCGCGCTCAAACTGAACCTCACGCGTGGCGTTCAGGATCGGCTAACTCGGGCGCGCGCAGTCAATGTCCAGGCATATGAGTTTTTTTTGCGTGGGCGGGAGCAGGCGTCCGCACATACACGAACCGGAAATGTCGCAGCTCGCAGCTTGGCGTCCGACGCCATCGCTATCGATCCAGGATATGTTGCTGCCCAGGCACTCATTTCTTTCACCCATGTGCTCGACTACGTCAACGCCTGGAGCACCGATCCGGAGGACTCACTGCGCTTCGGACTGGAACTCGCGCAGCAGGCAGTGGAAATGGCCAAGAACAGCCCGACGGCCACTTCGCACTGGGGATGGCTTGCATGTGGAATCGGGAACTGGAGAGGGCGCTGACAGAAGCGCAACGAGGCCTCGCGCTTTCGCCCAACTCCGCCGAACTCCTCATGTTGATGGCCCATATCCAGATATTCTCCGGCGATCCCGCAGATGCCCTCGAGACACTTGATGCTTCCATGCGCTTGGACCCGCACTATCCGGAAGTTCTTCTCCAGTTTCTCGCCGATGCGCGCTTTTCTCTCGCCGAGTATGAGCAGGCAATTTTTGCGATCAAGCAGCGCCTCGCACGAAACTCCCAATCGGAGACCGCCTATGCGCTGCTTGCGTCATGTTACGGCCACCTAGGCCGGCTGGAGGAAAGTCGACAGGCTTGGGAGACGGCGCTCCAGATAAACCCTGACTTCTCTATCGAGCGCCGCCGCCGCGTCCTTCCATTCAGAAACCCCCAGGACTTTAACCATCGCGTTGAAGGTCTCCGGAGGGCAGGACTGGCGGTCTGATCGCTCTGATCCATTCCCATCTCCCAACGCTGCCGGCAAATAGATCTGCTTTTCATAGCCGCCGACCATGATCGTGATCTTGTCAGCAGCATTGGCCGAATTCGCGGTTGTTATAGCGGCGCCAGCAAGGAAGACGGAAACGGCAGCGGTGTGAAAAAGCGCGCGTGTACAACGCATAGACTATATCCTCCTGATGGTTTTCAGCATCGCCAATAACACACGGGCTCGTGTCTCTCCTCCACGATGCGACGACAACACTAGCAGCCCAAGCCTTCAGTCACCTTTCAGCCATGTGGCTTAATCTCCAAAATCACGAGCGCCGGCCCGCAACGTTCCGAGCAGGCTTGAATCGACGAACGTGAACACCTTTCCGACCAAGTTGGGATTACTTCGGGTACCGGTCGCCTCTTGCCGGGTATTTCCGATCGGCGGCTGGAACAGATCTCAAGCGGCAGTCTGTGTCGCATACCAAGCGTCAGAGTTTCACCGCTAGCATAATCGCGCTTTGGCTAATTCGTATTCCGTCGCGAACTTCCACGATGGCTCGCGGTTGCTGCGGAGATAATTCTGCGTTTCGAGCTTGTCAGAGATCTCACACCAGTCGAGGAAGCAATCAGGAGACGACGTCGCCAATGGGCGATATACCCTAAGCAAAAGCATGCGCGTTCTTCATGATGATCGAAGTTTAAGCGCCAGTCGCGCAGCGATCGCCGGCAGAATATCTCCCCATCTTCAACGACTGCAAATGAGGAGACTGGCGGTAGTGTTGACTCTGGAGTTCACTCAGCCGAAAACAGGCGATCGAATAGAGAGGAAATAATGATGGCCAACGAGAACACCACAGGACCGGTTGCTGCAGTTGAGGCGACGGATGCAGAGGCAAAAGCACCCGCTGCCAAGAAGCAGAAGCCACCACAGCGTCAGAAGACGACCGTCGAACCGGCGCGAGCCGCGGCAAAGGCAAGTGCCGCAAAGTCGCAGGTCGCCAAGCCCAGGACGTATAGCGAACAGGAAAAAACCGGCAAGCTCAAGCTGATCGAAAAGGCAATCACCGAGGGCAAAAGCACCCTCAAGGATGCGATCAAGAGTGCCGGCATATCGGAGCAAACCTACTATAACTGGAAACGGACCGCGACGCCCGTTGTTCAAAGGAACGCAAAGCCTGTTCCGGCCGGCGATGAGCTGCCAGATCTTGTTCAGCTCGAAAAAGAGAACCAGAAGCTTCGCAAGCTTCTGGCGGAAAAATTGCGCTCGGAAAATACGGAGCTGCGCAAGAGGCTCGGGCTGGATTGATCTGAGAACGGCGCAGGCGGTCATCTTCTCGATTGGCCGCCTGATCTTTTTTAACTCCAGAGGCTTGGTCGCCTCCAGTCTCTCCGTTGAGGAGAGCGATCGCGGGAGCAAATGTCTCCTGTTCAAATGACCGTTTGCGACGGGATTTTGGCGCTAATTATCGTCATTCTCTCGGACACTGGCCAGTTGAAGCGCGCGGCAAGGCGATATATGGGTTCGCCAGCAGGAACGCAGTCGCGCTGATCGGCGCCTGCTATTTAGCGATTTGCTCAAGGTTGAAACCATATGAAAACGCCACAACGGAAATTCGTTGTTGAATTCAAGTCGGGTCGACGACAGACGAAGGCGCGGACGAACTCAATTTGGGGTGATACCGATCTCAAGGCTTTGGTTCGTGAAGCGGAAGACAAGGCGCCGCATCTGTTCAATTCAAATGCGGCACCTGGTAGGCCTGACGAGGGCGGAGAAGACATAGCGTCTGATACGATGAACTCGGGCTCTGCTGGCGGACACGCAGGCGAGGCCAGCGTTGCGGGAGCATCGACATCATTAGGTGACGGCGCAAAGGTCGACGTGCCAAAGCAAAGTGAGACGACTGTTGCGACTGCCGAAGTTGTTGAACCGGTGCAGGAGAGCCCGCCGGTGTTTCAGCCCAAGCGAACATCAAGCGACACTCCTCGAAAGCGTGTTAAGCGCGGTCCCCTCCGCGCGACCGCGCATGTTGCGATGAGGAGGAACAAGCCCCGAAGCGTGGAAGCCGTAACGGCTCGGGATGCGGTTTCCCTCGAGGAGGTAACTACACTTGATGCAGAAAACAAGCGGCTCAAGAGGCTACTGGCAGAACGGCTTCATGCACAGAACCTGCAGCTCAAGAAGATGCTCGAGCGCTTTGATGTCACGTAAGAGCCCAAGGGTCGCGCGCGCGACCCCCTGCCGCGAGGTATGAATACAACAACTACTGGTTCTTCACGGTGTCTTCCAGGAAGAACCGGCCAAGCGGGTTCTGGTAAAAATTCTCAACGTTCTTGCGCGCGACGTTGATGTAGGGGCTGTAGTAGAGGTCGATCCAGTTCACGTCTTCCTTGGCCATCTTCTGCAGATCGAAATACATCTGCGCGCGCTTGGCCGGATCCAGTTCCTGACGCGCCTTGGCGACGAGGTCCTTCACCGCATCACTCTTGTAGTTGGTCATGTAGTTGTTATTGGAGTCGTGGCCGAGAACGAAGGTCGTCTTTTGGTCCGGGTCGAGAATGTCGTTGGTCCAGTAGTTGACCGAAATATCGTAGTCGCCGTTGACAGTCATATCCCATTCCTGGCTGGGATCGACCTTCTGAAGATTGGCGGTAATGCCGGCCTTGGCGAGCTGCTGCTGGATCAACACGGCCGTCTGCTCATCCACTTCATCGCCGGCACGCAGCAGATAAGTGAGCGTCAGGTTGGAGACGCCGGCATCCGCCAGCATTTGCTTGGCCTTTTCCGGGTCGTAGGGCCGCTGCAGGTTGTCGGCATAGTGATAGAGCGCGCCCTTCGGAATGTAGGAATTAGCGATCGTACCCTGTCCGAACGTGACGGCATCAACGATCGCCTTCTTGTCGATCGCCATGTCGAGCGCCTGGCGCACTTCCCTCTTGCCGAGATCGCCATGGGCGTGGTTGATCAGCAGATGGTCCTCGCGGGTCGAGGGATCGGTGAGCACGTTGAGGTTCGGATCCTTCTTCAGTTCCTCGACGCGCGAGAACGGCGCGAAAATCGCCGCATCCAGTTCCCCCGCCTCAACGTTTAACATGCGGGTATTGTCGTCAGGTACCGAGATCCACTCGACTCCGTCGAGCTTCACCCGATCCGCCTGCCAGAAATTCGGGTTTTTCTTGAGGATGATGCGGTCACCGCGTCGCCATTCATCCACGGTGAAAGCGCCGGAAGCGATCGGCTTTTCGGCATAAGCGTCAGCGCCCAGGGATTCCATGCCCGCCTTGGAGATGACCGAGGCGTTCGGAAGCGCGAGCGTTGAAAGGAATGGCGCGGAGGGGTTCTTCAGCTTGATGGTCAGCGTGCGCGGATCGGTCGCGACCGCAGTGTCGATCACCTTGTAGGAATCGCTCCAGAGCGAGCCTTCGTCGTCGCGAATGCGCAGGAGGCTGAAGACGGCATCTTCGGCCGTCAGCGGCGTTCCGTCCGAGAATTTTGCATCGCGGATCTTGAATGTATAGGTCAGGCCGTCGTCCGAGGTGGTCCAGCTTTCGGCAAGGCCAGGCTCCAGCTTGGCGCCGGTCTTGTCGACCCGCACCAGCACGTCATAGACGTTCGAGAAGACCCAGTTGTCGATGTTCTGCGCCGTCTTGATCGGGTCGAATGTCGTCGAATCCTCGCGGCGGCCGATCGTCAGAACGCCGGCCGCTTCCGCATAGCTGGCGCTGAGGGTGAGGGCAGCGGCGAAGGCGGCAAGCCCGATAGATTTCCACCTGATTGTCATGATGTCGTTCCCTTCGTTGTTATGGCATGCATTTGATGGATTGGATCGGTTCGCCCGGCGTCGGCTCGACACCTTTGAACCGAGGCTTATCCGGATCGATATCTGGGATCGCCGCGATCAGCGCGGCGGTATAGGCATGCTTCGGCCGCGAAAAAACCTCTTCGGACGGCCCCTCCTCGACCACCTCGCCGCGGTACATGACGACGGTGCGTGTGCAGAGATGGCGCACAATCGCCAGGTCATGGGCAATGAAGATCAACGTCAGGTCCATCTTGGCCGCCAGATCCCGGAACAGGCCGATGATCTGCGCCTGGATGGTCACGTCTAGCGCCGCCACGCATTCATCGGCGACGATCATCTTCGGATTTACAGCCAGTGCCCGCGCAATGCCGGCCCGTTGGCATTGGCCGCCGCTCATGCTGCGCGGCTTTCGGTGTGCGAATTCGCGGTCGAGCCCGACGAGGTCGAGCAATTCGCCGATGCGTGCTGGAATGTCGAGTTTGGCGACCGTGGCCTGCACCGTCAGCACCTCAGCCAGCGTCTGGCCGATCGTCAACCGCGGGTTCAGCGCGTTGAACGGGTCCTGGAAGACCATCGCCGTCTCCCGCCGCAGCTTAGCCAGTCCCGCCCTCCTCTGCTGGGTAAGGTCGATGCCGTCGAAACTGACATGGCCGGAAGAGATCGGCGTCAGGCCGAGGACGGCGCGGGCAAGCGTGCTCTTGCCGCTACCGGATTCGCCGACGATGCCGACCGTCTCGCCCGGCATGATCTGCAGGCTGACGCCGGAAACCGCGTTGACGGTCTTGGCGGCAGCTCCTTTCAAGAGCCTGCCGCCGGAAGGAAAGCGCACGTGCAAGTCGTCGATCTCAAGAAGCGGCTTCAACGCTCCTGCCGAGCGCGCGGTCTCGCTCCCGGCGGAGACGCCAATCTCTGGCATGGACGGATGGCTTTGGATCAGATTGATCGTGTAGGGGTCTTTCGGGCGGGAGAGGATCGCCCGCTTCGGGCCTTCCTCCAGCAGCCTGCCACCACGCATAACGGCGATACGGTCGCACGTCTGTGCCACGATGCCGAGATCGTGGGTGATGAGGATGATGGACAGCCCGCGCTTGTCGCGCAGATCCATCAGAAGGTTGAGAATTTGTGCCTGGATGGTCACGTCGAGCGCCGTCGTCGGCTCGTCGGCGATCAGGATTTTCGGATTGCAGGAAAGCGCCACGCCGATCATCGCGCGCTGGCGCATGCCGCCCGAAAATTCGTGCGGATAGCTGTCAAAGTGCCGAACGGGATCCGGAAAGCCGACCTGCGCCAGGATCTCGACGGCGGCCGCGCGCGCATCGCGCCCATTGAGGTCCTGATGATAGCGGATGCCTTCTGCGATCTGGTCGCCTATGCGCATGACTGGGTCGAGATGGCTGGTGGGGTTCTGGAAGATCATGCCGATTTCGCTGCCGCGCACGCTCAGCATCTCAGCATCGCTGACGGCGGTGAGATCACGGCCCTCCAGAAGCACGATGCCTCTCTCGATCGTTAGTCGCGAGGAGGGCAGGAGGCGGACGAGCGAGCGGCAGAACAGGCTCTTGCCGGAGCCGCTTTCGCCGACGAGACCCAGAATTTCGCCTTTTGCGAGATCAAGCGACACGGCATCGAGCAGAATGCGGACCCCGCTGTCGAGATGCGCTTTGACGGTCAGGTCGCGGACGGAAAGAACGGACGCGCTCATTCGTGCACTCCGAGCCGTTCGCCGAACGCATCGCCGAGCATGCTGAAGCCGAAAGCGAGGCAGACGATGGAAAGCCCAGGAAACAGGGTGATCCACCAGGCCGTGGTGACAAAACTCTGGCCCTCCGCCACCATAACACCCCATTCGGCGACCGGCGGCTGCACACCGAGGCCGAGATAGCTGACGGCCGCGCCGCTGAGCAGCACCAACACCGCATCCGACATCGCAAAGACGATCGAGCCGGCAACCGCATTCGGCAGCAGGTGTCGGAACATGATGCGCATCCGCGAAAAGCCGAGGCTGACGGCGGCCATCGCATAGTCGCTGTTCTTGAGCACCAGCATCTGCGCCCGGATCAGCCTGGCATAGGAAACCCAGCCGACCAGTGCCATGGCGAGGTAAAAGCTGCCGAGCCCCGGTCCGAGGATGGCGATGATCGATAGCATCAACACCAGGAAGGGAAAGGCGAGGATGATATCCACGAGCCGCATGAACAGCGCATCAACGATGCCACCGAAAAAGCCGGCGATGGTGCCAACAGCGGTGCCTATGAGAAAGGGGAAAGCGACGCCGATCAGCGCGATCTGCAGGTCGATCCGCGTGCCCCAGATGACGCGGGAAAGCACGTCGCGGCCGAAATTATCCGTACCGAACGGATGCAGCAGCGAAGGCGCCTGCAGACGGGCGTCGCCGTTGTGAAGGATTGGGTCATAGGGTGCCAGAACCGGCGCGCCTGTCGCCAGCAGGACGAAGAACAGCAAGATGCCGGCGCCGGTCACAAGCATCAAGTGCTTGCTGAAGATCGTCCGCCAGCCGACGGAGCCTGAAGACAGGGTATCGACGCTCATAGCTTCACCCTCGGATCGATCGCAACGGTGACGATATCGGCGACGAAATTGACGAGCACGGTGGCGCAGGCGAAAACCATGGCAACGCCCTGGACCACCATATAGTCGCGCGAGAAGATGGCGCGGACGAGAAGCTGTCCCATGCCGGGAAGCGCAAAGACGCTCTCGACGACGACGGTGCCACCGATGAGCCAGCCAATATTGACCGCGAGAAGATTGACGGTCGGCACCAGCGAATTCGGTACGACATGGCGCCAGAAGACGATGCGTTCGGGCATGCCACGGGCGCGCGCTGCCGTCGCCACGTCGGATTTAAGAGATTCGATCATCGCCGCCCTGAGGCTGCGCGTCAAAACGGTCGAGAGCGACAGGGCCACGGTCAAGCTCGGTAGGATCAGATGCGCGAGCTTGTCGCCGATTGTTGCGCCATAGCCCGAGACCGGCAGCAGGCCGAGCTCGACGCTGAAGAGGATGATGAGCATCAGCCCGAGCCAAAAGGGCGGGAAGCCGATGCCGAAGGTAGAGACGATACGCACCGCATGATCGGGCGCCTTGCCGGCATTGCGCGCGGCAATCGCTGCCATCGGCACGGCGATCAGGATCGACAGAACGACGCTGGTGGTAACGAGCGCAACAGTCGGCTCGATGCGGGTGACGATCAGTCTCAGCACGTCGATCTTGTAGAGGATCGATTTGCCCATCTCGCCATTGGCGAGGTTTTTAAGAAAATACAGATATTGTAGCCACATAGGCTGATCGAGGCCGTACTGGGCACGGATATTGGCGATCGCCGTTGGCGTGGCGCGCGAGCCGAGCAGGTTGCGTGCCGGATCGCCAGGGATCAGCCGCACCAGAATGAAGGTGATAACGCTGATGCCGAAAATGACGGGCAAAAACTGCAAGGGTCGGGTGAGGACGAACCTATAGCGATGCATGGTGATGTCAGCGCCTCCGTATTGTTCGGATGTCGGTCGCCATTCTTTGCATCAGTTCCGCCTGTGCCGCGACAAGAAATCGATCAGCGCTGGATAGTAGTCTCCGGGATTTTCGTAAAAGGGCATGTGGCTGGCATTGGCAAAGACCTTGAGTTCGGCATTCGAAATGGCGAGCTTTATCTTCAGTGCGCAGGCCGGCGTCAGTTCGTCGTGCTCGCCCGTGGTGATCAGTGTCGGCACGGTGATGCGCGGCAGGTCGGGAATACGGTTCCAATCCTTGAGGTTGCCGATATAGAGGAATTCGTTTGGTCCCTGCATCGTGCCATATGGCCCCAAGTTCCAGTCGTTGAGCGACCGGCGCACCGGCGCCGGCCATTCCGGCAACCGGCAGACGTGGCGGTAGTTCAATATAGTGATGGCTGCGAGATATTCCGGGTGGTCGTAGGTGCCCTGCGCCTCGTGCTTCTGCATCATGGCAACCGTCTCGGGGCCGAGCGCCGCGCGCAACCGCTCCAGCTCGGTAATGAGATGGGGCATGTCCGCGACCGTATCTTCGAGGATCAGCGTCTGCAGGTTTTGAGGGTAAGTGAGCGCATAGTCGATTGCCAGCCAACCGCCCCAGGAATGGCCGAGCATGTGCACCTTGCCGAGCCCCAGCGCCTTGCGCACCGTCTCCGTCTCCTCGACATAGCGCCCGATCGTCCACAGCGCCGGGCTGGTCGGGCGGTCTGAAGCGCCCGTGCCGAGCTGGTCGAAGGCCACCACGCGATAGCCTCTGTCGATAAGACAGGAATGCGCATCGCGCAGATAGTCACAGGGCAGTCCCGGCCCGCCGTTCAGGCAAAAGATCGTCTCGGGGCCGGAGCCGAAGCTATAGGCGACGACCTTATAGCCATCGACTCCGATTTGGTGTCGCGCCTCGGGTTCGATTTCACGCCACATTGACCACTCCGGCAAAGATTCTCCTTGCTCAATATTTGAGCATGTCTAAATTTTTATCTCAAACGACGGTCCGCGCCAGCTATAAGAAGTGATAGGGTCGCCAGGGAATACGAGCCGGAGTCAGCCGATGCTTGACGAAATCGAAACCATCAGACGCCAGTTTACGGCTCATCAGACACTGGATGGCCGCATCGATCAGATCTTCGAGGCCATGAAGACAATCGGCTTCGAAGCGCTGATATATGACTATACCCCGGTGGCTTACGATCTCGACGGCGCGATCATGATTCCGTCGCTGCTGAAGCTTCGCAACATTTGCGGCGACATGCATGACTACTGGTTCAACCGCGGCTACTTCCGCATCGACCCGGTGCAGCAGGTCGCACTTCGCACCTCGACACCCTTCTTCTGGAGCTATGATGCCGACGCCGACACGCTGATCCGCCGCTTCATGACCGAGGACACCGCGCCCGTCGCCCGCTATCTGAGCGAAAGGGATATGTCGACCGGCGTGACGGTGCCCATTCATATGCCGCGCGGTGACTATGCCACAGTCACCGGCATCCGCTTCGGGGGCAACAAAGAATTCGAGCGGCACGCCCTGCGCTATATCGCCGATTTCAATCTGCTCGCCCATGTCTTCCATGAAGCGGCTTACAACCTCTTCGATGCCGACGTCTTCCATGTCGGCAAGGCCAGGCTGACGGAACGGGAGCGCGAATGCCTGCGCTATTCGGCCGAAGGATACTCCGCCAAGGAAATCTCGCGCATCATCGATCGCTCCGTGCCAACGGTGGTCATGCATCTGACCGCCGCCGCCAAGAAGCTCGGCGCCAAGAACCGCACGCAGGCCGTGGTTCGCGCCGCCCATTATCGCCTTCTGGAAGAGCGCTCATCCTATAACTTGTGATAGCTGCCGCGCTCTAAAGCACCACGCTATGCTTTCTCAATTGCTCGCCGCAGCGTCGCGTGTCACTCGTGGCGCGCAAAGGCGGCTGTGACACTTCGAATCTGAATGGAGATCCATGTGGCCGCAATTGCGTCGAAGGAAGCCTTTCTGCCCTTTCGCGAGTATCAGACCTGGTATCGCATCACCGGCTCGCTCGACAGCGGCAAGCTGCCGCTCGTTGTGGCCCATGGCGGTCCTGGCTGCACCCATGACTATGTGGATTCCTTCACCGGGATTACCGAGATCGACGGCCGCCCGGTCATTCACTACGATCAGCTCGGTAACGGCAATTCCACCCGCCTGCGGGAAAAAGGACCGGATTTCTGGACGCCGGCGCTCTTTCTGGAAGAGCTGGATGCGCTCCTGAAGCAGGTCGGCATTCACGACCGCTATGCCTTCCTCGGCCAGTCTTGGGGCGGCATGCTCGGCGCGGAACATGCCGTGCGCCGGCCGAGGGGCCTGAAGGCGCTCGTCATCGCCAATTCCCCAGCCAACATGCATACCTGGGTTTCTGAAGCCAACCGGCTGCGCGAGGAACTGCCGCAGGAGGTGCAGGATAAGCTCTTAAAGCACGAGCAGGCCGGAACGATTACCGACCCCGAATATATCGCCGCCTCGCGCGTCTTCTATGATCGCCATGTCTGCCGCGTCGTACCCTGGCCGCCGGAAGTCGCCCGCACCTTCGCCATCATGGACGAAGACAACACCGTCTACCGCAACATGAACGGCCCAACGGAGTTCCATGTCATTGGCACGATGAAGGATTGGACGATCGAAGATAGGCTGCCGCTCATCGAGGCCCCGACGCTGCTGATTTCGGGCAAGTTCGATGAGGCGACCCCGCTGGTCGTCAAGCCCTATGTCGACCGCATTGAGAGATGCGAATGGGTGCTCTTCGAGCAGTCGAGCCACATGCCGCATGTGGAAGAGAAGGCACTCTGCCTGGAGACGGTTTCGACTTTCTTGCGACGACACGATTGATTGACGCGAAGCAGGTTGCCGCAGACCCAGCGCCGGTGTGCTGGCAAGCCCCGGGCTCGCAGCACTTTTGGACAACCTTGATCGCTTCGCAGGAGCGATTGCGGGCAGAAGCTGCGGCACAGGACCGCGGTTTCTCTCGTCGGTTAGCCAGATGCTCCGGCGCAAACCCAGTCGCGGATCGTCCGTCCAGCCATGCGCGATGCGCACCGAGCGGTTGTTAGGCCGCCCTGAAGCGGTCAAAGGCGGTGAGACGCTTGATCGGTGTGATCTGCGTCATCCCAGCGATAGACTTGCGTACGCAGATAGCGGAGTTCGTCATCGAGTGCGTCTTCCGCAACCTCGATCCACCAGGACTTCGGACGGCCGTCACTGCCATCCGACCAACGATAGCCGCGTGCTTTCAATTGATCCTTCATGTCGAAGGGGCTGTTTTCCGCAAAGATGCGGGCGCGTGATCGCTGGCTTGCTTCGTAGAGCTCGGCAAAAGGTGTTCGTCCCGATTCTCCTCCACTCTCCGCGAGAACCTCAAGGAGAGCAAAGCAGTCATCAACCGCTCGGTGGCCCTCGTGAAAATAACCGGCCTGCCCAATCAGATAACCGAGCTTTGTTCCTTCAAAGCCGCGCGACGCCCAGTCGATTTCAGAGACTGAACAAGCCCAGGCTTTTCCGGCAAAGATTGGTGAAAAGGTCTCGCAGAACGGCCGGTCGAAGCCGGCATTGTGGGCAATTACGAGATCAGCAGGCTCGATGACGGCACGAACCTGATAAAGATCAATCATCTGGTCGGCAACCATGTCGTCGGAGATACCGGTGAGACGTGTGATCTCCTCCGGGATTGGAATGCTGGGCTGCTGAAGAGCGCTATAGACGCCGATGACATCGCCGATATTTCCCGTCTCATCGAATGTGAACGCAACCGCGCCAATCTCAATAATCTCGTCCTTGCGATGATTAAGGCCGGTTGTTTCAGTGTCGATGATCACGCCTTTCAGCGGAAATCCGGGTCGCGCAGCCGTGATCACCAAACGTGGCTCGAGTTTTCTCAGGATACGGTAGCGGCCAGTCTCGTGGAGTTGCCGCACCATATCATCTTCCCTCAACGCAGCCGGAGAATGGCGTTTTGTCGATGAGCCTGCGCCCTTTGCAGGTGCTGCCCCGTCAGCATCAAACAGATCGAACTGCTGCGTCATTCGCTATCTCGGCCTAATTCTCAAATGGTTCTCCGGACTGCATCATCCGCCAAAGTCGCTATAAGACATCCGCTCGAACAAATCAGGAAGAAAGTTGAGGCCTGAAAAGATCAGTGGCCGCTCCCGGCGCCCCTGTTGTCGTCGCGACCGAACAGCAGCGCCGACAGTACGCGTCGGAAGACAGCGGCGGGCCTGCGGCGGAGTTCATCTTCAACGGATCGCCGGGGCCGCAGGATAGAACCAAACAATCCCTGCGCCTGCTCAAGGAAGGGCGCTGCCCCGTGGCGCAGGAGGAAGACCACCTCGAGACGCAGCTCCGAAGCACCATCGAGCTCGGCATAGGGAAGCTGGTCGAGCCGGCAGGCGGCGTCCCTCTGCGCGAGCGATGCGATTCGCCAATGCGTGTTGTTGCGGTAGCTCGGCGCGCGCCAGTCGGCATCCCTCGCGTCTCGGCCGAAGTTGATGAAGCAGGCATCGCCATAGCGGCTCTTCTGGATCTCGACAAACGTCGTCGCGAACCAGCCGGTGCGATGCCAGCGGACCCCTTTCCGGACAAAGCCTAGCGGCAGAAAGATATCATCCACCTCCTTCGTCAGAAGCTTCAGCGCCCGTTTGCGCGTCGTCGGATCGAGCGCAGCCTTCCATGCATTAATGGCATTTCTGTCGGCGTCCTCCATCGTTTTGTCGGTCTTTTCCACCTCTTGGCGTCCCCTCACTCGGGTCGAATGGCAGGGTCAGCAGACAGGAGGCGGGCGCGACGGTCAAGAGTTCGCTGCTCTACGTGGTCGACGGCGGCTGATTTGGATCCTCTGCCGGGCAAGGCGCAATCGCGGTTCGCGAGGCGTCTTGATCGTGCTAGGATCAGGCCTTTGTACTAAAGGTATTCTTGCGTTGTTGATGATGATGATGAACGGCAAATGTGTCGGCGGCGCGTACCCAACGATCCCGAGGTTATGTGGGGGCATTTTTCTGCTCGTTGCAAACGCGGCATTCGCCGAAACCTTCGTAGACACGAATGTCGTGTCTGTCGTTGAAGGCGGACACTGGCAAGAAGACGGCGTCGGCGAAGGAAGTTACCGCATCATCGTTGTGAACCAGGGCTTTGAGCACGTATCGTCGCGCGTCGTGGTGGAATGGAAATCAGTGCCGACTGAAACAGATGACGCCCAAATCGTCCATTCCGTGGAATTGGTTAAAGGTGGCTTCTACAGCATAGGCACGCCAGAAATGACTTTTTCCAAGGACGGGGCACGCGTCGAGTTGAGGGGCACCGCTACCTACACGCCCGCCATGCCGGTCGTTTGTCGTTTCGGTCTATCTCCTGGCGGCAAAGTCGCCCGGATCAAAGGGTGTGAGGATTAATGATCGGTCCTGCTTAAGCGGCGGAAACTACGTGAATGGCGGCCAGGCCACGTCAATTGCCCGGCTGTCGCCTCGCCTCCGGCCCAACCACCGCATCTTGCTGTTGTCGGTTTTCACAACTGAAGTGAACAGCAAGCCCACAGCCGCCATGGGCCGGAAGCATCCTATTCTTGGAATCCGTGAGTATCAGTCGTCGCCTTCCAGCGACGCAAGCGACTTTACCAAACCCACGATCTTTTGCCGTATTCGGGCGTCTTTTACAGCAAGGAATGCGCGGTTTAGCGCGAGCCCCTCGGCGGTGGAAATAAAGCCCGTCAGATCGTCCATGCCCTTCACTAAACCTGATTCACTTTCATCCGCTCCGGCCATTCCTTCGAAAAAGAATGAAACAGGCACGTTCAGACAGTCGGCAATGCCCTGAAGCCGGCTCGCCCCCACCCGGTTGCTTCCCTTCTCGTATTTCTGCACCTGCTGAAATGTGACACTGACCCGTTCAGCAAGCGCTGACTGGCTCATCCCAAGCACCCGTCGTTGCATACGGATTCGCCTTCCGACTTCTATGTCGACTGCACTTGGCTCCTTCGCATTAACGGCTTTATTCATGATCTTTCCTTTGCGCCTCAGGGAACTAAAATTGTGCCAGTGTGGAAACGTTGTCGATTGATCCAATCTAGCTAGTTCTTGAAGAGGTGTCCCTCCCAATCGCCCGATCCGTTCTCTTCAATGACAGGCGTGCCTTTCACTCCCGGCCTAATGTTCCGCCCTGTTCAACGCCCAGGATAGCTGCGACCGGCGCGTGTGCGGTCAGAGCACAACGTCGGGCATCGATGAGGACATTCCCGAGCCCATCTCCGATGGGCCTTCCCTCGGCCAGTGGGGTGGTGACCGTTACGTCCGCCAAATGTACTACCCATGGGTAATAGCGCTTCTCGTCGAAGACGCTATCATGGATTCATCAAATTCGTACTGACGGCTGACCACGGATGTACTGGCAGCCGTCGTCGATTGATCAGGAAGGGCCGGTGCGCGTGTCGCCCGGCCCTTTCCTTTAGGATTGCGGCTGCCAGATTTGCCACGGTCCTTCATGGAGATGGGCCTCAAATGCCCCGCCGAAACACCGTCAGGCCCGGTTGGGCAGGTGTAAAGAGCGAATATCAGACCAAAGTCCGACCGTTTCTCAGACTTCGTGCCGATACCACCTCTCGGCAGCTACAGTATGTTTGTACGCGAAAGGGTTGTGAGTTTTCGCTATGGCTAAAATCTTCGTTGTTGCGATGTCACTCGTGATGGTTGTTTTCTGGGGTTCCGTCGGCGTTCTGATGTACTCCCTGCTTACGTGAAGGCGTTCTGCGAAACTCGTCCCTCCCGGCCGGGTCTTGATTCGATTGCTCGAGGAAAAGTCGACACCCGTTGGGTAGCCGAACCTCAAGCTGTGCCCTATAGTTTCCTTTCAGCAATGGAGGTTGCCTAAGGAGGGTTTAGATTATGAGCGATACCGCTGTTGGTTTCATGGTGGCAGCTGAACTGTCGGCCCTGTTCTGGGCCGCAGCGCTCATGGTGGCGTTATCGATCTCTTGACGACGCACGGCCTCTTCATCTTTACCTTGGCTGTCGCGACTTCGATGAGAAGCATTTGCTATAGGTTTCGACCTTCTGGCTGGTCGGCACATACTCCCGCTTGTTGTAGTCTTCCCTCAGTCGCGAACTCCAGGCGGGCTGGCAAGGATCTGCAGACGAACTCGAGCCGCCCAGGCACACCGATATATAACCGGTTCTTCCGAAGCGGCTGGCGACGCCCAGACCATGAGAGGCAAAGAGCGCCCCACGAACCCCGATACAGACACTGCAGAGTTCTGAACCATCGGTCTCTTTCGCGATGGTCCGACGCGCTCGAGACGCTCAGGCATCCGACATTTCTTCGTCGCCGACAAGGAGTGTCTTCCCAAGTCCTAGGGATTGCAAATCCGCAGGCTCCATCAGGAGGATCTTTGCCAGCTCACCGGTCACTTCCCATCGCAGAAATATGAGAATGCGGCAGGTGGATCCGGCGCCACGCTACCACAGATGTTTAAGGCCGTCGCCGATCTCGTCTCTCCCGCAGAGCGCCTTGGGGGCTGCTGGACGCAGTGATCTTTAACGTGTTGATCTGCAATTCCGACTCACAGGCGAAGAACTGCTCAGTCCTGATCGGTGCGGGCGGGACTGCAAAGCTTGCGCCCTACGATCTGATCTGCGCGGCAATCTACGACCGGGTAGATCAACACCTGCCGCAAAATATTGGCGGCAGCTTTCTCGCGGCGGATTTACATGGGAAGCAGTGGAAAGCGTTCGCCGAAGAGACTGGGCTGAGCCCGGCATCGACCGTAAAGCGCGTTGGCCAACTTGCCGCCAAGGTCGATCAGGTCTGCGGAGATGTTCCACAGCAGATCGTCACAGGAGCTGGTGATCCAGCCCGAGTACTGGAGCGGATCGTGCACGAGGGCCGCAAGAGATGCCGACGGACTTTGACGCAGCTTTAAGAGAGGCGGCGGAATTTCGATCGACTTGCACTTCGCCCGGCAATCGCGCTAAGCCTGCGTGATGGACGACAATGTCATCAAGTTTCGCAAGCCCAGGCCGCCCCGTCAGCGAGATCCCCGTCTTCGCAAGATTCTCATTGTACTTGTCGTGCTTGTTTTGTTTGCGGTCGCCTGGCTCTATTTCGCATTCGTGGGTGCCCCGGTGGCTTCTTGAGGCTGCCGCAAGCTTCGAAGGGGCACTGGCTGCGGTGATCTTCAGGGGCAGGTTTGTCGACATGAGGCGATGAGCGGTCGGTTGCACCACCGGACTGCTTTAGCAACCTCCAAAGTCGTTCGGGGCGTAACAAGCAGCTTCAACGGCGGTGTGCGAGACAAATGCACCAGCAAAATCGCCTTGAAAGGTTCGACCTGAAAACCGTCGTGTTCGATTTCAGATTTGATCGCGCGATCGGGTGAACTCACGGATTTTGAGCGCCTCTTCGATTGAGGACGATTCCATAAATGCTCGTTGTCGCAGCGATGAAGAGCTGATGTTTTGCACGACCACCGAAGCAAAGGTTCGACACAAGCTCCGGGACGAGGATCCTGCCCATCAGATGACCGTCTGGAGCGATGCAGTGCACCCCATCGGCTGCCGAAGACCACAGGTTACCTTCACCATCGATCCGAAAACCATCCGCGCATCCGGGATTGATGGCGCAAAACACCTCTCCGCCGGCAAGCCTGCCGTTGGACGCAACATCGAAGACCCGGATATGTCGCGGATCTGAGCTGAACATCCGCCCGGTATCGGCAACATAAAGGCGAGATTCGTCTGGACTAAAGGCCAGGCCGTTCGGGCAGGCAAAATCCGTCAGAACGGCTTCGATTTTTCCGGAGGGCTCCACCGGTAGACGTGGCATGGCAGTTCTTGCTCGGCACGATAGCCCTCGTAGTCGGTCATGATCCCGTAGTGCGGATCGGAAAACCAGATCGAATTGTCCGATTTTACCACCACATCGTTAGGGGAGTTTAGCCGCCTGCCCTGGTAGCTGTCTGCAATTACAGTGACGGAACCGTCGAGTTCCGTCCGTGTCACCCGCCGCGTTCCATGCTCGCATGTCACCAGTCTGCCCTGCTTGTCGCGCGTATTGCCATTGGCAAAGTTTGACGGCTCTCGGAATACCGATACCCCAGCGCCCGCGGACCAGCGAAGGATGCGATTATTCGGAATGTCCGAGAACAGTAGGCATCCCGCGTCACCGAACCAGACCGGGCCCTCGACATGGAGTAATCGCGGCGCGATCACCCTCAGCCATTTATACGATGATGGCTGGCGGGGGTGGTTGCCCCCGATATGATGGAAAAACGGGCTCACGATTGGAACCGGGCCCAAGGCATCGAACGGAGAGCAACCATGGACCAATATATCGGGCTTGATGTTTCATTGAAAGATACCGCGATCTCGATCCGAGAAAACGGGAAGCGGATCTGGCGGGGGAAGTGTCCTTCGGATCCAAAACTTCTAGCGCAGATGATCCGCAAGCACGCCCCAAACGCCAGGCGCGTCGTATTCGAGACGGGGCCGCTGTCGACGTGGTTCTATCACGGACTGACGGCGGAGGGGATTCCGGCGATCTGTATTGAAGCGCGGCACGCGCAAAAGGTATTGGACGAGACGCTCAACAAGACCGATGCCAATGATGCGGATGGCTTGGCGCAGCTGGCCGAAGCCGGCTTCTACAAGGCGGTTCGGGTAAAATCGTTCGACAGCATGCTGACGCGCACGCTGGTCGGGGCTCGCAATCAGCTCTTGAGCATCTCAACCCAGCTCAGCAACCAGATCCGCGGCCTGATGAAGACGTTCGGTCTTATCGTCCCCAACGGAAAAGGTCGGGTGTTTGATGGCAATGTGCGGGAGCTCTTGGATGGGAATGACGGCCTGGCACGGATCATATTGCCTCTGCTTGAGGCGTGGCGCGACATCCGCAAGCGCGCCGCCGATCTTGATCGCCAGCTGCTCGCAGCGGCACGGGAGAGCCAGGCCACGCAGCTGTTGATGACGATCCCGGGGATCGGCGCCGTCACGGCGGTCTCCTATGTCGCCGCGATTGAAGATCCAGACAACTTCCGAACGTCGCGCTCGGTTGGCGCCTGGCTCGGGCTTACAACGCGGCGCTACCAGTCAGGCGAGGTCGATTATGATGGCCACATCTCGCGAAGAGGCGACAACCACCTGCGGGGACTGCTTTATGAAGCGGCGACGGTGATCCTCACAAGAACCAGCGCCAGGAACGACAGCAGTCTCAAGAGCTGGGGGCTTAAGCTGCGGGAGCGGTTGGGCTTCAAGCGCGCTGCGGTGGCGGTCGCGCGTAAGCTTGCGGTCATCATGCACAGCATGCTCAAAACAGGAGAGGTATTCAACACATTGGCTGGCGCCACCGCATAAGCGAAGTGTCAGCCTTCTTCCCTCAGCGCGTCAAATCTGATTTGAGGCACTGAGCGTCCCCTGCTGCGGACGTGGGTTCGATCATTCCGTTGCACTGGGCTGCAGCTCGTTCGAGACTGCGCCCTCGACATAGGAAGATCCTACCTGCGAAGACCCATTGTGCGGCGACCATTTGTCGACCGCGGAGACAACCCTGCTCCCGGCGCGGGACAGCTCTGAAGAAAATATGGCCGCTGAGGCCCGATCCAAACAGTCCATTCACGCCGCGTTGCCTATTCTGCAACACGGCAAGATGGCGAGTGCCCAGACGACCTTGACTAAGGGAACGCGATTAGACAACCCAGTCAAAGCCGGTGGCGATCTGCTTGACCGGCGCATTGCCGAGCACATAGGTGCTAAACAGCGGATCAAGCACTTCGAAACATGGCATTGCGTTCTTCTCCCAGATTTACCGGGCCATTCTTATTCGGACAGCCGGACGCGAGTTGGGACTGGTGTCAATTGAAGGCAATCTGCGCCTTCATCGCCTGGCTCCTATCAGTTGCCAGTTCGAAGGCCGTCACAGCGTCTGATAGGGGAAGTGTGTGGGTAATCAGCGGCTTCACGTCGATCAGCCCCTTTTGCATCAGTCCGACACCGGTCGCAAACTCCTCGTGAAAGCGGAAGGAACCACGCAGGTCCAGCTCCTTGGCTGTAATCGCCATCATCGGGAGGTTCATGTCTCCACCAAGGCCAAGCTGAATAATCACGGCGCGCGGGCGAAGAGCAGCGATGCCGGCAACCAAGGCAGGCGCGGCACCGGAGCACTCGTAAAGGACGTCGAATGAGCCCTTTTGGGCTGCGTAAGGGGTCAGCGCATCCGGCTCGCCTCCCATATTGATGGTCCTGTCCGCGCCGACCTTGCGTGCCAGCGAGAGGGTGAAATCCGAGAGATCCGTTGCGACGATTTCGGCGGCGCCGGCACGGCGGGCTGCGAGGATCGACAGAAGGCCGATCGGCCCGCAGCCGGTCACCAGAACCCGTTTACCCAATATATCTCCCGCCCGGCGAGTGGCGTGAAGAGTAACGGCCAGGGGTTCTGCGATCGCCGCTTCGCCTGGGGTAAGACCGTCCGCCGACACGCATTGAACGGCATCGGCGACGAGAACCTCTCGAAATGCTCCCTGGACATGCGGGAAAGGCATGGCACTGCCATAAAACCGCATATTGAGGCACTGATTGTGAAGCCCTTCCTGGCAATATAGGCAGGATCGGCACGGCCGGGACGGAGAAACAGCGACGAGCTGGCCCGATTTCAATCCCTCAACGCCCGAGCCGAGTGCTTCCACATACGCGGACACCTCGTGACCAAGGATCATCGGCTCCCGCAGCCTGACTGCGCCGAAGCCGCCGTGATTGTAATAGTGCAGATCGCTGCCGCAGATGCCACCGGTCGCAAGGCGCAGGCGCACTTCTCCGGGACCTGGCGCTTCGATCGGGCGCTCCTCGATACGCAGGTCTTTCGAACCGTGAATGACGATGGCTTTCATCGGCGCGCTCCTTAAAGAACCGGGGTCAGCAGGGGCTGACCGGAAAAATGCGCCATGAGATTGTCACGAACAAGCTGTCCCATGGCCTTGCGTGTTTCGATGGTTCCAGATGCGTGGTGTGGCTGCAAGAGCACATTGTCGAGGGCGAGAAACCGTGGATTGAGCTTCGGCTCACCTTCGAACACGTCAAGGGCGGCGGAGCCCAGCGCACCGCATTCGAGTGCATCAAGCAGGGCTTCTTCATCGATATTGGAAGCGCGGGAGATATTGACCAGCATCCCCTCCCCGCCGAGAGCCGCAATCACCTCGCGGCCGACGATGTGGCGGGTGGCGGCGGAAGCGGCCAAAGTGACGAACAGGAAATCCGAACGCGCCGCGAGCGCTACCGGATCGGCGACAAATTCCCAATTGGCGGCAAAATCTTTTGGCGCAACATCGGAATAAGCGATTTGCATATCGAAGCCCTGAAGGCGTTTGGCCACTTCATAGCCGATCCGGCCAAGGCCGAGTACGCCGGCGCGGCGGCCCCACACGCGACGCTTCAGCGGATAGAGCCCCTTTGCCGCCCAGCTTCCGTCCTTTACCCAGCTTTCCGCGCCAATCATGCCGCGCGACAGGCACAACATCATCGCCACGCCAAGATCCGCTACGTCGCTCGTCAGCACGTCCGGTGTGTTGGTGACGCGGATGCCACGTTCCCGGCAAGCAGCCAGATCGACGGCATCAAAACCAACCCCATAGACAGAGATCAGCTCAAGTGAAGGGCAGGCCTCGATCATGGCCCGGCTGGCGCCGAGTTCGCCTCGCGTAGCGATCGCCCGGACATTGGGACCGACAGCAGCAAGAAAGTCCGACTTGTCGGAGGCCTCGAAGTAGCGATGAACCGAAAATGCAGCATTCAGAGGCGCTTCGTCCCATTCCGGATAGGGCCCGACTTGAAGGATCTGGGGTTTTCTCATTTCGGTGTCTCCGTCCCTTGACAATTAATGTTATCGATAACATAAAGGTGGGCATTGCGAATGTCGAGACAAAAAATGAGGGAAGCCAATGGGGCAGGACTTGTTTGATTTGACGGGCCGCCGAGCCCTCGTCACGGGATCGTCGCAGGGGATCGGCCTTGCCCTTGCGCGCGGTCTTGCCAATGCCGGTGCCGAAATCGTGCTCAATGGCCGCGACGCCGCAAAACTTGCGGAAGCCGCGAGAGGTCTCGGCGGCAGCACGCATCAACTGGCATTCGACGCGACCGATCATGAGGCCGTTCGCGCAGCAGTGGATGGCTTCGAAGCAACGATCGGTGCGATCGACATCCTCGTAAACAATGCGGGAATGCAGCATCGCACGCCTCTCGAGGACTTTCCGGCGGACGCGTTCGAGCAGCTTATGCGGACCAATATCTCCACTGTTTTCAACGTTGGCCAAGCGGTCGCACGGCACATGATCAAACGCGGAGCGGGCAAGATCATCAATATCGCCAGCGTACAGACTGCATTGGCACGTCCCGGCATTGCACCCTACACGGCGACGAAGGGCGCCGTCGGTAATCTGACCAAGGGAATGGCAACCGACTGGGCCAAATACGGGCTGCAATGCAATGCCATTGCGCCCGGCTATTTCGATACGCCATTGAACGCCGCATTGGTTGCCGATTCCGCCTTTTCCGCCTGGCTGGAAAAGCGCACGCCGGCCGGCCGCTGGGGCAAGGTGGACGAACTGGTCGGCGCCTGCGTGTTCCTCGCCTCCAACGCATCCTCATTTGTGAACGGACATGTGCTTTATGTTGACGGTGGCATCACGGCCTCTCTTTGAGGTTCCGCAGCGAATGGTGCTGATGGGGGTTGCAGGGTGCGGCAAGTCCTCGGTCGGGGCCGCGCTCGCCGCGCGATTGGGGGCGGCATATCTCGATGGCGACGACCTTCACCCGTCGGCGAACATCGACAAGATGAGCCGCGGCATGGCCTTGGACGATGAGGATCGCTGGCCATGGTTGACCCTCGTGGGCCAGAATCTGGCCAAGTCCGAAGGGCCGCAGATCGTCGGCTGTTCGGCGCTCAAGCGAGCCTACCGCGCTCACATCACGCAAACTTCCGGAGAGACGATCACCTTCGTTCATCTTGCCGGTACGCCCGAGGTCATCAAGGCGCGAATGAATGCAAGAAAAGGTCATTTTATGCCGGCCGGCCTGCTGACGAGCCAGTTCGCAGCGCTGGAACCACCGGACGCGGACGAAAACGCGTTCAACGTGGATATCGACCGGCCGCTCGGCGCGATCGTCGAAGCAATCGTCACGCAATTGGAAGGAATGAAAACATGACGAACAAGATTGCATTGATCGGCGCCGGCGCGATGGGCGGCGCCATCGGAACGCGGCTCGTCGAAACCGGGAATCATTTGACGGTCTTTGATCTCGACACGACCAAGATGCGCGACCTGGTCGACAAAGGCGCTCTACCGGCGGCAAGCGCGGCGGAAGCAGCCGCCGACTCGGACTATGTCATCCTCAGCCTCAACTCGGCGAAAATCGTCCGGCTCGCCGTCTTCGGCGAAGGCGGCGTTGCAGGCGGCGCCAGGCCCGGAACTGTCATCATAGACATGTCCTCGATCGACCCGGAGGCGACGAAGGCCCTGGCGTCCGACGCGGCGGAAAAGGCCCTGCGCTGGGTCGACAGTCCCCTGTCGGGCGGCGCGCCCAAGGCATTGGTCGGACAGCTTACGCTTATGGCCGGCGGCAAGGAACAAGATGTCGCTGATGCACATGAGGTGCTGCGGCACGTTGCCTCGAATTACACGCATATGGGGCCTTCCGGCGCCGGCCAGACCACGAAGCTGATCAACCAGGTTCTCTGCGGGCTCAATTTTCTGGCCGTTGCGGAAGCGACTCAATTGGCTCTCGACGCCGGCGTGGATGCGGCAAAGATCCCGCAGGCATTGAAAGGCGGCCGGGCCGACAGCGCAATCCTGCAAGAATACATGCCGCGCTTTGTCGTCAAAGATTACCGTCGCACCGGCCGGATCGACAACATGGTCAAGGATTTGAGCGGGGCGCAGGATCTCGCCCGCCGCACCAACACCGCCATGCCGCTGACGGCGCTGTGCGCCGAAATTCACCGCATGCTGACTGCCGCCGGCCTCGGCGGTGAGGACCAGGCCGCCCTTATGGAATTTTTCAAGGGACCCAACAAGGACATCGTACAATGATAACACGCTATGCCCTCTTCGAAGGAAAAGTGAAGGACGGTCAAACGGAGGCGTTTCGGGCCGCAGTGCTCAACGACATCCTGCCGAAATGGAAGGCCTTCCCCGGCGCCCTCGATGTCCGGGTAACCTTCGCCGATGCCCGCGATGAAGGAGCGCCGGAAATTCCCATGATCCTTGCGATCAACTATCCCGATCTCGCAACCGTCGAGGCCGCGCTTGCAAGTCCAGCCCGCACTGCGGCCAAGGCAGCGACGGAAGAGGTATTGGCGCGCTTTTTTGACGGGCGAATCCATCATCATGTGACCCAGGCGAACGAATTCCCGCTCTAAGCTCGACGCCGTGGCGGCTAGCTGCCCTCTTGGCTGTTCGACTACCGGCAAGGGGCAGACCCAAAGACCGAACCGTCGAGGCCCAAAGCATCGGCCTTTGGCTTCGCGTTGAACGAGGCGAAATCACAACCTGCTTGCAAATTAAGCGTAAAGGCGGTTGTATCAATCTGGTAACGATAACATGGATGCAAATGCCCAATATTCGTAAACCACCAACCATGGCGGATGTCGCCCGCATGGCAGGCGTGTCGCCGATGACGGTGTCGCGCGCTTTCAAGCGTGACACCTCCGTCAGCCAAGAGACACGCGAGGCTGTCAGACGCGCAACCGAGGAACTTGGTTACGTCTTCGACAGCACGGCTTCCAATCTGCGATCACAGCGCACCGACTTCGTGGCCGTTACGATCCCCTCGATCAACAATGCCAATTTCGCCGATACGGTGCGGGCGCTGTCGGACGGCTTGTCGGATAAGGGCTTGCAGGTCCTGCTCGGCTACACGAACTACGACGTTCGTGAAGAAGAGCGGCTGATCGAGCAGCTCTTGCGGCGCAAGCCCGAAGCAATCGTGGTAACGGGCGGCAAGCATACATCGCGAGCCCGCAAACTCCTGTCGAATGCCGGCATCCCCGTCATTGAAACCTGGGATCTTCCGGAAGACCCGATTGGACACGTGGTCGGGTTTTCCAACGCATTGGCGGTGCGCGAGATGATCGATCACTTTGTCACCGTCGGCTATAGAAAGGTCGCCTTCATTGGTGGTGATGCTGATCGAGACACACGCGGCAGCGATCGGCGAGCCGGCTTCATAACCGCGATGGAGGATCACGGGTTGGACGCGACGCGCCTGATTGCCGCCGGGCCGCCGCCGATTTCAATGCGCGAGGGCGCGAACGCGATGGGCCGGTTGCTGGAGCATTTCCCAGATACCGAAGCGGTCATCTGCGTTTCTGATCTTTCGGCCTTCGGCGCCCTTACCGAATGTCAACGGCGCGGCATTGCGGTGCCGGACCAGATTGCCATCGGCGGCTTCGGCGACTACGAGATCGGCGCAATTTGCGTTCCCAGTCTGACAACGATCAATGCCTTTGCAGCCGAGATCGGAGCAAAAACGGCGCGGCTCATTCTCGACGTCCTGGACGGGTCGCTTTCGGACAGCGCGGGCGTGATAACGATCCGACCGGATTTGATTCTGCGTCAAACAAGCCGCTGAGGAAATAGCGGGCCGGAAGAAGATTGCTTGCCCACCCGCTGTCACGATTACTTAACGTCCGATTTCACAAACTGCCGCAACTCGGGCGTCTGTGGATTAACAAACAGCTCCTTGGATGCCCCCTGCTCCCAGATCGTGCCCTTGTGCATGAAGATCGTCTGCGTAGCCACCCGTCGCGCAAAACCCATCTCATGCGTGACGAGTATCATGGTCATTCCATCGCGGGCCAATTTCTCCATGACCGTCAGCACTTCCTCGGTCAGTTCCGGATCGAGCGCAGAGGTGACTTCGTCGAAGAGCATCACCTTCGGGCGCATTGCAAGGGAACGGGCAATCGCCACACGCTGCTGCTGGCCGCCAGAAAGCTGGTCCGGATAGGCATCGAATTTTTCCGACAGGCCCACGAGCTGGAGAACCTCGCGGGCGATCTCCCGTGTCTCCGCCTTTGCAACGTCTTTGACAATGCGGGGCGCCAGCATGATGTTCTCGCCCACGGTCAAATGTGGAAAGAGGTTGTAGCTTTGGAAGACGATGCCGACATCGGTGCGCAGGCTTCGCAGCGCCTTTGCGTCTCCTCCAAGCGCATGGCCGGCGATCTCGATGCGACCGGAGTTGATCTTTTCCAAACCGTTCATGCAGCGTAGCAGCGTGCTCTTTCCAGAACCGGACCGGCCGATCAGTGCAAAGACCTCTCCGCGCCCGACGCTGAGCGATACGCCCTTGAGAACCTCGAGCGCACCGAAGCTCTTGTGAACATTTTCAACGATTACTTCCGGCATGAAGCCTCCTTTCCAGCCAACGCGACAGCTGGGACAATGGGTAGCAGACGATGAAATAAAGAGCGGCCACCGCGATGAAGACGCGGAAGGGCTGGAATGTCGTGTTATTGACAAGCTGCCCTGCGCGGGCGAGTTCGACGAAGCCGATGATCGATGTGATCGACGTATTCTTGACCACCTGCACCGCAAAGCCGACGGTTGGCGGCAGCGAAACGCGGATTGCCTGCGGCAGGATGATGTAGCGGTATTGTTGAAGGCGGGTCATGGCAAGCGATTCCGACGCTTCCCATTGCTGCTTCGGCACCGCCTGGATGCAGCCGCGCCAGATTTCCGCGAGATAACCTGATGCGTAGATCGTCATCGATGCGCCGGCGGCAAAGAGCGGCGGCAGCTCAAGCCCGGCAAGGCTGAGGCCGTAATAGGACAAAAACAGGATCATCAGCACCGGAATGCCCTGGATAACCTGAATATAGGAACCTGCGGCAAAGCGCACGGCCTTGACGGGTGAGGTTCGGGCAAGCGCCACGGCAAAGCCGAGCAGACCTCCACCGACAAGGGCGATGACCGTCAGGAGAATGGTCCACTGCAATGCTTGCAGCAGGAAACCGAATTCATCGAAACCGAATGTTCTCAGCGTCATGCCGGCACCTCCGGCAGAGCCGTCATCGTGCGGCGGGCAACCCGCCTGCCAAAAAGCCACATGCCCATGAATGCCAGGGCTGCGCGCAGCGCCAGCGCCAGCGCCAGATAGATCAGCGTGACGACAATATAGACTTCGAAGGACCGGTAGGTCTGCGATTCGACGAAAGCGGCCGAGGCGGCAAGCTCATGGGTCGAAATTGCCGAGCAGATGCTGGAGGCCAGCATCATCAACACGAACTGGCTGCAGAGCGCCGGATAAACCTTGGCGACCGCCGGCACCAGAATGACGTGGCGATAGATCTGGAAACGCGAGAAGCCAAGCGCCTCGCCCGCTTCGATCTGAGATTTGTGCACGGCCTCGATGCCGGCACGGATGATTTCCGTTGAATAGGCGGCAAGATTGATGGTCATGCCGATCAGCGCCGCTGTATCGGCGCCCACGCGAATACCAAGCCCAGGCAGGCCGAAATAGACGATGAAGAGCTGGACCAGAAAGGGCGTGTTGCGGATCACCTCGACGTAGGCATCGACAAGATACCGCACGGCACCGCCCTTTATGGAGCGCAAGGATGCAAGCATGACACCTGCTGCCGAACCGAGAACGATCGAAAGGATCGACAGCTTGATCGTCAGCCAGACACCGCTCAGGATTTCGCCCTGATACTGGGCCAGCACGCCGAATTGAAAAGTGTAGGACATAAGCGAGCTCCGTCGAAGTTTCGCGGCCTGCCGGTGCCTCACCGGCAGGCTCTCACGCAAGCTCAATCAGAAGGACGGAAGGGTCGGCATCGGACGGCCTGTCCATTTCGTCGCGATCTTGTCGAGATCGCCGGAGATCTTCATCAGATAGATCGACGTATTCAGCCATTGACGCAGTTCGAAATCGTCGAGCTTCGTCGCCATCGAGTTGCCTTGCTGGAAGAAGGTGAAGCCGACCTGGAGGCCAGCGTCAGGACGCTGCTTGATGATCGCTTCTCCCACAGTCGACGGCAGTGCGACCGCGTCCGCCTGACCGGCAATCAGCGCCTGCGCACTGGTGGAGTCGTCTTCGAAAACCACGATCTCCATGCCGGGGACCGCCGCCTTGCGAAGCGCGGTTTCCTGTGACGAACCCCGATTGACCGCGACGCGCTTGCCCTGAAGATCGGCAAGGCTCGCAAACTTCTGGTCGGGACCGGATATGATATCCATGTTAAAGGCGCTGTAGGGCTGCGTAAACATGACGGTCTTGGCCCGCTCACCCGTCGGGGCCAGCGTCGCAACGAGGAAATCGACCTTGCCGGTCTGGAGCGCCGGAATGCGGGCCGGCGGCGTCAGTGGGACGAGTTCGACAGGCAGCGAGAGATATCCGGCAATCAAGTTGGCGACGTCAACGTCGTAGCCGGTCGGATTACCTTTTTCATCCACCATCCCCATCGGCGGTGCACCGGTCAGAACGCCGATCCGGACGGTGCCGCGTGATATGATGTCATTGAGCGTGACCGCCCCGGCTTCGGCGGTCATCGCCAAGGACGTGATGGCGAGTGCGGCTGCCATTACAACCGCGCGCATAGAGTTAAGAACATTCATGACATTCCTCCACCTTATTTGACTGAGCTCTTGCTCGTGCATGCGATCTCTGGAGCGACAGAAACCGCTCCATTGCTCGCCTCCTCTGGACTCCCTTGCACCGGGCATTGCATCTGAATCATGCAAGGGTTATCGTTAACCTCATTTTATGTTATCGATAACAATCGGACTGTCAAGCCAGTTTTTACTTTTCAAGGCGTGGGGACGGGGCAAGTGGCAAAGGATAAGACACGGATCGTCACGCTGCTTGATGTGGCGGCAAAGGCAGGCGTAAGCAGCATGACAGTCTCAAAGGTGATGCGAGGCGTCGGCAACATTTCCGAGGCGACGCAACAAAGGGTGAGATGTGCCGCAGACGAGCTTGGCTATCTGCCGAACAACCTTGCCGGATCATTGAGTTCGCGCAAGAGCCGGATGGTAGCAGTGATTATCCCCTCGATGAGCGACATCGTCTTTTCCGAAGTGCTGAGTGGGGTAAACGCCATCCTGCGCCCCAATGGGCTTCATACCTTCATCGGAGAATCGCATTTCGATCCCGGCATCGAAGCAGACCTCGTGCGCGAGATGCTGTCCTTCCGCCCGGCAGGGCTTTTGCTAAACGGCGGCATGGCACGAAGCGCCGCTTGCGACAAATTGCTAGAAAGACGTACCTGCCCGGCCATTCAATTGTGGGATTGCGACAATGAAGATCTCGATTTCAGCGCAGGCCCTTCGCACATGGAGGCAGGGCAACTCGTTGCTGCGCATTTCCTGGAGCGCCGCCTCAGGCGCGTTGCCTATGTCGGCGCCGAATTGGAGAAGGATCTCTGCGCCCGCTGGCGCTACCTTGCCTTGCGGTCTACGCTTGCGAGCGCCAACATCGACGTGATCAGCATGGTTTGCGAAAATCGGCCGAGACAGGCCGAAACAGGACGCGCCCTTACGCAGGAATTGATCCGCGATCATCCCGAGATCCAGGCTATTCACTTTTTGAACGACGCGATGGCGCTTGGTGGCCTCTCCTATCTGCACGAAGCGGGAATTCCAGTTCCAGAGCAGGTGTCCGTGGTGGGATTTAACGGCACGTCCATCCCCAACACGGTCCGAACCAGACTTACGACCGTTGATGTACCTCGCGCCGAGATCGGAAAGACGGCGGCTCAGGCGCTCTTGAATATACTTGCACACGTGCACATGAACAGATCGTGGCGGGCTGAGATCCAGCTCATCCAGGGCAACACGACGACGAAACGATAATCGATCGCCCGTTCATCCTTCCGTCAATATCGCTTGCGACGCAACGTGCAAAAAAAATGGCACCATTCGCGGTGCCCAGTTTCCGGAGGGAGGCTGCTACATCTTGCCCCAGAGCTTTTTATACTCGTCGCGGTAACCGTTTTCCGGATCGAACGAGTTCTTGGGGCCGCCATCGAATTCGACATTGTCGGCGGTGACGACATGGAGCGGGGAGAGATAGCCAGACCACTGTTGGCCGGCAAAGGCGCGGTTCAACTCGTCGACAAGCTGCCAGCCCTGCAGGTTGAGGGGCTCGGCGACCGTAACTTTCTGGAACTGGCCGGCGCGGATGCGCTGGTAGGCCGATTCCGAGCCGTCACCGGCAGCGACATTGATTGGCGCGTCTGTACCACCCTTGCCGGCGGCTGCCAGCGACGGGCCCATGAAGTCGAAATAAAGATCGTTGATGGCGAGCGAATGAGTCCACTGGTCGCCGTATTTTTGCAGCAACGATGTCGTCAGTTGCGGCATGCGCTGGGAGGTTTCGGCAATGGGCGTATCGACATATTCAAGAACCTTGCCGCCGAGTTTTTCGATCTCCTCTTTCATCTTGTCGGCCTTGGCGATGGCGATCGCATAGGTCGAGTCGGTGAAGATCACGACGCCTGGCTTGCCCTTCGCATCTGCATAGGCCCAGTCCGCGGCCGACTTGGAAACT
The DNA here is from genome assembly GCF_056279705.1 of Rhizobium sp. USDA 4016. Taxonomy (NCBI): domain Bacteria; kingdom Pseudomonadati; phylum Pseudomonadota; class Alphaproteobacteria; order Hyphomicrobiales; family Rhizobiaceae; genus Rhizobium; species Rhizobium sp. USDA 4016. The sequence goes on from NZ_JBWCCY010000002.1 coordinate 1,944,412, forward strand.
TCCATCGCGTCGGTGCTGACGTTGGCGAAAAGGCCGGTTTTTTCGTCAGGGCCGATGACCGGGCCTGCGTGCCAGGCGACGAGCGGAATTCCCGCAGCCTTTGCCTGCTCAAGAGCCGGCGCCTGCTCGACGGCATCGAAGCCGTTGATGATGATCCCGGCGGGCTTCAGCGCCATGGCCTGGCCGAACGCTGCCGTGCGGCCGCCGATCGAGCCCGCACCGTCGAGAACCTTGACCTGCCAACCGATGGCGGCTGCAGCCTCCTCGACGCCGGTGGTAACGCCCAAGATGCCGCCGTTCTTCAGGTCGCCGGCGAGCACGACGATCGTCTTTCCCTCCTGCGCCTTGGGTCCTGTCTTCGGTCCGTCCCAGGTGGTGACGCGGGTCGCATATTTTTCGACCACCGCCTTGGCGTCGGACATGGCATCTGCCAGTGCCGGTCCCGCGAGCATCAAGGCCAGTGCGGCGACGGAACTCTGGATAAGCGTTCTGCGTTTCATGGTTCTTCCTCCCTTTGAAGTTTGTGTGCCGACGGCGATCAGTTTTTCGGTGGGTTTGCAGATGCCGGATTGGTGGCTGCCGTTTTTCCAACTGCACCCCGTTTCCTTTGCGCATAACCGGCGATGCCGATGGCCACGAGCAGGGTGATGCCGTTGAAGAGTGGTTCGACGAAGAACGAGCCACCGAATTGCTGGATGCCGGAAATGCCGACGGCAAGAATGATGACACCGGTCATCGTGCCCCAGACATTGACGCGTCCAGGCTTGATGGTGGTTGAGCCGAGAAAGGCACCGACGAGCGCCGGCAGCAGGTACTCGAGGCCAACACTGGCCTGGCCGATGCGCAGCTTAGAGGCGAGCAGGACGCCTGCAAGCGCAGCAAGGGTGCCCGAGGAGACAAAAGCGGCGATGACAAAGCGGCGGACCGGAATGCCGTTCAGCGCTGCCGCTTTCGGATTGGCGCCGATCGCATAGATATAGCGGCCAATCGGCAGATATTCGAGAATGAGCCAGAGCGCAACGGCAAGCAGCAGCACATAAAAGCCGGTGATCGGCAGGCCGAATACCATGGTGCCGTTCAACGAGTAAAAACCCTCCGGCAAGACGCCAACGACCTGGCGCCCGCCGGTGTGCCAGAGTGCCAGCGCGTAGAGGACCGTGCCGGTGCCGAGCGTCGCAATGAACGAGTCGATGCGTGCGACCTCCACCAGAAGACCGTTGAGGAAGCCGGTGAAAGCACCGAGCGCAAGCACGATGACGACTGCGACCGGCCAAGGCACGCCGAACACGGTTTGCAGGCTGATCGCAAGAATGTGCCAGAGCACGATGCCGTAGCCGACCGTAAGATCGATGCGACCGGCAGCCATCGGGATCATGGCCGCCAGCGACAGGAGAGCGATGATCGCCTTGTCGGAGACGATCGAGCGAAGATTGAGAACCGTCGGAAAGGTCTGCGGCAGGAGAAGCGAAAACAGCACGATAAGCAGCAAAGTAAGGATGACCAGGCCGTAAACCGGCAGGAACCGCAGGAGCTTCTGCGTATAGCTGAGGCCCGCCAGTTCGGCTCGGGTCGGCTCAAGGGCGGTGGATTCGATCGACTGCATTATCTTCTCCCGGAACTCAAGCGGCCTCTGAAGCCGACGCGGCAGCGACCACCGCCGATGTGGTTAAATCCGCACCTTGCAATTCACGCACAATCCGTCCGCGTGAAAACACCAAGGCACGATGGCAGATATGTGCGATTTCCTCGAAATCCGTCGACACGACGACGACAGCCAGACCCGCCTCAAGTGCACGGGCGATCAGCCGATAGATGTCGGCCTTGGCGCCGACATCGACGCCTGCGGTCGGATCCTCGGCGATCAGGAGCTTGCGACCAGTTGCAAGCCAGCGGCCGACAACCACCTTCTGCTGGTTGCCCCCCGATAGCGCCTCGATCGGCATGCTCTGGTCGTTCGGCCTCAATCCGACACTCTCGCCGATCGTGCGCGCCAGGGACGCTTCTTTAAACGGCGACAGGAAAGAAAGGAGCCTGCGTCCGGACGCTGCCGGATTGAGGAAGGTGTTTTCCCGAAGCGACAGCGACATGGCAACGGATTCTTCGGTGCGGTCGCGCGCAATCAGGCCTATGCCGGACCTCATTGCAGCGACCGGGCTCGACAGGTCCGGTACCGCCCCACCGACATCTACTGCGCCGGAAAAAGCTTCGCAGCCAAAAAGGGCCCGACCGATCAGTTCCTGACCGGCGCCGCGCAAGCCAACCAAGCCAAGCAGCTCTCCTTTCCGGATATCAAAGGAGACAGGTCCGGCGCTGCGGCAGGCAAGATCCCGAATGCTGACGATCGTCTCGCCCGGGTTGCTTGTCGCTTTGGCGAAAAGTTGGTCCGTCTTGCGGCCGACGATCATTTCAATCAATTCGTCCGGCGTCGTCTGTGCCACCGGCTTCTGGCCAACCAGGCGTCCGTCGCGCAAGACCGCGACCCGGTCGGCGATGCGGAAAATCTCATCGAGCCGATGCGACACGTAGATCATCGCCACCCCTCGCGCTTTCAGCGGACGGATAGCATGGAAGAGACGCTCCACCTCATCAGCCGGAAGGCTGGCGGTCGGCTCGTCAAGAACAAGCACGTCCGCTTCCACGGCGAGCGCGCGGGCAATCGCCACAAGCGACTTTTCGGTACGGGTGAGATCCTGGACACGCGTCGACGGATCAAAGTCGCAGCCGACGAGATTCAGCGCCTCCCTGGCCCGCTCCTCCGTTCGCTTCCAGTCGATCAGGCGCGAACGCATGGAGAAACCCTGCGCCAATCCGACATTTTCGCCGACCGTCATCCATTCGATCAGGCCAAGGTCCTGGTGGATAAAGGCGAGAGGCTGACGTTCGTTAGGCTTTGGCGGCCGATGGACATAGGGTTCACCACGGAACTGAATATCGCCGCCGTCCGGCCTGTAGATGCCGGCCAAGGTCTTGATGAGTGTCGATTTGCCCGCGCCGTTTTCTCCAAGAAGCGCCAGGATCTCCCCCGGATGCAAATCCAGCGATACCTGCGACAAGGCCCGAGTGCCGCCGAACTCCTTGGTGATGGAGCGAAACTCCAGCAGTTTTTCGCTCGACATCGGCGCTCCTCCCAAAGCTCTGTGAACTTGCAAGACATGGTATGTTATCGATAACAATGCTGTCAACAGGGAATTGCGCGTAGGCTGGTCGCGCACAAGGCATTGCAATGGCTGCTTTCTTTCGGGATTGACACATGCTTCCGCGGCAGCCGTTCGTGATCGTCGACGGCCAAGGTGGAAGGCCACCCGTCTAGAAGAGCGCGCCGCCGCGCAGCCCTTAGACATATCGGGATGTCGCTCGGATCCCCAGCTGACTTTCCCTCATAGGACCATTTCCACAAGCAAATTGTAGTTCTTGCAGCGTTCGGGATTACTGCTCGGGCTGACAGATGAAAACACGATGCACGACTGGGCTTGCTCGCAATGCCCAGACTGAATGACCCATTCAATTCCTCCAAAGTGGTGGAACGTCGGCTCGCAGTGATACCCCTCACAAAAAAGGCCCTGCGGGCTGGGGGCAGACGGGGCAGGGCCAGATGCCAGAATAGGACTGGCGGAACGCACGTCCCGTGGGCGTCGATGGTCTGCGAGAGCGCGCGAGATCGAAGAATAACATATTTCTCGCGTATCGAAGCCTGTCCCAAAGGCTTAAGCGAAGGAGTAGTAAGACAGCCACGTCTCAGAGCGAGCAACGCGGTCGCGCCCGGCCCGGTCGAAACGGATATGTTCATGACCGGCAAATCGGATGAACTGGTCCAGTCCATCGTCAGAACGATACCGCTGAGCCGGCTTTGCCAACCGGAGGATGTCGCTTCGGTCGTTGCCTTCCTGGCCAGCTCGGAAGGTGCCTGGGTGAACGGCCAGGTACTTCGCGTCAATGGCAGCATGATCTGAAGCAAGCCCGAACCGAGGATAAAACCATGCCATTCGTGAACATCAAGACGCCGGAAGGCGCGCTGAACCGCGCCCAGAAGCAGGAGATCGTGCACCGCACGACGAACATGCTCGTCGAGTATTTTTCAGAGGCCGCAAGGCCGCACACCATGGTACTAATCGAGGAGGTGAAGGACGGCGGTTACGGCCGCTGCGATGAGATCTTTATCCTGCCGGACGCCTATCGCAGCAAAGAAAACAGTTACGTGGCCCATTCCCGGCGGACATGCCGTCCGCCGGGAATGTGACATTCGTACCGCGTCCTGCCCATGTCGAGCACGGTTCCGCAAGCGTTACCGGTGATGTTGACTATTGCGGCAGAGTAAGCCTACCGCCAGCTCTCCATCAAGATTGCAACGCTCTTTGGAATACCCGTGTCAGTCTCTCGGCAAAGGCACGGGGATCGACGGGTCTGTCGCCATCAAGGATCCGTGCTTGGTCAAGCAGGAGCAATGCTGCATCCTCCCTTAGCGAAGAGCCGTCGTCTTTGGCAGCAATTCCCTTCACCAGCGGATGCTCGAGATTGATCTCCAGGATGGGCTTTGCAGCCGACTGGAGCCGCCCCGCGCCCTGCAGTATCTTTTCCATCTGGCGGTCGTAGCCTTGCTCAGATGCGACAAGGCAAACCGCACTTTCCGTCAGTCGATGGGAGGCACGAACATCCGACACCTGGTCTGCGAGCGTCTCGCGGGCAAAGGCGATGAAGCTCTCGAGATCCGCCGACGTTTCGCTCTTCGTGGCTGCTTCGTCATTGGACGTGGCGAACTGCGCCAGGTCAGCTGCCCCTTGCGTGATCGATTTGAAGGTCCTTCCTTCGAATTCGGGTGCATTCATCACCCAGAAGCTGTCGATGGAGTCGGTCAACAGCAGGACCTCGATGCCGCGAGCGCGAAATCCTTCTAGCTGCGGCGATGCCTTCAGCTGATCCAGATTGTTGCCGGTCAAGTAATAAATTGCGCTCTGATCCTGTTTGGCATCTTTCACATAATCTGCCAGAGAGCGATACCCGTCACTCGAGGCCGTGGTTCTAAAGCGCGATAGGGCAATCAGCTGCGAGCGGCGTTCGAAATCCTCGTAAATGCCTTCCTTAACGACTGAACCGAAATTCTCCCAAAACTTGATGAAGGCGTCCGCATCGGTCTCGGCGAGTTTTTCGATTGCTGCTACGACCCTGCTGGTGACGCCCTTCCTGATCGCCGCCAGAATGGGGCTCGCCTGGATCATCTCGCGCGAAACGTTGAGGGGAAGGTCTGCGGTATCGATCAGGCCTCTCACAAAGCGAAGATAACGCGGCATGAGTTCGGTGTCATCGGTGATGAAGACACGCTTTACATAAAGCTTCATCCGGCCCTTGCGGTCAGGATCAAACATGTCGAACGGCTGCGATCCCGGAACAAAGGCTAGTGCAGTATACTCATGCCGTCCTTCGGCCCGGAAATGAACAGTCACGGCAGGCTCGTCGTACTGTCCGGAAATTCCGCGGTAGAAATCCGTATACTCTTCGGTCGAAATGTCACTTTTCGAACGAGTCCAAAGAGCCGTACCGTCGGTGAGCTGGATCGGTTCGGCGCCCGGCTTTTCAATGATCGTGATCGGCACGGGAACGTGGCCGGATTGCTCCTTGACGATCCGCTCGACCGACCAACGGGATGTGTAGGTCTTGGCGTCCTCCATCAAATGCAAAGTGATACGCGTGCCACGCGGCGGAGCATCCACCACATCCACGGGGCTGACGCTATAGCTGCCCCGACCATCAGACGACCACAACCAAGCCTCATCGGCGCCCGCACGCCGGGAAACCACGTCGACGCGTTCGGCAACCATGAAGCAGGAATAGAAGCCGACACCGAACTGTCCGATCAGTTGGCCACTCTCGCCGGTCTTGTTGGCCTCAATGCGCTCCATGAAGGCACGGGTTCCCGAGCGGGCAATGGTGCCGATCGCCTCGATCAATTCGTCACGGCTCATACCAATTCCGTTGTCCTCGACGACCAACTGGCGCTTTTCCTCGTCGAGCGATAGCGTGATCCGGCTGTCCGGATCGTTTGCAAGCATTGTGGGTGTGGCAATCGCCTCGAACCGCAGCTTCTCGGACGCATCGGCGGCGTTCGAGATCAGTTCACGCAGAAAGACATCCTTATCCGAATAGACCGAATGCACCATCATATGCAGAAGGCGCGCCACATCGGCTTCGAAGATGTGGTTTTCGGCAGTGTTGTGCGTGGCGGTCGTCGTCATACGTCATGATCTCCCATGATGAAAAAAACGATCGATCAGGTGGCAAAGACTGCGATTGAATTCAAGATGTTTCTTTAACGCCGAATGAAGCGCAATACTCAGTGCGCTTGCGCCGCCGGCTTTCGGAATTCGCAGTGTCGATTGTCGGTGACACGTCCGCTGACGATCTCGGTGTGCTTGGCGAAGCCGCCTCTTCCCGGACCGAGCAGCAGCGCCCGCAGGACGCGCCGGGGCCCGGCTGAGGGATCGCGGGCACTGCCCCGTTGCTCGGAAGGAAGGCCACTTCGATACGCAGCGGCGGAGCACGAGTGAGCTCGACACAGGCAGGCTGGTCGAGCCGCCTGATGGTCCCTCTGCGCGAGCCACGTGAACGTGCCCTTGCGCGTGTTTGCGGGTATCTGGGCTCACACCAATCTCGTTCTATCGGTCGCAGCGACCATCGAGTACCCTGGCCGTCATCGAATATGGGGCCTCTGGAGCTCCCGAGTAACCGCCGCAGTTCTAGCCCTGTGACGTCCATGCCATCCTTCTCACAGGCGACCGTTGCGAACAGACTGCTTAAGGCATTGGCGCCGGAAGCCTTCGAGCGGCTCAGTTCGGAAATGGCCGCAATCGATCTTGGTCTCAGACAAGTTGTTGTCGAATCCGACGCGCCCATCTCACATGTTTGCTTCATCGAGAGCGGTCTTGCGTCAATGGTTGCCGTCAGCTCCGACAATGAAGTGGTCGAGGCCGGGCACGTGGGACGCGAGGGTCTTGGTGGCCACCATGTGCTGTTAATGACCGACCGCACCCCGAGTAAAACATTTATGCAAGTCGCCGGAACTGGAATAGCCGTTCCGGTCGAACACTTCATGACCGTTATCGACAACCATAAGCCGACGAGAGATTTGCTGCTGCGCTACGTGCAATTCGGCGAGCTTGCAGCTTGCTCATTCAGCTCTCGCAAACGCGCGCTACAGCATGCAGGAGTGCCTCGCGCGATGGCTGCTGATGTGTCATGACCGTCTCGAGGGCGACAATCTCGCGCTTACCCATGAATTCCTGGGAATGATGCTCGGGGTTCGGCGTGCTGGCGTGACAAAACGAGTTGCACATTCTCGAAGGCATCCACATGGGGTAATCGCGGGAGCGAGTCCCCCTGATGCAGTCCGGACAGTGGAAGCTGGTGGCTGTTCCCCGATAAGATGAAAGTGCGGGCTCAAGACTGGTCGGTCAGGCCCAGGCATCTAACGGAGAACAACCATGGAAGAGTATATCGGGCTTGACGTGTCGTTGAAAGAGACAGCTATTTCCATTCGGCGCGGTGGCAAAAGGATCTGGCGCGGTAAATGCAAATCCGACCCGGACAGCATCATAACATTGCTCCATAAGCATGCGCCTGATGCGAGGCGGGTCATCTTTGAAACTGGTCCGCTATCGATATGGTTTTATCATGCGCTGACCGATGCAGGGGTTCCGGCGATTTGCATCGACGCTCGGCATGCCAAGGCGGCGCTCGACATGGCTGCGAACAAAACAGATGCGAACGACGCCGATGGCCTCGCGCATCTTGCCGAGGTCGGCTTCTACCGCGAAGTCCGGGTCAAAGGGTACGACAGCATGCTCACCCGGACGCTCGTGGCGGCACGAATGCGGTTGGTGACGATCTGCACAGAGCTGTCAAATCAGATCCGAGGCTTGATGAAGACGTTTGGCTTGGTCATTCCAAGTGGCAAGGGTGCCACCTTCGGAAACAACGTTCGAATTCTCCTTGACGGCCACCAGTCTCTTTCGCGGATCATTCTCCCACTCTTGAAGGCCTGGTATGGCACGCGCGAACAGGCGGCCGAACTCAGTAGGCAGTTGATCGCGATCGCGCGGGCGAGCCAATCGTGCCGGCTACTCATGTCGGTTCCCGGTGTTGGGGTTGTCACTGCAACTTCGTTCGTGACTGCCATTGAAGATCCGGAGAACTTCAAGAAGTCACGATCCGTAGGAGCCTGGCTGGGACTAACGACACGCCGCTATCAATCAGGCGAGGTCGACTATGACGGTCATATCTCGCGTCGCGGAGACGCCCATTTGCGCGGTCTCCTGTTCGAAGCTGCAACTGTTATCCTCACGCGCAGCAGTGCCGATAGCGGCCTGCGCTCTTGGGGGTTAAAGCTAAGGGAAAGGCTGGGTTTCAAACGTGCCGCGGTCGCGGTTGCGCGCAGATTGTCTGTCACTATGCACGCGATGCTCAAGACTGGTCAGCTTTTTGATCGAGCAGCTGGAATGGATCCGGCCAACGGCTAGCTGGTCCGAAGACTGCCTGGTTTGATCCGAATACTTTCCGCCAGCGTCCTGATGGACCGGCGTCAGAACGTCCCTGCCGGGACGTAGGCACGGTGATTCCGCCTGTTGGGGTGCACTCGCAAGTAACCTGCGAATTGCGTCGTCCACATTGGAACACTCGACCTGCGAAGCCCCATCATGCGGCGACCGTGTGTCGACCGCGAAGACGACCCTGCTTCCGGCAAACGCTCACTAGACGCCGAAAATCATATACTTGGCGCCCACATCGCTCGCACTCCAGCACTGACCACAGTGCCGGCCGGACTGATCTTTGAAAAAAACGCTTGCAAAATGCCGTGCGATTAGACGACGCCATCAGATCAACGCGGGGAACGTACGCATCATCGACAGGGAAAAGCTCAAGAAAATTGCCGGTGGCTGCTACGGCCTGCCCGAGGCGGAGTACGAGCGGCTGATAGGCATTCCAATGAGCGTGGCGCACCGGGCTGTTCGCATCGCTTGATCGCATCTGCAAACTGAACTGCAAAGAACGGCCGGCATCATGGCAGGGTTCAACATTCCGCTCGGAAATGTCTCGACCCCGAAGGACAGCGTCGCTCATCAGTACGCGCGCGTCATTGAGCGCCTCATGCCTGGCATCTTCTAGCGTAGGGAGATCAGCGCTCAGTCCTTTTGTGCTCGAAAACGTCGCGTTGGGTAAGCGCGGGGAGCCGTTGTACCAAGATCCTGGGCCGCGTGAAGCTCTGGATCAGTCAAGCTGGCCCTGAGGCTGGCTTTCAACGCTGCTGACCAACAGCCGGTCCGGCAGCGCCGTGGCTGGCTTGATGGATCCGGTATGTCCGAAAACGCACAATGCCTTTTAGCCGTTCGTCCTTTCTGCCATAGTTTTTCCTGGCCCCGACGAGGTTGTATTCGGACGACTGTTTTGCTTCATGGGAGGGCGTCATGGTTCTCTTTGAACTCCTCTCCTTCACGGACGAAGAGGTCGATCTCATCACCTCCGCCCTGCGCCGGTGGTCGCAAAAAAATCGCGTTGAAATCCACAGCGAGCGCGGCCAGGACGCGGTCAAGCGCGCCATCGAGCTTGTTAGCTGTGGCATCAAGTCGTCGGATACATTGGTCGAGAGGCTCAACCATGATTGCGCGCCACCGCCCGGTGGCCATCCTTCGTCTCTCGCGGGCGACGAAAACAGAACCGGCTGACTACTATTCCAGTTCGAAACCTTCGGCCACGCGTGGCGTGATGTGCCAGGCCGCAAGTGGCTTTCGCTAGATCGTGCTGCTTCTGTGAGGGCTATTGCTTGCGGCGCCTGGTTGTGAACTCAACGCTTCACGTCCTCCCATAACGTCGTGTAAGGCCGCTATCCATTGGGGATCGCACGAGGCGAACGACACGAAGGCAAAAAAGCCATACCTAGTCTCGGAGGGGAGCGTCGTCTTTGCGCGGGGGGCCGACTCAATGATGTCCTCATCCTCTGTCCTTTTCCTCTGTTTCGGTCTTCATTCGCATGTAGTGTCGCCAGCCGCCGAGTTCGGTAATCTCGTGCGCACCATCGACGGCATAGGCTTCGCAGATAAATCCTGAGACGCTGGAGCCATCATCGAGAACAAGCTTGCCGATGCCGAGCGGTCCGGGGATATTCTGCACGAAGCGACCAAAGGCTTCCGGAGGCAGCGCCCAGACTTCGACTTCGAGGCCTTTTCCCTGATACCCAGGTTGGCGCACCAGGCCGGGTTTTGGCGGGGCTGTATTCGGAAGGACAAATAGCCGGTAGTCACCTGCAGTCCGGCAAGTTTTGACAAGGCGCCCACCTCCTCCCGTGAGCTCGGAATTGAGCGGCATGCCAGTCAGATGTGCCCCGACGACAGCGATCGGCACCGAGCGATCATCGGCCTGCGGCACGTGGCTTACCTCGGGGATGACGGCCGCGCGGTCCTTACCCATCCCCATGTTCAAGGTCCGGTGCATGGCGTCGGCTAAAGGGGCGAGAGCGTCGTCGGTAAAGGCCGGGCCGATCAGCGTCACACCGGCCGGCAGGTGGCCGTCCGCATCAAATCCGGCTGGGACGGCGATCGCCGCGCAATCGAGCAGGTTGACGAAGTTGGTGTACCGGCCGAAATGACCGTTTTTGACAATCGGATCCGCCATCATCTGCTCGACCGTATAAGTAGTCGGCGAGGTCGGCAGCATCAAAATATCCGCCTTTTGCCATTCCTGCCTGGTCTTCTGCCGGAGCGCTTCGAGCTTGTATCTGCCCTCGAAGGCGGCAACGGCATCATAGGCTTTCGCACCCTCGATGATAGTGCGCACCGTCGGATCAAAATCACCGGCATTCGTCGCGAGAAAATCCTTCACCGCGGCCAGCCGTTCGGCGATCCAGGGGCCGTTATACAGCAATTCGGCCGCCTGCCGGAACGGGGCATAATCGAAAGGAACGATGGTGGCACCGAGAGCACGCGCCCTTTCGATGGCCGCATCATAGAGGCCTTCGACATCCTTGTTGCTGAAGAATTCCCGTTCGGCTCCGTCGAGCACGCCGATTCTCAGGCCGGAGGCGGGCAGGCTGGCGGGAACTGCCTTGCGTGAGAAGGGGTCGGCGGCGTCATAACCCTCCATCACTTTGCGGATCGCAACGCCGTCGCCGACCGTCGCGGCAAAGACGGTGACGACATCGACGCTGCGGCAGGCGGGAACCACGCCGACATTCGGCACGAGCCCCGGCGTCGGCTTGATGCCGACCAGGTTGTTGAAGGCTGCCGGCACGCGGCCGGAACCGGCCGTATCGGTGCCGAGCGCGAAGCTCGCCAGGCCCGAAGCAACGGCTACGGCCGACCCGGAACTCGAGCCGCCCGACACATAATTTCTGTCGAAGACCGAGCGCGGCGCGCCGTGGGGAGACCGCGTGCCGTTGAGGCCGGTGGCGAACTGGTCGAGATTGGTCTTGCCGATCACCAACGCGCCGGCGGTTGTCAGCCGCGCCACCACCGTCGCGTCCTGCTCGGGGCGATAAGCAAAGGCCGGGCAGGCCGCCGTCGTCGGCAAGCCGGCAACATCGATATTGTCCTTGACCGCGAAGGGGATGCCCCAGAGCGGGAGACTGTTTGGCTCGGGAGCGCGTGCCATCAGATCCCTGGCAGCGGCGCGTAAATCATCGTCGGGGGTCTGTGTGATGAAGATCGCCGGATCATCGGCAGCTCTGCTTCGGGCGATCACCTGCTCGACGAGATCAAGGGGCGAAAGTCCGGCTGCATAGGCGGATTGGAGCGAAGCGAGATCGAGAATGGTAGGGAGCATCAGATTTCCTCCAGCACGACGAGGACATCGCCGGCTTTCACGTTGCGGCCGGGGCGTGCGCGCAGATCGCGGACGCGACCTGGGGCATGGGCGGTCACATTAATTTCCATCTTCATGGATTCGATAATGGCGAGCGTCTGACCGGCGGCGATCGGCTGGCCTTCCTCGACGAGGATCTTCCAGACGTTTCCGGGTACGGCGCTTTCGACGCCAAAGCAGCCATCGGGTATTTCGCCCCCAAGCCCACTGCCGCTGCCCTCGTCGACGACGAAGCTGTCGAGGCCAAGATCCTTCCAGCGCTTGCGTTCGGCCTCGAACGCCGATTGCTGATTGGCCTTAAAGGCGCCAATCGCCTGTGCATTGGCTGAAAGCTCCGCTTCATAGGCCGCATAGCTGAATTCGGTTTCCTCGATGCGGACTGGATAACCGCCATAAGGGAAGGCGGCGCGCGCCTCGGTCAGTTCCTCGTGGCTCACGGGGAAGAAGCGGATCTGGTCAAAAAAATCGAGCAGCCAAGGCTTGTCCTTGGAAAAGAACGGCGTCTGGCGCCAAGTGTTCCAGACCTGGATCGTACGGCCGAACAACTGATAGCCGCCGGGACCTTCCATGCCGTAGATGCACATATAGGCGCCCCCGATGCCGACGGCGTTTTCCGGCGTCCAGGTTCTGGCGGGATTGTATTTTGTCGTCACCAGCCGATGCCGGGGATCCACCGGTGTGGCAACCGGAGCGCCGAGATAGACGTCGCCGAGCCCGAGTACGAGATAACTGGCGTCGAAGACGACCTTGCGCACCGCCTGTTCGTCGGCCAGGCCGTTGATGCGTCGGATGAACTCGATATTCGAGGGGCACCAGGGCGCATTCGGCCGGACGAGTTCCTGATACTTGCGCATCGCAAGTTCGGCATCTGAATCGTTCCAGGAGAGCGGCAGATGCACGATCCGGCTTGGCACCTTCACCGCCTGCGCCGGCGGCAGGGAAGCTTCGATCTCGGCGAGCAGGCCAAGAAGGCGTGTACGGGTGAGGCCGCTTCCGCCATAATGGATCTGCAGCGATCGTATGCCGGGGGTAAGATCGATAAGCCCGGTGAGCTTCGCCTCCTTGATCGCCTGCATCAAAAGATGGACACGCAAGCGGAGCGCAATGTCGAGCTGCATTGGCCCATATTCGACCAGCAGGTTGTCGTCTCCCTGCCGGCGATAGATCACGGGGACCGGCCCCGTCTCGTTCCGTCCGACGATCGGGCAGCCGGCGGCATCGCCGATGCGCTTGACCATCGGCCCGGCGATCGGGTCTCCGGTGCGTTTCACCGCGTGGAAGCGGATCTTGTCGCCCGGTTTGAATTGGCCCATCTTCCATTGTTCGTCGCGCGCAATCACCGCCGGGCAAACGAAACCGCCGAGACTTGGGCCGTCGGGGCCGAGGATGATCGGCATGTCGCCGGTGAAGTCGATTGCGCCGACGGCATAGGCATTGTCATGCAGGTTCGACGGGTGGAGCCCCGCCTCGCCGCCATCGGCGCGGGCCCACGTCGGCGCCGGACCGATCAGCCGCACGCCGGTGCGGGCACTGTTGAAATGGACTTCGTATTCCGTCGAAAACAGCGTTTCGATGTCTTCCTTCAAAAAGAAATCGGGAGCGCCATGCGGGCCGTAGAGGACGCCGACCTCCCAGGCGCGCGTGAGCTCGGCTGGGTCGTTGGCCGGCTTCGATGTCGGCTGCGGCGTGCGGGCAAGCCGCAGCACATGTCCGGCGCGAAGCGTGCCGGTCGCATGGCCGCCGAACTGTCCCAGGCCGAAGGTTGCTCGTGAACCGAGCACTACTGGTGCTGCAAATCCGCCGGCGACGGCGAGATACGAGCGCTGGCCGGCGCCAGCAATCGTCCCGATCGCAAGCGTCTGGTGCGCCTTGACGAGGATCGCCGCTCCCTGCGGAATCGACGTACCGTCGAGGGTCATCGGCATGTGCGCGCCGGCAAGTGCGATCCTGACATCCGAGAGGAATTTGAGCACTGGGCCGGATACGGTGAGTTCGAGAGCTACCGCCTCGTCTGCATTTCCGACCAGCCGGTTGGCATGGCGGAAGGATCGCTCGTCCATCGGCCCGCATGGCGGTACCCCGACGTGCCAGAGACCCAGCCGCCCGGGCAATTCCTGTAAGCTCGACTGGGCGCCTGGCGCGATCACCTCGACGACTTCGGGCACGAAGGCGAAATCATTGAGCGCCGTCGTCGCCACATCACCACTTAACAGGAGCTGCGAAGCCGCAATCGCCCTCAGATAATCGAGATTGGTCTCGATTCCGGAAATCGCACTTTCCTTAAGAGCCTTGCCGAGTGCCGCGATTGCGGCGGGGCGATCTTCGGCCTTCACGATCACCTTGGCAAGCATGGGATCGTAATAGGGGCTGACCTCGGTGCCGGTCTCGATCCATCCATCGACACGCACGTTTTTCGGAAAGACGACCTCGGTCAGCAGTCCAGCGCTTGGCCTGAACTCCGCATGCGGCATTTCGGCATAGATGCGCGCTTCGATGGCCGCGCCGCTGGGTATAAGGGCCGCGTTACCGGCCAGCATATCCTCCCCAGCCGCCTGGCGGATCATCCATTCGACGAGATCGATGCCGAAGACGGCCTCGGTCACCGGATGTTCGACCTGCAGGCGCGTATTGACCTCGAGGAAGTAGAATTCCTGACGCGCAGGATCGTAGATGAATTCGACCGTTCCCGCCGAGCGGTAGCCGGCGGAGGCGCCGAGCGCGACGGCCGCGGCATGCAGCCGCGTGCGAACCACATCCGGCAATCCCGGCGCCGGTGTCTCCTCGATCACCTTCTGGTTCCTGCGCTGTAACGAGCAGTCGCGATCGCCAAGCGCGATCACTCGGCCATTGCCATCGCCGAAGATCTGCACTTCAACATGGCGGGCCTTGGCGACAAAACGCTCGAGATAGACGCGCGCATCACCGAAGCTTGCGCGCGCAGTGCGCTGCACGCTCTCGAAGGCCGCCGTCAGGTGTTCGGGGTCATCGCAGAGTCGCATGCCGATGCCGCCCCCGCCGGCGGTCGATTTCAACATCAGCGGATATCCGATGTCGGCTGCGGCCGTGAGCGCGGCTTCGCTCGTCTCCAGGAGGCCGCTGCCGGGAAGTAGCGGCACCCCGCAGGCTTGCGCCAGTTCGCGGGCGGTGTGCTTGAGCCCGAAAGCCGCGATATTGCCGGGCGTCGGGCCAATGAAGGCGATGCCTACCTTTGCCAGTCGCTCGGCGAAGTCGATATTCTCCGAAAGGAAGCCGTAGCCGGGATGGACGGCCTCGGCACCTGTTGCCATGCAGGCCGCGATGACGGCCTCGACGTCGAGGTAGCTTTCGGCCGCCGGCGCCGGGCCGAGCCTTACCGCCTGGTCTGCCATCAACACCGCCTTGGAAAAGCGGTCGACATCCGAAAAAACGGCGACCGATGCAATACCCATGCGCTGCAACGTCTTGATGATCCGGACAGCGATCTCGCCCCGGTTTGCGATCAGAACCTTCTTGAACATGTCAGATCTCGCTGTCCCAGACCAGCACCCGGATCGGGGTAGGATCGAAACCGTTGCAGGGATTGTTGATCTGCGGGCAATTGGAAATGACGAGCAAAACATCCATCTCCGCTTTCAGTTCCACATAGTCACCCGGCGCGGAGATCCCGTCGACGATCGTCATCTCGCCGCTTGGCTCGATCGGGACGTTCATGAAGAAATTGATGTTGGGGACGACATCGCGCTTGCTCATGCCGTGCTTGGAGACTTCAAGAACGAAATTGTCCCGGCAGGCATGGAGATATTTGGTGCCGTGGCCGAAGCGTACCGTATTGCTCTCGCAGGAGCAGGCACCAGCGGACGTATCGTGGCGCCCGCAACTGTCGGCGGTCATTGTCAGCATCACCCGGCCCTCATTGGAGATGATCCTCGTGCCGGTCGAAATATAGGCCGCACCCTGTTCGCGCATCGTATCCTGGTTGGAGTAGCGCTCGGAAAAGTCCTCGGCATTGTAGAACAGCGTGTCGATCGCCTGTTGGCCGTATGTGTCCTCGATACGGATGGTCTGGCCCTTCCGGACCACCGCCGAAAATGGTGCCTCAGCCGGGATGTAATGGTCCTGTGCGGCGTTTTCGAGCGTGCGGCCCGGCGCTGTCTGAATGAAATCGGTCATGGTCATGTTTCCCTCACACGGCTGCCCGCGCGTTGTTTTCAAAGCCGCGAACAGCCTCGGCGGTCGCAGTCCGGCAAAGGTCGCCGCTCGGGGGCTCGGTCGCCGCGATACGCGTGACGGTCACCGGGTTGGGTCGATAGACCGTGTCCGGATTGAGCGTATGGGGGCAGTTGGAAAAGCCGACGATCATATCCATCTCGGCGCGCAACTCGACATAATCGCCTTCGTGCAGAAGTTCCGGCTTCCACAAAAATGCCCCGTTCCGGTCGACGCGGACCGGAGCAAAGAGTGCAAGGGCCGGCGGAATGTCGCGTTTATCGAGCCCGGCTTTGGTTGCAAGGAGGATCAGGTTGTCACGGGTGTTGCGTGTCCCCTCTCCGTATTTTGCCGCGTTCGACGTGAATGTGGAACCGCCCATCAGCCCGTCGTGGGCGCCGGACGAGTCTTCCGTCACCGAAAACATCACCCGCCCCATGTCAGAGAAAATCACACGGCCTTTCCCCAGAGCAGTTGTCCACTGCACCTTCACTGTATCGGGCAGGTTCAACCGCTCGCTGGTGTCGGCGGTACTCCAAGCGATGAGGGAAATGGTCGAGAATCCGCTATCGAGGCTGACACGGAATGCCTCGTGCTTCTTGATATGGGTCGACCAATACCAGCCGCCCGGGATTACCTCGCGGTGGATGATCTTGTCGGGCGCGATCCCGGGCGCCGGCAATGGGCTTGCACCGGGCAGTGCCTTGGGTGCAAATTCGAGCCCCTTCTTCTGATGCTCCTCGTAACGCGCGCGGTTGGCAGTGATTTCTTCCGGCGAACGTCTGACGCGTGTCATGGCTGGGTTTCTCCTGACGAAGCCAGGTCGTCCCGGCAATGCCCCTGGTAAGCGACCAGGCCGTCCCGGTCGGGGCTGAAGATCGAAGGCGCTCCGGCATGGCGTGGCGGCCAGATTGAGATGTCCTTAGTGATGGTCGCGCCGTGTCGATCGCGGCGCCGCTCGAAGGCGACCACGCGGCTTGCAAGCGTGAAAGCCTCGCGCATGTCATGGGTAACCATGACGACGGTCATCTGCGTTTCGTGCCAGAGCCGTTTCATCAGTATGTGGATCTCGGCGCGGATACCCGGGTCGAGCGCGCCGAATGGCTCGTCAAGCAACATTACCTTGGGCTTCATGATTAGCGCCTGGGCAAGGGCCAGCCGTTGCTGCATGCCCCCGGAAAGCTGTGCCGGATATTTGTCCTCCGCCCCGGCCAGGCCGACTTCGCCGATCAATTGCTGCGCCTCGGCAATCGCATTGCGCCGCGCCGCTCCGAAGAGCTTCGCCATGTAGCGCGCGCCGGAAAGTTCCTTGCCGAGCAGCACATTGCCGAGCACGGTTAGATGCGGAAAGACAGAATAGCGCTGGAAGACGACACCCCGATCGGGGCCGGGCTGCGCCGGAAGAAGCTCGCCATCGAGCAAAATCCGGCCCCTGGTCGGCTGTTCCTGACCGAGCAGCATACGCAGGAACGTCGACTTGCCGCAGCCGGAAGGCCCGACAAGTGCGACGAAGGCGCGCGAGGGGACGCTCAGCGACACGTTCTCGAGCACGATCTGGTTGCCATATTCCTTCCAGAGATTTTCGATCCTGAGTTCGCTCATCCCTGCTTCTCCAGTTCGGACCAGGGGAAGACGGCGACGCGGATGCGATCAAGGACGTAGTTCGTCAAGACGGCGAGGAGCGTGATCCAGACGACATAGGGAAAGATCACGTCCATCGCCAGATAGCGGCGGACGAGGAAGATGCGGTAGCCGAGGCCGGATTCCGAGGAAATCGCTTCGGCCGCGATCAGGAAGAGCCAGGCGGGCCCCAACTGCAGCTTGAGGCAGATGATCAGCCGCGGCAGGATCTGCGGCAGAACCACGCGCAAGGCGATCTGCCACGAGGAGCCGCCAAGCGTCTCGGCCTTGACGACCTGCTCGCGCGGCAAGTCCAGCGCCTTCAGCGCCAGGTCGCGGATCATCGTCGGCGCGACGCCAATCACGATAAGAGCGATCTTGGATGTCTCGCCGAGACCCATCACGATAAAGAGGATCGGAAGCAGCGCCAGCGGCGGCACCATAGAGACGGCAGTGATGAAGGGAGCGAGGAGCGCCCGCAGATACGGAAGCATGCCGATCAGCATTCCGATCAGCAGCGCTGTCGCTGTGGAGATGCCGAGGCCTGCGAAAAGCCGGATCAGGCTCGCCCAGGTATCCGACCAGAACAGGTATTCGCCGGTACGCTGATCCGCGATGAAGGCCATGCGTTCGATCGCCTGGGCGAAGCCGGAGAGAGTGGGCAGCAGCTTGTCGTTGGCATTCTCGGACAGGCGCGCCGCCGAGCCGAAGGCATAGGCTACGATCAGCAGCACGAAGGGTATCAGCATCAGGGCAAATTGCGCGCCCCGACTTGGCTTGATATTGATCCAGCGCATGAGGAAAGCTCCGCTGATGAAGGAATGACACGGCGCAGTTTTCCCGCGCCGCCGGTCGAACTTCAGAGCGTCCCGTCAGCGGCCGCCTTCATGTAGGTCTCGGTGAAGCGCAGCTTGACGTTGCCGCTGTCTCCGAGGATTTTGCCGTCCGGCATTTCGATCCCGATGACATCCGCCGACGGCGCACCGTTGCCGAGCAGGCCCTTCTCGAAGAGGAAGTTGCGCACCAGATCCATCGTCTTGGGAAGACTCTGGGACACGGTGAAGGCGACGGCGTCAGCGGGCTTGGCGAAGAGCTTGGTCGCAGCGATCTGCGCCTCAAAACCTGTAAGGTCGGTGCCGGAGGCCGACCCCATCGTCTCGCGGGCCGCCTTGCCGTCCGGCGTATCCGCCTCCATCAGCGCCGCGGTCTCATACCAGATGCCTGCCAGCGCCTTGCCGAAGTTCGGATTGTCCTTGAGCACATCAGTATTGGCGACCATCAGGTCGATGATTTCGCCAGGAACCTGCGAACTGTCGAATACCTTCTTGGCCGAAGGATCCTCAAGGATGCTGGAGACCAGCGGATTCCAGGTGACGACGGAGGTGACGTCGGGCGTCTTATAGGCGGCGACCATGTCGGCGTCGGACGTATTGACGACCTTCACGTCGCGCTCTGTCAGCTTGATGCTTTCGAGCGCGCGAGCAAGCAGGTAATGCGAGACGGAATACTCGACCAGATTGACATTCTGGCCCTTGATATCGGCAAGGCTCGTCTTGTCCTTGAGAATTACGGCGTCATTGCCATTCGAGAAGTCGCCGACGATCACGGCGGTCGTATCGACGCCGCCGGCGGCCGGAATGGAAAGGCCATCCATGTTGGTGAGCGTCACGGCGTCGAAGGTACCGGCCGTATACTGGTTCATCGACTCGACGTAGTCGTTGAACTGGGTCACGTCGATCTTGATGCCGTATTTATCGGCCCATTTCTTGACGATGCCGTGATCGGCAGCATAGCCCCAGGGCATCCAGCCCACATAGATCGACCATGCAACCTTGAACTCGGTCTTTTGGGCAGCCTCGACGGTGGGGCCGAGGCCCAGAATGAAGTAGGCAGTCAAGGCGGTGATGGAAAGAAGCTTCGAAAAAGTCTGCATTGAAATTCCCCTTTTGCTTTTTTCAAAAAGGGATTGGCAAAGACCATCGCGCCGCCAATCCCTTGGCTTACGAGGTCTCCCGGGCTTTTGTCCCGCCGTGCATCCGGCAGGATTTCTCTCCCACCGACGGCAGCTCTCGGACCAGCACGCTTGTCAAGCGCCGGAACCCTAGCCACCAACTCAGTATTGTCAAAGCAAGACGCGTGCCAGTTACTGCTAAATTGATTCTATAAAGGTTTTTCTATTGTCTCGGCTTTCTCACAGCGGCACCGAGCGGCAACTGCTCATTATTTAGGCGCAGCTGTCACAATGTGGAAGACGGCATTTCAAGAACGGCGGCGACAATTTTTAGCACTCTCGAGCCTGGAGTGCCAATTTTTGTCTGAACGCTCTTGAACCTGAAAACTCCGCAACCAAATCAATTCCGTCAGCCGCCCGTACGGGGCTGATGTTGGAGACGCGAGTTTCCATGCGTCTCCATTCCATGTTGCTTTACGGAGGATATGGCTATGAGAAACGAATTCGACTTCGCCCCGCTTTACCGGTCCAGCATCGGCTTTGACCGCGTCTTCAATCTCCTCAACAATGCGCAGCGATTTCAAGCTGTCGATACCTGGCCGCCTTACGATATCGTCAAGGCAGGCGAGGACGAGTACCGCATAACCATGGCAGTTGCAGGTTTCGCCGAGGAAGATCTGTCGGTCACACATGAGCGAAACGTGCTCGTTATTGCCGGTGCGAAGCCCGACAAGGAGGATATGCAATATCTGCATCACGGCATCGCCGGCCGATCATTCGAACGACGCTTCGAGCTTGCCGACCACGTCAAGGTGCTTGGTGCGAGCCTGAAGAACGGCCTTCTGTCGGTCGAGCTGAAACGCGAGATCCCCGAAGAGATGAAGCCGCGGCGCATTGCTATCGGAACGAATGAGGCCAAGCAGGCCAAAGAGGAGACTGGGCCGCTACAGATCGAAGGCGAAAAGCAGGTGGCTTGATCGAACATGACGACGACCCGCGCCGGGCTTTTACCCGGCGCGGCATTGCCGCGGTTGGATGCGATGCGTGTCCTATTGGCTGCCAGCAGCGACACAATGTGCTGGCACAGCCGCAGTCATGAAGTGCCGAACGTGAGGGAGGTGATTGAAATGACCCTATCGTCAGGAGAAGTAAGGGCCATCATCGGCCCGGTTGACGAGGTCTTGCTTGCAGACATTCTGGCGACAGGAGCTTCGGCAAAGGAACTGGCGGAAGCCTGGGCCTGGGTGAATGCTGAAGAAGCTCTGGCCGATGAAGGCCGTCCGTTGCCGACGGGAAGAATTGCGCGGCTTGTTGATCTGCTGGATCCCGGCCAGGAGAACGAACTATAAAGCGCCGCTTGCCGTTTCTTTGCGTGACTGATCGGCGGCAAAGGGCAGTGCCTACCGATAGAGGCGCGCAGCCTTGTGTGACGCGAGCCGCAGGACGCGACAGCCAGCGCGGCTGAGGCGCGCTTTGATGACCACCCTTTCATAAGTGCACCTGGGCGCTATGCTCTATGCCAAGATACCAAGCTTAGGGCCTTTCATGACGGACCAACATCAAAGCGACTTTCGGGAGCGAATGACGATCCTCGGCGAACTTGACGCCGCCTCCTTCCTTCCTTGGATCCGACGCCATGCCGCTAAGCTCGGGCTTGCGCAGGCGATCGCCCATACCAGTTCCGATCGGGTCGAGCTCGACATCACCGGGCCCGTGGAGCTGATCGACATGATGGAGATCGGATGTTTGCTCGGGCCCATCGATGTCTGGGTCGAGACGATACACCGCACACCAATCGACAGGGGAGCCGGCTGACGTCGCGATCGATCTTTTTTGGCTGCATGCGCATTGTATGCCTTATATTTAATCAATATTGCCAATGCGAAAAAATTATGCAAACGTGACCACACTGATTGGCGGACCGCCGACGCTTAGCGGATTCACCAACCAGGCCATTGATTTTATATAGAAAGCCGAGCGATGCTGTCTGACACGACGGGCTCTTGGACGCCAGTCGCCCTGTCCGCGGATTTGCCAGCGGGAACCGTTATTCCGGCACGGACGCCAGCCGGGCCGATTGCTCTTTGGCGAAGTCAGTCAGGGCGCGTGGCAGCATCGGCAGACCGGTGTCCGCATCGCGGCATGCGCTTGTCTCACGGCTTCGTGCGTGGCGAGGCACTTTCGTGCATCTATCACGGCTGGAGCTACACCCGGACCGGAACCTGCCTGCGCATCCCGGCCCATCCAGGCCTCACGCCGCCCGAAACGATCCGCTTGGAGACGCAACAGGTCGAAGAGTCTGACGGCGTCATCTGGGTTGCCGCAGAGCAACTTATAGCTGGGCCCCCGCGGCTTGAAGGCCTTGTTCCATTGCGCTCCCTGGTGGCAGATGCCGGTACTGAGGCGGTCGAGGCTGCTGCGAACGGAAAGGCAGGCCCGGAAGGCCTTGTCTGGCATGCGCAGAATAGCCAGACGATCCGGCTGTTGCTCGTCCCGCAAGACAACGGCCAGACATTGATTCATATCCTGCTGGACAATGATAGCTGCCTGGCCGCGCGCATTGCCGCGTCACGGGCATCCGAAACTTTGCGGCGGATGGCCGAGGAGCTTCAGACGAAAGGGAAAGCGTCATGAGGCAAAACGCGATGATCGACGAGTGGTATCCCGTCGGTCTCTTCAGCCAGCTCGACATCGATGGGCGCAAGACCGCCCTGATGGGAGAGCCTATCGAAGTGGCGCTTGACGCCCACGGAAACATCAACGTGAAATCCGGCGACGGGCGCTTTCTCCCCGTTTGCCTCCGCTACGGCCACATCTGGTCCTCTCTCGGCAAACCTCGAACGGATCTTTTTCCGATCCCCGAGGCCGATCAGCCCGGCCGCCGGTTTGTCGATGTGGGTGTCGCTCGCGTGCGCTGCTCGCCGCTGCGCGCAGTGGAGAACTTTCTCGACATAGCGCACTTTCCCTTTGTGCACACCGACATCTTAGGCGCGGAGCCACACACCGAGGTTCAGGACTACAAGGTCGAAATCCGCGAAGAAGTAGATGAGGTCTGGGCCACGCAGGTCAAATTCTACCAACCTCAGGCTGCCAAGTCGGCAAGCGGCGGCCTCACGACCGAATACATGTACCGCGTGCCGGCGCCGACCTGCTCCGTCCTTTACAAGACCTGTCCGCCCCGCCCTGGTGAATGGGATGTCATCGCCCTCTTCGTCCAACCCCTCGCCGAAGACCTGTGCGACGTCTGGCCGTGGATGGCGCTCTTCGACGATGTCACGCCGATGACCGACCTCATTCACTTTCAGCAGACGATCTTCCTGCAGGACCGGTCCATTCTCGAAAACCAGATCCCCAGGCTCCTGCCCCTCGATCCCGGAATGGAAATCCCCACCAGAGCCGACCTGACTTCGATCGCTTACAGACGCTGGCTGAAACGCCACCACTACACCTATGGGGCACAATTGGTGGCGCAATGAAGCTCTATGATTACGTTCTCTCACCCAGTTGCTACAAAGTTCGGCTGATGGCGGCACTGGCCGGCGTGAAGCTGGAAATCCGGCCAGTAGATTTTCATCCCGGCGCCGAGCATCGCAGCCTCGAGCTCATGGCGCTTAATCCGGCGGGCTCGATCCCGATCTTGGAAGATGGGTATCTGATCCTGACCGAATCCGCCGCCATGCTTACCTACCTCGCCGCCAAGACGGCGCCAAAGTGGCTGGGCAGCGGCACGCCGGAAGAAACAGCGCGCGTCCAGCAATGGCTTTCGTTCTCACACCGGCTGACCGCCAACCTCGGAGGCGCGCGCCTTCATGAAATGCTTCTGGGGCCGGGGGACATCGCCTCGCTTCAAGCACAAGGGATTGCTGCGCTTCGCGAACTGGAAGCGAACCTGGTCGAACAGGGCTTGCGGGGATTTCAGTTCCTCGCGTCGAACCGCCCGACAATTGCTGATATCGCTTGCTTTCCCTACGTGGCGCTCGCCGCCGGATGGCGGCATCCCGCTCGACCCCTATCCCGCCATCAGGCTCTGGTCGCGTGCAATCCGCAGCCTCGATAATTTTGTCGAGATGCCTGGCATCCATAGGCTGCACGAGTTAACGCCCGAACCCTACGCAGAACCGGGCGAGGTGTGACGTGGCCGGTTATCTCCTAACGAACTGTGCTGCCGTCATCGCCAACGATGGCGAGGGGCTGCGTGTCTGCCGGAACGTGGACCTGCTGACAAACGGTCCTTCGATCGAAGCGATCGGCGAAAACCTCTACAAGGGAGAGCTGCCGGCCGGGACCATCACCCAAGACGCGACGGGCTGGTTCGTTTATCCGGGGCTCGTCAATACCCACCACCACTTCTTCCAGTGCTTCGTGCGCAACCGGGCGGATCTCGATTGGACGAAGCTGACGGTCATTGAATGGCTTGATCGCATCTATCCAATCTTCTCGCGCCTGACCGAGGAATGCTTTTACCATGCCTCTGTCACCGCCATGGCGGAGATGATCAAGCACGGCTGCACGACGGCCTTCGACCACCAGTACTGCTTCCCGCGCCGCGCTGGCAAGCAACTGATAGACCGTCAGTTCGAGGCAGCCGACCTGCTGGGCATGCGCTTTCATGCGGGCCGCGGCGGCAACACGCTGCCGAAGTCCGAAGGCTCGACCATCCCGGACGCCATGCTGGAGACGACGGACGAATTCATCGCCGATTGTACGCGCCTGATCGACACTTACCACGATACAAGCCCCTTCAGCATGCGGCAGGTCGTGGTCGCGCCCTGTCAGCCGGTCAACTGCTATAGAGAGACCTTCGTCGAGGCGGCAGCGCTGGCGCGCGACCGCAGCGTGCAACTCCATACCCATGTCGGCGAAGGCGAAAGCCCCGTCATCGAGGCTCGGCACGGCATGAGGACGGTGGATTACTGCGCAGAAATTGGATTTGCCGGTCCCGATACCTTTTATGCCCATTGCTGGGAACTCACCCATGACGAACTGCGCATGATGGCGGCAAGCGGCACCGGTGTCTCCCATTGCCCCGAGCCGGTCTATCTGGTCGGCGCCGAGGTCACCGATATTCCGGCCATGTCGGCCTTCGGTCTCCGCGTCGGTCTCGGCTGCGATGGAGCCGCCTCGAACGACAATTCAAACCTGATGCACTGCTTGCACTCCGCCTACATGCTGCAGTGCCTGACAGCCTCGACACGCGCCCATCCCGTCCCGCCTCCGGTCGATTTTCTCGGCTATGCGACGACCGGCGGGGCGGCCCTCCTCGGCCGCGGGGATATCGGCCGGCTTGCTGCCGGGATGGCCGCCGACCTCTTTGCAATCGACACCCGGCGCATGGACTATATCGGCACGCGGCATGACCCGCTGAGCCTGATTGCCAAAGTAGGCATCGGAATGCCTACCGACATGACCATGATCAATGGACGCATCGTCTGGGCCAAGGGCGAGTTCATCGGGCTCGACGAAATGCGGCTGTTCGCCGAAGCCGAGGCCGCTCTCGCGACAATGGAATTCTAAAAACGAAACAGGGGAACTGACATGCTGAAAAACCTCACCCGCAGAACATTGATAAAGGCTGTTGCCGCCTCCGGCCTCGCAAGCGTGCTTGGCGGCCGGTCCTCCATGGCAGCCGACGAGCCGCTCGGTATTTCTCTCGTGATCCCCTCGCCGGTCGGTGACGTCGGCTGGGGACATGCCCTTGCCGCCGGCCTCGAACCCGTCAAGGCTGCGTACGGCGACAAGGTAAAGGTCACGGTCATCGAGAACATCCCGGAAGGTCCGGATGCCGACCGCATCATGAACAAGACGGTCGCCGACGGAAACAAATTCCTGATCGCCGGCTCTTTCGGCTATCAGAACGGCGCCCTGCAGATCGCCCGCCGGAATCCGGCGGTCACCGTGCTGCATGCCTCGGGCTTCCAGGTAGCACCGAATTTCTCGCCCTTCGCAGCCAAGTATTTTCAGGGAACCTACCTGCTCGGCATGGCTGCCGCTGCGCTCTCCAAGACCGGTAAGTTAGGCTCAGTATCCGCCTTTGCCATCCCGGAACTGATCACGTCCATCAATGCCTTCACGCTCGGTGCCCAGTCGGTGAAACCGGATATCGAGGTGTCGGTCGTGTGGGTGAACTCGTGGTTCGATCCGGCCAAGGAGCAGGAAGCTGCGAAGGCGCTGATGGCGCAGAAGTGCGATGTGATCTTTTCCAATGCGCAGGACACGCCGTCGGTCATCTCTGCCTGCGAGGAAGCCGGCGTTTACGCGTTCAACCTCAACTCGTCGATGAAGAAGTACGCGCCTAAGACCTATCTCGGCTGTGTCGCAACCGACTGGTCGCCGTTCTTCAAGGCCTCGGTGGACGCTCATATCGCCGGCACGTTCAAGGGCGGCAATGCCTTCCTCGGCGTCGCTGAAAAGGTCGTCGAGGTTGTCGACTGGAATCCGGATATCCCGGCCGACGCCATGGCCAAGATCAAGGAGATCGAGGCGAAGATCGCCAGCGGCAGCTTCACTCCCTTCACAGGGCCGATCACCAAGGCCGATGGCAGCGAAGCGGCGCCCTCCGGTGCAACGCTCACCGATGGCGAGGTCGTCGCCATGAATTGGCACGTCAAGGGCGTCGCTACGCCTCTGCCGAAGTGAGCCATGACCGTTCCGCTCCTGTCGCTGCGCGGCATTTCCAAGAGCTACGGCCAGAACCGGGCCAATCAAGCCATCGACCTGGACGTGGCCCCGCAGTCGATCCATGCAATCCTCGGAGAAAACGGGGCGGGTAAATCGACGCTGATGAAGCTGATCTATGGCGTCGAGCAACCGGACAGCGGAACCGTCATCTGGGAAGGAGAACCTTTGAGCCTCGCATCCCCTGCAGAGGCGAGGCGCAAGGGTATCGGCATGGTCTTTCAGCACTTCTCGCTGTTCGAGACCCTGACGGTGGTGGAGAACACGCAACTGGTCGTTCCGGGCCGGAAAGCCGATCTCGCTGAGCGCATCCGGAAGATCGGGCGCGACTTCAGGCTCGAAGTCGATCCCCTCGCCCATGTGCACACGCTTTCCGTCGGCGAGCGGCAGCGGGTGGAGATCATCCGCTGTCTGCTGACAAACCCGAAGCTGCTGATCCTCGACGAGCCGACCTCCGTCCTGCCGCCGCAATCGGTGGAGAGACTCTTCGAGACATTGCGTCGCCTGCGCGACGGTGGCGTCTCCATTCTCTTCATCTCGCATAAACTGGAGGAAATCCGCGCGATCTGCGACAGGGCGACCATTCTGCGCGGCGGGCGCGTTACCGGGCATGTCGATCCGCGAAAACACGATGCTCATGACCTGGCCCGCATGATGATCGGCCGCGACATGCCGGAGCCAATGCCGGCGTTGCCCATTTCTGGCGGGGAAAAGCGGCTTGAAATCATAGGCCTCGACTATCGACCGGATGACCCCTTTGCCGTGCCGCTCTGCACTTTGAGCCTCACGGTTCGTTCGGGCGAAATCCTCGGCATAGCCGGAATTTCCGGCAACGGGCAAAGCGAGCTTGCCTCGCTCATTTCCGGCGAAGTGGTCCTGCCAGGAGAACAGCGCGAGCGGATCTACATGATGGGAAAGGACGTGGGCACGCTCGATGCGGCTGCACGCCGGCAGCTTGGATTTGCCTTCGTTCCCGAAGACCGGCTTGGGCGTGGCGCCATACCCGAAATGTCCCTCACCCAAAATAGCCTGCTGACCGCTCATCCGCTCAACCTTCTCAGATACGGTCTCGTTGACGAAGCGAAGGCGATGGCATTCACCGATGAGTGCATCCGCCAGTATGATGTCCGCACGCCCGGCCAAGAGGTGGAAGCCGGCTCGCTCTCTGGCGGTAATCTGCAGAAGTTCATCGTGGGCCGAGAGATCATGCTGTCTCCGAAACTACTGTTCATCGCACAGCCGACATGGGGCGTCGACATCGGCGCTGCATCGGCCATCCGCAGGCGGCTTGTCGGGCTGCGTAACGAAGGCATGGCGATCCTCATCATTTCAGAGGAGCTCGAAGAGCTTTTCGAACTCTGCGATATCATTCAGGTGTTGCACCACGGCACGCTGAGCCCGGCTCTCGTCACACGGGACACGCGGCCGGAGGACATCGGCCGATATATGATCGGTGCACATTCTTCGCAGGAGAAGGCTCTGGCATGAGGGCTTTATTGGCAGCTATCCTTCCCACCCTTGTCCGTCGGGAGCGCGCCTCGCTGACCGCCACCTTGCTTGCACCTCCCGTTGCTCTGGGGGTGGCTACCACTCTCAATCTCGGACTTTACGTGTTGATGGGCCGCGATCCGGTCGCTGTCTTCTACGCGATGCTTCTCGAACCCTTCCTCTCTTGGGCGTCGTTCTCCGAAGTCATGCTGAAGACGGGCCCCCTTCTCCTCATCGCGCAGGGCCTGGCGATCGGCTTTCGCGCCAAGGTCTTTAACATCGGTGCCGAGGGCCAGTTCATTCTTGGTGCGATCTTCGCCTCGGCCATCCCCGTATGGTTCCCGCAGGCGACGGGTCAATGGATCTGGCCACTGATGCTGTTCCTTGGCGCACTCGGTGGTGCTTCATGGGCGTCGCTTACCGCCTTCTGGCGCGTCAGGCTCAACGCGAACGAGATCCTCGTTTCCCTGATGCTGAGCCTCGTTGCTGCGCAGTTGCTCAACTACCTGCTGCTTGGTCCCTGGAAGGATCCCAACGGGTTTAACTTTCCTCAATCTGTGATGTTCCAGTATGACGCGATGGTGCCGATCTTGATCTCCGGCACCCGCATCAACGTTTCCCTGCTCCTGACGATCGTCTTGTCGATGGTGGCATGGATCTTCATGCAGAAGAGCTTCACCGGCTATAAGCTCCAGGTCGGCGGCCTCGCGCCGCGTGCCGCCGGCTACGCCGGTTTTAACGAAGGGTGGGCGATCTGGCTTTCCCTTCTCATCGGCGGATGCGCCGCAGGGCTTGCTGGCGCAGCCGAGGTTGCCGGTCCCCTCGGCCAGTTGCAGCGCTCGATTTCGACGGGTTATGGCTATGCGGCTATTATCGTCGCCTATCTCGGCGGTCTGCATCCAATCGGGATCGTGGTCTCTGCGCTGTTCATGGCGGCGCTCTACATCGGGGGGGACAATGCCATGGTGTCGGCAAACTTGCCGATTGCCGCGGTCCGCGTATTTCAAGGTAGTCTCCTCGTCGCCTATCTCATCGCCGTCGCCTTCGTGCGGTACCGTCTCGAATGGCGCCTTTCCGCCTATCGGAGCCAGCCATGAACGCCATCGAGTTCATTCTTGCCGGGATGCTCGCAGCTGCGACACCGTTCCTCCTTGCAGCTCTCGGCGAGCTGGTGGTCGAGCGAGCCGGGGTTCTCAACCTCGGCGCCGAGGGTTTGATGGCGTTCGGTGCGGTGCTCGCCTTCATTATCGTCTATCATGGTGGGGGCCATCTTTTGGGTTTCGTCGCCGCCGGTCTCGGCAGCGCCGCGCTTTCAATCGTATTTGCCGTCATCGCGGTCGGACTTCGGGCAAACCAAGTAGCGACAGGTCTAGCGATCGGCATTCTCGGTCAAGGCCTCTCGGCGCTCTTCGGCAAGACCTATGAAAGCCTCACGGTTAAGGGGCTTCCAAAGTTTGCCTTTCCATGGCTTTCCGATATCCCAGTCATTGGCAACCTTTTCATCCAAGACGCCGTCGTCTGGCTTTCCCTTGCCGCAACATTCGCCATCTGGGCGATGTTTGCCTATACGAAGGCCGGCCTTGTCGTCCGGGCGATCGGCGAGAGCCCCAAAGCCGCCCATGCTGTCGGGTATTCAGTCATCGCCGTCCGCTTCGCCGCCATCGCATTCGGCGGAACGATGGCAGGGTTTGCCGGCGCCTACGCGTCGGTCGTCTACACACCGCTTTGGGCCGATGGGATGATCGCCGGTCGTGGCTGGATCGCAATCGCGCTCGTCGTCTTCGGGACGTGGCTCACCGGTCGGATCTTTTTGGGGGCGTGCCTCTTCGGAGCCGTGTCACTGACGGGTCTCGCAGCCCAGGCGGCCGGACTGGACGTCCCATCACAACTGCTTGCGAGCCTGCCCTATCTCGTCACGATTATCGTGCTGGGCATCATTTCGGCAGACCGCCGCCTGCTTAAGCTGAATGGCGTCGCCTCGCTCGGCGAGCCTTTCGAACGCTAGCATAACGCCAAGCGGCTTTTGAAAATTCAGGTGTGAAGAGAGTTCGACCATGAACCTGCGTTGCGGCGCAACCGCCCATTGGCCGAAGGCGCGCGTTCGAACCGCATTTTCTCTTCGGATTGTGGTCGAGCACCTGCGTCCGAAAAATTATTCCGAGCGCCACCTGGGCAAGCCTTAGACTGTACTCTTGGCACCTCTCGCAAAAAGGCATCGGCATTGGCGCAAATTGATGCTTTTCGCATGCACGCAGGTTCCCTACTCAATAGTGGAAGGCCAAGGAAGGATGCGGCAATGGCGATGCCATTTTACTGGAACGAGCTCAATACCTCTGACTTCGCGGCGCTTTCTTGCGACACGACCATAGCCATCCTGCCGATCGCGTCGACAGAACAGCATGGGCCGCATCTGCCAATCGCCACCGATGTCGCAATCGCACACGGAATGCTTGCGGAGTTGCGTAAGGAGCGGCCCGAAGACCTTGACATACTGGTCCTGCCGACGCAGGAGATCGGCAAGGCGAACGAACATATCTATGGCCCGGGCACGCTCTCGCTTGGAGCCGAACTTTTGATCCCGGTCTGGACTGCGATTGGCGCAAAGGTCGCGGAAGCTGGTATCCGCAAAATGGTAATCGTCAACTCGCATGGCGGCAATGTCGACATCATGAGCATCGTTGCGCGCGAATTGCGCGTCCGTCACCAGATGGCCGTGCTGTCGACGCAGTGGGGCCGGTTCGGACATCCGGAAGGCATGATCAGCGAACACGAAGCAAAATATGGTATTCACGGCGGCGAGGTGGAGACCTCCCTGATGCTGCGTTTCCGGCCGGACCTGGTGCGCATGGACAAGGCGCAGAATTTTGCCTCGAAAGCCGAATGGATGCGGGAACGGTCGAACTATATTCAGCCTTTACCCCCGCATTCGTTGGCGTGGATTGCGCATGATCTCAATCCCAACGGCGTCGTCGGCGACGCCTCCCGCGGCACGGCGGAAAAGGGCGCAGCCATCTGCCGCCATCAAGTGAAGGGCTTCATCGAGATGCTCTATGATTTGAAGCTCTATCCTCTTTCAAATCTCTACACGAAGTAAGGTCAACTGGCAGCCGGCTTGTCGGGCGCGATGTGCCCCTTGACCTGAAGTTCCCGTACAAGGCCGGCAAGCTCTGCCAGCAGGTATTCCACGAACAGGCTCGTTGCGGCGTCCAGCGGCGCACGCACACGGGCAAACAACTTCATCGGCTGCTGGCGCGCATGTGGCTCGGCGACCGGACGGAAAACCAGTTCGCCCTTTCGGCACTCGGTGATCACGTCGAGCGGATTGAGCATCGATAACCCTGCCCCGCATTTCACCAGCTTCTTCAGCATCTCCGAAGCATTGGTCTCAAGCACCGGCTCGACATGAACATCGAGCCGCGCAAGTGCAAGATTGATCACTTCGCGCAGGCTGGTGCCCTGTTGGGCCAGCACCAGTCGCTCCTGCACCACGTCCGTCAGGTTGATCGGGCCTTGACCGATAAGCCGATGGCCGGGTGGCAGGACGACGCCGATCGGGATGTCGAAAGTTCCGAGAGTGCGTATTCCAGGTGTCGCCGGAATATTGAAGCCGAGGCCGATATCCACCTCACCCGACAGCACGGGATTGACCGTCATCGTGCCGGCATCATTTCTGATCTGAAAGAAAACACGCGGATGTTCCAACTGAAAGCGGCTGATGATTTCCGCCAGCGGCCCAGCGGCAAGCCCGACCGTCGTTACCAGACGCACCTTGCCCGCCTGCTGCATCCTGAGACTGCGGATGCGGCCCTCCAAACGATCGTAATTCTTCAGAACCTCGCGAATGTGTTCTATGCACAGTTCGCCGGCCGCAGTCAGCCTGAGGCCGCGCGGCAGGCGCTCGAAGAGCGGAGCGCCCATTTCCGCTTCCAGCGCCAGGATCTGCCGGTTGATGGCAGAGGAAGCAACGTTCAACCGTGCCGCTGCCTTGCGAATAGAGCCCGACCGCGCAATTTCGTTGATGTAGAGAAGCTTCCTGGAATGCAGCATCGCGCGCCCTCGGTGCATCAAATTTAAGCACGCAGCCCAAATAAGGAACGCGCACCGTTTGAGATGCCAAAAAGGCATCGTTGCGCACGAATTTTGATGCTTTTCAAAGAGCAACGCAATCGCTCAAATAAAGAAAATGGGGTGCCGGTAGGGGCAATCCCTGGCACCATAGGGGAACGCCGAACATGTCCAATGCACTGAAAAATATTGCACTCACCGCATTCCTTGGTATCGGGGGCTCGATCGCCGCGGCCGTGCCGGGCCACGCGCTCGACAAGGTAAGCTATGGCACCAACTGGCTGGCGCAGGCCGAGCATGGTGGCTTCTATCAGGCGGTCGCCGACGGCACCTACGAGAAGTACGGTCTCGACGTCAGCATTGTTCAGGGCGGCCCGAATGCAGCAAACAGCGCGCTGCTGATATCCGGCAAGATCGACTTCTACATGGGCGGCTCACAGGGCGAAATCACCGCCGTCGAGCAAGGCATTCCTTTGGTGGATGTCGCAGCCATCTTCCAGAAAGACCCGCAGGTGCTGATTGCGCATCCTAATGCCGGCATTGAGACGTTCGAGGATCTGGCCAAGCTGAAGACGCTCTTCCTCGGCAAGGACGGTTACCTGACCTACTTCGAGTGGATGAAGTCCAATTACAACGGCTTCAAGGACGAACAGTACAAACCCTACAACTTCAATCCTGGACCGTTCATCGCCGACAAGGAGTCTGCCCAGCAAGGCTACCTGACGTCCGAACCCTACGAAATCCAGAAGCAGACGGGCTGGGAGCCGAAGGTGTTCCTGCTCGCCGACAACGGCTATACCCCATACTCCACGATGATCACAACGACCCAGATGATGATCGACACGAAGCCGGACATCGTCCAGCGCTTCGTCGATGCCTCGATCGAAGGCTGGTACAATTACCTTTACAGTGACAACAGCAAGGCGAATGAACTGATCAAGAATGACAATCCGGAAATGACGGATGGTCAGATCGCCTATTCCATTGCCAAGATGAAGGAATTCGGCATCGTTGAATCCGGCGACGCCATGGACAAGGGCATCGGCTGCATCACCGACGCGCACTACAAGAAGTTCTTCGACGAAATGGTGGCGATCAAGATCTTCAAGGCAGACACGGACTATACCAAGGCCTTTACGACCAAGTTCGTCTGCAAGGGCACCGGCATGTCGCTGAAGAAGTAAGCCACAGGGCTGTGTGAAGAGCTTGCCGCGCCAAGCGTCAAGCTGCATCCTCTTCAAACAAAGAGACCCGCAATGCCCCTAGCCGAAGTCCAGACGGCGCCGCTGACTGAAAAACGCAAACGGCCGCTGGTCGCCATGCAATCCGTTTCGAAGGTTTTCTCCAGCGGAACGGTCGCGCTTTCTGGCATGTCGATCACGGTCGAGACTGGCGAGTTCATCAGCCTGCTCGGCCCGTCGGGTTGCGGCAAGTCGACTGCGCTTCGCATCATCGCCGGCCTTGGTGATATCACGTCCGGCAGCATCGACTGGCCAAGTTCGCGCATCAACGCAAAGGGACTTCCCGAAGGCGATATCGGTTTCGTCTTCCAGGAGCCGACGCTGATGCCGTGGAAGAATGTCTTCGGTAATGTCCATCTGCCACTAAAGCTGCGCGGGGTTTCAAGGGCCGCGGCACGCGATCAGATCATGAGTGCGCTCGCGACCGTCGGCTTGCAGGATTTCGCCGGCGCCTATCCGCGCGAGCTCTCCGGCGGCATGAAGATGCGCGTCTCGATCGCCCGTGCGCTCGTAACCAAGCCGAAACTTCTTTTGATGGACGAGCCCTTCGCGGCACTCGACGAAATCACGCGTCAGAAGCTGAACGACGATGTACTGCGGCTCTGGAAGGAGACGGGCATCACCGTGATCTTCGTCACCCATTCCGTCTTCGAATCCGCCTATCTGTCTAGCCGCATCGTTGTCATGAAGGCGCGCCCCGGCCGGGTTCATGCAGATCTTTCGCTTGTGACGAGCCGGGAGCGCGACGCGCATTATCGCACCTCGGAAGAATACCGGCGCGCCTGCGAAACGGTCTCCCATTCGCTGATCGGGGCAATTAACGCTGCAAAGGAAGATCGTTGAAGATGGACACAGCCGACGCCTTCGCGCCGTCGATCCCCAATCGGCCCAACCCCAGGCGGCGTGATCTGGCGCTTCGCATTGCCGTACCCTTCGCCGTCATAGCCGTCGTTGTCTTGATTTGGGGGCTCTATGTCAAGCTCTCCGGTGTTCCGCCCTATATCCTCCCCGGACCGATCGCCGTGGCCAATGCCTTTGCCACGGATTGGGGCACGCTCGCCCCCGCCCTTTGGGTCACAACCAAGATCACCTTCATGTCGCTGATGCTGGCACTGGTCGGCGGCGTCGGTTTTGCGATCTTCCTCGTTCAATCCCGGTGGATCGAGATCGCCTTCTACCCGCTTGCAGTGATCCTGCAGGTAACACCGATTGTGGCTATATCGCCTCTCATCCTCATTTATGCACCATCGACGCAGGTGGCGCTCCTCATCTGCGCTTTCCTCGTCGCCTTCTTTCCGATCCTTTCCAACATGGTCCAGGGCCTGAAAAGCGTCGATCACAATCTGATCAATCTCTTCGAGCTTTACGGTGCCTCGCGTTGGCAGACGCTGCTCTATCTCAAGCTGCCTGCAGCCCAGCCCTATTTCATGACAGGGCTCAGGATCGGTGGCGGGCTTGCGCTGATTGCCGCTGTTGTGGCGGAATTCGCCGCCGGCTCAGCCGGCGCCGGTTCCGGCCTCGCCTTTCGCCTGCTCGAGGCCCAGTATCGGCTGAACATACCCCGACTCTTCGCGGCCTTGCTGATGCTGTCGCTGCTCGGCGTCGCAATCTTTGCCGTCACGTCCTTCATCTCGTGGCTCAGCCTGCATCGCTGGCATGAAAGCAGCCTGAGACGGGAAAACTGATGACCTATTCCTTCATCTCACCTCCCAATGCCGGCCGATTCGTGCTGAGCAATGCGACGCTTCCGGCGGCAGCTGTCAGCGGCTACGCCGCACCGGCCGAAGAGGGTCTCGTCAGGGCTGATATTGTCGTCGCAGACGGTCTGGTTTCCGCCGTTCTGCCGCCAGGCGAAGCACCCGCGGACTATGCAAGGTCCGATCTTAAGGGCGGCATGGCCTGGCCATGCTTCGTGGACGCTCATACGCATCTCGACAAGGGACATATATGGTCCCGCAACGCCAACCTCGACGGCACCTTCATGGGAGCGTTGGAGGCGGTGCGCGTCGATCGGGAGGCGCATTGGTCCGCCACAGACGTCAGAATGCGGATGGAATTCTCGCTACGCTCCGCCTACGCCCACGGCACCAGCCTCATCCGCACGCATCTCGATTCTATCGCTCCGCAGCACAGGATTTCCTTCGATGTCTTCGACGACGTGCGGGATGCCTGGAAGGATAGGATTACACTGCAAGCGGTCGCGCTCTTTCCCATGGAGCTCATGACCGATGCGGCCTATTTCGCCGATCTCGTGACGGTCGTTCGCAATAAAGGCGGCCTGCTTGGCGGGGTCACGAAGGTGGGACCAGACCTCGTCTGGCAGTTGGATACGCTTTTTCGTGCGGCCGCAGACAGTGGGCTCGACGTCGACCTCCATGTAGACGAGACGGACGATCCGGGCGCTGAAACGCTAAAAGCAATCGCCGACTCGGTGATCCGCAACGGCTTTCAGGGCAAGGTCACGGCAGGCCACTGCTGCTCGCTCGCCCGACAGGACGACGGTCTTGCTCAGAGAACTGTCGAATTGGTCGCCAGGGCCGGCCTGTCGATCATCTCGCTTCCGATGTGCAACATGTATCTCCAGGATCGCTATCCGGACCGCACGCCGCGATGGCGTGGGGTAACGCTCTTCAAGGAGCTTGCCAAAGCCGGAGTCAAGACCGCCGTCGCCTCCGACAATACCCGCGACCCGTTCTATGCATATGGCGATCTTGATCCGGTCGAGGTTTTCCGCGAGGCGGTACGCATCCTGCATCTCGATCATCCTCTGGATACGGCTGCTCGCATCATCACCACGTCGCCAGCGTCGATCGTCGGCCGCCCGGATATCGGCCGGATCGCCCCCGGAAGCCCGGCCGATCTCGTCCTCTTCAGCGCCCGGCGCTGGAGCGAATTTCTCTCCCGTCCGCAGTCTGACCGCGTCGTGCTTCGGCGCGGCAAGGTGATCGACCGCAGCCTGCCGGATTACCGTGAACTCGATAGTGTCGTTGGAGCCTGACATGCCGGATTACGAAAAGATCAAAAAGGAACTTGCAGGCATAGCCATCGAGGACAATCCAGCGCTCGTGCGTCAAAAGAGCCGCGATTTCTATTGGTACTCGCCGATCCTGAAGGCCCAGCTCGACAACGTGACCGCTGATCTCGTCGTCACGCCGAAAAATGAAGCCGAGGTGATCCAGGCGCTGAAGGTCGCCTTCGCACACGGCGTACCCGTGACGCCGCGCGGCGCCGGCACCGGCAATTACGGCCAGGCCATGCCGCTTTCCGGCGGCATCGTGCTCAATCTTTCGGCCATGGACAAGATCAAGGAAATCCATCCAGGGCGCGTCATCTGCGAGCCGGGCATCGTCATGGCGCAACTGGACAAAGAGACGAGGGCCCATTCCGGCCAGGAACTGCGCTTCCACCCGTCGACGGCCCAGACCGCAACGATCGGTGGCTTCATTGCTGGCGGCTCCGGCGGCGTCGGCTCGATCACCTGGGGTGGACTGCGCGACCTCGGCAATATCCTGCGGCTGCGCGTCGTTACCATGGAAGCAGAACCGCGGGTGCTCGACCTGACGGGCTGGGACCTGCAGAAGGTGAGCCACGCCTACGGCACGAACGGCATCATCACCGAGATCGAAATGCCGCTCGCGCCGGCCTACGATTGGGTGGACGTGCTGGTCGGCTGCGACGATTTCATGACGGCCGTCCGCTTCTCCGATAAGCTCTTGCGGTGCAACGGCATCCTCGTCAAGGAAATCGCGCCGATTGCCGCCCCGATCCCGCATGACTACTTCACCCGCCACAGGCCCTACATCCGCAAGGATCAGTCAGTCGTCGTCTTGATGATTGCGCCGCATTCCATGGATGCGTTCCTTGCCTTTGCGGCATCGCAGAACGGCGAGATCATTTTCCGCTCCGACAAGGTGGAGAGCATGCGGGGTATTCCGCATGCCTACGAGCTTGCCTGGAACCACACGACGCTCCGTGCGCTGAAGATCGATCCGAAATTCACCTATCTTCAGGTCCAGTATCCGGGACCGGACCATGTCGAGAAGGTTCAGAAGATGGTCGAAATCTTCGGCGATGAAGTGCCTGGGCATCTCGAATTCATCAGGTTCGACGGTCAGATCCAGTGCTCCGGCCTGCCGCTGGTGCGCTACACGACGGAAGAGCGGCTCGAAAAAATCATTCAGATCCATCAGGACCATGGCTGCCCGATCTTCAATCCGCACCGCTATACACTGGAGGAGGGCGGCATGAAGCGGACCGACAAGGTTCAGCTTGCTTTCAAGCATGAAACGGACCCAAAGGGCTTACTCAATCCCGGCAAGATGATTGCCTGGGAGAACCCGAATTTCGACTTCTCGGCAGGCAAGAACTATCTGTTCCCGGGTCTTGCCAGCATCATGGAGCCCTCATGAGGGTTCTCGTCCTTCATTCCCATCCGGTGGAAGCAAGTTACGGTGCAGCCCTTTACCGACAGACGCTTGAAAGTCTCGCCACGGCCGGACACACGGTCGATGGCTGCGATCTTTATGCGGAAAGCTTCGATCCGGTGCTCTCCCGTGACGATCGCCTCGTCTATCACGAATATCCGGGGAATATCGCGCTGGTGAAACCCTATGTCGATCGCCTCAAGCAGGCGGAAGGGCTCGTCATCGTCACACCCGTGTGGAATTTCGGTTTCCCGGCGATCCTCAAAGGATATTTCGACCGCGTCTGGCTACCGGGTGTATCTTTCGAGCTGGTTGACGGACAGGTGCAATCGCGGCTCCGGCACATCCAAAAACTAGCAGCCGTCCTGACTTACGGCGCCACGCCTTTTCGCGCCTTCGTCGCCGGCAATCCGCCGAAGAAGATCGTCAAGCGGGTGCTGCGCGCCCAGATAAACCCACTGAGGCCGGTCACTTTCCTCGCCCATTACGACATGAACAACTGCACGGCGGAAACGCGCGCTGCATTCCTTGGTAAGGTGAAGACGGCAATGGAGCGTTTCTAGAAAACCTTAGCAGCGGTCACTTCGACCTCGACCAGAAATTCCGGCCGGGTAAAGCCACTGACGATGATCAGCGTCGACGTGGGCTTCAGGTCCGCGGTAAAGCGGTCGCGCACGGCCATATAGGCCGGAAAATCCTCGCGCCGCGTCAGGAAGCCTGAAATGCGGATGACATCGGCAAAGCTCATATCCGCCTCTTCGAGTATAGCCCTGATCGCCTCGAAGCACAGCGCGGCCTGCGCCGTCACGTCCCCGGGCACCGTGTCGTCGAGGCTGATCCCGAGTTGGCCGGATGTCACCAGCAACGAAGCTCCGGGCGGCACCAGCATGCCGTGATTATAGTTTCCGAAGGGTCGGCGAACCGACGGCGGATTGAAAACCTTCGTCATGGAAGAGCCTCGTTGGAACCCTATCAGTTATAGCCAAAACCGTCGTGGTTCCAAGACCGTGGTCTCATCTCCCGGAGGGAATCCCAAAAGCCACCGTCCAGATCACGTATCCAGTTAGACCTCAACAGAGTGGATTAGCTTACTCGGCATCCGAAAACCGGCCACAGTCATGTCGATTGTCGTCTTTTTCCTTAGCCCGTGAGCCAGATCTCGACGCGCTGCGGTTTCAACTCTTTGGAAGAGCAAGGCTCTTTCGTAAGTCCGCGCAAAAATTATGGAACTTGATCCGCGCCCTCTGAATATCGGCGGTCGGGAATGACCAGAAAGCGCAAGTTCGCGGTCTTGGCGGCAGCAAAAAGAGACATTCATCAACCGCTGGAGTATGATCGGATCGGCCTGGAAATATGGCACCCCGAGCGTGGCAGTACACGGAGACGAGATGGTCACATGGACGATCCGACGGTGCACAGACGTTTGACGGCAATCCTCGCCGCAGACGTTGTAACTTATAGCCGACTCATGGGCCGGGACGAGGAAGGCACTCACGCGGCTTGGAAAGCGCATCGCAAGGAACTGATCGACGCCAAGATCGCCGAATGTGAGGGTCGCATCGTGAAGCTCACCGGCGACGGATTTCTGGCGGAATTTCCGAGCGTCGTTAATGCGGTCACCTGCGCGGCCACAGTCCAGCGGGGCATGCTAGAGCGTAATGCGGGTGTGCCGCAGCGCAGCCGAATAGAGCTTCGCATGGGCATCAACCTTGGGGACGTGATCGTTGAGGGCGACGACATCTTCGGGGACGGCGTCAACGTGGCGGTGAGGCTTGAAAGCATAGCGGCGCCGGGCGGAATCGCGGTCTCTGCAGCCGTCCGAGATAATGTCGGCAACCGGCTCGATCTTCGGTTCGAGGACATGGGCGAGCAGACGCTCAAGAACATCGACAGGCCCGTGCGCGCTTATGGTATCTCCCTGGACTTTCCTCCGGCTCCGAGCGGCTCGGATGCAAGCCAAGAAGAGCCTTGGGAGATCGAAAAGCCGTCCATCGCGGTCCTGCCATTCAACAACATCAGCGGCGACCCCGAGCAAGAATATTTTAGTGATGGGATCACTGAGGACATAATTACTGACCTGTCGAAAATCTCCGGTCTGTTCGTCGTCGCGCGCAATACGGTGTATACCTACAAGGGCAAGCCGGCGAAGGTACAGCAGGTGAGCCAGGATCTCAGGGTGAACTATATTCTGGAAGGAAGCGTCCGCAAGGCCGGCTCGCGTGTGCGGGTCACCGCGCAGCTCGTCGAGGGAAAGGGCGGAGGTCATCTCTGGGCCGATCGCTACGACCGTGATCTCACCGACATCTTCGCCCTTCAAGACGAGATCACCCATACCATCGTGGACCACTTGAAGGTCAAGCTGTTGCCCGAGGAGAAGAAGGTCATCGGTCAGGCCCCGACCGGGAGTGTCGAGGCTTATGCGTACTACCTTAGAGGACGGCATTTCCTGCACTGGCACTCCAAATCTCATTACGTCCTGGCGAAGCGCATGTTCGCCATGGCCGTCGAACTCGACCCACTCTATGCCCGGGCCTACGCCGGAATTGCGGACTGCGATTCCTTTCTCTTCCTTCACTATAACGCTGATGTCTCAATCGACGGCATTCTGGCGGCCAGCGCCAAGGCGCTGGATCTTGAGAGCGGTCTCGCAGAAGCGCATGCTTCACGCGGCCTCGCTCTTTCGCTTCGCGAGCGACATCCGGAAGCGATGGCAGAGTTCGATCAGGCAATTGCCCTCGATCCCAATCTGTTTGAAGCCTATTACTTCTATGCCCGCGCCTGCTTCACCCAGGGAAAACTGGACGAAGCGGCCAGGCTTTTCCAGCGCGCCGCAGAGATCAAGCCTGACGATTACCAGGCCTTGCTTGTGCTCATTAACGTTCTCCGATCGCTCGGGCGCGAGCAGGAAATGAAGATAGCGGCGCGTGAAGGTGTTGCACGCGCCGAGCGCGAGCTCGTTTTGCGTCCGGAAAACGCGAGGGCCGCCTACCTGGGGGCTTTGGGTCTCGCGGCCCTTGGTGAGCTTGATCGTGCTAAGGAATGGGCAGGACGCGCTTTGACCATCGATCCCGACGACCGCCTGGCGAAATACAACGTGGCTTGCTTTTACTCGCTCGAGGGTGAACATGAACGAGCCATCGGCCTGCTAGTGGAGCTTCTCCCGCGCGCCACCCACGAAACAAAAAGGTGGGTGAAATACGACTCGGATCTCGACCCGATCCGTCGTCATCCGCACTTCCTGAAGGTGCTTGAACTCCTCGACTAAGAGACACTGATCTGGAAACAGATTTTCAGGTTGCCTCGTCCTTCGCCCGCCAGTCATCGCTCGAAGCCAACTCGGAGAGGGCGGCAAATGGTGTCAGAATGCCGCTTCGGCGCGACGACGGCCTGTGCTTGCCAATTTCAAGGGATGCGTCCCCCATCTGCACGCATCAAATTAGCTTTCGGACTTCCGGCATTCCACGAGGACAAATCAATGACTCAGGCGGTCAGGCACCCGTCTGAAAACGAAAAGGCGCTCGATAGGTGTGATGGCGACGCGGGCATTTCAAGTAACGAGACATCGTTTGCACACAACTTCGGCGGGTAGGAGCGGTTCACATGACCGGCGAAAAGGTGATATGCCTTTAACAGATCAGACGGTTACGGCTGCTGTCAGAATAGAAAGATTCGCTCATGGCAAACCCGCCTCGCAGACCCCTCAATCCAATGGACGCGGCCGAAGCGCTGTTCAAACCAGCGAGAAAGGCCGCAGCACCTGCGATCGACCGGCCAGCGCTCCCAAAAACAAAAGAGCTTGTCTCGCTCAAGATTGACAGCGATGTGCTCGCCTATTTCCAGGAAGACGGCCCCGGCTGGCAGGATCGGATCAACGAGACATTGCGGGCCGTAATGACAGACAAGACCTGAGCGGCTCGATCGGAGCGCAGCCAACTATCCGTTGGCGGGGTCAGTCGCCGCTCGATGGCGCCACTGCAAAATGATGCAGTATCTCGCGCTCGGACTACCGGATCACCAATCCGAGCTCGATTTGCCTCTGGCCGACGACATCAAGTTCGGCGATACGGGGCTGGTAATGCTGCGCCGCGGGTGAGAGCATCGTCAGCCTGTCTCCCATGAAGGAACGGCTCCGGCCGCCCGCAGGCAAGAGACGCGGACCAGCCTTCAATTTCCGGTTCGGAGGCCGCTACTTCGGCGACAGCAAGAGGTGCCTCGTCCCTGCCTCGGCATTCTGAAGTTACGGCACGAAATATCGTAAGGCCGAGCATCGGTTCACCTTTGTCGGCGGACGTTCATGGCTTTCGGCAGCCTTTGGCAGGAGGGCGAAAGCAGCCACCCCGCGTCGTGCACGACAGATCGTCGTCCTGAAGCCGCAGGCTGGTGGCACCGGCTGGAGCTCACAAACCCGAAGCAGGACTTCTGCGGCCGCTACCGAAGGCAGCCTCCAAGAGCCCAGTTCTCAATTTTTGGAGGGAACCCTTTGTTGACTGTCCCCAAGTAGCGTAAAATCGACCTCTCGGCCAACGAGGATGGTCAATGAGGGGACGATTTTCCAGAGAATCCAAAGCTTGCTGCCTTGCGGCAGCAATCTCGTTTTGGTCTTATGCTCCAGTTTCAGCTGACTGCCGATCAGCCCTCGACAACCCAGAGTGGCCAAGGATCGCCAAGTCAATTGCTTCCTTGCAGTTGTGCGAACAGATTCCCGTCGGCCCAAATCAAACCGCCCGGCTTCAGGTGGAGTCGGTCGATTTCTGCTCCGTTTCGAGCAGTGTCTCCTCAGTCACAGCAAGGGCATTGCTGACGTGCGAGGCTGATTCAGAGGCGCTTTTTCAGACGCCGCCACTCGACAGTCAGGTTGTGGCCACGATAACGCTTGATACGGTTGAATGCCGGATAAGAGATACGAACCTTGAAATCAGCGGCGAAATTGGCGCGCTCTTGTCCGGACTGACAGAAACCCAACAGCTGGCCCGCGATTGGGCCCAATCGCAGCTCTCACTCCTATGCGCCATGTACCGATGAGGGTACGTCGACTGCCAGTCCGAACTTAGCTGGTCAAGTTAAGTGGTTTCGCGAGCAAGATGAAACAGTCGATACATGTTGGCACAGATTTGCCGATAGCGATTGGCACGTTCTGCCCGTGCAATCGCTGCTACGCACGACAATCCGGCGTTAGGTCTTTTCCTCCAGACAGGACAAGAACGCTCGCTCGGCACTGGTTCAGGTCAACCGTCTGCCATATACGGGCGTACCGTCCCTAGTGGCTCGGACCCTTCTCGCCACACCCAGCAGCGCCAACCACCAGAGGGCCAACACGTCACTCCTCCTTGGAAATTCGATATGTGAACCGATTCCTGATATGGGCGTTGAAGAACCGTCCCTTCGAGAAGGCCCGCCGGAACGCCGCATATGTTTCGGGAGGAACATCCTCGTAGTCGTAGCGGTTCTCGCTGGTGACCAGCCAGACCGAGAGTGTGCGGGTCGCCGCATCATAATTGGTGTCGCGGATCAAATGCGAAGGCATTGCCCACTCCATCCCTCAGGCATCTCGTCTCGCTCAATCGCTTGCTGACCCAAGCTGCTACCTCCAGGGCTGCCCGCCCATAGGGTCGCAGGAGTCCCGCTTCTGACCGGATGAGATCGAACCACGTGCCCCAGGGCTCGGGGGCAACGACCGGACGGTTATGGAAAGGCTCGATGTGGGGCCCAGGCGCGATCGCCAGTCGTCTGGTTGCCGCTTCCCGAAAAAAGTGTCCCGCCTAACGCAAGTCGCACGACATCATAAGCAGAGCCCAAAGAGATTCGTGCTCTCAATCCCGCGCTTTCCTTAGGGTGCGGTACGGCGGTAGCGGTTCCGTTCCTGTTCGATCTGCTCGGGGCTATAGGGATCGAGGCTGTCGTCGAACCGTGTCCAGCCCTCCTCAATATAGGCACGGCGGCGTTCGCTCGGATCCACCCAGTTGGAACGCCGGAGGATGGCTTCGGCTTCAGCGACCCGACCCTCGTCCACCCTTGCGCTCACGAGCGTCCCGCCCCGACGCACGCCCTCTGCATAGAGGTGAGCATCTTCTTCCGAGACTCCCGAACTGGTGAGCGCTCCGATCAGACCGCCCGCAGCTCCGCCAGCTACCGCGCCAGCAGCGGCGCCAGCCGCGGTCGCGACCAACCAACCGGCTGCAACGACAGGCCCGACACCTGGAATGGCCAAAAGGCCCAACCCGGCAAGTAGTCCACCGGTGCCACCCACCGCCGCGCCGATACCGGCGCCAGTCGCCGCACCTTCTGCTGCGCCAGAGGCGTTATCCTGATCGCGCCCATTGTTCGAGACGATGCTGATATCATCGGAGGGAACTCCGGCCGACTCCAGTTCATTCACGGCCGAGCGCGCGTCGGAATAGTCGTCGAATAGTCCGTTTACAGTTCTCATTGTTCTTCTCCTTGATGGTGCTGGTTACTTGGCGACTACATTTCCTTGGTAGTCGAGTGCGACCGATAACGATTTGCCGTCTTTGGTGGCGGACGCCATCCAGATCCCCTTGTCATCGAGCTTCAGGCCTTTGACATCGGTGTAACCTGCGTTCTCGATGCGCTCCTTGGCCTGGGCTTCGGTAAAGCTGTTGGCACCTTCGACAGGCGCCGCCGGGTTCTTCGTGTCCGGGGTCGCTACTGCAGGGGTATTTCCGTTCGACGAGGGAGCGGGGGTTGTCTGGGCAAATGCTGAGAGCGCGGATGCCCCGAGGGCCGCCACGAGAATGATGTTTTTCATCGGTGTTTCCTTTTTTGCGGACCTCATGTCCGATCCATGACCGGAGAACACCATGGTGCGCTTTAAGTTCCAGCCGGCGCAGGTATGAGCTGGTTGCCGGCCGGAATTCCATTCTTCTGATTGATTGCATCCAGAGGCGAGCTCGAAAAATGCGCCTATCGTTGCTGAGCGGAACATCCCGCGACGCCCTACGCGGCGGGTTGGTGACTTACCCCACCATAGGAGAGCAGAATGGCTGCAAAGACGCTAAACCGACCTGTTCGACGACACCCTGAAGGACATTTACTTCGCCGAGAAGCAAATCCTCAAAGCCTTGCCGAGGATGGCGCGCGCGGCGCAATCGGAGGAAGGCAAAGTGGGTTTCCTGAAGGGCATCATCGCCGAAAGCGAAGAGATCATCGAAGAGTTCAAGGGCTCTGCCGCACTCGACGCAGGATTGATCTCTGCGGCCCAGGCCGTCGAACATTACGAAATCGACCGCTACGGCACGCTGATCGCCTGGGCCAAGCAGCTGGGTCTGAAGGACGCGATCCCTCTCCTTCAGGCAAGCCTCGCTGAAGAGGAAGGTTTAA
This sequence comes from Rhizobium sp. USDA 4016, assembly GCF_056279705.1. Taxonomy (NCBI): domain Bacteria; kingdom Pseudomonadati; phylum Pseudomonadota; class Alphaproteobacteria; order Hyphomicrobiales; family Rhizobiaceae; genus Rhizobium; species Rhizobium sp. USDA 4016. The sequence goes on from NZ_JBWCCY010000002.1 coordinate 1,989,240, forward strand.
TATGACGGGTGTCGAGGAACTACCTCTAGGCGCGCCGCGCTTATTCTCGCCGCGACGGAACACACGCCCTCCCCGGCAGTTCTCCTCTCATGGAAGGAGATCATCATGATCAGCGGAACAAAAGGTGCCCGATGGGAGGGTGTCAATGAAAACGGAGGACGGCCTTTATGCCTGCGCGCCGAACAGAAGGAACGCCGGCAAGAGGGCAAAAGCGTTGAGCACTGGGGCCAGGCTTTACCGAAAATCGGTCAAGGCGCAGCCGGCGCCGACGCAGACGACCTTTCGAGGATGGACGCGCTTCGCGAAGCTGCTCGCAGGCACACCGACATGTTTCTCTCCGAGAGCACCAAGGATGTCGACCAACAGAAGGCGTCGCGAATTCGCAAACGGCCTTAAACTCCAAGGATCTATGCAATGTTACTGACGACAAAAATCGCCGCCGCCTGCTGCGTTCTTCTCGCCCTTTCCTCTTGCGGGAACACTATCCGTGGCGTGGGGCGTGATGCTGCCAATACCGTGGATGCCACCCAAAGTGCCGGAAATCGGGTAGGCAGAGCAGCGGCGAATTGAGCGGCAAGCACAGTAAGCGCCCCGTTCTCGGCCATCCCTGGGCCAAATTCGCCGGCGGACTTTCCGCCGGTTGGCCAACGCTTGCGTCTCTAGGATCGGAAGAGCGCAAGGCCAGAAGTGGGACGGCTGACGAAGACCGCATCGGAGCTCGCTCGAAGACCGTGAGCGCCGACGAGTGGCTTGTGCAACTCGTTGAAAGCCGAGGCTTCCCCTCGTTTTCAAGGATGTGTTTCGATATAGCGTTAGGCCCCACCGCGCGCTTTAAACATTGACGCCGGCGGCACTAACCTCTGCAATCGAACGAATGAGATATCCTGCCTCCGCCAGGGTCCATGTGCTCCTCCGAAAAGGGTTATTCTTCCGTACCTACTCACTAAAGCGGCTCCTCTTCCGACCCGTGGAGCGGGACGGCAGCTATACCTGGAAACGTCATGAGTTTGAGCGTTGGTTAGGGAGGCAGGCTATTTCGGACTTCAGCTCCTGACTTGTTGATCGTACCGCTTCCAGGAAGTTTCGCAGTGCTTTTCGCGCACCTCGTGGCTGCCATCCCATGGCCAGTTCCCAGGCCAGCTCTACAGGTGCGTCAATCAGTGGGATGAATGCTACACCAGCGATCTTCATCGTCGTCGCGCCCACGGGCACCAACGATACGCCGAGCCCAGCGGCGACCAAGCTCAAAATCGTATGCATCTGCCTTGCTTCCTGGACGATATTCGGTACGAAACCCGCCGTCCTGCAGGCGTTTGTAATCCTCCCATGAAGCGTCGGGCCTTGTGGGTGAGGAAACATAATGAAATCGTGTCCAGCCAGATCAGCAAGCCGGCAAAAGTTCGAAACAGCGAGCGGGTGATGTGATGGCGCTGCGACAACCAGCTTGTCCCGGTGTATCAGTTCCACCGCGAGGCCATCGACAGTCTTGATGGGCGGATGGAAGAAGCCAAGGTCGATATCACCGCCGGCAAGATCGGCCAGTTGCGCCTCCGTGGAACGTTCATCGAGGCGAATTGTCGTATCGGGCCAAACGTTGTGGAAGGCGCGAATGGCCCGAGGAAGCAGCCGATAGAGAGCTGCGGAGACAAAGGCGATGGAAATCTGGGCAAGGTCGTCTGAAGCCGCGCGGCGGGCCAAGCGAACCGCGTCTTCAGATTGCGCAATTGTTCGACGAGCCTCCTCCAGAAACACGCGACCCGCGGCTGTGAGGCTCACCATGCGTTGCGTCCGCTCGAATAGCGGAAATCCCAAACGCTCCTCAAGCCTTTTGATCGATTGGCTAAGCGGCGGTTGCGCCATGCCGAGCCGGGCAGCGGCGCGTCCGAAATGCAATTCTTCGGCCACGGCAATGAAATGCCGCATATGGAGCAAGCTGATCATCATATCAAGAGAATATCAATAAACACTGTTTTGATATTGGAAACATTCGCCGGCAACAACGATTTACGGTCGATCCAGTCGAAGCCAGCCCATGGGCGGAAAACTATTTCGAAGGAGTGACCATGCAAAAACTTGCTTTCTATTGCGCTGCCATCGCGACGACGTTCGGTGTTGTGCCTACATTCGCAGAAGTCGAACGCAAGGATTTCCGGGTAAATGCTGCACCTGATGTCGAACTGGCTATCCGGGAGGTCTGGAAGACAGAGGCAGAACGCAACGGGCCTCCCATCGTCCTTGTCCATGGAGCACGGGGTGCCGGGTATTGCCTCCTTCGATTTGCCGGTCGAAGGAGGATCACTGGCTGCGGACTTGGCAACGAGAGGATATCAGGTGTTCATCGTGGACGCCCGTGGCTACGGCAGATCGGACCGTCCCGGACAGGATGGTCCACCGGAAGGCCGGCCGCTGACCCATTCCAACGAAGTCGCCCGCGACATCGATGCTGCGGTCGAGGCTATCCGGGATAGGACTGACAGCCGGCAAGTCGGGTTGCTCGGCTGGGCCACCGGCGGACATTGGGCTGGCATGTACGCATCTCTTTTCCCGGAAAAGGTCAGCCACCTGGTCGTCTATAACTCGCTTTACGGCGCAACCTCTGGACATCCGACACTTGGATCGGACAGCGAGACCGCCGACCCGAATGATCACCGCCGCTTCAACATTGCGAAGTTCGGGGCCTACCGATTGAACACGGCTGCTTCACTCATGCCCTCCTGGGACAAATCCATTCCTGTGGACGCCAAGGAAAGCTGGCGTGATCCGGCAGTGGTCGAAGCCTACCAACAGGCGGCGCTGGCGTCCGATCAGACATCTGGCGATCGGAAGCCGGCTGCATTCCGCTCCCCTTCCGGGGCAATGGAAGACAGCTTCTATCTTGCCTCCGGCAGGCAGCTTTGGGACGCTGCATCGATTACCGCACGCGTGCTGATCATCCGTTCTGAGAACGACTTTTGGAGCCGTCCTGATGACGTAACGACGCTTGAAGGTCACCTCGTCAATGCGGCCCGTGTCCGTAGCGTAACGATTCCGGGCGCCACGCATTATGTCCACCTCGATCGTTCCGAGCGTGGCCGTTCGCAATTCATCACAGAAGTGGTGAGATTGCTCTCGGAATCCGACAACACCACAAGCCGGTGAGCTCATGTTCAACCGATGGTCACTTCTCTGACTCAAGGAGCCTCTAGGCAGCGGCGGCTCAAGACCTCGTGCACGGCGGTTCCGTGTTGCCTGCGCTAAGCGGTGTCTGGAAGGCCGCCGATCAGTTTGTCAATTGTGATCGGATAGTCCCGGACCCTGACGCCGGTCGCGTTGTAGATGGCGTTGGCGATTGCGGCGGAGACACCGCACAGGCCGAGCTCGCCGACCCCTTTCGCCTTCATCGGTGACGACATCGGATCCGTCTCGTCCATGAAAATAACGTCCTGATGAGGGATGTCGGCATGCACTGGTACCTCATAGCCGGCAAGATCGTGATTGACGAAGAAGCCGCGGCGCGCGTCCACCGCGAGCTCCTCCGAAAGAGCCCCGCCCGCCCCCATGGTCATCGCGCCGATCACTTGGCTGCGCGCGGTAATCGGATTGAGAATGCGTCCCGCCGCGCACACCGCCAGCATCCGTCTGATGCGCGTTTCTCCCGTGGCGACGTCCACGCCGACCTCGACGAAGTGCGCGCCGAAGGTCGATTGTTGGTGCGTTTCGGAAAGCTTGCCCCATTGGATCGTATCTTCACCAACCAGTCCCTCGGCGCCCGCTGCCTCTGCGAGTGACACCGACCGGTTGCCGGAGCGGACCTCGCCGTTTTTGAAGACGACATCCTCGGAATTGAAACCAAGTTTCTGCGCAATGGCTTCCCTCAGCTTCACGCAGGCTGCGTAAACACCCGCCGTCGAGCAGTTGCCCCCGAACTGCCCGCCGGAACCGGCGGACACCGGAAAGCGGGAGTCGCCAAGCCGGACCGCGACCTTGTCGACGGTGACGCCCATCATCTCGGCCGCAGTCTGCGCGATGATGGTGTAACTGCCCGTTCCAATATCGGTCATGTCGGTTTCGACGGTAACGACCCCTTCCCGGGCGAGGCGGACGCGTGCTCCGGAAGGAAGCAGCAGGTTGTTGCGGAAGGCGGCTGCGACGCCAATGCCGATCAGCCAGTTGCCCTCACGCTTCGACCCCGGTCTTCCTCGCGCGCTCCACCCGAACCGCTCGGAGCCGAGCTTCAGACATCCGACGAGATCGCGGTGCGAGAACGGCCGCTCGGGCTTCTCGGGATCGACCTGGGTGTCATTGATAATCCTAAATTGCACGGGATCGAGACCGAGCTTCTCGGCCATCTCGTCGATGGCGATCTCCAGAGCCATCAAGCCAGGCGCTTCGCCTGGAGCACGCATCGCGTTGCCCTCGGGAAGGTCGAGCGTCGCCAGCCGCATCGCCGTCATGCGGTTCGCGCCGGCGTAGAGCAACCTGGTCTGATTGACGGCCGTCTCGAGCTGTCCGCCCTTCAGATCGCCTGACCAGCTTTCATGGGCGATCGCGGTGATCTTGCCGTCGCGTTCCGCTCCGATGCGGATGCGCTGGATGGTCGCCGGGCGGTGGGTCGTGTTGTTCATCATGAACGGACGCGGCAGCGCCACTTTGACAGGTCGCTTCGCAGCCTTTGCTCCAAACGCGGCAAGGACGGCGTCGGCACGAAGAAATAACTTGCCTCCAAACCCGCCGCCGATGAATGGCGACATCAGATGAATTTTCTCCTTTTCCACGTCGAGGGTGGTCGCCAGGTCTGACCGCCACCAGTCTATCATCTGGCTCGAGGTCCAGACTGTTAGCTCGTCGCCATCCCAGGCTGCGATGGAGGCATGCGGCTCCATCATCGCGTGGGACTGGTCCGGCGTCGTGTAGGTTTCGTCGAAAGTGATCGGAGCCGTCCTGAAAGCCGCATCGAAGTCGCCGGCAGCTGAGTCCGGCTGCTGGGACTCGTCCGGCTTCACTGCCGATTCCTTCGCCTCTCTGAGGTCGAAGGCGCCCTTCTCTTCGGCATAGTCGACTTTTACCAGTGCTGCGGCTGCGCGGGCTTGTTCGAAGGTTTCGGCCACGACGACGGCGATCGCCTGGTGGTAATGCTGGATTTCGTCACCGCCGAAGAGCTTGGCGGTGTTAAACTTGCCCTTCTTCCGTTCGCCGACTTCAGGCGCGGTCACAACGGCGATGACGCCTGGCGCCTTTTTTGCGGCAGAGACGTCCATGGATTTGATGCGCCCCTTGGCGACAGCCGCGCCCACGGGATAGCCGTAGGCGTACGGCACCTTGGCATCGTGCCATTCGTAGGCGTACATCGCCCGGCCTGTCGTCTTGAGCTGGCCGTCGATGCGGTGGATCGGCTGGCCGACGACCTTGAGCTGGTCGATCGGGTTCGTAGTTGCTGGCGTATCGAACTGCATGGCTACCCCCTGGCTTGCGAGATGACCGCTGCGAGCGTGCGCTCGACCAGGTCGACCTTGAAACGGTTCTGTTCGGTAGGACGGGCGTCCGCGAGAAGGACACCAGCGGCGGCGCGGGCCCCTTTTGGCAGCTCGGCTTCGGCCGCCTCGACGCGCCAAGGCTTATGGGCAACGCCACCGACGGCGACGCGACCGGTCCCATCAGGTTGGATAACCGCGCCCACGGAAACGAGTGCGAAGGCGTAGGAGGCGCGATCGCGGACCTTCCTGTAGATGTGACGCCCCCCGATCGGCGGTGGGAGAATGACCCCTGTGATGAACTCGCCGCGTTCGAGAACCGTCTCGATATGCGGGGTGTTGCCCGGCAGGCGGTGGAAGTCGGCGATGGGGATGGAACGCTGGCTGCCGTCTGCCTTTACCGTTTCGACCACGGCATCCAGCGCTCGCATGGCGATCGCCATGTCGCTCGGATGGGTGGCGATGCAGGCGTCGCTCGTGCCGACGACGGCGTGCTGGCGGGTGAAGCCGCCGATGGCCGAACAGCCGCTGCCTGGCTGACGCTTGTTGCACGGCTGGTTCGGGTCGTAGAAGTACGGACAGCGCGTGCGCTGCAAGAGGTTCCCCGCCGTCGTCGCCCTGTTGCGGAGTTGACCGGAAGCGCCCGCGACGAGCGCTCGGGACAGGAGCTCGTAATCTCGACGAACGGTTTCGTGTGCCGCAAGGTCCGTGTTGCGAACCAGGGCCCCGATGCGCAGTCCGCCCTCCGAAGTGGGTTCAATCTTGTCCAATCCGAGGCCGTTCACGTCGATCAGATGCGTCGGCGTCTCGATCTCGAGCTTCATGAGGTCGAGAAGGTTAGTGCCCCCGGCGATAAACTTCGCTTCCGGATTGGAGGCGGCCGCTTGGGCCGCGGCCTCGACGGACGAGGCCCGTTCGTAGGTGAAGGCTCTCATGCTTTTGTCCCCGCGACCTCGACGATGGCGTCGACAATGTTGGAATAGGCGCCGCAACGACAGATATTACCGCTCATGCGCTCACGGATCTCGGCCGGGGTGACAGCCACCTTGGCGGTTAGGTCGCCAGTGACGTGACTCGGGATGTTCGCCTTGATCTCCTCTAGCACCGCCAGGGAGGAACAGATCTGCCCAGGCGTGCAGTAGCCGCACTGAAATCCGTCGTGCTTGACGAAGGCCGCCTGCATCGGGTGGAGATCGCCTGGCTTTCCGAGACCTTCGATCGTCGTAATCTGGTCGCCTTCATGCATGACGGCAAGCGTCAAACACGAGATGACGCGACGGCCGTCGACCATGACTGTGCACGCGCCGCACTGACCGTGGTCGCATCCCTTCTTCGTACCCGTCAGATGGAGGTGTTCGCGCAGCGCGTCGAGGAGCGTTGTTCTATTGTCAACGTCGAGATCACGCCTCTCGCCGTTGACGGTGAAGGACATCTTCGTTGTGTAGTGCATTGCGGTTTCCGCAGATTGTGCCGCCGCTCCCCCGGCTGCAACGCCGGTGACCGCGACGGTCGCGGCAGACGAGATAAGTAAATCCCGACGGGAGATTTCGAGTTGAATGGGGTTATGCATGTGCAGCTCCACTTCACGCTCATTGCATGGGGGCGCGTCCAGTCGATCCGGTAAAGGCGCCAGCAGGCTAGATAGAGCAGAAACGAGCGATGATTAGGCCTTCCTGCTGCATACTCTTATCGATCTGATTCATGAATGGCATTCCGACAGGCTAGTGCAAGGTTATGCCGGCCATGCATCCTTTGTCACACAGCGCTTCGCGCGCAATTGCCTGTCACTTTGAAGTGGGCGCGGCCGAAAGGGCAGCGGAACTGTTCGAAAGTGAATCCGGAGCCTCGCGGGATCGAGGTGAAGTTTGGGATCCAGACGACTTTCCGCCCGAAGTCCAGTTTCAGTTTACAAATTGTGTACGTAAAGAGTTTAGGTGCGCACCAACCGATGAGGCGCAGCGCCGCATTCGACCTTCACCAATCGACAGAGCGCTTTTATCATTGCGTCTTGCCGACCCTGACCCTCTACAGCCCGAAATCGCACCGGATCAGAGTGCTGCGTTCTCAAGCCGAGAGCAGATGCGCGGCTGGTCGCGGCCTGGCCGCGCGACACTCGCTTTGCCGCCGCTGCTTCGAGCCGTTGTCACGGGCTTATGTCGAGGCGCGCTACTCCTCGAAATACACGGTCAGCAATGATGAACTGCAATGGCTTGTCGCGCGGGTGAAGGACCTGCAGACGCTTGCGGAGACGATTCTGCAAAGTGCGCCTCGGCGCCTGAAGCCAAATCTCCGCTTTGGTGTTTTGCGGTCCTCAGGTCGGCCAGACGAACACCTGAGGCGACCCTCCTTTTGCGTTCTTCGGTCTCGCCAGGGAGATACGGATAGCGAACGATACTCTTCGTCTGGATCCAATCGTAGCTCGTGGACGCACCGTCTCGTTTCCGGTCCCATAGGCTTCAACGGCCCCAGAGCTCAACGAGCAGGATGTTAGGCATTCACGCACACGCTGCAATTCAGCCTCTCGTTTCATGACCGCCGAAGGGAAGTACGCATCAAATCAGTGGATTGACGCCGTTGAACCCGTTCCCTCTCTACCCTTTTGCGAAGCTGATGTGTCAAGGTGGATAGGAAACATTCAAAAGGAACCATCTTACATGACGACGACAAACGAAATCGCAGACAAGATTGCCGGTGAACATGGCCTTACCAAAGCCCAGAGCAAAGCCGTCGTAGAGGCGGTCTTCGCCTCCATCACGTCGGCCGCCACATCTGGCGCCGAGACCTCGATCCCGGGCTTCGGCAAGTTCAAGGTAAAGGAGATGCCGGAGCGCGAAGGCCGCAATCCCTCAACCGGGGCCACCGTCAAGATCGCTGCCGCAAAGAAGCTCGCCTTCACGCCGGCCAAGGCAGTGAAGGATGCTCTGAACAAGTGATCGTTCGGATCAAGGAGGCCCGCCTTTGAACTGACCCCATTAAGTTGGACAGTTTAGAAGGCCGGCTGATTTAAGGGCTGAGTTCTGTACTGTGCAGGCTCAGAGCCTACGGCCGCACAATCTGCAGGGCAACATCCCCCGGCGCGGCGCGTTGGCCAGGATGCGGGCATCCGTTCCGTTCGCAGTAGCGGACGTCAAGTCATTCAATCCTGCGGTGGCAGATTGGCCGGATTCCACACCACTTCCCAAAGGTGGCCGTCCGGATCAGTAAAGTATCCAGCGTATCCACCGTAAAACGTTTCCTCAGCGGGCTTTACGATGTCTGCTCCCGCAAGCCGGGCCTGTTCCATGACCTCGTCAACCTCACGTCGATGCGAGACGTTGTGGCCGATCGAGAACGAGGTGCTGCTCGCGGGCGCTTTCGTCAGACCACTGTCGTGGGCTAGATCATCCTGAGCCCAAATCGCAAGTTTAACCCCGCTGGAAAGGTCAAAGAACGCGACGGCGCCATGCGCGAACTCACGGCCGACGATCCCTTGAGTGGGCAGTTTCAGGCCGTCACGGTAAAAGGCAAGCGAGCGCTCAAGATGGGCAATACCCAGCGTCAAGACAGAAATTCGCGGTTTCATGGACATTCCTCCGTCTCAATCAGCTCCGCCAAATCCCAAATCGACGGGGCTTCGATTTGTAAACAGTGCTGCCGAAGGAGCACTGCCCGGGAGCTGGCGTAACACTCAGAGTTGTTTTTTCTTTGGCCCTAGGCCGAGCGATATCTCAAAGCGTCGACCAGAAGCGCGAACGCGGGCGAAGCCAGGCGGCGGCTCGGGTAGTAGAGGTGATAGCCAGGGAATAGAGGGCACCAGTCCTCCAGCACCGAAACCAATTTACCCTCCTTCACCAGCGGACCGAGATGATCGTCGGGGAGACACGTCAACCCGATACCGCTCAAAGCGGCGTCGATTATCATCGGCACATCATTGCAGATGAATTGGCCGTCGACGCGGACGTTCAGCGGACGTGTATCTTTCTCGAATTCCCATGCGTAGAGCCCGCCGAGCGTAGGAAGGCGCAGATTGATGCAGGAGTGCTGCGTCAGGTCGTGGGGTGTCCGAGGCTTCGTATGACGCTCGAAGTACTGCGGCGATCCGGCAACCACCATGCGAAGCTCCGGTCCGATCCTCACAGCGATCATGTCCTTCTCAACGCCCTCTCCAAGCCGTATGCCAGCATCGAAGCGCTCAGCGGCCAGATCAACGAACCTTTGCTCGATCGATATTTCCACGTTGATCTCAGAAAATTCGGCCATCAGACGTTTCACGGCAGGCATGAGTATGGTCTCGGCCGCGTGTCGACTGGACGTGACGCGTATCGTTCCGGCGGGCCGCTGACGCAACGCGCTCAGGGCATCGATCCTGCTCCGGATGTCATTGAAGGCTGGGCGCAGAGTTTCGGCCAGTTGCTCGCCTGCATCAGTGGGTGAGACATTGCGCGTCGTTCGAGTGAGCAACCGCACGCCCATGCGCTCTTCCAGACGGCGCACGGTGTGGCTCAGCGAAGACTGAGAAGTTCCGAGCTGTGCAGCCGCGCGGGTAAAGCTACGCTCCTCCGCGACAGCGAGGAAGGCAACAAGATCCCCGAGTTCGTCCCGCTTCATTCATGAATCCACAGCATAGGTTCATGCCGAACCTAGCACCTAACAGCTCGTCCCTACCAGCGCTAAATTTTAGGTCACGCGTTTCATCATCATCGGAGATTGCGCCATGGCAGGTGTAGCCCCGACCCCACCACGCAAAAATGGAGAAAGCAAATGCAGAAACGTGTCCTTGGAAACAGTGGCCTGGAGGTATCGGCTCTCGGCTTCGGGTGCATGGGGCTGAACTTCAGTTACAGTCACTCCCTGAGCAGGCAGGACAGCGTCGCGCTCATCCGCGCCGCGGTCGAACACGGCGTGACCTTCTTCGACACGGCTGAGGTATACGGCCCATTTACGAACGAGCAAATCGTAGGTGAAGCGCTCGCGCCGGTCCGCGACCGCGCGGTCATCGCAACCAAGTTCGGCTTCAACATCGAAGACGGGAAGATGGCGGGACTGAACAGCCATCCGGAACACATACGCGAGGTTTGCGACGCATCGCTGAAGCGGCTCGGTGTCGAGGTCATCGACCTCTTTTACCAGCACCGCGTCGATCCGAACGTGCCGATTGAGGATGTCGCCGGCGCGGTGAAAGAACTGATCGCAGAGGGCAAGGTCAGGCACTTCGGACTGTCCGAACCTGGCGCGCAGACGGTCCGCCGCGCCCACGCCGTCCAGCCCGTTGCAGTACTGCAGAACGAGTATTCGCTTTGGACCCGCGGGCCGGAAACCAACGGAATCCTGGCCGCGTGCGAGGAACTCGGTATCGGCCTTGTTCCCTACAGTCCCCTCGGCAAGGGTTTCCTCGCCGGTGCGATCAGCAAGGACACGGAGATCGGAGACAATGACTTCCGTAAAATTCTGCCGCGCTTCACTCCTGAAGCGCTTGAAAAGAACCAGGCCCTCGTCGATCTGTTGAAACGCATCGCAGGAGAGAAAAGCGCGACGCCCGCTCAGATCGCTCTGGCCTGGTTGCTTGCCCAAAAGCCGTGGATCGTGCCGATTCCGGGCACCACGAAGCTGCATCGCCTAGAAGAGAATCTGGGAGCAGTTGACGTCGCCCTGACGGCCGCGGACCTTGCCGAGATCGAGGATGCCGCCGCGACGATCGAAATCGAGGGGGAACGCTATCCGGAACAGTTGATGGCCACTACCGGGCGCTGACGCTTGGGCGGGTTGACGCACAACTGTTCCCGTCCGGATGGCAAGATCGGCTTCGTCGGGGTCCCGCACGGCGTGCAGCTTGACCGACGGGGCCTGTTCTTCGCGCAGAAGACCTGCTCGGAGGTCCGGCCCCAGTCCGCCGTTTCCTGCCCTAGCTGATGGACCTGGTGCTCGACCGCACCATCGGCCCGGGCTGGGTTTTCGACCTCGAACTGCCGCTTGCCGATGTCGCCGAAGGCTATGGCGCCATGGACGAACGCCGCGCAATACAGCTCAGGGTCCAATTGGACGTCGGCGAGGCGCTGCTACTGCGGGACGCGTACACACAGTCCGGATCATGAACGGGAGATATAGACCCAATCGGATGCAGCAATCTAATCGAATGGGATTCGTCACCCATCTGACACACTAGACGCGGCGCGCTACTGGAGAGCTAGTGTTCACGGGAGCAGACCATGGAAGAGGAAAACCAGATGAAGAACATTGCCGCAGGCATCGCCATTTCCGCTCTCGCCGCGGCAGGAGTCGAGGCTCAGGAACGTCGCCGGGTCGCTCCACCCGCCGTCTACGACGTCGCGCCCGGCCTTGCCCACTTCACCGACGATGTGCTCTTCGGCGAGGTTTGGGAACGAGCAGAACTTGCACCTCGCGATCGCAGCCTCGTCACCGTCTCGGCGATCATCTCGACTGGCAAGACGGCGCAGATCGGCGGTCATGTCCGGCGCGCCCTCGACAACGGCGTCAAAGCCGGAGAGATTGGCGAACTGATCACCCAGCTCGCCTTTTATTCCGGTTGGCCGAACGCCATCTCCGCCGTAGCAGAGACTAAAACGGTATTTGACGAGCGCAACATCGCTCCGGTCAAGAACAGTGTGACGGCCCGGATCGAGCTCGAGGCTGCCGCCGAGGCGGCTCGCGCAGCGACGGTCAATGCCTCCGTCGCTCCGACCGCCGCGGGTCTTGCCGATCTCACAAACCGCGTGCTTTTCGGGGACCTCTGGCAGCGGCCAGATCTTTCGGCCCGCGACCGCAGCCTGGTAACGATGTCGGCGCTGATTGCCATTGGACAACCGGAGCAGCTTCCTTTCCATGCGAACCGGGCGATGGACAACGGCTTGACCCGCGCGGAAGCATCCGAGGTCGTAACCCAGGTTGCCTTCTACGCGGGTTGGCCACGAGCCATGTCCGCAGTGCAGGTGCTCCAGCGGGCGTTCGACAGTCGGGAGGCCGCCTCTAAAGCATCTGCGGCCTCTGCCGATCTTAAGATAACCCGCGTCAATCAGGGCCGGGCCAGGGCTCCCGAACAATATTTCACGGGCGAGGTTGAGACCTCTGGCTTCTATCGGGGCGATACGCCCGCCCGCATAGGAGGAGCGACAGTATCCTTCCCGGCTGGAGCCCGCACGGCATGGCATACCCACCCGCTTGGTCAAACGCTCTTCATCATCTCCGGCCGCGGCTGGATTCAGACAGAAGGAAAGCCTATCGAGCAGGTCGGACCGGGCGACGTGGTCTGGATACCGCCGCTGGTCAAGCACTGGCACGGCGCCTCGGCAGGCGAGCCGATGACACATTTTGCAGTGGCCGAAGCCCTAAACGGCAGTTCGGTCACCTGGATGGAGAAGGTTTCCGACGAAGACTACGGCAAGGGTCGCGAAATCGATTGAGTGGCCGGAGGAGCCTGACGGAGAAATCGATGCGGAAGAGGATCTAAAAACGAACTCTTCCAAAGGCTCTGTCTCTGAGCAGCCGGCTTCATGCGAGCGGGGCTCGCGTTCTTACGCGGTTGGGCCATAAGGTGGGCCTGGGCACCGCGCAATCCATAGAGCTCCACGAGCTGGGTGGCATTTCTGCGGCAAATCATCCTCGCAATTACGGAAGCAAAATCCACAAATGCGACATGATCGCACCCGGTTGGAGCGTTCTCTAGCTCCCGCCATCATGGCGGGTTCATTACAGGCTGCCGGTTCAGTGAGACGGGCTTTAGACGGGAGGGCAACGGAAGAATTGCCCTCCCGCGAACAATCAGGCGGCTTCTGCAGAGAAACGTGCAAATAGCGGCTTAAGGCGAGGATGACGCGCCGCCTGAGGCGGATGAATCTCTACGGTTCGGCCGGATTTCGTCTCGCGCCTGAGCCATTCGCTGATGGTCTCTGCACTGGTGTGATCCATGTAGAGCAGGTGTTTGCCGATAATACTGACTTTACGGCCTTCGGGCAGCCCTTCGAGCGTGCTAAGCAACACCGGCACGTCCTTGCAGGTGACCGCTCCGCCCAGTCGGACATGAATTTCATCGTCGACCTCGGAATGCCTGATTGCGAGCTTTCGGCGCAGATAAGGAAGAATTTCGAGGATCGACAGCGCAAGGCCGAGCGCCACCCCGACCAGCAGGTCCTGCAGGACGACCATGGCCACCGTGACGGCCCAGATTCCAACCGGCATAAGACCATGGTGTTCGAACAGGTGGCGCACATGGTGAAGGCTGATCAGCCGCCAGCCGGTGACGAGCAGCACGGCGGCGAGCGCCGTCAAGGGTACCATTTCCAGCAATCCCGGCAAAAGCGCAACAAGGCCGAGGATCCACACGCCATGCAATACTGCCGAGGCCCGCGTGCGAGCCCCAGCCTGGACGTTGGCCGATGAACGGACGATGACACCGGTGATAGGCAATGCCCCGAGCAATCCGCAAAGCCCGTTACCGACGCCTTGGGCGAAAAGCTCCCTGTTGAAGCGCGTGCGTCCCCCGTCATGCATGCGGTCGACAGCGGCCGCCGAAAGAAGCGTTTCGGCGCTCGCAATGACGGCAATCATCAGGATCGTCAAGATAATGCCGGGCTGCGCTAGCTGGCCAAAATTCTCGGCCGTCGGTATCGATATGCTCTCTGCCAGTGAGGCAGGCACTTCCACACGGGCAATCGGGAGTTCAAGAGTGGTCGTCAGGACCGTCGCGGCAGCAACCCCGACAAGCGCCCCCGGAACCAGCGCCAGCCATTTGGGCCGGAATTGTTCCCAGCAGACCATGGCGAGGAGGGCGATTAGACCGACCAGTAGCGCGACGGCCTCGTTGGTCACGCTGGCGCCCCACAATCTACCGACACTCTCGTTTATCGCGGTGACATTCTCGATGCCGCCGGCGGCAGGTTTGGCATCCATGAGCACATGGACCTGTCCGAGGATGATCAAAATGCCGATGCCGGCCAGCATGCCATGAACGACGGCCGGCGAAATTGCTCTGAACCAGGAGCCGATCCTGAGGAAACCCGCCAAGATCTGCAGGAGGCCGACGATGAGCAGCACGGGACCGAGCATGGCAACGCCGTACTGTTCGACGAAGCCGAAGACGATGACGGCAAGACCGGCGGCAGGCCCGGAGACCTGAAGAGGCGAGCCTGCCAGCAGGCCGACAACGAGGCCTCCTATGATACCGGAGATAAGCCCCATGGCCGCTGGTACCCCGGAGGCGATCGCAATTCCCAGGCAGAGCGGAATGGCGACAAGAAAAACCACCAGAGACGAAGCGAGGTCGCGCGAGAATGCAGAGCCGTTGTTTATCATGGCACTACTCCCCGCCAAGCGTTGCGGCAACCCGCGGCATGACATGCGGGTGGTCTCGTCCTGTGATGGCGACCGGCAGCGGCTCGCCCTCCTGCACCTCGGTAAACGTCGCCAAAACCCCGTCATAGACTTGGACCTCGCCCGTCCCGATGTCGAAGAACCAGCCGTGCAGCGTGATCTCGTTGGTCGCAAGCTTCGCAGCCACCGACGGATGGGTCTTTAAATGGTCGAGCTGCACGACGACGTTTTCCATGGCTACCGCACGCACGCGGTCAGTTTCGGAGAGATCGTCGGGATAGGCTTGGCAAACAATCGAATAGGCGGCGTGGCTGTGCCGCAGCCAGGCTGCGACATTCGGCATTGGTTCCAGCATTTGCGGGTGGCACAGCCCTTTCATCGCCCCGCAATCGGAGTGACCGCAAACGACAATGTCGCTGACGCCGAGCGCCAGGATGGCATATTCGATTGCGGAAGAGACCCCACCATTGAGGGTCGAGAAGGGGGGAACGATATTGCCGGCATTGCGGCAGACGAAGAGATCGCCGGGACCGGACTGTGTTATCGTTTCCGGCATCACTCGGCTGTCGGCACAAGATATCATCAGGGCATGTGGCTGCTGGCCTTCGCGCGCCAGCTTGCGGTAAAGGGCCGAATGATTCGGAAACACGGCGCCACGAAAACTGGAGATACCTTTCAGGAAGTCACCCATATATCGGATCCTCTTTCTGGCCGGACGTCGGACTGGGAGGATGTCTCTCATCCGGCGGGTTGCAGAAGCGATCTGTTCGCAGATGCACAATAAAGGGCAGAACGAGAGCAAAAAAAGAGTCTCGCAGCATATTGCGTCGCAACATTTTTTGAACAAGACGTGATCTGGTTGATTGCCGCTCACGTCGCGAATTCCAAGATCGAACTGGTGCGATCCACGCCTTCGCGCGGGGTTCCGCCGCCGAATTCGCCGGTGATTCGCAGATGCCCTTATTCCGACGGACAGAACGGCATCATGATCCAGCACGATGCTTGAAAGAAGGTCCCACGAACTGGCCTGGCGGCTCCCATAGAACTGAAACTTTACCGCGCAGTGGTGGTGGTGCTGTCCCGCTTGAGCGACAAGACAAGCGTCATCGGCTGCTCAACAAATACGGTGAAGCCGTAGCGCGGAACGGCGATGAATTTCGGCAGGATCTGCCTCAGGCCCCCATCGCCAAGACGGGCCGACGCTCCTGCTCTGCCTTCTCCGCCATGCGGATTTCGTATGCCTTACCCCAGTTTGCCATCACGGTCACGGCATGGTTGAGGCTGCGGCCGAACTCGGTCGCAGAATATTCCACCCGCTGCACCTTCCCCGGAAATACCGCGCGGCTGATGAGATCGTCCGCCTCCATCTCGCGGAGCTGCTGGGCGAGGACTTTCTCGCTGATCCCTGACAGGATGCGCCTCAACTCGCCGAAGCGGCGGGGCGAGAGATTGATCTCCCAGAGGATGTCAGTCTTCCACTTTCCACCGATCACGTCGAGTGCACTTGCAAAGCCGCAATCGTCGTCCGGCAGGCGTTTCATTTCCGTTCTCCCCTTACTGCAGAGTAACCGCTTACCTGAAGGTACGCAATTTACCTCACCGACTTGCAGCCGTATCAAATGACGTCTCAAATATTGGAGTTCAATTCGATGACTACAATAGGGTTCTTCGGCGCGGGCCGGATGGGAGCTTCACTTGTTCGGACGCTCGCAAAAAGCGGGTGCATGTCTGGAACAGAACGGCGGCGAAGGCGGAAGCGCTGGCGCCGTTCGGTGTGCAGCCGAAACTAACGCCGGAAGCGGCGGCGGCTGAGGCCGAGATCGTCTTCGTCAACCTGATAGACTATGCTGCCTCCGACGCACAGCTGAGAAAGCCGGAGGTCACACAGACGCTGAAGGGCAAGCTCCTGGTGCAGCTCACCTCGGGCTCCCCAAAAGCGGCGCGCGACACCGGCGCCTGGGCGACCGGCCACGGGATCGCCTATCTCGACGGAGCCATTATGGCGACACCAAATGTCATCGGAGAACCCGAAACGCTGATCCTCTTCGCCGGGTCGAAGTCGCGTTACCAAAAGCACGAAAGGGTATTTGTGGCGCTCGGCGGCAAATCCGCCTTCCTCAGCGAGGATTTCGGGGCTGCATCGGCCCTCGACAGCGCCCTTCTTGGGCAGATGTGGGGCACGTTGTTCGGCACGCTTCAAGCGCTCGCCATTAACAGGGCAGAAAACATTAATGCCGACACCTACGCGACGTACCTCAAGCTCGTCCAGCCGGTCATCGACGGGGCCGAGCGGGACCTCATGCAACGGGTCCGCGACGGCCGCGACCGCGGTGACGATGAAACATTTGCAACAATCGCTGCTCACAATGTCGCTCTCCAGCATCTGCGGCATATCAACGCCGAGCGCGGCCTGAATCCGGTCCTTGCCGATGCCTTCGACAGCCTCTTCAGAACCGCCATCCAAAATGGTCACGTCGGCGACGATTTCGCGATACTGGCTCGTTTCATGAGGGCGCCATGACCGGTGCGGAAAAGCCCGTCGTCCGCACGGCACGCTGTTCCTGCGGCAGCCTGAAGCTGAGCCTCCGCGGCGCGCCGGAACGGGTCTATGCCTGCGCATGTCTGAACTGCCAGAAAGCGACTGGTTCGGCATTTTCCTACCGGGCGCGTTATCGCAAACAGGCCATCATCGCCGACGACGGCGAGCGACGGCGCTTCCGGCGCTTCACCGACAAGGGCCGCTGGATGGATCAGATCTTCTGCCCGAATTGCGGCACGCTGATCTACATGGAGGCTGAGGTGCTGGACGAGCAGATCGTCGTCTCGATTGGCTGTTTCGCCGAGCCAGATTTCGCGCCGCCAGCTGCGATCTTCTGGTCACGGCGCCGCCACGGCTGGTACGAGCCGAACGCGGAGATCCAGCTTGTCGAGTAGCCTCAATCCTCTGCGACCGCACTCAAATATTGTAAGCTGTTTACCGGGAACCTTCATTCGGGAGAGACCGAGCTGGAAAGACTATATTACCCGCCTCTCGCGGCTTAGGCTTGAGCATTCTCTTCCGCGGTTTCCTCTCGCGGCCGACTCAATCTGGATACCGATCGAATATTGGAAGCGCTTGGATGTGCGCGGACCAAGGCAAGCGCTCGGCGACCTGAACCTGAATGTCAGGGGCAACCATCGTTGGATCGTCGAGGGTGGCAATTTGCACGTCAACGATCCCGGGAATGAGGGCTTCGTTCAGATAGACAAGGCCTGTTCCACATATCGCGCAGAAATGGCGGTGCGCTTCGCCGTTGGATGACCAGATGCGAGGTTCGCCTTTGGTAATTCGGAAGCTGCCGGCCTCTACCCCCATCCAACCGACCATCGGCGCACCGGACGAACGACGACAATCCTCGCAGTGGCAGATCGCGGCGTGAACAGGTCGATCGGACTCATATCGAACGGCGCCGCAACGGCATCCGCCAGTTAGTCGGCTATTGGAGCCGGCTTCAACCATTCCAGGTCCTCCCAATGCTTTGCATCATCTCACCGATTCAGCCCTATAGCACAAATCGCCACTTTTGCCTTGACCGCTGGCGAATTTCTCATGGGAATCTTCACGAGTAGTTTTCATCAAGACTGGAGACAAGACACAATGCAAGTGGCCGCATAGCAGCGACCAATCCGGACGATCGGGGAACTGATCGAAGCACTTCATTAACATCTCCCCCCGCTTGAGAGCGGGGGATTTCCGAGGGGGCGCGAAGCTCCGCCGATGGTTATCGCTTCAACGGAGAGCCGCTGCCCTTCCTCCACGATCATAGACGCCGTGTTCCGACGCAGGATGTTGATTGCAGCATTGTGGTCGGCATGGGCGCGGAAGCCGCATTGGCAACAGCGGAAAGACGCTTGGCTTTCGCGGCTTTCCCTGTCCACGGCTGCGCAGGCCGAACAGGTCTGCGAGGTGTGGCGGGGATCGACCTTGCACAGGTATCCGCCCCGTTCTTCGAGCTTGTCGGCCAACACGGTTTCAAAGCCGTGCCAGCCTTGTTCGAGGATCGCCCGGTTCAGGCCCGCTTCTGGCAGACGTTGGTTGCGGGCGCGTCCACGGTTCCCCTGGCGCTGCGCGTCATGTTGCGCGTGGCGAGGTCTTCCAGCACGACCGTTGCGAAGCGACGGGCGATATCAAGACTGGCCTTGTGCCGCCAATCCTGCCGGATGCGGGCAGCACGGGCCTGTAAGGCGGCAACCCGGCGGCGGGCCTTGGCGTGGCGACGCGACCCGCGCTTGCGCCGCGCCAGAACGCGCTGGGCCCGGCGCTTCCTGCGCTCGATCTCCGCAAGGCCGGCAGGCATCCACCAATGCTCCCCGGTCGAAAGCGTCAGCGTGTTCGCCACGCCCCGGTCGATCCCCACGGCGGGCAAATCGTTTTGCGGGACGGCATGGTCGATTTCGCAGGCGAAGGCGATGTGCCTGCCGTTCGCCGCCAGGCTCACCGTCACATTCATGGTCTTGCCACGCAGGCGCCGCGTGTCGCGGAACTTCACCCAGCCGATCTTGGGAAGGCGCGCGGCGGACCACTTGCCGTTCAGGCGCTTGACCTCGATCTCCCGCCCCTGAAAGCGGAAGGCGCCGTTCACGCCCTTCTTGCGGGGTGAGGGATATCCTGCGCGCCCGGCGAAGAAGTTGGCATACGCCTTATCCAGATCGCGCAGGGCCTGCTGCTGGGGCGTCACATGCACGGCGGCAATCCAGTCGAACGCGGCCCGCAATGCGGTCAATTCCCGCGCCTGGGCGATGTCGTTCAAGCGGTTCCCGGTCTGCCGCCGGTAATGCCGCCACCAGTCCCTGCGCTGCTCCAGCGCCAGATTATAGACCAGCCGCACAACACCCGCGAACTGCCGCAACAGGACTTCCTGTTCGGCGGTCGGAGCGAGCTTGTAGCGGAAAGCGCGGTGGATCATGTTGCGGTTCTATCAATTGCTCCAAGGAGCGCAACCGTGGATCGCACCGGCAGGCATGTCGTCTACATGCTCCATGGTCATTGGGTCTTTGTCACGAAATACCGCCGTGACGTTCTGTCAGAACCGGCAATCCGCCACCTGCGGCGCATCTTCGCCAAGCTGTGTCGCGACTTCGAGGCCGAATTGATCGAATGCGACGGCGAGGACGATCATGTTCACCTGCGGGTGCATGACCCTCCGAAGATCGCCCTGTCGAAGCTGGTCAACAGCCGCAACGGCGTATCCAGCCGACGTCTGCGCGAGAGCCGCCCGGAAATCACCGGGCGCTACCACAAGGGCGTTTTGTGGTCGCCGTCCTCCTTTGCGGCAAGCTGTGGCGGCGCACCGCTCTCGGTGATCACCGAATATGTCAAATCCCAGCGGGAAGCGGCAAAGGCCGCTCTCGCGTTCCTCCGCCGCCCGAACGCCGGGGTATCCCGCGAGGTTCACGATGACATCCCCCGTTTCGCCGCGGAGACGCTTAAAGCTCTTCCGCCGTTGATGCCAGTACATCGGCGAAACCTGGTCAGCGCTTGACCTTCCAATCGCCCCGGTCGCCCTCACCAGGCCTTGCTTTGGTTTTGCCGTCCGGCGGCGATCGGCAGAAAGAGAGCCGCCGAGGTCGTCGCTCTCCTTGAACTGTCCCTTTTCATTGCGGCGGACACAGCGTTCGTCGCTGCCTGTATCATCAGTTCGGGCTTGGTCAACATCCATCCGTCAGTTGCGACTAACGAAGAACGCACGCCGGGGCAAAAAAGATGCATCGAATCAAGGCCATGATGATGACTCGGAAAACGAGCCTCGACGCAAGGCTAAGTCATTGAAATTAGATTCGTTTCGAATCGGAACAATCGATCAGTGATTCGGTTGATTCGCGATAGTTGGAGTCAGGAGTCCGCGTAAATGGTTACCCCGCGAGCGAATTGGAAGGGCTACATCAAGTTCGGTGAAGTTGCGTTTCCGGTCGCGCTTTACACGGCCGCCTCGTCCTCCGAGCGGATCGCCTTCAATACCTTGAATCGCAAGACCGGCAATCGCGTCCGCCGCGAATTCGTCGATAGCGAAACCGGCGATCCGGTGGAGCGCGAGGCACAGGTGAAGGGCTTCGAGATCGACGACGGGCGCTATGTTGTCCTCGAACCCGAAGAAGTCGCAGCAGCGATTCCAAATAGCGACAAGACACTGAAGGTTGTCTAATCGCGTTCCCTTAGTCAAGGTCGTCTGGGCACTCGCCATCTTGCCGTGTTGCAGAATAGGCAACGCGGCGTGAATGGACTGTTTGGATCGGGCCTCAGCGGCCATATTTTCTTCAGAGCTGTCCCGCGCCGGGAGCAGGGTTGTCTCCGCGGTCGACAAATGGTCGCCGCACAATGGGTCTTCGCAGGTAGGATCTTCCTATGTCGAGGGCGCAGTCTCGAACGAGCTGCAGCCCAGTGCAACGGAATGATCGAACCCACGTCCGCAGCAGGGGACGCTCAGTGCCTCAAATCAGATTTGACGCGCTGAGGGAAGAAGGCTGACACTTCGCTTATGCGGTGGCGCCAGCCAATGTGTTGAATACCTCTCCTGTTTTGAGCATGCTGTGCATGATGACCGCAAGCTTACGCGCGACCGCCACCGCAGCGCGCTTGAAGCCCAACCGCTCCCGCAGCTTAAGCCCCCAGCTCTTGAGACTGCTGTCGTTCCTGGCGCTGGTTCTTGTGAGGATCACCGTCGCCGCTTCATAAAGCAGTCCCCGCAGGTGGTTGTCGCCTCTTCGCGAGATGTGGCCATCATAATCGACCTCGCCTGACTGGTAGCGCCGCGTTGTAAGCCCGAGCCAGGCGCCAACCGAGCGCGACGTTCGGAAGTTGTCTGGATCTTCAATCGCGGCGACATAGGAGACCGCCGTGACGGCGCCGATCCCCGGGATCGTCATCAACAGCTGCGTGGCCTGGCTCTCCCGTGCCGCTGCGAGCAGCTGGCGATCAAGATCGGCGGCGCGCTTGCGGATGTCGCGCCACGCCTCAAGCAGAGGCAATATGATCCGTGCCAGGCCGTCATTCCCATCCAAGAGCTCCCGCACATTGCCATCAAACACCCGACCTTTTCCGTTGGGGACGATAAGACCGAACGTCTTCATCAGGCCGCGGATCTGGTTGCTGAGCTGGGTTGAGATGCTCAAGAGCTGATTGCGAGCCCCGACCAGCGTGCGCGTCAGCATGCTGTCGAACGATTTTACCCGAACCGCCTTGTAGAAGCCGGCTTCGGCCAGCTGCGCCAAGCCATCCGCATCATTGGCATCGGTCTTGTTGAGCGTCTCGTCCAATACCTTTTGCGCGTGCCGCGCTTCAATACAGATCGCCGGAATCCCCTCCGCCGTCAGTCCGTGATAGAACCACGTCGACAGCGGCCCCGTCTCGAATACGACGCGCCTGGCGTTTGGGGCGTGCTTGCGGATCATCTGCGCTAGAAGTTTTGGATCCGAAGGACACTTCCCCCGCCAGATCCGCTTCCCGTTTTCTCGGATCGAGATCGCGGTATCTTTCAATGAAACATCAAGCCCGATATATTGGTCCATGGTTGCTCTCCGTTCGATGCCTTGGGCCCGGTTCCAATCGTGAGCCCGTTTTTCCATCATATCGGGGGCAACCACCCCCGCCAGCCATCATCGTATAAATGGCTGAGGGTGATCGCGCCGCGATTACTCCATGTCGAGGCATTCATTCCTTGCGACGAGGTCGACGACGTCTATTTCGACAAACCGTATTATCTTGCGCCCGACAAAATGGGCAACGATGCGTACAAGCTCCTGCGCGACGGCATGAAAAAAGCCAAGGTCGCCGCAATCGCTCGCACGGTCCTGTTCCGGCGCCTGCGCACCGTACTTATCCGACCGCACGGCAAGGGCCTGATTGGATCGACGTTGAACTACGACTACGAGGTGCGTTCATCCGAAAAGGCGTTCGAGGAGATGCCGGACCTGAAGATTGAAGGCGAGATGCTGGAGCTGGCAAAGCACATTATCAACACCAAGAAGGGTGAGTTCGACCCGAAACAGTTCGACGACCGCTACGAGGAGGCGGTGGCCGAGCTCGTGAAAGCAAAGATGGAAGGCCGCACGCTGCCGAAGAAGAAGGCACCCCCAGCATCCAAACCGGGCGATCTTCTGCAGGCCCTGCGTGAAAGTGCCGGAATGTCCACGCCTGCCAAGAGCAAACGCACCGCGGCCAACGCCACCGCCGGCAAAGGCCGGCAACAAGCCAGTCGGGCCGCCGCATCCAAGGCCCGCAGCACTGGTGCCCACCAGCGCCGTGCTGGCTGATCGAAGAGGACACCATGGCTCTCCGTCCTTACTGGAAAGGCTATCTGAAGCTTTCGCTGGTTACCTGCCCGGTACAGATGATGCCGGCCACGTCGGAAAACGAAAAGGTGCGCTTCCACACGCTGAACCGGCAAACCCAGCATCGCGTCGTGAGCCACTATGTCGATTCCGTCACCGGCAAGGAGGTGAAGGACGAAGACGAAGTCAAAGGTTACCAAAAAGGCGAGAACGACTATGTCATTCTCGAAGACGAGGAACTCGAAAATGTTGCACTCGAGAGCACCAAAACCATAGACATCGAGGTGTTCGCGCCGCGCGATAGTGTTGGATGGATCTGGCTCGACACGCCTTACTACCTGTCGCCGGACGATCCTGTCGGCCAGGAAGCCTTCTCGGTCATTCGCGACGCCATGGCGGCCGAGAATATGGTCGGTATTTCCAGACTTGTCATCTCGCGGCGGGAACGCGCCGTCATGCTTGAGCCGCGCGGTAAGGGCATCGTGCTCTGGACGCTGCGTTACGGGGATGAGGTCCGCGACGCCGAGACCTACTTCGAGAAGATCGATGACGAGATGACCGACAATGAGTTGATGCCCCTGGTCCAGCAACTCATCAAAAAGCAGACACAACCCTGGAACCCGAAGATGGCCTCCGACCCTGTCCAGGATAAGCTCCTCGACATCATCGAGGCGAAGAAGAAGCTGATGAAGAAACCCGCCAGGGCAAAGCCGAAAGGCAAGGACAAGGAAGAGCCGGCGCCAACCAACGTCATCAACATCATGGATGCATTGCGCAAATCGGTCGAAGCTGAAAACCGCTCGGAGCGGCAGTAGCCTCATGACGCGCCCGCGCCGACCCTCTTTGCCATTTCTCGACGTGTCTCATTCGGCGCTGCAGTCTCGTCCAATCCGCAAGCGCGATCCTGAGCAGCCGAGCCTGCCTTTCGATCCGATGCCGCAGCGCGTGGAACCCTGCCTCGCGCTGCTGAAGAGCGTGGCTCCGCTGGGACCGGATTGGCTTTACGAGGTGAAGTGGGACGGTTCCCGGCTCGCGATTCATATCGAACCAAAGGGTGTGAGCATCATTACCACGGCGGCCATGACTGGACCCGCCGCTTTCCCTCGATCGCCGCGGCGGCAAAAGACCTCGGGGTGACGACCGCCATTCTCGACGGCGAGGCCGTTGTTCTCGACGATCAGGGCCGGTCGGACTTTGGCGCCTTGCAGCGTTCGCTCGGAGGTCGGGTCGGCAAACGGATCTCGACCGAGTCCATCCTCTACGCCTTCGATCTTCTCTATCTCGACGGATACGATCTCACTCGCACCGAGCTTGCCGTGCGCCGGCGCCTTCTTGAAGATCTGATACCAGAAGGCGGCAATGGGACGATCCGCCTTTCCGAAGCGATAGAACTGCCAGCCGAAGATCTCCTTGAGCACGCATGCCAGGTCGGCCTGGAAGGGATCATAGCCAAGCATCGGGATCAGCCTTACCGGAGCGGTCGGACTGGCGACTGGCTGAAGATCAAGTGCGTCCAGAGTGAAAGCTTCATGGTCGTCGGCTATGAACAATCGGCATCAGCGTGCGGCGGCATCGGCAGTCTGCTATTGGCCGGCAAGAAGGGCTTCGACCGGGTTTATGTCGGGTCGGTCGGCACCGGTTTCACCAGGAGCGATGCCGAGTATTTGAAATAGGCGCTCGATCAGCTGAGAACGAACACGCCGGTGGTTCCGCTTAAGGGCAAGCGCTTCGTCTTCGCGCAGCCGACACTGATCGTCGAGATCGAATTTCGCGGCTGGACGCATGACCGCAATCTACGACACGCTTCCTACAAGGGGCTTCGGGAGGTCCAGGACAACGCGGCCGTCTTCGATGTGACGGATTGGTGATGGGAATAGATCACACCGTCGGCGCGCCGGAACAGGCGATCCGCGCTTCGCGGAACCTGTTCACGCGAAAGGCGTCGAGACGATCGAGGCAGCGATTGCTTCCCTGGAGGAGAGCGGCTTCGGCACGTCAATGATGAGGTGGCGCCACTTCTCAAGCGCGAGCTGGATGCCAGCATGAAATCATCGGCTACGGCGATAAGCCAGCCGTCGTGCGCTTTGGCATGACGGCAACTCAGGCCATGACCATCGCAATACGATCCGCATCAGAGCTATTGCAGATGCCGCTCATGCGGCGGCTCTTGTCTTGCCCAGACGCTTAATCGCCTGCTCCAGCGGCCGCTGGGCATCACAATAGCCCTGCCAAGCCGATGTCTTTGCGAGCAGAACCGGCACAGTCCTGACCGTGAACCGCTTCGGATCGAGGTCGGATTTGACCTGCGTCCATGTCAGCGGCATCGAGACGGTGGCGCCCGCTCGGGCCCGTGGTGACAATGGTGCAACCGCCGTCGCCATGCGGTCATTGCGCAAATAGTCGAGAAAGATCCGGCCGTTCCTCAAGCTCTTGGTCATCTTGATCAGATAGAGTTCGGGATGGTCGCGCGCCATCTGCTGGCAGACAGCATGCGCAAACCCTTTCGCCTCCGACCAGGAGAGCGGCTTGCGCTTGTTGATGGCAAGCGGAGTGACCACATGAAGGCCCTTGCCGCCAGTTGTCTTACAGAAACTGATCAGGTCCAGTTCCTCAAGCCTGTCACGCATCTCGCGGGCTGCTGAAACGACTGTAGAAAAGGGTACGTCCGGACCAGGATCGAGGTCGAAGACGAGCCGTCCCGGCACTTCCGGCTGCTGCGGCTCGCAATTCCAAGGATGCAGTTCAACAGCACCGATCTGAGCGACGGCAGCCAAACCCTCGATCCGGTCGATTTGCAGGTAAGGCTTCTTGTCACCGAAGACCTTTACTAGTTCGAGAAGGCTCGAGGTGCCAGGCATGGCATGTCGCTGGAAAAACTGCTCGCCACCGATCCCGTCGGGAGCGCGGATAATGGAGCAGGGCCGCCCCTTGATGTGCTCGATCATCCAGGAGCCGACGGCTTCGTAATAACGGGCCAGCTCTTCCTTGGTGACGGGTCCCTTGTCGCTGGCATCCGGCCACAGCGGCTTGTCCGGGTTGGAGATCAGCACACCCATCACTTCCGCCTTAACACCCTTCCGCCGCGTTGACCTGGCCGCCGGAACTAGCAGCGCCGGCCCGGGCACGTCGGTTTTCGAAGGCTTCGCCGGCCGTTCGGCCTCGACTTCCTTGGCCGGCTTGTCATCGCGCAGTCCCTTAAAAGCAGCTTGGCGGACAAGACCGTCGGCGGTCCAGCCTGCGAATTCGATTTCCGCTACGAGTTCGGGCTTCAGCCAAGTGACCTCCGCCCCCTTCTTCGGCGCGCCGATGCCAGTAAAGGGCGATTTCGTCGTCTCGAGCGCCTTCAACTTCGCAAGGAGCGTTTCCACTTTCTTCGCGCCGTATCCGGTACCGACGCGGCCGACATAGACGAAGTTGTCGCCGTGGTAGACGCCGACCAACAAGGATCTGAACTTGCCATTCGTCTTGGCATAAGCCCCGAGCACGACCTCGTGGCCGGCCCGACATTTGGATTTGGCCCAGGTTTCGGTTCGGCCGGATTGATACGGCGCGTCCACCTGCTTTGAGATGATGCCTTCCAGCGACAGTTTGCAGGCAGATCTGAGGACCGCGTCGCCGCCAGTCTCGAAATGCTCGACAAACCGGATGCGGGGATTATTGCCTGCCTCGGCCAGCAGGCTCTGCAACCGCGCCTTCCGATCTACAACTGACAGAGATCGCAAATCCTCACCACCGTCGTAAAGAAGATCGAATGCGAAGTAGACGAGATCGCCGGCTTTGCCTTCCGAAAGCGCCGCTTGCAGGGCTGCGAAATCGGGCGCACCATTCTCGTCGAGGGCGCAGATCTCACCATCGATAATCGAATCGGGCAGTGCAGATGCCGCCTCGCCTATTTCGCGATATTTGGCTGTCCAGTCGAGGCCCTTGCGGGTCTTCAGTGTCGCCTCACCGTCCAGCACGCGCATCTGGATCCGGTAACCGTCGAACTTGATCTCGTGGATCCAGCCCTTGCCCACGGGAGGGCGCTCCAGGGTCTGACAGAGCTGTGGCGCGATGAAGTCAGGCAGGTCGACAGGCGAAACCGACGCCTTGCCGGCTCGCACATCCGATTTTCGCTCGTCAGCGGCCAGCCCTTGATGGCTGTCCCAGACCGCATCAGCCTGAACGTCGCCTCCCGCGACGATGAATGGTTTTGGGCTTGCGCCCTTTGCCAGCGGCGATCATCTCCATTGTTCGGCCGGAGGCGACCGATGTGTCATTGTCCTCCAGGATCGCCGCGCCATTCTCCTCGACCGAGAACGCGTCATGGTGCTTGATCAGCAGCCAGTTGGTTCGCTTACCACGTTCGCGATCGTTGCCCATGCGCACCAGCACGAAGCCGCCATGCAGGCGTTTGCCTTCGAGGGTGAATTTGAAATCGCCCTTTTCCAGAGCTTGCTTCGGGCTCTTCTTTCCTTCCGGCTTCCAATAGCCGCGGTCCCATAGCATCACAGTACCGCCGCCATACTGGCCTTTCGGGATCGTCCCTTCGAAATCGCCATAATCGAGCGGGTGGTCCTCCACCTCGACCGCTAACCGCTTGTCGTGCGGGTCGAGAGACGGGCCTTTCGTGACGGCCCAGGACTTGAAGACCCCATCGAACTCGAGCCTCAGATCGTAGTGAAGGCGGGTCGCGTCGTGTTTCTGGATGACGAAACGAGAGCGATTGCTGCGCGCAATGCGCCCTTCACCGCTCGGCTCAGCAGTCCTTTGAAAATCGCGCTTCGATCGATAGGTCGATAGTTTGTCACTGGCCATGGTTGTTCCCGCAAACAGCGTCCGACAGCGAAATGCTGGTTGGCAGCTGGAAGTTCCATGATGGCGTTCCTCCAGCCGATCATCGGAAAACAGGAAGCTTGTACCAGGCCTCGTCTCTTCGGAGACGAGGCCATCGCTGATGCTCTAGATAATGGCTACACGTGCTGGCCGGGCACCCCGGCACGTCTTCACCGCGCGTTCATGGCGCTCTCCGTGGCGCAGTGGCCATTCGTTTTTGAGAAAATCCAACGCGTCGTAAGCGCCTGTGAAGGTCCGCTCCAAACCGCATTGCAGCCGAATCCTTACCGGCCGGGTCCATGGAACATCGTTGAGCGGCATCTTTTCCTCCTTTCATGCCACCAATGATCCTGACGAAATGATATTGGGAGTTGTCTCCGACTGTTCAAGACCGTAAGGCCAACCAGATCATCGCGCCGTTGTTCAGGGAATCTGCACGGTTCCGTCAACCGATCTCCCGGAAGGTAATGGAATAGCGAAGCTGCCCGACAGGCGGGATGGAGTGCTCCCATTCGCTCCGGGCGGGACCCGACAGCAGGTAGACGGAGCCCGGCTCGGCAATCACCGAGACACGCTCCCAGTTCGGGCCGGCGGGGCGCCTCAACCTGAAAGTACATGGCGATAGCAATGAGACACCGACGACCCTGCCGAACACTTTTTTGTCCTTATGCCAGCCGATCGGCGCGCCCGGCGCATATTCGGTGATCAGCGCCTGTTGCAATCCATCGGGTTCGATACCGGCGAAATCTGCCGCAAGGGTGCGCACGGGCAAAAGGAACGGCGGAACGTCGTCAATGCGCCTCACCCGCTCCCTATCGAAGTCATACTTCCAGCCATAGGAGATGACCTTTCGTTTGCCCTCAAAGCCATGAAAGTCGAAGGGTTTCAGCGGCAATTGTCTTATCTCTCGAAGCAGATCCGACTGGACCGCCTCGGGAACGACGGCGGGTTGATAGCGGAAGCCCTGCGGCAATCGCGTCTCCGCTTCAGCAAACAGGTCTCCTTGCGGCGAAATGCTCATGGTCAGTTCCTCGCCGGCGTGTCAGTGGACACGCGGCGTTTTGACGACTGCGGCGAAATCTTCTGCCACCAGTTCGCTGATCGCAATCAGGACTTCCTCGGCCGAGAAGCCAGAAGCGATCGTAGTGCGGATCAGATCCTGCAGATCAGGCTCGACGACATCGCGGCAATCGTCGAGCCGCTCGTCCGAGATTGTTATGCTGTGCAATTCTTCCATCGTTCGACCTTTCAAGGTTTCGGCTGCCGGCTGTTCAATGTGCCAGCGGGCCAAAATAATTTACGGGCAGACGCTCGGCGCACGGCGATAGGCAGAAGGCCCTCGCGCTGCATCTTCTTGCAGACTGCCTTTTGCCATCTGGCAATCACCTGGGCTCGTTCGCGAACCCGACGTTCCGACGGTTTCTCGTAAGCGCGGCGTTCCTTTATCTCGAGGAACAGGCCTTCGCGCTGTATATCTTTTCACCGCGCGGCTGGCCTGTTCGACATCTCTCTGACGATGACCTGCATCTGCTTCTTCCCCTATCATTGTGGTTTATGTTCAGCCGAGTTGCTTGGCAATGATCGCCTCCAGTTCCCTGCGCGTTAGAAGGCAGGGGTACGGCTTCCAGTTGTTGTCCGGCCGAGCGACGACGTCACCGCGCTCGCGCGGCTTCATGACCGCAGGCGCGGTAGCGATGCTTGTCTTGTTCAATCGAGTACCTTAGCAGTACAGGCGGCCACACCTCGGCCGCCCTTTTGACACGCGGATTGTCGACCTCATCAGGAGCAAGCCGCGCGGTATGGGATATGTGGGTGATTGCCAAAAGATAAGAGGTGCCCGTCTGCATTACAAGGCGGTGCACAGCCGCGGACATAGATGGGTGAATGGAGGCGCTCAACCCTGCGCGTCGTTGACCACGATAGCTCGCAATGGCAGAGAAGCGGTTTCAACGGCAGCCACGCTCCGAGGAAGAAGCGTTTCGCTGGGGGACGAATATCTCGGTGCGATCGCAGCCGGGCAGATCAAATATCGCGCCTGGGAAGCGGGTGACATCGCGGTCCGCCTCTGCAGCTTCGCGGCGGTGATACGCTACCGCGCACGCCTCGAAGTCGTATTCAACGGGCATCCCGTTCCGCCCGGAGACTACTGGCACACCGACGCTTACGAGCATCGCGACGGCGTCTGGACGGTCGTCTGGTCGCAGGCAACAGCCATCAGCCGCCAAATCTAACCACACAGGAGCGCCTTTGACATGAGTGGAGGTCATGCCGTGCGCCGTCGTGCGCTTGAAAGAGACGCATCAATCGGATCCATTCCCGTCGAACCGCAGACGTGATGACGCTCAATGGCGAGCGCCCTTTCTGGGAAAAAGGTCCCCATTCTTTATGCGATGACGAAGACGACAGAGAGGGGTCGGTTGCCGGAGAACCCGCGAGGCTAGATCAAGTCTCGGTCTTAAGCTCATGGGTGGACTCGTCAAGTGATGGTCCATGGCGGCTGATCTGCCGCACAATCACCAGCACAACACAAAAACTGGCTCGCCTCTCGTAGAATCGCTCTGCTGCACAGATTAGGCGCCTTAAACGGATCAGAACTGGAGCCTCGCTCACTGCGATTGAACGCGAACGTCAGCGCTGGCACATTTTCAATTAATGCTCACAACCGCTTCAGAATGATTTCCGAAGCCTTCTCCGCGATCATAATCACCGGTGAGTTCGTGTTGCCGGAGACAATCGTCGGCATGATAGAGGCGTCGACGATACGCAATCTATCGATCCCGTGCACGTTCAGCGTCGGATCCACCACCGCCAAAGTGTCATTCCCCATCTTGCATGTGCCGACTGGGTGAAAAATGGTCGTCGCGATGTCGCCCGCCCTGCGGATCAAATCCTCGTCGCTGTCGTGCTCCCGACCGGGAAGGATTTCCTGCGGCCGGAAGCGCGCGAGCACCTTCGTTTTCATAAGGCTGCGGGCGTGGCGGATGGACCGTGCCGCCAAAATCCGGTCGCCGGCGGTGGAGAGATAATTCGGGCGGATTTCTGGCGGCAGCGCCGCGTCGCGCGTCGTCACATGCACCGTGCCGCGGCTTTCGGGCCGGAGATTGCAGACGGACACCGTTACAGCCGGATAGCGATGGAGCGGTTCGCCAAGCCGATCGGTGCTGAGCGGTTGGACATGGTACTCGAGATCGGCCGTCGCGACGGCCGGATCACTCTTGGCAAAGATACCGAGCTGGCTGGGCGCCATGGAGAGCGGGCCGGACCGGCTGATGGCATATTGCAAACCCATGCCGACGCGGCTGAAGAGACTGTGATAGAGCTGGTTCAGTGTGCGCGCGCCTTCAATCTTGAAAACCGTGCGGATCTGAAGGTGGTCCTGAAGGTTTTCTCCGACACCCGGAAGGTCGTGGTGGACGGGAATGCCGTTGGCCGAGAGCACCTCCGGCCGGCCGACGCCGGACAACTCCAGGATCTTCGGAGAGTTGATCGCGCCAGCCGACAGCACGACTTCTCGGGATGCGCGAGCGAAACAGAGGCGGCCGCGATGCTGGAAGCGCACGCCGGTGACCGTCTTTCCGTTGAATTCAAGTCGTTCAGTTTCGGCGCCTGTGAGCAGGCGCAGATTCGTGCGTTTCATCGCCGGCCGCAGGAAGGCTTTTGTTGTGTTCCAGCGCACCCCGCCGCGCTGGTTGACCTCGAAATAACCCGAACCTTCGTTGACACCGTCGTTGAAGTCGCCGGTCTTCGGAATGCCGAGTTCTTCCGCCGCGTCGCGAAAGGCGTCGAGGATCGGCCAGGAGAGACGCTGGCGCTCGACGCGCCATTCGCCGCCGGCGCCGTGCGTGGCGGACTTGCCACGATAGTTATCTTCTGACTTCAAGAAGTAGGGCAGTACGTCGTCCCAGCCCCAGCCCACATTGCCGGCCTGCCGCCAGCCGTCGTAGTCGGCGGCTTGCCCGCGCATATAGATCATGCCGTTGATCGACGAGCAGCCCCCAAGCAGCTTGCCGCGCGGATAGTTCAGCGCGCGGCCGTTGAGGCCGGCTTCCGCGGCCGTCTTCATCATCCAGTCGGTACGCGGGTTGCCCATGCAATAGAGATAGCCAATCGGCACATGGACCCAATGGTAGCGATCCGAGCCGCCGGCTTCGAGCAGCAGGACCCGGTTCTTCGGATCGGCGGACAGCCGGTTTGCCAGGACGCATCCGGCCGAGCCGGCACCCACGACAATGAAATCGTAGCTGCCTTCGTCCACCGGCATTTCAGTGCTATGCATGGTCATGCCGCAGCTCCCGCCACCTGGCCTTTGGTTGCCGAAAGCCGCCGCCAGAGGGGGGTCATCGCTTCTGCAATATCCTTGTAGAGCGCATAGCGCCCTGTTGTAGTGCGCCGTCAGCGCATCGTTCGGCTCGTAGTGCCGTTCGACCCGCACCATGGCATTCGCCCCTTCCGTGAAATCTGCAAAGAGGCCGACGCCCGTTCCCGCCGCAATCGCCGCGCCCAACGCGCCTGTTTCCCGCGAGACAGCGACGGAAACCGGCATACCCAGCAGGTCGGCGAATATCTGCGGCCAGAGGCGGCTGCGCGATCCGCCGCCCGACAGCACGGCCTCGTCGAAGATGGCGCCCGCCTTGCGGATCGTCTCGATGTGCTGACGATGCCCGAAGGCCACGCCCTCCAGAAGCGCGCGAACCAGGTGCCCCTTGCCATGCCAGCCCGCAACTCCATAAAAGCCCGCCCGCGCATGGCCGTCCTGCTGGGCACCGTAGAGATAGGGATGGTAGAGTGGATCGTCGGACGCAGGCTCGATCGCAGCCGCCAAAGCGCAGCAGGCGTCGAAGGGCGATACGCCATCCTGATGTTCCCCCTCGAAGAATTCCCGCACCAGCCATTCGAGATTGGCCGCCGAGGTCGCGCTGTTTTCCATCGCCATGTAACGGCTGCGGTCGAAGGTCGCGGACATGAAGACCGGCCCGTCGAGGGCGGGGCGATCGATGATCACCTGGTTGATGCTCCAGGTGCCTGCGATGATCGAGGCGCTGCCGGTGCGCGAGACGCCCGAGCCGAGGGCTGAGGCGACGACGTCGAACAGCCCGCCGATGACTGGCGTGCCGGCTGCAAGCCCGGTTTGCGCTGCGACCTCTTCAGTCACGGTGCCAGCGATGTCGGCGCTTTCGATGAGCGGCGGCAGCAGGTCCATGCAGTCAGCCAGCCCATAGGCAGCCATCAGCGTCCGGTCGTACCGGCGGACGGCGAGATCGAGAAGGCCGGCGCCGGACATGTCCGAGACCTCGCTGACGCGACGGCCGGTCAGACGGTTGACGACGAAATCCTTGCAGAAGAACACCGTGCCGATGCGCTCGAAGAGCTCCGGCCTGTGACGCTTCAGCCAAGCAAGAAGCGTTGGCGTCTGCGAGGGCCAGGGGCGCTGGCGGCCGATCGGATAGGTCCGGTCGCCCACGCCTTCCGCCGCCCATTCTTCGACGAGACCTATCGCCCGCGTGTCGAGCGACTGGATGGCGAGGAACGGTTCGCCGTTCCGGTCGAGCGCATAAAGCCCGTTGCCATGGCCGGCACAGCCGATTGCGGCGATATCGGTCGCCGCGATGCCCGCCTTGTCCAGACAGGTGCGGATGACGCGCTTGGCATGGGCCCAGAGCTCGCCGAGATCGCGCTCGACATGGCCGGGGTATGGCATGCGGCTGTGGCCCTCCTCCCCCGCATGCGCCAGTTCCTGGCCCGTCCGGTCGAAGATCACCGCCTTGATGACGGTGTTGCCGGCGTCGATCCCTAAAAGATAGTCTCCCATTCGCAACCCCTCCCAGGTTCGGTTGGTTACGCCTTCACCCCTGCTGATAGAGCGCGAAGGCGTCCTCGCTGCTCGCATCCTCGTGCACGATCGCCATGAGCCCGCGCACGACGGCGCTCGGATTGGCATGTTGGTAGATGTTGCGCCCATAGACCATGCCCACCGCGCCTTGCCGCATCAAGGCCGCGGACTTGGCGAACACGGCGCGCAGGTCTTCCTTGCCGCCGCCGCGCACCAGAACCGGGCAGCGCGCAGCCTCGACCACGCGGTGAAAATCTTCCGCATTCGTCGTCGGGTCCGCCTTGACTATGTCCGCGCCCATCTCGCGGGCAAGCCGCGTCAGCGTGACGATCTTGTCGGCATCGCCATCGACCATGTAGCCGCCGCGTTCGGTGACCGGCTGCATGACGAGCGGCTCGATCATCAGCGGCACGCCGTACTTTTCGCAGTCTGCCCGTACGCGAGAAATGTTCTGCACGCACTGGCGGAAGAGATCCGGCTCGTCCGGCAGCATGAAGAGGTTGACCACCACGCAGGCGGCATCCATCTGCAACGCGCCGATCAGCGGCTCCGCCTCGTTCTGCAACACCGCCCACATGTCGCGATGGCGGATCCGGTTATAGGGGTTGCCCATGTCGATGCGCATGACGAGCGCCGGCTTCTCCTTGCCGGCAATGTCCTGCAGCAGGTCGGCTTGGCCGTAGTTCATCTGGATCGCATCCGGCTTCGCATCGACCAGCGCGTTGACGATGGCCGGCATGTTCTCGAGTCCATCGAGGAAGGACGGTTCGTTGCACACGCCGTGATCGATCGCCACGTCCAGGCAACGGCCGTTGCCGAACAGCCGGTTCATCCGGATCTTGCGGTTGTCTCGCATGGTTCACTCCTTTGTTTGTTCCTTGCGGAAAGGATTGCCTCCGCGACGCCGTGGCGCTCGCGCATGAGGGTGAGAAAACGGGTGCGCTCTTCGGCCTTGCGCTGTACTGGCCAGCCTTTCTCGTCGGCGAGGAGGTCGAGCGCGATCTCGGCCATGTCGAGGGAAAGCTCACCGGTGATGGCAAGTGTCGTGCGCCGGAGGAGCAGGTCGTCCAGATGCTCGACCGCCTCCGTGCGGATGAGATGCAGGAGCTCCCGGGCGCTGTAGCCGGCATGAGGCAAGAGGTTGTCCGGCCCCGCGGCGGTGAAGCGGGCGACGGCCTTCGCATCTGTGCCATAGCGCTCGAAAAGCGTTGCGGCGCGATCGAGGGAAAGGCCTGTCGATTCCGACAGGTCCCGAATCCAGCCGCTACGGTCTACCGGAAATGCCCGTCCGCCGCCGAAAGTGCGGTCCGCCGTGTCGAGGCGGCGGTTCCGGTCAAGCCGTTCCAACGCCATATCCGCGGCGAGTTCGCCGAAGGAGCGGAAGGTCGTCCACTTGCCGCCGATCATGCAGAGCACTGGCGGCCCGCCGTCGCGGCCTTCGAGAACGGTGCAGTAATGGTCACGCGGGATGCGGCCGGTGAAGCTGTCATTGCTTGCCGGCAGCGGGCGCACGCCTGCGAACTGGAAGACGATCTCTTCCGGGCGGATGCGGACACCCGGCAACACGAAGGCGAGCGATTGCAGGATATAGTCCCGCTCGTCGGCCTCGCAGCGCACCGTTCCGGGGTCGTCCACGCGGATATCCGTTGAGCCGACGAGCACCTTGCCGAGATAAGGAAAGAGGATGCAGATGCGCCCGTCCTCGTTCTCGTAATAGATCATGTGGCCATCGAGCATGTCGCGAAGCCCCGCATGGTCGATGATGAGGTGCGAGCCCTTCGTGCCGCCGATCAGCGGCGCGGGACGAGCTGCCTCAGGAAAGAGCGCGCCATTGGCGATGTCAATCCAGCCGCCGGTCGCGTTGACGACCAGTGACGGCTTGATTGCCAAGGTTTCGCCCGAAATCCCGTCGTGCAGCAGAAACGCCCCGGCCGGTGCATGCTCGATCGTCGCATAGTTCAAGGCGCCGGCGCTCGGGCCGGCCAAGAGCCCATCAAGCAGGAGCTCAATGCCGATGCGCTCCGGGTGACTGACCCAGGCATCATAATAGGTGGCGGAGTTGCGGATCGCCGGATTGAGCGCCGGCCATTTCGAAAGCGTGCTCCTGCGACCGCGAAACTGATGGCGCGGCATCAGGGCGCGCTTGCGCGTCAGGAAGTCGTAGATGCTCAGTCCAGCCTTGATGGCGACGCTGCCGCGGCGGCTCGGCCGACGGGTGAGCCCCAGAAAGCGCACGATGCCGTTTGCCAGCCCGGAAAAGATATCGAAGATCGGCACCATGGTCGGCAGCGGGGCGACATAGTGAGGGGCATTGCGCAGCAACCGGTCGCGCTCGACGAGCGATTCCTGCACGAGGTTGAACTCACCGTTTTCCAGGTAGCGCAGACCGCCATGCACCATGCGCGAGAGCCCGGCGCTGGCCCCGGAGCAATAGTCGCCCTTTTCCACGATGAGCACGTTGACGCCCTGCAGCGCCAGCTCGCGGAACACGCTGAGACCGTTGATGCCGCCGCCAAGGACGCACACGTCCACCTTCGGGCTTCGGCGAAGCCCGTCCAATGTCTGTTCGCGGTTCATCATGACAATCCGTTATCCGTCCATGTTGGCCAGCTTCGCCGATAGGGCGGCGTCGATAGCCGCGAGATCTTGCGGGGACAGCCGAAGCGTGCCGGCCCGGGCATTGTCGAGTGACTGTGCCGGGTTACGCGCGCCGCAAAGGGCAAAAGTCACACCTGGCTGCGCCAGTGTCCAGGCGATCACCGTCTGGGCGATGCTCGCATCGTGACGCTCCGCGACGGGCCGGATCGCGTCGGAGAAATCGCGGGCCTTCTGCCGGTTGGCGACGGAAAAGCGCGGATTGTCCTTGCGCTGATCGTCGCCGGAGAAGATCCGGTCCGGCCCGATGCTGCCCGAAAGTAGCCCGAGCGCCAACGAGGAATAACTGAGCGTCGATACGCCGTTTGCAACGCTGAGCGGCAAAAGGTCCGCCTCGATCTCTCGATCGATCATGCTGTACCGCTCCTGGATCGCGTCAAGCGAGCCAGTGGCTATGTACTGCTCAAGCGCGGACCGTTTGACATTGCTGGCGCCGATGGCGCGGATCTTGCCGGCCCGCTGCAGTTCCTCCAGCGCCGCGACGGTCTCCTCGACCGGCGTCGTCACGTCCTGCCAATGGGTGATGTAGAGGTCGATATAATCCGTGCCGAGCCGGCGCAGGCTGTCCTCCACTTCATGGACGATCGAATCCCCGCCGAGATAGCGGTGAACCGCCTTACCGTCCTGGTCGAAGAAGTGATTGCCCTTATGCGTGTGCCAGACGAGGCCACATTTCGTGGCGATCACTGCCTTGTCACGCCGGCCGGCAAGCGCCTTGCCGACAATTTCCTCTGAGCGGCCGAGCCCGTAGGCGGGCGCCGTATCGATCAGGGTTACGCCGGCTTCGAGCGAGGCCTGAATGGCGGCGATGGATTGCGCCTCGTCGGTTCCTCCCCACATCCAACCGCCGATCGCCCAGGTGCCGAGCCCAACGGCCGACGCCTTGACGCCGGAGCACCCGATCTCGCGGATCAGTTGTTCGCCGCTCATGCCGAAACCCCTTCCGTGGATGCAATTTCAAGAATGCGTGTCCCGGTCGCCTCGTCGGTGACAAGCGTGTCGAGATGGTTGCCGCGCAGGACGCTGAGGATCGGGCCCGCCTTGTTCGGGCCGCTGGCGACGCCGATCTTCAGCGGGATCGAGGCGAATTCCGCCAGGGTAAGCGACACCAGCGAACGATTGAGGCTGTAGTCGCAGACCCGGCCCTGGTCATCGAGCAGATGGGCAAGCAATTCGCAGCTTGCGCCCGAGCGCTCGATCGCCACCCGATCAGTACTCGAGGAGGGATGCAGGTCGTAATAGCTGGAGTCGTCCGTTAGGATCGAGCCGATGCCGACCACCGCCACCTTCGCCTCGCGCGCACGTTTGAAGACGTCGGCGACAGAGCGCATGTTGATCAGCATCGCCCGCTGCTCGGCATCGTCGGCGAAGAGGGGCGCGTGGATCTGGTAGGAATGACCCCCGAGCCGGTCGGCCATCAGGGTCGAAACATGGTTGACGTCGGTATAGTGCTTGCCCTGGACGCAGCCCGTTGCCGGAATGACCTCGACATCAAAACGGCGCGGCGGCTGCAGACCGGCGACGACGGCGCTCACCCCTTTGCCGCCAGTGATGCAGATTGTGTCGCCGTCGCCGAGCTCCTCCATCAGTAGGCGAGCCGCCGCCTCCCCGACTGCCTGGAGCGCGGTCTGCGGATTGTCGGAGACGGTCGGGACCACGATCGCGCGGCTGATGCCGCCAAGTGCCAGAAGCCGCTCCTCCATGTCGACCAGCGGCTCGACCGGAGACTTGATCTTGATCTCGACGAGGCCGAGCTGACGGCCGCGTTTGATGAGGCGGTTGACGGTGGCTTGCGAGATGCCGAGCTGGCCGGCGATCTGTGCCTGCGTCAGGCCCTCCATAAAGTGAAGGACGAGCGCCTGGTGCATCTGGCGGGCGATGACAATCTCCTCGCGCGGTACTGTCGTCTTGGGTTTCAATTTCGCAATTGGCATGTCAGGCAGCTTTCTGCTTGTGCAGGAAATGGTCGATCGAAACGGCAGCGAGCAGAATGCACCCCTTGATCATGTCCTGCCAATAGACTGAAACATCGAGCAGGATCAGAGAGCTGGTGACGACAGATAGAAGTGCGATGCCGAGGATGGCGCCGAGTATCGTGCCGGAGCCGCCGTTGAGCGAGGCGCCGCCGATCACCGCCGCAGCGATGATGTTGAGTTCCATGCCAACGCCGAAGGTGGGGGTCGCCGCGCCGAAGCGGGACATGTAGATGACGCCTGCGACACCGGCGAGCGTGGAGCAGAGCACCGTCACCCAGAATTTCACCTGATTGGTCTTGATGCCGGAGTAGAGCGCGGCCTTCTCGTTGCTGCCCGTATAGAAGACTTTGCGGAAGGCGGTGGCCCGGCGCAGCAGGAAATCGAACAGGATGACGACGGCGACGAAGATCAAGATGACGTAGGGTACGCCGTAAAACGTGCCCTGCCCCACCGCCTTGAAGCCCGCCGGCAGCGTGAAGAGCGAGAGCGGCGTGCCCTTTGTGATAATGAGGCAAAGGCCTCGCACGATCACCATTGCCGCAAGCGAGGTGATGAAGTGGTTGAGACCCACGACCGTCACAAAGAAGCCCATTATGCCACCGATCGTGCTGCTCGCGACGACGCCGATGAGCGAGGCCGTCCACGGGTCGAGCCCGGCGAGGAAGAGCGAGCCCGAGAGCACCATCGCGAAGCAGACCACGGAGCCGACCGCGAGGTCGATGCCGCCGACGATGAGCAGGATCGTCATGCCCACGACAACGATGCCTTCAACGGAAAAGCTCATCAGCATGGCGCGGAAATTGCCAAGCGTCAGGAAGTGCGGCGAGGCAAAGCTCATGATCACGCAGAGCGCGAGGATGATCGCGATCAGCCCCGCCTCGCGCATTGTGCCGATGCGTTTGAAGGACGCTGTCTTCGGTGCGCCTGTCGCCAACGTGTCGATTGCCATTCCCGTCTCTCCCACTTTGTCCTCACGCGGCATGGCTCGCCGCCTTTGCCGTGCCCACCCCCGAAGCGAGGCGAATCACGGCCTCCTCCGTCATCTCGTCGACGCCGAGCTCGCCGGCGATGCGCCCCTCCCGGACGACAAGCACGCGGTCACATAGCCCGAGGAGCTCCGGCATTTCCGAAGAGATAACGATGATGCCGATGCCCGACCGCGCAAGCTCACGTAGTAGGCGGTGAATTTCGGTTTTCGCGCCGACATCGATGCCGCGCGTCGGTTCGTCCATCAGGATGACCTTTGGCTTCACCGCAAGCTGCTTGGCGAGCGCAACCTTCTGCTG
Source organism: Rhizobium sp. USDA 4016 (assembly GCF_056279705.1). NCBI lineage: Bacteria > Pseudomonadati > Pseudomonadota > Alphaproteobacteria > Hyphomicrobiales > Rhizobiaceae > Rhizobium > Rhizobium sp. USDA 4016. Next base: position 2,028,862 of record NZ_JBWCCY010000002.1, read on the forward strand.
GTTGCCGCCGGAGAGCGATTTGACCGGCGCCTCAATGCCGCCCATGCGCACCCCAAGCCGGCGCGCGAAATTCTCTGCCAGTGCGGCTTCCGCGCGACGGTTGAGCAGACCGATCGGATTGGTCAGCGACTTAAGGTCCAGTACGGAGATGTTCTGTGCGATGGACATCTCTAAAAACACGCCCGACCCCTTGCGGTCCTCGGAGAGATAGACGATGCCGGCCTTTACGGCATCGGAATAGGCGCGGATCGACTGCGCCTTGCCATGCAGGCGAACCGTGCCCGCCGAGCGCGATTTGAGCCCGCAGATGCCTTCGGCGATTTCCGTGCGGCCGGAGCCGATGAGGCCGCCGATCCCGAGGATCTCGCCCTTGCGCAGGTCGAAGCTCACATCATGGAACCGCTCGCCGTCACCGATATTGTCGGCCTCGAGGATCGCCTCCCCGGACGCGTCGTCCGCACGGAGCTTGTCCGGATAGAGCTGCGTGATCTCGCGCCCCACCATGCGGCGCACCACGTCGTCGGGCGTGATGTCGGCGATGTGGTCGGTACACACGTAGCGGCCGTCGCGGAACACGGTAACCCGGTCGCACAGGCTGAAAATCTCCGCCATTCGATGGCTGATATAGATGATCGAAATGCCGTTCGCCTTAAGGTCGCGGATGATTGCAAAAAGCTGCCGCGTCTCGGTTTCGGTCAGCGCCGCGGTAGGCTCGTCCAGGATCAGTACGCGGCAGTCGAGCGTCAGAGCCTTGGCGATCTCGACGAGTTGCTGGCTGGAAATCGGCAGGTCCGCGACCTTGCGGCGGACGTCGATCGCGGCGAGACGATCCATGACGGCCTGTGCATCGCGCTCCAGCGCTCGATAGTTCATGAAGGGAGCACGGCGGCGGTTGGTCGCCGCCATGAACATGTTTTCGGCCACGGTCGCATCCGGGCAGAGGGCGATTTCCTGATGCACGAGCCCGATGCCGAGCGATTGGGCGGCGGCAGGGGAGGATATGCGCACGACCTTGCCGTCTACGCGAGTTTCGCCTTCGCTCGGCTGCAGCACGCCGGCGATAATGTTCATCAGCGTCGATTTGCCGGCACCGTTCTCGCCACAGAGCGCATGGACTTCGCCGCGCTCCAGCGTGAAATCGACGTCGGTCAACGCCTTCACCGCCCCGAAATGCTTGGTCACGCCATGAATGCTGAGCACCGGCTCTGTCATCGTCTTCTCCCTCTCCATCACGACCATCCGCACTCAAGGGTGCGGATGGCGATCTTCAGAAGCTTATTCCTCGATACCCTTCGTGCCGCGGCGCTTCAGGTACTTGTCCCAGTAGAAGTCGTCGGCGTTTTTCGCCGTCACAATAGACAGGCCGTTATCGACGACCGGGATGCTCATTGGGTTGAATCCGGAGCGCTTGGCGTCGTTCATCGGGTCGATCAGTTCCGGATGCTCGGCGAACCACAGCAGCATGAAGCCCATATAGCCCTGCATGCCCTGGTTCGGATTGATCGAGCCGAAGACTTCACCGGCCTTGATCATGTCGAGGATGTTGGCGTTGACATCTGCGCACATGACGAGGACCTTGCCGCCGCTTTCCTTGTTTGCCTGTGCGGCGCCGATCGCCGAGTTCGCTTCGGGCATGAAGACCGCGCCGAGGTTCGGATTGGCCTGGATAAGGCTCGAAAGCCCCTGATAAGCCTTGGTCGGGTCCTGGTTGGAAGCAGCGCGGCCGACGAGCTTCATGTCCGGCCACTTCTCTTCCATACGGGCTATGAAGGCGGCGATACGCTTGTCGTGGTTGTCCTGGCCCGGATTTTCGAGAACCGCATATTCACCCTTGCCGCCCATCTTCTCGGCGATCGCGTCGGCGGCATAGGTGCCCTCGCGGGTGTTGTCCGAGGTGATGAAGGAGACGCGCTTGGAAAGCGGCGAGTCGGCCGCAAACGTGACGACCGCCGTACCTTGGTCGATCGCGCGGTTGATTGGCTCGATGAAGGGATCGGAATTCATCGGATGAACGAGAATGCCGGCCGGGTTCTGTGCCAACGCCTGGTCGAAGGTGGCGATCTGCTTGTTGACGTCATATTCCGGCGTGCCGGTATATTCCGTCTCACAGCCGAGCTGCTGGCCGGCCTGCTTGAACATTTCATAGACGGGGAACCAGTATTCCACGCCCGACACCATGACGTTCATGACGTATTTTTCGCCCGGCTTGCAGCGGAACGGGTTTTCCGTTTCGGCGGCCGCGGAACCGGCAAAGAGCGTCGACGCAAGGACCGCCATCGCGGTCGTGCTGAAAAAAGTGCGCAAGTGTCCTCCTCGGGGCCAAAGCCCCTCCCAAAAAAAGCCCGAAGGGCGCCAGAGCGGCGCCGGTGATCGCAGTGATGACCGGATTTCCTCCTCGAAGTCCGGTAGGGGTAACTAAACGCAATGCGCCGCGCCTGTCAATATAATTCATCTCGTGAATTATAATTCACATACGCTACCATCGCTACGCGGTGCTCAAGCAGAGCCCAGAAACGAAAAAGCCTGCCGCGGGAGGAGGTGCGGCAGGCTTTCTCAAAAAAACCGAACAGCGACTGGGAGGAGGAGTGCCGCCGTTCCTACAGACGTCCCTTGGGAGGAGGAGTGGGCCGCCTGAAACACGAAGCTCTGCGGGAGGAGATGCAATTGCTTCGTTGAGAGAGATCATACGCGATCGCTCGGCGGTTGATAGGCTTTATGTTGCACTGCAGCTATGCAAGAAACACAAGCCACCAGGCTCGCGACCGGCAAAAGCCCTAGGAGAATATGGTAACATGAAAATTGACGCGAAAACGCCCGCATGAGCGGGCGTCGGCAGTGTCGTCGAGCTTGGAGCAGCGCTATCAGCGAGCGATCGATGCCCGGGCGATGCTACGAATATCGGCGCGGTCGATGCCGAGATCCTGCAATTCACGGCTGGACATCCGGCCAAGTTCGGAAACGGTCTGGCGGAACTTGCGCCAGTTGTTGAAAGAGCGTGCCACGTTCATGATAAATCCCCTTTCCCGAGGGCTGTCTGACGTCAGCAACCGTGCTTGGGCTCTGGCGTCGTTTCGATGATTGGAATATAGGTGTTTCAATCGTTTTAAAACAGCAACAATCCGTCACCGCAGCTATGCGTCTGCCGCATATGGTCCGGAGTTCTTGCGACGATCGCCATTGGCTCGCTCTTTAAGCAGACGCCTGAATGGCATCTACCCGCCGATCTTAAAAGCCGCATCCCGCAAACGCCTCATTGGACGCGATCAGGAACTTTGTCCGGACCACCTCGGGAGTATCCGCATCGGCCGGTAAAATACTGAGGAACCGACACCCCTCCCCGCCAGTTCTCCTTTTATGAAAGGAAAACTCAATGGCAAATGAACTCGAAGCCGGCTTTACCGGATCGCCAGTTGAAAAACCTGAGGGCATCCGGAAAGTCGCATCTGACACGGCATCCGCAATCAAGCGGGAGGCCAACGCTGTCGCAGTCGGCGTGACAGACCATCCGCAGGCCGCAAGCTCACTCATCCTCGGTATTGGAGCGGCAGCCTTCGGCATTGGCTACCTGCTGGGCAGGTCGTCCGTCTCCACCAGAAATCGGTATTGGAGGTAAAGACATGGCAGGAGAGCAAAATGACGCTCGATCGCAGAGTATTGATGAATATGGAGGACGGCATGGCTCCATCCACGAAGACGAAGTGCGGAGACGAGCTCATGCCATTTGGGAGCGAGAAGGACGACCTGAGGGTCGTCAGGAAGATCACTGGATCCAGGCGAAGGGGGAGATCGAACGGGAGGCCGGGGAAATCGAAGGCGACGACCTTCCAAGTTTGGACGCCCTGAGAGAAGCCGCACGCGAACATACCGACGCGTTCCTAGTTGCAACCGACCTTGAAGATGCCGATCAGCGCGAGGCCGCGCCCGGCACCCGTGAGCAACCCTGATCATGGCAAAAGGAAAGAGAAGATGACGAAGACCGTGACAACAATTGCGGCCGCCTGCGGCATCCTGCTTTCACTCTCCGCCTGCGGTAACACGATCCGCGGCATGGGTTCGTGACACCGATCGTTCCGGGCAACACCCAATCCGATCCTTAGAACCGATGCTCAGCCTTCGGTTTCCATTCCGGCGCAAAGCCGATACCAAGATCGGCGACACCAGCGGACGGGACGCCGTCAGCACGCCGGGTAGACGGTATCGATCCTGATTTGTCAAACGGTCGTGCCGGCCACGGCCGGCGGCAGCCTTGGCTCGTCTCGGTGATTTGCCAAAGCAGCAAGTATGTCTCTTTGCCTCGCCGCGATGCGGCGAGGCAGCAGTCTCAAGAGCCCCTACTGCATAACCGCGGCGAACTGCATCCACTTGGCGATCGAGTCGATCGGTGCGTTGTCCGGCATCTTGAGAGGGCTCTGATCGGGCGTGAACCCGCGCGAAAGGGCCGAGTCGGGATCGGCAAGTAGCACGCCCACGAATGTCAATGCCACGAGACAGCTGCCAACTTCGCCCAATCGGTTTCCACCTGCAGCCTCGGCTTCGGCAAGAATGTAGAACCAGAGGGGTGTGCGTTCGTGGAAGCGCGACGCGGTGCTGGCGAGGAAGTTCTGCAAATCGGGCTTCGTGGCAAACAGGGCTGAGACATCTTGGATCGGCGAGGACTCCACTGCGCCGATTTGTTTGAGATGCTTGTGTAGCGCCTGGCCCGTCGGAAGCCTGAGATTGTAGCCTCGACGAAGGTTCCTCCTTGCCAGGTTCTTGAACAACGCCTTGAGCTGTTGATCGCCCTGGTCTTCGCCTTCCTTGAACATCGTATGCAATGGCGGAGCGAGTTCCGTGTCGATCTTTCTGGCAAGACGGGCCGGCTCCCCGTCGCTCCCGTCGTGGGGATCGACCCCTGTAAAGCGCGCCCAGTCGATTATCCAGTTCTTGGGCAGCTTCTTCTCGTCATCCAGCCTGCCGCCGCCGCCGGTGAATTCGAAAAGCAACCGCAAGGTGGCGCGCGGTAGAAAACCAGTGCCCGGTCGCCCAAAGTTCTTGTTGTAGTCATAGAAGGCTCTCACCATGGAATGACCGAACCGATAAGCCGCCGCGGAGAATTCTAACGGCAAGGCATTTCCAAGTCGGGTATTCTGCCTTCGGGCATCGAATTCGGCTCTAAACTTGAAGAAATGAGATGCCCGATCGTTGACGACGCGGTCCACCACAACCGGGTCGCACACGCCCTTGAGATATCCATCAACGATCAGCCACTGATAATGGAGTCTGGTTAGAGCCTGCGCTGAGCTGAAATCGGCGATCCAGCCCGTGTCGTGCGACGCAAGGTAATCGATGGCCTTGTTGTGGAACCGAAGAAAGCTCAGATGGAACTGCGCAACGACGAGATTTTCGTCGTTGCGATTATCCCCGATTATCGCGCGCTGGGGCAACGTATCGGAGAATTTCTGAAACGCCTCAGGGTTCATCGCCGCCTGAGCCAGACGTAAAGCCGCTTCCCGGACAGACGACTGGACCTGGCCATACCGAGGCAGGTCTCGATGTTGGTCGAGCATGTCGGGCAAAGGCCCCGGTTCGATCGCTGTTCCGACACGCATTTTGTCTTTCAGCGTGGGGTGGCGAAGACCAGAAATCACTTTGACAACGTCTGCATCTATTCCGTCACCGACGGCAGATCCGCCGTAGACACTATCAAGATCGAAGCGGGGCGAGCGGGCGTTCCTGAACTGGCTCTCCACTGTCGACGAGGCGACAGGCGGGTGTGCGTTGACCATGCTCGAAATTGCCCCTTCGCGATCGGTTCGGGCTGTCAGCTCGTGATCCAGGAATTGCCCCCAATATGTGAAAACCGGCGGGAGCGTAGAATCTTCAGTCGGGTCCTCACTCGTCGGCGTAGCGACAACGTCGATCAACATTGCGCCCAGTTCATCGAGTTCCCCCACCGTCTCCGCCGTGCTGGGCAAGTAATTCTCGGGCGCATCCAGTGGCGGTACGAAATAGCCGAAGTCCGCCTCTTCGTCGACCGCGACGTCACCTGTCGCTGGCGGCCCGGCGCGAAGGCTTGAGATAGAAACGGTGCGCTTTTGCTCTGTACCCCCGTGTGATTGAAAAACGATTGCCATTGGCAACACCCTCCGTTTTCCAGCCCGCGGGATAATTCGTACAGCCAGAAGGCGAAGTCAATTAATCATATAGGGCTATTATTCGCCTTAAAGTTGGTAAACACAGTGTAAACTGGCGCACGTGGTGTTTGGATTCCGAGCACTTGTCAACGCGGCCATAATTGTCGTGAGCGCTAGCCCCTTAGGACACTCGGTCAACGCCAGCGCCGCAGTTCGTATACCTTGCACGTCGATCGCCAGAAACAACGCCGCCCACTTCTGAGGCGGCGCTCAGGCATCGCTTGCCGTGAGCCAAGCACTCGTCAAAAGCGGAAAGACCGGCCAAAATCCGCGACCGAGCAAGGGTGGCGCTCATTACCGCCAGTCGCACGGTTTTTTCGACCGACCGAAATGCCATACGCTTCACTTAGGAGCGGCCGGACCTTGATTGACGAATTCCACCACGACTCCTGGCTTGACCATTCCGGCCAGCTCTTCGGCGTCCCAGTTCGTCAGACGCACGCAACCGTGCGATCCAACCTTGTCGATGAGTTTTGGTTCAGGCGTCCCATGTATTCCATAAGTCGGCTCGGTCAGGTCGATCCAGACGCTGCCGACCGGACCGTTCGGCCCCTTTGGTATCGTCAAAACCTTGTTATTCTTCCCCTGCCTGAAGTTGAGCCTTGGGTCGTACCTGTACGCTGGCATCCTCGCGACGCCTTTCACCTTGTGCTTGCCCGACGGGGCCGGATTGTCTTCGCTTCCGATCGTCGCAGGATAGACTGCAAGCAGCGATCCGTTTTCGGCATAGGCCAGGATCTGCCCTGTCTTCTTGTTGGCCTCGATCCTCTCGACCTTTCCTTCTTTCGGAGGGCCGGGCGTCACGACCCAAACCGTGTCACCAGGAGCGAACCGCGAAGAGAGATTAAGCGCTTGCATAAGGCCGACGTCCATGTGAAACCGCTCGGAAAGCTTCTCGGCAACACTGGTGTATCCAAGGCTCTGCATCTTCGCCTTCTCGTCGTAATCTTCAGGGATCTTGTCGACGAGGCCCGTGGCATCCTCTGCCGAGACGACGTAGCTCTCAACGATGGGCGAATTGCCTTCCAAGCGGGCGACCACCTCCGGATCCGGCTTACCATCGACAACAAGGCTGTTCATCATCTCGAACCCGGCCACGGCTTTGCGGACATTCTCGCCGTAGAAGCCGTCGATCACACCTGGAGACGAGCCCGCGCGGTCGAGCAGGACCTGAAGACGCACGACCGCTGGATCTGGATCGGTAGGCGCCTTAGTCGGCCTTTCTGCAACGATGGAAGCAATCGAAGCGGCATCGATGGCTTCGCGCCGAAGTTCCTGCGCGCCAACACCACCAACGGTGAAGACCAGAGCGAGCAGCGACATCGGCAGGGCTGTTTTCATGGACAACAAATGGCCGATACCGGCAACTTGTTCCACAACGCTGCAGGGCCTGGTGCCTTGATAATGCTAAGAAAGCTGCCGAGCGGCATTGACTATCGATGGCTGTCTAGCTGCATGCAGGTTGTGAGGCCTGGAAAAGCGAGCGCTGGCAGTTCTCGCATTTCGAAACCCCAGGTCGGCTGGTAGCTATTTCTATGAACGAAGCTCAGCCGCGGCGGTGTGCCGCTCGACATCGATACTTCCTTCCTCCGCTTTATGAAAAAAACGAGGAAAAGACGAGCCAGCCCCTCAGCGGTCTGAGAGGAGGACGCATGCGAGTAGGGAATTGGTAACGTGACAACACATGCAGCCAAAGGGGCGGATCCGATGCAAGCTGGAACCAGAGGGCAAAGCTAGTGCCGGGACCGCTACGAGAATCATGGAGGAATAAGCTGGTCCATCCGCCGGGTCGGGGAGGGAATAGTCGACCCCACACATCGCATGGAGGAGCAAGCTTTTAGCTCCCGAACAGGTGGCCTTGCCGCCGTTTCTGGGGCATCTTCCCTTGAAGCCAGTCAAATGGATTGGAGGTCGGCTGATGGTCGCCATCATGTTTGATCGCGTCTCAACTCTGCATAAGCGCAGATGTTCCGCTATCGCCACTGCACATGCATGCGGTCCGGCACCGGCAGATCGACCGCGCTATTCGCATCTTGCGTCTCGACGGAACCGACGCCGCGCCTATCCCCGCAGCAGGTTTCCACGATCAGGAAGCCGCTTTTACAAACCCGCAGGCAGGATGGGTCGTTTGCGGCACGGGCGAAGTCGCCAAAACTTGAGCGAGTTGGTTGCTGGTCAATCTAATATGGGAGGTTTTGACGGAAGCGCAGGTTCTGTCTTGTGAGCTGATCGACGGACGTGCATCCCATAAGCGTCATATCGCGCGCGATTTCGCTACGCATCAAATCCAGCGCGCGTTCGACGCCCACTTGCCCCGCGGCGGCGAGCGGAAATAGGTAGTATCGACCTAGGCCGACAGCTTTCGCGCCCAATGACAATGCTTTGAGCACATGGGTGCCACGCTGAACGCCGCCATCCATCATCACGTCGATCTTGTGGCCGACCGCGTCGACGATTTCGGCGAGTTGGTCGAATGCGCTACGCGAGCCGTCCAGCTGGCGGCCGCCATGGTTGGAGATCACGATGCCGGTACATCCTATCTCGGCTGCTCGCTGAGCATCCTGAACCGACATGATGCCTTTCAAGCAGAACTGTCCATCCCAATGCTGCACCATTTCGGCGACATCGGCCCATGAGATCGCAGGATCCAGCATTTCCGTAAAATAGCGGCTGATCGACATGGCGCCGCCGCTCATGTCGACGTGGCTGTCGAGTTGCGGCAGACGAAAACGTTCATGCATGAGATAGTTGATGGCCCAAGCCGGCCTGACCGCGAACTGGGTGAGGCCGGCGAGGTTCAGTTTGAACGGAATCGAAAAGCCCGTGCGCTTGTCGCGTTCGCGATTGCCGCCGGTGATGCTGTCGACGGTCAGCATCATCACGTTTACGCCGGCCTGCTTGGAGCGTGCCATCATTTCCCGGTTCAGGCCACGGTCCTTGTGGAAATAGAACTGATAGACTTGCGGCCCGTCGCTGATCTGACGCGCTTCTTCTAAACTGATAGTTCCCAGTGACGACACCCCGAACATAGTGCCGTATTTGGCTGCTGCTGCAGCCACCGCCCTCTCGCCTTGATGATGAAACAGCCGCTGCAGCGCCGTCGGCGAGCAATAGACTGGCATTGCTAGTCTTTGGCCCATGATCGTCACCGACATGTCTACATCGCTCACGCCGCGCAATACGTTAGGCACCAGGTCGCAGTCACCGAAGGATGTCGTATTGCGACGATAGGTGACTTCGTCGTCAGCCGCACCGTCGATATAATTGAAGATCGGCCCGGGGAGGCGCCGCTTGGCCAATTGGCGGAAATCATGGAAATTATGGCAGTTCTTCACATTCATATTCTAGCTCTGGTATCTTGAATTGCACTGACGACCGAGCTCTGATTTTCGCCCATTCAATCGTCGTCGGGATGTCTCGGTTCCATCCTCCACTAAGCCCAGGACGTTCCATTGCCCTAGAGTTCGACCTTGTGTCTCGATGAAGGGGTAGAGGGTGCCGCGTTCGATGGCAAGTTCCTGCAAAGATCGGAAACGGGATATGTCGCGTTGTGACATGGCGGCCTGGACAAGTCGTCCCTGTGCTTTGGATACCTACGGGGGAAAGATAAGTCACCTATATTTGCGTCCGACGTTGTGGGTTGTAGACCGACAATCGTAGGTTCTCCGATGACTACACCTCCGGTGCTGCCTACCAACTCATCTTCCGCAAGCCTTTTCGTCAGTTCTTGCGTGCAGGCGCAGAGATGTGCGATTAAGGCGCTTTCACTGAAGAGTGCGCTTTACGTGATCGCGCGGGGCTGTCTGCCCGAAATTCCCGGGAGTTGAAGCACCGTTTGGATAGAAGGAAGACGGTAGCAGACTTATCAGTATCCGCAAATGTCCGCGCAAGCCGCGCTCCCGTAGTAGTCACGGTAATACTCAGAGAACGACGCCTCTGGTGGTGCCGGAGGATCACGGGGGGCTTCGGCAATTACTTGATCCAGCGACTGCACGACAAGGTAATGCAACATATCGGGTTCTGGCTCACCCGCCAGCTTTGCAGCGATCTTGCCGGAAGAGAAAGGGCGCTCCACGACTTCATCTCGGAGCGCCCGTAGCATGCGGTCGACGACGTTTGCGGCGGAGGTCGACAGCAGGCACCGACAAGATGAAGAGATTCGGAACGGATAGGCAACATGGGATCGGATTTGGGGACCATATCATGCGCTGACTGATTGCGTTATCCACCGATTATCCACAGCTTGTCCACAGCAATGGCGACGACGACCGCAGCAAACTTCAATGACATTTGCGTGACGGAAATCACAACACACAATGCTATGTGACTGTTGGATGACACTATGCATTTGTTTGTCGGCTTCGATACAAACCGAGGCCCCGCTGAGATAGACTCGGCCTCTCTCTTGAGCGCGTGGCGGCGAACGCTCGGAGGCGGAGGGCGGTGGGCAAACATGAGCGCCTACCGCCTTCTTTTTGACGACGGCCCCTCGCCTGGATCCGCCCAGCTCACATGGCGAGCCTGACAATTCCATATGGATTGAACCTGAACTCGTCCACGTCGTAAGTTGAATCAAAGGAAAGGGTTGCATGGCGTATCTTAAGTGTCGGCTCGAGCCCCCGCTTCGCGATCTCGTCAGCGACCGCATCCATCGTGGCGACAGCCTGCCTTTCAGAGCCAACCGGTTCCGGCACATACACTTCCGGAAGCCCCACGAGATGAAAACCGACACTCTCAAAATATCCCCGAGCTGATAGCGGGCGTTTCGCAAAAGCCAGGCGTCCGACCCGCTGTTGAGCCAAAAGGTCGCCGGCCTTGAGCGCTTCGGCTGCTTGGCGTATCAGTTCTCTCCATCGATCAAGCCCATTGGGCGACCAGCGCTTTTCTCCCTTCACGGCAACCGCCCCTGCGTCGATCAACCGTCCGACAAGGCGCGCGGCTGCCATCGAAACCTTCACCGTCTCCACCTGGTGATTGGCGACGCCTTCCTCGTCTGCCGCGTTCCACGCTCTAGGTTCGACCCGATCCCAGCACACGGCGAATGACTGCTCCATACGATCATCCGGCTCGGCCCGAGAATAGTCCTCGTCAACGCTGAATCCCGTGGCGAAGTCGCGGATGGCCTGCGATGCCGCACCGGACAAAGGCGTCAGGTCGCGCTCCTTGCCGAGAAAACAGAGAACATGCCGGGGCGTGACTGACGATCCTTTCGCCTCGGTTTGCGTCGTTGTTTCCCCGTCAGACGAATCTCGACCGAATTCCTGCGCCGACGAAGGTTTCCAGCCGATCATGGTCCACATCGATCCCAAAAGCACGCGACGCATAAGATTCAAGGTATATGCCTCCTGATCGGTCGTACACTCATCACAGCCTCGGCTTTGTACTTAGGAAACCTGCGACACAAACGCGGCTTTGCAGCATTCGCTCATACAGATTCACCCGCCAGGGTCTGCTTAAGGCGATGGATATGCCTGGCACCAATGCCGCAACAACCGCCGATTATTGTTGCACCGGCCTCCGCCCAAGAACAGGCAAAGCGCGAATAGCCATCATCGTTCAGATCGTTGCGGGTAGTATGGAGGCCTTCATTCGCGCCGGAATCATTTTGCTCCCCTTCGAAGGCATTGGCATAGACACCGATCTCTACCGTGGAGCCCCTAGTCTTAAATGCACGAGATGCTGTTTCAACCGCCGCCCGCATGACTTCTGGCTTGCTGCAGTTGAACAAGAGCGCCTGCGCGCCAGACGAGGCTGCCCAATGCGCCGCATCGTCGACCCGCTCGCCGGAACGCAGCTTCGGTTCACCTCCTTTTACTTGTACCTCGTCATCGGCCAGCGTGAACGAGATCCAGAACGGCTTCCCGTTTGCGGCGACTGCAGTGCGCACAGCCTCGCCCTCGGCGATCAGGCTGAGGGTTTCCCCTAGCCACAGGTCCACAAAGGGGCTGAGCTGTTCAACTAGCACCTTGAGATAGTCCTGGACCCGCAAAGGATCAAAGTTCTGGGGTTCGTAGGACCCGAAGATTGGCGGCAGCGAACCAGCAACCAGGACTTTCCGATCCTTGACGGCATCGGCGGCTTTGCGTGCCAATTGGCCTGAGAGCGCGATTAGCGCCGCCCCTTCCTTCTGAAACCGCTCCTCGCCGATGTGGAAAGGCACCAGCGCATAGCTGTTGGTGGTGACGACGTCCGAGCCGGCGGCGATGAATTCCTCGTGGACCTTTCGGACAATGTCTGGCGAATTGACTAGCGCCAGTGCCGACCATTCCGGCTGCTTCAGTTCGGCACCGAGGCGCAGGAGTTCGCGGCTCATGCCGCCGTCGAGAATGCACAGTCTGCTCATGGATAGGTCTCCGTAGGGGAATTGAACCAAAGCCGGCCGCAAAGCCTGGCCGCGAGTGGGCGATGATGTCGTCCGCAGTTTCGAGCCGATCGACAACCGGAAGCGTCTCTGGCGGATGGCCTTCCAGCACTCATTTCTGCCAGCACGGCGAAACAAGTCCGGAAAGGTGTGGAGTCATGACCGTTCATTTCCGCGTTGGCGTTAGCGTCGCGATGGCACCTGCGCCTCGAGGAGGCGGAAGGCGCGAGCGATGATTGCCGTGAGAATGAGATAGAAGACAGTAACGACGATCAGCGGCTCATAAACGAGCAGCGTGTCCTGGCGCACCTTGCTCGCCACCGCGTAGAGATCCATCACTGTGACGGTAAATGCGAGCGGTGTCGCTTTGAGCTGCATGACGATTTCGCCGCCAATTGTCGGCAATGCGATGCGAATGGCCCGGGGCAGCCATATGCGCCGGATCAGAGTGAAGGGCCGCATGCCGAAGGCGCGGCCCGCTTCCAACTCGCCCTTGGGCACTGCGAGCAGCGCGCCGCGCAGCACTTCCGCCTCGTAGGCGGCATAGTTTAGCGTAAAGCTCACGGCCGCGAAGAAGAAGCCCTCACGCAGGACGGGCCAGAACAGGCTCTGACGCAGGCCTGGGATCATTGGCAGCAGCGAACCGACGCCGTAATAGAAAAGCCAGAGCTGGATGAGCAGCGGCGTGCCGCGGAAGAAGGTGCAGTAGCCGCGAGCGAGATATTGCGTCAGCGTGCCGCCGCTCACCTGCGCGAAGGCGAGGCCGATCGCCAGGACGAATCCGAAGACGACCGAGATCACCAGCAGCAGCACCGTCTGCGCGGCGCCCGCCAATAGGAGCGACCAATAGGTGGCTATCCACGAGAAGGTCATGCCGTGTGCTCCTTAGGCAGGCTTCGGCTGTCCGCGCCGCACATGGCGCTCGATCAGGTTGAAGACGATATTGGAGACGAGCGTGAGAGCGAGATAGAGAAGCGCAGATGCGAGGAAGAAGATGAAATAATGCTTGGTGCTCGCGCCAGCCAGGCGAGTGGCGAGCGCCAGTTCCTGATAGCCGACGACGGCAACCAGCGCGCTGTCCTTGGTGACCGACATCCACAGATTGGCAAGGCCCGACAGGGCATTTGGCAATAATGCCGGCAGGATGACTCGGCGGAAACGCAGCATCGGCCCCATGCCGAAGGCTTTCGCCGCGTCGATCTGACCAACGGGGATGGCGAGGATCGCGCCGCGCAGCACTTCCGTCATATAGGCACCCTGCACGAAGCCGAGTACGGCGACGGCGACGACGAAGCCGTTCACTTCGATCGCAGGCAGATTGAGCCCGGCCAAAAGCCGGTTGAGGCCGTCCATTCCCGCATAATAGAGCCCGACGATCAAAATCAGTTCCGGAATGGCGCGGATAGCTGTCGTATAGACATTGAGCAGCAAGCCGAGCGGCCTGTTGCCGGAAAGCTTGCCAAGCGCGCCTCCCGTCCCGAGCAGAATGCCGATCAGGAAAGCGCCGGCGGAGATGGCAATCGTGGAGGCGGCACCGACAAGCAGGGTTCCACCCCATCCGGGCGGATAGGGGGAAAGCAGGTCTAATATGCCTCGTGGTTCGGTTGCCATCGTCCGGCCGGATCCGGGATCGAGGTCAGTTCGTACCGTAGATGTCGAAGGCGAAATATTTCTTGGTGATTTCACCGTACTTGCCGCTGGCGCGCACGGCGGCGATCGCAGCATTCAGCTTTGCCTTGAGCTCGGAATCTTCCTTTCGCAGGCCGCCGGAAACGCCGGCTCCGAGAATCTCCTCGTCGTCGGCGACGTCACCCATCTTGACGCAGCAATCCTTGCCGGCGTCGCTTTTCAGGAATGCATCAAGGGCAAGGGAATCCCCGAACACATAGTCGATGCGGCCGGCGGCAAGATCCTGGAATGCCTCATCCAGGGTCTGATAGGTCTTCTCGTCAGCGACATCAGCGAAATACTTCTTGTAGTATTCCGATTGGATGGTTGAGACCTGAATGCCGAGAGTCTTGTCCTTCACGTCATCGGCCGTCGCGCCCGGCTTCTGGTCTTTTGGGCCGATCAAGGTGCTCGGCGTGTTGTAATACTTGTCGGTGAAGTCGATGACCTTCGAGCGCTCTGCAGTGTTTGACATCGACGACCAGATGACGTCGAACTTCTTGCTCTGCAGCGCCGGAATGAGCCCATCCCAGGAGACCTCGACAACTGAGCACTTCTCCTTCATCTGCTCGCACACGGCGTTCATCAGGTCGATTTCCCAGCCCTGCCACTCACCGGAGGCATCCTTGGCGAAAAAGGGAGGATACGATTCGTTCATGACGCCAAAACGGACTTCAGCCTGAGCCGTGATGGCAGAAATGGCAAGCGTGGCGCCGGCGAGCAGCAGGGGGAGCAGTTTCATTCGTGGATTTCTCCTGTTTGGGGGTATCTGTGACCAAGCGGCGGATCAATGATGGGCGAGCATGCCGGTAAATTCCCGGCAGCGGGCACTGAGTGGGGCGTCGAAGATCTGCCGAGGCGATCCCTCCTCCTCGATCAGGCCCTGATGCAGGAAGAGAACGTGGCTTGAGACGTCGCGGGCAAAGCGCATCTCATGGGTGACAATCAGCATTGTGCGGCCCTCCTCGGCGAGCTCGCGGATCACCTTGAGCACCTCTCCGACCAGCTCGGGATCGAGCGCCGAGGTCGGCTCGTCGAACAGCATGACGGACGGATCGACACAAAGCGCCCGGGCAATGGCCGCCCGTTGCTGCTGGCCGCCGGAAAGAAAGGCGGGGTACGCGTCGCGCTTGTCGTAGAGCCCAACCTTATTGAGGAGAGCGTCCGCCTTCTCGATGGCCTCGCGGCGAGCATATCCCATGACCTGGACCGGTGCTTCGATGACGTTCTCAAGAACCGTTCGATGTGCCCAGAGATTGAAGTTCTGGAAAACCATGCCGAGGCCGGTGCGCAGCCGCTCGATCTGCCGCCAGTTCACCGGCTGCATCTGCCCGCTGCGGCTGTGTTTCAAAGCAATTTCCTCGCCGTTCACGACAATGCGGCCCCGATCCGGTATCTCCAGCAAATTGATGCAGCGCAGGAATGTACTCTTCCCGGAGCCCGACGAACCGATGATCGAAATCACGTCGCCTTTACGGGCCGTTGTCGAAATGCCCTTGAGGACTTCATGTGGGCCATAGCTCTTGTGAAGATCATCCACACGAAGTGCCTGGATAGACGGTTTTGTCATGCGCGGTACCGGTTCAAATAATGTTTGGAGAATATCGCGGATAGCTGCGGTTTTTGCGCGCAAATTCTGATTGTTTTGCATTTATTAAGCAGAAATCTGTTTCTAATGCGTTTAATATGACAGAACACCGGTGTCGCCGGGTAATTTCGCCGTTGGAAAGCGGAGGGAGGAGCATGGAAAGATTGGATGGCTTTGATCGCGATATTCTCGACATCATTCAGCGCAATTGTCAGCTGACGGCGGAAACCATCGCCGAAAAGGTCGGGCTTTCGACCTCGGCGGTGCAGAGGCGGCTGAAACGCCTGCGCGAGGACGGCATCATCAAGGCAGAAGTAGCCGTCGTCGATCGCAAGGCGACGGGCACACCGATGGTGTTCATCGCCGGATTGGAGATCGAGCGTGACAACTACGATGCGCTAGCGAAGTTCCGCCTTTGGGCGGAAAAGCAGGATCACATCCAGCAAGTTTACTACGTTACCGGAGCGGTGGACTTGATCACCATTATCACGGCCCGCGACGTCGAACATTATGACGACATCGCGGCGCTGATCATGAAAGAAAACCCGCAGATCCGGCGCATGCACACGAATGTAGTGCTGAGGGACGTCAAGTTAGGCCTATTGGTTCCGCTGAGCGCTGCCGATGATCCCAGCAGATGAGTGCGGACAATACTCTTTTCGTCCGCTATTACGCAGCAGAGATTCCTTACTGCATTGCCGCGTCGAGTTTCTCTTTCCACCCACCGCTTTCCAGTTGCTTGCGCATGAAAGTGTCCACCGCCGCCTTTAAGGCGGGGTCTTCGCGCAGCAGATAGGCATTCTGGAAATGCGTGAACGGCTCTTTGACGGCGACCGGGCACAAGACGCTGGCATGCAGCTTGGACTGCAGGTCCACCTCCACGCCGTCCGTGACCATCACATCGGCCCTGCCCGACGCAATCTGGTCAAAAATTGTCTTGTTGTCGGGAAACACCTCGATCGACGCCTCGTCGAAATGCTCGTGGGCGAACTTGTCGTTGGTCCCGCCCGGATTGACGATCACCCGCACGGAGGGCCGGTCGATCGCATCAAGCGTGGTGTATTTTTCCTTGTCCTCGCAGCGGGCAATCGGTCGCTTTCCGTCGGTCACATTGGGCACCGAGAAGTCGCCCACTTCGTCACGAGCGGCGTTTACGGTAATGCCGCCGAGTGCGATGTCGAACTTGCCGGCCTTGAAATCGTCCAACATTGTTTTCCAGGTAGTGGTAACGAAGTCCGCCTTGACCCCGAGATCGGCGGCAAGATCCTTGGCCATGGCGATGTCGGCACCCGTGAGGGTGCCATCAGCAGCTTTGTAGCTGAAGGGCTTGTAGTCGCCCGTCGTGCCGATCTTGATCACGCCAGCCTTCTTGATTTCCGATAGAGCGTCGTCCGCCGCGAAGGTCAGTGCCGATGTCAGGCTCCACGCCACCACCAACGAGGCCGCAAAACAGGTTCGCTTCATGGTTCCTCTCTATAGACATTGTTTCGGTTGTTGCAGCGGGATTGCCGGCTAGTCGCGCGAGATTACTGACGCAGCCAGATCCTATGAGGAGGTGGATAGCGGTCCGCGCTGTGGCAAAGTGAGGCTCGCTAAAACATCTCACACTGGAGGCCAGCATGCCGGTTGCAGCACACCACCCCGAAACGCCGACCGCTATCCACACCGATCTTCGCGCAATTTTCGTCTCGATGGAACTCTCCCGCTCGAAATGGCTGGTCACCTCGCTGTCGCCGGGTGGCGGCGAGAAGATGTCCAAGTACTGGGTGGAGGCCGGCGACATCGCCGCCCTGCTGGAACGGTTTGCCGAACTCAACAGGAAGGCCCAGGCGCGGACGGGACGATGCTTTCCGATCATCGTCATCCAGGAAGCTGGGCTCGACGGCTTCTGGATCCACCGCGTGCTGGAGGCGGAGGGGATCGAGAGCCACGTCGTCGATCCCGCCTCGATTGCGACCTCGCGCCGGCGGCGGCGGGCCAAGACCGACAAGATCGATGGCGAAGCGCTGGTGCGCGCGCTGCTCGCCTATAAGCGGGGCGAGCCGCGCGTCTGCGCCATGCTCAGGGTACCGACACCCGAGGAAGAGGACCGCCGCCGCCTTGCGCGAGAGCGCAAGGTCTTGACCAACGAGCGCGTAAGGCACGTCAATCGCGTCAAGGGCCTGCTGTTTGCCCAGGGCGTGTCCGGCTACGAACCACTGCGTCGAGACCGGCGCAAGTGCCTTGAGGAACTGAGGACCGGCGACGGGCGTCCGCTGCCTGTCCATCTGAAGCGGCAGATTGGCCGCATCCTCGACCGGCTGGAACTGCTGATCGAACAGATCAAGGCGATCGAGGCTGAGCGCGACGCCATGCTGGCGGCCCAGCAGGGTGCTTCATCGGCGCCGACCATGCTACTCGCTCTGAAAGGTATCGGACCAGAGTTTGCCGCCGTGCTGTGGTCGGAAGGCCTGTCCCGCCACTTCGACAACCGGCGACAATTGGCTGCCTATGCGGGCCTGGTCGCAACACCGTGGAAGAGTGGGGCGATTGATCACGAGCAGGGCGTGTCGAAATCCGGCAATCCTAGGCTACGAACGACGCTCGTTCAGCTTGCCTGGCTGTGGGTGCGCCATCAACCGCAATCGGCGCTCACCCTATGGTTCAAGGAGCGGGTGAAGCAGAACAACGGGCGGCTGAAGAAGACGCTGATTGTGGCGCTTGCTCGCAAGCTGCTTGTGGCGATGTGGAAATACATCAATGCCGGCGTCGTCATCGAGGGAGCGGCCATGACGACCGCCTGATGCGTTAGCCATCAAACTGAATTCTGCCATCTTCCGGGACCTGATCAGTCCCGGCGGATCCAGGTGGGACGAACCGAACAAACCCTTGGCTTGAAATGCCGCCTGTCCAGAAGGGTTTCGTCCTCCTGAGCCCTTGCCCCGTCGCAAGCGGGATGTTGGTGCGCGCTGTTTCGAACGGCGACCGTATATAAGGTGGATCTGGCTCGGACAAACGGGCCGCGTCATGCCATCGGGCTCAGACCATGGATTCCGCAATGGACCAACCAGGAGAAGTGGAAATGTTGCCCTGACATCCCCGTTCCCCTTGACCTTCCTCATATAAGGGTTTGTCACTCCCTGCGTCCACGAGCTGGCGCGACCAACAGCTGCAGTTTCACTGAGATATTGCGGCGGAAAAGTCCGCTTTGCCACCAACAACCAACAATTCTTCGGCTGGAAAGGAGAAGCGCGGTGCAGCGAGCATTTATAGGGCTACTGCCTTCCTGGTCACTGCTCCGATCGGTTGACGCATGCGAAGATGGCTTCCCGCAAATATCATACTGATTGTGATATTGTTATTCCTGCTTGTTACATTCCTCCTCCTATGCCATTCTGCCCTTTACAAATTGGGCGCGCGAACAGCCCGCGCGCCTGGGCTCTACTTTCGACAGGATGGCGGCGTTCCGTTCGACCATCGATATGGGGAAATCTTGAATGGCACGCATCACGCTGAGGCAGCTGCTCGATCACGCTGCGGAGGAAGGCTACGGCGTTCCTGCTTTCAACATCAACAACATGGAGCAGGCACTCGCCATCATGGAGGCCGCGGACGCGTCTCGTGCACCGGTTATCATGCAGGCGTCGCGCGGAGCGCGCGCCTACGCCAACGACATCATGCTGAAGCACATGATGGATGCCGTCGTCGAGATCTATCCACATATTCCGGTCTGCGTTCATCTCGACCACGGCAACGATCCGTCGAGCTGCATGACGGCGATCCAGGCAGGCTTCACCTCGGTGATGATGGACGGTTCGCTAAAGGCGGATGCCAAGACACCGGCTGACTGGGCCTACAATGTCGGCGTCACCAAGATGGTGACGGACATGGCGCATTTCGGCGGCATCTCAGTCGAGGGCGAACTCGGCGTTCTCGGCTCGCTGGAAACCGGCATGGGCGAGGCCGAGGACGGCCACGGCGCCGAAGGCAAGCTGTCGCATGACCAGCTGCTGACAAACCCCGACGAGGCCGTAAAGTTCGTGCGCGAAACCAAGGTCGATGCGCTGGCGATCGCCATGGGCACGTCCCATGGTGCCTACAAATTCACCCGCCAGCCGGACGGATCCGTGCTGGCGATGAGCGTCATCGAAGAGATCCACCGCAAACTGCCGAATACGCACCTCGTCATGCACGGCTCGTCGTCAGTCCCGATCGAACTGCAGGAGATCATCAACAAGTACGGCGGCCAGATGAAGCCGACATGGGGCGTGCCGGTCGAAGAAATCCAGCGCGGCATCAAGAACGGCGTGCGCAAAGTGAACATCGATACCGATGGCAGGATGGCGATGACCGGCCAGATCCGCCGAGTGCTGCAGGAAGATCCGAGCGAATTCGACCCGCGCAAATATCTTAAGCCGGCGATGGCTGCGCTCAGCAAGCTCTGCAAGGAGCGCTTCGAACAGTTCGGCACGGCCGGAATGGCAAGCCGGATTACGCCGCTTCCTGTGTCGGAAATGGCCAAGCGCTACAAATCCGGTTCGCTCGATCCGGTCTTCTCTTGAGCTGCAGCCTATGCTGACGCGGGGTGCTGTGCCTGCTTAGGCCCGGCGGCAGGCATCCTGCTTGCGAGCGTCTGGCCATGGAAATTTTCAAGCTGGTTGACGACGTCCTCGATCTCGCCTGCAATGCGTTCTGCGTTCCAGCCGAGCGCAGCCCCGGCGACACCGGCGATTTCCCGCAAGCCTTCGAGCTTCAAGCGGCCTTCGATAGCAAGCGTCGTGCGCCGAAGGACGATATCTGAGAGGTGTACGACGAGTTCGTTTCGAGCAATCCAGTCGACTTCCTTGAAACTGTAGTGCCCCGCGCCCGTCAGCCGCTGTTCATCGGAATATGCCGACGAGAAAGAGAGCACGGCCGCAGCCGTCGTTCCGTAGCGGCCAAGCAGTTCGTCCACGCGCTCGACCGGCGCGTCGGTCCACGCCGCGATTTCCTTGATCCAGACGCTTCGTTGCTGCACATCCATTGGGAAGGCCTTTCCGCCACCGATCGGCAGGTAGCGGGTCGACTGCTTGCGAACATGCTGCAGGCGCGCGAGAACGGAATCGGCAACTTCCTCGGCAAAACCGCGGAAAGTAGTCCACTTTCCGCCGACCAGCGAGATGATCGGAAACGGCCTGCCTTCTTCCGGCTCCTTCACTGGTGCGGAATGATCGCGACTGATCAGCCCCGGGGCGGTCGCGTCGGAGGCCGGCAGCGGACGGATGCCGCTATAACTGTAGACGATCTGATCACGATCGAAGCGAAGCGTCGGTAGCAGCGAGCGGACGCTATCGAGAAAATATTCGGTTTCCGGTTCCTCGCAGCGGACATTATCCGGGTCGTCGGCAGGGATATCAGTGGAACCGATGAGCGCCATCCCGAGATAGCTGTAGACAAGGCAGATGCGCCCATCATCGGCCTCGAAATAGATCATGTGGCCGTTCAGGCCGCGAACCAGCTCAGGATGATCCAGCAGAATGTGGGAACCCTTGGTACCGCCGATCATCCGAGAGGGAGCGCCGAGCGCCCCATTGACATGATCGATCCAGGGACCGGCGGCGTTCACCACCAGTTTGGGAGACACAGCAAATTCGCCGCCGTCCGGTTGCCTGAATGTCAGCCGCCCGCCGGAGACTGCCGCAAGCGTCGCGAAATTGGCGGCAAGGCTCTTCGTATTTGCCTCAAGTCCGTCCATGACGAGTTCGTAGACGAGCCGCTCGGGCCTGCTGATCTTGGCGTCGTAATAAATTCCGCCGGCGACGATTGCCGGGGTGAGGTGCGGCATTTCCTTGCGCGCCTTCTTTTTCAGGATCAGCCGATGGCGCGGCATGACCTGGTCGCGTGATCCAAAGAAATCGTAGAGCCTAAGCCCGATCTTGATGAGAACGGCCCCCCGGCTGCGTGGCGCAGTCTTGGAGCCAAGCAGCGTGCGCAGCGCTGCCCAAATACCCCGTGTCCAGGAGAATACCGGTATGAAAGTAGGCAATGGCTCGACGCAATGCGGAGCGTTCTTCAGCAGCAAATTGCGCTCCAACGTCGACTGGGCGACCAAGCCGAACTCGCCCGTCTCGAGATATTTCAGGCCACCGTGAATAAGGCGCGATGGCGCAGCACTCGTCCCGGAGCCGAAATCGGCCTTGTCGACGATCACGCAATTGACGCCTTGCGCCGAAAGGTCGCGAAACAGTCCGGCACCATTGATGCCCGCTCCGATGATCAGGACGTCGATGTCGCCCTGTCCAAGGTTCGAGAAGCGTTGCTGCATGTCGGGAGTCATGATCTTGTCGTCCTAAATCGCCCACACATCAGTGCCGGGGTTCTGCCTCGTCGGTTACCGATTGCTCCGGCGCAAGGCCGGCAATTTTCGGCCAAAGGGGCGTCATAGCGTCGGCGATCTGGCGGAAGACCCGGTAGCGTTTGTCGTAGTCCGCACTGCGTGCCGCATCCGGCTGGCACGTCTTCGCGATGCGGGAGATGTCGCGCGGATCGCTCTGCGGATCAGCATAAACGCCGGCGCCCGATCCGGCGCAAAGAGCAGCACCCCAGGCGGCGGCCTCATCCGTTTCGGTCACGGTCACCGGTATGCCGAGCACATCGGCGAACATTTGAACGACCAGCGGATTGCGCGAGACACCCCCGGCAAGCCTTGCCTCTTCAAATTCAAAGCCGTCGCCAAGTGCATCGACATGGATGCGATGATTGAAAGCGATACCCTCAAGCACGGCCCGCAGCATGTCGCCGCGATCGTGCCAGCCGCCGAGGCCGAAGAAGCCGGCACTTGCCAAAGCACCATAGGGCGAGCCGAACAGGTAGGGATGGAAGGAGCGCCGTCGATGGCCGATCGAAAGCCGCATCGATTTCCGGCGCGAGCAACGCGTGAATGGAGCTGCCTTGCGCCTCGCCCTTCGTCCGCTCGCCGGCGCACAGCTTGTCGAGAAACCAGTCGTAATTCGCGGTCGATGCCGGCGAGATCGACATGTTATTCCAGATGCCGGGCGCGATGCCGTTGCGGCAGAACCAACGCCGGTCGACCCGCGGTTCCGACGATAGCGTCTCATTGATCGAATAGGTACCGGCAATGACGGCGACGACGCCCTTGGCATAGCCGCCTGCCCCGAGCGCGGAGGCCGTGACATCATGCAGCCCGGCAACGACCGGCGTTCCCTTGGCAAGGCCGGTCAGATGCGCCGCCTCACCTGTCACCCGCCCGATGATCTGATCGGAACGCGCGGCCGGCGGCAGAGCATGGACAAGTTTCTGCAACCCAAAGAGCCTCAGGGCCTCCTGGCTGTATTCCTGTGTCTTCACATCGGTAAAGGAGGTACTTGCCTCCGTGCGATCCGTACCAACGATGCCTGTCAGGCAAAACCGCAGCCAGTCCTTGCAGCTCAGGAAATGACCAATGCGTTTGAACCGCTCGGGTTCCATGTCGCGGATCCAGGCAAGCAGTGTCGATGGTGCGGAGACATGCGGGATCTGACCCGTGAGCTCGATGGCTTGGTCGGCGACATCGCTTTCCATCCACCGATCGATGACGGCACCGGCCCGGCTGTCCAGGGACAGGATGGCCCGGCCCAAAGGTGTCCGTTCGTGGTCGAGCAGATAGATGCCATCCCCGTGGGCCGTTGCCGCGATGCCCTGGATGTCGCTTGCCGGCCGATTGCTGAGAGTGATCGCCTCCCGAATCGCGTCAACCGTCGCGCTCCACAATTCGTCCATGTCCCGTTCGATATGGCGGGCATTTGGGATAAACTGCGTGACGCGGCGCCGGGCGACTGCGAGCGGCGTGCCGTCAATATCGAAGATGACGGCCTTGGTGACCGTCAGGCCACTATCGATCCCGAGCAGACTCGGCATTCGCTTTTACCTCGCTATCAGCAACGGGCTTGTCCGGTCACGAGCGCCCTCCGGCGCCCTTGGCGATGACAACGTTGATATCTCTGGACCGCATGCGGTCGATGTGCACCGGCTGCGTCTTGTCGTCGACGATGACGACGTCGAACTCGTCCAGTGCCGCGAAACTGTGAAGCGCCCGCTGCTCGAACTTCGTGTGATCGGCAAGCAGGATGCGCTTGACGGAACAGTCGAACATGGCACGCTTGGTATCGACCGTCTCCGGGGATTGGTGCAGAACCGTGCCGTCGCTGATCGCCGACATGGAGATGAACGCGACATCGGCCCTGAGACCTCTGATCTCGTTTATGGTCATGCGACCCATGAAGGCGTTACACCAGTTGTAATACTGTCCACCGAGTGCGAGCAGCGTCACGTCGTGCATGCCCTTCAGCGCGTTCATGAGCGTCAGCGAATTGGTGATGGCCGTGACCGGTACCTTCGACGGCAGATGCGCCGCCATCTGTAGTACCGTGGTCGAATCATCGAAAAAAATGGCCTGCCCCGGCTCAACGAACTGCATCGCCGCTTCGGCGATCAGCTTCTTCTCCGCCGACTGGCGGTTCGAGCGATAGACCTCGCTTGATTCTATGAGATTGGTTGCAGCCGCAGTGACGATGCCGCGCGTCTTCCTGAAGAGACCGCGGCTGACAAGTTCGTCCACGTCGCGATGAGCAGTCATCAGGCTGATCCCGAAACGGTCGGTGAGGTCTTCTATCCGCATCGAGCCTTCATTCATGACGGCCTCGGCAATCATGCGCCGGCGAGCGATCTGGCGCGTCTGGCGGCTGTCGCTCGTAAGCTGGTCCAACAGATCGTCGCCCTGGCTCGTCTTCTGTGTCACGGGTCACCCTTGTCGCTGAACTCTGGATCCCAGCTTCGTACAGTGATTGCCGCCCCAAGGCAAAAAGGCGACATGGAACGGGCGGTTGCGGCCCACAAGTTAGCGTTTCCGGCATCCGAAGAGCCGAGCAGCCTGTGCCGCCGTCGCTGAAAGGGGCGCCTTTTCGAGCGCCCCTTCGACGATTACTGCGACAAGACGAACGGACCCGTGTACTTATCCACATTGTCCTTGGTGATCAGCAGGCAATCGAAGAGCTGTTTCTCGCTCTTGGCACCGGTGTTGCCAGTCTTGATGATGCTGTCTGCCTGCTTCACCGCTTCTTCGGAGAACACGGCAACCGGCTGCAGGACGGTGTACTGGAGTTCACCTGCCTTGATGGCCGCAACAGCATCCGGAGAACCGTCAAAACCGCCGACCTTGATGTTGGCGAGCTTGCCGGCTTCCTTGAGAGCGGCGATGGCGCCCAGCGCCATTTCGTCGTTGCCAGAGATGACGCCGACGATGTCCGGGTTTGCCTGCAGCATGGACTGCATCTTGTTATGGCCCTGAGTACGGTCCCAGTTGGCGACTTCCTTGGCAGCCTTCTTCAGGTCCGGATACTGCGAAAGCACGGTCTCATAGCCGTTGGAGCGCGTCGCGGCATTGTTGTCCGACGGTGCGCCGAAGAGTTCGGCATAGTTGCCCTTGTCGCCGATAGCTTCGACCCACTGCTGGGCACCGAGTGCTGCACCCTGGGCGTTGTTGGAAACGAGCTGCGCCTTCGCCAGGCCTTCCTGGTTGATTTCCGCGTTGACGAGGATAACCGGAATGCCTGCGGCAACGGCCTTCTTCACCGCACCGACGGAACCGTCAGCATTCGCCGGATCAAGGATAATCGCAACCGACTTGTTGGTGATGGCCGTATCGATCAGGTTGCTTTCGGTGTTGGTGTCACCCTTGTGCGCGCTGACCGAGGCGGTATAGCCAAGCTTTTCGGCGGCGGCTTTGGCAACGTTGCCTTCCGTCAGCCAGTACGGGTTCGACGGGTCGTTGACGATGATCGTCATCATCCCGGCCGCCCAGGCCGAGCTTGCAAGAAGCGGCGCCACAGTCGCGGCGGCAAAAAGAATGCGCATGCCTTTTTTAAACATAGTCTCTCTCCCACTAGTGAGCTCAGTTATTGCCGGAGACCCGGCGGTGCTTTCCCCAATCGGCCTTCATGGAATCCAGCCTGCCGTCGCGGATAAGTTCAGTTGAAGCCGTCAGGACGATTTGACCCGGCGGCCGTATTGGATGCTGTTCATGAGGACGGCGAGAACGATCACCGCGCCGGTGAAGACGGTCTGCCAGTAGGCTGAGACGCCGATGATTACGAGGCCGTCAGAGAGGAAGCCGATGACGAAGGCCCCGAGCATGGTGCCGCGAACCGTACCGCGGCCGCCGGTCAGCGCTGCACCACCGATGACGACGGCTGCGATCGCCGTCAGTTCATACGTGGTGCCGGCAGTCGGACCGGCGGAGGTCAGCTGCGACGACAGCACCAGGCCGGCGATCGCGGCACAGGCACCCGACAGCACATAGACGACGATCTTGACGCGCTTGACGGGAACGCCCGAAAGGTCGGCCGCACGTTCGTTACCACCCGAGGCATAGAGCCAACGGCCGAAGGCCGTTCGGCTCAGCACGATGCCGCAGACGATTGCCAGAACCGCAAGCACGATCACGCCGATCGGGATGCCTCCGAGCCGGTTGAAGCCGAGCCAATCGAACCCGGTATTGCCGAGCTCCGGGCGGCCGCCGAGATTGTTGTAGGTCAGGCCATTGGTCATCAATAGCGCAATACCGCGGGCTACATAAAGCACACCCAGCGAAGCGACGAAGGCCGGCACCTTGAGGTAAGCGATCAGCACGCCGTTGACGGCACCCACCAAAGCACCAAGCGCACATGTGATGATGACGACGGCCCAGACCGGCGGATAGAGGATGACGCCGAAATAGTTGAGCGTGACGCCTTGCATCATGAAGCCGGCGATGCAGCCTGCGAGCCCCAGCGTCGAGCCCACCGACAGGTCGATGCCGCCGTTCAGGATCACCAGCAGCATGCCGATTGCCAAAATGCCAAAGATCGCGACATGCGACGCCATGATTAGGAAGTTGTTCAGCGTAAAATAGTAGGGTGACAGGAATGAGAAGACTGCGATGATGACGATCAGCGCAAAGAATGCCCGGCCTTCCAGGATGAGACGCACGACGTTGGTATTGCGCTTCTGCCCGGTGGAAACTGACTTCTTCTCGACGATGTTTGTGACTGACATACTCAGCGCTCCATAGTTCCAGGCTAGTGCGCGACCACGGCTTCGCCGGAGGCTGCCATGATCTTTTCCTTGGTGACGTCCGAGCCAAACTCGGCCGATATCCTGCCGCGGTGCATAACGACGATGCGGTGCGCGATGCTCAGGCATTCATTGACTTCGGATGTCGAATAGATGACCGCCAGTCCCTGCTTGGCGCGCTCCGCGAGCAGCTTGAACACTTCGGCCTTGGCGCCGATATCGATTCCGCGGCTCGGCTCGTCGAGCAGGATCACCTTCGGCTGGGTTGCCAGCATCTTGCCGATGACGACTTTCTGCTGGTTGCCGCCGGACAGCGAGCCGATCGCTGCCGCGCCGCCATCGGTCTTCACATGCACCCGGCGGATCGCATCGTTGACGAGATCGCGCTCCCGATGGCCGGAGGTGAACAGCCCCTTCGTAAAGGCGCCGATGCTCGCAAGCGACAGATTGGATCCGACCGTCATCGTCTGGACCAGGCCATCGCGCTGGCGATCTTCGGGTACAAGGACGAGACCGCCGGCGATGCGTCCGGCGATGCTGAGCCCGCCGACGTCCTGTCCTTCGAGCAGAACCTTGCCGCCGTTCGAACGCAGGCGACCGGCGATGCATTCAAGGAGTTCGGTCCGCCCGGCCCCCATCAGCCCGTATATGCAGACGACCTCGCCGGTGCGCACCTGCAGCGATAGGCGGTCGACCGCATTATAGGCAACGCCGGAAGGACCCGGAACACTCAGGTTTTCGATGGAAAGCGCCACTGCGCCGAACTGATGGCCTTGCGGTGGATTGCCAAGGTCAAAGTTATCGCCGACCATGTTGCGGACGATCCATTCGAGGTCGATATCCTTGCGCTCCGCATAGGCCGTCATGTTCCCGTCGCGCAGGACAACGGCGTGGTGGGTGATCTGCAGGGCCTCTTCCAGATGATGCGAGATGTAGACGATCGAGACGCCGCGGCTGGTTAGGTCGTGGATGACCTTGAAGAGCACTTCCACTTCGGTGGCGCTCAAAGCCGAAGTCGGTTCGTCCATGATGAGGATACGCGAATTGATAGAAAGGGCGCGCGCGATCTCGACGATCTGCTGCTGGCCGAGGCGGAGATCCTCGACACGCGTCAGCGGATCGATGTCTTCCTCGAGCTCTTCCATGAGCGCACGTGTCTGGCGCTCTTCCTCGGCGAAGTCGACAACCCCACCCTTGATGATCTCTCGACCCATGAAGATGTTGTCACGGACGCTGAGATTGGGTGCCAGGCTGAGCTCCTGGTGAATGATAGAAATCCCGCACCCGCGCGCATGGGTCGACGATGCAAAGCTGACAGGCGAGCCGTCGAGGATGATCTCGCCAGAACTCGGCTGCACGACCCCCGAAAGGACTTTCATCAAAGTCGACTTGCCCGCGCCGTTCTCTCCGAACAGAGTCGTGACCTGGCCGCGGTGGATGTCAAAGTTCACTCCTTTCAGGGCGTGAACATTGCCATAGGACTTGGCGATGTTGCGAGCGGCAAGAACGACCTCGCCCCGGCTTCCGGAGTTGCATAGCGGCTGGCTCATTTGACCTCGACCTTCACCGGCGTGACGAGCCAGTTCTTCGGGTTGATGAGCTTGAAGACACCCACCACGGTCGCCGTCTTTCCATCCAGCGTGTCAGGATCGAGGCCTGCAAAGACCGTCTTCTTCATCTCGTTGTTGATGGCCGAACCGGCATCCTGATACTGGATCTGGTTGGTAAACTGCCCGAATTCGATGGTTCCGGTCGCGTCACGGAGGTCCGTGCCATTGACCGCAGGACCGGTCTGGACACGGACCACCGTCTCGGGAGGCAACCCATCGACTTTTATCTCGTTAATGTTCGCCTTGCGGGCGCCGAAGACACCCGTCAGCGTAACAGGAATCACCGGTCCGGTGCTCGTCGCAGTGCCGTATTTTTCGGCGGCTGCCTTCTTGTCGGCAGCGATTGCGGCCGCAAGCTCGGCGACCGCAACGGCCCGATCCTCGACATTCGCCTTAATCTTCGGGAACTGCTCTGCGCCGAAAGTCTCCGCGGAAAATGCCTGTTGGCGGACATCGTCGGCGGAGCCGATCTTGACGACCGTGGTATCGAGCGCAATCGCTCCAACGACGATGACGGCAAGCGCCGCGCTTGCGATGAGCTTGAAATTGCCGCTGCTCGGCTTTGATGCTGCATAATCAGGCGGTGTACTCATGTCCGGACGGCCTTTGACTTGAATGGCAGGGAAAGAAGGGCGAGCGCGGCAGCAATCGCAGACCGGCGGACCCGTTGTGCCGCACCAGAGCAAAAAATCGGCGGATCACCGGCAGGACCGCAACCGTGGACAAAAATCCTCATTGGGAAGCCTCCTCAGCAAGACCGGCGACTGTCTCCTCCAACCACCTGGACCTGCAGCTCTCGATCCGGAAGCGCACCTCCGTGATAGAACTATGTTATTTACGTCGCAAACGATGTTATAATTTTCGACACATGTCAACGGCAACTTGATGAGAACCTGAGCAAAAACGCGTGACTTCGCGTTCAGTTTTTCCCGCTGCAGCGCGGAATAATTGGAAGCAAACGCACAAACTTTCCTCTACGCTTCGCACCCGGCATAGGCATATAACTCGCTGTACAGATTGCGTATTATCCAGATCCGGCGCAGCGGAGACTGGCGATGATGACGTTGCGGCCCAATCTTCGCAAGCGGCTTTCTACACTCTTATGCGATTTATTCTAGATGAAAAAAATTTCAATGCCAGCAAAATCTTACTAGCCTTATGGTATCGTTATGTTATGTTTCGCAACGAGGCCTGTCGGAGGTTCGGCCACATATTCCATCCAGGATTTTCAAAAGGCAGAGCAGCTTGCCGCAGGCCAAAAGGACCGAAGTAGTTGGCAGCCGGATGCCGAATCCCCAACGAATCTTGCCGATCGGGAGGACTTCAGATGAATTGGACGCGCGTAACAGCCGCCGAGGCGCTCGCAATAGAGGCGGGATGGTCCTGCGATGACATCGACTGAGAAAATCATCATCGGGATAGATGCCGGTACCTCCGTCATCAAGGCGGTGGCCTTTAATCTGTCCGGACGCCAGATCGCCACGGCCTCCGTACGCAACAGATACACGACGGGAGACGACGGCTCCGCAACGCAGTCGCTGGGTCAGACTTGGCTTGATTGCGCCAGCGCGTTACGTGGCCTCGGAGAAAAAGTACCCAATCTCGCATCACGCACCGCAGCCGTCGCGGTCACCGGCCAGGGCGACGGCACCTGGCTCGTCGGCCGCGGCAATACGCCGGTCGCTGATGCCTGGCTATGGCTCGATGCGCGCGCCGCACCGACCGTCACTTCGCTTGCCGGCGGAAATGAGAACCGTGCCCGCTTCGAGGCAACGGGCACCGGCCTCAACACTTGCCAGCAGGGTGCGCAACTCGCCCATATGGATCGCTTCACACCGGACCTTCTCGACCGAGCGGAGACGGCGTTGCACTGCAAGGACTGGCTTTATCTCAACCTGACAACCGTGCGGGCGACCGATCCGTCCGAAGCGAGCTTTACCTTTGGCAACTTCCGGACGCGGCAATATGATGCGGTGGTGATCGATGCGCTCGGCCTGAGCCATAGACGGGCGCTTCTGCCTGAAATCATCGACGGCACCGAGATCAGTCACCCGCTGACGTCCGAGGCGGCGAGGGCCTGCGGACTTCTTGCCGGTACGCCGGTCTGCCTTGGTTATGTGGACATGGCGATGACGGCGCTCGGTGCAGGCGTGCGCAGCGGCGCTCGCAATGCCGCCTGCTCGACGATCGGCTCGACGGGCGTGCACATGCGTGCCAAGCCCGTTGCTGACGTTCAGCTCAATCATGAGGGAACGGGCTATGTGATCGCCCTGCCCATCCCCGGCATCGTCACCCAGGTCCAGACCAACATGGGCGCTACGATCAACATCGACTGGATCCTGGACGTCGCCGCCTACTTGATGGCCGAGGCGGGCAAGCCTCATTCGCATGCAGACCTGATTGCGCGCATCGACGGCTGGTTTGCGGAAAGCCGGCCGGGTTCGGTGCTTTACCATCCCTACATCTCCGAAGCTGGGGAACGTGGGCCTTTCGTCAACGCCAATGCGCGCGCGGGCTTCACGGGGCTTTCTACGCGCCACGGCTTCCCCGACCTGCTGCGCAGTGTGGTCGAAGGGTTGGGGCTTGCCACCCGCGATTGCTACGCGGCAATGGGCGCGATGCCCGAAGAGTTGCGGGTCACGGGCGGCGCAACACGCTCGCTCGCCCTTCGCCGTTCACTCTCGGCCGCCGTTAACGCACCGATCCGCCAGTCGCGCCGCGATGAGACGGGGGCCGCCGGCGTGGCGATGATGGCCGCGGTGGCCGTCGGCGTCTATTCCAGCATGGACGAATGCATTGCCGACTGGGTGACGCCGCTGCTCGGCGACGCGGAGATTCCGGATGTAAACGAGGCTGCCCGGTTCGACCGGCTATTTTCCGCCTACACCGATGTGCGCCAGGCAATGGCGCCTGCCTGGGGCAAGCTCGCCCGAGCCGCAACGACATCGCTGGTAGGCGAGTAAATCAAGTTTTGATGCAGCAGGCATCGAAGGAGCATGACATGACTGAACCCGACCTCCTGGATCTCTTCGTCATCGGCGGAGGCATCAATGGCGCGGGAATCGCACGCGATGCTGCGGGCCGCGGGCTGAAAGTCGCGCTGTGCGATAAAGACGATTTGGCACAGGGAACCTCGTCTCGTTCGGGCAAACTGGTGCATGGCGGTCTGCGTTATCTCGAATACTACGAATTCCGCCTGGTGCGCGAGGCGCTGCTCGAGCGTGAAGTGTTGCTCAATGCCGCGCCGCATATCATCTGGCCGATGCGCTTCGTCCTGCCGCACAGCCCGCAGGATCGTCCGGCGTGGCTCGTGCGGCTCGGCCTGTTCCTTTACGATCACCTTGGCGGCCGCAAAAAGCTGCCGGGGACACGCACGCTCAATCTGCTGCGCGATCCGGAGGGAACCCCGATCCTCGATCAATACACGCGCGGCTTCGAGTATTCCGATTGCTGGGTCGATGACGCCCGCCTCGTGATCTTGAATGCGGTCAGCGCGGCGGAAAAGGGCGCTACTATTCTCACTCGATCGGCAGCAATCTCGGCGCGTCGTGAGAGCGGCAGCTGGATCGTTACGACGAAAAACAGCCTCACCGGAGAGACGCGAACCTTCCGCGCAAAATGTCTCGTCAACTGCGCCGGCCCCTGGGTGATGGACATCATCAATCGTGTCACCGGCTCGAACTCCGGCCGC
The DNA here is from genome assembly GCF_056279705.1 of Rhizobium sp. USDA 4016. Classification (NCBI taxonomy): domain Bacteria; kingdom Pseudomonadati; phylum Pseudomonadota; class Alphaproteobacteria; order Hyphomicrobiales; family Rhizobiaceae; genus Rhizobium; species Rhizobium sp. USDA 4016. Next base: position 2,061,020 of record NZ_JBWCCY010000002.1, read on the forward strand.
AACGTCCGTCTCGTGAAGGGTAGCCATATCATCGTGCCGAAGTTCTGGGCCGGCTCCAATGCCTATCTGGTCCAGAACCACGACAAGCGCGTCATTTTCATCAACCCCTATGAGGGCGACAAGGCGCTGATCGGGACGACCGATATCGCCTATGAAGGCCGCGCCGAGGATGTGTCCGCCGACGATGCGGAAATCGATTATCTGCTGAAGGCGGTCAATCGCTACTTCAAGGAGAAGCTACGCCGGGAGGATGTGCTGCATAGCTTCTCCGGCGTTCGTCCACTTTTCGACGACGGCAAGGGCAATCCGTCCGCCGTTACCCGCGACTATGTCTTCGATCTCGACGAGACGGGCGGCGCTCCTCTGCTCAACGTCTTCGGTGGTAAGATCACCACATTCCGTGAACTTGCCGAACGGGGCATGCAACGTCTCAGGCATATTTTTCCGAACATGGGCGGAGACTGGACGGAGAAGGCGCCGTTGCCCGGCGGCGAAATTCCGAATGCCGACTACGAGACCTTCGCCAACAGCCTGCGCGATGCCTATCCATGGATGCCGCGCAAGCTCGTGCATCACTACGGCCGTCTCTATGGCGCCCGCACGAAGAATGTGATTGCGGGTGCGACTGGCATCCAAGGGCTCGGGCGGCATTTCGGCGGGCAGCTTTATGAGGCCGAGGCCCGCTATCTCGTTGCGACGGAATGGGCCGCGACGGCCGAAGACATCCTCTACCGCCGCACCAAGCATTACCTGCATCTGAGCGAAGCGGAACGTGCAGCCTTTGACGAGTGGTTTGCTTCAATCCGCCTTGCCGCAGCTTGAAGGATATTGCCATGCCGCTGACCCTTTCGCTCAATACCAATCCACTTGTGAACCGCTTCGCAGACCCCGACGACCTCATCGAGACGGTCGCGCGAGACTTGAGGATCCGCGACCTCCAGCTGACCCACGAATTCATCAATCCGAGCTGGCAGGCGCCCGTGATCCGCCGTCTGGCGCGCACGATGAACGCCGCGCTGAAGCGCACGGGTGTGCGGATCACATCAGGCATGACGGGGCCCTATGGTCGCCTCAACCACTTCGGACATCCAGATGCCGATGTGCGCCGCTATTACATCGAATGGTTCAAGACTTTTGCCGACATCACCGCCGATCTCGGCGGCCACTCCGTCGGAACGCAGTTTGCAATCTTCACCTACAAGGACTTCGACGATCCGGTCAGACGCGAGGAACTGGTCAAGATCGCGATCGACTGCTGGGCCGAGATAGCCGACCACGCACGCGCCGCAGGCCTTTCCTGCATCTTCTGGGAACCGATGAGCATCGGTCGCGAGTTCGGAGAGACGATTGCCGCATGCCTGTCGCTGCAAAAGCGGCTGGCAGCCGCCGGATTGGCCATCCCGATGTGGATGATGGCGGATATCGATCATGGCGACATCACCTCCCCCAACCCCGACGACTACAACCCCTATGCCTGGGCACGCGCCGTCCCGCCGGTATCGCCGATCATCCACATCAAGCAGAGCCTGATGGACAAGGGCGGACACCGGCCCTTTACTGCAGAATTCAATGCTAAGGGCCGCATTCAGCCCGCGCCTCTGCTCCAGGCACTTGCCGAAGGTGGGGCGAAGGACAATGAAATTTGCCTGGAACTCTCCTTCAAGGAACGCGAGCCGAACGATCGTCAGGTCATCCCGCAGATCGCCGAAAGCGTCGCCTTCTGGGCGCCGCATATCGACACTGGCGTCGCCGACTTGAACATCTAAGGCGGGCATCTTTAAAAGGCAGCACTGCGATGCGGCGGAATCGCCGCCTGTGACATTCGAAAGGGAACCGTGATGACGGACGCCGATGATACGCTGGCCGTGCGTGCTGCCTGGCTTCACTATGCGGGCGGGCTAACGCAGTCCGACGTCGCCCGGCGCCTCGGCGTGCCATCGGTAAAGGCGCATCGCCTGATCGCGAGAGCGGTTGCCGATGGCGTCGTCAAAGTCACCATCGACGGGGATATCGTCGAATGCGTCGAGCTGGAGATGCGGCTTTCCGAACGGTTCGGGCTCCAATATTGCGAGGTCGCACCCGATCTCGGCGAGGAAGGCTTACCGCTTCGCGCTCTCGGCCATGCAGGCGCCGGCTATCTCAAGCGCGAGATCGAGCGCGGCGACAATACGGTCATCGGCCTTGGTCACGGCCGCACGCTTTCCGCCGCCGTCCAGTATATGCCGAGGGTGAACGCGAAGGGCCTGCGCTTCGTCTCGTTGCTTGGCGGCCTGACACGAAACTACGGCGCCAATCCCTATGACGTGATGCACCGTATCGCCGAAAAGACCGGTACCCATGCCTATGTCATGCCGGTTCCCTTCTTCGCCAATACCGGCGAGGACCGCGAAGTGTTGAAGGCGCAGCGTGCCGTCAAAGAAGTCTTCGATCTGGCCAATAACGCCGATCTGAAGCTCGTTGGCCTGGGGACTGTCGATGCAGAGGCGCAGCTTGTTTTGTCCGGTGTGGTTGAGCCCCGTGAAATGGAGGACATTGCCGCCGCAGGCGGTGTGGGCGAAATCCTCGGGCACTTTTTCGACGCCGACGGCCACATCCTTGAGACGACGCTAACAGCGCGCACGCTCTCCGCGTCATTCCCCAAAACCACGAGCGAGCGGCTTGTGGCGCTGGCGGGTGGACAGGCGAAGGTGCCGGCCATCCGGGCAATTCTCAACAGCCGCCGCCTTTTCGGGCTTATAACGGACGAGCGAACCGCGCAGGCACTGTTGGAGTAGCATATCAAGAAAACAAGTTTTCATCGCAAAATAACACAAGTAGTGTTGATTATCACGAGATAATCGTTATTTTGATATCAAACGAGGGCGGAGACCGGGATGAGGCGGGAAGAGCGGCAGCAGTTGATCGTCAACCTGCTCGTCGAAAACAAGACCGTCGATCTCGACGACCTTGCCGATCGCTTCGCCGTGTCGAAGATGACGATCCATCGCGATCTCGACGATCTCGAGCAGGAGGGTGTCCTGCGCAAGGTTCGGGGGGGCGCGACCATCGATGCGGGAATGCAGTTCGAAAGCGACTTTCGCATTCGCGAGCGCCAGGGCACCGAGGCCAAGCTCGCAATGGCGCAGACCGCGCTGGAACTGGTCGAGCCGGGAATGACCGTGATGGTAAACGATGGCTCAATGGCGGCCGTGCTCGGGGAAATGTTGCTGCAGAAGCGTCCGCTGACGTTGATCACCAACAACGCGGCGATCATGGAGCGGCTGAAAGGCGAAAGCGGCATCACGCTGATCGCGCTCGGGGGCATCTATTCGGCGAAGTTCAACGCCTATCTCGGCGTCGTCACCGAAGAGGCACTGTCGCGACTAAGGGCCGACATCGGCTTCATTTCCACACCGGCCGTCAGCGGCAGGCTCGCCTACCACATGGACGACAACGTCGTGCGCGCCAAGCGGGCGATGATCGCATCGTCGGCCAGGACCTGCCTCCTGGTCAACCACCAGCGCATTGGCCATACCGCACTGCATGTCATGGCGGATCTCGCCGATTTCGACGCCGTTATAACCGACATCGCACCGGATGCTGCTTTCCTGGCGGAATTCGAGCAGGCGGGCATTACGCTCACCATCGCATCAACGCAGGATCCGACATGACCGAAAAACCGCGCTTCTGGATTGGCACCAGCTGGAAGATGAACAAGACGCTTGCGCAAGCTCAACATTTCGCGCGCGGCCTCGAAGCCGCGGATGCCGTGCGCGACCCGCGCATCCAGCGCTTCGTGATTCCGCCCTTCACGGCGGTACGCGAGGTCAAGGCGATGCTTGCCAAGACGTCCGTGAAGGTCGGCGCGCAGAACATGCACTGGGCCGAAGAGGGAGCCTGGACGGGCGAAGTCTCGCCGGTGATGCTGAAGGACTGCGATCTCGATCTCGTCGAGCTCGGCCATTCAGAGCGGCGCGAACATTTTGGAGAGACCGACGAGACAGTTGGCCTGAAGACCGAAGCGGCCGTTCGCCACGGTCTCATTCCGTTGATCTGTATTGGCGAGACGCTCTCCGACCGTGAAAGCGGGAAGGCTGCCGAAATCCTAGCGGCCCAGGTGCGTGTTGCACTTTCGAAACTTTCGAGCGGCCAGAAGAGCGCCGAGATCCTGCTGGCATACGAGCCCGTCTGGGCGATCGGCGAAAAGGGCATTCCGGCGACTGCGGATTACGCAGATGCCCGCCAGTCTGAAATAATCGCCGTTGCCGAAGCTGTGCTCGGCCGGAAGATCCCCTGCCTTTATGGCGGGTCAGTCAACCCACAGAACTGCGAAGAACTGATCGTGAGCCCGCATATCGACGGGCTCTTCATCGGCCGTTCGGCCTGGAATGTCGAAGGCTACCTCGACATCCTGACAAAATGCGCCGCCAAACTCTCAGGAGAAAGAACCATGAAGCTTGCCATTGCAGGAGACAGCGCCGGCGAAGGCCTCGCCAAAGTACTGGCCGACCATCTAAAAGACCGCTTCGAAGTGCACGAAGTCTCGCGCACCAGCGCCGGTGCCGATCCTTTCTACGCCAACCTCTCGGACCGCGTCGCCTCAGGCGTCATCGACGGCGCCTACCACAAAGCGATCCTCGTTTGCGGCACCGGCATCGGCGTCTGCATCTCGGCCAACAAAGTTCCGGGCATCCGCGCCGCCCTGACGCACGACACCTATTCTGCCGAGCGCGCCGCGCTTTCCAATAATGCGCAGATTATCACGATGGGAGCCCGCGTCATCGGAACGGAGCTTGCAAAGTCGATCGCTGATGCGTTTCTTGCCCATACCTTCGACGAGAACGGTCGGTCTGCCGGTAATGTCAAAGCCATGGATGATCTCGACGCGAAGTACAAGGCCCGTTAATCCGTGCAGACGATGGAGCCGGATCCGGAGATTGCCCAATGCCACGATCGTCAGAGCGGCACGGGTGCGCCATGGGCATGCTACGACGATCGGGAAGCCCCGCTTTCCACTTCCACATCCGCCTGACCGACGATCGTTGCAGACAATTTCAGAAGCAGCTCACAGGCCGCGTGGCCGGCGCGGCCGAAGAGGACATTAGCTCGTTTGCTCCCGGACTGCTCACGGCAGAGCCGGCTGGAGATTGCCAGCAGCTGTTGTCATGCCCGATCATATGTAAACGAGGTCAGCAGGGTCGTAACGAAATTACTCGCCCTTTCCTTGACCAGGACTTCCGTCCATTCATCTGTCCCCCGCAGCCTCAGGTCCGTGTAAATGCTGTCCACGGCTGCCTCTTCGATACGCTTGATATGCGTCTTGAATGAAGCCTCGCCGCCGCCGTGATACATGTCTCTGATAACCATGCGCAGAATTTCCTGGATAGCGATCTGCCAGGCCGTATTGATCGACTGAAGTTCCTTCGTATCCTGTGCCATTGAAGCTTCCTTTGGTGTGAGTGAACTGTCAGCAAGCCTCTGGCCAATGCAGTTGGTGCCCCCCAACCGCACAAGTGCATCTCCAGGGTGCTTCACGTTCAAGACAGGGCGATGCGGGAAGTCTCAGCGAGGGCGATCTCCGAGCGCCGCCGATCAACTACGCTTGTTTTGCCTTGCGGTTGGCATACCTGCGATGCGAACCTTTTCGGCTCTCCCGGGTATGATTTTCGGCTAGCGCAGCAGCCAGTTGCTTCCATCTCAAGGCGGCTCCGCTCATCGAGCTTCAGTCGCGTGCGCTCGAGGCGTCGAGCATCCCGCGCCGCAGCAACCGTCGTGCGCTCGGCCTTGCCTTGCCACCCCGATCGGGCTCGGCCACAGTCTTTGCGACACGATATGCGTTAAGCTGAGCTGACTTGGCCCCCGCAGCTTCGGCGCGCCGGTCTGAAAGCTCGTTATTTTTCATCCAAATGGGGGTGTGATAGCGGTCATCTGGCCTTGGCGCGTTTTGCAAGCAGGGCGGAGGTTGCCAACACGGGGTCATTGAGTTCCCTTGCAAGGCGCGCCTCACGAAGCCGTAAGGTCTTCGCCTCTCGGGACTTGGCAACGGAGTCGAGCTCTTCGACCGCCTTGTTCTTTGCGAAGAACTGCGTCTGGATACTGCCGAAGGCAATCTCCGCCTGTTGGCGAGATTTGCTGTAGGTCTCTGTCATCTTGGCTCCGATAGGGCAGGCTCGACGCGCGAGCGAAAGCAAAAAGGCCAGGCAAATCGCCTGGCCCCGAATTGATAACCTGCTTCCGGCAGTGCCAGTACATCCGTGGTCAAAGGAAAGCAGATATCGATTTAAGCGTTCTGAAGATTGCAGGCCGACATCTTGCCCGACTTGTTGTCGCGCTCGAGATCGAAACCAATCTTCTGGCCCTCGACGAGTTCGCGCATTCCGGCACGCTCGACGGCAGAGATGTGAACGAAGGCGTCAGCGCCGCCGTTGTCCGGCTGAATGAAGCCGAAGCCCTTGGTGGAATTGAACCATTTAACTGTGCCAGTGGTCATGATGAACCCTTTCATAGCAATATTGAAGAACCGCAGCGCCAAGCGATGCGGACGGGATAGCGATTTTTGAAAGGAAGTTCGTTCAGGCCGCGGTGCCAATCGCGCGATAACCAAGCTAGCAAGCAAAATTCGACAATCAGTCATATAACTGACCTAAGCCGCGTCGTCAACTATTAGTTTGTCGTTGATGTACACGTCATCTTTTAGTTGCTCTCGCCACCCCTACACGTGATAGGGCGACCTTCTCGAAGAACATCGTGCTGTGAACTGCCGAAGGGCGTTCAGGAAGCAGGCCAGGGCTCAGGCAATCGTCGCAGATTCCGCAGCCGTCCGGGTCCATAAGCTGGCTTCGGCGGCAACACAGACAGATAAAGGAGCTCTGCGACGGCCCGCATCGTTGCGGCGGCAGTATCTCGATTTCGTAACAGGAAGGTTCAACTGATGACGGGGCCATTTTTTTCACTCCTCTTACGCTCCCGCATTTGAGATAGGAACGGCAGTCCGCTCCTGCAAGCACCCAATGGAGCCGCACGAGCGGATGCCGGGCGGCGTAGTTCCTGCTAGTCTCGCGGTCAGGTCATGTGCCGGCGGGTGATGCCGGGATCGAGGCCGTCGCAGACGAGGGTGACGACGATCCGCGATCCGTCTGGAATATGCGGAGAGCGGCGGCTTCGGTTCCCCGGGCGTGATCCCGCGGCGGTCACGAAGCGGCTGCCATAGTGCCGCGCCGCCTCGATTTCGGTAAGACGTGAGCTGCCGACGCACCAGATGGCGCCCGATAAACTGAAGATCAATGTCGATCAGCGTCAATTGCTGGTCGACACGAGCAACCGCGACGGTCTCGTCAAGGCCGGCGATACCGTCGAACCATTCGAACTGATTAAGGTCGGCCGAGATTGGCGAGCGCCACAAGTTCGATTTTGCGAACGCCAGCGATACGGACAATAGGCTTGGTCACCGCTTCGGTATCATCTACACTCTCGACGAACCAGCGAAGCGGTCTTCGATCGCCAGTGGTTCTCCGATCGGCGAGGTGAACGGTGTACCGGCACTGGGAACTGCCGATGCAGGCGACCATTGTTGTCGATTAGATGTCAGACCCGGTGCCGGCTGGTCCGCACCGAGCCTGCCGATGTCATCGACGCTGTTCGCAAACTCAACCTACGGGAGGCCGCCTGACCGAGCAAACCAGATCCCAGCACCATCATGCGCAAGACCATTGGCGCGAGAATGGTGTCAAAGTCATTCCCGGCAATTCGCTCGATCCGAATACGGCGCAGACACCTGGCATGAACCGCGCCACCGCCGTCAGCAAGGCGCGCGCCGGAGCGGAGAAGATCTGGGCCGGCACCGTGACGATCCATGCCAATGCCAAGACCGGCGCTCACCATCATGGCGATCTCGAAAGCATCATCTACGTGGTCAAGGGCAAAGCCCGGATGCGGTGGGGAGAGGAGCTTCAGTATACGGCTGAAGCTGGTCCTGGCGATTTCATCTACGTGCCGCCATTCGTTCCCCATCAAGAAATCAACGCCAGTCGGGACGAGACCCTGGAATGCGTCCTCGTCCGCTCGGGCCAGGAACCGGTGGTCGTCAACCTTGATATCGAACCGGTCGAAAAGCCGGAAGAGGTCCGCTGGATTGATCCAATCCACCGCGCGTGATTGATCGGTAACGCGCATGGACGGAATAATGTCGAGGAGTTTCGCTTTGTTCGGTCATCCGCGCGCTTAAGACGCATTCCAAGCTGACGTCAGTCTGCTCAGTCGAATCCGGCGATTCACTTGCGATCCATGGTGCTTTCGTACCTGATTTTGGTCAGCAACTCTCTGATTCCATCGCAATTTAAGTCCAACGCGTCTCTGCTTGCCTGCGAACAAGAGCTGATGATCGGCAGGAATAGATATTGCTGGGCAGCCTGGGTAGCGCTCAAATCGTTGCTTGACGCGAGGGACCTGAGGAGTAGTTAGGTCCTCATGCAATAGCCCGTCATCGCTGCCAAGCCCCTCACGGCCCCCCTTTTTTCTGAAGAGCCATCTATGCCTGAAAAAACTTCCCATCGCGGGCTCGTTGTGGTCGCGATCATGGCAAGCATGGCGATGATTGCCATCGAAGCAACGATTGTTTCGACGGCGATGCCGCAAATCGCCGCCCAGCTGGGGCAGATCAACCTCTATTCCTGGGTTTTCTCGTCATTCCTGCTGACGCAGACGGCGACAACCGTTGTATTCGGCAAGCTCGCGGATATTTATGGCCGCAAACCGATGATCCTCCTGGGTATCGGATTGTTCCTGTTCGCATCCGTGCTTGCCGGCTTCGCATGGTCGATGCCGTCGATGATTGCTTTTCGGCTGCTCCAGGGTATTGGTGCAGGATCGATTCAGCCCGTCGCCATGACGGTAGTTGCCGATCTTTTTCCCGGAAACCAGCGCGGCAAGGTCCAAGGCTACCTCGCAAGCGTGTGGGCGCTGTCGGCCGTCGTCGGCCCGCTCCTCGGCAGCCTGATCATTCACAATCTCCCATGGGCCTGGGTATTCTGGATCAACGTGCCGGTCGGACTTCTCGCCGCATTGGGGTTCATACTGTTTTTGCACGAGGAGAAGCGGAGCCGAGTGGTCTCTGTCGATGTGCTCGGCGCCGCACTTTTCGCCATTTCGATTTCCTCACTGATGATTGCTTTGACGGAAATGGAAAGTGCCGTTTCCGGCCAAGCCATCGCTGCCCTCGTCGTCTTTATCGTCACTCTGGCCGCTTTCATCTGGCAGGCGCGTCGTGCCGAGGCGCCCATGGTCGCTCCGGACCTGTGGCTGAAACGGCCGATAGCGTTCGCAAATCTGGCGGTCTTTTTCGCAAGTATGTCGATCATGGGTCTGACGACCTTCCTTCCGATGTACGTGCAGACGGTTCTCAACCGCTCGCCTCTCGTGGCAGGTTTCGCGTTGACCATGTTGCTGCTGGGTTGGCCCTGCGGTGCAACGATCGCATCCCGTCAGTTTGCCCGCTTCGGTTTGCGACCCATCATGATCGCCGGCAGCGTCTGCATTCCGGCGGGCACGTGCCTGCTGGTTCTGCTGACGCCCTCGAGTTCGGCTGTCCTGGCTGGCGCTGGATCATTGGTGATGGGTTTCGGCATGGGATTGCTCAACATCTGTGCCTTGATCCTCACTCAGGAAAGCGTGAACTGGTCTGAGCGCGGCAGTGCTACCGCCTCGAACGTCTTCTCGCGCAACCTCGGTAGCACGCTCGGCGCAGCCGTGCTCGGTGCAGTACTGACATATGGCCTGGCGCACACCGCCAGCGGCCAGGCGATAACGCCGGAGCAACTGCGGGCGCTCTTGAATGGCACGGGTGCCGTCGTCGCTAGTGCAGAAGAGCTCCGGCTCGTCCTTCAGCATGCACTACATTCTACCTTCTTGGTCATGCTGGTGACTGCCTTATTGATCGTTCCAGCCTGCCTGTTTGTTCCGCGACCCTTGGAACGTCGGGAAATGCAGCAAGAGACCTGAGGAAGCGATCTCCGGTCGATCACGATCCGAAAAGACGCCACCTGTGGCGAAGTTTCCGCCATCGCAGGAACGCCCGAATGACGATTGACGACGGGATCTTCTTATGGTCGCCAACAGTCCCGCGCTTCGTAACCGGTGCGTTCGAATCCAGAAGAAAGGCGACCAACTTGCTTGATGCCTTCGCCTCCAATTCGGGGTTATCATCAGATGAAAGAAGCCCCTGCTCTCCTCCGGCAAAGGTCTGCGTATCGACGACCACGGAACCGCTGAAGACGTAAAAATAGAGGTCCCGGCCTTGCTTTTGCGGGAACTTCACCCGTGCGCCCGAATCCAGCCGCACGTCGAAGAAGTCGATCGCGTTACGGACATAAAATGGCGCCTCCTCCCCTTCCGGACCGACCAGGTGCCGCCAGGAGTTTGCCGCCGTCACCGGGATCGGTCCGTGCTGGATCTTCGGCTCGAGATCGGCCGCCCGAGGGCGAACAAATATCTGCAGCATCCGCAGAGGTGGATCGGATGCCAGCGTCTCTTCGGAATGCCAAAAGCTTACTCCGGCATTCATCACCATGAGATGATCGCGATCGATCACCAGTCGGCCACCGGCCTTGTCGTTGTGACGCATGACGCCTTCGGGCACCCAGGAAATGATTTCGTCGTTCTTATGCTCGTGCATCTCGATCAGGCGACCAGGATCGAGGATGGATTCAACGACCATGGCGAGAGGGCCTTGGCCATGATCGGTCGGCTTCGGATTCAGCCACCCCGGCATGTTGAGGTGCGCGACGAAACCTCCCGTTTCCCGTACCACGAACGTCCGTTCGCCCTTGCGCAGCATCGCATCCTCCATGCCTGTAAGGCAGTGACGGCACAGGTCCACTAGCTATCCACCAAAGGAGGTCGATGTCTACGATCCATGGGGACCTCTGCGAGTCCTTCAGCAAACTTTCGGAGGGTTGGCGCGTTAACTTCGCGCATTGCGACGGACAGGGAACGCCGATGACCAAAGAATTTCGATTTGATGTACTTGCCAAAGGCGGCTATGCGGCGCGCGGCGTGGTCTTTCTCCTTGTGGCAGGGTTCGCCCTCTTCTCCGGCGTGGAGGGGGGCCGACCAGAAACGAAGTCCGCGCTTTCAACGCTCCTTGGCCAGCCGCTCGGCCGCGTCTGGGTCGGATTGATTGGCCTCGGTCTGCTAGGATTTGTTGCCTGGAGGTTGGCCCAGTCCCTAGCGGATAGCGACGGCCACGGGAGGGACGGAAAGGCTTTGGCGATCCGGGCCGCGCTCCTCGGCAGCGCCATCACCTATCTCGGGCTAGCCGGATACGCACTTGGGAATGCCTTGTTCCTGGGAGGAGGTAGCGAGGGTTCCGGTGAGAAGGGTCTGGCAGGATGGATTATGTCGCAGCCGTTCGGTTCCTACTTTGCGATCGCCGTTGGGGCTGGCTTGGTCATCGGCGGGATCGTGACGGCTGTGAAGGGCATCACCAGGACGTTCGAGCGCTACGTTCAGATACCTGATAGCAAGCGTATCGTGACATTGGTATGCATCTACGGTCTCGTCGCTCGCGGCGTAGTGTTTGTGGTTACCGGCGTACTTTTCGCATATGCAGGTTTCCGAGTGGATCCGGGACAAGCCGGAAGCATGGGTGATGCCCTGGAATGGCTCCTCCAGCTTCCGTTAGGATCCTTCCTCTACATCGCCGTCGCCTTTGGGTTGGCAGCTTTCGGAATATACAATCTTGTGGAGGCACGGTACCGCGTCATTTCTGGTCTATCGTTAACGGACGCTAAGCGTTCGATCTCGATTGCGGGCTCCTGATAGTACTTTCCCGGAGGTCGGCTCCCATAACTTTGTCCATAGTTATTCTTCCTTGCCGCAGTCGGAGTGTGTTTCGGCATAGCGTTTGACCCCACCGTATGAATTGGACATTGACCCCGACAGCCCGCTTAAATCTGCAATCGAACAAATGAGATATGCTACCTCCGCCAGGGTCAATGTTCTGGGCCGAAAGGGGTCAAACTTCTGGGAAAATTCACAAGCAAGCATGTGACGAAGAGGAGCATACGGCTGCAGGAATCTAGGAAGATTTCATCGAGATGGAGAGTGGCGGTCGACCCGGCGCGGGCGAGAGAACGTTTTAAGGAGGCCTGTACGGGCGCACCTATGTCGGATGCAAGTGCGCCAAGCTTCACAGCGCTATGCCGTTCCGGCGCCCTGCTTATAACTGAGACCTCTTGCCGCGATATGTCTTTGGTGGCGGCAGAGCTTCGTGTGCTTGCGCCAGCGTCTCCAACCAAGCTGCCAGACCCTCTGGAATTTCCTCGTTTCCCGCTTCAAGCGCCTCGATCCATGACAACTCGCATTGAAGCGCGGACGCAATGTTGATCGGCGTCCAACGGATGTGCAGAAGGCATTCGGAAAATCGTTCGGGTGTCATGGTTGCGGACATTTTCTGGCAAGTGATTCCGGTTTGCGCACAGTCGCACAAAGGTTGTCGGAGTCAATCGCGCATCATCTAAGAGCGAAGTTACCTCACGCGACGCAGATTGCCCTTGTTTCACGCAACCCCTAATCCAAACCGGAACTCAATGCCCCTCACCGGCTTCAGCTCGAAGGCCCGGTTCGGCGGGCCTTCGGTCCATTCGGCGCCGCGGAACGGGAACTCGTGGCTGCCAGCCTTGGCCAACTCTCGAGACGGTACTTTCTGAAGACAAGCTCCTGGGCGGTGGGCCTAGGCGAGATTGTGGCAACGTGTCCGGCGGCTCGGCTTCGCGTCCTAGCGAGGGCGCATGCGTCCGCGTCCGAGATGATACGACGTGCGCCTCGCGACATTCCATTCCGCCATAGAGTCGCTGAAAGCCGTTGCTCGGCGAAGTCCACAACGACTGCCGGCGGGTATCATTATATTATCGGCTGCGGCCGACGCTTTGCAGACCCTCGGCAACGTTCTAAAATCCCGGTAAAAGCCCGAGACGATCGAGATCGGCCATCGCCTCATGGGGTTCGCCAGTTGCCGCCGATATCACGGAGACCGGATGCTGACGACACGTCGAATGCTGGTGCAGGCCTCCCTAGCTGTGATGGCCGCAATAAATTTCCCGCCGCTCTTGGCACATTCCCAGGATCAGCGGCCTGTCGCGCGCCGCATCCCTTCGACGGGCGAGGCGATTCCGGCCGTCGGACTTGGGACTTGGATCACCTTCAATGTCGGCGACGATCCGACGCTTAGGGACGAATGCGCGGACGTCATCGCAGCCTTCTTCGAGGCTGGCGGACGCATGATCGACTCTTCGCCCATGTACGGATCATCGCAGCCAGTCATCGGCCATGGCCTGCAAAAGCTCGGGCAACCGGCGGCGCTTTTTTCGGCGGAGAAGGTCTGGACGTCCGCGGGCGCTGACGGTCCAAGCCAGATCGAGCAATCCCGCCGTCTCTGGGATGTGCCGCGCTTCGACCTCATTCAGGTCCACAACCTCCTTGCCTGGGAGGCGCATCTGCAAACCCTGTTCGCAATGAAGGCGGCTGGCTCCGTGCGCTATGTCGGGATTACGACCTCCGAAGGGCGCCGTCATGATCTTCTTGAACAGATCATGCGGCACGAAGCCATCGATTTTGTGCAACTCTCCTATAATATCATCGATCGCGAGGCGGAAGAGCGGATCCTGCCGCTGGCGGCCGAACGTGGAATTGCCGTGATCATCAACCGGCCCTTCCGGCAAGGCGCGCTGACTAGCCGGCTCGACGGCGAACCTATGCCCGAATGGGCGGCCGAACTAGGTGTATCGAGTTGGGCTCAGTTTCTCCTGAAATTCATTCTCTCCCACCCGGCCGTCACCGTCGCGATCCCAGCAACGACCCGTGCCGACCATGTGCGTGAGAACGTCGCGGCGGCGACAGGCCCCTTGCCAGATGCCGCCACTCGCGAGCGCATGGTTGCCCATGTGCAGGATCTTTGATGTCGGAATGGTGGACCTACAGCCTTGAGGATTTTCTGCTCTTTTCGCCACGCGTCTACTGGCGGATGTTCGAGTTGCACAATGCGATCCTATGGCCGCTACAGGTGCTCACACTGGCTTGCGGCTTTGCAATGGTTACCCTTATCGTGCGACAGTCTTCTGCCTCCGGGCGCTTCGTCGCGCTCGTTCTCGCGATCCTTTGGGCCCTCGTCGGATGGTCTTTTCTATGGAACCGTTACGCGACCATAAACTGGACCGCCGCCTACGTCGCACCCGCATTTGCCGTTGAGGCCCTCCTTCTCCTCGTCATCGGCACGCTGCTTAACGGTCTTGTCTTTTGCCGGCGCGGACCCGCCGCCTGGACGGGATATGCGCTTCTCGCCTTCGCGCTCGCCGGGCAGCCGCTGCTTGCGCCGATGCAGGGACGGGTCTGGACCTCATCCGAGATCTTTGGCGTCGCGCCCGATCCGACAGCGATCGGAACGTTGGGCTTTCTGCTTCTCGCCCCCAGCAAGTTCTTACCTCTGCTCCTACCGATCCCCCTCCTCTGGTGCTTCTTGAGCGGCCTAACCCTCTGGAGCATGGGAGCGCCGGAGGCATGGGCATCTTTTGCGGCCGTAGCGCTCACGCTTGCAGCCTGCATCGGAGCGATCATCGACCAGCGACAACCGACCGCGTGATTATTGCGATGCCGCTGCGTGAAGGAAGGCGCTCTCCGGCACCGCCCGCCAGTGAGAGCGCCTTCTGCAAGCCACTGCCGCGACAGCTATGCGGAGATGTTGGCGTGATCCTCTCGGAGCACGGATCGTCGATAGTGATATCTCTGCCATCCAGGCCACCCGGTTTGTCCGGGCAACCGCCAGGAGATATGTAGGCTCACGATCCGTCGAATCGCTCAAGCATCCTTACAAGCTGAACATTCTGCAAATGCAGCTTTTGCGCTAATTGGATTCTCAGTTGCGTGATCTCCTCGTCCAGGCTTGCCACCTCATCGAAGAAAGCCTCTCGAGGGGACGAGGATTGCGCGCTTTGATCACTGTTTGCGATGGTAGCGCTCCCCGAAACCATGTCGGCGCGGGTTCTCTTCGGGCGGCGTTCTGGCCGCTTTGTCCGCGGTTTTCGTGGAGATTTTTTACTTGGCTTGCTTTCCGGCACCAACGCATGCGCATCGGCACCGGGTCGGCTAATCTCATGACGAGTGGGCCTCTGGACCTCTTCCCCATCGTTTGGCGGCGAGATTGCCTGGGGAACATCGAGATCGCTGTCGGGTTCATCTGAAGTCGTCGTTGCCACTAGATCAACAGCAGGATTCTCATTGTGGTCAGGACGAACGGATACTTCCGTTGAGTCTGACGAAAGCGCCGAGGCGTGTCGTACGCCGCTTTCGCTCGCCTCGGTATCAGCATCATTCCCAACCGAACTCTCTCGTGTTTCTGTC
This sequence comes from Rhizobium sp. USDA 4016, assembly GCF_056279705.1. NCBI lineage: Bacteria > Pseudomonadati > Pseudomonadota > Alphaproteobacteria > Hyphomicrobiales > Rhizobiaceae > Rhizobium > Rhizobium sp. USDA 4016. The sequence continues at coordinate 2,076,389 of NZ_JBWCCY010000002.1, forward strand.
GGCCGTCTTCGCGACGCTAACTGAGCAAGGAATTTCCATGGTGTTTTCATAGTGCTTCAACCTCGAGCAATCCGCAGCAGGGCGTTGCCGCAGCTTTAGATCCGGGCTCGCGACTGGGGCCGGCGAGTTTTTCTACCGTCGATCGCCCAATCGCTCCCACCCTAGTCGATCAGACGAGCCCGAGCCGCTTGCGCAGATCGGTATTTTCCGCGCGAAGCTTATCTGCCAGGGTTTTGCGAAGCCTTTTATTCTCTTCTTCAAGCTGAGTAAGATCTGCCATCTCATCGAGAGCTGGTAGCGGCGTCTTGGCTGTTTGCGCGATTTGCTTTGGCGTCCGCTTTCTACCGGTGTCCTTGATGGCGTCCTTGCTCGTGCTCTTGCCAGTGATTTGCGTTTCTTGGGGCGTCAGCTTTGCCTGCCCGGCACGCTTCCTGCGACCACTCGGCAGCTGCGCAGTCTTCCCAAGTGATGCAGCTACCGTTGCGCCGGCAGAGGCCTTCTGGTCCCGTGGTGCGCGCGGCTTTTTAGGTGCCGGCACTTTTGCCGTTGCATCCTTCTCTGCGACTTCGGTAATGGAGCCCGTATTGTTCTCGTCAGCCATCAGTTATCTCCCTCTGTAGGCAAGAGTTCTTTTGAGCTGAGTGAAAGACGGAGTCAACATGAGCGCGCCATGGATAGCTCACGCTGAGACGCGGCGCCAACGCTCGTATAAGAAGATTGGCGAAGCAGCTAACGCTCCCGCGCTCGCCTTGAGCGTATTCGAACCACGGGCAGCGATCTGAATTGAGCTTGAGTAACGCCGCCGATTTATGCGCGTTGCTCTCAAGTAGCTTGATCGAGGTTTCGAATTCAGTGTGCCCGGCTGCCAATAGCATGAGCCGGTTTTGCATATGCGGCGGGAACGGGGCTTAAACCTCTTTCGACGCAGGAGAGGTGCGGGCTAGCTTGCCCTCTTCCGCCTTGTAGAAATATTGGCTGGCGACCAACCATCCCTTCAGCGGCCGCAAGGGCGGGATACAAGTAGCCAGCATAAAGGGACCGGTGACCAGCAGATGGACCCACAAGGGCGCGCTGTACTGGATCTCGAGCCACACGCCGAGCAGGACACTTGGCACGCAAGCGAAGCAGATGACAAAAAATGCGGGACCATCCGCCGGATCGGCGAAACCGTAGTCGAGGCCGCAGACTTCGCATTCGGGCCTAATTTTCAGAAAGCCGTTGAAAATGTGCCCCTGGCCACAGCGCGGGCATCGTCCTTTGAGCCCGGTTGTCGTCGGCGGAATTGGTGGCCACTCCGTTTGCATGACGAACGATCCTTATACAGTGCATGCACGTATGCATGTATTGACTGAATTCATTGACTGCATTCAAAATAAGTACATTTCTCCAATTGGTGCGATATGGCATATTGCCGCGGTGCTCTCACTTCGGATCAATTGACATGCGCAACAACCTAGAAGAAGGACGCCGCGAGTTCAGGCGAGCCTTCGAGTGCGTGCCCCATGAATTCAAGACTACCCCGCAGCTTTTCGCGGTCGATAGGGCCTCCAAGGCAGACGCGCACCGCTTCCAGCGCCTGACCTTCGACCGCAAATGCATCGCTGGCAACGACGCCAATGCCCGAGGCGCGCATGTGGCTACCGAAGGTCGACCGCGTCCAGCCGTTCGTCAGCGGCAGCCAGATGTTGAAGCTGATGGGATCGCCACGATAGCTACCGGGCGGAAGGATGGCTGCGACCAGTTCCTGGCGTGCCGCTGCCTCCTTGCGGATGAATCGAAGGATGGTATCGGCGGTGCCATCCTCGATCCACCGCGTGGCAAGCGCCATGTTGAGCGGCGACGCCATGACATTGTTGGCACGCATGGCACTGACGAAGGGCCAGATCGCCTTGGTATCCGGTGCAACGACATAGGCCAGCCGGAGCCCGGCGCCGATGCATTTCGCCAAGCCGCCGATATGCCAGGTGAGGTCCGGAGCCATTGCTGCAAACGGCGGCGGCGCATGCAGCGGAATGAAGCCATAGGCGTCATCCTCGATGATCGGGACGTGATATTTGCGCGCCACCGCGCAAATCTCTTCGCGCCGCCGCTCTGGGATAGTCAGGGTAAGCGGGTTCTGCAGGGTCGGGTTGAGATAAAGCCCCTTGGGTTTCATTCTCTCGCAGGCTTCGGCAAAGGCGTCGGGCAAAATGCCGTCAGCGTCCATCGGCAAACCCGAAAGATTGAGACGCAGTTGCGCCGCAATCGAGCGGATGCCGGGATAGGTGATGCATTCCGACAGGATGGTTTCAGAGGGCTTTGCCAGCAGGCCGCAAATCGCCAGCAGCGCCGGATGAGCGCCGGGCGTCACGAAAATACGCTCCTGCGAAGGGACAAGGCCGCGGCGGCTGAGCCAGGAGGCTGCAGCCTCCTTGTCCATGCCCGAGCCGCCAAATCCCTGATAGCGCAGAAGCGGGATAAGGCTGGAAGTCACCGCCGAGATGCCCTCGCGCATCCGCGTGATCAATTCCGGATCGGTTGGCTCCGGCGGCATATTCATCGAAAGGTCGATTGCAGACGTACGGCGCGGATCGGGGGCGCTGTCGGACCCAAAGCCCCGGCGCTCCTTGTCGGCCCCGCCAGTGACGAACGTGCCGCGGCCAACGTGCGAATCCACCAGGCCGCGCTTCTGCGCCTCGGCATAACCACGCGCGACGGTGGTGAAATCGATATCCAGATGTTTCGCCAACTCGCGCTGCGGCGGCAGACGATCACCGATGGCCAGATGACCGCTGCGCAAATCCATCTCGATAAGGTCGGCGATGGCCATGTAGCGGGGGCTGTTGCTGCGGCTGAGGTCGGGTCGCCAGTCTTTCATCGGAATATCGCCATGTCCTTCTTCATCGACATTGACTGTATATTGTTGCAACTTCCCTCTGTCACGAAGAATGTCTCAAACTCCGATGCGAATGTCGGCCAGTTCAGCCCACTCAAGCGATTGGCAGCCGAGACGCAGAGCCACCCGCCGCCACGGCTTGCAAAAATTGGCCGCTTGCTGAGCGCGGCCACGATCGGCGCCGGCCACATCTGACCTTGCCAGTTCAAAACACTTAAGGAAGAGAAAAGCCGCCCAGAGGAGCGGCTTTCAGGTGCGCGATGATAGCGGTCAGGCGTGGCGGGCCTCGCGTGAAATCGCTCCATCGAGATTGGCGATCTGATGCTCTATCACGTGATAATGAAACGGGGATATCATGCCGTCGCTCAGAGCCATCTGGATGGCTTGCCTGTGGATCGCGGCTTCTTCCGAACGGAGATCACGAACTTCAGCGGCGCTGAGCAGCCTTCGGCCCCTGTCAGCCGCGATACGGCCGTCGGCGGCACGGATCTCAGCAAGTATGGTGTGCAATCGGCTGTCGGGGATGAACATCGGCATTGGATCCACCAGCGGGTCATCGTCGCCGTGCTCGGTCCGAACCCAATGATCGCGACGATCATGCTCGCCGGCGCGCACACCGTGCGAATTACGGGAAGCATGGGACGCAGCGAAGGCGGTTGCTAGTGGGACAGATATAAGGATGGCGGTGAGCGCCGTCTTAACGATCAAAGAGCGCATTTTGCATCTCCCGAATTTGGAGGACGATTGTCTTTTCATCCTCCCGTCTGCAGTGTCGTCCAGTTCCGTCGTGTCGCGGTGGTCACTCATCGCCGGCGGTTCTCGACCTGCAGCGAGACAGGATAGAACCTTGTCAGCGAGACCTGTAATTAACAAAAGATAATTTTTGCCGCTTCTGGACGTTCCGCAATCCAGCCTACCTTTGCGTCATGGCGGTGGAATAGTGGCGGAGAGTGGCGAAGGCTCTGCCCGCCATGACAGAAATGACCAAGAAGTGCCCCCCTGACACGGACTCGTCGCGCACAGTGCCCGACCTCGACCGGCACTCGCGCCAGTATTTCGATGTCCACCAGATCTGGACTCATGCCGACTATGGTGTCGCAACGGCTTCAAAGCGCGAGCTCGCCGAGGCGAGCCGACAGCACAAGGAGCTAATGTTTCGGGCGCCCGATCATCGATACGACCGGCCATGCCTGCAACCCGTCGGCTGGTGCCGAGCGCCGACGTGCACAAGCGGCTGGAGGCGGACTACGAGCGCATGTCTGCCATGATTTTGAAACTCCGCCCACGTCCGACGAGGTGTTTTCGAGCATTCAAGAGCTGGAGAAACGCCTGAATGACGGCTCCGCCGCGAAGGCATGGTTGACGAGTGTATTTCGGCATAGACGTTCGCCGTCTGCATTGAAGATTGACCCCAACAGCCCGCTAAATTCAGCAATCGAAGAAATGAGATACCCTGCCTCCGCAAGGGTCAATATTCTGCGCCGAAGGGGTCAAACTTCCGAGCATTTTTCTCATGCGAGGCAGACAATTGGGGAAAAGTATCGAGTGCAGTGGCGGTGGATCCATTTGGTCAGCCATGTTCTCTCGGCCATTTCCGCAGGGATCACGAATCTGGGGAACTCGTACAGCAACGGACTCATGGTTAAGTGCATCGCCTCATTTCCTCGCCGATCCATGATCGGAAATGCTTCACCTGGATCTTAGTGGCACTAGAGGAGGCAGTCAGCACCCTGTAGCAGTAGGACGACGGAACGAACAGATCGGCAGCCATAACAAGTCTGCCCGCCAAAATGTCGTCAGACGCGATCGCTGCAGATACCAGTGCCACCCCGTCACCCGAAACCGCCGCCTGGACGAGCAACCCAGCATGGCTAAAGGCTCGGGTGAAAGACAATGTCTTCCCAAGCATGCCCCGCGCTTCCAGCAATAGCATCCAAGGGTGCGTTGAACCTTCATAGATTATTGGAAGGCCATCTATGTCATCGATCAAGAGGTCCGGGCGCCCTGTCCTTTCAAGAAGGCTTGGGCTCGCGACCATCACGAAGCGATCCGGGAACGTCAGGTCGTCTGCCGCGTGCGGTTCATACCTGGCATGTCGTACCACGACGTCACATTTGCCCGAGTTCAACGGTACCGGTTCATCTGTCGCCTCCAGCCTAAAGTCGACCTCTGGATAGGCGAGGTTGAAGCGCGGAAGTCTTGGGATGAGCCATTTCATTGCGAATGAATGAGTCGTCGAAACCCGTAGCACCCGGTCGCCGCCGCCATCAGCAAGGTCGTTTATTTTCTGGTCGAGTAGCAGAACTGCCTTGGCAACAGTCTCGGCAAGTTCTTTGCCCTTATCGGTAATCGTCACGCCGCGCGGGTGCCGCTCGAACAGGGGGAAGCCCAGCGTTTGTTCAAGAGTCTTGATCTGCTGGCTCACGGCAGCCGGCGTCTTATGAAGTTCAAGCGACGCAAGCTTGAAGCTCTGCCAGCGCGCGGCGCATTCGAAGTCAATAAGTCCCGCCAGGCTGCGCATTTGTCAGTCCATAAAGACATAGAAATTCTTATTCATTGGCTTAGTATTTGTCGGTTGCGCAGTCAATAGATGCATGGGAATCAAGGATTAATTCAGGAGCTACAACCACCATGCAAAAAAATGCCTTAGTCATTGGCGGAACCCGTTTTTTCGGCCGGCTGTTGGTAAGGCGGCTTCTCGAAGCTGGCCTCAACGTAACCGTGGCGACCCGGGGGATCACCTCGGACGACTTCGGGTCTACCGTTAGCCGCGTCACGGTGGACCGGCGCGACGAAGATGCCATGGACCGTGCTTTCGCTGGAAGAGGAGACTATGACGTCATCTTCGACCAGATGTGCTACAGTCCGCTCGACGCTCGGATATCGGAATCTGTCTTCGCCGGGAGAGTGGGCCGTTACATCATGGCGTCGACCATCGAGGTCTATGCGCAATTGCTCTGGGCCAAAAAAGCGCCGTTCGACGAAGATCTCATCGATCTAAGCAACGAGCGCACAAATCCCGATTTTCCCTGGCGCGACGAGACATACTCCGAAAGCCTCTACGGGGAGGCCAAACGCGCTGCTGAGGTTTGGTTTCATCAGTCTGGCATATTGCCGGTGGTCAGCGTTCGGATCGGGCATATTCTGTCTGGGCCGGACGATTTCACCGGCCGGCTTCGGAGTTATGTTGATCGGGTATCCAGCGGCCGGCCGCTCTTCTATTCGATCAACAACGGCAAGAGTTCGTTTTTCAATCCCGCCGGAATTGCCGACTTTCTTTGCTGGGCTGGGCAGCAGACCTTTACTGGTGCGATCAATGCATGCGCGAACGGCACGTTGACGGCTCTGGAGATACATCAAGCCGTCGCATCAGTCATGGGAAGAGAGGCTCAATCGGAGTCCATGACCGGGATTAGCCGCGCCGCAGTACTCAGTCCATATGACTTCCCCGCCGACTACGCGATGTCGAGCGCGAGGGCTATTTCTCTAGGCTACAAAGCGCCAGATGTTTCCCAATGGTTGCCCGGTGTTGTTGCCGCACACCTCGAGCACGGACGGTAGGCCCAGCATGTTCGCAATGGAAACGATCGCTTCGTTCGTGCTTGCCTCTAGCCTCGTAATCCTCGTGCCAGGCCCAGCAACCTTCTTTGTGATGGGACAGGCCGGACGGGGCATGGCCGCCGCCGCCGGAGGCATTGCGGGAATTGTCGTTGGTGACATAGTCCTCATTACATGTGCAGGCCTAGGTTTTGCGGCCCTCGTCGCCCAATGGCCTTTTCTAATTGATGCAATCAAGGTCCTTGGATCAGCTTATGTAGCCTACATCGGAATAGGGCTGATCAGGCAGGCGTTGAGTTCCCGGGGCAGCATGGACAAACGCGGTCAAGTTGTTCCGCCTCGGCACCAATTTGCCAAGGGAATTGCGCTGACGCTTTCCAATCCCAAACCGATTATATTTTTCGCAGGCTTCTTTCCCGCATTTCTACCGCTCGGCCACCAGCCAACCTTACTGGGATTCTATGCGTTGGGCGCAATTTTTCAGATAGTTAATGTATGCTACTTTGCTGCGTTGACGCTCTTGGTCCGGCTCTTCAGCCGGAGCCTCTCAAGGGCCGTTTTCCAGGGAGCGACCCTCAATCTGCTGAGCGGCATCGCCTTGCTAATTTGCAGTGGCATCCTCCTCGCTACCCTTCTGTGAGCTGAAGCAAGTTGGACGAAGTGAGAGATCCGATGCGCCGAATGCGATCACAGCCTAGTGGAACACCGCGAGACTTGCGTAATTGCATTTCAGCGAGGCTGTATGTGCAGATGAACGCTTCGATCCTGTCGCCTGGGAGGGTGGGGCTCTTCGACGCTATCTCGACGTCTCCGGCCCGAGGCGCGACATAAAGTTCGGCCGCGCATATCGCGGCCGATCATCGTTAGTATCCCGTCATTTCCAAATAGCCATGCCCCCCAGCACTTCCGTTGAATGAAATTGGACCTTCCCAATAGGGCGTGGTAGTCGCCATCCATGCATGGTCGTTCAAAGGGCTAGTCGTGACGTCGAAGCCGCGCTCGGGGATCCGGACGCGCCATGCAACCGGGACATCCCGGTCGCCGACGCGTGCTGTTCGCAAAGGGGTTATCTGCAGAGATCCAGGCGACAGGGGGGTAGGCTTGCCATCCGACGAAATCCAGTTCGCCGACGTGTAGCCGCCGCGGCCGTCGCGAAGCCGAAACGCCATGACCTTTTCGCCGGAATCCAGGTGGAGCGAAAACCACTCCCATCCGGTCTGATCCTTAGCGAGGGGCTGCGAAGACCATTCCCGATCAAGCCATGCCTTGCCGCTGACCCGGACGGTCTTGCCGGCAATGTCGAGAGAACCCGACACCTCATAGAATGGCTGCGAGTAATAGTAGCTCGCCTGCCTTTCGGCCGACTTCACCGAATAGCCTTGGTCTCCCTGCAGCACGAGAGGACCGCTGGCTGAGAGTTCGAGCGTGTAGGCGAAATCTTTTCCGGTTGCGTGCAGGCTAACCTTGTCTAGCTGGTCGGCGCCCGGTTTGGGCAGGCCTTTCATTTCCCAATCATCGATCCAGGCAGAAAAGGGTACGGCCACGACACCTGCTTGGCCGACCCCTCCGCGGGCGAGTTTTTCAGCCAAGAGATGCCGATCTTTCGCGGTGATCGCGGCATGGCCCATCCAGACTTGAGGATCGGACCAGCCGCCCTCGGTCTTCGGCGCCAGGGCGGCGCGGAAAAGCGTCCATTGTACGCCGTACTGCGTCCCGTCCTCACTCTCAAGGTTTGCAGTAATGTACCACCATTCGATGCGGAATTCAGGATGGGGGCCGTGATCTGCCGGAAAGCGGAGTTGTATGCCGGGGCGTGGAACAGCGAAGCCCTCGGCGGTCGAGCCCAGTCCGGCAAACCCTTGCGAAATAGCGGCGGCAGGAACGGAGATTGCCGTGGCTACGAAAACAAAGGCGGCCAGAAGACCTCTAGCGTTCATTGGCAAACACCCTCAGCAAATCCGATGGCGCGACCGTCGCCAGCCGTCGGAGTGGAATAAAGACAGACAGGATCGCCGCAGCCAGCGCCACCAACCCTAGGACGAGCCAGTCCATCGGAAAAATCCGCAACGGCAGCCGCCAGCCGAAAGCCTCGACATTGACAATCGACAGCAGCACCCAGGCAAGCGCAAGGCCGACGGGGACCGCGGCAACGAAGGTCGCGAGCCACAACGCCAGAGTGCGCAGCACTTCGAGCAAGGCAAGATCGCGCCGCCTGATCCCCATCGCCCAGACAGGTGCAAGCTGCGGCAGCCGAATGCCCGACAAGGTCAGCAGGCTGGAGAACATCGCAAAACCTGCAACGCCGAGGGTGAAGAGATTGAGCATTCCAGTCACGGCAAACGTCTGGTCGAAGACCGCCTGAGATTGCCGCTTCAGGGAAGCCTGGTCGATGATGTTTTCAGAAGGCAGACCGAATTCGGTCGTCAGGCGTTCCTTCAGCGCCGGGGCGTCGACCGGCGGAACACGCACGCCATACCTCAGCTTTGGAACGTCAGTGTAATGTGCCGCCAGGGCTTCGACGCCGACGATGACCTGTCCTTTTGGATTGCCGTAGTCGGAATAGACCCCGACGACCGGGAGTTTCCATTCGCCGGGTAAGACCAGACTATCGCCAATTGCGAGCCCCTTGCGACGCCAGAGCTGCTCGTTGATGAGCGCCCCTTGCCCTGCGGCGACCTGGTCCCAGACATTGATCGTGCCCGACAGGAGCGGCCAGTTGTTGCGATAGGTCGGATCGCCTGCTGCCGCGCCGAAGATCTGCAGCCTGTCTCCAAGCACCTCACCCTCGACGCTCCAGATGGGAAGAACCGACGTCGAATGGTCCAGCAGCCATGTCCGCAAGCGCATCGCTTCGTTCTCCTCTCGCGCCGTGACGTAAAGCTCGGCCGCCAGCCGTTGGTCGAGCCAGCCGATGAAAGTCAGGCGGAAGCTGGAGACCATCGTGCCGACACCGACATTGGCGGCGAGCGCCAAAAGCAGCGCCATCAGGGCCAGGCTAAGCCCAGGCAGCTGTTGCCGCGTATCGGCCCAGAACCACGTGACGAGCACGCGTGACGAGTTTCTCTGCATGATAGCAAGAAACGCCGACAGCATGCCCGGCAGCATCAGGGACGCTCCGAGCAAGAGGCAAGCCAGGACCGCGAAGCCCGCGATCAGCCCGTGTCCGACACTCGCCAAAGTGGCCGATGTGATCAGCAGAGCCAACCCGCCCAAAAGCTGCAATCGGATACCGATTGCCGTCGCACGGGCCCAGGCACGAGGCTGCGCTGCAGCCAGCAACGGCATGCGCCGGACCCGCCAGAGGCTTTGGGCCGACGACACGATCGTTCCGCCGATCGCTATTCCCAGCCCTGTTGCCCACCATTCCGGCCGGATGGTCAGCGCACCCGGGACGCTCGCCCCATACAGCCCCTTAAGGGTTGCCGCTACACCGGGGAGCAACAGGGAGGCCACGAAATATCCGATCACGACGCCGATAAGCCCGGAAAGGAAGGCCAGCGTCAGAAGCTCCGTCATCAGCAGGAGGTTTAGCGACGACATGGAAAGCCCGAGAGAGCGCAAGGTCCGAAAGGTCGCTCTGCGCTGCTCGAACGCCAGGCCGATCGTCGCGTAGACGATGAACAGACCGACGGCAAACGCGAGGAAACCGAATGCCGTGAGGTTGAGGTGGAAGCTGTCGGTGAGCTGGGCGACATCCGGCCGGTCGCCCGGTGGCTTGACTGCGACCTCGGGTGCGAGAGTGTCAAGCGAAGGCAGATTCGGTCGCTGTTCCGGCGCAACGACGAGACGACTCAACTCACCGTGTCTTTCGAGAACCTGCTCGGCGACGGCGATATCGGTGAACGCGGCTCCGTCCGGCAGGTCCGGCGACACCTCGACCTGCATCTGCGTTTGCCCCTCGAGCTTCAGGGCGGTCGCCTTGGAAACCACGAGGGTACCCGGATCCACCATGGAGGCAGCCAGGTCATTCCATTCCCCGGTTTTAAAGCCCCGCGCCTGCGCTGGCATCGTCAACGGATCACTGCCGATAAGCCGCACACGGACATTTCCGAAGCGATGGTCGCCTTCGATAATGGGCGAGACATTCCAGCCTGCCCTTCTCAATTTGGAATACGTGCTTAGGGGAACGGAATGGCCGTTACTCGCTACGAGTTGCGTCAGTTCGTTCTGGTCGAGCACGGAGGCTGCCCGGGCATAACTCGCCCGTGCCTCTGCGTTGATCGCCTGGACACCCGACCAAAGCGCGGTTGCCAATGAAAGACCGAGGATAAGCGTAACAAGCTGAAGAGGCCGACGCCGCCAATGCGAAACGAGAGCCGTTGCGGCGGTCCAGAGCATCAGGCGATCCTTCCGCCACTGAGATGAACGCTGCGGTCGAGCATCTGTGCCAGCCTCGAAGAATGCGTCACCATCAACAGCGCAGCACCTGCACTCTTCGTCAGCGACAGCATGATGCCGAGCACCGCGTCCCCGGTCACTTCGTCGAGATTGCCGGTCGGTTCGTCGGCGAGAACCAGGGGCGGCCGCGCGGCAAGCGTTCTGCCGATCGCCACCCTCTGCTGCTGGCCGCTGGAAAGCTGCTCGGGGTATCGAGCGAGAAGTGCCTCGATGCCAAGATTTTCTACGAGCTGCCGCTCCCAGGTAGGATTGTGCCGGCCAGCAAGCTTTGCATGAAAGGAAATGTTGGCCGCGACATCGAGCGACGGAATCAGGTTGAACTGCTGAAACACCAACCCGACCGCCGAACGTCGATACTGGGCCCTTTCCCGATCATCCAGAGCGGCAATATCTCGGCCCGCTGAAAGGATCTGTCCGACATCGGGATAGTCAAGCCCGCCGACAAGGTGAAGTAGGGTGCTCTTTCCGCTTCCGGACTCCCCGGTCAGCGCGACGCTTTCGCCGGCATTGAGATCGAAATCGATGCCTTTCAGGATCTCAAGAGGTCCTTCTGCGGTCACATAGGATTTTCTGACATTGCGGAGTGAGAGCAGCATCTGAGTTCGGGATCGATGAAGATGTCAGAGTATTTAGGCATAACCGTCGGCTTTGTAACCGTTCTTGCATGGCGATTTTGGGAAGGCAGCATCAATACTCGGCGCCGGCGCATACATCCCCATTTCCGCACACCGCGAAAGAGGTTGACGATCGACATGCGAAGTGAAGTGTCTACCATTAAGACCGGCCCATCGGCGACGATCAGCTTCGGTTCGGAATGAGGGCTCGCGCGACGGAGACAGCGTCGTAGCGGCCGACAGCGTGCGCGGAAGCGCTCGCAAGATCGCGAGCTTATGCTAACCACGGGGATAGTCCCATCGCGAGCGGCACGCGCCAGCCGCTTCAGGTCGTCCGGGTTCACCGATCACCTCTTCGGCATCAGCGCCATGCTCGGATCGGCTTGTGCTGCGCATCCGCGATCTGCCCTCGAAGCGGCTTTGCGTGTTTAATCCCGCCGGACGCCCAAGGAACTGCGCGGCGAACCGGCCCGATTAGTTCCGCTGCGCCGCCACGATGGCTGCCGGCAAGATCAGGGCAAGCCAGTTGCTTCCGTACACTCGCATCCTATCCGCGCCAGGACGATCCGGCGGCCGTGCTTCGGGCGCCGCCGCCGGTGGAGTAGATAGGAACGGGCTGACTGCAGGCGACCACGGCTCTTGAGGACGTTAAGGTCGACACTCGCCAGGTGGCGCCTTACGCCGCAAAGACCATTGACGCCATCAAGTTGAGCAAAACCGCGGTTGTGACGATCGTCGCCGATGCGAGCAGCAGCCCAATCAGAGTGACGAGGCCGTCGCCCTCCATCATGGCAACTGCCAGGATCACCAGCGACAACACCGGCGGCACGTTGCCAAAGGGGATCGGCAGGGCAATCACCAGGGCGAGCAGGAAGATGGGGAAGCCGAGCAAGGCCTGCGCCGTCGGCCCGGTGAGGACTTCTATCCGATCGGCGCGCACGACTTTCTCAACCCTTGCGATCATCGGAACCGAGTGACGGACTATAAGATCAAGCGTCGCGAACGAAACCTGACGGTTTCTGACGATGGCAGGCAACCACACCGTCCGACGGCCCGCGCTAATCTGGAGCGAGACCAGAGCAAGCGTCGTGCCGAACACCATGCCGAACGGGCCAGGTATCGGCGTCAGGGCCGGGATTGCCAGAAACAGGACCGTGAAAGCGATGCCGGCCGGCCCCATGGATTCCAAAACCTCGCCGATGGAGAGGCCGCCTTTCGCCCTGGCGAGTTCCAGCATCTTCCTCAGTTGCGCGGAGGCCACTCCGCGCGACTGTTTGTGCCCGTCTTGTTCGAACATCTTACTCAAGCCATTTCAAACCCGAACCGCGCATTACGCATCCTCGCCGGCACCCCCCAAAACGCGAAGGAGGGCTGCGCATTGCGGGTCTTGGTTGTCGAGAAGTTCTGCCGGCGACGTACGACCGATCGCAATGTTGACGACAGTAGCCGCCGCCCAGCCGTAGTCGCCGGCGGCACGATCGATCAGCTGCGGGCCGTGGGACGTGAGGCAGGACTGGGACTGTCGAACGATCTCCACGGGAAGCTTCGCGCGCTCGGCTTGTTCCACTATCTGAGCCTGCAGCGGATCGACCACGAGAACGGCAAAAATCCAGCCGATGAAATCCGAGAACATATCTATTTCCTTCCGGTTCGGTAGCTAACGGTGTTCCTATGAGCAGCGCCGATCATGCAAGCTGCTGCTGATCCCGCGTCTTGAGGAGGCTCCAGACCACTCCGGCAACGATGATGGCGAAGGTGACGCCGAGCGACACCGCGGCCGGGAACTTTTCAAGACCGAGAAGATCGGCGACGAAGATCTTCGAGCCGATAAAGATCAGGACGACGGCAAGCGCAGGCTTCAGATAACGGAGGCGATGGATCATCGCCGCGAGGGCGAAATAGAGGGTTCGGAGACCGAGGATCGCGAATATATTCGCGGCGTCCCCAGCCACTCGACAAGCAAAAACGAGAGATCCAAAGATAACCCCCAATCGGCACTGGTTGTCGGAAAACGGTCCGACATCGCAAGAGTGCCGAGGCTCTCGCCAGAGGGGCCCGGACCAACGGGTTAGCCCGCAGATGGGGATTCACTTTTCTGCCGTCAAGGGCAGCCTGAACTCGCCTCCTCCATCGGAATGCGACGGCGAGCCGATCCGAAAATCTCTGAGCGCCGAGGATACCTTCGTCCAGGATATTGACGAGTTCGACGTTGCAACGGCGGAGCTGAAGCCGCTTACCGAAGGTCTGAGGCACCTGCGAGGCGCAGAGATCAGCGGCAAGACGGTGATCGTGAAAATCAAGTATTCGGATTTTACCGGGCGACACGCAGTCGAACAGGCGCGGGTGGCCTTCGCAAACATGACAGATATTTTTGACGCAGCGTCACGACCGCTGACAACTTCGTCTATCCGTTCAAGTGATCCTTGCGTTTGTTGGTTGCAACCTCCTAAGTAACGATCAAACGAAACAGATACAGAACAGCCGAAACTCGACCACGGCCTGTTAGCAGGAACGGAGTTTTCTGTTGTGGCCAATTCAAAATCTGATTTACTGACACTTCGCTGTTTGGCTTTGAGGGGGATATTGCCGATGGTGTGGACCCGCAGGGATATGTTACTTGGTGGTTTGGCTTTACTTGGCACCGGCGCGGTGCAAAAACCGGCATTCGCCCAGGCGTCTTCCTATTTTGCCGGAACCGCCGTCGACAATGGCGTGACGTTCCGAAAGACCAACTTCGCCAAGATCGATAAGCGGTGGCACCGCCAGGTTGTCAAATATTTCAGCAGCGAGCCGATCGGCACCGTTGTTGTCGATACAAGGCACCATTTTCTCTACGTGATCATGGAGAACAAGACAGCCATCCGCTACGGCGTCGGCGTCGGCCGCGAGGGCTTCAAATGGTTTGGCCGCGCCACGATCGATCGTAAGTCGCTTTGGCCGCGCTGGACACCGCCGCCGGAGATGCGCAAGCGCCATCCCGAACTGCCCGAATTCGTGGCGGGAGGCTCACCGAAGAATCCACTTGGCCCCCGCGCCATGTACCTGCTTCGCGACGGCGTCGACACCGGTTATCGCTTCCACGGGACGCTGGAGCCGGCGAGCATCGGCAAGGATGCCTCCAGCGGCTGTATTCGCATGTTCAACGAAGACGCCATCGATCTTTACCAGCGTTGCCCCGTCGGCACCGCTGTGCAGGTTCTGCCGCATATTGCCGACCAGGCTGAAAATGCCGCTCAGCTTGGCGAAATAGCCCCGGTACAATAAGGAATATCATCCAGATGTCTGCTACCATCGGATACACGAGGAGCGTTGTTGCCGCGGCCATGCTCTTGATGCTCGCCGCCTGCACCACCACCGATATCGCCTCCATGGAAGAACCTGCCGCGGCGCCGATGACCGGTCAGACCAACGATCCCGCGCCAGGTTTCGAGAACATCATGGCTGGCAGCGAAGAGGATTTTATCCTCAATGCCGGTCGACGGATCTACTTCACGCAGGACTCCGCCACGCTCGATTCCGTCGCCATGGCGACGTTGGATAACCAAGCCACTTGGCTCAACAAGAACCCGAATTGGCTGGTCAAATTGCAGGGGTTTGCCGACGATTCCGGTTCCGCGTCCAAAATGGTGGCGCTGTCGCAGAAGCGCGCCGATGCGGCAATGGCCTATCTCGCTTCGAAGGGCGTGGACGCCAGACGCATGTGGGCCAAGGGTTACGGCAAGGACCGCGAAGTCCGCGATTGCGCGGAGCGCTCGTGCAAGGTGCAGAACCGGCGCGTTGTCTCCAATCTGCGCACCCAGCGCGATGATGAAGGAGCTTGACAACGGACCGGGCCTTTTGGCTTCTCACCTGCTCCGTGGCGTGATCGCAAAAGAACAACCGGCCGTGGCCAGCAAGTCGAAACACCGTTCTGGATGGGCGGGTCGTCCCGGCGGACCGGATATCCTTTAAAACGAAGCCAATCCGAGGTCGTATTCGAACCAACAGCGCGAATATGCTGCGAGACCTCTCGCCTGTGGTCGTCATGCATTCCAAAGTGTGTTCGCGCCTGCGGCGCCGAACAATTCAAAGGGCTGACTGTTTTAAGATTGCCGCCAGAACACGATTTGAGACGGTCAATTATCCACCGCCCGCGGGTCCTGGCGGAGCGACCACGCCGTAAACTGCAGACATCGGCAGCTTTAGCCCGCCGGGGTAGTATTTGGATCGACAGTTCAATCAGGAGAGCGGCAACGGGGTCGCCGGGAATTCTTCTCGAAACTCGTGCGAACCATCAGCGGTCGCCCATAATGGGAAGAACACATCGATAGCTACCGCGAGTTCAGGTTCGAGCCCGCCTGCGATGCCTGTCGCGCGGGCTTTCATGCAATCCATCAAGCCACTCCTGCACCTCTGCCTCAGCCCGCTCCAGAGCGCTGTAGTTCAGGAGTTTGCGCAGGAAAGCGACCGCAACGGCGCGGGCGCGGAGATTGAAGCGGCCGTCCTCGTGGTCGTCGCCGGCGGTCTGGTAGACGTCCAGCTTGTCGTAGAGCTGCTGCAAGCGGTTCTGCACGCTGCGCAACGAGAGGCCCCGACGCTTGGCGATGGCCCGGTCCGTGAGGCCCAGCGCGATGTCGACGAGGATCTCGTATTCGGAATCGGTGAAGCCGTTCGTCTGGCCGAGGCTCTTCTGCTGCAGGCCCCGCACCTCGCGGTCGATGACGCACTGGCTCTCGATGAAGATCGAGCGTAGCGCAAGCTTCAGCCGCTCGTCGGAGGCGGATTTGAGCACATAGCCATAGGCGGCGCCGTCCGGCACGATGCGGGAGACGCCGCGCACATAGGCCTCGTCCGAGTAATTCGACCAGAACAGGATGCGGGTCTCCGGCCGCTCCTTCCAGATCGTGCGCGCCGCCTCGATGCCGTTGCGGCTCGCCATCTGCAAGTCCATGACGATATGCGCCGACTTGTGGTCGCGGGCGAGCTTCTCGCCGACGGTTCCGTTTTCCGCCTCGATCACCGTGTCGCATTCCGGCAGGGCAGCGTTGACCGCCTCGTGCAGATAGGACCGGTGCAGCGGGTCGTCCTCGACGATCAGAACCTTCATCGTGCCCTTCTCCTCAGTTTGACCCGCTCGCCGGGTCGTGCGGCACGAGCGGCAGCACGACGCGCACCACAGTCCCGCGATTGTTGTTGCCAGGCCCGGTCGTGAAGCGCGCCGAGATGAGCCGCGCACGGGTCTTCATGTTGTCGATGCCTCCGCCGATCCGTCCCCGCGTCTTGGCGAGCCCGCTCCCGTCGTCGGAGATTTCGATCGACAGCCGGTCGTCGTCGGCCTCGAGCCGAACCATGACGGCCAGCGGGGCGGCATGGCGCACCGCATTGTTGATCGCCTCCTGCGCGATACGGAACAGCGCGACGCTGACAGTCGGTTCCAGTCGCTCCAATGCGCCGTGCGTCTCGTCGACGAGGCCCCATTCGATGCCCGATCCCGTGTCGCGGGTCGATCGGTCCAGATGATGCTCGATCGCTTGGGCGAGGCCGAAGAGCTGGAGCACGGAGGGTTTTGCCTGCTCGATGATTTGCCGCAGATCCTGCATGCAATGCTGGAGGGAACGGGAGATGGGCTCCAGCGCCTCGGGCGCCACCTCGGCGTTGCGCGACAGCCGATCGATCCGGCGGGCGAGCCGCGTCAGGTCGGCGAGCGTCTGGTCGTGCAGGTCCATGCCGATCCGCTGGCGTTCCTGCTCCAGTGCTTCGGTCAGCTTCAGCGCGCCTTGTCGCAACCCCTCCTCGCGGGCGCGGGCCTCCGCCTCCACGATGGCCGAGCGCTGCGCCTGCTCGGCCGCCTGCAGCGCGAAGAAATAGGGCGTCAGCAGGTCGGCGATGATGCGGGCGCGTTCGATATCCTCCATCGTATAGACATCTGCCTTTTGCGACGAACAGGAGAGCGCCGCGATGATCGTGCCCTGCACCTTCATCGGTACATGCAAGCGACTCCTCAGCGACTGTTCGACGATCGGCCGCTTGAACGCGCCCTCGAAATGGAAACGCGGGTCCGTCATGGCGTCGTCCGCCAGGAGAAAGTCCACCTCGCCCCAGAGCAGCGAGCGGATGGGGCTGTTGACCACCGGCGCGCCGGCAAGGTCGCCCCAGGCAGTCTCGATGCCCGTCTCGTAGGCCGTGTGGTAGTTGCCGCCCTCAAGGAGCACACAGACATCGAGATGATCGTGCGGGATGATATGGGCGACCTCGGCCGCGACTGAACGGATGGCCGAGCGGAAGTCGAGCTGGCCCGCGAGCAGCCGGGAAATGCCGAGATAGTGGTCGAACATGGCTGCGGGTGCGAGGTGCAGCATTGTCATTTCCTCCCCGAGACGGCAGCAGGCTCCTCAACCCGCCGCGATCGCTTCGCAGTAAGCGCCCGCGGAAGCGCCGCCGTCTTGCGGAAACCCGCAGCTTGTTGCGCAAAACCCGCAAACGACTTGCCGCCTTGCCCCTATACAGGCCGGTCGATCTCCCGCATCCTGCCCTTACTGAGAGGAGGATGCTCAGTGCAAGAACAATTTTCACTCGAACCCATTTTGGGCAGGCAGGAGTGAAGCGATCCGCTGACCGGCGCGATCATGAGGGAGAGAGACATGACAATCCGTAAGATGCTTCTGGCATCGGCCGCTATAGCTTGCGCCGCGATGCCCGTTTCCGCCTTTGCCGAGACTTCGGCAAAGAAGATCGCCCTGTCCAACAACTATGCCGGCAACTCGTGGCGCCAAGCCATGCTGACGAGTTGGGGAAAGGTGACGGGCGAGGCCGTGAAGACTGGCGTCGTTGCCGCAGCCGACGCTTTCACCACCGCCGAGAACCAGGCGACGGAACAGGCCGCCCAGATCCAAAACATGATCCTGCAGGGCTATGACGCGATCGTGCTGAACGCCGCCTCGCCGACGGCGCTAAACGGCGCGGTCAAGGAAGCCTGCGACGCCGGCATCACCGTCGTTTCCTTCGACGGCATCGTCACCGAACCCTGTGCCTGGCGCATCGCCGTCGACTTCAAGGAAATGGGCCGCAGCCAGGTGGAGTACTTGTCTAAGAAGCTCCCAGACGGCGGAAACTTGCTCGAGATCCGCGGCCTTGCCGGTGTCTTCGTCGACGACGAGATTTCGGCGGGCATCCACGAGGGGCGCCAAGCAGTTTCCGCAGTTCAAGGTAGTCGGCTCCGTTCACGGAGACTGGGCGCAGGACGTGGCGCAGAAGGCTGTTGCCGGCATCCTGCCAAGCCTGCCCGACATCGTCGGCGTGGTGACGCAGGGCGGCGACGGCTATGGCGCGGCCCAGGCGATTGCCGCGACCGACCGGAAGATGCCGATCATTGTTATGGGCAACCGCGAAGACGAACTGAAGTGGTGGAAGGAGCAGAAGGACGCGAAGGGCTACGAGACCATGTCCGTATCCATTGCGCCGGGCGTCTCCACGCTTGCCTTCTGGGTCGCCCAGCAGATCCTCGACGGCAAGGAGGTCAAGAAGGACCTCGTCGTGCCCTTCCTGCGCATCGACCAGGACAATCTCGAAACGAACCTCGCCAATACCCAGGCCGGCGGCGTCGCCAACGTCGAATACACGCAGGAAGATGCAGTCAAGGTCATCGAGTCGGCAAAGTAAATCTCCCGGCGACTGCCGCGCGGCCGCAAATGGCCGCGTGGCATTCTTTGCGAGCAGGCGGGCAGCATGAATGACGTATTGAAGGCCGTGATCGCAGTCGATGGCGCCAAGGTGAGCTTCGGCGCGGTCAGGGCACTCGACGGCGTGACGCTCCATGTCATGCCGGGCGAATGCGTCGGGCTCGTCGGACATAATGGAGCTGGAAAGTCCACGATCGTCAGCGTGATCAACGGCGGCCTCACACCGCACGAAGGAATCGTCGCGAGCGACGGCGAGCGGCTGGAGCGCTATGGCATCAACGTCGCGCGTGCCCGCGGCGTGCGTTGCGTCTTCCAGGAACTTTCGCTCTGCCCCAACCTCTCCATCGTCGAGAACGCGCGCATCATGCATCGCGATCTCGGTGGCTTTGGCTGGCGGAGGCGTGCCGCAAAAATCATTGAGAAGAGCCTCGACACCGTCTTTCCCGGCCATGGCATCGATAGCACCCGGACCGTGGGAGATCTCTCGATCGCCGAGCGGCAGATGGTCGAGATCGCCATGGCGTTTTCCGACGCCGGCATTCCGCCGCGGCTAGTGATCCTCGACGAACCGACCTCGTCGCTCGATGCAAGCCTTGCTCGCCAGATGCTCGACCATGTCCGCCGCTTCGTTGTCGCGGGCGGGTCCGTCATCTTCATCTCGCATATCCTGCACGAGATCCTCGAAACCTCCGACCGCATCGTCGTCATGAAGGACGGCCGCGTTGTCGCCGAACGTCCGGCGCACGGCTTCGACCATCATGGCGTCGTGGAAGCCATGGGCACCGTTGCGAAAGAGGAGACCGGGCAGCGCTCGGCGCGCGAACAGTCCACCGCTCCGCTCATTCTGTCTCATCAGGCAGCGGGTCTTTCCTTCATGGCGCGCAAGGGCGAGATCATTGGACTGGCGGGTCTGGCGGGCCACGGGCAGACCGAGCTCCTGCTCGCCCTGCATGCCTCCCAGTCCGGCAACTGGCTGCCTGAGCGTGATCCGCTCGTCACCTTCGTCGCCGGCGACCGCCGCCTCAACGGCGTCTTCGAGCTGTGGAGCATCCTGCGCAACTTCTCCATCGCATCGCTCGGCGACCTGTCCCGGCGCGGCCTCATCCTCACAAGCGAAGAGGGGACGAAAGGCGCCGACTGGAAGCGGCGGATCGAGATCCGCACGCCCGATATGAACAACCGCATCCTGTCGCTTTCCGGCGGCAACCAGCAGAAGGTACTCTTCGCGCGCGCGCTTGCGACGCGCGCTCCGATTGTCCTGATGGACGATCCGATGCGCGGCGTCGACATCGGGACCAAGCAGGAGGTCTACGCGATCATCCGCGAGGAAGCGGCGCACGGCCGCACCTTCATCTGGTACTCGACGGAGATGGACGAGGTCCGCCTCTGCGACCGCGTCTACGTCTTCCGCGAGAGCCGTATCGCGGCCGAACTCGCCGGCGACGCCGTCAACGAGACGAACATTATCGCCGCCTCTTTCGAGGGGGTCGCCGCATGACGTTCCGGCTCTCGTCCGACGCCATGCGTCTTGCCATTCCCGCCCTGTCGCTGACGATGCTGCTCGCCGCCGTCTTCTGGCTGCAGCCCCGCGCCATGAGCTATGTCGGGCTCAACCTGCTATTCAACCTGGCTGTGCCCATCGCTCTCGCGACGATCGCCCAGATGCTCGTGATGGCCGTGAACGATCTCGATCTATCGATGGGCACCTTCGTCAGCTTCATCGCCTGCGTAACCGCGACCTTTCTGCGGGATGCCCCCGTGACCGGCGTTCTGATCCTTGCCGGCGCGATCGCAACCTATGCGGCGCTCGGCGTCGTCATCCATCCGCGCAACCTGCCGTCCATTGTCGTGACCCTCGGCATGAGCTTCGTCTGGGGCGGCCTTGCCGTACTGCTGCTGCCGTCACCGGGCGGGCAGGCGCCGGACTGGGTGCGCTGGCTGATGACCGTCAAGCCCCCGTTGGCGCCGATGGCTATCGTCGCCAGCATTGTCGTCGCCGCCGTCGCCCATCTCGTCGTCATGCGGTCCTCGCTCGGCGTGCTTATCCGCGGCATCGGCGGCAACCAGCGCTCTGTCGAGCGCGCCGGCTGGTCGATTGTCGGGGCGCGCGCCGCCGCCTATGGCCTTGCCGGCTTTTTCGCGGTTCTTGCTGGCATTGCCCTCGTCGGCCTGACCACCTCAGCCGATGCTAATATCGCGCTGCGCTACACGCTGCTGTCGATCGCCGGCGTGATCCTCGGTGGCGGCGAGTTCATCGGCGGCCGCGTCTCCCCTATCGGTGCCGTAATCGGCGCGCTGACGCTGACGCTCGCCGGCTCGTTCTTGTCCTTCCTACGCATCTCGCCGGACTGGCAGATCGGGGCTCAGGGCGCGATCCTGATCATTGTGCTCGCGCTCCGCCTGATGCTGAACCGCCTCGAGAAGCGGGAGAAACGCCGATGACCCCCCTCCTGCGCCTTTTCGGCAAACCCTGGATCTGGTCGTGGTTTGCCGCCTTTATCGTGTGGTTCCTGACGATCATGGTGACGCTCGGCGCCAGCACGCTCGGCCTATCGCAGGCCGCGCTCACCTTCGCGGCCTTCTCGGTCATCGTCGGGATCGGCCAGATGTTCGTCATCACGCTCGGTCCCGGCAACATCGATCTCTCGGTTCCCGCCACCATGACGCTTGCCGGCACGGTGGCGCTGAAGCTTATGAATGTCGAAAACGGCATGATCCTGCCCGGCCTTCTTGTTGTCATCGTCATCGGCCTGGTCGTCGGCCTCTGCAATTACGCGCTCATCAAGGCGCTGCGCATTCCGCCGATCATCGCGACGCTTTCCATGAGCTTCATCGTGCAGTCCGCCGCGATCTGGACGAATCGGGGATTGCGCATCAAGCCTCCGAGCGTGCTTGCGGAGTTCACCACGTCGAACACGCTCGGCGCGCCGAACGTGGCGATCGTCGCGCTCCTCATCTCGATCCTCGCCTGGTTCCTGCTCGAGAAGACGATCTACGGGCGCTGGATCTCAGCAATCGGCCAGAGCATGCCGGCCGCGCGCATGGCGGGCATACCGGTCGACGGCACGCGCTTCGTAACCTACCTTTTCTGCGCCGTGCTCGCATCGGTCGCAGGTTATCTGCTCGCCTGCTTCTCCGGCGGCGCAGCGCTCAACATGGGCTCGGAATATCTCCTGATGTCGATCGCCGTCGTCGTCATCGGCGGCACGGCGGTCGCCGGCGGCGATTCCAACGTGCCGGGCATCTGGGGCGCATCGCTTTTCATGTTCCTAGTCGTTTCCATGCTCAACACCTACGGGCTCGGCGCGGGCATCCGCCTCATCATGACCGGCCTCATCATCATCAGCGTCATCATGCTCGCCGGCGATCGCCGACCTGGCATGCGATAAACGGAAAGACCGCCATGGCCGAGGCCGACATCTACGAAATCCACGACCCGCGCTTCCGGCAGATGATCGTGATGAGCGCCGGTCTCGACGAACTCTATTCCGGCTGCCGCTGGGCGGAGGGTCCCGTCTGGTTCAACGACGCGAACCAACTCCTGTGGAGCGACATTCCCAACCAGCGCATGATGCGATGGACACCCGAGAGCGGCGTCTCCGTCTATCGGCAACCGTCCAACTTCACCAACGGCCATACGCGCGACAGGCAGGGACGGCTCATCTCCTGTGAGCATGGTACGCGCCGAGTCACACGCACCGAGGTCGACGGCTCGATCACCGTGCTCGCCGACCGTTTCGAGGGCGCTCGGCTCAATTCGCCGAACGACGTGGTGGTCAAGTCCGACGGCACGATCTGGTTCACCGATCCCACCTACGGCATCATGTCGGACTACGAAGGCTATCGCGCGGAGCCGGAGCAACCGACCCGCAATGTCTACCGGCTCGATCCGACGACCGGCGAGCTTGCGGCGGTCGTCACGGATTTCATCCAGCCGAACGGCCTTGCCTTCTCGCCCAACGAGACAATCCTCTACGTGGCGGATTCGGCAGCAAGCCATGACGAAAGCCTACCGCGTCACATCCGCGCTTTCGACGTGGTCGATGGCAGACGGCTCGCGAACGGTCGTGTCTTCTGCCTCATCGACAACGGCATTCCGGACGGCATCCGCACAGACGTGAACGGGAACCTCTGGTCGAGCGCCGGTGATGGCGTGCATTGCTTCGACCCGACGGGCAAACTGATCGGCAAGATCCGCGTACCGCAAACCGTCGCGAACCTCACCTTCGGCGGGCCCAAACGCAACCGGCTGTTCATCGCGGCAACCCGCTCGCTCTATGCACTTTACGTCGCTGTGACAGGCTCTCAGCTGCCATAGGATCATGATATTGCCTTGACAGGATTTGAACTAAAGACCCGTCATTCCGATGACGATGGCCGACCGGATCGTTGTAATGCGAGATGGTTACGTCGAGCAGATTGGATCGCCGCTCGAGCTCTATGAACGACCAGCTAACCTGTTCGTTGCCGGTTTCGTCGGTTCGCCTGGTATGAACTTCATCAAGGAACGATCAGCGCTTCGGGACCACTTGAATTCGTTGCCGATGGAGGCGCAGGCTGCCGGTTCTGGGAATGTGTCGATGGCGAGAGGAAAAGAAGTCATCTATGGCATCCGTCCAGACCGCCTGGCCAATCACGGAGAAACAAGCGCCAAGGTTCGGTGATCGAACCTACAGGCGCCGAGACTCAATGGGCACGTTCGAGAGCGGCTTGACCTGCGAGCAGGCGATGTCATCGCTGTAAAACCGATCTCAAGAAAGTGCATCTTTTCGATGCGAAGACAACGAAGCGGCTATCAGCGAGCTAAAGACGGCACGGGCTTAAGGCCGGCGGGTAGCACACGTCAAATGAGATACAGTCATCGACTGGCGTAAACTTCGGCGGCAACTGCTACCTTACCCATCGACTTCAACCAGAAATCACCTTGGGCAGAGAGACAGACGCCCGCAACCCCGGCCACTTCTGCGCCGGCCGATTCTGGGAAAGTACGATATCTCCACCGTGGTGGCGGACGATGGCTCGGGCGATCGAAAGCCCCAGCCCGACGCCGCCAGTCTCGCGGCTGCGCGACTGCTCGAGGCGGAAGAAGGGCGCGAACACCTGTTCGGTTGCGTTTTCGGGAATGCCGGGGCCGTCGTCCTCGACGACGATGTCGATCGTCGTAGGCGTATGAAAGAGATGGACCCTGGCCTCGCCGCCGTAACGGACCGCGTTTTCGACCAAGTTGCGGATGGCCCGGCGCAGGCCTTCGGGGCGGCAGCGATAGTTGATCTTCGCGCCTTCGGAAAATTCCACGTTCTGCCCTAGTTCCGCAAGGTCGTCACAAAGGCTTCCAACAAGCGCGTTGAGCTCGATCGTCCTGGTTTCCTCGACGGTCGCCTCCCCTCGTGCAAAGGCAAGCGTCGCCTCCGTCATCGTCTGGATTTCGTCAATCGTCGCCAGCATGCGTTGCTGTACGTCGGGATCCGAAACGAATTCGGCGCGCAGACGCAAGGATGTCAGCGGCGTGCGCAGGTCATGGCTGATCGCCGCAAGCATGCGCATCCGATCCTCAACGAAACGATGCAGCCGCGACTGCATCCGATTGAACGCCTCCGCTGTCTGGCGGATGTCGTCGGGCCCGGATTCGGGCAGCTTCTCCACGGTCTCGCCCCGCCCAAGAGCCTCGGCGGCCGAGGCGAGCCCTCGCAGCGGCCGGGTAATGCGATTGGCAGTGAAGACACCGATGATCGAAAGAACAATCGCCGTTATCCCGAGCGAGAACAGCGATTGCGTGTTCCAGAGCGTGCTCGGCATCACCTTGTGATAGGCGGAATTCAACCAGCTGCCGTCGCTGAGCCGGACGGCAAGCCCCATTCCGTTCGTTTGATCGAAATAGAGGAACTTCGCCGGATGCGGCAGGGACCATGGTCCAGACGCCAAGGTGGTCCAGTCATCCGAAGCGTTTGCAGCCGCGAAGAGGCCGGGTTCATAGCCAAGCTTCGCTGGCAGGTCCCTCGGCTGCACCTGCCAATTCCGACGTGGGTCGGGCAGGTTCGGCAATGGTTTTGCAAGCTGTGCTACTGCCACCGTCCGCCACTGGTCCGCATCGGCCGGATCGCTGGCGGAAATCCAGAAGCGCGAATAGCCTGTTCCACTGGCAAGCAGGACGTCCTGGCGAAGGGGAACAGGCAGGGATTCGAGCAGCCTCGCAAGCGATGCGGTGCGGCTGAAGAACTCGCCCTTGGCGGCCGCCCGCAGGGCCTTGTCGCGCTCGTCCCAGGAGATAAGGAATGCAAGGGCCTGCGATATAACGAGCGCAAGCAGCATGAAGCCGATGAACTGGGCAGCAAGGCTCCTTTTCCACCATCGCGTCATCCGGATGCCACCTCCGCAGAAAAGCTGTAGCCGCCACCCCAATGGGTCTTGATGATGGCGGGATTCTTCGGATCGAACTCGATCTTCTTGCGCAACCGGCTGACCTGGTTGTCGATGCTGCGATCGAAAAAATCGGCGGTGCGGCCGACGGTGAGATCGAGAAGCTGGTCGCGGCTGAGGACGAGACCCGGATGTTCCAGGAAGGCCTTTAGCAGGCGAAACTCCGCGGTGCTGAGCGCGATACCGACGCCGTCCTCGCCGATGAGTTCCCGGCGCCCGACATCGAGCCGCCATTGATCGAAGGTCACGGTTTTCGCCTTGATCGTCTCGCGCTGCTGCGGCGGCAGGCTATTGACCCTGCGCAGCACCGCCCTGATGCGCGCCAGAAGCTCCCGCGGGTTGAAGGGCTTGGTGAGATAGTCGTCGGCGCCGAGCTCCAGCCCGATGATGCGGTCGGTATCGTCCGCCATCGCCGTCAGGAATATGATCGGTATCTCCAGTGTACCGCGCAGCTGGCGACAGACTGACAGACCATCCTCGCCCGGCATCATGACATCGAGAACGATCAGGTCCGGGGCGCCGCGTTCGACGATTCGCCGCAGCGCCGCGCCGCTTTCGGCGACGCTGACATGGTAGCCCTGCTGGGAAAGATACTTGCCGACAAGGTCACGGATGTCCCGGTGATCGTCTACGACGACGATATGGGGTGCCGATTGCATGGAGCGCCTCGCGCATGGGATGAAGACATGAACGGCAATATAAAATGACGGAAAAATCCCGGCATCTCCAAAAGTGTATCAAAGTTTGTCAAAACCGGCGATCCGGTTACCTGGCGAATTGCTCGCCCTTCCAAGGAATAGCCTGAACTGGCGTATCCGTCTTCGGTCCGGCCCCAAGCGCGTATGGATGCAATCCGGACGGCTTGAGACATTTCGCGACAATTTTCCTGCCCGTCTGGCACATCTCTGCGACAAACCGCCCTTAGCCTGCAAGCGTCGAAACGATCGACAGCGAAGCAGCCGTTCATCTGCATCCGGGCAGTCTCAACGATGCAAGACGCAATGACGTGAGGATTTTCGATGAAACCAATCTGTCTCGGTTCAATGCTGGTGTTCTCGCTCTCGCTCGCGGCTGCCGGCCAGGGCCTGGCGCAGGAGCCGGTCAATCCGGAGGGCGAAAGGCTATTTCGCACCCGCTGCGGCACCTGCCACAGTGCCAACAGCGGCGAAAACCGGATGGGACCGCATCTTTCCGGCCTTCTCGGCCGGTCGGCGGGAACCATCGAAGGCGCACGCTATTCGAAAGCGCTCGGCGGGTCCGGCATCGTCTGGGACGAGGAAAGGCTGCAGGCCTTTCTCGCCAATCCGCGGCAGGTCGTTCCCGGCACGACGATGACCGTCAGTATTCGTGACGAGGCGCAGCGATCGGCGATCATCGCCTATCTGCGGAGCCTTTCCGCCGCCAACTAGGACGATGCGCCAGGCGGGGAAAAGACGGAGCGGAAGCTCCGGTAGCAGCCAGAGATCGGACCGTCCGTCTCAGGCAATTCAAACTTCAACCAGAAGTGAGGCATCCATGAAGAATTTTCTCATCGCATTCGCAGCCTCCGTCGGCCTTCTTGCGGCGGCAGGCACTGCCTTGGCTCAAGGGTCCGGTTGCACCCGGCTCCAGTCCGCCAGCTCGCAATCGCAGCCAGTTCCTCCGGCCGACCAGTCCGGATCGGACGCGCAGCGCAACGCCGGCTGACCAGGATACCACACCTGCATCCTGATCGAGCGGCGTGCGATGGCGGGCAAAACCGCCATCGCATCTGGGACTTTCTTTCAAGAGATTGGAGCATGTCATGGTTCAACTCACCATTAACGGCGTGGTCCGCGATATCGACGTGGATTTGGAAACGCCTCTTTTATGGGTCTTGCGCGAACAGGCCGGCCTGACCGGCACGAAGTTCGGCTGTGGCATTGCGCAATGCGGCGCATGCACAGTGCATATCGACGGCGTCGCCACGCGCTCCTGCGCTATGCCGGTCAGCGCGATTGACGCAAACCAGCAGATCGTCACCATCGAAGGGCTTTCCCCGGATGGCTCCCATCCGGTCCAACAGGCATGGCTCGCGCTCGACGTGCCGCAATGCGGCTACTGTCAGGCCGGAATGATCATGGCGGCCACCGCCCTGCTGAACACGACCCCGGATCCTACGGATGACGATATCAACGCGGAAATCACCAATATCTGCCGCTGCGGCACCTATAACCGGGTGCGGGCTGCGATCAAGCTCGCCGCTGCAAACAGCAGTGCCGCGCAGAAAGGCTGAGGGTAGAACGATGAATGATGTGGTCACGCTATCACGCCGCAAGTTTCTCATCGGTACGGCCGCGGCGGCCGGCGGATTTTCACTAGGCTTTCAGATTCCGCTGTCGGCAAATGCCGAGCAGGCGGCATCGGATATATTGCCAGAAGTCAATGCCTGGGTTCTGATCCATCCGGACGACACTGTCGTCATCCGCATCGCCCGCTCGGAAATGGGACAAGGCACGCTCACGGGACTGGCGCAGCTAGTTGTGGAAGAGCTCGAATGCGACTGGTCCAAGGTTAGGACCGAATATCCGACGCCCGGGGAGAGCCTTCGACGCGAGCGCGTCTGGGGCAGTTTCTCGACCGGGGGCAGCCAGGGGATTCGCGGCTCGCACGAATACGTCAGGCAGGGCGGAGCCGCCGCACGCGAAATGCTCATTGCAGCCGCCGCCAGTACCTGGAATGTCCCGAGTTCCGAATGCACGGTCCAGAACGGCATCATCACCCATCCCGCTTCCGGACGTACGACGTCGTATGGCGCCGTGGCGGCGCTTGCCACACAGATGCCGGTTCCAAGCACTATCGCGCTCAAGGACCCGAAGGACTGGAAGATCGCCGGCAAGCCGCTTCCGCGGCTCGATACCGCCGACAAGCTCACCGGAAGGCAGATCTATGGCGCCGATGTGCAACTGCCCGGAATGCTGAACGCCGCGGTGAAGGCCTGCCCTGTGTTCGGTGGCAAGATTGCAAGCTTCGATGCCGCCGCCGTCGCGGCGAGGCCGGGCGTGCGCAAGGTCGTGCAGGTCGATGAGGCAACCGTGGCCGTGGTTGCCGAGACGTGGTGGCAGGCGCAATCGGCGCTCAACGCGTTGCCGGTCGCCTGGGACGATGGTCCGAACACCGCCGTCACCAGTGCCTCCATCGCCGCAATGCTCGCCGAAGGCCTCGATGCCGACGATGCCTTCGTCGGCACTTCGATCGGCGATGCGCCCGCAGCACTTGAGGGAGCAGCGCGGGTCGTCACGGCAACCTATTCCTTCCCCTATCAGGCCCATGCCACGATGGAGCCGATGAATGCGACGGCGCGATATACGCGAGATAAATGCGAGGTGTGGGTGCCGACGCAAAACGGCGAAAGCAGCCTTGTCAACGTGGCGGAAGCCTCCGGCCTGCCGATCGGACAATGCGAGGTCTACAAACTGCATCTCGGCGGCGGCTTCGGCCGGCGCGGCGCCAACGAATCCTATGTCCGCCAGGCGGTCACGCTCGCCAAGGAGTTTCCGGGCACGCCGGTCAAGCTGATCTGGTCGCGCGAGGAGGACATGCTGCACGGCTCCTATCACCCGACGACGCAGTGCAGGATGCGGGCCGCGCTTGATGCCGACGGCAATCTGACGGCGCTTCACATGCGTATCAGCGGTCAGTCCATCCTCTCCTCGCTCCGTCCCCAGATGTTTCGTGAGAACGGTCACGATCCAATCGTGTTCCAGGGGCTGAACGCCAGCGGCAGCGAAGGTGTCTTCGGCTACACCGTCGCAAATCTGCTCATCGACCATGCCATGCGCAATCCTCCAGTACCGCCCGGCTTTTGGCGTGGCGTGAACCTCAACCAGAATGCCTTCTACGTGGAAAGCTTCTTGGACGAGCTTGCCGATGCGGCCGGAATCGATCCCCTCGATTTCCGCCGGAAGCTGATGGCCGACCACCCGAAGCATCTGGCAGTTCTGGAAGCCGTTGCCGAGCGCATCGGCTGGGAAACGCCGGCGCCGCAAGGCATATACCGTGGCCTCGCGCAGATCATGGGTTTTGCCAGCTATGTCGCCGCCGCCGCGGAAATCTCCATCACCGACGGACAGTTGAAGATCCACCGCATCGTCGCCGCGACGGATCCCGGTCATATCGTCAACCCCGCCCAGGCCGAACGCCAGGTCGAAGGGTCCTTCGTTTACGGTCTCTCCGCCTGCCTCTACGGCGAATGCACAATCAATGGCGGCCGCGTCGAACAGGAGAATTTCGACACCTACGAGGTGATGCGGATGGAGCAGATGCCGGCGGTCGAGACAATCATCATGCCGTCCGGCGGCTTCTGGGGAGGCGTTGGCGAACCGACCATCGCCGTTGCCGGACCGGCCGTTCTGAACGCCGTCTTCGCCGCTACCGGCAAACGGATCCGGCAACTGCCGTTCAAGAACAATAACCCTTCATGAACAAGGGGAGATGCAGCTTTTTATAGGCGGAAACGGGTTCCGCAACGAATGCTGGAGACCCTCCTTACGGAACCTTGCCCCCTAGAACCAACCACGCGAGTTTGTCATGCACGACGAAGACAGAGATCAAAAGCCGGACTACCTGGAAGAGCGTCTGGACCGCCGTCGGCATGCTATATCCGACTACTTCGTCGGCCTCGCACTTTTCGCATTCTCCATTCTGGCGATGGCGATAGGCCTGGACTCCGCGCCGGCGCACACAACTCCGGCCTCCGACCGACCCCTGTCGGCATTCGTCATCGCGAGACCCGCAACGCCCTGCATCGACGGCAGGATGCCGGCGGGAGGCAGCTCGGAGGCAATGAGATTGCGCCATGTTCCGAACATCAACACGATACTCGCCCCTCGCAAAGTGTCGTCGAGATTGGACGCAAACACCATGCTGTAGGGGCTGGCGATGGATAGTGGATGAGCGTGAAACCTCAAATTAACTTCGGGTTGAACCGACCAGCAAGATTTAATGAAATCTCGAAGCATGTTAACAGTGTGAAACAAGTTCATGGGTGTGCGCAGACTAGAGCCGATTGGCGCGTAATAAGGTGTCACGAGACAAATATCCCGCAAGCGTTCCGTTGGCGGCTCTGACGTGCAGACCCGGCATTTCGCCGGAGAGGATGAGCGCCAAGGCGTCGTGAACCGTGGCATCAGCGGCGATTTCGGCGTCCCCCTTGAACGGTTCCGGCGTGGTCATGATCATCGATACGGGGATTAAGCTCAACCTTTTTATGGCTCGGTCGGGGCCGAGGAAATTCTCGACAAATTTATTGACGGGACGCGCAAGGACCTCTTGCGGGGCGTCATATTGAAGGAGGCGGCCATCCCGCATGATCGCAATGCGATCACCCATCTTGATTGCCTCGTCGAGGTCATGCGTGACGATGACCACCGTCTTCTTCGCCTTCCTGAGAATATCGCGGAATTCGTCCTGAAGTCGAACGCGGGTGATCGGATCGATCGCGCCGAACGGTTCGTCCATCAGCATGATTGCGGGATCGGCGGCGAGAGCGCGCGCGAACCCGACGCGCTGACGCTGCCCACCTGACAATTCGTGTGGCAGGCGCTGCCGCATGATGGCCGGATCGAGGCCTACGAGATCCAGGAGCTCGTCAACCCGACGATCACTGCGCGCCTTATCCCAGCCAAGAAGGCGCGGCACGGTTGCGACATTGCGTGCGATCGACATATGCGGAAAGAGACCAACTTGCTGAATGACATAACCGATGCTGCGCCGTAGCTCTTTCTGATCGACGCGGGCGATATCTTTGCCATCGACCAGCACGCGTCCCGTCGTGGGCGTCTCCAATTGATTGATCATGCGCATGGTCGTGGTCTTGCCGCAGCCCGAAGGGCCGATCATCGCAACCGTCGTACCGGTCTCGATCAAGAGATCGAGATTGTCGACCGCATGCTGGCCGCTTCCGTCGTAATTCTTCGTAACATGATCGAGATGAATCATACTGATATCCGTTTTCGGCCGCTTAGCGCCGTTGAGTGAAGATGCGCTCCAGAGCGCTGAACGCCAATTCCGCAAAGATTGCGAGCAGGGCTATTGGAACCGCTCCGACAAGAAGGCGCGGCATGTTCATGATCGCAATGCCGGCATTGATGAAATCGCCAAGTCCGCCGCCGCCGATGAAGGAGGCCAGTGCCGCACCGCCGATGACTTGGATGGCACTCGTCCTGACACCTGACAGAATCGACGGAACGGCCAGAGGAAGTTCGATTTCCCGCAGCATCTGCCCGGTGCTCATGCCCATTCCTTTTGCCGCATCGATTACGGAAGTGTCGATCTCGCGGATACCGATGATCGTGTTCAACAACAGCGGCGGTACGGCAAGGACGACGAGGGCGGTCATAGACGGTAACAATCCGATGCCGAGGAATGGCATCGTCGCCGACAGGATCGCGAGGCTCGGTATAGAGCGCAGAGCGCCGGCAATATTGACCACCGCGAAGGCGGCGCGAGGTGCCCGTGCGACCGAAAATCCGAGCGGCACGGCAATGACAAAGGCTATGCCGAGCGATAGGACGCACATCAGAAGATGGCGATGGAAAGCGTTGAAGAAGGCGCCGGAGTTGTTGAAGATCCAACTGAATGCATCGATGACGATCATGCGGCTTTACCTCCACTGCGACGGCGCAGCAGCTTTTCGAACGATGCAAAAAAATAGTCGGCAAAGAGCGCCAGAAATGACGTCAGCAGTCCGCCTGCGATGATCTTTTCGGGAAATCGCTGATCGATGCCTTCGAAAATGATGACGCCCAGGCCGCCGGCATTGATATAGGCGGCAACGGTACCGATGCCGATTACCGTCACCATGGCAATGCGGATGCCGCCGACGATATAGGGCATCGCCAGCGGCAGCTCGACTTCCCATATCCGGCGCGCCGTGCCGTAGCCCATGCCATCGGCGGCTTCTAGTATGTCACGCGGAATAGCCTGGAACCCCATGCCGATATTGCGGATCAGGATCATCAGCGAATAGGCGGCAAGTCCGGTAATAGCGGGTGCCGCCCCGATACCCATGACGGGAATGAGAAGCGCAAACAGCGCCAGGCTCGGCACGGCGAACAGGATACCGGTCAAGACGACGATAACGGCAAAACTCCGAGGCCGCCTTGCAGCCCATATCCCGACGATCATCGAGATCACCAGGGCAATCCCAACTGAGGAAAAAACGAGATACAGGTGCTCCAGCAGCGCTTCGAGTAGCCGGTCGAGGTGTTTAGGGACCCATTTCATCGTCGAGACCTCCGTGTCCGGGCGCTCGTTCGCCACCGTCTACCATGTGATCCCCAATCTGCGATCGGCGGCGCCGGCTCTCTGCGGCAGTACATCGTAGGCAGACGGAGCGACCGCCGAAAATCGTCTGAGGCCGAGTGCTCCCAGAACCGCCGTTCCGTCAGGCGTTTCATGCAACGTCACGAGGCTCCGCTGTAATGCCGTGACCATGTCCCCGGGCAATGTTTTTGCGGCAACCAATAGGGGAGCGGGAAGCGGATCGGTCGTCGCAAGAATGCGAAGACCATCGATCGCGTCGGGTTCATGCATTGACAACAATTGGAAGGCGTAAGCGTCGATGGCGCCCGCCTCGATCCTGCCATCCCTGAGAGCTGCAACGATGCCTGACGGGTTGAGCAGTGGTCCGACCGCCGCGCTCTCTTTCATCTTGCCCGTGAACTGGCCAGCGAGGTAGGAACGCGCCGCGTGATAGCCCGATTGGGAATCGCGCACGGTCCAACCCCAGCGTGCCGCAGCGAGATCCGCCACCGCGTTTACCGGCCCCGTGGAGGCGATGAGGATGTGGCTGGCATAGAGCGGCTGGTCCGAAGACCATGCCTCGCTCGAGACGGGCGCGGCAAGGGCAGTCGGTCTTGCGCCCTCCGGCATGCGCGAAAACGGATAGCCGCACATGAAGACCGCTCCCATATCCGGCCTTGTCCATAACTCCGACAAGGGTGCTGGAGCTGCATGAGCGATGATCTCAAGCGCGATTCCGGAATGCACGCTGACGAGCGCAAAAAGCGCATCCCACAGCCCGCGAATGCGCGCGCTGAGATTATACATTCTCGAACAGGCGATTGGCTTGGACATGACCATGGCAGTTTATGCGAACCGCAGACGCTGGCCGATGTTCATGTCTCTTGCCTTGTTCACCATAGCGGCGCCGAGCGCCACGTCCGTCGTGCTAAGGCCGCGGTGCCAGAACAGGATTGTCTCCTCGTCATTTTCCCGGCCGGGTTTCATGCCGCAGACGATCTGGCCGATTTCGGCATGCAGATTGTCGGCCGTCACCTTGCCCTCGTCGACGTGACGGCGAAGCGCTCCGAAAGGCTTGCCCGGGCCGCATTGTCCCCAATCGTCGACGACGACCTTGTCCATGATGTCGGTCAGATCGAATTCAAGCGCGCTCATCGTTCCATAGGGCACGACGAAAGCTCCCTTCTTCACCCATCCCGTCTTGAACAGCGGCGCCGGTTCCGGCAGGCGGCTTGCCTCGACCATGATGTCGGCACCCTTGAGGCAATTCTCCCAGTTGTCGGTGACGATGATCTTCTTGCCGAGATCCGTCTCAAGCCGCTTTGCGAAGGCATCGCGGCTTTCCGGGCGGCGCGAGTGTACGCGGATCTCATCGAAGTCGAAGAGATGATCGAGAAGGCGGACATTCCAGTAAGAGGTTCCGCGGGCACCGATATGCCCGAGTATTTTGCTGTCCTTGCGGGCGAGATATTTTGCACCAAGGGCGGTCACGGCGCCGGTGCGCATGTCGGTGATTGCCGTTGCATCGATGACGGCCTTCGGCACGCCCGTGTTCGGATCGAACAGGTTGAGGACCGCAAGCTCTGAAGGCAGATCGACCTTGTAGTTGTCGACGAAATCGCCGACGACTTTGACGCCGGCATAGTTCAGCGCTTTGACATAGCCACGAAGCACGTTGAAATGGCCTTTCTCAGAGCTCTCCGGCACAAGATGAACACGCGGCTCTATGACGGTTTCGCCCCTGCCCTGTGCATCCAGCGCCTTCGACACCGCATCGAGAATCTCGTCATTCGTCAGCGCCAGCGACTTGGCATCGAGGGCGTTGAGATAGTCAATCCAGATTTCCTGCATTTCCCGCTTCTCCACATTCCTGTCCGGCTGCTGAACGGAGGAATTTTCGAAAATTCTGTGAAAGGGCCGCTGCGCCAGGCCGCGGCCGTATTGATACCCGCGCGCAGGGCGTCCAATCATTTCGGCAGCAGGCCGTTTTCCTTGAGGAAGTCTACCGCCACGTCCTCGGATTCCTCGTGATCGGTCTCGACCTTGGCATTGAGAACCCGCATTTTCTCGTTATCCAAATGGGCTCCGACCGCGTCCAGGAGTTCGGCAATCTTCGGATTGGCCTTCAGCACGTCCTGGCGGACAACAGGGGCCACGTAATAAGGCGGGAACAGACCCTTGTCATCTGCCAGCGGCACGAGCTTCTTCGAGCCGATCTGCCAGTCGGTCGCCGCGCCGTTGGCGACGTCAATGTCCTCTTGTTCCAGCGCGTCATAACGAAGACCAAGCTTGGCGAACAGCTTGAATTCCTTGAATTCCGCGTCGTAAACGCGTTTCAGGCCCGGCAGGCCATCGGCGCGATCTGGAAATTCAGCACCGCCGCCGAAGACCAGGGTCTTGGAAACCTTGGCGAGATCCGACAGGCTCTTCAGATTGTTGGCCTGCGCCGTTTCCTGCCGGACCACAATGACGTAACCATTGTTAATGCCGCTCGGCTTTAGCCATGTGAGGTTGAATTGCTTGGCGTAGAAGTCCCTGACCTGCGTGTAGACCTTGTCGGCATCGGTCGACATCTCACCCTTGACGACAGAAGCCAGGGCTGTGCCGGTGTACTCCGGATAAAGATCGATCTCGCCGGCCACCAATGCCTGATGAGCAATCAGCGTGCCACCGAGGTTAATCTTGCGCTCGACGGTGAAACCGGCATTTTCCAAAACGGCGGCGTACATTTCGGCCAGAATATACTGCTCGGTGAAATTCTTGCTGCCGACCTTGATGGTCTGTGCGGATGCAGACTGGAACATGGCGGCGGCCATGATGCCGGCTACAAGGATGCCTTTTGTCCAATTTTTCATAATCATTCCCTCTGGTTGACTTTTCAACGAACGGACTGACGGAATCTTTCAGATTGACCGTCAGCATGATCACTCGGCACCCTGCCCTTCTTGTCGTGGCAATGGCGAACCGGGCTTATTGCGGGCCGAGCCCGATCAATGCGGCAATCGTCGCAAAATCCGGCGCTTGCGCGCGATCCTCTTCAAGCGCGGGGACATAGTTGCGCACAAAAGCATAGGTTTGTGCCGATCCCTTGCCCAATTCGCCTGAGACGCCTCGCAGCTCGACGGCCTGTACCGATGCGATCAGTTCGATGGCGACCAGATAGCGAAGGCGCTCGACGATCGCCTGCGCCTTTGCCAAAACGCTCGGAGCCATCGACGCCTGGTCTTCGACGCCATCGGCAACAGGAATGGGCGAGAGCGAAACCGGCATCGCCAGATGGCGGATTTCGGCTTCCATAGCCGAGACAGTCTTTTGTACGGTCGCAAAACCGGTGCGGCTCTGGCCCATTGGCGTCAGGAAGCGTGGGAGGTCGGACATGCCCGGCGACATGATCTTCATGATCCGATGCGCGGTACCTGCCGCGCAATGCGCCATGGCCTGCCCCAGCCTTTCCCAGGCGAGCACAAAAGCGGTCATGTCAAAATTGCCGTGGGAAAGGATGACACCCTCAGATGCGATGACAACAGGATTGTCGCTGGAACTGACGAGCTCGATTTCCGTCGCCTGCCTTGCCTCATCGATCGCATGCCTCAATGCGCCCCAGACCTGCGGGGCGCAGCGGTAGCTCAAGGGGTCCTGGAGACGTCTTGCTGCATCGGCAGCAAGCAAGGAGCTGCCCGAAAGAATCTCCATGAGCTCAGAGGCGACACGGCGCTGTCCAAAGGCCGGTCTCGCAGCCAAAGCGCGATCGTCGAAGGCGCTGACATTGGCCCGAAACGCTTCAAAGTTAATGGCAATCGCCTTAAGAGACCAACCGAAGAGCCGCTCGATGTCTTCGAGCGCCAAGCAGGCAAGGCCGCTGGAGAGGCTGTTGGCCACGACGAGCGCATGCCCGTCTTTCGGTGCTAGTTCGAGCGGCTTCAGGCCCGCTCTTTCAAGAGCGATACCGGCCGGCAGCACTTCGCCGCCGAGCTCGACATCGCCAAAGCCCAGAAGCCCCCGGCTCATATGAGCAAGCGGAGCCAAATCCGCTGCACCGATCGAACCCAGTGACGGGACGACAGGGTGAACACCCGCATTGATGGCGGCGATCAGACCATGGAAGACGCTCGGCGAGACGCCGGAACCGCCCGCCGCCATGCCGGCTGCCCTAACGGCCATCATCGCGCGCACGGATTCCTTTGCAAGCGGCTTTCCGACACCGACCGAGCGGGCTTGCGGCACACGCATCTGGAACGCCACCAGATCGTCCGTTGCAAGTCGCGTATCGACACCCGCTCCAAGTCCTGTTGTCAGGCCGTAGACCGGCAGATCGCTTTCCGTATAGCGATCGACGACGGCTCGTGCGGCCGCAATCCGGGCCTCGACCTCGGCGGATATCTCGATCTTTGCGTGACGACGGGCAACCGCTGCGATGTCCTCGATCGTCGGCGGTGCCGCGCTGAACATGATCGATGGAGAGTTGATGGCGGTCACTTTTTCTCTCCGAGAATGGCGACGGGTTTAGGAGGACCCTTGGTGGACCGTGCTTCCAGCCGGTATTGCGCGCCGGGATAATACAACAGCGCACAAGTCACGACGGCCTCACCCGACCAGGTTCTTCTAAAGACCCGCAGGCAAGGGTAATCGTTCTTCAGGCCAAGATATTTGCGCACCGCCGTATCCGGTTTGACGGCCTGAACGATATGTTCGAACGCCGTTATCGGAGCCACCTTCGTCAGATATTCGTGCGGCGTCATGCTGTGGAAGTCGGTCGACAAATAGTCAGGCGCGACCAATGGATTGACGTAGCGCTCCTCGACCTGAATGGGTTGGTCGTTTTCCATATGCACGATCAGCGAATGCATTACTTCGGCGCCGAGGGTCAGTTCAAGCGCGTCGGCAACGTTGGCATCCGCCTTCATCAAGCCGACCGCGACGATCGCCGCCTTATGCTTGTGACCCCGTTCAAGTATTTCGTCGGCTATGTTGCGGATTTGCAGGAGATCCACGTCGAGGTGCTTTGGCGACACGAACGTTCCGACCCCGGCCGACCGCTTGAGAACACCCTCGAACATCAACTCCCGTAGCGCCCGGTTCGCCGTCATGCGGCTGACCCCGAATGCCGCCACGAGTTCGCTTTCAGAAGATACCCGGTCTCCCGGCTGAAGCTTGCCCTCGGCGATCTCAGCCAGGATCTGCTCCTTGATCCGTATATAGTGGCGCGCCTCGCCGGCGGCCGGTTTGACCGCTTTCGTCATGACAACCTCGCGATGCCATTGTCGAGGATGGTAGCGCTCCGTGACGCAACACGGCCCCTGAAGCGGACCTCGGCATCGTTACGCCACATCTGCAAGGTGATCGTTTCGCCGGGAAAGATCGGCGCGCTGAAACGCGCTGCGATCGAGCTTAACCCCGTAGCCATACTTGGATCGACGGCAGCGACGATGGCGCAACCCGCATAGCCGAAACTGCATAGCCCGTGCAGGATCGGCCGGGCAAAGCCGCTCCTGCGGGCTGCCTGCGGGTCGACATGCAGCAGATTGAGATCGCCGTTCAGGCGGTAAAGCAGAGCGGCATTTTCCGGGATGTCGACATTGAATTCGAGCTCCGGCGCTCGGTCCGGGACCTTGGACAGCGGTTCAGGCGCAGATCCCGCCGATCCGCATCCACCGTCGCTCCGGCACGCGTTTGTCTGGACGATCGTCGCAACTGGCTGATCACCGTCAGCGGTTGCGATCAGGCGCTCGACGCTGACGAACATCCCTTTTTCAACGCCCCGGTCGACCACCGACAAAACGCGTGAACGAGAGATTAGGGGCACATCGACGGGAACCGGCCGGTGGATCGTCAGGCGATGTTCGGAATGCACCAAACGCGTCCAGTCGACGCCCGTCTGCTGCATCCATGGGCCGGGGTGCGCCACGATATTGGCAAGGGTCGGCGCGGTCACGAGATCGCGTTCATAGACGTACTTCAGTGCCTGATCGTCAAGGGCATCGGTGCCGTAGCCAACCGACAGGGCGTAAAGGATGGCATCCCTTGCGCTAACCACTTGGGTCGCTTCCGGCACTGGAAAGTCGAGGATGGATTGAGCCGAGATCGTCACTTTGCGGCTCCCCCTGATGTAGCGGGTTTGCGAACCCCACCTGACAGGCGGATTCCGCCGTCAACGGAAAGCAGTTCGCCGGTGACAAAGTCCGCACCCTGAACAAGCCAGACAATGGCGCCTGCAACGTCTTCCGGTGTTGCGACGCGGCCGAGCGGCGCGGTTTCCGAAAATCGCTTGGCAACGGCTTCATAGGTATCTGGCCCGAGTGTGTCGCGCATCCAGCGCGTATCGATGATGCCGGGACAAACCGCGTTCACACGGATATCGGGACCGCAGGTGCGCGCCAAGGCCAAGGTCAGCGCATTGAGCGCGCCTTTGGAGGCCGTATAGGCAAGCGAGCTGCCGCCCCCGGTAAAGGCAACGTTGGATGAGACATTGACGATCGCACCGCCGCCGCTGTTACGCATCGCGGGCACCGCCGCCCGACACATCTGATAAGCGCCGATGACATTGACACCGAAAACGTTTTGAAAATCTGCGGCCGACAGTGTCTCCAGATCGAAAGGATCGGACTTGACCGTCATTGCGGCATTGTTCACCAAGGCGTCGAGCCGCCCCCATCGATTGACGGCGGTCGCGACCATCCGGCGGCAAGCCGCGTCATCGGCAACGTCAGCCTGGACGACCTCGACCTGAGCGCCCAGACTGCGGCAGATATCGCCGGTCTCATCGGCCTCTTTTCTGCTGCGGCTGTAGTTGACGACCACCCGGGCACCGCCCTCGGCGAATTGCTTCACGCATGCAGCCCCCACGCCGGTTGCCGAGCCCGTGACAATGATGGCTGCTCCATCTATTTTCATGGGACAAAATCCTTCATCGCACGGGTCGAAAACAGGCGCGCATCCATTTGCCTTAGTTGGTCCGCCACCGCGACGCCCTTCGGCAAACGGTCGAGAACATGCGCGGCAAGATCGATACCGGGGGCAAACTCCGTCAACGTCAGGCGTCCCTCGAT
This sequence comes from Rhizobium sp. USDA 4016, assembly GCF_056279705.1. NCBI lineage: Bacteria > Pseudomonadati > Pseudomonadota > Alphaproteobacteria > Hyphomicrobiales > Rhizobiaceae > Rhizobium > Rhizobium sp. USDA 4016. The sequence continues at coordinate 2,116,218 of NZ_JBWCCY010000002.1, forward strand.
CACACGAAAGACAGCCCGCTCGGTGACGACGAGCTGCGACTGGTCCTCCGGCGCAAAGGCAGGGCTCGAACTGATCTGGTCGACATCGTCGACGATCTTGCAAAGTCTTCCGTCCTGCACGATGTCGAGCCTGCCGTCGGCGACAGTAATTTGCGCGCCACCAGCCGAAAATGTGCCGAGATAGACAATGCGCTTGGCCGTCTGCGAGATATTGGTAAATCCGCCGACCCCGACGATAGAATTATTGAAGCGGCTGACGTTGACCGCGCCATGCCTATCTACTTCGGCCATACCGAGAAAGGCGATATCGAGACCACCGCCATCGTAAAAGTCAAATTGCGATGCCTGCGTGACGATGGCGGTCGGATTGATGGCGGCCCCAAAGGATAGTTCCTCGGCCGGCACGCCGCCGATGACACCGGATTCGATCGTCACCGTATAATCGTCGAATGCCTCTTCGCTCGCGATGCGGCCGATCCCGGCGGCAATGCCGATGCCGAGGTTGATCGTTGGAAAATTCAGCGGCGCCAGCTCCAGGAAGGCACGTCGCTGAATAATTTTATCGACCGACAGCGGCGCCGGCTTTAGGCGGCTCACCGCCATCCGGACGCGCCCTGTATAGGCGATATTGTCGGTCTCGGCGAAGCTGATGCCGTGCTGGACCGGATCTTCGCAGACGACGACATAATCGACCAGCATTGCCGGGATACGAACATCGTTCGGCTGCAGCGAGCCGCGCGCGGCAATCCGCTTGACCTGCACGATGACGATACCACCGGAATTTCGGCCTGCTTGTGCCATGGCGAGCACGTCGAGTGGGAAGGCCTCGTCCTCGAAGGTGATGTTACCGTCTTCGTCGGCCGTCGTTCCGCGCAAGAGCACGCAGTCGAGTGGCATCGACGGATAAAGCAGCCATTCCTTGCCGCGCAACGACACACGCTCGACGAGCGGACGCGGCGTCGTCGCATTCATGCGACCGCCGTCATGAAGCGGATCCATGAAAGAGCCGAGCCCGATATGGGTGACCACACCGGGCTGACCGGCGGCGATCGCCCGATAGAGCTGCGCGATGACGCCCTGCGGCCAGCAATGCGCTTCGATCTTTCCCTCGACCGCAAGCCTTCCAAGGCGCGGCGTTCCGCGCCATCCCCCGGCAATCACGCAGGCGACCAGGCCTTCATAGCCAAAGTGCCCCATGCCGCGCGTCTGACGATCGCCCGTACTGGCAGCAAACAAAAGGGTCAGGTTGCGCGGCTTTCCAAAGGCGAGGAAGCGCTTGTCGACAGCGGCCGTGATGGCCTCAGGATGGCAGCATCCTCCAAAACCCGAAGCAGCGACAGTCATCCCGTCTTCGAGAAGATCCGCAGCTTGTTGTGAAGAGATGACCCGCATGAACGATCTATGTTTCCGCCCCACCTGTATATACAGGCTAGCCGCTGATCGTTTCGAAGGCAACCGGAATCTTTGCAAGTATTTTGGGCATATTGCCTCGATCAGGCAATTTTCAGCAGCCCAATCAGACACAGACCAAGAGCCGCCAGCGCCAACAGCGACAGCGCCGCCACCGCCAGTACCCGGCTGCCGGTCTGGGCGCTGGACCGAATATCGACGGAGAGACCCAAAGCGGCCATGGCGGTGACGGTGAAGGCGGTGGAGGCAGCCGACATCCCGGAAAGCAGCGGGGCCGGGATGGCATCCAGGGAGCGAAGCACCGCCATGGCTGCAAAACCGATGATGAACCATGGGAGAATATGGCGAAGATTGACTGCGGAGCCGCCAAGGCGGCGGCCATGAACTGCGCCAAGCAGAAGGATGACGGGTCCGAGCATCATCACGCGGATCAGTTTGACGAGCGTGCCCACCTGGGTACTGACGGCTCCGGCAGAGGCCGTGGCCGCCAATACCTGCGGGACCGCATAGGCCGTCAGTCCTGCGAAAACGCCATATTGTACGGCGGTGAGACCAAAGAGCATGTGAAGAACTGGCAGCGTCAGAACTGCAGCGACGCCAAGCAGCGCGGTAAAGGCTATCGAGGCCGCGATGTCGTCCGGTGTGGCGCCGATCACGGGCGCTGCGGCGGCAATCGCAGAGTTGCCGCAGATCGAGTTGCCGCAAGCAACCAACGTCGCCAGGCTGGCCGAGAGCCCCAAGAGGCGCCCTATGAGAAAGCTGCCTGCCAAAGACAGAGCAACCAGAATGGCAATTCCGCCGACAAGCGGCAGTCCAGCCTGCCGGACTGCAGCCACGCTGAGCGACGCGCCCAGCAACACCACCGCAATCTCGAGAAGCGTCTTGGCGGCGAATTGGATGCCGGGAATGAAACTCTGCGGCAGGCAGACCGAAGAGCGAACGGCAATGCCGACCAGAATGGCAAACACGAGGCTCTCAATCCAATGCAAACCGAAAATCAACATCTGCAGTTGCTCAACGAGATGCGCAGCGAGCGCGACCGCGGCACAAAGGACGAGTCCCGGCAGGGCTGAAGGAAGCGATAGGGAGCGTGAGGCTGACATGAGCATCGGTAGGACCTTGCGGAATGGCTATACTGTCACACACTCGATCATCGACTTCTATTGAATAGTTCAGTAGAGTTCGTTCGGTAAAATCGAACGGATTGATTCATGACTTTCGAGCAACTTTCCATTTTCGTCGCTGTTGCGGAACGGGAGCATCTGACCAAGGCCGCTTTCGTGATCGGCCTCACACCATCGGCCGTCAGCTCGGCAATCCGCAATCTCGAGGCCTCCTATGGCGTCGAACTTTTCCATCGCGTCGGACGCCGCATAGAGCTCACATATGAAGGTCGGGTGTTTCTCGGAGAGGCAAAAGCGACGCTCGCCCGCGCAAGGGCTGCAGCCCTCGTCTTGTCCGATCTCGGCGGGTTGCAAAAGGGTGAACTCGTGGTTTTTGCCAGCCAGACGATTGCGAGCTATTGGCTACCGGCGATGCTGATGCGTTTCAAGATCCGCTACCCGGGCATCGACCTTAAACTGATAATTGGCAACACGACCACGGTGGCAAGGGCGGTTGTCGATGGATTGGCCGAAGTCGGTTTTGTCGAAGGCGGCGTCGAGGAGCCGGCGCTGTCTTTTCAGTCTCTCGCCGAGGACGAACTCCTTGTTGTCGTCGGTCCGCGCCATCCTTGGGCAACCGGCAAACCGGTTGCACCGGCGGACCTGGTTTCGGGCACAAAATGGGTCATGCGAGAAAAGGGGTCCGGAACCCGATCGGCTTTCGAGACCGCGATTTCCAATGCCGGAATAAGCTTTGCAGACCTGGCTGTTGCGCTTGAGCTGCCATCGAATGAGGCGGTAATATCGGCAGCAAGAGAGGGCATCTGTGCGACTGTCGTGTCGGGAGCGGTAGCCGCGCCCCTCTTGGCGCAAGGTCTGCTGGTAAAGGCGCGCTTCCCTCTGCCGTCCCGCCAATTTGCAATCCTGCGGCATAAACAACGGCACTCTAGTCGTGCCTCGTTAGCGCTGGAAACGATTTGCCGCGAGGATAAAGCTGGCGAAGTCCAAAGTTGGGAGGACTGGACGCTCTAGCGCATTGAACATCGATGAGATGACGCCGAAAGCGCTATTGCGGACCATTTCAGCAGTATCTGCCGAGGTTCCTCTCATCCACATAATTAAGTCCGAACGGGACCGTGAAAGTGTTTGATGGTCCGATAGAGCACGAACGCGGGCCTGCAGTGCTCTAAAGCGGATGCAGTTACGCGACCATATCAAGAGCCGCGACATCATTTCTCAGCGGTCGGGAAAGTTGAAACTTCTCATGCAGCGCCAGCACCTGATTGCGATAGGCGCGAGCGAGCGAGGACAATGCCGCCAAAATCGCCTCGTCTAGGCATGGGCAATAGGACGTCGCGAGACTGCTAAGTACCTCCCCACTCGCTCGATTGTCGAACTTCGCCATCACTGTGGTCTCAGGAGTTCGATCATGCAGCCAATCGTCGGCCTGCATCACGTGGTGACGCAGTTCGTCCAAGAGCGTCTGCGCGTAAAACAGCTCGCCACGCTTCGCCCGCCGATATGTCTCATGAGCCGCCGCCAAGCCCTTGCTAATTGAAAGGTCCACGTCGCTCTCTCCGACCAAGAACGGCAGCTCCTCCGATCGCTTCACGAGATCGGTAACGATGCCTTTGGGGTCGTGCAAAATCCTGATCGGCAGCCGATACCAGGGCGAAGGTGTCAGCTTGGCGGCATCATAATAAAAGATGTCGATTTTCCCGAATGGCTGAAAATGCGACACGCAATGCTGCGTGTTGGGAAGCCATTCGTTGAAGAGAAAACCCGGCCACAGCGTTGGAATTTCCCTGCGCCTCTCCACATAGTGCAAATGGTGCTCGGGTTGCACGACTATGCGCAAGTCGATATCGGAATAGGCGTCGGCGCTTCCAGCAGCGACCGACCCTCCCAGGAAAATACCCACGACGTCCTGCTCTCTCTTGAACCAGCCAACCGCCGTGGCAAGAAGGTCGCTTCTCGCGCTTTCGAGATCGTCTCGTTTGATCGGTGTCCTCATGTAGAGAGACTACCTGACTTCGAAACAACCGCAAAGGATCGAGTGCCATCGTGCCGCTTCTCTGCGGCGAATGGGGCTGAATCTAGTGGCGCCGGCGCAATCGGGTGTCCGTGGCGACAAGAAGGCCCGCGACTCTTGCCAATTTATCGGCGCTTGCCGAACAATCGAGTCTGTCCATCTAAGTTCACGGCTCGAATCGAACAAGAACAATGGAAGAGGTATGGAAAATGCGGATGGAACACGCTTTCCTTTTCGATCTCGACGGCACGTTAGTCGACAGCGTTTACCAACACGTCCTAGCCTGGAAAGAAGCACTCGAGGCCGAGAACATCGAACTATCCATCTGGCGGATCCATAGAAAGATCGGGATGAGCGGGGGACTATTTACCAACCAGTTGCTTCGTGAAACCGGGATCAAGATTACTGACGAGAAGAACGAACGGTTGCGTCAGCTTCATGCGGCCGCGTATCGCCGACTGGGAGCGCAAATAAAACCGCTGCCTGGGGCGAGCGAACTGCTTCAATGGCTTTCGAGTGAGAATATCCCCTACGCGATTGCAACAAGCGGCCGTATGGAGACGGCCGCAGTCAATATAGCGGCACTTGGCGTCGATCCGGGATCGTTTCCCGTGATCACACGCGATCAGGTGAAATATGCCAAGCCGGATCCGGATCTATTTGTCGCTGCGGCCGAGGCCTTAGGGGTTGCGATCGAAAAATCCATTGTTGTCGGGGACAGTATCTGGGACATGCTGGCGGCCACCCGATGCAGGGCGCTCGGCGTCGGGTTGCTGAGTGGAGGCTACGGTCGCGAGGAACTCCGGGATGCTGGAGCGATCCGGGTATACGAGGATCCTGCCGATCTGCTCTATCATGTCGACGAAGTGGGAGGGCGGCGATAGGTAGATCTTCCGCCGCCGCGGTGTAATAGGCGCTAAAGCCGATCAGCAGGCAGAGTGGCTCGAAGACAGGACGGCGAGCGTGATGAGGGCGAGGCCGCCGACGCAGAGCCCGCCCACGATGGCTGAAACCATCCGGGAATACGGCTTGCGGATCAATACCTGGCTGAAGCACGCGACGATTACCCATGGCCGTCGCTTCGCCGCGCCACGAGAGGCAAGGGGGACGCCGCCTAAGTGCGTTGCCATCGAAGCGGGTGTTCGTGGTGATTTTGCCGAGGTCGAACGTGCTCTCAAATTCTCGGCCACGCGCTACGCGCCGGCCCGCGCCGCCTATCGCATCGACTGCTGCCCGCTCCATCTCGATCGTTCCATGGCGAAGCACAGAAGTTAAACAGCATGTCAGCGCCGCCTATCGCACTCCATTGGTATGGGGCATAGCCGCAGATCCTGACTTTCTTCACGGTTGAGAAAATTTCACTACGGCGATAGGATTTCCGGGGAGAGGAAAACGCGAAAGGACGGTGCATGAAGGCCAAGCCCGATGACAAATTGAGCCAAGCGGAGCAGCCGCACGGGAATCGGATCGCTCTTTCCCAGGATCCGCATGCTGTCCGCGAACCGAAGGAAAACAACCTCGAAATGGCGATCGGCCACGAGGTTCGCGCCTATCGCAAGAGGCTCGGCATCACGGTCACCGATCTTGCCGCCGCAACCGGTATTTCGCTCGGCATGCTCTCGAAGATCGAAAACGGCAATATCTCGGCATCGCTCACTACGCTGCAATCGCTTTCCCGCGCCCTCGGCGTGCCCCTCACCGCCTTCTTCCGGCGTTACGAGGAGCCGCATAATGCCGTCTTCGTCAAAGCCGGCCAAGGCATCGAGCTCGAGCGGCGCGGCACGCGGGCGGGACATCAATATAATCTGCTCGGACATATCGACAACAATTCCAGCGGCGTCATCGTCGAACCCTATCTCATCACGCTGACGGCCGATTCCGACGTCTTCCCGACCTTTCAGCATGAGGGCATGGAATTTCTCTACATGCTGGAAGGCGAAGTCGTCTATCGCCACGGCGACCAGCTTTTTCCGATGCAGCCGGGCGACAGCCTGTTCTTTGACGCCGATGCGCCGCACGGGCCGGAAGTGCTGGTCAAACTGCCGAGCCGCTACCTCTCAATCATCTGTTATCCCCAGCGGGGCAAGACGGGATAGATTGCTCCAAAAGAACAAACTATTCTTACAAGTTGACCACAAAGACCCGCTGGTCCTTTTCCGAACGCGAACGAAATCCGGTCTTCCGGGCAAGCCCTAGCAGCTACGAGTCAAGCCGGTCGCCGCGGTTGTGGAAGCCGGCATCAACCCTATTGGCGCACCGGACAAGGGCGAGGCCCGGGCTCGGCGGTGAGCTCACCGTCGAGGAATTCCCTCAACCGTCGCAAGCACCATCATCCCGGTTCCGGGCGGCGGCGGATTGCCAACATCGTCATCTCCGCCCAACGCACCGCCGAGCAGACGCCGCTGAAGATTTGCAGGAATCCCTGCTCACGCAGGCTTGCCACGACGCAAAAGACGAATATAGTCAGGAAACAAATATTCCGTAGAAGAAATAAGAGGGAACGGGAATGGCTTTATCTTGGCGTTTCTCCGCCTTGGCGGATCGGCATCGCGCTCTCGGATCGAAGCTTGAGGACTGGAGCGGAATGGGAACCGCCTGGACCTATGAGAAGGACATGTCGGAAGAGCACGTCGCCGTCCGCACCAAGGCGGGCATCATGGATGTTTCCGGCTTGAAGAAGGTGCATCTGGTCGGCCCCCATGCCATCGCTGTGCTTGACTACGTCACCACCCGCGACATGACGAAGATCTATCCCGGTCGCTCGGTCTATGCCACGATGCTAAATGATCGCGGTCATTTCACCGACGATTGCATCGTCTACCGCACAGGCCCGAATTCCTGGATGCTGGTGCATGGCTCCGGGTCCGGTCACGAGGAGGTCGTCAAGCAGGCGGCTGGCCGCAATTGTGCAGTGCTCTTCGACGACGATCTACATGATCTCTCGCTCCAGGGACCTTTGGCGGTCGACTACCTCGCCAAATATGTGCCCGGCATCCGCGACCTCAAATATTTCCATCACCTGCAAGCGACGCTCTTCGGCGCTCCGGTAATGATCTCGCGCACCGGCTATACCGGTGAGCGCGGCTACGAGATCTTCGTGCGCGGCCAGGATGCTGTCATGGTCTGGGACCGGGTCGTCGAAGAGGGCAAGGATATGGGCATTATTCCCTGCTGCTTCAGCGTGCTCGACATGCTGCGGGTCGAAAGCTATCTGCTCTTCTATCCCTATGACAATTCGCAGATGTATCCCTTTGCCGATCAGCCGCCTGGCGACAGCCTCTGGGAACTTGGCCTCGATTTCACCGTCAGTCCCGGCAAGACCGGCTTCCGCGGTGCCGAGGAGCACGCGCGCCTCAAAGGCAAGGAACGCTTCAAGATCTTCGGCATGCTGATTGATGCCGATGGCCCGGCCGATCTCGGCGATGAGGTGTGGGCCGACGGCAAAAAAGTCGGCGTCATCACATGCCCGAGCTATTCGTCGCTGACGAAGAAATCCATGGCGATCGCTCGCCTCGATGTCGACAAGGCTGTTCATGGCACGAGGCTCGAAGTGCGCGGCAAGAGCGTGAAGGCCATGGCCAGCGCGCATACGCTTCCCTTTGACGATCCGGAAAAGAAGAAGCGAACCGCCTTAGGTTAGGGAGCGCGCCATGCTCGTTGCAGGCATCAAGAGCCGTCCGGTCTACAAAGGTCTGACCATCGAGCCGCATGCCAAGCGGCATATCTTCGCGCTCGAGGGTGAGGGTGCGACAGCGCTCACTGACCAGAAACCGGCCCTCGACGAAACGATCCTGTCACGGAGCGAAATCCTCTATGTCGCGTGCGGGTCGAAGGGCAAAGGCCATGACACGGCGCTACTCGACCTTGGCACAGATGTCTTCTGGACGGCGCCGACGATTGCGACGCTCCTCTTCCGGCTGAAGGGATTGCTGGCAACCGCCCACATGGGCATCCGCCTCTATATCGCTGGAACGGAAGGTTTCATCGGGCAGGCAATGACGGTGGGGCTCGAACATGGCATGGATTACGCCTCGATCATCACCGAACATCGCGGCTCGCTGGCGCGGCGTGTCCAGTGCGTGCATTGCAAAGGGATCACTGACGACGTGACTGCGAGCCCCTTCACCTGCAGCCATTGCCGCCTGACGCTTCTCGTGCGTGATCATTATTCGCGACGGCTCGGTGCCTTTCAAGGCGTCAACATCGATGCGGAAGAGCCGGGCAGCGCGCCCGATCCAGAGGAGTTGTTCCTTTGAGCGGTGGTACTGAAGTTCCCGTCCGCGTGACGAAGGTGACGCCGGTTGCCGAGCGCATCAAGCGCTTCCGCTTCGAGCGGCTGGACGGCAAGCCGCTGCCATATTTCTCAGGCGGTGCGCACATCATTGTCGCGATGAATGATGACGGCCATGTGCGTCGCAACGCCTATTCGCTGATGTCGCCGCCGCATGATTGCGCGGCCTATGAGATCAGTGTCCTGCATGTCGAGGATTCGCGCGGCGGCTCCACCTTCATGCATGAAAGGGTCAAGGAAGGCGACAATCTGAAGGTCAGCTATCCGGTCAACCTTTTCCAGCCGGATTGGCGGGCCCGCAAGCATCTGCTGATCGCCGGCGGTATCGGCATCACCCCCTTCATCGCCATGATGGAGCAGTTCACCCGCGAAGGCGCCAATTTCGAGCTGCATTATGCCGTGCGCACGCGCGATCGCGGTGCCTATTGGAAGGAACTGGCCGAGCGCTACGGCTCGCAACGGATCAAGATCTATTGCGACGCCGAAGGCATAACGATGCCGCTCGGCCGTCTGCTCGACAGCCAGCCGCTCGGCACGCATCTTTATGTCTGCGGCCCATCGGGGATGATCGACGGCGTTTTAAGGGCCGGGATCGAGGCCGGCTGGCCGGAGCAGAACCTGCATTCGGAGCGCTTCCTTTCCTCGTTGCCGGGCAAGCCCTTCACCGTCGAGCTCGTGCGCTCCGGCAAGACCGTGAGGGTCGGCCATCACGAAAGCATGCTGGAGGCCATCGAAGCGGCGGGCGTCGATGCGTCTTTCCTCTGTCGAGGTGGTGCCTGCGGTCAGTGCGAGACGGCGGTCGTCACCTGCGATGGCAAGCTGCTGCATCACGACCTCTACCTGAACGATGAGGAAAAAGCGGCCGGCCGCAAGGTGATGATCTGCGTCTCCCGCTTCGAGGGGAAAACGCTGCATCTCGACCTCTAGCGGCCCTGAACGCGGAACAAGGAGAACGACATGGCAATCGCCTTCAAGCAGGAAAGTTTCCGCGACGACTTCAGCTACCGGAACAGCCCGGAGAACATCAGCCGTTTCCCGTTCCCCTTCGATCGCGACGAGTACATGTATTCCGTCAACATGGAGCCGCACGTGCGCGGCAGACCGGGGACCGTCTTCGAAAACCTGATTGACGTCGATGAGCACTATGTCGCAGAGATGCATGACCGGATGCTGGTGCTGAAGGAGGATTCGCTCCGCTATCAGGCCCTCCCCCATATGATGAGTGCGCAGTGGGATACGCTCGAGCTTCTGATGGAAGAGCAGGCAGCTGGCTATCCCGAGCACTTCACCCTCACGAGGAATGGCGACCAGTGGCGCTGGATCAACCGGCCGCTCTGCATCGACGACACTTTCACCTTCGGCGATGTCTCGACGCTGCCCTACGAGCCCTTCGAATATATCACGCGGCAGGCGCAGGGTGATTTCTGCATAGTCGACCAGCGCGACGGCAATCTTTGGATGGATGCCGGGATGGTGACGACCCAGGCCGACTGGTCGCTCGATTTCGACATAGGCATGAATTTCATGGAGTGGCACGGACCCGTGCCACTCGCCCACCAGATCGGCGTCTTCGACCGCGCATTAAAATTCCTCCTGAACCTGCAGCAGGGAAAGCCGACGCGCCGATTCAACTGGACGATGACGATCAATCCACGGCTTGATACCAGCCCAGAAAACTACCACAAATGGGGGCCGGATCGCACGACCGTGACACCAGAGAATGTTGGCGAGAAGGTACATCTGCGCGTCGAGCTGCAGAGTCTGTGGCGCCTGCCGCGTTCGAACGCCATCCTCTTCGTCATCCGCTGCTACCTCATGAACATGGGCGAGCTGGTCACCGTGCCGAAATGGGCGCGACGCATGCCACGCGTGCTGAGAACCTTGCCGACGGAACTCATCGACTACAAGGGGCTCACCCGCTACCGCGAGGACACGATCAACTGGCTTGCGAAATATGATGACGGGGCGCCCACCAGCCTCGGCATCTTCCCGGATTAACGCGCAACGATGCGCCGAAGCAATGCAATATACCAAGAGGGGAATGCTTCATGACAAAAGTTGCCGTTATCGGCGCCGGTCCCTCCGGACTGGCACAGCTGCGCGCCTTCCAATCGGCTGCCCAGAACGGGGCTGAAATCCCGGAGATCGTCTGCTACGAAAAGCAGGCAGATTGGGGCGGGCTTTGGAATTACACCTGGCGCACGGGGCTTGACGAATATGGCGAGCCGGTCCACGGAAGCATGTATCGCTACCTCTGGTCGAACGGACCGAAGGAGTGCCTGGAATTCGCCGATTATTCCTTTGAGGAGCATTTCGGCAAACCAATCGCCTCCTATCCTCCACGCGCGGTGCTTTGGGATTACATCAAGGGCCGTGTCGAAAAGGCGAATGTCCGCCATTGGGTGCGCTTCAGCACGCCCGTGCGCATGGTGCGCTTCGACGAGGAGACGAAGAAATTCACGGTGACGGCCCACAACCGCATCGAGGACCGCATGTATGACGAGGAATTCGATTATGTCGTGGTTGCGACCGGTCATTTCTCGACGCCGAACGTTCCCTATTTTGAGGGTGTCAGGACCTTTAACGGCCGTGTTTTACATGCGCACGACTTTCGTGACGCGCTGGAATTCAAGGGCAAGGACATCCTTATCGTCGGCCGTAGCTATTCGGCCGAGGATATTGGTTCGCAATGCTGGAAATACGGCGCCAGGTCGGTAACGACGAGCTACCGGTCGAAGCCTATGGGCTTCAATTGGCCGGAGAATTTCGAGGAGCGGCCGCTCTTGACCCGGCTCGAAAACAAGACTGCGCATTTTCTCGACGGCTCCATGAAGGAAGTCGATGCGCTGATCCTCTGCACCGGCTACCAGCACCACTTTCCCTTTCTGCCGGACGAATTACGACTGAAGACTGCCAACCGGCTCTGGGCAGACGGCCTCTACAAGGGCGTTGTTTTCGACAAGAACCCACAGCTCTTCTACATCGGCATGCAGGACCAATTTTACACCTTCAACATGTTCGACGTACAAGCCTGGTGGGCGCGCGACGTCATGATGGGCCGCATCAAGCTGCCGCCGGAAGCAGAACTGAAGGCGAATTTCGACATGTGGCGTGCCCGCGAGGAGACGCTCGAAGATGCCGAGCAGATGATCTGGTATCAGGGAGACTACGTGAAAGAGCTGCTCGCCGAGACCGACTACCCGAGCTTCGACATCGAAGGCACGAATAGAACCTTCATGGAATGGGAACACCATAAGGCGGAAAATATCATGGGCTTTCGTGATCACGCCTATCGATCACTGATGACCGGCAATATGTCGCCGAGGCACCATACGCCGTGGGTTGAAGCTCTCGACGATTCGATGGACGAGTATCTGCGCAACTGAAGCATTCCAAGTCCTCCCTTAACCGCGAAAAGGTCGTTCATCGCGATCCTTTCGTGGGTCTATCAAATGAGACGAAGCAATTTCACCTGCAACTCACTTCGAACGTGGACTTGATGGATTTTCAAACGAGCATTCTTAGCCGCATGAGCGGATTTCTCTACCGCTGCCGTGCCGACGAAAACTACACTATGCTGGAGATGACGAACGGCATCGAGCGCATCTTCGGCCATCCCGCTGACGAGATCATCGGCAACCGGACGCGGACCTTCACCTCCATCATGTGTGAGGAGGATGTGCCGATCATGGACCAGGTCGTCGGCCTGGCGCTCGAACGGCGTACCGACTGGACGATGGAGTACCGGATCCGCCATCGAGACGGGAATTTCATCTGGGTGACCGAAACCGGCGGTGGTGTTTGGGCCGAGAATGGCGAATTGCTCTACCTCGAAGGCAGCATCATAAACATTGAGTCCCTTTACCAGCGTATCGACGAGCAGACGGCAGGTATGCGCGTCACGGCATCGAAAACCAATGAGATCCTGCAATCGCTGCGCTACTTGAAACTGCTTGCCGTCAATGCCGGCATCGAGGCGGCACGTGCCGGTATGGCAGGGTCAGGCTTTGCCGTGCTTGCAGCCGAAATGCGCGCGCTTGCCAACGCCTCTGAGGAGGCCGCCCGCGCGATCTCAAACGCCCAGCTCAAGTCGGGCTGAAGCTTAAGAGCGCGGCCGCGTCTTCTGAGGATCATAATGCGATAGCGGTACTATGACCGCCGGCAAGCGTTTCTGGTGGCCGTCCAGCTTGCCGATTTCCACCGCCGTTCCAACAGACGCATGCGTGACGTCGATACGGGCGAGAGCGATGGTCTTGCCGAGGATAGGTGAGCGGGTAGCGCTGGTGATCACACCCACCTGAGCGCGGCCGATGTGGACGCAATCTCCATGGCCAACCGCCTCATTGGCCTGCACGTCGAGCCCAACCAGCAGATGACGCGGATGCTCCTTGCGCCGAATCAGCGCTTCGCGGCCGATGAAATCATCCGCCTTGGATTTCAGCGGCACGGTGAAACCAATGCCGGCCTCGAATGGATCGGTTTGGTCGGTGAACTCGTGATGGGCGAATATCAGCCCCGCCTCGATGCGCACCATGTCCAACGCTTCGAGGCCCATAGGCTTCAAGCCATGCGGCTCACCGGCCTTCCAAACCGCGTCGAACACTTTAAGCGCGTCCTTCGGATGACAGAAGATCTCGTAACCGAGCTCGCCCGTATAGCCGGTGCGCGAGACGACGACAGGCGCGCCTTCGAAGTCCCCGATGCGCCCAACCGTGAACCGGAACCACTCGAGTTCGCCGATCGCCGGCTGGCGCGGCGCCGTCCAGAGGATTTCCTTCAGGATGTTGCGGCTCTTCGGTCCCTGCACAGCGATATTGTGCATCTGGTCGGTTGAGGAGCGGACCCAGGCCCTAAAGCCTTTCTTTTCCGCTTGCTCGCGCAGCCAGATGCCGCTTGCATCATCACCACCGATCCAGCGGAAGTTTTTGTCGCCAAGACGGAAAAGCGTACCGTCATCGATCATGCCACCGTTTTCGTAGCACATGGCCGAATAGACGACCTGTCCGGTCGACAGCTTACGCACGTCGCGCGTCAGGCAATATTGCAGCAGTTCCTCGGCATCGGGACCGGTCACTTCGAATTTTCGCAGCGGCGAGAGGTCGATGACGACTGCCCTCTCCCGGCAGGCCCAATATTCTTCGACGGGGCCCTCGGAGGAAAAGCGGTTCGGCAGCCAGTAGCCGCGATATTCCGCGTAATCCCTCGTGAGTGCCGAAAGGCGTGGGTGGAAGGCGGTTTCGCGCGTCAGTTCAGCGTCGGAGTCAGGTGTCATGCGATAGGCTACCGCTCGTGAGAATTTTTCTTTTCCGGAAAAGGTTCGGACATGGATATCCGTCGGATCCCAGCCGTTCGCGGCATCGATATCGTCTGGACATGAGGAGGAGACACAGACGAGATCGGTCAGCGCCCGCATCATCACATAATCGCCCGGGCGCGACCAAGGCTCGTCGAGGTAGAGCTGGTTATTGTGATCGATGTTCGTATTGTAGAAATAGTTGAGCGCTTCCCAGCCCTTGCGAGGCGCAATCCCGTAGGGCGCCAACGCAGCGTTGAAATTGTCCGTGCAATTGACGTGGCCGGGATAGCCCATATCGTCATAATAACGAGAGTTGCAGGCGGTTGCGAAGGCGTCGTGACGACCGACCGTGTCCTGGACGATCTCCACGAGAGGTTCGAAATCGCGATCGAACGCCTTTGACGGCAGGCCGGGCATCGGGTAGCTGCGGCCGAGCAGCGTGCGGGTGACCGTCGAATCCAGGGCCAGATCGAGGCCTTTATCCACCTTGCGGGCGGCGAAAGCCTGAAAATCCGTGCATTGCCGCCCATAGACGTCGATGATCTGAATAAATTCGCCAGCGCGGACGAAATAGGCTGAGGCTGTTGCCGCCTTGATGCGGATATCCTCGATCGGATCGGCCATCGGCTCGGGCAAGGCCGAGGAATAATCGTGAATGAGCTGGCTCCGCCTGATCCTAATCTCGATCGGCGTCGCCGTATCCTGCGCCTGCGGCAACATCACGCCTGCGGGAGCAGCGACAATCAAGAGACCTTTCAGGGCGATGGTGAATTCCGCGGAGCTTCCCGGCGTCGCTGCCGCTCCGAAGAGACGTAGCGCGCCAGCCGCCGTAAGATCAGCGCCGCGACGGGCAAGCGCAGCGCGGGTACGGATAGCACTGTCTTCCCCCGTCGACAGGATGGCCTTCAAGCCCTCGGCGGCATTGGTGAACGTCGCGCCGAGACCTGCCGACAAGAAACGCCCAGCCTCATCGACAAAGGAAAGTTCACACGGCTGACCGCCTTCCATGTCGGTGACGGTCACGTGGTCAGCGACCTCGACGCGCACGACCAACGAGCCGCCGCCCTTGACGCGGTAGCGCTCCGTGCCCTGCGGCAGCGCGGGAATGCCCGGATAGCGGACGATGCTCGGGGAAGCCGGCCGCACCCCGGTCATCGCCGGATGGAGATCTCGCATTTGACCCTCATGGGGTTGGAAGCGCGCTTTCGCCCGCCAAACAACGTTACAAAATGCCGTCGGAAAGTAAACCATATTGACTAAAAAGAAAATATCTTCACTATGCATCAAGGGTCAAAGCTCAGAATCCGTGCGGGAACGCGGATCGCCAAAAACCAGGCTGGCCCCGGAAATACCGGGAGAGGCACGTTCAGGGAGACGCACGAAGAGACGTCCGGAACAATCGAATGGGGAACTTCAGCAATGACAGACGTAGTGGACGCCGGGATTTCGGCCGGCACCGAAGGTAAGCTTATACGTGCCCTCGACTGGAAGGGTGCATTCTGGGTGGCTGCGGGAGTGCCGCCACTCGTCCTTTTCTCCATCGGCGGCATTGCAGGCACGACAGGCAAGCTCGCCTTTGTCGTATGGATCATTTCCATGATCATGGGCTTCCTGCAATCCTTCACCTATGCAGAGATTGCCGGCATGTTCGGCAATAAATCCGGCGGCGCCTCCGTTTATGGCGCGACCGCCTGGCTGCGATATTCGAAGTTCATTGCGCCGCTTTCGGTCTGGTGCAACTGGTTTGCCTGGTCGCCGGTGCTTTCGCTCGGTTGCGCCATCGCCGCCGGTTATATTCTCAATGCATTTTTTCCGATTCCGGCAGCTGACTCGCAAGCAGCCCTCGACTGGATTGCCGCGCATGCCGCTTCAATCACGGCCGATAGCCCGCGCGTCGCAGAATACATAACAGCCCATGCCGGCACGGCGCCGGACGATGCCATCAAAGCCTTGCTGAGCACGGATGCGGTAGCGGCGCTGACGCCGGCGGTCCGCAATTGGTCACTCGCAAGCTTCGGCATTCCGTTCCTCGCTACCGCCAACATCAACGCCACTTTCTTCATCGGCGGCATCCTGATGCTGATCATCTTCGCCATCCAGCATCGCGGCATCTCGGAAACCGCAAGCGTGCAGAAGTGGCTGGCGATCATTGTGCTCGTGCCGCTGCTTTTGATCGGCATCTACCCTATCCTCAGCGGTCAGATCGTTGCTGCGAACGTCACAGGCCTCCTTCCGCCGACGGCAGCATATTCAGACGCGGACGGTACATGGAGCAACGGCGGCTGGACACTCTTCCTTGGCGGCCTCTATATCGCCGCTTGGTCTACTTACGGCTTCGAAACGGCCGTCTGCTATACCCGGGAACTGAAGAACCCGAAGACCGATACTTTCAAGGCGATCTTCTATTCCGGACTGGCATGCTGCTTGTTCTTCTTCCTCGTGCCCTTCGCCTTCCAGGGTGTGCTCGGCCATGCCGGCATGCTGGCACCTGGAATCATCGACGGTACCGGTGTAGCGGAAGCCCTCGGTGGGTTGATCGGCGCGGGCCGCATTATCACCCAGCTTCTCGTCGTCCTGATGATCATGGCACTCTTCCTGGCGATCATGACGGCGATGGCGGGATCCTCACGCACGCTCTATCAGGGCGCCAAAGACGGCTGGCTGCCGAAATACCTCGACCATGTGAATGAGAACGGCGCGCCGACCCGTGCCATGTGGACGGACTTCGCCTTCAACCTCTTCCTTCTGGCGATCGCATCGGATGTCGGCGGCTACTTCTTCGTGCTCGCCGTCTCGAATGTCGGCTACATTATCTTCAACTTCCTCAACCTGAACTCCGGTTGGATCCATCGCATGGATTCCGGCCACATCGAACGTCCCTGGAAGGCGCCGAGCTGGCTGATCGGCCTTAACACGGTTCTCGCCTTCGTCAATGCCCTCTTCCTCGGCGCCGGCGCAAAGGTCTGGGGTTATGCCAACGCACTTTGGGTCGGCTTCGCCTTCGCCGCCGTCATCCTCCCGGTCTTTGCGTATCGCCATTATGTGCGGGACGGCGGCAAATTCCCTGCAGGAGCGATGGACGATCTGGGCCTGACAGGTCAGGACCTTGGCACGAAAAAGGCGGGCATCCTTCCCTATGTCGCACTTGCCGGCGGTCTGGCGATAGTCCTGATCGCGAACTGGATCTTCCAACTGCCGGCCTAACGCCCAAGACGATTCATTTATCGCCGCTCTCCGTGAGGGCGGCGATCCTTGAGGAAGGGTGCGAGCGCTAACTGTGACATAGATGAGCGCCATCAATTTGACGTCGTGCGCAAGCTTTGCGAAATCGCGACCCCATTGATGGCTGCCGGCGCAAGCCTCCATCGCGACCGTGCAGGGTTCGATGGATGGCAAGAATTGCAGCAGCTTGCCACTCGAGACCTTCCGTTGAAAAATCGCCGCGCCATCTGCCTCGCCTGCATGGACCTGGATGGTTCTCTTCGCCAAATCCCCGCCGATTATGCAAATCTCTTCCATGGATGACGCTTCCCTCTTTCACGGCTCCAACGCAACCATTCTGGCACGTCGGATGCCGTCGACTGGGGGCGTCCACCCCATCGCTTACGCAAATAGGACCATCAGCGGAAAAATCCGCTTTGCATAGCGCCCACCCCTACAATTCCTTGCATGCTGAAGCAGCAATTTTTACACGCCTTGTGTGAGGCTTCACGCGGCGTGCTGCGATGGCTCCAAATTTTGGACAATCTTGCTCGCTGCAACAAAATCCACCTTTCCCGAACCCAGCACTGGCACTTTGCCGATTTTGATTTCCGCCGGAACCATCATATCCATCGCTCCCCTGGATTTGGCAAAGGCCGCGAATTCAGCGCGAGTAGCGTTTGGCGCATCTGTCAGCAGCACCAGTCGCTCACCCTTCTTTGCATCCGGAATAGATGAAACGACCGAAAGGGCCCCGGCCCACAACTGGCCGGCAAGCGCCTCGACGGCAGCGAGCGAAATCATCTCGCCGCCGATCTTGGCGAAGCGCTTGGCACGGCCACGGATCCTGACGAAGCCATCATCGTCGATTGTGATAATGTCGCCCGTGTCATGCCAGCCATCAGGGAGCGACTCGATCACGCCAGGGTTCTCAGCGCGGAGATAGCCGGCCATGACATTGGCGCCGCGGATGAAAAGGCGACCACCCTCATCGATACCCGGAACCGGCTCGAGCTTCGACTGCATGCCGGGCATGATCTTGCCGACGGTGCCTGAGCGGTTGAACATTGGCGTATTGAGGGAGATCACGGGTGCCGTCTCAGTAACACCGTAGCCTTCAAGGATACGCAGGCCGAACTTCTCCATATAGGTCTCGCGGGTCGATGGTTTGACGGGCTCGGCACCCGAAAAGATGTATCGGATCGATCGGAAGTCATAAGGGTGCGCAGTTCGGGCATAGCCGTTCAGGAAAGTATCGGTCCCGAAAATGATGGTCGCGTTGGAAGTGTAGATCAGTTCCGGCACGATGCGGTAGTGAAGTGGCGACGGATAGAAATATACCGGCACGCCCGAGACCAATGGCAGAACGGTCCCCGCCGTCAGACCAAAGGAATGAAACACCGGCAAGATATTGAAGACTTTATCCCCGGAATGGAAGTCGATGCGCGAGGCCGCCTGGGCGGCGTTTGACAAAATATTGCGATGGGTGAGAACAACACCCTTCGGCGTTCCCTCCGAACCAGATGTGAACAGGATCACGGCGGCATCACCGGCCCTGCGCTTGACCAGCGGCGTGTACCTGTTGAGGAAGCCCCGAATTTTGTCCACGACGGTAACTGTCGTGCGCAGTTCGTCGAGCCAGACGATCTTCATCTCTTTTTCGAGCTCGGTGATCACGGGACCAAGCTTGCCCTGCTCGACGAAGGCACGTGAGGAAAGAACCTGCTTTACCTCTGCCGCCCTGCACGCTGACAAGATATTGGCGGCGCCGGCGGTGAAATTCAGCATCGCCGGAACCTTGCCCGCTGACATCACAGCGAGAACGGTCGCAGCAGTGCCAGTGGCGTTTGGAAGCAGGACGCCAAGTGCCTGTTCATCGGGAAACAACGCCTTGAACTTGGCACCCAGAACCGAAGCGCCGGTGAGAAGCTTGGCATAGGAGAGCTGGCCGCTAATCGGATCCTCGACTGCAAGTTTTCCCCCACCTCCTTCCAAAGCCGTCTCGATAATACGGTCCAGGACCGTCAGATTGGTGTTCGTCGTACGGAATATCAACATCGACATGACCTGGTACAGGGCCGCGCCTGCGGCGATACGGCGCTTGCGGCCCTTGATGTCTGCGGGAACGTCGAGCTTCACCGGCTCGAGGATCGTCACTTTGACCTTAGGAAAGAGGCGACGGCGAACTTGGCCAGCCGAAAGGCGCGAGAAGTAGCTCTTCTCAAGCCCGTCGATACGGACGGGCACGATCATCGATCCTGTCTTGTCGGCAACCATAGCCGCGCCGTCGTAGACCTTCATCAGCGTCCCGGTCACCGTCAGGCGGCCCTCGGGAAAGATGCCGATCGCATTGCCCTCGTTGACAATCTTGATGAGCGAACGTGTCGCCATCGGCTTCGTCGGATCGAGCGGAAGGAATTTGCACATCTTCAGGAAAGGACGAACCCACCAAGCCTGAGCTATCTTGTAATCGACGGCGAAAACAGGCTCTTCCTCAGTTATTGCAAGCGCCAGAGCTCCATCAAGAAAACTCACATGATTGAGCGCGATGATCGGTGCCCGACCAGCCTTCTTGATGTTCTCCAAACCTTCCACCTCAAGGCGCAGGAAGGCACGGAACAATATGGAAATGAAATCACGGAACGGATTGGTGGGCAGCGTCTTCAACATCATCCAGGCAACGCCGACATTGATGAGCGAAAGACCTAGAATGATCATCGGAACGGAGACACCGACGGCTTGCAAGATCGCGACCAGCGCAAGCCCGGTTGTGATAAATAACGCGGACAAAACGTTCGCAGCTCCGATCACACGGGCACGGCGGGCTTCGTTTGCCCAGGCCTGCATCGCCGCGAACGTCGGCACGGCCATGAATGCGCCCCCAATGGCCATACCGGCGAGATCGATCGCCACACGCAAGGTCTTTGCGCCGGCAAAGAAGGCGGTGATGGTTTCAGCATGAGAGGCGGACTGCAGGCCCCACAGATTCCAAGCGAGGTCTATTCCGAAGAGTGCAACTATGACGGTGCCGACTGGCGCCGGCAGCAAGACGACGCGGCCTGCCGACATCCAGCCGGCGATCGCTGAACCGACCGCAATGGAGATCGCGAAAACGGCAAGATAGGCGGGGACGACGATCTCCGAACCACCAAGGATTTCCGTAACCATGAAGGGCAGCATCGACATGACGAATGCGCCCACGAACCAGAACCAGCAATTCATTAGCGCCGAGCGCCAGACTCGCTTGTCTTCGCGCAGTTCATTGACGAGTGTAACGCTTGAGCGGAAGACATTCCTGTCGATAACGAGATCGGGCGCTTTTGAACCGGTCGCAGGGATCATGCGAGCGGCGAACCAGCAAAGCACCGAAAGCCCCATCATCATCGGTCCGAACACCCAGACATTCTCGCCATTCGTGAAGGCAAGCGCTGCAACGATCGTGCCCGTCAAGATGGCGATGAAGGTGCCGCCCTCGATCCAGGCGTTGGCCTTTGGCAAGTCCTTACGTTCGAGATGATCGGGAAGAATGCCGTACTTAATCGGGCCGAAGAGCGACGAGATAACCCCGAATCCGAAAAGAGCCAGCATAAGGACCCAGATCGACGACAGCGCGATACCAATGACGGAGATCGCCGCGACTGCGATCTCGCAACGCTTGAGGATTTCGGCCATCTGCGCCTTGTCATATTTGTCGGCAAGCTCGCCGCCCAGCGCCGAAAGCAGCAGGAACGGAATGATAAAGATGCCGCCAGCGAGCGTCACGAGCCAAGCCCCCTCGGCAGCCATCTGCGCAAGGATCAGGAAGATAAGCGTCTGCTTCAGGAAATTATCGTTGAAGGCCGAGAGGAACTGCGTCCAGAATAACGGAGCGAACTTCCTCGATGTCATAAGATTGCCGTGCATGGCTGTTTCCCTGTTAGATCGCAAGAGAAAGCCACAGAGTGGTTACGCAAAAGTTGCAGACAGAAACAACTCTGTGGTGTGATCAAGAAGTCTTAGCTTTCGTTGCCACGATTGAAATTGACGAGGAGCTTTTCAGTCTTGGCGTCCTCGATCTTGCGGATCAACTTCTCCGACTCAGCGTTATCGCGCAGCGTCTTGGTGATGTTCACCGTCGTTTGCACCAGCATCAGTATGCCCATGGCGAGATAGCCTTTGCCCCAGAGGTCGAGCGGCATCATGTAAAGGCCGGCTGCAAGCATGAAAGCTGCCGTGCCGAAGGAGATGTATGAAAAGCTGACCCAGCTGGAGGAATGCTTCTGAAAACTGTCGTTCATCGTCGTGGTCCTTTTGTTAAGTGAAGTACGTTTCAGGCAGCGTTGTTGATACGAGTGCGGAGCCTCGCCAACACATCATCGGAGGATGACCGCAACGGCGCACCGCAGCCGGCATTGGCAAGCTTCTCGATGATCCCGGCAGAGCGAGGCGCGCTGTCCATCTCCTTAAGCAAGGAGGCAATCGTATCGTTCTGGCTTTGGCGAGCGCGAAGGCGCGCAAGGGTATCCTCAGCCTCGTCGAGTGTGGCAAGACCCGATCCGGTAGCCGCGAGATCAAGTTTCTGGGCTTGTTCCGTTGCACGGGCCAGCCGCTCGCCGCGCTGCAGATCCTGCAATCGCGCTTCAGCGGCACGCACGATCCCCTTCAGCTTGGCAATCGCCGTTGTGAACTGGGCTTGGGCCTTTTCCGACGCATCCCGCTCGGCTTCGAGATAGGCGATCGCGTCGGCCGCTTCGCGGGCAAGACCCTCGCTGCCTTTTTCCAATGCGACAAGAGTGCGTGTTTCGAGATCAGTGATCCGGGACAGGATCATGGTGTGTTGGCTCTTTTCCCGCTCATTTTGTGCAATTGCCACCGCCACTGCGCGGCGGGCAGACTGGATGGCGTGGGCCGCATCGCGAGTTTGCTGACTGAGCAGAGGAATGGCGTTACGGTCGGCAAAAGCACGTTCGGCGTCATGCGCCCTGCCCCGCAGCAGTGTGACAATTAAGTTGAACATTTCGAATCTCCCATTTATGAACGTTGTTCACGAAGTTGTTTTGTCACAACCGTGAACGTTGTTCAAGCTTTTTTTGAACAACGTTCACGAATCAAATTGGAGTGGTTAATGGCCAGTCGAAGAGAAGAAAAACGCGAGGACCTGAAGGCCCGGTTAATCGACGCCGCACGCAACAGGATAGCCAACGAAGGGCTAGCAAACTTGCGCGCACGCGACGTCACCCAGGAGGCCGGTTGTGCGTTGGGAGGTCTTTATACGGTCTTTGCTGACCTCAATGAGCTCATTATCCAGGTCAACTCCTCAACGCTTAAAGCTCTGGAGGAATCGTTGGCTCTCACCGAAGTCAAAAACCGCACCCCGACCGATCGACTGCGCAATTTGGCACAGGGATATCTTAGGTTTGCGCTTGCCCATCGTAATCTGTGGAAAGCCCTGTTCGATCACTATCCGCCCGAAGGCAGTCCAACGCCCCAGTGGCATCTCGATGAACATCTGTTCCTGATGGACGTGATCGCTGAGCCCCTCGCGGAACTGCAGCCGGACATGCCTGCAGAGGATAGAGCAATTCGTGCTCGCACGTTGTTCGGGGCGGTGCATGGGGTGATCAGCATCAGCCTGGAAGCGCGCTTCGTCGGCTTGCCGTCTGATCGGCTAGGACGCGAACTCGATGAATTCGTCCTGACCATTGCGGCTGGGGCGGTCGCAGGACGGGCGCCGCGGGCCTGACGGGAATGTTGGTTTTGAAACCGCTGCGTGATTGTTCCAACCAGGTCAGATGTCTCGCTCGGTGAAGCGCAGTCATGTGGAATTCCATTCGAAATTCACCCCGTCTGCCATTTGGCGGTGTACCCCATGATTGGTCCGGAACGGAAAAGCGTTTCAGATCACAGCGGAACTCAACACGCTGACA
Organism: Rhizobium sp. USDA 4016; assembly: GCF_056279705.1. Taxonomy (NCBI): domain Bacteria; kingdom Pseudomonadati; phylum Pseudomonadota; class Alphaproteobacteria; order Hyphomicrobiales; family Rhizobiaceae; genus Rhizobium; species Rhizobium sp. USDA 4016. The sequence goes on from NZ_JBWCCY010000002.1 coordinate 2,139,457, forward strand.
TGCGCGAGCGTCCGGTCGGAGATTAAAACAACACGCGAATGTGGGGCAGCGCGGGCTGCCCACCCGGTTTGATTGACGATGTTTAAGACGGCGAGATTTTTTCGGGCAGCGCTACCACCGGCCGTCGATACCACACTCAAACCGAACAGTCATCCTTCCGCCTGAGAATCACGCCATCAAGCGGTAGTTGTGAATAGGCGTCGTGCAATGAGCCCCGTCACCTCAGCAAAACCAATTGTTTCATATTCGAACCGGCGCCGGGACCCCATGCCGATTCACAAACAGTGAAACATTGCTCCCGCCCGGCTGCACGCCTGCTAGCTCTTTACCGAACCAGCTGCCATGCCCGCAAGGAAGTAGCGCTGGGCGATCAGATACAGGAGCAAAAGCGGGAGCGATCCTAGCACGCTCATCGCCATCATCTCGTTCCATTCGAAGGCATGCTGGCCCATAAGCAACTCGATCCCAATGGGAACAGTCCGCATATCCATCGACTTCGTCAAAGTCAGAGCAAAGAGGAATTCGTTCCATGCCAACAGAAACGTATAGACCGCGGTCGCGACGATGCCAGGCACTGACAGTGGGATGATCACTCGCCACAGCGCCGTCCAACTTGACCCGCCATCGACAAGCACAGCCTCATCAAGCTCCCTTGGCAGGGTATTGAGATAGCCGGTCATCAGAAGGATCGCATAAGGCAGGGTGAAGACCATGTACGTCAAAATCAGCGCAAAATAGGTATTGAAAATGCCGAAGGCGACCACCATCCCGAAATACGGGATCAAAAGCGTGATCGGCGGGACGGTCTGCGTGCTGATGATGAACACGTTCAGCGTATTTTTGAATCGAAACGAATACCGGCTGAAGCCATAGGCCGTCAGAATGGCGATCAGCAACGTCAGGAGTGTTACCACTCCCGCGACGAGATAGCTGTTGAGGAAGAAACGAATCTTCGCTGGGTCGTTGAAGATCGACAGGTAGGCGACGTTCGTGAAATGGTCGGGAAGCAGCCGCGGCGGCAGGGCAAAGATCTCGGTGTTTGACTTCAAAGAAGTGAAAAACATCCACAGTATCGGAAAGCCCGCGAAGACCAGACCAACCGCGAGCCCGAGATATGTCAGCAGGGTCGGTAATATGGTGCGACTGAGAGAACGCTTTGCCATTGCCGGTCACCTGGCCTTCTGATGTTTGATGTAGAAGTATGTGGCGCCCATCGAGATGATCAGAATGAAGATTGCGCTCGCCGACGCGCGGGAGAATTCGTAACTCGAAAACGCAAGTTTGTAGGTGTAGGTGCTAAGCACCTCGGTCGCGTAGATCGGACCGCCTCCCGTCGTCATCCATACGAGGGGAAAGACCTGCATTGTCCAGATGAAATCCAGCAAGGCAATGCTGATGATAATCGGCATCAGTTGCGGGATCGTGATGTAGCGGAATTTCTGGAACTCGTTAGCACCATCAATACCGGCGGCCTCGTAGAGATCCTTGGGGATGCCCTGAAGACCAGCGAGAAGGCTCACCATATAGAGCGGATATCCCGCCCAGATATTCGCAAAGGTCAAGGCGTGCAGCGCGGTTTTCGTCGAAGAGAACCACTCGACCTTGAAGTCAATGATATGCAGCGTCATCAGGATGCTGTTGATGACCCCATTGGGATCCAGGAGCAACCGCCAGATGATGGCGATGATCACCGCAGTGAAGAGCCACGGCATAATGTAGAGAACCCGCAGGATGCTTCTGATCAACGGATCGACACGTTGGCTGTTTAACAAAAGGGCGAAGGCCAGACCAATCAGAAGATGGAAGATGACGCTCATCACAGTGAAGTAGAGTGTCTGCCCGACCGACTGCCAGAAAACCGGATCTTTGAAGATCGTCACATAGTTCTGCAATCCGACGAAAGCCGCGTCCTTCTTCGTGATCGCGCCGTCCATCAGCGAATAGCGCAGGACGGTGATCATGGGAAACAGCATCAGAAGGCAGAACAGAAACGTCGCCGGGGCAACATAGAAGAAGGGAACAAGCCTCTTTCTCGTTTTGTAAGACAGCATGCCACGCTTGCGCGTTTTGGCTTGCGTCCGGATCATAGTTTCTGTGGCGAGGCTCATGAGATGTGATTTCCGCCTATCGTAAAACGCATCAATTCGTCCTGATGCATCGGCAGCGCGATAATCTCTATCACGCTGCAGATGACTGTCGGTGGCGTCTTACTTGTCGAACTCGACCAACCACTGCTTTTGTGTGTTGGCGGCCGCCTCCTTCGCGGTTTGCTGACCGTCGAACATTTTTTGAACTTCAACGTTCATCTGCCGCATGAGATCTTCGGCCACCGGCAGGCCGACGAATTCGTTGGCCAGCTTCCCACTTTGAAATATCTTGAAGGCTTCTTCAAACAGCGGGTCCGATTTCGAGAAATCGGGTTTGGCGTGGATATTTCCCGGGAAGGCATTGGCGACCGACACGAGACGGCTGTTCACTTCGGGGCTCATCAAATATTCAACGAGCTTCCAGGCTTCTGCCTTGTGTTCGCTTTTGTCGCTGATGCCGATACCCCAGGAAGCATACGGCAGTCCGCGTTTGCCGGTATAACCGTCGACAGCTGGAAGGGCGGAGATGCCGAACTTGAGATTGGGGTTTCGCTGGCGGATGAGATTGATGTGAGCGAGTGAATCGATCATCATACCCACGCGGCCATTGACGAATTCTTCGACCTTGTCCTGTTCCTTCTTGGCAAAAATACCAGGCGCGATGACGCCGGCGTCCTGCAGCGACTTGATATATTCAAGTGTCCCGACCACGGAGGCGTTTTCCAGATCGGGCTTGCCATCCTTCAGCATCGATGCTCCGGATGCCCAGACCCAGGACATCACGTCATTCTGGATGCCGCCGGGATTTTGCAACGAAAGCGGTAGCACCCAACCGTATTGGTTCTTGTCCGCATTGGTCATCTTCTTCGCCGCATCGGCGAATTCTGTGCGGTTCGTCGGCGCCTTGTCGATGCCGGCGGCCTTTGCCAGATCGAGATTGACGAAGACCGGGTAGACGAACGAGGCAAGCGGGAACATGACGCTTTGCCCGTTGACCTTGACAATGTCGGCGATCTGGCTCTGATCATATTTGGCGTCAGCCATCAGGCTGTCCATCGAAGCGATTGCGCCCTGCTTTGCCAAGCCGTTGACCCATGCTCCGTCGAGGCCAACGACATCGCTGAGTGTCCCCGACGCGGCTCCAACGACGATCTGATCATGGGTGGCGGAATAGGGGCCGCTGACGAGCGTCACTTTGATGCCGGGGTTTGCGGCCTCGAAATCGTCCATGATGCTGCGCAGAGCACCGGCGGGCATTTCGGGCTCCCACCATTGAATGAACTCTAGATTGGTCTGAGCAAAGGCGCAGGTGGCGCATAGTGCCCAGACCGCCACAGCGGACTGAGCCGCCATGATATATCTTCTGACGTTCATGTTTCCCTCCCATAGAAACGATATTTTTGCTCGATCCTCCCGATCGAGACCAAAGTAGGTTCCTTTCGGGGTCTAGCTGTCAATGAAGAACTGTCATCGGAAAAAGCTGGCGGGGCCCAGGGAGGAACAAAAAGCCAGCAAGGCATTGAATAATCTAGGCTTTGTCCATGGAACCCGAGACGCTTTTTTTCTAACCTACACCTTCCTCGTGTCGCATTATTTCTTTACTTTCGTAAACAAATGAAAGGCACCCCGCCCAAAGGAAAACAAATGAAAGGCTCGTTGATCGAAGAAAAGCGGGGTTCAGCGGGACCGTGCGCGCCATTGACCTCGCAAAAATGCCTTCGACCAGCTGATCGTGATCAGATGCGCTCGGGTTACCATCGAGCAGCACAGAAGGACCCGACCTCCGGCTGCAAAGTTACAGGGTTTCAAGACGGCGTGAAATCTAGGGCTCTCTATACGGGACACGCCACGCCGCTGAGCGAAGAGCGAAGAGCGAAGAGCGAAGAGCTTGGCGGCAACAGTTGTGAGCATCAAAGCAAGCATGCGGTCTTGCGGCTGCCCACCAATCAGGTCCGCTATCGCGGATCATGCTTAGATTGCCAAATGCGTTTGTGGGTCGAAGAAGTGTAACTTGGCCGCATCGATCGCCAGATCGATCATTGCGCCCGGCTGGACCGAGCTGACCGCTTCGAATTTCGCTACGGCGTTTGCTGCACCGCTTAAGTCCTCGACGGCATCGGGGTCGCCGGAGTCGATACGCACCGCTTCGATATTCAAATGAACGATCAGTTCGGAGCCCAATTCCTCGATCGATCTTACAGCTGCCGGAATCGTCGCGTAGCGTGATCCGGATTCCAAACTGCTGTCGTAAAGGTCTTCTGGGCGGATGCCGAAGATGATCGTCTTGCCCTCGAACGTCGTCAAACCGGGAGAGCGCTCGAATGCGGTCGTCGGCACTGGTATCGAAAAGGTGGGAAGATTGATCCTGCCGTTCTGCAAACGGCCTTCGAACAGGTTCATGGACGGTGAGCCGATGAAACCCGCGACGAAGGCATTGACTGGCCGACTATACAATGTCTTTGGCGTGTCGACCTGCTGAAGGACGCCGCCCTTCAAGACCGCAACCCGGTCGCCCATGGTCAAGGCTTCGGTCTGATCGTGCGTCACATAGATTGTCGTCACGCCCAGCTGTCTTTGCAGGCTGACGATTTCGGCCCGCATTTGCACGCGCAGCTTGGCGTCGAGATTTGACAGGGGCTCGTCCATGAGAAAGGCCGCCGGTTCCCGCACCATTGCGCGTCCCATGGCGACCCGCTGGCGTTGGCCGCCGGACAGCGCCGCCGGTTTGCTGTCGAGCAGCGTATGCAACTGAAGCGTCTTTGCTATTTCATGGACCCGCTTCGTGCGCTCCTCCTTGCTTTTCCCCGCAAGCTTCATCGAGAAGGCAATGTTGTCGAACACTGTCATATGCGGATACAGGGCATAGTTCTGGAAGACCATCGCTATATCCCGATCCTTCGGCGCGAGATCCTCGACATTCTCCCCACCGATGCTCAGGGTTCCGCTGCTGATCTCCTCCAGCCCCGCGATCATGCGCAACGCCGTCGATTTTCCGCATCCCGAAGGGCCTACGAGGATAAGGAACTCGCCATCATTTATCGTCAGGCTAAGATCCTTGATTGCGTGGAATTTCGTTCCGAAGGTCTTGCAAATCTTGTCCAGTACAACAACAGCCACGGCACTTCCTCCCTACTATCACGCCATCCAATCCTCCGGACAGCCCTCCCGGCGCGACCGCAGATCGAACCGAACCGTCTTCTGTGCAGCGCTATTCCGATCTCCAGGGCACCAGCGTAATGAACGCTCAGTCTGGCGGCGCAATCGGTCTGGGCACGGGCGCATTATCCTTCGCCATCCACGCGAGACAGGCGCTTTGATCTGGCAGAGCCATACGGCCACCCGGGCCGGTCACGGAAATCGCCGCTGCGGCAGTTGCGTAAACGGCGCAGGCGACAGGCTGCTTTCCCTGTGTAAGGGCAAAGGCATAGGCGCCGTGAAAGCAATCTCCGGCGCCGGTCGTGTCGACCGCTTTGACCTTATAGGCCGGGACATGCCACAAAACGTCATCTCCCGTCTGCATGATATAAGATCCTCGTTCGCCGTCGGTCAGAACGACTGCGGTCCGGTCATCAGACCACAGCTTGCGCAAGATCAATGTCGGGTCGGTTTCGCAAGAATAAGTCTGCGCAAATTTCAATGGCAATACCAGGTGATTGGATAAGCTCATTAATCGTTCGGTTGCCGGCCCGATCGCCCATTCAATGTCTGCCACCACCGCCAAGCCCAGCTTACGGGCGCGCGCAACAACCATATCGGCGTTGACGGCATAGCCGTCAATCAACAGCACCTGGGCTTGCGCAAGGGTGCTATCGGTCAGCGCCTCGGAGGTTCCGTGCGGCACATCATCGTCATAGGCGATAAACCTGTCGCCTTCAGGTCCGACCGTGATCACCGAACGTATGGGCCTGGCATCTGGGCGACGCGGTGCAAAGGATATATCGACTCCGTGCCGCTCAAGCTCGCGGGCGCTGACATCGGCGAGAGGCTGATCATTCAACCAGCCGATGAAACCGGCCCGCCCTCCCAGCTTTGCGACCGCAACAAGGGCCGTCGCTACATTGCCGCCGTGGTCCTGAGTGCGATTTATCACCTTCCCTTTGCCGGCACTCAGCGGTCGGTCGACGTAGATGATATCGTCGATCGCCAGGGCCCCAAAGCCCAGAACCTGAAGGTTGCGTGTCACCTGTCAACCGCCCGCGGCCGCGAGCGCCTCTTGCGGCGCCATACCACCGTGAATGACCAGCTTGAAGGCGCGCGCCGCCATCGTCGTGTCGCCGTGCCCCCAAAGGTTTCGCCCCACCACTGCACCCTTTGCCCCCGCGCGCAAGGCATCGGAGGTCTGTGTCAGGGCTCCGAGCAGATTATCCGCCTTCGGACCGCCCGCGATAACGATGGGAACTGGGCAAGTGGCGACAGTCTCTTGGAATGAAGCGAAGTCCCCGGTGTATCCGACCTTGATCACGTCGACGCCGGTTTCAAACCCGATCCGCACGGCATAGGCGATTTCGTCGGGGGTGAATACGATCTTGCCGCCGTCTGAATAGTCGCGGGGATAGACATGCGCAACGACCGGCATTTCAAAGCGAGCAGCGGCGTTGACCGTATCGGTAAGCCAGCGAATGTATTCGCCTTCGGTATTGCCGCGCACCGGAATGGCAACGGCCAAAGCATCGGCACCGTAGCGCACCGCATCCTCAGGGGTCGCGATCAACTGACGGATTCGATCGTCCGGCGTAAAGCAGCCGGCTTGAATAACCAGCGCCGCCTTGCCGGCATAGGCCGGCCACAAGTGACGCGCCGCCCCCGGCTGAATGCTGATATAGTCCGGCTCTCCAGCCATCACCCGCTTCAGGGCGCCCGGCAGATCCGCAAGACCGCCCTCGCGGACGTTGCCATAGCCAACGAAGTGGTCGACGGCGCCACCGAATAAATGCCCCGACGGATGAGAAAACAGCCGTGACAGGCGAATTTTGGTTCCAAGGCCCATATCAATGCTGTCCTTTATAAGGTTCGATTTCGCGGGAGAGCCTAACTCGAAAGTAAACGAATATTCAATATTTCGATTTCTTTCGTTTTAATTTAAGTTTACGATTGCGCGCGCTGACATATGCCAACTTCGGCCTTTCGCTCGTCCTTTGAACAGTACGGTCGACCACGTATTTTCGATTTTCGAAAGATCGGCACCGCAACCTGTTCGGAAGCCAATTCGGGATCAAACATGCTTGCAGAACAACGGCGACATCAGATTATGCTGGAACTTCAGCGGACCGGCCAAGCGCGCACCAGCCAGCTGGCGGAAAATTTCGGCGTGTCCGAAGTGACCATCCGATCCGACCTGGAAATTCTGGATGCCAAGAAGCTGCTCATCAAGACACATGGCGGTGCGATAGTTTTGCCGGCCAGTTCGCCCGCGGCAGCCTTCGAAGAACGTATGAACCGCAATTTCGATGCCAAACGACGCATCGCTCAGATGGCGGCACGCCAGATCATCGACAACCAGTCCGTGGTGTTTGACAGCGGCTCGACGCTGCTGCAGGTGGCCATGCAAATGCCGCCGGTCAACAATGTCGTGGTGGCCACAACCGCCATGAATATTGCGCAGCATCTGATGTATCGGCCAGGCTTGGACGTGCACATGATAGGCGGTCGAGTCTTTCCCAGCACTGTCAGCACGATTGTCTCGGATTCAGACAAGGCCGTGGGCGGTCTCGTTGCCCACCAGGCGTTTCTCAGCGCTCATGCAATCGATCACTCATTCGATGTCGTCGATGTCTCGGAAGACATTGCACGGACCAAACGAAATCTGGTGCGCATGGCGAGGCGCGTGATCCTTGTGGCGGATTCCAGCAAGTGGGATATTGGCGCCTCATCCAAGGCATTTTCGCTTTCACGGGTCGATTTGATTATTACCGATACGGGCATGCCGCATGGGATTCGCAGTCGATTGGACAAGCTGGGAGTCGAAGTGCGCTATGTATAGAGGGCGGCGACTACGCTGCCGATTGTGCTTTGTGTAACAAAAAATTTTGCGCATGCGATATTGTCAGGCTACAAACGCAGTTTGAAAGCCCTCACACTGACTGCCTTTGCGACATCAGCTGACGCAGACGTTCCTTGGCGCAGTGCAACCAGAATTGCCAATGGATAAGATGACGATCAAAACCATGGACGATTTCGCACGGTCCTGCGGCGTTTCTCGTCCAACGCTTTCGAGGTATTTCGATAGCCCGAGCAGCGTAAAGCCGATGACGCGCAAACGCATCGAGGACGCGCTGTCGGCATCCGACTACCGTCCCAATCTCTATGCCCGCAACCTCAATCGCAAGAGGACGCGGAACATTGGCATTCTCGTGCCTGTCATAACGGATCCATTCTATGCCGAAATGGTCAACCGTCTGGAATTACTCGTTCGCGGCGAAGGTTACTGGCCAATCGTAATCTCGTCTCACGGCTTGCCAAATCTTGAAGCCGAGGCTGTGAACACGCTGTTGTCATTGAAGGCTGCTGGCGCGATCATTGCGCCTCTGGGCCTCGCTTCCGAGCCTGGCATCTTCGAAAAACTTCGGGAGAGCATTCCCATTGTCTACTTCGATACGTTCATCGAAGGCAACACGCCGTTCATTGGCAACAACAACGCCCAAAGCGTTGCGACAATTGTCGACTATCTTTGTCGATCGGGCGAGCCGCCTGCATATTTCGACATTCCGCATGTCAATCACAATTCCGGGGAGCGGCTGGCAAGCTATATCGCCACGATGGAGTCGCTCGGATTTGAACCGGTCGTGTTTGGCGACACTGAGAGTTACAGCTGGAATTTCGAACACATGGGGTATGAGCAGACCGATGCACTGATCACGGCTGGTACGCTCCCGGGCACGACAATTCTTTGCGCGAACGATCGCCTCGCCTTCGGCGCGATGGCAGCCGCCCATGCGCGCGGCCTACGCGTCGGCCGCAGGAGCGATAGTGATCTTCGCATCGCCGCCCATGACGACCACCCCCTCAGCCGCTATACTTGCCCGCCATTGACGACAATGGCACAGGACTTCACGGCCATGGCGCGCAGCAGCGTCGACACGCTGCTTTCCATGCTGGACGAATCCGATGATTCCGCACAGGTCATTGCCCGAAAAATCATATTCGACGGTACATTGGTGATGCGTCAGTCGGCGTGATCGACAAGGCTGCGCCATCCGGCAACTGCCTCTTCCACGGCCCGCCGCGCCGCCGGAATGTGCCGCCCCATGGAAACGAAGCCATGAATCTGATCCTGCCAACGCCGCAGGATTACGGGGATACCCGCCTCGGCAAGCCGGCGGGCATAGGCTTCCCCTTCGTCTGCGAGGATATCATGGCCCGCAATCGCGATGAAGGCCGGCGGCACACCCGCGACATTCTCGACGATCAGGGGAGAGACGCGCCAATCAACGATATCAGCCGCATCGCGGACGTAATGATCCCGGAACCAACGCATCGTCGAGGTGGTCAAACCGTATCCTTCCGAAAACCTGACATAGCTGTCGGCTGTCTGTCGGGCATCGGTGTTCGGATAGAGCAGAAGTTGCGCCGAGATTTTCCGCGCAGCGCCATCTCGCGACAGAAGTGATAAGACTGCGGCCAGGTTGCCGCCGGCGCTATCGCCCGCGACCGCGATCCGGTCAGGATCGATACCAAGCCAACTTGCCTGCTCCACCACATGGGCAAGAGCCGATACGCAGTCCTCCAAGCCCGCCGGGAACTTGTGCTCCGGCGCCAGCCGATAGTCGGGGCAAAATACAATACAGGCACCGATATTTGCAAACCACCGGCAAATCTCGTCATGCGATTCAAGCGTGCCGACAACCCAGCCGCCACCATGAAGGTAGAGAAGCGCCGGCGCATCCGCGATCGGAGCACCCACGCCGCGATAGATCCGGAGCGGGATCGGGCCACCCGTCCCAGCGATGGTCCTGTGCTCGATGGCGGCAACCAGTTCGCGATCGCCCTGCAATGTCGGGCAACCGGCGTCATAGGCAGCGCGCGCCTCGTTGGCTGTCCCAAGTTCAAAGGGTGGCTGGTTGGCGGCGCGACCGAGTGCCAGGACATGCGCGGCGCCGGGATCCACTCGATGTTTCATCGCTTCACCTCAAACAAGCAGGCTGCGGGCCTCGTCTTCGCCGAGCAACGGTGGTCGCGCAACTGTGCCCGCAACCGCAACCGCGCTCCGGCTCTCGCTGGATGCCAGGGTCGCTTCCATGATCTCGAGAACATGAAGCGCTAAATCGCCGGAGGCGCGCGGCGCCCTGCCCTCGCCAAGCGCGCGGACGAGATCGGCAACGCCCAGCATGCGATAATTGGCGCGGTCGGGAGCGTTATGCGGCCAGTTCGGCGCGCCATACAGCTCCCCCTCGCTTTCGAAATTCTTCCATTCGGCACCGCGCTCGGAAAACGAAACTGTTCCGCCGAAGGTATCAGGATCGGGCAAGCGCAACGAACCTTCCGTGCCGTGCAATTCGATCGGATGATTGGAGTGTCGAAAGACATCCCACGACGCACCGAAATTCACCGTCGCACCCGACTGAAACTCGAGAAGCGAGAGCACGCTGGTCGGCGTCCCGACCTTGAACGTGGTGTTCTTGAAGGGGCCGTCAGCGGTGATCAACCGCTCTTCTTGGCCTTTCGTCGCCATCGCCATGATGCTTTTCACCGGGCCGAGCAGATTGACGAGCATCGTCAGATAATAGGGGCCCATGTCAAAGAGCGGGCCGCCGCCGGGCTGATAGTAGAATTGCGGATTGGGGTGCCAATGCTCCATTCCGCGGCCAAACATGAAGGCGGTGCCGCTGACCGGGCGGCCAATCGCACCTGCATCCATCAGGCTTCGCGCACGGCGGCCGGCAGCGCCGAGGAATGTATCGGGAGCGGAACCCAACAAACGACCGCGACTTCTGGCTTCGGCCACAAGCTTGCGGCCCTCGGCAGCCGACGTGGCGAGCGGCTTTTCGGTGAAGACGTGCTTGCCCGCAGAAAGCGCCGACATCGTCACGTCGAAATGGACGGCCGGGATCGTGAGGTTCACGACAAGGTCGACTTCGGGGTCGGCCAACAGCGCATCGACCTCCATTGCCCGGATGCCGTATTCCTTCGCCCTCAGCGCCGACATCTCGGATGAGATGTCGGCACATGCCCTCAATTCGACTCCGGCAAACAGGGCAGCGTTGCGCAGATAGGTCATCGAGATATTGCCGCAGCCGATAACGCCGATGCCCAGCCTGGTTCCGGAATATGCTTTCATTAATTGGCCTCCCGCCAATTCCGATAATTTCGACTATCGATGGGCATCGCTGCCACGAACAGGCGCCATAGAAACATTTTATTTCTTGACGCGCGATAATTTTTTATAAAACATGCGGAAATAGAGACCCGGCAGCAGTGCGTGGCTCGCCAGGGAGGTAGACGTTACTAAATTGAGACGGGCAACGAACGTCGCTTAGCGAGCGCGGGGAGGAGAATCGCGGGGCAGTGCTTTTTCAGTGAACATCTTGCTCTTGTGGTTTTGGGCTTCAACAGCGGCGCCAGGCGATCTCTGCTGGCATGGTGGACACATCAGATCTCACTTTCAGAGCGTGGGGTTTCGCCCCCCGTCTCACCCATCATGCCAACGGCGCCGATCATCCCGGTTCAGCGGCATATGATCGAAAGCCTGACGCCGGACGATATCAAGGAATTGGCATGAGTAGCAAAGACCTGAAAGTTGGCTGCCAGACATTCACGTGGGAAATGCTCGGGAAAAACTCGAATGGCGGTCCGGACGAACTGCTGGAAGCCATTGCCGAGGGCGGCTATGCGGGCATCGAGATTACCGACACGATGATCGGCCACTACGCAGATAGTCCCAATGATTTCGCCGCGAGCCTTCAGAAACATGGCCTGACGCTGGTGGCTTTCGCGATGGGCTCGAAAAGCGGCTTCACCGTCAAGGAAGAGATCGAGAACGACCTCAGGACCACACAGCGCTGGATCGATTTCGCGGCCGTCTTTTCCGGCGCCCTCGTTTCGATCGGCTCGGCGACAGTGGTCTCCGAAGGACCACGGAAGGCGAAATTCGAGATCGCCGCGGAGTTCTACAATCGGGCTGGCGAACTGGGCAAAGCTTCGGGCGTGGATATCGCCCTGCATCCCAGTTCGCACCACAACACGCTTCTGTTCGACCGTGCCGATTATGACCGGATCTTCTCGCTTATCGACAAGAACCTGGTCGGCTGGGTGCCGGATACCGGCCATATCCTGCGCGGCCATGGGGATGTGATCGATACGCTGCGGACCTATCAGGACCGCATCCGCTATCTGCATCTGAAGGATGTCGATGCGAACGGCAAATGGGCCATGCTTGGCAAGGGGGTCTGCGATACGCCCGCCGTGATGGACATCGTCGCTGCGGGGCCGCGCTTCAATGGCTGGCTGGTACTGGAAGAGGAATCGGACACAGCCGCCGCTGACCCTGCGACTGCCGTCAGGACGAACCGTGAAACGATGCGCCGCTACGGCGCCTGAGGAAGAAGTCATGATCCGCAAGGAAGACCGTCGGCTGCGTGTGGGCGTGCTCGGCTGCGGCCCGATCGCACAGTTCGCCCATCTCGAATCCTGCGCGAAGGCCAGGAACGCCGACCTTTATGCAATTTGTGACGCAGCGCCCGACCTGCTTGCGCGCATGGGCGCGACATATGAGCCTCAGAAGATGTATGCCGATTATGACGCAATGCTTGCTGATCCGGAGCTCGAAGCCGTCATCATCGCCACATCAGACGCCTATCATGTGCCGATGTCGATCAAGGCGCTCGATGCTGGGAAACATGTGCTTTGCGAGAAGCCCACGGGTTTGACGATCGAGGAAGGCCAGGCGCTCGCCGACGCCGTCAGGCGATCCGGCAAAGTGCTGCAGGTCGGTCACATGAAGCGTTTCGACCCAGCGCTGGAGGCTGCACGGGATTTTGTCCGTGACGATATCGGCGAGATTTTCGCGCTGAAAGCCTGGTACTGCGACTCCACCCACCGCTACACAAATACCGACGCGGTCCAGCCACTGCCGATCACCAGCAAGTTCGCCAGAAAACCCGCCGGAAATCCCAAGGCTGACCTGCGCCAGTATTTCATGCTGGCGCATGGCTCGCATCTCGTCGATACCGCCCGTTTCCTGTGTGGCGGGATCGTCGCGGTCCGAGCCCGCCTTCTCGAGCGCGCCAACGCCTATTGCTGGTTCGTGGAAACCGAGTTCGCCAACGGCGCGCTCGGTCATCTCGATCTGACGGTCGCGGTGCGCATGGACTGGCATGAGGGTTTCCACCTCTATGGCGAAAATGGTTCAGTAATCGCCAAGACCTTCAATCCCTGGTACCTCAGGGCGAGTGAGGTCGAGATCTTCCACGAGAAGGACGCCACGACCCGCAAGCCGCTGGGAGCCGATGGGCACTTCTTCCGCAGGCAGCTGGAAGGGCTTGCCTATACCGTGCTGAACGGCGCACCGATGCGCGGGGCCGATATCCAGGACGGCATCGCCTCCATCCGCGCCATGGTCGCCATCGCCCGCTCGGTAGAGACGGGCGAACGTGTGGAACTCGCAACCGTCACGGGATCGGTCTGATGCAGCTCGGCATCTTTGCAAAGACCTTCCCCGGCACCGATCCCCAGCGAGTGCTATCGGCCGTGCGTGAAAGCGGCTTTGCGACGACACAGTTCAATCTCGCCTGTGTCGGCCTGCCCTCGATGCCCGATGCAGTGGCACCGGAAACGATTGCCGCGATCCGGGCGGCATCCAGAGAAACCGGTGTTTCGCTCGCGGCGCTTTCAGGCACCTATAACATGGCCCACCCGGACAAATCCGTGCGGGATATGGGGTCTAAACAGCTCAAGATAGTGATCGAAACAGCAGCAGCCTTGCAGATCCCGCTGGTGACGCTTTGCACCGGCAGCCGCAATGCCCAGGATCAATGGATGTATCATCCGGACAATGCGCTTCCATCTGCCTGGGCCGATATGGCGGCCGAAATGGAAAAGGCGCTGGGGTTCGCCGAGCGGCACGACATCGCTCTTGGCATCGAGCCGGAACAAGCAAACATCGTCACGTCTGCCGCTGATGCAGTGCGGCTGATCGGAGAGATGGGTTCGAAGCGGCTGCGCATCGTGCTCGATCCGGCAAATCTCTTCGAGCGGGCGTCGCCAGCCGAAGTGTCCGACATCGTCGAAAGGGCGATCGATATCTCGGCTGGTCATGTGACGATGGCCCATGCGAAGGACCGCCATGCCGATGGCCGCTTCGCGACAGCGGGTCAGGGCATCGTCGATTTCCCTGCCTTTGTCGACGGTCTGCGTGTGACCGGTTTCGACGGTCCGCTCGTCACGCACGGCCTTGCGGCAGTGGAAGCACCCGCCGTCGCCAGATTCCTTTCGGATCTGATCCGATGAAGACGCACATCACCTTCAGACGAGACGATACCGACCTTTCAGTCCACGACTGCGGGACAGGCAGCGCCTTGGTCTTTCAACACGGGCTCGGAGGCAGCGAGGCGCAGGTCGCACAGGCTCTCCCTCAGGGACTCGACTGGCGGCGGATCACCACTGAGTGCCGCGGGCATGGCAGCTCGACGCTTGGCACGCGACGCCCCTTCTCGATTGCGATGTTTGCAGCCGACGTCGTCGCCGCTGCAGACGAAAAGGGGATAGGCCGGTTCATCGCCGGCGGCATCTCCCTGGGCGCAGCCATCGCGCTGCATTTGGCAAAAACACATCCCGAACGCGTCAAGGGCCTCATCCTGGTACGCCCGGCCTGGTCGTTTGCCCGCGCCCCCGACAACCTCGCACCGATCCGCGAGATCGCGGCATTGCTTCGATCCCGTTCGCTTGCCGATGGGCAGGCGCTTTTTGCAAAGTCGGCGACGGCGCAACGTCTGCGTGTGGAAGCGCCGGACAATCTTGCTTCCCTGCTCGGCTATTTCGAACGCCCGGATGCCTCAGCCTTCGCTGACGTGCTGGGCGACATCGCTTCGGATGGAACCGGCGTTTCGCAAGAGGACGCGGCAAATCTCGCTATTCCCGCCCTCGTCCTCGGCAACCGGCAGGATGCCATTCACCCTCTCGCCGTCGCACAATTGATGGCTGACACGCTTCCAAATGCGCATTTCCTCGAAGTGCCTGCGAAGGCGGCGGCGACCGAAGCTCACTTCGCCGCAGTCCGAACAGTCATTCTGCAATTCCTCGACACAGAATTCAAACATTGGAGCGTTGCTCACCTATGACGGCGAAATCTCTCTCGGGCGGCGCCATCGCCGCATTGCCCCGGCACAGACTGCTCGGCGAGTTTTCGCTCTGGTCCGCAGATCTTGCCAACATGGAGCGCGACCTTCACCGCATCGAGCCTTATGTCGATCTTCACCATATCGACGTTGCCGACGCGCGCTTCACGCCTGGCTTCCTGTTCTTTCCCGATTTCGTCGCCCGCATTGCCAAGCTGACGGCAAAACCTATTCATGTGCATCTGATGGTCGAGGCCGAGATTGTCGAGGAGCAAACACGCCAGTTCATCGAGGCGGGTGCCGATCTCGTTAGTGTTCATGCCGAGACCGGCGAAGCCGGTTTGCGCGCGGTCGAACTCGCAAGACAGCTTGGGGCCGAAGCCGGCGTCGTACTGCGGCTGGAAACTTCGGTCGCCGAGGCAGAACCGTTCCTCGCTGAGGTCGCCTTCTTCACGCTGCTCGGGACCTCGATCGGCGTCAAGGGACAAAGCCTTTCGGACAAAGCCTGCGACCGACTGCGCGAAGCGCGGTCGTTGATCAAGCGTGTCGGACGCGAAAGAAAGATTGTACTTGCGGCAGACGGCGGCATTCGCGAACAGACCGTTCCACTGTTGCGGGCAGCTGGGGCGGAGACGGTGGTGCTCGGATCGCTGGCGTTCGGCGACAAGGATCTGCCGGGCCGTATCGCTTGGCTGCATGCTTTGGAGACCCAGCCCTGATGAGCAGGATTGCTCTTGCATTCGATCTGGGTGGAACCGAGCTGCGCGCCGCGCTGGTTGGCGACGGTGGCAATTTGCTGGCGTTCGCGTCCATGCCAACGCTTGCGAAGGATGGACCGGATGCGGTCATCGAGCAGATCGCGATGCTCGCGGAGAAAACCTGCTCGGAAGTTCCCGACGCCCAGCCGCTTGGTATCGGCATCGGAGCGCCCGGCCCGCTCGATCCGGTCGCGGGCATCCTTACCGCACCACCGACCCTCTCGGGCTGGCGTGAAGTACCCCTCGCGAGCCGTCTTCAGGACCGCTTAAACCTGCCTGTGCGGCTGGAGAACGATGCGAACGCCGCCGCTCTCGGCGAATGGCGTTTCGGGGCCGGCCGCGGCGCGGCCTCGCTGGTTTTCGTCACCGTGTCTACCGGCATTGGCGGCGGGGTGATCTCCGATGGCCGGATCGTGCATGGGCGCCGTGGGCTCGCAGGCGAAATCGGCCATATGACCATCACGAGCGAGAGCGAACGATGCCTTTGCGGGGCGGTGGGCTGCTTCGAGGCGGTAGCGTCGGGTACTGCGCTCGGCCGGCGCGCTACTGCTTTAACAAAGCCAGGCGACGGCTCGGCGCTGCGAACGCTGTCCCACGACGGCGACGTGACGGGCCGACACGTCGTCGAGGCGGCGCGCAGCGGTGACGAAACAGCACTTGGGCTGATTGACAGGGAAGCCCGCTGGTTGGGTATCGGCTTTACCAATCTGCTCCATCTCTACTCTCCCGACATGATCGTCATGGGCGGTGGAATTTCCTATGGCTATGATCTCCTTCGAAAACCCATCGAGGCCACCATTCAGGAGCGAGCGATGCCCGCTTATCGCGACGTGCCGGTAGTGCCGGCGCAGCTCGGCAGGCATGCCGGCTTGGTGGGCGCCGCAAGCTTGATCTTTCTCAATTGAAAGATACCCGCAAATGGTCCTTTTCGACGTGGCGAGTTCCAGTGCCTGGAGTGCGACTTCGCAGATTGTCGCGCACAACAGCGAAATGGATGGATGCGTCATCTTCAGTCCCCATCGGTTTGCTCGAAGATGAGCCAGGCGGTGCCCTTTTCTGCGATTCGTGTCCTGCGAGCGTCTTGAATCCGCTCTGCCTGCCGTTTGGTGTAAGGCCCAATTGGCTGAGTCCTTTGTTCGCCGCAGCGAATCTGGCAGTACCACTTATTGTCATCGTTCGAGAAGATATCGACCGAGGTAGATGTCTCGTGAGGCTCACGCTTGGCGATCTCGTCGATAAACTTAATTAGCCTCGAGTAGTGCTTGGCAGGTGCAACCTGCACGCCAGAACCGAGATTGTGAAGTAAGCTCGACATAGTTCAGCTCCATTTCCATCACTGCGGCGGTGCGAACCGTTTGCGCCTCTGCATCGTCAGCGGGCCGCCATTTCACGCTCCATCGCCACCTCGATCGTCAGATTGTCGATGTCACGGGAAATCGAAGCGGCTGCCAATAAATGTCCGTCACGCTTGAAGCGCAGCAGACAGTCCCTGCCAGCGATGTCCCCTTCGACCGTGATCTTATCCCATCGTTCGGCGTGGCCGACATAATTGATCCTGACGTCGTAGTGCTGGCTCCAGAAGAACGGCACGGCTGCGAACTTTTCATTCTGACCGAGCATATTAAGCGCCGCAGTTTGCCCCTGCCTCTCGGCGACTACCCAATGTTCGACGCGAATGTCCTCTCCGCTATGGGGATCGGGCCATCGCGCAATGTCACCGGCCGCGAAAATTCCGGGGGCGCTGGTTTGCAAAAAGCTATTCACGACGACACCGCGATCAACAGTCAGCCCTGCCATTTCCGCGAGGCTGGTCCGCGGTCGTACGCCGATGCCGGCGACAATGAGATCAGTGGTTAGCGTTTTGCCGCTGCGAAGAACCACCTCGTTGCCATTGATATTGCTCGCGATGTCCTCCATGTGAAAAACGACGCCGTTCTTCTCGTGAAGGGCCCGGATAAAATCGCCCATCTGTGGACCCATAACCCGCCCCAGTGGCTGCTTGTGGGGTGCAACGACTTGGACGTCCATTCCGCGAGAGCGCAGGGCGGCGGCGACCTCGAGGCCGATAAAACTGGCGCCAAGCACGACGACGCGCTTGGCAGTCTTGGCCTGCTCAATTATGGCCCGACAATCGGCAAGCGAGCGTAGCGTATGAACATGGGGCTGGTCGGCGCCTGGAATGGTCAGGTGAACGGGTTCTGCACCGGTCGCAAGTAGCAACCTGTCATAGGGAATCGAGCCTCCGCTAGCGAGGATGACCTCACGGGTGTGCGGATCGATGCGGACCGCTTGCGTACCGAGACGGAGGTCAATCTGGTTTTTCGAATAGTAGCCCTCTCCCCGCAGTGGGACCCAGTCCTCCGGCGCCTTACCGGACAGGTAGTCCTTTGAAAGGTTCGGCCGGTCGACAGGCGGCGCTTCGTCGTCGCTGAGCATGACAATGCTGCCAGGATACTGCTCGCGCCGCAGCCTCTCGGCCGCGGCAAAGCCGGCCGCACCGCCGCCGACGATGACGATCTTCCCCGGCATTGCTTCCGCAGACGGCTCGCGTGTTGTTGGTTCTGCACGCTTGCGCTTTCCGACTACGAAGATCTTGCCGTCGCGTTGCTCCACCGACCAGCATGCCAGCGGCCTGAAAGCCGGTGCGCGCAGAGCCTCGCCAGTCCTCAAGTCGAAACATGCGTGATGCCAAGGGCAGCGAACGGTGTCGCCGGAGACCAGACCGTCGACGAGGTGACCGTTGTAGTGCGTACAATGTGCGTCCACGGCGAATATCTGCGGCCCGCGACGCATGAGCAGCACCTTCGCATCGCCGCAATGGCCGACAAGCTTACTGCCGTCGGGAAGATCGGCAAGTCCGATACCTCGCACCAAATCCGGCCCAGTTGTGTTTGTGTGCTTAGGAGTCATTCGTCTTCTCCTTGGCTTTAGAGGTCTCCTCGGGGGGGGCGAAGGGCGAACTCTGTTTCGCGGTGCCTTGATCTCAATGTGGCTGCCGGTCGCCATCTCTGCCCGGCAGCTTGTTGTCATTGGACGCGTTAAGCAAACGAATTTAATAGCTTGTTGCGTGCAATTTTGTTGCTGGATGTTTCGTTCAAGCACCGATCAGCAAGTTTACAGAATCGCCTTGTGGTCCCGCGGTGAAGAAGACCGATGCGGCAATTGACTTTTGGGCCAAGGAACTGGCGCCAAGCACTCACTTGCGGAAATGGTTCGGACACGACCGAGCCGGTTGGGAGGAATTTCGCAGCCGATATTCCATGGAGATCCGGGAGCATCGCGACGAATTCGATCGATTGCGCGACCTGTCGCTGAAAGGTCCCGTCACGCTTGCTTACGGAGCGACCGACGCGATCCACAACGATGCCGTCGTACTCGGGGAGATCTTGCTGGCGCATCGATAAAAACCGCCCGTCGATAGCGCGAGTGTTTCCGACGACTGGCGTGGATGTCGGTGGCGGCCACGCGATATGGGTTGTGCCGGTCGCGCAACTGGCTCGTCCGAAACTACCGCCGCGGCGATAGACGAAGTATCTGCTGCCAACCGCGCCAAGCGTCGTGAGGAGGTCGCCCTCGCTCTTTTCTCTGATCGACATGGTTTGTCCTGTCGTGCAGCGTGTCAATGCTGCGCGGGCTTGAAGACGAGTTCAGGCCAAGACAACTGACGCTGTGCAGCACGGAGCGCTTGGAATTACCAAAGCTTACCGGGCGACCAGTATTTAGCAAACGAATTTGATTGACATTTGAGCGCAACGTTTATGCTATTCTTCAATGGACATTGAACTCGCCCGTACGTTCTTGGAAATAGTTTCAACGGGAAGTTTTATTCGCGCCGCTGAACGCTTGAATGTTGCCCAGACCACCGTCAGCGCGCGTATTCGCAACCTCGAGCAACTGCTTGGCCGACCGCTCTTCATTCGGAATAAAGGCGGAGCGTCTCTCACGCCGGCTGGCGAGCAGTTCCTGCGCCACGCACCGGCGTTCGTCCAGTTATGGCAGCGCACTCGTCAACAGGTCGCCGTGCCGGCAGGCCACCGAGCGGTGCTAACGATAGGCAGCGAAGTCACGCTTGCGCAACCACTCCTGCTGAACTGGGTCAGATGGATTCGTCATTCCCTTCCCGATATCGCGCTTCGCGTACATGTCGACGTGCCGCAGGACCTGATTAATCAGGTCGCTTCGGGGCTGGTTGATGTTGCGATCATGTATGCGCCCCAACATCGCCCCGGCCTCAAAATCGATCTCCTTATGGAAGAAAAGCTGGTGCTTGTGACAACCTATCGCGGAGCGGAGCGCCTCGAGGCGACGAACTACGTTTATATGGACTGGGGGCCGGATTTCGTGCTGCACCACGACATGAATTTCCCGGATGTCACACCGGACCTCTCGTTCGATCTCGGTCCCCTGGCGCTCAGCTATGTTCTTGCGAGCGGCGGCTCCGGATATTTCAGGATGAGCGCGGTGGAGCCGTATATTGCGGCGGGGCAGCTCCACCTCGTACCCGAAATGCCGCAATTCTCTTACCCGGTTTACGCAGTGAGGTCTGCAAATGCTGACGACAGCGTTGTTGGCCCCGCCCTGGTGGGGCTACGCGCCATCTCCGAGGGCAACATGGGGGCCTAAGCGGCCTCTTCGGTCGATGGAAACAGAAGATCGACTGTGGTTCCGGTTCCTCGCTCACTGGCGATGCGTAGATGGCCGCCAACCAACTGCACAGTCGCGTATACCTGTGACAATCCCATTCCGGTGCCGTTTTCGCCCTTGGTCGTGAAGAATGGGTCCAGCACCTTTTGCAGAGTTTCGGACGGCATGCCGCAGCCGCGATCCTGGACGCGAAGGCGTGCATAGGTTCCCGGCGCCGGCTGGCCGGGCGCAGTATCCGCCTCGACAAGCCGCTCTGTTGCGATACAAATCTCACCCCCGCGCTTGGCATGGAATCGCGAGCGTTGAGGACAAGATTAAGGACGGCGGCGTCGAGCAACGTCGGATCGACGAGACACCTCGGGATGTCGGAACCAAGTTCGAGCCTGACGCGGATGTGAGCGCCCGCGCCATATCTGAGGAAAGGCTCGAAAGAGCGGACGAGCTCATTCAAATCGCGCGCCTGGAGGTCGGGTTTCTTATCATTTGCAAAGGCGAGCAACTGGGACGTCAGTTCGACGCCTCGATTGACGGCTTCCCGCGTCGCGCCGATATAGGCGCGCACGCTTTCCGGCTGATCGGCCCTTCTTTCGGCCAGCCTCAAGCCGGATTCGATGACCGTCAGAAGGTTTCTGAAATCATGGGCAATACCGCCGGTCATCTCGCCCAAGAACGCAAGACGATGCACCGCGCGCTCGTGCTGTTGGGCTGCCTGAGCGCAGCCGCTGCGCTGCGCGTGCGATTGTAGCGGAATCTTTTTCGGAAACGCCATCTCTGCCATGGTTAGCCATCTCCTGTTCACCGACGGCCGTCAGGAAACTCCGGTCCCCCTCCGTAGCGACAACTGCTCAACCTGTCGGCGCGGCTCCTAAAGTTGGCGGACTATCCGGTTGGTCATTATTTCTTCGACCATCGGGAACGCCTTGAGGGCTTCATTCGGGAGGCCGCGCCTCCCTGCGACCGGCCCCTCCATCCAGCCACCATGGGCTTCTGGTTTGCCGACGATAATGCGACCGACCATTCCAGCGTGCTCATGGGGAATGCAATAATAGTCATAGACCCCTTGCGCGGTGAAGGTAACCGAGAAGCACTCGTCAGGCAGGAGATAGTCTGAAGCCCAGGATTTTGCCGCTTCAGGAATGCGGAGCGGTCTCCCGAAGTTTGCTGGATGATAGGCGGTGGTCGTATGCGAATTGCCGGGGTTGAGGTTGATCCAGCGGACCATCTGACCGGGCTTGATCAGAACACCAATCGGATCGAACCAGACATGCGAGCCATCGGCGCGCCCCTGCATCTTAATTTCCACCACCTCTTCGGCCCACACCTCCCGCCGGAACAGGGAAAGAGCGGCAACCAGCCCACCGCCCAAGCCCAGCACGTCCCGCCGCGCGATCTTCATTTGGCGACGCTCGCTTCGCCGGCCGCTGCGACATGCCACAGCACCACATGGACATGCGGCTCTTCCACGCCTGGATGGCCGGCATTGTAATAGACGTCGACATGGTCGACGTTGCCGCCGGGCGCCGCAAGATTGTCGAATGACTTGTCCGGATTGAGATCCTTTGTCGGCAGCATATAGATCGTACTGACAAGCCTTCCGTCGTGATCATATGCGAGGAACGGACCGGCCGGCAGTGTCGCGGGATCGACGAAGAGTTGGCCCATTCCGGGCAGGAAGTCGGGCAACTTCACCAGCTTGCTGACCTGCTGATAAGGGGCGGCCGGTGGCGATTTTGCGACTTCCTGCGCCGCCATGGCACAAAGCGAGCCGGCCAGTGTCAGGACAGGTACGAGGAGGAGTTTTTTCATCGGCGGAGATCCTTTTTCGTTCAAACCCGCGATCGCCGAATTTCCGGCGGCCGACGGGCTGCGCACGACCTGTCGCGTAGAGCCAACCTTGCCCTCGTCGCGACCGAGCGCTTTCCCGAGATTTCCGATGGATTTTTGCTCGAGCTCGAACGCGCACGTGTGGTAGCCGACGTCTCGGTGCCCGGAAACGTCGTGCTCATGGGATCGACGGTAGAGTATGAGACTGATACCGGCGATGCACGAAGGGTGACGCTTGTTTTCCCGAGAGACGCCGATATCTCTGAAGGAAAGATATCTATCCTCACTCCCATTGGGACTGCGCTTCTCGGCTTGGCCGCCGGCCAGACGATGAACTGGGCCGCACGAGATGGCCGGCAGCACAAGCTGATGGTTTTAGCCGTCTCATAGAATGTTGTGATAGCGAGTTCGCGCTTGAAATCAGAGCGGGCGATAGTTGCAGCGCTCGTTGTGCCATCTTACGATTGACCCTGTCCATTCGTCGGTCGAATCGTGTTTGGCAACGGAGGGTGAATTATGATCACTGGCTCCCAATGTCGTGCGGCACGGGCACTTATCGACTTCTCCCGCGAGCGTCTCGCAATATCTGCCGGTGTTAGCATCGAAACCGTCATGGATTTTTGAGCGCAAGCTCGCCGAACCAACTGATGATGAAGTGCTTGCCTTGCAATCAGCTTTGGAAAACGCCGGCGCTGTTTTCATTTCTGACAACGGCCGTGGCATCGGTGTGCGTCTGAAGTTTACAAAATCTGAAGCTAAACGTATCGCCATACTGGAGAATGAAGGTGGCATAGTTGCACCTGACCGCGTGCCGTAGTCTCGCCCTGCGGATTGTTTCATTAACCTACAAAGTTCCATCCACCCAGAAACGATCGCCCCCGACATCGCCCTGCTCGGCAAGCCCATCCCGATCCTCGGAGACCGGGTCGGACCTGTGGCTCTCGTGGCCGGCCCGATTCGGGTGCTGATAGCCATCGCTCACTGGCGGTACGCCACCGGTAAATACCAAGGTGCCGGCGACTGAATGGCCAGCCGGGCACAGGATCGGCCGGTTTGCGGCAGGAAGAGCAATTTGCGGCTCCGAGAAGACGCGCCGGGTTCGGCCATTCAAGGAACGGTGTTTCGACCTAGCGTTCGAGCCCGCAGCGTGCATCGAACATTGAGCCCCGAGAGCACGCTAAATTCCGCAATCGAACAAAATGAGATATTTTGCCTCCGCCAGGGTCAATGTCTGCGCCGAAAGGGGTCAACCTTCCGTGCATTTTCACAGAAAGTGGTCGCGTTGTAGACAACGCCACCATGAAGCGGGCGCGGCGCAGATCAGGTCGTTTCTAGCTCGGTTCGGGGAGCTGCCCGACAGCGAAGTTCTGGAGACAGACTTCAAGCTCAGCGACGCACAGGAGCTTGTCGCCAGAAAACACGGTTTCGAGAGTTGGCCAGCGCTGATCAGAGGAATCGAATCCGTGACAGCATCAGCAACCAAGACCAGCAATAAGACCCTTATCCTGGCAGCAGAGCCACAGCTCTTCGTTTCCGAGATCGACGTAGCGTGCCGGTTCTACGTCGAGAAGCTCGGCTTCAAGATTGCATTTTCATATGGGGAACCACCATTCTACGCTCAGCTGTTTCGCGACGGCGGACGCTTGAACATACGAAAGGTTGGCGGCCCGGTATTCGAAAGCGATTTTCGAGCACGGGAACGTGACGCGCTTTCGGCAACATTCATCCTCGATGATCCGAAACCGCTATTCTTGGAGTATCAAAGCGTGGGCGTCACTTTTCACCAAGCGTTGAGGACTGAGCCTTGGGGTGCTCGCACCTTCATCGTGCGAGACGTTGACGGAAATCTGATCGCCTTCGCAGGAGGCCAGAGTTAGGCCTGCTGCTATCATTGCAAGGTATTGCGATAGTCACGAAAATATCGCCGTTGAAATGAGGTGACTTCATCATGAAGCGATGATTTGTGGCGGTATTTTTCAACGATTCCAATTTAACGAAGTTGTCTCGATCAGAAGGGAAACTATCCCCGCGGGCGTAAATGCCAAAGGCGTGCGAGGCTCTTTCCTGTCGCCGGCGGGCCTTTCGAAGGAGCAAAGAGTGACCCAAGTATCTGAAGCCGAAGTTGCTGCCCGTTGGGACGACAATGCCGATCAATGGGCACATGATGTCCGGAACGGCTACGACACTTATCGCGAGCTATTCACCTTTCCGGCGTTTCAAGCCTTTCTGCCAAGTATCGCAGGATTGGACGTCATCGATTTTGGCTGCGGCGAAGGCTCCAACACCAGACGGTTCGCCGAGTTGGGTGCACGAATGACCGGCATCGATCTTTCCGAGAAAATGATTGGACATGCACGTAAGGCTGAGCACCACGTCCCACTCTGCATCCGGTATGAGGTCGCATCCTACACCGGAAACACCGGTTTCGAGGATGCCTCCTTCGATGCCGTCGTATCGACGATGGCCTTGATGGACGGGCCGGATTTTCCAGCGGCGATGCGGGAGGCCTTCAGGCTCCTGCGGCCGGGTGGATGCATTGCGTTCAGCGTTCTGCACCCCTGTTTCATTACCCCCGGATTACAGTGGCAGAGGGATGTCAAAGGAAAGCCGACTGGCTTGGTCGTTGCTCGATATTTCGACCAAACCAATTTTGTTGAGAGTTGGCGCTTTGGTGACCGGCCGAGCGTTGAGGACGTAGCGCTGTTTGAGGTGCCTCGCTTTCCCCGCACGCTCAGTGAATACCTCAATGGCATCGCCCATGCAGGGTTTCGGATTGTTGACGTTCGCGAGCCACAACCGACGCCGGAGGCGTGCGTGGCCGCACCGCGTTTCGCCAGATGGCGTGATCTGGCGGCGTTTGTGCTTATGATCCGGGCGGTACGCGCTTGATCACGGCATCGTGCAATTGGAACTGGCTGTGAGCGCCGAAAACCCAGCGGCCATACGTTTCTACAACCGTGAGGGATTTTCTCAGGTGGACCGAAAATCCCAAGCGGCATTGTGCACGTGGGGAAAGAAATCGACGATGTCATCATGGTGCGTCGGCTAGTCCGCTAACTGCCATCAACCGCAAGAAACCACGCGCAGCGGATTGCGACCCTGCTGCGCGTGCGGGGCTGCCAACTATCGACCACACGCGGCCATCTCGATGGATACTCGATCATTCAGCTCGACAACATCGAGCACCAGCCGCGACCCGTTCCTGACGCGCCGTCGCAGCATATCTCCCCCATCGGTGTCAGATCGGAGCGCAGAAGCGGCCCAAAGTGACTGCACGCGGTTGCGGGACAAGCCAAACTCGGAGGCGATCAGCTTGTCGACGCGAATGCTTGCTAGCATCGGCACGACCATGTTGATTTCAACCGAGGACCATACCGGCGTCATACTGAGAACGACCTTCCGCACATCAGCATCGTCGAACTCGACGATACGCTGGGTCTTTCGTCTCAGTGCGACAAGGTCGAAGGCTCGGGCGCTGATCCAGGTGGGATCGTTGCTCTGGAGGGCCAGCAGCGTTTTGGCGTCAATGTCGCCGATACTGCGGCGTTCGAAAATAGGCCGGCTCCAGGTCTTGCCGCACGCCGAGCACGTGTAGATCAGCCAGGCATCAAGCTTTTTGCCATTGGCATTCAGCCTCGTCTTTCCGCTGCATTCAAAAGGTTTCGGGGCAGAGCATCCACTGCAGTCGAGCCACGGCTGCGGCGGAATTCGAGGGATAATCGTCCATTCAACTCTAAGAAGATTGCTCATGTCGTCTTGGTCTTCCTGAAGGAAGCTCATCAAGACGGTGATAAGATTAGCCCATGGCGGGCACGGCTGGCGATGTTTCGGGCGACGGAAGAGCTGAGACAGCCGAAGCTGGCGCATGGCACAATTTCAACAATGCCAACCGGTCTCAGGCCACCACCCGATGAACGTGATCGTCAGGATGAGCGCGAAGCTATCCTGTCCTATGAGGGTGAAAACGGATTGAGACCGGTGTTTACGACGGCAAAGTGGAACCTCAATGTGCCCAAGCTCTTCGTCTCAAGCCATATCAAATGAAATTGCACTCTAAAAGCGAGATTGTATGGCTGACGCTTATTTTGCCCCTGTACGGGGAATCGCTCATTTCGGACAGAACCCATTCAATGCTGCCCTTCAGGCAATGGTTTGAACAACCTCGCAGGACATGACCGGTGGGCCGATCCCGTCACGCATCAGAGTGAGCAGCATTGCTGGCGTCGGGAGCAGGATCTTAAGCCGAAGGTCAGAGGGTTTTCTGCCTGTCCGTTTAGAAGTCGCCGCCCGCGCTGACTTCATATGCGGCGATACCGGAAATTGCTCGGCTGTCGCAAAACTCCGGACGACTTGTTGATATCGAGGGGATCTGCCGACCGTTCTTATCGCGGTCGCCTCGGCTAGCGCTGTACGAAATGTGCTGGCTAAAGGCTGACGAGTGAAGCGATCTGCTTTTTGATGAGTTTGGCTTGTTCGGTCAGCTCGCTCTGGAAAACCTCCACCAAGCGCGACGGCGGCCGATGGATTGGCCGCACGATGTTGACGGAAAACGGTATCGATACAGAGAATGGGCGAATGTGCACGCCGTTGTGCGCATAATCCAGGGCAGTCAGGGGATTGACGATCGCAAGGCCGACGCCTTCACGCACCATGGCGCAGATGGACGCGGCGCTATGAGTTTCGATGACCATTCGGCGCGTTATACCGGTCTCCCGAAATATCCTGTCGATCTGCTGTCGGTAGCTGTCCGTAGCCGACAAGCTGACAAAAGGTTGTCCCTCGAAATCGCCCGGAGAAAGGATTG
The DNA here is from genome assembly GCF_056279705.1 of Rhizobium sp. USDA 4016. Classification (NCBI taxonomy): domain Bacteria; kingdom Pseudomonadati; phylum Pseudomonadota; class Alphaproteobacteria; order Hyphomicrobiales; family Rhizobiaceae; genus Rhizobium; species Rhizobium sp. USDA 4016. The sequence goes on from NZ_JBWCCY010000002.1 coordinate 2,166,842, forward strand.
TCTTTCTCAAGAGAGGGTGCCCGTCCGGTAGCACGCAGACCTCATCCAGCATCACCAGCGCGGTTGCTTCCGTACCCTGCGGTGCATGTCCGATTTCTGTCAGCCCGAAGTCGTAGCGCTGAGCCGATAACCATTCCTCCAGCAAAGGCGATTCCTGGAGGGTGATGCTTATTCCCACATCGGGGAACCGCTCGGCAACCAGCCTGCATGTTTGCGGCAGGAGTGATTGCGAAAATACCGGAAGACACACGATTGAAAGCTGGCCTTGCTCAAACCGGCGTAGCGCCGTGGCGGTGCGGACAATTCGATCCAGCCCAAAATAGGCGCGCTGCACTTCCTCGAATAATTGCAGCGCATGCGCAGTCGGTCGCAGCCGCCCCCGTATGCGCTCAAACAGTTTGATTTGAATGAGATATTCGAAACGTGCCAGTTCCCGGCTCACGGTGGGTTGGGAAGTCTTCAGCATGTCGGCGGCACCAGTGACGCTGCCGGTGGTCATGACGGCGTGGAAGACCTCGATATGCCGAAGCGTGACGGACATTCATTTGGCTCCCCTTCTTGCACGTATATCAAAAATGAAAGGATGGTGAAATTATTGATATTTTGAATATGACGATATTCATGGTGAAACCAAGTGAAATTGCATCCCCACAGACGCAATCACAAAAATGCAAAGCTTGGAGGCTCATCGAGCACATCTCTTATAATATCGTCGGCGTTGGGCACTGGGTTGTTCAATCTCAGCGAAGCACTCCGCCTGGCCGTTATTGCCGAAGCCTGCCTCATCATTTTGTCTGTCACCTGTCCTCAATCCTGCCCTGCGCACGCTGCCAGGCCGCCTATGAGAAGCCCGCGCCATGAAGAATATTCCTGCAAACCTCCTGACCCGCCTCGCGAACGAACATGCAACGCCCTTGTGGGTCTACGACGCTCCGACGATCCGCGATCGGATAAAGCAGCTCGGCGCCTTCGACGTGATCCGTTACGCCCAAAAGGCATGTTCCAACATCCATATCCTTTCCCTCATGCGCGAGGCGGGTGTGCATGTGGATGCGGTATCGCTCGGGGAAATCGAGCGCGCGCAACGTGCGGGCTTTTCCAGCGGCCGCACGGCCAGCGGCGCGTCGGGTATCGTCTATACCGCCGATATCCTCGACCGTTCGACTCTTCGCCGCGTCGTGAAAGACAAGGTGGAGGTGAATGCCGGATCGACCGACATGCTGCACCAGCTAGGGGAGGTGTCGCCGGGCCATCGCGTCTGGCTTCGGATCAACCCCGGCTTCGGCCACGGCCACAGCAAGAAGACGAACACCGGTGGCGAGAGCAGCAAGCACGGCATCTGGCATGACGAGCTTCGCCATGCCGTGGAACTGGTGCGGCGCTACCACCTGCACCTTGTCGGATTGCACCTGCACATCGGATCCGGCGTCGATTACAGACACCTGCAGCAGGTGTGTCATGCTATGACTGGTCTGCTGCGCGATCTGGATCATGATCTCGAGGCGATCTCGGCGGGCGGCGGTCTCTCCGTTCCCTATCGTGAGGATGAAAAGGCCGTCGATACGGCGCATTATTTCGAGCTTTGGGACAAGGTCCGCAAGGAAGCTGAAAACCGGTTCGGCCACCCCATGCGGCTGGAGATCGAGCCAGGGCGCTTCCTCGTCGCGGAGGCCGGATTGTTGCTGGCGGAGGTCCGCGCCACGAAGCAGATGGGCCGCAATCACTTCACTCTTTGCGATGCAGGCTTCAATGATCTGATGCGGCCAGCCCTCTATGGCAGCTATCACGAGATTTCCGTGCTGCCGCGCGACGGGCGGTGTTTCTCGTCTTCCAGCCTGCGCCCGACAGTGATCGCCGGCCCGCTCTGCGAGTCTGGTGACGTCCTCACCCAGGGACCGGACAGCGTTGTCGAAACCCGAAACCTGCCGCCCGCCCAGGTCGGTGATTTCCTGGTTTTCCACAATGCTGGGGCTTACGGCGCGTCAATGTCGTCGAATTACAACAGCCGCATGCATGCCGCCGAATATCTCTTCGACGGCGCGGCGTCGCGGCTCATTCGCCGGCGTCAGACGATCAATGATCTTTGCGAGGCGGAGTTCATCCCAGAAAGAACCGCCGGAGTGGCGGAAGCCGCAAGAAAGCTTTGCGAAAGAATGCCCTGATGCTAACCGCAATTGCATTTGAAGGAGCTAACAGGCACACATCCACGGAAATGAAACTAGAATCACCTGTTTAAAGCCTCGCACATCGGCCCACGACACAGCTTGGCTGAGGTCCCGGTGGGTCAGAAGGAAACCGCAGACGTCGTCTCTCCTCCCGGAACAAGCGGTCAACCATCTGCCACGGCCATGTTTCAATTCATTCCTCGTGCCTCGACGAAACTTCCCCGCGGTTCTTTTCGCACATAGAATCCGTTCGGAATTGTCTCCTGCACCAATGGCACGTGAGAAATCAGACCCACCACGCGCCTCTGACCTACGAGATTGGTAAGTACCTGCAGAACCTGATCGAGCGTGCCGGCCTCATTTTGGGTATCGAGGCTGCCGAAGCCCTCGTCGATGAAAATGGTGTCGAGCCGCACCTGCCCGCTCACGCTCTCGACGATATCAGAAAGACCAAGCGCCAAGGCCAAGGCGGCCATGAACGTCTCACCACCTGACAGTGTCGACGTGGGACGTGCCTTACCGGTGTGTACATCAAACACCCGGATACCAAGGCCGCGGCGCGAGCGGCCTGCTCCACCTTCGATTTCACGTTCGAGGCTGAAGCGGCCACCGCTCATAGGACCAAGCCGTTGGTTTGCTGCGACCAGCACCTGGTCGAACATCGCACCGATCGCATAAGTCTCAAGGTCCAACCGCAACGGATTTTCAGCATTGAACAGGGCCGCAAGCGTGCGGAGCGAGGCCGTCTCAGTTTCGATCTCGTCGAGCCGCTTCAGTTGACTGGCGATATCGAGCTGAAGCTTCTCGAGTTGCCGTAGCCGCGCCTGCGCCTGGGCACGCGCCGTCTTGGCAAGATCGAGCGTCTCGTCTGCCGTGTCATAAGCCTCTTGCAAAGTATGGGTATCTGGCCGTTCGCGGCCCTCCACCGCGCGTGTCGAAGTCTCTTCGTTGCTATGCGCTATCGTCAATGCATTGCGGTAATCTGCGATCTCCTGAGCATCAGCCTCGATCGTGCCGATCAGCTGCTTGAAACCGTTGAATTGAGGTTCCATCAAGCCGCTCTTCGCCAGACGGGCCTGGAACTCCGCTTGGGCCTTATCTCGGCGAACAATTGCGTTCTCATACGCCTGCCTGGCCGCGTCTGCTGCCGTATTGGCAATGATCGCGGCTTCACGGGATCGGCGTGCAGCATCCTCCGCAACTCTTGCCGCATCCATTCGAGCTGCGAGCTGGCGTTCATGTTCGGCGAGCATGGCAATCAGAGCGTCCGGCGTCCGCAGTTCCTGGGGAACCGTCGCGATCGCCTGCTCGAACCTATCGCGCGCGAGCGCTTCATTGGTTTTCGATCTCTCGAACGCCGTGCGGAGGCTGTCGCGCTCCTGTTCCGTTGAGCCAATCTCGGTCGCTAATGTGGTCAGTGCGGCCTCAGCCTCAACGAGATCGATCGCCGGGCCGAGCTCTTCGATCTGCCGGCCCAAGCCGGCAATCGCGGTGCGCAGATCGGCGGCCGGCTGTTCAGGCTTAGGGAGTGCGCCCAGTCTTTCCTGGCGTTCCTGCCATTTCGCTTGCGCGGAAGCGAAAAGGCGAGAAGCGTCCTGCTCGGACCTTTGCGCTGCCTCCCATTGGGCCTTCGCATCTCTAAACGACTGATCGAGACCGGCATGCTCGGCCCTGCCGACAGCGGGAAGAGGGTGCTCGGTCGATCCGCAGACAGGGCAGGCCCCGCCCGCTGCAAGCTTGGCAGCCAAATGAATAGCTTGGGCCTCCGCAAGGGCAGCCTCTGCAGCGGCAAAGCACGACCGCGCGGCCTGTGCCCACTGGACCGCCTCTTCGTTCTCCGCTTTCAACGCCTGCATTTCGACGCGCGCCCTGTCGGCGACGTCGAGAGCAGTCTGATGGAGCTCGGCTGTTTTAAGCTCATTTTCAACGAGCAATCGCTGATGGACTAGCCGCTGGCGCGCGGCATCATTCTCCCGAGTGGATCCGAGTGCCCGCTCCTTTTCGAGTTTCCGGCCACGCATTTCCTCGATACGCGCCTCGACGCGATCGAAAGCCTTCTTCGCCTGCTGAACGGCCTTTAAGGCTGCATCCGCCTTCTCGGCGTAAAGGCTTGCATCGGAAAGGGTCAGTTGATGGCGTCCAATCCTACCGACCGCTTGCCGCAGGGCCTCAATTTCTCCCGATCTTTCCCGTTCCTCTTCGTGCATTCTGGCGGCGGCTCCAGCTTTTTCCGCCGCTGCGTTGTTTGCCTCCGCGGCCGCTCCCATTGTTTCCTCAGCTTCGAGACTTTCCGTCTCGGCACCTTTCGCGTGGCGCTCGACGTCCAGGAGCGCTTGGGCACGCTTGGCATTGTCGACGCGCTCCTGCAGTTCACGGATTTGCTCAGCCTTTCCAATGAGGGCTTCGACATCCGACCTGGCTTTCTCGGCGGCTCGAAACTGGTCCTCGAGCTGACGGGCTGCAGCAAGTGCCGTCCGTGAAGCATCGAACGTCTGTGCAGCCGCCATCTCCTTCAGGGTTTCCGCGTCATGGACGACTTGCGCCTCGTCAATACCGGCCGCAAGCGCGTCGGGACTCTCAAAACCCTCGGCCGAAAGTCGCCCTGCGCACACTTCACGTTCTTGCCGAACCCGCCGCTCAGCCGCCGCCGCATCCTCCTTGAACTTTGCCGCCATGCGCCGATACATGGAAACATCAAAGAGCTCACGCAGGATCTCGAGCCGCTTATCGGTCTTTGCCGCCATGAACGTCTCGAACTTACCCTGTGGCAACAGCACGATCTGCCGGAATTGTTCAGCACCGTAGCCGAGGAGCTGGAACACAGCCTCTTTGACTGGACCGGTCTTCTTTTCCGCAATGACCTGGCCGGAGTTCGCGTCGGTTATGTCCTCGAGTGCAAGACCGGTCGCGTCAAAAAGCCAGGCTTCATGGGTATCCCGGGTCTCACCGTCACCACGCTGTTTGGGCCGGGTCTGCTCCGGCCGCCGACGCAGAACATAGCGCTTGTCAGCGATATCGAATACGAACTCGACTTCGGTCGGAACGCCGGGATCAGCATGATCGGAGCGAAGCGACGCTGTCTCTTGTTCAGCTTTAGCCGCCTCCCCGAACAGCGCGAAGGTCATGGCACTGAAGATCGATGACTTGCCGGACCCTGTCGGCCCGTAGATGCCGAAAACGCCCGAGGCAATTGCGTCACGGAAGTCCACCACGACCCTGCCGGCATAAGGACCGAATGCCTGCATCGTCAGTCTGACCGGCCTCATACCTCCGCCTCCACGCTTCGAAGATCAGAAAGGGCAGACCCGATCAACGCCAGCTCCGCGTCGACCGGGTCTTCGCTGCGAACCTGCGTCAGGAACTCCCGAATGACCTTTGCCGGATCATGCAGAGTGGCTTGCACCTTGATTTCGGACATGATGTCGAGCGCACGCTCATCTCGTGCATAAGTCAGCTGACAAGCATTCGGGTATAGCTCGCGAAGACGCTTCATCGGATCGATCAGCGGCGCATCATCCGTCAGCACTGCCTTGATGAAATCAGTCGATGGTTCCCCGTGCAGCAGGTCAGCGAACTTGCCGCGCAAGACCCTAACGCCCCGCGTAGGCGCGAATGGGAGTGCGGTGATCGCTACCCTGCCCTGTTCATCGAGATCGACGAGGCTCATCGACTTTACGCTTCCAGCCTCGTCAAAACCGAAAGCCAGCGGCGCACCGGCATAGCGTATGTGCGGCATGCCGACCGAATGCGGCAGATGCAGGTGACCAAGCGCCACGTAGTGGGCGCCATCGAACATGTCGTGGCGAATCGTCTCAATGCCACCGACCCGTGCCAGAGGCCGCTCTCCTTCACTGGAACTGCCGCCCTCTACAAAGGCGTGGGCAACCACGACCCAGCGCGCTCCTTCCGGAAGATGCCGCCGCGCCGCGGTGACCTGGGCCCGAATGACATGTTCGGGCATTGCGATCGTCTCATCGCCGAAGCAGTCGCGTGCGGCGAATTCGTAGCCGTATGGCAGGGCGGAAATGGCAACCGGACCAGCTGCGTCATGCAGGATCAGAGGTGTTTCGTTCGCCAAGAGCGGTCCACGGATCAATGCTCGCCGTACGTCCGTCAGGACTGACATGGCGCCGATCCTGTCGCCAGAATCATGGTTGCCGGCAATCATGACCACGGCCGCTTCCGTCTCTCGCGCCACTCGGCCGAGAAAGGCATTGAATTGCCGCACCGAGGTTGCGGGAGGAGATGCGCGATCGAAAATGTCGCCGGCGATTATGAAGACATCGGGTCGGTGCATGTTTATCGCTTGCAGGATCTGGTCGAGGATCGCCGCATGGTCATCCTCAAGCGACATGCCATGGAACTGACGCCCGAGATGCAAGTCCGCAGTGTGAAGCAGTCGCATGAGTAAACCCGTCTATTTTTTACATGTATAATTTTTAGATGGACAGTCGCGCGCGAGTCAAGCTACTTTTCCCGTTATGGAATTCGACGACCTCAAACATGCTCAGCGCGAGCGACTGATCTTTCTCGATCAGTGTCTTACGTGGCGCGGCATGGCCAACCGGCGCGATCTGATCGACCGCTTTGACATCTCTACCGCTCAGGCAGCTCTCGACTTCCGCCTTTATCTTGAGCGTGCCAGGCATACGCCTCCCACCTACGATCCTGTGCGGAAGACATATCTGGCAGCCCTCGACCATAAGCCTCTTGTCCCTTCCACGTTGAACGAGGCTTTTGCGGCCGTGCTGGCTGAAAGCAACCTGCCCCTCTCTGTCACCCTACCCCAGCCGGAACGTCGCGCTGATGCTTCTGTGGTGTCGCGTCTTTATCAAGCGATGAGGAACAGGTGGGCGATTCACATCCAGTATACGTCGATGACGTCTGGTGCGGATGCCGGACAATGGATTGTCCCCACACATTTCGTGTCAGATGGCGAAAAGGTTCACGTGAGAGCCTTCAGCTTCAAGCATGAGGCGTATCGAACCTATCTGCCCATTCGCGTCAGCACCGGAAGTAGTTTTGAGACGCGTGCGCTGTCAGAGCAGTTCCCCGACGACAAGGATTGGAACATGCGCGCAAGGATATGGCTCGGGCCAAAAACCGGCCTCACACCGGAGCAGGCGGCCGTCGTGCGGACTGAATACGGCTTCGAAGGTGAATTGCTCTGCGTCGAGACACGAAAAGCTCTCGAATTCTTTCTCGACCGTCGATGGGGTCTGGACCAGGAAGACGCCCGACTCGAGCGGGTAAGGACGGAGTACGATGACGACCTGGAGAAGACGACCGGGCGCCGGTCAGTCACAATCGGCTGACCGACTGGATGCGACCGAACGACCGCATAGGTCGTCGCGCTCAAGCGCTGTGTTCATTTATTTTAGCACGTTGCGGCCTTTCGAGCAGGCGACTCGATCGGCACTTATGCATTCTCGAGCATTTGAGGCAGCGCAGGCCGACCGGTCCGCGGTATTCGCGGGAGCGACAAGTTGATCTCGGTTACATCCTCGGCGGCCAGGAAGGTAGGATCATGTCAGCCTCTGTCGGGATCGATCATGTCCAGGAGGCGCGAAACTGCATCCTCGCCTGCCACTGGCTCGCTGCCGGCCATCACCGCGACGGAAAAGCCGATGAGCGAGGAAACGGGGTTATGGGTCGTGGCGCCGGCCCGCAGGTTCATCACCAACGTCGGGCAGAGGAAAAGGCCCAGCCGGATGACCCGGCGCCAGTCGGCCGGAAGCATGCCCCGCGCCTTCAGTTCGCCAAGCAGGGGACGCCAAAGAGCTTCGGCCTTTACGTCCAGAAGGGAGCGTCGGACCGGGCTCGGCTCGAAATCGGTCGCAACCCGCAGCAGATCGCCGTCAAGCACCACGCTGGCCTTGTGGTGCTCGGCCGCCATGGCAGGATCATAGAGCCACAGCGGATGGGCGAGGATGTTGTGGAAGGTCGTCTTCACCTCGGCGAGCAGCGTTGGAATGTTCTCGCCGGCGAACGCGGGGTCGAAGAAGGACAAACGCGCCTCGCCGTCGCGCTCCTCGTACCAGACATTCGCGTTATGGGCATCGCCATGTGCAGTCACCCCGCCCGCATCAGCCAGCCGCGACGGGTCGAGCCGCTCGTGCGCTGCATGGAAGAGGGCACCGATGCTGTCCCGGTATTCGATGCCGTTGACCGAAATGCGGCAGCGTGAAAACGTCTCCCAGTCGAGCGTCAAGTTGGGAAAGACGAAGTCCTTGCCGACATAAAAGCTCGCCATGCGCCCGCCCGGATAGGTGCCGGCGGGCGGATCGATCAGCCGCTCGGAGAACAGCCGGTGGATCGGCTCGGCCGCAACCTCATCGGCGCTCACCGGATGGAGCGTGTCGAGATAGACCCTCAACACGGCTTCGTTCAGCCTGCGTTCGGCGTCCACAGCCCTTTTCCGCGCCGCGGCATCATCCTTCAGGTCCAGCGTCCGCAGCACATCGGAGAAGCGCGGATCGGTCCGACGGCGATAGACGAGGATCTGATCACCCGGAAGCGCCGACATCAGCAGAGGCTGGTCCACCGGCAAGCCAGCCCGAGCCAGGATGTCGGCGCGGTAATATTCGCCGCTCATGGCCTCCTCGCCCTCTTCCTGGTGGAACTTGAAGAAGAATGCACCATCGGCGGTCTCGAAGAAGCCGTTGAGCGAATTGAGGCTGTACTGATCGTGATTGATCACGACATTCTTCGGCTCGATCTCGAAAAGGTCGCGCAGCAGTTCGGCCAGCAATCGTTCCGCCTTGTCGTCCCCGGCTTTGGCTATCTTCCTGATTTCCGCGGTGCGGCTCATGGTCTGGCTCATGACATTCTTCCGGATGGGTCGTTCTAAGTATGGGGATCGGCGGTCACTTGCCGCCGTGCAGATAGCGGCTGCCGAGCGAATAGCGGCTGCCGACATAGGTGAACGTGTTGACGGTAGCGACGACCGGCCCGGTCCAGGTCTTGCGATGCAGAACCAGGCAGCAGTCGGCGGGACGAATGTGCAGCAGGCGCGCCTGATTCTCGCCGGCCGGCAGGGCACTGATGAGATGCTCCACCTCGGTCAGCGGGGTGGCGTTCTGCAGGTAGTCATAGGTAGCGAGGGTTCTGAAATCCTGGTCGATATAGCCGGAAACGAGGTCGGGATTGACATAGCGTTCCTCGAGTTGGACCGGCAGGTCGTTCTCGAAATGGATCACGACCGAATGGTCGACGGGTTTCACGGTTTCGAACTCGAAGGCGAGCAGAAGCTCGGCTTCCGGTCGTTCGATACGCTCGAGCACGACCACCTCGGCCCGGTGCCGGCTGCCGTGCGCCTTGATCTCGGTGATGATGTTGCTGATCTCGATCAGCGTCGATTGCGGCCTGGGCGGAGCGATGAAGGTGCCGACGCCCTGGATGCGGCGCAGATGCCCCTCGGAGGTGAGTTCGCGCAGCGCCCGGTGGACGGTCATGCGGGAGACGCCCAGCGTCGAGACGAGTTCGTTCTCCGACGGAAGGCGGCTGTTGCGGGCCCATTTGCCGCTGCCAATATTGCCGAGGACAAATGCCTTCACCTTCTCGTAAAGCGGCGATGCGGAATCTGAAAGTGCATTCATGGTTCACTGCCTCCACCGCCGCCTTGACAGGCTGGCATCCGGAATCATGTGACGGACCGGACTAGCCCGCCACCTCGATGATCGACTTCAGGGCCTTGCCCTCGCCCCGCAACAGCTGTTCGTAAGCCTCGGGCACGTCGTCGAGCGCCGGCAGCACCTCGATGAAGCGTTGAAGCGCGGGCGCGAGCTCGACGAGCAGCCCGACGGCCTCGGGCAGCTCGCCAGCGAAGGCATGGCTGCCGATGAGCGATATCTCCCGCTCGACTAGGATGTTCGGGTCGAAGTCGAGCTTGCCGTGGCCGATGCCGACGAGCGCAAGCGCTCCACCGCTCGACATGATGTCAAGCGCCAGTTTAATCGCCTGGATGCTGCCGGTGGCATCGAGGGCATGACGCAGCCGTCCGCCGGAAAGTGCTGCTTCGATCTGCGCCTTATCAAGAGAAACGACCGTGCCGCCGGTCACCTCGGCAACGAGAGCCGACCTTTCAGCACTGAGATCGGCCAGCAGCAGCGGGCCGTCATGCAGCCGGCAGAGAAGAAGGGCGCTCAACCCGCCGATCGTGCCGCAACCGATCACGAGAACCGGTTCCCCGGCCGGGACGGCGAGACGACGCACGGCGTGCAGCGCTACTGCCAGCGGCTCGGCCATGGCGGCGATATGCGGCGAAAGCTGCGGATCGTGACGGACGACCAGCCGGGCTGGTAGTTGCACCGCCTCGGCAAAGCCGCCGTCGCAGACCTCGCCGACGAAGCCGAGCGTCTCGCAGACGTTGCTGCGGCCGCTCATACAGGCTGGGCAGGTGCCGCACGATATGCGCGAATCCGCGGAGACGACATCCCCAACCGCAACATGGCTGACGCCTCCTCCGACAGCCGTCACGCGACCGCAGAATTCATGCCCCGCCGTGCAGGGACGACGCGAGATCCACTGACCGGTGCGGTAGTTGTGAAGGTCGGAGCCGCAGATACCGGCGGCCCTGATCCGGAGATTGACGAAGCCCGGTGGCGGGGCCGATGGCTCGGCCACTTCCTCCACCCGCAGGACCTTGGCATCGTAAAGCCGCACGGCCTTCATGTTCAGGCGCCCTTCTTCAGGTAGGCATCGCGCACCGGCGAGACGGCCAGAGCGTGCGAAGAGAAGCCCTCGTAGATTGCCAGATTGTGCGAGTGCCGGGCAAATTCCGGATAGGCGGATGCCGTTACAAAGCCGACGGAGCTACGCTTGACGAAATCCGCAACCGACAGCGGGCCGAAGGTGCGCGCCCAGCGGCTGGTTGGCAGCACGGCATTTGGGCCGAGGGAGAAATTGGCGATGCTGACCGGCGTATGGGTGCCCATCAGGATTTCGGAAGCCTCGGTGATATGGCCGAGATGGATAAATGGCTCTTCCGACAGAAGTTCCAGATGCTCAGGCGCATAGGCGTTGACGAACTCGTAGCTCTCCTCGATCGAGGAGGTGAGTACTACGCCGCCCGTCTTGCCGGTGAGCACGGCCCTGGAGAAAGCGACGCGCTGCTCGGTCATCTTCGTCCAGTGCTCGGGAAGCGCTGCGAGCGCCTCTTCGGCGACCCGGCGGCTGTGGGTGACGAGATAGGCCGACGAATCCGCGCCGTGTTCCGCCTCAATCAAAAGGTCGAGTGCGGCAAGTCCACCATGGACCGTATCGTCGGCAAGGATCATCACCTCGGACGGGCCCGCCGGAAGGCCGGTATCGATGACGCCGGAGAGCGAGCGCTTGGCAGCGACAACCCAAGGGCTGCCGGGGCCGACGATCTTCAGCGCCGGCTTGACGGTTTCGGTTCCGTAGGCAACCGCCGCTACGGCCTGGGCACCGCCGACCTTGTAGACGGTCTCGACGCCGGCAAGTCGTGCTGCAACGAGGGTTGCGCCATCGACGGAGCCGTCCGGCGCCGGTGGTGTGACGATGGCGAGGTTCGGGACGCCTGCAACCGCGGCCGGAACCGAAGTCATCATCGTCACCGACGGGAAGGAACCCTTGCCACGCGGCACGTAGAGCGCGACCGACTGGATGGGCGTAAAGCGGTCGCCGGCAAAGGCTCCGGGACGGATTTCCTTCAGCCACATGGCTTCCGGCTTCTGCTCCTCATGGAACTTGCGGATATTGTCGATGCCGAACTTTATGGACTCGATGACGCTCGCATCGACCAGCTTGAAGGCCGCATCGAACTCCGCCTCGGTGACCTTGAGATTGGCCTCGGTGATATCTGCCTTGTCGAATTCGCGGCCGAACCGGGCAAGCGCCTTGTCACCCTCTGTGCGCACGGCTTCGAGGATCGGCGCGACCTTTTCGACGAAACTCGAGATGTCGGTTTCCGAGCGGCGCAGCAGCGCCGCCTTTTCCTCGACGTTTAGCTTGGAATAATCGTAGAAAGACACGTTGGTCATCGTCTTGTCCTTGATGTCTGGCCGGCCGCGGGGGCCGAAGAGGTCATTTCGATTTGAGGAAGATGTCGAGACCGACCAGGCGGTCGAGCAACGCGATCGCAAGTCCGGCGCAGGCGATGAATACCACCGAGATGGCAGCCAAATCGGGCGTGATGATCGAGCGGATGGAATTGTAGATCTGCACCGGCAGCGTCACACTTCGGGCATCGACGAGCAGCAGGCTGACCAGGAACTCGTTGAGCGCGAGGATGAACATCAGCAGCGACCCGGTGATCACGCCCGGCAGCACTGCTGGAAGGGTAATGTAGAGGAAGCGCTGCAGCGGCGGGGCCCCGCAATTGGCCGCTGCCAGCTCGAGATCCGGCGACAGGTTGCTGGCACTCGCCGTTACGGCCCAGATCATGAAGGGCAGGTTGATGACGCAGCACGCAATACCCACCGGCCACAGCCTGCCTAGGACGTTCATCTGTCCGAAGACGAGCATCATGCCGATGCCGGAGCCGATCAGCGGAATGGTGAAGGGCAGCAGTAGGTAGATCTGGATGGAGCGAGCAAACCGTACCTGGTACTTCGCGAGTGCGATGCCGGCGAGCGTGCCGACGGGGATGGCGGTCACCGTGCATATCGCGGCGACGATCAGCGAACGCACGAAGGCCTGCCGGAGATCGCTCGCTTGCGCGATTGCGCCATACCATTTCAGCGACAATCCGTCCGGTGGGAAGGTGATGATGTTTCCGGCCGTGAAGGAGGCCCCGAGCACCACAATAGTGGGCGCTGAAAGCATGACGAGCGCAGTTGCGACGAATGCCCAGATGACGATGAACTTGCTTCGGCTGCCGGTCATTTGCGGTCTCCCCCGATGGCGAGCGTGCCCGCGCCGAAGAGCATGAACACGACGCCGACGAGGATGGAGCCCACGGCGACAAGCATAAGCGACAGCGTCGCCCCTAGACCCTGGTCGGAGGTGCGGAAGAACTGGTCGTAGATCGCGTTGGCGATGAAGTCCTGCGTGCCGCCGCCGAGGATGGCGGGAATGGCAAAATCGGTGAGGGAAAGCGTGACGACCACGAGCCCCGCGCCGACGAGCCCTGGCCGGGAGAGCGGCAGGACGATATGGCGGAAGGTGCGAACCCAGTCGGCGCCGAGGGAGGCCGCCGCCGCCTCGAGCTCACTCGGGATCGCGGTCAGAGCAGGCGCCAGCATCAGGACGGCGAAGGGCAGCATGTATTGCACAAGGCCGAACAGAACTGCAGGGTAGTTGTAGAGCAGTCGCATAGGCGGCACACCGACGAGACCGAGCGCCTCGTTGACCATTCCCTGGTTGCCGAGAATGATGAGCCAGCCATAGGCGCGCACCACCTGGCCGATGAAGAAGGGCAAGAAGAGCGCCACGAGTAGGAACCTGCGAAGCGCCGACGACGGCGTGCGCACCATCAGGTAGGCGTATGGGAAGGCGAACAGCAGCGTGATTGCCGTGACAATCACCGCGCCCATGAGGCTGCGACCGGCCACCGTCGCGAAGAATTGCTCCGTCAGAACGCGCTGGTAGTTGGCGAGCGTGTAGTTCTCCGACATTAGGAAGGTATTGGTATCGAGTGTTCTCAGGCTCGTGTCGCCGATCTGGACGAGACCGAGCACGAGCAGCCCCACGAGCACAACCGCCGGCATCAACAAGAGATAAGGCAGGCCTCGCCGGAAACTCGATGGCCAGACGATGGCCGCAAGGCCTTCAAGCACATCCATGACGCGCCATGTCAGAGGATATGCGGCACGGGGAGCGCGCATGATACCGATCCTGTTTCACGAAAGAAGGAGTGCCCGCCGCCAGAGGGGACGCGGCGGGCCGACAAGGCTTCAGCCCTGCATGATTTCCTTGAACTTGGCGAACCACTGGCTCTCGTTCTCGACCTGCACCTTGGACGAGATGCGGATCAGGTGCTTAAAGTCCTCTTCCTTGGTCGGATAGGACGGATCGCCCACGAGATCGGCCGGCGGATTGACGCCGGGGACGACGCCTGGCAGACCGAGACCGTCGAGCCAGATCTGCTGGGCTTCCTTGGTGAGGGCGTGGTTGATGTACTGCTTGGCCCAGTAAAGCTCGTTCTCCGGCAGGCCTTTTGGGATCCACAGGCCGTCAGTATCGAACTTGGCGCCTTCCTCCGGCACGACCCACGCGATCTCGATGCCGTTTTTCTTGGCTTCGCGAGCGTTGGTCGAGATGGTGCAGGCGGCGTCGATCTCGCCTTTCTGGAACCAGGTGGTAAAATCCGGGTCCTCGCCGAGCAGCGGCTGCTGCTCCTTGATCTTGGAAATGAAGTCCCAGGCCGGCTGCATGTTGCCCGGAATGTCCTCGAGCTTGCCGCCGCCGGCAACCTGGGCCGGGAAGTGGAAGCCGATGCCATCATTGTAGAGCGCGATGCGACCCTTGAGCTTGGGATCGAGCAGGTCCTTCCAGGACTTCGGCGCACCGTTCGGGAAGGCAGACGGGCGATAGGCGAGCACGTAGACATAGCCGTATGTGTTGACGATCGGATAGCCCTCGAGACCGACCGGCTTGGCAAGATCGGTAGCGTTCTTGAGGTTCGGCAAGTCCGACAGGTCCTCGGTCACCCCGCGCAGCGCCGACTTGGTCGCGTTCGTCGTCGTGTCCCAGTTGATGTGGATCGGCGGGACACGCTTCTGAGCAACAGCGGCCCAGACCTTCGGCTGGATCTCGTTGTCCTCGGTCAGGTCGTGGCGAACGGCGATGCCGGTCATCTTGGTGAAGCTGTCGGACACGCCGGCCTTGAGCGCATCGACCCAGCTACCACCCCAGGCGCGAACGATGATTTCGGCCGGCTTTTCCGGCTCCTGGGCAAAGGCGCGGCTGACGCCGAGCGTCGAGAGGCCGGCCGAGGCGCCGGCCGCGGCCATGGACGCAAGCAGCGTCCGGCGGCGGATCTGCGCGGACAGGAACTTTTCATGCGACATTACACATTCTCCTCTGGCTAGACCTTCTCGGGGTCATTTTTGAAAGACATGCATATCTCTGGCATTCCAGCCGAGACGAACCTCTTCGCCAGGACCGAATTGCAAGTGGGATTCGCGATCGTGGTCGAAGACGCGCATCAGCACGCCGGCAAGCCCCGGAACCCGAATTTCGTAGACGACGCGCTCGCCTTCAAAGATGCAGTCGACCACTTGGCCGTCCACCACCGTTTCGAGACCGTCGAGGCTCCCGCGCTTTTGTGCGATGCGGATCTGCTCGGCACGAACGGCAGCGGCGCAGGGCGCACCGGCAACAAGCGCGGCATCGGCAACCACGCCGGCAAGGCGCAGGCCGTTCGCCTCGAACACGACGCGTGAAGAAGTCAGGTCGACGACCTTGCCGTCAATAAAATTGGTGACACCGATGAAGTTGGCGACGAAGGCATTGCACGGCGCGCGATAAGCGTCGACTGGACGGGCCTTCTGCTGGATCTCGCCGCCGCTCATGACGATGACCTCATCGGACACCACCAGGGCCTCGCGTTGGTCATGGGTGACATTGATCGTCGTCACCCCGAGTTCCTTCTGGATGCGGCGGAACTCGAGCTGCATCTCCTCGCGCAGCTTGCGGTCGAGCGCGGCAAGCGGTTCATCAAGCAGGAGCAGGTCCGGCTCGAACACCAGGGCGCGGGCGATGGCGACACGCTGCTGCTGGCCGCCGGACAACTCATTGATGCGCCTGCTGCCATAGCCACCCAGTCGGACGAGATCGAGATAGCGGTCCACCTTTTCCGGGATCGTGCGCGCATCATGGCGGCGCATCTTGAGCGGAAAGGCGACGTTTTCGGCCGCCGTCATGTGCGGGAAGAGTGCGAGCTTTTGGAACACCATGCCGATCGCGCGCCTGTGGGGCGGCACAGCACTGACCGGCTGGCCGTTGATGAAGATTTCGCCGCTGGTTGGTCGGTCGAAACCGGCGATCATGCGCAGAAGAGTCGTCTTGCCGGAACCAGACGGGCCGAGAATGGTCAAGAACCGTCCCTTCGGCAGGTCGAAGACGGCATTCCTGACGGCATGGACATCACCGAAGACCATGCCCACATCCTTCACGGAAACAGCGATCTGACCGGTTGATTCAGCCGGACGGAGTTCGGCAGCAACAACGCCCGTGACATTCCCCTGTCTTGCTCCGTTCGACGAACGAGGCCGACGCGAAGCTTCATTCTACCGTCCCGGTCGACAGGCAACCGACCGAGTTTTGCGTTAAGTTGTCTATACATATTTGTACAAGTACCGTCAATCAAGCTTGCGTATTTTTTACGCCATAAAGTCGCCTGACCAATATTTGTGCAGATGCGAAAAGCTCAACTCCACCGACAGTCTTGTCGTCCGCGAACAGAAAGGCAAGCACGCCCGACGAGTGTCCGGTACGGCTTGCACCATCGGACGAACCATTCGTGCGACGCCCCATCTCAGATCGAGGCGAGATAGCCGCCGTCGACTGGAATGCAGTGGCCGGTGACGTAAGCCGCAGCATCACTGCAAAGGAAGACCGCGACGCCGCCGATGTCGCTCTCCTTGCCAAAACGGCGCTGCGGAATCTTGGCCAGCATGCGCGACTGCCAGTCCTCGTTCTCGTAGAAGACCTCGGTCATGGCCGTGCGGAAATAGCCGGGCGCAATGGCGTTGACGCGAATGTTGTGCGCTGCCCATTCGGTGGCCAGCGCCCGCGTCACGCCGAGAAGGCCGGACTTCGAGGCGCCATAGGGTGCGGCCGTCGGAATACCGACATAGGAGGTCAACGAGCAGAGATTGACGATAGCTCCACCGCCCGCCTCCGCCATGATCCGGCCGGCCGCCTGGGCGCAGAAGAAGGCCCCCTTCAAATTGGTCGACAGGATCGATTCCCAGAGCGCCTCGTCCACATCGAAGGACGGCCGAACATTCTCGAACCCGGCATTGTTGACGAGAATGTCGAGGCCGCCCAGCGCCTCGGCCGCCGCTCTCGTGACGCTTCTGCAGGCCTCGACGTCGCGCACGTCCTGGGCAAGCGTCACCGAGCGACTGCCGGACTTCTCGATCAGTTCCCGGGTTTCGGCGAGCCCCTCGACCGCCCGCGCTGTGATCGCCACATCCGCACCGGCCTCCGCCAATGCAATCGCGATTGCCTGACCTATGCCGCGGCTTGCTCCGGTGACGAGGGCGCGGCGGCCAGAAAGATCAAAATTCGGGTGGGTCATGATGGCTCCTTGTTCTCGTTCCCGACGACATGTCCATACATTATGCAGACCATGAATCCCGACTTATGAATGTCGCGTAGCAAACGCACCCATGGAGACTGTAAATGGCGAACCCTTCAAGCCCTATCCTTGAGGAAATTCGCTCGATCTCTCCTTACAATGCCGGACTGACGTGCGGGCGATATACCACGTCGGCGACATTGCAAACCTTGGCTCTAACGAGAACCTCACCGGCCTCGTCAGCGAATATCGACGATGTCATCGCGCGCGTCATATGGCAAACCCGCATTGTCGCGCCGAGGATTGCAAGTCCAGGACCGGTCATCCTGATCAGCCTCAGGGCCTTCTCCAAACGGATGCGGACATAAGCCTTGCGATGCAGGAAGGCAGTATCGATCAAAGAGTGTCCTGGCGAGCGGAGGAATGTCTCTGCGAAGGCTCCGTGGATTTCCTGCGCCACGTAGAGCACACCGTATGATCCGTCTGGCGCATTGAAGCGGCCAAGGACGGACCGATCGAAATAGATAGGATCATATGCGGTTGTATAGAACCGATGGAGATCGGTTCCGTCCGGAAGCGTTATCAGCTCAGGGTGGCGCGAATGCAGATCGCTCGGCGGAAGCGGTGGCGTCACGCACCTTGCTCGCCATATCGGCGCGCCGCTTCCACAACGAGGGGAATATCGCCGATCTTCAAGACGTCGATCGGCTTGCGGCCGCCGAGCCGCGCCTCAGGCCGCGCGAGGAAATTCAGGATCAGCCAAGCGTTCTTAGTGGGTAATGCCTGGCGAACCTCCTTCAGGCCTGAGACAATCGAGCCATCGCGGTTGAACTGCGGCGTCGGATAGGCGCGCCGATTGCTGGGCCCGGGGACCGCCAGCAGGCTGCCGTCATTGACCCGCTTGTCGACCGCCTGACGAGAGACGCCTTGCATCAAGGTCCGGACCTGATCGAGGTCATAGGCGCCGCCGGCCTCCTCCAGGTCCTTCTGGGCGATCCTCACGCCCTCGACCAATGCAAGACTGCGCGCATCGGGCTCGAACGCGGCTTGATTGATCACCGCCTTCTTTCCCGCGGGGCTTCCTGAGGTCACGACTTGGGCCGCGCTCTTGACGCGTTTGCCGAGTGTTTCGCTGATCTTTTGCGTCGTCTCTGGCCTCGACGAAACGACGGCGACCTCAGCACCTTCTGGCAATTTGAATCCGGCGAGCGCCTTCATCGGATCGCCCTTGACAACAAACACGGCCATGCTTTGACCGGCCCGTTTGCCGGCCGGCTGAAAGGAACCGGTTTGAGTGCTTGATTGAAGCTTCTGTGCCATTGGGTTGATCTCCTGAACAAGGGAAAGGCTCTTGAGGCAACTCTGTCAACTTTGACAACTTCAGCAAGCAAGGTACAGTCCCATGCGAACGCTGTCTCGCCCGAGCCTGCAAGATGCTGCAGATGCCGGGCAGTTCCTGGCGATCACCTGCTAGTACTGCAAAAAAACGTCGCACTTCTTGGCGTTTTGACGCCACAAGAGACAGCAAATATGTTGCCTCAACAATTCTCGATCATGTGAATATGGATTGACGTGGTAAGGCAAGCAGGTGGGTCGTCCTTGCGACCGAAATGGGCAGCCAGTGCTTCAACTGCCGCTCGCACTTCAAGCGCCGGATCCTGATCGATGATGGCATCAATCAGGCCCTCGCGCATCAATTGGCGGCGTTCGTCAGTCAATTCATGCGTGATGAAGACGATTTCATTCCTTCTCCCGAGAGCATTCATCGCGCTGACCACCGAGCG
The DNA here is from genome assembly GCF_056279705.1 of Rhizobium sp. USDA 4016. Taxonomy (NCBI): domain Bacteria; kingdom Pseudomonadati; phylum Pseudomonadota; class Alphaproteobacteria; order Hyphomicrobiales; family Rhizobiaceae; genus Rhizobium; species Rhizobium sp. USDA 4016. Next base: position 2,186,002 of record NZ_JBWCCY010000002.1, read on the forward strand.
CGCTCCCGCGGAAGCGTTGTAAATGCCTCGAATGCGAGGGTTGCCTTTCAAGGCATTAAAGACGAGGTCACCTGCCCTTTCCCCACGCTCCATACTCTCGAGGACCTCTGCTACCTTGCACTGGGGATAGCGCTCGCGCAAAACCGCGCGAAAACCCATCTCGCGCTCCTCGTGGCCAATCATGCTGAGCATGCCGGAGATGACGACGATCTCACCCCCTTGCTCGCCAAGCAGGCGCCCCATCAAATCGCCTGCGACACGGCCTGCCTTCCTGTTGTCTGGTCCAACATAAGCGTATCTTTCGGCATCACGAATATCGGTCGCCAGAGTGATGACAGGCTTTCCGTTCCGACCGTATGCCCTTAGGGCGGCTGCGATGTCCTCGTTCTGAGGGCTGACGATGACCAGTGCATCACAGCGCGAGGAGAGTGCATTTACGAGGGTCACCGTCGCCGCCGGCCGCGTTGGATCGATGTGGTGGACTTGAAACTGAAGATTATACTGGAGGAAATCCCTATTTGCGGCTTCAAAACTGTCCTGCACCGCAGCGTGAAACGGATTGGCGCGTGACTGAAGCAACACGGCGATGCGAAGGGTGCGTGCGGCTCGCTGATTGAGCGCCCGGTCGATCTTAAGCTTGCGCGCATATTCGAGCACGCGACGTTCCTTGTCCTCGCTTACTCCGCCGCGGTTGTTGAGAACTCGATCGACCGTGGAAAGCGATACCCCTGCCGCAGCAGCCAGATCCCGCGCCGTCGGTTTTGCCATCGCCCGATCCCTGTTTGAAGAAATCTCTTCAAAATTGACGTTCTCCTTCAGTAGCACTCGGCTAATCTGCAGGCAACGGGATGGAGGCGGAAACGGCGCCCGGGCAAGAATGGGAGGCAATCAATGACAAATCTCGCTGTCTTCGGCGCGGGTCGTATCGGGCATGTGCATGCGTTGAATGCCGCCAGCTTGCCTTCGGTGCGAGTAAAGTACCTCGTCGACCCGGTCGCAAGCGAGCAGCGGGCCGGCCTTGCGGCAAGGATCGGGGCGGACATCGTCTCGGCCGATACCGTGTTTTCCGACGCGTCGGTCGACGGGATCGTCATTGCCAGCTCGACCGATACGCATGCCGGGCTGCTCCTTCAGGCGGCCCGCGCCGGCAAAGCGATCTTCTGCGAGAAGCCGGTCAGCCTCGATTTCGTAACGGTGGAGGCCGTCACCAGCGCTGTCGAGACCTCCGGCGTTGTCTGCCTTCTGGCATTCCAGCGCCGCTATGATCCCGATTTCCGCTTCGTGCGCGAGCGGATCGTCAGCGGGGAGGCGGGTGCCCTTGAGCACATCGTCATGCACACCCGCGATCCCGCGCCGCCGTCGCGCGCTTATGTCGAGCGCTCCGGCGGCATGTTCCGCGACCAGGCCATCCATGATTTCGACATGGCTCGCTATCTGCTCGGCGAGGACATTGCCACCGTCTACGCCGTCGGCAACTGTCTCATCGATGCGGAGATCGGCGCAGCCGGCGACATCGATACGGCGATGGTGACGCTGACCTCCGTCTCCGGCCGGTTCGCGCAGATGGTCAACTGCCGCCGCGCGCCGTTCGGCTATGATCAACGGCTGGAAGTTCTGTGCTCGAAGGAGGTGCTCTATGTGGAAAACCGGCCGCAGCGTGGAGTGACCATCGCCGATGCCGACGGCTTTCGCGCCTCCGCCCCGATGAACTACTTCATCGAGCGCTTCGCCGATGCCTATCGCAATGAGATGGCGGCCTTTGTCTCCCTGATCGAAACAGGAGGCCGGCCGCTTGCCGGCATCCGGGACGGACTGGAGGCGCAGCGTATCGCCGAGGCGGCACTTGTCTCCATGCAGAGTGGCATGCCCGTCCGCATCGGGCCGGACTGGCGACCTTAGCGCCTTCACTTTCATCCAGGAGGACATCATGACGAAAGAGAAATTGGCGGCGCTGCCGGACGGGGTACGCCTTGCTGTAAGCCCGCTTTCCTGGGCCAATGACGTGCTCGAGGATCTCGGTGCTGATATAGCGGTCGAGACCTGCCTGGACGATGCCGCCCATGCCGGCTACCAAGGCGTCGAGCTCGGGCGTAAGCTGCCGCGCAGCCGCGAGGCGCTGGCGCCGCTCCTGGAAAGCCGTGGCCTTGCGCTCGCCTCAGGCTGGCATTCCGGAGAGCTTGCCGAGCGCGGTGTCGAGGCGGAGATGGCCGCGGTTGCCACCCACGCCGAACTCCTGCGCGCCATGGGGTCAACGGTGCTGGTCTATGGCGAGGTGGCGATGATGGCGCCCGGTGCGCCGCTTGATGCGCCGATGTCGGCACGGTGCGTGATGCCGAAGGAGGACATCGCCGCCTATGCGGCCCGGCTCACCGACTTCAGTGCAAGGCTGGCCGGAGAATACGGGCTGACGCTGGCCTATCACCATCACCTCATGATGGTGGCGGAAACATTTGACGAGGTCTCTGCCCTGTTCGACAAGGCGGGATCGGCCGCCGGACTGCTGCTCGACACCGGCCATGCCGCCGCAGGCGGCTTCGACTACACCCGGCTGATCGAGCGCTTCGGCGACCGCATCGTCCATATTCACCTGAAGGACGTGCGCGGGCCGGTCATCGCCGAGGTCCGTGCCGGCGACCTCAGCTTCAATGCCGGCGTGCGCAGGGGTATGTTCACTGTGCCCGGCGGCGGAATCGTCGACTTCGCCCCGCTTGCAGCCTTTGTTCGGCAAAGCGGCTATCAGGGCTGGCTGGTGGTCGAGGCGGAGCAGGACCCGGCGCTTGCCCCGCCGCTGCCGGCCGTCACCGCGGCCTTCCGCCACATCCTCGACACTTTTGCTGCCTGAGCAGCTTCATCGGGAGAAAATTTATGGGCAAGACAATCCTTAACATCGGCCTGATCGGCTCCGGATTCATGGGTCAGGCCCATGCCGATGCCTATCGCCGCGCGGGCATGCTCTACCGCGACCTGCCCGCCATTCCGCGCCTCTGCCTTTTGGCTGATGCCACCGAAGAGCTGGCGGCCGGGGCCGCTGCCCGCTACGGCTTCGAGAGGAGCACGGGCGACTGGCGCAAGCTGGTCGAGGACCCCGAGGTGGACGTCGTCGACATTACCTCGCCCAACGCCCTGCATCATGAGATGGCGCTCGCCGCAATTGCGGCCGGCAAGCATGTCTATTGCGAAAAGCCCCTCTCCGTTACGCTGGCCCAAGCCGAGGAGATGGCCGCCGCCGCAAGGCGCAAGGGCGTCAAGACCATGGTCGCCTTCAACAACATCAAGACGCCCGCCGCCATGCTCGCCAAGCACTTGATCGACCGGGGCGACATCGGAGTGCCGATGCGGTTCCGGGGCTGGTTCGACCAGGGCTTCTTCAACGATCCGGACCTGCCGTTTTCCTGGCGCTGCACGCGCAAGGACGCCGGCTCCGGCGCGCTCGGCGACCTCGGCAGCCATGTGATCTCCGTCGCGCAGTATCTGATGGGCGACGTCGACAGTGTCATCGCGCAGACGCAGACCTTCTTTCCGACGCGGCCGGTTGCGCAAGGCGGCTCCGGCTACGGTGCAAAGGCCGGCAGCGACGCACCGCGCGCGGTGGTGGAAAACGAGGATCAGATCCAGACGCTCGTTCGCTTCAAAAGCGGCGCTGGCGGCACGATCGAAGCGTCGCGCGTGGCAGCGGGAAAGGTCTTCGGCATCTACTGGGAAGTGTCGGGCACGGAAGGCACGCTCATCATGGACGGCGAGCGGTTCAACGAGCTGAAGATCGCGCGCTTCAACGATCCGAAGCCCGACCGCGGATTCAAGACGATCTATGCCGGCAGTCAGGTTCCGCAGTTTTCCGCCTTCTTCGGCTTCGACTTCGCCGGCGGCGGCCTCGGCTACTTCGACGTCAAGGTCATCGAGGTGCGCGACCTGATCGAGGGCATCGTCGACGCGCCGGACTGCTTTCCGAACTTCGAGTTCGGCCTTGCCAACGAGCGCATCATCGACGCGATGGAACGGTCACTGGAGAAGAACACCTGGCAGCGGATCGCCGGCTGAGCGACGGGCGCTCACCGATCATGGGAGGATAAAAAGACATGTCGTTTCCGCAAACCCTGCCCGCCGCGCGGACCCTGTCCGCCATGGACGCCCCGCCGCTTCGCTGGGGCATTCTCGGCTCCGGCTGGATCGCCACCAAGTTCACGGAATCGGTCAAGGCTCATACGCGCCAGGATATTGCCGCCGTCGGCTCGCGATCGCGCGTCGCGGCGGATGCATTTGCCGCGCAGTGGGGGATCGCACGGGCCTATGACAGCTACGAGGCGCTCGTCACCGCCGATGATCTTGACGTCATCTATGTAGCGACGCCGCACAATCTGCATCACGCACATGTGCTGCTGGCGATCGAGGCGGGGAAACATGTGCTCGTCGAGAAGCCTATGGCACTCAACTGCGCACAGGCCGAAGGCATGGTCGCAGCCGCCCGCCGCAAGGGGGTGTTCTTCGCGGAAGCACTGTGGACCTATTTCCTGCCGAAATTCGATGTGCTCCAACAGGTGCTGGATGCTGGAGCAATCGGAGACATCCTGTCTGTTTACACCGAGTACGGCGAATATCTGCCGCGCAATCACCGTATTTTCGACGCGCGCCTTGCCGGCGGACCGCTTCTCGACCTCGGCACCTATCCGGTCTCGCTGCTGGCAAAACTCCTTGGCGTGCCAAAGAAGGTCGTTGGCATCGGACAGGCCGATTCCGCCGGCGTCAACGGGCAGTTGTCGGTCGTTCTCGCCAACGCCAGTGGAGCGCTCGGCACGATGTCGACCACGCTCTACGGCTTCACCCCGACGAACGCTGCCATCGTCGGTACCAGTGGGTCGATCCGGTTCAACACGGAATTCCACCTGCCTGGCTGCTTCGAAATCTGGTCATTGGATGGATCCGCCCGGCTCCAATATGACGAGCCCAGGGGCGCGCATTTCGAGGGCCTCTACTATGAAGCTGCGGCCGTCGCATGGGCGATTTCGGAAGGACAACTGGAAAGCGTCTGCCGGCCGCTGGATGCATCGCTTGCCACGATGGCAACACTCGACGCGATCCGGAATGCTATCGGTATAAGCTTCACCGAAGCGGGGCTGACCGAATAAACCTCGAAGAAGCGGCGGGTTATATAGTGTTCGCTGCGTTCTGTCGGGTCTGTCGCGTGCAGATTGCCAAGGCTTCGCTGAGCGCGATCCCAGCCGTGGCGAGCAAGAGCCCATCATGGCCCGACTCGATCACCCTGAACCTGACCGAAGCGAGTTCCGACAACGTCCTAAGTGCGGAAGAAAATGGGCTTGGCAGGCAAAGTTTCTCTGTTCGTCAGCATGCTCGCGCTGCATGACGCTCGTCAAGTCACATCGTCGAACCAGGCGGCCTCCACTGGAATGGGAAAAGGTCTCGTCCATAGCAAACACAGGGTCCATCATTTTGGCCCTCACCGTCCTTAACACGAGCTTCTGATCCAGGTGGAAGACCCAAGCATTGTCTACAGGGTCATCCGATGGGATGCCCTCACGGCCCTACCTGACAGAGGTTCTTCCACCTGGTACCCGCCCTTCAACGAAGGGCCGGTAGTCTGAACCGCTTTTGACGACGGCGTGTACGACACGCGCCATCTTGGCGGTAATAGCGGTCATTGCCTTGCGGCGGAGATCGGGATTGTCACGATCCCTTGCGATGTAGCGTTCGAACTTATGCCGGAAGCCGTTCTCACGCTGGCGGATGGCAACTTGTCCAGCAATCCACAGCGTCCGTCGCAGCCGCGCGTTGCCGAATTTGGAAAGCCGGGTCTGGCCACGATACTGGCCCGATTGTTGTGTCGACAGATCCAGCCCGCAGAATTTGAGAAACTGACGGTGATGGTGAAAGCGGCGTAGATCCCCAGCCTCCGCGATGATCGTCAGCGCGTTGATGGGACCGATCCCAGGTATCTGCCGCAAAAGCTGATAATCGCGGCTGTGTCGCAGCAGCTCATCGGCCTGTGTTTCGATCTCGTTACGTTGGCGGATCAGGCTACGGGCTTCGGCCACAACCATCCGAAACATGCGAATGGCAGGCGCATCCAGCGGCAATGGCAAGCCGATCGATGTGCATGCCGTCTCATAAATATCCATTAAAATCTGTGACTTGCTGACTTTCCTGCCGACAACATCCCATGCCGCTTCGACGAACTCCTCTTTCGTCAGTGTCGTGATGCTCGCGGGTGTGGGGAACGCATCGAGGAAAGCGAAGAACCAGTCGCTACGGCTGTTGCCCCTGAAGCGATCAATCTCAGGAAAATACAGCGGCAGGTAATGCGTCAGGATGCGATGCTGGATCTCGGTCTTGGCGTTAGCAATGGCTTCGTGTGTCTTCGACAATTCCTGAACGTCGTTGATGCCGGCACGCAAGGGATCATGATAGACTTGTGTCGAATGGATCCTCAACATGTGCAGGATCACCTGCGCATCCTTGGGATCGTTCTTGTCCCAGCTGTTGTGCAAGGCTTCTCGCGTGCGGGCCAGTGCCAGCGACGAGACCAACCGCGTCTCGAAGCCGGCTTCGACCAAACGCCAGGCGACGGGTCGGTGATAATTGCCCGTTGCCTCAAAAGCACAGACCACCGGTTGGCCATAAGCCTGCAGGACTTCGATCAGACGATCATGCTCCGCACGGGTGTTGAGAATTGCCAACCGGCGGCGGCGTTTATGGCCGGGTGCTTCGATCAACACTTCATTGCGAACCTTGGCGATGTCGATGGCTACCAACACGGCAGCGGTGGGTATAGAATTCTGACTGGTCATGGTCGGTCTCTCCGGAATGAGTTGTGAACACTCACATTCTAGAGATACTTTGGCTGGCCATGGCCACCTCAAACGGTGCGCGCTTGCAGCAAAAAAGCTGCGCGCACCGTTCCCTCGGTGGCTCCAATTCTTCCTTCCGTAGGTGCTATGGCCAAAAGTTGGAGTCCGTCAGAGCAATGACAGGAATTCTTCGATCCGATAGGTTTGACGCATGTACCGTCGTTTCCTCAGCATAGGGTGCGCAACTGATGATGACTGCCGCATCGTCCGGCGTTGCAAACGCGAGCACATCGTCGCCGCCGACAATGTCCGTTAGCAAGGTCGAACGAATTCTCAATCGGGTCAGGCAATGTTGAAGCAAGGCAGCCATCGGAAAAGTGCCGTTCCCCGCAAGGATGAACACGCAGTTGGCTGAGGAAAGAATTTCCGCTGCAGCTTTGATGTCAGCCACGCGGATTGTCTTGGATAATGTTTCGAGCGAATGATGACAGGCCTCTATCGTTTCATAAAACACCTGCGCTTCGCGCGCGACACCTTCCCGTCCTGATCGGCGGCTTCCGCCTTTTTCGCCTGGCGCGATCTTTGCGCGGACAGCCTCTCGAAAAATCGCTTGTAGTGTGCTGAAGCCGTCATAGCCGAGGAACTGGGCGAAACGTATCAGGGTTGAAGGCGTTACCTGCGCTGCAGTTGCGATGGAGGCGATCGAACCCAACGCAACCTCATCAGGATTATCGAGAACATGGCGCGCAACTTGGGCAAGACGCTTAGGAAACAGCGCGTGCTTGGCATTGATTAAGGACCGCAAAGCTTCGAAATCTTCTGGTGGCCGTCGGTGTTCGCTGCTCATTCGACCCCCCTAACAAACATTCGGTTCGCATCGATGATGCCTGACGGTGCGTAGGTGGATCCTCCAAAAGTCTTCATAATTCGCCAGTGACGAACTGCGCTACTCCCGCGCCGAAGGACCAATCTTCATCGGTATTTTCCACGAACGACGCCATGATGTCAGAGGCAGAAATCCCGCATTTTTCCTCGAATTGCGCGGCCAAGCCTTGATAGAAGGCAAGCTTTTCCGTCCTCGACCGAGGCCGCGAGACGACTTCGACAAGAACAAAATTCTGCGTTCGCTGAAAGCCAAGGCCAGTATCCAGAGCACGAAAATGCGAAGCCTGGTGTTCGAAGACCAATTGATAGCGGTCACGTTCTGGCACATTGAACGCGGACAACATGACCTCATGCACCGTATCGAGTAGCAATTCGACTTCGGCTTCGGAGCGGCCTTTTTGTATGTGAAGCTTGATGAGGGGCAAGGGAGATCCTATTAACCGTTGGCCGATAGCGCCCCTACAGGCACTGCGGGTTATTCACCTAGCGTGCATCACGATCCATGATCCATTGGACCGCTGGATCAGGAACGAAGCGCCAATTGCGCAAAGGGCCTGCCATGACGTTGAGGTAATACATTTCAAACCCGTAGGGCGCGCCACAGGGGTGATGGCCGCGAGGGACGAGCACCACGTCGTGGTTTTTCACCGCGATCGTCTCGTCAAGCGAGCCGTCATCGGTATAGACCCGTTGCACGCCAAAACCCTGCTCCGGATTGAGCCGGTGATAGTAGGTTTCTTCGAGATAAGTGATCCGCGGGAAATCGTCCTCGTCGTGACGGTGGCTCGGATAGGATGACCAGTTGCCGGCCGGCGTGAAGACCTCCGTCACCAGCAGGCTATCGCAATAGTCCTCGGCCTCCATCGCGATGTTGTTGATGAAACGCTGGTTGGCGCCCACCCCGCGCGCCGTGAGCTGGATGCCGTCCGGGCCAATGCGTCGTGCCTTGTGGCCACCCTTGCCGGGGGCAAGGCAGACGCCGACCGTGCAATCGGTCGTGGCGCGCGCTTCCCACTGCTCGCCATTCGGCACGTAGAGGCAATGGGGCGGGGTCTTCGCGAAGACGTTCATGCGTTCACCCAGTTCACCCCAGTCCTTGCCGGCCGCGGTGAAGCGGGCCTTGCCCTCGACCATGACCACGACCGCTTCCATGCCGCCGGTCGCCTCGCCGACGGTTTCGCCTTCCCGCAGGCGGTAGAGGCTGAAGCCGACATAGCGCCAGCCCGCCGATTGAGGGGTAATCTCGTGGACTTTGCCATGACTGCCGAACGGTCGGCGCAGGAGAATGCTCATTGCGCTTTTTCCTTATCCGGCTGCTCTGGCGGCAGCCTTGTCCAGTCCGACGTCACGGGCGATCGACTTCAACGCCTTCAGGCCCATGTTCTGGTAGTGGAAGGGCTCGCGAACCGCGCTGTCCTGCTCGGCCTCGATCACCAGCCAGCCCGAATAGTCATGTTCGGCCGCGACCTTCAGCACCGGCGCGAAATCGACGCAGCCTTCCGGATCGCCCGGAACCGTGAACACGCCCCGGCGCACGCCTTCGAGGAAGGAGAGGTTTTCGGAACGGACCTGCTTCATGATTTCCGGACGGATGTTCTTTGCATGGATATGCGTCACGCGGCCCATGTATTTCTTCGCCACTTCTTCCGGGTTCGCCCCGCCGAAGGTGCAATGACCGGTGTCGAGCAGAAGACGGGTGTAGGGGCCAGCCATCGTCATGAAACGGTCGATGTCGGCAGCGCTCTCGATGATCGTGCCCATGTGATGGTGATAGCCCATCTTGACGCCCTGATCGGCAGCATACTTGGAAAGCGCCTCATAGCCTTCCGAGAAGCGCTTCCACTGTTCCTCGTTCATGACGGGGCGGTTGTTGACCGGCGTTCCGTCGCTGCCGTGAACGGTGTTGGAGCATTCGCAGGCATTGATGTGGTCGCCGCCGGCAGCCTTCGTCATGTCGATGAACTTCTGCAGCGCCGCCTTCTCGGTGACGATGTCGTTCACCAGAAGGTTAGTCGAATGCCAGCCGCCAACGAAACGCAGGCCGAACTCGCCGAGCTTGGCCTTCAGCGCGCCGCCCTCGTCGGGCATCTTGTGGCCCTTCTCGATGCCGTCGAACCCGATCTTGCGGCAATCCGACAGGCAATCCTCCAGCGTCAGATGCGCGCCGATCGTCTGGTCGTCGTCGTTGGACCAGGCAATAGGATTTGTTCCGTAAAATATCATGGTTCGGTCCTTCCAGGCATTGTCGCGAGGGTTAGTTGATGCGTTGGCGGGCCACGTTCGCCTCATAGTGCGCGCGGGCCTTCTTGAGCTTTTCGGTGGTGCCGACTTCCGGCACGGCGACATCCCACCAGGCGCCGCCGATGCCGGCTCCGGTTTCCGCTTCCGTATCGATGACGATCACCGTGGGAATGTCCCGGCTGCGCGCCGAGACGATTTCGGTTTCGAGCTGCGCGATGTCGGCGGCCTTGACGGCATACGCGCCCATCGAAGTCGCATGCGCGACGAAGTCTATCTCCGGCTGGGTCTCGACATTGCAGTCCTTGTACATGTTATTGAACTCAGCACCGCCGCATTCCTGCTGCAGACGGTTGATGCAGCCATAGCCACGGTTGTCCGTCAGCACGATGGTGAAGGGCACGCGCAGCATGACGGCGGTCGCGAGCTCGGAATTGGCCATCATGTAGCTGCCGTCGCCGACGAAGCACACGACTTCCTTTTCCGGTGCCGCGAGCTTGATGCCGAAAGCGCCGGCGACCTCGTAGCCCATGCAGGAATAGCCGTATTCCATGTGATAGCCGCCGGCGGCCGCCCGCCAGAGCACTTGCAGGGCGCCGGGCATGGTGCCAGCCGCGCACATGGCAACCGTCTTTGGACCCGAAATTCGCTGCACCGCGCCAATGACCTGGGCATCGGAGGGCCGGAAATTCGGCTTCGGCGTTCCGGGGGCCGCTATAACGGCATCGGTCGCCTTGAACCAGGCCTCGCGCGCGGCGAAATCCGGATCGGCGAAACGGTGCGAACCGAGCGCAGTGGAAATGCGCCGCAGCGCCACCTTGGCGTCGGAGACCAGCGGGATGGCGCCGTGCTTGGCCGCGTCATAGCCGGCGAGGTTGATCGAGACGAGCTTGCGGCTCGGATTGCTGAAGATCGCCCAGCTGCCGGTCGTGAAGTCCTGGAAGCGGGTGCCGAGGCCAAGGATCAGGTCGGCTTTGGCGGCGATCTTGTTGCCGCAATCGGTGCCGGTGACGCCCGGCGAGCCGAAGTTGAGCCTTTCTTGCCAGTCGATTGCACCCTTGCCGGCCTGCGTCTCGACGATCGGTATATTGTGCGCCTTGGCGAAGGCGAGCAGATCGGCTTCTGCGCCGGAATACAGCACACCGCCACCTGCGACGATGACCGGGTGTGAAGAGGCCTTGAGCACTGCGACGACATCGTCGACTTCGCGCGGATCTGGCTCTGGACGACGGATGCGCCACGTCTTCGGCTCAAAGAAGCTTTCCGGCCAGTCGTAGGCCTCGGCCTGCACGTCCTGGCAAAATGCAAGTGTGACCGGGCCGCAATTTGCGGGATCGGTCATCACCTGCATCGCGCGAGGCAGGACGGTCAGCAGATGCTCGGGACGCGTGATGCGGTCGAAATAGCGGCTGACCGGACGGAAGCAGTCCGTCACGGTGACAGTGCCGTCATTGAAATCCTCGATCTGCTGCAGAACCGGGTCCGGCCGGCGGTTGGCGAATACATCGCCGGGGATGAATAGTACGGGCAGGCGGTTCACATGGGCGAGCGCTGCAGCCGTCACCATGTTCGTCGCGCCCGGGCCGATGGACGAGGTGATCGCCATAGCCTTGCGCCGGCGCTTGGTCTTGGCATAGGCGATTGCCGCATGGGCCATGGTCTGCTCGTTCTGGCCACGCCAGGTGGGCAGTTTATCGCCAATGCCATGCAGAGCCTCGCCAATTCCGGCGACGTTGCCGTGGCCGAAGATCGCCCAGACGCCTTCGATGAAGCGCTCCCCCTCCTCAGTCATCTGTACGGCCAGCCAGCGGAACATTGCCTGTGCTGCCGTAAGGCGAATGGTTCCCGTCATGTCATACCCTCCTGCGCGACGGTCCCGCCGCGTGATTGTCCTGGCTTGCGCTGCGCGCTTCGTCCCAGATTGTGCAGAGCCGCTGATAGCGGGCCTGAATATCCTCGATCGCCTCAGCATCGGCGATGGTGCCAGCAAGCCAGTCGCGTGCGGCCTGCGCGAAGATCGTGCGGCCGACCGCAAAGCCCTTGACCAGCGGGAAGCCTGCCGCGACCTTGAAGCTCGCGGCGAGTTCGGCCTCCGGCGCGTCGAGACCGAGCACCACGATGCCGCGCGTGTGCGGATCGTTTTCATTGATCGCAGCGCAAGCCTTTTCCCAGGCGGCACTGCTGGCCATCGGCTCAAGCTTCCACCAGTCCGGATAGATGCCGATCTCATAGAACCGCCGGATGAGGGTCGCCGTCGTGTCGTCATCGACCGGGCCGACCTTGGACGGAATGATCTCGAGCAGGAATTCCAGCCGGTTGCGACGGGCCGCCGCGAACAGCCGCTTGATCGTCTCTTCCTGCGAAGCTCGCATCTGCGCATCGTCGTCGGGATGGCAGAAGCACAAGACCTTGACGACGTTTTCAAGCGCCCACTCGTCAAGTCCGCCGAAGTCGGGGCCAAGTTCGGGTTCCAGCGTCAGCGGACGCGAGCCCGGCCATTCGACCGGTCGGCCGACCCAAAGGCCAGTGCCTGACGCGGCGTGAAGCGCACGGCGGCCGAGGCGGTTGTCGCAGAGGATGCCATAGCCTGGTCGGCCGCCCTGAACCTTAAGGGCCGCCTCCAGGCAGAGTTCTTTGAAACGGCCAATCTTTTCGGGCGTGGCACCTGCCATGGCCTCCAGCTGCATGCGGTGGTCGAAGGCGAAGACGCGCATGGTCGACCAGTCATTGTGGCGGTTGGTCGCCCAGTGGATCTGCTCGAGTTCCGCGTCCTTGCGCAGCGCCTTGTCCTTGATGCCGCGCTTCAGGAAGAAGTCGAGCTCCTCCAACGACGGATAGGCCGGCGTGCAGCCATGGCGGCTGACGGCGAAGGCGCCGCAGGCATTGGCATACTGAAGCGCGCGTGGCCAGGGCGCATCCTCCAGCCAGCCCTTGATGAGGCCCGACATGAAGCCATCGCCTGCGCCGAGAACGTTGAAAACCTCGATCGGATAGCCGGGGCCGCTTTCTCCCTCGTCGAGCGTATTCGGTATCGCACCGGTAAGGGCGACGGCGCCGGCCGCGCCGCGCTTGCAGACGAGCGTGGCGGTGGAGACGGCACGCACGGCTCGCAGAGCCTCGATCGTGTTCGTCGAGCCGCCTGCGATATGGAATTCGTCCTCCGTGCCGACGATCAGGTCGAAGAGACGCAGCGTCGATTGCAGCTTGGCGGTCACCTTGCCGGATTCGACGAAGCGGCTCTCGCCGTCGCCATGGCCGGCCACGCCCCAGAGGTTCGGACGGTAATCTATGTCGAGCGCGGTCCGCGCGCCATTCTTGCGCGCGAGCTCCAGGGCCTTGAGCACGGCCTTTTCCGTGCGCGGATGGCTGAGATGGGTACCGGTCGCGACGACCGAGCGGGAACGGGCGATCAGCGCCTCGTCGATATCATCTTCGCAGAGCGCCATGTCGGCGCAGTTCTCGCGGTAGAAGATCAACGGAAAGCGGTCCTCGTCCCGGATGCCGAGGAGCACGAGTGCCGTTAGCCGCTCGGGATCGGTCTTGACCCCGGTGACGTCGACGCCTTCGCGCGCAAGCTCCTCGCGAATGAAGCGGCCCATGTGCTCGTCGCCGACGCGGGTGATCAGCGCCGAGCGCAGGCCGAGGCGGGCGGTGCCGGCGGCCATGTTGGTCGGCGAGCCGCCGATATATTTGTGGAATGACCCCATGTCTTCCAGCCGACCGCCAATCTGTACCCCGTAAAGATCCACGGACGAGCGTCCGATCGTGATGACATCCAATGACTTGTTCATTTCTTCCTCCGGCACCCGGCTGCAATTGCCTAACGTACATGCTGCCCGCGCCGCTCGAGGCGCAGGCAGCGGGTTGTCGGCTCAGAGCTTGCCCGAGACGTAGCTGATGCTCTCGCGCACGGCGGTTTCCGGATCTGCCAGTGCATGCACTTCCTCGGCAAAAGGCTCGAAGCTGTAGGGGCCTTCGAAGCCTGCGGCGATGAGCGCCTTGATCTGCGGAATGTTCTCCAGCCGATCTTTGGCATCGACGAGCACGCGGTGGGCGTCGAGCATCTCGTCCACGGCGACATTCGGATCGACGACGCCCGAGATGTGGACCAGACCCGTCCTTTCCGGGAAGAAGTCTGTCTCGCCGGCCAGGTGGTGATGGAAGGTATCGTGCACGAGTTTGTAGATGCCGCCTCCTTCAGCCGCGTCGATGGCGCGAAGCGCTTCCTTCTTGGTCCGCAGCGAGGAGATCGGGAAGCCGAGAGGTTCGACGAGGCCTGTCAGTCCGCGCTCCTCAAGGATGGGCTTCATGGCCTTCAGCGCCGCGACGAGATCATCGAACGACACTTTCGTGCCGTCGTTTAGCGGGCACATGACAAGCGCCTTGGCGCCGGAAGCGGCCGCATAGTCGGCGAGCGCCACAGCCTTCTTCGGTAATTCACCCGACCAGACGTTGAACGGATAGAGCGCGTTGATCGAAATGATCGTGACGCCGGCGCTCGCTGCGGCCTTTTTGACGACTTCAGGCTTCACCGTCCCGACGATGTCGGGAAGATCGTTGCGGATCTCGACCTCCGTCAGACCCAGGTCGCGAGCCGCCGTAAAGAAGTTTTCAAGCGACAGCTTGGGCGCGGTGATGTGGTTGATGGCAAAACGCATGGAGGACCTCAGTTGTAAAGCGCAGGGCGAGTGGGAAGATTAATCGCGACTGCGGCACCCTCTGTCTCCTGCGCGGCTACGCAGGCATCGGATGTGATTGCCGCCACATAACCGTCCCAGGAGTTCGGGCCAGCCGCCGTGCCTTTGGTAGCGGCGTTGATGAAGTCCTGCAGCTCAACGTCGTAGCTGGCGATGAAGCGATCCTTCCAATCGGTGAGGATATCGTTTTGAAGCTTGGCGCCGAGACGCGTCTGGATTGCCATCGGCTCAGGCAGAGTGGCGACACCGTCTTCGCCAACGACCTCGCACTGAATGTCGTAGCCGTAGTGGCAGTTGACGAAGATTTCGACATCGATGATCGTGCCCTTGGCAGTCTCCAGAATGACAATCTGGGGATCCCTAAGCTTGGCATGACTGCGCGCTGCCGAACGGGGAAACAGCACACGAGCGGAAACGTAGTCGTCATTCAACAGCCAGCGCAGCACGTCGATTTCGTGAATCATCGTGTCGTGGATGGCCATCGGCGTAACATACTGCTCGGGGACGGCTGGGTTGCGATGGGCGGCATGAACCATGATCGGCGCACCGATCTTGGTATCCACGAACTGCTTCAGGGCGACATAACCCGCATCATATCTGCGCATGAAACCGACCTGTAAAAGTCGTTTGCCGTGCGCAACTTCGGCATCGACGATGCGCTTGGCGCCATCGGCGGTTGTCGCCAGAGGCTTTTCGCAGAAGCATGGCTTACCGGCAGCGATCGCCGCCAGTACATATTGTTCGTGAGTGGCACCCCAAGAGGTGACAAGCACAGCGTCCACATCGGGTGAGGAAATCAGTTCTTCGCCGGTGGTGAAAATTGCAGCGTCAGGCGCAATGTCGCTTTTCACCGCTTCGGCCGAGGCGCGGTTCACGTCACTCAACGCGACGACTGTCGCCCCGCCAAGAACCTGATTGATGCGGCGTGCATGGTCTCGGCCGATTGCACCGGTGCCGATGACACCTATTCTAACAGTCATTGGAAAGCCTCACTTTCGGTACTTTTTGATGTAATTGTTCATTTCGCTACACATGAACCGTCCGGACTCGTCCGCCTTGTCCTCCCAGGCGAAGACGCAGGAGGTCATAATGCCGTCGAAGCCGATATCGGCGAGCGTGCCGAAGAAGTCGTCCCAGGGAACCTCGCCTTGGCCGATATTGAGATGTTGGTGAACACGCGCTTGGGTACCCGGTGGGTTGAGAATATAGCGCAGACCCGAAGACGCTTTGTGATTGAAGGTATCGGCCACATGAACGTGCGCGAGAACGTCCTTTGCCTCGCGCAGCATCGCCTTGGTATCGTCGCCGAAGTAGAAGGTGTGCGGGGCGCAATAGAGGAACTTGACGTTCTTCGAATTCACCGTGCGGATGATGTCGAGCGCGGGCTGCAAGGTTTCGCACCAGTCTTCGGGATGCGGCTCGACGTGTAAATTGATGTTCTCACGTTCGAAGATCGGTACAAGTTCCTCCATCGAGCGCCACCATGCGTCTTCACAGGCCTCGATCATCGACCCGGTGTGGCAGCAGTAGCACGAGCCCTTGTCGGGGTGCGGACCACGCCCGAATTCCGAGTTCATCGTATCGACTTCCATCTCCACCGCGATTTCGATGGCGCGCTTCCAGTGACGCACAGCGGCCTGACGCTCGGTCTCGTCATTCGAGGCCCAGCGATACATCGGCAACAGTGAGGCGATCTTCACGCCCTCGGCGGCCAGCGCTTTCTTGAAGGTTTTGATACGCTCAGGGAAAACCCGTGGAGCCTTGAACCACTCCAGAAAATCGGCGCGGGGGCTCAGCTCAATCCATTCATAGCCGAGCTCACGGACCTTCCGCGGCAGCTCCTCGAGGCTGAGATGACGATGCATAAACGGGTCAAGGGCGATACGCATATGTTGGTTCCTTCGTGTTTTAGCGACATGCCTTAGAAGGCGTCGATTGGTGGGGCCGCGGGATCCGGGAGGAGATCGACCGCGGCCGCGGCCGTCATTTTTGGTAGGCGGCCATGTTGTCGGGGGTGACGAGTTCGAACGGTACCCAAAGGGTGCGCTCGCTGGCCTGCTTTCCTGCCAACTTGACAGCCGTCTGGACTGCGGCTTCGCCTTGCTTTGTTGCGTTCTGGAAAACTGTCGCGTCGATGTCTCCGGCCTTCATGGCGGCCAGTCCATCTGGCGTGGCATCGATGCCGGTGATGACAACGTCGTTCATCGCGACGCCAGCCGCCTTCAAAGCCTGAGCCGCGCCAATGGCCATCTCGTCATTATTGGCAACCACCGCATCGAACTTCAGCCCAGCCGTCAGCCAGGAAGATACGAGATCCTGCGCCTGGGTCCTGTTCCAGTTCGCTGTCTGCTTTTCGACGATATCGATCCGGCAATCTAGTTGAGAAAAGACGGCCTCGACATCCTTTGTGCGCACAAGGGCTGCATGGTTTTCAAGCGGCCCCATCAGAATTACGGCGCGACCTTTGCCGCCCAGAAGCTTGCAGGCGGCTTTCGCTTCCATCGTGCCGGAATCGAGTTCGTTGGAACCGACAAAGGCTGTGCCTTCCGGCAATCCCGAAGCGAGTTCGGCCGGCGGATGGTTGACGTAGACGAGCGGGATCTTCGCATCAGCTGCCACCCGTGTGATCGCGGCCGTCGAGTCGCCGTCAACGGCATTCACGATGATTGCATCAACAC
The DNA here is from genome assembly GCF_056279705.1 of Rhizobium sp. USDA 4016. Classification (NCBI taxonomy): domain Bacteria; kingdom Pseudomonadati; phylum Pseudomonadota; class Alphaproteobacteria; order Hyphomicrobiales; family Rhizobiaceae; genus Rhizobium; species Rhizobium sp. USDA 4016. The sequence continues at coordinate 2,203,300 of NZ_JBWCCY010000002.1, forward strand.
CGTTGGCAATGAAGTTTTGGATTTGGTTGAGCTGTTTGGCAGGATCGAGTTGAGCGTCCTCTGTGAGGAGTTCGACATTTTTTACCCGTTTTGCTTCATCGCGGATTCCGTTCAGCAGAATCGTCAGAAATGGGTTATCGAACGACGTCATTGTCACCGCCACGCGCGTGCCAGCAAAGGCCGGCGCGGCTAGAAGGCAAAGCGCGGTCGTTATGAGCAGCTTCTTCATTTCGGGTCGTCCCATCTTCGCCTATCGAAGACAGAGGGCGGCAGGGGCCGCCCATCCGTCAGCTCTTCTTGATACGCTTGCGTTGGCGATAGACGTCGGCGACGACAGCCGCCACAATGATCGCGCCCTTCAGCATTTCCTGGTAATAGGCGTCCAGCCGCAGGAAGGTGAAACCTGAGATAATCACGCCGAAAATGACCATTCCGATCATCGTGCCAATGACTGATCCGCGGCCGCCAGAGAGCGAAACGCCGCCGATAACAGCCATTGCAATCGCATCAAGCTCGTACATAGAGCCCATGCCGGCCTGCGCGGTCAGACCTCGGGCAGCGACGACAATACCAGCAAGGCCAGACAACAAGCCGGCTACGGCATAAATCTTGACGGTGTGACGCTCGACGTTGATACCCGACACCCGCGCCGCCTGGGGATTGGCGCCGACGGCATAAGTGAACTTGCCGTAGCGCGTATAGCGGAGAACGATGTGCAGGATCGCTGCGACCGCAAGGAAGATAAAGATGGGGGCCAAACCTTTTCCGAGTGCAGCGAAACTGTCGGTCGGAAAGCTGATCGGCTGCCCCTTCGTATACCACTTGGCAAAACCGCGAGCCGTGACCATCATACCAAGGGTGGCGATGAAGGGGGGAATTTTCGTGTACGCTATCAAAAGGCCGTTGATCATGCCACAGAGCAGACCGACGACCAAGCCCACCGCAACCGGCAGTATTACCGGCAGATCAGTCAAGTGGGGGTAGACTGCTCGATCATACGTGCCGACTTGCGCCAGGCTCATGGATATCATGGCAGTCGCACCGACGATCGAACCGGAACTCAGGTCGATCCCGCCAGAGATAATGACCTGGGTCACGCCGATCGCGATGATGCCCACGACCGATACCTGGAGGATCATAATCGAGAGGCGTTGAGTGTTGGCAAGGAAGCTCTGGCCTTGCAGGATCCAGCCCAGAATCTCAAATGTCAGCGAGATGCCGACAAGAATCAGCAGGATGCTCAGTTCCGCCGGCACGCGTCGCCGGGGTCGGGTGGCCGGCAATGCCGATTGTGATGTCGCGTTCGTCATAAGATCTTTCCTCCCGTAATGAACACTAGCGTGCTGCGAGGTTCATTATCTTCACTTGAGTTGCCTCGGCGCGATCAAGAAAGCCCGAAACGTGCCCTTCATGCATGACCATGATCCGGTCGCTCATCCCGAGGACCTCCGGCAATTCAGATGAGATCATCAGGACCGCCACACCTTCGGCGGCAAGGGCCGTTATCAGGCGATGAATCTCCGCTTTAGCGCCGACATCGATGCCGCGAGTTGGCTCGTCGAGGATCAAAATCCGCGGTTTGGTCAGAAGCCAGCGTGCGATCAAGAGCTTCTGCTGGTTCCCGCCCGAGAGATTCTCGACGGTCTCCTGGAGGTTCGGCGTCTTGACACGAAGCTTGGCGGCCATTTCCTCCGAGAGTCTTGTCACTGTTGCTTGATCGACGAAGCCGGCTTTGACGTGCGACCGCGTGATCAGCGCGGCTTGAATGTTTTCAAGGCAATTCAGTATCAGGAAGCAGCCCGTTTCCTTTCGATCCTCGGTCAGAAAGGCCATGCCATGGGCCATGGCCGCGCTCGGACTGTCGATCTTTACCGGCGTGCCATCGATCACGATCTCGCCTGACGCTGCCGGTTGAACACCAAACAGCGCTTCGGCGACGTTGGAGCGCTTTGAGCCCACGAGACCCGCAAGGCCGAGGATCTCTCCTCGCCGGACCGAAAACGAGATGTCATGGAAGACCCCGGGAATCGTCAAATTCCGAACCTCAAGAGCGACGTCGCCGATCGGGCAGTCGATCTTGGGAAACATGTTGGTGATCTCACGTCCAACCATCATGCGGATGATGTCGTCGCGGGTTACATCCTTTGAAGAATGTGTCCCGACATATTTCCCATCGCGAAACACGGTAAATTCGTCGGCGATCTCAAAGAGTTCGTTCATTTTATGGGTAATGTAGACGATGCCTATGCCGCGCGAGCGGAGGTCACGTATGATCGTAAAAAGATGCTCAACTTCACGGTCTGTCAGCGCCGATGTCGGCTCATCCATGATGAGGACGGAGGATTCGTAGCTGACTGCGCGCGCAATCTCGACCATCTGTTTTTGAGCTACTGTCAATTCGGACACTTGAGCTCGTGGATCGAGTACGATGTTCAGGCGAGCAAAAAGCTCCTCCGTCATCGTCACCATCTTGGAATGGTCGATGAGTCCAAGGCGGTTCTTGGGCTCGCGTCTGATCCAGATGTTCTCCGCCACTGTCATCCAGTTCATTAACTGGAGCTCCTGGTGGATCATCGCGATCCCTTGCTCCAGCGCGTCAAGCGGTGACTTCAGCACTGTCGGGACACCGCGAAGACGTATTTCACCAGCGTCTGGCTGGTATATCCCGGCGATGATTTTCATGAGCGTCGACTTGCCAGCCCCGTTTTCGCCCATCAATGCGTGGACAGTTCCGGGTCTGACGCGAAGCTGCACGTTGTCGAGCGCCAAAACACCCGGGAACTCTTTGCGAATACCCTCGATTGCAAGCAGGCCGTCGGCTTCCGTGGCCTCGAGTACGCGCTTGATAGCTGCCGCTGTGGTGGGACTTACCATGGCTTATCCTCCATCGCTCGGAAATCGAAAGAGGCGGCATCTCCGCCTCCTTCGACGCTACGATCTGTTTTAGTTCCTGGCCTGGTAGTCTTTGAGATTTGCCGGCGTAACGAGTTCGAACGGCACATAGCCCTTCTTCTCGACGGTCTCGCCGCGCGCAATCTTCAGGGCCGCATCTACAGCGCCCTTGCCCTGCCCCGCAGCGTTCTGGAAGACGGAGACATCGAGGTCGCCAGCGGCCATGGCAGCAAGCGCGTCCTGAGTGGCGTCCACGCCGGAGACAATCACGTCTTTCATGTCTTTTCCGGCAGCTTTCAGCGACTGGATCGCGCCAATTGCCATCTCATCGTTGTTGGCAATGACAGCGTCAAACTCCACGCCGGCAGATAGCCAATTGGTCATCAGGTCGGCGCCCTGTGTGCGCGACCAGTTGGCGGTCTGCTCCTCAACGATCTTGATGAAACTGCACTCGGGCGTCGCAATCACGTCCTTGATGTCCTGCGTGCGCATGCGGGCGGCCTGGTTGGAGAGCTCGCCCATCATGACGACGGCTTTCGCCTCTGTCTTCCCAGCCTCCTTCAGAAGGCGGCAAACTTCCTTGGTTTCGAGCGTTCCGGACTCTTTCTCGTCGGAAGCCACGAAGGCCTGCTTTTCGGGAAGCTGGTCCACGTTTACTGGCTGACGGTTGACATAAATCAACGGAATACCTGCCGCATCGGCAGCCTGCGAGAGCGCAACGGTCGCATCCGTATCAACTGGATTGACGATAATGGCGTCGACGCCGGAGGCGACAAAGTTCTGGACCTGGCTGAGCTGCTTACCAACGTCGTTTTGCGCATCCTCGATCTGAAGTGTAACGCCGTCCTGGGTCTTGGCGTAGTCGGTCATGCCGTTTCGAAGAACCGTGAGAAAATTATCGTCGAAGAGCGCCATCGAGACGCCGATCGTCTCGGCCGACGCGGTCGTCGCCAACATGCTGGCGAAAGCTGCAATAATCAGGTGCTTTTTCATTTCATTCTCCTCCAGAGGTTATCGCGGGGCCAAAAGCCCCAGGTCAGTCATTTGGCAACAAGAATTCGCTGACGAAGATCAATGATCTCCATCATCGGTTGGTCAGGGCTTTAGTTATCCCGGTGGGGCAGCCTCCTGTCTCCACCACCCGGCAGGACAATTTCCTAGTGGAGGGCCGTCGTCAACGTCTCTTGACGGCTACCGGCTATCAGCGCTGATAGAAACAATGCAGCTGTGCATGATAGAATCCATCAAACCATCACAGACTCTCAGGCACCCAAAGCTGTGCGGGGAGGAAGCGTTGTCCCGGCGTTTCTGCCATGCCGTGTTCGATCGTATGAACCATGGTGGCAATGAGGTCAGCGCATAATTCACGCAGGGGCGTCTGAAATACGCCGGTGATGCGCCGTTCAAGTAGCGCCTGTCGTGATTCTGGCGTCAGTTCATTGACGAGGCAGCCGATCTTTTCGCCTTTGTTCGTTTCCTGCAAAGCTTCGATCGCGCCTTCCATCCCGCCCCCGATGCAGTAAACACCCACCAGGTCATGATGGCGAGAAACGGCGTCCATCAGCAATTCATACGTCAAGCGCCGGGTTTCAAGGTTGATTAGCGCATCCAGCACCTCGAACTCCGGAGCGTATTCCCGCATATAACTGCGAAATCCAGTCTCGCGTAGCGAATGCCCGTGAAATCGGTGACCACCTAGAAGCAGGAGCAGTTTTCCGGGTGAATGCGACAGCTTGGACAGGAGCCATGCGGCGGTCCGCCCAACTTTCATATTGTTCGTGCCGAGATATGCCTCCCGCACGCCTTGGGCAAAGTCGGAAAGCAGCGAGAAGGTAGGAATACCCTTGGATTTGAGAGCGCTCACCGCCGATGTGACGTCATGATGGTCTGGTCCGATAGCACCAACTGCCTGTACCTTTCCCTTCATGCCGAGCAGCAGCTCCGAAATCTCACCGGGCTCACCGGACTTTGCAAACTGCACATGCACTTGAAGACGCCGGTCCTTGACCGCACGTGCGGCGGCCTGCAGTTCTTCGGCAAATGCTTGATAGAACGCGTGGCGTTCTTTGCGCAAAACCACGCCCAGATTGTAGGAAGGCAAATCTGCCAGCATTCGCTGCCGAATTATATTTGTGCCGTGGAATCCGACCCGCTCGGCAGCAGAGAACACCCGTTTTGATGTTTCTTCGCGCACGGGGAGTCGGGCATTTAACACGCGATCGACTGTTGCAACGCTAACGCCAGCCGCTTCTGCGACGTCCGCAATCGTGGGACGCTTCATCTAGATCACCTCAGGAAAGATAGGGTTTCTTCACAATGTGACATAGATTGTCATGCGGATTGAGAGAAACCAATCAGCAATGCAAAAAATATCTGTCCTTGTTCTAGCTGCAGCCCCTTCGCTCACGATGTAAGTGGAGTTTGATGCGTCACGCCGCCTCGCCGCGGGCGTCAAGTCTAGAATCGTGAGGTCACTGCAAGGTCATCGTTTGGACCGACGATCCGCCGAGAGACGCTGCATGTCTGGCAAAATGCCGCGATGGTTGATCGGTTGGATGATGATCCGTTGTCCGCACGCATTTAATCGTCTTGTACTTCAGAGCGTAGCCACTCCTGAAACTCATCGGCGATGGGAAGGCTCTGTTTTTCCTCAGGGCGGACGACGTAATACGCGTTTTCGGTTCTCATCGTGCTGGACGTCAGGGGTAGGAGCATGCCGGTCTTTAGCTCCTCCTCTATCAGATAAGTTGGCAGAAGCGCCGCACCGAGCCCGGCTATCGCTGCTGCCACCATCATCGAAAACTGGTCAAATCGGAGCCCGACATATGCATTGTCTACGATCGAACCTTGCAGTCGAAACCAGTCCGACCATAGCTTTGGCCGCGTGGTGAGGTGTAGCAATGGAATGGTAGAGAGATCGCCTGCTGCCTCTTGCCTCGCCCGTTCGGCGAGTGCTGAACTTGCTATCGGCATAACGGTCTCATGGCAGAGGAACGTTGGGGTGCCACCTGCCCATATAGGTTGTCCGTAGTGGATAGCGAGATCGAAACTATCCTCCATGAAGCTGAAGGGCTTCGAACGAGATTCTATCGTGAGCGCAACATCTTGATGCGTCGCGAGGAAACGCCCAAGGCGGGGGACGAGCCATTTCGCGCCGAAGGTTGGAAGTGTCGCTATCTTTAGCGATGCGCGCGTCCGACCTGCTGCCGCGGCATCGATCATAAGCCGTTCCGATCGTGCAAGAAGATCCTTAACCTCCGGCAGTAGCCTTTGTCCGGCCTCAGAAAGGATGACACGTTGACGAATGCGCTCGAAAAGCTTGAGGCCAGTCTGTCGCTCCAGATCTGCAATCTGGCGGCTAATCGCGCTCTGGGTCAGGTTTAGCTCTTCTGCTGCGCGAGAAAAATTCGCGTGGCGGGCCGCACATTCAAACGCTTGAAGGGTCACAATGTCTGGCACTAGACTTCGGCGCATACCTATTCCATTTTCGCATAAAGTTAGCCGCACGAGTCACAACACGTGGCTGCCACAGAAGAGTATATTGCATTTCCAACATCAAGTCACAAACTCTTCAAAGGTCTAAAACAATGACGAAGCATGTCACGTCGAGCGACATCCGTGCCGCGTTTTCTGGAGCGATGTCGGCCATGTATCGCACCGAGGTCCCTGCTTACGGAACTCTGATGGATCTTGTGGCCCGGGTTAACAAGGAAGCACTTGCCGCCAAGCCCGAACTTAGGGCTCGGCTTGAAGCGACAGACAATCTTGATCGGATATCTGAGGAGCGTCACGGCGCAATCCGCTTGGGAACGGCGGACGAGCTTGCGATGATGCGGCGCGTCTTTGAGGTCATGGGTATGTATCCAGTTGGCTACTACGATCTATCCACGGCAGGAGTGCCCGTCCATTCGACTGCGTTTCGACCGGTCGGCGAGGAAGCCCTTAAGCGCAACCCTTTTCGGGTCTTTACGTCTTTGCTTCGCCTCGACCTTATCGCGGACGAGACCTTGCGCAAGGAAGCGGCTGACATTCTCGCCAAGCGGCAGATTTTCACCAGCGGCGCGGTCGAGCTGACCGAAAAGGCGGAAGTCGAAGGTGGGCTGTGCAACGAGGATGCGGATCGTTTCGTTGCGGAAGTGTTGGAGACATTCCGCTGGCATGACAAAGCTATAGTCGATGGCGATATGTATCATCGTCTGCACGATGCCCATCGCCTGATCGCCGATGTCGTTTCCTTCAAGGGACCACACATCAACCACCTCACCCCTCGCACGCTTGATATCGACAAGGTACAGGCGCTGATGCCCGAATCCGGGATTTCCCCTAAAGCGGTGGTTGAAGGACCGCCGACGCGCGACTGCCCGGTCCTGCTGCGCCAGACCTCTTTTAAGGCGCTTGAAGAAGCGGTGTCATTTGAGGACGGTCGGGGAGGCTGGAAAGCCGGCTCCCATACGGCGCGCTTCGGCGAGATCGAACAGCGGGGCATCGCCCTTACCCCAAAAGGCAGGGGTCTTTACGACAAGCTTCTCGACGAATCCCGCAAGGTTGTGCGACCGGCTGCGGATGGCTCGAACGCCAAGACCTACGAAGCGACGCTTGCGCAAACGTTTCATGCGTTCCCCGACAACTGGCCGGCCATCCGCTCTGATGGGCTAGGGTATTTCAGTTACTCGCTTACGGAGAAAGGGAAGAAAGGCTCTGTGCTGCCGGGTGCAAGCATAGAATCCCTCATTGCAGACGGCCTGATCCAGTTTGACCCCATCGTTTACGAGGATTTCCTTCCCGTCAGCGCAGCCGGCATTTTCCAGTCGAATCTTGGCGACGGCGCTCAGCAGGAATTCGTGGCGAGTCCAAATCAAAAGCGCTTCGAAGCAGACCTCGGTGCGCAAGTGCTGAACGAATTTGATCATTATGCGCAAATTGAGAAAGCTTCACTGGATGCCTGCGTCTCGCAACTGAAAAATCGTCCCGCCGCCGAGTGAACCGTCACAGAAATCGCGCAAGCAGAAGCCGACCTGGAGTCCCAAAATGAACGTTTCCGTAAAGACTGTTTCCGTTACTGAAGAAGCCGCCGCGATACTCGGCCGCCTCGGCGTGGCAAAATCACGTTACACCGAAGGCGACATCGTTGCCTTCTCTCCGATCACTGGCGAACAAACGGGCAAGCTGAAAGCGATGAGTTCGGCAGAGGCGACCAAGGTGATCGAACAGGCTCACGAAGCCTTCCAGACGTGGCGCCTCGTGCCCGCTCCGAAGCGTGGCGAACTTGTTCGTCTCCTCGGCGAGGAACTACGTGCCGCCAAAACGGATCTGGGCCGCCTCGTTTCGATCGAAGCAGGCAAAATTCCTTCCGAGGGATTGGGCGAAGTGCAGGAAATGATCGACATCTGCGATTTCGCTGTCGGCCTTTCCCGCCAGCTTTACGGTCTCACAATTGCTACCGAGCGCCCGGGCCACCGTATGATGGAAACCTGGCATCCCCTCGGTGTCATCGGCATCATTTCCGCTTTCAATTTCCCGGTCGCCGTTTGGGCCTGGAACGCAGCATTGGCTTTGGTCTGCGGCAACAGCATCGTGTGGAAGCCATCGGAGAAGTCGCTGCTTACAGCATTGGCGTCGCAGGCGATTCTCGAACGCGCCCTCAAGCGTTATGGCGAGGCTCCGGAAGGCCTCTCCCAGGTTCTGATCGGCAATCGAGCGATCGGTGAGGTGCTCGTTGATCATCCAAAGGTTCCGCTCGTGTCAGCGACGGGTTCCACTCGCATGGGCCGCGACGTCGGCCCGCGGCTGGCCAAGCGATTCGCTCGCGCCATCTTGGAACTTGGCGGCAACAATGGCGGCATCGTATGCCCGTCAGCTGATCTCGACATGGCGCTTCGAGCCATCGCCTTTGGCGCGATGGGCACGGCTGGCCAGCGGTGCACGACGTTGCGTCGCCTGTTCGTCCATGAAAGCATCTATGATCAGCTCGTACCGCGCCTGAAAAAGGCCTATGAGAGCGTCTCTGTTGGGGATCCGCTGCAGTCGACAGCGTTGGTCGGACCGCTGATCGACAAAATCGCTTTTGAAAACATGCAGAAGGCACTTGTTGAAGCCAAGGAGCACGGAGGCACCGTTTTGGGTGGGCAACGTGTGGATGTCGGTCACGAACTGGCATTCTACGTCAAGCCGGCGCTTGTCGAAATGCCCAAGCATGAAGGCCCGGTTCTGGAAGAAACCTTCGCACCTATTCTGTACGTCATGAGATATAGCGATTTCGATGCGGTCATCGCCGATCACAATGCGGTGGGTGCGGGCTTGTCTTCCTCGATCTTCACCCTCGACATGAGGGAAGCCGAGCGATTCGTAGCTGCCGATGGCTCCGATTGTGGTATCGCCAACGTGAACATCGGCACGTCGGGTGCAGAGATCGGCGGTGCGTTCGGAGGCGAAAAGGAAACGGGAGGCGGCCGTGAATCCGGCTCCGACGCCTGGAGAGCCTACATGCGCCGTACGACGAACACGATCAACTATTCGAAGTCGCTGCCCCTGGCACAGGGCGTTTCTTTTGACATCGAATAGGAATGGCGCGTTTCATGACGATCTCAACAAAAATCGAAGAAGCGGGCTTCAAACCGGCTTCACGGATCGCCTCGGTTGGCGTTTCGAAGATTCTCCAGATCGGCGCACGCGCCGCTGCAATGAAGCGCGATGGTCTGCCGATCATCGTGCTGGGAGCGGGCGAGCCTGATTTCGATACGCCGGAGAACGTCAAGGAGGCGGCTAAGGCTGCCATCGACGCTGGCGAAACGAAATACACCGCGCTGGACGGCACGCCGGCCCTGAAGAAGGCGATCGTCGAAAAGTTCAGACGGGAAAACGGCATCGACTACGATATCGACGAGGTTACGGTTGCGACAGGCGCCAAGCAGATCCTCTTCAACGCCTTTATGGCGACGCTCGATCCCGGCGACGAAGTGATCATCCCGACGCCTTACTGGACTTCCTATTCCGACATCGTCGAGATTTGCGGTGGTGTGTCAGTTGTTATCCCGTGCGACGCCAAGGCCAACTTCCGTCTCCAGGCCGAACAGCTGGAAAAGGCAATCACATCAAAAACCCGTTGGATTCTTCTTAACTCGCCGTCCAATCCATCGGGCGCTGCCTACACCGCCGAGGATTACCGCCCCCTCCTGGATGTTTTGATCGGTCATCCGCAGGTCTGGTTGATGGTCGACGACATGTACGAGCACATCGTCTACGAGGATTTCGCATTTGCGACACCTGTCGCGATCGAGCCTCGACTGAAGAATCGCACGTTGACGATCAACGGTGTATCGAAAGCCTACGCGATGACGGGCTGGCGCATCGGTTATGCGGGTGGCCCGAAGGCTTTGATCAAAGCGATGGCGGTGATCCAGAGCCAGGCGACGTCCTGCCCCTGTTCGGTCAGCCAGGCTGCCTCGGTTGAGGCTCTGAACGGGCCCCAGACGTTTCTGAAGGAGAGACAGGAGAGCTTCCGTCGTCGTCGCGATCTTGTTGTCGAGCGCCTGAACGAAATCGACGGGTTGGATTGCCGTACTCCGGAGGGTGCTTTCTATACTTTTTCCAGTTGCGCCGGCGTTTTGGGCAAACTGACACCGAAAGGGAAGAAGATCGAAGCCGACCATGACTTCACCGACTATCTTCTAGAAGAGGCCCACGTCGCGGTCGTCCCTGGCTCGGCCTTTGGCCTATCTCCCTATTTTCGGATTTCGTACGCGACTTCGGAAGCCGAATTGATGGAAGCACTCAATCGTTTCAAGCATGCTTGCTCTGCATTGCAGAATTGATGTCATTGCCTGGTTCGAGGTGCGTATAAACTGATGATACCGCGTCTCCATTCCGCTTTTGGAAAACAGCAGTTGCCGGCCGGCTTCGTCGAGAGGCTCGGCGAAGTCGGGTTCAATGGCGACGTGGAACAGCGCGCAATGTCGCGCTCTGTCTTCGCGACTGACAATTCTATCTACCAGGTAACCCCGACAGCAATTCTGTTTCCGCGGGATGCCGACGACCTGAAGAAGATTGCAAAAGCGCTTTCCGATCCTCGTTTCGTGGATCTCACCATCGCCCCGCGTGGGGGCGGCACGGGGACGAACGGCCAGTCGCTCACCTCCGGTATCGTGGTGGACTGCTCACGGTACATGAACCGGATCCTGGAAATTGATCAGGCGAGAAAGGTCGCTCGAGTTCAGGCAGGTGTTGTCAAGGACCAGTTGAACCGAGCCTTGAAGCCACACGGATTGTTCTTCGCGCCGGAGCTTTCAACCTCGAACCGGGCCACAATCGGTGGCATGGTGTCGACCGACGCCTGCGGCCAAGGGTCGTGCCTTTACGGCAAGACCTCGAATCACGTGCTTGGGCTTCGTATCGTGCTTATGGACGGCTCCGACTGGTGGTCGCGTCCGATGGACGAAGAAGCGCTTGCCAAGACCCTGGCGAGGGGTGACCGAATCGGCGACGTTCACAGGACGGTTGAGCGCATCGCACGAGAAAAGCGCGATCGCATAGAGGAGGTTTTTCCCAACCTCAATCGCTACATGACCGGCTACGATCTAGCTCATATCCGTCGCGCCGACGGCCGCTTCGATTTGAACGCCGTTCTGAGCGGCTCGGAAGGCACCCTTGCCATGATCGCCGAGGCAGAACTCAATCTTCTGCCGATCCCGGCGCAGGCCGCCCTCGTCAACATCCGCTACAGCGACTTCAACGCCGCGCTGGAAGACGCTCGCACCCTAAGCGCCCTCAATGTTGCCTCTGTCGAGACGATCGACGAGAAGGTGCTGGGGCTTGCAAAGAACGATATCGTCTGGACCGACATAGCCCGGTTCTTCCCTGAGAGCCACACAGGCGTGGCAAACGGCATCAATCTCGTCGAGGTGCTGGCCGACGATGAGGCCGAACTCCAACGAAAGCTTGAAGCGGTCACGGCGGTGCTCGATGAGGGACTGGATATCAACCGCCTCAGCTATACTGTGGTCCGCGGGCATGCCGACGTCGAGGCGGTATGGAATATGCGCAAGCGCGCTGTCGGCTTGCTCGGCAATGTGGACGGCCCCGTCCGTCCGGTCGCCTTCGTCGAGGATACAGCTGTCCCGCCTGAGAACTTGGCTGCGTATATCCGTGAATTTCGCGCGCTACTTGACAGGGCGGGCCTCTCCTACGGGATGTTCGGTCATGTCGACGCAGGGGTGCTGCACGTACGGCCGGCACTCGACTTGACCCGTGACGATCACGTACCTTTGCTGCGCCAGATCAGCGACGCCGTAGTGGCGCTCACTCGCAAACACGGCGGCGTTCTGTGGGGCGAGCACGGTAAGGGCGTGCGCTCGGAATATGTGCCGGAATTCTTCGGCGACCTTTATCCTTGCCTCCAAGACATCAAACGGGCTTTCGATCCGAACAACCGCCTCAACCCGGGCAAGATCGCCGCGCCGTCCACCGCGTCACTGCTCAAGATCGACGAAGTGCCTTTGAGGGGCGCTTTCGATCGCATAATCGGTAACGAAATACGCGCCGCCTTCGACAATGCCGCCTATTGCAACGGCAATGGCGCTTGTTTCGACTTCGACGAGACGAGCCCCATGTGTCCCTCCTACAAGGCGACCCGCGATCGGCGATACTCGCCAAAAGGACGCGCCATGCTTGTGCGGGAATGGCTGCGACTGCTTGGCGAGAAGGGCATTGATCCACGCAGAGAGTCCGTACGTCTGCGCCGGCGACACCCACTCTTGAGCCTGACGGCACGTGTTATAAACAGCCTTAACCCGAGAAACCGTAACGACTTTTCCCACGAGGTGCGAGAAGCAATGGCCACCTGCCTCGCCTGCAAGGCTTGTGCCGGGCAGTGTCCCGTGAAGGTCAGTGTGCCGGCGTTCCGTTCTAAGTTTCTGGAGCTCTATTATGGCCGTTACTTGCGTCCACTAAAGGACTCGGTGGTTTCCGGTATCGAAACCACCCTCCCTTTGATGGCGCGGATCCGTCCGCTCTACAATCTCGTCGCTGGCACATCGCCTGGCAAGCGGCTGATGCGAGCGATTGGGTTGACGGCGCTTCCACTTCTACCGCGGCGCTCATTTTCCCAGGAAGTCCGCCGTTTGGGTGTCGAGATCGCTCACGCGAGAGAGATCGAGAAGCTATCGCCAGATGAAAAGGATCGGGTTGTAGTATTTGTTTTCGACAGCTTCACATCTCATTTCGAACCAAACGTGGCGATTGCAGCCATTCGCGTTGCTCGTAAGCTGGACTTGATCCCGTATCTCGCCGCATGCCATCACAATGGTAAAGCATTACACGTTCATGGGTACCTCGGTCGTTTCGAGAAAGCGGCCGCAAAGACGGAACGTTACCTCCGGGCCCTAGCAGACGCCGGCGTTGCTCTCGTTGGGTTGGATCCCTCAATGACGCTTGTTTACCGCAGCGAGTATCACGGATTACGGACGAGTGGTCGCAAGGCGACCGTTCTTCTTCCGCAAGAATGGCTTGCAGAGAATTTGAGCAGGCTATCGATTAAACCTATTCCATCGCCGTCACGCAAATACAGCCTCCTTCCTCATTGTACCGAGCGGAGCAACCTTCCGTCCGCCTCAAACCAGTGGAAGTCGGTTTTTCAGGCTCTTGGCGCAAGTGTGCATGTAGAAAATGTAGGGTGTTGCGGAATGGCCGGGACCTTTGGTCACGAGGTCCGCAACCGCGGTATCTCGGAGCAGCTTTACGCTATGAGTTGGGCGCCGTCTGTAGCTGAAGCATCAGAAAACAAGGTCGTCATGGCCACAGGGTATTCGTGCCGATGCCAGGCAAAGATGATCGATGGTAGGTCTCCACCTCACCCGCTAGAGGTGATCTACACTATGCTCGATTGAAGTGTCGTTCCGAATCAGCCAGAGGCTGAGTTGCTGTTGTGAGGTTCGATATCAGCGGTCCATAACGAGTTGCCATGACGGGAAACGGAAACCCCGTTTGGCCCCGTCGAGACCGAGAACCTGTCCATTCTGACGATTTGTGGTGAAAGTGACACGCGAAACGCCGAGAGATCCGCGAACGCTTTCGCGCTCAGCATGTCGTCCTCGGCGAGGATTTCCGCCACGCGACGTCGGCCGCGTTCCCGTGCGGGGGCCAACGCGGCCTGCAGCTCATCAGCCGGCTCGGCCACTTCCTCTACCGGAAATATATCCTCGCGAGCCAGCGGCCCTTTGATGGGAATCCAACTGTTGACCCTGCAATCTTGGAGCATCGGCCGAGCGTTCCTTACGCAGATTTGCTAGAAGACCGGAAATCTGCGGGCTACTCAGCTATTGCTGCCGCGAGGCTCGAAAGCACCGTCTGGTAGCCGGCCAGAAGTTGACGACGCACTTGGGATCACTGAGCAGATCGAACCCTGAAGTTGGACCTTCGGGCTAACCCACTCAGCGGCATCAACCTGCCGCACAAGAAGTCAGGTAGTGCCTGCATTTTGCAACGCAGCACACAATTCCTACACCGAGAAAGGATTCATACTTTACAAAGATATCATAAACTGTGAAGTAGTGTATAACTTCACAGATGGGACCGATGCCTTGAACCCGACACGCTTTGCCACCCGCCTCAATTCATTTGCTTCCGCCGCTCATCGGGAATGGCCGGGCCAGTCTACAAAGCCGTCGGTCGTGCAGATGGCCAACCGCGCCGCCCGGGTGAAAGGCCTGACCGACCTCGACCTGAACTATCCCGACCACGTGAGTGAGAATCCCAAGGAACTTGCGCAAAGGCTCAGCAATCTCGGGCTTTCGATCAATGGCTTCGCTATGCGCTACTATACAAATCCTGCCTTTAAGCTCGGCGCTTTCACACATCCGGATGAAGCCGTCCGGCGCGAGGCGATCGATCTGACGAAGAAAGGGATCGATGCCGCCCGTGAAGCCGGATCGAGCTTGATGACGATATGGCTTGGCCAAGACGGCTTCGATTATGCATTCCAGGCCGACTATGAGAAAATGTGGCAACACGAAATAGATGGAATCCGTGAAGTTTGTGAGCACGATCCCGATTGCCTGATCTCGATCGAGTATAAGCCGAACGAGCCCCGCTCCTATAGCCTGATGCCCGATGCGGCCACGACGTTGCTCGCCATCAAGGAAGTCGGTGCGAAGAACCTGGGCGTCACGCTCGACTTCGCGCATGTGCTCTACGCCGATGAGCAGCCTGCATTCGCTGCCGCCTTGATCGCCCGCCACAGCCGCGTGCTTGGTGTCCATCTCAATGACGGCTACGCAAAGCGTGACGACGGCCTAATGGTCGGCGCGGTCCACACGCTTCAGACCATCGAGTTACTCCGCCAGATCAGGCGCGACGGCTATGACGGCGCGATTTATTTCGACACGTTCCCCGATATGACCGGGCTCGATCCGGTCCACGAATGCGAGGTCAACATCAAGACCGTCCAGCGGATGTTGAAGGTCGTCGACCGCCTCGAGCAGGACAATCGCCTCGCAAGCGCGATTGACCGACAGGACGCCGTTTCTACGCAGGCCATCGTACAGGAGCTGATGTTCGGCGCGGAGCACTGAACCACCAAACCCTCCGGGAGGAAAACATGAAGAGAATTTTCGCTGTGGCTCTCGCCGCAACCCTTTGTGCTGGCATCGCGACAGCACAGGAACTGAAGCCCCTCAATTCGGATTCTGAACCAGACCGCATGGACTGGTCCAAACTGGAAACGACACTCGGTGCGCTACCGAAGCTGCCCGAGGGCTTCAAGGTCGGTGGCGTCTCCAAGACCCTGACCAATGAATACTGGCGTTCGCTCGGCGAAGGCTATCAGAAGTTCGCGGACAAAGTCGGCGCGACGGTGGCTTATCAGGCCGCCCAGAGCGAGGGTGACCAGCTCGGCCAGCTGACGATCGCCGAGGGCATGGTCACCCAGGGCTACAACGTGCTGCTGGTGTCGCCGCAAACCGACGCCAACCTCCAGCCCGTCATTGAACAGGCGAAGGCCGCCAACGTGCCTGTCGTTAACGTCAACGATGCTGTGATCCCGCAGGCGGAGCATTACGTCGGCAATGTCCAGCGAGACAACGGCGTCCGAGTCGCAAAATGGTTCATCGAGAACCGTCCGAATGGCGGCAAAGTCGCAATAGTCGAGGGTCAGGCGGGTGTTTATGCAGCCGTCCAGCGCACTGACGGCTTCAAGAGCACGATCGAAGAAGGCGGCAAATTCACTGTCGTCGCGAGCGTGCCCGGCAATTGGGATCGTCAGATGTCCTATGATGCGGCAACCAATATCCTCCAGCAGCATCCCGACCTCGTCGGCTTCTACTGCAATAACGATGGCATGGCGCTTGGCGTTGTCGAGGCCGTGAAAGCCGTGGGCCTGGAGGACAAGGTCGTCGTCTTCGGCACGGACGGCATCTCTGATGCCTACAAGTCGATCGCGGCGGGCGAACTGACGGGTACAGTCGACAGCTTCCCAGTGTTGACGGGTGAAGTGGCGATGGAAGTGGCGCTCCGCCTCGTCGCGGGCCAGAAGCTGCCGCGGGTTGTCGCAACGCCACAGGCTCTCATCACCAAGGACAACATCAACGACTTCCAAGGCGAAGGTGTCGATGTGCGCTCGGCGCTGATGAAAGCGGCCGGAAAGTAAACGCCTCCCAAGCGGGACGGTCGGCATGGCCGGCCGTCCAAACTCTGAAAGGTCGGATTTCCATGGCTACTCCCAGATTGGCGTTCGAGAATATCTCCAAAGTCTTTCCCGGCGTCAAAGCGCTCTCCGATGTCTCCTTCGACGTCGCGCCCGGTGAGGTCCATGCGCTGCTCGGTGAGAACGGCGCGGGAAAGTCGACATTGCTTCGAATCCTGTCTGGTGTCTTTCGTGCGACGGAAGGGGAAGTCAGGGTCGACGGTGCCGCCCATCACTTCAAGCGTCCCGAAAGCGCTCGCCAGGCCGGGATCGCCATGATCCACCAGGAGCTTCAACAGGTGCCGCATCTCACTGTGGCGCAGAACATGTTCCTCGGTCACTCGCTGACCCGTTTCGGCGGCATCGTGGTCAATCGCCGGGAACAGGAACGGCGCGCAGCCGAGGCGCTCGCGATGATCGATCCCTCCATCAATCCGGCCGCTCCCATTTCCACGCTGAAGGTTGCGCAGCGGCAGGTCGTCGAGATCGCCCGCGCGCTGTTGGACAAGGCGAAGATCATCGCCATGGACGAACCCACGTCGAGCCTGACACCTAGCGAATTCGAACGATTGGCCGATATCATCGAGCGGCTGGCGGCGAGCGGCGTCTCAATCATCTACGTGTCCCACAAGATGGACGAGGTGTTCCGGGTCTGCCAGCGCGCCACGGTCATGCGCGACGGTAAGGTCGTCGGGAGGGTCGATCTGAGGAAAACCGCAACGGCCGAGGTCATCGCGATGATGGTTGGCCGCGAGCTCCTGGCCGAGGAGCACCACTCGCACGCAACGACGACGGCGAGTGTCGAGACGCGGAACCTCAACACGGCTCGCGTCCGCGACATATCCTTTGACCTTCACAAAGGCGAGGTCCTGGGCGTGGCGGGTCTCGTTGGTTCGGGCAGGACTGAACTCTTGCGCGCGCTGTCAGGTGCCGACAAGGTGACGTCGGGCACCGTCAAGGTCGACGGGAAGCTGCTCACTCTCTCCAATCCACGCGCGGCCATTGCCGCAGGCATCGGCCTCCTTCCCGAAGAGCGCAAGCGCGAAGGCATCATTCCCGGCCGGTCCGTCACCATCAATGTGGCGCTGCCATCGATGAACCGTTTCTCGAAAGGCGGGTTCATCAACCACCGGAAACTCAAGCGGACTGCAGACGACCTGCTCAAACGCGTCAACCTCAGACCATTCCAGCTCGATCGCCAGATCAGGTTGTTTAGTGGCGGCAACCAGCAGAAGGCGATCATCGCACGGTGGCTGGCGGCGGGCTCGCGCATCCTGTTGTTCGACGAACCGACGCGAGGCATCGACGTTGGCGCGAAATCCGAAATCTACCACCTGATCGAGGCCCTCGCTGCAGAAGGTCATTCGGTGATCGTCGTCTCCTCAGAGCTTCCCGAAGTGATGCGGGTCTCCGACCGCGTCCTCGTCATGCGTGACGGCATTATCGTCGCAGAACTCGGTCGCGACGAGCTTTCCGAAGAAACCATCGTCTCCCATGCCGTCGGGAAGGCCGACAGTCGCCCTGGCGCGGCATGACCAACAGGAACAATTCCATGTCTGACACGACCCAGAATGCCGCAGTGCCCTCGTCCAAACTGTTCGGATCTTTCTCGGTACGAGATACCGGCACCTTGATCGGCCTGATTGCCATCGTGGTGCTCTTTGGCTTGCTTGCCCCTGACTTTCTATCCCAGCGAAATCTGCTCAACATCCTGCAGCAATCGAGCATCAATGCCTGCCTGGCCCTCGGGATGACGCTGGTGATCATCTCCGGCGGCATCGATCTTTCGGTAGGCCCGACTGCGGCGATCGCCGCCGTGATCACGGCGACGCTGCTTGTTGCGGGCATACCCGTTCCTCTCGCCATCCTGGCCGGCCTCGGCATCGGTGCCATTTGCGGTCTCGTCAACGGTGTTCTAGTCGCCTACGCCGGACTGCAGCCCTTCATCGTCACCCTTGGTACGCTGAGCACTTATCGCGCCATTGCGCTGATCTATACGGGCGGCAATCCGGTGCTTGGCGTTCCCCAGGGCTTCGAGCACTGTTCAACGGTTCGCTGATGGGCATCCCCAATCCCGTTATCATGGTCGCTGTCGTCGCCCTGCTTGCCTGGATGCTCCTCAAAAAGACACCTCTGGGTGAATACCTTTTGGCCGTTGGCGGGAACGAAGAGGCCGCCTATGTCGCCGGCGTGCCGATCGCCGTCACCAAAATCACCGCCTATGTGATTTCGGGCGTCCTCGCCGCCCTGGCCTCCATGATCCTGATCGGTCGCCTTGGCGCAGCAGAGCCCATCCTTGGCAATCTCTGGGAACTCGACGCGATCGCAGCGGCCGCGATCGGCGGGGCATCCCTCATGGGCGGCAAGGGAAGCGTCATCGGCACTATTTTCGGTGCGATCATCCTCGGCGCGATGCGCAACGGACTGACGCTGATGAACGTCCAGGCCTTCTATCAACTTCTGGCCACTGGTCTTATTATCCTGGTCGCGATGATGATCGATCGCGTCACAAGGGGTAGAGGATGAATTCTGCAAATGATCTCAAGGCGGTGGGCCCACGTATCCGGATGATGATGCCTCGGCTCACCCCTTTGGAAGCACGGGTCGTGGAAACTGTGTTCGGATTGCGTAATTTCTCGGAGGACACCGCGCTCAAGGACATCGCAACCGAGGCCGGGGTATCCGAGGCCATGGTGGTGAAGATCACTAAAAAGCTCGGTTTCAACGGCTACCGGGATTTCCGCTCGGCGGTGTCGAACTACAACAAGCTTCCGACGGCCGAGATGCATCAGGAGCTTTCCGTTGAAGATAGCTCGCGGGAGATCATCCAGAAGGTATTCAGGACCTCGATCCATGCGCTCGAGGAAACGCTGGCGATCCTGGACGTCGATGCTTTCGACAGAGCGGCGGACCTCCTTGCGAAGGCTGAGCAGAGGGATTTCTATGGCGTCGGCGGGTCTGCCCAGATCGCGAGAGATGTCGCCCATAAGTTCCTGCGGATCGGGGTAAGAGCGGGCGTGCAGGACGATTCTCATATGATGCTGATGTCGGCGTCGTTGCTGGGAGCGGATGATGTGGCGGTCGCCTTCTCTCATTCCGGCAACACCACGGCAGTAATCGATGCAGTGCAGCTGGCCAGAAGGAGTGGCGCACGAACGATCGCGATCACCAATTACGGGGGCTCGCCCTTGGCGCAGATCGCCGACATCGTTCTCTGCTCGACGGCCCAGGGCTCCCCCCTGATGGGCGAAAACGCTGCTGCCCGGATCGCCCAGCTCAACATTCTCGACGCGCTCTTTGTCGCGGTCGCTCAACGCAACTACGACGCCGCGGAAAAGAACCTCGAAAAAACGATGTCGGCGGTGGCATCAAAACGCAAGGACAAGATCGTATGACGATCGCCTCCCCCTCCGTTATTGTCTTCGGAAGTCTGCACTATGACATCATGGTGCATGGCCCGGCGCGACCGCGAAAAGGCGAAACAGTGGCGGGAGAGAGCTGGCACCCGAAGTGTGGCGGCAAGGGCGGCAACCAGGCGGTCTCAGCGGCGAAGACCGGCATCCGGACCGCAATGATTGGCGCGGTCGCCGATGATGACTTCGGCCGCGCGCTCGTGGAAAATCTCGGTCGTCAAGGCGTCGACCACCGCTTCGTCAAGGTAGCGGATGACGTTGGCAGCGGCATGAGCGTAGCGATCTTCGACAGCGAGGGCGACTATGGAGCGGTGATCGTGTCCGGAAGCAATCTCTTGCTCGGACAATCGGATGTGGATCGAGCAGCGGAGCTGTTCAGCGAGCAAAGCGTACTTGTTCTGCAAAACGAGGTGCCCGACCTGGCCAATGTCGCCGCCGCCAAGGCAATGAAAGCAGCCGGCGGGCGCGTCATCCTCAACGCAGCCCCGGCTCGCGATCTGTCTCCCTCACTCTGCGAACTGGTCGACATCATCGTCGTCAATGCCATCGAAGCCGAGCAACTGACCGATGTCGCCGTATTCGACTCGCTTGCGGGCGCTCTCGACGCCGCGCGTCTGCTTGCCCGAACGTATCCAGCCGCAGTCGTCACAGCGGGGGGCGAGGGCCTTGCCTGCGCGACGAAGTCGGGCAAGGAATTTTTGATCGAGGCTATCAAGGTAAGGCTCGTCAGCACCCATGGCGCCGGCGACGAATTCACCGGCGTGCTGGCCGCTGAAATCGCAAGAGGGACCGGCATGGAGGACGCGCTCTGCGCCGCCAATCATGCAGCCGCCGTGCTTGTCAGTACGCCGCGCGACACCGTTCAGTAGTTGAAATTCGGCTGTTTGCCGAAACGGGACGCCTATGCTCATCACCATTGTTGCGGGCACCTCCCCGCGAAGCGTGTATAAATCACTGATTGCGTCCGCATTGGAGTTTGCCGACGGTTAAGGCAGGCATCATCGTGCATCCATCACGACGGAATAATTATTTTATAGCGTGAGATGACGATCGGCGGCTTTGCCAACGATTATTGGAGGAGCTCGCGCTGAGATCGCATGGGTGCACTGACGCGCCCTCGCACAAGAGGTGTTTTCGGCAATTGCCCTGAAGGACGCGTGAGCTGCGCCTGTCACGGGAGAGCTGCTATAGTTCGGCGCGCCCTATCAGGATGATGCCTACCGGATGATTTTGAACAATTCTTGTTACGGCCCCCGCGGTCGATTGTAGCCTACGAATATCTTTTGCGACAGGCCCGAACGGTTGAGCCATCCTCACCGCGGTTTCTCCCAGGCATCATTGGCAATTAAGGCGTGCAATGCCGCCGCTATAGGTGTGCCAACGACGGCGAGATCGCGAACCGTACTCATGTGATCCCCGTCCGCAACGCGCGATGCACGCACTTCAAGCCCTTGGGTGACAAGAATGTCTTTGAAGGCATTTGCCTGGGTTTCGAAGGGGTTAGTCTCCAGTTCGCCGGTCATGATGGCTACGCGCGTTGCAGTGTCGTGCTCGCGATGCATCGGCGTAAACCGTCGCACCTCCTCGTCGCTCAAGGCGATCTCGTCACGAAGGAAAGATGTCTGCAAGGGTTCGAGATCGTATAGCCCGCCAAGCAGGAAAGCAGCAATTACACCCGAGGGCTCTACCGAGCGATTGAAGAGAAAGGTCGCAAGATGTGCACCAGCGGAGTGGCCGCTGACGGAAAATCTCCCGGGCGTGGCGCCAAAGCGATCGGCATGCGCCAGCAGGAAAGCCTTGGCTTTCAGGACTTGACCGATCAGGACCTCCATCCTCGCGATGGGCATCAACGAATAATCGACGATAGCGGCGACCGCGCCTGCGCGGGTGATGGTCTCAGCGACGCAGGAATAGTCTTCCTTGGAGAACATACGCCAATAGCCGCCATGGATGAACATGTGGATCGGCATGCCCGACCCGGCACTATTTGGCAGGAAGATATCGAGCGTCTCGCCCGACTCGCGACCGTAGGCGACGTTGGCCTCCATGGCGACGGTGCGGCGAGTGGCGCTGCTGCGGGTACGAATATCGTCGACAATGTCGTCGAAATTTGCGACATGGTCACGAATGCGGAACGGATCGGCGGCCACAGGTTCCTCCTTCAGAAACTTGTCGCAATGTACTTGGCTTCCATGAACTCCGCGATCCCGTGATGCTGCCCTCCTTCACGTCCGAGGCCGCTCTGCTTGACACCGCCAAAGGGGGCGGCGGGATCGGAGACCAGTCCACGATTGAGGGCGATCATGCCTGCCTCCACCTTCGAGGATATGCGCATGCCACGGCCGATGTCGCGGGTATAGATGTAAGCGCAGAGGCCATGTTCCGTATCGTTGGCGGCTGCGACGACCTCTGCCTCGCTCTCGAAACGGTAGAGCGGCGCCACGGGACCGAAAATCTCCTCGTGGTTCATGTCGGAGGCCGGGGAAACATCCGCAAGCACGGTCGGTGGATAGAAAAAGCCGCGTCCTGCCGGTGCCCGTCCGCCGCAGAGCGCGCGCGCGCCCCGCGAAATGGCGTCCGCAACGAGCCGGTCGATCTTCTCCACCGCCTTGCGCGTGATCATCGGACCGCATTCTGTATCAGAATCCACACCTGGGCCGACCCTGAGAGCGGCCATGCGTTGGGTAAATTTTTCCGCGAAGGCATCGTGGATACCGGCCTGGACATAAATGCGGTTTGCGGCCGTGCATGCCTCGCCCGCATTGCGCATTTTCGCTACCATCAGGCCCTCGATCGCCGCGTCGAGGTCCGCATCGTCGAAAACGATGAACGGCGCGTTGCCGCCGAGTTCCATGGAGCAGGAGATGACATTCTTCGCCGCTTCCGCCAGAAGCGTGCGGCCGACGCCTGTCGAGCCTGTGAAGGAGAGTTTTCGCACGCGCGGGTCGGCCAGCATGGCGGCGATGACGGGGCCCGGTGTCGACGTTGTCAGCACGTTGACGACGCCCGGCGGCACGCCAGCCTCCTCGTAGAGGGCTGCAAGCGCATAGGCCGTCAGTGGCGTCTCGCTCGCGGGCTTCAGGATGACGGTGCAGCCTGCGGCAAGGGCTGGCGCGATCTTGCGGGTCGCCATTGCGGCCGGGAAGTTCCACGGCGTGATGAGAACGCAGATGCCGATAGGCTGGTAATCGACGACGATTCGGTTCGCACCGGACGGGGCAATGCCGAACTCGCCGGAGATGCGCACCGCCTCCTCCGCGTTCCACCGGAAAAATTCCGCCGCATAGGCCACCTCGCCGCGCGCGTCGCGCAAGGCCTTCCCGTTCTCGAGCGAAACGAGTGTGGCAAGCATTTCGGAGCGTTCCACCATGAGTTCGAAGCAGCGGCGCAGGATCTCGGAACGCTTTCGCGGCGGCGTCTCGCGCCAGCGTTCTGTCGCGCTTGCAGCAGCCTCCACGGCCGCCGCCGCATCCGCGACAGTCGCATCGGGCACGGCGACAATGGCGGCCTCGGTCGAGGGGTCGATCACCTGAATCCGACCCTCGCCCGCGGCCGGCCGCCAGGCGCCGCCAATATAGAGGCCGTGGGAGAACGAGCGGAACCCGAAGCGATCGTGATCGGGATGCGAAGGATGCTGGTTGGCGTTCATGATGTTTTCTCAAGGTCAGAGGGCGGAAGCGGCCAGGTCGCCGTCATAGGCGGCGCGAACCAGGCCGCGCATGGCGGCCGAATCGAAGGATCGCGGATTGTTCTTGATCAGCCGGCCGATGCCGAGCGCCTGCTCAGCGGTCCAGTCAAGCCGGTCTTCCGGCAGGCCGAGCCTGGCGAGCGTCGGCGAGATGCCGATCGCGGCGAAGAGGCGCCTTACCTCGCCGATCGCCGCATCGGCAAGCGTCTCCTCGTCCTCCACGCAGGCTGGATCGAGGCCGAGCGCCCTGCCGACAACAGCGATTTCCCTGGCGGCGACGCGGCGATTATAGGTCATCACATAGGGCAGCATGGTGGCGACCCCGAGGCCGTGCGCCGTATGGGTCACGGCACCGACCGGATATTGCACCGCATGGGCCGCAGCGGTGCCCGCCGTGCCGAAGGCGCAGCCGGCCGAAAGCGCGCCCATCATCACATCGGCGCGCGCATCGATGTCCGAGCCGTCGACGAAGGCCTTTTCCAGGCTCCGGCTGAGGAGCCGGATGGCATGAAGCGCGAACTGATCGGAGAGATCGCTCTTGCCGACGAAGACATGCTGCTGCGCGAGTTCCACATCGCCGGGGCGGCGCATGGCCGTGAAGGCTTCGATCGCATGCGTCAGCGCATCCGCACCTGCAATCGCCGTAAGCCCCGGCGGGCAGGAGAGCGTGAGTTCCGGGTCGCAGATCGCCGCTGCGGCGATGAGATAGGGGCTCGAAATGCCGACCTTCAGGGTGCGGTCTGGATCGGAGACGACCGCGACGGGCGTGACCTCGGAGCCGGTGCCCGCAGTCGTCGGCACGGCGATGACCGGCAGGACGGGTCCTGGCACCTTGAACTCACCATAGTAATCGGCGAGCCCGCCGCCATGGGCGAGCAGCAGAGAGGAGCATTTCGCCATGTCGAGGCAACTGCCACCGCCGATGCCGATCACCATATCGGGCGCAAAGCCGCCCGTGGCCTCCACGCAACCCGCGACGGTATCGCGCGGCACGTCCGGCAGCGTCTGGTCATACACCACGACCGCGATGCCGGCAGCTTCGAGCGCGGCGATCACTTCAGCGAAGACGGGTGTCGCGGCAAAACGCGCATCCGTGCAGACGAGTGCGCGCTGGCCGGTCCTACCGGCGACACTCGCGAGCGCATGGCGCTGGCCGATGCCAAACAGGATTTCGCGCGGCAGCCTCAGGACGGCAAACAGGCTCATGATCTTTATCCTTCGAAGGCCAGTATGCGGGAGCGGGAAAGCGCGTTGAGGTCTTCCCAGAGGCGCGGGTCGATATCGAAACCGTCGCGGCTCGCCGCCGCCCGTCGCCGGCGGGCACGATCGCCCGGCACGCGGACCGGCTCGCTGGCCTCGGCCGGCGGTGAGGCGCGCACGGCATTGAGATAGGCCGACAGCCGCGCAGGCAGTCCCGGCGCCAGACTGGGCTCGATCAATATGAAGACGTCGCCCTTGTTGCATGGCGACTGGCTGTCCAGTGTGCCGCGCACATCAGGCGCGAGCGCCGAGCCCGCAAGGGCTGCCACCAGCAGTTCCATCGCAATGCCGAGGCCGTAGCCCTTTGCGTCGCCGAAGGGCGCGATCGCGCCGGCCTTGGCACAAACCGGATCGGTCGTCGGGTAGCCCTCCGCATCCCGCGCCCATCCTTCGGGAAGGGGCCTGCCGGTCGCCGCGTGGTGATGGATCCTGCCCATCGACACGAGGCTGGTGGCGAGATCGAGCACGAGCGGCTCCTCGGCGGTCGGCACGGCGATCGCGACGGGGTTGGTGCCGAGCATGGCCCGCGTACCGCCGAAGGGATGAACCAGCGACTCGCTCGACGAGAGCGCTATGCCGACGAAACCCATCGCGGCGATGGCCTCCACATAATGCGCGAGCATGCCGAGGTGGTTCGCATTGCGCACGGCGACAAGGCCGATGCCCAGGTCGGGAATGTGGGGTGCAAGCCGCTCGATCGCCGCCATGGCGACGACAGGGCCGAACCCCGAAGAACCCTCCACCTCCATCACCGCATCGGCCCGCCAGCGCTGCGTGCCCTTCATTTCAGGGTCAATGACACCGCGCTCGATCCGTTCGACCAGTCGCGGAAGGCGGTGCAGGCCATGCGAAGGGTGCCCCTTCATCTCGGCCGTCACCAGGACACGCGCCTGCAGGACCGCATGGTCACGCGGTGCGCCGTGCTCTTCCAGCAGGCGGGTGGCAAGCGCAAGGGCTGCCGCTTCGGAGATCCGCATATTTCCCCCTATATTAAATCGTATAGGATATAGGATTGTATTGGCCGCAGCATCGTGCTAGCGATTGAACCTGTCAAGGGGCAAGACAGCAGATGATTTTGACGAGACCCAACGAACCTTCAGCGGGCGCGACCCAGATACAGCGCGCCAACAGCCTGGCCGGCGACGTCTACGAAGCGATCTTCAACCAGCTCATGTCGTTGAAGATCGCGCCGGGTGCGCGCATCACGGTCGACAACCTGGTCAAGGCGTTTAACGTCTCCCACACTCCGATCCGCGAAGCACTCGGTCGGCTTGAAGGCGAGGGTCTCGTCGTCAAGCAGCATCTCGTCGGCTATCGTGCCGCACCCCAGATCACGCGCCACCGCTTCGACGAACTCTATGAACTCCGCTTGCTGCTTGAGCCCGCCGGCGCTGCGAAGGCGGCCCAAGCGATGAACGACGAAAGGCTCGCTATCCTGACGGAGGCCGCAGGCGTGATGACGCGTAGTGACAACAGGGACGAGCGGACGAACTATTCGACCTTCGCCCGCCAGGACGCTATCTTCCACG
The DNA here is from genome assembly GCF_056279705.1 of Rhizobium sp. USDA 4016. Classification (NCBI taxonomy): domain Bacteria; kingdom Pseudomonadati; phylum Pseudomonadota; class Alphaproteobacteria; order Hyphomicrobiales; family Rhizobiaceae; genus Rhizobium; species Rhizobium sp. USDA 4016. The sequence continues at coordinate 2,229,754 of NZ_JBWCCY010000002.1, forward strand.
ACCGCATCATGGAATTTGCCGGCAACGAACTGATCCGCGAGATGCTGACATTCCAGCACACGCATTTCCACATCTTCCGCCTGATGTTCCATCGTCGCGTGACCGAGGAGGCGCTCGGCGAGCATCAGACGCTGCTCGATGCTTTCGCGGCTCACGACCCCGACGCCGCGGCGAACGCAATGCGCATCCATATCGAACACTCGCGCGACCGGCTGCTGCCGGCATTCGACGAAATCTGAGCAACCCGGCAGGCAAGGACGTGCCTGCCCGACCTGACAACGAGGAGGAGAACCCATGCCAGGCAAGAAAATCCTGATGCTCACCGGCGATTTCACCGAGGAGTACGAAATCTTCGTCTACCAGCAGGCCATGGAGGCCGTCGGCCATACGGTGCACGTCGTCTGCCCCGACAAGAAAGCGGGCGACATTCTGAAGACGTCGCTGCACGACTTCGAGGGCGACCAGACCTATACGGAAAAGCTCGGACACAACGTCGTCATCAACAAGACCTTCTCGGAGGCCGAGGCGCAACTCGACGGATACCACGCCGTCTACTGCGCCGGCGGTCGCGGGCCTGAATACATTCGTACCGACAAGCGCGTTCAGGCGATCGTCCGCCACTTCCATGAAACGCAGAAGCCGATCTTCACTATCTGCCACGGCGTCCAGATCCTAATCGCCGTCGATGGCGTCGTGCGCGGCAAGAAGGTGGGCGCGCTCGGCGCTTGTGAGCCGGAAGTGACGCTGGCCGGCGGCACCTATGTCGATCTGTCGCCGACGGAAGCTTATGTCGATGGCACGATGGTCTCAGCCAAGGGCTGGACGGCGCTCGCCGCCTTCATCCGCGAATGCCTAAAGGTTCTCGGCACGGAAATCCATCACGCCTGAGACGACAGGACAAAAAGAAAGGCCCGGCAGGTGACATCTGCCGGACCTTTTTTGCGGTGGTGCTTGCAATCACGCGCCGCCGCGGTTCCAGCCCCGGCCCGTGCTGCCGAACATCTCGTAGCCCGTCTCGGTGACGGCGAGCGTATCCTCGAGCTTGATGAAGCCGCGCTTCGGATGCAGCATCGTCGTCTCCACCGACAGCACCATATTGGCCTCCAGCGGCCGGTCCGCGTCGATCCCCTCATAGGCGACCGGGTGATTGGTCATCAGGAACGGCGCCTCGTGGCTGATCAGGCCCATACCGTGACAGAAGAAATCGGTGAAGACCGCAGAAGGCGACGCCTTCAGTTCCGCCTCGGCCGCCTCGATCATCTCGCGGCCGAAAGCGCCAGCTTGAACCCTGGCAAAAGCCTTATGCTGGATCGCGTCGACCTCGGCGAGCAAATCCTCGAGTTCGTTGTCCGGCTCGCCCAGCACGCCCATGCGGCAGAGGTCGCCAATATAACCGTGATAGTTCCCGCCGGAATCGATCGACAGGACCTCGCCCTTCCCCCAGGCCTGCGGCGAGGCCGCGCGGTTGTGGCTGGAGCCGAGCGTCAGCAGGCAATATTCGAAGTGGAGCCCGCGGGTCGTCTCCTCGCGCCGGAGCTGCTCGATGATCTCCGTTTTCGTCGAACCCTCCCGGGCGCCGGCGATCGTCGCGTTCATCGCTTCCGTGATGAGTTCGGAAGCCGTCCGCAGCTTGGCAAGCTCGTCCGGCGTCTTGATCGCGCGCAGGCGTTCGAGCGTATGCGTCGCATCGACGAAACGCGCGCCCTCGAGGCCTGCGACAAGCGCATCGCGGGCATCCGACGGCAGGAACGCCGGCTCGATGCCGATGCGCGTACCCGCCTTGCCGATCTTCTTCAGATGTTCGACGGCAAGTGCTGCGGCATCGATCGTGCCCCAGGTCGCCGTGTGCACGGTCGGTGTCCAGAATGGATTGTTCTGGTGCTCGCCGCCTTCCATTCGGTTGCCGAGATAGGCGGCGTGGTCAGGTGCGCCCCTGTCGTAGACGACGACGGGCAGATACCGGCTATGGCCGATGGCATCCATGGCCACAAAGAAGATGAACTTGTAGCCGCCCATCAGATATTGCGTGTTATGCTTGGAGGTGGCGACGATGACGTCGATACCTGCCTCCTCCATGAGCCGGTCGAGCTTGGCCGTATCGAACGGCGGCACGGCGGGCCTTGTTTCCCTTGCATTGATGTTCACCGTTTTTCCTCCCAGAAAATGCATGGCCCGGCTTCAGGAGCCCGGCGGCAGCAGGCGGAAGTCCGGCAGCTCGCGAAGCGCAAGCTCCGGCCCCGCCGGCGAATAGACGACGAAGAGCTGCATGGGCTCCGCGCCGGTATTTTTCGTCGAATGGAAGCGGCTTTCCGGAACATAGACCGTGCAGCCGGGCCCGACCTTCGTCGTGATCGGATTGCCGTTCTCGTCCTCAACCATCTGCTCGCCCTCGCCGGAGATGACGAAGATGATCTCCTCTGCCCCCGGATGATTGTGGCGGGCATGGCCCTCGCCACTCGGCAGGTCGACGACACCACCGGAAAAACGGTTGGCGCCGTTGACCTCCGGCGCCACCGTCAGCGACAGCTTGCCCCAGTCGAAACCGAAGGCGCTCACATCCTTTGGATAGATGAAATACGCGTCCTTTGCCATGAAACGGCCTCCTCCGTGTCCGTCCTCAGACGACCGCGCCGATGGCGAGCGCCTTGAATTCTTCCGTTTGCTTGCGGATCGCCGCCTCTGCCGGCAGGCGCTCCATCGAGCTTGCGCCGTAAAAGCCGTGGCAGCCAGGGCAACGCTCCAGGATGTAGCGCGCATCCTCAGGCATGGAAATCGGGCCCCCGTGGCAGAGCACGATGACGTCGTCGCGCACGGAGCGCGCGGCCTTGGCAATCGCCGTGATCTCATCGACGCAGTCATCGAGCGACTTGCCGGAGGTGGCGCCGATCGTGCCGCCGGTCGTCACCCCCATATGCGCCACGACGATGTCGGCGCCGGCAGCTGTCATGTCGATCGCCTCGCTCTCATTGAAGACATAGGGCGTCGTCAGCAGGTCGAGCCCGTGGGCGGTGGCGATCATCTCGACCTCCAGACCGTAGCCCATGCCCGTCTCCTCGAAACTCTGTCGCATCCGGCCGTCGAAGAGGCCAATTGTGGGGAAGTTCTGCACGCCGGAAAAGCCCATTGCCTTCAGATCGGCGAGGAAGCGCGGCATCAGCACGAAGGGGTCCGTGCCGTTGACGCCGGCAAGCACCGGCGTCGTTTTCACGACGGGAAGCACCTCGAGCGCCATGTCCTTCACGATCTCGTTGGCATTGCCATAGGCGAGCAGGCCGGCCGCCGAGCCGCGGCCCGCCATGCGGTAGCGCCCCGAATTGTAGATGATGATGAGGTCGATGCCGCCCGCCTCCTCGGCCTTGGCGGAGATGCCCGTGCCGGCGCCGCCGCCGACGATCGGCATGCCGGCTGAGATCATGCCGTGGAATTTTTCGAGGATGGTCTTGCGAGGTATGGCTGGCATTGATCTTGTCTCTCAGGGGTTGGCGATGTCACGATAGGCCGCGACGGCGGCCTCGGCGAATTGCGGGTCGTTGATATGGAGCGGCAGGCGGACGATGCGTCGCGCCGCCGTCGGTTTCACGGTCGCCTCAAGCGCGGCAAAGAGCGCGGCGTCGGCTTGCGGGTCGAAGAATGCACCGCCTTCGATGTCGAGGGCCGAGACGCCCTTCTCGGGAATGAGGAAGCGTACGGGGCCGTGGCAGAGATTGAGCTTCTCGCCGATCCAGCGTCCGGTCTGCGCACATTCGGCGGGCGTCGTGCGCATCAGCGTGACGTTCGGGTTGTGGCGGTAGAAGAGCCGGTCGGCATAGTGCCCCGGCACCGTCTCCGGCGCCCAGAAATTTACCATGTCCAGCGCGCCGACGGAGCCGACATAGGGCAAGCCTGTGCGAGCGATCGCGCCGAAACGGTCCGGGGTGGCAGGCAGGACGCCGCCGAGAAGCAGGTCGCAGACCTCGGTGGTCGTGATGTCGAGCACACCGGAGACGAGCCCGCTGTCGGCAAGCTTTTCCATCGTGCGTCCGCCCGTACCGGTGGCGTGGAAGACCAGGCAATCGTAGTCCGCCCTGAGGCGCTCGACCATGGCGGTTACTGCAGGTGTCGTTACCCCGAACATGGTAAGCCCGAGAGCCGGTTTCGATGCCGTCACCTCAGCGGGGCGGCTGGCCATGGCCGTGATCGCCTGGGCCGCATTGTGCAGGATGACCCTGCTCAGCCGGTTCAAGCCCGCCATGTCGGTGACCGAGGGCATCATCACGATGTCGGAAACATCGACATAGGGAGCGACATCGCCGGACGCGAGCGTCGAGACCATGATCTTTGGCAGGCCGAGCCGCAATTGGCGCATGCCTGCGGTGACGATCGAGGTGCCACCGCCTCCGCCGATACCGATGACGCCGGCAATGTCCTTGCGCTCGGCGAGGAAGCGCGAGAAGGCAATGCCCATCGCCTCGACCGCCCTGCCGCGGTCGTCGCAGGCAAGGACGGCTCCAACGCCCTCCGGATGGAAGGCCGCAACCGTCTCGGCATTTATATCGACGGCGGTCGCAGGCTGGCGCGTGCCGACATCAACGCGCACGACACCGCCGCCCGCCGTCTCGACGCAAGCGGCGAGATAGGCAAGCTCCTCGCCCTTCGTGTCGGCCGTTCCGACCACGTAGATGTGCTTCATTTCTCCTCCCCGACCAGGTGGTTTCCCACCCCGCCATATCCCACTTTTACAGCCACTCGATCGGCTCTTGCAAATTTGTGAGACGCGCGTATCATAAAGACATGCATGTCTCACGTCAACAGAACGAAACCGCCAGAACCGTCGAGCGAGGCCCGCGTGCCCGCACGCGGAAACTGATGCTCGAAACGGCAACGCGGCTCATGCAATCCGGCATCACTCCGTCGGTAAGCGAAGTCGCCGAGGCTGCCGAAGTGTCGCGCGCAACGGCCTACCGCTACTTTCCAAGCCAGGCTGCGCTCGTGCATGCGGTGGTGGACGAGGCTCTGGGACCCATACTCGACTGGTCGTCCGACAGTCCCGATGCGCGCACCCGCGTTGCCGACCTGCTGGCGACCGCGATGCCGCGCATCGACGAGTTCGAGGCCACCTTCAAAGCGGCGCTGAAGCTTTCGCTGGACCAGTGGGCGCAGCGCCAGGCCGGCACGCTCGGCAACGAGCCGTTGTTCACGCGCGGCCACCGCGTCGATCTCCTGAAGAGCGTGACCAGGCCCCTGCAGGGCACCGTGCGCGCCCGAGGCCCGGGAACGCCTTGCACAGGCACTCTCCCTTGTCTTCGGCGTCGAGGTGCTGATCGTGTTGAAGGATATCTGGGGACTTACCTCCGAAAGCGCACAGTCTGTTGCCGCATGGGCGGCCAAGGCACTCGTTGAAGCTGCGGTACGGGAGGCGGGGAGCGAGGCATGACATTGACAACCCTCCGACCTACAAATGAAAACTGGTTCGACCAGTTTAATGAATATCTTTTTGTGTTGTTGTCCGGATCGGCCACCATCAATCAGACTGCCCGACAAGACGACATCCAGAAATGCGAGTTTATCGGTGCGATCTAGAGATTGAAGGCGAGTCACGGGCGGAATCTCCGCCGAAAGTTGCTCTTGACGATAATTATATTTGGTACTACCAGATGAAGGAACCAGCATTCAGGCTAGAGATCTGAAACGGGGCAAGGGTCGGGGAGGCCCCACCAGAGCGAACAACCACCCATGAGGATCGGAAAGTCGGATCGGAAGGCCTGCAACGAAGCGGGAAGCGTGCATAAATGGGAGGAAACGTTATGCGCAAAACTATGACCGGTCTGTTGGCCGGTGTCGGCTTGATGTGGGCCTGCGGAACGTCCGCACAAGCCCAGGAACTGACGATCTTCTGGGCCGAGTGGGACCCGGCAAACTACCTTCAGGAGCTCGTGAACGAATACGAGGCTGAAACCGGCGTGAAGGTCACTGTCGAGACCACGCCGTGGGCCGACTTTCAGACCAAGGCCTTCACCGAGTTCAACGCTAAGGGCTCGGCCTACGACATGGTCGTCGGCGACAGCCAGTGGATCGGCGCTGCGTCCGAAGCCGGGCACTATGTCGATCTCACCGACTTCTTCAATAAGCACAAGCTCAAAGAAGTCATGGCGCCGGCAACGGTGAAATACTACGCCGAATATCCCTCGAACTCCGGAAAGTACTGGTCGATCCCGGCTGAAGGCGACGCCGTCGGCTGGTCCTACCGCAAGGACTGGTTCGAGGACCCCAAGGAGATGGAGGCCTTCAAGGCCAAATACGGCTACGACCTCGCCCCGCCGAAGACATGGGCCGAGATGCGTGACATCGCCGAATTCTTCCACCGTCCGAACGAAAAGCGCTACGGCATCGCGATCTACACCGACAACTCCTATGACGGCCTCGTGATGGGCGTCGAAAACGCGATCTTCTCCTATGGCGGCGAGCTCGGCGATTATCAGAACTACAAGGTCGACGGCATCATCAATTCGGAGAAGAACGTCAAGGCGCTCGAAATGTATCGCGAGCTCTACGGCTTCACGCCTCCCGGCTGGGCCAAAACCTTTTTCGTGGAGAACAACCAGGCGATCACCGAGAATCTGACGGCGATGAGCATGAACTACTTCGCCTTCTTCCCGGCGCTGGTCAACGAGGCGTCCAACCCGAACGCCAAGGTCACCGGCTTCTTCGCCAACCCGGCAGGTCCGGGCGGCGATCAGTTCGCAGCGCTCGGCGGCCAGGGTATCTCGGTCGTTTCATACTCGGACAACCAGGAAGAGGCGATGAAATTCCTGGAATGGTTCATCAAGGACGAGACCCAGAAGCGCTGGGCCGAACTGGGCGGCTACACGGCAAGCGCCAAAGTGCTTGAATCGCCGGAATTCCAGAATGCGACACCCTATAATAAGGCCTTCTACGAGACCATGTTCAAGGTGAAGGACTTCTGGGCGACGCCTGAATATGCCGAACTGCTGATCCAGATGAACCAGCGCATCTATCCCTTCGTCACCGCCGGCGAGGGCACGGCGAAGGAAACGCTCGACGCGCTTGCCAAGGACTGGAACACGACCTTCAAGAAGTATGGCCGTCACTAGGCCTTGATACAGCACGGGAGGGTGCGTAGCTCCCTCCCGTTTTCTGCACCCGAGAACCAAAAGACGCATGGCACTTGTTCATGCTCAGGTAATGCGCAACCGGATGCCATCACTGCGTCCAGCGCTGGGCTCTTTGAGGAGGAGCACATTGGCAACCGTCGTCATGACATCCCTGGACGCGAAATCGCGTGCCGCCTCGCGCGGCATGAGCGATATTAGTATCCGCAACCTGTTCATCATCCCGACGATCCTGTTTCTGATCGTCTTCAACATCTTTCCGCTGATCTATTCGCTCGGCTATTCCTTTACCGACTTCCGCGCCTCGTCAAACGCGCGGGCCAATTTCGTCGGCCTGCAGAACTACCGCGAGCTGCTCAACGATACCTTCATCTGGTCGAATTTCGCCATCACCGCAAAGTATGTGATCGTCTCTGTGACAGGGCAAGTGATCGTCGGCTTCGGCACCGCAATGCTGCTCAACCGCGACATTCCGCTGAAGGGTCTGCTCACCACGCTGCTCCTGCTGCCGATGATGCTGTCGATGGCGGTGGTCGGCCTCTTCTGGAAGCTGCTCTACGATCCGTCCTTCGGCATCATCAACTACGCGCTCGGCCTCGGATCCTTTGAATGGCTGTCGAACCCGGACATGGCGCTCTACGCCGTGGCGATCACCGACATCTGGATGTGGTCGCCCTTCGTGATGTTGCTGTCGCTCGCCGGCCTTTCCGCCGTGCCGAAGCATCTTTACGAGGCGGCTGCTATCGACCGGGCGGGGCCGTTCTACACCTTCTTCCGCATTACGCTGCCGCTGGTGGCGCCGATCCTGATGATCGCGATCATCTTCCGCACCATGGAAGCCTTCAAGACCTTCGACCTCGCCTACATCCTGACGAGCCAACCGACGACCGAGGTGATCTCGATCCGGCTCTACAAGATGGCCTTTCAGGAATGGCAGACAGGGCGCTCCTGCGCGCTCGCCTACATCGTGCTCATCATGGTGCTCGCCATCACCAACATCTACGTCAAGTATCTCAACAAGGTGAAGGAGCGCTGAGATGGCTGCCGTCCAAACCCGCTCCGAACGCGCGCTGAACCGGGTGGCGATCGCCGCCGTGCTGGTCATCACGCTGATCTTCCTGGCGCCGATCTACTGGATCACCTCGACGGCCTTCAAGCCGCGCAACCTCGCCACCACCATTCCGCCGACCGTGCTCTTCGAGCCGGAAATCTCGCCCTTCGTGAAGCTCTTCACCAAGCGCTCGCAACTGCGCGGAGCGCCGACTCCTGAAGAATATGCCGCCGCCCCCTGGTGGGAGCGCATGGTGTTCGACGGGGGCGAGAAGATCGTCCGCTCCGGGCGCGGCGAAATCCAGCCGTCCGGCTATCCGAACCGCTTCATGAACTCGCTGATCGTCGCCATCACGTCCACGGTGCTGGCCGTCGGCATGGGGACCTTCACGGCCTACGGCTTCTCGCGCTTCAAGGTGAAGGGAGAAGCGGACCTTCTCTTCTTTATCCTGTCGACCCGCATGCTGCCGCCCGTCGTCGTCGCCATCCCGATGTTCCTCATGTACCGCGTCGTCGGCCTCAACGACACGCACTGGGGCCTCATCATACTCTACACTGCCTTCAACCTCTCCTTCTCCGTCTGGCTCATGAAGGGCTTCATCGACGAGATCCCGAAGGAATATGAGGAGGCGGCACTCGTCGACGGCTACACCCGCATGCAGGCCTTCTTCAAGATCGTGATCCCGGAAGCCGCGACAGGCATCGCCGCCACCGCCGTCTTCTGCTTCATCACGGCCTGGAACGAATATGCATTCGCGCTGATCATGACGAACCGGCGCGCGCAGACCGCACCGCCCTTCATACCGAGCCAGGTCGGCTCGGGCCTGCCGGACTGGACGGTGATTGCGGCCGGCACATTCCTGTTCCTGCTGCCGGTCGCCATCTTCACCTTCCTGCTCAGGAACCATCTCCTGCGCGGCATGAGCTTCGGAGCGATCCGCAAATGACCTTCCGCACCCTGAGCCAGAAATATCTCGAACCCGGTTCGCAGTACCTGATGATCTTCGGCATCATCGCGCTCTGCCAGCCCTGGAACCTGTTTCTCCACCGTTACGGCTTGACGATGACACTCGTCGGGTCTGATCGCCTTCATGGTGACGACCAAAATCCCGCGGGACGACCAACGAGACGAAGGCAGCCATTCATGACGCAGATCGAACTTCGCGGCATCCAGAAATATTTTGGTGCCGTCCAGGTCATCAAGAACCTCAATCTCGCCATCGCCGACAACGAATTCATCGTGCTGCTCGGACAATCCGGCTGCGGCAAGACGACGACGTTGCGCGCCGTCGCGGGCCTGGAGACCATCGACGAAGGCGACATCCTGATCAACGGCCAGCCGGTGCAGCACATGAAGGCGTCGGACCGGGACATCGCCATGGTGTTCCAGTCCTTTTCACTCTATCCGCACATGACGGTCTACGAAAACATCGCCTTTCCGCTGCGCGCGACGCGCATGAGTAAGGGCGACATTGAGACGGCGGTGCGCGAGATCGCGCGCGTGCTGCGCATCACCGAGTTTCTCGGCCGCAAGCCCTCGGCGCTTTCGGGCGGCGACATGCAACGCGTGGCGATCGGCCGGGCACTCGTGCGCCGCCCAAAGGCCATGCTGATGGACGAGCCGATCGGCGCGCTTGACGCAAAACTGCGCGAGGAGATGCGCGCCGAAATCAAGCGCCTGCATATCAAGCAGGGCTCGACCACCATCTACGTGACCCACGATCAGGTCGAGGCCATGTCGCTCGCCGACCGCATCGTCATCATGCACGAGGGCATTCTCCAGCAGGTCGGAAGCCCGTCCGAGGTCTATGCCTATCCGGCGAACATGTTCGTCGCGCAATTCGTCGGCAGCCCCGTCATGAACATGGCGCAGGCGACCGTCAGCGAAACGGGCGGCCATGCCAGCGTGCAAGTCAGCGGTGGGGCAAAGGGCTTCGAGTTCCCCGCCGCCCTTGCCAACCGTCTCTCGGACGCAAAGGCCGAAAACGGCAAGCTGACGCTCGGCGTCCGGCCAGAGGGGGTACTCATCTCGCGCGAGGCCCGCGAGGGCTTCATGCAAGTCGAGGCGCATATCATCGAACCGCTCGGCTCGCACGACATCGTCGACCTGAAGGTCGGCGACCAGATGATCAGGGCTCGCACCAAGAGCGGATTCGTCCCCGGTCCGGGCGAAGCCGTCTGGGCACGCATCGACCCCGACCAGGCGCATTTCTTCAACACGGCGACCGGCTCGTCGCTCGGGATCAGACTCTGATGGCCCATATCGAACTCAAGGGTATCACCAAGACCTTCGGCAACCACGCGGCGCTGAAAAATCTGAACATCGAAATCGCTGACGGCGAGTTCTTCGTGCTGCTCGGCCAGACCGGTGCCGGCAAGACGACGACGCTGCGCCTGATCGCCGCTCTCGAAAAACCGACGGCAGGGCAGATCCTCATCGACGGGCAGGACGTCGCCGACTGGGGTGCCGCCGAGCGCGACGTTGCCCTGGTGCTCCAGCAATATTCGCTCTATCCGCGCTATACGGTGCGGGAGAACCTGGAATTTCCACTGAAATCCCCCATCCGCCGCGTCGAACCTGCAGAGATCAAGGAACGCGTCGACCGGGTCGCGAAAACCCTGCGCATCGAGCACCTGCTCGACCGCAAGACGGACCGGCTGTCGGGCGGCGAGATGCAGCGCGTCTCGATCGGCCGAGCCATCGTACGCAAGCCGCGCGTCTTCCTGATGGACGAACCGCTTTCGGCGCTCGACGCCAAACTGCGCGAGGCGCTGCGCACCGAGCTGAAAAACCTGCAGATGAACCTGGGCGCGACCTTCCTGTTCGTCACGCACGACCAGATCGAGGCCATGTCGATGGGCGACAAGATCGGCGTGCTGAACAACGGCCATCTCGTGCAGACGGGCACGCCACATGAAATCTACAACAACCCGGTCAACACCTTCGTCGCCCGCGCGGTCGGCTCGCCGCCGATGAACCTGATCGGCGGCACGCTTGAAGGCGGCGAGGCCGTGGCCACCGAGGGCTACCGGCTGCCGCTCGGCAACGGGTACGGGATTGCGACGGACGGTCGCCCGCTCACCTTCGGCATCCGCCCCGAGGACCTCTTCCTCGACAGCGGTGCGCCGGGGCAAGCACGGGTGCACGACGTGGAGAACCATGGCGTCGAAAAGATCGTGACGCTGCGAACCGGCAACGGGGAGCTGTTGCAGGCAACCGTGCCGGCCCGCACCGAGCTGGAGATCGACGAGTCCGTGCGCTTCTCTTGGAATCCTGAAAAGGTCGTGCTTTTCGACGGCAACAGCGGTATGAGCCTGCGGTACGCGAGCTGACCTGATAGATCCGAAAGATGCCAGCGGCCCGCGTGACACCGCGGGGGGTCGCTAGCGTTTCGGATTGTCGCGAGGGGGCTCAGAGCTATGCCGGAAAGCGCCGGCGATAGTGTTCGACCACCTCGGGATTGCGCAGATTGACTGGCAGTTCGCCGTTCATGATGCGCATGGCTTCGCTGGCCGCGCCCATTCCCATACGCATCATGCTCTCTTCCGTTAGACCGGCGAGATGCGGAGTGACGATGACATTATCGAAGCCGAAATAGGGATGGTCGAGCGGGAGTGGCTGCGTTGCGAAGACGTCGAGCGCGGCTCCGCCGATGCGGCCATCGTGCAGCGCCTGGATCAGCGCCGCGTCATCGATCACCGGGCCGCGCGAGACGTTGACCAGAATAGAATCGGGCTTCATGCGGCCGATGCGCCCGGCATTGAGCAGGCCGGTCGTCTCCGGCGTCAGGGGGCAGCAGAGCACGACGACGTCGGCCGTCGCGACAAGGTCGTCGACCGGCAGGTAGCGCGCACCATGTGGCACGCTTTCAGGCGACCGGCTCGTGGCGACCACCTCCACGCCGAAACCGAACTTCGCGATCCGGAAGATCGCCTTGCCGACATTGCCCATGCCGACGATGCCTATGGTGCGGCCGCCGAGGTCCACAGCCCCGTCCGACTGGCTGCGCCCCGCCGCCCAGCCCTTCCGCCGCAGTTCACGGTCCATCAGGCGGAAGCGCCGAAGCAGGGCCATCGTCACGAGGAAGACGTGCTCGGCGACCGTCGGCGCATTGACGGCCGGCACGTTGGCGACGAGCACGCCCGCACGGGTCGCCGCATCCATCGGCACCATATCGAGCCCGGCGCCGTGGCGGATCGCAGCGCGAAGCGCCGGCGCATCCCGAAAGAAGGCCGGCGGGATCGGCGCGCGCACGACGATGATCCCCGCGCCCTGCCCTTCTCGAAGCAACGTTTCGGGATCGGCGGCGGACGCGACGCGCAGATCGCCCGCAGCCTTGAGCATGGCCTCGGCCGCTGGATGCAGGGGATGCGTGGAAAAGATGAAGCTCATCGGCCCTCCCAGCCGGTTACGCCTATCCGGCGGCCGTCGCTGGCCCGCCGATGAGACCCTTCCAGTAGCTTTCCGCACCCTGGAGATGCGCGCTCATCAGCGCTTGGGCGAGATTGCCGTCGCGAGCAATAAGCGCCTCGTAGATGCGGATATGTTCCTCATGCGAGCGCCGGCTGCGGGCGATGTCGCCGAAATAGATCGGCAGGCGCTGCTCGCCCATCACGTAGTAGACACTGCACACGCGATAGAAGACGCTATTCTTGGTCGCGCGGACGATCTCCAGATGGAAATCCCGGTCCTCGCGCGCCAGCCCCTCGCCAGCGGCAAGCTTCGCCTCGGACGCGGCGAGGATATCGCGCAGGCGCTGATAATTCTCTTCCGTCGCCCGCAGGCAGGCAAGTTCCGCGGCCTTGATCTCATGGATCTTGCGAAGCTCCACAGTCTCGTAGATCAGGATCGGATCGAGCGGCACGCCGGCGCGGGCAAAGAGTGCCATGGCCTCGACGCTCGCCTCCGTGGTCGTCAGGTAGATACCGGACTTGGCGCGGCGCTCGACGATGCGCATAGCCTCCAGGATCGCCAGCGCCTCGCGAATCTGGCCGCGGCTGACGCCGAAATGCTCCGCAAGCTCCCGCTCTGAAGGCGTGCGGCCGTTTTCGCTCGAATTCGCGAAAAGATATCCTGCGAGATCGGAGAGTAGGGAGTTTTCTTTCATCGTCACTATCTTTGCGCGTGAGCCTCCAGGACCCGCTGATTGATCGTGAAGCCCAGGCCGGGTTTATCGGGAATCTCTATCATGCCGTCCTTCACCGACACAGTGTCCTCGACGAGATCATGGATCATCGGATTCGCGCCGAGCGAATACTCGATGACGAAGCTTGCCGGGGAAGCCGCGCACAGGTGCAGGCCCGAGAAAAAACAGGGCGCACCGGCCCACAGATGCGGTACGAAACGGAGGTTGAAGGCGCTGGCGAGCGAACTGATGCGCATCGCCTCCGTGATGCCGCCGCAGAAGGCCGGATCGGGCTGAAATATATCTGCGGCCCGCAGCACCGCAAGATCGCGGAAGGCAAAACGGGTCGCCTCGCTCTCGCCCGCGGCGATCGGCACATTACCCGCCGCGCGTACCTCCGCCATGCCCGGTTTGTCGTCGGCTATCACCGGTTCCTCGAACCAGGCGAGGTCGCAATCCGCCACCATCTGGATGAAGCGCTTCGCCTCGGCGACCGTATAGGTGCCGTGCGCATCGACCATCAGGTCGATGTCGGGGCCGATCGCCTTGCGAGCCGCCCGCACCCGCGACGCCGAGACATGCGGCGCACGGTCCATCGCGCCGACGCGCATTTTGACCGACTTGAAGCCGTCGGCCGCGATATAGGACTGGAGCTGCTCGCCGATCCGGTCCGCGCTCTCCCAACCACCCGAAGCATAGGCAGGCAACCTGTCCGCCTTGCGGCCACCCAAGAGCTTCCAGACGGGGACGCCGAGTGACTTGCCGAGAATGTCCCACAGCGCCATGTCGACCGCGCTGATCGCCGCGACGGATAGACCGCGCCGCGCGATCTCCGGCATGGCGTGACCCGAAATCGCCGCCATCTCGTGGCGTACGCCGTTGTAGAGCATCTCCCATATGGCGGAGATGTCGGCAGGGTCACGGCCGATGAGCTTCGGCCCCACCTCCTGGTTCAGCATATGCACCAGCGTGCCATAGGTGCCTGCGCTGCCGGCGGCATTCTTGCCCTCTCCCCAGCCGACGATGCCGTCATTCGTCTCTATACGCACGATCGCGGCGTCGAAGGACGTCAGTCGGCCGAAGTCGCTACGGTGTTGGCGGCTCGCCGCGATGGGAATCTTCACCCACCAGGCCTCTACGGATTTGATACGCATGTGTCGGATCTCCCGCCCTCACGACCTCGCAGGCCGCGAGAACATATGCCTTTCCGTTCGTCACTTGATCAGCGGCAGGATCGTCTCGGCCGTGATCCGCATCTGATCGTCGTAGAACTTCTCGGTAAGAAGGCTCGAGCCGTGGTCCTGGATGAACTTCAATTGCTCCGGCGGGATATCGACGGGGCTGCGCTCCACCATGTCCGGGTACTTGGCGGCCGGCGTGCGATCGACGGGGGCGACGAACTCGTTCGTCACCGCGCCCTCATAACCGATCTCCTTCAGCGTGCCGATGATCTTCGGCCAGTCGAGCTGGCCGAGGCCGGCGGCGAAGCGATTGTTGTCGGCGACGTGGAAATCGAAGAGGCGCTTCCCGGCCAGCCGGATCGCGTCGTACATGTCCTCCTCCTCGATATTGAGATGGAAGGCATCGAGGCAGACGCCGCATTCCGGGCTCACCGCATCGGCCAGCGCCAGCGCCTGAGCGGCGCGGTTGAAGAGATAGGTCTCGAAGCGGTTGAGCGGCTCGATCGCCAGCCGCACCCCCTTCTTCTGCGCGTGGGTGAAGCACTCGCGGGTGGCGTCGACCACCCACTTCCACTCCTCGTCTTCGGTCGCGTCCGGCACTACCTTGCCGACGGTCGCCGGCACAAGCGTGACGATCTCGCCCTCGAGTTCGCTGACCATGGTGATGACGCTATTGACGTAATCCACCGACTTGGCGCGCTGGCCCTCGTCCTTGGCGGCAAGGTTGCGCTCGCCTAGCGTCAGCGTGACGGCGCCCCAGCAGCGGATGCCGTGTTCCTTGAGCAGCGCGCGCGTTTCCTTCACATCGTACTGTGTCGGCTCGCCCGATATCTCGATGCTCTCGTAGCCGTATTTCTTGATACGCTTCAGCGTGACGGCGAGCGGTTCCGCCCGCATCCAGTTGTGTGTTGAAAGATGCATGAGGTCCTCCCAGGCTGTTGCGGCTCGCTTAACCGCCGAGGGCGGCAAACGGTCACCTTCTCGTCGGCCAGTCCCCGCCATTTCGGTAATCTGGTTCGGCCAATTATCGCTGATTGAAAGATCTAGCGCAATTTCTCATCCTATGCAAGACGGAACGAGAAACGGGGATATATCTTATTATACCGAGGTTTAATGTTGAGATCTGGATTTTGCGCTAATCCTGCAGACGAGCGACGCCCAGAATTGGCTTGACCGGATGTCCAGTTTTGGTATGACCAGATTGCGATGGACACCAGGGGCCGAAGGCCCAGAGGGAGGAGACATGAAGATCGGCATGTGCATGTTCCTGTGGACGACGAGTGTCGGCCGGAAGCACGAGGGACTGTTTCGCGACATCAAGGACACCGGGTTTGATGGCGTCGAGATTCCGATCTTTTCGGGGACGCCCGACGACTACCGTCGGCTGGGGGCCCTGCTCGACCGGATAGGCCTGGAACGGACCGCCGTTTCCGCCATGGGCGACCCCTCGACGAACCTGATCGCCCCCGACGCCACTACCCGCAGACGCGGCATCGACTATATGAAGTGGGCAATCGACTGCAGCGATGCGCTCGGCGCCAAGATGCTGAGCGGGCCGCTGCATTCGACGCTCGGCCAATTTTCCGGAAGCGGGCCGAGCGCGGCGGAACTCAAGCGCTCGGTCTCCTCGCAACGCGCGATCGGCGATCATGCAGCAAAGCGCGGCGTCACGATCGGGCTCGAGGCGCTGAACCGCTTTGAATGTTACCTATTCAACACGATGGACGCCCTTGCGGCCCATGTCGACGCGGTCGGGCATCCCAATATCCGCGCTATGTACGACACGTTTCACAGCAATATCGAGGAGGCCGATCCCATCGGCGCCTTCACGCGAAACAGGGACCGCATCGTCCATGTCCACATTTCGGAAAACGACCGCGGCGTACCGGGGCGCGGCCACATTCCCTGGGCGGAGACGTTCAGGGCGATACGCGCGAGTGGCTACGACGGCTGGCTGACAATCGAAGCCTTCGGCCGGGCGCTCAAGGACCTTGCCGCCGCGACAAAGGTCTGGCGCGACTTTTCCGAGACACCGGAAGCGGTCTATCGCGAAGGCTACCGCCATATCCGCGAAGGATGGCACGCGGCAGCATGAACGCGGTGCCGCCAATCGATCAGTCCGAATTTCGATCCGGGCGCGCGAACGACCGCGTCATTCCACTCTCTCGGGTCGACGTTCGGAAGCGAAGGACGGTGCATTCTATTTTCAGGTGCGACATGCCCTAGATCCAAAGGCTTCCTGTTCCCTAGCCTGCCGCGAAATTCTTAAGCACCTCCCCAGACAAACGATAACGGATCCATTCGTTCATGGGTTCAGCGCCGATTGCTTCATAGACGCGGATTGCTGGCTCGTTCCAGTCGAGTACGCTCCATTCAAACCGACCACAGCCAGTCTCGAGAGCGATTTCAGCCAGTCGTTTGAGCAGAGCCTTGCCCGCACCCAATCCGCGCGCCGCTGGCGTCACATACAGGTCTTCGAGATAGAGTCCGTTTTTTGCCTGCCAGGTCGAGTAATTGAAGAACCAGATAGCCATGCCAACCGGCCCGCTATCCTGTTCGCAGATCAATGCGCGAGTCACAGAGTTCGTGCCGAAAATCGACTCTTCGATCTTCTGAATGGTAGCGGCGACTTCGTGGTCAGCTTTTTCATAGATCGCGAGCTCGCGAATGAAACCCAAAAGCGTCGCCGCATCTTCACGGACAGCCTCACGTATGGTCAACACGACAGAAAATCCCTTAAATTAACTGGCGGAAGCTATGGGTTTAGACAGTCGCTGATGTCAAGTCGGCGGCATTTATTCCTTTTCGGCTCCGGCGAAACCGCGGCCGAACACGGCTCCGGGTCACTACGTCTCTAGTTACCGCCAATTCGTGAAAGCAGCGAGGTGAACTTGATTGATCTCTTTGGTCTTGAGCAGAATCCAACCCCCGATCTGTAGGTAATTCAGTTTATTCGCGCGGTTGCGGGCAAGGGATCAGTGCCTTCGCTAAGGATCGCGAGATACCGCCGATAGCTGAAAACGCGACCTCGCTTGCGGCCCGTCACCTCCTCAACTACCCCGAAACGTTCCAGGTCTATGAGTGCTGCATTGACGGTGGGCGCAGATAGGCCTGTCTTCTGAACGAGCTGATTGGCCGTCAAAAACGGATTCTGCTGAAAAAGATCGTGAATGCGAAGGGCTGAACCCGCTCGGTCGCTTTCGGTTGTGATGCGTTCACGGTCTTCCTTGAAGACGTCGACGATCCGAGTGGCGGCGTCAAATGCCTGGTTGGCGGTGTCGGCAACACCGGTGAGAAAAAAGTCGAGCCAAGCTTCCCAATTCCCTCGTTCTCGGACTTCCTGGAGCAGCCGATAGTATTCCGTCCTGTGGGTCTTCAGGTAAAGGCTTAGATAGAGTAGCGGCTTATGCAGAACGCCGTTCATGCAAAGATACAGCGTAACTAGCAAGCGGCCGATACGGCCGTTACCATCCAGAAATGGATGGATCGTCTCGAATTGGACGTGCAGAAGGCCAGCCTTGATTAGTGCTGGCAGTCGCGACCGATCTTCGTGCATGAAACGCTCAAGCGCATTCAGACAGGCGTCCATCTCCGTAACAGGCGGCGGCACGAAGAGTGCATTGCCAGGCCGCGTCCCTCCAATCCAATTTTGCGAACGTCGGAATTCTCCAGGATTCTTGGTGCCGCCGCGCCCACTTTGCAGCAATCGCGCGTGCATTTCACGGATCAAACGTAGCGACATCGGCATGGCGTCTAGCCGCTCCAGGCCATGCATCATGGCATCGACGTAGTTCGATACTTCGCGGATATCATCGACAGGTTGCCCCGCCTGCGCTTCGGTCTCAAACCGCAGGAGATCGGAAAGCGTCGACTGTGTCCCTTCGATCTGCGAGGATAGAACCGCTTCTTTCCTGACATACATATAGAGAAAGAGCTCCTGACGCGGGAGCAGCATCGTGATGCCGTCTAAGCGTCCGAGAGCTCGCTCCGCCAAGCTAAGGCGCTCCAACAGTGAAAGCACGTCAATAGCAGGCAGGGGCGGCAATGGCGGCGGTATGAACGCCCGCACCGTTTCGCCGGCAGCGGATGTTTCTACAAAGCGGCCGAGCCGCTGATTGGGTTCAGAATCAGACATGGCCGGAGTATGATTTTCGGTCGCTATTTAAGCAAGAGGCATTTCGCTTAAATAAGGAAGAGGCTAAGATAAGCGCTCTTAATTAAGCGAGGCTCAGTCAACTGCCTTGAAAGGAATCGAACCGGCCACCTAGTTTGATCATATTAACGCCGTTTCGGCGACGTGAACACGAGCGCGATATTTGCGCCCGCGGCGAGTCTATAATCGATGTCCGCCTCCACAGGCCAATGGAACCCGAGATTTGCTGGCTGTCATGCCATTGGATTACTGGGGTCAACCACCGAGATCGATAATCAATCAATAGGGATTGTGCAAAGTTTGAGTCGACCGCTTTCGATGGCGAGGCGACATTCGCAACCTGTAGCAAGCTAGGAGAAAAAACGATGGACGAGCCAGACCGTTGGCGCCATATGGCAAGCGCACCGAAAGACGGTAGTCGAGTCCTCGTCACGATCCGACCGTCCGAACAAGGTCCGGCGGAAGTTGACCTCGCGTACTGGTCGAATGGCGATCAATTTGGCGGAGAAGGTTGGCGCGCGTCTGATTCCTCGCCCGGGCAGATCATCGGATATGCCGAACCGGAATTGAAGTGTTGGATGCCGATGCCTCGGCCAACCTCAGTCGCACCTCGATGCCCTTGCCCTGGGAAGGCGACGAGGACCAGAACTTCGACGGGTCAGGGATTTAAAAACTCGCGCCGAAATCCTTGAATGGGTTCGTCGCGTCGTGATTAGCGGGGCTACAGATTATCGGCGCTTCCAAGTTGCGGCATCGAAACAGAGATATGCTATCCGCTTTCCGGCAATGGCCTACGGCGGCCGAGCAAGCCGCGCTATGCACGGTTCCTGATCGAGAACAGTGTGCTCTCGATGACTGGCAATCGCGTTCGAAACAGGCTCCTCCGATTCCGCCCACCTGGCGACCGCTTTCCGTAAGAAGTATAGGGAGCCGCCTAGGTCATTCCGATAGGAGTCTGCCCGGAAAGTAGCAAGGATCGGGTGGGCCTGAGCGCGCTCCCAGTTGTCATCTCTGCTTCGGTTGGATTTGCGCCACCTCGCGCGCCGACGGTCCGCTAGTCTGTCATACCAGCAAAGGAAGGAATGAAGTTTCCTTGGTGATAAACCAACGCCTTCGCGCCATCGAGTTCTACGGCCAGCTTCGTTTTGGTCGCATTGGGGCTTGATCTAGGCTCGCGGCGGCCTTCTTCAGGCAGTCGAGATAATGGTCCCGGTTCGCAAGGCCGTCGTCGCGCGGCGTGACGAGGCAGAGCGTTGCGGCTGCATGACCTTCTTCGCCCCGCACTGGTACGGCAAAACAGTGGGTGAAGCTGTCGACGATGCTGTTGAACGTGAAGAGACCTTCACGCTCGGCCTGGCGCACCTCGGCGATGAAGGTTTGCGGATCGAGCCACTCGCCCGTCGGCAGGCGGAAATCCTGCGGCGGAATGAAGTTCAAGATTTCCTGATCCGACAGATGCGCGACGAGCAGGCGGCCCGACGCCGTCCACGGGATCGGCACCGACTGCCCGACATCCGTCGAAATGCGGAATGGGCGTGCGCCTTCGCGCATGCGAACGACCGTGTATCTGTTTCCGTCCAGCATGCAGAACTGCGCCGTCTCCCGCGTCTCGTCGGCAAGCTGTTCCAACGCCGCCTCGCATTCGCGGGTGAAATCGAAATGGTTCTCATAGGCTGTGCCGAGGAAATACAGCTTGCGGCCGAGATAGACACGCCCTTCGCCGCCCGTGAATTCCAGAATGCCATTCTGCAGCAGCAGGTTGACGAGCTCGTAAACCGATGAGCGCGGCGCGCCGATCTGCGCGGCGATTTCGTTCGGCTTCAGGGCCTGCCGTTTTTGGCGCAGGAACTCGAGGATCTCGAAGGCGCGGTCGAGCCCTCGGGCGCGCTTGCCGGCTGCTTCGTCCTGAACTGCATCCATTGCTGTCGATCCTTTTTTGTCCGGCAGAGCTTTTCAAGCCGTCTGCCGCATCTGTCAATCGATCCCGTCATTCATCGCGAATGAAATCTTCCCACCCCTCTTGCGAGGTAAAAAAATCGGCATAAGATCACCTCGTCCGGTATATAGATCATATGTACGGTATATTGGACATAGATGGCAAGCCAACGCTGCCGCCCACAAAAAAGGGGATCGACATGAAGAATCTTGAAAATGGCATTTCCGCTTCGCTACGCCGCCGCCTTCTTGCGGGTGCCGCCGCCGCGGCGGCGCTCCTCGTCTTTTCGGCCGGCACGGCCTCAGCCGCCGCCAATTGCATCAAGGGTGACAGGAAGGCGCCCTATACCATCGGCTGGGCGAACATCTATTCGGTGCCGACCTGGATGAAGCAGACCGAAGGCACCATCACGGCTGAAGTGGAGGAGCTGAAGAAGGCTGGCCTCGTGAAGGACCTGATGATTACGGACGCGCAGGGCAACGCCCAGACGCAGATCCAGCATATCCAGTCGATGATCGATGCCAATGTCGACGCCATCGTCGTGATCGCCGGTTCCTCCAACGCGCTCGACCGCGTCATTTCCGATGCCTGCGACAAGGGCATCGCCGTCGTGAATTTCGACAGCCTCGTCAACACCGACAAGGTGACTGCGAAGATCAATACCGATTCCAACGAATGGGGCGCGACCGCTGCCAAGTGGATGGTCAGCCAGCTCGGCGGCAAAGGAAAGATCATCGTCATGAACGGCCCGGCCGGCATTTCGGTGAGCGACGACCGCCGCAAGGGCGCCCAGCCGGTCCTCGATGCCAATCCCGGTCTCCAGGTGATCACCGAGACGAACACGGAATATAACGTCGCGCCGGCACAGGAAGCGATGACCAGCCTGCTCTTCGCCAATCCCGAAATCGACGGCGTGCTGTCGCTCGGCGGCGCGCTATCGGCCGGCTCCGTCCTCGCCTTCGAGCGCCAGGGCCGCGACCAGGTGCCGACAACAGGCGAAAACGCCCGGCAGTTCCTGGAGCTCTGGAAGGAGAAGGGACTGAAGAGCTGGGCGACCATGCAGCCCAACTGGCTCGGCGCGCTTTCCGTTTACACGGCTGTACAGGCGCTGGAAGGCAAGGACGTTCCGGCCTTCGTCAAGGTGCCGCTGCCTGTCATCGACGACAGCACGATCGGCAGCTACCTCGCACGGGCCGACAAGTTCCCGGCTGACGGCTATATCTACTCGGACTACGACAAGGCGCTCTTCGACAAGCTGCTTGCCAAGTAATCCGCGTTGAGGGAAGCCGTCATGACGGAAGAAAGACCCCTGCTGGAAGCCCGGCACGTGTGCAGGGGATTTTTCGGCAATCCCGTTTTGAAGGGCGTCGATATCGCCCTTCTGCCGGGCAGGGTTCACGCCCTGCTCGGCGAAAACGGCGCCGGCAAGTCCACGCTGATCAATCTCCTGTCCGGTGCTCTCCAGCCGGACGGTGGTTCCATCCTCGTCGACGGCAAGTCCGTCGGGCGCTTCAGCCCGGCGGCTGCGCGCGCGGCGGGTATCGCCGTGGTTCAGCAGGAGCTGAGCCTCACGGCCAGTCTCTCGATTGCCGAAAACGTCGGGC
This sequence comes from Rhizobium sp. USDA 4016, assembly GCF_056279705.1. Lineage (NCBI taxonomy): Bacteria > Pseudomonadati > Pseudomonadota > Alphaproteobacteria > Hyphomicrobiales > Rhizobiaceae > Rhizobium > Rhizobium sp. USDA 4016. The sequence goes on from NZ_JBWCCY010000002.1 coordinate 2,251,913, forward strand.
TCGGCGCGTTTCCGCGCCGGTTCGGTCTCATCGATTACAGAGCACTCCATCGCGGCGTTCGGGATGTCTGCGACATGGTGGGGCTCACCGAACCGCTCGACATGCCGGTCGCCGATCTCGCGCTTGGCCGCCGTCAGATGGTGGAAATCGCCAAGGCGCTGTTCCGGAAACCACGCGTGCTTATTCTGGACGAGCCGACTTCGTCGCTCTCCGCTCACGAAGCCGGCATCCTTGCCCGTCTGATCGAGACGCTGAGGGACCGCGGCACGGCACTTCTGTATATTTCCCACCGCCTCAATGAGGTGCAGGCGCTCTGCTCGCATGTCACGGTGCTGAAGGACGGCTTGGTCACCGCGGACCAGTCGCTGTCCGGCATCGACGGCGAAGGCCTGGTGCGCCTCATGGTCGGCCGCGAGACCGGCGACCTGTTCCCGCCGCGCCTGGCCGCAACACCCGGCGCGATGCGCATCAGCGTCGAAGGCTTTTCCGCCGGCATGGTGCGTGACGTCGGCTTCTCCGCCCGCGCCGGCGAGATCGTCGGCATCGGCGGGCTCGTGGGACAAGGGCAGGAAGACCTGCTGCTTGGCCTCTACGGCGCGATTCCGGCCGCGGCTTCCAGAGCGGAGGTATCAGGCAAATCCGGCCTGCCCGCCCATGTCGGCGAGGCGAATGCCGCGGGCATCGTCTATGTCCCGGCCGACCGCAAGCACGACGGGCTGGTGCTGCCCCATTCCATCGCATCCAATCTCATCCTGCCCTCGCTTGGACGGCTTGCCGGCAAGGGGCTGCGCGACCGGCAGGCGGAAAACGGCCTGGTCGCCGATCTCGCGCGCCGGCTGACGATCAAGGGCGATACGGACCGCCCGGTGCAGGCGCTTTCCGGCGGCAATCAGCAGAAGGTGGCGCTCGCCAAATGGCTGCCGCTCGATCCCTCCGTTCTGCTCCTCAACGATCCGACGCGCGGCGTCGATATCGAGACCAAGCGAGAAATCTATCTCATGCTCCGTGCCTTCGCCGCCGAGGGGCGGCTCGTCATTCTGGCCAGCTCCGATACGCCGGAGCTCGTGCATCTCTGCGATCGTGTCGTGGTTCTGCGCGAGGGGCGCGTCGCGGCGGTGCTATCGCAAGATGAAATCAGCGAAGGAGCGATCGTCGGCGCGGCCATGGGCATCACCACCACGACGCAGGGAGAGGCAGCATGAGCACAAATTCGTCATCCCGGCTCTACGGCTCGATCCAGCTTCGCCGCAACCGCGGCCTTGCCGGCCTCTATCTGGTTGTCGCCGCCTTTCTCATCCTCTATGCGCTGCTCTTTCCTGGCATCCTTTCCATCGGCGGCTTCTCGAAGTTCACGCAGAACTGGTTCCCGCTCGCGCTCGTCACCATGGCGCAGGCGCTTCTCATGCTGAACGGTGGCATCACCCTGGCGATCGGCCCGCTCGTCAGCCTTGGAGCCGTGATTGCCGCGACGACGATGGAAGGAGCGCTCGGCGTGCCGGGCGGCATTCTTGCGGTCGCACTCGCCGGTCTTTCGATCGGCGCCGTCATCGGCGCCATCGTGACGCATCTGAGGCTGCCTGCGATCATCGTCACGCTCGCCGGCTCCTTCATCATCGGCGGGGTCGCACTCATCCTGCTGCCGCGGCCGGGCGGGTTCATTCCCGATTGGCTGTCGACGACGCTGGCCGGCCACACACCCGTCGCCTTCCTGCTGCTCGTCGTCATCCTGGCGCTCTGGAAGGCCTTTCTCGCAACGCCGCTCGGCCTCGGCATCTACGCGGCTGGCGACAATCCGGTCGGCGCATTCCGCTCCGGCGTCCCGGTCGAACGGGTGAAGGTCGTCGCCTTCGCGCTGTCCGGTCTTCTCGCAGCACTGACCGGTCTCTTCGTCGCTGCCCAGACCGGCTCGGGTGATCCTGTTATCGGTACGCCCTTCACGCTGAACTCGATCGCCGCCGCCGTGCTCGGCGGAGTGGGTTTCCTTGGCGGTAAGGGCACGATGCGTGGCGCGATCTGCGGCAGCCTGCTGCTCTCGGTCATGATCAACGTTATGTTCTTCCTGGGCTTCCCGCCGGTCGCGCAATATGTCGCGCAGGGCCTGATCATCGTCGGCGCGGTCGCGGTGCCGGAACTTCTCGCGCAATGGAGGGCAAGGCGATGAACACGATCAGGTCCGCGTTCCGCAATCCGCCGCTCCTGACCTTCCTTCTGGTCACACTCGTCTGGATCGTCGCAAGCTTCACGCTGCGTGGTTTCGGTGCCTATGGCCACCTGCGCTACCTGCTCGAACTCGCCACGGTGATCGGTATTGTGGCAGCCGGGCAGACGCTCGTCATCCTTATGGGCGGCATCGATCTTTCCGTCGGCGCGGTCATCACCGTCACGGCGATCCTGCTGCCGCTTATTTCGCCGGCCTGGGACCCGACCGGCCTCGTCGGCATCGCGGCGGCCCTCGCCATCGCCACCGGCATCGGCCTCATGAACGGCGCGGGTGCTGCCTATCTTCGCGTGCCGCCGATCATCATGACGCTTGCCATGGCAACCTTCCTGCAGGGCTTGCTCGTCATTGTCGCCGGCGGCAGCGCGGTCACCGTCAGCAACCCGGCGGTCATTCTGCTCGGGCAGGCGCGGCCGCTCGGCATTCCGGCCGGCATCATTCTGTGGCTCGTCGTCTCGATCGTCGTCCTCCTGCTCGTCCACCGCATGCCGATCGGCGCGCGTTTGCTGGCGCTTGGGGCAAATCCGCTGGCTGCCCGGCTTTCCGGCGTCAGCGTCACCCGCAACACGCTGATCGTCCATACTCTGTCGGGCTTTTTCGCAGGGCTTGCGGGCATTCTCGTGCTGGGCATGAACCGGCAAGGCTATGTCGGCATCGGCGACCCCTATCTGCTGACGTCGATCGCCGCCGTCGTGCTCGGCGGCACCTCCATCCTTGGCGGCCGCGGCACCTATGCCGGGACCATTCCGGGGGCAACCCTGCTCGTCACGACGACGGCGCTGATCACTGTGGTCAACGCCTCGCCCGGCTGGCGGTCGATCATGTTCGGCACGCTGATCCTTGCCCTTCTGCTCGTTTCCGGCCGCGAGGCGCGCAGATGACGAGGCGCTACGACGGGCCGGTGATCGACCCGCACCATCATCTCTGGGACCTTGGGCTGCAACGTCATCCCTGGCTCCAGAAGGCGCGGGCTTCCGGCGAAGAGATGGTTTTCGGAAGCTTCGCGCCGATCCTGCGCGACTACGGCATCGACGATTATCGCGCCGACGCCGCGCGCCAGAACGTCGTTGCAACGGTCCATGTGGAGGCCGGCTGGTCCGATGCGCACCCGCTGGAAGAAAGCCGCTGGCTGGATGGCCTCGACCGAAGCTCCGGCGTCGCGCATCGCTATATCGCGCGCGTTCCTCTCGACGGGCCGGACGCCATACGCTTGCTCGAGGCGGAAGCGGCAAACCCGAATGTCGTCGGCATCCGTGATATCGTCAGCTGGCATCCGGAAGCGGCGAAGAGTTTTGCTCCGCGCCCGAACCGCATGGGCGATCCCGCCTGGCGGGCGGGGCTTGCCGAGGCCACGCGGCTCGGGCTGGTCTTCGATCTGATGCTTTATCCCTGGCAGATGAGCGAAGCGCTCGAGCTCCTACAGGCTTTTCCGGAAACGCTTTTCGTGCTCAACCACGGCGGAAGCCCCGCTGATCGGACGGAGGACGGCATGGCGCTCTGGCGCCGCGGCCTGCGGGCGCTCGGTAGCGAGCCGAACGTGCGCCTGAAGATTTCCGACCTCGTCGCCTACGACAACGAATGGACGCTCGACAGCCTGCGGCCGGTGATTGAGCATTGCCTCGATTGTTTCGGCCCGGCACGCTCCATGTTCGCGAGCGACTTTCCGGTCGCGGGCCTGCACGCCTCTTTCGATGAGGTTTATCAGGTTTTCCGCACGGTCGCCTCGCAGCTGTCTCTCGAGGAGCAGCGCGCCCTGTTCTTTGCCACTGCCAATGACACCTATCGCCTCGGCATCGCCGATCAGGTCGAGATCAGGAGGGGCTACCATGTCTGACCTTCATACCGCGACGGAAAACGTGTTGATCGACGAGCGGGTGCGAGGCTTTCCACCAGGCAATCCGCCGCTCCCACTTGCTGCAATCGGCAAGCAGGGATGGAAACCCTATGACGGCAGGATGGCCCTGCCGCTGATCTCGCTCGACCGGCAGGCCTTCTCCTGTAATGTCGAACTGATGATGGCCTATGTGAAGAGCCACGGCGCCGAAATCGCGCCGCACGCCAAGACACCGATGTCGACAGCGCTGGCGCACGCGCTTCTGGCGGCAGGCGCCTGGGGCACAACGGTCGCCGACATCCGCCAGACCGCCGTCCTGCTCAAGGCGGGACAGCGCCGCCTGATCCTTGCCAACGAGATCGGCGGGGCCGCCGCTGCTCGCCGGCTTGCGGCCCTTCTCGCCGATTATCCCGATGCGGAACTGCATGTCTTCGTGGATTCGACAGCGCTCGTCGATGCGCTTCGCTCAGCCTGGCAGCAGCGTGCAGATCTGCCGCCCCTTGGCCTGCTGGTGGAGTTCGGCGCCGGCCGCGCCGGTGTTCGCAGCGCCGCCGCCGCCGAGGCAATCCTCTACGCGATCCTTGCGGTGGAGACGCCGACCTTCCGGCTGACCGGCATCGCCGCCTATGAGGGTGCGGCCGCGACCGCCGATGCGGAAGAGACGATGCTTCGCATCGGCGCTCTGATGGCGGTGACGGCGGATTTCCTGCCGAAGGTGCGCGCCCGCATAGGCGACGAGCGGCCGATCCTCGTCACGGCTGGCGGCTCGGTCTTTTTCGACGTGGTGGTTGCGCGGCTTGCAGCCGCCGTTGCGGCCGATCCCGCCTGCCGGCTCGTGCTGCGTAGCGGCGCGATCTTCTTCTACGATCACGGCATCTACGAGCGTGGCCTTGCCGGCCTCGATGCTCGCGGCGGTTTCCGCATCGGCGGCGAGACGGTTTCGGCGACCGCAGGTTTCCGTCCGGCGGTGCGGGTCTGGGCCGAAGTCTTGTCGCGGCCCGAAGCGCAGCTTGCGATCTGCGGCATGGGCATGCGCGACGTGGCGATGGACCAGGGCCTGCCGCGGCCGCTGGCGCTCTATCGCAATGGTGCGTATCTCGCCGATCTCATGGGCGCCGAAGTTTTCCGCCTCAACGATCAGCATGCCTTCGTCGCCCTTGCCGACGATAGCGACGTCGCGGTGGGCGACGTCATCGAGTACGGCATCTCGCATCCCTGCACCTGCTTTGACCGGCATGCCATCCTCTACGGCCTCGACCCGGACCATTCGGTGACGGCGGCCTATCTGACCAGCTTCGGCTGACCTCTCCCTCCAAAAGCAAGAAAAGGAAAGCCCGCCCATGATCCAGCGCTATCAGAAGGGTTCGCGTATGAGCCAAGCCGTCAGCTACGGCGGTCTCGTCTATATTGCCGGCCAGGTCGCAGAAAATCGCAAGGCGGGCATCGAGGACCAGACCCGCGATGTGCTCGGCAAGATCGATGCCCTCTTGAAGGAAACCGGTATCGACCGCTCGCGCCTCATCGCCGTCAACGTCTTCCTGCCGGCGATCGTCGATTTCGATGCGATGAACAGCGTCTATGATGGCTGGATCGACGTCGAAAACCCGCCGGCCCGCGCCTGCGTCGAGGCACGCCTCGCCGATCCTGATCTGCGCGTCGAAATGACCGCGGTCGCCGCCCTCTGACGGCATCGCAACCGTCCGCACTGGAGACATCATGCACAGTGGCCTCGTCAATCCGATCGACTTTTCGCGCGAGGGCCGGCAGGCCGGCCACCTCGCCATTCCCTATTCGATCGACCGTTCGCCCTATTATCAGATCCGCATTCCGGTCCTTCGCCTGAAGAATGGCGAGGGGCCGTCTTTGCTGCTGATGGCCGGCAATCACGGCGACGAGTATGAGGGCGAACTCCAGCTCGGCCGGCTGATGCGCCTGTTGGAGGTTTCCGAAATCCGTGGCGCCGTCACCGTCCTGCCGATGGCGAACCTGCCGGCGGTGATGGCGGGCAAGCGCTGCTCGCCCTTTGACGGCGGCAACCTCAATCGGGCGTTTCCCGGCGATCCCACCGGGTCACCGACGGCGCGCCTCGCTCATTTCCTCGAACACGAGCTCTTTCCGCGCCATGACGTCATGCTCGACCTGCATTCGGGCGGCACATCCATGGCGCACCTGCCCTGTACGCTGATCGAGCGGCAGGCGGATGGCGCCCGCTTCGAGCGGTCCGTCTCGCTGATGCGGGCGATCGGCGCATCGCATGCCTTCATCGCCGACAACGGGCCGACCGCACCGACATCGATGGGGGCTGCCGGGCGGGCGGGGACCGTCGGTCTTTCCGGAGAGTTCGGCGGCGGCGGCACCGTGACGCCTGAGACAATGGCCTTCACGGCGGCGGCGATCGACCAGCTGCTCATGACGCTCGGCATCATCGAGCGTCCGGTCTTGTCGCGCGCACCGCTCCCCGAGCCGGGACCATTGCAACTGCTTTCACTGTCCCGGCACAGCCAGGGCATCTATGCGAACCGCAGAGGCTGGTTCGAGCCGGCCGTCGCACTTGGCGCCACCGTTTCCGCCGGCGAACTTGCCGGATGGTATCATGACCTGGAACGCCTGGAGCAGCCGGAGGAAGAGCTGCGCTTCGTCGAGAGCGGCATTGTCATTTCCCACAGGCTGCATTGCGACGGCCAGGCCGGCGACTGCCTGATCCAGGTCGCTGAACCCATCGCATCCTGAGGAGATGGCATGAGCGCTGATCCGCTTACGTGATGACGTCGATCGCAGCCTTGACCCAGTCGAGTCGCTTTGCCGGTATGAGGCCGTAGTTGTAGAAGTTCACGCCGTCAGCGCCGGCATCGACGGCGGCCTTGGCGCGTGCGGCCAGGACCGCAGGCTCGCCGACCTCGGGATAGAAGACGCGCAGGCCAACCCCGAGGAACTTTCCCGGTCCGATTGCCGCCCGCCCGGTCCGAATGACATTGCCGACGACACCCGGCGCCATGTCGTAGCAGCAGAGGATCACCCCGTCGCAGAGCTTGCCGACTGCTGCGAGATCGACGCCGCCGAGCCAGCCGTCCTTCAGGTCGATGAGCACGATGCGTGTCGCCGGATCGGCGGCCGCCTTGATCTCGCCGATCAGGCTGGTCACCGGTTCGCTGCGCCAGGCAAGATAGCCGTGCAGATCAGGATGGTCGCGAAAGGCATCGATCCCGGCTGCCGGGAAGTCGGGAAACTGCCGTTCTGGAACAGCCCGTTCGCAGAGTTCCGCGATGAAGCGCACGACCGATCTGCGCGCACCTTCGACCGGCACGCCGGTCTTTTCGGCGCGCGCCGTGCAATGGTCGCAGAAGCAGAGTGACAGAAGGAAATCGTCTTCGCCGTTCAAGCCGACACCGTCTTTCTCGTGATGGTATTCGTGCGCGAATCCCATGAAGTTCGGGCTTTCGAGTTCCACCATATCGGGCTGGTAGTTCGTCGTGACGTCGCGCACGAGGGTGACAACATAGGCGCGCGCTGCCGGGCTGGAGGGGCAAAGGTTGTAATAGTTGGGATTGCCAAAGGCGTTCCGCGTCACGTGATCGGGATGTAGCATGCCGAGACGGGTATTGTGGAGGCAGACCGTCCAGCAGGAGACCTTGAGACCCGTCGTGTCGCGTCCCCTGACGAGCGCTTCCAGCATGTCGCCGCGCTCGTCCACGTTCCTGGCCATCAGCGGCCGGATCACCTTGTCCTGCCATAGGCTTTCATCCGGCCGGAAGTAGACCGTCCCGTCCTCGGGGAAATAGGCCTTTTGCTGCGGGCTCCGCGGCTGAAGGAACCGGCCAGCATGATAGGAGGTCGCCAGGCTGACCGTTGTGAGGCCCGCACGGCCGCGAAGGTCGGCGGCAAGTGCTGCGAGCCCCTGGTCCTGGATATCCCAGGGGTAAGCCCAGATGGAAAGATGCATGGCGTACTCCCTACAAATCTGTCCATTTTATAGAACACGTGTCCATAATAGTGTCTTCTGTAATGGGCCTTTAATCGTCAAGTCCCTCCTGAATGGATTATCTCGTCGCTGAGGTCATGCTTCTGTCCGTGGTCAGCACGAAGACCGCCACACATACCCGCTCCGCACTGGTGGTGGAGAACGACTTTGCGCGCTTCTCCTATTCGATCCATGACAACACGGTGCGCCATAAAACCCAGGATGCGGATTTCACAGAGAGCGTGCTGAACTCGTTGCTCGCAACGACGATAGGAGAGGATTGGAGGCCGTCCTGCATAGAGTTTGAGCACATGCCCGGTGACAATCTGGCGCTTTATCGCTCACATTTTGCTTGTCCCTTAGCATTCGGGCGCCGGGAAAACGCAATCGTTTTTCTTAAGAGGTTTCTCGATCGTCCGATTGGCACCGGCGGCGACGCCCAACACCATTTGCGTATCGCCAGCGAACTGTCGGATCTTCTCTGTCGCCGTGAAAAACGCCTCGATCTTGTCACGGCGCTTAAGGCATGGATCGCTGCAGCGCTTTGCCGGCATGCGAGCATCGATATAGAGGACGCGGCGGGAGATTTCGGCATGAGCCTACGCAGCTTCCAGCGCAAGCTTGCCGAATGCGGTGTCAATTATGCTGAACTGCGCAACCTTGTGCGGATGGAGATCGCGAAGAGTTTGCTTGCCAACACGCGCCTGTCGATCCCGGTCATCACCGATCAACTGGGCTATAGCGAATTGAGTGCCTTTGCTCGCAGCTTCCGCCATCTCACCGGATTCACTGCTCGCTTTCGTGACGCAGCCCGAAATTAGGAACGTCCACGGCGATCGCTCACAGAAGGCGCGGCCGACCGCGATCTTCGCAGTCAATAACAACGCAGCGATTGGCGCGCTTTTCGTGCATATGCACGGCTTGGTCTCACGTACCAGGCGATGTTTCCGTGGTAAGCATGACATACCAGTTGTCCCGGAGTCTTCCACACCGTTGACCACGCTAAGCTTGGAGTGGGCTGCTGAGGCGACGATGCTCAAGAAAACACGGGGAATGGCCTGAGCTTGCGAGCACAAGGATTGGAGCGCTCGGGCGCTACCTGGAGGAGGCTTTATGGAAGCGTTTTACGGCACCGTCTTCAACTGAGGCCTTGTGAAGGGCAGCCCAACAGAGTTCGGACTGGCATCGCTGACGCATGGATATGCGCGCGCTGGTCGGCCGAAATTTTGCGCGCCTGCGTCATGAAAAGGGTCTGACGCAGGAGGAGGTGGAATTGCGGCCGGGCTTCAGCCAGCAGTACTTAAGCGACCTGGAGAGGGGAAAGCGCAATCCAACGATCGTCACGCTCTACGAACTCGCTCAAGCGCTCGGCGTCAGTCACATCGACCTTGTCCTTGACGACGGGAATCGCCCCGAAGGATTTGCTGACGGAAACGAGTTCGATATCGATGCTGCTCATTTGCTGCCACCATGGAGTTGGACGGAAAATCCGCCGAATTTTTCAAAGAGGAAGATCACGCGAGGATGAAGATCATCGACGCGACATTGACCGCCGCCATCACCGGTACGGCCCAATGACAAATCGTGGACCATCGTAATTAGAGAGATCGCGACGATTATTCCCGCTCACGCAGCGTGCATTTTGACTTTAACATCGCCATCGTCTCTCATCCGCTCGCTTTGGAGCGAGCCGCTTCTTCAGAAGCCGTATCCGCAAGCGTTGGTGGCGTTGGTATTTCGGAGAGTCTGAATGATCTCATTGAGAACGAACCATGCTGGTCGACGGCGTACCAAAGCCAGTGTTTTCGGCCCTCGATGGAAATTACAACCTCGTCCAGATGCCAAGCCTTCAGCTGTCGATGTTCCTCGTTAAGCGCGACCAACTGATCGGAAGGTGCTTTGACTTGAGCGCCGACGCTTCGATGCTCTTGGACACCGCGGTACAGAAGAGTTCTCTCTCAATTTTGAAACGAGACTGAAGGTTGGGTCATTGTCTTGCGGAGACGATTATGTTTGCTACGCCCCGGCCAATGAAGCCGAAATCTGCCCGTCGTCCCCAGTTTCAGCGTCGATGGTGGCTCCACCTGCTGGTAACGCCCTTGCTCGATCGATCCACGTCCCGCTCGACGGCATCGCCTCGGTTACGTCGACGACGGAGATTGCTGCCTCACAGCCTTCGTCTTTCGGGGCCAGCACAAGGCCCTTCTGTGAACCGGTCACCAGTGGAGGTCATCCAGTCGTCTTCCATTTTCAAGCAAGCGTCTGCCTGATGCCGGCAATCCCGCGGCGCAGGAAGGGATCTGTGTGGATGTAGAGGAACTGAACACCCTTCTGCAGCCAATGAGGCAGTTCGTCGGCGGTGACCAGCGTGCCAGCAACCTTGCCTGCTGCGCGGATCTTGTCGACGGCGACCGCGACCTTGTCGACGACCGCTTCAGGACGCGGCTCGCCGAAGGGTGGAGCCGGCGGATAGCCCATATTCTGCGAGAGATCGCCAGGTCCAACAAAGAAGACGTCGATGCCATCAACCTTCAGCATCTCGTCGAGATTGTCTATGGCATCCATCGTCTCGATCATCGCCACCACGAGGCGCTTGTCGAAGTCGGACGGAAGTGCGTAACGGACAGCATCGACGATGGCGCGAGCCTGCTCGGCCGTGTCCACCATCGGGACCATGATTCCATCAGCGCCAGCATTCAGGTAGCGGATGATGAGCGGGCGCTCGTGTGAATGAGGCCGGACGATCGCCGCTCCGCCAACGGACCGGACGATCTGCGCAGTCATGCGCACATCTTCGAAGCTCCAGCTTCCGTGTTCGCAGTCGACGAACACGGAATCAGCTCCGAGCTCCACCAGTCGGGCTGCCAGGCCCGACGACGAGTGATGAGGCGTATACATGGTGACTGCCTCGCCGGCCTGCAGCCGCGCGCGCAACTTCGCTCCGTTCATCAATGTCCTCCCAATTCTACTTTATCGGCATATCGGCGGGCGCTCCGACCCAACGCGCAATTTCGATGTCTGCGGACGTGTCCCGCATGAATGTCGGGCAGATGTGAAGCTCGGGGATCACAGCGCTCTTGTTCAGGCTGGCGCAGAGGGCGATCGCACGGGCGACGTCATGAGGATCCATCATGACGGCCCGTTCCTCCTTCAAAGGAGGCCGCGCGCGATTGTCCATGATCGGCGTATTCGTCTCGCCGGGCAGGATCGTCGTCGCCCGGATCCCCTGATTGCGATAGGTGTTGTGCAGGAAGGTCATGAAGTTCTTGACGCCGGCCTTGGCAGCGCCATAGGCCGCTCCGCCGAGCAGGTTGGGGTTGATCACGGCGAGCGACGAGACCGTGATGATCGTTCCCTCACCCCTGGCGATCATGTCAGGAAGCACTGCCTGGGTCAGGTTGAAGACGGCCGTCAGGTTGACATTGATGGTAGCGTTCCACTCGGCCTCGCTCAAGAAACGCGCGTTCAGCACCTTGCTTGCGCTGCCGGCGTTGTTCACCAGGATGTCGACGGGTCCGACGCTATCCTTGATCCACGTGACGGCCTCGAAGATCTCTTCGCGCGTCTCGATATCGAGCGCGCGCGCGATGGCCTTGCCATTAGCCTTTTCGATCAGGTTCGCTACCTCGCGCAGCGGTTCGATCCGCCGCCCGGTCAGCACGACGGTGGCGCCGTCCTTTGCCAGCAGCAGGGCGGTCTCGCGACCGATCCCGGAGCCGGCTCCCGTCACGAGAGCGATTTTTCCTTGAAGAAGTCCCATGTTTTCCCCCTATTCGGCCGCAGCAGCGATCGGGCCAGAATAGCTGTAAATTTCCCTCGCAGCCTTCGCGGAGATCAGATTCTCGGAAAGATCCTGCTCGATGAGTGCGCGCGAACGATCGCTCGTAGGTCCCCAACCGCCTCCGCCCGGGGTCTCTACTTCAAGGCGCTGGCCCGTCTTCAGGATCACCTTGCCCTTCGGGAACTGAGGCTTGCCCTCCTTCATGACCTTTCCTGCCGATCCGCTCTGCCCTTCGACTACGCCGAAGCAGGGATGGCGGACACGCTCGGACGCGAGGTAGATGTTCATCGGGTTCTTGCCGAGGTTGCGGAGCACGACACGCTGGCCGAGACCGCCGCGATGCTTGCCTGCTCCGCCCGAGTCCGCGATCAGTTCCTTCCGCTCCGTCAGGACGGGAACGGCAACCTCGAACATCTCGATGGCCGTTACCTTGCAATTCGAGGGGAAGCTCAGCGTGTCCAGACCGTCGAGCTCTGCTCGCGCACCCTGCCCGCCGTGGAAATTCTGGACGGACCCATATTGCGTACCGTCGTTGCGCTGACCAACGCAATTGGCGGCCCAGATCGGAGCACCGCCGCTGTCACCCATGACCTTCTCGGGCACGACGCCTTGGAGCGCCTTGAAGATCAGCGAAGGAATGACGTGCCCGATCAGATTTCGCGAGTTGCCCGCCGTCCATTGCTGCGGATTGAGGATGCAGCCGAGCGGAGCCTCGTCGGTGATCGGGACGATGCAGCCCTCGTTATTCGGGGTCTCAGGGTCGAGCAGGCACTTCAGAGCATACACGGAATGGGCATAGCGATAGTTCGTCCGGCAGTTGATCGAGTGCAGAACCTGGTCGGAGGTGCCGGTGTAGTCGACGTGGATCGAGTCATCCTTGATGATGACCGAAGCCTTCAGCGTCACGTCGACATCGTAACCGTCGAGCAAAACCTCGGCGGCGTAAGTGCCGTTCGGCCATTCGCGGATCGCCTTGCGGGTCTGTGCTTCGGAGCGGGAATGGATGGCGGCGGCCAGGCCTTCGACGTCGTCGAGACCGTACTCGTCCAGGAACTTGACGAGCTCGCGACCCATGACGTTGTTGGCGGCGATCATCGATTCGAGGTCGCCCCGCACCTCGGTCGGAAGGCGGACCGAGGCTTCGATGATGTCGAAGACGTCCTGGTTCGGAACGCCGGCCTTCAGCAGCTTGACGATCGGGAAGCGGATGCCTTCCTCGTAGATGTCGCTCGCTTCGGAATGCAGAGGGGCGCCGCCGATATCGGGAAGATGGGCGATGGACCCGGCATAGGCGACGATCCTGCCGTTCTTGAAGATCGGCGTGATCATCGTGACGTCAGGAAGATGGCCGGTGCCGATCTCAGGATCGTTGGTCGCCAGCACATCGCCCTCTTCGAGCTTGTCGGCCGGGAACTTCGGCAGGAAATAGTTCTGGGCCGCGGCAGGGAGCGAGGTGATGAAAACCGGGATCGACCAGGTGCATTGCGCCAGCGCCCGTCCCCTGCTGTCCAGGAGGACGGTCACGTAGTCATGGTTCTCGCGGACGATCGGCGAGAATGCCGTCTTGCCGAGCACGTTGTCGGCCTGGTCTGCGATGAAGATCAAGCGGTTCCACATGACCTGAAGGTTGATCGGGTCGTTGAAATCGGTGGCGGGTTTCGACATCTGAGTACCCTTTAGTGAATGTTGATCACGAGGTTGCCATGGGCATCGACATGGAAGACGCCGCTTGGGCCGACGACCGCCGTCGATTCACGCTGCTCGACGATTGCGGGACCCTTGACCTCCCCGCCAACAGGGAGCTTGTAGTGGTCGTAGACCGCAGTCTCGGCGAAGCCGTTGATCTCCTGGAAGTAGACCTGGCGGCTGCCCTTCTTCGCGTCGGCAACGACGGTCTCGTGCGGGCGCGTGACCTGATCCTTTTCGCCGCCGGCGCGCAGGCGCCAGGTGATGACCTCCAGCGGAGCCGCAACGGTACGGCCGAACAGTTCGCGGTACAGCTTGAAGAAGTTGCCGCGGAGCTCACTGAGGAATTCCTCCTTCGGCAGGTTCCGGTCTGGCAGAACCACGGTGATTTCATGGCCCTGGCCGACATGGCGCATGTCGACGGTGTAGCGATTGCTGATCGTATCCTTCGGGACGCCGGCCGCCGATACGACTTCGGCGCCCTGGGCCGAAAGCTCGTCCAGCAGGCGGTTCATGGCGCCGACATCCCAGGCCTCGAGTACCATCGGATGACTTGCGGAAAGATCGACTGCCACGGGAGCGATCAACAGGCCAATCGCCGAGCTCACGCCTGCACCGGTCGGGCAGATGATGCGGGAAATGCCAAGCTTGCGGGCGATGCCATAGGCGTGGACCGGACCGGCGCCGCCGAACGCCACCATGGGCAGCGAACGAGGATCGACGCCGAGATCGGTCGCATGCATGGCTGCCGCCTTGCTCATGGATTCGTTGACGAGGTCATGGATGCCCCATGCGCAGCGCTCGACCGAGACCTTGAGCGAGGCAGCAAGTTTGGCCATCGCCTCATGAGCGGCCTCTCTGGAAACTTTGAACGACCCGCCGACGAAGGATTCGGTGCCCATATATCCGAGCAGTATGTCCGCATCCGTGACGGTCGGCTGCGTGCCGCCGCGCTGGTAAGCAGCCGGTCCGGGCATGGCGCCTGCGGAGTGCGGGCCGACGTCGAGCAGGCCGAGAGGGTTCTTCGCCGCGATGGAGCCGCCGCCCGCGCCGATCTCGATCATCTGGATCGACTGGATCTTCAGCGGGAAACCGGATCCCCTGCGGAAGCGCTGATAGTGGGCGACTTCAAGATCGGTCCCGACATTCGGCTCACCGTCCGGGATCAGGCAAAGCTTCGCGGTCGTGCCACCCATGTCGAAGGACAAGACGCTCGCCTCGCCTGCCGTGCGGCCGAACTCGGCAGCGGCCACGGCGCCCGCAGCGGGGCCTGACTCGATGAGGCGCACCGGCAGTTCTGCGGCACGCCGGCTCGGCACCAGCCCCCCCGAGGACGTCATCCAGAGGACCTGGCGAACGATGCCCTTCGCAGCGAACTCACGCTGGAGATGAGCAACGTGTCCGGCCATCTGCGGCCTGGTATAGGCGTTGACGACCGTCGTGGACGCGCGGTCGAACTCGCGCATCTCAGGGCAAACTTCGGACGAGAGCGAGACGAAGATGTCGGGGTCTTCTTCGCGTAGCAGCGCTGCGACGCGCTGCTCGTGTTGCGGATACTTGTAGGCATGGAGAAGGCAGACGGCGACGGAGCGGATGCCCTTCTGCTTCAGACGGCCGGCGATCTCGCGAACCGTCTCTTCCTTAAGCTCGGTCATGACAGAACCGTCGGCCGCGATACGCTCCTTAGCACCGAAGCTGTTTGCGCGGGTGACCAGCGGGTCGGGATATTTGATGTTCAGGTCGTAGAGGTCGTAGCGCCCTTCGTTACGGATACGCAGCATGTCCTGGAAGCCGTCGGTGGTGACGAACCCGGTCTCGACGCCCTTGCGCTCGAGAACCGCGTTGGTGACGACGGTAGTGGCGCCCAGCACCTGCAGGTTCTCGATGGCGATGGTGCCGGCGAAATTTTCCAACAATTCGGACACACCCTGCACAACCGCTTCCGCAGGGTTCTTCGGCGTGCTCAGGACCTTATGGAGGTGGAGGTCGCCCTTGTCGTCCAGGAGCGCGAAGTCGGTAAAGGTACCGCCCGTGTCGAAAGCCAGTTTTGCCATGTTGTCCTCGAAGCGACTGTTCGGAGCGGCAGGCGCCGCTATGCGGATCCGATGCCTGGACCCGGTGTCTGCTTGAAGGTTAGGGGAATGCCCGGCGCGTTGGCTAACACAACTACAGTCTGCCGCTATAGGGTTTGCTTATGGCGGCGGAGATACACCGTCGGACTGCCGCTGCGAGGATCGGCCACCAACTATGCCGGCTTGATTCCCTGGTGATGACTGCTCATCAGTTTACCGACGACATCGAGGAGAACCGACCGTGCGGCAATGGCGGGTTCCGACAAGGGAAGATGATCGGCGACGCAGAGCGACACGGTCGCGTCGATCACCGGCTTCGTCAGTGCCCTCACCTGCGCGCCTGAAAAGATTGCCGTCTCCGTGACCACCGAAGCCGGGAGAATGGTCGATCCAAGCCCCTCGAGGACCGCCGCGCTGAGGGCGGGAACGGATTCGATTTCCGAGACGACATCAGGTGTTGCTCTCGCTCTCGCCAGGGCGTCGTCGATCAGCCGTCGGAGCAGATGGGCCTTGCTGGGAAGAAGCAGCGGGATTTCCTGGAGGGCAGAAAGGGGAAGCGGCGCGCTGCTATCGCCAGGGAGTTCGATGCCCGGCGGCGAGACGAGGAACATTTCCTCGCGGAACAACGGCTGCAGAGTTACGCCCTTGATGGGGGCGGCAGCATAGATCAGCGCCATATCCATCTTGCCCGTCATGATCAGTTCGCTGAGGATCTGGCCGAAACTGTCATTGATGTGGACGACGATGTGGGGATGCCTCGCTTTCATCTCCTTCAGGATCGGCAGCGACAAGGCGCTTGACGAGGAATAGGTCGCAAGCCCGATCGAGACGCGGCCCGCCACCGATTTTGCTGCCTGATCGATGTCGACCTGCGCCTGCTCGATCTGCTTCAGCATCAATTGCGCATGCCGATAGAGGATGAGCCCTGCCTCCGTAGGCGTAATGCCGACATTGCTGCGGATCAGAAGCTTGTGCTTGAAGTGCGCCTCGAGAGAGGCAATCTGCTGCGACAGCGCGGGCTGAGCCGTCCTCAGAAGGCTTGCCGCTCGTGACACGCTGCCCGTATCGACGATCTTTACGAAGCTCTTCAGTTTTCGGAAATCGACGCTCATGGCCACCGGCTTCTTGTTTCATGCAAAACGTAAAGCCTGCGGCCGGAGGGACGCAAGTCCCACCGGCCTTTCGCGGTTAACGCAGCCCGGCAACGGCTTGTTCGATGCGATCACATGCTTGCCTGATCGTCTCCATCGACGTCGCGATCGACAGGCGGAAATGGGGCGATACTCCGTAGGCGGCACCCTGCAGCGCCGCGACCCCGACGCCATCGAGCAGATAGAGTACAAAATCGAGGTCCGTCTCGATCGTCTTGCCTTCGGGAGTCTTCTTGCCGATGACACCGGCGCAGTTCGGAAACAGATAAAAGGCCCCATCCGGCACGAGGCAGGAGAGGCCGGGCACGGCATTGAGTCGTGAGCACGCATAATCGCGGCGCTCTTTGTAGACTTTCACGCTTTCCATAACGAATGACTGATCCGAAGACAGCCCATAGGCGGCTGCGGCCTGACTGACCGACGACGGGCAAGACGACATCTGCGACTGCAGCTTATTGATGGCCGCGATCAATGCGGCCGGACCCGCGGCGTAGCCGATACGCCATCCGGTCATGGCGTAGGACTTGGAGACGCCGTTGGTCAGGAGAACACGCTCCCTCAGTTCCGGGACGGCGGCAACCAGCGTCGTCATCGGCTCGTCCTTGAACCAGACCTGGTCGTAGATATCGTCGGAGAGCACGAAGACGTGGGGATGGCGCAGCAGCACTTTTCCGAGGGCTCCGAGCTCGCTCCTGTCATATGCCGCGCCCGTCGGATTGGACGGCGCGTTGAGGATCAGCCACAAGGTCTTCGGCGTAATCGCCTTTTCCAAAGCCTCCGGCGTGAGCTTGAAGCCTGTTTCCTGCGGGCATTCGATGATGACCGGCTTGCCTTCATTGGCAATGACCATATCGGGATAGGAAACCCAGTATGGTGCGGGAATGATCACCTCGGCATCGTTTTCTACGCTCGCCATCAGCGCGAGAAAGAGAATCTGCTTGGCGCCTCCGCCCACGCAGATTTCGTTGTCCGCGTAGCTCAAGCCGAGGCGACGCTGGAAATCGCCGATGATTGCCTTGCGCAGCGCAGGCGTGCCGTTGACGGCGGTATATTTCGTTTCGCCCCTGTCGATGGCCGCGTGCGCTGCGGCCTTGATGTTGTCAGGCGTGTCGAAGTCCGGCTCGCCGACGGTCAGATCGACGATGTCGCGACCCGCCGCCTTCAATTCGCGAGCGCGGGCTGCCGCAGCCGTGCTTGGCGAAACCTTGATATTAGACACACGCGATGCAGGCACGAAGGTGCTCATTGGGATTTCCTCGTTTCTTATTCCTACAGCGCCGCGCGTCTTTTCAGACGCGCAAAGGACGCTGTAACGCTTTGAATTGCTGCATAATTTTATCCTTCCGATTTAAGGAAGTATGCAGTAGAGAGCCGAGATCGGCTTCAGTGGAAGGCTTCGGTTTCGCCGCGCATCTTCCCGGTCAGGAAAAGTTCGCCGAGCTCGTCATGGGTGATGTCTTTCGGCAGGCCGTCCCAGATGACTTTGCCAAGTCTCAGGATGACCGCGCGTTGGGCCACTTCCATGGCTTTCTTGGTGTTCTGCTCGACCAGCAGGATCGTCATGCCGTCTGCGTGAAGTCGAAGAAGCTCGTCGAACACGATACCGATCGCAGCCGGCGACAGCCCGACCGAAGGCTCGTCAACCAGCAACACCTTTGGCCGCTGTAGCACCGCCATCGCCACTTCGAGCAACTGCTGCTCGCCGCCGGACATGTTGCCGGCGAGTGTGGCACGGCGTTTCTTGAGGATCGGAAAGAGGTCGTAGACGTAATCGCGGTCGGCCTTCACCTTGGCGTCGCGGATGGTATAGGCCGCCATCTGCAGATTTTCGTCGACGGTCATAACAGGGAAGTTGCAGCGCCCCTGAGGCACGAAGGAAATCCCCTCGTCCAGAATGGCCCTCGACTTGCAGCCCGCGATGTTCTTGCCGCGCCAGTCAATGTTCCCCTGCTTGATGGTCGTCATGCCATAGAGCGTCTTGAGAAGAGTGGACTTGCCAGCCCCGTTCGGCCCCATGAGCGCCACGAACTGTCCCGCGGGCACGTCGAGATCGACGCCGTTGAGAATGTCCAGATTGCCGTAACCTGCGCGCAGGTCGCGTATCAAAAGGTTCGAGTCACCCGCCAAGATAGGCCTCCCTGACGCGCTGATCCTGAATGATGTCGCCTGGCAAGCCTTCGACGAGCTTGGCTCCCTGGTCGAGCACGATGACGCGCTGGCAAATGCTCGTTACGACATCGATATTGTGTTCGATCACCAGGAAGCTCACGCCAAGCGACTTGTTTGCATAGAGGATGGTGTCGACGACGCGTTCGATGACCTTCGGATTGATACCGGCCATCGGCTCATCCAGCAGGATGAGCTTTGGTTCGGGCATCAGCATGGATGCGAACTGGATGAGCTTCTGCTGTCCGCCCGACAGATTGCCCGCCGGCTGATGGCGCACATCCCAAAGACCCGCCATCTTGATGAGGTCTCGGGCTCTCTCCCTGAGACCATCGACGCGCTGACGGGACATCTTTCCGAGACCGAAGGTCGATGCGATGGACGGGAAGGTGAACATCTGGCCGGCGATGACCAGGTTCTCCTCGACGTCGAGCGACTTGAAGGTCACGGTCTTCTGGAAAGACCGCAGCATGCGGCCTTCGCGGGCGATGCGGTTCAAGGACCAGCCAGTTATGTCCTGTCCGTCAAGGACGACCTTGCCGGTGTCTGGCTTCGCAAGGCCGGTGCTGCAATCGAAGAAGGTCGACTTGCCGGAGCCGTTCGGTCCGATCAGACCTGCGATCTCACCCCGGTCGATGTGAATGCTGACATCGTTGACGGCCTTGACCGCGCCGTAGGACTTGCTGAGGTTCTTGATCTCGAGAAGGGGAAGATGACTGGTCATTTCGCGCCTCCGATCGCATTCCAGAAGCGATTGATGAGCGGCGCAAATCCATTCTTGAACCAGAAGACAAGGACGAGAAGGCAGAAGCCGTAAGCGATCATGCGCAGTTCGGGCGTGATGCGCAGCGCCTCCGTCAGCCCCACGAAGAGCAGGCTTCCAAATACGGTGCCGGAAATCATCCCCGCCCCGCCTCCCAGCACGATGATCAGCATCGTGGTCGAATAATACATCTGGAAGGTCAGCGGGCTGACGACCGTCAGGTAATAGGCGTAAAGGCAGCCGCCGACCCCGGCGAACACCGCGCTGATCATAAAAACGATCAGCTTGTAGCGCCAGGTGGGGACGCCGAGAGACTCGGCGAGCGTTTCGTTCTCACGGATCGCCACCATGTTTCGCCCGGCGGGCGAGCGGACGATCGCCCAGGCGGCAAAGGTGGCGAGGGTCCCGATGATCAGGGCAAGATAGTAGAAGTTCGTCGTACCGGATACGGTGAACGAAAGCGGGCCCAACTCGAAATATGGTTTCGGAATGCTCGAAAGCCCCATGTCCCCGCGGGTGAGCGAGATCCAGTTCTTGGCGATCGCCTGACCGATGATCACGAAACCCAGGGTGCACATCACGAAAGACGTCGAGCGCAGACGCAAGGCGGGAATGCCGAGCGGAAGAGCAAGGGCTCCGGAGACGGCGCCCGCGGCGATGAGATTGACGTAGAACGGCGTTCCGTAGGTGACGGCGAGAAGACCTGCCGTATAGGCGCCGATGCCGAAGAACGCGGCCTGGGCCAATGAAAGAAGACCGGTATAGCCGACAAGCAGATTGAGCCCATGTGCCGGAAGCATGAAGATCAGGGCGATGATCAGGGAATGGGTGATGTAACGGCTGCCGATGAACGGCGCGGCGAGCGCGACGACGACCAGGACTGTGGCGAGCGGTATGCGAAGGTCGCGCCTGCGTGCCTGTTGAGCGGTTTCTGTGAGAGACATGTCTGGTCCTCGGTAGTTCGAGAGAGGTCGGCGGGCGCCGCTGCTAGAAGCGCGCCTGCGTCGAAAAGAGACCATGCGGTCGCCACATCAGCATCAGGATCAGCGTGGCGAAGCCGACGGTGTCGCGGAATTGCAGGCCGACATAGGTGGCGACCAGGCTCTCGGCCACGCCAAGGATCATCGCCGCAACGAACGTGCCGCGCACATTCCCCAAACCGCCCATGATGATGATCGGCAGCGTCTTGAACGTGATCAGCTCGCCCATGCCGCCATAAACGCTGACATTGACCGGCGCCGTGAGTACACCTGAAAGTGCGGCGAGGGCCGCCCCCAGCATGAAGGTTCGAAGCACCACCTGCGGCACATCGATGCCGACGACGCTGCAGCACTCGACGTTCTGGGAAACGGCGCGCATCGACTTGCCCATGCGGCTGTAGGTAACCATCAGTTCGAGGCCGATGAATACCAGCAAACAGACGACGAGAATGAGAATGCGCTGCTGGGCCAGGCTGAAGCCCAGAATGGAAACCGGTTCGATATAGCCTCCGGCGAAGAACTTGTAGCCTCCGCCGAAGACGAGAATGATGGTGTTCTGCAGGATCAGCGCGATGCCAAGGGTGGCGAGCACGCCCGACTCCGCGGGCGCACCGACCATACGGCGCATGACGAGTTGCCCGACCACATAGGCAACGGCACTTGTCGCAAGAACCCCCACGACAATCGAGGCTTCGTAGGACAGACCGAGATAGTCGATCGCAAACCAGGCCCCGAACGTGCCGAGCATATAGTACTCGCCGTGAGCAAAGTTGATGGCTCTCAGCACGCCGAAAATCATGGTCATGCCGACGGCGACGATTGCGTAAACCGAACCAGTCACGATTCCATTCACAGATTGCTCAAGTATGGTCGAGAGCATGGGCGTACTCCTCCTCCCGGCAGATTACTTGGCAGGGTATTGAATGTCCGCTGTGTATGCACCCTTGATGCTCGGCTTGCCATTCTCGATCTGCAGCAGGATCATAGGCAGGCGGGCCTGGTTGTGGTCGTCGAAAGTGACTTCGCCAACCGGGCTCTTATACTTGATCTTGGAGAGTGCGTCGCGAACCTTCGCCTTGTCCGCGCTGCCGGCCTGCTTGATCGCCGCTGCGAAAAGATTGACGGTATCCCAGTGAACATAGGCGTGGTTGTTCGGGGCTTCGTTGTACGTGGCCGTGAACTTCTCGACGAAAGCCTTGCTTTCCGGGGAGTCGAACTGCGGAAGCCATGCGGCGGCTTCGACGGCACCTTCGAGCGCCGGCGGGGCTGATTTGATGGTCTTTTCCGTGTTGAACTCGCCGTTACCGATCAGCGTGACCTTGCCTGCTATTCCAAGTTCGATCATCTGGCGGGCGATGATGGGCGTCGTATCGGCGAGGCCGTACATGATGATGGCTTGGGCGCCGTTGTCGCGGATCTTGGCCAGAACGCTGCGGAAGTCGACTTCGCCTTCCTTGTAGTAGTCTTCGCTGAGGATCTCTCCCTTGAAGTCAGGCAGGTACTTCTTCGTGAATGCGATCGCCGAGCGGCCATAGTCGCTGTCAACGGAGAGCACTGCGAACTTGGTAAAGCCACGCTGCTCTGCGGCATACTTGGCAACGATCAGCGCCCGGTTCTCATCTGTCGGATAGTTGCGATAGGTCCACTTGAAGCCGCCGACACCAGCCTGGTAGGTGATCTTCGGATTGGATGACGCCGCATTGAGGAGAAGGACTTCGGCATCTTCCGCGACAGGCTGGATGGCGAGCGTCACCGAGCTGGAAACGTCACCGATGATGAAGTCGACGCCCTCCTGGTCGATCAGACGACGGGCCGCCGAAACGCCTTCAACCGGTGTGCCCTGGCTGTCGGCGTTGAGGAGTTCGATTTTCATCCCGTCGACGCCGCCGGCATCATTTATGTCTTTGACAGCGAGTTCGGCTCCATGCATCGAAAATGCGCCGTAGCGCGCATTCGGGCCGCTCATCGGCGCAACAAGTCCGAGTTTGATCGTCCCCTCCGCTGCCAGCGCGATAGCTGGCATGCCGGAAACGGCAACCGCCAGCGAAAGGACCGCTGTAGAAATGAAAAGTGCTCTGCGGCTTACGATAAGTTTCATGTTCCCACTCCATGTTCTCGGGTGCAAGCGCTTGGCATGTGGCCTAGCGTACTCCTGACCGCTTTCCGCGGCTCTTATTGCGCCAGCCCAGCGCTGACACTGTCACAGTAGGTTCAGGAAAGCGTCGCTGGCCAACACAACTCCATTCTGCCGCTATAGCGTTTATTTATAGCGAACCGATCGATTTGGCATTGCTGGAACAGCTTGCTTCCCAGCCGGACGAGCCATCGGCGATTTTGATGATATTGTTCCTCGCCGCAAAGCACGCCTTATAGAGCAACGCCTCCAACCCATGACTCGCCGGCCTCGCCTCCTCGATCGAGGTCGATGAGCGCTACGTCCAAAAGCAGCCTGGCCATGCCTCGGCGGACGTGACCTGACGCTACCAGCGTGGAAGGGCCGATTTCCGACGAAGTCCGCAGGGGTTGTGACGTCGGTACGCCGGCGGGAAGGCGCTGCGCAAGTCGGTCGAAGCATCACGGCGAAGAAGCGGTACGCTCCCTGATGTAGGCAGGTTTTATCAGGCCGTATCCGGTCGCCGCATCCTCGCAATGCACCCGGGACTTTCGGAAAAAACACGAAGACGGAGCCGCCTGCGTCGATCTCGCTGAGACCCGAAATCGTCGGCAACGCGCCGGAACCTTGCTGCCGTCCTTCAAGGTGAAGGTGTAGATGCCCGTGTCGAGCGCTTCGTTGCAGCCCAGTTTAATCGTGCGGCTGTCGATCTCACCCTTCGGATGCTTCTTCAGGAAGTCTACGAACTATTCCTTGCGTTCCTCCTGCGTCAGTCGCGGCTTGTTCGACAGGGTCGGCAGGAGGACGGCATCGGCAGCATAGTTTTCGACGACCTTTTCGGGATTCAGCGTCGCCAGCGAGGTGTTCCAGCGATCGAACAGCTGCTCCACCTAAGGCTTGGTGACCGGCGCGCATTCCTCTGCGAGAGCCGGCGTCGCCAGGAGCGAAATCACGGAAGCGGCAAGCAGATGTCTTTTCATTTCAGTCTCCATCGAATTTGACATTGTCTCTCCGGCATAATTATTGCCGGCCTGTCGGCGATGGTTTGTCGCGCACCGCGTCGCGTCTGCCGAATGGCCGCAATCGGATCTGCCGAATGGCCTATGCATTTTGACGGATGGCTTGCTATCTAGGATAAGTCGAACTTCTGAAAGACTGGGAATTCGTGGAAGACGCAGACGGCATCACATCTCCCATTCGCGAATTGCGGCGTCTCTATCGCGATGCGGAAGCCAAAGCCGCGCGTCTGCGACTGATCGTGGACGTGCGCACGATGCTCGACCGCGACCCGTTGGACGCATCCATGTACGCGGCACTTTCCGCCATTGCGAGCTTTGCCGGAGCGAACACGGCCATCCCGCAGCGCCGTTGCGCGATCTGTACGCGTGCTGATACGCGGCGCGCGGCGTGGTCGGTTTTCGCCCACTGGATTGTGATCCTTCTTCGTTTAGCACCTTGGGAACCGCGACGCCGCCGAGTCGCACGCTTGCGGTGAACATCGTGGTCTCCCAATGGCCACCTCGGACCATTGCCCAAGAACGCTGACCTCTCGTTGCTCGCCGTGAAGTCGTGCCATTTTGGTGAAGGCGGATAGCTTGCCGAGGTGCATCAGGCGCTCCGCATCAAGGTCAAACTGGTGATCGGCGATGAATCGCCGTCCAGTAAGCTTTCACGGGCGGTTCGCCTTCGTGCCGACCTAAATTCGCGGCCCTCCACACGCCACTTTCGCCAAAGGAAATAGAGACGAACTGAGTGAAGGGATAAGTTTGCGATGCGGGATACCCCGGTAATCATCGGCTCACCCGCGCCAAAAACAGCATCTATGACAGCGTCTCCTCGTTTATTGCGGCGAATAGGGCCGCAAGCTCGGCTTCCGGAATGCTTTCGCCGATCGACCAGCTGAGCGTATCGTAGAAGCCGAGAAAGGACTGCCGCATACCATCGACAAGCTTCTGGGCTTCATCTGCGCCCATCTTAAGCCGCTCAACGATTAAGCCTTTCAGCGCCGCCTCGGCCATCGGATGGCTAAACACGACAGCGGGTGACGAGGTGGTCGCGATCCGCGGAATGGGCATTGGCTCCGGCACGCAGGATAAAATTTGCGACAGGCGGATATCGCGCGATGAGGCGGCAACTTCGATGACGAAGGCCCTCGCCCGCAACATCCATCGGCCGGTCGCGGCATCGTAGTACTGGAAGTCTCGCGGCAGAAGCTCGATATCGACAGGCATCGTCTCGCCCGGCGCAAGACCATGCTTGGTGAAGGCCTTAAGCTCACGGATGGGCCGCTTCAGTCCGGGTTCGATCGGACGCACGTAGATCTGCACGACCTCCTGCCCGAAAACCTCCCCGATGTTGCAAAGATTGAATCGGAGCTTGATGGGAACTCCGGGCGCGACTGTGTCCGTGTCCACCGAAAGATCGCTGTAGGCAAAGTGCGTGTAGCTCAAGCCATGGCCGAACGGGAAGAGCGGCTCCACGGCCCGCAGGTCATAATAGCGGTACCCTGCAAAAATACCTTCGCTGTAGACATGATGGCCGTTTTCCCCCGGATAGGTATGGAAGCCCGGAATATCCTCCATCCGTACCGGCAACGTCGTGGACAGCTTTCCGCTCGGGTTTGACAGGCCGAAAAGCACCTGCGCCAGCGCTGCTCCGCCTCCCTGGCCAGGATAAAAACAGGCAAGAACGGCATCGACCTTGCCGATCCACGGCATGGCGACGGCATCGGGCATGGTGAGCGCGACAATGGTCCGGCAACCCGCGTCGACCACCGCCTCGATTAGCGCATCCTGCCCGTAGGCAAGACGGATGTCGGATCGGTCGGTACCCTCGCCTTCGTCGCCTGTGCGATGATTGGCGAAGATAACGACCGCGTCAGTCTCGCGCGCTTTGGCAAGCACGCCTGCGATCTGCGTTTCGAGATCATCGCCGCCACCCTTGGCGAAAGGCACGAAATCGATCGTCGCCTCTGCGGCATGGGCGCGGATTTCATCCAGGGGAACGTCGACACGATACGGATTCGTGGTGGCCGAGCCCGAGCCCTGGATGGTCGGGCGGATCGCTCCGTCGCCGACAACAAGAATGCGCTTGCCCGCCATGTCCTTGAGCGGCAGCGCGGCGGCATCGTTTTTCAGGAGGACGATCGATTCGGCAGCCATGCGGCGGGCGAGGTCGTGATGGTGATCGAGATCGACGGGCTCGATCGGATTGCGCTTTTCCGACACGCGGCGGACGAGCGAAAGAACGCGCCGGCAAGACCGGTCCAGCACCCCGCGGTCCAACTGCCCGGCCTCAAGGGTTGCGCGCAGGCGCGCCTTGCGCGGGCCGCTTTCCGGCATGTCGAGATCCGTTCCGGCGTGGATCGCCGCCGGCCGGTCCTTGATCGCATGCCAATCCGAGATCACCAAGCCGTCATAGCCCCACTCCGTGCGCAGGACCTCTGTCAGCAACCAGTGGTTTTCCGCCGACTGCACGCCGTTCAGCGGATTATAGGAACTCATCACCGTCCAGGGATCGCTCTTTGCGATCGCCCGCTCGAAGCCCGCGAGATATATTTCACGAAGCGCGCGTTCATCGACGTCGGAACTCATGTTGGTCCGGTCGATTTCCGAGTTGTTGCAGGCGAAGTGCTTGAGCGAGGCACCGACGCCAGCCCCTTGCAGGCCACGAATGAGCCCGGCGGCCAGATCGCCGCTGACAACAGGGTCTTCGGAATAATATTCGTAGGCGCGCCCGGCGAGCGGGGTGCGGCGAATGTTGATGCCAGGGCCGAGAAGCAAATCGACACCAAGCGAGCGGCACTCGGCCGCCAGCGCCCGCCCGAGGTCCTCGGCAAGGGAAATATCCCACGAGCAGCCAAGAAGATTGCCGTTCGGAAAGCATGTCGCGGGATGGGTGTCGCCAAACATCCCTACGCCGCCACCCTCGGCGCGCCGGTTCACCACGGCAAGGAAGGCTGCAAGCGCCGCATTCGGATCGGAGCCAGAATCGATCTGCGTCGTCGAATACCGCACGCCGTAGGTTCCGTCGGTCATGACGATCGCCGGAATGCCCAGCCTTTCGATGGCCCTGGTCCTCCAGAGCCCGTGGCCGCTGACGAAATCGATCTTTTCCTGATCGCTCATCGAAGCAACAATGGCCTGCAACTTGTCATCATCGTCTTCGGTCAATGGTCGCCTCGATGCTCATGAATGGGATGGCATTACCCGGCCAAGGCCGGCGCTCAACAGATTTTCTGGAGAAGCTCGATCAGCATCATGCGCTCCGCGGGAGAGAGAGGGCCGAGTGTCCTGTGCGAAACGTCCAGCGCCTTTGAGAGATTGCGCGCGATCGTATCCTCGCCCTCCCGGGTCAAAGTCAGGACCAGTCGGCGCGCATCGGCGGCGTCGGGCGCCGTGTTCACCAGACCCCGCTTGACGAGACGGTCGACGACACCCTTGATGGTCGCCATATCCATCGCCGTCTCGCGGCCGAGATTGCCCTGCGAACAGGGCTGCAGATCCTTGAGCTTGACCAGCGCCGCCCATTGGGTCGTCGTCAGCCTCTCGGCAATGAGATCGGCGAAGATCGCCACATGGCGCTGGTTTGCCTGTCGCAAAAAGAAGCCGATCTGCTCCCCGAGCACATAGGCGCCATTACCGCTCCCACCCGCAATCGTCTCTTCGCCGGGATGATGGACGCGGCGGGACGGCTGTTCTTCTAGGGGACCGTTCATGATCTCTCTCGTTTCCCGGTATGGCTTTTGCCGTCTACGTTTCAGTGTGCGTCGATCAGGCCATCTGTCACGACGCCCACGCATCCAGAATGGCCTGAGTGGTGGCGATTTCCAACTGTTCCGCAAAGCGCGGCAGAAGATGGTTGAGAACGAAGGCATGCGCCGTTTCGTCGCCGCTCGCCACCGCGTCCGCCGCAACGATGACACGAAACCCGAGATCGATGGCATCGAGCACGCTGGCATGCACGCAGACATCGGTTTCAACGCCGCTGAACACCAGCGTGTCGATGCCCGACGCCTCAAGCCTTTCGGCAAATCCGGGAGCACCGAAAACGGAAAACGTCTCTTTTTCCACCTGCGCTTCGAGACGCGAAAGCCCGAGCAGCGGCTCGACGAGGTCGAGCATTCCGGGAGCAAGAACCTCGCCCGTGACCATCGACCAGCGGCGATAGTAATTCTTCCAGCGGCCTTTTGCGTCTTCCGCCCGTTGCGGCACGATGAATTTGACGAAGAGCGTCTCCGCCAGCCGCTCCCGGCTCAGCCGGACGACGTTCGGAAGGATCGTCCGGATCGCTGGCGTGTGCCAGGCGGTCTCCTCGGCAAACAGGCGCTGCATATCGATGACGAGATGCAGCGTGCTTTTGGGGATTGGCTCGAGCGGCATCGGTTCAGTCCGCAACCGCAACGGTGTGGTGGGCAGACCAGCCAAGCACGACCGTCTCGCCCTCTCTGAGGACATTGCCGTCACGGTTCTGGGCAAAGAGCTTTACCTGCATGCCATCGGCCGTTTCGAGAATGTAGGACAGCGCTTGCCCCGCATAGATCACCGTCGTGATGCGCGCCGTCAGACGGTTGCCGGGTGTCGCGTCCTTGACGACGAACATCTTTTCCGGGCGCACAGCCAGCGTCGCCTGCGCACCATCCGCCGGCAGGGCGCCTGTTGCGTGAACGACTGTGCCATCGACGAGACGAACAGCACCGCTCTCGACACGTCCCCTGAGGAAGTTCGAATCGCCGAGAAACTCGGCAGCGAACCGCGTCAGGGGCTTTTCATAGACCGTCTCCGGATCGCCGATCTGAACGATGCGACCCTTATCGAGGATCGCCACCTTGTCGGAAAGGGTCAGGGCCTCTTCCTGGTCATGCGTGACGAAGATCGTTGTCAGGCCGGTCTCGCGCTGGATGCGAAGGAGCTCTACCTGCATTTCCTGGCGAAGACGGCGGTCGAGCGCCGACAGGGGCTCGTCAAGAAGCAGGACGCTCGGCTTGATGACCAAGGCCCGCGCCAGCGCAACACGCTGTTGCTGGCCGCCCGAAAGCTGCTTCGGCATGCGATCGGCGAAACCCGGGAGACGAACCATTTCCAGGGCCGCATCGACCTGCTTGCGCGCTTCCGCGCCGTGAATGCCGCGACGGCCAAGGCCGAAGGACACGTTTTGTGCGATCGTCATGTGCGGGAACAGAGCGTAGGACTGGAACATCATGCCGATGTTGCGGCCCCAAACCGGAACATGCGTGACATCCTTGCCGCCGATGCTGACGACACCCTCGTCCGGCCGGATGAAGCCGGCAATGATGCGCAGCAGCGTCGTCTTGCCCGATCCGGATGGTCCGAGAAGACTGGTGAAGGAACCTTCCGGAAAGTCCGTGGTGATATCGGTCAGAACCGGCGTCGTGCCATAGGTCTTGGCGACCGCGTGTACGTTAACGTTTGTCACTTACATCTCCGGGTTTGGCGAAACGCGCAAAGATCAGGATCGCAGCCATCGAGCCGAGAAGGAGCAGCGTCGAAATTGCATTGATTTCGGGCGTGAAGCCCTTGCGGATCGCGGAGTAGATCTGCACCGGCAGCGTCGAGTAGCCGGGCGTGGCAAGAAAATACGAAATCACGAACTGGTCGAGGGAAACGGCGAAGGCAAAGAGCGCCGCGCCCAGAATGCTCGGAAACAGAAGCGGCAGCGTCACAGCGAAGAAGGCATGGATGGGCGTCGAACCGAGGCTCATCGCCGCCTCTTCCAGATCGGCCCGGATCGTATTGAAGCCGGTGCCCACCACCAGCACGACATAGGGGATCGCCAGGGCAACGTGGCCGATGAGCAGCGCGTGCATGCCGCGTCCGATGCCGGACCAGTAGAAGAAGACAAGCATGGCCGTGCCGGTGATCAGCCATGGGATGGCGATCGGCGGCAGGAGAAGCAGTTGCAGCAGGCTTTTGCCGCGGAACGTACGCCGCGACAGCGCGATGGAGGCCATCGTGCCGAGACAGGTTGCGATCGCCGCCGTGATGAGCGCGATGATGATGCTGTTCATTCCGGCCTTCAGGAGCTGCTGGTTGTCCATCAGGGCGACATACCAGCGGGTGGAGAAGCTGAAGGGCAGTTCGTAGAGCTGGGATTCGTTGAAGCCCATTGCCATCATCACCAGGATCGGCGTGTAGAGGAAGAACAGGATCACCAGAAGGTAGATGCGGCCAATCTGTGTCATCGTTGCGCTCCCTTAAGCCGTCGTGCCGCGGCGCAGGACGCCGGAGAAGGTTGCAAAGATCGCGAGAACCACGGCGAGCAGCGTGAACGAAAGGGCCGCCCCGAGCGGCCAGTTGAAGGCCTGGGTGAACTGGTCCTCGATCACCGTTCCCATGGTGACGCCCACCTTGCCGCCGAGGATGCGTGGCTCCATGAAGGACCCGATGACGGGCACGAAGGTGAGCACCGCGCCGGAAATCAGACCAGGCGCTGCAAGTGGCAGGAGAATGCGCAGAAGGATCGTCCACCAGCGCGCCCCGAGGCTTGCCGCCGCCTCGATGATCGCGTCATCGATTGTCGACAGGGCGATATAGCAGGTGAGGATCATGTAGGGCAGGTACCCATGGACGAGGCCGAGAACGATGGCATAGCGGGAATAAAGGAAGGAAGCCGAGCCGATATCCGGCAAGAGCATATGCACCACGCTGTCGAGAAAGCCGTTTTCCCGCAGGACCATCGTCCAGGAGAAGACGCGAACCAGGCCGTTTGTCCAGAATGGCAGGAGGAGCAGGATCAGCAATGTCTCGCGCATGCGCCCGACCGTCGCCCTTGCCAGCGCGACAGCGGCAAGAAAGCCGAAAATGGCGCAGAGCAGCGTCGTCCAGAAACCGATGACCAGCGAGGTCCAGGCAATGTTGATCAGATAGGGTTGATCGATGAAGGCGCGGTAGTGCTTCAGCGTGAAGACGATGGGCGTCTTACCCATCGGCGTCGCCGACATGAAGCTGAAAACGAACATCGTCAGGAGCGGCAACAGAACCGCCAGCGTCAACCAGCCATAGGTCGGCAGCAAAAGGGCTGTCGTGGCCACCCAGGCCGGGATCGGGCGGCGCTGGCGCGGATCCGAAGATCCGCGCGCCGCATCGTTGAGGATGGTGTCACTCCGCATAGAAGGCTTTCACTTCCTGCCAGAGGTTGTTGAAGGCCTCGCGGCGATCGTCCGGCAGCGCCGACATGATGCTCATGGTGGCAATGTATTCCGGCTTGTGGATCTGGCGGCTAAGGTCGTCCGCCGGCAGGCTTTCCATGGCAGCGGTGTTGGCCGATGCCGGCGCGCCGGCCTTGGTTGCCCATTCGACGTAGAACTTCGGATCGATCATCCAGTTTGCGAAGGCATGCGCGCCCTCGGCATTCGGGGCGTCGACCGGAATGCCGAGACCGTCGACCCAGCCGATGCCGCCTTCCTTCGGAACGACGAAATCGACCGGCAGCTTGCTGACGCGCCGCGAACGGACGGCGCCGCCCGACCAGTACATTGCCACATCGAATTCCTTGGCTGCGAAGGACTTGTTCCACTGGTCTTCGGTCGACCAGAGCAACTTGACGTTCGGCTTGAAGCCCTTGAGGGTTTCCTTGACGAGATCGAGATCCTTCGGATTGTTCATGTCCTGGCCGGTGAGCAGGGCCGCTGCCGCAATGACGCCAACGGCATCGTCCTGGAGACCGACACGCCCTTTGTAGGCCGCATCGCCGAGCACGGCATAGCTGTCTGCCTTCGGCAGGCCTTCACGCATGGCAACGGCGGTGAGACCCCAGACCCACGGCACCGCATAACCGACGCCATCCTTGTTGAAGTTCTCGTTGGAGCGCAGGTTTGCCGCGACCGAGGCGATATTCGGCACCTTGGCAAAGTCGATCGGCGAGATCAGATCTTCCGCCATCGCCTGGGCGCAGCGCGCTGCATTGAGGACGACGAGGTCATAGGTCCCCGGATTGGTGCGCAGCTTCGTCAGCATTTCGGCTTCCGAGCTGTAGTAGTCGTGCACGACCTCGACGCCGGTCGCTTCCTGGAAAGCCTTGATCGACCAGGCTTCGTCCGTGCCGTAGCCCTGCCAGTTGAGGACCGTGATCGTGCCGGCCGAAAAGGCCATCTTCGGCAGCATGGAAACGCTGGCGCCGGCGATAAACGTCGCGGACATCAGCTTGAGTGCATTGCGTCTTGTGATTCCAGTCATGATGTTACCCTCTTTGAACTGGTTGATCGGCGACAAATCCGCAGCGCAGCGACTGTTTCTACACTCCGCGCGGAGCATTCAAAGGCGTCGGACATTCACATACAAAGAAAGGAAATTCATTTGTATGCAAATTAAAAACCGGAGAAGTCATTTCCTGAAACAACGATAACGCGATGATACCTCAAGCCAGCCGGAAGCGCGCTGCCGGAAGCTCAACTCCGTGACAGGCGAAGCGAAAACTACATCGCCTCAAGCTAATCGCGACTTTAAAGCGGAATCAAATCCGCAACCCGAAAGATCGCAGTGACCCGATTTATATCATCAGTGTGATGTCATTCCTTGTTCTGACCCTCTGGCTTCAGTTTTCTTTTTGTTATTTTTATTTGTATACAAATTAATAAGCCAAGGCTTGATTTATGTCAAGCAACTCCCGGCCAAACCATGCCTGCAACGGCACGAAAATAGACGTCGAGCCGCCGGCTGGCCTTTGACCCCGAAAGCTCGATCCGCAGGCCATCGCTACCGCTCCAGCCGTGATCCCGACCATCGGCGTGCACCGCCACGATCGCCTCCGCTGAAAGATCGGGAAAGGTCAACGATCCATGCTCGTCGAGCGGCCCTATTACGCAGGAAAAATGCGTATCCGTAACGGTGATCCCAAAGAGCGTCGTCCGCAGAGTTGAGACAAGGAATGGCCGGCCGTGCCGCTGAACGGTCAGGAGCCCATCGGAAACGGACATCGCGATTTTCCCCACCGGCGACAGCATTGGACCGACCGCGACGTCCTTGCCGCAATTCGACAGGCTCCATCCGCGCCAGGGACTGAAATCGACGATCTCGCAGACAGCCATCAGCGGCAGCAGTGCCGCCCAGATGTAGAAGGGATCGGTGTCGCCCTGGTCCATGGCCTCGCCGGTGGTGGCGTTGTAGTTTTCCGCGGCGATCCGCTGGCTGCGCCAGGACTGCATGAACAACGCATGGCTTTGCTCCGCCAGATTTTTCGCCTCGGCGAGCAAGCCGTAGCGCCGCAGCCCGAGCCAGACCATGTAGTTGACGTTCGGCCAGATGCGGCCACGCCAGTAGACATTGTCTGCAAAGGCCGGATCGTCGCGTGTCGCATTGGGCAGCGGATAGGGACCGGCAAAGGTTTTATCGTCCTTCAGATGTTCGAGCAAATGGCGCGCCTGCTCTTCCGTCGCCGCACCGCACAGCAGCGGATAGAAGCTCGTCGGCGAAAGCGAACGCACGAAACCGCCCTTGCGCTGGCGATTGGCGAAGATCTTGCGCTCTTCGTCCCACAACTCTTCGGAAATCAGCTGCCGGCTGCGGGCAGCCGCCTCAGTGAACTCGCGCGCATCGTCGTGATGCCCGAGCACGCTCGCCATGTTCGATAGCATTTCGGCATCGAGCGCCAGCGCGCAATTGATGCCGAGGTCGAAGGTCGAAAGGGTTCGCGTTTCCGGCTGGTAGACCGCTTCATCATGCGTCGCAGAATTGTCCATACCGGTCTCGTTGCGAGCGCCGAAGGCCGTGCCCTTGTACAGGCCTTCGCCGACATCGGAGGTGCCGCAGGAAACGAGGCCAGTCGCTTCGGGATCGCGATGGGCTCGCCACCAGCGCTGGTTTCGCGCAAGCGCCGAATAGCTTGCCTCCAAAATGGATCGCTCGCCGGTGCGCTGGTAGAGCAACCACGCAACCAGCGCACCATGTGGCGCCTGCGTCCGGTCGACCCAGGCATCGTTCGAGGTGACGATGCAGGCAATATTGCCCTGCGGTGTCGCCCCGGCCAGCGCCACGGCCATGTTTTCCCGGGCGAGGTCGGCGTCGAACACGCCTGCAAGAAGGGCCGCAAAGGTCTGGTCGTTGTACCAGACGGCGAATTTTCCCAGATTCCAGATACGGGTTACGGCCGTGTATGGGCGCACATTCGTCTCGTCCCAGACCGTGTTCCAGGCGACGACATCGCGGATGGCATCGAGCGCGCCCGCATAATCGCCCTCATGCGCAGCCGGCAAGAACGGCTGCTCATCCGCTGCAAGGCAAGCCCGCGCATTCATGATCGCAAGTTCCGCGCTGTCGGCAACGGCGGCGGCATAGCCGCCCCGTCGCATCATTTCGAGGTTGAAGCGGAGCGCCAGAACAGGCGCCTCGCTGCTGCGGCTTGCGAGATGGAAATAGCCGTTCGCTTCGAAATCGGCACGCAGATCATCGATCGTCGCATGGCCCGTCACCTGCACCGGCGCATCGCCCGTCGCCACCGCGACGAAGCGCGTGCCGACCTTGATGACGGCGACGCCTTCGTCTTCGTCGAAGCGCACCGCCTCGCCGCCCTCGGCGGAAATTGTGATCGTCACCCAGAAGCGCAGACCCCATTCGCCTGACTGCAGGCCATTCCAGCTGCCGCGAAAGGCAAAGGGGGACGTCTTGGTCGCAGACAAGGCGATCGTCGTGCCGCTGTGCTCCGTCTCGAGTTCGATCACCGAGCCGTCGATCCCGTGACGGCCGAGCCGGACGCTATCCGTGCGCGGTTCGATCAGCGAGACGGTGCGGCTGCGGGTAGAATAGAGCACCGGCGTGATGCGGACGCCAAGCGGCAGGAAGACCATCTCTGCCGGTCGGGTGGACCAGCTGTTCCAGGCGCGATCAAGGGGGATGGTCGTGTGTTTCAGCATGATGATGTCGTTCCGGTCAGGTCTTCTTCAAGGGCAATCAGGCGCGGGGCGGCAAGCAGGCCGCTCGCGTCGAGGGTCTCGCCCTGGTAGGGCGTTCCCGAATAATAGCGGTTTGCAGCCGTATTGGAGACGGCGATTTCAAGATCGTAGCTTCCAGCAGCGAGATGGCCCAGTTCGAACCGGTACGGACTCCAGCCGCGGCAACCGATCTCGATGCCGTCAAGAGAGACGGCGGCGGCGGTTTCCACCTGCGGGAGTTCCAGCAGCCAGCGACTAGCAGTCTTGATGCTGATCCTGTTGCGGTAGGCGCCGGTGCCGGAGAAATTGGAAAAGCCTTGGCGTTCCCAGCCGCTTGCAACGGAAATCGCTGCCGTCGGGACGCCAGCTCCAGCCTGAAAAGTCCATCCCTCTACAAGCACCGCGACCGGGCCGCGCGGCGATGCAAGTTCCGAAATCATCAGATCACGCCAGCCTGCACCATCAATCAGCAGCAGCCGCATGCACCATACCACCTGCGGCTCCAGCAACAGACAGAGGGAAGCAAGCCCACGCTCAACCGTGATTTCACCCGTCGCCGGCACCCAGAATTCGCAATTGAAACCTGTCGCCAAGCGCAGGTCGCATGTCGCAGGTTCGGAGCTATCATTGAAGACCACCACGCGCCAGCTTCCGTCTGGCTCGTGGCCAATCCATTGCCACGGCTTTTTGCCCGACCGGGTCGAAAGATTGGGGCCGCATTTCGGCAGGGTTTCGAGCAATGTTGCGATTGCAGCAGCATCCGGACGACCGACAAGGTGAGCACTCGTCCAGTCGCCGACAAGAGGCATTGACCCATCGCAAAGCAGGGTCGGCAGCGCTCCTGAGCACCACACGGCGCCGCCGGCAGCCTGCAGGCAGGCGAGTTTGTCCAGCGCGCGCCGTGATTTCATCACTGTGACCGACGGCAGGACGACAGCATCGAAAGTGAGGCCAGAACGGGTCGACAGGCGACCGTCGTCGATGTCCGCAAGCGCAATGTCATCCTCGCTGACCAGCATGTAATCGCAGCCGAGCGCCAGCAGATGCTCGCACCAAGTTCCGACATGGGCCGCATGCGCATGGCGCGGGCCTTCCGCCCAGGCGGTGTGCAGCGGATAGATTATGGCCACCGGCGTGTGCGGCGTGGCCGGCTCGATGAAGGCGGAAATCCGCGCCGTCTCCTCGGCAAAGAGATGATGATAGGGCCACCACGGCTCAAAATTGATCCCCGGCCCGAAGTCGAACCGCGGATTGACGAAGGGCGTCATGTCGGTATCGCTGCCATCGGTTTGGTAGAGACCGTGCCAGAGAAACTGCCGTGTACCGAGACAATACAGCCTTATCGCCTGCGTCCGCATCGTCTGAAGCGTCAGTTCCCACTGACCGGCGGCGCGAACCGGCGTGCGCAGTGCGCTGGCATAGGTTTCGACGACACAGCGGCTGCGGCCATTGGAGCGGGCGACGGAATCGCCCATTTTCGGCGCCAGCTGCGCAATGAAATTGTTGGCATCAACCGCCGTCTCATGACGAAACGCATCAATGCCGAAGAAGTCCGTGGCCGGTGCAACACGCGGGTCGATGGAGGTAAAGCCGCCGTTCAGCGACCAGGAGCTGACATGCGGCAGGATTTCGTGGCCGGTGAGCACGAGGCCCTTTTCATCCGCCCATGCCCGCAGCGTCCCGAAGAATGCATCGTTCATCAGGCCCGAATAGGTCTCATAAAACGTCGCCCGAAGGCGCAGCGCTGGTTCGCTGTCCCCGTAAAGCAGGGATATCAGGGCAAGCGGAAACGGCACTCCCGTCGCGTCCTCGACACGACTGCCAAGCCCATCGGAGAAAAGAAGGCTGTTGCCGAGATTGCCGCCGATCTGGTCCCAGCGATAGAAGCCGGCGGCCGGCTGGTCATAAAAGACAAACCCGAGAGGATCGGGAACCAGATCACTCAGCGCCGCGACGATGGGATCGATCCCGACCTCGATAAACCGCTGCGCCGCGGCGGGCATCAGGTAATTGATCAGTCGCGAACTCACCGACCGGGCATTGACGAAGACTGTCAGTCTTTGTCCTTCCGGCACGTGTCCATCGAATACGAAGGCGCAGGAAACCGCATCAAAACGAGTCAGCACGAGGTGCCGCGTGACATCGATAACAGTTGCCGGATCAGCAGCACCGTCCGCAGGATGAAGAAGGGCCGCCTCGATTGCCCATTCGCCCCAGAGAACCTCGCCATTTTCATATTGCCAGGCCATGATGTCCGGCCCCATCGACTGAACGAAAGGCGGGCGGATGCCGCTGATCGCGCCTCGATTTTCCTGCACTGTTGTCCAGAACAGGTGCCGTTCGCGCAGGTCGTCCCGCCCCTCGACTGTTCGACCACCCGCGTGGCCGCTGATCCAGTTGAAGTCGTCGTAAAAGCCGGCCTTGAGTCCCAGTTCGCCGGCAATACCGATGGCCGTGCGATAGGCGGCGATAAACGCCGCCGACAGATAAAGGTCGCGTGGGAAAGCAATGCGTGCCTGGATCAGGATCGTGCCAAAACCTTGCGCTTTGAAATCCGCAAGCTGCCGCCTGCAGGTTTCCGCGTCCGGTATCGAGTGCCAGAACCAATAGGCGGAAGGACGGAAGGCATGGGTTGGATTGCGGAAGAGCGCCAGGCTTTCCTCGTGCGTCATTGCAGAGCTCTGCGCCAGGCGGTTTTCCATCTCAGTGCACCACCGAGGTGACGCGCCGCATGGCATCGTTAAGCTTGTCCCAAGGCGCCTTATCCGGAGCGAACCGCGCCCGCAGATAGGCGGCAAGATCTTGGATCTGCCGTTCGTCCAGCGTCTCGCGGAAGCTCGGCATAGACATGATCTCCGGCGTCTCGCGTCCCGTGGTCTGCGCCAGAATGGCCGGTGCCTCGACGCCGTTGAGGATGGCCTGAAGCAGGTTGTCCGGGCTATCGCTGTGCAGGTTGCTGTTGAGGGCAAGCGACGAAAGAGCATTTGTGCCCGTGTGACAGGAGGCGCAGGCGCCCTCGAATATCCGCGCACCCTTCGGCGCAAGACGGGCAGCCTCGGCTTCGGCCGAAACACTTGCTGCGATAACCGTCTCCACTGTGGCCACCTCATCCGCGACCGTGGCCCGTGCGCTCCCCTTGGCCAGATAGGACGCCATGGCGCGGATGTCTGCATCCGGCAAGGGCGACAGCGCCGAAACGACATCGGCCATCGGGCCTGCCGCACTGCCGTGATCGCGCGCATGGCCGGTGCGCAGATAATCGTAGAAGGCCTCCTTCGTCCATGAAACGGGGCTTTTCGTATGGCTGTTAAGAGCAGGCGCCTCCCAGCCATCGGCAAAGCCGCCCGATAGAAACGCTTTGCCGCTCTTTTCCGCCCCCAGCACGTTGCGTTCCGTATGGCACGCCGAACAGTGACCGAGCGTTTCCACCAGATAGGCGCCCCGGTTCCACTCGGTATCCTCAGCCTGATTGTACTGGAAAGGGGCAGCCTTCAGAAACATCGCGTTCCAGCCGGCCATCAGCGCGCGAATGCCAAAGGGAAATTTCAGCTTCGTTTCGGTCGGCTTTTCGGCAACCGGTGCCTGCGTCATCATATAGGCGTAGAGCGCCTGCAGGTCGGCATCCTCAGCACCGGCAAAGGACGTGTAAGGATGCGCGGGATAGAGATGATGACCATCACGGCTCACCCCTTGCCGCATGGCACGCTCGAAAGCCGGATAGGACCAACCGCCAATGCCGTTTTCCATGTCTGGCGTGATGTTGGTCGCGTAGACGGCGCCGAACGGCGTATCGAAACGGCGCCCACCGGCAAAGGCGAGACCATCCGTGCCGACATGGCAGACATTGCAGGCGCCGGCCGCCGCAACGAGCCGGCCCCGTTCGATGGTCACGCCGCTATAGACGTTGGCATCGGGCCGCGCGATCGGGCTGATCGCCGGCCGCCAGGGAGAGCCCATCGTGAGCAGACCGGTGACGGCCGCAAGACCGCCAGCCAGCGGCAGACCGAATTTCCACCAGGCGGAGCGTTTCCGCGGCGCGGGCTTTTCCACCTGCCCGTCGCCGTTCAGCCCCGCCAGCACGCGCTCCGGCGTCAGCGGCAGTTCACGAAAGCGAATGCCGGTCGCGTCGAAAACGGCATTGGCGATCGCCGCAGCGCTCGGCACCGAGGCGGATTCGCCGGCACCCAGCGGCGGCTCGTCCGGGCGAGGGATCATCAACACATCGATGTCGGGTACTTCCGGGAAAGTGATCAGTGAATAGCCGCCCCACTCCTTCGAAGTCACGGCTGTGGATGAGAAATCCACCTTTTCCTTCAACACGCGGCTGGTGGACTGGATGATATTGCCGTGGATCTGGTGGCGCACCCCGTCCGGGTTGATCATCAGGCCGGAATCCTGCGCGCAGGTCACCTTGGTGACCGCGATCTCGCCGGTTTTCCGGTTGACCGCGACGTCGGTGACCCAGGCGGCCCAGGCCGCCGCGGTGCCGGGAAATTTGCCGTGGACATAGACGGCATAGGCAAATCCGCGGCCGTAGAGCAGGTCGCCCTCCCCACCGAGCGTGCCGGGCTTGGTGTGTGGCACCCAGTTTGCGCGCTCAGCAACCGCATGCACGAGATCGATGGCGCGCGGGTCCTGCAGGTAGCGCAGCCGGTATTCGATCGGATCGACACCGGCTGCCGTCGCGAGTTCATCGACATAGGATTCATGCGCAAACGTGTTCGGCATGGCCGAGACACCGCGAAACCAGGACGCCCTGGCGATCGGCGGCATGTCGTGCACGGTGACGCGCAGATTACCATAGGCATAGGGCGGGATCGCCGTGCGGTCACCCATCTGCAGCGTATCGGGCGAGGCCGGTATCTTGCCGGTCAGAATGAGGGGAAGCGTCGGTGCGAGATTGGACGG
Organism: Rhizobium sp. USDA 4016; assembly: GCF_056279705.1. Taxonomy (NCBI): domain Bacteria; kingdom Pseudomonadati; phylum Pseudomonadota; class Alphaproteobacteria; order Hyphomicrobiales; family Rhizobiaceae; genus Rhizobium; species Rhizobium sp. USDA 4016. The sequence continues at coordinate 2,291,427 of NZ_JBWCCY010000002.1, forward strand.
ATACCGCGTTTCGAAATCATAGGCCGATGGCCCGCCTTCGATATCGAGGCCGCCACGCACATCCATCACCTGGGCGGCACCCTTCGGCTCCCAGGCATGCTCCTGCTCGCGGGTAAGCTGCACCCGGACGGGCGCATTGACCGCCCGCGACAGGAGCGCCGCATCCGCGGTCACGTCATCGGCGCAGTTGCGCCCGTAGCAGCCTGCCGCCTCGAGCCGTTCGACGGTGATACGCTCTTCAGGCATGTCGAGCAGGATCGATAGATCCCGGCGCATCGGGAAAGGGTTTTGTGTGCCGGACCAGACGGTCAGCCCGTCCTCACGGAAATCCGCGACGGCGCAGGACGGGCCGATCGAGGCATGCATCTGGTAAGGCCAGACATAGGTGCGGTCCATAGAGGTCGTGGCACCGGCCAATGCCAGATCGACATTGCCGCGGTCGGCAAGCTTGCGCGGTGTCGCCGAGTTGGCACGAAGCGCCTCTTCCGGCGCATTCAGGTCGGGCCGCTCCGGCGCGGCACGCCACAACACCTTCAGCTGCTTTGCAGCCAAAGCGGCATTTTCCTCCCGCGTCGCGACGACGCCGACGAAGTCGCCGATCGCGACGACCGCGACGAGGCCGGCAATCTCGGCAACGGAACTTTCATCGATCGAGATCAGGCTCGCGCCGACATGCTCGCCGTGATCGAAGCCGGCATAGGGTGGGCGCACGACGCGGCCATGCAGCATGCCCGGTACGCGCACGTCGTGCACGTAGGTCCAGCGACCGGTCGCCTTCTGCGGTATGTCAACGCGCGGGCGCGAGGCGCCGACGATGCGGTAGTCGGAAACCGGCTTCAGTGGAGCTTCGGGATCGATGGTCAGACGGACATGATCGCCGGAGACAAGATCGGCGAAAGTCATGCTCCAGTTTTCGAGTGTCGTCGTCCGGATGATCCCGTCTTCCGCAACAAGGCTTTCCGCCGGCAGGTCATGCAGCCTTGCGGCTTTCTCCAGCAGGAAGCGCCGCGCCGTTGCCGCGGCCGAGCGCAGGGGTGCGGCTGTGACCTGGATCGTCTCGCTGGCAATCGTCGCACCCTGGTTCGGAGCGACGGAGGTGGCTCCAAGCACCATCTGCACCTGCTCGAAAGGCACGCACAATTCCTCGGCAACGATCTGGGCCAGCGACGTCCGAATGCCGGTGCCGAGATCGACATGACCGTTGAAGGCGGTGACGGACCCGTCCGGACCGATCGACAGATAGAGCTCGTCATCGCCGTTCGGCGCGGGCGACAGGACGGCGAGCAACTCTTCCCTGGAAAGATGGGCCTCCTTCGACGTTTCACGCTCCACCGTCATTGCTGCCGCTCCGATGTCTCGACCGCTCCGCCGGCCATCTCTTCTGCCTTCAGCGCCGCCTCGTGTCGCAAGGCTGCCTGCGACAACCCGACTGCGCGTCGGACGGCGGCGAGAATTTCGATATGGGTTCCGCAGCGACACAGATTGTGGCGCAGTGCCTCGCGGATGTCCGCTTCATCCGGCGCTGGATTGCGCTTGAGCAAAGCGACGGTCGCGATGATCATGCCGTTCAGGCAATAGCCGCACTGCGCCGCTGCGGCGTCGATAAAGGCTTGCTGGACCGGATGGAGATCGGCCTCGCTGCCGAGCCCTTCCAGAGTAGTAACGCAGTGGGACCCGACCGCCGAAAGCGGAATGGTGCAGGAGCGCACCGCCCGCCCATCGACCAGGACGGAACAGGCACCACACTCGCCAAGACCGCACCCAAACTTCGGACCGTTCAGCGCCAGATCATTTCTGAGAATATAAAGAAGCGGCGTCTTCGGATCGGCCTCGACGGCGCATTGGGAGCCATTGACATCGAGCTGAAAGGCCTTGCTCATGCGGCGCATCCCCGGCGGCGAAGCAGCGGCAAAGGCAACGCCGCGGAAACCGTTTCCGCCGCCATCCTTACCCTGCCCGCCCCGTCAAAGCCCATTCCGATTTCCCGCTTCCCTGCGCTCGATAAAAAGTGTATACGCTTTAAAGTAAGATCGTTCAAGCAAAAATACGCTGGGCCAGATCAGACAGAATGCCTCATTGATCAGCGTAATGGCTAGTTATTTGGCAGGAATTGGCCTGAATGCCGGAATTTTTAGCTTGCTTTTTATAGCGTATACACTTAATGGTCGCTCATCGAACTCATTTGCCGCGAAGGACAGCCCATGGCTCAGGAGAAGCAGACGATCGCAATCATCGGTGCGGGGCTCGGCGGGGCAGCGGCGGGTGCGCTTCTCCAGTCCGCGGGCTTCGACGTGAAGATCTTCGAGCAGGCGCCGAGCTTCACCCGTCTTGGCGCCGGCATCCACATGGGCCCGAACGTTCTCAAGATCTTCCAGCGCATCGGCATGGACCGAAAGCTGATCGACATCAGCAGCACGCCGAGCCACTGGTTCAGCCGCGACGGCATGACCGGCGAATATCTATCCCGCATTCCGCTCGAAGGCTACGGCGCGACCTATTGCACGGTGCACCGTGGCGACCTGTCCGCCCTGCAGATGGAGACGATGGCGCATGGCACGGTCGAATTCAACAAGCGCCTGACGCGGCTCGAGGACAACGGCTCCGATGTCTACCTCGAATTCCAGGACGGCACCTCCGCCCGCGCGGCGATCGTCATCGGCGCCGACGGCATCAACTCCCGTGTGCGCGAAACCCTGCTCGGCGCGGAGCGTCCGAACTATAGCGGCTGGGTCGGTCATCGCGCCATGATCTCGGCCGAAAAGCTGAAGAAGTTCGACCTCACATTCGAGGACTGCGTCAAGTGGTGGGGACCGGACCGGCATATGATGGTGTACTATACCACAAGCCGCCGTGACGAATATTATTACGTCACCGGTGTGCCGCATGCCGCCTGGGAATTCGACGGCGCCTTTGTCCAGAGCAGCCGCGAGGAAATGTTCGAGGCCTTCGCCGGCTATCATCCGGTCATCCAGGCCCTGATCAAGGCGACCGACGACGTGACCAAGTGGCCGCTGTTCAACCGCAACCCGTTGCCGCTGTGGAGCCAGGGCCGCATGGTCCTGCTCGGCGATGCCTGCCATCCGATGAAGCCGCACATGGCGCAAGGTGCGGCCATGGCAATCGAGGACGCGGCGATGCTGACGCGCTGCCTTCAGGAAGCCGGCCCCAATGCCTATGCTACAGCCTTCGCGCTCTACGAGGCGAACCGTCGTGAGCGCGCCACCCGCGTGCAGACCGTGTCGAATGCCAATACGTTCCTGCTCACGCAGGAAGATCCATCCTGGGTCTATGGCTACGATGTCTATGCCCAGCCGCTCCAAGACAAGAGCGTCGCATGAGCGCGGCCCTCCTCTACGGCGCCAACGTTTTCGCCAACGGCATCCGCCAGCACTACCTGCGTTACGGCGGCAAGGGGCCTGCCGTCATTCTCATTCCAGGTATCACCAGCCCGGCAATCACCTGGGGCTTCGTCGCCGAACGGCTGGCGGAACGCCATGATGTCTACGTGCTCGACGTCCGCGGCCGCGGCCTGTCCTCGACCGGCCCCGATCTCGACTATGGCCTTGATGCAATGGCGGCCGACGTCGTCGGTTTCGCCGGTGCCCTCGGTCTTTTCGCCCCTGCCCTCCTCGGTCATTCCATGGGTGCGCGGATCGCAATTCGGGCGGCGATATCTAGGCCGACCGGTTTTTCCCGTCTCGCCCTGATCGACCCGCCGGTGTCCGGCCCCGGTCGCCGGCCCTATCCGAGCAAGCTGCCCTGGTATGTCGATTCCATCCGCCTTGCCGTGAAGGGTATCGATGCGGAAGGCATGAAGGCATTTTGCCCGACATGGACGGAAGGCCAGCTCAGACTACGCGCCGAATGGCTGCACACATGCTACGAGCCCGCCATCGTCACCGCCTTCGAGGACTTCCACAACGACGATATCTTCCCTGATTTTCCGAAGCTGACGCAGCCGTCGATGCTGATGGTCGCCGGACGCGGCGGCGTCATCGAACCGGTGGACGAGGACGAAATCCGTGCGCTTAATCCGGCCATCGAGATCACGCGGGTGGCGAATGCCGGCCACATGATCCCTTGGGACGATTTCGACGGTTTCTTCGAAGCACTCAGGGACTTTCTGTGCCGCTAGACGCTGGTGGCGGGTGTTTGGCCCGCCATTTTTATGGCCGCGGCAGAAGCGCATGCGGCGCGTTTCCGATCCGTCATTAAAGGAGCATGTCCGTGCAGAAACTCTATCGTATCGGTCAGATCGTACCGAGTTCCAACACCACGATGGAAACGGAAATTCCGGCGATGCTGACTGCCCGCCAGTCGATCCGTCCGGAGCGCTTCACCTTCCACTCCAGCCGTATGCGGATGAGGAAAGTCGTCAAGGAAGAGCTGGCCGCCATGGACGCGGAGTCCGACCGCTGCGCGATCGAACTGTCGGATGCCCGCGTCGATGTTCTGGGCTATGCCTGCCTGGTTGCGATCATGGCGATGGGGCTCGGCTATCACCGCCAGTCCGAGGCCCGCCTCATCGGGCGCACCCGCGAAAACGAGACGAACATCCCGGTCGTCACACCAGCGCCGGCGCGCTGATCGAGGGACTGAAGGTGATGAAGGCGAAGAAGATCGCCGTCGTCGCACCTTACATGAAGCCGCTGACCGAACTCGTCGTGAACTACATCCGCGAGGAAGGTTTTGAGGTGATGGACTGGCGGGCGCTGGAAATTCCCGACAATCTCGACGTCGCCCGCCACGATCCAGAAAACCTGCCGGCCATCGTCCAGACGCTAGATCTTTCCGATGTCGACGTCATCGTGCTGTCTGCCTGCGTGCAGATGCCGTCGCTTCCGGTGATCGCCAAGGTCGAGGCCCTGACCGGCAAGCCGGTGATCACGGCTGCCGCCGCAACCACCTATTGCATGCTGAAGTCGCTTGGGCTGGAAGCCGTCTCGCCGGGTGCTGGCGCGCTTCTGTCCGGCGCTTATTGAGGAGATCGCCATGCAGAGCGCCGAAGCCAATTATCAGGGTGTCTGGGGCAACCGTATCGGCTTCGGCCAGAAGCCGGCCCTTCTCGTCATCGATTTCCTCAAGGCCTACACGATCGAAGGCGCGCCGCTCTATGCGCCGGGCGTGGTCAAGGCTGTCGCCCGCACGCCGGACTTGATCGCCGCCGCCCGCACCGCCGGCGTGCCCGTCATCCATACGCGCATTCTCTATCTCGCCGAAAATTGCGCCGATGGCGGCATGTGGGTGAAGAAGTCGCCCGTCATGAAGGCCATGGTCGAGGGCAATGTATTGGCCGAGTTCTGCGACGAGGTTCATCCGGCGGACGGTGAACTCGTCATCATCAAGCAATATGCCAGCGCCTTCTTCGGCACCAGTCTTGCCTCACATCTTCACGCGCAGGGTATCGACACGGTCGTTCTTGCCGGATGCTCGACGAGCGGCTGCATCCGCGCCAGTGCGGTGGATGCAGTCCAGTACGGGTTCCGGACGATCGTCGTGCGCGACTGCGTCGGAGACCGCCACCCCGATCCGCACAATGCCAATCTCTTCGACATCGACAGCAAATACGGCGACGTGGTCTCGCGCGAGGAGGCCATCGCCGCCTTCGCACCGGAGAAGGCCTGTCCGTAGGCTTTTGAAGCAGCTTTACGAACCATAACAAGACAGCCAACCAGAGGACCGATAAAATGGACAGAAATGTATTTACGGAACTGTGCCTGGAACAACTGAAGCAGAGCGGCGTCCATGAAGGCGAAAAGGTCGTCGTGCTCTCGCAGGGCGACGAACGCCTCGACTATGCCGACGCCTTCCTGGCCGCCGGCCAGAGGCTGGGCGCACGCATGTACCACCTTCGCCTGCCCGCCCCGCTTCCGGGCGACGGCAGCTGGGCTGTCGGCCAGACAGGGCTTGCCGGAAATCCGGAAGCCGTCGAGGCCCTGAAGAAGGCCGATATGGTTGTCGATCTGATCTTTCTGTTGTTCAGCCCGGAACAAATGGCGATCCAGGCCGCTGGCGCACGCGTACTGACCGCGGTTGAACCGGCGCCGCTGCTTGCCCGCCTGATGCCGACGAAGCAGCTGCGCGAGCGCGTCGAAGTCGGCGTGGACTACATGAAAAAGGCGAAGTCGCTCCGCATCACCAGCAAGGCCGGAACCGACGTCGTCTACAAGATGGGCGTCTATCCGACAGTCGGCGAATATGGCAGCACGGACGAAGCGGGCCGCTGGGATCACTGGCCGGCCGCCTTCGTCTTCTCCGGTGCCGCCGATGACGGCGTCGACGGCCAGATCGTGCTGGCACCGGGCGATGTTCTTTTGCCGCTCAACGTCTATGTCCGCGAGCCGGTGATCTACACGATCGAAAAGGGCTTCATCCAGGATATCCGCGGGGGCCTGGAGGCCGATCTGATCAAGTCCTACATGAAGACCTTCAACGATCCGCGCGGCATGGGCATGAGCCATGTCGGCTGGGGTCTCGACCATCGCGCAAACTGGCACGGCCTTTGCGACTTCGGCGGCGGTATGGGCATGGAGCTGCGCTCGTTCTACGGCAACGTGATGTTCTCCACCGGCCCGAACAATGAGCTCGGCGGACCGAACGACACCGCCTGCCATCTCGATATCCCGATGCGCAATTGCTCGCTCTTCCTCGACGACGAGCCGATGGTTCTCGACGGCGACATCGCCGTCAAGGAAATGCAGCACAACTGGAAATAACGGCTCCGCAGTCCGTCAGGCAACGGACCGAGATTGCTCTTCCAGAAAAGGCGATTTAATCAACAGGACGGGAAGTTTCGCCACGGATGGCGCGATACTTCCCGTCGAACCGGAACCGATTTTGAAAGAGTTGGCCAATTGTCGGACGAGCAGGAAAAGCCTGATTGGCAAGGCAGCCGCTATAGATTCACCGATCAGGTGGGTCACCTCATGCGCAAGGCCTATCAGAAACACCTGGCCATCTTCCAGGAAAACGCCAGCGACCCGCATCTGACCTCCGTGCAGTTCGTGACGCTCTGCGCCCTACGTGACAACGGCCCGAGTTCACAGGCCGAGCTGGTCAAGGCCACGGCTGTCGACCAGGCGACGATCCGCGGTATCATCGATCGGTTGAAGGCGCGTGGCCTGATCGAGGTCTCGAAGGACGCACAGGACGGACGCAAGGTCATCATGTCGCTCCTGCCGGACGGCAAGGATGTTCTAGACGCCATGTACCCACGGGCGAGCCTGATCACCGATCTCACCATGGAAAAGCTAAATCCGGCGGAACGCGTGGCGCTGCTCTACCTGCTGCGCAAAATTTCAGAAGACAACGAAATCTAATTTAGTCGCTTAACCACATTGACAAGCGTCTTGTCGGCGCTCCTTGCGCCGAACAGGGAGAGCGAAACGTTCCCCGCGCAATTGGCAATTGGAAACGCCAGTTGCGGGCAGCCGCTAAGGCCTGAGAGACAGAGAATCTTGATGCAGGCGGAGCGAAATGCCGCGAAGCACTCCGGCGCAGTATCTCGCCTTGGCGGGGTCATGGCCAATGTCGGAAGAGCTATAACCACATCTTCGCGGAACAATCGGTCGATCTCCGTGGAAAAGTGCTCTCTGATCCGGCGCGCCTCGCGCACCTCTTCCTCATTCAGGCGAGATCCTGACAGAAGACGCGCGGCAATGTCGGGTGCAATGGCTTCAGGGCTCCGCTCGAAGAGCGTCTTGTTGCTTTCCCAAGCCTCGCTTTGGAGGATGGTGATGAACGCCAAAGCAAGATCCGCGAGGCTGAACGAGGAGATCGCATCTCTCCTGCGGACAGGCATGCCCGCTGATCGAAGGCTGGCGATCATCTCGTCGGCGACCGTGTCGTCGATGGTTTCGAAGATATCCTCGGGAATGAGAATAGATGAGGGTCGGTCGTTTGCCTCAGGCATCCCGACAGCGCTCATGACAGAGGCCATTGGTTCTAGACTTCTCGTCATGAAGCCCGGCACATCGAAGCTTGGCGCCAGCGGACGCAGTGCTCTGTTGTCGAGGCTTCCATGTGTCGGCCGCCAGCCAATGAGGCCGTTGACGGCGGCGGGCAGCCGGGTCGAGCCGGACGTGTCCGTTCCAAGCCCGATATCCGCGAGGCCAGCGGCAACCGCGACGGCTGAGCCCGACGACGATCCGCCGGGGATGAGGTTGGGATCGCGCGGATTGATAGGCATGCCGAAATGGATGTTGCCGCCGATAAGGGAATAGGCGAGCTCATCCGTATTGGTTTTGCCGACGAAGCAGGCACCGGCATCCACGAGCGTCTGGACCAGGGGCGCCGTCAATGGCTTGATGCCGGAGGTAGCGAGCACAGCGGCATTGCCGGCCGCGGTTGGATAGCCGGCAACATCGAAAAGGTCCTTTACCGCCAAGCGAAGGCCGGAAAGCGGACCGATGGCCGCGTGCCCAACATCCGCATCCGGATACGGCATGAAAGCATTCCATGGGTCCCGCACTTGCCCCAGCTCCCTAGATCCTCAGATGTTGCAGGACACGGCCGCGGCTAACTGGACCATTGGGGCTTTCGTCTTCGATCGCCCCGAGTTTGAGAATCGCCCAGCGGTCTGCCACCGAAAGGGCGAAATCCAGGTTCTGTTCGACCAGCAGGATGGTCGTGCCGCGCTTTTCGCGGTCGTCCCTTAATGCTTTGGCGATGTTCTGGACGACGGAGGGCTGCAGGCCTTCGGAGATTTCGTCGATCAGCAGCAGTTTTGGCCGCAGCATCAGCGCCCGCGCGAGGATCAGCATTTTCTGCTCCCCGCCCGACAGGGTGCCGGCCTTCTGTGCCAGCCGGTCCTTCAGGAACGGGAAATAACCGTAAACTCGCTCCAGGGCGGATGCCAGATCCCGATCGCCCTTGAGCGCGAGGCGGAGATTGTCGCGGATGGAGAGATCCTGAAACAACGGCAATTCCTGGGGGGCATAGCCGATGCCGGAAGCGATCAACTCTGCGGGCTTCCGGTCGATGATAACAAAACCATCGACCTCGATCTTGCCTTTGCCGACACGCAGGAAGCCAAGGATCGTCTTCAGCAGCGTCGTTTTGCCCATGCCGTTCTTGCCCATGAGGGCGAAGATCTCGCCGGGCCGGATGGCGAGCGACACGCCATTGACGACATCGACCGCGCCATATCCGCTCGATACGCCGCTGAGCTTGAGTTTGAGCGCGTCAGCCATGGGCGCCTCCTGCGTAGATGGTGCGAACCGTTTCGGAATTGACCACGTCATTCACCGTGCCGTCGAGAACGAGCTTGCCCTGGTGGAGAACCACGATGCGGCTCGATATGTCGCGCACGAAATCCAGATCGTGTTCGACCAGGATGGCGGCGAAACCCATCTCGTCCGTCAGTTTCTTGAGGATGGTTCCGATGGTCATGCGTTCGGTCTTGGTAAGACCCGCAGTCGGTTCGTCGAGAAGAATGATGCGTGGTTCCAGAGCGACGACCATTGCCAGTTCGAGAGCCTGCCTTTGACCGTGCGACAGCAGCGACACCGGCTTGTCCAGCATATCAGCCATGCCGGTGAGCGTGAGGATCTCGGCTGCAGCTGCCGGCAGCATGATCTCGGCAAGCGATCGCATCGGGTTGGGTCTCTCGCGGCTGAAACGCGCCATCTTCAGGCATTCGCCGATGGTCATGCTGTCGAAGATGCTGGCAACCTGGAATTTTCGGCCGACGCCGAGGGCGACGATCCGTTCGGGTGCACGACCGGCAATATTCGTGCCGATGATATCCACTTGACCTTCAATCTGCTGGGTACCGTCCGACAGACAACGCATCAGCGTGGTCTTGCCGGCGCCATTGGGGCCGACCAGGCTGACGAGTTCTCCCGCACCGATTTCAAGGTCGATGCCCTTGAGGACGGAGAAGCTGCCATAGGACTTGCCGAGACCGCGGATCGACAGAAGGCTTTTGCCAGCAAACGCACCATCCTTGGCGACGATGCGCGTCGGCAAGGACTTCAGAGTGCTGCTGGAATTCGCGGACCGCAGGAATCGAGTCACCAGGGAGGCGAGGCCGCCCGGCAAAAGGATGATCATGACGACGAAGAGCGCACCGACGATCAGTTGCCACAGGAAGGGCAGATCGCCCGAAAGACTGGCGCTCAGATAATCGATGCCGATTGCGCCGAACAAGGGTCCGATAATCGTTCCCCGGCCACCGAGTGCCGTCCAGACGACGAGTTCGGTTCCGAATACGAAGCCGGTGTTCTCAGGCGCGACGACACCGGACGCGTTGGCATAAAGGAAGCCCGCCAGGCCGCATACCCCGGCGAGAACGCCCGTCAGGACGATCTTTAGCCGAGCGGGGTTCATGCCCAAATAGGCGATGCGGGCTTCGTTGTCGCGGATTGCAACGAGCAGGCGGCCGGCGTCCGACCGGACAAAGACTATTGCAAGAACGGCCAAGACCAGCAGGCACGCGCCCGACAAGCGGAAATAGCCGGGAAGCCCTAGCGGGAGAGTTTCGTAACCGACAAGGCCGCTCGAGGAACCGGTCCAGGTGCCGCCGGAAAAGATGAGCTGTGTGACGACGATCGGCACCACGAGCGAGATCACGGTGGCATAGAGCGGTGTTGATCCGTGATAGAACGACAGCCAGCCGACGGCGAGGCCAAGCACGAGCGGAACGAAGATGGCGGCGGCAAGAGCGACGATGAAAAGCGCCGGGCTTGCGCCGATATGGGTGAGAACCATGGCGGTTGCATAGGCGCCCACGCCAAAGAATGCCGCCTGCCCGAAGGTGAGAACGCCCGTATAGCCCCAGAGCAAGTCGACGGTGATCGCCAGCATGGCGTAGATCATCGAACGCGCCAGTACGTTGAGGCTGAAGCGGCCGAGAAACATCGGTCCGAAGACGATCAGCAGGAGAGCTGTGAGCGCCAGCGCCAGAAGAAGGACAAGCCGGAGTTTCTGTCTGTCAGGCACGGGCAAATCCTTTCGGACGTATGCGCAGTGTGATTGCGCAGAGGACGGCGACGGTGATGCCGCCGAGGATTGGACTGAAATAGGTGCTGACGAGCACCTGAGCGGCCCCGAAAATGAGGCAGGCGGCAGCAAGCGCGGTGAACGAAGAGCCTGCGACCATCACCAGCATGAAGGCACCCGTCAGCCAGGCGACGCCCATATTGGGATCGACGCTGGTCAGCGGCGCGAGCAGCACGCCTGCAAGGGCGGCAAGGCCGGTGCCGATCATGAAGGTCGCGAGCCGCACCTTTTCGGTATCGATACCGAGTCCGCGCGCCAGTGTTTCGTTCATGATGACTGCCCGGGCGGAAAGACCAAGTCTTGTCCCATCGAGCAGCAAGGTGAAGCCGAGACCCAGACAGATCGCCGCGACAATGGCGAAAAGACGGTAGGCTGAGTAGCTGGTCCCAAGGAGATCGAAGGTGCCGGGCAGCAGGGCCGGCGTGAACTGCACGTCGCGGCCAAACCAGAGCGTGATCAACTGGCCGATGACGATGCCAAGGCCCCAGGTTGCAAGAATGGCGTCGAGCGGGCGGCGATAGAGAGGCCGCACGATGAACCGTTCGGCAACGCCGCCGAGGATCGCTCCGACCAGAAACGCGAAGGGAATGGCAAGCCACGGATTGAGGCCGAACCCGCTGACGACGACGGCGCAGTAAGCCCCGATGGTCAGCCATGCGCCATGCGCGAAATTGATGATCTTCAGCACGCCGAAGATCGCAAGCAGCCCGGCGGCAACGATGAAGAGAATGGCCGCAGTGCTGAGAATATCGAGAAAGAGCGTCATTTCTAGAACTCCGATGCTGGAGGCGGGGCGCCCTGCCCCGCCACGCTGGTTTCAGAGATTCGGGCACTGATCGCCAGGATCGACGTCCTTGAAGCTATCGACGACCGCAACGCTGCCGTCGTCCTTTACCCGGCCAAGATACATCGTCAGCGGCGCGTGGTGCTGCTTGTTCATGGAGATCTTGCCGCGCGGACCGGTGAAGGATACGTCAGGAAGAGCTTTGAGCACGTCCGCTGTATCCGTGCTGCCGGCCTTCTCGACGGCTGCCTTGTAAAGGTAGATCGCTTCATATTGCGGCACGGAAAGATCGTTCGGCGTGCGCAGTTCCTTGCCGAACTTCCTTTCCATGGCCGAGAGAAAAGCCTTGTTTTCGGGGCTGTCGATGCCCGTGACGTAGGATGCGGAGAGGAAGATGTCCTTGGCATCCGCGCCCATGCTCTTGGCGGTGCCTTCGTCGACCGCGAGATTGCCGTAAGGCAGGGTGACGCCAGACGAGCGCAGCTGCTTGGTCAAGGTCACGTTCGGCGCGCCGCCGGCCGTCGAGGTGATGATGGCATCGGCGCCGGAGGAGCGGACCTTGGAGATGATGGCCGTCCAGTCGCTGCCGTCCATCGGCAGATATTCCTCGCCGACGACCTGAGCGCCGGCTTTTTCGATATAGCCCTTGGCGAAGGTCAGCATGCCGCGTCCGAAAGCATAATCCGAACCGATCAGGAAGAACTTCTTTGCGCCCTGTTTGCTGATGAAATTGTCGACGACAGGCGGCACCTGCTGTTCTGGAACCCAGGCATCGACGAAGAGATTGGCGTTGCAGGATTTGCCTTCGTAGAACGACGTGTAGATGTATGGCACGTCACCCTTGGAAATGATCGGCAGGCCGGCATTGCGCGCAGCACTCGTCTCCATGGAGATGACGACGTTCACCTCCTTCTGGAAAACCAGCGAATCGAAGGCTTTTTGCGCGCCGGCCGCCCCTGATGCATCGTCGGCGATCTCAAGCTCCAATGGCTGCCCGAGCACGCCGCCTTTGGCATTGATTTCTTCGACGGCGAGCTCCGCAGCTTGGACGACGGACGGCGCGACCACGCTGTTTGCGCCTGACAGCCCCACCGGCACGCCGATCTTGATCGGATCCTCGGCGAAAGCTGCGGTGGCGAATGCCGCAGATGCCAGCGTAAGGATTATGGTTTTCATTTGCATTTTGTTCCCCTTTCTTGAGTTGGGTCGATGTTACCCGTAGACATCGGCTCGGCGGTCGCCGAGCAGATGATTGAAGCTGTTGAGCGTGCGGGTTTCCGTCACGCTCGACAGATCGATTTGCGCAAGGAGGATTTCCTCGCGATCGGCACTGGCCGGACCAGATATCGGCCAGCCTTGCGGGCCGACGATAAAGCTGCGGCCGATGAAGGACTGGCCGCGCTCGACGCCGATCCGGTCGGCGCAGGCGATGTAAAGGCCATTGGTGTGGGCGGCCGCCTTGTGCAGGATATTCGCCATCGGCTCGGCAATGCTTTCCGCACCGGCCATCGGTACCCAGTTGGTGGGTACGCAGACCAGTTCCGCGCCGGCCAGCGCCAACTCGCGAAATGTTTCCGGAAACCAGCCGTCGTAGCAGATGGCGATGCCGACACGGCCGAAGGGCAGGTCGAATACCGGCAGCCCGAGATCGCCTTTTCTGAAAAGACGGTTTTCGTTGTTCCACAGATGAAGCTTGCGGTATTTGCCGATATATCCCTCAGGCCCGCAGAGAAGAGCGCTGTTGTAAAACCGGTCGCCATCCTGCTCGGCTATGCCGCTGACGATGTAAAGGGCAAGCTCTCCGGCAAGATGGCAGAGCGTCTCGGCACTCGGGCCGTCGGGTACCGGGCCGGCCAATGCGGCAAGCTCGTCGCCGTCACGGAAGTTATAGCCGCTATCGGCCAGTTCCGGCAGAACGACGATCTCCGCGCCTTGGGCCTTCGCCGTCCTCGCCAGCCGCTCGATGGCCGCGAGATTACGGGCGCGATCACCGACGATCGGTTCGAACTGGATGGTTGCGACGGTTGCCATCCGCGCGGTTGAGGTCTTGACGCTCAATCTAGTCTCCAAACGCAAAAAACCTCTGGCACGGAATTCAATCCGTGAACCAGAGGCTACATAGCCATGATGTGAATGCGGCAGCCCTGCCGCTGAGCAAACCTGCTCGTTGTCTTTAGGCTTGCACGAAAGAATGCGACCGTCAAGCCGCTTTAACAGGCATTTTCAGGAGGTGCGCATGGAGAGTTTATGGACTCAAAGTTGAGTTTTTGCGCCGATGGAAAGTCCGAGGCTTTTCATGGTGTCTTGCGCGGCAATGATGGATTCGGCGATCGTCGCCATTGGAACGCGCCTCGACGTCGCCTGATCGCGCAAGAGCTTATAGGCCGCCGCCTCGTCGAGACCGTTCATGACCCGCAGCGCTGAAACGGCTTTTTCGACCAGCCTGCGACTTTTCAAGGTTTCCTCGAGTTTCTGCACCTTGCCGGCCAGCCGCTTTTCGTAGCTCTGCCGATAGCGTGCAAGCGCAAATTGCGTCAGGATGCCGAGCGGCCGCAACGGTTTGCTGATAACGCCGTGGGCGTTGAGATCGATGATCGCCTGGAGTGCTGTCGGGCTCTCATATGTCACGATGGCGATGATCGCCGTCTGCTGGAGGTCGATGATCTCAAGCGCGTGCTCGACATGCACATCCTCGACATGCAGGAAGACGGTGTCTACGTCGGGAGGCAAGGCTGGCGGAAGCGGCCAGGTGGCCCGGACCTCGCAGCCAAGGCGCTTGAGGTGGGCAATCAGCACGTTGCCGTCTTCGTCGCGCGGATGGACGACCAGAACGCGTGCGCGCCGCAGATCCTGAACGATCCTGCTCGGTCCCGCCATCTCAGGCCTCCAGCCAGACGTCTTCGAACCGCGACGCCGTCAGGTACGGGTCCGGCCGGATCGGGCCAGGCGCCTGCCAGGCTATGTCGAAAAGCCCATCGGCCCGCGCCACGCCGATCCGGGGATGCAGCCAGAGGTGACGGGTATCGGCGTCGAAGTTGATCCGGCCCTCCGGTGCAAGAAAATCTTCCAGGAGAATTTCTTCGGAAATGCGATGGGTCTCGAGCGAGCCGGCCCGGGCAAGCGCGCGGGCGAAAAGGTGAACCTGCGCATAGGCCGGCTGCGACCAGACGCTCGTGGTGAAGTCCCGGCCGAAACGGGCTTTGAATGCTCCCACGAAGCGATCATTCGCCTCATTCTCGACCGTCTGAAAATAAGTCGCCGAAAGAATATGGCCGGTGCAGGCATCGGCTCCGATCTCACGAATCTCGCTCTCGGCCATGGTCAGACTGGCAATCGGAACCCGCCTGCGATCGATTCCGGCCTCGGCATACATGCGGTAGAAACGCTGCGCCGGCCGGCCGATGATCGTCGAGAAGATGGCATCAGGCTGAAGGCGGACGATATCGGCAATCACCGAACGCAAGGTCTGTTCGTCGGCATGAAGAGGAAGATACCGTTCGCTAACGACTTCACCGCCCTTTGCCTCGACCACATCCCGCATGACCCGATTGGATTCGCGCGGATAAATATAATCCGCGCCGACAAAGAAGATCCGGCGTCCATGGTGGCGAAGAAGGTATTCTGCGAGCGCGAAAGTATTCTGATTGAGGGTGGCGCCGGTATAGACCACATTCTCCGAATATTCGAAACCTTCATACATCGACGGATAAAACAGCAGTCCGTTGTGCCGCTCGACGATCGGCAGCACGGCCTTTCGGCTGGCCGACATCGACGCACCGAAGATGATGTTGACGTCGTCATCGGCCAGCAGGCGCCGCGCCAGATTGCGATAGGCGGTTTGGTCCCCGCCCGGATCATAGGCGATCGGAACGATGGGCTTGCCAAGCACGCCCCCCGCTGCATTGACTTCCTCGATCGCAAGTGCGGTGCCAAGAAAGTGCTCGGTTTCCGTAATTTCGCTAATTCCGCTTCTGGAAAACAGCACTCCCACCCGCCATTCGGAGCTTGTCATCTTTGCCTTTTCCGAGGTGTTGGAGGTTCGAAAGCGGTGAATGCCTCAATTCCGCGCTTTCGACTTCCATACCCTTAGTGCTTTTTCAGGGGGTGCTGCAAGCGGATACGATGCCGGTCGCCGGCGTATCATCCAACGGACGGAGACGGGAACTACCGGCTGTGAACCGTTGCGGGCATCACATTGTCGGGAATCGGGCATATATAGCCTTTGCCGCTGGTCTTTTCTCGCCACTCGGCCGTCGCGGCTGCCAGGAGGTGGGATGACGACATCAATGCGAGACCCGTTGTCGCAAGCGTCTTGGCCGCATGCGCCATGGCCTTGTGCGCGGCCGGGCTTTTTCCCTGCGCGACGACCTGCCAGGTATGGGGATTGGTGCCGATCGCCCAGGCAGGCGCCCAGCATTGCGCGGTCGGCGTCACCCAGCTGACGTCGCCGACATCGGTCGAACCGGCCCGGAAATGCGATTGTCCTTCGAAATCTCGCAGACCGGTGTGCAAGGGCGTCGAGCCATCGACCTTGGCATCGGAGAACACATCGCCCTTGATCTGATAGAGGCGGATGCTGCTCCTGATCGCTTCCTGCGTGAAGGTATCCTGGATTTTCCTGGCGAAGGCGATGTCGGCCTCGTCGAAGGTTATCGGCCCGAGCGCGACCATGTTCTCGTGCATTGCCGTTTCAAGCGTGATGTTGGGAAGAAGGTTCGTCGAGGCGGTGTCGAACACGATCTCGACCTCGGTTTCGGTCATCATCGCGGCACCTCGTGCAACTTTCTCGACGCGCCCGGCAAGCTCAAGCGCCTGCGGCATGTCAGGCGCCCTGATCAAATAGAGAACCTCGGCGCTGGCCTGCACGACATTGGCGGCCCTGCCGCCGGTGTCGGTGATCGCGTAGTGAACGCGACAATCCTGCGGCATGTGTTCACGCAGGAAATTGACGCCGACATTCATGAGTTCGACGGCATCGAGCGCCGAACGGCCGAGATGGGCGCTGTTGGCAGCATGTGCCGCGACACCCCTGAAGCGATAGTAATATTCGAGAACGGCAAGATTGTTCGTCGAGCGAACACCGTTGAACGGAGCCGGATGCCAGGTCAGGGCGGCGTCGACATCATCGAATGTGCCAGCACGAACCATGAAGGTCTTACCGGAACCGCCCTCCTCTCCCGGGCAGCCATAATAGCGCACCGTGCCGGGCAGGTTGTTCTCCTTGAGGTAGCGGGCAAGCGCAACCGCCGCCATCAGCGACCCGACGCCAAGCAGATTGTGCCCGCACCCGTGACCGGTTGCCCCCGCCACCTCGGGAAGAGGCTCGGCCACGTCGGCGGTCTGGCTCATTCCGGCCAGGGCATCGAATTCCCCGAGGAAAGCAATCACCGGCTTGCCGCTGCCGGATTCACCGATGAAGGCCGTTTCCATGTCTGCGACGCTGCGGCGTACGGCAAAGCCGTTTTCCTCGAGTGTTCTTGCCAGCAATTGCGACGAGCGCCGCTCCTCGAACTTCAACTCCGCGAAATCCCAGATGCTGTCGCTGAGAGCGATATAATCCGGCTTCATCTTTTCGATCGTCGCGGCAATGGAGCTGATCGCGTCAAGATTCATGGCATTCCTCGCTGTCTGTCCTGCCGCCACAGGGACGTGTTGCACCGGACCCGGCAGGACTGCCTGCCGGATCTCCTGTTGGCTGTCGAAGTGGGATCGCCGCGCTCGACCCGCCCGGGTGCGGCAATTCAGGCTCAATTGTCGAGCGAAACTTCCCAAAGACGGGCATTCGATTGCCAGACGGGCTGGCCCATCAGCTTCTTGGTCGCGCCCCAGACATCGACCATGTCATAGAGGAAGATGCCCGGCATTTCCTTGAGCATCAGCGTGTGAAACTCGTCGAAGATCGCCTGACGCTTCGTCTGGTCGGACTCCGCATAGGCGGCCTTCATCAACTCGACTGCCTTCGGGTCATCCCACATCAAAGAAGCGTTCTTGTCCTTGTTCCCGACATAGAAGCCGTACATCAGCGCCGGATCGAGCCGCGGCGCGACCGATTGCGAGATGATCTGGTAGTTGCCGGACCGGCGACGATCGACCTGTGTCGCATAGTCGAGCACCTCGATCTGCACATTGAGACCTGCCTGCTGCATCATGGCCTGCGCCATCACCGCAGCCGGGAAGCTTGGCACGTTGCTGCGTTTGTTGGCGATGATGGTAATCGGCTCGCCCTTGTAGCCGGCCGCCGCAAGCTCCTTCTTCGCGGCCTCGAGGTCGTAGGGCAGACGCTTCTTCTGGACATCGTCGAAATAGAGCGAGTCTTCCGAAACCATGGAACCGTTGGCTGCGCCGGTGCCATTGGAGGCCGCCTCGACGAGTTGGTCGAGATCGAGTGCCATCGCCATGGCGCGGCGCACGCCGGGATTTCTCAGAACCTTGTCGCGCGTCTGGATGTAGAAGAGGTTCTTGCCGTTGTTGCGAGCCACGATCAGCTGCATCGTGTCGCTCGTCTTGAATTCGGGAATGAGATCCGGCGAAATCTCCGCCGTATCGAGCACGCCCGACTGAAGGCCGGCCTTTACGGTCGAAGCATCGGGAATGACCATGAACTTGATGCCATCGACGAGAGGACGCTTGGAGCCGACCATGCCGTCGGGCTTGCCGTCGTTTTGGGGCGAGACATAATCGTCGAACTTGGCGAGATGGATATATTCGCCCTTCTTCCATTCGTCCCATTTGAAGGGACCGGTGCCGATCGGCTTGATGAAGCTTCCGTCCGCGCCGACCGATTCCGGGGAAATCATCCCGGTGTAACCGCATTCGGGGCGCGACATCAGGCCAAGGAAAATCGCCGATGGCTTTTCCAGCGTGATGGTGACGGTCGAAGCATCAGCCGCCTTGACCCCCGTAACATGCACATTGCCGCTGCCGTCGAAATCAGGAAGGCAGGTCCACTTTGTTTCGGGTTTGAGATAGCGGTTCCAGTTCCACACGACGTCATCGGCGGTCAATTTCTTGCCGTTGTGGAATTTGACGTCGTCACGCAGTTCGAAGCTGTAGGTCAGCCCATCCACCGACACTTCGAAGCTCTTTGCCAGCAGGGGCTTGACCTCGCCATTATTGGCATAGCCGACGAGCCCTTCGACGATATGCAGGATGACGCCATCGGTATTGCCGTCGCGATTGACGCCCGGATTGTTGCTGCGCAGGTCGGAGCTTTGAGCCACGACGATGTCGCGGGCTTCGACCACGCCGGTCATCGCCATCAACATGGTCCCTGCAAGAAGAAGCTTATGCATTGTTCTACCCTCTTTTTATGGATCGTTAGGATTGGAATTCATCCCAGCAGGCGCGTGAAAGCCTGCCGATGGTTTCAAGCGCGACCGTATAGCCAGGGGTGCCGTCCGGCATTTCCTGCGGCACGTCGTCGGTATAGGCGGCGATGATGTAGAAGGGGGAACCGTCGCGATAGACGATACCGGCATTCATGCGGCCGCGCTTTCCGGTGCCGCCCTTGTGTGCGACGAGCACACCGAACGGCAGCCTGGAGGGAATGGCATAACGCAGGATCTGGTTCTTCAGGGTTTGAAGCGCATAGGCGCACAGCGCCTGCGAGCAGCCGAGCCGGTCCGCGGCTTCCCGCGAATTCTGCGCATCCAGGATGGTCTGCAACAGATAGACCTGATCCCGCGCCGTCGTCGTGGTGACGGCTTTCAATGAATGATTGGGCGACAGCGCCAAGGGAGGGATGAGGAAGCGATGATTGGTGCCTAACATGCCGATCGACTTGCAATAGCCGTCGACCTCTTCGAGCGTCAGCCTTTCGAAGACCATCTTGGTGCAGACATTGTCGCTCAGCACCATCATGCCGGTGATGGCATCGCGCAGCGATATGACGATACCGGGCGTCAGATAGCGGAATATCCCGCTCGCCACTTCCTCTGCAAAACGCTTTTCGTAGGTGATCCGTTCGTCCAGATCCAGGCGGCCTTCATGCGCGGCCTTCAAGGCTGCCATCATGATCGAGGTCTTTCGGGTGCTGGCGGAGGGAGTTTCCTCGTCCGCGCCTCTGCCGATCGTTTCACCGCTGCTAAGCGCACGCACCATGAAGCGCGTTACGAACGGCTGGGCATCGCATATCGCATTCAATCGCTCCGCAAGCTTTCCGGATTCAATCACCGTCATATCAGTTCTCCAGGCGCCATTTGAGGATCACGCCGCCCTGAGCATTGTGGTCCAGAGCGGGGATGGCCGAGAGAAGCCTTTGCGTATAGGCCTCCTTCGGGCTGTCGAAAACCGTATCGCGGTCGCCCTCCTCGATGATCCGGCCGTCCTGCATGACGACGACGCGATCGGCCACCTGTTCGACCACGCCGAGATCGTGACTGATGAACAGGCAGGAAAAGCCGTAGCGTTTTTGCAGATCGGACAGCAGTTCGAGCACCTGCGCCCGGACCGTCACGTCGAGGGCCGATACCGGTTCGTCGGCGATCAGGAATTTCGGCCGGCGCGCAATGGCCCGGGCAATCGCCACGCGCTGACGCTGGCCGCCCGAAAGCTCGTGCGGGTAGCGCTCGGCATAGTCGGCCCCAAGCCCGACTTCCTCCAGCGTCTCCAGGGCGCGCTTGCGCTTTGCCGCAGCGTTAAGATCGGGAACGAGCCGCAGCGCTTCTTCCACGAGCGCGATAATGGTCATGCGCGGATTGAGCGAGGAATAAGGGTCCTGAAACACCATCTGGCAATTCAGCCGATAGTCCATCCAGTCGTGGTCGCGGCTGCGTCCCTTGAACCGGATATCGCCTTCGCTCTCCCGGACCAGTCCGGCAATGGTGCGGCCAAGCGTGGTTTTGCCGGAGCCCGAACCGCCGACCAGCGCCACGACTTCGCCCTCGTGGATATCGATGCTGACGCCATGCAGCGCCCGCTTTGGCGTTGCCTTCTTCATCAGCGACCGCCGGCCCGCATAGTCGACGACGATATCCCGCGCCGAGACCATCGGCGCCTTGGTCTTGTCGATCGTCCGCGTTTGCCCACGGAACGGCAGGGAGGAAAGCAGTTTCTTCGTATAGGCACGCTGCGGTGCGTCGAGCAGATCGGCGGTGCGTCCTTCTTCGACGATCACGCCTTTTTCCATGACGACGATGCGGTTCGTGTAGCGGGCAACCATCGGCAGGTCGTGACTGATCAGCAGCACGGCGGTGCCTTCCGCCTGCGTCAGTTCCACCATCAATTCCATGACATCGCGCTGGATCACGGCATCGAGCGCAGTCGTTGGCTCGTCGGCGATCAACAGCGCCGGTTTCAGCAGCATGACCGATGCCAGCATGATGCGTTGGCGCATGCCGCCCGAGAATTCGTGCGGATAGGAAGTGAGTGCCCCGGCGGGATCGCGGATCCCGACCCGGTTCAGCATGTCGAGGATCCGGCTGCGCCGCTCCTCCTGCGAAAGTTTCGTATGCAGCTGCAATCCTTCTTCGAGTTGGCGGCCGACGGTCATCGAGGGATTGAGCGAGGTCATCGGCTCCTGGAAGACGACACCGATTTCCGCACCACGCAACTGGCGCAATTGCGCGCCGTTCATGGAAAGCACGTCGCGTCCCTTGTAGGCAACGGAGCCGCCGATCACTTTGATGGGCGCCGGCAGTAGCGAGATCAGGGCGCGTGTTGCCAGCGTCTTGCCCGATCCGCTTTCTCCGACGATGCCGAAGATCTCGCCCGGCGCGATGTCGAAGCTGACGTCTTTGACGACCTGCACACCGGTCCCGGCGACCTGAAGCGACAGGTTGCGGACATTCAAAAGCGTTTCATTGGTCATTTCAGCCCCCTCATCCGCGGATCAAGTTTGTCCCGAAGAGCGTCGCCTAGAAGATTGATGCCGAGGAGCGTCAGGGCGATCGCCAGGCCCGGGAAGAGACCCAGCCAAACAGCCTGCTCGATGAATGGTCGGCCGGCAGCCAGCATGTTGCCCCAGGTCGGCGCCGGTGGCGGAACGCCGAGACCTAGAAAGCTGAGCGCGCTTTCAGAAAGGATCGCCCAGCCGAACATCGAGGTCGCAAGCACGGTGATCGGGGCGACACAATTGGGGAGGATATGGCGGAACATGGTGTAGAGTTCGCCATTGCCCATCACCTTGGAAGCCTCGATGAACTCCCGCTCGCGCAGCGACAGGACGGCACCGCGGACAACGCGGGCCATCGAGGGAGAATAGGCAATGCCCAGCGCGAAGATGATGCCATATTGGTTGGCGCCGAAGACGGCGAGCAATCCAAGCGCCAGAAGAATGCCCGGAAAGGCGAGAAGCGCATTGTTGACAGCCATGATGACTGCATCGATCCAACCGCGGGCATAACCGCTGACGAGACCGATCAGCGTGCCGCAGACCGTCGCGAATGTGACCGTCAAGGTGCCGATCCAGACGCTCGCCCGGGCACCGACGATCAGGCGGCTGAGCACGTCGCGGCCGAATTCGTCGGTTCCGAGCCAGTGGGCGCTGCTTGGCGCCGCCAGCCGTGCCGTGAAGCCGAGCTTCATCGGATCATAGGGGGTCCAGAAAGGGCCGATCGCAGCGGAGATGAGCAATGCGGCAATCAGAATGCTGCCGATGAAGCTGTTGAACGTGACGTTTTTCATTCGGCGACTACCCGCGGATCGAACAAGGGATAGAGCAGGTCGACGACCAAATTGACCAGCACATAGGAAAGCGAGACGAACAGCAGGCAACCCTGGATAACGGGGTAATCGCGAGCAAAAATGCTGTCGACCATCAGTCGCCCGAGCCCCGGAATGGTGAAGACCGTCTCGATGACGGCAATGCCGCCGAGCAGATTGCCGAGGATCAGACCGATGACTGTCCAGGTCGGGCCAAAGGCGTTCTTGAAGGCGTGCCGCCAGAGGACGGCGCTTTCGGAAAGGCCCTTGGCCCGGGCGTGGGTGATATAGTCGAGACGCAGCACTTCCAGCGTCGAGGCGCGTGCCATGCGGATCAACACACCCATCTCATGAATGACCAGGGTCATGATCGGCAGCACGAGGTAGAGCAGGCCGCCGGTAACGTTACTGCCGATCGAGACATAGCCCAGGACCGGTAACCAGCCGAGTTTCAAGCCGAAGAAAAGCAGAAGCAGGAGTCCGAGCCAGAATGTCGGGATCGACAGCAGGATCGTGGCCGTGCCGACCAGCGCCAGGTCCGTCAGACTGTTTTGCCGCCAGGCGGCGATGACGCCGGCCGGCACGGCGATGAGGCTCGCCAGAAGGACGGCGATGACGACGATTTCGGCGCTGACTAGAAAGCGCGATGCGACGAGCGGCAGAACCGCCTCGTCATTGACGATCGAGCGGCCGAAATCACCCTGCACGACATTGGCGGTCCAGATCAGGAACTGTTCCGGCAGCGATTTGTCGAGGCCAAGTTCCGAGCGCATCGCCGCGACCTGATCCGGCTCAGCCATATCACCCAGCATCAGTGCTGCCGGATCGCCGGGTATGAAGCGGATCAGCGTGAAGACGGTCACCGAAACGAGGACGATCGTCGGCAATGCCATCAATAGGCGGTTCAGAACGAATTTCAGCATTTTTGTTCCCCGCGATGGGCGACGGACAGTGCCCGGCGCCCTCGGTTTCGTTGCTGCAGACTATGATCGAATGAAGAAATATCCGCAATATTATGCGATTTTGTCATAAGTCTATGCGGAATACGACCGCAACCCAAGCGGCTGCGTTCGAGTAAAGGTTCAGGCTAAAAATTTGATCTTAAGCGTCTTTTTGCGAAAGCTGGATCTGTCGTTTCAAGGCATCGCTCAGAGCATGGGCGGCAATCGAGAGCGGCGTTCCGACCGCCCTCGCCAGCCCGAATTCCTGGGTTGCGCGTGGCACGAAAGGACGGTGAACCACCGGCAGGTGGCGATAGAGATTCGCATAAAAGCTGCTGATGATCGTGACCCCAAGGCCATGCGCGACGTAGGAACAGGCGGAACTGTTGGTATGGGTCTCGATCTTGACGATCTGCTTGACGCCGGCCCGCCGGAAGGTTTGGTCGAGCGCCATGCGGTTCGGCCGTTGGCGGCCAATCAGAATGAGAGGAACGTCGCGCAAATTCCTGACCGTGATTTCCTCCAGTTTCGCAAGAGGATGATCCTTCGGAACGACGCAGACGCTTTCGCCGGTCGCGACGCGCTCGACCTCGATGCCCGGTCCGCTCTCGCCCTCCATCCGCAGAAAGCCGAAATCGATCACCCTCTGCTCGACGAGCTTGTTAATCGCAGTCGTCGTCTCGAAGAAGGTTTCGATCCGCACACCGGGGAAATCACTTATGTAATCGACCAGCATTGCCGGCGCGAAATGCTCCCACATGCTGCTCGGCAAACCGATGCGGACGATCTCCGGGCCGGCGGCGCCGCTTCTTAGGTCCTCCGCATGGCCCGACATCCGATCGACCGCCAACAAGATGTTCTCGGCATCGCGGGCAAGAAGCAGGGCCTCGGGTGTCGGGACGAGACGGCCTTTGTCGCGCACGAAAAGCGACATCGAAAGATCCGCCTCGAGCTGCTGGAGGAGGCGGCTGACGCCGGACTGGCTGAGCCCCATCGTCTTTGCCGTGGCAATTGTCGACCCCGTCGCAAGAAGCGTGCGCAGGACTTCCAGTTGCTTGATATTCATGCGTTTGCGATCCCCCGGGACGGTTCGAGCACCGTCATCATGCCCAGTCCGAAATGCTTTGAAGGAAAAGGCTGGCGGCCTTGGGCATCGGAAATTTCTCTCCGCTGATCAGCGCGTAGGCAACCGGCAGTTCCGGTTCGAGCGGAACGAACTGCAGCGGCAGCGTCGCATATTCGCGGGCGATGATCTCACCGACCAGCGCAATGCCGAGCCCCTGCGCGGCCAGCGCGCAGGCGCTCGCCACCGAATGTGCCTCGAGCAGGGGGCGTTGACGGATGCCGGCCTTGTAGAACAACGCCTCCAGCTCGTGGCGAACCGGTCGCTCCCTGTTCAGCATGATCAGATCCTGCCCCTTCAGGTCGCCGACCGACAATAGGCCGCTGCCGGCCTTGGAATGATCGTTGTGCACGGCGCAAATGATCCGCGACGACAGGATCTTCTCCTGTTTCAATCCCGGGCTCCTCAGCGGCAGACGCGCGAAACCGAGATCGGCCTCGCCGTCGGCCACCATCCGCTCTATTGCGAGATAGCTGCCGGACGCGACTTCGACGCGCATCGGACCATTCGCGGCGAGAAAGTTCTTCACCAGCTTCGGAATGCGCGTCGAGGAAAGGCTGGCGGGAAAGGCGAGCCGCAGCATGATCTCGCGCGATCGACCGCTCTCGAGCTCCATCGCCGCCGTTTTCAAGGCGCGCAGCCGGTCGGAAATGGCACGGATCTCCGGGCCGAGCTGCAGCCCCTCGCGGGTCGGTTGAAGCCGGTTCTTTTCCCGTTCGAAAAGCCGGACGCCGAGATAGTCTTCCAGTTGCTGCAACAAGCGACTGGCGTTCGATTGCGAGATCCCAAGCTCAACGGACGCGGCGATCGTCGAGCCTGTCGCGGCGATGGCGTCATAGGCCTCGATATGCTTCAGGCTGATCGCCGCACTCGTGTCTCGCGCCATTCTATCTCCAATATCGATAGCCCTACCCGCAAACCGCATAAGATTGCGGATCTGCGGAAAGTTGAACATTTTCCGCTGAGAACCAAGCTCACGGAAAGACTTTCGTCAATGGCCACTATTCTCCGGAAGATCGCGGCACAGGTCCTGTCGCGAACGACGTTCTCAGACCTCGCCATGGACCGGGCAAGAGATGCTGCGGTGGACACCATCGGCTGTATGATTGCAGGCAGGGGCGATGAAAGCGTCGCCGCGCTCACCCGCGCCTTTGACGGGGAAATCGTCGGAGGCGGCGAAGCGCGGCTCGTCACCGGCGGCTCCGCCTCGCCCTCGCTCGCCGCACTCATCAACGCAACGGCGGCTCATGCGCTCGATTTCGATGACAATTTCCATCCGGCGAGGGCGCATGCGTCCGCAGTGCTGGTGCCGACGCTGCTGGCGGTTGTGACGAGCGGCCAGGTGACGAGCGGAAGACGGTTTCTCGAGGCCTATCTGACCGGGCTGGAAGCTCAGGCGGCGGTCGGCTTTGGCGTCAATCCCTCTCACTACAACAGGGGCTGGCACGCAACGGCGACGGTCGGCAGCATCGGGGCTGCGGCTGGCGTGGCACGGCTTCTCGGCGCCGACGAAAACCGCTTAGTCGCGGCGATGAGCCTTGCGACGAGCTTCGCCTGCGGCCCGAAAGGGCAATTCGGTACGACCGCCAAACCGCTTCATGCCGGCATTGCAGCGCGCAATGCAGTGGATGCGGCGCGCATGGCGCTTGCGGGCATGAGCGGACGGCCGGACATCCTCGAGCGGCCGCAAGGCTTCCTCGATCTTTTCGGGGGCGATGATGCCACGGGCTGGGAAGACCTGACATTCGAGGAGGAGCATATCATCGAAAGCCGGGGCGTGGTGACCAAGCACCATCCCTGCTGCGCCTCGACCCATCGCGCGATCGATGCGCTTCTGGATCTGAAGCAGGAGCATGAGCTTTTGGCGGGCGACATTGCCAGGATCGAGACGAAAGTCGGCATATCCGCTGCCCGCAACCTCGCTTATCCCGACCCCGCCGACGAAATGCAGGCCCGCTTCTCGATGCAATATTGCCTGGCGACAGCTTTCCTCAAGGGATCTCTTAGCCTTTCGGACTTTACGCGACAGGAGATTGAGCGGCCGGAAATCCGGGGATTTATGCCGCGAATCGAGATGCAGTCCTATTCGGCCGAAGAGGAAAAAGGCGTGGAGCGCCTCCCTCACATCGTCACCGTCACGACGCGCGACGGGCGCATTTACAACAAGTCTCGCTTGCACGCCAAGGGATCGCTTGAAGCACCGATGAGTGATCACGAACGCAAAGTTAAGTTCATGGATTGCCTGCGATGGGTAAATCGGCGCAATTCCGAAGCCTCTTTCCAACGGCTTCGCGCCCTGGCGGATTTTGAAATCCTGTCTTGCGACAACGCATTCTGGAACTTGATCTCAGATGGCTACTGAGCTCCCGGAGGACGGCTAGCCTTCGGCGCGCGACGAGGGGCGTCGAAGGGCTCGCCATTCGGGTTTGGCGCCGGCGCATCTCTTGTGTCCCGAGGTGGTTTTTGGCGTTCATCGGACCTCGGCGCCGGATCTTGAGGAGCGGGACGACGGACGGGCTGTCCTTTGGGATCGCCCTTTTTGGGTGGAGTTGCAACTTTCTCAGTCATAAGTTCGGTACTCGCGCATTCAACAAGAAGAACTGGTCGGCAGACGCAAGGTTCCGACCGAATGCGAGCGCCTCACCCTTCAGAATGGCAGCCTCGGTTCCGCTAACATCCTGCGTCCGCGGTAACCGATTCATGGTCCTCGTCATTTTCCCTACCCTTGCGGAGCAAGGCTTGTTGGGATGCCCGCGTCGGCAGTGATACCGAGTGGTGTCGGGCTTTCCCCGGGCTCCGGTATCACCGGCAATCTCGCCAACAAGGCCCGCGGCCTTGGTATCCCCGTCTGGCGCTTTGGCAGGGGCGGCGGGTAAGCGCGATAGCCATCCTCCGCTCACAACAAGGCACGCGACGCGGCCGGTTGTAAGTGCATCACGCCGACGGTGGGTGCAGCCTAGTGTCCAGCGCGAAAGCCTCCTGAAATTTCAGCGCATAACCGCCGGTGGCACTGCTTGCCACGAAGACCAAGTTCCAGCTGTGCGACGACACCGCGCTTGAGATGGCGACAAAGCGGTGCCGTCGCAGCAGATCGTCACCGAATGCTTGCTGGCCGGCGCTTGGGATACCGGGGCGCAGCCAATTTGGATTGGGAACGCTGGCGGGATCGACAACATGCACGGCAGAGACGTCGGTGACGACGGCTGCCGTCAAAATATGTGGGACTGTATCGAGCGCGCGAAATCCCTTGTGAACCGCGACCTCCAAGATGGCGGTCGATGGGTCGATGGAGCAATAGACCGCGCGCATGCCCTTACTGTTCCACCGGCCTCCCACACGGTACGCGCCTTCCCCGCTATCCCAGGTTGGGGCATAGCCGGCCTGGTCGAGCCGCCATGCGATCAGCTCGGAGCCACCAAGCGCAATCGGCAAGGGCGTCATGCATAGACGCCATATTCGAGCCGCTGGAGATAATCCTCGACCAGTTCGACGCCGGCGGGCGTTCCCAAAAGATCGAGCGGGCGACGTTGGTCGAGACCGACTGCCGGACGCTCAAGCCATTGCTCGGCTTCCGCTTGAGTTCCAAGGACATCCGTCGCCTTTGCCAGAATCTCGGCGAACTTCCATGCCCGCCCGCTCTGTTCCTGGCTAAGTGGCTTGGATGGTACATCCTTGCGCCGCTGCCACGTCCGCACACTCATGCCGACCGCCTTTTCGAGGGATTCACTTTTGCCAATAAAGACTAAGCTACCGACGAGGTGGTCAACCGCTGAGGCCGGCAAACCGTGCAGCAAGAGCTCATGGGCATCGAGCGCGCTCGTCAGGCGGCGCGACAGGACACGCGTTCCGCCGAGCAACGCTGCGACCTTTTGCAATCCTCCGCTAGCTCCATCCTGAAAGCCCTTATCCACCGCAATTACCATTGCGCATCTCCTACGTCATCTGTCGTTCTATATGTGACAGTTGTCGCACCCTATTTCAATAGGCTCTCGAAACTGACGGCCTCGATCACGCTTCTGCTGCGCGCAAGCCTGTCACGGGCAAGTCACGCCTTGATAAGAATCGAACTCACGACGACTTAGATTAATATCTTTGTTGTAGTGACCAAGGATTGATCACTTTCACCCCGGCGGCCTCGAAAGGGCTGGTGTCTCGAGTTGCGACCGCGAGGCCGTTCGCTGCTGCTGTGGCTGCAATATATCCATCCGCCTTGCCGATCGCTTTCCCGGATACTCGAGCTCGCACCATCAGCTCCGAGTAGAACTGCGAGGTGGCAAGGCCGAAAGGCAGGATGCGCTCGGCAAAGTGCGGAAGCACTTCGCCCTCCAGGCGATCGCGAAGGATAGTTTGCCGTTTGCCTGAGGGCATGGCAGCGATCCCGAAACGAAGTTCTGCAATTGTTATCGCGGAAAGGAACAGTGTCTCGATGGCTTGGGCGTCCATCCACTCGATCACTGCCCCGTCAGGAACCGGTTTCCACGGCTCCGATATCACATTGGTATCCAGCAAGATCATTCGAAAGTCATCGGCTCGGCAGGCGCTTTATCGCGATTTTGCTGCAGGGCTTCAACGTCGTGGTTGGAAAGCTCAGCGTCACGACCTATGGCCGCGAGTAAGGAGCCGAGTTTCACGCGTTCAGATGGACGAACGGCGGCCTCGATAATGTCACGGATTTCGGCCTCGGTGCTTCGGCCATGGTGAGCTGCTCGCACCCGTAGGGCGCGATGCGTTTCATCAGAAAGATTGCGAATAGTGACCGCCGGCATTGATATCACCCTTCTAAGAAACGATGACTTTGATATCGAAATACACCAAATGATATCGTTGTTCAAGGGGATAGATGTGCGACCCTATAATTCGATCTCGATCGCGGTGCGAACCGCTTGTCAATCAGGGCGAACAGCCGAAGATGTGATCACTCGCGCCGCCCGTATCGGTAAAGTGTTCCTGGATGTCGAGGATCGTGTCCTGATCGAATAGCCCGTCGAGCACATAGGCAGCCTCGCTTTCGGTCGGGCTGATGGGCAGAATGCTAAAGTAGCCATACATGATCGGAAATATGGCTGTATAAATTCGATCCGGGCTCGCTGCCGTAATGCAAATTGATGTCGCCGCGCTTTGCGGCTCGGTCACTCGCGCGGAAGAATTGGCCATCTGACGAAGATGTCGTGCCGTTGCCCCAAAGGCGGGAATGCGGATGACGGGTGTGTGCATCGGTAATAGATTGTGAGTTCATGGCGAACCGCGACCTGCGGGCTTTGAGAAGCTAACTGGTGCGCCGGATTTGCGCGAGGAGTTTCTGGCGGAAGACTTCCGCTGGTGTTTTGTAGCCGAGGCATTTGCGCGGCGTTGCGTTCAGATGATTGCAGATGTCGGTGAGATCGCGGTCGCTGAGAGACAGGGGATCGACCTCTCTCGAAAGCCATTTCCTCGCCCGTCTGTTGGTGTTTTCGACGGTGCCTTTCTGCCAGGGAGATTGTGGATCGCAGAACCAGGTCTGCGCTCCGATGCTTGCCTGCAGGTAGGGCCAGTCGGTGAACTCAGTACCACGGTCGAAGGTGATCGAACGACGAGCGAGGTGGGGCAGGGATTGCAGCACCTGGATCAGGCCGTCCATCACCGGTCTGGATTGTCGGTCGTTGTTGCGCAGGAGAATGGCAAAGCGACTGACCCGTTCGACCAGTGACGTCACGTTGGCCTTTCCGAACTTTTTGCGAAACTGGATGAGATCGCATTCCCAGTGCCCGAACTGCTTGCGCTCGGCAACTGCGTCGGGCCGGTAGAGAATGTTGACGTCGGGGGTGAACCGCCGACCATGGCGGCGTCTGGCGTGCCGTGGCCGACGCCTGGCGCGGTGCTCCGGAAGATGTCGCCACAGCTTGATTGCGTGGCCGTCCGAGGAATAGGCGAACTTGTAGATCGTCTCATGGCTGACAGAGATCGGATGGCGCTCAAGCTGCAGTCGGCCAGCGATCTGTTGCGGCGACCAGCCATGCATGATGCGCTCGATCACCGATTGGCGCAGATGCGAGAACCGGGCAAGTTTGCGCAGCTTGGCACGCCGTTCTCGCGCCATGTCCATTGGCCATCACGCAGTAGTAACTGTTGAGGTCCGGCATCTCACGATCCTCGAACGTATTGCGGCGCAGCTCACGGAAAATGGTCGAGCGATGTCGGTGCAGTTTCTCGGCGATCACGTCAACGCTGATCCCAGCCGTGCGCCAGCGGGCAATCTTGCGGCGTTCTTCCATATCGATCTGGGAGTAGGTGCGTTTCATGTCTCGTTCCTTGCAAGGATAAACCGTTGTTATCTATTGCAAGTCGCACTTCATCCTTGAACCCACCATACCGGAATTTCGGCCAACGGTGCTTGACGACTCTACTCACCGCGCCAGCCAGCCGCCATCCACCGGCAGCACCGTGCCATGCACATAATCCGACGCCGACGATGTCAGGAAAACGGCCGCACCGCCAATATCCGCCGGATTTCCCCAGCGGCCAGCCGGGATGCGAGCAAGAATGCCGCTGTTGCGGTCCGGATCTTCTCGCAAGGCTGTCGTGTTGTTCGTCGCGAAATAGCCGGGCGCAATGGCATTGACGTTGACACCTTTGACGGCCCATTCGCAGGCAAGCAGCCGCGTGAGCCCCGCTATACCGCTTTTTGAAGCGGTGTAGGACGGAATTCGGATTCCACCCTGAAAAGAAAGCATCGACGCGATGTTGATGACCTTACCCCTGCCCTTTTCAAGCATGTGATGCGCGACAGCCTGGGTGAGGAAGAAGGCAGTCTTCAGGTTGATGTTCATCACTGCATCCCAATCCTCCTCAGTGAAATCGATTGCGTCGGCACGGCGGACAATGCCGGCATTGTTGACGAGAATATCGATGCTGCCGAATGTCTTAAGGGTCTCGGCAACGATCGGCTTCACCGGATCGATGGAACCGAGATCGGCACTGATAGCGTGAAACTTGACGCCGGCTTGGCGGACAAGAGTTTCGGTTTCACCCATCGATGATCGGCCGACGGCGACGATGGTAGCGCCGGCCTCAGCCAATGCAACGGCAATGCCTTGGCCGATACCGGTATTGGCGCCTGTCACGATTGCGGTACGGCCGGAAAGATCGAAGGGATTTGCCATGCCGACTACCTTAATTCGCTGATTGCGACATGGTCCATGTCGGTGAAATTCTTGTTGTCGCCGGCCATCGCCCAGATGAAGCTGTAATTGCTGGTGCCGGCTCCGGAGTGGATCGACCAGGGTGGAGAAATGACGGCCTGCTCGTTACCCACCAGAAGATGACGCGTCTGCGTCGGCTCACCCATGAAATGGAAAATTTGCTGATCCGCTGGAACGTCGAAATAAAGGTAGGCTTCCATGCGGCGGTCGTGCGTGTGGGAGGGCATGGTGTTCCAGATGCTGCCCGGCTCCAGCATCGTGAATCCCATCGTCAACTGGCAGGACTGGCAGACCTCCGGATGGATGAACTGAAGGATCGAGCGCTTGTTGGCCGTCTCCAGCGCACCGACCTTCATGTGGCGGGCCTTCTCGGGCGTGAGATGGACTGTCGGATGGACCGCATGGGCGGGCGCTGAGACAAGGTAGAACTTCGCCGAATTTTCAGGATCGATACTTTCGAAAAGCACGTCGGTGATACCCTTGCCGATATAGAGGCAATCGAGCCGGGCCAGATCATAGGCCGTTCCATCGAGGCGAATGCGGCCGGCGCCGCCGACGTTGAGCGCACCGAGCTCACGTTCGGCGAGGAAGGTTTCCTGTCCGAGCGGCTTTGGCGCGGACAAGGCCAAAGGCGTGGCAAGCGGCATCGCGCCGCCCAAGACCATGCGATCATAGTGGGAATAGGTGAGGACGATTTCACCCGGCTCGAAGACCGTTTCGACAAGAAACTGTTCCCTGAGCTTTTCGGTATCGAAGGCCCGGACCGCC
The DNA here is from genome assembly GCF_056279705.1 of Rhizobium sp. USDA 4016. Taxonomy (NCBI): domain Bacteria; kingdom Pseudomonadati; phylum Pseudomonadota; class Alphaproteobacteria; order Hyphomicrobiales; family Rhizobiaceae; genus Rhizobium; species Rhizobium sp. USDA 4016. The sequence continues at coordinate 2,323,863 of NZ_JBWCCY010000002.1, forward strand.
TCCGGGTGAGAGGCGTGCCGTACATCAATTTTCATCGTTTCCATCCCGTTTTATCAAGGCGATCCGCTTGGAGATTCTAGCGCCCCGTTCGATAGGAGCAGCAGCGGAGAGCGCTGCACGCGCATGCCGCTTCACTCAATCATCCTCTTACCTTGTTGTACGACAAGTTTTATGTCAATGTCTTTATGCGGCCCGACGTCGGGCCGCATAAAGACATTGGTCGAACATGGCGGCGTGCAAGAACGAGGATACAGGGAGTTGAGATGAAGGAAATTCTGTCGAGAGCCGTGACGGACGGCTTGAGCGTCACCACCATGGGGCTGGGAGGAACCGGGCTCGGCAACATGTATCGCTCCACCGATCCGCAGGATGCGTTTGCCACCGTTCATGCGGCCTATGCGAACGGCATCCGTTATTTCGATACGGCTCCGGTCTATGGTTTCGGGCTGGCGGAAACACGACTCGGCGAGGCGATCAAGTCGCTGCCGCGCAAGGAGATCGTGATTTCGTCCAAGGTCGGCTACGATCTGGTTCCCATTCCGCCATCCGAGAAGACGCCGCAATTGTGGGATGATGCGCCGCCGTTCCGGGCGGATTTCGACTATTCCCGCGACGGCGTCATGCGCTCGATCGAGAACACGCTGAAACGTCTCGGCACCGACTATGTCGACATGCTGGCGATCCACGATCCCGATGAGGCCATTCATTTCGGCCCCGGAGAAGACCCTTATGCCAGAAGCCGGTTTCGCGAGGCGATGGACGGCGCCTACCCTGCCCTTGACGACCTGCGGTCGCAGGGCGTGATCAAGGCGGTCGGCGTCGGCATCAACCAGTGGCAGATGCTGTCGGATTTCGTCGTTGCCGGAGATTTCGATTATTTCCTACTTGCCGGGCGTTATACCCTGCTGGAGCAGGAGCCGCTATCGGTTCTCTTTCCGGTCTGCGAAGAGCGCGGTACCAAGATCGTCATCGGCGGCCCCTACAACTCAGGCATTCTCGCAACCGGTGCCAAGGACGGAGCCACCTTCAACACGCGAGCGGCCCCGCCCCATGTGCTCGAACGCGTCCGGCGGATGGAGACCGTGTGCGATCGACACGGCGTTCCCTTGCCGGCGGCGGCGCTGCAGTTTCCGCTCGGCCATCCCGCCGTAGTCAGCGTCATTCCAGGGGCGCGCTCAGTTGCGGAACTGACCCAGAATCTGGATTACATGCAGGTGAATATCCCCGCCGCCCTTTGGGACGACCTGATGGCCGAGGGCCTCGTGGAGTCCGGCTCACCTCTTCCGTTGGGCGCCGCAGCATGAAATGCAATCACCCGCCGGACAGAATGTCCGGCGGGAAATGTTGGAAAACAAGAAATCTAGCGGATGCCGTCGATCTCGACCCAGAAGGCATCCGGTATGTCATGTCTCGACCATTCCAGGTTCTGCGCGATCCGTTCCGGCCTGCTCATGCCGAGCACCGCTGCCGATACGAGCTTGTGCCGGAACGGAAACTGGATGGCGGCGGCCTGCAACGGCACGTCGTGTTTTTCGCAGATCCGCTCTATACGCTGCGCCCTTGCCGTTATCTCCGCCGGTGGCGCGCCGTAGTCGTAGGTTGCGGCATTCTTGTCCGGTCCAGTCGCCAGGATGCCGGAGTTGAAGACGCCCGCCACCCGGCTTTCTCAACTGCGGGAAAGAGATTTTCGGCAGCACTATGATCCAGCAACGTATAACGCCCGGCGATCATGACGGCATCGAAATGCCCGGCCTCGACAAAGCGTGTCGCAACGTCGCCTTCGTTGACCCCAACGCCGATCGCCTTGACATAGCCTGCCTTGCGCAGATCATCGAGCGCCCGGTAGGATCCTTCCATGGCTTCCCCGAAACGGCGATCGTATGCATCGCCGTGGGTGAACCGGTCGACATCGTGGATATAGACGAGATCGAAATCCGGAAAGCCCAGGCGATTGGCCGATTGCTCCAGCGACCGCATCGTCCCGTCGTAGCTGTAGTCGAACACGGGCTTCAGCCGCAGCGGAGATACCCAAAGCCCGTAATCCACGGTCTCTCCGCGCGGCGGCACCATATAGCGGCCGACTTTCGTCGAGACGGTGATGCTGTCGCGCGGCACGGTGCGCAGATATTGACCGAGCCGCAATTCACTCAGGCCATGGCCATAGAGTGGCGCGGTATCGAAGTAGCGCAGGCCAGCATCATAGGCTGTCGCAAGCACCGCGCGCGCCGAAGCCTCCGAAACATCACGGTATAGCGTCCCGATCCCGCTTGCGCCGAAGCCCAAACGCGATGCGAAGGCGATACGGCCCTTTCCGTTTGCGTCCAAGATCATGATGCGTCCCCTGCCCTGCCCGGCGAGAATCCCGGCAGCCGATAGGCCTTGATGGCATTTCCGCCGAAAATCTTATCGAGATCGTTTTCGCTGAGGTCCTTCAGGCATTCCCGCAGGGCGCCGACGACGCGGTCGTAACTTCCGGCGACGAGGCAGACCGGCCAATCGGTCCCGAACATGCAGCGGTCGACGCCGAAAATCTCGAGCACCTCGTGGACATAAGGTTTGAGATCTTCCGGCGTCCAGCTCTGCCAATCCGCCTCCGTCACCATGCCGGAGAGCTTGCACCAGACATGATCCCGCTCCGCGCGGAAACCGTGCATCAGCCGCGACCAGCCGTCGAAGTCGCGGTCGCGGATATTGGGTTTGGAAATGTGGTCGAGCACGAAGCGCATGTCCGGCAAGGCTTCGACGGTGCGGACGCAGGAAGGCAGTTGCGGCAGATTGGGCACGAGGTCATAGACGAGCCCGGCATTTTCGACGGCGCGCAAACCGTGGAGCACATCGTTGCGCGATAGCCAGTTCGGATCGCTTTCCGTCTGGATGAGGTGGCGGACGCCGACCAACCATTGGCCGTTCGGGCTTGCCTTCAGTTTGGCCAGCGTTTCGCCGACCTTCGGATCGGTGAGATCGACCCAGCCGACGACACCGGCGACGAAATCGGTCTCCGCTGCCGTGCGGATGAAGTCCCAGGTTTCGCCGAGATCGTTCCAGGTCTGGACGAGCACGGTGCCGGAAATCGCATTCGCCTCAAGAGATGGCCGAAGATCGGCCGGCTCGAAGACACGGTTGATCGGCTCGAAGGGACCGCTGAGCCAGGCATAGTCGCCGCCGCTCTCGGGATCCCAGAAATGGTGATGAGAATCGATGATTGGCATGATTTTGTCCGTTAATTTTGCGTTGGCGACCACGGCTTTCTTACCACTTCTGATGGACGTATTTGCGGATATCCTCGTCATAGATCTGCACGATTTTATCCATCACATCCTTCGACAGCGCCGGAAGCGCGGCGGCCTGCGCGTTGGACTGCGCTTGCGCGGGGTTGCGGGCGCCGGGGATGACGACGGTGACGGCATCGAACGTCAGGATCCAGCGCAGCGCGAACTTGGCCATGGTCGTATCGCCCGAGACGAGCGGGCGGATGCGTTCGACGGCATCGAGGCCGACCTCGTAAGGCACACCGGAAAAGGTTTCGCCGACGTCGAAGGCTTCGCCGTTGCGGTTGAACAGGCGATGGTCGGTGGTCTCGAACTTTGTATCGCGCTTGAACTTGCCGGAAAGCAGGCCGCTTGCCAGCGGCACGCGGGCAATGATGGCGACATTCTTCTCCTTCGCAATATCGAAGAATCGTTCGGCCGGGCGCTGTCGGAAGGCGTTGAAGATGATCTGCACGCTGACGACGCCGGGATACTCGATCGCCTTCAGGGCCTCCTCGACGCGCTCGACGCTGACGCCGTAGTTGCGGATCTTGCCCTGCTCGACCAGCCGGTCGAGCCGCTCGAAGACTTCCGGGTGGTAATAGAGATCTGTCAGCGGGCAATGCAACTGCACCAGATCCAGCACATCGACCTCAAGGTTCTTCAGGCTTCGCTCGATATAGGAGGTCAGATTTTCGGCGCTGTAGCCGGTGACCGTCTGCTCCGGCAGGCGACGCCCAGCCTTCGTTGCGACGAACGGCTTTTCGCCGCCATGTTCCTTCAATGCCTTGGCGATCAGCCGCTCCGAATGGCCATCTCCGTAGACGTCGGCGGTGTCGATGAAGGTTACGCCGCTCTCCAGCGCCGCGTGCAAGGCCTTGATAGCGTCATTGTCATTGACATCGCCCCACGCAGCGCCAATCGCCCAGGCACCGAAGCCGATTTCGCTGACGTTGCGGCCTGTCCGGCCAAATGGTCTGGATCGCATGTTGTTCTCCCTAGCTGTTCAAGCCGGCTTTTCGCCGGACGGGACGCCAGCTTCACTTGCTTGACATCCTCTATCCATAGTATTATCAGAAAACATGGTTGTACGACAACCCGGTAAGAATGCAAAACTTTCATCGGGAGGATGAAACCGTGAAAAGCAATCTATTGAGGGGCGCCGCACTGGCGCTGTGCCTCGGCGCGTCCGTATACCCGACGCTTGCCCAGGATGCAGGAGATACGATCAAGATCGGCGTGGTCGCCGCCGAATCCGGCGCCTTCGTTTCTGCCGGACACACGCTGCCGGCGGGCGTTGGCCTTGCCGTGAGGCAGATCAACGATGCCGGCGGCATCAAGGTCGGCGACAAGACCTACAAGCTCGAAATGGTCAAGCGCGACGACCGGACTGATATTGCAACGGCGATTGCCGCCACGCAGGAACTGGTGCGCGACGAAAGGGTCGCGGCGATCTTCGGATCGGAATCCCACGACTTCACGCTTGCGATGGCGAAAATCACACAACCCGCCAAGATCATCCATTTTGCCGGCAATTCGACGCTCGGCAAGGTTCTCACACCCGATGCAGTCAAGCCGGGCGGTGAAAACCACTTCCTCTTTCAGTCCGAGCCACAGGAATTCCAGCGCTCAGGATCGACAGCACGTGGCGTTCTCAGCCTGCTTGAACCTTTGCTTGGCGCCAAGCCGAAGAAGTCGGTCATGATCGTCGGCAACGACGCGACCGGACAGTTCCTGTCGTCCTTCTATCTGACCGCACTCAAGGCAGAGGGCCAGGATGTTCCAGATATCATCTTCTACCCCCCAGATGCCACCGACTTCTCGCCGTTCCTGACCAAGGCCAAGAGCTTCGAGCCCGACGTCATCCATTTCTGGTACAACGGGGACTCGACGCTGACGGCGCTGCCGCAGGCGCTCGAACTGGGCGCGGCCAAGAGCTACTTCCTGTTCGGCGTCGATCCCGGCATCTGGAAAGAGCGCGGCCTGACCGCGGATGTTCCGGTGGCGATGAGCTGCGTGCCGGTCTGCTGGGGCGCCTCTTCAAACCCCAATTCCAAGACCTACTTTGACGCCTACTTCGCTGCCGGTGCACCGCACGGCGTGACCTCGTCGGTGTCGCTGCTCTATCATGACTACGTCCACTTCCTGGCGGAAGCCTGGCAGAAGGCCGGCAGCTTCGATCCGGACAAGACCGTGGAAGCGCTGATGTCGATCAACCATTCGGGCGTGGTTTCCGACAGCCTCGCCTTCAACGCCACGCATCAGGTGACCCACGCGACGGAAGTCTGCGCGGCAGCCCCCGGCGGCGAAATCACCTGCTCGATGCAGCAACCCCCGGAAAGGGCTCCAGAATAACATCTCTCCCCGAGTGGAGGTGAACGGCACTCCTCGCCAATCGCCTTCAAGTCCGCCGGGAACCCCGCCCGGCGGACAATTGTCCCAGGCAAGGCCGTGCAGCCTTCACGCGCGCGCGGGCGTAAGACCGGAAGAGTGCCGTGGATATTCTCCTGCAACAGATCCTCAACGGATTGTCGATCGCCAGCGTCATCACGCTGATTGCGGTCGGCGTCACCCTGATTTTTGGCCTGACCGGCATCATCAATTTCGCCCATGGCGAATTCCTGATGGTCGGCAGTATCGTGACCTGGCTTGCCGTCAGCAACGGTCTCGGCTTTCCGCTGGCCCTGCTGCTTGCCGTCATCGCCGTTGCCCTGATGGGCTTCGTGCTGGAGCGCACCATCTTCCGTTTCACGCTGGAACGACCGACGAACGGCTTCATCGTCTCGCTCGGCCTGATCGTCGTGCTCCAGCACGTCGTCATCCTGTTTTGGAACGCCAACCAGAAGAGCATTCCCCGTCCCTTGACCACGGTCTGGGAAGTGGGCGGCGTGCGCATCGCTTCCGTCCGGGTGATGGTCATTCTGATGACGATCGCAGTCGTTGCCATGACCTATGTCATGATCACCCGCAGCCGGTACGGCCGCGCCCTGCGCGCCAGCGTCGAGGATCGCGATACGGCCGCCTTGATGGGCATTCCCGTGCGCCGTTACATCACCGGCGTCTTCGTGCTTGGAAGCGCGCTTGCCGGGCTTGGCGGCGGCTTGCTGATCGCTCTCTTTCCGATCACGCCGTTCACCGGCGGGACCATGGTCATGAAGGGCTTCGCCGTCGCGTTGATTGGCGGCCTCGGCAATCTGACGGGCGCTGTCGCAGCCGGGCTGATCCTCGGCATCGTCGAGGGTTTCAGCGCAGGCTACGGCTTCTCCGAATGGACCGACGCCTATTCCTTCGGGCTGATGATCCTCGTGCTGCTGTTCCGTCCGCATGGTCTCTTCGGCGGAACCAGCGGCCCGAAAATGGCCTGATACAGGCCTATGAAAATGATCGGTTGGATATAATGATCAAATCCATCTCCTCGCTGCGCTCGCTCGCACCGGTCCTCATCGTCCTCTTGTTGCTGGCGCTTGTTCCGCTGCTGTCGCCGAGCAACCGCATTCTCTCGCTGTCCATCTCGGCCGGCATCAACATCATCGCGCTCTATGGCCTTTCCGTACTTTTCGGCCAGACGGGCATCCTGTCGATGGGCCATGCGGCTCTGGTCGGCGTCGGCGCCTATACGGCAGCCCTTCTGGCCCGGGATTTCGATATCGGCTTCTGGGTTTCCATTCCGGTCGCCGGCATCATGGCCGCCATCGTCGCTGCGATCATCGGTATTCCATCGCTGCGCGTCAGCGGCCACCACTTCGTCATCATGACCTTCGCCTTCGGGCAATTGCTGACGATCATCCTGACCAATGGCGGCGAGTATACCGGTGCCGCCAGCGGTCTCGACATGGGGCAGCCCGTGACGTTGTTCGGCGCAGCACTCGATCCGCTGGAGCGCTTCTACCTGCTCGTCGTCGCCTTTGTGACGATCAGCGCGGTGGCAAGCTGGGCGATCATCAATTCGTCCTATGGCCGGACGCTGCGCGCCATCCGTGAAAACGAGAAGCTCGCAGCCTCGCTCGGCATCAACGTCGGCCGCCACAAGATCGGCGCCTTCGTCGTCAGCGGCGTTTTTGCCGGCATTTCCGGCGTGCTGCTCGCCTATTTCCTGCGCCATATCTCGCCTGGCCAGTTCGCCTCGTTCCCGAGCATCTACCTGGCGCTGATGGTCATGATCGGTGGCGCGCGCCTGCTGCTCGGGCCGCTTGCCGGCGGCATTCTCGTCTCCTTTCTGCCGGAAGTCCTGAACCTCGATCCGGTCCAGTCCCGCATTCTCTACGGCGTCTGCCTGATCGCAGTCATCCTGTTCCTGCCCAATGGCCTGATCGCCGGCATTGCCGATGGCTGGACCTGGCTCCTCAAGATATCGAAGCGCACGCCGGCAGCGGGCAATGTTTCGGAGGTCGGACGATGAGCGCCATTCTCGAAATCAAGGGGCTGCGCAAGCAGTTCGGCGGCGTCACCGCCCTGTCCGGGGTGGATCTTTCCATCAACCAAGGCGAAATCCTCGGCGTCGTCGGCCCGAACGGTTCCGGCAAGACGACGCTCTTTAACGTCGTTACCGGCGTTCACAAGCCCACCGCCGGCACCGTGACCTGGAAGGGCAAGGACATCACCGGCATTCCGGCCAACCAGATTTCGCGCAACGGCATTGGCTATACCTTCCAGCAGGCCATGGCCTTTCCCGGACTAACGGTACTGGAAAACGTCCGGATCGCCACGGAACACGCCACCGGATCGTCGCGCACAGATTTTGCCTGGCCGACGCCGGAATCCCTGCTGGAATTCGTCGGCATACCAAGCCTCTCGGGGGAAAAGGCAGGCATCTTGCCGTTCGGCAGCCTGCGCCTGCTCGGCCTTGCGCTGGCGCTCGCCACGCGGCCGTTGCTGCTGCTCCTCGATGAACCCGCGGCGGGCCTGAACGACCGCGAAACGGCGGCGCTCGTCGGGCTTGTCGAACAATTCCCCTCCCACGGCATCAGCGTCTGCGTCATCGATCACGACATGAAGCTGATGCAGATGCTGTGCAAGCGGCTTGCCGTGCTCGATTTCGGCTCGAAGATCGCCGACGGTCAGACCGCCGACGTGCTGCATGACCCGAAAGTGCTTGAAGTCTATCTGGGAGGCGAATTGTGACGCTTCTTTCCCTTTCCAATGTCACCACCGGCTACGGCCCGACGATCGTCAACCGCGACGTCTCTCTCAATCTCGGCGAGAACGAGATCGTCACCATTCTCGGCCCCAACGGTGCCGGCAAATCGACGCTGCTGCGTACCATCGCCGGGCTGGTCAAGCCGCGTGCCGGGCAGATCAGTTTCAATGGCGAAACCGTCACCGGTCAGCCCCCCGACGTCATGGCAAAACGCGGCGTCGTGCTGGTCCCGGAAGGCCGGCGCATCTTCGCGGATATGACGGTGGAGGAAAACCTGCGGCTCGGCGCCTACACCCGCCGTGATGCCGAAGGCATCAACGCGGACGTAAAGACGATGGAGGCCTTCTTCCCGATCCTGGCCGCCAAACGGAACGACAAGGGCGGGTCGCTCAGCGGCGGCCAGCAGCAGATGCTGGCGATCGCGCGCGGTCTGATGGCGCGGCCGAAGGTGCTCTTGCTGGACGAACCTTCGCTGGGGCTATCCCCCCTCCTCGTCAAGGAAATCAAGGCGATCATCCTCGATATCGGCGAACGCTTCGGTGCCTCCGTGCTGCTCGTCGAGCAGAATGCGGGGCTCGCCCTTTCCGTGGCCGCTCGCGGTTATCTGATGCAGAACGGCCGTATCGCCATCTCCGGGCTGATCGCGGAGCTTAGGGACATGTCTCTGATGCGCGAGCTTTATCTCGGCGGGATCAAGGAGACAGCCTGATGCGCGGCGAAACGATTGCGATCTCCTATGGACGCGGCCACCTGAGCATTGAGATGCCGGAGGGAGCCGAACCGACGATTATCCGCAAGCAGCCGCTGCCGAAAATCTCCGACCCGAAGGCGGCAATCATCGAGGCTCTTGAACACCCGATCCAATCGGCGGCGCTCTCAACGCTTGCCAGGGGCCGTGCCAGCGCCTGCATCCTGATCTGCGACATCACCCGCCCCGTCCCGAACCACCTGTTCCTGCGGCCGATGATCGAGACCATGCTTGCAGCCGGCATTCCGCGCGAAAACATCTCCGTACTGGTCGCGACGGGCCTGCATCGGCCGAATCTCGGAGATGAACTTGCCGAATTGGTCGGCGATCCCTGGGTTCTGGAGACGGTTCGCGTCGAGAACCATTACGCCCGCAACGAAGAGGATCACATCGATCTCGGCCTCACGCCGACTCGGCATACGCCGGTGAAACTCGACAAGCTTTTCGTCGAAGCGGACCTGCGGATTGCCACCGGTCTTGTGGAGCCGCATTTCATGGCTGGCTGGTCGGGCGGACGCAAGATCATCGCCCCCGGCGTCGCCCATCACGAAACCATCCGCACCTTTCATTCCGCCCGCTTCATGGAAGATCCGCTTGCCGTCCAGTGCAATCTGATCGGCAATCCCCTGCATGAGGAACAACTCGAAATCGTCAAGTTGCTCGGCGAGGTCTATGCGCTGAATACCGTTCTCGACGAGGACCGCGACCTCGTCTGCGTTACCTTCGGCGAGATCATCGCCAGCCATGCCGCCGCCGTCGATTTCGTCAGCGATGCGACGCGCATCGGTCTGCCTCGCAAATATGGAACCGTAGTGACTTCCTCGGCCGGCTATCCGCTCGACAAGACCTATTATCAGACGATCAAGGGAATGGTGACGCCGCTCGATATCCTGGAGCCGGGCGGTACGCTGATCATGGTTTCGGAGTGCTCGGAAGGTTTTGGCTCCCACGAATTCCGCGAAGCGCAGGCGCGGTTGGTCGAACTCGGGCCTGAAAAATTCCTGGCAACCCTAACCGCCAAGTCGCTGGCCGAGATCGACGAATGGCAGTCGGAGATGCAGCTGAAACCTATGCGCGTGGGCCGCATCGAGCTCTACACGACCGGCCTTACGGGCGAAGACCGGACATTGACGGGGGTCCACATGATCGGCGATCTGACCGACGCGATCGCACGCAGCATCGACAGGGGCGGTGATCGCCAGGTCGCCATCATCCCGGAGGGGCCTTATGTCATTCCGCAATTTTCAGCCTGACGTTTCAGCCCGCCGACCGGTCGGCGTGGTCGCGAAGCTCGGCGAAACGGGCAGCGCTTCGCGTCAGATGGTTGCGAAGCGTCTTCCTGGCAGCGTTCTCGTCGCGGTCTCGGATTGCGGCGAAAATTGCGCCATGTTCGCGGCGCATGCGGGTCATATGCTTTTCCCGCTCGGGTGGAGTCATCGTATCGAAGCGCGCCCATTGCCGCGGGATCATCAGATTGCCGAAAGTGTCGAACAACCGCGCATAATAGGAGTTCTGCGTCGCCACGAGGATCGCCCGGTGAAAGGCGAAATCCTCGGCAGCACCGGAGCCGCCGGCAAGGATCGATGCGTCCAGCGCGTCGAGCTTCGCCCGCATGCGCTCGAGGTCCTCGTCGGTGCGCCGCAGGGCAGCAAGGCCGGCCGCCTCGACCTCGATACCGATGCGAAGTTCCAGCACGCTGATGACTTCCTCGATCGATTCAAGGTCGTTGGGGACGATGGAGAAGGATCGCGGGTTGGGATCGTTGCTGACAAAGGCACCAAGCCCCTGTCGCGTCGTGATCAGCCCCTTGGCACGAAGGGAAGCGAGCGCTTCACGCACGACCGTGCGGCTGACACCGGTTGCGGTCATGATCGCCTGTTCTGTCGGCAGGCGCTGGCCCGGCGCAAGGTCACCGGATTCGATCTGCGCGATCAGCGTGTCCACCAGGCCGCTACGCAGGTTCGGCGTATGCTGGATGGCGTTAAAAAATGCCGTTTCCTTTTCCGTCATCGTCTCGAAGAACCTTTCACGCGAGTCCTGCCCGTGAACTCCACTCCATTCCTGCTATCCGATGGTAGCAAAAAAAGCAAAACCGGTCCGCAGCAGCGAGGCCGAACCACCCGGGAGAAGATATCATGACGGAACAGATCGGATTTATCGGCCTCGGCGCCATGGGTTCCGGCATGGCAGGCAATCTGTTGGCCAAAGGGTTTCCACTGACGGTGCTCGCCCATCGCCGCCGCGAGGCCGTGGACGATCTCGTCGGCAAGGGAGCCCAAGAAGCAAAGACAGCACGCGAACTGGCTCTGGCCAGCGACATCGTCCTTCTTTGCGTCACCGGATCGCCACAGGTCGAACAAGCGGTCAAGGGACCGGAGGGGCTTGCTTCCGCCGGAAAACCGCTTCTTATCATCGATTGCTCGACATCCAACCCTTCGCTGACCGTGGCGCTCGCCGCCGAACTTGCCGCCAGCGGCATCACATTGATCGACGCCCCGATCGCCCGCACGCCGAAGGAGGCTGCCGAGGGCAAGCTGGATGTGATGGCAGGTGGTGCACCGGAAGTCTTCGCCCGCGCCAAGCCTGTCCTCGACGCTTTCGCAGCCCGCATCATCCACACCGGAGCGACCGGCAGCGGCCATACGATGAAGCTTCTCAACAACTTCATATCGATGGGCTATTCGGCGATCTATTCCGAGGCGCTGACGCTCGGCGTCAAGGCCGGCCTGACGCCTCAGGTGTTCGACAGCGTCATCCGCGGCAGCCGGATGGACTGCTCCTTCTACCAGGCCTTCTTCGATTTCGTGCTGAATCGCAACGAGAACGCCCAGCGTTTCGCCATGGTCAATGCGCTGAAGGACATGTCCTATCTCGCTTCCTTCGCGCAGTCGGCCGGCGTCGCCAATCCGATCGGTGCCGCCGTGCGCAACAGCTTTGCGACCGCGGTGGCAACAGGACATGGCGAAGCCTTCGTGCCGGCGCTCTCCGATGTTATCGCCGGATTGAACGGCGTTTCGCTGACCGATCAGATCCCAACACGCCAAGCAGGTAGAGGCGAATGACGGAGTTTTATCTCGATCCCGTTGGCGGTGTCGCCGGCGACATGTTCGTCGCCGCGATGCTCGACGTCCGGCCCGATCTGGAGCCGGGCCTACGCGAAACGCTGTTGCTTTGTCCACTTATCCAAGGTGTGGCGGTCGCTGTCGTTACCCACAATGACGGTGTCCTCACCGGCCACCGGTTTCTGGTGACGCAGGACGATGGTGAGCGGATTGCGCATCATGAACACGATCGTGATCATCATCACGACAGCCATTGTCATGATGCGGATGAGAGCCACGAACATCAGGGAGGGCACAGCCATACGGCATGGCGCGATATCCGTTCGAAGTTGGAGAACGCGCGGTTGGATCGCGCAGTGGTTACGCATGCCATCGGCATATTCGCGCTGCTGGCGGAAGCGGAGGCGAAGGTGCATGGCACCACGCCGGATAACATCGCCTTTCACGAAGTCGGTGCCTGGGATTCCATCGCCGACATCGTCAGCGCGGCCTACCTGATCGCGAGCGTTGACGCTTCGCATTGGAGTGTCGGAGCGATACCGCTCGGCTCCGGCCGTATCCGCACCGCCCACGGTATCCTGCCGGTCCCCGCCCCTGCGACAGCGCTGTTGCTGGAAGGTTTCTTCACGATGGACGACGGCATTGGCGGCGAACGCGTGACGCCGACTGGTGCCGCCATCCTGCGTTACCTTTGCCGGACGCCCGCCTCACGACTGCCCCGCCGGCTTGCTGCTGCCGGACATGGCTTTGGCACGAGAAACCTGCCGGGCATCAGCAACTGCCTGCGCGTCCTTGTCTTCGAAACCGTCGAACAGAACGCGAGAGAAAACGACGATGTCGCCGTGATCGAATTCGAGATCGACGACCAGACGGGCGAAGACCTTGCCCAGGCGATCGACCATCTGCGCGCGCATCCGGGTGTACTGGATGTGATCCAGGCCCCCGTTTTTGGCAAGAAGGGCCGGATGATGGCGCATCTGCGCATTCTCGCCAGGCCCGACGCCTTGCAATCGGTCGCGAACCGCGTCTTCGACGAAACCAGCACGATCGGCATCCGCCATTCGCTTGTCGGCCGCATCGCTTTACCGCGGGAGACTGGAGAATTGCTGAACCAAGGGCGCACGTTGCGCCTCAAAACGACCACAAGACCCGGTGGCGCGACCGCCAAAATCGAGGCCGACGATCTTGCCGATGTCGCCAGCAAGGCGGCCCGCGATAGCATCCGGGCTATAATCGAGGCGCCCCCCAATGGAAAGGACATATGATGCAGGATGCGCTCCGCGGTATTCTTTCCGGTATCGGCACCGCCACGGTTGCCGTCAGCGGCGGCGTCGATTCGATGACGCTTGCCGTGCTTGCCAACCGTGTGGTCGGCCGCAGTCGGGTAACGATGATGCATGCGGTTTCCGCAGCCGTACCGCCGGAAGCGACACGGCGCGTAAAACAGTGGGCGGATGTCGAGGGCTGGGACCTGCACCTGATCGACGCCGGCGAATTGAAGGACGACAAGTATCGCAGCAACCCCGTTAACCGCTGCTTCTTCTGCAAGGGCAATCTCTACGGAACGATCGCGGCGATGAGCCAGCAGCAGATCCTGTCCGGTGCCAATGTCGACGATCTCGGTGAATACCGGCCCGGGCTCGACGCGGCCAGACAATATGCTGTCCGCCACCCCTATATCGAGGCCGGGATTGACAAGGGCGGTGTCCGCGCCCTCGCCCATGAACTTGGCCTCGGCGATCTCTCCGATCTCCCGGCGTCTCCGTGCCTCTCCAGTCGGGTTGAGACGCTGATCCGCATCGAACCGGAGATTCTGCAGGCGATCCATACTGTCGAAAGGATGGTGTCGGACCGGCTATCGCCGCGAACGGTGCGTTGTCGCGTGCGTCAGGCCGGCATCGTTGTCGAACTCGATCCGGAAAGCCTTAGCGCCACAAGCCCGAGCGACCGTTCTGCGTTGACAGTCTCGATCGCCCGATTGCTGCCGGAAATGCTGGCCGGCAAAACCATCGCCTTCGCGGCCTATTGCAATGGCAGCGCGTTCGTCGGCGCCATGCGATGAGCGATGTCGTCTTCGATTTCGGCCGTGCCGAACGCATAGGGTTGGATGAAGCCGTCTTCTGCCAGATGAAATCGCAGGCGCAGATCGATGCCATTCTGGATGGCGCATTGCAAAGAAATGCCAGCCTTCTTCTGACACGTCTCGCCCCGGAGAAGCTTGCGGCGGTTTCACCTGCTAGTCAGGAACGGATCGACTATTGCGCGATCTCGCAGACCGGCTTCTTCGGCCCGCTCCGCCCAATCGCATCAAGCGGCGCCGTCGCCATCGTCGCCGCCGGCACATCCGACACACCGGTGGCGCGGGAAGCGGCGCGCACCCTGCGCCATTGCGGCATCGAAGCCTCATTGATCGTCGATGTCGGTGTTGCCGGCCTCTGGCGATTGACCGATCGGCTGGACGATATCCGTCGCCATCCCATTGTCATCGCCGTCGCCGGCATGGATGCAGCACTTGCCAGCGTTCTCGGCGGCCTCGTGTCCTCGGCAATGATCTGCATTCCGACCTCCGTCGGCTATGGCGCAGCGGAGGGCGGACGAACGGCGTTGAATGCCATGCTGGTCAGTTGTGCGCCAGGCCTCACCGTCTGCAATGTCGACAACGGCTATGGCGCGGCTTGCGCCGCCATGCGCATTCTGGCTAGCGCCGCTATGCTGCGCGAAGGGAATTATCCGGGCCGTTAGGTCGTTGCCCCGGAAGACCTCCCCCGGGGGCACATCAAGTCAGGCCGCGTCGATCGTGAGTTGCTGTTGTTCGCCGAGGCCTTCGACGCCAAGCCTGATCGTCTGTCCGGCATGCAGGAAGATCGGCTCCGGCTTTATACCGAGGCCGACGCCCGGCGGCGTGCCGGTGGAGATGATATCGCCCGGCTGCAGACTCATGAACTGCGAAATGTAGTGCACGAGGAAGGGGATCGAAAAGATCATCGTCCGGGTCGAGCCGTTCTGGCGCGATACCCCATCGACCGTCAGCCACATCTTGAGGTTCTGCGGGTCGGCGATCTCGTCACGCGTCACCACCCAGGGACCGATCGGGCCGAAACTGTCGGCCGACTTGCCTTTCGTCCACTGGCCGCCGCGCTCGGCCTGAAATTCCCGCTCCGACACGTCGTTGATCAGGCAATAGCCGGCAACGTGGTTCAATGCGTCTTCCTCGGAGACGTAGCGCGCCTCGTCGCCAATGACGACGCCGAGCTCGACTTCCCAGTCGGTCTTCTTCGACTTGCGCGGGATGATGACATTGTCATTCGGGCCGGTGATAGCGCTGGTCGCCTTCATGAACAGGATCGGCTCTTCCGGAATCTTGGCACCGGTTTCGGCGGCATGGTCGGCATAGTTCAGGCCGACGCAGATGAATTTGCCGACACGTGAGACACAGGGGCCCAACCGACCGGAATTTTCGACGATCGGCAGGCTCTTCGGATCGAGTACCGCGATCTTGGCAAGGCCTTCGCTCGTCAACACGACACCGGCGATATCGTCCACATGGCCGGAGAGGTCACGCAGATTGCCGTCGGCATCGAGAAGTCCAGGCCTTTCGGCGCCCGGCTGGCCGTATCGGAGAAGTTTCATAATGGAATCCTATGAAAGAAAACGGTGATCAGCCGTTCGACCAGCCGCCATCGACCACGATGGCGTTGCCGGTCATGAAGGCTGATTCATTGCTGGCAAGGAAAACGACGAGTTCGGCAACCTCTTCCGCTGTGCCAAGCCGGCCCATTGGCTGACGGCCGATGAAAGCGGCGCGGGCAGCATCGTAATCGCCGGTGGCGCGCATGCGCTCCTGCAGCGACGGGCTTTCGACCGTGCCGGGGCAGATCGCATTGGCGCGGATGCCCTTGTCGACATAATCGAGCGCGACGGACTTGGTCATGCCGATCACGGCGGCCTTCGTCGTGCCGTAGATGAAGCGGTTTGGGGCTGCGATCACGGTGGAGGCGACCGACGCCATATTGACGATGGAAGCACCGCCATTGTCGATCATGCCGGGCAGGAAGGCCCGGATCATGTGGTACATGGCCCGCACGTTGAGATTAACCGAGAACTCGAAAGCATCCTCGTCGCAATCGAGAATCGAGCCGTTGTGGACGTAACCTGCGCAGTTGAACAGGATATCGGGCGCGGCGATCGCGGCCGCGAATTCCGCGATCGCCTTGGGATTCAGCACATCAAGCACACGCGTGGCGACCCCCGGCAGGCCTTCGAGCGACTGCAGCTTCGATATATCGATGTCGGTTGCGATCGTCCTTGCACCTTCCCGCGAAAAGGCAACCACGGCCGCGCGTCCCATGCCTTGCCCGGCGGCCGTCACGACCGCTGTCTTTCCTTCAAGCCTGCCTGTCATTTCACGGTGTCCTTGGAAGTTTCATTGATAACCGCGCTCTCGGAGCTCGGCTTGATCGCTGCAGGGCCGGGGTCGAGCGACAGCCCGACACGTTCTGCGGCCCCCGCCAGATGCAGTTGCATGGCGCGTTTCGCCGCCTCCGGATCGCCGGCTTCAATGGCATCCAGAATCTGCTGGTGTTCGCCAAGCGTGACGCTCGCCAGATCGTCGGAGCGCCGCTGGTTGCCGGAGGCGAGAATGCTGTCGCGCACGCGCTCGGAGGCAAACATCAGAAACGGCACCATGTAGACATTCTGCGTTGCCGCAGCGACCGTCTTGTGAAACTCTAGATCAGTCTTCAGCCAGGTCACGCTGCCATAGGGCGCCACCGCCATTGTCGCCAGAGCTTCGCGCATGGCTGCAAGATCGGCTTCCGTTCGGCGCTGTGCTGCCAATGCGGCGACCTGGACTTCCAGAATGCCGCGGATTTCGAAGAGATTCTGGAAGGCGTCGGCCTGCTGCAGAGAATCGTGATCGATGGTCAGGACGGTTGAGTTCGGTACATCGGCGACGAAGGCGCCCCTGCCCTGCTGTGACCAGATGCGCCCTTCCGAACGCAGCCGCGCAATCGCTTCACGCACCACGTTTCGGCTGACACCGAAGGTCTGCGCCAGCGCCTGCTCCGTCGGCAACTGGTCACCTGGGTTCAGCCGCCCCCGGGCGATTTCCCGGGAGATGGAGCTTGCGACGAGCGTCGAGAGATGCGGGCCGCGATTGACCTTGTCGAGTTTCAGCGTCATCGCTCACCTTTTTCCGGAATTTGCGCGCGCGGCAGAAAAATTCTTCCCCGGCTCATGATTCCTCTTGGGTCTAGCGCATCCTTGATCCGACCTGCAAGATCAAACGAAACATCGTCGATACGCCTCAGGAAAGCCTCCTGCTTGACCTTGCCGATACCGTGCTCGGCACTGAGCGAACCGCCGTAGCGGTCGACCACATCGAAAATCACGTCTTCCGCCTCATGGAAAAGCACGTCGATGGCGTCAGCGCCCATGCCGATGGGTGGAACTACGTTGAGGTGGATATTGCCGTCTCCGACATGTCCATAGGTAACTGCCAGCGCGTGCGGATGGCTCTTGCCAAGCGCATCCAGAGTGTCCTCGACAAAGCCGGCTAGCATCGAAATCGGCACGGACACATCAGTGCGCAGATAGCGGCCACCGCGCCCCTGCGCCTCGACCATCAGTTCCCGCAGCAGCCAGAGCTGTTCGCCCTGCGCCCGACTGGCGGCCGCCACGCCGTCGATAATGAGATCGTCGGCACCGATCAGAAAGTCCTGCAGGATGGTGCGCAGATCGACACGGCCGCCGGCGGAGGCCTCGATCAGCACATAGACGGGGCAGACTTCCGACAGCGGATCCCGCATACCTGCGCGCGCACCAAGCGCGATATCGATGCCACCGCGCAGGATCAGTTCGAAGGCTGTCAGAAGGTCGCTGCATTCCCGCCGCGCGCGGGCATAGAGCGCCATCGCGTCATTGACCGAGCGAAGCCCGACCAGTGCCGTTTCCACCTGCGTAGGTTTCGGGAAAAGCTTCAGGGACACGGCCGTGACAATTCCGAGCGTGCCTTCGCTGCCGATGAAAAGCTGTTTCAGGTCGTAACCGCGATTGTCCTTGCGCAGCAGTTTCAAGCCATTCCAGACCCGCCCGTCGCCGAGCACCACTTCAAGACCGAGCACGAGATCGCGCGTCATGCCGTAACGAAGAACATTGAATCCGCCGGCATTGGTGGCGACGTTGCCGCCGACCCGGCAACTTCCCTGTGCGCCAAACGTGATCGGCAGAATGCAATCTTCCGCCTCCGCGTGGCGCTTGGCTTCCTCCAGAATGCAGCCCGCCTCGACGACCATAGCAAAATCGATCGCGCTGATCGAGCGGACCTTGTTCAGCCTCTCCAGCGATACGACGACCTCGCCGCCGCCGGGAGCTGCGACCGCAGCCCCAACCAGACCGGTCAGCCCGCCCTGCGGGACGACAGGGATGTTATTCGCAAAACAGCAGCGCATCAGCGCCGAAACATCCTCGACGGAGCGCGGACGCGCCACTGCGAGCGGCATGCCGAAATGATCGCCGGACCAGTCGCGAGTGTAGCGCTCGATGTCGTCTTTCGAAGTCAGCAGCATGCCGTCCGGAAGCGCTGCGGCGAGCTTCGCCAGCAAGTTTTGGCGGCGTGCGGTAACGGCGTCCATCAAGCAGTCTCCAAGGCAGGTCGAAAACAACTGGACAACGGCGTCAGTTGCATGGTTATCATACAACTCTGATAATGAACATCAAGAGCGATGCGTGCTTGCGCACAACCATGATGACGAAAATCAGAATGAAAACCATATCTTATTGGAGGAAGAAGACGATGAGCAACGCTCCGAGCGGCTTTCGCATGATGCACACGATGATCCGGGTGTTTGACCTGGACGTCTCGATCAAATTCTATACCGATCTTCTGGGCATGACGCTGCTGCGCCGGGACGACTATCCGGAGGGCAAATTCACCAACGCCTTCGTCGGCTATGGACCGGAGGAAACCGATACGGTCGTGGAACTGACCTACAATTGGGAACAGGCCAAGCCCTACGAGCTTGGCACGGCGTTTGGCCACCTGGCGCTCGGCGTCAAGGATATCTATGCCGTCTGCGCCGCGCTGGAGAAGCAGGGCGCCCGCATTCCACGCCCGCCGGGTCCGATGCTGCACGGCACCACCCACATCGCCTTCATCGAGGATCCGGATGGCTACAGGATCGAACTGATCGGTCTCGACACGATGTAAGAAGCGAAAGCTCCTAGAGCCGCGCCCCCGGGCGCGGCTCCCTTGCCAGTATGCCGGCGGCTCTCTGGGAGGAGATTTCGTTCTCATTTGATGACCGGGATCTTGCTGCGGTCGATGGTGATGGCCACCGCGATGATGAGTACTGCGCCGAACACCACATTTTCCGCAAAGATATTGACACCGACGAAGGTCATGCCGATCCGCACGATCGAGATGATCAGCGCGCCGACCGCCGTGCGCCCGACGCCGCCAAGACCGCCGGTAATGGCCGTGCCACCGACGATGACCGCTGCGATCGCCGGCAGCAGCAACTGATTGGCAAGGCTCGGCGAGCCGCTTGAAAGCCGGGCGGCAAGAAGGACACCGGCGATCGCCGCCAGCGTGCCGGAAATGGCAAAGGCGATAACCTTGGTGCGATCGACGTTGACGCCCGCCGCGAGCGCTGCCGGCTCACCCGCGCCAACGGCAAGGCTGTAGCGCCCGAAGCGGGTGTAGCGCAGCAGCAGATAACTGGTGATCCCCACAATAGCTGCAAGGATGGCAACCACCGGAAGGCCGAAAACGGTACCGTTAATCCATGTGGTGCTGAGGCGGCCGCCTTCCTCGATGGTGATGGCGCGTCCCTGCGCGATCCAGAGCGCCATGCCGGCAACGACGCCGCCGGTCGCCAGCGTTGCCACAAAAGATGGGACACGCAGCCGGACATGGACGATGCCGCTGAGGATGCCGAAGACAAGGCCCGAAGCAATCGCGACCGGGAAGGCGAGGATGCCGAGCGATGGCAGCAGTTGTGCGAGGATGACGCTTGCCAGTGACGCCACGGCCTGGATCGAAAGGTCGATGCCGCCGATCAGGATGACGAAGGTGACGCCGGTGGCAAGGATGAACAGGACGGCGGTATTGGCGAGTAAAAGCGCCAGCGTTTCCCCGGTCAGGAAGCCGGGCGAGCCGATTTCGATGATGATGATCAGGAGCACCAGTAGCGCCGGAGGAATGGCCCCCTGGAGCCAGCCAGCCGCGAAAATATCTGATAGTTTTTTCATGGCCGTTTCCTCACACCATTTCCCGGACAAGATCGACCTGGTCCGGCTTGTTGCCGGCGCCGGCGTCGAAACGGGCCGTCACTTCGCCGTCGCGCATCACCAGTACCCGGTGGGACAGACCGATGGTCTCCTCCAGCGTGTCGGAGAGAAGCAGAATGGCAATGCCCTGGGCGGAAAGATCGCGGACGAGTTCGTAGACTTCCTCCTTGGCGCCGACGTCGAGACCGCGCGTTGGGTGATCGAGGATCAGGACGCGTGAACCTGCCGTCATCCAGCGGGCCAGAACCACCTTCTGCTGGTTGCCGCCCGAGAGTTTCCGGCAGGCGATATCCGGACCGGGCGCCTTGATGCGCAGCTTGCGGATCCAGTCGACCGCCAGTTGCCTTTCCCGACCGTAGTCGATCTTGCCATTTCGGATGACGCTGGAAAGATCGGCGAGCGTGATGTTTTCGGCAATCGACAGGAACATCACCAGGCCCTCAACCCGCCGCTCGCGCGGCACATAGCCGACACTCTTTCGCACGGCCTGTTCCGGCGAGGTGAAGCGCACGGTCTCGCCGCGGATTTTCAAGGAACCCTCGGTCTGTGGCAGGAAGCCGCCGAGCGTACGGGTGATTTCCTCGCGACCGGAGCCGACGACGCCGGCGATGCCGAGGATCTCGCCCGCATGGATCTTGAAATCGACATTGTGAAACGCACCTTTGACGCCGAGGCCATTGGCTTCGAGGATCACTTCGGGACCCGCAGCCATCTGGCGCGGTTCCTTGTAATATTCCGTCTGCAGGCCGCGGCCGACCATGATCTCGTGCAGTTCCGGCCCGGTCACCTGGCTTGCCTGATGCTCGGCAACGACCTCTCCATCCTTCATCGTATAGACGCGGTCGGAGATGCGCAGCACCTCGTCGAGGCGGTGCGAGACGAAAACGAAACTGGCCCGTTTCTTCAGCGAGCGGATACGCTCGAATAGCACATCGATGTCGGACGAAGTGAGGACCGACGTCGGCTCGTCCAGCAGGATGACCAGAGGACGCGAGACGCTTTCCTCAAGTGTCAGAGCCTTGGCAAGCTCGACCATCTGGCGGGCTGCAAAAGTCAGTTCGGAGGTGCGGGTGGTCACGTCGATATCGACGCCGATCTTGCCCAGTTGCCGCCGCGCAGCCGCGCGCATTGCTTTCCAATTAACGATGCCCAGACGTGTGAACTGGTGTTCCTGTCCAAGATAGATGTTTTCGGCAACCGACATGTTGAGAAGCAGAGACTGCTCCTGAAACACCATGCCGATACCGTGGTTGGCGGCATCGCGCGTGTTGCGCAGTCTGAGCGGATCGCCATCGAGAGTCATCGTGCCGGAGTCCGGCCGAAGCGTTCCGGCAAGCGTGCGCATCAGCGTCGACTTTCCGGCGCCGTTTTCGCCGATGAGGCCGATCACTTCATTGGGCCGTATTTCCAGCGATACGTTCTTCAGCGCCTTGACGCCGAGAAAGGATTTTGAAAGTCCATTGACTGAGAGCATGGCCGTTCACTTCACGATCTTGAGGTGGAGGCGATCGAGCGACAGCGCGACGGCAGCGATGATCATCAGGCCCTGCACGGTTTGCTGCACATAGGGCGAGATGCCGAGCAGCACCATACCGTTGGCAAGCACGGTGACGATCAGCACGCCGACCAACGTATTGAGTACGCCGCCCTCACCGCCTGTCAAAGCCGTTCCGCCGACGACGACAGCCGTGACTGCCGCAAACAGGCGTCCATCGGCGATGACGGCATTCGACTGACCGAGTTGTGCCGCTGCCAGAACCCCGGCAATTCCGAAGAAGAAGCCGGCGACACCGAAGGCGGTGATGCGAACGCGCTTCAGGTTGACGCCCGAAAGCTCGGCCACATCTTCGCCGCCGCCGATCGCCAGAATATGGCGACCAAGGCGCGTGTGATACTGAATGACGATGGCGAGTAGAAACGCGCCGGCTGCGACCCAGACGGCAAGCGGCAGGCCCAGGAAACGCTCGAGCGCCAGCGAGCGGATGGAACCATCCATCAGCCGGATGGCCGAGCCGCCGAGCATGAATACGGAAAGGCCAAGCCCGATGAACCACATGCCGAGCGTCGCCATGAAGGACGGAATGCGCAAGGTGGTCTGGACGATGCCGTTCAGCAGGCCCATCGCCGTACTGGCGACAATCGCGGCAATGACGGCCAACCAGCCATAGTCGTTACCGTTGGCATCGTTGGTTGCAAGCAGCACCAGGACCATGGCGGCGACAGACAGCGCACCTTCCACGGACAGATCGATGCTGCCCATGAGAATGATGAAAGTCATGCCCATCGCAAGCGTCAGCGGCACCGCAGCAGAATTGGCGACACGAGCGAGATTGCGCAATTCGATGAAATTCGGGTTGGCAATGGTGATCAGGACGCACAGCAGGACAAGCACCATCAGGGGCGCATAGGTGCGTAGGCGGCGGGCGCCTTGCCCCCGGAAAATCCGCGTGAAAACACCATCCATGGCTGATGTCCGCTCCATCTTGGTGACGGGCTTCATGGTTTCAGAATTGATCGTCAAAAGATATACTCCGCATCCGGGCTGGAACAGCCGGCAGCGAATATCCTCACTGCCGGCGATAGACCGCGGCCAGGCCGCGCCGGGTACCTGGTAAACAGGCGCTTACGTTCTGATCTGACCGGTGACCCGGCCCCACAGATCGTTCCAGTCGATGGTCGGCTGGGCTTCGACATTCGTCTTGTAGTATTCCTCCACATTGTCCTTGGTGACGGCAACCACCTTGCCGTAGAACTCGCGATGTTCCGGCGGCTCGGAGGTCGGGTCGAACTTCTTCATCAGCGCGTTGTAGCCGATGGCGAGGCCCATTCCGCCCTGCCAGAACGGATCGGATGTGATCGTGCAGGCGAACTCGCCCGTGCGAACCGCATCGACCGCGGTCTTGATGCCGTCGATGCCGACGACCGGAACCTTGCCGGCAAGACCTTCGGCGCGAAGCGCTTCCAGCGCGCCGGTGCCCATGTCGTCGTTCGCCGCCCAGATACCCTTGATCTCATCGCCGAAACGGGTGAGCAGATTGCCGGTGAGATCGAAGGCTTCCGTCGATTTCCAATTCGCGACCTGGAAGTCGAGCAGCTTGATATCCGGATTGGCAGCAAGGGCTTCGTCGAGGCCCTTCTTGCGCTCGATGGCAGCCGTCGTCGAGATCATGCCGCCAAGCGCGATGATGCCGCCCGAACCGCCGATCGCCTTGAACAGGACCTCGGCAATCTGCTTGCCGCTGGCGATGCCGTCAAATTCGATGTGCGAGACGTAGTTCGGATTGAAGTCCTTCGGATGCAAATCCGCCGGCTTGTTCCACTGGGTAACGATATAGGCGCCGGCAGCCTTGCAGGCCTCGACGATCGGACGTGCATCCGGCGTATCGTTCGGGTCCGAATTCAGCACCATGTTGCCGCCGGTCTTGGCCAGCATCGCCTTGATGTCGGCTATGCCCTTTTCGCTGTTTCCTTCGGAAACCAGCGTCACATGCTCCAGGCCGACAGCCTTGGCATAGGCTTCGGCGCCGCTTTTCCAAACGGCGTGATAGGGGTTGGACAGCGACCGGATGGAGGTCACCAGCGTCGGGGCGCCCTGCGCAAACAGCCGCTTCGGCATGGCCGAAACAGCCAGACCGGTCGCAGCACCTATCATCAGCGTGCGGCGGTTGATCTCGCCGAAATTCATCAAGGTCTTTCCGTCAGTCATTCTCAATCCTCCCGTTGAAATTCTGGAACTGCGGTTCAGCAGCTTATCCGGATGCTTGAACAAATCAGAAAGTTTGTCGCATCCTCCGATATTTGTACGACAACCCTTCAACACGATAACCATACCCTTTCTCTTGACGGTGCACAAGGGACTTGAGATGGTGCGTGTCGAAGAGATGCGACGCGGGAGAAAAACACGCGGGACATCTCATGCGGAGAACTAGAATGCCCGACTATATTATCATCGGCGGCGGCTCGGCGGGATGCGTGCTGGCAGCACGTTTGAGTGAAGATCCATCCGTTTCAGTCACCTTGCTTGAGGCGGGCCCGCGGGACACGAACTTCCATATTCACCTGCCGGTCGGCTTCTTCAAAATGACCGCCGGGCCGCTGATATGGGGCTATCAGACCGCACCGGGCCGTGAGATTGGCGGCCGCAAAATGGTCTATCCACAGGCCCGTGTGTTGGGCGGCGGCAGTTCGATCAATGCACAGGTTTTCACCCGCGGCTGCCCGGAAGACTACGACGTCTGGGCTGCGGAAGAGGGCTGCGACGGCTGGTCCTATGCGGAGGTGCTGCCGTATTTCCGACGCTCCGAGGGCAACGACTCGCTGGGCGGCCCGCACCATGGCACCGAGGGACCGCTCGGTGTGACCTCGACGACGCCGCATCCTCTGACCCGCGTTTTCGTGCGCGCGGCGCAGGAGGCCGGTATTCCCTATAATGGCGATTTCAACGGCGGCAACCAGGAAGGCGCCGGCTTTTACCAGGCAACGACGAAGAACGGCAAACGCAGCAGCACGGCCACCGGCTACCTGAAGCCCGCTCTCGCACGCAGGAACCTGACGCTACGCACCGATGTCATGGTCAACCGGATTGTCGTCGAGACCGGCAAAGCCATCGGCGTCGAAATCACCGAGAACGGACGGCCCGTCACCATGCGGGCGGATCGCGAAGTCATCGTCACCTCCGGGGCCATCGGATCGCCGAAGCTGCTGATGCTATCGGGGATCGGCCCTGCCGGGCACCTGCGATCCGTCGGCGTCGATGTCGTTCACGACCTCAGCGGTGTCGGCCAGAATCTTCAGGACCACATGGATGTCGATGTTCTCGCCGAACTGTCGGGATCCTACGGCATTGACCGTTACAAGAAGTTGCACTGGCAGGCGATGGCGGGGCTTGAATACATCCTGTTCGGCAAGGGGCCGGTGGCGTCCAACATCGTTGAAGCCGGAGCCTTCTGGTGGGGCGACAGGACGGAAAAGACACCCGATATCCAGTTTCATTTTCTTCCTGGCGCGGGTGTCGAGGAGGGGATCGGCTCGGTGCCCGGCGGCAACGGCTGCACGCTCAATTCTTATCCGGTGCGCCCGCGCTCGCGCGGCAGGGTGACGTTGCGGACCGCAAACGTCACGGATGCTCCGCTCATCGATCCCAATCCCTATGCCGAGGCCTACGACCTCGAGCGCGCGGCCGACGGCATTCTCATCAGCCGCGACATCCTGGCCCAGCCCGCCTTCAAACCCTTTATCAAGCGCGAGCATCTTCCCGGGGCGCAGGTGGGCAACCGCCAACAGGCCATGGCCTTCGCCCGCGAACATGGTCGCTCGGCCTATCACCCCGTCGGCACCTGCCGCATGGGCTCGGCGGGCAGCGCCGACGCCGTGGTCGATCCGCATTTGCGCGTGCGTGGCATTGAGGGGCTGCGCGTCTGCGACAGTTCCATCATGCCGCGCCTGATCTCATCCAATACCAATGCGGCAACGATCATGATCGCGGAAAAGGCGGCAGATCTCATTCGTGCCGGGCACTGAACAAGGAACAGAATCCCCATGCAATCTTTCGATCCACGCAGCTTCTTGCGCGCGACCTTCGATGCCGCGGTCAGGGCCGCCGACCCCGTCCTCGGCATCCGGCAAAATCTGCCTGAAAAGCCGAAGGGACGAACGATCGTCGTCGGTGCGGGCAAGGCATCGGCGCAAATGGCCGCAGCCCTTGAAACGCTCTGGGACGGACCGATGGAAGGGGTGGTAGTGACCCGCTACGGCTTCGGAGGCCCCTGCAAGCACATCGAGATCATCGAAGCATCTCACCCCGTTCCAGACAAAGCCGGTCTCGTCGCCTCGCGCCGCCTGCTTCAAGCCGTTGAAGGGCTTACGGCGGACGATCTGGTCATCGCCCTCATCTCGGGCGGCGGCTCCGCTCTTCTTCCCTCTCCTGCGGCGGGCTTGACACTTACCGACGAGATCACCGTCAACGAGGCGCTTCTGGCATCCGGCGCACCGATCTCGGCCATGAATACCATCCGCAAGCACATCTCCACCATCAAGGGCGGACGCCTCGCGGCTGCGGCCCATCCGGCCCAAGTCGTCTCCTTCGTCGTCTCCGATATTCCCGGCGACAATCCCGCGCTCGTCGCGTCCGGTCCAACGGTGCCCGATGCGGGAAACAGGCAGGATGCGCTCGCCCTGATCGACGCCTATCGCATGAGCCTTCCCGATGCCGTCATGGCGCACCTCACGTCGTCGGCCGCGGACAGTCTGGAGCCCGATGATTCTCGGTTTGCGCGCAACGAAGTCCATGTCGTCGCATCAGCTGCGGTCTCGCTTGAAGCAGCGGCTGAAGAAGCCGGAAGGCACGGCATCGAGGCCGTGATCCTCTCGGATTCGATCGAGGGAGAATCCCGCGACGTGGCGAGCGTGCATGCGGCCATCGCCCGCGAGATCGCAACACGCGACAGACCCTTCGCCAAACCCGTCCTCTTGCTTTCCGGCGGCGAAACGACCGTGACGCTACGCGCAAAGGGCAAGGGCGGCCGCAACAGCGAGTTCCTTCTATCCTTCGCGCTCGGCATCAACGGTATTGCCGGCATCCATGCCGTTGCCGCAGATACCGATGGCATCGACGGTTCCGAGGACAATGCCGGCGCTTTTGCCGATGGCCAAACCGTCGAGCGCATGCGCAAGGCGGGCGTGGATGCCAAATCGATGCTGATGCAGAACAACGCCTGGACGGCGTTTCAGGCGATCGACGACCTGCTTGTCACTGGCCCGACCGGGACCAACGTGAATGATTTTCGGGCCATCCTGGTGCAATAGGCAAGCCACACAGAAGGTTACCCAAAATCTCAGTGTCCGCGATATTCACAAGAAAATCGGTCTGAGAGTAAGCCGCGGCCGCGTCGGCGAAATCACCAAGCATATGCGTTCGGCAAAGATGAAGCCCTTGTGACAACATTTTACACGTATTTCCCCCTTCATGGCCCGCCAATGACCGCTCAAGACGCAAGATACCTTCCCATACGGCCAAGCTTTTCAGATTTTTAGCTGCAGACTATTGACCACTCCATTGGCCGACGGCGCTGAGCCAGTTCTCCATATGATAGGTTTGCGAGATCTTGCCATCCCGGATCGTCTGAATGTCGATGGCCATGATATCGAAGCTTTTGCCTTTGTGCGGGGTACCGAACAAATCGCCGGCCGGCGTACCGGTGACCTCTCCCCGAACGATAACACGATCGCCCGATACGAGGACCTCCTTGATATCGAATTTGAGGTCGGGATTGATGTCGCGAAGCCGGAGACCACCTTGATGGAGGTGTCACGACCCCAACATTCCGACTGCAGGTAACCGGAGCAGGATTGGTAGTCTTCGGTGAGAACCGCCTCGTGGATCGCCTTCACATCACCCCGATCGATGATGAAGAGGCTGTACCAAGGTGCTCGAAGCTTCGGGTGCGCCCCGTGGTTCGCTTTGTCACCACTTCCCCGGCGGCAAGGACGAACTGATTCTTGAAGCGATCAAAATGGCCGGAGCGCGAGCCATCGCGGTGCTTGATGACAGCCGGCGCCGAAGTTGGATTTTTCGAGACCATTCGCCAAAGGGCAAGAAACTGCTCCACCACTTTGTCGGCAGGCTGCCCCTCGATGGCTGCAGTGGCCGCGGTCACCGTCGCAACCGACTCCCATGAGTTGATCGGACAGGCGGCCGGCGGGCTATGCCGTAACGGCAGCCTATTCGTCATCGTACGTTGCGCACGAGGCCTCGTTCGACACACATCAAGGGGTCAAGGGCCTCGAATTCGATCGCGTTATGGTTCTCATGGACGATGGCGACGCCCGCGGCTTCCTTTTTGGTTACGACAAACTGCTGGGAGCCAAGGAACTGAGCGTCAGCGATTTGAAGAACGCGCAAGAGGGCAAGGATTCCTCAGTCGATCGCACTCGACGACTGTTTTACGTCACCTGCAGTCGTGCCAAATCTAGCTTAGCTCTTGTGGCATACTCGACCGATCCGGGCGCGATAAATGCTCATGTAATCCAGTCAGGTCTTTTCCATGAGGATGAAGTGTTGCTTGGCCTGCCGGCATAGGACGGCAGCGGTTCGCGCACATGGCACGCGTTCGAATCTGTGTTCCTGTCACGAGGGTTCCGATCTTGATCTTAACGAGATCGCGGCCTCGAAGCTTACTGTCGATTGCGAGCTCAAACAGAGCGCGATCTCTCATGCGCCCCTCCCGGTCGAGGCAGAAGCGAATCGTCCAAATCTGGCGCTGCTTCGGCGGCTTCTTGACGCCGACCTTTCGGCCGGCGTTCCATGCCCGACGCCCAGTTGGGCAGGATCGTATTGTGCAATACACATTTGATTTCTCCTTCGGCCACCATTGGCTGTTAGGACAATGCGTGAGCGCAAGGATTGATGGGGGCCGCAAGCGGACCGGCAACTTACCGGGGCTTGGCCGGCGATAGCGGACCATGCAGTCGAGAGCTAAGGTCTCGGTTTGGCCCACACCGGCCCTCCCCGGCCCCTTCGCATGCCAAGATCAGGCTGGGACCAAGCCACGTACCACACGGAACATCATGGGAAATGACCGGGGTCCATCGGGCAAGCCAACCAGATATCCGGCACGAACATGCTGCTCGATCGAACCGCGGGCGTCATCCGAAAGTGCCTTCAACATGCCTGTGACGCTGCCCGGGCCGTCGGTGAACGTAGCCCAATAATCCGCGAAGGACTGATACTCGCAATCCACGACAACGGGAACCTCCGTCACGTCGTCGAGGCCGAGCTTCCGCCACAATGCCGCCTGCCCGTTTGGCCAGAAGAGCTGGCGCCCCGCCCGCATGGATCTCAGCCTGGCGACTTCGGCCTCAAGCACAGCGCCGGTGTTATAAACGAGGTCGAAGGCGGGCATGCCACCAAAGAACTGAGTAACAGCGGATGCGACCACGCCGCCTGGGCGGGTCACGCGCTTCATCTCGGCAACTACTTGTTCAATTTCCGGAATAACGTCCAGGGCCAGCGTGGAAACGGCCGCATCGAATACATGATTGTCGAACCTCATATGCCGGACATCGCCGTGTTCATACGCGATGTTGGGGTGGGATCGACGACGGCGGGCTCCTTCAAGGTAACCCTCCGATGCGTCAACACCGATCACATGCGTCCCCGCCTCGGCTAGCGCTTTCGTCAACACACCTGTCCCACAGGCTACATCGAGTACGCGACTGCCCGGAGCGACATTGACACGGGCGAGAAATAGGTTTGCCAGATGTTCGCTCCAGCGCCCCATGAAAGCCTCGTAGAAGTCGGGATCAGCCCAATTATATCGTAGTTGTGCGGTTTCCATGGCTTGCCATCCTCCCTCAATCAAGAATGGACCTTAACACGGTCATTCGGGTCGCGCATATCGCCGTCACACCGGGCAATCCAGCGGAACTTTGTTTGCGCTCTCAAGAAAACATGACGCAATGGGAACCCCTGAAATCACACTGGCGTTCCCGTCGGGGGTACTCCGAGGTCCCGCTTTGGTTGGTTTGACCAGTTCGTTCCGCGTAGGTCGAACGGCAGGTATGAAGGCGCAAAGCGGCCCGGTATCCGCAAGGCGCTCAAGACCGACTGCACGTGGATAGTGGTCGAGCCGATGGCCGACGACACACTTGAAGACAATATCAATCCGTCGGGCGGCTCTACTACTCGGCCTCGACGATGATCTGCGTAGGGGAGCGCCCGCCCGGAGAGACTCTTCTCACCGGATTGAAGGCCATGATAAGAGCGCCCATGGGCATCAAGAACTATCTGATCGAAGGCGGTTCGGGCACTGGAAAGACGTCTGTCGCTACCGAACTGGAGCGGCGGGGCTACCATGTCGTCCATGGTGACCGGGTCTTGGCCTATGTCGGCGACCCCGAGACAGGCCAGGCACTCGCAGGACCGCCCAAAGGCGCGGACCGCATGGTTTGGGGATACGCGCACTGGATCTGGCCTGTCGACAAAGTCCGGGCTATTGCTGCCGACACCACCCATCCTGCCACCTTCTTCTGTGGCGGCTCGCGCAATTTCCACAAATTCCTGGACCTATTCGACAAGGTTTTCGTGCTCGACATCGACGTTGAGACGTTGAACCGACGATTAGACAAGCGGCCGAATGAGCCGGGCTTCGAGCCGGCCGAGCGGGCGCTGGTACTCCGCTACCATCACACCCGGGAATATCTTCCCGTCGGCATCAATATTGACACGGCGGGTACCGTCCCAAGTGTCGTCGACGATATCCTCGCTCAACTCCCCTGAAGCCCTGAAGTATTGTGAATGGGATGGGAAGCACTCGATTATTGCGGGAAAGACGCTGGCCGCCTGAACGGCTCACTTGCGGCATTGTCGCTTTCGTAGCCGACCGGCAGCTTTCAGAACGACAAACCGGGTGCCTTAACGCCGTCTTGGGGGCGCGAAACCGCCGTTGAAACGCATTAATCGCGGTCCGCATTGGACCCATCAGTGGAGGAGCTTTTCGCCTTGAACAGATTCGAACTGGGGGCCCACCATTGTAGGAGTTCAATCAGCTGCGCTGACTACTGAAAATTCCTGGCCGTCACCTTGAGCGTGTCGATGTTCAGGTTCGGAATTTATCCCGAGTCGGAAACTATGCCGAGCCCATTCCCCAAAGCCCGGGATTTCCCGTAAATCCAGATCGACCCTCCTCCTCCCAAACGACCTCGATCGGACGCGCGGGACTCATCCTCCCAAGCTGCACTTCATTTTTCGAAGCCCGCCGCACCTCCTCCGCGGCGGGCTTCCGTTTCGAATTCAGCCGTCTCGTTACCGTGCTATTTCAGCCGGCGCAGCAACTCCTGCGCCACGGCGGGTGCGGATGCGGGGTTCTGGCCGGTGATCAGTTCGCGATCCACGACGACGTGGCCGGCGAAAGGAACCTCAGCCTGGCTGAACTCACCACCTGCCTTCACAAGCGCATCCTGCGGATAAAATTTCATCTCGCCGCCGTTCAGCAATCCCTTCGCCATTTCCTCCTCGCGGTTGCTAAAAACAGTCAGCTTGTAGCCGGCGTAGATCCAGCCGGATTGCGCCTTCGCGGTCCCTTGCGTTTCGAATGTCGCAACGAAACCGGGGGCGTCTGCGAGCGTAGAAAGCAGCGCAATAGGTCCATGGCAGGCCAAGGCTGTCGTCTTGCCCTGTTCATGAAAATGGGTCAGTAGCCTGCCGAGTTCGGAACTCACCAGAAGATCCTGCATGGGGGCATGCCCACCCGGGACATAGACGGCGTCGAAATGGTCGTAGCCGATGTGCTCGACGCGTGCGAGGCTGATGACCGGCGACTTTTCGCGAGACAGGATGCCGAGTTTCGCCAGCCCCGCTTCACTGGCTTTCATCGCCGCCTCGTCACCACCGAAATACATCT
Source organism: Rhizobium sp. USDA 4016 (assembly GCF_056279705.1). Classification (NCBI taxonomy): domain Bacteria; kingdom Pseudomonadati; phylum Pseudomonadota; class Alphaproteobacteria; order Hyphomicrobiales; family Rhizobiaceae; genus Rhizobium; species Rhizobium sp. USDA 4016. Next base: position 2,355,746 of record NZ_JBWCCY010000002.1, read on the forward strand.
TGTCGATGGAGATCTTGTCGACGGATGGCGCTGTACCCTTCGGCGTCGAGAACGTGATCTCATGTCCGGCGTCGAGCAGCGCTTGTACCGGCTGCATCAGTTCATTCAGATAGAAGCCGGTTTCGAACACCTTACCGTCCTTCAGGTCGAGACGGTTGGAGTCGGACAGGACGATCAGCACGTTTCCGGCGTGGGCGCTGATGGTGCTTGCACCGAGCGCGAGGGCAATGGCGAGACTGCGCGGAAATTTCATGGGTTTATCCCCGAATGTGAGAAAGTCTGATTGAGAATGAAAAACGGACGCAACTCACCCAGCGACCTTGGTCAACCGGTGCAGTGCGAAGTCGGCGAAATAATCGCCCACGCCACTTGCCTGAAAGCGTTGCATGGCGGCCCCTTGCATATGCGCGCGCCATTGCTCTTCGCTTGCCCAGTTCTCGACGAAGATGCGAACGCGTCCATCATCGAGCGACTGGTGCAGTTCGTAACGAAGGCAGCCGTCCTCAACCAGAGTCTCTGCGACGAGCTTTTCCTGGGCGGCACCAAGGGCCGCCTCCTTGCCGGGCTTTGCGGTGGTGATGGCGATGATGGTCAAAGGTGCATTCGACACGGATAAAGCCCTTCTCAAGCGATGGTGTTGACGAGACCGCCTTCGGCGCGCAGAGCAGCACCATTCGTGGCGGATGAACGGGGGCTGGCGAGATAGGCGACGAGATTTGCGACCTCTTCCGCGTCCACCATGCGCTGCAGGATCGAAGCCGAGCGAGCCGTGGCGAAGAACTCGGCCTCGATTTGCTTGATTGGTGCGGATGGGTCGCTCGCCTGACTGCGCAGGAAGGTCTCGATGCCTTCCGAACGCGTCGGTCCCGGCAGCACGGAATTGACCGTGACATTGGTGCCGCGGGTCAGCTGCGCCAGTCCACGCGAGACCGAAAGCTGCGCTGTCTTGGTGGTCGCGTAGTGGATCATGTCCTGCGGGATGGCGAGGGCCGATTCACTGGATATGAAAATAATGCGGCCCCAGTTGCGCTCCAGCATGCCGGGAACATAGGCTCGAGACAGGCGCACGCCGCTCATGACGTTGACGTCGAACAGGTGGCTCCAGTCAGCGTCCGTGATGTCACCAAAAGCCTTGCTCTCGTAGATGCCGAGATTATTGACGAGTATATCGACCGTAGGTTCGGCCTTGGCGATGATCGCGGCACCCTCGGCGCTGGCGGCGTCTGCAAGAACCCCGATGATCTCCGATCCGCCCGATGCTTTGACGGCGGCGATCGTACTGTCGAGCTTGGCGCGGTCGCGTCCTGTGATGATGACGCGCGCGCCTTCTACGGCAAGCGTGCGTGCGATTTCCAGGCCGATGCCAGCCGTGGCGCCCGTAACGAGGGCGGTTTTTGCGGTGAGTTGCAGATCCATGTCGTGTCTCCAGATTGTTGCTGGAAACAATTTATGATTAAGCAACGCGAGGAACTATTGCCTACAAAAGACATGCACTTGTGATTGAGGATCATCAATGCCCCGTATTCTGATGGAGCGCTCCGGCGAGATGGAAGTGTTCGCTCGCGTCGTACAGGACGGCGGCTTCTCCGCCGCCGCCCGTAACCTCGACATCACTCCATCGGCGGTCAGCAAATTGATCGCACGCCTGGAAGCCAGGCTTGGCACGCGTCTTCTGGTACGGACAACCCGCGCTCTGACACTAACGCAAGAGGGCGAGGCGTATCACCATGCGGCACTGAGGATTCTCCAGGACCTGAACGATGCGGATCAGGAGGCGGCTGGAGGTGCGGTTCGCGGTCGGCTGAGAATCAACACGACGATACCCTTCGGAACAATGTTCGTGGCACCGGCCATGCCGGATTTCATAGCGCGCAATCCCGATCTGATCGTCGATCTCAGCTTTACCGATGGCATTGTCGATCTGGTTGCGGAAAAAACCGACGTCGCCATCCGCATGGGCAACTTGCCGGACAGCGGCCTGATCGCACGCAAGCTGGGTCAAAGCCGGCGCGTGGTTTGCGCGTCACCCGACTACTTGGCGCGCCGGGGTTCACCACAAACACCTGCGGATCTCGAACAGCATGACTGCCTGACCTTCAATTTCCGGCGCGCGAGGCCGTCCTGGCCTTTTCGCTGCGAAGGCCGGGATATCGCACAACCGGTCAAAGGCAGTATCGTCGTGAACAACGGTGAGACGATGAAGCAGATGGCCCTGGCCGGCGCCGGTATTGCCCGGGTGGGTCTGTTTCATGTGGCGGACGAGATCGCTGCGGGACGGCTGATCCCACTTCTCGAACATCAGAATCCGGGCGACCTAGAGCTGGTTCATGCCGTCTATGTCGGCGGTGGTCCCCTACCCCACCGCGTCCGCGCTTTTATCGAACATATGGTTGTGACATTGGGCGAGTCACCCCTGCTGAAAGGGGCGCCCTGAGTCTGGAGGCACTATGGAAAGATATGCATCCGAACGCTTCGCCTTTCCTATCAGTCGCGATATCCAGGGGCCTGCTGGTCGAGAACGCGCCGGATGCTTTCCAGATGCATCCTCGCGCTTTCCGGGTCTCCTTCCCGCATCTGCTGTGCCGCCTGGGTGGCGACCTCCGGCAAAACCGGCACGAGTTTGCGACCAGAGCTCATCGCCTTCAACTGAACCTCGGCGGCACGCTCGAGATAGTAGAGGTCGTCCCAAGCCTCGGCGATGTTCGGCGCGCAGACCATCACACCGTGGTTCTTCATGAACAGGATATCGTTGTCGCCGAGCACGGCGGCGATCCGGTCGCCCTCGCTTTCGTCCAGAGCCAGGCCGTTGTAGGTCTCGTCGACCGCCACGCGGCCGTAGAATTTGAGCGCCGTCTGGCCCGCCCAGACCAGTGGCTCGCCTTCCACCATGCTGAGAGCCGTCGCATTTGGCATATGGGTGTGAAAGGCTGCCCCCACCCGGGGCGCCATCTTGTGCAGGCGCGCATGGATGAAGAAAGCGGTCGCCTCCGGAACGCCATCGCCGGCAACGACGTTGCCCTCGAAATCGCAGATCAGTAATGACGAGGCACTCGCCTCCTGAAAGGCCCAGCCTAAGCGATTAACGATGAACAGGTCCGGATGGCCGGGCACAATGGCGGAGAAATGGTTGCAGATCCCCTCCTCGAGGCCGAGGCGCGCCGCCATCCGGAGGCAAGCGGCGAGATCCACCCTTGCCTGCCAGATCTCGTCCGTGTCCAACGACACATTGCGCCGGAGCGCCGGCTGTCCCTTCGCAATATTCAGTTCGTGAGCCATGTTTGTCTCCCTGGCGATTCGTTACATCCAGCCGGCCGCCGCGAGCACGGCCGGAACCTTGTCGAGCGTCGGGACGATGTCATTCGGTTGATAATCCGCGAGCGGTTTTCGGCCCGTCCCGCGATCGACCCAAACCGTACGAAAGCGGAGTTCGCGCGCCGCGGCAAGGTCGAGATGCGGGCTGGCACAGATATGCAACAGATCGTTGATGCCGATGCCGAGACTGTTCCAGGCGTGATGGAAGATCTTTGTAGACGGCTTGTAGGCCCCCGCCTGTTCGGCAGTAATGACACGGTCGACGTGCCCCCCAAGCTGGGCGACATTGCCGGCAATGATCGCATCATCCGTATTTGAGATGATCGCCAGGCGAAAACCAGCAGCTTTCAGCGTCCCGAGTGTCGCGGCCACTTCTGGAAACGGAGGCATCTTGCCGATCGAGGATGTGAGGATCTCGGCGTCTTCAGGTTCGAAGCTTAGGCCGAATTCGCCCATCGCCTTTTCCAGCGCCAGCGCGCTCACCTGTTTGAAGGAACGGTGCGGGCGCTCCTCTTCCAGCGCATGCTCGTGGCGGTCATAGACGCCAATGAAGGCCTTCTGGTCGATGTCGCCGCCCTTGGAAGACAGTATCCTGTCCATAGCCGCGAGCAACCCCTCGTCCCACTGGATCAGGGTTCCGTAGCAATCGAATGTCAGCCAGGTGGGCCGGGTGCCGGGAAGTGTCATGGCGATCGTCTCCTTCAATGCCGGCAGATTGACAAAGTCCGATGCCATTGAGAAATTAAATGTCCCTATCAGCATCATCGGTAAAGCAAATGAGCTTCGGTTTCGATCTCGATCTTCTCAGAACCTTCGCAGCCGTCGTCGATTCGGGCGGCTTCACCAAGGCCGCCGAGCGCGTTCACCTGACGCAATCGACCGTTAGCCAGCAGGTGAAGAAGCTCGAGACGAATATCGGGCAGACGCTTCTGCTGCGCAACAAATCGACGGGCAGCGTGCAGACAACGGAGGCCGGCGAGCTGCTGCTGAGCTATGCCCGCAGGCTGCTTGCCACCGCCGAGGAAGCCATTGAGGTGATGCGCAAGCCTGCCGCGCCGAAGACCGTGCGCCTCGGGGTGCCTGAGGATTTCGCCGGGCGGCGGCTGATCGACCTGCTCTGCGGATTTTCGGCCGCCTCGCCGAATATCCGACTTGATACGGTGAGCGGCTGGAGCACCGAGCTTCGCCGCCTATTAGACGCGGGTGAGATCGATCTTGCACTGATTAAGCGCGAGCCCGGTGATGGGGCGTGTCTGGCGAGCTGGAAAGAAGAGCTGATCTGGGTGGAGAGCGCCGCACGTGCTGTTGAGGCGGATCCAGTGCCACTTGCGGTCTTTCCCGTAGGCTGTATCTACCGGGATCGCGCCATACGGGCGATCGAGCGCAGCGGCCGTCGCTGGAGGATCGCCTATACAAGCCAAGGTCTGATGGGTGTGCAGGCGGCTGTTGCTTCCGGCCTCGGGATCAGTCTCCTGCCTTCCGACGCGGTGCTTACCGAACATCGGCAACTCGGAGCATTGGATGGTTTGGAGGATCAGCCCGCGTCCGAGATGGCCTTGGTCAAGGGCCGGGCAAGCCTGTCCAATGAAGCCAAATTCCTTGGGCGTTTCCTAACAGATAGCCTGGCGTAACGTCCGCAACGATTTGGCACTCATATCGAACTGCGGGTCGTTGGAGAGCTTGAAAGCCCGCCAACGGTGGGGCTAAAGGCCGTGCGCCTTCCAGATGCGGCGTACCGCGCTGGCGCTGATGCCCGCCGCGGCCGCCATCATGTCGGCAGTCCAGTGCGTCGTCTCGCCCGGCGGGTCGGCAAGCGTCAGCCTCACCACCCGCTCGCTGATCTCCGGCCCGAGCGGCGCAATGCGCGACGGCCGCGTCTTGTCGCGCAGCAGCCCGACGCAGCCTTCTGCGGCAAAGCGCTCCTGCCAGCGCCACACGCAGGTCTTCGACTTGCCGGTCCGGCGCATGATTTCGACTGTGCCGACTCCGTCGGCGGACAAAAGCTCGATCTCGGCGCGCCAGACATGCTTCTGCGGGGCGTTGCGATTCCTTATCAGCGCCGTCAGACGGGCGCGATCGCTCGGCGAAATGGTGAAGGGGATTCCCGTGCGTATGCCCCAGACTCGCCTGCGCATGCCAGAAAGGGAATCCCCATCTGGACTCTCATGTCAGGTGGAAGCCGGTAGCTCTGGCAAGTCGTCTGGCACCCGATCCCAAGGAGCATGGCTGTGCCGAAAGAATGACCACGTCGGCTTGAACACTGAGGGATCGTCGAGCGTGCCCGCGTAGATGTTTACCAAGTCTGGAATGACCTCGGGCGTGCTAAAGAGAAGACTGCCACAGGTGGGACAAAAGTGGCGGACTGTCGTCTTCCCGCTACCTCCCGGAGCCGCATAGCTTCTTGTCTCGCCGCTAATCGTTACCCTCTCGCGTGGCATGCTCATCGCGGGGACATGGCCCGAACCGGAAGCCCTTTGGCAATCCCGACAATAGCAGACCAATGAACAATCCGGATCACCCTCGCACTCGTAGCGCACCGCACCGCACAAACAGCCGCCTGTTATCATCACCATCTCCTGAACCGCGCCGGTCTCCCCAGAGGCCGTAGGTTGCATTCACGAGACAATATTGCGATGCGCGGCACAGTCAATCGGGGTTCCTCTCTGCTTCTGCGTGCGGCGGTTTCTCGATCGGGCCAGGCAGCTTCCTCTTATCCCTCCTTTCGGCGTTGCCCATTCATCGCCATTCACTGAATCGATGATCCGCTGCTCCGGAAGCGCGATCTCGGCGCGCAGACATGCTTCTGCGGGGCGTGGCGATCCTGATAAGCGCCGTCAGTCAAAGCGCGATCGGTCGGCGGAACGGTGAACGATATTCCTGTGTGCATACGCCTGACTCGCTTGCACACCTCAGAAGGGAAGTCCCAAACCGGACTCTTATGTCAGGTCGGAACCACTAGCATGCGAATAAAATCGAAATGGTCACCCGTCCGGGTACCAAGGTGCAGAGCGTCGTATCCAGCGAGAATGGCAAATGGATTGTGTCTGCTTGCGGGCAAACGTCGGTATATGCCCTGATTGCCGATACAAGAGCAAAAATCGGCACGGATGGTCATACCGTAGTCTTCAGGACCTGCCGATCCAAGGCAGTGCAGTAACGGTAAGGCTCAAGTTGAGCCGTTGGCGTTGCACATATCGGCAGTGCAAACGGCAAACGTTCGCTGACCGGGTCCCGGCGATAGCCTCCCCCTATGCCCGCAGGACAATGAGGGTTGCCGAAATAGTCGGCCTGCTCGGCCACAGTACGGGCGGGCGGCCCGGAGAGCGCTTAATGAGGCGGCTTGGGATGTCGATCAGCGACGACACCATCCTTCGGCACTTGAAGCGCAATGCTGCACGGGCCGACGACGAGGCCCCGGCTCGGATCGTCGGTATCGATGACTGGAGTTGGAGGAAATCGTGGCGCTACGGCACGATCATCGTCGGTCTTGAACGCCGAAAGGTCGTGGACATTCTCGAGGACCGGAGCGTGGTAAGCGTGGCACGATGGTTGAAGCGGCACCCCTCTACTGAGGTCGTGAGCCGAGATCGAGGCGGACTTTACGCGCAGACCGCTCGTGAAAGAGCGCCGCAAGCGTCTCAGATGGCGGATCGCTTTCATCTCATGCAAAATCTGCGTCTCGCCATTGAGGAACAGATGAGTCTCTCCGGCCGTGCTACCGGCAGAGCATTGCTGCCTGACGAGGACACTGAGATTTATAATCACGATCGATCCTCGCCTGACCAACGCCCTGAAACGCCGAGGCGCAATCAGCTTCGTCGGGCACATCGGCAGTCTCGGAAGGCTGTATTCGAGACAGTCCATGCCCTGAGCAAAGAGGGCCTGTCGTGCTCGGAAATTGCACGCCGAACAGGATATGGCCGACGCAGCATCTCGAAATGGCTGACTTTTTCGGTTCCACCCGATCGACGCAGGGCTGCGCTGCAGCGGTCTGGCGCTACTGCTAGGCGCAAGGCATCAGCGGCAAGACGGTGGCCGTGAAAATCAAATATTCGGATTTCACTCAGGCGACGCGCAGCCGAACCGGCACAATTCCGTTGGCGAACATGACGGAGATTCTCGACACGGCGGCAGACCTTCTGACGACCGCCTATCCATTTAAGCGCCCTGTCCGGCTGCTCGGGGTGATCATCGCTGACGACCGCCGGAATCGGCGATGCACAGCGCAGTCCCAGCTTGATCTGGGGTTGTGAGAGACGACGATCCAGCGCGTAAGAGGTACCGGAGCATCCTTCACGGGTCGCCGCCAATGCCGATTGTGGTCAACCACGGCTAACTTGCATTCCGGACGGGCGGCATCTAAATTGGACAAATGCTTGACCATTCGTCCCAATCCTCTTCGCCGCCAAATATCCCGATGGATGCGCTAAGCGAAGTCCTACGAGACTTTCGCTTGAGTGGCGTCAACTATGGCCGCTGCGAGCTCCGACATCCATGGAGCATCGCCTTTCCGCAACAATCGTCGCTTCGTTTTCACTTCGTGAGCCAGGGGCCATGCTGGATCCATACCGAAACGCATGGCTGGCAGGAATTGCACGATGGCGATCTGGTGCTGCTGCCGCAAGGCATCGCCCACCGGCTGGCCAGCGCGCCCGGTGTCGTGGATGACTCGCTCAAGAGCTGCCAAGTGACCAAGCTGGGTAGCAACGTCTGCGAAGTGGTGCGGGAAGGAACGGGGGCGACCAGCACCCTTTTCTGCGGCTCCATGGCCCTGGGCGCCGGTGCGCTTAACCCCTTGATCGCTTTGATGCCGTCAATCATCAAGGGCTGCGATGTGGCCGGCAATGACCCGATCGTTGGTCCCCTGCTAGCGGCTATGACAGCAGAGGCCGCACAGCCGCAGATGGGTAGCGCAACCGTCTTATCGCGTATGGCGGACCTGCTCGTCGCGCGGCTCATCCGCTGCTGGGTTAATTGCAGCGGAGCCTCAACCACCGGGTGGCTCGCCGCCATCCGCGACCCGCATATCGGTCGCGTCCTGGCCGCCATGCACCGCGACCCCGGCCATAACTGGACCCTCGAAAACCTCGCCGGCGTGGCAGGCCAATCGCGCTCGATCTTCGCCGAGCGCTTCAGCGCTATTTTAGGGGAAGGTGCTGCACGTTATCTCGCTCGTCTGCGCATGCAGCTCGCCCGCGAGTTACTGGGGCAAAGCGGCATGTCGGTTGCCGAGGTCGCCACCCGTTTAGGCTATGAATCCGAGGCATCCTTCGCTCGGGCGTTCAAGCGCATCACCAGCGTCTCGCCGGGCGTTGTGCGTCGCAACATTTCCGGACGAACGGACATGGATTTCGGATTTTAAGATACATATCATCCTGCAAGACTGGTCTAAGAAGATCTCCACACCTTGGAGATGCTTCAATGACGGATACTACATCACAGTTTGACAGCGCGCTGATAGACATTGATGCCGCTGAGCCAACCGCGTGGAGCGCGGCCACCTGGTTCGCGGTCCTTTCGATGGCGGCTACCAGCTTTGCCCTGGTGTCGGCCGAGTTCCTGCCGGCAGGTCTGCTGACGCCAATGGCGAGTGATCTCGGCATTAGTGAGGGAACGGCCGGACAGGTCGTCACCGCCACCGCTTCCGTCGGCGCCGTGACAGCCTTGTTGAGCAATGTTCTCATCGGCAGATTGAACCGCAAGACAGTGCTGGTCGGTCTCAGTGCCTTGGCGATCGGCTCCAATATTCTTGCGGCGTTAGCGACCGATTTCTGGCTATTGCTGTTGGGCCGCGCCGGATTGGGCATCGCGCTCAGTGGTTTCTGGGCTCTTTCAGTTGCCGTCGTGGCAAGGCTCGTTGGCGCCAATGCGACAGGTCGGGGCATGGCTATCGTCACCCTCGGCGTCTCGCTCGCCACCATTGCTGCGCCATCGATGGGCGCGTTGATCAGCGACTGGCTGGGCTGGCGCAGCGCAATGGCCATGACGGCGGGGCTTGCCGCGCTAGCCATGCTGCTGCAGTTGCTCAGTCTGCCGACGTTGCCCGCAAGCGCAAGCAACAGTCTGAGCGACGTCTTCCGGCTGACACGGCGGCGTGGTGTTCAACTGGGAATGCTTGCTATTCTTTTGCTGATGACGGGGCATTTTGCCGGCTCGGTCTATGTGCGCCCCTTCCTCGAACAAGTGACGCTCCTTGAAACCTGGCCGATTGCGCTTGCGCTGCTCGGGTTTGGCATTGCCTCTGTGATCGGCAATATTGCCGGTGGCCGAATGGCTGACGCCAATATCCGCATTGCCCTCATGGTCACCGCGGCGTTAATGGCGTTTGCTACCCTCGCTTTGGTACTTTGGGGCGCGCATATCGTCGTCGCCTTCGGCTTCGCTATGCTTTGGGGCTTCGCTTTTGGCATGGCGCCGGTGGTGCTGCCTACCAATCTGTCCCGCGGGGCGCCCGACGCGCTTGAAGCAGTGGGCAGTCTGATGGTCGTCTCTTTCCAGGTCGCCATCAGTATCGGCGCGGTGTTCGGCGGCTACGTCGTGGACAACTATGGCGCTACTGGGCCCTTGACCCTTACCGCCGTCCTTGCCGCGTCGACGGTCGCACTGGCGCTGCTCCAGCCACGCGGTTGATATTGCTCTGGCGGCTTATGTCGCGGAAAAGGCCGCCAGTTCCTCCGCCGTACCCATGGGAAACGCCATTTTCAGATAGTCGAGGAAGGCAGACACGCGTGCGCTGAGTAGCCGTCGCGACGGATAGAGAGCCCAGAGCCGAGTTTCAGGCCCATCGACATCCCACCAACGGACCAGCGTGCCCGCGGCAAGATCATGGCTGACCAGCGATACAGGAAGACGGGCAGCGCCGATGCCCATCCGGACGGCGTCTCGGACCATGGTAAGCGAGGATAGGCAAAGAACGGGATCAACGAGAATGCTGGATCGCCCGGTCGGGGTCGTCATCGTCCATGTCCTAGCTTGATCCGGCGAACCGCGGACGACGACGGGTACCACCGCCCCTTCCGCCGGGCGCGCGACGGTCGGGCTTGCCACGATCACCAATCCATCACGCAGGAAAATCCGTCCGACGAGGCTCTCATCCGGGTCGGGATTGACACGGATCACCAAATCGTAGCCTTCCTCCACCATATCCACGGCACGGTCCTCCGTCGTGATCTCTAGGCGGACTTCCGGATATCTAATTGCAAATCCCGCAGCCAGTTTGCCCATTGCCGTCTGGGAAAACAGCAATGGTGCACTGATCCGCAACCTGCCCCGCGGTCTGTCGCCACCAGATGCGATGGCTGCCGCCGTTTCGTCCAGTTCCGTCAGCAGCGCGCCAGCCCGCCCGTAAAGGGCTCGCCCCTCCTCCGTCAGCTTCAGCATCCGAGCACCGCGTTCGAAGAGGCGCAGGCCGAGACTGGCCTCCAGTTCAGCCACCCGGCGCGAGAGTGTGGCCTTCGGACGTCCGGCCGCGCGTGCGGCGCGGCCAAATCCACCATGGCGCGCGACGGTGACGAAATCGGCGAGAGCGAGCAGGTCCATCTGTTCCATCCACGAGACACCGAGTCCATATTTAGCGTCTATTGGATCATCTGTGAACCGCTCATATTCGCGTTGTCAACAATGACCAACCCGGAGAAATCACATGACTATCCTTGTTACAGGCGCAACCGGCCGTGTCGGCCGCCGCGTTGTCAGCCAGCTTATCAAGCGCAATGCCAGCGTTCGCGTTCTCGTCCGTGACCCTTCAAAGGCCGACTTCCCGGCCGGTGTGGAGGTCGTGCAGGGCGACATGCTCGACATCGACGCACTGCGCGCTGCCTTCAACGGCATCAGAACGCTCTTCCTTCTCAACGCGGTGGCGGGCGACGAATTCACGCAAGCGCTCATCGCCCTCAACATTGCCCGCGAGTCAGGTGTCGAGCGGGTCGTCTACCTGTCGGTGATCCATAGCGAGCGGTTCGTGAACGTGCCCCACTTCGCGGTGAAGTCGGGTGCCGAGCGGATGATCGAAGAAATGGGTTTTAGCGCCACCATCCTGCGTCCGGCCTACTTCATCGACAATGAACGGATGATCAAGGACGTCATCCTCAACTACGGCGTCTATCCGATGCCTATCGGCGGCAAGGGAGTCGCCATGGTTGATGCGCGTGACATTGCCGAGGTCGCGGCAATCGAGCTGGTCCGTCGCGATTCTGCGCCTGGCAAGCTGCCGATCGAGACCATCAACCTGGTCGGCCCGGATACTCTCACCGGTTCGGACCTGGCCGTCATCTGGTCGGAGGTCCTGGGTCGCGCCGTCGTCTATGGCGGTGATGATCCCACCGCTTTCGAGCAGAATCTGGCGACCTTCATGCCGAAATGGATGGCCTACGAGATGCGGCTGATGGCCGAGCGCTATGTCGGCGACGGCATGGTGCCCGAGGCTGGCGATGTCGAGCGTCTCACCCGGCTGCTGGGACGTCCGCTACACAATTATCGCGCATTCGCCGCCGAACTCGCCGCCTCGGTCTGAGTGCCGCGAAACGCCGCTGACCCGCGCGCAGGCGTGGGTCGGACTGGAACTAAAGGCCCGCGACGCCCGCCTCTTCCTGCCGCCGGGCCTCTGCACCCGCTGCGACGTCGTCGAGGAGAGCGCCACCCATTTCCTGCGCGAGGCCACGACAACGGACATCAGAGCGGCAATGAGCATCCAATAGGCTCCAAGCCAGTCGCCGTTCTGTGCCATGCTGCGCAGCGACCCGGAAATCGAGTCCTCGAACTCTCTCTGAAATAGACGAGCAATGGCAATGCCTACCAAAAGCTCATAATTGTCAGTCGCGCCGGGGGCTATCCTCAACGCGCGAAGGAAGCCCTGTCGGCCAGTTTCCACGTCTCCCACCATCACATTCGCGACGGCGAAAAGGGAGGACTGTGGAATTGTGCGGGCAGCGGCGCTCCGCCTCGGCGAGCATCGCCAGACTCCGTTCCGCTTCGCCGGATATGTTGAGCAAGACGAGCGCTGACGCAGCCGCCCGCTCCAATAGCTGTAGGCCTCATTCCGGTCCGACGCAGATGTTCCGCGGAAGTGCGGCAGGGCTTGCAAATAAAGATCGTAGGCATGGAGGACCGAAGGCGCGTTGCGCACGCGTTCGATTTCAGCTCTTCGGATGCCGGGTTCGACAATGCCCGCAACCGACTCCGCTATCCTGTCCTGAAACTCGAAGACTTGCCCGAGCTCGCCATCAAATTGCTCGGCCCAATGCTGCTTGGCGGTATCCGCCTCGATCAGCTGAACTGTTACCCTAGGCGGTCGTCCCGACGCTGCAGGCTTCCGGAGAGCACATAACGCACTCCTAACCTTCGCGCTGCGGATCGAGGATCGAGACGTTGTTCGCGAAGTGCGCACGATGCACTTCGTGAAAGCACGGAAATGGTGGTGAACCTCGAGAGTGCAGTGACAATGTCTTCCACCACGCCATCGATGAAATACCGCTCTGTTCCGTCAGCCGAGAGGTTCTCGAACGGCATGACCGCTAGCCACGGCCGCCGTGCTCGATCGCAGGCATCGTAGAGTGGCTACCAGAAAAGCGGTAGCCAACACGCGGTACAGTCTCCATCCATTCCCCACCCGATGGCGAGGGCCCTAGAGCTTTGCGAAGCGCTGCGATCTGAAGGGAAAGATTGGCCTCGCCGACCGTGAGCTGCGACCACACGCGTTGAAGCAAGATGTCCTTCGAAACAACAGCTCCATCGGCTTCCACCAGAGCGACCAGAAGCTCGACACCCCTTCTTCCGACCCGCACATGCACGCCTGCGCGCGCCACCGTGCCAACGACGGGATCGACAGTCCCGAGACTGGTTTCCTTGTCGGCGGAAGGGCGCTCCCGTCCCCATGCTGAACAGTCTGCGGCTGGAGTCGGCCGCAACTCTCGAGTTGGCAGACGGTCAGCGCGAAACGAATTCGCCGAAGAACCGAAACCGTTCCTTGTCAGTCCAGCCCGATCCACAGGCATCCGTCCTGTATTCGGCAGGGGTATACGGTCAGCCTGGTGGGATTTTTCGAGATGTCACCTGTGTGTTCATAGCCCGGCGCAGTACCATCCTGCTGCAACTGCGCCCAGTTCCTGATTTCGCCCGAAAAAAGGTCGAAACAGCTTTGATGCCAACGGCAGACGAGGCCGTGATCACTGGTGATCGTGCTCTCCGTGTGTGGAAGATTGAGCGTCTTCACCTCGGCAGGTTTTCGACGTTCGTAGAACGGCAGGTGAAGATGCGGGCAGGCGTTGTTGAAGGCGCAGTAGCTGTCGGTTCCGCGAACGACGACGATATCGTAATCCTCGAAATCTAGAATCCGTCGTTCGTGGGGCTGAAGCTCATCCTCGGGAAATGCGCGGACCCACCTCCTGCCGGCATGACGGATGGTTTCGCGGGGTTGCCTGGCGTTCAGTTCAGCGTCACATTCGGGCTTGAGCCTGATGACTTCGAACAGGCTCGTACGTTCGCAGGAACCCCTTAGGCGTACCCTGACAAAATCGCCGACCTCCACCTTGTCGGCGATCTGGCCGTGAAGCGCTTCGGAAATCAGCAGTCGTGTCCCGGCATCCTTGTTCGCGGCTTCGATCCGGCTGGCCAGGTTCACGACATTCCCGACTGCCGTGAGGCGTTGGTTTCCGCCGAAGCCCAATGTGCCGATGACGGCTTCGCCATAATGGAGACCGATACGAATATCGAAATCGATGCCGTACATGGAGGCAAAGAACGGCTTCAGGCGATCGACCGTGGCAACGGTCTGAATCGCCGCGTTGACGGCTCGAAGCGGAGCGTCCCGCTGATCGTCGATTCCGAAGATTGCCATCAGCCCGTCGCCGATGAAATTGTCGATGAAACCGCCATTCCGCTCTATGATGTCGCCAACCTGGGCGAAGTAGCGATTGAGCAGATACATCACATCATAGGGCGAAAGCTGCTCGGACAGTTTCGTGAAATCGGCGACATCGCTGAAGAAAACCGCAACCTGTTTCGACTCGCCGGAACGCGTCTCGGCAGAACTGAGAAGCTGGCTGGTTATTATCAAGTCGGTCTCATCCAGCACAAGGCGTCGGACGCGAAGCTCGCCCTCCGGCTTGAGCTGACAGGCCAGCCGGACCTCATCCGCCAGCCTCAGTCGTTCCGCCATCAAGCTCTCGTCTCGATTCCGGTTCGGGCAACCCTCCACGCCGTCCAGAACCCAGACGCGGCAGGTCGAGCATTTCACCCGGCCGCCGCAGGCATGGGCAAACGGCACACCCGACCTCAAAGCAGCCTCGAGCAACGTCTCGCCGGCGGCAACCTCGAAGTTCATCTGGTCAGGTAGAGCGGTTACTTTGATCATGGTCCAGAACACGGCTCGCGCCACGTCAGTTTAGCACGATACGGCGCAGGCAATCGACTCTGAACTCGGTTCACGAGACGTAATTGCTCCCGGCCGTTCCCAGCAACGAGCTCAGCATTAATAACCCCAGGGTTGCTGTTGCTGCTTCGTGGAGGCGGCGTCCAGCGTCCAGCATGTCCACAATTCCACACTTTTCATCGTTTCGACCTCGCTTCGCCGCCGCCGCAACCCCGCCGGCGGCGCAGGCTGGGCAGGACCGCAAGGAAGCCGCAAATGCCGACCGTCTATTTCTGCGCAGCAGCTGCAGTTTCGCCCGGCAGCAAGATCCGCATCATGAAGCTCGACACCTTTTCGCCTGGCCCGAACGGACCGGGAACCTTGTTCTTCAGTGGCGGAAGGCTCTTGAGGTAGGCCGCGATAGCAGCAGCATCCGAATCCGACAGATGCGAAAACTGCCGCCAAGGCATGGCTGGGGCGGGAACCCTCCCGTCCAGCCGTCGTCCGGTCCGGATGGCGATCTGCTCGCTGGTCCAGTTCCCGAGACTGGTTTCCTTGTCGGGCGTAAGATTGGGCCCATAGAACACACCGAGACCCGTGATTTCGAACCCACGAGCCACCCAGATAGCGGGTCGTATCCGGCTCGCCTAGGAAATAGCAAGGGGTGTGGCAGTCAAAGCAGCCGCCCAGCGCGACGAGATATTTGCCGCGACCGCCCTCCGCCTCTCGGCCTACACCGTGCAAGAGAAGCATTTTGGTTCGATCTTCTTGTACCTCATCTGGGAATGCAGCCCCGACCAGCACAGATCAGCAGTTAGTGCGGGTCACGCACCCGTTTCATCCTCCTTTTGGACGGCAACTTCCCTGCGTCGGCGAGCGAGCTAACTCGCAGGGCAAACGTTTGCTGTTGCAGACCGACGATGGCGCCACATGGTCGGTTCCCCCTCAATGGACGGATCTTGTGAGCCTTGACCGGGAACTTGTCGTGAGCAACGGGCGGGCGCTCTTGCTAGTTTCGAACTTGATGGAACTAGCCAGTCTGGTGGAACGCCTTTGTGGCAGCTCGGCCGCGCGATCGCAGATAATATGTAATGGTAATTACGCCGCTGATATAAATGAGATTGCGCCGCAAGAGAATTCAAATGATCGATAAGACACGCCATTTCCGCTGTTTGATGCTCATCTATCATGAGTTCGTCCTTGAAGTTAGCAAGATTTGCGGTATAAACATGCTTACGTTAACATCCGACTTCACACCCGGAGCCCACGATGCCTGCAAAGTCCGGCAGCAAGCGATCAAAGACGGATGCCCTCATCGAGGAGGGCACCTTCAATCCAAACTCCGAGAAGGTGCGAGACCCGAAGTTCCGCGGCAGCGAGTTCTTCGATCCGCACGACGCCGTCCAGGTCAAATACGAGATGCTGCGGCGCGTCTCCATCGACAACGTCTCGGTGACGGATGCTTCCGACGAGTATGGTGTCTCCAGGCCAACTTACTACCAGGCCAAGGCAAACTTCGATACGACGGGGATTGCCGGACTGGTGCCCGCAAAGCCGGGTCCCCGCGGTCCCCACAAGGTCGACGACGAAGTCCTGGCATTTCTGCAGGCGCGGCTGGTCCCGGGCGAACCTGTTCGTGCGCGCGAACTCGCCAAGCTGGTCCGCAACGAACTCGATATTGCACTTCATCCCAGGACGATCGAGCGGGTATTAAAAAAAACTGCCAGGTGAACATTGCCGCGACGTCGGCATGTTCGACCCTGTCGTCGACCATTGCGGCCCAGTACGAGGTGCTGCGCAGAGCAGCTCTCGGCGAAGCTCTGCCGCTCAAGGCACGTAGCGGCCTCATGCTTTTTCAGCGCGGCGGCATGTGGGGATGGGCCCGGGCGCTTCCTGCAGCGGCAAGCCCTCATCAAGAGCAGATTTACCCGTCATCGGCCATCCGACCGGCGCACGGCGAACACAGCGCCGTCGTTCATGTCCTGGCGACCATCGCCATGAGCATCCACCACCAGCGGAGAGCACCATGAATGTACACCTCAAAGTCCAGTCTCATCACCTTGAACGCAGCGCTTACCTCTACATCCGCCAATCTTCGATGCGGCAAGTCGTCGACAATACCGAGAGCGCCAGGCGGCAATACGCGCTTCGCGGGCGGCTATCGCCCTTGGTTGGCGTGAGGAACAGATTATCGTCATCGACAACGATCAGGGTGAATCCGGCGCATCGGCGGTCTGGCGCGAGGGATTTCAGCGGCTGGTCAGCGATGTCGGCATGGGACATGCCGGGATCGTAATGGGTCTGGAGGTCTCCCGTCTGGCGCGCAACAATGCTGACTGGCAGCGGCTGCTCGAGATCTGCGCTCTGGCCGACACCCTGATCCTCGATGAAGACGTCGTCTACGATCCGGCGGGTTTCAACGACCGGCTCCTGCTTGGTCTCAAAGGAACAATGAGTGAGGCCGAACTGCATGTGATCAAGGCGCGGCTGCGCGGCGGCATCCTCAACAAGGCGAGGCGCGGCGAGTTCCGTTGCCCCCTGCCAACCGGGCTGATCTATGACCATTCCGGCAATGTGGTACTTGATCCAGACACGCAAGTCAGAGAGACGATCGTCCATTTCTTCGAGACGTTCTCGCGTCGGATCCGCCTCCCAGACCGTCAAGGCCTTTCGTCAGGAAGGTATTCTGTTTCCATCACGCCGGCACAACAGCCAGACGGTTTTCCGGCCACTGACCCCCTCGACGGCGATGCGTGTGCTGCACAATCCACGTTACGCCGGAGCCTATGCCTATGGCCGTCGCCGCTATCGACGCACCATTGATGGCAAGAAGATTGTGCGTGAACAAGATGATGGCGATTGGACGGCATGTATTCCAGGTGCCCATCCCGGCTACATCAGTTGGGAGCAGCATCAGGAGAATCTGAGGATTATGAAGTCGAACATCTCCCATAAATGGAACGCGGGAGCCGCATCACCGCCGCAGATCCTCGGCTTTGGCGAGGATGATCCGCGCGATCACGAATGGCCCTGATTTTACCCCGTTCAGATACTGCGGATCATTCCGCCGTCGATGCGCAGACTGGTGCCGGTGATGTAGCCCGCCCGGTCGCTGGCGAGGAACGCCACCGCATCAGCAAATTCTTCCGGCTTGCCGTAACGTCCAATCGGGATCGCCGCGCGCGAGGCCTCAGCAATGGCTTCAGGCGTCTTGCCAGCGCGAGCAGCGGCGGCGGCATCGAGTTGGTCGACGCGGGACGTGTGGATACGACCGGGAATGACGGAATTGACCGTTACACCATCTGCCGCGACCTCAGCAGCAAGCGTCTTTCCCCAGCCGACGATCGAGAGGCGAAGCGTGTTGGAAATGCCCAGATTGGGAATCGGCTGCACGATGCCCGAGGAAACGACGTTGACGATGCGACCCCATTTGCGCGCGCGCATGGCCGGGAGCAGCGCAGCCGTGATTCGGAACGGCGCATTCAGCATCACCTCGAACTGCTGGCGCCAGACGTCGGCGGTGACTGTTGCAACCGCTCCGGGCGGCGGCCCGCCGCCATTGTTGACGAGAATGTCGATCTGCCTTCCGCCGAGACGCGCCAAAAAGCTCTCGATCGAGGCCTCGTCCGAAAGGTCGACGATCTCGACCGATACGGCCCGGCCCGACGCCGTCCGAACTTCGGCAGCGGCTGCTTGGAGCCGTTCGGCTGAGCGTCCGGCAAGAATGACGGATGCGCCTTCTGTGGCAAGCGTCGTGGCCATCGCAAGGCCGAGACCCTGGCTTGCGCCGAGCACCAGCGCCTGACGCCCTTTCAAATTGAGATCCATGCTATAAATCCTTTTGCTTCCAGGATTGGGAGGAACGGGAACTCGCGGCGGCGAGAAAGGCCATGAGCAACGGGTGTGGCTGGGCGTTACTGGAAGCAAGCTCTGGATGCCCTTGCACGCCGACGTAGAATGGATGATCGACATCTTCGATCGCGTCGACGATGGCACCATTCAGCCCTGTGGCGACTACCCGAAGCCCGGCTCGGCGGAGGGGCGGCAAGAGCTCCGGAGCGAGGCGGAAGCGGTGATTATATCGAACGAGCAGGGTGGACGGCAGCGCCGCCGCAAGCCGCGACTTCGGCAGGACCCGCGTGACCTCCTCGCCTGTGCGGTGCTCGGGCATTGGAGCGCCTCTTCCATCTCGATGTCCGGCCATGACAATGAATGTCTTGATCTCGGCTGACGGGTCGGCCTCTGCCAGATTGGCCTTTCCTCGGCCGAAAGCACGCCATGCCAAGGCGGTCGCCATGGTCTGCATGCCAAGACACAGGCCGACCGTCGGCAGGCCTGTCGCGAGACATGCCGAGGCAGCCTCGATCTGACCGGGCACGTTGGCCATCTCCGAACCACCTGGCAGAAGAATGCCGTCGAGTCCTTCAAGCGCCCGCTCGACCGTCGTCTCGTTGAGCGTTTTCGGGTCGATGAAGCGAATATCCAGTGCGATAGCAAGCGCATCGGCAGCGTCCGCCAGCGATGCGAGGGTAGCCGGATAGATATTCCGGTGATCGCTTTCTGCCCCGACCAGACCGATCTTCAGCCGCGCATCCGGCTTGATCGCTGCTCGGCGTTCGAGCGCGATCCGCCCGAATTTGTCTTGGATAGCGAGCTCCGCGGATGCATCAGCGCGGTTACGGAAAGCCATGCCGTCGAAATCGATTTCGATTACCTCGATCTCCCCATCGGCCGCTGCCGCCGCGCGAAGGAGTTCTTCCCGTGCCTGCGGATCGTCGGGGAATGCCGGGTGCATCGGAACGACAATCTCCGACTCAAGGCTCGCTGCCACGATCTCTGCGGTCGTGGACGCAGCCTCCGCCGGCCGGCCGCTCAGGCGCTCGTACCAGATCAGTCCGCTCGGGCCAAGACCGCCGCGAGCAAGCACGTGCTGGACGGCATCGGCATGTCGCTGCGTATCGAACCGGGCGGACAAATGCATCATGCGGGCCTGCCGGCTTACGGCAATGACAGCGGCCGCCGCTCCGTAAAGTGCGGGAACATCCGTCTCGTGAGCGACCAGAACCAATGTCATTCCGCACTCCTTTAGCGCAATCAGGCTTACGATTACCCCTATCAAAGTCCACCGCGCCCGGACCGGAGGATGGACTTCAATCACCGATCTCATCCCGCGATGATGATCGAATATAAAAAATTGCATTATCTGTATCCATTTGTACAATAACTGCATCTTCAACACAAGGGAACTGACGATGGAATCTCTGCTCGCTCCGCGTATGCGGCTGATCGGCGCCTCACCTACTGCCGAAATTTCCGACAAGGTCCGGGCACTCCTCGCCGCAGGGCACAAGGTTATCAATCTCGGCGAGGGTGAGCTTGACTTCGCGACACCGGATGCTGTCTGCAAGGCCGGCATCGCCGCGATCCGGGATGGCGAAACGAAATATACCGCTGTCGCCGGCACGGCCGAACTGAAGGCCGCGATCTGCCGTAAATTCCTACGAGAAAACGGAATTTCATATGAACCGCAGGAAATCATTGCCGGCGCCGGCGCAAAGCAGCTCATCTTCAACGCGTTTATGGCAACCCTTTCCGATGGCGACGAAGTCATCATTCCGGCCCCCTATTGGGTCTCCTACCCCGACATGATCCGCCTTGCCGGCGGCGTTCCCGTCGTCGTTCAGTGCGAGGCATCCACCGGCTGGAAGCTCACACCCATGGCCTTGCGTGCGGCAATCACCAAAAGGACGAAATGGATTGTTCTAAATTCACCAAATAATCCAACTGGGGCTGTCTACAACGCCGATGAAATGAAAGCGCTCCTTTCCATCGTTGCCGATCTTCCAACGGTGCTCGTCATGGCCGATGACATCTATGAGCACATCCGCTTCGGTGGCGATTTCGCCACGCCGGCAGCCATTGTGCCGGGGCTCAAGTCCAGGACACTCACAATCAACGGCCTGTCGAAGGGCTACTCCATGACAGGTTGGCGCATCGGCTTCGCGGGTGGTCCCGCCTGGTTGATTGATGCCATGCAGGTCCTACAATCCCAGAGCACCTCGAACGCCAGCTCCATCAGCCAGAAGGCGGCGATTGCAGCGCTCGACGGCGGCCTCGATTTTATGCAGCCCTGGCTCGACACCCTTGCCGAACGCTGCGACGTCGTGCTCACCATGCTTGCAGGCACCAACGGGCTGAACGCCGACCGGCCGGAAGGTGCTTTCTATGTCTTTGCCGATTGCATCGGACTGATCGGCTGTGAACGGCCCGACGGGCGGCCCATCGCCAGCGATCTCGATTTCGCGGCCTATCTGCTCGAGGAAGCGCATGTCGGAGTCGTGCACGGCTCGGCTTTCGGTACGCCCGGCTATATCCGGATCGCTTACGCGGTCGATACCGACACGTTGCGCACGGCTTGCGCGCGGATCGCGGCAGCCTGCGGTAAACTCGGCCGCCACCGCGCAGCCTGATGCTGCAATCCGGAAAGAAAGCCCGGCAAATCAGGATGCCGGGCTATTCCATCTTTGACGGTCCGCTTTGCCGTTCAGACCGCCAGCGTGACCTCTGAACGCTTCTCCTTGGCGAGCGCAGCCAGAACCGCAGAGACTTCCGCGCGCGTCGCGTCGTCGATGTCGCGCAACGGCAGTCGAACCGAGCCGCCATCGAAACCGCGAAGGTTCATGGCCGCCTTGGTCGTCTGCGGCTGGCCATGCTTGCGGGCGAGCGCGCGCAGCGGATACCAGAGCTGATGCAGTTCGCGCGCTGTCCTGGCATCACCTGCCTCCAGCGCTCGGTAGGTGGCAAGGATCAGCTCCGGCAGGGCGCAGCTGTTCGTGGAGCTGATACCGTCGAATCCTGCCATCATCGGGCCCAGGAAAGCGAGGTCGGAAGCGCAGAAGAGGCGCAGGCGACCGCCGAGGCGATTGGCGATCTGGTCGATGGCCGTCGGGTTAAGATCGCCCTGTTTTACGCCGGCGATGTTTTCGAGATCAGCGATCTGCTCCAGAAGCGAGGGAGACAGCGTAATGCCAATGCCCGGCGCGTTGTAGATGAGGATGCCGGTCTTCGAAAGCGGCGCCATGTCGCGGAAAAAGGCGGCGATCTGACCATCCGTCACTTCAGAGACGTAGGGCGGCGTCACCATCGGCAGACCGCCGAGATCGCCCGCGAGCTGTGTGAGCTCCTTCACGACCCGGACGTCGGAATGGGCGCTGCACAGCATGACTGGAACGCGATCCCCGACCACATCCATAACGTGGCGGAAGAGATCGGCGCGCTCTTCCGTCGACATCGCCGGAAATTCGCCATAGGTGCCGCCGATCAGGACGCCGTCGAAGCCGAGGTCGATGACACGCTCGACGCTGCGCGCAATGCCGGCCTTGTCTATTTCGCCAACCTTTGAGAACGGCGTGACCGTGATGTTGAAGATGCCCTTCAGCCGAGCGCGGGTTTCGGTGATATTCTTCATTGAATTCTGTCCTGATCTGTTTGTGTCAAACTTCGAGAAGCGCCCGGCCGATATTGCCGAGCGCGCGGTAACCGGTCTCGGTCACGACGATGGTTTCGCTGACACCGACGGTGAACTGGCCGTAGATGCGCAGCGCCGGCGGCAGGTGAAACGTCATGCCGGCTTGAAGCTCGGTCTTGACGCCGGTATTGAGGCTGAGGATCGCGCCTTCGCCCCAATCAGGTGCGAAAGAGATACCGACGCTGTAGCCAAGCCGCTTGCGGAAGTTGTCGGTATAGCCGGCCGCGTCGATCACCTTCTGGCAGGCGATGTGCGGCACTTCGCAGGGCACTCCCGGGCGGATTGCGTCCAGCGCCGCCTGAAGCGCTTCCTGGCAGACCTTCATCATATCGGCCGCCTCTTTCGGCGGCTTTCCGATCCAGGCCGAACGCATCAGTGCCGCGTGATAACGATCATGGCATGCGGCCATTTCGAGGAAGGCGGGTTCGCCCGCTTCAAGCCTGCGCCGACGCCAGGTGCCATGGGGCACGCCGGTGCGTCGGCCGACGGAAACGAGCGGCTCCATGCCAAGATATTCCGAACCGGCGCTGATTGCGGCACCCATCATTGCGGAAACGAGATCGTTCTCGCTGGCGCCGATCTTGACGGCTGAGAGCCCCGCCCCCATGCCTGCATCGACATAGGAGGCGGCCTTTTCGAGTTTTTCGATCTCGAGCGGCGACTTTACCGCGCGCGCCTTCTCGACAAGGCCGGCGCCGTCGTGAATCGTGCCGAGACGTGCGAGAAGGGTCTCATAGACCGCGATCGGCAGGAACCAGCCGCGCTTGTCGATCGCGACGCGCTTGCCGGCCAGGCCGCGCTTTTCGACGAGCGCGACGAGGAAGGCAACCGGATCGTCGGCGTCCTGATAGACCTCGGCATCGGGAATGAAGGTGTTGACGACGAAGTTGAAATATTCGAGCTGTCGGATGACGAACACCGGATCGCCTTCGACAGGCAGGACAAGCGCCTGGAAGGTGTAGTAACCGGGCGTCTGCTGACCCGTAAGATAGAAGATGTTCTCCGGCCCGGTCACGATGAGCGCGTCGATGCCGGCCGCCACGAGATTTTCGCGCGCGCGCACCTGGCGGCGCTCATACTCTTTCCGCGGAAAGGCCGATTCCTGTCCCTGGATAACGCCTGAGGTCGTCATGTCAAAACTCCCTGATGAGACGCGCTCTCGACGCGTCGAATGTCATGCCGAGGCCTGTCGCCCGGGTTCCGTGAAGTCTGCCGTTCGCGTAAGTGAGGCCTGACGCAGGATCGTCTGCCAGTCCGTCGGCGCCGTAGAGCTCCGCAAAGCGCGGTGCGGTCGCCACGGCCAGATGCAGGGCCGACGCGGTGGCGATGCCGCCTTCGTTCATCTGGCCGATCATGAAGGGAATGCCCGCCGCTTGCAGCTGTTGGGCTGCGCGCAGTACTGGCGTGATGCCGCCAAGCTTGACCAGCTTCAGATGCGCCCAGAGCCTGCCGCCCGCCGCAACGATCCTGTCGACATCGGCTTTGCTGGAAACGCTTTCATCCAACATCAGCGGTATCGGGCTTTGGGCGCCCAGATGGTTCAACACATCCCAGTCGCCGGGCGCGATCGGCTGCTCGACATAGGCCAGGTCGAAGCGGGCGAGTTCATCAAGCTTTTCCAGCGCATCGCCAGCCTGCCACGCGCCGTTGGCATCGACAGCGAGTTTGACATGGCAGCCGAAACGGCTACGCAAGGCTGCGAGCCTTTCACAATCCTCCTCGAACCCGGCGGCGCCGACGCGTACCTTCAGATCACGAAAACCCCTGTCCACATAGGCCTGCGCCTGTTCCAGAAAGTGATCCTTCGCGGAGATGAAAAGCGTCTGATTCGTGGCATATGCGATCGGCCGCAGGGTGTTGGCGCCAATCCGGCCGGCAACGGTGATACCCGCCGTTCTCGCGAACAGATCGTGCAGGGCGCAATCGAGCAGCATGCGCACCGGCGCCAGCTCCCCGGCGAAGGCTTCGCTGTCGGCGAGCAGTTCCTCCGCGGATCTCGACCAGTCGAGCCGCTCGCAAAGGCCGATTGCCGCCGCCTCGACCACGTCCGCCGCCAGACCGTTCAGATAGCTGATGTTGATACGCACCTCGCCGAGGCCGGCAAAGCTATCCGCCTTTAGGCAAAGATGCAGCGTATCCAGCCCCGCCACGGGGCCGGATGAGGCGGTGTGAAGCATCAGACCGCCGCCATAGTGCAGCATCGAACGGTAGAGAGAGGCCCGCATCCCTTTCAATCCTCAGGCAGTCAGCATCGACTTCGCGACGTCGCGATAAATGAGACTCGAGGTGACGAACTCGGCTTCCGGCACGAATTCGTCGGACTTGTGGGCCACGGAGAGGTCGCCCGGCCCGATGACGGTGCCCTCCGCACCAATCGTGCGGAAATGGACGAGGTCGCAACCGCCTTGGAAACCATAGGGTCCGGGGCTTGTGACGCCGTAAGCCCGGCACGCGGCAAGGCTTGCCTGCACGATCGGTCGGTCGACCGCCGTTTCCGTCGCTCCGCCGGTGGTCGCCTTGTAGTCGATGATTTCGGCGCGCAGGCCGAAACGTTCTTTCGCAGCCGCCAGAAGTGCCTCGATTTCCTGCCTGACTGCTTCCTCGTCCTCACCAGGAACCATGCGCCGGTCGAGCATCAGGTCGCAGCCTCCCGGCAGCACGTTGTCCGCATGGCCGCCGGAAATGCGGGTCACCGTCAAACTCGCCTGCCCGACCAGCGGATGGCTGCGGGTGCACACGACGGTTTGATGATGCTGCTCGATCAGGCCGAGAAGCTGGCCCGCGCGATAGATCGCGTTCTCACCCAGATGGGGCGTTCCGGAGTGGGCGGACACGCCATGAACGCGGACGACGGGGCGCAGGCTGCCCTTGTGAGCGGCGAAGGTCGTGTTCGACGTCGGCTCTCCGACCACGGCGAAGTCGATCTTCGGCTTGCTGGAGGCATAAAACTTTGCGCCCTCCGATGCGATCTCCTCATCGCCGACGAACACGCCGAGCAGGGTTCCGGACCACGAGGCGCGGTCGGCGGCCAGCACGCGCAACGCCTCCATCATAGCGATCAGCGGTCCCTTGCAGTCGCAAGCGCCGCGACCGAAGAGCTTACCTTCGGCTTCACGTAGGACAAAGGGATCGCTGCTCCAGCCCTCGCCGGCCGGAACTGTGTCCATATGGGTGTTGAAGGCGAAGACCGGGCCGGGCCCGTTCACTAGCTTCGCCTCGACATTGAAACGGCCGGGCTTGTATTCGGTCAGCACCGTCTCGAAGCCCGCGGTGCGGGCAAGTTCGGCGACGTAGGCTGCCGCCTCGGTCTCGCGGCCCGGAGGGTTTTCCGTCCGAATGGCAATAATTTCGGCGAGTTCGCGCTTCATCCGCGCGCTGTCAGGGGTCTGGGACATGGGTGTTTTCCGGATCAATGCAGAATCTGGTCGAGGAAGCGCCGGGCGCGCTCGTTGACGGTGCCGCCGAAGAATTCCTCGCTGCTGGCGGTTTCGATGATCTCGCCGGCCTCCATGAAGACGATCTTGTCGGCAGCGCGTCTGGCGAAGCCCATTTCATGAGTGACAACGATACTGGTCATGCCTTCGGCGCTGAGATCGGCCATGACGTCCAAAACCTCACGGATCATTTCAGGGTCGAGCGCGGAGGTCGGTTCGTCATAGAGCATCAGCTTGGGCTTCATGGCGAGCGCTCTTGCAATCGCCACACGCTGCTGCTGTCCGCCGGAGAGTTCGTCAGGAAAGAAATCCGCCTTGTCCGGGATGTGCACCTTCTTCAGGAGTTCCACGGCGAGATCATGGGCCTCGTACCGGCTGAGGCCACTCACCTTCATCGGCGCCAGCATAATATTCTCGGCAGCCGACAGGTGCTGGAACAGCTCGAAGTTCTGGAACACCATGCCGATGTCGCGCCGGATGAGCGGGGCATTCTTCATGTTGTGCGTGATGTCTCGCCCGTCGAAGAAGATGTCACCGCCGTCAGCCGGTTCCAAGAGGTTGACGCAGCGCAACAGCGTCGACTTGCCGGACCCGGAAGGGCCGATGATGACGACGGTTTCCTGGCGCCGGACGTTGAGGCTGCACCTCTTCAGGATGCGGTTGTTCCCGAAGCTCTTGTCGATGCCCACGATTTCAAGAAAGGGAGTTTCGGTTTTCACTGTCTTCTCCTTCACCGGACATCGGCCTTCTGGGTGATCAGACTAAGCTTCTCCAGAAGCGGCAATTTGCGGCCAACCTTGTCGCGGCCGCGCTTCGGATCGAGCGAACGCTCGAGGAAGAACTGGAAGGCCATAAAGATGGTCGTCAACGCGAGGTAATAGATGCCGGCGGCAGTGAGCGCTTCGAAGTAGCGGAAATCCGCGCTCGCGGTCTGGTTGGCGACGAGCAACAACTCTTCGACGGCGACGACCGAGACAAGTGCGCTGGTCTTCAGCATGCCGATCATCTGGTTGCCGATCGGCGGCAGAACGATGCGGGCAGCCTGCGGAATGACGATGTAGCGCATGACGGCGGCACGCGTCATGCCGAGCGCAAGCCCTGCCGTGCGCTGGCCCTTCTTGACTGCTTGCATGCCGGAGCGAAGAATTTCGGCCATATAGGCACCTTCGTTCAGCGAGAGAGCAATGACGGCGCTCAGGAAAGCCGAAAGACGGATGCCAAACGTCGGCAGCACGTTGTAGATGAAGATGATCTGGAAAAGCACGGGCGTACCGCGGAAGATCCAGAGATAGAAAAGGGTCACAGCCTGCAGGGGACCGACCTTGGACTCCTGCATGAGTGCGATGACGAGACCGACGACGACCCCGAAAATGAGAGACGTCACGGTAATCAGGAGGGTGAGCATCGCCCCGTTGAAAAATGAGGGTGATTTCAGGTAGTCGAAGACCAGTTCAAGCGACATCCCACTCTCCTGCTGCCTAACCGAAATTGGATCAGTTGAAGATCGAAACCGTTGCCGGAAGCTGCCACTTCTCGATCAGCTTCTTGTAGGTGCCGTCAGCCACAATTTCGGCGAGCGCTGACTTGATGGCATCCTGCATCGCCGTATCGCCCTTGCGCGTGGCCATACCGATGCTGGTATTGGATTCGAATTCCTCACCCACGGCCTCGTAGACACCCGGAACCTTCGTGTTCAGCGCAACCGCACCCGGGGTCGAGTCGAAGACCGCGTCGGCGCGGCTCTGGCGCAGCGTCAGGGCGGAATCCTGCGCCGTCGGGAAGGTCAGAACAGAAACGCCGGGCAACCCCTTTTCCGTGCAACGCTTGTCATCGGCCCGTGCCTGGCTTTCCTGGATACCGCCGAGCGTCACGGCGATCGTCTTACCGCACAGCGTGTCATCACGGCCGGTGATGCCCTTCGGATTGCCGGCCTGGACGATGACACGATTGCCGATTTTCAGGTAGGAGATGAAATCGACCTGCTTGGCGCGGTCCGGATTAATGTACATGGCTGAGTTGATGATATCGATGCGGCCGCCGATGAGGGCCGGAATCAATCCCTTGAATTCCATGTTCATCGGCACCGGTTTGGCGCCCAGTTTCGCGGTCAGTGCGTCGATCAGGTCGATATCGAAGCCGGTAAGCTTGCCATCCGCCTGAAATTCAAAGGGCGAGAAGGTCGCCGCGACGCCGTAGGTAATCGAACCGCTTTCGACCAAACCCTGCTTGGGAAGCTCTGCTGCGACAGCAGACACACCCACACCAATCTGCAGAGCAAGAACAGCAACAAGACGTTTCAACATGAGGGTTCCCCTTTTTTGAGAGCATGATTGCACTTTCTGACACAAAACATACAATCCGTTTAAAAAGGAAGTCAAGCAAAAATGCACAAATTCGGTCATGATCGCTTTCTGCCTAAAATATAGGCTACGTGCCATTGAAAACCGCATAAGTTATTGAAATATGGCAAGGTGCCTATTGGTTCGCGCATAAGCGGTGCGGCGCGATAAATTCCCCGCAAACAGGAAAACTCAGGCGCAGATCGGCAGCACGCCTTGCTCAGACCCATTAAATTATTGTATGGATGCGGTGAAATTGTACGAGATTGACTGAAACCCATGACCACCTCGCCGAGCCAGAGCCGATATCGTCTCGCAAACCGAATCCTCGATTTCGTCCGCGAGGCCCGCTTTCAGCCGGGCCACCATCTGCGCGAGCAGCAGCTTGGCGAACTGCTTGGCGTGTCGCGCACGCCTGTCCGGGCCGCCCTCACTCTACTCGCGGCAAAGGACATCGTGGAATCGCGCAAGAACCAGGGCTTTTTCCTGAAGGCCCGTCCGGAGGAACTGCACTTCCACGATGTCGAAGTGCCGGCAACGGCGGATCAGGGTCTTTATTCACGCATCGTCGAGGATCGGCTTTCAGGCAAACTCCCCGAAACCTTCACCCAGACCGAAATCGTCCGCCGCTACGACGTGGACAGAACGCTTCTGCAAAAAACGCTGACGCAACTCGTCAACGACGGGCTACTTGCGCGTAACAGTGGCCGTGGCTGGAAGTTCCAACCCACCCTCGATTCCCGGATCGCCTTGCGAAACAGCTACGATTTCCGGCGCACGATCGAGCCTGCGGGCATTTTATTGGATACGTTCCGCATCGACACCGCCGCACTGGAGAAATCCCGCCTGCAGCACCTCTATCTTGAATCGCATTCAAACATTGGCTCGGTAAATTCGCAGCAATTGTTCGAAACGGACGCCCAGTTCCACGAGATGATCGCCCAATTCAGCGGCAATATCTTCTTTCTGCAGGCAATCCAGCAGCAGAACAGGTTGCGTAGGCTTATGGAATTCGGCGGCTATGCCAATCGCCGGCGCGTCAAAGACTGGTGCCGCGAGCACATGAAGATACTCGATGCCATTTCATCGGGCGACAGGCCGGCGGCAGCCAATTTGATGAGTCAGCACTTGCAAGCTGCTCTGGGAGCAGCGCGAGTCTACAAAAAGGGCTGAACGGATTTATTGAGCAACTCCAAGGCACGGCTGAACTTCCAAACCTGCGCCTATCCGCAGGCCCTTCCACCTTCATGTAATCGGCAGTCTGAAGAGCGCTTGCACAGGAGTCGGAGCATTGCATCAATTTCCTCCATGCATCCGTCGGGACGGCGCAGGGATGTAAACCCTCGCAGATCACGCAGGCAGCTCTGGAAATCCAACTGAGCGAGCGGCTCATATCTGGGCCCGTCAACGCTGCCTGTCGCGCCCGCATCGTCGCTCGCTGTCTCGTGCGGGAGAGATTGACCATCAGCAGCTCCGCGTCCCGCGCGATAGGCGAGAAGGCGGTTGCCGGCCACCAGATCGGTGGCATCAAAGTCAGTCGCCTCGCCGGGCTAATGTCGTTGAAACCGCCGCCTGGAGTGCAATGTGTGCTGCACAGAGAGGGACGACTAACCTTACAGAAGACATCATCTATGGCAGCAGTCTCGGTTTCGGCGCCGACGATTCATTTTGAAGCGCACGGTTCAAACGGTCCTTTCCTGTTCCTGCTGCATGGCTGGTTCTGCACCCATACCTTCTGGCGCTTTCAGATAGCGCAATTGGCCAGTCGGTTCCGGGTCGTAACACTTGACTACAAAGGTCATGGCCAGTCGGAACCCGCCGTAGAGGCGTCACGCCTCACGATCGGCAGGTTCGCGGACAAGGTCATTGCTGTAGCGGATATGCTGCAGAGGGGGAGAACCCTGAGTTTCGTCAGGTCTGACTGCGCAAAGCCTCTCCCTCTTTCGCGATGGCGTAGCTGACCCTCCCATTGAAGCAATGATTTCATTCATCGAGGAGCATCCTTCGGTATTCGATCATCAGGGCGCGGCGCATAGGCGGCATAGTTGGACCGCAATCCGAGATCGACTATCTGCACACCATACCGGGCACGATGAGATCAGATGCCCATGCCTGCTCCTCTCCTTTTATTCATTCTCGACCCAATCCATCAAATGCCGGACCGAACACCTAGTGCGCGAAGACGCTATCGAAATCTTTGAAACCCTTGACTTCGATCGGGTTGCCACTGGGGTCGAAAAAGAACATCGTGCGCTGCTCGCCGGGCTCGCCCTCAAAGCGAACCACCGGCGGAATGTCGAAGGCGATACCGCCGTCTTCAAGGCGCTTAGCCAGTGCGAACCAATCGTCGAGCGGCAGGACGATGCCGAGATGCGGCATCATTACCATGTGGTCGCCAACCTTGCCCGTGCGGGTTATCCTAAAAGGCTCGCCGAGATGCAGCGATATCTGGTGTCCAAAAAAATCGAAATCGACCCAAGTGTCGGTCGAACGACCTTCGCGGCAGCCAAGGATCTCACCATAAAAACCACGGGCCTCGTCGAGGTCGGTGACGTGATAGGCGAGGTGAAAAAGCGATCGCATCGTAACTCCTTGTTTGATACTGGTCTTGAGCTGAAATGGTTCTGTCCGTCGTTCAGCGAATTGTCAGGTCGCGGGGCAGACTCGAGAGAGGTTTGGCTCCCTCCTCGGTGACGATCACGGTCTCGGAGGCGCCGACTGTCCAGACCCCGTAGCTGCGCAGTGTCGCCGGCAAATGGAAGACCATGCCCGGTTCGATGGTCGTCCGCACGTCTGTATAAAGGCTTAGCAGGCCGCCCTCCCCCCAGTCAGGGGCGAATGCAACGCCCATGGAATAGCCGATGCGCTTGCGGAACGCGGATGTATAGCCCGCCGCATCGATGATCTTTTGCGCGGCCCGATGCGGCTCTGCACAGGATACGCCTGGTCGAATCGCGAGAAGAGCCGCATCAAGCGCACGCAGGGCGCAATCCATCATCCGGCGTGCTTCTGCCGGCGGCTCGCCGATCCAGACCGTTCGCATCAGCGCGGCATGATAGCGCGCGTGGCTGCCGGCGAGTTCCAGAAAAACCGCGTCACCGGGATCGAGCCGCCGACGCCGCCACGTCATGTGCGGTAATCCGCTTCGAGGCCCCGAGGAGACGAGCGGTTCCATCGCCATGGCCTCGGAGCCGGCGATCGTTGCGGCGGCAAGCATGGCGGCGGCAACGGCATTTTCATCCGCGCTCGCGCGACAGGCCGCGATCCCGGCGACAAGACCTGCCTCCGCATAGCGTGCTGCCGCGCGTATTGCATCCAGTTCGGCCTCCGACTTGACCATTCTGAGCGGGGGCAGGATCGCCGAGCCGTCCGGCAAGGCGTCCGCGCCGAACATCGCGGCGATACGAACGGCGAGGATGGGAGACACAAACCAGCCGCCGAGTTCCATCGCGAAATGGCCAATCCCGCGCCGCTTTAAGAGCGCTGCCAATGCCTCGGCTGGGTCCGCACCGTCTTGATAAGCGACGATTTCCTCAAGCCAGGTATTGGCGACCGCCCCCGGAAGCTCGAGCTGCCGAACCAGAAGCACAGGTGCCCCCTCCACCGGCATGATCAGAATCTGGAAAGCAAAATAGCCGGCGGTCTGCCGGCCTGTCAGCCAGTAGATGTTTTCGGGGCCAGTTACGACAAGGGCCTCATGGCCAGCCGCGCGGATGGCAGTGCGGGCGCGCTCCTGTCTGTTGGCGAATTCCCCCGCGCCAAAGGTGGCCTCCCGACCGCGCAATTGTTGGAATTCCATCATGGAAATGTTCTCGATTCTCGAATTACGGACGGGCGAGCCAGCGCAAGAAGCGGGCACGCACGCTGTCGAAATGAGCCTCCATCGCGGCACGCGCCCGAGCCGGATCGCGGGCTTCTATGGCGCCGATCACCGCAAGATGTTCGCGTGCCTGCTCGTCGAACCGGTCATGCGTGCGCGTTATCGTGCACCGCCTGGCAATGCTGCGCATTTCCTCCAGCATGGCGGAAAGCAGCGTCAGCCCGGCGGCCTCGGCGACGGCGAGATGAAAGCGGTCGTCATCGGCCCAGAAGCAATCGAAGGCGACATCCCCGCCCTCGGCATAGGCCTGCATGGTCTTGCGGGATGCTTCGAGTGGTGGGGTCATGGACCGTTCGGCCGCGCGCGCCGCCGCGGCGCCCTCGAGCAGCCTGCGCAGTTGTACGATCTCCAGCAATTGCTCCACGGTCACTGGCCGCACCATAAGCGAGCCGTTGGCGAGCCGTGCGATGACCCCCTCCTTCTCCAGGCGGGAGATCGCCGCGCGCAACGGCGTGCGCGAAATACCGGATTTGCCGGCAAGCGAGCGCTCCGTCAGAACGTCCCCGGCGCCGAAGGCGCCTTCAAGAATGCGCTGTTTGACTTCCCGGTAAGCCTGTTGCGCCAATGTCTCCCGCTCGCTCATGGTCGTGCCTGCCGGTCGGCCCATGTGGCGTGAAGCGTGCGGACAGCGTCCGCGAGATCGGCGGCATCCATTCCCTCTTTTGGATTGTGGCTGCCATCCCAATTGCGCAGGAACACCATAGCCGCGTCCCAACCTGCCTGTGCGAAAGCGGCGGCATCGTGCCCGCCGCCGGACAGCATCCGCCGTGGTGAGAAGCCGATGCGTTCCGCCGCCGCGGCAATCTGCGTGCCGAGAGCGGACGAAAGCATGGACGGCTGGCTGCGCGATTGCGGCCCAAGGTTGAAGCTGACACCCCGCGCTTCCTCTATGCCGGCGGTCTCAGCCTTCAGGAGGCGATCCATGCGGTCGATGACGGCGGGATCTTCGCTACGCAGGTCAAGACAGAAATCGACCCTGCCCGGTACCTTCGCAAAGGCATGCTCGGCGGTCGCCGCATCCACCCTGCCGAACGTAACGGCGAGATCATGCCCTTCGGCAAGGATCGCCGCCCAGTTCCGGTCAAGTGCGGTCACGAGATCGGCAAGTGCGAAAACCGCATCGGAACGTGTTTCGCGCGGAGCCCCTCCGGAATGCGCCCAGACGCCATCGATGCGCGCGTCCCGGTAGCGCAGGCCGCCGCGCACGCCAGTGACGATGGCAAAGGGTTCTCCTGCCGTATCCAGCACCGGCCCCTGTTCGATATGCATCTCGACGAAGCGGGCGGGTGCAAGGCCCGGTCCCAACAGCACCGCGTCGGGATCGCCGCCCTCCTCGCGCATATGATCAGCCAGGGTGCGGCCGCTATCCACACGCCTGGCCCGCATGTCCAGTTCCGAAAGCCGGCCGAGAGCAGCACGCGAACCGATATAGGAAACCGGGAACCAGACGCTTTCCTCCGCCCGGGTCACCGTAACCACGAGGTCGACCGGAGGCGTCTCGCCGCTTTTGACGAAGGCGGCGGCAAGCGCGATCGCGCCGGCGACTCCCGCCGCACCGTCATAGGCGCCTCCCATGGGTACGGTATCGACATGCGAGCCGACATGGAGTGCGGGAGCGCTCCGCTCGCGCCCCGGAAGGCGCGCGAAGAGATTGAGTCCCGCATCGCGCGTTACCGTGAGGCCAAGCGCTTCTGCTTCCTCGGCCACGACCGCGTGGGCCCGGCTTTCGAGCGCGCTGTAGGACGGTCGGGTGTAGCCCGGGCCTGGCGCGGAAATTGCGTTAATGCGGGTGAGCAACCGATCGATTGTATCCCTGATGGTCTCGGTCATGCGAAATTCCGTGCCGGTTCGTTGAGCGCCGTCGCCGGCCTTTCGGCGGAAAGCGCAGTCAGAACGTTTCGCGCGCATCCGACCGCTACACGGCGCAACGCCTCGGCGGTGGTTCCGCCAAGATGGGGCGTGAAGATCACCCGTCCCGATGCCGAAAGCGGTCCAACGGGGGCGTCATGGGAATAGACGTCGAGTCCTACCGCACCGATGCGGCCTGAGGCAACGGCATCGGCGAGTGCCGCCTCATCGACGAGCCCTGCTCTTGCGGTGTTGATGAGGATGGCGCCCTGCTTGACCTGCGACAGCGCCTCGGCGCCCATCAGACTGCGCGTTTCCGGACGAAGCGGCGTATGCAACGAAATGAGATCAGCCCGAGCAAGCCCGGCCGCAAGCGAGGTGACGCGCTCAAAACCGCCGGTGTCCGCGACCCGGGGCGAATAAACAAGAACCGTCATGTCGAGTGCGGCACGCAGCATGTGGCCAAGACCCGAGCCGATGGCACCCCAGCCAACGATAAGGGCGGTCTTGCCGGAAAGCTCCGCAAAGGTCTCAGCCTCGCGAAAGCCGCGCATGCCGGAGCGTTCGCTGCGGTCGGCGGCCGGGATGCGGCGCGCGGCGGCCAGTGCCAGGCCGAGGGCAAGTTCACAGACCGATCGGGCATTGGCACCCGGTGTGTTGCAGACCAGCACGCCTCGGGCGGTGGCAGCCTCTTTGTCAACGGCATCATGCCCCGCGCCATGTACGACGACGACACGCAGGACATCGGCCGCATGAATAGCAGCCGCCGAAAGGCCCGCATCCCGCGTGATAACGGCGACACAGCCGGCGATCAGACGGGCAACGGTTTCCATGTCGGGCGATGGACAAAGTACCAGTTCCACGCCCGCCTCGCGCAGCATGGCGAGGCCATCTGCGTGAACCGGCTGAACGATAAGACATTTCATGGATCTGCTCTTTCCGGAGAATGTTGAAGACGATCGAGTATGGCGTCGCGCGCGTTGGCGATGTGGGCTGCCATCAGCTGGCCCGCTTTTTCGCCATCGCCGGCGCGCAAGGCCGCAAGAATTTCGAGATGTTCCTCACAACCTTTGAGAAAGCGGTCGGGAACCTGTGTGTGATCGAACATGCAGGTTCGCAGGCGCAAGTCGCCGACCGTGCGCACCAGCATCGCGTTTCCGGTGGAGGCCGCCAGCATGCGATGAAAATCGTCATCGATCTGGCGGTGCTCGTCACCCTCGCCCGGGCCTGTCTGCATCAATGTGCGAATGCGTGTCTCCAAGGCTTCCAGCAGGGACGCGGCAACCGTGATGGCGGAGCGGGCACCATAAACCTCCACAGTTTGGCGCAGGAAGAAGATTTCCTCCACCTCGTCCGCAGACAGCCGCCGCACGCGCAGGAATCGTCCTTCCTGCATGGCAAGCCCCTCCGCCTCGATCCGCTTGATCGCTTCGCGGACTGGCGTGCGCGACATTTCCAGAGCCTCGCCCAGCTTTGCTTCCTGCAAGGCATCGCCCGGACCCAACGTGCCGGACAGGATCATTTCGATGATCCTCGCATAGGCTTGTTTGGTGAGCGGCTGATTCATGGCCCCACCTCGCGCACGAAATCGTCGGCCACCGTCTTCGGAGTCAGGCTGCTGATGACGTCTTGCAGGGCTTGCCGTTCGGCAATCAGCAGCTCTTCCGCCTCGGCCTGCGAAACGCGGATGAAGCGGATCGCCCTGCCGTTCGGCATCTGGGCGAGCCGTGGCAGATCGACAGAGGCCACCGTTGCTATCTTCGGATAGCCGCCGGTCGTCTGGCGTTCAGCCATCAGCACGATGGGGCGGCCGGAACCGGGCACCTGGATCGAGCCGAGAGGCGTGCCGTCGGAAACGATATCGTTGCCACGGAACGCGCGGATCGCCGGCCCATCGAGCATTTGCGCCATGCGATCGCGGGTTGCGGTGACGATGAACGGTTCTCCGGTGAAAGCCTTCCAGGCATCGGCGTCGAAGTAGTCGTCTTGCGGTCCCGGCACGACCTGAATCGGCCTGTTCGAGCGCCGCCACGGCTGGCGCAACGACAAAGAGGGACCGGACGCCGTGAGGCCGAGGGGCAGTTGATCTCCCGGCTGCAGCCGGCGCCCCTTGAACCCGCCGATCCCGGTTCTCAGATGCGTTGCGCGTGCTCCTAGAACCGGCGGCGTCTCGATGCCGCCGGAGATTGCCAGATAGCCCCAGACAGCGCCCTGCAGACCGCCGACCGTCAGCGTGGAACCGGGAACGAACACGTGGCTCTCCCATGGCGGAACGGCGACGCCGTCGATCCGGATGTCGACCGCCCCGCCGGTGATCGCAATGCGCACCGGCGCCGTAACCTCAAAGGCGCCTCCGAAGCCGGCGAACTCGAGCGCCGCCGCCCCTTGCGCATTCCCGACCACCGCGTTGGCGATCATAAAGGACGGCGAATCCATTGGACCGGAGCCGGAAACACCCGCATGGAGCAAGCCCTTGCGGCCAAGATCCTGAACCGTCGTGATCGGCCCGGCCTCCCTAACATGCAAGCTCGTCATGCCGCCTCGGGCTCCACAACCGTTTCGCCGGCCGCTGCCGCCGCATCGAGCCGCGTGGCCTCCGACTCGCTGACCGGCTGGAAGCGCACGCGATCGCCGGCCTTGAGCAGGAACGCCTCCTTGCGATCCGGTTGGAACAAGCGCAGAGGCGTTCGGCCAATGAAGCGCCAGCCGCTCGGGCCGGCAACGGAATTGATGTTCGCCTGCTTGCCGCCGATGCCGATTGCACCGGCCTCGATGCGCTGGCGTGGCGCGGCAAGACGCGGCGTATGAAGCGCCTCCGGCAGGCCGCCGAGGTAAGCAAAGCCTGGCGCAAAACCGATCATGTGGACGCGGTATTCGGCCCCCGAATGTATTTCAATCAGTTCTGCCGGGGTCATACCCTTCATGGCAGCCAGTTCATCGAGATCGAGTCCGACGGGGCCGCCATAAAAGACCGGGACGCGAAAGAACCGGCGAGCTACCTCACCGACCGCAAGTCCGTTAAGCCGCTTTCTGAGTTCGAGCCCCAGCGCCTGCCCGCGCACAACGGCGGGATCGTAGATGACCATCAGCGATCGGTAGGTGGGCACCGATTCTTCGAAACCAGCCGGCGGGCGGGCTGCCAGATCGGCGGCCAGCGCAATGATACGGGCATTGACCGCCTCATCGATGCGATCCGAAAGCTCCACCGAAAGCGCCCGGTCGCCGCAAGCCAGTATGCGCGGAGCCATATCTATCATCACGTCCATGTCCTTCGGATCATTGCGCCATCATATCGGGAACGACAGTCACGATATCCGGGAATACCGCGATCAGGATGACGAACGCCACCATGATGATGAAGAACGGCAGCGTCGCGCGCGTAATGCGTGCCATGCTATCGCCCGTCAGCCTCTGGATGACCGTCAGGTTGAATCCTACGGGCGGAGATATCTGCGCCATTTCCACCACGATGACGATGAATATACCGAACCAGACCTTGCTATAGCCCGCTGCCGTCACCAGAGGAAGCGTGATCGGAAGCGTCATCACGATGCAGCCGAAGCCTTCCATGACCGTGCCAAGCAGGATGTAGAAGACGAGCAGAACGAGGATAAGCATCATTGGCGAAAGCCCCCATCCCTGGATCGCGCCAGCGATATAGGATGGCAGGCCGAGATAGCCGATCGCGGTGGAAAGGAAGACCGCGCCGATCATGATGAGGCCGATCATGGCGCAGGAATCCGCCGCCTGGCGCGCGGACTGCATAAGGCCGCCGAGCGTCAGCGTCTTCTGGAGAAAGCCGATGACGATTGCGGCTGCGACGCCGACAGCGGCCGCCTCTGTGGGCGATGCGATTCCGCCATACATCGAGCCGATAACGCCCAGGATGAGGAGCAGCAGCGGCGCGAGGTCTTTCAGCGCCCTCAGTTTTTCGACGAAACGGGTGCTCGGCGGCGCTTCGCCGACCGCGGCGGGGTCGAGAACGGCCCGAAAACCGATGTAGCCCATATAGGCCAAGGCTATCAGGGCGCCGGGAAGGATGCCCGCCATGAACAGGCGCAGGATCGATTCCTCCGCCATCACGCCATAGATGATCATGATCGTAGATGGCGGAATGAGAAAGCCGAGGGTGCCAGCTCCTGCAAGACTGCCGGTGACGAGGTCGCGATTATAGCCCCGCGCCAAGAGTTCCTTTGCCGTGATACGGCCGACGGCGGCCGTGGTCGCGGCCGACGAGCCGCAGACGGAGGCAAACAAGGTGCAGCCCATGACGGTGATGTGCCCAAGCCGTCCCGGGACACGACGCAGCCATGGCGCCAGCCCCGAAAAGAGCGCCTCCGAGATCTTCGTACGGAAGAGAATCTCCGCCATGAAAATGAACAGCGGCAGGGCCAGCAGCTCTGGCGAAACCAAGGTGTTCCATGCCTGCTGGGCGAGCAGCTTGCCCAAGGGGATGGCGGGCCTGAAGAGCGCCAGCAACGCACCGCCGGTTCCGATCAATCCGAGACCGATCCAAACGCCCGTGCCCAAAATGAGAGTCATGAGCCCGAGAAGGCTAAACGCGATCTGTCCCATCTTATCACTCCAGCCCCGGTCCGGTGGCGAGCTTTTCGCCGCGCAAAAGCCGCAAGAATTGTGCAATCATTTGCAAGGATAAAAGCAGTGATCCCGCCGCCAACAATGCTTGCGGATAAACGAGCGGAATGCGTATGACGGACGAGGCCGTGGAACCGCGCGTGTAGGAGATCCACGCCATCTCGATCTGTGCGCGGCTAAGTGCGATGCAGATGCCGAGCCCGATCAGACAGGCCACCACGTCTAGCGCCAAGCTCGCACGCGGCGGCAGCATTTCGCAAATTGCCGTAACCCGCACATGCGAACCTGACTTCAACGCGCTTGCTGCCGCCATCATGAAGCTGCCACCCATGAGATAAGCGGCAACGTCCCAGGTGAAGCTTATGGACGTGTTCAAAATGTTCCTCGCGGCGATTTCGCCGACGATCAGGGCAAAAAGCGCTAGAAGGCATATTGCAGCGAGAATGTTGCCTGCGTCGGTCGTTCGATCGATCGCGGTGACGATGCCGGAAAGCCATGCCGGCTCTTCCGTTTTTTGGATTCCGGGCGCCACGACAACGGCCTCACCCGAGGCTTCTCCAGACTGGAGTTCCATGACTATTCTCCAGGTTAATCGGATGGAGGAATGGCCGCCGCGGCACGCGGCGGCCGAGACCTTTCAGCCTTAGTTGCGCACCTTGAGATAGGCATCGATATAGGGTGCGGCTTCAGGAACTCGCGCCTTGAAGGCGTCCCAGAGCGGGTGGGCACGCTCGAGCAATGCCGCCTGCAATTCGGACGATGGGCCGGTAACGGCGATGCCCTTTTCCTTCAGGATCGCCAGCTTGCTCTCATCCTCCGCCCGGCTGACCTGCCAGAATTCGCCTTCAAGCCTCTTCGCCGCGTCCTCGATCGCCATTTGGTTTTCCGGTGCGAGTTCATTCCAGGCATCGAGATTGACGGTGACGGCGTTGCTGGATGCCTGCCAATTGAAGGTGTTCATGTTCTTCAAGAACTCCCAGAAGGCTCCGTCGACGCCGGACGAGGACGAGGTGGTGACTCCGTTGATCGTTCCGGCTGCAAGCGACGGCACCACGTCGCCCCATGGCATCTGTAGGGGCGTGGCACCGAGGGCGGCGAAGAAATCATGGCCGTTCGCATCGACAACGCGGATCTTCAGCCCGGAAAGATCGTCGATTTTCTCGATTTTGTCCGGCGAATAGACGGCCTGACCGGGCCAGGGAACCAGGTAGAGCAGCTTCTGGTTCATCGAGGTGGCGACCTCCTCGATCTTCGGCCGGATGAATTTGTGCAGCAGCGCGAGGTCCGGCATGGTCGGCGCGAGATAGGGCAACGTCTCGATGCCGAGTATCGGTGCCTCTCCCACCTGCTGGCTCAACAGCAGGTCGGCGACCGGCACAATTCCGTCGCGCACGGCCGCCATGCTTTCCGGCCCTTTGATGCCAAGCGCGCCACCCGAATGCACCGTGATGACCACCTCGCCTTTCGTGACCTCCTTCACGGTTTGGGCGAACTTCATGGCATCCTTCGTATGGAAATTTCCTTCCGGCCAGACGACCGACATGTCCCACTGCGTTTCGGCGATCGCCGGCTGAGCTGAGAGTGCCGCCAACGAAACCATTGCCGCGCCTATGCTGATCTTCATCCTGGAGAACCCCTTTTCTGTTTTTCTGTGCTGAATGCCAAGACCGCAATTGGCTTGTCATTTCGGTATACCAATTGTATGTCCAACGGGGATCATATGGGCAAAATATATGCAGCGCAACATGGCGACTAAAATTTATGCTGCGCGGCACCACAACTTCGAAAAAGGAGAGGGAGTTTCGTGACGACAATCGATCTGAATTGCGATATGGGAGAGAGCTTCGGCGCCTATACGATCGGCGACGACACGGCGATGTTGGAGCTCATCACGACGGCCAACATCGCCTGCGGATTTCACGCCGGTGATCCCGCGGTCATGCGAAAGACGATCCTTGCGGCCAAGACGCGTGGCGTCGCGATTGGCGCACACCCCTCCTTCATGGACCTTTACGGCTTTGGTCGCCGCCGCATATCGGGCGAACGTCCTGACGATATCGAAGCGCAGATTATCTACCAGGTCGCCGCGATCCAGGGCATGGCGGCTGCGCTCGGCTGGCCGATCACGCATGTCAAAACCCACGGCTCCCTGGGCAACATGGCCGCCGAAGATGCAGAACTTGCCGCCATATGTGTGCGTGCCGTCAAGACAGTCGATCCATCTCTCGCCTTCATCACGCTGCCCTATTCAGAGACCCTGAAAGCGGCGGAAAAGGCCGGTCTGCGCGTAGCATGCGAGGTCTATGCCGACCGGACCTACAGCGATGCCGGCACGCTCACGCCGCGACAGGTGGAAGGCGCAGTCATCCATGATCCCCAAAAGGGCGTCGAACAGGTTCTTTCCATGGTTTGCAACGGCATGATTCCGACCACCGGCGGAAAGACACTGCCGGTGGAGGCCGCCACGCTTTGCGTTCATGGCGACACGCCTGGTGCCGTCGCGATGGCGAGCGCATTGCGCAAGGCGCTCCTGCAACGGGGTGTCGAAATCGCGCCCTTTGCTCTCCCCTCTCTCTCGGCAAGGGTTTGAAATTGAACCGGAGTGTCTATTTGAACGGCGCCTGGGTCACCGAAACCGACGCCAAAGTTTCCGTCTTCGACCGCGGCTACGTCGAGATCCGTCTCGCAAGCGCTATCTGAAGGAGCAGATGATGGGACAATTGATTGATCGAAATACTGCCGGGGTCTACATAATCGCTGCAACGCCGTTCACCGAGACCGGGGCAGTCGATTTCACAAGTCTCGACAGACTGATCGATTTCTACATCGAAAAAGGCGTAACAGGCCTGACGATTCTCGGCATGTTGGGCGAGGCGGACAAACTGACTGGCGAAGAGCGGCGCGCCGTCATCGACCGCATCATGAGCCGCGTCGGGACGCTTCCGGTCGTTGTCGGCGTCTCCAATGTAGGCATTGGCAATCTGGTTGATCTCTCTCGATACGCGATGGACACTGGAGCGGCCGGTGTCATGGTCGCACCCAACAGGGGACAAGCCCGTGATGATCGGGTAATTGCCTATTTTTACCAGGTCTGCGAGGCGCTTGGCTCGGACGTGCCGGTCGTTTTCCAGGACTTTCCGCAGGCAACGGGCGTTTCCGTTTCCGTGCGAACCATTCTGGAACTCACGCGCGACCTGCCGCAGATCGTGATGTTGAAACACGAGGATTGCCCCGGTCTCACCAAGATCTCGACGCTGAGAGCGGCAGAGGAAAAAGGAGCACGGCGCCTTTCGATCCTCTGCGGCAATGGCGGGCTCTATCTGCCGCAAGAGCTTGCACGTGGTGCCGACGGTGCCATGACCGGCTTTGCTTATCCGGAAGCCTTGGTGAAGACCGTGCATCTTCATGCGATCGGTCAATCTGACAAGGCAGAGGATATTTTCGACTGTTACCTGCCTATTCTCAGGCATGAGCAGCAGCCGGGCTTCGGGCTCGCGCTGCGCAAAATGATCCTGATGAAGCGCGGCGCCATCGCTTCTGCAGTAACCCGCGCGCCAGGACCGACGCTGTCGGCCACTGACATTGCCGAGCTCGACCGATTGATGGTCCGCACGGAAGAAAAGCTGAAGGATTTCTGACGATGGATTTCGGAGATGCCGTAGATGCGGCCCAAATCCGCCGCCACCTCGGCCAGCTTATCCCACTGCGCCTTGGTCATCGGCGACTTGCCGGATTGAACGGCGCTCCGGTCGCCAGAGCCATGCAGTACAGCGACACGCCAATGCTTCCCGTGTGAGTTCATGGCGAACCGCGACCTGCGGGCTTTGAGAAGCTAACTGGTGCGCCGGATTTGCGCGAGGAGTTTCTGGCGGAAGACTTCCGCTGGTGTTTTGTAGCCGAGGCACGCGGTGTTGCGTTCAGATGATTGCAGATGTCGGTGAGATCGCGGTCGCTGAGAGACAGGGGATCGACCTAAGATCTGGCGACGCTGCAGACTTTTATTGTCGGCAGCAACGCGGAAGACCCTCGGCGTTGGCAATCATGAGTCGGGCGGTGGAAATCTGTCGAGAGAGAGAGCTATTGGGAAATAGTTAGAATTGCGAAGCTCCATCAGACAAACGTCATATGGATAACGACCGCAAAACCGGAAATGACAGTTAATCGATTTTATTTGCTGCATCTGCGAAATCCTGTTGCATTGCAACAAAACGCGCACACGATGAGTTGCCGGCACCTGTCAATGAGAGCAAATGGAGCCCGAGATAACCGTCGCCTTTCCGCTGACAAATGACCGCAACGTTTTGAAGCACCTGATGAAATACAGGCTTACCTTCCCCGGAAGCTGTGTAGTGACGTTAAAGACGTATGTTGCGGAGGTTTCGTCTCCGAACTCATTTGCTTTGGGAACCGCTCGCACATCTTGGTGATTGATCCGACGCGCGTTTGAGCTATTTGAGATTGCCGGAAAGGAAGTTACGAAGTCGCTCGCTTTGCGGCTTCACCAGCACCTGACCAGGATCGCCTTCCTCTTCGATATTTCCCTGATGCAAGAATTGAACATGGGTGGAAACATTGCGAGCAAAGCCCATCTCATGCGTCACCACGATCATGGTTCGTCCTTCTTCCGCCAGCACCTGCATCACCTTAAGAACCTCACCAACGAGTTCAGGATCGAGGGCGGACGTCGGCTCGTCGAACAACATCACCTCCGGCTCCATCGCAAGAGCCCGGGCGATTGCGACACGCTGTTGCTGACCGCCCGATAACTGCACCGGATACTGAGCCGCCACGCGCGGATGCAAACCGACCTTGTCGAGAAAATGCTCAGCTCGGTCGCGTGCTTCCGCCTTGCCTACTCCCAGTGTTACGACCGGCGCGAGAGCTACGTTCTGAAGCGCGGTCAGGTGGCTCCATAGATTGAAATGCTGGAACACCATCGCTAGTCGGGTTCGCAAGCTTCGCAGTTGCCCCTCGTCTGCAATGCACATTTTCCCATGACGGTTTCTCGACATCGGCACCAGCGTGCCATCAAAAAACAGCGCGCCGTCGTCAGGGTGCTCCAGGAAGTTGATACATCGTAGGAACGTACTTTTGCCCGAGCCGCTTGAGCCAATCAGACTGACGACATCGCCTGCTTTCGCTTTCAGCGAAACGCCACGCAGTACAACATGATCATCAAAACTCTTCGTAAAACTGTCGACTACAAGCTTGTACATGACTTCCCGGCTCAGTGAGTTCGAGGCTTAGCAAAAGCCAATGCGCGCCGTTCCACGAGGCGGAACGCGCCGATAAGCAAGAAGGAGCACGCAAGATAAATAAGCGCGGCTAGTCCGTAAGCTTCGAATGGTTGATATGTTTCACCGTTAACATCACCCGCGACCTTCAGTAGATCGGGCACTGTGGCGGTGAAGGCTATCGCCGTCGCATGCAGCATAAGAATGACCTCATTACTGTATGCCGGCAGTGCCCGGCGCAGGGCCGCTGGCAGAAGTATAGTGCGGTAGATAGCTCGACGGCTGAAACCGAAGGCCTTGGCCGCTTCGATTTCGTTGTGCGATATCGAGCGCATTGATCCGGCAAAAATCTCGGTCGTATAAGCAGTCGTATTCAGAGCGAGCGCCAAGATTGTGCACTTTGTTCCGTCTCTGAAAAAACTGTCCAGGATCGGATGCGCGCGGATAAACTCCAACTGGTACACTCCGGAATATATCATGAGCAACTGGATGTAGAGCGGTGTTCCCCGAAAGACGTATGTGAACAGCCAGACGGGTCCGGACAGCCAGCGGTTGCGACTACACCTTAAAATTGAAAGGGGAAGAGACAGCATGAATCCTACGGCGAGGGAAGAAATCAACAATCCAAGCGTAACGATCAGGCCAGATAAGTTGACTCCATCCCACCACAGGTAGGCCTGCCAATAGGTTTCAACGATATCGATCATAGCTCAGCTCCACGCACTCCCACCGAGTACTTTTTCGTAAGCCAGTGAACGACGAACCCGGAAACGCTCGTGACCGCCAAGTAGAACACCGCAGCGATGCCAAGATAGAACAACATCTGGCCGGAGCCCCTCCCCGCATCTTGGGCGCCCTTGGTCACGTCCGAAAGTCCGACGATGGACACGAGGGCGGTGGCCTTCACCATCACAAGCCAATTGTTGGCGATACCAGGAAGCGCGAAACGCATCATCTGAGGGAAAAGGATCAGCTGGAAACACGCCCACCGGCTCAAGCCAAAGGCGCGACCAGCTTCCAGTTGCCCGGGAGACACGGACATGAAAGCGCCGCGAAACGTCTCTGTGAAGTAGGCCCCATAGATC
Source organism: Rhizobium sp. USDA 4016 (assembly GCF_056279705.1). Taxonomy (NCBI): domain Bacteria; kingdom Pseudomonadati; phylum Pseudomonadota; class Alphaproteobacteria; order Hyphomicrobiales; family Rhizobiaceae; genus Rhizobium; species Rhizobium sp. USDA 4016. Next base: position 2,400,349 of record NZ_JBWCCY010000002.1, read on the forward strand.
AGCCCAAGGGCCACAATCCCCGCACCGAACGGATTTATATCGATCTGGGACATGCCCAACGCATCTGTCAGATTGTTTAGCCAGATCTGCAGACTGTAGAAGATCAGGAGCATCAACGCGATATCCGGGATGCCCCGGATTACCGTCGTGTAAGTCGTTGCAACGGCTGCCAGCAGTCGGTTTCCCGACTGCTTCGCACACGCCATGATCAAACCTAGCAGCACCGCCAGCGCCAAGGCGCTCAGAGAAAGCTCCAAGGTCGATGACATGCCGTCGAGCAGCATGTCTCGATATCCCTGAGGAATAGACATTGTCGCCTATTCTCACTCGCCGTATATGTCCAGAGTTGGCGGGAAGTATTTCGCTGCAAGACGATTGTAGGTGCCGTCCGCGTGCAATGCGGCCAAAGCCTCGTTGAGTTCCGAAACCAAGCTTGCATTGTTCTTATTGACGGCAATCGCACTGTACTCGGCTCCGAGAATAGGATCCTTAAGCGCGTCTCCGACAAAGGCATAATCGCCACCTTTTTCGGTCGTGAGGAACCCCGTCTGCACTTGAACACCTGCGACCAGTGCGCCATCCAGACGACCATTTATCATGTCGTTGTACACCGTGTCCTGATCCGCATAGGACACCACAATAACACCCTCGGGAGCCCAGCGCTTTTTCGCATATCTCTCGTTTATGGTGCCCTGTTCAACGCCTATCCGCTTTCCAGTCAGGGCCTTTGTGTCTAGCGTCAGTCCCGCATCTTTTCGCGCAACCAGACGCGTTCCACCTGCGTACACCTTGTTTGTGAACAGAACCTGCTTCTTTCGATCATCTGTAACAGCGACCGAGGCGAGCATAGCATCGAACTTACGAGCGTGAAGCGCCGGAACCATTCCTGAGAAGTTAATATCATCCCACACGCACGGCCGTTTCAGGTATGCGCAGATTGCATTCCCGAGATCGATTTCAAAGCCTGCCATCTTTCCGTCGGGTCCAAGATATTCGAATGGCGGATAGCCTAGCGCTGTACCAAACCTAAGTGGTGTGCTCGAATCTTGAGCCGAGACGGCGGGTGCCACACACGCTAGAGCGACGGCTACAAAGCCGAACGAAACTGCTCGCCTGCTGAAATTCTTCATATGCGTTCCCTTAAGGCTCTTGTGACACGATTAGCTGGGAGGGCTAAGGCCACGGCCTTTTCTTGATTGCTTACGCGTTATTGCGAATTGCGACACGCGTGTGCCACAATGAGAAGCCTAAGGCTCACAGTCTCATACTGTCAACACCCCTGCCTAGCTTTTCTAAAGAAAGATCAAAAAGCGTGTAAGCTCTGCGGGGCCCGCGCCTGATAGACGGCCTTTCCAATTAGCCGGCCTCCACCGAAACCTAAAACTAAAACCCTCCTTGGACTCCCTGGTGCTTTGTCGATGGGCTCCCGGCTCTTCAGTCGCACCTTTTTCCTCGGGCCGGGCGAGCCTATCGCGGCGGCTTGTCACCCGAGGAACGATTGCGTCATCTATAGCTCATTATGGACTTTCTATGATGCGTAATGAGACATCGTTGACTTATTTTTTTATCCAAAATATGGTTTGAGCCAACATCGGAGGTAATAGCTCACAATGTTGCGTGAGATTGATCGCTGCGACTAACGCGCGCCAATCGGTGGGTTGCGGCACGCGTCGCGTATCAGCGCGCTTCGCGGCATTTTGGGGACTTCGGTGGACGCGGGACACACACTGGTTTCGCGAAACGATCAACAGGCAATTCGGAAGAAATGAGTGAGGAAATGGCAGAAAACAAAGGGCAAATGACGCTTCTCGTATTCATGGCGCCGGTCGGCTATCAGACCGCGGCGTGGCGTCATCCGAAGAGTCGTGTTGAAGACCTTTACGGACTGAACCTGCCAGCCGACATTGCGCGCCGGGCAGAAGCGGCAAAGATTCACGCGCTTTTCCTAGCGGATTGGTTGTCCTTTGAGCAAACCGGGAGAAACCCGGACCAGACCGGCTATGAGCCTTTCACGACGATGGGGGCCTTGGCTGCTCTCACGAAGCAAATCGGCTTAGTCGGGACGGCTGCAACCACGTTCATCGAGCCCTATCATCTTGCGCGTTACTTCTCTCAACTAGACTGGCTGTCCAACGGGCGCGTGGGCTGGAACATTGTGACGGCAACGACCGGCCAGGAGAACTTCAATGTCGAGCTACCGCCTCGCGATGAGCGCTACGCACGCGCTCACGAGTACATGGATGTCGTCACAGGTCTTTGGGATGCTTGGCGTGACGACGCGGTGCTCAGCGACCGCACAAATGGCGTATGGGCGGATCGGAGTCGCATCGCACCGCTAAACCACCATGGGAAACTCTACAAGGTGGAGGGTCCCCTTCTGGTGCCTCGCTCGCCTCAGGGCTGGCCGGTTCTCGTCCAGGCAGGAGCCAGCGATGCCGGAAAAGACTTTGCATCAAAATATGCCGAAATAGTCTTCACAGTAACGCCGACGCTTTCGCTGGCTCAGGAATTCTATAGCGACTTGAAGGCACGGGTGCTGGACGTCGGGCGCGCTCGGTCTGACTTGCGGATTCACCCTGGACTAATGCCGATTGTCGGCGACAACGAAGCCGACGCAAAGCGAATTCACGACGAGCTGCTGGATTTTGTTAGTGAGGACGAGGGACTTGCCCGTCTAAGTGCAGCAATGGAACGCGCGGATCTCACTGAGCTTGATTGGAACAGTACAATCCCTCCGGAGAGACTTGTCGATCCTGTTGTGGCTGTCAAAGAGCGGGAAGCGGCCACCCGCTACGCATACTACTACGATCTTGCGGTGGCGAAGAAATATACGCTCCGGATGTTGAGTCGAGAAGTTATGAAAGCGGCGGGACATGGCGTAGTGGTGGGATCAGCCGAACAGATCGCCGACCACATGCAGCTCTGGTTCGAGAACGGAGCTGCGGACGGGTTCGCCATTCTACCCCCGACAGTGCCGGTCGGCCTCAGTCGCTTTCTTGAAGAAGTGGTGCCGATTTTGCAGAAACGCGGAATCTTCCGAACGGAATATGTGGAAGGCACTCTGCGCGATAATCTCGGACTAGGGCGTCCCAAGTCTCGCGGCGAAACGGAGGATTGACACGAATGCCCGCATCGAACCCAGCTCCGTCGAACGCACCGTTTTCTCCGGATCAGTACAAGGCGATCTTTCGCACTCATCCGGCAGGCGTTGCAATCATCACGCTTGCCGAAGGTGGCAAGCCCATCGGCTTTACCGCAACATCGGTCATCTCGGTGTCAGCAGATCCGCCAATTATCGCGTTTTCTGTGCTGGCGACTTCATCGAGCTGGCCGGCCCTCTCCGGTGCAAATTCCGTGATCATCCATTTTCTCGACGAGCGCGACCAAAAACTGGCAACGGTCTTTGCGACTTCGGGAGTCGATCGCTTTCGGGATGTAGAGTGGAGGCTGCTTCCAACCGGAGAACCGGTGCTCACCATGGTCAGGACCTGGATCCGGTGCTCAATAGTAGCACGCAATCGCGCAGGTGCCAGCTTTCTGCTGCAGGTTCAAGCTGAAAGTGCGGTTGTCGGCGAAGAGCGTGTGCCCATCGTCTACCACGATCGCGCCTTTCACAAAGTAGGACACAACTTGCTGTCTCCACATTAGGTCGCCTCGTCTCGGTTGATTGGCTGCTGAGGCGGTATGCCGGATTCCATCGCGACGCCTCCTGAAGAACAATACTTCGCAAGGCTTTGACCATCGGCCAATAGCGGATGTCACATATCCGGCATCCGGAGATGTGATCTATTCCTCGCGAACGAAACCGGAAATGAGCGTTGTCATGATTGCATCAACCATCTCGTGGCGAGCATGCCCCCCTGCCGCTTCGTCCGAACCAAGTCGCAGGAGTGTCCAAAACACGCGATCCCGCCAATCGCAGGGAAACTGTTGGCCGCTCCTGGCGGCCCGCGTGATTGCAGCGGTAACCTGCTCCTCGCCTGCAGTAAAGTCGGTGAAGAGATGCGGGTTTTTTAGGACTATGCGCTCGTTGTAAATAAAATCCAACACAGGCCCCAGGTCAAATTGCTCTTCTATGATCCGACGCAGTGCCGCGACCGGTGGTCCGGATTCCGGTTTCGCGCGCGCGATCGCCTCATTGCTCAGCCTGTAGACATACAAGGCAAGCTCTTGAATGAGCTCCGCCCGATCTTGGAAGTGACGGTGAACGGTGCTTCGGCCAACTCCCGCCTCGTCCGCAATCTCGAGAATAGACGCGTTGGGATTGCCAGGGAGCATTTTTCTGGCAGCCTCGAGGATTGCAAGCCGCGTCCGGTTTCGGACACCGCTCTCTATCTGCTTGGTAGGCGCCATAGAAACATCACTCCCTCATTGTAAATCAGGACTGTAGCGGAATGAGACGTGAATTCCTAGGAGTGCTTTTGGCACTAATACATTAAAACTATGGCGTTTTTACCGAACTCACCCTCAGTAACTCCGACGAGGTAATGAGCGGAGTCGGGTGACCGGTCGTATCCTTTGTGGGATCTAAGCATCGGCTTGGTGGCTAGCGCCCGCACCGACCGGGACCGCCAAGGGATACGCTGAATTCGCACCTGCCCGTGCGTCGACCATGTCGGAAACATGAGGCAGTGCCACGTCCGTACGCACGTGTACCTCTCAACGACTCGACGGGTAATGACGGTCCTAAGCCATTCATCCTGCCGCGAAATTTTATTCGGTATGGGGCAAACCCGAGCCGTGGTCTTGAGCGGATGCAAGGCAAAGCGCCTCGCTAGCGCGGCGTGGGCAATGCGATCCGTGTGCGGGGGTTTTCTGCTTTCATCTGGAAAAATTAGCCTTGTTAGATAGCCGCACTGCAGCACGGGAAAAACCGAGGCTGGTGCAGAACAATGCTGCAACTCATGCCGCAATCGGCGTTGCGGATGTCCATCGTATGTTCGATCTTAGCGCAGGATTTTGAACTGTTCTTGTCCTGACCCCAACAGAACCCGCCCGTCTCATCTGCCGCAAGTTCGCTAAGATTTAGTCGCTCGCATGAAAGCTTGAGCAAACTCGCGACCCCGCGCAAACAGGCTCGGGTCCTCGCCCACGACGTTGGCAGACGCAAACTCCACGATAAGGCTTTGGGCCGGAATGACATAGAGCTGCTGGCCATAGAGTCCGAGGGCGGCCCACCCGCGGATCGATCCATCACGCATCGCCGTGATGGGCTTCTCGCGCGGTGGCTCCGCAGCGCTCTACACCAGCATGCGGCGCTTCCAAACTCTCCATGGGCCGACCAAGACGCGCATCGCCGCACATCTGTCGTTCTATCCTGCCTGCAACATCCGCTTCGTTGATAAACTCGACATTGCAAACACACCGATCCGCGAATTCCACGGCGGGGCGGACGACACGACCCTGGCTGCGACGTGCCGTGATTACTTCACGCGCCTCGACTCCGCCGGAAAGGACGCTGTCATGACCGAGTATCCCGGCGCGCACCACGGATTCGATAACCCCGATGCGCGGCTGGTTTCTGTTATTCAAAGCGCTCAATCTACTCGCAATAGTCAGCGCCGCGAGGAAGACGGCGAGATACTCAATGTCGAGACTGGCAAGCCCTTCACCTACGATGATGCTTGTGTCGAACTCGGTTCGACCGTGGGCTATGACAAAGCTGCGACCGAGGCAGCACATTTTGACGGGAGTATTTCACCTCAACTGAGTCGATGGCTACGCATCGCGAGCGGGGTGCTGCTGATAGAACTATCTTTTTGAGCGCACTGCGTTCCATGTTGCGTCGTTCGGACGGTAACGAGCGCGAAGGGAGGCGGTTCCGGGGGACTGCTTTTTGGGCTCCAAAACCGAGCTGGTGGCATTTGTTCCCGAATCGCGGAAAACTGAAAGTCGTGAGCAGGAATGGTTACCTGATCTGGCGAGATCCGTTGCAGGTGAGTGAAATGCCCGCAGCGGCGTGGATTGATCGTCATGTCATCGATCATCCGCCGGCGTAAATGCCCGCAAGCGGCTTCGTTCAATCATTTTTTAATGACTTAGCCGTGATGCGTTTCCCGCATTACGAGTCCCGATTAGCGTCTTGATTCGCATGCAAAGGAGCAACGACGGCAATTATGTCATCATATGCAAGATTTACATGCCGAAACACAACAACCAGGGCTATTGCGTGGAAGCACATTTGACCCCGATCCAAATCTTTCATCCCAAATCAGTCGTCGAGAATGAGACTTCCTTCCAGCGTTCGAGTTCGGCCGCTACCTCGTGCAACTCGGCGCTGATCGCAGCATGGGCGTCGCGGCCCAATGGAAGCCTCATTGGAGGCACCTCAGCGTCGACCACCGAGTAAATTGCCTGCCCGAACAGCTCAGGATTGTTAAGCTGCTTCCCATGCCGGCGTGAGCTGTAGCCTTCAACGATATCTGCAACTTCGCTATAATCTTCACCAAGAGTGTCCATGCCCTGAATGAGAGACGGACCGGCAAAGTCGCTGCGAAAGCCGCCGGGCTCGATCAAGGTCACACGGATGCCGAGATGTTTGACTTCCTTCGCAAGCGACTCGGAATATCCCTCGACCGCGAATTTGGTTGCAGAATAAAAGCCGAATCCTGGCGTCCCAATAAAGCCACCATACGAGGAAAGGTTCACGACATGCCCGGCGCGTTGCCGGCGCATAACTGGCAAAACTGCTCGGGTCATCTCCACTAAGCCAAAGAAATTTACCTCAAAGATTGGCCGATACTTGTCTGCGCCAGTGGCTTCGGCCAAGGCGACGAGGCCATAGCCAGCATTGTTAACCAGGACGTCGATTCTTCCAAAGTCCTCAATTGCACGAGAAACGACCGGACCAATTGCCGCGTGGTCTCTCGCGTCGAGGTGATAAGCTCGCAAGCGATGGGGATAGTTTGCGAGGAGCTCGTGTTCGCCGTCGCGCGCCAGGACTGTCACGACAACGTTGTCACCACGCTCGAGAGCCGTCTTGGTCGTTTGATAGCCTAGTCCCTTATCCGCACCTGTTATGAGCCAGGTTTTCTGCTTTCGATCTGTCATATCTCTTCCTTGATTCCGGCAGCACATGATTCCACCTGATCGCTGGAATTTCCGTTCGCGGACGCAGCGATCTGCATTGGAGGCCGTGGACAAGGCCAGCAATAGACATGCCAGACATGAAGACCTTGGTCGGAGTGCGAAAAATATGGCATCGTACCCGGATCAAGATTCCAATTCGGATCTCGAAGTGTCCACAGTCCAAACACCATGTATTCGCCAAGCACACGGTTCTAGCTGAGGTCGATATTGGCGCGCGAACGCTGAACGCGGCGCCAATGGGACTTGAGCGGATTATATCCAATGTTGGCTTGATTTTCGCGGCGTACATATGATGTGACTTCAGTTCGAGCCGACATTGGAATGCAGAACGAGCCGCCTCGATCGGTTTCTTTACCCTTCTCGCATTGGCATGCCGATTGCTGATGGCGGCAATGCGAGTTCAGGGTCGATCTCACGTTGATGCTCTTCAAGTCGCGCAACTCTGTGCGTTGGGATCAGATCCTGATCATCATCCCACCGAGCGTGCGATCCGGGCCATCTGCGTAGAGAGTGATCCGAAGCCTGCTGAGAGATGGGTAATGGGGGCGCCAACACGCACCGGTCTGCGGCTCCTCCGCTCTCATTCCACAACCGACAAGGTACGGAGCGCGATCGACACGCATGGCATGTCGACGAACGAGCAGGGAAAGGTAAAGCCATTGAGAATTGGAACACCAAAAGAGCTACGAGCCGGCGAAGCGCGCGTGGCGATGACACCTGACAGCGTCCTGCAATTGCAGAAGTTGGGCCATGTCTGCATCATTGAGAGTGGCGCCGGTCTGGCGGCGGGAATCGACGATGACACATACCGCGCTACCGGCGCGGAGATAGTGCACGACGCGACGGCGCTCTACGCAAAGGCGGATATCGTCGCGAAAGTTCGCCCCCCGGAAATCGAAGAAATTGGCTTGCTACGGGCAGGCCAAACACTGGTCTCCTTTTTCCATCCGGCTCAAAATCCGGAGCTGCTGTCCCTCGCAAAGGAAAAGCGCGTCAATGTTGTTGCGATGGATATGGTCCCTCGCATCAGCAGGGCGCAGAAAATGGACGCCTTGTCATCGATGGCCAATATCGCCGGCTACCGCGCAGTCATTGAGGCAAGTAACAATTTCGGCCGTTTCTTTACCGGGCAGGTCACGGCCGCCGGTAAGGTGCCGCCGGCCAAAGTGCTCGTTATCGGCGCCGGTGTCGCCGGTCTTGCCGCGATCGGCGTCGCAAAATCGCTCGGCGCCCAAACCTATGCCTTCGACGTGCGTTCCGAAGTCGCTGAGCAGATCGAGAGTATGGGAGCAGAGTTCGTCTACCTTGACTTCGAAGGCGCCCAGGACGGGGCCGCAGCAGGAGGCTATGCCGCTCCCTCCTCACCCGAGTTCCGGGCCAAGCAACTCGACAGATTTCGTGAGCTTGCACCGCAAATGGATATCGTCGTTACAACGGCACTAATTCCCGGCCGCGACGCCCCCAAGCTTTGGCTCGCCGACATGGTCGCCTCCATGAAACCGGGATCGGTGGTGGTCGACCTCGCCGCCGAGCGCGGCGGCAATTGTGACCTTACCGTTCCGGATCAACGCATAGTCTCGGACAATGGCGTCGTGATTATCGGCTACACAGACTTTCCGAGCCGAATGGCCGCGCAGTCATCGGCCCTCTATGCGACCAACATTCGCCATATGCTGACGGATCTTACCCCTGCCAAGGACGGGAAGATCCTGCATAACATGGAGGACGATGTCATCCGCGGGGCGACCGTGGCGTTTGCTGGCGCGATCACATATCCACCGCCGCCGCCAAAGCTTCAGGCGATCGCCGCCCAAAGGCCGAAGGAGAAGGCAAAGGAACCAACGGCGGAGGAACGGCGCACGAAGGAGGCGGCCGCATTTAAGGCACAGACTAAAAGTCAGGTTTTGCTGCTTGCCATCGGCACACTGGTGCTACTGCTCGTCGGCGCTTATGCACCTTTTGCCTTCATGAGCCATTTCATCGTGTTTGCTCTTGCATGTTTTGTCGGCTTTCAAGTGATCTGGAATGTGTCGCACGCGCTTCATACCCCTTTGATGGCAGTTACCAATGCGATCTCCGGCATCGTCATTCTCGGAGCCCTGCTGCAGATCGGATCCGGCAACTGGTTCGTCGTCGTGCTAGGAGCCCTCTCCGTCCTGATCGCCATGATCAACATTGTGGGTGGTTTTCTTGTTACTCGACGCATGCTTGGCATGTTCCAAAAATCCTGATCGGAGAAGTATCATGACGATCGGTATCGTTTCGGCTGCCTACATCGCGGCTGCAGTTCTTTTCATACTCTCACTGGGCGGCCTCTCTGGACAAGAAAGTGCCAAGCGCGCCGTTTGGTATGGTGTTGTCGGCATGGGTCTGGCCGTGATCGGCACGATCTTCGGCCCAACCGTCGGCAACTGGCTCGTCACTCTCATGATGATTGCGGGGGGAAGCGTCTTGGGTTACTTCGTCGCGGTCCGCGTACAGATGACCGAAATGCCGCAATTGGTGGCGGCCCTGCACAGTTTCGTCGGCCTCGCTGCCGTCTTCATCGGTTTCAATGCGCACATCGAGGCCGCTCAGGTGGCCAATCTCAGCGAAGACGTCCGTGCCACGCTTACCGGTTTCGCAGCTATCCTCGCTCACAAGGATGCGGTTGAAATGTCGATCATGAAGGTCGAAGTGTTTCTCGGCGTGTTCATCGGTGCCCTCACCTTTTCGGGTTCGGTCATCGCCTTCGGCAAGCTGGCAGGCAGGCTCGATGGTAAGGCAAAGAAGCTTCCTGGCGGCCACAACCTGAACGCCGGTGCAGCGTTCTTGTCGTTTGTTCTTTTCGTTCTCTACCTCAACGGGGGCAATGCCTGGGCACTGGTGCTAATGACACTGCTCGCCTTTTTCATTGGCTTCCATCTGATTATGGGCATCGGTGGGGCCGACATGCCCGTCGTTGTCTCAATGCTCAACAGCTATTCGGGATGGGCGGCCGCAGCGATCGGATTTTCGTTGGGCAACGACCTGCTGATCGTCACCGGCGCCCTGGTCGGCTCCTCAGGCGCAATCCTGTCCTATATCATGTGCAAGGCGATGAACCGCTCGTTTGTCTCGGTCATCCTTGGTGGTTTCGGAACGAAGGCGGGGCCTGTGATGGAGATCTCCGGCGAGCAGATCGCAATCGATTCCGACGGCGTCGCATCGGCACTCAACGAGGCCGACAGCATCATCATCGTGCCCGGCTACGGCATGGCCGTTGCTCAGGCACAGCAGGCGGTATCGGAACTGACGAGGAGATTGCGCGCTGCAGGAAAGACGGTTCGATTTGCAATTCACCCCGTCGCCGGCCGCCTTCCAGGCCATATGAACGTGTTACTTGCCGAGGCGAAGGTCCCCTATGACATCGTGCTGGAAATGGATGAGATCAATGATGATTTCCAGCACACCGATGTCGTTGTCGTCATCGGTTCAAACGACATCGTGAACCCTGCTGCCCTGGAAGACCCGAATTCACCGATCGCCGGCATGCCGGTACTTGAGGTCTGGAAGGCAAAGCAGGTCTTCGTTTCCAAACGCGGCCAGGGCACGGGATACTCAGGGATCGAGAACCCGTTATTCTACAGGGAGAACACGCGGATGTTCTATGGTGATGCCAAGTTGTCGGTAAGCGGTGTCCTCGCCGCCATCAAGGCATAGCTGCCAAGGTGGAATTCAATTGTAGCGCCAATGCCGATGACGCGTTGGCGCGACTAAATGGTCGTTCGAGGACGCAATGAGCATTGGCATAGGTCCACAGACAAAGAAGAGCGTTTGAAAGTGGCGCCGGCACGTTCGAGGAGGTTCTCTTTGGCCGGTTCACAACCCGCAGCGGGTCGCCACTATTGCAAGGCTGGGCGGGCTCACTCGAAACCGGCGCGTTCAACGGGCTCACCGTCAGTGAGGCAGATTTTGGCGCCTATTCGCTGATCGCAATGGTTGTTCTCAGCCATTTTGAAGCGTCAATACGCCTTTTCAATCAGCGCAGCCATTTCCTCAGCGTTGATCACCCGTCAAATCGCCGTTCATCATCGCAGTTGCGGGTGGCGGGGCGGATGTAGGTGCGCCGGCCATCGCCTTCACCCTGCAGCGGTTGCTTGAACGCCAATCATCCCGGCCAAGGGCGAGCGTTGCAGCGGACCGCTTTCTCCTGCCGGCGGGCGGCCTCTGCGAGCCGTCACTCCTGGGCGTGAAGCATCATCCGCAAGCAATCGATCGCGACGCACTCCTGAGATTTCTGGCCAAAATGAAGGGCGGCCGCCCGGATGTGGCGGTCGCCGCCTCTCAGCACCGTTCGTGCGAGGCATCGCCTCTCCCTCAATCAACAATCGATAGCCCGCTGGATATCCTGATCCTTGAGGGTCCAGCCCTTTTAAGCAAGGGACTCTGCGATCCCAAGGGTCTCGCTCCATTCGCATTCGACTATTTCGACTACTGTATTTACGTCGATGCCACCGACGAGCTCTTGCGCAGCTGGTATCTTGGGCAGACAAGCCGTGAGCGCTCGGCAAAGGCCTCGCAAACGGCGTCAAGAATGGAGGGGCATCCGCTTGCCGACAATTGCGCGGACGCGTTCTGAGACGGCCTGGTCGAAGGTGTTTTTGCCAGCCCTCAGAGAGCATGTTGTGCCGACTCGTGCCCGGGCGGATATGGTTATTCAGGTGGGTCGCGGTCATGCGATCGATGAGATCTTCTTGTCCGTAAGATTTAGGAACGAATGTACTCTATGCGGCCAGTCGCGGTCGCCGAACCGAGAGATGGTGCCCGGCATCGGGAAACACTGTGTTCAGCAGGATTTTCCTGATCTCGATTGATTACTGTACCGATAGCGTCATCCTGCAGGCAGTGAAGTTTGCCCGCCGGCATCTGGTCGGATCACAAATTTCCTTTCCACGATGATCGAGCCGCCTTTGGCCATGACGCCGCGAAGTGATGGCACGGTAATTGCGATTGACTGGGACGGAAGCTCACGCAAGTAACTTGTTGGAAGACTGGTTGTCGCGTGGGGTGAGCATATCTTAGTTTGAGGGAAGAGAAATCAATGAACGCCGTACCCCAGAGTGCGTCCCGCCAAGTCCACCGGCTCGATCAACTGTTCCGTCCGCAAAGCGTTGCCATCGTCGGAGCGTCGCCCAAAACAGGCAACGCCCGCAATCGGATCGTCACGATCCTGATGAAGCACGGTTTTGAAGGAAGGATCTTTCCCGTCACGCCGACACATTCGGAAATCGAGGGCCTTAAGGCCTACAAAAGCGTCGGCGATCTCCCCGAAATTCCGGATGTCGCACTGATCATCACGCCTGCAGAAACCGTGCCGGGCATTCTTGAAGAATGCGGCGCGAAGGGGATCAGGGCGGCTATTGTGTACAGTTCCGGTTTCGAGGAAGTCGACGGCGGACAGGAACTAGCAGACCGTCTCGCGGCCATAGCCAAGCGCCACGACATCGCGCTCTTGGGTGCAAATGGGCAGGGGATCTGGTCGGTTCGCGCGAAGACGATGTTGACGTTTGGGGGGGCGGCATTCGCTGTGGAGCGTCTCCAGCATTCGCAAATTGCGATTGTCAGTCAGAGTGGCGCATTGGCTGGAGCCATCGGGCAATACTTGCACCGCGCTGGGCTGGGCTGCTCCTACATTGCAAGCGTTGGCAACGAGACTTGCATGGACGCTCTCGATGTCTTGGACTGGATCGTCGATCAGGAAGATGTCGGCGTCGTGGGCCTATACCTCGAAGGCCTGCAGGACGCTTCTCGCCTGCTGCCGCTTGCCGAACGCGCCCGCGACCGCGGCGTTCAAATCGTCGCTCTCAAGGCGGGACGTTCCGAATTTGGCCAGGAAGCAACGGCGTCCCATACCGGCAAGATCGCCTCACCGTATGCGATCTACCTGGACGTTTTGGCTCAGGCCGGCGTGATCGTCGTCGAGAGCCTCTCTGAATGCATGGCAGCGTTGGAAGCACTTTCCTGCCTGCCCAATCCGCGAGAAAGCCGCGATGCATTGCACGGCGTCGCGATTTTGAGTGCCTCGGGCGGCGCGGGCGCTCTCCTGGCCGATCACGGGGAAGAAGGCGGCCTACCGATGGCGACCTTCTCTGAGGCGACAGTCGCTCGCCTCGTCGAGTTCCTCCCTGAGTTCGCCCGCAAGACCAATCCGGTCGACCTTACCGGACAGGTTCGCGGAAATCCCAGTCTCTTTCGCGATTCTCTTACCGTTCTTCAGGCAGACAAGCGCATTGAAGCGGTTGTCATCCAGTTCTCAAGCAGTGGCCAACGCGATCTGCGTGATAATGCAGATATATTCAAGGCGGCGGCCCGCTCTTCCGGCATGCCTATTGTGATTTCCTTTGCGGTCGATACGGTATCCGCCGATGTGAAGGCAGAATTCCGCCAGCATGGTATTTTGATCTGCTCGGATCCCGGCGAATCCATGCGGGCACTTGCTTGGGTTTACGAACGTCGGCGCAACTCCGTCTTGCCGAAAGTTCGACGTGCGTCCGGCGCACGCCGGCGACCCCCGGTAACCTGGGATGAGACAATGGCCTATCTCGACGAATGCGGCGTACCGGCAGCCCGCTGGACGATTCTGGCTCCCAATGATCGCGCCGCTGATAAGTGCGCCAAGCTCACCTATCCGCTCGTGGTTAAGGTTCTTCCTTCGGATGCGGAACACAAGACTGAACTTGGACTGGTCAAGCTGCGCGTCCAAATACCCGAGGAGGTCGATCGCATCGCGGCAACGTTCCGCCAGCAAATGGACAAGCCGGAGGCGGGTATCCTGGTTCAGGAAATGATCACCGATGGAGTTGAGGTGGTATTGTCGTGCCTGAAAGACACGGACTTCGGACCGATCCTGTCCATCGGCTCCGGCGGCGTGGCGATCGAGCTTTATCGCGACGTAACCTACCTTTCTCTTCCGGTTACGGCAGCCGAGGTCGAAGCCTCGCTGAGGAAGCTGAAGGTCTGGAATCTGCTCGACGGCTTTCGCGGCGCTCCGCGTGCCGATATCAAGGCGCTGATAGACGCGGCCGTCCGTTTCGGAGATGTGGTACTGGCCACGCCCGACCTGGTAGAGGCAGAAATCAACCCGGTTCTCGTTCGCCCAGAAGGCAAGGGCCTAGTGGCAGTCGATTTCCTTGGCAAGGCATCGCACACGCTCGCATAACAATAAGCCATTCCGGGTGGCGGCGACTAACCTCCGCCACTCGTCGCTTGGTCACTCCATTATGGGTCGAGCCGTGGAATTGTGTCGTGCGATTCCGTGGTGTGCCGTTCAATCATGCGCTCCACATGAAATGGCATTTGCCCAGTGTGCAGTGCCGCCAGGCGACGGTTCAGTTCGCCATCGGCAAGCGTACGCCTGCCATTGTGGCGCACGTATTCGACCCAGGTTGGGAAGTGATAGATTTCTTTCCACATGTCTGGATTCTCGAGATCGCGCATCAAGGTCCAGTTCTTGGCGTTGTCTCTAAGGCGTGTACGTCTACGCTCGCTCATCAACTCCAGAAACTCCCGAACGTTTTGCTCTGGAATCTTATATTCGATGGCAATGGAGATCGGCCCGCTCCGGCGCGTCAGATCCAACCGCAGATGCGGTTCGCTGAACGAATTGAGCGGATCGAGGTTTTCGGTATCGACGCCCGGCAAGGGAAACAAGAGGCCCCAGAGGGCGCCGATCACGTGCGCGATAGCGGCTGCGATCAATGCTGTCTTAAGGCTCCAGTTTTCGGCGAGCACTCCCCAAAGCCAGCCACCGGTTGCCATCCCTCCATAGACACCGGTTAGCGACAGAGCCAGCATGCGCGCCAGGACCCATCGGGGTGTCGAAAGCTGGACGATAGAGTTATTCATCGAAAAGATGTTCAACCAGAAGATCCCGGCAACAAAGACCGCTGCCGCAGCAAGCCAGGCGCTCGCGGAGAGGCCCAGGATGATGCAGCACGCCGCGTATGTGAGGAAGCCGAGCCGGCACAACGATTCGTCGTTCATCCGCTGGCGTATCGGAGCCGCCAGCAGCGCGCCCGTCACCGCACCACCCCCGAATGCGCCAAGCAGGAGGCCATACAGTAACGCATTGCCGGAAAGCTGCTGTTTTGCGACAAGCGGCAGCAAAGCGGGTATTGCAATCGCCGCAAAGCCGAACAGCGTGCTTCGAACAATCACGGTGATCAGGTTTGGCGACATGAAGTAGTAGCGCAGTCCCGCTGCAAGGGCGATGTCAAAGCGTTCTGGTGGAAGGGCGCGCGGTCGCCTTTGAGGCTTCCAGCCAAGGAGCGCGACGATGAGGGCGATGTAAGCGCAGGCGTTTACGACAAACGATGAGGCCGGACCGAAGGCAACGACAAGCAGCCCGCCGATGGCTGGGCCAACGCTTCGGGTGAGGTTGATGCCGAGGCCATTGGCAGCCACGGCAGCTGGCAATATCTCGCGGGGCACAAGATCCCCCAATGACGCCTGCCATGCCGGAGTATGCATTGCGGTGCCACAGCCGATCAGAAACGTCAGCACAAGCAGCGTCCAAGGATCAAGCAGTTCCGTCAATGCAAGAACGAGCAGCAGAATGGACACGAGCATCATGAAGACCTGTGCGATCAACATGATGGCGCGACGTTCATAGTTGTCGGCAAATACGCCCGCTGCAAACGCCCCGAGCATGACGGGGAGCGCGACCGACGACTGGACCAACGAAACCATGCTTTGCGACGCCGTCAGCGTCGTCATCAACCAGGTCGCGCCAACAAGCTGGATCAGACCGCCGAGGTTGGATACGAGCGAGGCCAACCAAAGGCGACGAAAAGTGCGTTGCCCGAGGGCGACCAAGGTCCCGCGCTGATTGCGCATATCTTACCCCGCGTCTTGTCCCTTTCACCGGTCAGTCCAAAAAGAAGCGTGTGCCAGCCTGCGTCGCCACGAGATTGGCGATTTCATCGAGCTGGGCCGTGGGGCCATAGACATTGGTCGCCGTCTGCAGCATACCCCGCGCCAATTGTCCGAACTGAAGGGGCGTACCACTCTCGACAGCGAGCCCGGTCGCCAGATTAAGATCTTTCAACATTAGCCCGAGCGCGAAATTGGCCGAGAACTCGCCGCGCGCAAGAGCTCGCAGGAGCGTATCGGTGACCTGGCTTCGCGCGCCGCTGGAATTGAGCACTTCCGACATGGTAGCGAGATCCAAACCATGCTTTAGTCCGAGCGCCACGCCTTCCAGCATGGCAAAACGATTGCAGGTACTGATCATGTTATTGATAAGCTTGAGGACCTGACCGCTGCCCACTGCGCCGCAGTGAAAGACGTTAGGGCTGATAGTCTGGAGAATGGGCTTGACTCTGGCAAATGCCTCGACATCTCCCGACGCCATGATCGTGATCGTTCCGGCTTCAGCTGCGCGAGGGCCGCCGGAGACCGGCGCGTCAAGAAGGATGACACCCTTTTCTGCAAGCGCCGCGGCCATGTGCCGCGTCTGTGACGGATCTCCGGAGGTTTGGTCAACGACGATCTGCCCGGGTTTCAACGTCTTGAGAAGTCCATTCTCTTCGAAAATCACCGATCGAACATGTTCGGATTTCGGTAGGCATAGCAGGATGATCTCGCAGTTTCGCGCAAGGGCCGCAGGCGTTTCCACGGTCACTGCTCCGGCCTTGACGATACGGCCGACAGCATCCGGATTGAGGTCAAAGACTGACAGCTCATATGCCGGCATAAGTCGACGCGCCAAAGCACCGCCCATGGCGCCAAGACCAACGTAGCCAATTGCCATTTTGTACTCCTCTCTTGGCCGCGATCATACCGCCGCCTCATTCATGTGCCGCCCGTACAGGACAGACGTTCTACGGACTTCTATCGGCGTGCGTCAGCGGATGGCATCCCGTCGTTGAAGGACCCCTGCGCGGCGGCAGCCTCGTAGTCGGGCTTGCGTTTTTCCACAAGCGCAGCAAGGCCTTCGCGAAACTCTTCACTCGACATGGCGAGGACCTGGCCGAAATCCTCGTAATCCATCATTTCAGTAAGACTGCTTTCGAAGGACTTCAGCAGAAGCTGCTTGGCAAGCCCCATGACTTCCGCCGGCCCGGCCGCCAGCCGCCTCGCAAGCGCGATCCCTTCCGCGTCGACGTCGGCATCTTTGAGCACCTTGGTTGCAATGCCAAGATCGAGCAGGTCGGACGCCTTCCAGTTCTCCCCCGCATAGAGAAAATTTCGGGCCCGAGCGAGCCCGACCAAGCGGGGTAGCGTGAACATGGTGAGGCAGTCCGGGACGACACCAAGCCGGAAGAATCCGCCCCCAAATTCGGCGCTCTCCCCTGCCACGATAAGGTCGGCAGTGAGGGCCAACCCCATGCCCCCACCGATCGCAAGACCTCGCACGCCGCAAACGACCGGTCGGTTGAGATTTACAAGCGGCGGAAACAGGCCGGCGGCATGACGGAACCTTCGGTGAACAGGCCAGGGGTCACAGGCCTGCGTCAGCATGCGAAGGTCGCCACCTGCGCAGAAAATCGGCCCCTTGGCAGTCAAATAGACTGCCCGTATCGAATGATCGTCCTCGATTTCGCGGGTCACATCTCGCAAGGAAAAACGCATCTCGCGCGTCAGCGAATTTCGCGCTGCTTCATTGTCCAGTCGAACGATAAGGATCGCGCCATCGCGCTCGGTTTCGACATGCGGGTAGTGCTTGATCATGCGCGCCGTCCTTCCTTAGACTTTCGCAAGCTGCACGCCGGTACTTGCGCGGCTGCGATTTCGGCCGCCGTCAACGACCAGGTCCGCGCCGGTGATGTAGGCGCCGGCCTCCGAACATAGGAAGACTGCAGCACCGGCAATGTCCGACGTCCTGCCGAAGGCTCCCAACGGGATCGAAGAAAGTTCAGTCTCCCGCCGTCCCTGGTCTTCATAGATGCGCTTCACGCCCTCGGTATCGCCGATTGCCCCCGGCGCGATCGTATTGCAACGGATACCATCGGCTCCCCATTCGCCAGCGAGTGTCCTGATCAAGGACATAATGCCTGCCTTGGCGGCGCCAGCATGTGCGCAGCCCGGCCACCCTTCCAGCGCACGTGTTGTGGAGATCGCAATGAACCGGCCGCCGAATTGGGACTTCTTGAGAGCGGGATAAGCTGCCTTGGCGCAGAAGAAGGTCCCGTTGAGGTCGATGTCGATTACCGTCTTCCAGGCGTTCGGCGACATGTCCGCGGCCGGGACGAAGAAGTTTCCTGCCGCATTGGCGACCACGATATCAAGCGCACCAAACCGCTCGGTTGCCGCATTGACTGCTCGTTGAACGTCCTCGAAGTTGCGAACGTCGGCCTGAACGGCGATCGCCGTACCGCCGGCCGATTCCAATTCACCGACAGCATTCTCGAGCCGTTCGATATTGCGGCTGGCAAGCACCAGCTTTGCACCAGCTGCAGCCATCGCTTTGGCAATACCAAATCCGATACCGCTGCCCCCGCCAGTGATCAGCGCGACCCGCCCAGTCAAGGCGTCTGAAGAAAATACCATCGGGACCTCCCATTCGGAACAATGCTCACGGACATTACCGGCCATTGTTGTAGCGCCGGCTGCCTGGCTGGCATGAGCGCAAACCACATGCCAAGGATCTCAACCTCGACGATATTGTTCATCCGGGACATGCTCGAGCCAGTCGACGGCCTTGCCGTCGAGCGCTTCGGTCACGGCGATATGCGTCATAGCGGTGGCCGGCGTGGCGCCGTGCCAATGCTTCTCGTGTGCCGGAAACCAGACGACATCGCCTGGATGGACCGTTTCAATAGGCCCGCCCCAAACTTGCACCCAGCCGCATCCAGAGGTTATGATAAGGATTTGGCCAAGCGGATGGGTGTGCCAGGCGGTGCGCGCACCCGGTTCGAACGTGTTCATGCCGCACAGAACGCGGCCGGGCGCCTCGGCCTCGGCCAGAGGGTCCCTTCGCACTTGGCCGGTAAATTGTGTGGAGGGGCCTTGCCCCGACGGGCGAGAGCCCGAGCGTTGGATCTTCATGGCAATCCTGTCCTATTCAGTTTCCAGAGATTTCAGCGGCCGTCCGCAACGCATAGGATGCGCGGTAACGGGGGTCGCCGGTGAGGGCGAGGAGAGTATCGAGAACCGAGAGGATCCGGACCAGTCCGATCTGGCGGGCCCAACTGATCGGCCCCTGCGGGTAGTTGACCCCATGCCGCATGGCCTCGTCGACGCCCGCCTCGGTGGCTACACCCTGCAGGACCGCTTCGAAGCCTTCATTGGCTATCATCGCGACAGTGCGCAGAGCTACAAGCCCCGGCCAATCCTGCAAATGCGTGGCCTGTAGGCCTTGGGCGGCGGCAGACGCGAGAAAAACATTCAGCGCCTCCTGCGGGACGTCGCTTGAGGTCGAAAAGCCAATGTGTTTTGCGCCTTCCTTGGCTATCAGGTCGAGGAGAATGGCTGGACGGCCGAGGGTACGCGCGACGCTGGACGCAGTGCGGCCGTCCGAGACAAGCACGGCGACTCCGTCAATCTCGCCACCGACATGGGGCGATAGGGCTTCCTTGGGTCTCACGCCGTCCGGTGCAGCCACGATCATGGGCCTGGGCGCCTCCACGCCAGGAGTGTAGTCAAAAAAACCACGGCCGCTCTTGCGACCCAACCGTCCTGCATTGACGAGCTCGAGCTGCAGGTTGGACGGGCGAAACCGTGGCTCACCGTAAAAGGCCTCGAAGATCGAGCGGCTGACCGCATAGTTTACGTCGTTGCCGATC
The DNA here is from genome assembly GCF_056279705.1 of Rhizobium sp. USDA 4016. NCBI lineage: Bacteria > Pseudomonadati > Pseudomonadota > Alphaproteobacteria > Hyphomicrobiales > Rhizobiaceae > Rhizobium > Rhizobium sp. USDA 4016. Next base: position 2,420,184 of record NZ_JBWCCY010000002.1, read on the forward strand.
AGATCCATGAGCGCGAAGGGCCCCATGCGGAACCCTGCACCCTGCGTCAGCAGCCCATCGAGGGTCGCTGGGTCTGCAACGCCTTCCTCCCAGAGACGCAGAGGTTCGGCATAATAGGCTCGAGCGACTCGGTTGACGATGAAGCCAGGCGTCGACTTGGCGTGAACTGCCACTTTCCGCCAGGCCGCTGCAGTGGCGTGGACGAGATCGGCAACCGCCGGGGCGGTGGCCACACCATGGACGATCTCCACAAGTCGCATGATCGGCGCCGGATTGAAGAAGTGCATTCCGACAAGGCGTTCGGGGCGCTTCAAATCGCGAGCGATCAGGGTGACAGAGATCGACGATGTGTTGGTGGCCAAAATGGCGTCCACATCGACAATTTCTTCCAACTTGGCAAAGAGCGCCCGCTTGATTTCCAGGTCCTCGATGATCGCCTCGACAACGAGCGCCGCTTGCGAAAGGCCGCTGAGATCGTCGACGACAGCGATGCGAGCGAGAAGCTCGTCAGCCTGAACCTGGTTCATCTTGCCCTTTGCAACCAGTCCGGCGATGCTGTCTTTCAGCCGCAATAGAGACTTTTCCGCTGCGCCCTCGGCCGCATCGAAAAGACGCACCTGATGCCCGGCTGCGGCAGCGACCTGCGTGATCCCAATTCCCATCGTACCGGCGCCAACGACGCCAACGACCTTATCCTTGGTAAGCTCCGTCATGCTGCACTCACTTTCGAAATGTCGGTTTCCAGGATGATCTTGCCCTGCACCTTTCCCGCCCTCAGAGCGTCAATTCCCTGCCGGAATTCGCAAATCGGCAGGCGCGAAATCTTCGGTTTGAGTTCTTTGCGGATGTACAGCGAGAAAATTCGCTCTTGTGCATGTGCGAGCGCCTCTGGTCGGCGGTCGCGATAGTCGGTCCATTGCATCCCGCACACGGTGAGATTCTTCACCAGCAGATAGTTGGCGGCGAACTGCGGAATTTCCCCCGAAGCAAATCCGACGCAGACGTGCCGTCCACTCCACGCGAGCGAGCGAAGGGCAGCCGCACTGACCGAACCTCCGACAGGATCGATGATGACATCGACACCCCGCCCTTCTGTTGCCTGGAAGACCGCCTCGCGCAGCGTCTCGCGCAAGCGCGTGCACGCTGCATCAATTGCCAGATCTGCTCCGAGCAGTTGCACAAAACCTGCGCCAGCTTCCCCTCGGGTCGCGGCAAGCACCCTGCCGGCGCCGAGACCGCGGGCAAGCTCCACGCTTGCCATCCCCACTCCGCCCGAGGCGCCGAGCACGAGGACATTTTGCCCCGGCTGGAACCCGCCACGCTCGACAAGGGCAAACCAGGCAGTTTGATATGCGAGACCCAGTGCCGCGGCGGCTTCGAAGGCGATACCATCCGGCACCGGAAAGCAGTACCTGGCGGGAACCACGACCTTCTCTGCGTAGCAACCGTAGGATGGCAACACGAGAACGCGCTGCCCGACGGCGAACTGTTCGACGCCAGGACCGATTTCGGCGATCAGTCCAGATCCGCCCATACCGGGGGAAAATGGCAGAGGCGGCATCGCCTGGTAGGACCCGCTGATATAAAGGAGGTCCGCGTAGTTCGCATCGACGGCGTGCAATTCAACGACGACCTCACCGGGGCCGGGCCGCGGGTCGGGCATATCGTCATAGGAGACGGTGACCGACACCTCGCCCTGGCGAATGACCACCGCCTTCATGGATTTTTTCGGTTCCACGCGACGACGGCTGCTCGCGCCGGCAAAAAGCCCGGCAGTCCGGTCATCTCGTAGATCGCCCTGCTCACCCGATAATGGCGCGCAAGCCCGCCACGCGTGGCACGCTCAATCGGACCGTCGGGATAGCCGAGCCCCATGCAGCACGTCTTGTCCATGTCGGCGGCCGAGGCCAGCCCCTCGTCGAGGAACCGTAGAGCATCATTGTACTTGGGCCTGACAAGCCGATCCACGATACGCCCTGGCTGATCCGACGAGACGACGACGTCGAAACCGGCGGTTTCAAAAATTGCCCGTGCGGCAGCTAGCGCAGCCTCTGCCGTGTTCGGCTGGCGGACAAGCTCGATGAGATTGGATGGAGCATCTTCGCCGTTGCGATAGCGCGCAAAGCCGACCGCGTTGGATCCCTCGCGTCCCATGTCCTCGCCGGTGTGGACCCCGAGGCATTCGGTATCGAGTTCGATGAGGACCGCGAGCTTACCCGGGTCTGCCGTGAAGCTCTGACCGAGATTAATGCAGACCTCGCCGGTCGTTGCCGCCCTTGATAGAAACGCATCCCCTTCCAGGAAGGAGCGGCTTTCACCGTATTGCACAACGGTAAAGGCCGGCGCCTGCGTGGCCTTTTCGGGCTTCGGCCTGGTAAGAAGGCCCTGCCCCGACTTGTTTCCAAGCTTTCCAGCCGCCACCATCCGCCGCAGCAGCGGCGGCACGGATGCTCTTTTGTCGAGCGTCACGGGATAAAAGGCTTCGCCCAGGCGAACCTGGGTATCCAGCCCGATAAGGTCGAGCAAGGTGCACGGCCCCATCTTGTAGCCGAGCGCCGAACGGATGGCGGTGTCGATATCCTCGGGCGAGGCAACACCGGCCTCGACGGCTCGGATCACGTCCATGTTGAAGGGCACGAGGAGGGCATTGAGGATGAAGCCCGGCTTGTCCTGTGTCTCCACCGGAACCTGGCCCATTGTCACAGCCCAGTCCCATGCGTCCTTGAAAACATCATCGCTTGTGTTCAGCCCGCGGGACATCTCGATGAGCTTCATCAACTGCGCCGGAAGGCAGAAATGCATTCCGACCACGCGTTCCTCGCGTCCACAGCCGCCAGCAATCTGGGTGATCGAGAGCGTCGATGTGTTCGACGCAAATATTGTCTGCGGCTTGCAGACGGCGTGAAGCCGGCCGAACAGTTCCTGCTTCACCTCCAGGTTTTCGAAGATCGCCTCGATCACGAGGTCACAGTCAGCAAGATCGTCGAGATTTATCGTGTCGGTCATGCGTCCCAACACGGCATCTCTTTCCCCGCCTGTCATCCGTCCGCGTTCGACAGAGGAGCCGAGGAACTTCTCGGCTGCTTTGCGCGACCGCGCCAAGGCCTCGGCTGAGGTGTCGAAGCAAATGGTCTCAGCTCCGCCCCGAGCCGCGACCATAGCAATGCCGGCGCCCATTGTCCCACCCGCGCCGCAAATGGCGACTTTCCTGATGCTTGTCATTTTTGCAAGAAACTCCGTCCGATAAGTTGGCGATGCACCTGATTGGTGCCCTCCCAAATCTGAGTGATCTTGGCATCGCGCATGAGGCGTTCTGCCCGGTAGTCGCGGCAGTATCCGTAGCCGCCGTGAAACTGGACGCACTCGGTCGTCATTCTCATCGCCAGGTCGGTGGCGCGAAGCTTGGCGACGGAGGCTTCCATGCCGAAATCCGTGGCGCCGCCGTCGACCAATTCGGCCACGTAGTCGATCCAACGCTCGACCAGCAGCAACTCCGAGGCGAGATCGGCCAAGAGGAACTGGTTTCCCTGGAAATCGAGAACTCGGCGCCCTCCCTGGACGCGATCGTTGCCGTAGGCGACCATGTCGCGAAATGCAGCCCGCGCAATCCCCCGGGCATGCGCGGCGACCGAGGGCCGCGACTTGTTGAGCGAGGCAAGCAGGATACGCAGGCCATCCCCGGGCTCGCAGATGAGATTTGCCCGCGGCACCCGCATATTGTCGAACGAGAGCGCACAGGTCGAAGAGCCGTTATGGCCCATCTTCTTTTCTTTTCCGATGATGCCGAAACCCGGCGTACCTTTCTCCAGAATCAGGACGGAAATCGCCTTCTTGGGGTCCTCGACTCCAGCCCACTTGCCGAACAGCAGGTAGAGGTCGGCCACGTCTCCATTCGTGATGAAGATTTTCGATCCTTTCACGACGATTTCATTGCCGTCGGTCGTGAAGGTCGTTTTCATTCCCGTCGCGTCAGAGCCAGCCGACGGCTCGGTGATCGCGAGCGCACCAAGGCCACCCTCGGCGATACGCGGCAAAAGGCGGGCCCGTTGTTCGTCGTTGCCGAAGTCAATCAGTGGCTTCATGCCATGGTAGTTGGTAGCATAGATGATGCCGGTGGATGCGCACGCCTCGGAGATGATCGAGACGATTTCGAGATAAAGGCGATAGGACAGCTGCATGCCGCCGAACTGTTCCGGAACGAAGAGCGTGTTCAGGCCAAGCGCGTTCAGGGCTCTGACATTCTGCCAGGGAAATTCGCCGGTCTCGTCGACGTGCGCAGCATTCGGTGCGATGACTTCGTCGGCCACGCGCTGCACCTGATCAAGGATTGCTCGCTCGTCATCGTCCCAATTTCTTGTCCGGGCGAGTTGCTCTAGTAGTTTCATCAGTGATTCATCCCCTGTCCGCCGTCGATGTAGATGGTTTCGCCAGTGAGGAACCCGATTGCCTCCCCAAAGATCGCAGCCACCAACCGCGCCACGTCCGTCGTGGCGCCCGGACCACCGGCGGGAATGCGGCTCTTCATCCAGCTGCGCACCTTTTCTCGTGCGAGATAGTCCCGGTTGAGGTCTGTCTCGACATAGCCGGGTGCGACGTTCATCACCTGAACGCCGTCGTGTGCCCATTCGACTGCCATGCAACGCGTCATCGCCGCGACCGCCGCCTTTGACGCGCAGTAGGCCAGGTTGTCGGGGACGCCGAGCTTATCGAAGAATGAACCGATATTGACAATGGTCCCGCCATTTTCCCTGAGAAACGGATAGACCTCTCGTGCGGAGACCATGACGGCCGTGGCATTCAGGGCCATTGTCCGGTTGAAGTCCGCCGTCGAAAGCTCCGCGGCAGAACCGAGAATATGAACGCCGGCATTGTTGACAAGGCCAGCGACGGGGCCTGCGGCGCCGATCTGCGAGAAGACCCGCTTCACGGCCTCTTCGTCGGTGACATCACACGCATAGCCGCGCCCGACCGCCGTTTCTCCCGATCGGGATAAACACGCCACGGCAAAGCCGCGCGCGTCGAGCTCGCGGGCTATGGCAGCGCCAATACCCTTGGAAGCGCCTGTGACGATGATCTGCCCCTTAGCCATCTTTGAACTCCGGTTTGCGCTTTTCCTCGAAGGCGGCCATGCCCTCTTCCGCGTCCGAAGTGCGATAGGCCAGCGTTGAGAGATCGGCCTCGATCCGCAGCCCCTCAGTGAGACTGACATCATGGGCACGCTGGACGGCCCGGCGCGCGAATTCCAGAACCGGAAGGCTGTAGCGGGTGAAGCGCGCGGCAAACTCTTGGCCGGCATCGACAAGGTCGCCGTCGGCCACTGCATTGACGAGACCGATGCGCTCGGCTTCGTCGGCCCTGATGTTGCGGCCGGTCATGATGATCTCAAGCGCCCTGCCCTCACCGATTAGGCGTGGCAGGCGCTGCGTGCCGCCGTAACCGGGGATGAGACCGAGCTTGACCTCGGGCAGGCCGAACACGGCGCTTTGAGATGCGATACGGAAAGTGCAGGCGAGCGCAAGCTCGCATCCTCCGCCAAAGGCATAGCCATTGACGAGCGCGATTGAGGGAATGCGCAGTGTGTCGAGCTTGGCGAAGACCGCCTGGCCCAATTCGGCGCCACGCTTTTGATCGACAAGCAAACGGTTTCGCAGTTCCTTGATGTCGGCCCCGGCACAGAAGGCCTTTTCGCCGGCCCCGGTAAATATCAACGCCCGCACGCCCTCCTGGGCGGCAGCGGCCTCAATCGCCGAGCCTATGTCGCGGATGATCTCAAACGACAGGGCATTAAGAGCCGCCGGTCTGTTCAGCGTGATGAGGGCGCAATCCCCCGAACGTGTCAGTTCGACACTCATGATCCTACCTTTCGAGCTTGGTAGCGGACAGGGGCGAGCACGAGTTCGCCGCGGCGAACCATTTCTGTGAGCTCACGCTTCAAGACCTTTCCGCTCGCTGTCAGCGGAAAAGAGGCCGTCGTCACGTACCATTCAGGCATGTCGAATTTCGACAGGCCCTCGGCGGCCAGATGGTCGAGCATGTCTTCAGCCGCGATATCCCCGATAACCGCAAGGCAGACTTTCTCGCCAAGCCTGTCATCCGGGATGCCAAACGCGGCGACTTTCTGCGTGTGCGGGTGGGTGAGCGCCTTGGCTTCGATATGAGAGGGATAGATGTTGTGCCCGCCCCGAATGATCAGATCCTTCTTTCGCCCCTCGATGCGCAGATTGCCAGCGCCATCGAATGAGCCCAGATCACCGGACAGGAGATAGCCGTGGCGGTTGAAGGTTTTTTCGGTCGCGGATTGATTGGCGAAGTAGCCCAGCATCATGCAGGCGCCCCGCCCGCCAATCTCTCCGGTCTGACCCGGAGCGACCTCCCGGTCGGGATTCTCTGGATCCCAGATCTTCACTTCATAGGCGCGTCCGCCGCGGCCGCACGTGGAAATCCAGACGTCCTTCGTGTCCGTCGGATGGGTATATTGATGGGATGAGCATTCGGTCATGCCGTAGATGTTCTGCGGCGCGATCCCCTGATCGACGAAAGCTCGGGCTACCACGTCGGGGATGGGTGCTCCGGCCATGTAGAAGGTCTGGACCTGTCCGACCCGATCGAGCCCACGGGCCCTTTGCTCGGCCAGGATGTCCATGGCATGCGTCGGGACGCCCAAGACATAGGTCGCGCCGGTTTCGACGATCCAGTCAAGACGGCTCATATCGTTCGGCACGTCGTCAGTGACGAATTGGCCGCCGCACACCAGCCACTGGCCGACCGCCACCCAGGCGATGTGGTGCGACAGGGGGCTGAGAGAGCAGTATGACCGAATGCGTATCCAGCGCCCAGTCGCGAGCGAGGTCGCGGGCGTTGGCTAAGAGCGTATTGCAGGAATGCATGACGCATTTGGGCTTTCCGGTCGTGCCCGAAGTGAAGGCCAGGTAGACGACGCTATCTGGATTCGCATAGGGGCGCTGGCCCACCTGGGTGATGTGAACGGGGAAATTTTCGGGCGTATAGATGCGCCGCATGAATGGCAGAGCCCGCAGCATTTGATCGAAGTCATGCGATGCACGGTCTGCGCCCCAGCCAGGTTCGGTCAGGATGGCGCTTGCCTGCAGTTCGGTCAGCAGTTCGACGACTTCCGCGCAGGTGTAGGTCCGATGCAAGGAGGGATTGCAGGCCACGCCTTCACGCGAACAGGCGAGAAAGGCGACAACCGGCTCGACGCGGTTCGACATCCAGATCGATAGGCGGTCGCCAGCGCCGATACCTGCATCCGCCAGATGGTCCGCGAAAGCATCAACGCGCGCTTTCAACATTGCCCAGTCGAGGATTACTCGGCCGTCGCGTAGGGCCGGCGCGTCGGACCGCTCTTCAGCATGGCGGGCAAGTAGATGGTAGAAGGTCTCGCCTTGCCATAGGCCCTCGTCGTAGTACTGTTTTGCCTGGGCCGGATCGTGAAGTGTCAGGAAAGCTCGCATGCCGTCACCTCAAGCTCCGATTTTTGCGGCATCGGGTTTGCGACGCTCGTTGAAACTCGCGTTCAGCTCCTTGGATTCACCCGTCCCGAGATATTGGCTGAGGAGCAGGTCATGGGTGACGCGCGACAGGCCGGCGACGCCGCCGTGACGAGCGAGGAAGGCGCCCTTAATGGCCGCCAGTGCGAACGCCCCCCTGTCGGCGATCTCCAGCGCGAACTCTCGGGTCCTTTCGGCAAGTTCGGCATCGGGAACAACCCTGTTGATCAGGCCGATTTCCTTGGCTTCATGTGCCGACATCTTTGGATTGCAATACCAGATCTCCTTGGCCCGCTTCTTTCCGACCAAGTCCTCCAGGTACCAGGTGCCATAGCCGGCATCGAAGGACCCCATCATCGGCCCGACCTGACGGAAAACGGCACTTTCCTTGGCGATCGTGACGTCGCAGACCATCTGCAGGACGTTGCCCCCGCCGACGGCAAATCCGTTGACGCTCGCAATGACCGGCTTCTGCAGCTTGTCGATCGCCTCGTACATTTCCAGCACGGGCAAGACGCCGGCATAAAGCTTCGTGTCTTGCATTCCGTCCTTCTGGCCACCGATGCAGAAGAACCGTTCGCCTGCACCGGTCAAGACGACGACGCGCGTGCGGGTTTCACGGCGAATACCCTCGATGCAGTCGCGAATTTCGTGGCACATGGTCTCGGTGAACATGTTGCCATTGTCCGGCCGGTTCATCGTGATCTTCGCGATCGGACCGTCTTCTTCGAAAAGGATTTGCGAAAAGGTCATTTCATCGTTCCTGTTGCTTTGATCTGCCTACGACTGACTGAAGGATCTCGTTTGTATGCTGACCGAGGATTGGCGGCGCCGATCTCGCAGTGGCGGGAACGCCATCGATGCGGATCCCCAGTCCGATCTGCGGCACCTGCCGGCCGGTGTCATCTTCAAGCGTGAAGAACAGGCCGCGATCCCACAGAGCCGGATCCGAGGACACCTCATCGAGCCTGTTGATCGGTCCGGCTGGCACTCGGGCCTCAGCAAAAATGTTCAGCCATTCCTGTCGTGTGCGCGCTGTGAGAAGTTCCTGGATCCGTGCCACTATTTCTTCGCGGCAAGTGCGGCGGGCAGCATTGCTCGAATAGGCCGGGTGGGTTCCAAAGTCGGGGTCACCGATGGCCACCCAGAAACGTTTCCAGATGGCATCCGATCCCAATCCGAGATTGATCGGCATATCCGCCGTATCGAACGGCTGGTAGATCGCTATAACGCTGTCGGTGCCTCCGGCGCGTCGGGGCAGATCCCCGGATCCGAGATAGGAGGACAGCCGACAGGTCAGAAAGCGTGTCATGCTCTCGACGAGGCTGACGTCAATGCTGCGTCCCTGCCCGCTCTTTTGTCGGTCAAACAGAGCCGCCATTGTCGCCATCGCCGCATCCTGGCCTGCGAGCATGTCGGCCGCCGGCGCACCAATCTTCTGTGGCGGACCATCGGCCTGCCCCGTTATGTCCATTACGCCCGAATAACCCTCGGCAATCAGGTCGTAACAGGTCAGTTCCGACCGCTCGCCATCCAGCCCGAAGCCGGTGATCGACACAAAGATCAGATCCGGCCGTATCGACCTTAAGGTCTCGTAGTCGAGCCGCAGCTTCTTTTGCACCGAAGGCGGCTGGTTGGAGACGACGACATCGGCCGTCCGGACGAGCTGCGTCAGGTTTTCGTAGTGGTCGGCCTGACGCAGATCGAGGACGACACTCTTCTTGTTGCGATTGATCGCTGTAAACCAGAGTGCCTGTTCATCCAGAAAGGGCGGTCCCCAATGGCGGGCATCATCGCCCTCCGGCCGCTCGATCTTGATAACCTCCGCACCAAAATCCGAAAGCAACATCGTCGCATAGGGCCCCGCCACGGAGGTCGTAAGATCTAGCACTCGCACCCCTGACAAAAGCGAAAAACCGCTCCCGGGAATGGACACCGGCAAGGCATGGAACGGAAGCCGTGGGCTTGATTGCTGTGGTTTCGTTTGCGAAGCGGACATTGCGATACCTCGACATCTGATGAGGACTTATTTCGCAAATTGAGTGCCAACTCTCGCATTGCCTCAGGGCCGCATATATCCATCGGCTAAGTCGCCATCTTGTTGGCCGATCGAAGCAATTCCGCGCTATCGCTTTGTCGCCTGCGTGGACACAGAGCGGCGTGCTGTCCGCACTTTCGACACTGAGGCCATGCCAGAACAAAAAACCCGCACGGACTTTCGTCCGCACGGGTCCTCGTCTTGGGGGGCTTGGAAGGTCAGTCGGCCTGGCGGCCCAAATCACGCAACCCGGTCCTGCCGTGATGCCGATCGGCAACCTTGTAGCCCAATGCATCTTCGGCGATGAGGATTTTCTGGACGTTGGCCGAGCCCTCGCCGGTGAACATCAGATCCGCGTAATTCTTGTAGCGGTGGACACGATACTCGGTCGAAAGGCCGTAACCACCGAAGACTTGCTGAGCGGTATCGGTGCAGAATTTGGCAGTCTGAGACGCGTGGAACTTCGCAATCGAAGCGATGCGGTTGGTTGGTAATCCGGCATCCATATATTGCGCCGTCTTATAGACGAGCGCCCGACTCGCCTCGATGGCGATTGCCATTTCCGCGATTTGCGCCTGGATCATCTGAAACCGTCCGATCGGGCTGCCGCGGACCACACGCTCATTGGCATAGCGAACAGCGTCCTCATAGGCGCCGACGGCAATGCCGAGAGCCTTCGCGCCGATTACCGCGCGACCGCCCTGCAAGGCGCGCATGATGATCTTGAAACCTTCACCCTCCGCACCGAGCCGGTTTTCCACGGGCACGATGAAATCGTCGAGGAAGAGTGCGGCCGTACGAAACGCCTTTGAAAGCTGGGTCGGGATCGCCTGAGCCGTAAAGCCAGGATACTTTTTGGGTTCGACGATAAAGGCGGTCACGCCCTTGGCGCCGGCTTCAGGATCCGTCTTTGCAAGCAGGATGCCGACGTCGCATTCGTCACCCAATGTCGCCCACATTTTGGAGCCCGTAATCTTGTAGACGTCTCCGTCGCGCCGTGCGACCGTCTTCATTGCTCCGGCAGCGTCCGAGCCCGAGCCGGATTCCGTGAGGGCCATCATCCCGATCGTCTTACCAGCGAGAATGTCAGGCACATATTTCTGCACCTGTTCGTCGGTCCCTGCCAAGAAGATGCAGGCGGGGCAATTGCCGCTTTGCTGGTTCGAGCAGCCAGCAAAGCGGATGTCGATACGCGAGATCTCCTCCAGAATGGCGACAGCGGCGACATAGCCGAGGTTGGTGCCGCCCACCGATTCCGGGAATGTCGACCCGTAGAACCCAGCTGCGCCGGCCTTCATGATCAGGTCGCGCGGCAATTCCCGTCGTTCCTCGTATCCGTCCAGAACCGGGACCACTTCCGTCTCCATGAATCTGCGCACGGAGTCACGAATCGCGGGGATTTCTTCGGGGAGCATTTCATCCATCGTCTATGACCTCTTTTCTGACAGCACCAGCAGAACGGATTGTCGGGCCTGCTCGGTGCACGACGTTGTTTCGTGCCAAGCCGTGCGCAAAGCTCATGCCAAACTTCAGCGCACGCAAGTGCAAAAGGTTGGCATGCAGATTGCGGCACTCAGGCCAACTTCCGTGCTCCGGCATATTGCCCGATCCGGAATTTCCGACAGAATACCATGGAGGAATTTGCATGGGCCTGCGCAATAAGGCCGTCATCGTCGGTGTCGGTGAAAGTGACATCGGCAGACTGCCGCACATGACGGGTCTCGGGCTGAATGCCCAGGCATCCCGGCGCGCAATCGCCGACGCCGGACTTCGGCCCCGCGATATTGATGGACTTTTGACTGCCTACTCGTTCACCGAGCCCTATTTTATGCTCGGTTCCGTCATGGCCGAATATCTTGGCATCAGCCCGCGCTACGGCGCATCGATTGTCGTGGGTGGCGCATCGCCAACGGTTATGCTTCACCATGCAGCCCAGGCCGTAAGCTCGGGTGCGGCGAACTACGTCCTTGTCTGCGCCGGCGAAAACCGGGCAACCGGCATGTCGCGCGACGACGCGGTTACAGCTCTTGCTGCCGTTGGACACCCTTACTTCGAAGCGCCCTATGGGGTTGGCATCCCTTCCCTCTATGCGATGGTCGCCAACGCCTATATGCACAAGTACGGCACGAAGCGCGAAGAGATGGCCGCAGTGGCCGTCAACACGCGCAACCACGCCCGGCTTCATCCCAATGCGCATATGCGCGACCCCCTGACAATCGACGACGTGCTTGCGTCGAAGCCGATCTCCGATCCCCTCAATATTTATGACTGCTGTCTGATATCGGATGCAGGCGGTGCGTTCATCGTCACGACACCGGAACGAGCCCGCGATCTTCCCTCAAAGCCGGTCTGGCTGGCGGGGATCGGCGAGGCTCATACGCACGAGCACCTGCTCTGCGCGCCGAGCCTGACGGAATTTGGCGCCCAGTTGTCGAGCCAGGCGGCCTATACGATGGCCGGATTGGGGCCGAGCGATATGAACTTGGCCATGCTCTACGACTGCTTCACCATCGTTCCGATCATCGAGATAGAGGAACTCGGCTTGGTCCCTCGTGGACAGGGTGGGGCCTTCTTTGCCGATGGACGCGCGGCGATCGGTGGCGATCTGCCGGTCAACACGCATGGCGGAATGCTGAGCCACGCGCATGCTGGTGCCGTCGGCGGTCTGATGGCGATCGTGGAAGCTGTACGGCAACTTCGGGGAGAGGCAGCGGGCCGCCAGGTGAGAGAGGCAGCGGCAGCCGTCGTCCACGGCGAGGGCGGGATTCTCTCGTCTCACTGCACGGCGATCCTGACTTCGGAAGCACGCTGACCACACACGGGAGAAAAGACATGTCACAACAAGCGAGAGGCCTGTATTTCGAGGACTTTACGGTTGGTCAGGTTATCGAAACACCGCAGAGAACGATTACAACGACGGATATCGTCAATTTTGCGTGCCTGTCAGGAGACTTCAACGGCGTGCACACCAACTGGGAATATTGCAAGACCACACCGTTCGGCGAACCCATTGCGCATGCCCCGTTGATCTACGCAGTCATGGGAGGCCTACAATACGCCAGCGGAATCAACGATGGCACGCTGCTTGCGGTTCTTGGAATCGACGAATGGCGCATGCTGAAGCCGGTCAAGCACGGCGACACTGTCTTCATGCGTTCGACGGTGAAAGAAAAAAAGGAAACCTCCAAGGCCGACCGCGGCGTCGTTTCCTTTCTGCGCGAGTTCGTCAATCAACGCGACGAAGTCGTACAGTCCATGACTGCGACTTTCATGTACAAAAGGCGCCCTGGGTCCGATGGAGAATAAGATGAGCACGACAGACGAATTGCTATTCTCGGTGGAGAACGGGGTTGCGACGATTACCATCAACCGGCCCGAGAAGCGAAACTCCTTCACCGACGGCATGGTGCGCCAATGGGTGGTGTGGCTTGAGGAATGCCGCACGCGTGAAGACGTGAGGGTCATTGTCTTCTCGGGAACCGAAACGTCGTTCTCATCGGGCGGCGACATGGGGGGAATGCAAGGAAAAGCGGAAATGTCGATCCTGGCCTCCAAGGAACGCGTTGCCACCACCACCCAGTCGTTGGCCCGAAAGGTCGCCGAAATCGACAAGCCAATTATCGCGGCCGTCAACGGTGTTGCTGTAGGCGGCGGCATGGATATCGCACTGATGTGCGACGTTCGCCTTGCGGCGGCATCGGCCCGCTTTGCGGAGACCTACGCCAAGATGGGCCTCGTCCCGGGCGTCGGCGGGGCTTATTTTCTGCCTCGCATCGTCGGAACGGCGGCCGCTCTCGACCTTTTCTGGACTGCCCGCTGGGTGCCTGCGCAGGAGGCACTTTCAATCGGGCTGGTGAACCATGTCTACGCCGACGACACTTTCCGCGACGATGTGCGTGCCTACGCGGAACAGATCGCCAATGCCGCCCCGTTGGCCGTCCGCACCATCAAGCGATTAGTCTACCAGGGCCTGGACGTCGATCTCGAAACGCATCTCGACACGCTTTCCTCTCACATAGCGCTTTTGCGAACGAGCGACGATCACAAGGAAGCACTCGCCGCTTTCAAGGATAAGCGCGACCCGCGCTTTTGCGGCAAATAGCGTCTGTCAGTGGAACGGCAATTGCGACAACGACGTCGCAACGACAAACAATCCGGAGCATTTGCATGAAACTCATCGTGCCCGTGAAAAGGGTGATCGACTACAACATCAAGGTCAAGGTCCGCGCGGATGGCTCAGGCGTCGACCTCGACAACGTGAAGATGAGCATGAACCCATTCGACGAGATCGCCGTCGAGGAGGCGGTTCGCCTGAAGGAGAAGGGCAAGGCCGACGAGGTCGTCCTGGTTTCTATCGGTTCCGACAAGGCTCAAGACGTGCTGCGAACGGGCCTTGCAATGGGTGCAGACCGAGCGATCCTGATCGAGGCCGGCGCCCACCTCGAACCGTTGGCGATTGCTAAACTTCTGACGGCCGTCGTGAAGGCTGAACAGCCAGATCTCGTCATTCTTGGTAAGCAGGCAATTGATGACGACTGCAATCAGACGGGGCAAATGCTCGCCGCGATGCTCGGCTGGGCTCAGGCCACCTTCGCATCAGAACTGACCGTCGCCGGCGGCAAAGCGCTGGTCAAGCGGGAAATCGATGGTGGGCTTCAGGACGTCTCCTTCGCACTCCCCGGTATCGTCACAGTTGACCTGCGCCTGAATGAGCCGCGCTATGCATCTCTTCCCAACATCATGAAGGCGAAGAAGAAACCTGTCGACATCCAGCAGGCGTCCGCCCTCAACGTCAATCTGACGCCTCGGCTGAGGATCTTGCGGACCGAGGAGCCGCAGGGCCGCAAGGCAGGTGTGATCGTGAAGAGCGCCAGTGAATTGGTCGCTCGTTTGAAATCGGAAGCAGCGGTGCTCTGAAGGAGGAGACTATGACGACACTTCTTATCGCGGAGCACGACAATGCAAGCCTCTCCGATCAGACGGCCAAAGCACTGACCGCCGAGCTTGCGCTCGGCGCAGATGTTCACGTTCTGGTCGCCGGCGACAGCACACAGGCGACCGCGGAAGCGGCAGCCAAGCTTGATGGCGTCAAGAAGGTGCTGCAGGCCGACGATCCGAGCCTCGCCGCGCAGTTGCCGGAGGCCGTTGCGGGCCTCGTCGTTTCCTTGGCCGAAGGCTATGACGCGATCGTGGCCGCCGCGACATCGAACGGCAAGAACTTTATGCCGCGCGTTGCCGCGCTTCTCGACGTGATGCAGGTTTCCGACGTCTCCGAGGTGTTGTCTGCGGATACATTTAAGCGGCCGATCTACGCTGGAAATGCCATACAAGTGGTTCAATCCTCTGAAGCCGTTAAAGTGCTGACCATCAGAACGGCATCATTTCCCTCAGCGGCGGTCGGGACTTCGACGGTCGCGATCGAACGGATCTCGGTCGCTTCTATGCCTGCGCTTTCCACCTTTGTGGCTGCACGGCTCTCGGACGACGAGAGGCCGGAATTGACGTCGGCCCGGATCATCGTATCCGGCGGGCGCGCCCTCGGTTCGGCAAAAGGCTTTGAAGGAATCATCTTTCCGTTGGCTGACAAGCTCGGAGCTGCTGTCGGCGCGTCGCGCGCTGCCGTCGACGCCGGATACGCTCCGAACGACTGGCAGGTCGGACAAACCGGCAAGGTCGTCGCACCCGAGCTCTACATTGCCTGCGGCATTTCCGGCGCCATCCAGCATTTGGCCGGCATGAAGGATTCCAAGGTCATTGTCGCCATCAATAAGGACCCGGAAGCGCCGATTTTCCAGGTCGCGGACTACGGTCTCGTTGCCGATATCTTCGAGACATTGCCCGAGCTCGTCAAATTGGTTTGAAAGGTAAGAAAACATGGACGCCTTCATCTGCGATGGGTTGCGGACACCAGTTGGCCGCTATGGCGGCGCGTTATCGTCAATCAGGACCGACGATCTTGCCGCTCTCCCCATCAGCGCGCTTATGGCGCGCCATCCTCAGCTGGACTGGACCCGACTGGACGAAGTGATCCTTGGATCCGCAAATCAGGCGGGCGAGGACAATCGAAATGTCGCCCGTATGGCTACGCTGCTGGCCGGTCTTCCCGTAACGGTCGCCGGCACCACGGTCAACCGCCTGTGCGCCTCCGGACTCGACGCCGTCGGTTACGCCGCGCGCGGAATCCGAAGTGGCGACTACGATCTTGTCATTGCGGGCGGTGTCGAGAGCATGAGCCGCGCGCCCTTCGTGCTGCCGAAGGCAGAGACTGCATTTGGCCGCGACGCCGCCATTCACGACACGACGATCGGATGGCGTTTCGTCAATCCAAAGATGAAACAGGCATACGGAACCGATTCCATGCCGCAAACCGCAGACAATGTCGCGGAGGACTACGGCATATCGCGGGCCGACCAGGACGCCTTTGCTGCCCGCTCCCAATCCAGATGGTCAGCTGCGCAGGAACGGGGAATTTTCGCAGACGAGATCGTGCCAGTGTCGGTTCCCCAGAGAAAGGGGGAGCCCAAGGTCATCGATACCGATGAACATCCACGCCCGGACACTGACGAGGCCACCCTTGCCAAGCTCAAGACAGTCAACGGTCCGGATTGGACGGTGACGGCTGGCAATTCGTCTGGCGTCAATGACGGGGCAGCAGCCTTGCTGCTCGCGAGCCGCGCTGCTGCCGAGGCAAACGATCTGAAACCTATAGCGCGCGTCGTCGCGATGGCTTCGGCAGGCGTGGAACCGAGAGTGATGGGTATCGGTCCTGTGCCGGCCACCCAGAAAGTTTTGGAACGCACGGGACTTTCGATCGGCGATATCGATTTGTTCGAATTGAACGAGGCGTTTGCCAGCCAGGCACTAGCCACCCTGCGCGCCCTCGGTCTGCCGGACGACGCAACCCATGTTAATCCGAACGGCGGCGCGATCGCGATCGGCCATCCCTTGGGCATGTCAGGCGCAAGGATTGCACTTACCGCTGCCCGGCAACTCCGCCGCATGGGAGGGCGCTATGCGCTTTGCACCATGTGTGTGGGCGTTGGCCAAGGCGTGGCCGTCATTCTTGAAGCATCAGATTGAGAGGGTCTTGGCCATGAGACACTACACAAAACTCTTCATCGACGGCGCGTGGGTCGATCCGATCGACTCCAGATCGTTCGAACTGGTCAATCCTGCGACTGAGGAGGTCTTTGCCACGGTCGAATTGGGAAGCGCGGACGATGTTGACCGCGCCGTGGCGGCAGCTAGGCGCGCACTTCCCGGATTTGCTGGGATGCCGAAGGCAGAGCGTGCTGGCCTTCTGGAGGAAATCATTTCCGTCTATCAGCGCCGCGAAGGTGATCTCATGATAGCGTTGACGGAGGAAATGGGCGCACCAACGGGTCTAAAGGCGCACACCGGCTCGGGCCTTGCAGCGTTGCGCCAGGCGCTCGAAACTTTAAGCAGTTACGAGTTCGAGACGAGGCTGGGCTCGAGCATTGTCCGACGAGAGGCAATTGGGGTGGCTGGCCTCATCACTCCTTGGAACTGGCCAAACCAACTGATCTGCAACAAGTTGTCGTCTGCCTTCGCCGCGGGATGCCCCGTCGTGCTTAAGCCTTCCGAGTTCACGCCGACGAGCGCGTTTGTGCTTGCGGAGATCCTCCAGGAAGCAGGTGTACCAGCCGGCGTCTTCAACCTCATCGTTGGTGATGGACCGGTCGTAGGCAATGCAATCAGCGCCCATGAGGGAATCGACATCGTCTCTTTTACGGGATCGACACGGGCCGGCGTTCTGGTTGCCGAAGCCGCGGCAAAGTCGGTCAAACGTGTCGCCCAGGAGCTGGGCGGAAAGTCCGCCAACATCATTCTGCCCGATGCTGACCTTGCCTCCGCCGCCCACTACAACGTGACACGTGGCTTTTCCAACAGCGGACAATCCTGCCATTCCCCGACGCGCATCCTGGTGCACGACGATCAGCTGGAAGAGCTACTTACCCACCTGCAGAACACCGTCGCATCGCTGCGTGTGGGCGATCCGAACGACCCGGAAACCACCCACGGTCCCGTGGTCAATCGCGCACAATTCGAGCGCATTCAGCACTATATCCGGACCGGCCGCGATGAAGGCGCTCGCCTTGTATGTGGTGGCCCCGGCCGCCCCGATGGGCTCACTCGCGGCTTCTTCGTCCGCCCGACAATCTTTGCCGGCGTTACGCCGGAAATGACCATCGCCAAGGAGGAGATCTTTGGGCCTGTCACAGCGGTCATGACATACCGCGATGTTGAAGAGGCGATCACGATCGCCAATGCCACCGAGTATGGCCTGGGCGCCTACGTGTTTGGTCAGAACCGGAATCAAGCACTCGATGTTTGCCGGCGCCTCGCCGCTGGACGGGTCTTCTATAATGGTGCGCCCGCCAGCACCGAAGCTCCGATGGGCGGTTACAAGAAGTCCGGCAATGGCCGGGAAATGGGAGTGTTTGGAATGGAGGAATACCTCGAAGTCAAGGCAATCCTCGGCTTCTGAATAAGGGTCGCCGAATGCAGAGTACCCATCCGGCGCTTGATTCAGGTGTAAACGGCCCGGAACGCCTTGCGCACTTCCTCGGGCACCGCCACCGACTTCCTCTCCTTCCGATCGAGGACGAGCGCGAGCGCGCTGACACTGGCGAGCGGCGCGTTTGTGCGAGCGCTTTCGACTTGGTGGCGCATGCAAAATGTCTTCTCGCCGACGCCTTCGAACCACGACACCACCCGAATCGTGTCGCCGGTCAGGATGGGAGCGTAGCGGGTCGTCTTGGCCTCGACCAGCGCTCGTCCCAATCCGCACGCATCCAGTTTTTCAAGAGGGGCGCCGATCTTTAGCCAGAGATGTGCGGCCGCTGCGCCGATTCTTCGGTGCAGGTGATGAGGGAGAAGATCTCCGAGGTGGTCGACTTCTGCAGGTCGCACTGTGAATTGGCCGGTCAGGAACGCCTTGCCGCCCAACAACATCTGTTCAAGACGAACTGGCTCATGCGCGCCTGGGGCAAGTCCACGAGGGCCGAGCTTTTCCATGGCGCCATCGGGGGCAGCGGGCAAATCGGACGTATCGTAGCTGCAGGTGTCCATTGCGGCGGCACAGAGCTCACCGGTCGCGGTGCTGCTCATGAGATGAACGATCTCATAGCCAGCTGCGGATCCCGGGAGCCTCGCCGAATTTATGTGAAACGCTTCGCCGCCGCGCAGTTCTTTGAAGTAACGAATGTGACGAACGCGCGCTGATGCCGACCCGGGGCTTTCGCCAGTAACCGCCGCGACGATTTGCTCCGAGGCTTGTTGAAATTCGCGAAGATAGAATTTTGCGTTCCAGTGATCGTTCTCATCCAACTCCCAGCGCGCGACGGTGCCACGATAGGTTTCAGACAAGCCGTCGGCGTCGAGATAAAACATCCTCCCTCATCCTTTCCCGGAACGTGCCTTGCGCGACAGGGCGCCATCCCGGCGCAGTCGAGGCAGGGGGCGCTCCTCATGAGTGTCTATTTCAACGACAATACTGTCTCCAATGGCGACATCGAGAGCGGCCTCGCCCACAACATTGGCAATCATCCGCGGGCCTTCGGCAAGTCGAACAGCGGCAATCGCGTATGGCACTTGGTCGCGGAAATCGGGCAATGGTGCGCGGCGCACGATCGTAAAGCTTTCAACCGTGCCAAGACACGAGCATTCTATCCAGGCCAGATCTGCCTCCCAGCAGGCAGTACACTGATGCCGGGGCGGAAATTGGATGTGTCCGCATTGGGCGCATTTTTGCAAAAGGAGGCGGCCATGATTGACACCCGCCCAATAGGGCTGGGTGTCACCATTTTCCAGATTGAGGGGACTCTTCATTTGATCAGTTCATCCTGTTTGGTGCCTGGATTCCGAATTTTTCCGCAACCCGTATGCCACGCGATTATCCAGCCATTGCCGGGTGCCGGCCGGTATCCCCAGAGGCAAGCTTCAGACGCCTGCGGACGCTCGACGACGGAATCCGCAGCATTTCGCGATACTTCGCAACAGTCCGGCGCGCGATATCGACGCCTTCCGTGCGCAGGCCATCGACGATTGCGTCATCTGACAGAATACGACCAGTCTTCTCGTCTTCGATCATCTCCCTGATCCGGAACCGGATTGCCTGAGACGAGTGTTCCTCGCCGCCGTCGGCGGCGGCAATTGCATTCGCGAAGAAATACCGGAGCTCGAACGTTCCGCGATCCGTGAGCATGAACTTGTTGGCGACCGCCCTGCAGACGGTAGATGGGTGAACGCCGATTGCCGCAGCGACATCCCGGAGATTCAACGGACGAAGGTGCTCCGGCCCGAGGCGGAAGAAAGCGCTCTGCTGCGATACGATCTCAGTGGCAACCCTCAGCATGGTGTTCGCACGCTGGTCGATTTGCCTCGCGATCCAGCTCGCCTGGTGCATGCAGTCAGTCACGAAGGTCTTATCGTGTCCACCGAGCCCGGTGCGCAACTCGGCGTAATAGCGTCGATTGACCAGCACGCGCGGCATGAGCGAGCTGTTGAGCTCGATGGCGAAGCTTCCGTTCGGTTGTCGCCGGACGAAGAAATCAGGAACCGCCACCACCACTGGATCGGGGTCGAAGCTGCTGCCGGGGCGCGGATCCAGTTTGCGGATTTGCTGCACCATCGCCAACACGTCCTCGCGCGGAACGCCGCAATGACGCGTCAACTGGGAGATGTCGAATTTCGCAAGCAGGTCGAGATGTTCAAGCAGGCGGTTCATGGCTGGCGACAGCCATCCGCGGTCGGCCAGCTGTAGGCGAAGGCACTCCGCCAGATCTCTTGCGCCGACACCGACCGGGTCAAGCATGTGAATGTCGCGCAGAGCGGCCTCGACAGAGGCCTCCTCGACACTCAGAGTCTCGGCCATTTCCCGGACGTTCCGGCGGAAATAACCGTCAGGATCGATGGATTCGACAATTTGTGCCGCAATGTCTCTGGTCGGTTCATCGTGATGCAGCATCGCGAGTTGGCCGTGCAGATGATCACGCAACGTCATGCGCACTGCACAATAGTCTTCGATGTTACCGCGATCGCCCGCGTCAACGGATACTCCCGAGCGCCGAGAAAGACTGCCCGCGCCACCGAAGGCCTCCCGCGAACTCACGGGAGTTGCGGGCATCGACAGTTTCGCGCCGGCAAATTCAAGGAATGGATTTCGTTCGGCTTGTTCGATGAGAAACGTCTCAAGCTCCTCATAGCTGTATTGAAGCAGTTGGATGGACTGTACGGTTTGGGCCGTCACTAAGACGGACTGTCGCTGTGCGCGTTGCGCTTTGATATGCATGATCATTCCTCCCTTGGCGGTTTCCCTGCCCCGCCGGATCCCTGCAACGGCGGGATCCGGTGGGAGAAAAAACGCTCGCATTGGCAACGCAAGTGGTGTGCCAAGCTCGAAGACCTTTCAGTTTGGCCGCCTCGACCGGGATCCCGGCGCATTGTTGCGGGAAAGTGTTGCCAACGGCTACAAAGTGTGCCTTGTTTTGTCTTTGGAATGGGAGGAAATCGCAAATGCCTGAAACAGAGACAGGTCTCAGCGGGCTGATCTTACTCGACGAGAAAAGGCACGCCACCGCAGCATTCGGCTCCGGTTTAGACCCCCGAGTGAAGGCGGTCGTTACCGCCGAAGAGTGGATGCGCGACGCATGCGATCGACGCATCGTTCCGGTTCTATTGACCGACAGGCAAATCCTTGCGCTGGTTACGGAAATCGGAGAAGGATATTTGATCTTGCTGTCGGATTCTCCATCCGACACCGTCTTGAGCTTTTTTCTCAACGTCG
This sequence comes from Rhizobium sp. USDA 4016, assembly GCF_056279705.1. NCBI lineage: Bacteria > Pseudomonadati > Pseudomonadota > Alphaproteobacteria > Hyphomicrobiales > Rhizobiaceae > Rhizobium > Rhizobium sp. USDA 4016. The sequence continues at coordinate 2,441,539 of NZ_JBWCCY010000002.1, forward strand.
ATTTTGCCTACGACATTATCAACCATGTGCTCACCGACCCCTATGATGCCATGGCGATCGTCGACGCCAAGGCGCGTTTGGCGTTCATTTCTCCAGTCCATGAGAAGTTCTTCGGATTGCGACCTGGCCAGGCGATCGGCAAGCCCGTCAAGGACGTCATTGAGAATACGCGCCTTCCTCACGTCGTGCGAACAGGAATCGCTGAGGTCGGCCAGATCCATCATATGCGCGGTCAAGAGCGTATCGTCTCGCGCCATCCAATCCGCCACAATGGCAAGGTCGTCGGCGCGATCGGTCGCATCATGTTCAAGGGCCCGCAGCAGGTGGAGGCTCTGGCACGGCGCATCAACGAGCTTGAAGAAAAGGTTGCACAATACCAGAGCGAGAGCGCCGAGCTCGCCAAAGCTGACAAATTTCTCGAGGCGATTATCGGTCAAAGTTTGCCCGTGCAGTCGGTGCGTCAGCAGATCAGGAAGATTGCGCCGATCGACATTCCGGTTCTGATCCAGGGTGAAAGCGGTACTGGTAAGGAGCTGGTCGCCCAGGCGCTGCACATGCTCAGCCCGCGTCAGGACGCACGTCTGGTCAGTGTCAACGCCGCCGCTCTGCCGGAGTCCCTCGTAGAAAGCGAACTTTTTGGCTACGAACCTGGGTCATTTACCGGTGCCGATCGAAAGGGTAAAGCGGGCAAGTTCGAGCAAGCCGACCGCGGCACGATCTTTCTCGACGAAATCGGCGATATGCCACTGGAGGTTCAGACCAAACTCTTGCGCGTACTGCAGGATCGTATGGTCGAACGCATCGGCGGCGAGAAGCCTAAGCGCGTGGATTTTCGCCTCTGCAGCGCCACCAATCGGGATCTCGAGCAGTTCGTTGAACAGGGCAAATTCCGTCTCGACCTGTTTTATCGCATCAGTCCGGTGCGCATAGATCTTCCACCGCTTCGTGATCGTCTCGAGGATATCCCCCTACTTGTCACGCACTTCGCACGAGAGCTTGCCAAACAATACGGGCGGCCCGAACCGGAGATTGAGCTGAACGTCCATGATTTCCTCATGGAGCAACAATGGCCTGGCAATGTCCGGCAGCTGCGCCACTTCATTGAGCGCGCATTTGTCTTTGCCGAAAACAACCGGCTGACGGTAGGCGACTTCCGTCAAGATCGGGCAGCAGCTGCGACCGCAGCCGTTCCAAAGTCCTCACCTACAACCACCAGCGCAAAAGGTGGCGGCTCTCTTAAGGAAGCGATTGATGTGCTTGAGGCACAACTGATCACCGACGCCCTCATTCGCTTCAAAGGCAACAAGAAAAAGGCCGCCGAGCATCTCACGATCTCACGTTCATACCTCTACAAGCGAATGGAAGAATTGCATCTTGAATGATGCTGCCGCGCGCGGTGCCGCCGATGCGAAAAGACTGAGAAGGTTGAACAAGGTCGAGGGCTCCGGCGTGCCGCCAATACTCTGCATCGGACTAGATCAGGCTCTTTAGATCAAGCTCGTACGCCTTGGCGGCGGTGCCGTGAAACAGATCAGCCTTTTCGCTGGCCGACGCGCCAGAGACAATGTGTTTGAGCGCATTGAAGATCGGCACGAAGCCGCAGGAACGGGCGTCTGGCGGATAATTGCTTTCCATCATGCACCGGTTCGGGCCGAAGGCCTCGATCGCCGTTTCGACAAAGGGGCGCCAAGTGTCGGCGAGTTCGCGGTAACCAACCGGTTCAATGTGTTCATGGAAGCCAAATCCCCAGATCGGCATGCCAAGCCCGCCGATCTTGCAGAAAACGTTTGGCCGTCGGGCGACCTCGCGCAGATTGCTGCTCCATTCCTGGAAGAGGGCCTTGCGCTCAGCGTCAGTGTGCTCGAGACCCATCGCTACTGTCATATGGTTGACGATGATCGCGGTGTCGGGAAAGTCATCGGCAAGACTGCCTATGTCAGGAAGCTGGAGATGAAAGCCGGTGGCGTCGAAGCTAAGATTGCGCTCGGCCAATTGACGGAAGCCATCGCGAAAGTTTGGATGCCGAAAGACCCCCGCCGGCGGCCGTCCGGTAAAAAAGAAGCGAAATGGAGCATCGCTTGGATGCTCCATCGTGATCTGCCGAAACCCGCGCAGCCGGTCAGGAGCGGTCGCAATCGCGCGATCGAAGAACTCCCCCAGAGCATTTCCGAACCGCAGATCCACATAGCCGACAATTGCGGCACAGACCCGAACATCACCGTAAGTTCCGCTGTCGCACATGGCGCCCACGCCGTTGGCGAATTCGATCTCACCGAGCGGGCGCATCATCTCGGGGCCGGATTTTTTGTGAAAGGCCGAAGCCTCCACGTAAACGCTCGCGACGATGCGGTGACCGGCACGAGCGTCCTCCAAATAATCCTCCAGCATGTACCGCAAAGCGGGCTTGTCGAAGAGGTGATGGTGAGAATCGATAATCGGCAGATCGGGGTCGAGAATGGGTTCGTTACGTCCATCAAGACGTTTCATAGATCGATCTCCTCTCAGCCGGCCATGTAGGCGCCGTCGACGACGAACGTGCCTCCACTGGCGTATCTGGAGCGGTCGGAAAGGAGCCAGCACGCCATTTCGGCGATGTCCTTGGGCGCTGCCAAGGAGCCGAAGGGGATGCGCGAGAGAATTTCCGGCCCTCTGCGCGACATGGTGTCCTTCAGCATACCTGTGTCGGTGTACCCAGGGCATACAAGGTTCACACGCACGGTTGGGGCATATTCAAGGGCGGCCGTTTTGGACAGACCGACCACGCCATGCTTGCTAGCAGCGTAACCCGCTGTCGTACGAAAACCGGTCAGTCCGGCCAGGGATGCCGTGTTAACGATCGCACCTCCCCCCTGGGACACCATCTGCTTCAATTCAGCCCGCATACAAAGCCAGGTTCCCTTCAGGTTCACCCCAATGACATGATCGAAGGCGTCCTCCTCCCAATCGGCAACCGACTTGCCGCCTTGTCCGATTTGGCCGCCGGTGATGCCCGCGTTGTTGAAAGCACCGTCGAGCCGCCCCCAAGTGGACACGACCTTGGAGATCATCGCATCGACCGTGGCGCCGTTTAAAAGGTCGACGACGATCGGGAGACCTTCTGCACCTGCGGCTCTCACCGCCTCGACCGTCGCGACGGCCCCGTCTTCCGAAATGTCGGCGGCAGCGACACGAGCGCCTTCGCTGGCTGCCAGCAGGCACGTCGCCCGCCCGATCCCCCCAGCTGCACCCGTAACGAGAACGACCTTTCCTTCAAGTAAGCCTGACATCTTATTCTCCCAAAATGTGATTTATACCATAGCCAGCCGATGGAGGATCGTTCGGCTCGTCATGTAGGACTCCAGCGATTCACTCCCGCCTTCCTTGCCAATCCCGCTTTCCTTCAAACCGCCGAACGGTGCCTCCGCCCCCGGACTGCCGAAGTTGTTGATTGCGACTGATCCCGCCTCGAGCTCGTTGACAAACGTCGCAACTTCAGACGAAGAGTTGCTGAAAGCATAAGCCGCAAGGCCGACCGGAAGGCCATTTGCAACCCGCAATGCCTCGCCCATGTCGTCAACGGGTAGGCAGAGCGCCAAGGGGCCGAACGGCTCCTCCGTCATTGCAGCCGCATCCAGTGGTACATCCGAAAGAACAGTGGGTGCGAAATAGCTCCCGCTGTTGCCGACCCGATGCCCCCCTGCCCTTATCCGTGCACCTCGCCCGACGGCGTCTTCCACGAGTTCGGTCAACTGTGCGACAGCGCCCTGGTTGACCACCGGTCCCATCTGGACGTCAGCGGCAAAGCCGTCGCCCAACCGAAGTTCTGCCGCCAGCCGACCGAACTCTGACACGAAGAGCTCATAGACATCCCTATGGATCAAGAAGCGCGTCGGCGAAACGCAAAGCTGTCCAGCCATACGGAATTTGGCGGCAGTGGCCATTTGGGCGACACTTTCCGGATTGACGTCCGCCCCGATGAGCACGGGCGCATGTCCTCCAAGTTCCATCAGCACAGGCTTCATTGCGTCGGCGGCCAGACGGCTCAGATGCTTTCCGACCGCCACCGACCCGGTGAGGGTGATCATCCGCACGACCGGCGAGGCGATGAGGGTTTCCGAGATTTCGGAGGATTTGCCGAAAACCACATTGAGAACGCCCTCGGGCAATCCGGCATCGATGAAACACTGGGCAAAGAGACACACTGTTGCCGGGGTTTCCTGCGCGGGCTTGATGATGATGGAGCATCCCGCCGCGAGTGCGCCGCTGATCTTGCGCGCGGGCGAGCTCAGTGGAACGTTCCACGGCGTGAACGCTGCGACCGGACCTATCGGCTCGCGAGTAACGAACTGATGCATTTCGCCATCGACCGGAAGAATCCTTCCATAGGTGCGAAGTCCCTGTTCGGCGTCCCAGTCCAGGAATGTGCTGGCGCGCGCCACTTCGGCCCGGGCGTCGACGATAGGCTTGCCCTGCTCCAAGGTGATCACACGAGCGATCTGATCCGCTCGCTGGCGCACGAGTTCAGCGGTACGATGCAGCAAGGTCGCCCGGCGCGAAGCAGGCGTCGTCTTCCATACGCCGAACCCGCGCAATGCAGCCTGCAGCGCGGCTTCAAGGTCAGTAGGCGTCGCCCGTGGAATGACCCCTATGACGGAATCATCGCTTGGGTTCAAAACCTCGGCCGAGGGCGCGCGATCGTAGATCCAACGTCCATCGATCAAAAGTCCGATACGAGGGTAGCCAGTGACCTCTGTGACTTCCTGCTCTGCTGCTTTCATTTCCGATACATCCTTGGTGTCGTTTCTGCGTTCAAGGCTGGTCTCTAGGATTTTTTGTCCTCACCCGTGCCGCGCTGTCGAATCGGAACTCGCTTCAATTCGGCGTCGTCGATAACCTCCGTCGCTAATTTTTCCCCGTCCTCTTCGACGAGGATACAATCAAAAAATACTCGAGTTCAGCATGCTCACGGCCGCAATCGCCGTGCCAGTTTAAAGGATAGAGCTGAAAAGGATCGGTGAGGCCGTTGGCTCTATCGCGAGTAAGAAATTTTGAATTGAATCGCTGAAAGTGACGCGGCGCTCCGACTTTGGCCGATGATTTGCGTCTGCGGAGAAACCAAAGCCTCAATGCGTAATTCTAGAAGTAAGCCATGGCACAAGACGTAATACCCGAACGCGAGAGCATGGAATTCGACGTTGTGATCGTCGGTGCCGGACCTGCGGGTCTTTCGGCAGCCATCCGGCTGAAGCAGGTCAATCCGGAGCTTTCCGTCGTCGTGCTCGAAAAGGGGGCGGAAGTCGGCGCGCATATCCTCTCCGGCGCCGTCGTCGATCCGATCGGCATCGACCGGCTGCTGCCGGATTGGCGCAGCCAAAGCGATCATCCGTTCAAGACCGAGGTGACCGCCGATCATTTCCTGGTGCTCGGTCCGGCCGGTTCCGTCCGCCTGCCGAATGTCGCCATGCCGCCCTTGATGAACAACCACGGCAACTACATCGTCTCGCTTGGAAACGTCTGTCGCTGGCTCGCCACCAAGGCGGAGGCACTCGGCGTCGAGATCTATCCGGGCTTTGCGGCAACCGAGGTGCTCTACAACGACGACGGTGCGGTCATCGGTGTCGCCACCGGCGACATGGGCATCGACAAGAGCGGCGAGCCAGGGCCGAACTATACCCGCGGCATGGCGCTCATCGGCAAGTACACGCTGATCGGCGAAGGCGTGCGCGGCTCGCTCGCCAAGCAGCTGATCGCCAAGTTCGACCTTTCGAAGGGCCGCGAGCCGCAGAAGTTCGGCATCGGCCTCAAGGAGCTCTGGCAGGTCAAGCCGGAGCACCACAAGCCTGGCCTGGTGCAGCATTCCTTCGGCTGGCCGCTCGGCTTCAAGACCGGCGGCGGCTCGTTTCTCTATCATCTGGAGGACAACCTCGTCGCCGTCGGCTTCGTCGTCCACCTGAACTACAAGAACCCCTATCTCCATCCGTTCGAGGAGTTCCAGCGCTTCAAGACGCACCCGGCGATCCGCGGCACCTTCGAGGGGGGCAAGCGGCTCTCCTACGGTGCCCGCGCCATCACCGAGGGCGGCTACCAGTCGGTGCCGAAGCTTTCCTTCCCCGGCGGCGCGCTGATTGGCTGTTCGGCGGGCTTCGTCAACGTGCCGCGCATCAAGGGCAGCCACAATGCCGTGCTGTCGGGCATGCTGGCGGCCGACAAGATCGCCGCGGCAATCGCTTCGGGCCGCGCCAACGATGAAGTCGTCGAGATCGAAAACGACTGGCGCAAGAGTGATATCGGCAAGGACTTGAAGAAGGTCCGCAACGTCAAGCCGCTCTGGTCGAAGTTCGGCACGGCGCTCGGCGTGGCGCTCGGCGGCCTCGACATGTGGACCAACACGCTGTTCGGCTTCTCCTTCTTCGGCACGCTCGGCCACGGCAAGACCGATGCCCAGTCGCTGGAACCGGCCGCCCAGCACACAAAGATCGACTATCCGAAGCCGGATGGCGTCTTGACCTTCGATCGTCTCTCCTCGGTGTTCTTGTCGAATACCAATCACGAGGAAGACCAGCCGGTGCACCTGCAGGTCAAGGACATGGACCTGCAGAAGCGCTCGGAGCATGACATCTATGCCGGACCGTCGGCGCGCTATTGTCCGGCCGCCGTCTACGAATGGGTGGAGAAGGACGGCAAGGACACCTTCGTCATCAACGCCCAGAACTGCGTTCACTGCAAGACCTGCGACATCAAGGATCCCAACCAGAACATCAACTGGGTCCCGCCCCAGGGCGGCGAGGGGCCGGTCTATCCCAATATGTGAAGTCAACGTCCGGCAGGTTGCCCCCATCATGTCCGCCTGGCGGCCCGGCCGCGATCAAATATGCGAACACTCCGCAGCGCAAAGCCTACGGAAGTGAATCGTCAATTCATGTCGCTCCGATTGCTATATGTCCACTCGCGCAACGTCACATGCATTCCCATGGGCTGCGGGTAGAGATTTTGGGAAAACCCACCATCGACGACAAAGACTTGTCCCGTGATGAACGAGGCGACTGGAGAGGCAAGAAATACTGCCATATCAGCCTGTTCGCTCGGGAAGGAGAGGCGGCCGAGAGGGATTTGTTTCTTGCGGGTCGCGATTGCCTCTGCACTCAGATCCCGGGTTAAAGCCGGCGTCATGATGGTGCCCGGGATGACGACGTTTACCCGGATGTTATCCACTGCCCATTCCAATGCCATCTGACGGCTAAGCGCGATCAAAGCGGCTTTGCTTGGGCCATACGAGCCCGAGCGGGCATATCCATGCGTACCGGCCAGCGATGCGGCGTGCACAACCGCCGGTGACGGGCTTTCACGCAAATAAGGCAGGCATGCCCGAGCCAGGACAAGTGCGCCTCGCACGTTGATATTGAACGCTGCATCCCACGCATCGAGGTTGGCTTCCTCAAGAAATGCCGGCGTCACCGCCACCGCAACATTTATCAGCACGTCAAGGCGGCCGAATTCTTTCATTATACTTTCGACCGCGGCGTCGATATGCTGACTGTTGCCCACCTCGAGCTCGATGGCGATTGCGCGATCGCCGCGTTTGACGATCTCGTCGACCACGCGGCAAGCGCTTTCGAAATTACGATCCGCCACGCCTACGAGGCCGCCATTTGCAGCAAAAGCACGCGCACAAGCCGCGCCCATGCCGCTTCCCGCACCGACCACCAGCGCGGCAAGTCCGTCGATTGTCGAATTTCGCATCCAATCTAACGGCCTGATGTCTTCAGTTTCGCTCATACCATCGATCCCTTTTTCAATGCATATAGCGATCGACCTCGCAAATCTGATGCCAGTTAATTCGCGCGATGAGGTCAGGGCGGACTGGTCCCAAAACGGAAGTGTTCTTTTAGACGACAGCCTGTCTGCGGCCGCGACAGACCTCCTTGGTCCCTTGCCGGTCCTTCGTCGTCAGGTGCGAAAGCGCTCGTGCTCATGCGGGATCCTGCTAGGCAGAAGCCTCTGCCGCGCCGACTATAATGGCGCCTGATACCAACTCCCCCGCCTCTCGCACACTGGCACAGAGATTGCGCTTCAAATCACGAGCCGTGGCCAATGCGGTGACTCCAGCCAGTTCGCCAATTGCTCGGCGAAGCCTGATTGAGGTCGATCGAGTGGGCAAAGGGACAGCAAGCGTGGGATTGAAGGGGCCTGGTCGCCTCTATGGTAGGCTTGCTCACCTTTAAAAACGGCAATTAGGGCGGGAAGAGCCCTGGGCACCGCGCGTCGGCCCGGCGAAGGTCTTTGGGAGGAATACAGTGGACTTGCATACTATTGCAGCGATCAGCGTCAGCGGCCTCAGCCTTGGCACACAGTACGCACTTATCGCTATCGGCTTCACACTAATCTTCGGGATCATGGGCGTAATCAATTTCGCCCATGGCGGATTCTATGTGTTGGGCGGGTACATCGCCTTCTCGCTATTCCATGACCTCGGAGTGCCGTTCTTTGTGGCGGCAGTCGTCGCGGCTATCGCGACCGGGATCATCGGCTATCTGGTCGAGATCTTTATCGTCCATAGACTCGTTGAAGACCACCTGGCCACCATGCTCGTGACGCTTGGAATATACCTGATGATGACGACGGGACTTACCGCCGTCTACGGTGCGGAACCCGTTCCGTTCAGTTTCCCGATCTCCGGTTCGTTTCGGTGGGCAGGCTTCCGTTTAACATATTCCAACATGGTGATCATTTCCGTATGCAGCTTGGCGATCGCGTCGATGTACTATCTGGTGTTCAAAACCCGGTACGGCATTGCGCTGCGAGCCATGGCTGACAACGCATCGGTCGCCACCGCGCAAGGTATACCTCCTTCCCATATGTTCCCCTTGGCGTTTGGAATTGCAACCGCCCTGGCGGGTCTTACAGGGGCTCTGGTGACGCCGATCCTGTCTCTGGAGCCGCACACCGGTGACGCCGTTCTCGGCAAAGCCTTCATTGTCGTTATTCTGGGCGGCCTCGGCAGCATCTCCGGCGCAACGATCGCAGCTTTTTTGGTGGGGCTCATCGAAGCGTTTTCGAGCGTCTACCTCGGCGGCTCGAGAGGCGCGCTCGTCCTCTTCGTCGTTGTCATGGTCATGTTGCTCATCAGGCCCCAGGGCCTTCTCGGCACTGTTACTCGAAAGGCTTGAGCAATGACCCCAGATCGCCGCCGGGACTTTATTCTCGATTTCGCAAGCGTTCTCATACTCGTTCCGCTGCTTGCTGTACCGTTCGTCTCCAGCAATCCCCTGTATTACTCGCTCACCAACCAGGTGGCGATTGGCGTGGTCGCGGCAATGGGCGTCTACATCATGCTGCGCATGGGGCTTCTGTCATTTACCGTTCCAGCCTTCATGGCGATCGGCGGTTATGCGGCGGCTATTGTCGCCACTTCAGGCGGCTCGGACCTCCTGCTCTTGATGGCCATAAGCTTTATCGTCCCGGCACTTGTAGCAGTGCCACTCGGCGGCCTCGTGCTTCGGCTCCGCGGCGTCTACTTCATCTTCATCACCTTCGTCACGAATGAAATTCTCCAGATCGTGCTCTTCGAGGCTCCGGGGCTGACCGGCGGCGCCAACGGCATTGCTGGCGTACCATCGGCGACGCTGTTCGGCTACAGCTTTGACAGCACTGCCTCGCTTGTCTTCGTGACGGTCCTGATATGCATAGCCGCGATGGTGATCTCGCTTGTGGCCACTCAGCGGTTTCGTCCGGAATTCACGTCGATCGAGGAAAACGAGACCCTGGCGGAAAGTCTTGGCGTTGCTGTGTGGAAATATCGTCTTGTCGGCTTTGTCGTGTCAGCTGGGGTATCCGGGCTGGCCGGCTTCGCCCTCGTCAATCTCCTGTCAACGGCTCATCCGAGCTCGTTCGCATCATGGTCGGTCAACAACTACGTTGCCTACGTCTTCGTCGGGGGACGCGGCACGATGCTGGGCGGCGTGGTAGGAAGCGCCCTTCTGATCATCATGACCAACGTCTTCAGCAGCTACGCCCATCTCGCCCCCGGGATGTTTGGCCTTCTACTCGTCGTTGTCCTGACGCTGGCACCGGGAGGACTCGTGGGGACGATCGTGAAACTTTTCGACAACTCCAAATCCAGAAAAGCGAACAAGAAGGCGGAAAGGATTGCCGATGAACATGCTTGACGTTTCGCCTGCGACGGTCTCGCCGATGGGCCAAGACGACGCATTGCGCATCGAATCGGTCTCGAAACAGTTCGGCGGCCTGAAGGTCTTCCAGACCTTGTCCTTCACCCTTTCGGCAAACGAAGTGGTGGGCGTCATTGGTCCGAACGGCGCCGGCAAGACGACGCTCATCAACGTGATTTGCGGAATGCTTCGGTTGTCATCCGGTCGGGTGACGCTTGGCAACCAGGACATCTCGGGAAAGCCGTTTCACGCCGTCAGCCGGCTCGGTGTCGTTCGCAGTTTCCAGCAAACAAACACATTCCGTTCCGGCAGTGTCGAGGAAAACCTATACCGAGCTTTACGCTTCAGCGGACAAAGCGCGCAAGATCTCGGGATTAACCAGCTTCTCCACGAATTCGGGCTGACGCGTCATCTTCATGAGCGCAGCGACAAGCTTCCCTATGGCCTGCAGAAGATGCTGGGGCTTCTCATGGTTCTCGCGGTCAGGCCAAGGTTCATGCTTCTTGATGAACCCGCAGCCGGCTTGGAGCGGCGCGAGCGAACCCAGATCGACCGTTTCGTCGAGCATGCGAGACGCTTGACGGGATGCGGAATTCTCATAGTCGAACATGACATGGATCTCGTTCGCAGGCTCTGCCCGCGCGTCGTGGTCCTTGAAGCAGGTCGCCTGCTGGCCGAAGGACCGCCGGAAGAGGTCCTTTCCCGACAAGACGTGATTGATGCCTATCTTGGAGCGACCGACGATGACAATGCTTAAGATCGACAATCTCGGGGTGCGCTATGGGGGCATTACCGCGCTGCAGAACATTTCCGTTGAGGTCAAGCAAGGCGAGTCTGTTTTGCTGATCGGATCAAACGGCGCGGGCAAGTCCAGCTTGATCAATGCGATCATAGGACTTGTTCCGATCGTTTCCGGAGAGATCACGTTCGATGGGAAAGACATCTCTTCCATCCCCTGCGCGGCGCGCGCCCGCCTTGGGATCGGCTATTCGCCCGAAGGCCGACGCGTCTTCAATTCCTTGACGGTCACCGAGAATGTCATGTCGAGCACGCTTGGTTTCCCGCTCTCGAAGGCCAAGACAAACCTCGAGTGGATCCGAAAGACATTCCCGTTGCTCGAAGAACGTGGAGATCAACCGGCCAATCAATTGAGCGGTGGCCAGCAGCAGATCGTGGCTATCGCGCGAGCGGTTAGCAGGATGCCGAAATTGCTGCTGCTCGATGAGCCGTTTCTCGGGCTTGCGCCGGTGTGGATCGGACGCATCAGCGAGGCAATCCGGGAGCTGCAGCGCAACGGCACGACCATCCTGATGACCGAGCAGATGGCAAGACCTGCCTTGAAGCTGGTCGACCGGGTCTACGTCATTCGCGGCGGAGAGGTCCGCCGCCACGGCACGGTGAGCGAAATCCGTGAAGCAGCCCTGGCGGAAGAATATCTCTGATCCGCATTTTGGCATCGCGATTGCTACGTGACTGAATGCTGGGCAGGACAACGGACCCAATCGGGAATTTCTGCCGCAGTATTGGGAGGTCGCCTTTGGCCGCACCGTTGGTTGTGCCAAATCGCGCAAGACAAGTGGAGGAGGTACAACAATGACTATTCGTTCAGCGATGAAACGTGGGGCTCTTTGGGGGGCATTGCTATCTGGCGTATGTCTGTCGGGTGCACATGCATTTGCACAGGAATGCCAGATAAAGATCGGCTCGGTCGGAGGGTTTACTGGCGGCGCGGCCTCATGGGGTCTTGCCGAAAAGGCCGGAACGGAATTTGAGGCCGCCTACGTCAACGAGCAAGGCGGGCTTCAGGTCGGCGACAGCAAATGCAAGGTAAGGGTCGTCAGCTTCGATGCGCAGTCGACCGCAGCCGGCGGGGCAGCAGCATCCAACTACCTCGCGAGCGAGGGTGTGCACGCAACGGTCGGTCCGATCGTTTCGCCGGAACTTGCCGGCTTCAAACCTGTGGCAAAGCGCAATGGTCAGGTCGACTTTGCAACCTCGTTTGCGGTCGACGCGATCGCGCCGGATTTCCCGTTGGCTTTCCAGAAAGTCCCCAACGCAAACGTATGGGGTTCGAGCTTGCTCAAGGCCGCGCAGGAGCGTTTCGGGTTCAAGACGGCTGTCGTGATGGGTCCGAACGACCAAGGCGGAACTGACTCCGGCAATGCGCTCGCAAAGAACTATTCAAAGCTTGGCGTCGAGGCGTCGACCGAATGGTACCAGCGCGGCACGACGAACTTCGCTCCGATCGTAACGCGCCTGATGACCATAGATCCCGATACCGTCGAGCTCGGTCCGATGCCTCCCGGCGAAGCGGCGATCCTGGTCAAGCAGATGCTTGAAGAAGGATATGAAGGTGTGTTCGGCCGATCGGGCACCGGAACGGATGCGATTCTGGCAGGCTCAGGCGGTGCGGAGGCCCAGAAAGGTTTCTATTGGGTGGAATCCGTCCCGACCGAAGATCCGGGCATCCTGAAGCTGAACGCCGATTACGAGCGCCTGATGAAGGGCAAGGTCCCTGACAATTCGCTCTTCTACAACGCGCAGATCGCAGCCGAAAACATCCTGAAGGCAATCTCGATTGCCGGCACCGACCAGGACGGCGAAAAGATTGCCACGGCGCTCCGCCGCATGACGCCTGAATCGCGATATCTCGGCAAACTCGGCTGGCGAGGCAAAGCTGAATATGGCGTCAACCAGCAGCTTGCGATTCCAGTCGGCATGGGCATCATCATAGACGGCAAGAAGCAGCAGCAGGTACGGATCGACACACCTTCCGAGCAGCCCTAAACTTGCCAATTGGCCGAACGGGAATTTTGACTGTTCGGCCAACTTTGCAGGTTGAAAAATGCTCTCGTCGTTGACCGCGAACCCGTGCGCGGAGACGTGTTAGATCTAATTTGCAAGGCCCCGGCAGTCTGGAGCAAACTCTCTCAATTGCAACTTGCCGCGTCTTACCTTCGTTGCTTGTTAAGCAGGCAACATTCCTTACAAGAGCAATCAGGCTAAGGCGTTGCTGCTGTACCAACAGCGATTACGAACCGATACTTGACGTCGTTCTTGATCATCCGATCGTAGGCAACATCGATTTGGTCGCCCTGTATCAGTTCAATGTCGGCGACGATGTTATGCTCGGCGCAGAAATTCAGCATTTCCTGCGTCTCTGGGATCCCTCCGATCAGCGACCCCGTGAGGGATCGACGTCGCCGGAAAAGGACCCGCATATCCGGAGACTGGTGAGGTGTGTTCGGCACGCCGACCATCACCATGCTGCAATCACGCTTCAACAGGACGAGGTATTCGTTGAGGTCATGACTTGCCGAGACCGTATTCAGAATAAAATCCAGTCGTTCAGCGTAGTTTTCCATCTCCGGCTTGTTTGTTGAGACGACTACTTCGTTCGCGCCCAGCATGAGCGCATCCTCGCGCTTCGCTTCGCTTGTCGTGAACGCGACGACGTTGGCGCCCATCGCACGGGCAATCTTGATGCCGACGTGACCGAGGCCCCCGATACCGACGATTCCCACGGCCATGCCTGACCGGACATTCCAACGGCGCAAAGCAGAATACGTGGTGATTCCGGCGCAAAGCAGCGGCGCAACGGCCGCAATCTGAGCTTCGGGATGACGCACGCGCAGCACATAACGCTCATCGACAACAATGCGCTGGGAGTAGCCGCCCATCGTATAGCCGGGCGGATCGATGGTTGGTGAGTTATAGGTATTTGTGAAGCCGTGACCGCAGAATTGCTCAAGACCTTCGAGGCAGGCATCGCAATGCCTGCAACTGGCAACGATACACCCCACGCCGACGACGTCACCGACTCCATACAGCTCGACGGCATCCCCGATCGCGATGATGCGGCCGACGATTTCGTGCCCGGGAACGCAAGGAAACTTGGTATTCTGCCAATCGCGGACCTGATGCAGATCAGTATGGCAGACGCCACAATACGCGATCTCGATTTCGACATCCTTCGACCCGGTCGGCCGGCGTTCGATTTCTATTGCTTCGAACGTGGCGGTACGCGATGCAGCTGCGTATGCTGTGACAGTCCGGGGCATCGGTTTTACTCCAAGCATCTCGACGTTAATATCGCATGCCGCAAGGCACAGGCTGCCGCCGGCGTCGTTCAGATCGGTCCCTCCGTCGCAAACTCGGTGCCAGAACAAAGGCCTTTCGTCAGAACCCTCACACGGAACAGTGGAAACGTACGGCAATCGACGGTTCCCCACTGGCGATCGTTCCCGTCGCAATGGGTTTCGCCCGAAATGCCGAACGAATTGCCTCCCAAGTCGATCATTCGTCGAAATGAGAGCTCACCAGGGTGGGTTGGCACACGCATTGCGACCCTCTGAAAACAATCGCGCCGATGCTTTGTCCCCCGCGCGAGATCGAATGTCCGCGGGACGGCGTCACGAGGTCACCGACAGTAGTTGGCTAAGGGAGGAAAAATGAACAAAGGCGCAAGAGAGCTTCACGCTGTCCCCAACCGACAGGGGAACGGATCGGCGTCGCCTGCGGGTGCGAAACCGATAATTTCGTTCGCAAGCGTTTCCAAAACCTTTGTGGTGGACGGGAATGAAATGCAGGCGGTAAGAGACGTCAATCTGGCCGTCAGCGAAGGCGAATTCATCACGCTGGTGGGGCCATCCGGATGCGGAAAGTCCACCCTTCTCAACATGGTCGCCGGCCTCTTTCGCTGTACGGCCGGGTTAGTCGTCTACCGCGGGGAGGAAGTCAAGGGGCTCAACCGCAGGGTTGGCTACATGACGCAAAGCGACCATCTGCTGCCCTGGAGGGATGTCGCCGGCAACATCGCCGTTCCGCTCGAGATTAACCGCATGCCTCGAAAGGAGATGAAGGACAGGATTGACGAGCTCCTTGAGCTTGTCGGCTTGAAAGGGTTCGGAGGCAGCTACCCGTCGCAACTTTCCGGCGGCATGCGAAAGCGCGCGGCGCTCGCCAGGCTTCTGGCTTATGATCCCGAAACACTGCTGTTCGATGAACCCTTCGCTGCGCTCGACGCTCAGCTGCGCCTGAGAATGCAAGTGGAGATGCGGCGCATCGCGCAGCGGCTCGGCAAGTCAATCCTCTTCGTAACGCACGACCTCGACGAGGCGGTGGCACTCGCGGACCGCTGTGCGATCTTTTCGGGAAGACCCGGCACAATCCGGGAGATCCTCGATGTCCCGCTGCCCAAAGAGCGCGACCTTTTACGCCTCAGGCATGATCCGAATTACATCGAAATCACTGCGCGCCTCTGGGACGAAATGGCGCCCGACATCGACAAGGAGCTGCAATGAACATGACGCTCGCACTCTCTCGCCTGGCGCTTCTGTTGGCCTTCCTGGTTGCTTGGCAGTTCGCCTCCGGGCCGCTGATCGACCCCTTGTTTGTCAGTTCTCCGAGCCAGATCGCTCAAGTCTTCTGGTCCTGGGTCGTCGATGGCAGCCTTCTGTTTCACACCACCATCACAGCGACCGAGGCCTTCGTCGGATTCCTGATCGGCGCCGGCGTCGGCATGATGCTCGGCGTTTTGCTCGGCCGCGCCACGGGCTTGGCTGATCTGCTCAATCCATTTATCGTGGCATTTTACAGCTTGCCGAAGATTGCGCTCGCCCCGCTGTTCATCATCTGGTTCGGGATCGGGATGGACATGAAGATCGTCTTGACCGCAACTGTCGTGTTCTTCCTGGTCTTCCTGAACACCTATACTGGCGTCCGCGGCGTCAGCCCGGAACTGGTTGCGATCCTGCGGCTGATGGGTGCCAACGAAAGCCATGTTCTGCGAAAGGTCGTCGTACCTGCGGCCATTGTGTGGGTCTTTGCAGGTCTGCGCCTTTCCGTACCCTATGCCGTCATCGGCGCAATCGTCGGAGAGATGATCGCAGCCAATCGCGGGCTCGGCTATCTGCTCACCTACTCTTCAAGCCAGTTCGACACGCCAGGGCTGTTTGCTGCGCTGATCGCAATTATCGCCTTGTCGGGTCTTTTGAATCTTGGCGTCACCCTCCTCGCGAAGATCGCCATGCCTTGGCAGAAAATTGAAAGCCGGCGGGAGGTGGCTGTCTAACCGCTGAAAGGAAGTGAGACCCAGCGGTTGCGGCGCTCGCACATGGTCAGGCTCTTAGCCGCGAGGGTAGTGTGCTGAAGGTTCTGCAAATTCCGAAATGGGGGCGGTCATGGCAAGCTGGTGATGTTCAAGCCACCTGATTCCCTGATGAGGAACGTCGCCATGACCAAGACGGAAAGTAAGACAGTCAGCGCCGCAGTCAAAGACATTCTTGTTTCCAATCCCGATGGCCTGCGGGAAATCATCCGCGTAATGATGCAGGAAGGGCTGGAAGCCGAGATGGAGCAGGCTTTGGGCGCTTCGAAGAGCGAACGCACCTCGGAGCGGCTGGGCTACCGTTCGGGGTACTATGGCCGCACGCTGATCACCCGCGTCGGCAAGCTGGAACTGCGCGTGCCGCAGGATCGTTCGGGCCGCTTTTCCACCGAGCTGTTCGAGCGCTATCAGCGTTCTGAACAGGCCCTCGTTTCGACCTTGGCGGAGATGTACGTCCAGGGTGTCTCGACACGGAAGGTGAAGGCGATCACGGAAGAACTGTGTGGGCATGCCTTCTCCGCTTCGGCGATTTCGGCGATCAACAAGCGGCTGGACGAAAGCCTCAAGGCTTTTGCCAAGCGACTGCTTCCCGAGCCTTTCCCTTACCTCATCCTCGATGCCCGCTATGAGAAGGTGCGCGAAGCTGGCGTGGTCAGGAGCCAAGCGGTGCTGATTGCGATCGGGATCGACTGGGACGGCCGCCGTCAGGTCCTGGCTGTCGAGATGGCCAATCGCGAGAGCAGCTCGTCATGGAAGGACTTCCTGCTTGGCCTGACGACGCGAGGCCTTCACGGCGTTGAGTTTGTTGTCGCCGACGATCATGCCGGCTTGCGCGCCGCCATTCGCGAAGTGCTCAACGCAGCTGCCCATCAGCGCTGCTACGTGCATTTCCTCAGGAATGCGCTCGATCATCTGCCGCGCAAGGCCGACGGCGACTGCCTGCAGGAACTACGCTGGATCTACGACCGCCGGGATCTCGCCGAGGCACGTGCCGATCTCGCCCAGTGGCTGGGAAAATGGCAGGGCAAGTATCCCAGGCTTACCGATTGGGTTGAGGAAACCATCGAGGAGACACTGACCTTCTATCGGCTGCCTCGCCGGCACCACAAGCACATGAAGTCGACCAATATGCTGGAACGCTTCAATGAGGAGATCAGGCGCCGAACCTATGTCGTGCGTATCTTTCCCAATGCGGCCAGTTGCCTGCGTCTGGTACGGGCGCTTGCCGTCGAAACGCACGAGAACTGGCTCGAAGCCAACCGCTACATCAACATGGAGGACCTGAAAGAACACAAGAAGATCATGCTCAAAGCAGCCGCATGACCAGCTTCATGACCGCCAATTTTGCAGAACTTGACGCACACAACCCGCGAGTGGCTGGAGCCTGACCGCACATCCGCAGGCCGCAGCCTGCATTCACCCGGTTTTTCCGAAACACACATTCCAGGAGATCTCCTCGGCATTTTGCGCTGGGGATGGGCTGGGGCGCAAACCCCGCAAGACCGCCTTGCGTCTTCAAGTCGAGGCGAAACTGATCTCAAACATTTGCTCGTACAGGTGAGAAATGTCATCGAGATTGGAGGTTCCTCCAAGCTTGTAGGCGGCGATATCCTTGAGGATTCAGAAGGAGACGACGCGCCACTGCGCCGCCGAGCGAACCGAGGCCCCGTCACCTCCCGTTAGTCGTTATCTGTTTCCAACAGGTCCAAGGCTGCTTTTCCTGCACCTAGCCCCGTGGGCCAACCTGCATAGAAGGTAACTTGCATAATCAGTCCGCGGATCTCATCGAGGGTGAGGCCGCATTCTACTCCTCGCCCTAGCCATACTCTAAGCTCCTCCGGCTTGTTGAGAGCGGCCAGGATCGAGCAGGTAACAAGGATCCGGTCGCGATAGGACAATTCCGGTTGCTTCCAGACGTCGCCAACCAAAACGCTCTCTCGAATTCGACCTAGCTGCGGCACCGCCTTGTAGACGCGCTCCGGCTCAATACCTGTACCCATAAGGGCTTCCTCCTTGATCGTGACGTTATTCAGATGGCGAGCAGTTTGATCTCGCCCTATGGCGTTCCTTCGCAAAAACGAAGCCAACGTGTTGGCTGGTGAGACGTGAGATCGATACAGCGTGGTTAATCGAGTGAGGACGCAGGCAGACGCGGCAGTTTGATCGTGGCGGCAACATTGTGTCTCCATTGGATCCACTTTAGGCCGGGGTTCCGCACGTCCATCCCACGGCCGTTCGCAAGCTACCTCTACTTGGAACGAGCCCGACCGAGGCTCGTAGACCGTGCGCTCTGCTGCTTGGCACGGGCATTGCGAGGTTCATCAGTACTGTTTTGCGGGGGCCACGTCCTCGAACAGTAGAGGACCCGTCCGCAAGACAAACACAACCCGTGGTTTTTAGGTCGGGCTTTGGACCAAAAGAGCAAATCTAAGGGCCGGTGTGCGCGAGGAAACGTACGCCAAGCACGGCTTCAGTGCCATCACGAAAGCGCGCGCCCAAGTCAAAATCTTATGGAGGAGAAGACGATGAAGCACAAACGAACAACACCAAAATTGGCAATGCTGGTGCTTGCCATGGGAGCGATGTTCCACGGTACCACATATGCCCAGGAGCGAGATAAGGTAGTTCTTACACACTCCACCGTAAATTTCGCGTTCCTTCCCTTACTTGTGGCAGAGGCGATGGGATACTTCGATAAAGCTGGCTTGGACGCCGAGGTCCTCAAGACCGGCTCTGGTGCTAAGGCGATGGCTGCTGCCGTTTCTGGGGACGCTGATGTAGTTCTCGGCTCGCCAATCTCGGTGCTTCAGGCGCGCGGGCAAAACGCCCAGTTGGTCCTTTTCAGCGCCCTCATTACACAGGTGAACTCGAACCTTGTCGTGACCAAGAGCTGGGCGGAAAAACACAACATCACAGACAACAGCACGCTCGAGGAGCGGCTTGCAGCTTTGAACGGCATCACCATCGGCGTTACCGGAGTGGGGAGCGGCAGTGATCAGATCGTTCGCTACCTTGCCAAGCTCGGCGGCCTCAACCCCGACCGGGACTTGAACATTGTTGGTCTTGGCAGCGATGCAAGTACCTACCTTGCCGCGTTGCGTAATAACAGGGTTGATGCTGCGTCGATTTCGGCACCGACGAGTCAGATTGTTATTTCCGATCTTGGTGGCGTAATGTTGTTCAATAATTCGGGTGGGGCAGTCAAAAATCTCGACGGCTATTTTTACATCGGGGCTGCCGCTAATAGGAGCTGGCTCGACAAGTATCCCAGGGCGGCTGAGAAAGTAGCCTTGGCGATGCAAATGACGCTCGACGCGCTCGCGGATCCCGATGAGAACTTGAAAGTTAGAGACCGGGTGCATGAGAAATTCTTCCCGGCAATTAACAAAGCTGTGTTTGACGCTGTCTGGCCTAATGAAATCAGAAGCGCACCGAAGAGCGGAATAGTTACCCAAGAGATGATGCAATTCATCGTGGGCCATTCCGAAGAGTTCACCGGCTCAAAAGTCGATCCTTCGTTGATCGAGGGATCTTACGACAACTCGTTTGCGGATGCCGCCGAAAGGACGCTCCACAAATGACCGATTCAGACAGCACCCTTTCGAAGAGGCAGCCGCTTGTGCGTTGGGCAAGTGGCTTTCCATGAAGTGCGAACCGGTGCGCGCCGGCACCGTTGGCGCGCTCTATATAGCCCGGTCCAAATTGCCTCAGCCCGCTCGGCTGTGCCGCGGACGAGTTGGTCGGCTTGATTGGGCACCGGTGCCGCGTGCCGCCTGCCCGATCGCTCGGAGTTGCCTCCGGAGAACCACACGTATAAGCGGAATCTCTGCTCTAAGGTTGGCTTAGATGCCGGAAACAAAGAGTACGATGAGACGACCGCGCCGGAACTTCGGCGCCCTGCAGACATCGAGACGGCACGATCGGGTCACTTGGCACGCCGGCGACCAGTCAGTTTGCGGCCGACCGCGCCACGTAATACTCGTGAAATGTGCACGCGTCTGTTATATGTCAGCAGCCAGATGCTTGGGCCTAAACGGCTCAGGGGCGGACACTTCCAAAGACCTTCCTGATCCTGTCCAATCCCTGCTCAAGGGATTGCCTGGGGCATGCAATATTGATCCTGACGAAACTCTGGCCGCTCGGGCCATACAACTCCCCTTCGTTGAGCCATAGCTTGCCCTCATGTTTCAGTTGCGCCGCGATCGCGACCGATGACATATTCAGGGCAGAACAATCGATCCATACCAGATAGGTCGCCTCTAACGGCAAAACTGAAAGCTGCGGGAGGTGCTCTTCGAAAAATCCGCGAAGGTATTGGTAGTTTTCGAAGAGATAGGCTTTCAGCTCATTCAGCCACGTTTCCCCAGCATCGTAGGCCGCGATCAGAGCCTCGACCCCAAAGGGATTGATCTCGCAAACCTCGTGTACATTGAGAGTCTTGTCTATCTTGGCGCGGATATCGGCATCAGCAGCCAGAATGTTGGCGACCTGCAAACCTGCAAGATTGAATGCCTTGCTGGGCGAGGTGCATGTCACCGAGCCGAGCAAGAACCGGGGATTGATCGACGCAAACGGAACGTGCTGATGCCCGGCGAAAACGAGATCGCAGTGGATTTCATCCGAAATAACGAGGACGTTGTGCTTGAGACAGATTTCACCGATTCGGGTCAACTCCTCCTGCGCCCACACTCTTCCAACGGGATTGTGAGGGTTGCACAACAAAAACAATCGAGCGCGCGGGTCGCTTGCCTTCCGCTCAAGATCATCAAAGTCGATCGAATATCGGCCATCGTTATAGATGAGATCGTTATAAACGGTTTCGCAGCCTTGGTTGCGAATCGACGAGAAGAAGCAATTGTAGACAGGTGATTGTACGATCACCTTGTCTCCCTGCTGCGTTAACGCCCGGATGATTGCCGACAAAGCAGGTACAACCCCGCTGGTAAAGAGTAGCCATTCCCTTGAGAAGTCGAAGCCGTGGCGGCGCGAGAACCAGTTAGTGATGGCGTCGAAATATGCGGTCGGAACCTTCGTGTACCCGAAAATCCCGTGTTGGACCCGCTTCTCCAACGCCGCGATTATGGAGGGCGCGGTGCGAAAGTCCATGTCCGCTATCCACATCGGCAGCATGTCGGGATCAGTCGTGAAGTCCCATTTGTAAGAACCGCTGTTTCTACGGGAAACGATCAAGTCAAATTGAGATTGCATACTTAGGCCGCCACGGTCGTATCGGCTTCAACTTGGCAGGCACCGGGGTTAAGGCAATTTTCGTCGATGATGACCTCACCGATGCTCCTGGCCCTGATGTGTCCGCCCTTTGGGTTTTTTACGCTCAAGATGTGGCTTCTGACATCCGCTGTCAGCGTGCTGTACTCAAAGCACAAGTTTGTATCAATCATGACACAATTTTCCATAACCAGATTGGTCGCGTAGCAGAGTGGTTGCGCACCGCGGATCTCGCAATTCACGAGTTTCAGGTTCTTGGAATGCCATCCGAGGAATTCGCCATCGAGGACGGAATCGTAGACGGTGACGTTCTCGGAGTTCCAGAAGGCGTCCTTGGAATCGAGCTGAGCGTTTCGGATGACGACGTTCTTGGCATCCTGGAAGGAATAGTTGCCCTGTAACTTGAAGCCATCGATCCGGATGTCCGAGCCGTACATGAATACGTAGTCCGCACCGCGCATCTCGACGTCGCGCATGCTAATGTCATGGCAGTTCCAGCAACACTCGGCAGCATTGGGAAATTGGGTGTTCTCGATCTGGAGGCGGCGCACCTCGCGAAACATTTTAGGAGCTTCGACAAGGCAGTTAGTCATTCGAAGGTTTTGCGAGTACCATAATGCAGCGCGAGCATAGACGGTAAACAGGCAGCGATCGATCGTTGTCTGATCGTTGTGCCAGAACGGATATTTTCCCATGAACTCGCAATCGCGCGCTTCGACATCGGTACAGTGCTTGAGCGCAGATTCACCGGGATAAAATTTCACGCTCTCGAGATGGAGATGCTTTCTTGCAAACAGGGCGCGCTCGCCTTCGAAGAACTGGTTGTCGACGCGTAGCTTGTTGACGTTAACGTTCATAGTAAATCTTTTGCTGGTCTGAATGAGTGGGTTCGGTTTTGACGCTCGTGCCCGATGGCAGGATATTACGCTGGTCGGGTGCCACGCGGCCGGGATGCGTCGCGGCGTTTGCGGCACTCGGCTCGAAAATAGTTGGCGAACCGACCTCTGATTAGTTCCTGAAAGCTGCATGAACTTATGAGAAGAATTCATAAAAGCGATTGCCGAGCGGAACTCACTTTGGTGCCGCTGAGCGATATGTTGTCATCGGAGTGATCCACTCCAAGTTGGCAACCGGCTGAGTTTTCCGCTGCCGAACTCCGGATTTTGCCAATCAAGCCGAGCAACTCTGCGGCGCAGTCGAGCGGCCACAAGGCAATTGAGACCGGCTATATTGTGGGCATCGCAGTAGATGACTTCCGTACGCTAACTTCACCCTAGAGGACGTAGTCGGATGACGATGTCGACGTGTCCGATTTCCAAGCCGTCCGGGGGATCCGGCAAATTTAAGATTTCGATTTGACTTCCTTCGAAATCCAGGATCTCGCCCCTACCCTCGACAAAGAAATGATGGTGATCGGAGATGTTTGTGTCAAACCAGGTTTTCAAGCCTTCGATCGCGAGGACACGGATGAGACCGGCATCGGTGAATTGATGCAGTGTATTGTATACGGTAGCAACGGACAGTGAGAACCCGCGTGAAACCGCTTCCGCATGCAACTCCTCGGCGGTTACATGCCTGTCGCCGTCGGCAAATAAGAGATTGGCAAGTGCAATACGCTGTTCCGTCGGCCTCAGACCCAAAGATCGAAGCCGTTGCGCGATAGATTTGTCATGTCTCATGGTTCTTGTCCGTCGGGTTTGTATTGAAACTCATACCAAACCTCGCACTTACGCCGAAAGCATTTTCCCGGACCCGTCGACGAAGCTATAACCGCAGATTGTCGGGTCGCAGTGGCGCCGGCAAAAAGTCTGTTGACCGGCAAGAGCTTTATGCAAGGTCCTCGCGCGGTCTGCTAAGCAGACGGGGAAGCTCGCCCGCCGCTCGACTAGAAATGAGCTGCCTACGCCATTTATGAGTATGCTTCATGACCGCATGCGGATTTTGCGAGCTAATCAACCTTTTCGACGTTTGATATATTGGAAAGGTGGCTGCGGTTCTGGGTCTATAGGGGACCAAGATCGCCCTTGTGCCGTCACGGCCCACAGGACTTTGTGCCGCCGACAGCCGGTCATCACTACTACCGAAAGGTGAGAGTGTTTTCACTCTTTGGATGCCAAATAAGCAATAGCTGAGGAGCTGTATTGGCCAAAAAGCACGTTTTGGTTAACCCGCCTGACACGACTGCGTCTGCCTTGAGCAGAGCAGAAAGAAAAGGCTTCAAGATCGCTGTTATCGGCCGCACTGCAGCGGTGATGCTCATCGCGTTGACTTACCTGCTGAGTTACTACTTTCCGATAAATATTGCAATTTTCGGAACTACGGCAACAATCGCGCTAGTCGGCGTAACGTCTTTGGCCGCGATTGGCACGCGTTATGAAAAGCACGCTAGATTTGCGCTTTTCGCTTTCGATGCAACAGCGGTGACTATATTGCTCGCTTTTGTGCCGCTGAGCAGTGGCGGCAATGTTCCGCAAAATCTGGTATTCTTCACCAGCTCTGTGCAGCACTACTATTTGATCGTCGCTGCAGCGGTCCTCACCCTCTCGCCCCCACTCGTTCTTTGGACCGGTGCATGGGCTGCTGGCGGCCTCCTGTTTGCCACGTGGTGGATCGTATCCGGGATGGAAGAAGTCTTAAGCTACAGTAACCTACCGATCTCCCCAACACGCGACGTCTACATTGAGACAGTCCTCAATCCAAACTTTCTGGGAATTGCGTCGAGAGTTCAAGAGGCTCTGATTATTGCTCTGGTTACCGCCATTGCGGCTCTAGCCGTTCATCGGGCAAGACGAGTAGTCGGGGATCACGCCCATGCCGAAGCCGGTCAACGCCGGGTGCAAAATCTCTTCGGGCGCTACGTCCCTGCTCCCGTTCTTCGCGAGCTTCTCGATGAAGGGCATCTAGCCCCACAGACGCGGCTCGCGACACTCCTGTTTGCCGATATAGAGGGGTTCACACGCCTCTCCGAAGGCATGCATCCGACAAGGCTCGTGCATCTGTTGAATGAGTTCTTCACCGCGGTTACCGACATCGTCGACCAACATGGTGGCGTTGTCATCAACTACATTGGTGATGCCTTGTTGGTATCGTTCAACGCACCGCTTCCCATTGAAAACCACGCTGATCGGGCTCTTAGCGCATCTCGCGATATTCTCGCCATGGCAGCAAGTCGACGGTTCGATGGCATACCCATCCGTCTGCGAATAGGGGTTGCCACGGGGCTCATTGCCGCCGGGACGGTTGGAGCTGGCGACCGTCAGACTTACACCGTGTATGGCGATGCAGTAAATCTCGCCCAGAGACTTCAGGAACTCAATAAGGAGATGGGGACGAACTGTCTCGTTTGCGGGGTGACGGCAAAGAAGTCGCGAAATGATGGATCGACGCTGACCAGTCTCGGCGTCGTTCCCATTCGCAATCTCGGAGCACCGATAGAAGTGTTCACACCTGGGCCGCTCCCTGGCGGCTGATCGGCCATGTCGCTCCCGACGGCATCAATCCGCCGAGGTGGCCATGCCAACAGCGACGCGGTATTCGACTTCGGCCCTCAGCTTACCCTTCTAGGCGGGGTTGCAGGTGCGTGACGATCACCTCGATCGAGACAATCCGGCTCCGCAAAAATCGGTATCCTTCTCCGCTTGCGCTTTTTCCCGGCCTCCACCGTGGCCATGGCGCCGTCCTCAGTTATAGCGTTATAGCGACTGTAGCCACCTTAGCGCCTTTGACTGGCCAGCGACAAGATGTTGCCCCGCCCAATGCCTGCTCAGCACGATCTTCCTTCAAGCAAAACCAAGCTAGCCGATCCATCCGCTAACGAAACCCTTCCAGACCCGCGCCCGATCGGGCGCCGCATTTCTAACCGGCCCCGATGTCTGGACAGCCGATAACGGATCGAGATTGATGAGTGAAACTTATAATCGCATGCAGGTTTAGGCGTCTAGTTGCTGGTCGGCGCTGCGCCTATATCTGCCGTCGGCGGATCAAAACGTCGTCCAGTTGGCGAATTTGCGGCCTCTAAAGGTTTCGCCGCCGGTCAACATGGTCCCGAGCTGGAAGCACATTCCACGCAGCATTTTCAATCCCGTCGATGTGCAGAGATGCGGTCGGCGATGGCAGTGAGCGTGCCATAAGAAGCCACGAGGCAAAATTCTGATGCTTTTAGACGTCTCCTCAACACAAGGCGCCGATGCAGACCGTTCTCCAGCCTGGGGTGGGGTCTTTGCGCTGTCACTGGGCGCGTTCGCCTTGATCGCGTCCGAATTCATGCCGGTCAGCCTGCTGACGCCGATCGCGTCCGACCTCCAGATCACCGAGGGTCAGGCCGGCCAGGCGATCTCGGTATCGGGTGCCTTCGCTGTCCTGACCAGTCTCTTCATTTCGGCGGTGGCCGGCCAACTCGACCGCAAGCTGCTTTTGCTGACGTTGACCGGGCTGATGATCGTCTCGGGAACAATCGTGGCGATCGCGCCGAACTATGAGATCTTCATGGTCGGCCGCGCATTCATCGGCGTCGCCATCGGTGGTTTCTGGTCGATGTCAGCCGCCACAGCAATGCGGCTCGTGCCGGACCAACAGGTGCCGCGTGCTTTGGCGATCCTGAACGGCGGAAATGCGCTGGCGACGGTGATCGCCGCACCGCTGGGAAGTTTTCTCGGTGGCCTCATCGGCTGGCGCGGGGCTTTCTTTTTCGTCGTTCCGATCGCAGTCATCGTTTTCGCCTGGCAGTTGATCGGCCTGCCCTCCATGAAGACTGAGGTCCGAACGAGTGCTACAGCCGTTTTCAAGGTGCTGAACCGGCCTGTCGTTGCCTTGGGAATGGCGGCCGTGAGTCTGTTTTTCATGGGTCAGTTCGCGCTGTTCACCTATCTTCGGCCGTTTCTCGAAACGGTGGAACATGTCGGCGTTTCGACGCTGTCGCTCATGCTGCTGATGATGGGCGTGACGGGTTTCATCGGCACCTCTCTCATCGGCGGGTTCGTGGAGGAGGGCCTCTACCGGACGCTGATCGCGATCCCGGTGCTTATGGCGCTCATCGCGTCGGCGCTTACTCTGCTTGGCGGTGGTGTCGCCGTCACAGCAGTGCTGCTCGGCTTTTGGGGGCTGTTTTCGACCTCCGCGCCGGTCGGCTGGTGGACGTGGGTGGCGAGGACATTGCCGGATGACGCCGAGGCCGGGGGCGGGCTGATGGTGGCGGTTGTTCAGCTCGCGATCACTTTCGGTGCGATCGTCGGCGGTCTTCTGTTCGATACGAGCGGGTATCAGGCGACCTTCGGCATCAGCGCGGCCCTGTTGCTCATTGCTGCTCTGCTGACGGTTCTGGCAGGGCGCAGCGAGCGGTGCGGTCCGGACCACATGAAGCATACAGGTAGGATTGGAGTGAAGAAGGAGCGAGCACCTTGAAAGCAATGACACGCAGGCAGTTCGGAATGGTGTGTGCGGCAGGAGTAATCGCCAGCGGAATGGCACGGGCACAGCAATTTTCGCCGGTTCGACTTTCGCAGGAAGGAAGCGCGCCGGCGTTGGGCATGGGGTCCTGGCGACTGGCGCAAGGGCGCCGTCCGGCAGCTCAGGAAGAGAACGCTCTAAGGACCGGCCTCGCCCTCGGCATGACCTTGATCGACACCGCCGAGATGTATGGCAGTGGAAACTCGGAGGAAATGATCGGTCGCGTCATCTCCGGGAAAAGGGAGAAAGTCTTCCTCGTCTCCAAAGTCTTGCCGTCCAACGCCACACGTGCTGACGACATCCGTCGGGCCTGTGCGGCAAGCCTGACGCGTCTGAATACCGATTACCTGGATCTCTACCTGCTGCATTGGCGCGGCGGAGTGCGGCAGCTTGGCGTCGTTGTCGACACCTTCGAGGCCTTGCGGGCCGAAGGGAAGATCCGTCGGTGGGGCGTCTCCAATTTCGGCGTGAGCGACATGGACGAGTTGTTCCGTGTCGAGGGCGGCCGTGGCTGCGCCACTAACCAGGTGCTTTACAATCTGACCGATCGCAGCATCGAGGCGGACCTCTTGCCGTGGAGCATGCGCAATGGCGTTCCCCTGATGGCTTATTCGCCGCTCGGCACGGGTGATAGCGGTCTGCTTCGCAATCCCGTCCTCGCGCAGGTCGCGGCGAGACACAGCGTTTCCCCCGCGGCCGCAGCCATCGCCTGGACGATGCGCAACGGACAGACGATTGCCATTCCGGAGTCGGGCTCCGCCGTTCATATCCGCGAGAATGCTAAGGCGCTCAGCCTTGTGCTCAGCGAGCAAGACCTTGCGGAGCTTGACCGCGAGTTCCCGGCTTGAATGCCGACCGACCGAGCGTCTTGGATCGACAGTTGTTTCTGCACGCATGTTGGCCGTGTGTTTGACAGGATCCAACGCGGTGATGACGTCCCTATTTGGTGAGTAAATGCTGCCCTTTCAAACCGAGTGGTGCCTGCCGGACAATAATCAGTCGAAGTAATCGGAGGGTCGGTGTTGACCTTTATACAACGCTTTACCGGCGCACGGCCGGAGGAAATCCCGGCGCTTGCATGGTCTCTTCTCTACGTTATCGCAATTTTCCTTGCTTACTATGTGTTGCGCCCCATCCGGGATGAACTCGGCGTCTCCGGCGGGGTCGAGAATCTGCCCTGGCTTTTCACGGGGACGCTGCTGACCATGCTCGCGGCCAGCCCCCTGTTCGCCTGTGTGGTGCGCAGGTTTCCAAGGGAGCGCTTCATTGCCATCTCGTACCGGTTCTTCAGCGCGAACCTCCTCGCGTTCACGGTGCTGCTTGCCGTTGCGCCACCCAATCAGCAGGTCTGGATCGGCCGGGCTTTCTTCATTTGGGTTTCAGTGTTCAACCTCTTCGTGGTGTCGATCTTCTGGTCTTTTATCGTCGACATCTTTAACGGAGAGCAGGGCAAGAGACTGTTCGGCATTGTTGCGGCCGGCGCGACGCTTGGCGGCCTGATCGGCTCCGCTCTCACGTCGGGCCTGATCGAGCAAGTTGGCCGAACGTGGCTGCTCGCGATGTCCATTCTGCTGATCGAGGTCGCGGTCCTCGCCGCGGCCCGCTTGTCTCGCGTTAGCGAGACGTTCGAAAAGCCCGTCAAGGCGAAGGATTTGCACAAGCCTCTTGGTGGCGGCATATTGGCCGGTGTGGTTCACACCTTCCGTTCACCCTATCTGCTCGGCCTGTCGCTCTTCATCCTGATCTATTCCGTCACCTCGACGTTCCTTTACTTCCAGCAGGCGAGCATCGCCGCCGAAAACTTCCCCGACGGGTCCGCGCGGGCCGCGTTCTTCGCCAACATTGATCTCTATGTGAACGCCATCACCCTGATCTTGCAGGTCGTTTTCACCGGCCGTCTCATGGGTTGGCTTGGCGTGGTGGCGACGCTTTGCGCGCTTCCGCTGGTCAGCTTGGTCGGTTTCAGCGCGCTCGCCGCCTATCCCACAGTGGGGGTCTTCGTCGCCACCCAGGTCGCCAGGAGGGTGAGCAACTTTGCACTCGCCCGTCCGACGCGGGAAGTACTGTTCACCTCCAGCGTCCGGGAAGACCGCTACAAGGCGAAAAATTTCATCGACACGGTGGTCTACCGTGGCGGTGATCAGGTTGCGAGCTGGAGCTATGCGGGGCTGATGGGCCTCGGCATCAGCCTTGCTCAAGTATCGGTGATCGCCGTGCCCTTGTCGCTGATCTGGCTGGCCCTGAGCATTTGGCTGGCGCGGACACACGAGCGGAAGGAGGCGCTTCTGGCCGAAAAGCACCCTTGCCTTTCCGCGATCGCCGCCCCCGTAAAAGTCCATTCATGGACCATCATGTTCGCCCATCGAAAGGAGTGAAATATGCCTGTCTCACGTCGAACGACCCTCGGTGCCCTCGGCATGCTCGCCGCCTTGCCCGTCTTGCTTCCAAACCGCGCGCGAGCGCTCCCGCCGATGCGCATCGGCGTGATTGGCGCCGGATCGTTGGGAGGGACGGTTGGACAGCTTTGGGTCAAGGCCGGCCACGAGGTCATGTTCTCGTCGCGCCACCCAGAGGAACTGGAGCCGATGGCCCAGGAACTCGGTCCACGGGCATCCGTCGGCTTGCCTCCGGCAGCCGCCGAGTTCGGGACCGTCCTGCTGTTTGCTGTCCCCTTCGCGGCCGTTCCGCAGCTTGGGCGCGACCTTCGCCAGTCGATCAATGGAAAGATCGTCGTCGATGCCTGCAATCCCCCGCTCTCGGGTGGGACGGGTGAAATCGTTGAGGAGGCCAGGGCGATCGGCGTCGCCGAGACGATGGCGAAGTACCTCGCCGGCGCTCGTCTCGTTCGAGCGTTCAGCTGTGTCGACGCGAGTGTAATCGAAAGATCGGGGACGCGCAGCGGCGGCAGGGTCGGCATGCCCATCGCGAGCGATGACCAGGAAGCCATGCAGGTCGGAGCAGGCCTTGTCATCGACGCTGGGTGCGATCCGGTGATTGTCGGCAACCTAGCCTCGGCGAGGGCTTTCGAGCAAGGCGGACCGGGCTGGCGGGCGCATGTGTCGGCGCCCGAACTGCGGCGCAGGCTGGGACTTCCGGCAACAGCCAACTGAAGCAGTTGTTGCACGCAAATGTGCTCCCCGCGTCATGCCAAAGCGCCGGGAGCGGTCGCGACATCCGTTACGGGACACAGGCGGTGGCAGGCCGTGTCGGTCAATGCCAATCTTAGACGTAGGCGTCGCATTCATGTGGTTGCCAGAAGACAGCCGTTCCCGATGATGACCGGCCGCCAGGACCATAGGCGCTTCGGCCGGCCACCTCCGGATAGGATCTTATCGCGGGCTCGATGACTTCACCATTCAGGCGGACAATTTCCCAAGGTTTGTTTCGTAATGACAGCACTGTCATAGGTGATGAATTGCCCTTTCTGCGCGTTGGGGTTCGTCGCCGCCTCGTAAAGAACTTTCAACATCAGCCGACCGAGCAGTTCGGGCCGGGTGCAAACCGAGCCGTCGATTGCCGCGCTGGCGACGGCCTCGTTTCCTTTACGCGAACCGCCTCCCGTTGCAACCAACTTGATCTTTGAACCTGACGCGTCGAGGGCTCGTGCGCAACCAAGGGCCATCGGATCCGCATGGCTGAAAATGACGTCGAGATCCGGATGTGACGAGATCATGCTCTTGCAGGTGGTTTCTCCGGTTTCCGGCGTCCAATCCGTAGGCTGAGATGAAACAATTTCGTATTTGACGCCGGCTGCGTCGAGCGCAGTGCTGAAACCCTCCGTCCGTTGCGCGACTGAAGCGTAGCCTGGTGCTCCCTCGACGATTGCGATTGTCGAAACCCTGTCCTGAGGAAGAAGAGTTGCGGCCAAATCTCCAGCTCTCTGCCCGATTGCCACGTCGTCGGTCGTGACCAGTGCTGCGAGCTTGGGGTAGCCAATCGCTGGCATGCCGGTCCTGGAAGTGTGGAAGGCAAAGCATGTGTTCGTCTCCAAGCGCGGTCAGGGAACGGGCTATTCGGGGATTGAAAATCCGCTTTTCTACAGGAAGAACACGCGGATGTTTTATGGCGATGCGAAGAAGTCGCTAGATGGTCTGATACCGCTCATGGCTTGAGAGCCGGCTCCCGTTTGGACATCTTGAACAAGCCGGTTTCACATGCCAAGCCGCGAATAATAGATCAGCCATTTTTGCGATCGGCGCTCAAAACGTCATCTGTTGGGGGAACGCCTTATGACCTTGCGGAATATAAAGCTGGTCTAGCCAGATCTTAAGCGTCGCGCCACTCATATTGCGGACGCTTCCCCGAGGCTGATCTTTGCGCAGCCCGCAAAATTCTTTTGCCGGATTGCCCGTATCGGCGGGTCCGCCTTGTCGCTAGGTTTCCATTTGCGAGACATTGAACGTCGACAGCGCTCATGCGGCTCCAGATGTGAGGTCTCGGGGGGAATAGTGCCGCAGGAGTGGCCAACAAACTCTTGGCTTCGTCGGCTAGGAGATAAGAGGAGGAGTTTCAACAATGAAGAAATCACCACGCATGATGCTCGTGGCAAAGCGCGCAGCGCGATGACAGGCTGACCGGCGTGTCAGAGGCCTGTGGTCGAAACACCGAGGGCGGCTGTGCATTGAAAGTCATAACCCAGGCTGCCGCCTAGTATGAAGGAAAAGCCGAACGCTGGTCCAACAGTAAGACGCCTCTTTCGCAAACGATCTGCTGCCCGTCGACCTGGATGCAACATGGAATTCGTGCCAGCGCCTGACTCGTCATTGCTCTGGCACGCTGGCGCGGATCTGAGCTTATAAATGAAAATTATAACTCGGATTCACAGACACCCTTCCCGACGTTGCCGGCGCGGTGGCGTCCCGATAGCGTTCGCCCTTCTTGTTAAAGGGCAGGTGTGACGATATGCAACCGATACTCGCGTTCCCCGCACTTGCGGGCATGACATATCCCAAACTCGATGCACTAGGGCTGGTCCGCATCGTGCCTGGCCTCGAAAGTGTCTTTGCTGTTGCGGAGGGCGACAGAGCTGCGATACGCGTCCTGATGACCAACGCGACGCGCGGATGCACCGCAGAGGTCGCTGATGCGCTCCCGAACCTGCGTTTCGTCATATCGCAGGGAGCCGGAAGCCAGCAAATCGATCTGGACGGCCTGGATCGGCGGGGCATCCGGGTCCGCTGCGTCGGCGAAGCTCTAACCGACGACGTCGCTGACCTGGCAATCGCTCTTACGCTCATGTTATGTCGCAGCCTTGTCCGTGCGGATGG
Organism: Rhizobium sp. USDA 4016; assembly: GCF_056279705.1. Taxonomy (NCBI): domain Bacteria; kingdom Pseudomonadati; phylum Pseudomonadota; class Alphaproteobacteria; order Hyphomicrobiales; family Rhizobiaceae; genus Rhizobium; species Rhizobium sp. USDA 4016. Next base: position 2,473,734 of record NZ_JBWCCY010000002.1, read on the forward strand.
CTTCGCGCGCAGCGGAGAATGGCAAGCAGCGCGGTTTGAGGTTGGGGACAGCGTCGTCGGTATGACGATGGGCATCGGCGGGCTGAGCGGGCGCATCGGTCAGGCGATAGCGACACGGGCGACGGCGTCACGAATGAAGATCGCCGGGCTCAATCGTCCGTCAAATGCCGGCTTGAGCGCATCTCTTCATGAAGGTTGGCTCGCTCTGGCCGAGGCAAGCGACGTGCTCGTGCTCGCCGTACCGGGAACGCCTGACCTCAAGCATATCATTGGAGCGGAGGAACTCGCCGCTTTGGGCCCGAAGGGCCGGCTCGTGAATGTTGGGCGCGGCAGCCTCGTGGACACGGACGCGTTGATCGCCGCACTCGAAAATCGGACGATTGCCGGTGCGGCGCTGGACGTGCTCGATACCGAACCCTTCGTTCCCGAAAGGTTGGCAGCATTGCCCAATGTAGTCCTGACACCGCACATCGGCGGTCAAACCTGGCAGCAGCGAGCGCGTGGCTCCAAGATTGCCGAGGACGAAGTGCTGGCCTTTCTGGGGAAATCGTGAATGACCGAAAATCGCCGTGAACGCCACGTGGCGCATGGCGCGCGTATTGCAACCGGCGCAAAGCGTGTTGGCAATCGAGGATGGTTCTACGCGCCGACTGTTCTGGCCGAAGTATCGCTCGATGCCAAAATTATGAACGAAGAGCCGTTCGGCCCGATCGCACCCTGCGCACCGGTAGATTCGATGGATGAAGCGCTGGCGATCAGCAACAGCCTGACCATGGGACTGGCAGCGTTTGTGTTCACCAACTCCATCGAGCGGGCCGACTATCTGTCGCGGGAGCTGCAGGTGGGCTCTGTGGCAGTCAACGTCTTCACAAGTCCCGGAGCAGATGCGCCGTTCGGTGGCGTTCGCGAGAGCGGCATTGGCCGCGAGGGTGGTCCGGAAATGTATCAAAGCTATACGGTCGCCAAAACCATTGCTGAACGTCGGGCCCGGGTTTGATCTATTTGACCAGACGTGATGGGACCCTCCGGAGAAAGATCGCGGTGCGGCCGCATCGATGCCGGCTGTCATCGAGCATGGCAGTTTGAGATGGACATCGCCGCAGTCACAGCGGATGCAATCATTCTCGCCTCAGCTTTTCGACGCGGCGGCGTTCTGGTGATATCCGCGGGGAACGCTTTCTCGCTCTGAGGCGCCGGTTCTCGCCACGCAGCGCACGGCGACAATGTCAGCTGACAAAACGCAGGATAGCGCAAGGTCTCTAAAGCATTGGCGAGCCACGCGACGCCGTCGAAGGGTATAAACCAATGTTATACGGCAATGCGTTGATTGAAGATCGCCGCTAGAGAAAACCAACCCTCGGCTCTATTAGTAGCTTCGGCGATGACTTTATCGATGTTTAGGGAGGAGTTCGAAATGATTAGCCGAAGGACGGTTCTATTTGGCGCGCCTGCAATGCTGGCGATCTCAGCAAGCTTGATTGAAGGCGCACGTGCCCAGACAAAATTTCCGGAAAAACCGGTCAAGATAATCATCGGGAATGCTCCTGGTGGAGACGACGACACTTTGAGCCGGTTCCTGGCAGATTCAATGAGAACCGAGCTGAACGGCACGGTTATCGTCGAAAACCGTGGCGGCGGAGCGACCACGGTTGGCGGTACCGCCGTGGCGTTGTCTGCAGCTGACGGCTACACACTCCTGTGTTTGACGACGTCCGGAATCGTCCAGACAGTTCTCAGAGACAATCTTCAATATGGCCTGGATGACTTTACTCCCATTGTGGGCATCGGCGGCTATCCAATGGCGCTGGTCGTCTCTGCGTCAGCGGGTATCAACAATATCGAACAGCTTATCGAAGTTGCCAAGTCATCCGATGGCATCACCTTCGCAAGCGCGGGTGCGGGGACGCTTGCGCATCTGAATGCTGTCCGCTTCTTGAAGCGCATTGGTGTTGAGGGGATCCATGTCTCGTACAAAAACAATCCCGAAGGGTTGCAAGCCCTTGCAGGCGGCTTCACGCAAATGATGTTCCCATCGGCGCGCGAAGCTGCGACCTTGCGCGGTGACGGTCTCCTCAAAGTCCTGGCTGTCACGTCCGAAGAAAGAACAGCAAACATGCCGGACGTTCCCACGATGCGTGAGCTCGGCTATCCCGAGATCAATCCTGCACTCTGGTACGGCTACATGGCTCCAAAGGGAACTCCCGACGCTGTTGTCGCACTCCTGGCGCAAGCGATCTCAAAGGGGGTCGAGAGCGAGGCGTTCACTCAGCGTTTTGGACCGCTGTCCTTCCAGAAGAAGATTCAGACCGGCGAGGAATTGCGGACATTCATGTCTGCTGAGGCGGCGAAGTGGAAGCAAGTCATCCAGGAAAACAACATTCGCTTCACCGACTGAAGATCGTGAAGCGCAAGAGCCGCCGGCCGTTCATCGCGCCGGCGGAAACTCATCAGCCAACGCGCCAGGTGGAACACCTTGGTTGCTGATCAGTGGCGTGGTTGTAACGAACCCGCGCAGCGGGAAAGAGTAAATTGATTTGGGAGGATGTTGGATGAGTGAATCCACTGGTGAGAGCGATCACAATTCGGCACGAGGAAACAATCTCGCCTCATCTCAGCAAAGGCTTAGAGGGCGACGTATTGTTATTACCGGTGGAGCATCTGGGATTGGACGTGCCACGGCAAGGCTTTTTGCGGCCCACGGTGCCGCTGTTGCACTGCTCGATCACAACGCGGCGGTCGTGGAGGATGCAGCAAAAAGTCTGAACGCACATTTTTTTGCAGTCGACATCACGGATGAGGCTGCGGTTGCTTCGGTGATTAGCGCCGCGGAAGCCGCGATGGGTGGAATTGACGGGGTCGTCAATGCTGCCGGGATTATGACGACCGGTCTCGTTAAAGACACACCTGCGGCAGTATGGCGCAAGGTGATCGAGGTCAATCTGACGGGAAGCTATATCGTAACGAGAAGCTGCCTGGACAGCTTGCAGCGCGCGACAAATGCGACGGTTGTGAATATCGCATCCGCACAGGGCCTTCTCCCGAACAGCCCGGCCCACACGGCGTACGCGGCTTCCAAGGGCGGCGTCGTCAATCTGTCGCGCGCGCTCGCCGCCGAACTTGCTCCCTCCATCAGGGTCAACACCGTTTGCCCCGGCATGGTCGACACGCCAATGGCGGATGGTCATCGCGCCAATGTGGGCAACTACGCCCTCAAAAGGATCGCAAGTCCTGACGAAATCGCGGAGGCAATTCTGTTTTTGACCAGCGCGGAATCGTCTTACGTCACGGGCGCAGCGCTCGCGGTTGACGGCGGCCGTTCGTTTCACTGAGCTTCTCTCAGCATAACGAGCCGGCCCGGCTTTTTCTTTTCGGCGCACAGGATTGGTACTTCAATGAACAGGAACATCAACGCCAGAGATATGACCACCGGAATACTGCTGATCGTGGTGTCGGCAATCGGTCTTTACATGAATCGGGACTACGAGGTTGGCGCAGCAAATCACATGGGCCCCGGCTATATGCCCATGGCCGTTTTGCTGCTCCTCGCTTTCTTAGGACTGGCAATCGCCGTCATCAGCATAACGACCGGTCCCGACAAACTCGAACGCTGGGCGTGGCGTGAGCTCTGTCTGATCCTGCTTGCGCTCGTTCTCTTCGGCACCTTTCTGGAGCACATCGGCATGGCGCTATCGGTGGTCGCCCTGGTGTCAATTGGAGCTCTTGCCGACCGGTCGCAAAGCTTGAAGGGCACGTTAGGTCTCATTTGCTTTCTCGTGGTGGCGTGCTGGCTGATATTCTCCTGGGGTCTCAGTCTGAACGTGCCGTTCCTGCCCCCGGCCCTCGGTTCCGTATAGGAGGTTGCAATGTTGGATAATCTGCTGCTGGGCCTCTCCGTCGCCTTCACCTTCCAGAACTTGGCGTTCGCTTTTCTCGGGTGCCTCATCGGGACGGCAATCGGGGTTTTGCCGGGGATTGGCCCCGTGGCAACCATTGCCCTTTTGCTCCCGATGACCTTTGGCCTCGATCCCGTAACGTCAATGATCATGCTCGCGGGCATATACTACGGGGCGCAGTACGGAGGATCGACATCGGCCATTCTTTTGAATCTGCCAGGCGAGGTCACGGCAGTCGTGACGACGCTGGAAGGGCACAAGATGGCACGAGCCGGGCGCGCCGGCGCTGCCCTTGCCGTTGCTGCAATCGGTTCGTTTTTCGCTGGTACTGTCGCCACTCTGGTCGTCGCCGCCTCCGGGCCGTTGCTGACCTCTGTTGCGCTCTCTTTTGGACCGGCGGAATATTTTTCGTTGATCCTGCTCGGATTGATTGTCGCAACGGTGTTGGCCGAAGGAAATATCTTTAAATCAATCGCGATGATCGTTCTCGGCGTGGCGCTTGGACTAGTCGGGACGGATATTCAAAGCGGCCAAGTGCGGTTTGCCATGGGCTTTCCCGAGCTTTTCGAAGGCGTCGGCTTCGTGCCTGTCGCGATGGGCCTTTTCGGCATCGCCGAAATCATCCGCAACCTCGAAAATCCCGAAAGTCGAGGGGGTACAGTTGCGCAAATCGGCAGCCTTTGGCTGACGAAAGATGAAGTGCGCCGGGCAGTGCCCTCCGTGCTGCGCGGAACGGTCCTGGGCTCCGTCCTGGGGATCCTACCCGGCGGCGGCCTGGCTCTTTCGACATTTGCCTCCTACATGCTGGAACGGAAGGTTTCAAAGTATAGATCTGAATTCGGTTCTGGGGCTATCGAGGGCGTGGCAGGACCCGAAAGCGCCAATAACGCGGCGTCTCAGACCTCGTTCATTCCCATGCTGACGCTCGGCATTCCAGCCAACGCGGTCATGGCGCTGATGGTCGGAGCGCTGATGATTCAAGGGATCCAGCCTGGGCCACGCATGGTCGAGACGCAGCCACAACTGTTCTGGGGTCTCATCGCCAGCATGTGGATCGGAAACCTCATGCTCCTCGTGATCAATCTGCCCTTGATCGGCGTATGGGTTGCTCTTCTCAAGGTGCCTTACCGTTACCTTTACCCAACAATCCTGGTCTTCTGTGGAATCGGCGTGTATTCCGTCAACAACTCTGTTTTCGACGTCTATCTGACCGCCTTATTTGGGCTGGTGGGCTATGCGCTCGTAAAACTCCGCTGCGAACCGGCACCGTTGTTGATCGGCTTTGTCTTGGGCCCCATGCTCGAAGAATATCTAAGACGCACCATGGTGCTTTCCCGCGGCAATCCCGCCGTCTTCATCGAGCGGCCCGTCAGTGCCGTACTGCTTGCGATTGGGTTTGCTGCGCTGGCCATGATGCTGCTGCCGTCTATCCGCCGCAAGAAGGATGAGGCCCTGCAGGAATAGCGGGCGTCGTGACACGGTTGGTTGATTGGTCCGAAACGTGCTACTCCCTGCGAGAGCGACAACGTGCTGGGAGATGCCATGGGCGGTGGGCTGTTTTCATTCCCGGAAGCGCAAGACCGCGCACGTGCACTGGGCGAGATTCATTCTCGCCCATACGCGCTCGTCAGTTCTCCCCGTGTCATCGTCCAGTTCGCGTTCATACTCGACGGCGGCCCAGGCGTGGATCATGCCATCATGGCGGATTTGTCGCGCAGACGTGGGCTCTCCCCGCCTGGCGGTGACGCCAGGCACCACGCGATGGCCTGGGGATCCGGCACGCTGAGATGGGAGCAGCATACCGAGTTTTCGACCTGGTTCTGGGATGGACCACTGCCTGCCCAGTTCGGCGGTGAGGTCGCGGCGACGCCGTTTGGGGATGGATTTAGTCCTCCGGGCTCGCTCATTTCCGGTGCCAGGCTCGAGATACGTCCTGAGGGACCCGAAATCGACGCGGCCATTTCTAACTTTGACGCTGCGAGCCTCTGCCACAGTGAGGTCAACGGCCGGCAGGCGTTGATCTTTACGGACTTCCGGCAAGATGGTGACGGCCTGACGCCTTTTTTGATCGTTGATCGCGGTCTGGCGCCTTCCGCAATCGGTCCACTGGTGCAGCGCCTGCTCGATGTTGAGACCTACCGGACCCTTGCAATGCTCGGGCTGCCGCTGGCGCAAGTGCTGTCCCCGGAAATTCGACGCATCGAAGACGGGCTTACCGCAATCACACAGCGCATGAAAACCAACCCTCTCGAAGATGCCGACGACTTGCTTGCCGATGTGACACGCTTGTCTGCCGACCTCGAAGCAAACGCCGTGCTCTCCCTTTATCGCTTTGGCGCCTCGCGGGCCTACTACGGCATTGTCCAAGAGCGCATCAAAACGCTTGCCGAAACGCCGATTCCCGGCTTTGAAACAGTCGGCACATTCCTGGAGCGGAGACTTGCGCCCGCGATGCGCACATGCCAGTCGATCGAGGAACGGCAGGCGAACCTTTCCCGCAAGCTCACGCGGGCCAACAGCCTCGTCCGTAGCTGGATCGACGTGGACCTGCAGCGCCAGAACGGCGCGTTGCTTGCGGCCATGAACCGCCGCGCTGAATTGCAACTCCGTCTGCAGCAGACGGTTGAAGGTTTGTCGGTTGCGGCGATTTCCTACTACATCGTCGGCCTGTTCGGCTATCTCGCGAAATCCATCGGTCATGATATCTTGCCTGTCGACGCAGGCGTGCTTACGGGATTTTTTGTCCCTTTTGCCGTTATTCTGGTCTGGATCACGGTTCGCCGAGTCCATCTAAAACACCAGATTTCAGACCATCGCAGTGTCATGATCCCGACCGACGTCGCCGGCGACCGGCCGGAAAGAGACACGGCTTGACATCGCCGCGCGCAAGTGGGCCGGGCGATGCCCCGACGGTAGATGCTCGATAGAATATTGCGTTCGTTATTTCAGGGATGTAGGCGAACGGAGCTCTGGGAGGAGTGACATGGAAGACCCGATCGTGACGTCGTCAGGTCACAGTGAATGCGCAAGAGCCGTCGGTGCGGTAGAATGAAAATCGTCAAGACCCATATAGACGGCGTGGATGTTTTCCAGCTCATCGAGCTTGAGATAGGGCCTGAGGTTCAGGCCATCTTTGACAATCCAACCTTGGAGGAGTTGTCGAAGACCCCGTGGCTCTTTCCAACCTATGTGACTTCTGACGGGACAATGAACGCCATTTCACAAAGCTTTGTCCTTCTGACAAGCAAACGGGTCGTTGTCATAGACACATGCATCGGTAATGATAAAGAGCGGTTCGATCTGCCTCAATGGGGGAAGTTACAGACCAATTTCATGTCTGGTTTCACCGAAATTGGACTTTCGCCGGATGATGTCACCGATGTTATCTGCACGCATTTGCATGCCGATCACATCGGCTGGAATACCACACTGAGGAATGGCGTCTGGCACCCCACCTTCAAAAACGCCAGATATTATTTCGGGCGGTCGGAATATAACTATATGCAGAGCAGGCCATCGGGCCCAAGGAGCGATCGACTGGCGGCATTCGCCGACTCCGTCAAGCCCGTGGTCGAGGCTGGTCTGGCTGTCTTTGTCGATCACGACGCCGAACTTGGCGACGGTATTTCACTCGTCCCTACGCCCGGCCATACAGTCGGCCATGTGAGCGTGCGGATCAAGCTTCGTTCTGGGCACCTCTATATATCTGGCGATGCAATTCATCACCCCTGTCAGATCGCCCGAACAGACTGGTCCGCAAACGTAGATTTCGATCCGCTTCAGGCAGCGAGGAGCCGAAAGGAGTTGCTTGGCAGAGCATCGGAGCCCGGCGCATTCCTGGCGGGAACGCACTTTTCGGTGCCGTCGATAGGCAAGGTTACCCAGACGTCAGACGGGGAATTTACCTTTGTTGCGGGCAGTTGCTGTCATCTGCCGCAACGTGGCTCCAATGAAGGATAGTCAAAGCAGCCCGCATTCGGCAAATGGTTCTTGTCGCTTGGAGCAGAGACAGTTTTTGAGATCGCCGATAGCCCCAGGCTCCATTCTCCAAGCAGAGAATGCCCAGGACCTGCCCATTCAAAAGTGCACCTGGCCACGGTTCGCCGCCGATCGTTCACCAGAGATCAGAAAGCTATTTCCGGCAGCTGCTGAGCTTCGTCCTTGAAGCCGTAAACGGATTTGACTTCCAGATACTCCTCGAGCCCGAAGACGCCCATCGAACGTCCGTTGCCCGAAAGGCGATATCCGCCCATAGGCGACACCGAATTGGTTGGTGCTCCGTTGAAGCAAACCCGCCCTGCTCGCAACCCGCTAGCAAATTCATAGCCCTTCTGGCGGTTGCCACTAAATACGTAGCCCCCTAGCCCATAGGGTGAATCATTGGCGATTTCCAACGCCTCTTCTTCGCTGCTGTAGGGGATTACAGCCAGCACAGGCCCGAAGATCTCTTCCTGTGCGATCGTCATCTCTGGCTTGACGTCTACGAACACCGTCGGCTTGACGAAGAGCCCCTGCTCGAGCCCTTCCGGACGGCCGACACCGCCGCAAATGACGCGTGCGCCTTCCTCGATGCCGATCTGAATGTATCGCTGGATGCTCTCAAATTGAGCATGGTTGACCACCGGACCCATCGTTGTTTCGCAATTGCGTGGATCACCCAAACGGAATTTTGCAACCTCATCGATCAAATAGGGGATCGCAGACTCCATCTGACTCTCATGAACAAGCATACGAGCAGGCGCATGGCACGACTGGCCAGTGTTGAAGAAGCAACGCTGAATGTTCCAGCGCGCAGCGGCTTCAATATCCGCATCCTTCAGAACCACGTTCGCCGACTTGCCTCCGAGCTCTAGGGATAAGCGCTTGACCGTGCGTGCGCCCGCCTCGCCCACCTTGATGCCGGCTTGGGTCGATCCTGTAAACGAGATCATGTCGATGTCCGGGTGGCCTGACATCGCTTCTCCGACGATCCGGCCTTTACCAATCACCAGATTGAATACTCCCTTGGGCACGCCCGCCTTCTCTAGGACCTCTGTCAGTATGATGGCGCTAATGGGAGAGGCGTCGCTAGGTTTGAGAACAAGTGTGCATCCGGCGGCCAGCCCGTAAATCACCTTGATGGCAGGCGTCTGGACCGGCCAATTCCACGGCGAAATGAGACCGCAGACGCCGATTGGCTCGTGTCGGACGATCGTATCATCGATCCGCGATTCGAAGTGGAAGGTCCGAAGCAGATCACGTGCGACCTCAAAATGGCCGATCGGACCGGTCACCTGGGCGCGCGTGTTCTTGGGAATGCCAACTTCCATGGCAAGAACCTCGGCCAATTCGTCGACGCGTTCTTTATAGGCGGAGATGATCCGCTCGATCAATGCGATCCGCTGTTCTGTCGAGGTGCGGGAAAAGGTAGCAAAGGCGCGGCGAGCGGCAGCGACTGCCTTATTTACGTCTTCGATGCCGCCCCCGGTGACAACGCTTGCGAAGGCCTTTTCGCTGGTCGGGTCGATAAGGTCACGTTGGCCGGGCGCACTGGGCTCCAACCAGGCGCCGTCAATGTAGAGGTTGCCGTAATGTTTCATCGCAGTCTCCGCTTCGCGCTTCAGCCGGTTCAGCTGCTGTGGGTGTAGCCGCCATCGCATGCGATGGTCTGGCCGGTGATGAAGTTCGAAGCGGGCGTCGCCAGAAACATCATAAGGCCCACGAGATCAGTGGGCAGCATGCTTCGCTTAATGCATTGCTGCGATAGCTGTGTTTGCCTTAATTCCAATGTCGGGTTGGCCGTCCGCTCGACTTCGGTCGAGACAGCACCGGGACGGATGCAATTGACGTTGATCCCGTCTTCACCCAGTTCGCGGGCCATCGCGTTTGTCATGCCAATCATCGCCGACTTCGAGGCGACGTAATGCATGTAGTTCATCACGCCCTTTGTCACGGCGTCTGAGGATATGTTGATGATCCGTCCCCACTTGGCCGCTCGCATCACTGGCGCAACTGCGCGGGCGCACAGGAATGGTCCCGTGACATTCACCCGCATGACACGGTCCCATTCTTCGAGCGGAATATGCTCGAACTTACGCTTTTCGAGCGTCGCGAATATCGCGGCGTTGTTAATCAGAACATCGAGGCGACCGTGTTCATCGACGATCGACTTCACAAGCGCGTTGACCGAAGTCACGTCAGCGATATCGACACGGGCCGCAGTTGCGCGACCGCCCTTCGCAACGATCTCGGCCTCGACGCGTTCTGCATTGTCCAGATTGAGATCGGCGATGATTGGCAGCGCCCCTGCTGCTGCGAATTGGCGGGCGAGTTCCCGCCCGATCCCTTGGCCGCCACCCGTTATCAGGACCACGCGGTCCGTGACGCTGAAATCGCGAGCCCAGCTGGGAACCCCAGAATCCTGAGGGGCTTGAACGTTAATATGTTCGGTCACTTGATGTCCTCTCAAGGTAACAAAAATAGACGAGCGGCGAATGGCAGGCCGCGAAAAATCGGTTTGCTGATCGCGACGGAATCGCAGGCGGGCACTTCAATTCCGCGCCGCACATCACTGAAAAGATTTCGCATTCGCCGTCGCAGCATTGACAAGGAACGTCACGTCAGCACCCGCCGTTGCGTACCGCGCGCCGAGCGCGATCATCTCTTTGGCAAGTTCTGGGCGCGAGCCCAATCCGCCAACCCCGAAAAAAGTGCCCGTCTTGTGACACGCTGCTGCGACGCGCTCGAAGGCGGCGCGAACCTTTGGATGATCGTGTTGGCCCGGCAAGCCGAGCGCGTTGCATAGGTCGTTCGCACCCACCAACACCATGTCCAAGCCTTCGACGGCGGCAATCTCTTCGACGGCCTCGAGCGCGGCAAGCGACTCCATCATCGTGATGACCAGTGTCGCCTCGTTCAACGCCGGCATGACTTCTTTTGCGGGCGCGGCCCGGAAAAACAGATGTGGCAGATGCGGTGCAATCGAGCGATTGCCGAGCGGTGGAAACTTCGCGGCGGCCACAACAGCCGCGGCATCTTGCGCTGTTTCGACGTCGGGCACGATCACGCCCATCGCTCCGCATTCGAGTGCCCGGCCTATATCGGCGGGGTTGCGGTCGAGTACCCGCACCAGAGGGGTTACCTCCAAGGCATTGCAGGCCAAACAGATCTGACTGACGCTCTCCAAGGAAAAGCTATTGTGTTCCAGATCGATGAAAAGGCAGTCGAAGCCTGCGGTATGAGCGATGGCGGCGATTTCGGCGCCCCGCACAAGCCGCGCGATCATGCCGACCGTCAACTTTCCCTCCGTCATTTTCTCTTTCAGGACGTTGCGTGGCGTAGTGTTGGGAACGGGCAAGGGCTTCTCCTCCGGGGGCCAACAGCGGGCGGCTCCGCCAGCTTTGCGGCCGAAATCTCAATTCGAGTTGGACAATATTCCAGGGCACGATCGCCCTGGATCTGATCTGAATTGAACATGCGGCGAGCCCCTTGCGGAATCAACTGCAAGCACAACGCCCGCGATCAGGGGGATAACAACGCATTATACCGGGAGAAAATTGCGGATATCCGAACTTTAAAACTTCTCCTAAAACTAACCCCAGATTGGAAGCATTCGCTGAGAAGGAGGTTACGATGCGTATTTCAGAGGCAGCTGCGGCAGAAGGTGGCCGGGTCGGAAGCATGAGAGAAGGTGTTCTCGAGCAGAAGTTTCTGCTGAACGGAGAGGACGACGATTCTCCGAACAACTATCTGCTGAACGTCGGGCGAACCGGATCGGGTGGCTGGGGCACGCCCCGCCACCGTCATAACTTCGATCAGATCCGGTTTGTGCTGAAGGGAAGTTATCCGGTCGCCCCTCACAAGATCATGAAAGAAGGGTCCGTTGCCTATTTTCCGGAGAGCGTCCACTACGGCCCTCAGGATCGCCCGGAAGGCTTGGAGATGATGGTGATGCAGTTCGGTGGAGCAAGCGGTGCCGGCTTTCTCAGCGTAGCGCGCCGGGAAGCCGCCAACGAAGCTCTGAAGCAGAAAGGTGAGTTCAAGAACGGCGTCTTCACCTATGTTGATGAGAAGGGACAGCGCCATAACAAGGACGGCTCTGCCGCGTGCTTCGAAGAAGCAACCGGACAAAAACTTGTGTTTGCCGAGCCGCGCTATGACGACGTCGTGATGATGGAGCCGAGCGCCTATGCTTGGGTTGAAGCTGGCAGCCCCGGCGTCGCCACGAAACTGCTCGGCACGTTTACCGAGCGTGGAACCCGAATCGGATTCATCAAAATCAATGCCGGATCCACATTCAACACCGGTTCACGCTCTGCGATCGAAGTGCTCTTCCTGAGCTCTGGTCGGGTTGCCGTAAACGGCAAAACCTACAACGAACGAACAGCAATCGAGCTGCTCCCCACCGATGAGCCGGTTGATATCGTCGCTGAAGAAGAAGCGATTTTCTTCGATGTGACACTACCCAAATTCTAAACTTCGGACCTGGCGCGGCAGCGCGCCAATTCCGCACCCCTTCCTCTTTGTGTATGTGACATCATGAAAGTAGCTAGATTTGTAGGCGCCGGCCAATCGAGGGTCGGTATCGTGGATGCCGAAGCCGCCCGCATCTATCCCCTGGATGAGAAACTGAGCAGCGTCATCGATTTGATCAGGGTTACGGCCGCCGGGTTTTCGTATGGCAGACCTGACAATGCAGGCATTCCCTTGGACACTGTTCGGCTGCTTGCGCCGATAATTCCAGAACGCAACATCTTTTGCGTCGGCAAGAATTACTACGCGCATGCCAAGGAATTCTCCGGAAGCGGTTTCGAAGCTGGTGCCGTCAAGGGCCAGGAGATTGATGAATTCCCAGCGATCTTCAGCAAGCCGCCGAGCACGGTCGTAGGCCCGGACGATATGGTCGAGATGCATCCGCAAGCCACGTCAGCCGTCGATTACGAGGCTGAGCTTGCCTTGGTGATCGGAACCCCCGGTCGTAATATCTCAGAAGAAGATGCGCTGAAGCACATCTGGGGATATACGATCATAAACGACGTTACGGCCCGGGATCGTCAGCGCAATCATAAGCAATGGCTGGCTGGAAAGGGGCTTGATACCTTCTGCCCAATGGGGCCGTGGATTGTGACCGCCGACGAAGTCGATGCAACCAACCTGGACATCGAATGCCACGTCAACGGCGAGCTTCGCCAGAAGGCCAACACCGGTGACCTGATCTTCAAAATTCCGCAGCTCGTCGCTGCGATTTCCGCTGGACTGACTTTGCAGGCCGGTGACGTCATCGCAACCGGTACACCTGCAGGCGTCGGGATCGGATTCAATCCGCCGCGTTTCTTGAAGGCGGGGGATCGGGTTGAGATTTCTATTGGGGGTATCGGCACCCTCGCCAACTCGTTTGGCTGAGATAACCAATGGGGCCGCTCATCGGGCCCCATTTTTTGCCAGCCAGCCTGTGTCTGTCCCGACGCCGATCAATAGAGCCGAAGCCCCTCGGCGAGCGAGGCCGGATTTTTAACTTCGGGGCATGTCTAAGCTTCAGAGCCGAACACATTTTCATTCGATGCGTTCGGGCTGGAGGCTGTCTGCCTGAGCCTTTTGTTGCCGACGAGCATCACGCCGCATTTGGAGTGAGGTTCGTGTCGGTCTCTATTGCTTCATCAAGAACGGCATGACCGCGGGTACGGGTGTCTGGACGTCGGCAGAGCTCCTGTCCTACGGCTTCAACCAGGCCTATCAGGTCACGGCTCGGCTCGTCCAGGTGATAGCCATCACGGAAGAAGACCGCGATATTCCGGTGCAGCACCGGGTCACTGATGTCCAGGCTGCATATTCGTCCGTCGGCCAATTCCTGGCGGACGGCATGTGCCGGAAGGACGGCAAGATGGTCGCTGTCAATGACAAGCGATTTCAGCAGGGTGACCGAACCGCACACGGTCATTTGATCTGGCGGGGCCAACTTCGCTACCCTTAGGGCCGCATCCAGAATTGAATGGGAGCGTCGAGCAGTCGGGCATACCCAAGGATAACTAACGAGAGTTTCCCAATTCAGATCCCGGGCGGTACTCAGCGGATGCTCCGCCCTGGCAATAACGAGAAGTTGGTCGCGGAACAGCACGCGTTGCCGCAAGCCTTCTTCCAGATCATAGCATTCAGTGAAGCCGATCACAAAATCAAACTCGCGTCGCAGCAGGCCGATCAAAAGATCGATTTGAGGACTTTCGACAACCTGAAGGTCACGGTCAACATGAGACTCACGCCACCGACTAAGGGCCATTGGCATAATAGTGCTGGCCAGGCTCGGCAGGCTACCAACGCGAATGGATGGCGGGTGGCCCCCGTGCAAATTCAACAAGGCGCGTTCTGCCAATCCGATTTCATCGCGGATCAAGCGCGCGTGACAGTAGAGGACCTCGCCGATTGTCGTCGGTACCACACCGGTGGGACTTCGCTCCAAGACCCGCATGCCCAATTCCGCCTCCAGCCTGCTCATCGACGTGGATAGTGCCGGCTGAGACACCTCCAGCACTTTGGCGGCGCTTTTAAAGCTGCCGTTCTCGATGATGGAAGCAAGGTAGAGAAGCTTTTTAGGATCGATGTTCAAATGGTTCGAGTGCATGGGCTCCTCCCTAACCGCCTGCTTCAATCATCCGTAACGCATCTGACCGTTTGGACTTCGCTTCTGCGTAATTCGGGGCCAGGCCGTGCATGCAAATGGACCTGGCCGGGCACGACGCACTCGCAGATCCGTCAGACCGCCTGAAAGACGCTTGTTTCATCGTTCTTCGGTACACCGAGCGACCCGAATGGCCCGCTTCATCTCTGTCAAACATGTCAGATAATCTCCTCCAGTTTTATGCTTACCGCGCCGGTTCACCGAATGCACATGGTATTTAGGGATGGCGCTCAACTTCCGTCCGGTTTCGGGCACTGCTTGTGACAATGCGCGAGGTTGCCAAATGCCCGCCGAGCAAATTTTCGCCTCCGTGCGCCTGCCAATGGTGCTGAAGGACGCGGCTTTGACCGCTCAGCCCTGTGCGGATGGAGGTGTCAGCTCGCTTTTTGAAGCGTTGGGCAGGGTGCGAACTGCCGCCAAGGCGTGGCGATCGTTCCGTTGCTGCTTGCGCCAACCAGAAAGCTTGCGACAAAATCGGACACGCACTCGACAAACAAACGTTTCCAGCAAGCAGGTGCTCGCTCTCCTCCCAAGCCAGCCTCGCCATCGCGTCCCACTGAAGCTGCCTCCCTTACCATTCGGACCCTCGATCCTGAAACAAGCAGACCGCACCTCCGATGAAATTCAAGCGAAATGTTGACGGTCGCCGACTGAGACGCACGGGGGTATTGATTTAGTTATACCCTCTGGCCCTCGATCCTTGCTCGCTCCTGCAAGCAGGGATAACAACAAGCGATCGTCAAAGATTTTCTGGGAGGAGAACATGGTGGACGACAAGGAACTCAGGATTATTACGGCTATTCATTCCATGGATGAAGGGATGAGCCGACGAACCTTGATGAAGCTTGCTGGAGCTGCCGGCATTTCGCTGGCAATGACCCCGGCGGTCTCGAGGGTCGCAGGTGCCGCAGAGGTCATTCGCGGCAAAATGGCCAGTATCGGCATCAGCCCGGCGATTGATTTCTGGTCTATTTGGGCGCGGGCCTTTGCCAAGGTTACTGCCGATCTCGGGCTGGAAGCCGTAGATTTCTCCCATGAGTGCGACACGGCGCGGGGTCTTTCCCAGGTTCGAAGCCTGAACGCCAGTTCGACCAAGATGCTGATCGGCTTGATCTGCCCGGACGGCGCGCTTCCGACGCTGACGAAGATGTGTGAACAGAATGAGATCTTCTACACGGCTTGCTGGGATTCGCCCTCATGGTTCACGCCGCCGGATATTGGCGATCACTATGTTTCGTTCCTGACACCCAATTCGATCCAAGAATCCTACGAAGTCGCGAAGATCCTGATCAACAGCATCGGCGGTGAAGGCAAGATCGCCCACATCGCCGGCGTCGTTGCCGCGACTGACACCTATCGGCATGTTGGTCTGATGAAGGCTGCAGCGGAGCATCCTGGAATCGAGATCGTTTCCGGCATCAGAGCCAACTGGGATCGCCAGCTTGCTCGCAATGCGACGATTTCCATTCTTGCTGCGCATCCGGACATCAAAGGGGTCTTTGCTGCAGCCGACGACATGGCCTTCGGCGTTCTTACCGTCTTGCGCGAGCGCAAGCTCGACCACATCAAGGTTGCCGCGATTGTCGGCCTGCCTGAAGGTCTGACGGAAATCGCCAAAGGCGAGCATTTCGTGGCGACAGCAAGTGACCTTCCGCCCTACATGTGCGGATACTCTGCGGTCATGACGTTCGATGCCCTGAATGGTTGGAAGCCAAAGCTGGGCGAGCGAATGCTCAATTACGGATCGATCCTTGTTACACCGGACAACGCCGAAGCGGTGAACAAGAAAATCTATGCCGACGATGCGAAGCCTTACGACTGGGTCCGCATGAGCCGGACCCTGCATCCCGACGATTGGGATCCGCAGAACAAAATAACGGCAATCGACCCGGAGGTGTTCTGGGCGGAATTCCCGGAAGGCAAAGAAAAGCTCAACTCGATCTATCAAGGCGCGAAAGACCGTGGCGAGTTTTCGCAAGTGGATGCGACATTCGCGGAGCACTACAAGACCGGTCCCATGAAGTCGTGATGAGATGGTGATGGAAAGTATGATCCCCGCACTGGAACTCACTGGCGTAACAAAGCGATATGGACCGATCACGGCATTGCGTTCGGTTGATCTCGTGTTGAAGCGAACCGGTATCCTTGGTCTCGTTGGTGAGAACGGTGCGGGCAAATCGACTCTCATTTCCATCATCAACGGCACGGCACGCCCGACGGAAGGGAGTGTACGGGTCCATGGGCAGGAACTGGACGTTGGACACCCGGCGGAAGCGGCGCACAGGGGTGTTGCAACCGTCTTCCAGGAACAGGGTTTGATTGGCTCTCTGCCTGTCTACGAAAACATTCTGCTCGGACGGGAAAAGGAGTTCGCCCGGGCAGGAATTCTCAACCGCTCTAAGATGATCAAGCTTTCCAAGGATGTGCTTGATGATCTTGAGGTCGATATCGATCCCACGGCGATAACGGGCAATCTCAACTTCGGTCAGCGGCAACTCGTGGAAATTGCCAAGGCCTTCGCGCTCGGACGCATCTATCCCGTCGAACCGATTATTCTTCTCGACGAGCCGACCAGTGCGCTTTCAGATGCTGAAAGACAGCTTCTGTTCAACTCGATCCGGCGATGGCGCGGCAAGGCATCAATCATATTTGTTTCGCATCATCTGTCGGATGTGTTCGCGGTCTGCGACGACGTCGCCGCCCTCAAGGATGGGGCCATAACCGGTCAATGGTCGATCGATGAAGCTACTCCCGATCTTCTCCACGAAGCGATTGTTGGGCGCCGCAGGACGGTTGGCTACTACAAGGAAAGTGAACAGCGCGAGGAATTGGGACAGGTTGTCCTGAGCATTCGTGATTTGGAAGTGCCAGATCAGCTTCACAGTCTATCCTTGGACGTCAAATCCGGAGAGATTGTCGGCGTCGCTGGCGTCATGGGGTCGGGCAAGTCAGCTCTTGGACACGCCATCACCGGCGCGGTTCGGTCATTCAAGGGCGAGATTGAGGTCGATGGCAAGTCGATCAAGCCCGGGTCCAGGCTGTCGGCTCTGAGGGCGGACGTGGGATTTGTGCCAGCTGAGCGTAATACGGCTGGCGTTATAGGCATGCACTCCATCGAATGGAACTTGGTATTGCCCGCCCTAAAGTCCTTCTACGCGGGCAAGTTGCCCTTACTGTCTGCAAAAAAGCAGGCAGAAGCGTCCGATCATTGGATCGAAAGGCTGAGGGTCAAGACAAACTCCCGAACCAATCAGATCCGCAATCTTTCTGGCGGAAATGCCCAAAAGGTGGTCTTCGCCAAATGGTTGGCGCGCGGTGTCAAGGTTCTTGTGCTCGACGATCCGGGGCGCGGCCTAGACGTTGGTGCGAAGGAGGAGATCTACGCGCTTTTGCGACAACTCACCAAGGATGGCGTGGCGATTGTTCTGATATCAGACAACCTGCCGGAGATCATCGGTCTGTCCAACCGAGTAATCACTTTGAAGGGCGGTGCTAGAACCGCCGAGATAGACGCACCTGCACACGACAAGCCCGACGAAAAGCTCGTTGTGTCCGGCATGGTCTAAAACACTCTCGAGGAAAGGCGCCTAACTTGTCGAACTCAAACGAAAACACATTGGTGGCGGGCCATCAATCGCGCTCTTGGATACCGAAGAACCTGGTTTCGATTTATCCGCTCCTTGTCGTCTTTGGGTTGATCCTGCTGTTTACGCTGCGCAACCCGAATTTCGCGACCTTCGACAATGCGATCAATATCGGTCAGCAGTCCTCCATACTGCTTCTGGTGTCGCTGGCCGGAACTATCGTCATCTTGATTGGTTCGATCGATCTCTCGGTTGGTGCTATTCTCACGCTTGCCGGTATCGTCGGTGCCACGTTGATGGACAGTATCGGACCGATCCCGGCCATTGGTGCAGCGGTTGCCACCGGGATCCTCATCGGGATCATCAACGGCGCCACCATGATCGTCCTCAAGGTCCCATCGTTCTTGGTGACACTTGGCATGATGTCTGTGCTGTCTGGGATCACCAATATGATCTGCAACGGATCGTCGGTATTTTTTATGGACTCGAGCCTGACGGATTTTCTTAACGGCAAGCTCGCTCTTGGCATTCCGAGCATCATTCTTGTGGCTTTGGTTGTTACCGCCCTTCAGGTATTGATTTCCTTCAAGACCATCCTCGGGCGCTATCTCTTCGCCATCGGCGGGGGCGAGCTCGTTGCAGCAAACTCCGGAGTGCCCGTCAATCGATACAAGATGTATGCCTTTATGATGTCGGGGGGGCTTGCGGGATTGGCAGGGGTTTTCCTGGCGGCACAGATCGGCGCGGCGACCCCTGTCGCGGGCAGTAACATGCTGCTGGATTCCATCGCAGCCATCGTGATGGGCGGTACGGCTCTATCAGGCGGTATCGGTGGGCCGCACCGAACCCTCCTGGGCGTGCTCGTCGTCGCAATTCTATCCAACGGGATGGATGTCACCGAGGTGAGCAGCTTCACGCAGCAGGTCGTCAAAGGCCTGGTGATCATCCTGGCCGTCGCATCGACGATTGATCGGCGCAAGTACGAGTTCATCAAATGAACGATGTTGATACAGTGCAGACGACAGTCGGCGCCCGCCCCCCCCGAGATGAAACGCGCGTGCTCTTAGCCTGTCCGACGGATGCCGGAAAAGCATTTGTGATCGCTTTGATGGCCCTGACGGCATCTGCCCCAGCTTTGGCGACTGCCGTGGCAAGGCGAGGGTTGCCACAGATTGCGCATTGCGTGTTTCGATCCTCCGCTCGGCGTGAAGGCCGTGAGGACTTAGCACTGGATAGACTTCGCCACGGCCACTAGGGCCCTGCGGTGACAAGAGGACGCAAGATGACAAAATACCAGCTTTTTATTGACGGTGAATATGAGGATCCCAGCAACGGTGAATGGCTGGACTCGGTTGATCCCTATCGAGGTGTTGCGTGGGCGCAGATTCCGCGTGGCACGGACAAGGACGCTTCAAAAGCTGTCGCCGCAGCCAAACGGGCGATGACCAGCGGCCCGTGGGCGACGATGTCCGCATCCGAACGCGGCAAAATCATGCGCCGGGTCGGCGACCTTGTCGCCAGTCATGCAGAACGTCTTGCAGAGATCGAAGTGCGGGACAATGGTAAGCTGCTCGGAGAGATACAGGGCCAGATGGCCTACATCGCCGACTGCTGGCACTATTACGCCGGACTTTGCGATAAGGTCGAAGGGTTGTGCGTGCCGGTTGAGAAATCGCAGACCTTTGCCTTCACCACGCGTGAGCCAGTCGGCGTGGTCGCTGCGCTGACAGCCTGGAACTCTCCTGTGTGGTTTGCAACCATCAAGGCTGCGCCGGCCATGGCGGCCGGTTGCGCGGTCGTCGTCAAACCATCGGAGTTCGCGTCGTCGAGCACATTGGAACTGGGTGCGCTGATGAAAGAGGCAGGGGTGCCGAATGGTGTGTTCAATGTCGTTACGGGTCTGGGACAGGAAGTAGGCGCCACGCTGGTCAGCCATCCGGATGTCGCCAAAGTTACGTTCACGGGTTCGGACGAGACCGGGATCAAAGTTTACGAGACGGCTGCGCGCACCATGAAGCGTGTGTCGCTCGAGCTTGGCGGCAAATCGCCCAACATCGTGTTCGAGGATGCTGACCTGGATGCGGCCGCCTCGGGGGTGGTATCTGGCATATTCGGTGCCGCCGGCCAGATGTGCACAGCAGGATCGCGCCTTCTGGTCCAGAATTCGATCAAGGATGCTTTCACCGAAACGCTGCTCGGCATCGCGCGTAGCATTCGACTTGGCGATCCGATGGATCCCGCGACCAACGTGGGCCCGATTGCAACACCGCCACAGTATCAAAAGGTCCTGCGCTACATAGACATAGCAACGGCTGACGGTGCTCGGTGCATTCTAGGTGGAAAACCAGCGGAGGGCCCGGGCGTGACAGGCGGGCAGTTTGTCCAGCCGACCATCTTCGCCGACGTGAAGAACGATATGCGCATTGCTCAGGAAGAAGTTTTCGGGCCGATACTTTCGATCATCGGCTTTGATGATGAAGACCAAGCAGTCGAGATCGGCAACGATGTTGCTTTCGGTCTTGTCGCCGGCGTCTGGACGAGAGATATCGGCCGCGCGCTTCGCATGTCCAAGGCTCTCAAAGTCGGAAACGTTTGGGTCAACACTTATCGCGCATACAGCTACATGATGCCTTTTGGCGGAACGAAAAGATCCGGCCTCGGCCGTGAGGGTGGCATTGAGTCCGTTTACGAGTACCTTGAGACCAAGAGCGTGATGATCTCGACTGCTGAAAGTGCTCCGACAAACCTGTTTGTCATGCGGTGATCGCCTGCCCCCGGAGCGTTAAAACATTAGCGCTCGTGCGATCTGCTGTAATGGCTATTGAGATCACGCATACTCTGGCCGGAAGCGACACGTGTTGGTTCCGGCCGGTTACCTTCGGAATGACCGCGGCGCACAGCCCAGGCATTGCCAGCTTATTTATGAGCCTGCCATATAAGTGTTAGCAAGCGTGGCGCATTAACGTTTGCCGGCGGTCGGGTTACATTGCACCGGCAAGGATGTGACGACCGCCTAGCAAAGTGTCCAGAGTCCCGTTCGAAAACGACGAGGATCCGGCCGGCGATGTTGCCCTCGTCAATTGCGTCGCGGCAACTGTGGCGCTTTTGGAGGATTTTATGAAAATCGCAATCAGGACGCCCGACTCCGTTTTAACTGGGCTTGGACGATGCCGCTTAAGGCGTTTCGCAATGCTCTTGCCGCTGTCGCTCGAACGCGAGGACTATGCTTCGACCGAAAAGGTAGCCGACCTGCCCACGAAGCTGCCGCTCGATGATATGCCGTCAGGCTTCGAGCCGACCGCGGGCGACATCGCCCACTACGCTCCCTGGGGAAACATCGCCATTTTTCATAAAGGGTTCCGATACTCCGCCGGCTTGGTGAAGCTGGGTGCAATCGAGACGGGGCTCGAGGCTTTGAAGCGGCCGGGCAAGGTGCCTGTGACCATCGAGCGGATGAGTGACTAGGGAGATTGTTGTGCCTTGGAAGAATGAAGACCTTGATAGGATCGGCGAGACGGACGACCTCCACGTATCGCCATTGCGTGAGGACGGTCAGACCTTTGGGACGCCCACGTGGATCTGGTCGGTCGTCGTCGACGGATCGCTTTACGTGCGCGCTTACAACGGTCTGAGATCACGCTGGTATCAGGCAGCACTTCGAGAGCGCAACGGCCGGATCACGGCCGCCGGAAAGACCTTTGACGTCGTCTTCGAACCCGTGGAGGGCGCCATTAGCGAGCAAATCGACGAGGCCTATCGAGCCAAATATTCAAAATCCAGCTACCTGGCGTCCATGATTGGAGCGCGCGCCCGAGCCGCGACGGTGAAGATTACGCCGCGGCAATAAGCTACTATTCACTCGTTGGCGGCTTAGAAGCATCGCATACCGGTGTCGATGAACTCTTGCCCATCCCTTCAGTAGGCTAAGAACCGACCGGCGACGATCACGCCGGACCATGTCAGGGCGGAGATGATCGCGCCGATTTTGGCAAGTAGCGGAGGTTGGACGCCGATGTCCCACCGCTCGACGGTTCGATAGACGCCGCCATGGAAAACGGCGATGTTGACCGCAGCCACGGCAATAAGACCGAATTTCCATGGTGCGGCCGGACTGGCAACGACCCCTCGGGCAATACCAACGAGCATAAGAAGTCCGGTCGTGGCGACGAGAGCGAAGCCGGCATGCGAAAGAGGCAGAAGATAGCGCGAGACGATCCGTACAGGAAGCACGTCGCGACCGGCGCCGAGAAGGCGGAGGTCCACTGCAATGGCCGATCCGACCATCAGCGCGATGCCAAGCACGTGCAGGCTTTCGAGGACCGGATAAAGGCTGGGTGTCGTGCGCACAAAGTCGCCCAATGTTGTTCGCTCGAGCGTAAGAGAGACTTCCATCAACCATTCAGCCATCGATGCTCTCCAAAGCGCCGAAGCCGGGACTTGCCCACCGGCGCACGGCTCCTCCGCCGGTTTGGCCTTCGAGGGTCAAGGGTTCTGCTGCGGGACGGGTTCGGGTGACTGCGGGAATGCGGTCAACTGCTGCCAGACGCCCTGCCCGTTTTCGAGCCAGAACATGACGGGACGTAGCTCGTCCCCTCCACTGGCATCGAGGTATCCGACGGCTTCGATTTTTTCGCCCACTTCCAGCGGCCGATCCAGACCCCAGCGTTCCATCCAGCCAGGTCCGGCGAGAACGAGGTGAAGCTCCTTGAACTCGCCTTCATAAGGTCGTGCGGATGCCATGGTCAGACGACCATTGCTCTCGTCCGCGCCCGGAGGAAGCGCTCGGCCGGACCAGCCGGAAGGAAGCTGGGTTGCCTCGATTTTAAGCCTGACCTCGCTGTGAGGGTTGCCCCAGCGCACATCGGTGATTGTTCCCGCGATGTAGTAGGCGTAACGGGTGTCGAATGTTCCCCAACCATGATGGGCCCGCACTGGCGTCGCCGGGGTCAACGCCAGTACTGACGCTAAAACCGTGACCGCAAGAAGAGCTGCAATGAATTTGGGCATGATGAATACCTCTTTGGAAGCCTGGAAGGCGCCGTTACTTGAGCGGGTCATATCCCGGTTTTTTATAGATGATGTCCGATCTGCCCAATATGTCTGGCTTGTAGACCTCCTCGGTCCAGTCGGACATCGGAACATCCTGGACAGCAACCGAAACGTCGCCATCGGAACTGCCGATCGTCTCCATGACGGCGTCCGCTAGCTTTCTCGCCAGAACTTGCTTTTGCTGTTCTGATCGACCCGCGGCCAGTTTCAACAGAATGTGGGGCATCTGAATTTCCCTGAAAGTTCGATGTCGGTCTTAGCTGTCGCGCTGTGCTTCTGGAGAAGTCAGTCGCGATATTGTTCGTCGGTGACCTTTTCCATCCAGTCGACGTTCTTGCCGTCAACGACCTCTGTGACGGCGATGTGGCTCATCGCGCTATTGTCGGTCGCCCCATGCCAGTGCTTCACGCCTGCGGGTGTCCAGACGACATCGCCCGGCTTGAGTTCGCGCTTCTCGCCGCCCTCCTCCTGCACCCATCCGGTTCCCGAGACCACGATCAGGGTCTGTCCCGCGGGGTGGGTGTGCCAAGCGCTTCGTGCACCGGTGTCGAACATCACAAGTCCGCCTCCGGTGTTGGAGTGCTGCGCAGCCGAAAAAAGCGGAGTGACCTCGACCTTTCCGGTGAAGTTCTCGGCCGATCCTGCAGCAGATGTCGCGCTCTCGGCTTTGCGGATTTCCATGTTCTCGCCGTGAGCCGACGCGGCGCTCAAGAGGGCCAACGACAAGATGGTCGCTGCAAGTGTCTTCATGTTGTTTTCCTTTGCTCTTATCCTAATTGGCCTACCGATGCTGGCACCGGCGATGGAAACGACCTCGTCCTTGGTACCTTCGGCCATGATCACTTGCCATGATACTGTTCGTCGGTCACATGTTCCATCCAGTCGACGATCTTGCCGTCGAGATTCTCCTGGATGGCTATGTGAGACATCGCCGTCGTGGCGGAAGCACCATGCCAATGCTTCTCGCCTGGCTCAAACCAGACGACATCGCCCGGTCTGATCTCCTCGATGGGTCCGCTCTCGCGTTGCACGAGGCCGAAACCGGATACGACGATCAGCGTTTGCCCAAGAGGATGGGTATGCCAGGCGGTGCGGGCGCCCGGTTCAAATGTCACGCAGCCGGCCGCGCCGCGCCGCGCGTCGTTGGCGGCAAACAATGGATCGATACGCACTGTGCCGGTGAACCATTCAGTCGGGCCTTTGCCCGAAGGCTTCGTTCCGTTTCTTGAG